>NZ_AP029226.1:177500-3050869 GCF_055394835.1 Limnohabitans sp. TEGF005 | reverse complement strand
ATAAACCACATCGTTCCGGTTTTGCACCGGGAACACCCGAAGGTTTAAAAGATGGTTTATTTGCCGAGTGCCCGAAAGTTTGCGATAATCTTGGGTTTCGCCCAACGCTGATTCATGGCATTGGGCACAAAGGAAGAGTTATGAAACGCACCTACCAACCATCCAAGACACGTCGCGCCCGTACCCACGGCTTTCTGGTTCGCATGAAAACCCGTGGCGGTCGCGCTGTGATCAATGCACGCCGCGCCAAAGGCCGCAAGCGTCTGGCTGTCTAATGCCTTTTCGACCGTCTGGCTGTGGCCGGATGCCACTGCGGGCGGTTGATTCCAGGGTTTGGCCATCGTGCAGCGTTTGAAAACACGCCCACAATTTCAGGCCGCCCTGGCGGGTGGAACAGTCTCGCGGACAACGCATTTTGTGTTGCACCGACTGACCTTGACCCATCCCACAGACAAGCCATCGGCTCCTGCTGAACAAGTTGGGCCTGCACCTTCACCGGAGCAGGCCCTTTTTGGCTTGTTTGACGTTTGGCTGGGTGCCATGGTGCCCAAACGCTGGGCGCGTCGCGCTGTGACACGCAATGCCATCAAGCGACAAATCTATAACGTGAGCGAGCGCTTTGGCGATCGCTTGCCTGTGGCCGCCCATGTGGTGCGTCTGCGCACCACTTTTGACCGCAAACAATTCATCAGCGCCACCTCTGAGCACCTGAAGCTTGCTGTCAGGCAAGAGCTGGAGCAGTTGTTTGAACGTGCGGTCAGGCCGGAGGTTCGCGCATGATCGTTCAGCATTTGTTGATGGGTGTGGTGCGCGGTTACCGTTTGTTGCTGAGCCCATGGCTTGGGTCGTCGTGCCGTTTTGAACCCACTTGCTCGGCTTATGCCTTGCAAGCACTGGAGCAGCATGGCGCAGCCAAGGGCGGCTATTTGACTGTTCACCGCCTGGTGCGCTGCGGCCCCTGGTGCACGGGTGGCCACGACCCTGTTCCCGCACAAGCCCCTCGCTTGTTCTCTGATTTGTTTTCCCCTACTTCGTCAAAGAAGACCCCATGAACGATATCCGTCGCACCATCCTTTGGGTGATTTTTGGTTTTTCCATGGTCCTGTTGTGGGACCAGTGGCAGATCTATAACGGCCACAAAGCCACCTTCTTCCCCAAGCCAGAAACAGCGGCGGCTGCACCAGCGGCCTCTGCGGCCAGCGCCAATGGCGTGCCTTCTGCCGCGACAAAAGCGGCAGCAGCCACACCAGGTCAGGTGCCAACGTCTGCCCCGGTCGCTTTGGACGCACCGCGCGAAAAGATCGAAGTGGCCACCGATGTGCTCAAGCTCAGCTTTGACACCGAAGGCGGCACCTTGGTGCGCTCCGAATTCACCCAGCACGCTGACTTTGTCGACAGCAGCAAGCCCTTTGTCTTGCTGGACCAAAGCAGCAGCCGCGTCTACACGGCTCAGACTGGCTTGATCGGCGGTGATTTCCCAACGCACAAGTCACCCATGAAGTTCAGCGGCGAACGCAGCTTGAAAGACGGCCAAAACGAGCTGACCTTGCGCTTCGAATCGGACGTGCAAAACGGCGTGAAACTGGTCAAAACCTACACCTTGCAGCGTGGCAGCTACGCCATCGGCGTGAAGCACGAGGTGATCAACTCCGGCACCAACAACGTGTCGCCCCAGTTGTATTTGCAGCTGGTGCGTGATGGCAACAAGCCCGCTGGCGAGTCGTCTTTCTACTCCACCTTCACCGGCCCGGCTGTTTACACCGATGCCAAGAAGTACCAAAAAGTGGAGTTCAGCGACATTGAAAAGAACAAGGCCGAAGTCGACAAAACCTCGCCCAATGGTTATGTGGCCATGGTGCAGCATTACTTTGCGACCGCCTGGTTGTTGCCCGACGGCATTCAGCGCGAAAACTTCGTGCGCAAAGTCGACACCAACCTGTACGCCGTGGGCATGATCACGCCTTTGGCCGACCTGGCACCTGGCCAATCCAAAACCGTGAGCACTCAGTTGTTCAGCGGCCCACAAGAAGAAAAAGTCCTCGAAGCCTTGGCTCCTGGCCTGGACCTGGTGAAGGATTACGGCTGGCTGGCCATGCTGTCCAAGCCTCTGTACTGGTTGCTGGACAAGCTGTTCAGCTTCATCCAGAACTGGGGCTGGTCGATCGTGGCGCTGGTGCTCTTGCTCAAGATTGCTTTTTATTGGCTCAACGCCAAGGCCTACTCGAGCATGGCCAAGATGAAGGCCATCAACCCCAAGATCATGGAGATGCGCGAACGTCTGAAGGGCGATCCGCAGAAGATGCAGCAAGAAATGATGAAGATCTACCGCGAGGAAAAGGTCAACCCCATGGGTGGCTGCTTCCCGATCATGATCCAGATCCCTGTGTTCATCGCTTTGTACTGGGTGCTGCTGTCCAGCGTCGAGATGCGCAACGCACCTTGGGTGGGTTGGATTCATGACCTGTCGGCACCCGACCCCTTCTTCATCTTGCCCGTCGTGATGACCCTCACCACCTTGCTGCAGACGGCGCTCAACCCCGCGCCACCAGACCCGATGCAAGCCAAAATGATGTGGATCATGCCGCTGGTGTTCAGCGTGATGTTCTTCTTCTTTCCTGCGGGCTTGGTGTTGTACTGGATCACCAACAACGTGCTCTCGATTGCACAGCAGTGGGTCATCAACACCCGCATGGGCGTGCCACCGCAGTTCAATCTGCCGAACTTCAAGTAAACCCCCAAGGGCCGCGCAAGCGGCCTTTTTTTGCCTTCACCACGACCGTTGACGCCATGCTCGCCAGACACCAGGAACCCATCGTTGCCATCGCCACCGCACCCGGTCGCGGCGCGGTGGGCATTGTGCGTGTCTCTGGCCGCAACCTCTCATCGCTGATTCAGGCCCTGTGCGGGCGCAGCCTCAAGCCCCGCGAAGCGACCTACCTGCCATTTGCCGATGCCGATGGCAGCCCGATCGACCACGGCTTGGCGCTGCACTTTGTGGCCCCGCATTCGTTCACAGGCGAAGACGTGCTGGAGCTGCAAGCGCATGGCGGGCCGGTGGTGTTGCAGCTGCTGGTGGCGCGCTGCCTGCAAGCTGCGGCAGAGGCCGACACGGTCACGGGGCAGCCACGATTGACGGGCTTGCGTGTGGCGCAACCGGGCGAGTTTTCTGAACGCGCCTTTTTGAACGACAAGATCGACTTGGCCCAAGCCGAAGCCATTGCCGACTTGATCGATGCCAGCACTGAAGCCGCCGCCCGCAGCGCCAGCCGGTCTTTGGCGGGCGACTTTTCCAAAGAAATTCACCTGCTGCGAGACGCCTTGATTCATCTGCGCATGCTGGTCGAGGCGACGCTGGATTTTCCAGAAGAAGAAATCGACTTCCTGCAAAAAGCCGATGCGCAAGGACAGCTGACGCGCCTGCAATCGGCCTTGATGACGGTGCTGGGCAAAGCCAAGCAGGGCGCGTTGCTGCGCGAAGGCATCAAGGTGGTGATTGCAGGCCAGCCCAATGCGGGCAAAAGCTCACTGCTCAACGCCCTGGCCGGGGCAGAGCTAGCCATCGTGACCCCCATTGCAGGCACCACCCGCGATGTGGTGCAACAAACCATCCAAATCGAGGGCGTGCCGCTGCATGTGATCGACACTGCGGGTCTGCGCGAAGGTGAAGGGGTGGACGAGGTCGAGCAAATCGGCATTGCCCGCGCTTGGGGCCAGATTGAAAATGCCGACGCGGTGCTGTTTTTGCACGACCTGACACGCACAGGCCAGGCCGATTACGACAACGCCGATGCCGACATCGCCGTCGCACTGAAAGCCCGCCTGCCCGCCAGCGTGACCGTGATCGACGTGTGGAACAAGGCCGATGCGGCCACCCAGTCAGATGAGCGCACCGGCTTGACCTTGTCGGCACGCACGGGCGACGGCTTGCAGGCGCTGCGCCAGTGGTTACTGCAGCAAGCCGGTTGGCAGCAAGCCAGCGAAGGCCTGTTCATTGCACGCGAGCGCCATGTGCAAGCGCTACACCGGGTGCGGGAGCACCTTGAAATCGCCGATGCGCACTTGGCCGCACAAGCGCAAAACCTCGACCTGCTGGCCGAAGAACTGCGTCTGGGGCAAAACGCCCTGAATGAGATCACGGGCGAGTTCAGCGCAGACGATTTGCTGGGCGTGATCTTCTCGAGTTTTTGCATCGGCAAGTGAATCGACCAAGGTCAGCCCCAAAAGCTCACGCTGGGATTGATGCGATCAAATCGCCCTGGCCCTCAACCGCGCAACAGCTTTTCTTCGGCCACCGCCAACGTTTGTGATTTGCCTGACAGCACCAAGGTGTCACCTGGGTGCAACTCAGTTTCATCGGTCACGTCTTCGGGCTGCCCATTGGCTCGGCGCAAATTGACCACGCGCACCCCCATGGCATGGAAAGCCAGGTCCTTGACCTTCTGACCCAACCAAGGCGAGGCGAGGGGCAAGCCCACAGAGGTCAAGCGCTCATGGTCAATTTCGTCCAGCGTGTCGTCGTCCGCACCATGAAAATAGCCCCGCAGCAGGTTGTAGCGGGCATCGCGCTGGTCCTGCACGATGCGGATGACACGCCGCATGGGCACGCCGACCAGCGCCAGCGCATGACTGGCCAGCATGAGGGAGCCTTCCAGCGCTTCGGGCACCACCTCGGTGGCCCCGGCCAGTTGCAGCTTTTCCAAGTCCAGGTCGTCTTGTGTGCGCACGATCACCGGCACCTGCGGGGCATGGCTATGGGTGTGGTCCAGCACCTTCATGGCGGCAGGAACGTCGAGATAGGTGATGACCACGGCACTGGCACGGGCCAAGCCCGCGGCCATCAGCGACTGCAGACGCCCGGCATCGCCAAACACCACCGAATCACCAGCCGCCGCCGCTTGGCGCACCCGGTCCGGGTCCAAGTCGAGCGCCATGTACGGAATGTTTTCTTTTTCCAGCATGCGCGCCAGGTTTTGCCCGCAGCGACCATAGCCGCAAATGATCACATGCTTGCTGGTGTTGATCGACTTGCGCGCAATCGTGGTCATTTGCAGGGACTGCTGCAACCATTCACTGGCGACCACCTTCATGACCATGGCGTTGCTGTGCATGATGATGAACGGCGTCGCCATCATCGACAAGACCATGCTGGCCAACACCGGGTTCAACAAGGCGGGCGGAATCAGGTTGTTTTGCGATCCCAGCGTGAGCAACACAAAACCAAATTCACCGGCTTGCGCCAGATACAAACCCGTGCGCAAGGCCACGCCATTGGGCGCACCCGTCATCTTGGCCAACGCAGTCACCAGCACCAATTTGAAAATCACCGGCAAGGTGGTCAGCAACAAGACCAGTGGCCACCGGTCGACCACAATGTGCCAGTCGAGCATCATGCCAATGGTGATGAAGAACAGGCCCAGCAACACATCGTGGAAGGGGCGGATGTCCAGCTCCACTTGGTGTTTGTATTCGGTCTCTGAAATCAGCATGCCGGCAATGAAGGCGCCCAAGGCCAAGCTCAGGCCCGCCAACTCGGTGATCCAGGCCAAGCCCAGCGTCACCAGCAAGAGGTTCAGCACAAACAACTCTTCGCTTTTGCGACGCGCCACCAACGTGAGCCACCAGCGCATCACGCGTTGCCCACCCGTCATGAGCAGGGTGATCAAAACCGCCGCCTTGGCACCGGCCAGCATCAAGGCAGAAAACATCTCTTCCGCGGGCGCACTCAAAGCCGGAATCATCACGATCAGGGGCACAACGGCCAAATCCTGAAACAGCAGCACCCCGATCACTCGCTTGCCGTGCTCTGATTCCAGCTCCAGACGATCTGCCACCAGTTTGATCACGATGGCCGTGCTGCTCATGGCCATCGCACTCGACAGCACCAGGGCGGTTTGCCATTCCATCTTCCACAAGGTCGGTGCCATGGTAGCCAAGAACAAGGAAAACACCGTCACGATCACCAACGTCAGCAGCACCTGCAGCAAACCCAGACCAAACACATGCTTGCGCATCGAGCGCAGCTTGGGCAGATTGAACTCGAGGCCAATCACGAACATCAGAAAGACCACGCCGAACTCGGCCAAGTGCTTCACCCCATCCGAATTTTGTGCCAACGCCAACGCATTGGGGCCAATGACCACGCCCACGGCCAGATAACCCAGCATGGGCGGCAACTTGAGCATGCGGCAGCCCACCACACCCAACACGGCAGCCAGCAAATACAGCAGGGTCAACTCCAAAGCACTCATGCATCGATGGTAACAAGCACTTGTGACAAAACGGGCAGTTCACCCAAGCAAACAAGTGCCTTGTGTGGGCTCGAGCGCCATCTGCGCAGGCCATTGCACGGTGCCCGATAAAATGCAGCCATGCTCGCCAATACCGCCCAAACCCTGCAACTCGCCCGTGAGACCCTCGACATCGAGGCCTCGGCCTTGTTGCAACTCAAAGCCCGACTTGATGATCGTTTTGTCAATGCCGTGAACATGGTGCTGGGTGTCAAAGGCCGCGTGGTCGTCACCGGCATGGGCAAGAGCGGGCACATTGGCCGCAAGATTGCCGCCACTTTGGCCTCCACCGGCACACCCGCCATGTTTGTCCATCCGGGCGAGGCCAGCCACGGCGATCTGGGCATGATTCAGACGATCGATGTCGTACTGGCGATCTCCAACAGCGGTGAGAGTGATGAACTCGTGGCCATCCTGCCGGTGTTGAAGCGCCAAGGCGTGCCACTGATTGCCATGACTGGCGGTTTAACCTCTTCATTGGCCCGTCATGCGGATGTGTTGCTTGACTGCTCGGTCGAAAAAGAAGCCTGCCCCTTGAACCTGGCGCCCACAGCCAGCACCACAGCCCAACTGGCCATGGGCGATGCCTTGGCCGTCGCATTGCTCGATGCGCGGGGTTTCAAGCCCGAAGACTTTGCCCGCTCACACCCCGGCGGCTCTTTGGGCCGCAGACTGTTGACGCATGTGTCAGATGTCATGCGCAAAGGCACGGATGTGCCGCAGGTCGGGCCTGACGCCGAGTTCACCACGCTGATGCGCGAGATGAGCAGCAAAGGCCTGGGGGCGACATCAGTGACCGACGCCGATGGCCGCGTGCTGGGCGTGTTCACCGATGGTGATCTGCGTCGTTTGATCGAAAAAGGCGCCGACCTGCGCAGCCTCAAAGCACGCGATGTGATGAACAGCCAGCCGCGCACCATTCGCGTCGATGCGCTGGCCGTCGAAGCGGCCGACATCATGGAGCAATACCGCATCACCAGCATTCTGGTCATCGACGATGCCGGGCACTTGTGCGGTGCCATCAACACCAACGACCTGATGCGGGCCAAAGTGATCTGACATGCAAACCCTCATCCCCGCCTTGAACTACCCGCCCGAGTTGCTGCTGCAAGCCCAGGGCATTCGCGTTGCTTTTTTTGACGTGGACGGCGTGTTGACCGATGGCGGCCTTTATTTCTCTGAAGCAGGTGAGGCCCTCAAACGCTTCAACACGCTGGACGGGCAAGGCCTTAAATTGCTGCAACAAGCAGGCATCACACCCGTGGTCATTACCGGCCGCGACTCGCCTGCACTGCGCTTGCGTCTGAAGGCTTTGGGCATTGCACACGCGCGTTTTGGCACAGAAGACAAGCGTCCTGCTGCCGAAGATTTTTTACAAACTCTGGGGCTCAGCTGGTCACAGGCTGCGGCCATGGGGGATGACTGGCCCGACTTGCCCGTCATGCAACGCGCCGCATTTGCTTGCGCACCCGCCAACGCGCACGCACAAGCCAAAGCGGTCGCGCACCACATCACCACAGAACGGGGTGGCGAGGGTGCTGCACGCGCATTTTGCGATCTGCTGCTGGTGGCCAGCGGGCATTACGCCAAGCTGTTGGCCCAGGTCGGAATCAGCGCACACACAGGCCCATCCGCATGAACTGGGGACGCCGCTTGCTCGACAAACTGAGCGTTTACCTGCCTTTGATCGTGATGGCTTTGCTGGCATCGGGCAGTTGGTGGCTGGTCAGAAGCGTGCCCGAACTGTTGACTGCAACAGCCAACAAACCTGTGCGCCAAGACCCCGATTACCGCCTGGCTGATTTTTCGGTCACATCGTTCGATGCCCGCGGCCGTATGACGCGCGAAGTCAGCGGCACCCAAGCGCAACATTACCCGGCAACCGAAGCCTTGAACATTGAACAAGTGCGCATCTACGCCGAAAGCGAAACCGGCACACAAATGAATGCCCGCGCCACACAAGGCATCGCCACAGACGATGGCAAAAAAGTCACGCTGATAGGCAGTGCCTACGCCATCCGCCATCCGCACGACAGCAGCCCCAAGATTGAACTCCGGGGTGAACGCTTGGTGGCGCTGCCCGACGAAGACCGCGTGGTGTCATCTGACCCTGTACAGATCACCCGCGACACCGACGTGTTCAATGCCGAATCCATGAACTTCAACAGCAACACAGGGGAATACCTGCTGCAAGGTCGCGTACGCGGCATGTTGATGCCCAAACCTAAAAACTGACGCTGGGCTCAAGCGCCACAAACAACAAAGCCCTGCAGAGCAGGGCTTTGTCAAATTCATTGGCCAACCGTCAGATTGGCCAGACGCGTGAATCAGTAACCGCCGCCGTAGCCGCCGCCACCGCCTTCGCGGCGACCGCCACCGCCAGAACCGCCGTTGCCGCCACGAGGACCTGCGCCGTAGGGGCTGCGGAAACCGCCACCACCACCTTCGCCGCCGCCGTAGCCGCCACCGCCTTCGCGACGACCGCCGCCGTAACCACCACCGCCGCCGCCTTCACGACCGCCGCCGTAGCCACCGCCACCGCCTTCGCGGCCACCGCCGTAACCGCCACCGCCGCCGCCGCCGCCTTCACGGCGGCCACCGCCAAAGCCACCACCGCCACCAAAGCCGCCACCACCTGTGCGGGGAGGACGTGCTTCCATGGGGCGGGCTTCGTTGACCACCGCATTGCGGCCACCCAAAGGCTGACCATTCATGCCGTTGATCGCAGCTTGAGCTTCGTCGTCGCTGCCCATTTCCACAAAGCCGAAGCCTTTGGAGCGGCCAGTGTCACGTTCCATCATGACTTTGGCGCTGGTGACCACACCGAATTCACCAAAAGCTTGTTCAAGATCGCTGTCGCGAACCGAGTAAGGCAGGTTGCCGACGTAAAGTTTGTTGCCCATGAAAGGGACTCCTCAAAACACAGAGATAAAAGCGATGAAGCTCCGAAAACGCATTCAACAAACCTGAAAACTTCGGATGGAAAGCGAAACTGATCTGGTCACCGCGAACATGACTTCGCTGCTTCTGACAGTGAAGTGTGGCAATTATGAGCGAGAAAACAAAAATAAATGCAAGTGATATTCCCGGGAAAATCAACAGAATGTGCGTTGCAGCACATTTCCGTTGTTTTACCAACTCACTTCGCGGTCGGGCGTGGCACTGATTTTGTGAACGGTCAAATCGGCGCCATCAAACTCCTCTTCGGGGCTGAGTTTCAAACCCAAAGTCAATTTGAGGACACCATAGACCAAAACCCCACCCACCAGCGCCCAGCCCACGCCCATGGCGGTACCGATCAATTGCGCGCTCAGGTTGACGCCACCCAAACCACCGAGCGATGTCGCGCCAAAAATGCCTGCGGCAATGCCGCCCCAAGCGCCGCAAATGCCGTGCAAAGGCCAAACGCCCAGCACATCGTCGATCTTCCATTTGTTTTGGGTCAGGGTGAACATGACCACAAACAAACCACCCGCCACAGCGCCGACCACCAATGCACCAAACGGGTGCATCAGGTCCGATCCGGCACACACGGCCACCAAACCGGCCAAAGGGCCGTTGTGCACAAAGCCTGGGTCGTTTTTGCCCAAGACCAAGGCGACCAGCGTGCCGCCCACCATGGCCATCAGCGAGTTGACCGCCACCAGGCCCGAGATTTTGTCCAGTGTTTGGGCGCTCATCACGTTGAAGCCAAACCAGCCCACGATCAAGATCCACGAGCCCAGCGCCAGAAAGGGGATGCTCGATGGGGGGTGCGCCGAAACCACGCCGTCTTTGCGGTAACGGTTGTAGCGAGCGCCCAAGAGCACCACAGCCGGCAAAGCGATCCAGCCGCCCATGGCGTGCACGACCACCGAACCGGCAAAATCGTGAAATTCATCGCCCGTGGCCGCCTTGATCCAGGCTTGCACGCCAAAGTGCTGGTTCCAAGCGATGCCCTCAAAGAAGGGGTAGACAAAACCGACAATCACAGCAGTGGCGATCAGCTGGGGCCAGAACTTGGCCCGCTCGGCAATGCCGCCCGAAATGATGGCGGGAATGGCCGCAGCAAAGGTCAGCAAGAAGAAAAACTTGACCAGGTCATAGCCATTTTTGGCCGCCAATTGCTCGGCACCGACAAAGAAGTTCGTGCCGTAGGCCACGCTGTAGCCAACCACAAAATAAACCACGGTGGAGACAGAGAAGTCGACCAAGATCTTGACCAGCGCATTGACCTGGTTCTTTTTGCGAACTGTTCCCAGCTCCAAAAACGCAAAACCGGCGTGCATGGCCAAGACCATGATGCCGCCCAACAATATAAATAGCGCGTCTGCGCCCTGTTTCAGTGCTTCCATAGCCATCTCTCAAGGTTTTTTGAATTGATTTGGTGCATAAAGGGCCTAAAAACCCTTGGCGCACCAAACGAAAGCAAGAAATAGGCCCAAATTGATGCACGACACCCTCATGCCCGAAAGTGGGTCACGTAAGATTCGTTCTTTTATAAACAGCGCAGCGTATTGATATGGAAGCATTCCTCGTCTCGACCGGCATCGTGGCCTTGGCTGAAATGGGTGACAAAACCCAACTCCTGTCACTGGTTTTGGCCGCCCGCTTCCGCAAGCCTTGGCCCATCGTTCTGGGCATTCTGGTCGCCACACTGGCCAACCATGGTTTGGCGGGCGCAGTGGGCAGCTGGGTCACGACCATGATGGGCCCCGACATGTTGCGCTGGGTGTTGGGCGCCTCGTTCATCGCCATGGCGGTGTGGATGCTGATCCCCGACAAGCTCGACGACGATGAAGGCGACAGCGCACCGCGCATGGGCGTTTTCTTCACCACCTTGGTGGCCTTCTTTTTGGCCGAAATGGGCGACAAAACCCAGATCGCCACCGTGATGCTGGCGGCGCAATACAACGCCTGGTTTTTGGTCGTGGCAGGCACCACACTGGGCATGATGCTGGCCAACGCCCCAGTGGTGTGGCTGGGCGACGCCATCACCCAGCGCGTGCCTCTGCGATTGGTGCACCTGATATCGGCAGGCATATTTGCCGTGTTGGGCGCTGTGGCCCTGCTGGGCTGGGGCTGATTTATACTTGCATCGCGCCGATTTGCTCCAGCTTGCGGGCGCAGGAACCTCAGGGATTCCAAAATGCAGCTAAAGAGGCCGATCCAACCCGGTACCGCTTCTTGAGTGTTATCGGGTTTTTTCATTTGCACCATGAATTTGATCGCCACGCCCCAGTCGATGACCTTTGAAGCCCCTTTGCCTTTGCAAAGCGGCGCGTCCATCCGTGGCTATTCACTGAGCTACGAAACCTACGGCACGCTCAACGCCGACAAGTCCAATGCGGTACTGATCTGCCACGCCCTGAACGCCTCGCACCATGTGGCGGGCGTGTATGCCGACCAAGCCCACAACGTGGGCTGGTGGGACAACATGATTGGCCCGGGCAAATCACTCGACACCAACCAATTTTTCGTGATCGGGGTGAACAACCTGGGCTCGTGCTTTGGCTCGACAGGCCCCATGCATGTCAACCCCGACACAGGCCGCGTATACGGCGCAGACTTTCCGGTGGTCACCGTGGAAGACTGGGTCAACGCGCAAGCCCGCTTGCTGGATGCATTGGGCATCGAACAGCTGGCCGCCGTGATGGGTGGCAGCTTGGGCGGCATGCAAGCCTTGAGCTGGACACTGCAATACCCCGAACGCGTCAAGCACGCGGTGGTGGTGGCCAGTGCCCCCAACCTGAACGCCGAAAACATCGCCTTCAACGAAGTGGCCCGCCGCGCCATCGTGACCGACCCAGACTTCCATGAGGGCCACTTTTACGAACACGGCGTGGTGCCCAAGCGCGGCCTGCGCATCGCCCGCATGATCGGCCACATCACGTACCTCAGCGACGACGTGATGAACGAAAAATTTGGCCGTGAACTGCGCGAGGCCGTCACGCACAACGCCACTGGCTACAAATACTCCACGCAAGAAGTGGAGTTTCAGATCGAAAGCTATTTGCGCTACCAAGGCGACAAGTTCAGCGAATACTTTGACGCCAACACCTATTTGCTGATCACCCGCGCACTGGATTACTTTGACCCGGCGCGTGCCTTTGGCGGCGACTTGTCGGCCGCACTGGCCCGTGCCAGCTGCCAGTTCCTGCTGGTCAGCTTCAGCACCGACTGGCGCTTTTCACCCGCCCGCAGCCGCGAAATGGTCAAGGCCCTGCTGGACAACCGCCGGGACGTGAGCTACGCCGAGATCGACGCCCCACACGGGCACGACGCCTTTTTGCTCGACGACGCGCGTTACCTGAATGTGGTGCGCTCCTACTTTGACAACATGGCCAAAGCCCTGAACCAAGGAGGTGCTGCATGAGCGATCCCCTGATCATGCAAGCCATTGCCCGCTTGGTGCCGCACGGCGCCCGCGTGCTCGACCTGGGCTGCGGCGACGGTGCTTTGCTGGCCCATTTGCAACAGCACAATGGCTGCACCGGCTACGGCGTGGAGCTCAGCGATGCCAATGTGCACGCCTGTGTGCAACGCGGCGTCAATGTGCTGCAACTGAACCTGGACGAAGGCCTGAGCCTGTTTGCCGACCAATCGTTTGATGTGGTGCTGCAAATCGACACGCTGCAACACCTGCGCAATGCCGAAACCATGTTGCGCGAAACGGTGCGTGTGGGCCGCGTAGGCATCGTGGCCTTCCCCAATTTTGGGCACTGGTTCAACCGCCTGAGCGTGCTGCAAGGCCGCATGCCCGTGACCAAGCGCCTGCCTTACCAGTGGTACGACACGCCCAACATCCGCGTGGGCACGTTTGCTGACTTTGGTGATCTGGCCCGCAAAAACCATTTGCAAGTGGTGGACGCTTTTGGCCTGCAAAACGGCCATGAAGTTCGGACATTGCCCAACCTGATGGCGGGCACTGCCGTTTACAAATTGCAGCGCAGCTGAACCCCATGACGGGGATGGCCTGTGCGGCCAAATCTCCGGGGTGACGGACTGACAACGCGCGCACCCGCGAACGCGGCGGCTGCCCAGAACGCAAACCTTGATCAACATCAACGCCTGTCGCGTGGCGGGCGTGCCACCGCCTGTGGTTTCGGTGTAGGCTGAAAATCATGGCCACAACAACACCCACAGCCCCGTCCCAAAGCCCGCCCGAGCGAGCATCGCCCTTGTCCTTGCGCCGTGTGGCCATCGACACTTACCGAGAAAACGTGGCCTACCTCAACCGCAACTGCGCCGTGTACCGCGCTGAGGGTTTTCAGGCACTGTCCAAAATACAAGTACGCGCCAATGGGCGGCATGTGCTGGCCACGCTGAATGTGGTGGACGATGACAGCATCGTGGCCTGCGGCGAAGTGGGTTTGTCCGAAGACGCCTTTCAACATTTGGGCATTCCCGACGGACACACCGCGTCGGTCTCGCAAGCCGAACCTCCTGCGTCAATGGAAGCGCTGTTTCGCAAGATCGATGGCGAACGCCTGAACCAGGACGACTTCCATGCCATCGTGCAGGACATCGCAGCGCACCACTATTCCAAGATCGAACTCACGGCGTTTGTGGTGGCCACCAACCGGGGCGAGATGGACCGCGAAGAGGTGTACTTTCTGACCGAAGCCATGGTGGCTGCCGGTCGCCGTCTCGACTGGCGCGAGCCCCTGGTGGTCGACAAACACTGCATCGGCGGCATCCCCGGCAACCGCACGTCGATGCTGGTCATGCCCATCTTGGCGGCCTACGGCATTCTTTGTCCCAAGACCTCATCGCGCGCCATCACCTCGCCCGCAGGCACGGCCGACACCATGGAAGTGCTGGCCGATGTCGAACTGCCGTTTGAAAAACTCTCAGAGATCGTGCGCACCCACCGGGGCTGCCTGGCCTGGGGCAGCACAGCCGATTTGTCTCCGGCCGACGACGTGCTGATCGCGGTCGAAAGGCCGCTGTCGCTGGATTCACCCGCCCAGATGGTGGCCTCTATCCTGTCCAAAAAAATCGCGGCCGGTTCCACCCATCTGGTGCTGGACATTCCTATCGGCCCCACGGCCAAAGTGCGCTCCATGCCCGATGCGCAGCGCCTGCGCAGGTTGTTTGAATACGTGGCCACACGCATGCACCTGTCTCTCGAAGTGGTCATCACCGATGGACGCCAACCCGTAGGCCAAGGCGTAGGCCCCATGCTGGAGGCCCGCGACGTGATGCGCGTGCTCGAAAACGACCCGCGTGCACCCAACGACCTGCGGCAAAAATCGCTGCGACTGGCCGGGCGTTTGATCGAAGCCAGCCCCGATGTGCGCGGCGGTGACGGCTTTGCCATCGCACGCGACATCCTCGATTCGGGTCGAGCCCTCAGCCGCATGCAAGCCATCATCGCCGCACAAGGCGCACGCCCGTTTGACCACAACCACCCGCCGCTGGGGGCGCTCACACTGGAAATATGTGCACCCACCGACGGCGTGGTGATCGGCATCGACAACCTGCAAATCGCCCGCGTGGCCCGCATGGCCGGAGCCCCCAAAGTACAAAGCGCCGGGGTGGACCTGCTGCACAAACTGGGCGACAGCGTCACGCAAGGCGAGCCGCTGTACCGCGTGCATGCCGCCTACCCGAGCGACCTCGAATTTGCCGCGCAACTGTGCCACAAAGCCAGCGGCTACACACTGGGCCAGGCCGATGAAGTGCCGCGTGTGTTTGTCGAGTTTTGACCGTCAAATTGAAGCGCTGGAGTTGTGATGCCCAAACCCGGTACCGCCGATGCCCCCGGTGCCCTGCTGTATTTTGAAGACGAAGCCCCCGCCGCCTTGCGCCTGGCCAATGCCACGGGCCTGGCGCCACACCGGGTGGAAAGCCACCGCTTTCCCGATGGCGAAATCCAGCTGACACTGCCCGCGCACTTGCCGCCGCGTGTGGTGTTGCTGCGCAGCCTGCACCAGCCGGGCGACAAACTGACCGAGCTGCTGCTGGCCGCGCCCACCGCACGCCAGCTGGGCGCACAACACATCAGCCTGGTTGCGCCCTATCTGGCTTACATGCGGCAAGACATGGCGTTCGCCCCAGGCCAGGCGGTCAGCCAACGCATCGTGGGCGCATGGCTGGCCACGCTGTTCGATGCGCTCATCACCGTAGACCCGCACCTGCACCGGGTGGCCACTTTGGCCGAGGCCGTGCCGGCCCGCCAAGCCATCACGCTGAGTGCGGCACCACTGCTCGGCGACTGGATTGCGCAGCACCGCCCCGGCACATTTTTGCTGGGGCCAGACAGCGAGTCAGCGCAATGGGTCACACAAGCCGCTGCCGCCCACGGCCTGCAACATGCGGTGTGCAGCAAAGTGCGCCACGGCGACCACGCCGTGGCCATCACGCTGCCGCCGTGCGATCTGCGCGGCCAAGCCGTGGTGCTGCTGGACGACGTGGCCAGCAGCGGCCACACCCTGGCGACAGCCGCAGCGCTGGCCTTGGCCGCAGGCGCTGCCAGTGTGGACGTGGCCGTCACGCACGCCCTGCTGGCAGGCGATGCGCTGCAACGCATTCACGCAGCAGGTGTGGGCGAGTTCTGGAGCACAGACAGCATTGCGCATGCGAGCAATGTGGTGGGGTTGGCGGCATTGCTGGCGGGGGCGCTCAATGAGATTCAAGTCGGGCATGACGGTGCCCTTCTGTCACACCCGGCTTGATCAGGTGTCCATGCCAGCTTGGCAGTCAGATTGACAAAAAACAGGTCTTTATGAGCAACTGCAACCGGTGCGAGTCTGTCTTTACAGCACCCTCCTCAGGCGCTTTCCCGAGCCTTCCCCAGCGCCTCCCGCAACACCTTCAAATTGCCAATGTGGTTGGCCAACAGCAAGATCAGGCGGGCGTTAAGTGCTTCGCTTTGTTCGTCGCTCAGGCCGTTGTGGGCGTCGATCAGGTGTTCATAAAACTCGTCGCCGGGTGAGAAGTCACGGAAAAATCGGCGGCCAGCTTCGTGGAAGTTGGGGTCTGTTTTCAAAGCGGTGTTCATGTCGGTGCTCATGTCAGTTCTTGCTGCGGGTCAGGCCTGGTCCATGTGGCCACCCACATTGAGACCTGTTGCGCGGGCCAAGGCGGCTTGCACGGCGTTCGCGTTCAGACCGCGCCAGCGGGCCACCACATGCTGGTCGGGGCGCAGCAAATACGTGGTGCCGGGTGTGGCGTCGTAGCGCTTGGCCACCAAGCCTTGGGTGTCAACGATGACGTCCATGCCGGGGATGCTCAGCAAGCGCGGCGCCACGATGAGGATGGTGGGCTTGAGGGGCTGTGCATGCGCGCCCGCGCCTGGGCGCACGCAGTCAGCCTGCACGCCCACATCGGCGAGCTGCGCGAGTTGGGCGGGCGAGGGCAGTGCATCCACAAACCACAAAATCTGAAAGCCCTTGCCCACTTGGTCGAGCAGCCAGGCATCTTGCCCAGCCACTTGCACCGGCGCGTCGTCCATCGGGGCACCGGGCACCATATTGCCCTCAAAGGCATCGGCATCGGGCGTGTTGAGCACCGAGCCAGTCAAGAACGAGGGCACCGACAAGCGGCCCGAATTCACCAACTTGCGGGCAAACGGGTAATGCTTGGCCAGCGCCAGCACCTGGTTGCGAAAGGTCTTGCTGGTGCGGCTTTTGGGCGTGATGAAGTCGGTCGAGCGGGTCGAGTTCATGATGTTCTCGTCAGCGGCAAACTGGCGATCGTGCGCGTAGGTGTCGAGCAGTTTCTCGCTGGCCTGGCCCTTGATCACCAGCGCCAGTTTCCACATCAGATCGTCCGCATCCTGAAAGCCCGAGTTGGCCCCGCGAGCGCCAAAGGGCGAGACCTGGTGCGCCGCGTCGCCCACAAACAACACGCGGCCATGGCGAAAGTCGGTCATGCGGCGGCACTGGAAGGTGTAGATGCTGACCCACTCCAACTCAAAGGGCCGGTCGTCGCCCAACATGGCTTGCAGGCGCGGAATGACTTTTTCGGGCTTCTTTTCTTCTTCGGGGTCGGCGTCCCAGCCAAGCTGAAAATCAATGCGCCAAACGTTGTTGCTTTGCTTGTGCAGCAGCACGCTTTGGTTGGGGTGAAAAGGCGGGTCAAACCAAAACCAGCGCTCAGCGGGGTAGTCGGCTTTCATGATCACGTCGGCGATCAAAAAGCGGTCTTGGAACACGCGGCCTTCGATGTCAAGCCCCAAGTGGCGGCGCACCGGGCTGCGTGCGCCGTCGGCCACCACCAGCCAGTCGGCTTCGATGTCAAACGTGCCATCGGGCGTTTCGACCGTGAGGGTAGCGTGGTCAGCAGACGGCGTGACGGCGGTCACCTTGTGTTGCCAACGGATGTCGGCACCCAGCGCCAAGGCCCGGGCAATCAGCATCTCTTCGACGTGGTACTGCTGCAAATTGATCATGCCTGGGCGCTTGTGGCCTGCGTCGGGCACCAAATTGAACTGATAGACCTCGGCTTCTTCCAGAAAGGTGCGCCCAATGTTCCAGCTCACGCCCATGTCGCAGGCTTGCTCGGCAATGCCCAAACGGTCCAGGATTTCAAGCGAGCGCTTGGCATAGCAAACAGCACGCGAGCCCACCGAGACGGTTTTGTCGTCGTCCAGAACCAGCACATCCAAGCCCTGCAGTCGGGCGTCGATGGCCGCCGCCAAGCCCACTGGCCCGGCACCGATCACGATCAGCGCTTTGCGCTGGGGCGGGTTCGACATCAAGTCGGCAGGCCCTTTATAGGGATAAATCGGGTTGACGTAAGCACCCATGTGAAGAGCTCCAGAATGGTCAAAAGCACCTCTCGGTGCGACAGGCCGTAATTTACTATAGATAAATTAGTTTACCTATCCGTAATTTTAATGGGCCGGATTTCACCCACACCAAGGGCCTGAATCGGGTCGACAGCCAGGGGCACGAAGTCAGGCTATGCTCGGGACTTGTCTTTTTGTATGACAAGCTCATGACTCAAAACTTCACCCCCGTGACCAGCGGTGCCCGCCTGTCGGACCAAGTGGCCGAGCAACTGGCCACCGAGATCAAACAAGGCCGCCTCATGCCGGGCGACAAACTGCCCACAGAGGCCCGTTTGGTCGAGCAGTTTCAAGTCAGCCGTACGGTGGTGCGCGAAGCGGTGTCGCGCCTCAAGTCCTTGGGCTTGGTCGACTCGCGCCAGGGCAGCGGGGTGTTTGTCAACCAAAAACTGCCCTTCGCGCCGCTCAACTTCGAGGCTCGCCATGCGGCCTCGCAAGAAGCGGTGATTCAAATGGTCGAGGTGCGCCGGGCACTGGAAGCCGAAGTGGCCGCATTGGCCGCCCAGCGGCGCAACGCCCGTGACATTCGCGCCATTCAACAAGCCGTCAAAGCGCTGGACACTGCCGTGAAAGCGGGAGGCAACGGCGTGGCCGAAGACGTGAAGTTTCACCGGGCCATTGCCGACGCCACACGCAACCCGTTTTTGATCCAGACGCTGGAATACCTGGGCCAGTTTTTGCACGGGGCCACGCAAGTGACGCGGGCCAACGAAGCCCGACGCATCGACTTTGCTGTCGAAGTGCAAACCGAGCACCACGCCATCTTGCAAGCGGTGGAGGCAGGCGACGCAGAAGCCGCCCGGCAAGCAGCGGCCACACACATGGGCAACGCCATTTTGCGCATTCAGGGTGCGCCCGCTGACTTTTGGCAGCATGAAGGCGAACGCCTGGCGCAGCCCTTGGTCAAAGGGCTGCGCAACTAAGCCCGTTACGGACATGAAACACACCCCCATGAAACAAGCTTTGCGCGCAAGCGCTCTTTCTGCACTGGTCTGTCTGGGCACTTGGGCTGCGGCCTGTCACGCCCAGAACGCCGTGACGCCACTGGCCACAGTGCCCTCGGTGGACGTGCCGCGCTACATGGGCACTTGGCATGAGATCGCCAAATACCCCAACTGGTTTCAAAAGCAATGCGTGAGCAGCACACAAGCCACTTACAGCCTGCAGCCCGACGGTCGGGTGCAGGTGCTCAACCGCTGCAAAACCGACAAGGGCGAATGGCGCGAAGCGCTGGGCGTGGCCCGTCAAATCGGCGGACCGACTTCGGCCAAGCTCAAGGTGCGCTTTGCCCCCGAATGGCTGTCCTTCATTCCCATGGTCTGGGGCGATTACTGGATCATTGACCTAGACCCGCAATACCAGTGGGTGGTGGTGAGCGAGCCCAGACGCGACTACCTGTGGATCTTGTCGCGCACACCGCAATTGCCGCCTGCGACGGTCCAGCAGTTGCTGGACAAATTGGCCACTGCGGGCTTTGACCTGAAACGGCTGGAAATCAGCCCACCCTGAAACCCCGCGCCATCAAAGCGCAAGCCCTTTGGCGTTCAAGGCACCTGCACCGTTTCCAGGTACATGAGCAAGGACACGATGCGGTTGCGTGCGGACCACTCTGCCGTGCGTGGCGAGTCGCCAGTTTGGGTCATGGCGCGGGCCTTGAACTCATTGCCCCACACCGGCATTTCGCGCGAGCCGTGCGGACCGGATTCGCCCGACCAGCGGCCGTCGATCACCTCCCACATGAGCTCTTGCGGAAACTTGCCGCCGTTGCGTCTGGCAACCGTGGTCAGGTCCGATGGTGGCTTGACCAAAAAGGAATGCACAGGACCATCGCCTTTGGCCGAAACGCCGTGGCAGCTGGCGCAATTGTCTTTGTAGTCAGCACGCCCCAAGCCCACCGATGTTTGTGCCCACGCTGTGGCCGTGACGCTCAGGATGCTGGCGATCACGGCCTGGCTGATGGTGTTGCTTTTCATGTTGGCTCCTGTTGTCTTGAAGGAACCTCATGATCCGAAAATCACCATGTCGCGTCTGTGTGCTGTCGCGCTAAAGCACGCAGATCGGTTCAGGCGTTGAAAATCGACACCGTCTTGGTGGTCAGATACGCCTCCAGCGCCTCAGGGCCACCTTCAGAGCCATAGCCCGAGTCCTTCATGCCGCCAAAGGGCAGCTCGGGCCAAGGTGCTGCGGGCTGGTTGACCCAGAGCATGCCCACTTCCAGGCGCTGACTCAGCAGGTGCGCGGTTTTCATCGAATTGGTGAAGGCGTAACCCGCCAGGCCGAACGGCAAACGGTTGGCCTCGGCAATCGCGTCTTCGATCTTCTCGAAAGTGCGAATCGCGGCAATCGGGCCAAAGGGCTCGTTGTTGACCACATCGGCATCCAGCGGCACCTGCGACAACACCGTAGGCGCAAAAAAGTGCCCTTGCGTGCCGATGCGCTCACCGCCGGTGAGCACCTTGGCACCTTTGGCGCGGGCATCTTGCATGATGGCCTGCATGGCCAGCAGGCGACGCTCGTTGGCCAGCGGGCCCATGCTGGTGCCTGCCACCAGGCCGTCGCCGACCTGCAGCGACTCGGCGTGCGCGGCCAACAGCTTGGCAAGTTCGTCTGCAATCTTGTGGTGCACCAAAAAGCGGGTGGGCGAGATGCAGACCTGGCCCGCGTTGCGGAACTTGGCAGCGCCTGCGGTCTTGACGGCCAGCGCAATGTCGGCGTCTTCGGCCAGGATGACCGGGGCGTGGCCGCCCAGCTCCATGGTCACGCGCTTCATGTGTTGGCCCGCCAACGCGGCCAGTTGCTTGCCCACGGGCGTGGAGCCAGTGAAGGTGATCTTGCGGATCAGCGGGTGCGCGATCAGGTAGTTTGAAATGTCTGCGGGCGTGCCATAAACCAGACCAATCACGCCAGCGGGAACGCCCGCGTCGTGAAAGGCGCGGATCAACTCGGCAGGTGCGGCAGGCGTTTCTTCGGGGGCTTTGACGATAATCGAGCAACCCGTGGCCAAGGCAGCGGACATCTTGCGCACAGCCTGGTTGATGGGAAAGTTCCAGGGCGTGAACGCCGCCACCGGCCCCACAGGCTGCTTGAGCACCTGTTGCTGCACGTTGATGTTGCGCGGCGGCACGATGCGGCCATACACGCGGCGGCCCTCTTCGGCAAACCACTCGATGATGTCGGCCGCCGACATGGCCTCGACCTTGGCTTCGCCCAAAGGTTTGCCTTGCTCTTGTGTCAGCAATTCGGCGATTTGCGGGGCGCGTTCGCGCATCAGGACGGCGGCTTTGCGCATGATGGCGCTGCGCTCGTTGGCCGGGGTGTCACGCCACAACTCAAAACCTTTTTGTGCGGCTTGCGCTGCCCGCTCCAGATCGGGCACGCCGGCATGGGCCAAGCGACCGATCTCGGTGCCGGTGGCGGGGTTGAACACAGGCAAGGTGCGGCCGTCTTGGGCATCGCACCATTGGCCGTTGATGAAGAGTTGTGTGTTGGGGTAGGTCATGTCGTTGTCCGTCAGTCGGGGTTTGAAATGCAAAAAAAGAGGCGGGAAAAGGGGTGAATGCAAGCGTGGGCAAATTGTGTCTGGATTTCGGGCCAGCCCCGTCAACCACGGGACAGGCGGGCGCATTCACACCGGACGCAAAAAAGCGGCCAGATGCTCCAGCAGCACATTGACCCGGTGCGGGATGTAGCGGTTGCTGGGCAAGACCGCATAAATGCCCAAAGGCGGCGGGGCAAAGTCGTGCAACAGTTCAAGCACCTCGCCACGCGCCAAATACGGCTCGGCAATGAAGTCGGGCTGCAAGGTGATGCCCATGCCTTGGGCAGCGGCGCGGGTCAGGGCCAAACCATTGTTGGCCCGGATGCGCCCGCGCACCGGGAATTGCTGCAACTGGCCAGCCACCCGGTAAGGCCAGGTCGCCGAATTCATGGACATCGAATACACCAGACACTCGTGGTGCGCCAAGGCCTCGGGGTGGCTGGGCTCCCCGTGCTCCGACAGATAAGCGGGCGAAGCCAGCGTGAGCAAGCGCACCTGGCCCAACTGCCGCACGATGTCGCCGGGCTGCAAATCGGCGGTGATGCGGATCGACAGGTCAATGCCTTCTTCGATCAGGTTGGCGCGCTGGTCCGAAAAATCCATCATCAACTCGATGTGCGGCTGCGCCTTGGCAAAGGCCAGCAGCGCGGGCATGAGCCGCTCCAAACCAAAACTGATGGGCAAACCCAGCCGAATGCGGCCACGCGGCACGGCCTTTTCTTCGTCCAGGCTGGACTCGGCGGCATCGACCATGTTCAAAATGACCCGGCACTTTTCCAGATACGCCGAGCCCGCAGGCGTGAGCGTCAGGCTGCGGGTGCTGCGCGTGATGAGCTTGACGCGCAGGTGCTTTTCCAGCGCAGCAATCTGGCGCGTGATCGCCGAACGCGCCACCTGCAGTTGGTCGGCCACGGCGGTGAAGCTGCCCGCTTCGGCCACGCGCACAAAGATTTGCATTGCATCGAGTTTGTCCATTGTTGCTGATTCTGCAACAAATATTTGCCCATTGGCTACTTTTTCAATGCAGCCGAACCCCCTAAAGTCCACCCATCGACAACGTTCAACCCTGACCTTCAAGCCCCCAGCCATGACCGCCCGCCGCCCTGTTCTTTTTGTGCCTCACGGCTCGCCCATGTTTGCCCTGCACCCCGGTGCGGCAGGTGCGGCCATGAGCCAGCTGGCAACGCAACTGGGCACGCCCCGCGCCATCGTGGTGGTCAGCCCGCATTGGGAAACCACGGTGCCCACGGTGGGCTTTGCCACCCGGCCCAAAACCATCCACGACTTTGGCGGTTTTGACCCGCGCCTGTACCAGATGCAATACCCCGCCACCGGCTGCCCCGAAGTGGCTGCGCAAGTGGTCGCCGCTTTGCAAAACGCCGGCCTGCCCACGGCGCAAGACGCCCAGCGCGGCCTGGACCACGGCGCATGGATTCCACTGCGCCAGATGTTCCCCGATGCCGACATCCCGGTGGTGCCCCTGTCGGTGCAAAGCCACCTGGGGCCTGAACACGCTTACCGGGTCGGGCAAGCGCTGGCCTCGCTGGCCGTGCAAAACATCCTGGTCATTGCGTCGGGCAACATCACCCACAACCTGCGTGATTTCATGTTGGTCAGCATGCAAGGCGGGGCAACGCCCCCGTATGTGCAGGCCTTTGCCGACTGGATTCACACCCACATGACGCAGCACGACGTGCCCGGCCTGCTGGCGTATCGCCAACAAGCCGAAGGCCAGCGTGCCCACCCGACCGACGAACACCTTTTGCCCCTGTTCACCGCCTTGGGCGCTGCGGGCAATGGCGCACAGCCAGAGGCGTTTTTTCGCGGCATCAGCGACCATGTGATCGCCATGGATGGCTACGCCTTTCACTGATCGTTTTCAACAGATACACCATGAACACCCACTACACCCGCACCGCCAAAAGCCTGCATTGGCTGATGGCCCTGATGATCTTCGGCCTGTTGGCCCTGGGCTTTTACATGAGCGACCTGCCCTTGTCGCCCGACAAATTGCAGTACTACGCTTGGCACAAATGGGCGGGCGTCAGCGTGTTCGCCCTGGTCTGGCTGCGCTTGGCCTGGCGCATCACGCACCGCCCACCCGCGCTGCCAGCCAGCATGCCCGCCCACATGCAATGGGCGGCACATGCGGGTCACTTTGCGCTGTACGCCCTGATGATCGCCATCCCGCTGAGCGGCTGGCTCATGAGCTCGGCCAAGGGCGTGCAAACGGTCTGGTTCGGCGTGCTGCCCATCCTCGACCTGCTGAGCAAAGACAAAGAACTGGGCCACACCCTGGCCGAATTACACGAAGCCCTGAACATCGGCTTGCTGCTGCTGATCGCAGGCCACGCTGCTGCGGCCTTGTTTCACCACTTTTTTCACAAAGACGACACGCTGCACCGCATGCTGCCAAGCCGCTAGCGTCTTGCCCATTCGCGTCTTGCCCGACACTGAAACCCCGATCGTTGCCCTGCCATTTTGAGGAACACCATGAACACCGTTTTGAAAACCCTGCTGGCCCTGACCGCCACCGCACTCGGTTTGCAAGCCCAAGCCGCGCCTTACCAGTCCATCGTCCCCGCCAAGAGCAGCGTGACCTTCAGCTACAAGCAAATGGGCGTGGCCATGGATGGCCGCTTCAAAAAGTTTGCCGCCCAGGTGAACTTTGATCCAGCCAAAGCCGAACAGGCCAAAGCCAGCTTTGAAGTCGATCTGGCCAGCGTGGACGCAGGCTCCAGCGAAGCCGACCAAGAGGTGGTGACCAAGTCATGGTTCAACGCCGCGGCCTTCCCCAAGGCCAGCTTTGTCGCCAAACAAATCAAACAAACCGCACCCAACCAATACGAAGTGCAGGGCACGCTCAGCATCAAGGGCCTGAGCCGCGATGTGAAGTTCCCCATGAAACACACCGCCCAAGGCAAAGACGGCCTGCTGACCGGCAGCTTCACCCTCAAGCGTGCCGACTACACCATCGGCGAAGGCATGTGGGCCAAGTTCGATGTGGTGGCCAACGACATCCAGGTCAACTTCTCGCTTGCCACGGCGCTCAGCAAGTAAGCATCCCAAGACATGGACCCCTCTTTCAACCCCTCTCAACCTTTCTTCACCAACAGGAGCTTTCCCATGACATCTTTCAAAAAAATCGCAGCCGCTTTGGCCTTCGCATCGGTGGCCGCAGGCTCGGCCCTGGCCGCGCCCGTGACCTACAACGTCGACGGCTCGCACACCTTCCCGCGTTTCTCGTACTCGCACTTTGGCTACTCGACCCAGCTGAGCAGCTTCAGCAACACCACCGGTAAAGTCGTTTTAGATACCGAAGCCAAAACCGGCGCGGTGGACGTCGTGATCGACATGAAATCGGTCAACACCGGTTTTGCCGACTTCAATGGCCACATCCAAGGCGAAGACTTCCTCGACACCGCCAAGTTCCCCACCGCCACCTTCAAGTCCACCAAAGTGGTGTTTGAAGGCGACAAGCCCAAAGCCATCGAAGGCCAGCTGACCATCAAAGGCGTGACCAAGCCCGTGACCCTCACGGTCACCAGCTTCCAGGCCATGCCCCACCCCATGATGAAAAAGCCAGCGCTGGGCGCCAACGCCTTCACCACCATCAAGCGCACCGAGTTCAACGCCGGCAAATACGCGCCTTACGTGGGTGACGAAGTTCGCATCGACATCGCCATCGAAGCGGTTGCACAGTAAGCCATTGCCCCTGCGCTTTTGAAGCGCACATACAGCGCACATACAGCGCACTTGCAGCGCATTTCATCCAGGCCACGCCGGCTTACCGGCGTGGCTTTTTTGCGGGTCAGGCCGATGCCTACACAGTTCGGTATAGCCCATCTCGCTGCCTCAAATTGACCGGTCGATCACTGGCAGATCGACGGCTGCTTTTCTAACATGGGGGCTCTTTTCATTCAGAAGCCGATCAACCCCATGCGCCCGGAAACACGCCCCCTGATGGGACGGTGGTCGCATTCATTTGTGGAGACCACGATGTCTTTGTTCAAAAAAATTCTGGTGCCCATTGATGGCAGCAACACGTCCAACAAAGCGCTGGACTATGCCCTCAAGTTGGCACAGGCAGACCAAGCCGAAGTGCGCCTCATCTACTGCATTGACGAGTTGTCACTGCTCAGCAGCCACGCCTATTCAGGCGAGATGGTTCAACTGGCCCGCGAAAGCGGCCACACCATTTTGCAAAGCGGCATGGCGCTGGCCAGTGCAGCCAAGGTCAAAGCAGACACACGCTTGGTGGATCGGGTCGGCCAACGTTTGGGGGAATCGGTGGCCGATGAGGCGGGCAACTGGGGTGCCGACCTGATTGTGCTGGGCACGCACGGCCGACGCGGCATTGGCCGCGTCTTGCTGGGCAGCGGCGCAGAGCAGGTGATGCGCATGTCGCCCGTGCCTGTGCTGATGGTCCGGGGATTTGACTGAGCCACGCGACAAGCCAGCGCCTATGGCAGGCGCTGGCCCTGTGGGTGATGGGATGGCTGCGTCAGGCCCCGTGTTCTCCCTGATGTCAGGCTCTTTCAAAATTTGTATGATGACCTGATTAATCTGAATCAGGAGACACCTCATGCAACGCAGAAACTGGATTGCGGCAGCCGCCGCCTTGGTCGCGGTATCGCCTTTGCTGACCACATCCGCGTTGGCTCAGGCATGGCCTGCACGCCCCATCAAATTGGTAGTGCCTTTTCCACCGGGTGGTCTGATCGACAACATGGCCCGATTGGTGGCGCCCAAACTGGCACAAGAACTGGGCCAACCGATCGTCATCGACAACAAGCCCGGTGCCGGTGGCAACTTGGGCGCAGCCGAAGCGGCCCGCGCACAAGCCGATGGCTACACGCTCTTGATGGCGTCACCACCGCTCACCATAAGCCCGGCGCTCTACACCAAACTGCCTTACAAACCCGAGCAAATCGTGCCGGTCGGCCTGCTGGGCCGTGTGCCCAATGTGCTGGTGGTCAACCCGGCGTCGGGCATCCAGTCGGTGGCCGACCTGAGCAGCCGCATCCAAGCCAAGCCCGGCCAACTCAATTACGCGTCCAACGGACAAGGCACTTCTTTGCACCTGAGCGCCGAACTCTACAAAAGCCTGTCCGGTTTGTTCATCACGCACATCCCCTACCGGGGTGCAGCGGCAGGCCTGACGGCCGTCATGGCCGATGAAGTCAGCATGATGTTTGACAACCTGCCCTCGGCTTTGGGCCTGATCAACGGAGGCAAGCTCAAGGCCATTGCCGTGACTACGCCCCAGCGCAGCAGCGCGCTGCCCAACGTGCCCACCATGGAAGAGGCGGGCATCAAGGGCTATCAGGTTTTTGCATGGTTTGGCTTGGCCGCACCTGCAGGCTTGCCTGCCCCGGTGCAGCAAAAGCTGGAACAAGCGCTCGAGCGCGTGGCCAACCAAGCCGAAGTCAAAGCCGCAATCCAAAAAGCCGGGGCCGAGCCCACCTGGGTCAATGCGCAGGGCATGGCCAGCTTCATGCAAGCCGACATGGCGCAGTGGAAAAAGGTGGCCAGCTACGCCAAGATCAACCTGGACTGACTACCGCCTCTGGCATGCTCAATGGCCCGCGCTGGGTTTTTTGTTCCAGCCGCTGGGCCACGGCATAACCAGAAATGAACTCTGCGTTGATCATGCCCGGCACGAACAGCAGATCAGGGATGCGCAAGAAAGGGCTGCTTTCAGGCAACACCTGGCTGTTGTAGATGAAAAACTTGTACTTTCTTTGCAAGCCCTCGATCATTCTCTCGTGCATCGTTTGCTGCAAGACGTAACGCGCATCGATGAACAACACGCTGATGTGGGGCTCAATGCCCAGCAATTCCAGCGGATGCAACATCAATTGAATCGCATCAGGGTCCAGGCTTTGAACCAGCAAAGGGTCTAGGTCATCGCCTTGGTGCAAGATGCAAATCTTGCCGCTGTTGGGACGATCTCTGTAGTTGTGGGCTTTGCGGTACGCATCAATTGAATGGGTGTCAATCCGCCAGTGGCCACCCTGTGTTCGCATGGCTTTCAATTCACCACGCGTCACCATGTTTTGGATCGACCCAATCGACAAAGCCAAATCGGCAGCCGTCTTGGCTGCGCTCATGTATTTTGTGATGTCATTCAGCATGGTTTATCTGTCGCTGTTACGCGAACGTTGCTCAGTTATGTCATCTTTGCAAAAAAATGGCCCGTGCCCAAGGGGTGTCAGGTCTTGGGCCAGGTCGACCGTAAAAACGATCAGGGCGCTTGTAAAGCGCGGGTTGATCAACACCTGATGCTGCGCGTCGAAAAACACCCAAACTTCGGCCACAGGCCGAAGTTCAGATTCAAAGTTCACATCTCAAACTTCAAAAAATGCACTTTGTGCACAACAAGCATCACAACACCTGAAACGCCACATAGACGGGACTTTCATCAGCGGAGGCAAAGGTCTGATTGCCGTTAAGCAGAGATACAAAGCCGTGCTGGTTTAGAGACCAAAGCGTCGCAGACCAGTAGTTTGCGCTCATCCAGCCCGGTGGCGGATTCGACAACGGATCGTTGTACAACGCAAGCAACTCGGTCATGGTTGGCAACACCAAGGTGTACCCATTTACCAAAACGGTGCGGGCATCGTCAACACCCTTGACCGCGCCAGTGGTTTGCGTATTCACAGTATCAGGACCGCCATTGAGCAAGGTATCCAGCAGATTGTGGGTGATGCCATCCCCAGCTGCAGCAATGCCATCACCAGAATTGTCAAGGAAATAGTACACCTTGCCGTTGGCCGTAGTGACCTTGTTAATGAGGTTCAAGTTGACGCCGGACACTGTTCCTAAATCCAAAGTATTGGTTTCCACAGTGACACTGTAAGGCGTGCCTGCCGCAGTTTCGTTCATGACGCTGTCTGCCACGCGGGCGGTGTAGCTCACGGTCTGGGCATTGGCCAGTGTCCGGGTGTCGGTGTAGCTCCAGGTGCTCTGTCCACTGCCCACCACGCTCACGCTGGCATCGCCCAGATAAGTGGCACCGTCATAGATGCGCACGGTCTCGCCTGCGGCCAAACTGGCCCCAGCTGTCGCACCGCCAAATGTACCGCTCAAACTCAAGCTGCTGTCATCGGTCGTGCCACCCGAGGCCACATTGCCTGTGACAGCGCCTACGTTGTCAGCCACGCCTGTCACGGCTGCGCTGTTCAATGGCGGGGCAGTGTCCACCGTGATGCTGTAAGCCGTGCCTGCCACGGTTTGGTTCAAGGCGCTGTCTGCCACTTGGGATGTGTAGCTCACGGCCTGGTTGTTGGCCAGCGTGCGACTGTCGATGTAACTCCAGGTGCTTTGGCCACTGCCCACCACGCTAACTGTGGCGTTGCCCAGATAGGTGGCACCGTCGTAGATCCGCACAGTCTCGCCTGAGGCCAAGCTGGCCCCAGCTGTCGCGCCGCCAAATGTACCGCTCAAGCTCAAGCTGGTGTCATCGGTCCTGCCACCCGAGGCAACGTTGCCTGTGATGATGCCTACGTTGTCCGTCACGCCGGTCACAGCGGCGCTGCTCGCTGGCGCAGTAATGTCCACCGTGGCGGTGTAGGCCGTGCCTGCCGCGGTTTGGTTAAAGGCCGCATCGGCCACTTGGGCTGTGTAGCTCACGGTCTGGTTGTTGGCCAGTGTGCGGGTGTCGTTGAAGCTCCAGGTGCTCTGGCCACTGCCCACCACGCTCACCGTGGCGTTGCCCAGATAAGTGGCACCGTCGTAGATCCGCACGGTCTCGCCTGAGGCCAAGCTGGCCCCAGCCGTCGCGCCACCCAAGGTGCCGGTCACCGTCAGAGATTGGTCATCTGTCGTGCCGCCCGAGGCCACGTTGCCTTGATAGGCACCGATGTTGTCCACCAAGCCGGTCACAGCTGCGCTGTTCGCTGGCGGTGCGGTGTCCACCGTGACGCTGTAGGCCGTGCCTGCCGCAGTTTCGTTCATGACGCTGTCTGCCACGCGGGCGGTGTAGCTCACGACCTGGTTGTTGGCCAGTGTGCGGGTGTCGATGTAACTCCAGGTGCTTTGGCCACTGCCCACCACGCTCACCGTGGCGTTGCCCAGATAAGTGGCACCGTCATAGATGCGCACAGTCTCGCCTGCGGCCAAGCTGGCCCCAGCTGTGACGCTGCCAAATGTACCGCTCAAGCTCAAGCTGGTGTCATCGGTCCTGCCACCCGAGGCCACGTTACCTTGGTAGGCACCGATGCTGTCCTGCACGCCGGTCACGGCTGCGCTGTTCGCTGGCGGTGCGGTGTCCACCGTGATCGTGTAGGCCGTGCCTGGTGCGGTGTGGTTCAGTGCCACATCCACCGTTCGTGCCACATAGCTCAGGGTCTGGTTGTTGACCAGTGTGCGGGTGTCGATGAAGGTCCAAGTACTTTGGCCACCAGCCACCACAGTCACCGTGGCGTTGCCCACGAAATTGCCGTTGTCTTGAATGCGCAAAGCTTCGCCTGCGGCCAAGCTGGCCCCAGCTGTCGCGCCGCCAAATGTACCGCTCAAGCTCAAGCTGGTGTCATCGGTCCTGCCACCCGAGGCCACGTTACCTTGCAAGACACCATAGTTGTCCTGCACGGCGGTCACAGCTGCGCTGTTTGCTGGCGCCTGGGTGTCCACCGTGACGGTGTACGCCGCTCCTGCTGCAGTTTGGTTCAAGGCCGCATCGGCCACTTGGGCTGTGTAGTTCACGGTCTGGTTATTAGCCAGCGCGCGGGTCTCTGTGTAGCTCCAGGTGCTTTGGCCACTGCCCACCACGCTCACCGTGGCATTGCCCAGATAGGTGGCACCGTCGTAGATCCGCACGGTCTCGCCTGAGGCCAAGCTGGCACCGGCTGTCGCACCACCGAAGGTGCCGCTCACACTCAAACTGTTGTCATCGGTCACACTGCCCGAGGCCAAGTTGCCTTGGTAGGCACCCCAGTTGTCTTGCACGCCAGTCACAGCTGCGCTGTTCGCTGGCGCAGTAATGTCCACTGTGGCGGTGTAGGCCGTGCCTGCCGCGGTTTGGTTCAAAGCGCTGTCGGCCACTTGGGCTGTGTAGCTCACGGTCTGGTTATTGGCCAGTGTTCGGTTGTCAATGAAGCTCCAGGTGCTTTGGCCACTGCCCACCACGCTCACCGTGGCGTTGCCCAGATAAGTGGCACCGTCATAGATGCGCACAGTCTCGCCTGCGGCCAAGCTGGCCCCAGCTGTCGCGCCACCCAAGGTGCCGGTCACCGTCAGAGATTGGTCGTCTGTCGTGCCGCCCGAGGCCACGTTGCCTGTAACAGTGCCAACGTTGTCCACCAAGCCGGTCACAGCGGCGCTGTTCGCTGGCGCAGTAATGTCCACTGTGGCGGTGTAGGCCGTGCCTGCCGCGGTTTGGTTCAAAGCGCTGTCTGCCACTTGGGCTGTGTAGCTCACGGTCTGGTTATTGGCCAGCGTGCGAGTGTCGATGTAACTCCAGGTGCTCTGGCCACTGCCCACCACGCTCACCGTGGCGTTGCCCAGATAAGTGGCACCGTCATAGATGCGCACAGTCTCGCCTGCGGCCAAGCTGGCCCCAGCTGTCGCGCCACCCAAAGTGCCGGTCACCGTCAGAGATTGGTCGTCTGTCGTGCCGCCCGAGGCCACGTTGCCTGTAACAGTGCCAACGTTGTCCACCAAGCCGGTCACAGCGGCGCTGTTCGCTGGCGCAGTAATGTCCACTGTGGCGGTGTAGGCCGTGCCTGCCGCGGTTTGGTTCAAAGCGCTGTCTGCCACTTGGGCTGTGTAGCTCACGGTCTGGTTATTGGCCAGTGTTCGGTTGTCAATGAAGCTCCAGGTGCTTTGGCCACTGCCCACCACGCTCACCGTGGCGTTGCCCAGATAAGTGGCACCGTCATAGATGCGCACAGTCTCGCCTGCGGCCAAACTGGCCCCAGCTGTCGCGCCACCCAAAGTGCCGGTCACCGTCAGAGATTGGTCGTCTGTCGTGCCGCCCGAGGCCACGTTGCCTGTAACAGTGCCAACGTTGTCCACCAAGCCGGTCACAGCGGCGCTGTTCGCTGGCGGTGCAATGTCAATGTTGATGCTCAGGCCAGCGCTTTGCTGGCTCTCGTTTCCAGCTGCATCGCTCACGGTGTAGGTGAAGACGCGGTTGCCGCCCGGCGTGAGGGCCACATCCGGTGTGAGCGTACCCGTGGTCGCGTTGTAGGTGGCCGCCACTAAGACGCCGTCCACGTAAAGCTTGGGCGTAGTCAGGCCAGTGCCCACGACGATGCCAGGCGTAGTGTCGTCGCTGGTCAGCGCTGTGCTGTTGTCGTTGGTCAGGGGGCCAGCGTTGTCGGTGTAAGCCGTAGGCGCTGCCGGTTGTGCCGGCGCCATGATGTCCACCGTGGCGGTGTAGGCCGGTCCTGCCGCACTTTGGTTCAAAGCATTGTCTGCCACTTGGGCTGTGTAGCTCACGGTCTGGCTGTTGGCCAGTGTGCGGGTGTCAATGTAGCTCCAGGTGCTTTGGCCACTGCCCACCACGGTCACCGTGGCGTTGCCCAGATAGGTGGCACCATCGTAGATCCGCACGGTCTCGCCTGAGGCCAAGCTGGCCCCAGCTGTCGCGCCACCCAAAGTGCCGGTCACCGTCAGAGATTGGTCATCTGTCGTGCCGCCTGAGGCCACGTTGCCTTGTAAGGCACCGTAGTTGTCGGTCAGGCCAGTCACAGCCGCCAGGGTAGTCGGTACTGTGGTGTCCACCGTGACGGTATAGGCCGTGCCTGCAGCGGCTTGGTTCAGTGCCGCGTCGGTCACGCGAGCGGTATAGCTCACGGTCTGGTTATTGGCCAGTGTGCGGGTGTCGTCAAAACTCCAGATGCTTTGGCCACCGGCATTGACGGTGACCACAGCGTTGCCCAGATAAGTGCTGCCATCGAACACGCGCAGGCTTTCGCCAGAGACCAAAGCAGCCCCGGCATTCGCGCCGCCCAGAGTGCCGGTCACGGTCAAGCTGGTGTCGTTGGTCGTGCTGCCCGAAGCCACGTTACCTTGGTAAGTGCCTTCGTTGTCGGCCACACCAGTCGCCATGGCGGTGATGACGGGCGCGGTGGTGTCCACTCGGTAGTCCTGCGGGTTGGTGGCGCTAGAGCCTGCATGCGTCAGGATGGCCACGTTACCTGTGCTGTCCTTGATGCTGCCGCCGTTGAAGCCCAAGCTGTTGGCTTCGATGCTGACGCCATCCGAGTCGTTTTGAGTCGCTTGGATGGTGTAGTTGAAAGTCAAGGCCATGCCACCGGCGCCGCTCACATAAGAGGCTTGCACCAGTGTGCCGCCTACGTTGAGCTGCAACTGAGGTGTGCCCGTGACAAAAACGTTTTCATTGAAGTTAACGGTGAAGGTGACGGTGTCGCCCTCATTCAACCAGCCACCGTTTGCGCCGGTGGTGCCGTTAAAGGCCACAGAAACCACGGTTGGCCCAGCGGTGTCCACACTGTCGATGATGGCTTGCAGTTCAAGCAGGCTGTCGGTTTCGCCGCCGCCGTTGTCCTTGCCTGCAATGGCCGCCAGCACAGCAGTCAAGTTGGCCGGCGTCAGGCTGGTGGTGGACAACCCGATCTTGGTCAAGTCTTCTACGGTGAGCGCTGGGCTTGCTGTGCCGCCTGCGGCCACAGTTTGGATCGCGTTGGCAATCCGGGCCAACTCGTTGATCTCGGCGATCGTGTCCACGTCTGCAAACTGCTTGGCACCCACGATGTCGTTGAGCAAGGCCAGATTTTCTGCGTCTGTCGCCGCTGCACCAATGTCAGCACCGATGGCAGCGTATTGCGCAGGTGTCGGGTCAACGGTCGGGGTGGCATCTGTTGTGCCATCACCTGCTGTGTTGTCGGCGTCGTTGGCTTCGGCCAAGATCGCTTTGTACGCGTCCACAATCGCTTGCAGCTCTGCAGGGGTGTCCGCCTTGGCACCCGTCACTGCCGCGCTGGCCAGTGCGTCGTTGATCGCGCTGATGTTGCCGTTGGCACCATCGGTCACGCCCGTCACACCTGCGGCGGTGTAGTTGGCCAAGACAGGCACGGTGCCTGTCGGTGTAGCAAGGCCCTGGGTGTTGGCTTCGGCGAACACGCCCAGGTTGGCTGCAGCGGTGTTCAAACCATTCACCAGCGTTTGCAGTTCACCCAAGCTGTCGGTTTCGCCGCCGCCGTTGTCTTTGCCGGCAATGGCCGCCAGCACGGCGTCCAAGTTCTCGGGGGTCACGTTGGCCAGGCCAATCTTGCCCAAGTCTGCCGGGCTAAGCGCTGGGCTTGCTGTGCCGCCTGCGGCCACAGTTTGGATCGCGTTGGCAATCCGGGCCAACTCGTTGATCTCGGCGATCGTGTCCACGTCTGCAAACTGCTTGGCACCCACGATGTCGTTGAGCAAGGCCAGATTTTCTGCGTCTGTCGCCGCTGCACCAATGTCAGCACCGATGGCAGCGTATTGCGCAGGTGTCGGGTCAACGGTCGGGGTGGCATCTGTTGTGCCATCGCCTGCTGTGTTGGCGGCGTCGTTGGCTTCGGCCAAGATCGCTTTGTACGCGTCCACAATCGCTTGCAGCTCTGCAGGGGTGTCCGCCTTGGCACCCGTCACTGCCGCGCTGGCCAGTGCGTCGTTGATCGCGCTGATGTTGCCGTTGGCACCATCGGTCACGCCCGTCACGCCTGCGGCGGTGTAGTTGGCCAAGACAGGCACGGTGCCTGTCGGTGTGGCGATGCCCTGGGTGTTGGCTTCGGCGAACACGCCCAGGTTGGCTGCAGCGGTGTTCAAACCATTCACCAGCGTTTGCAATTCAAGCAGGCTGTCGGTTTCGCCGCCGCCGTTGTCTTTGCCGGCAATGGCCGCCAGCACGGCGTCCAAGTTCTCGGGGGTCACGTTGGCCAGGCCAATCTTGCCCAAGTCTGCCGGGCTAAGCGCTGGGCTTGCTGTGCCGCCTGCGGCCACAGTTTGGATCGCGTTGGCAATCCGGGCCAACTCGTTGATCTCTTCCACACGATCCACACCAGTGGTTTGCTGTCCGCCAATGATGTCGTTGAGCAAAGCCAGGTTGTCTGCGTCTGTCGCCGCTGCACCAATGTCAGCACCGATGGCAGCGTATTGCGCAGGTGTCGGGTCAACGGTCGGGGTGACATCTGTTGTGCCATCACCTGCTGTGTTGTCGGCGTCGTTGGCTTCGGCCAAGATCGCTTTGTACGCGTCCACGATGGTTTGCACTTTGGCTGGCGTATCGGCTTTGCTGCCGTCAATGCTGGTCGTGTTGAGTGCACTGTTGATGGCGGCCACGTTGTCCGCATTAACCCCTATCACGCCAACGAGGTCGTACAAAGTGACGCTGGGACTGTTGTCTGTGGCAGTGTTGTTTTGGGCAGCGTCACGGATGTCATTCATGGCGGTTTGCACCGTGGCCGTGACACTGTCCAAGATGCTTTGCAATTCGCCCAAGCTGTCGGTTTCGCCGCCACCGTTGTCTTTGCCGGCAATGGCCGCCAGCACAGCAGCCAGGTTATCAGTTGTCACCTTGCTGGTGTCGAGTCCGATCTTCGCCAAGTCTTCGACCGTAAGCGCTGGGCTTGCTGTGCCGCCTGCGGCCACAGTTTGGATCGCGTTGGCAATCCGGGCCAACTCGTTGATCTCGGCGATCGTGTCCACGTCTGCAAACTGCTTGGCACCCACGATGTCGTTGAGCAAGGCCAGGTTGTCTGCGTCTGTCGCCGCTACACCAATGTCAGCACCGATAGCCGCGTATTGCGCCGCTGTCGGGTCTACTGCCGGTGTGGCGTCTGCCACGGTATCGCCTGCTGTGTTGGCGGCGTCGTTGGCTTCGGCCAAGATCTCTTTGTACGCGTCCACAATCGCTTGCAGCTCTGCAGGGGTGTCCGCCTTGGCACCCGTCACTGCCGCGCTGGCCAGTGCGTCGTTGATCGCGCTGATGTTGCCGTTGGCACCATCGGTCACGCCCGTCACACCTGCGGCGGTGTAGTTGGCCAAGACAGGCACGGTGCCTGTCGGTGTAGCAAGGCCCTGGGTGTTGGCTTCGGCGAACACGCCCAGGTTGGCTGCAGCGGTGTTCAAACCATTCACCAGCGTTTGCAGTTCACCCAAGCTGTCGGTTTCGCCGCCGCCGTTGTCTTTGCCGGCAATGGCCGCCAGCACGGCGTCCAAGTTCTCGGGGGTCACGTTGGCCAGGCCAATCTTGCCCAAGTCTGCCGGGCTAAGCGCTGGGCTTGCTGTGCCGCCTGCGGCCACAGTTTGGATCGCGTTGGCAATCCGGGCCAACTCGTTGATCTCGGCGATCGTGTCCACGTCTGCAAACTGCTTGGCACCCACGATGTCGTTGAGCAAGGCCAGGTTGTCTGCGTCTGTCGCCGCTACACCAATGTCAGCACCGATGGCAGCGTATTGAGCTGGTGTCGGGTCAACGGTCGGGGTGGCATCTGTTGTGCCATCACCTGCTGTGTTGTCGGCGTCGTTGGCTTCGGCCAAGATCGCTTTGTACGCGTCCACAATCGCTTGCAGCTCTGCAGGGGTGTCCGCCTTGGCACCCGTCACTGCCGCGCTGGCCAGTGCGTCGTTGATCGCGCTGATGTTGCCGTTGGCACCATCGGTCACGCCCGTCACGCCTGCGGCGGTGTAGTTGGCCAAGACAGGCACGGTGCCTGTCGGTGTGGCGATGCCCTGGGTGTTGGCTTCGGCGAACACGCCCAGGTTGGCTGCAGCGGTGTTCAAACCATTCACCAGCGTTTGCAGTTCACCCAAGCTGTCGGTTTCGCCGCCGCCGTTGTCTTTGCCGGCAATGGCCGCCAGCACGGCGTCCAAGTTCTCGGGGGTCACGTTGGCCAGGCCAATCTTGCCCAAGTCTGCCGGGCTAAGCGCTGGGCTTGCTGTGCCGCCTGCGGCCACAGTTTGGATCGCGTTGGCAATCCGGGCCAACTCGTTGATCTCGGCGATCGTGTCCACGTCTGCAAACTGCTTGGCACCCACGATGTCGTTGAGCAAAGCCAGGTTGTCTGCGTCTGTCGCCGCTGCACCAATGTCAGCACCGATGGCAGCGTATTGCGCAGGTGTCGGGTCAACGGTCGGGGTGGCATCTGTTGTGCCATCACCTGCCGTGTTGTCGGCGTCGTTGGCTTCGGCCAAGATCGCTTTGTACGCGTCCACAATCGCTTGCAGCTCTGCAGGGGTGTCCGCCTTGGCACCCGTCACTGCCGCGCTGGCCAGTGCGTCGTTGATCGCGCTGATGTTGCCGTTGGCACCATCGGTCACGCCCGTCACACCTGCGGCGGTGTAGTTGGCCAAGACAGGCACGGTGCCTGTCGGTGTAGCAAGGCCCTGGGTGTTGGCTTCGGCGAACACGCCCAGGTTGGCTGCAGCGGTGTTCAAACCATTCACCAGCGTTTGCAATTCAAGCAGGCTGTCGGTTTCGCCGCCGCCGTTGTCTTTGCCGGCAATGGCCGCCAGCACGGCGTCCAAGTTCTCGGGGGTCACGTTGGCCAGGCCAATCTTGCCCAAGTCTGCCGGGCTAAGCGCTGGGCTTGCTGTGCCGCCTGCGGCCACGGTTTGGATCGCGTTGGCAATCCGGGCCAAGTTTTCAATCTCGACAATCGTGTCCACGTCAGCAAATTGCACACTGCCCACGATGTCGTTGAGCAAGGCCAAGTTGTCTGCGTCTGTCGCCGCTGCACCAATGTTGGCACCGATGGTGGCGTATTGTTCCTTTGTCGGGTCAATTGCCGGGGTGGCATCTGTTGTGCCATCACCTGCTGTGTTGTCGGCATCGTTGGCTTCGGCCAAGATGGCTTTGTACGCGTCCACGATCGCTTGCAGCTTTGCAGGGGTGTCCGCTTTGGCACCCGTCACTGCCGCGCTGGCCAGTGAGTCGTTGATCGCCTTGATGTTTCCGTAGGTCGCTTCGGTCGTATCTGCAGTATCAGCGACTACCGTGAGGCTGACCGCCATGAAGCCCACCTGATTGATAGTGGGACTGCCATCGGTCACGCCCGTCACGCCTGCAGCGGTGTAGTTGGCCAAGACAGGCACGGTGCCTGTCGGTGTGGCGATGCCCTGGGTGTTGGCTTCGGCGAACACGCCCAGGTTGGCTGCAGCGGTCTTCAAACCGTTCACCAGCGCTTGTACTTCGCCCACAGTGTTGGCTCCCCCCTCGATTTGCTTGAGCACCTGCGCGTTGACAACGGCGACGTTGTCGGGCGTAACCCCGGTGATACCAGCAGCTTCATAGTCGGCGGGCGTCAAAGCGGCTGGCGTGGTGCCATTGCCGTTGTTGTAGGCCTCAATCTTGGCCAGCGCCGCATTGGCGGCATCGACCAGCGCTTGCACCTCACCCACAGTGTTGGCTCCACCAACGACTTGCTTGAGCACTTGCGCGTTGACAGCCGCGACGTTGTCTTCCGTAACCCCGGTGATACCAGCAGCTTTATAGTCAGCGAGCGTCAAAGCGGCAGGAGTGATGCCGTTGCCGTTGTTGTAGGCCTCAATCTTGGCCAGCGCAGCATTGGCGGCCGTGACCAGCGCTTGCACTTCGGGCGTGGTGTCCGTTTCTGTCCAGTCTTTCGCCAACACTTGGGCATTCACAGCAGCCAAGTTATCGAGTGTGACCCCGGTCACGCCTGCGTTGACGTAATCGGTCACGGTGAGCGCTGGGGGCGTGATGCCATTGCCGTTGTTGTAGGCCTCAATCTTGGCCAGCGCCGCATTGGCCGCTGTGACCAGCAATTGCACCTCACCCACAGTGTTGGCTCCGCCCACGTCTTGCTTGAGCACTTGCGCGTTGACAGCCGCGACGTTGTCGGGCGTAACCCCGGTGATACCAGCAGCTTCATAGTCGGCGGGCGTCAAAGCGGCTGGCGTGGTGCCGTTGCCGTTGTTGTAGGCCTCGATCTTGTCGAATGGATTAGTCGTTGCGATAGGTGTTGTGTCGCCCCCGCCGCCTCCAGCAATCAGGCCAATGCCTGCTGCGGCCGCGCCCACACCTGCAGCACTGAAGCCACCTGCGGCAACCCCGACCATCGCGCTGCCCAAAGCCGGTGCCGCTGGCACTGCCAAAGCAACCACACCCTCATCAAGGGTCTGCAACAGACTTCCCTCGTCAAAGACCCACTCATTGCCGGTCAGGACAGTGTCTTTTTGTTCAAAAAAATCACTCAGCTCAACAATTTTCTCGGTGCCATCCTCGGTCTCAATAACTAAGTTTTTGTCAGACTTAACAAGTTTGAGTTTTTTGGAGCCAACGACCTGGCTGCCCTTCAAGGTCACACCATCCACAAGCAGGGTGATTTTTTGTCCGGGTTGAACAACATGCTTCACCGCTGCTTGCCCCGCCTTGTGTTCTGCCACAGCCAAACGGGTGACATTTTGAGAGTCTGCGGAAATGATTTGGATTTGCATGGCTTAGGAGGTGATTAAAATTTGTTCTATCAACTTTAGCTAATAAAAAGTAAACAAACTGTTAAGAATTGTTATTCGATCATTTTAGCACTGCGTATTGTTTAAGTTTTCAAATTCACAACAACTGTGGTCTCGCCTGGCTTGCTGACCACGGTCACAGTTCCGCCGTGTTTGTGAACTGTGGTCTGAACAAAATACAAACCCAAGCCAACGCCTGTCTGCAAGCTGGCGGGTCTGGGCTCCAAACGGCTGAAACGCTTGAACAGCCGTTCGATGTCTTGCGGGGCGATACCCGGGCCTTGGTCTGTGACGCGAATGTGGACCTGACCGCCGCCGAGCTTGGCGCTCAATCTGACCAGCCCTCCCGGTGGCGAGAACTTGAGGGCATTGCTCAGCAAATTGGCCATCGCACGGGACAAGGTGTCGAAGTTCCCTTGAATCCAAACCGGCTCATCGGGCAGGTCAAGCGTCAAAGTCAATGCACTGGCCATCGCCAAGGGGTAGATGTCATCGGCCACCTCGTGCAGCAGGGCCATCACATCCAGCTCGGAAAAGCTGTCGGGTCGCAACATTTGAGCGCGTGAGGTTTGCAAGAAGTCTTCCGTCCAGGCCAAGGCCCGCACCATTTGCTTGTGGGTGGGGTGGTGTTCACCCAGCTCACTTTTGATTTGGGCTGCAGCACTGGCCAGCGGCACACGGATGTCATGCGAGACAAAGGCCAAGGTTTCGCGTTGGGTTTGATCCAAATGCTGCAGCAGGGCCGTGGCCGCACGGACTTGGTCAATGCGGCGCTGAAATGGGTCTGCATCAGAATGCGGCGCTTGGGCATCTGTGCCGAGCGCGATTGGCCCGACGCTGCCCAACTCTTGTTGCAGGCGGCTCAATTCTGAGTCGAGAAACTGGCTGGCCGATTCAAGCTTGCGCCAGGACCAGATGGGATAAGCGCACAACAGCCCGAGCAATCCGGCAGACATGGGGACCCAAACACACCACCACACCGGCAAGGCCATGGCCGCAGCCAGCACCAGCACGGCAAAAGCAATGGTGGCCACCAGCCCAGTGCGGGTGCGGCTGTAGGGCAGCCACAGCATGGGCATCAAGGCCAAAGTGCAGGCCAGCAAAGTGCTGAGCCACAAAGGTGCGCGTGTGATCAGCGTTTGTGACCGAATGGAGACCATGGCGTTGGCCAAGAACTCCACGCCGGCCATGGGCTGCCTTAAACCAGAGACCGGCGTGGGCAGGCTGTCGGCCATGCCGGAAGCGGTGGAGCCCACCAGCACCAGCTTGCCCCGAAAAGTGTCGGGCCTGAACTCGCCGCGTAGCACTTGCAGATAGGACAAGCTGTGCAAGTGGCGCTGGGCGGTTGAGAAGTTGATGTACCGCTGATCGAGCTTGGTCAACATGGCCACTCCCTGGCCCTGGACTTGGGGTGCGTGGCGGGAAAACGGGACGGGCAGCTGCCCGGCCACGGTGAGCATGGCTTGCGCAAAATGCGGCCAGACCGGCTGGTCCAAGCCCTCCCACAGGGTGATGCTCCGGGCGATGGTGTCGGCATCCAGTTCGGCATGTACGCGGCCCAAAGCGGCGGCATGCCTTACCAGCGGGGACAAAGGCAATGTTTCGACCAATTGCCCATTGCTGCGGACTTTTTCGATGACCACGGGCAAAACCACATTGCCAGCCCGCGCCATGGCGTCGGCCAGCAAGCGGTCTGCCGCCAAGTCTTCTTTTTGGGGTTCACTGAACATCACGTCAAACCCGATGGCCTTGGCACCATCGGCATGCAAGCGATCGATCAACTGAGCGTGCATGCGCCTTGACCAAGGCCAGCGGCCCAAGCTGGACAGGCTTTGCTCGTCGATGGTGACCAACACCACATCGGTTGGAATGTCGCGATCGGTGTTTTGCTGCGCAGCGTCGTAAATGACATTGTCGATGCGCGATAAAGCGCCAGTGATGCACAGCACCAAAGTGATGCACACCAGCCATAAACCCGTGGAGGTGCGGTCAGTCAGCGGTGACCATTTCACATCAATAGATCCAGATCCACAGGTGATAAGGATGATCTTGTGCAGGCAGCTGGGGCAAAGACAGCACCACGCCGGCATTGGCTTGGTACCAAACCGGTTGGCGGCCTTCTGCATCCCGGGTGACTTGCACCAGATAGCGCTGCCCTGGGGGCAAAGGCACCAAATCGATCGTCATAGAACCCATGCTCACATAGTGAGGTGCCAGCTGAATGACAGCACCTTGCAGTTTGCGGGGAATGTCCACTTCGAAGGGGTGCAACACGGTCTTGCTCGGCATGCCCTTGTCGTCGAGCGTCCAGGCGCGCAAGTAATAGCGGCCATCGGCCAGGCCGCCAGCATCAAAAAAGGGGCTGTCGGCTTGGTGCGTCAAAACCAATTGGGCCATTTGCGGGTCGCGGCCCACTTGCACGACCCAGCCCTTGACTTCGGTTTGCGGCCCCCATTTGAACGCCATCGGGAAATCGACAAAGCGGGACGCGGGGCTTTGAAAGACGGGCGCAGGTTTGATGACTTCGGGGGCGATGGGTTTTTCTCCGAGCTTGACGGCACTGCCAAAACCTTCTTGCACCAAAACATGACCTTGGGTCGTTTGCAAGGCGACTTGCCCTTCAAGGGTTTGTTGCAGCGATCGCCCATTTTGGGCATCCACCACAAATTGGGTGCCCCGCACCGAGGCCACCGCAGCAGGGGTGATGATCTCGAATTTTTGGCCTTGTCGACCTTGCGGGTTGGCATGCACCTCGACACGGCCGCCTTGCAAACGCAATTGGGTGTCGGCCATATAGCCGCCAGCGTAAACACTGAGGGTGTCCATGAGCACAGACGATTGGGGTTGCATGACCAGTTCGGAGGCATCGGCAAATTGGACTCGGGCACTGCTGTTGATGCCCACCTTGATTTGTTGACCCGTTTGCACGGCCTCCCCCGCTTGGGCCTGCCGCCAAGCACCTTTGAGATCTTGGATCTGCACATCACCCGAAATGGCCGTCAATTTGGCCTGCGCCTGCTTGACTGCCAGCCAGCTCAAAGGCATGCGCAGCTGTGCGCCGACCTGGATAACGCCGTTATTGGGCAGGCGGTTGTATCGGGCCAACTCTTGCCATGTGAACGTGGGTTTGAGGTACTGAAGAGCCAAGTTGGACACCGTGTCTTGTGGCCTGACGGTGTAACGCCAATCGACGGTGGCGCTGGTCTGCGCAGACGCGCTCAAGGCAAACAAGCAGCCTGCCAAACCGAACCAAGCCAAGAACAGTCGACCCTGAAACAGGCGATGCGATGTCATTTTGATGTGCCCTCCAAAAACTCAAGCCGATAGCCGCGCTGGTAAATGGATGTGAGCTTCCAGCCGTTGGCGGCGTTCAAAGCCAATTTGCGGCGCAGATGGCTGATGTGCACATCCAGGCGGCGCGTATCGATGGCCACGTCTTCAATGCCCAGCAGCCCGTAAAGATGTTGCCGGGTCACAACGCGGCCACGCTGCATAAAAAGATCAAACGCAAGAATGGCTTCTGTTCCGGTCAAGGCCACAGGCGCACCGTTGAGCAAGATCACTTTGTTGCGGTAATCAATACCCAGACGCCCGATTTCCTCTGTTTGCACAGCGGGGTCTCGCGGCTTGATACGCCTCAGCAAGGCTTGAATGCGTGCATGCAAAACAGCAACCATCGGCGGCTTGATGATGTAGTCATCAGCCCCGGCCATGAGCACTTGCGTCACGTCGTCCTCGGCATCGTTGCCCGTCATGAAAATCACGGGTGGCATGCGGTTGATATTTTTCAAGCGCGCCATGACTTCGGTTCCCGCCATGTCCGGCAGATGCCAGTCAAACAAACACACATCATGGTCGTGATTCACCAGATGGCTGAGGCACGCTTGCCCGGTCGCAAAGTGCGTCACGGTGTAGTGCCGCGCTTCAAGCTCTCGGCAAATGTCGGCCGCAAAAACTGGATCGTCCTCCAAAAAGGCAATCTTGACCGCTGGATCGGGAGAAAACGTGTGGGAGGACATGGCCTTTATGAGTTTCAAGATCAGCGCCTGGGCACCGGTTGCAAAAGCAGATGCGCTGTTGTCGTGGTCAGGTCTGCGGGAACAATTTTTTATAAATCCATTCCGCGAATTATTTAATTTATCAATAAGTATAAATTAGCAATTAAATAATCATTATTCAAATTCAAGAATTCTTAAAAATTTTTGCCCGAGATGAAGCCTGCCAGACCGCATTGCGCCAAGGGCCACCACCCGGGTTAACACCCGGGTTAACACCCGCTACCTCCGGAAAGTAAAAATTTGTATGATGACCTGTTGAATTTACGGGTGAACAGACATGACAACAGTCGGATTGATCGGGTTAGGGGCGATGGGCTCGGGCATGGCGGCTTCGCTGCGCCGGGCTGGGCACAGCGTGCAGGTGTTTGATGTGCGGCGCGAGGTGGCTGAAGCCTTTACCCACGCCGGGGGCACGGCGCACGACACGCTGGCCTCGTTGGGCGCGGCGTGCGACGTGATCGTCTCGGTGGTGGTCAATGCGGCGCAAACCGAAAGCGTGCTGTTTGGCGACACCACAGGATCAACGCCCACGCCCGGGTGTGCCGCCAGCATGAAACCCGGCAGCGTGTTCGTGATGTGCTCCACCGTCGACCCCAACTGGTCGGTGGCGCTGGAGGCTCGACTGGAAGCCATGGGACTGCGCTATGTGGATGCCCCGATTTCGGGCGGCGCGGCCAAAGCCGCCAGCGGCCAGATGACCATGATGACGGCAGGCAAGCCCGAGGCCTATGCGCTGGCTGAACCGTTTTTGAACGCCATGGCCGCCAAGGTCTACAAGCTGGGCGACAGCGCGGGCGCGGGCAGCAAGGTCAAGATCATCAACCAGCTGCTGGCGGGCGTGCACATCGCTGCGGCCGCCGAAGCCATGGCCTTGGGCCTGCGCGAAGGGGTGGACGCGGCAGCGCTGTACGAAGTCATCACCAACAGCGCGGGCAACAGCTGGATGTTTGAAAACCGCATGGCCCATGTGCTGGCGGCCGACTACACACCGCTGTCGGCTGTAGACATTTTTGTGAAAGATCTGGGCATCGTGCTCGACATGGCACGGGCCAGCAAGTTCCCGCTGCCGCTGTCGAGCACCGCGCACCAAATGTTCATGCAAGCCAGCACAGCCGGCTTTGCCAAGGAAGACGACAGCGCTGTCATCAAAATATTCCCAGGCATCGAATTGCCCAAGGGGAAAGCATGAGCGCGTTGAAGCAGGGCCATCTACCGGACCTGAAACTCGGCTGCATTGCCGATGATTTCACCGGCGCGACCGATCTGGCCAACAACCTCGTGCGCTCGGGCATGCGGGTGGTGCAGACCATCGGCGTGCCCACGTCGCCACTGGCCGCTGGCGTGGACGCGGTGGTGGTGGCGCTCAAGTCGCGCACCCTGCCCGCAGCCGAGGCCATCGCACAATCGCTGCAAGCATTGCGGTGGCTGCAAGCGCAGGGTGCGCAGCAAATTTATTTCAAATACTGCTCGACCTTTGACAGCACGCCCGAGGGCAACATCGGCCCGGTGACCGAGGCACTGATGGACGCGCTGCAGACCGACTTCACCATCGCGACCCCGGCGTTTCCAGACAATGGCCGCACCGTGTTCAAAGGCTACCTGTTCGCGGGCAATGTCTTGCTCAACGAATCGGGCATGCAAAACCACCCACTCACCCCCATGACCGACCCCAATCTGGTACGCGTCATGCAAGCGCAAACCCGGCGCAAAGTGGGTTTGATCGATTACAAAACGGTGGCGCAGGGCGAAGCGGCCATCCACGAACGCATGGCCGCGCTGCGCGCTGAAGGTGTGGGCGTGGCGGTGGTGGACGCCACCAGCAACGACGACCTGCACCGCCTCGGGCCCGCATTGAAGGGCATGCCTTTGCTCACCGCAGGCTCGGGCGTGGCGATCGGTCTGCCCGCCAACTTTGGCCTACAGCCTTCGGCGCAAGCGAGCCAGTTGCCAGCGGCCAAGGGCTTGCAAGCGGTGGTCTCGGGCAGCTGCTCGGTGGCCACCAACGCACAGGTGGCGCACTTCAAAGCCAACGGTCGGCCCGCCATGGCGATTCACCCCGCCAGCCTCATGCACGGCCAAAACGATGCGGTGGTGCAACAGGTGCTGGCCTGGGCCGCGCCCTTGTTGAAGGATGGCCCGGTGCTGGTGTATTCGACCGCCGAGCCCGAAGCCGTCAAAGCCGTGCAGGCGCAGTTGGGCGTGGCCGAGGCGGGCGCTTTGGTGGAGCACGCGCTCGCCGCTGTGGCCCAAGGTCTGGTGCAGTTGGGCGTGCAACAACTGGTGGTGGCGGGCGGCGAAACCTCAGGCGCTTGTGTGCAGGCGCTGGGCATTGCACAGCTGCAAATCGGCCCGCAGATCGACCCGGGCGTGCCCTGGTGCCACGCGCCCACCCCAAACGGGGGCATGCACATCACCCTCAAGTCGGGCAACTTTGGCACCGAAGACTTCTTCACCAAAGCCTTTAAAGTGCTGGCATGAACTTCACCGAATCCCAAGCCCGCGAAGAAATCTGTCGCGTGGGTCGCAGCCTGTTTGAACGCGGCTATGTGCACGCCACGGCGGGCAACATCAGCGTGCGGCTGGATGACGGCTTTCTCATCACGCCCACCGACGCGTGTCTGGGTTTTCTGGACCCGGCCCGCCTGGCCAAACTCGACCTGCAAGGTCAACAAATCAGCGGCGACAAGGGCAGCAAAACCATCGCCTTGCACCGCCAGATTTACGCCGCCGCCTGCGAGCACGACACCCACACGCGCTGCGTGATCCACACCCACAGCACGCATTGCGTGGCACTGAGCCTGAACGCGCACGGCCCTGAGCTGCTGCCCGCCATCACACCCTACTTTGTGATGAAGGTCGGCCATGTGCCGCTGGTGCGCTACCACCGCCCCGGCAGCACGGACGCGGCGCAGGAAGTGGCCGCACTGATCCGCCAATATGCGGCTCGCGGCACGCCCATCCGCGCCGTGATGCTGCCGCGACTGGGACCCAATGTGTGGCACGACACGCCCGGCGCGGCCATGGCCACGCTCGAAGAGCTGGAAGAAACCGCCCGGCTCATGCAATTGCAAGCCAGCACGCCCCCCCTGCAAGCCAGCGATCTGGACGATCTGCGGCAAACATTTGGCGCACGCTGGTAACCCTGAAGGCGCGGCGCCCTCGCCACGATTCGCCTCTGTACACACCCCGAAAGAAACCCATGCCCCGCTTTGCCGCCAACCTGTCAATGATGTACCCCGATTTGCCGTTTTTGGACCGCTTTGAGGCTGCGGCCAAAGACGGCTTTAAGGCGGTGGAGTATTTGTTTCCCTATGCCTATTCTGCGCAAGAGCTGGCCGCCCGTTTGCAGGGCAACAGCTTGCAACAGGTGTTATTCAACACCCCGTCCGGCGGCACCGACAGCGCCAGTTTCACCCAAGCCTGGGAAACGGGCAGCCGGGGCACGGCCAGCGTGCCCGGTCGCGAAGGCGAATTTCGCACCGGTTTCGCGCAAGCCCTGATTTATGCCGAGGCGCTGAACTGCCCGCGCATCCATGCCATGGTGGGCCTGCGGGCCGAAAGTGCAGATGCCGAAACCGCAGACGCAACGCTGGTAGCCAACTTGCAATGGGCCGCAGCCGAAGCCGCCAAGATCGGGCGCGATGTACTGATCGAGCCCATCAACACGCGCAGCGTGCCGGGCTTTCACCTCAACCGGCAAGACCACGCACACCGCATTGTGCAAGCCGTGGGCGCGGCGAATGTGAAAGTGCAAATGGACCTGTTCCATTGCCAAATCGTGGAAGGCGATTTGAGTTCAAAAATAGCGCAGTACCTGCCCACGGGCCATGTGGGGCATTTTCAGATTGCTGAAGTTCCGCACCGCCACGAGCCGGGCACAGGCGAAGTGAACTGGCCGCACATCTTCCAGACCATCGACAAGGTGGCCGCTGAATGCGGCTGGGACGGCTGGATCGGTTGCGAATACAACCCGGCCGATACCAGCTCGGGCGGCACCTCGCGGGGCTTGGGCTGGGCACGGCCTTACCTGTAACCACCGCGCCGCTGCTTGGCAACGCGCACGGATGGCACCCCCCCGTTTCGGCCGCGGGCGCAAGCTGCAACAAGAACGAAGGGTTCGGCATGGTCTGCCGCAAAGGAGTCCCGCTGCAAGAATCAGTGCGCTCTCGTCTGCAGCGCACTGACCCCAGCAAGTCACACCATTGGCAAAGGCAAAGCGCGCAAACGCTTGCCGCTGAGTGACGCGATCGCGTTGGCAATGGCCGGTGCCAAAGGGGGCAGACCCACTTCGCCAATACCGCCGGGGTGGTTGTCGGTGGGCATCACCTTGACAAACACTTCGGGTGCTTCGTTGGCACGCAGCACCTGGTAGGCGTTCAAATTGGTTTGCTGGGGTTCACCGGCCCTGAAGTCCATGCGCTCGTGCAGTGCAGCCGACAAACCAAAGATCACCGAACCTTCGATTTGCGCCTGCACGTTTTGCGGCTGCAAAGCGTGGCCGCAGTCCACAGCGGCCCAGACTTTGTGCACCTTGGGGCGGCCTTTTTCGATGGATACCTGCACGACCATGCCGCAATAGGTGTTCCATGCATCGGAAAATGCCAATCCCAGTGCGTGTCCTTTGGGCAACTTGGCTTTGCCCCATTGCGCCATGTCGGCAACCGACTTGAGCACGGCCTGACCACGCGGATTCTTCTTGAGTAAGTCCATGCGGTAAGCCAGCGGATCTGCTTTCACGCCTCGCGCCACTTCGTCGATCAGGGTTTCGATGGCGAACTTGGTATAGCCCGGACCCACCGCACGCCAAAAGCCGGCGTGGATGCCACGGTCTTCGATCATGAATTGCACGCTGTGATCGGCAATGTCGTAAGTGATTTCGGTGCCCTCCATCACGGGCGCATCTTTGCCGCCCGAGGCTTTGAAAGCCGGTGGCACCACGCGGGCATACACGCCCTCGGACACCACGCGGTGCAACAAGCCGACGATCTTGCCCTGCGCGTCCACACCGGCCACCAAATGCTGCCCGGTCATAGGGCGGTACTTGTCATGCACCATGTCGTCTTCGCGGGTCCAAATGACCTGGATAGGGGTGCCCGGCATGGCCTTGGCCACCAAGGCCGCATCCGCCGAATAATCGGCCTCAACGCGACGTCCGAAACCACCGCCCATCAAGGTGATGTTGACGGTGATGTTTTCAGGCTTGAAGCCCGCAGCACCCGCCACCGTACCGGTGACAAACGAGGCCGATTGGGCCGGGGCCCAGACTTCGATCTTGTCGCCATCGACACGCGCGGTGCAGTTCATCGGCTCCAGGCAAATGTGACTGACCATCTCGCTGGTGTAGGTGGCGCTGAAGGTACGCGTGGCCCCAGCCAGCTGCTTGGCCGCATCACCGTGGGCAATGAAGGCCACGCCTTTGTCATACAAATCCTCAGCGCGCTTGGCGTACTCCACGCGCATTTGATCGGTGTATTGAACTCGGGCCTTGGATTTTTGGCTCCAGACAACCTTGAGTTTGTTGCGCGCCATTTTGGCGGTGTAAAACGAATCGGCGACCACGGCCACGCCATAAGGCAGGCGCACCACGTTCTTGACCCCCGCCACAGCACGGGCGGCGCTGTCGTCCACGCTCTCAGGCGTTTCGCCTTGCACCGGGGCACGCAGCACCGAGGCCCAGAGCATGCCAGGCAAACGCTGGTCAATGCCGTACAGCGCCTGACCGCTGGACTTGGCGGGCACGTCCACACGGGGGATGTCCTTGCCAATCAGGCGGAACTGCGCCATCGGCTTGAGCATGCTTTTGTCGACCTTGGGCAACTCGGCCGGGGCCACCGCCACTTTGGCGATCTCTGCATACGTCATGGCGCGGCCACCACTGTGAATCACGCGGCTGGCCTCGGTGCGCAGCTCGGCAGCGGGTACGCCCATGGCCTGAGCCGCAGCGTTCACCATCACCAAACGGGCTTGTGCACCCGCCAGACGCAGCGGCTCGTAATAGCCTTGCACCGTGCGCGATGCGCCCGTGGTCATGCCACCACCAAAGCGGGGGTTGCCAAAACGCTTGGGGTCACTGGGCGACTGCACCACGCGCACCTGGCTCCAGTCCAAGTCCATTTCTTCGGCCAGCAACAAGGGCATCGCGGTCATGGTGCCCTGGCCCATTTCTGCGCCGGGAGACATCAAGGTCACCACGCCATCCAGTCCAATGTTGATCCAGTTGTTGGGGCCAAAGCCGGTTGCACCCGGGGTTTGGGCCAACGCCAGTTCAGATTGCGTCAGGCCAAAAGACAGCCCCAAAGCCAGGCCGCCCGAGCCGAGCATGAAAGAGCGGCGCGAGACGCTGCCGTGCGTGGACATGGGTGTGGTGTTCAACGGGTTCATGCCTTGCCTCCTTTGAGGGTTTTTTGGGCGTGCGAGACGGCGGCGGCAATCTGGTTGTAAGTGCCACAGCGGCAAATGTTGCCGCTCATGGCTTCCAGGATTTCGGTGCGGCTCAGGTCTTTTTTGACCACGCTGATCACCTTGGCCGCCGTCATGAGCTGACCCGACTGGCAATACCCGCATTGAGGCGCTTGGGCCTTGACCCAAGCCGCTTGCAAAGCTTGACCGGTGGGCGTCTTCATCAGGCCCTCCACGGTGGTGATGTTTTTGCCGTCCACCGCCGACACGGGCAGTGAGCAAGAGCGCACCGGCTCACCATTCAAATGCACCGTACAGGCGCCGCACTGCGCAATGCCACAGCCAAACTTGGTGCCCGTGAGGTTGAGTTTTTCGCGGATGACCCACAGCAAAGGGGTCTCCGGTGTGGCATCGACCGACACGGCCTCGCCATTGACTTTGAATCGAACCATGTTTTCTCCTGTTGATCACCGAACTGCCAAGGGGCTGTGCCCCTCCCAAACTGCACACGGTGTGCATTCACAAACCGTGCTCGAAAATTCAAGGCCTGAACACAAAGTCCCAAGCCAGGCCCGCCTGTCACGCGGGGCTCAAAACTGGGCAAACCCATGAAGCATGTACCGTCAGCAGGTCAGCCTTTCGAAAGACTCACGCACTCAGCCCGCACACCGTCTTGGAGCCTTCCCAGCTGCTGAGCGCCTGGCTCAAATCCGTGCCTCGGCGCAAGGCCGTCATTTCGGCCACGATGCTCATGGCGATTTCGGGCGGGGTCAAGGCACCGAGGTTCAGGCCCACCGGGCCGTGCAGTTTCGCGGCTTCGGCTTCCGACACCTCAAAGTCGAGCAAGCGCTTGCGGCGCTGCGTATTGTTGTGCTTTGAGCCCAAAGCGCCCACGTAAAAAGCGGGTGTGCGCAGCGCTTCCATCAGTGCCAGATCGTCCAGTTTGGGGTCGTGCGTCACAGCCACCACGGCGCTGTTGTGGTCCAGGCGCATGGCCAGCACCAGGTCGTCGGGCATCTGGGTAGACAAGGTCACCCCGGCCATCGCGTCCCAGCCTTCGTGGTATTCCACGCGCGGCTCGCACACCGTGACCTGGTAGTCCAGCATGACGGCCATACTGGCCAGATAACGCGAAAGCTGCCCGCCGCCAATGACCAGCAAGCGCAAGCGCGGGCCGTGTACCGTGGTCAGGCTTTGACCGTCAAATTGCAACTTGTCGCCCTCGGTGGCTGCACCCATGCGGACCAGCCCAGTGGCCATGTCCAAACGCCGCTCGACCCGCTGGTGTTGCTCGATCAGCACCAGCAACTCACGCAGTTGTGACTGGGAAGACAACGGCTCGAGCACCACCTGCACCGAACCGCCACAGGGCAGGCCAAAGCGGCGAACTTCTTCGGCCGTCTGGCCGTAGGTCGTGATCTCAGGCATGCGCAGGGCCAACTCGCCTGCGGCCACGCGGCGAATCAGATCGTCTTCGATGCAGCCGCCCGAGACCGATCCGGCCACTTGCCCATCGCCCCGGATGATCATGAGCGAGCCCGGTGGACGCGGGGCCGAACCCCAGGTGCGCACCACTGTGCCCATGACCACACGGTGCCCCCGGCTTTGCCAATCCAAGGCGGTTCGGATCACGTCGATGTCAATGCTGTTCATGGTGTTTTGTCTCCGTCAGGGATATCAACTTAGAGGCCGTCCAAAAATCATCAAGGGGTGAACCAGGCCGGTTGCAGGGCCGGTCTGCGCCACCACAAAAACAAGGCTTGCAGCGCCGCCAATCCGCCCAGCAGCGCCATGGCCATTTGCATGGCCGCAGGGCCGTATGTCGGGCTGAGCCAACCCACCCACAGCAGCAAGCCCGGCCCTAACAACAAGGCCGTGGTGCGGGCCAACCAAGGCGGCAACTGACTCAAGGCACCCCTGCCGTCGCGGGGACGGACGCAGTGCACAGCCCAAGCCAGCGAGGGCAGCAGCATGGCCAACACGCCATGCACAGCACTTTGACCCCACAGCATCAGGGCCCCCAAGGCCAGCAAAACCAAGCTCACGCAAAACCCCAGATGGGCACGTTTTTCATGCCATGTCGGCGTCTGCTGGCCTGCTGGTGTCTTCCAGCGCCATGTCCAAGCGACCAGCGCGGGCGCACCCGCCATCAAGGCCAAGTGCCACACCACCATGGTCTCTGTGCGCCAACCCAGGCCCGCGCACCAGACATTGCCCAGCCACAAACTGCCCATCATCAAACCCATGGCCGAGGGCGTCAGCAAAACAGCCCAACCAACGCGTGGGCCCCAACATGCCGACATCGGCTGCACCGTGCAGCGGTCACGCGCATGCAACACCGCAGCACCAAGGGCCAACAAGAGGCTCACACCCCATGGCGTGTCAGACTCGCCACCCGACAGGTGCCAGGCCACCGCCACCAGGCAGCCTGCCAACACGGGATGCCAAGCCAACAGGCCCATCTGAAAAGTGCTGACACGGCTGCGCGTCTCCACCAAGCCGCTCCATGCGCCCCACAGCAACGCCACCAGCAACAAACCCCAATGGGCCATGTCCCAAGCAGCCAGCATGCTGGGCAGCCACACACCACAGGCCGTGAGCAGGCCGCAAACGCCCATGCGCCAAGCACCGGCTTGCAGCGCCCAAGCGCTGCCCCGACACATCAATCGGGCCGCCCACCACAGCACCACAGCCAGCACCCCACTGGCCACGGACCAGCCCAGCCGCATGCCTTGCTCGCCCAACCAGAGCCACCCCAACAGCATCACGGCCCATTGCGCGACCTCACCCGCATGGGCCAGCGCATCAGACTGGGTATATGAGGCGTTTGGCCGCTCAGACATGGGCATACCCATGCAATTGGTCCGAGCCACCGGCCGCGTGCACGCTGACGTTGAAGGACACGATCACCCGGTCGGCCGTGCCGTGGTAGGGCATGGCCTGGTGCGGCAACCAGGATGGAAACACCACCAACTGACCGGGCAGGGGTTCAATGTCGAGGTGGGCGTTTTGCAAATACGCGTTGCCAAAATCCATGGCTGCTCCACCCAAGCGGTTGAAGTGCGGACCATAAAAACGTGTCACGCCATTGGCCGCACCCAACACCGGGTGCATCCGGCGTTCCTGGGGTGAATCCACCTGCAGGCAATACACCCCCGACCACGAGCAGTTGCCGTGCGTGTGCACATCGTGGTGGCTGCCCTGACTGGAGATTTGAAACCAGATGCCCCGCACGGCGATCTGAAAGCCCGGCTTGGCTTCGGGCCACGCGCTTTGGTTGGCCAGCACCACGGTCTGGCGCACGCTGTCGACCATGAAGCGCACCAGCTGTTCCCACTCGGACAGACGAATGCGCTGCAGCAGATCATCGCGACTGGCATAAAAAGCCTTGGGTTCGCCCGCTGTGGACGCATCGGTGGCGCGCATGGTTTGGAACACGCGCACCAGCACCTCATTGACCGCATCGGCTTGTTCAAAACGGTGCACGCCCATCGGCGTGTGCCAGAACTGATGAAGGGGATCGGGCTGGATCATGGCCAACGCAAGTGCGACGATGAAGGCAAAACGCCTCAGGCCGTGACGGAAAAATCTGCCGGCCACTTGAGCCGGTGCCCGGTGCGCTCAGCCAGCGCCTCGATGTCTTCGAGTGTGTCCACATCGGTTCGGTAACGGCTGTTGGTGCTCACCCAAGCATGCACTTGCTCGGGGTTGGCCGACTGCCACTGGCGGCAACCGACATGGGCATCGCCCGCCAAAATTTGATCACGCACCTCGGTGCTGAACATGACCGGATTGCCCGGTAAACCGTCAACGGTGGGCTGCACCACCTGCGCACCCGCAGGGCGTTTTTTGTAGGCTCCGATCAGGTCATTGATGTCTTGTGAGTTGATCAGCGGCTGATCGGCCAGCGCCACCAACACCGCGTCGAGTTTGGGCGACAGTGCTTGCAAGCCCAATCGCAAAGACGAAATCTGGCCTGCATCTGGGTCCGGGTTGCGCACCAAGGTAACTGGGAACTCCTGGACAGCTTCTTCGATGCGATCCGCATAGTGGCCAAGCACCACCACCACTTCGTCAACACCGGCACCCGACAGCGCAATCAGCTGGCGACGGATCAGGGGCACGCCCCCCAGCTCCAGCAGGCTTTTGGGTCGGTGCCCCATGCGCGAGCCCGAACCTGCGGCCAACAGCACAGCCCCCACCGTCACACGGCTGTAAAGCCCGCCACCGCCTTTGAGAATACAACCCATGTCAGCCTCCGCAGCAAGATGATTTGGCAGATGCTGCCACAGCCGATGTGGCTTCCACCGCCACAGCTGTCAGGGCCGGGACTGTCGCAGCCTCCCGCTGGGTGGCCGATTTTTTGACGCCGCCGCAGCAACTGCCCGCTGCCACAGGGGCCACCAAGGGCGCATCGGCCATGGCCGGTGCAGATGCAGGTGCAGGTGCAAACACGGGCTCAGCAGACGCAAAGACCGCAGCAGGGGCAGAGATCACCGCTTTGGGCGCGTGCCCACGCCGGGCCGCGACCACCGAGGTCAGGACCGACAAAGCAATTTCTTCAGGGGTTTGTGCACCAATGAATTCGCCCGCAGGGGCCACGATGCGGGCCACAGCCGCCGGATCTTCGCCACTGGTGACCAAGGTGTCCAGCAGCACCCCCGCCTTGCGGGCGCTGGCCACAAACCACAAACCTTGGGGCTGCAAAGCCAATGCGGCTTTCAGGCCTTGCAGGTCGCGACGGCCTTGCGTGGCCACCACCACAAAGGGGGTGGAGGCCAGCTGCGCACCGACCGCTGGCACATCGTCCGTGCTCAACACCGTATCGGCATCGGGGTAATCAACGGCCTGCGCACCGTGCGCCACCACCGCCACGCGCAGGCCCACGCGAGGGGCCAGGCTCACCAGCGCGCGCGCCACCGGCGAATCCCCCACCACGGTCAACAAGGCCGAAGGCATGACCGGGTCGATGAACAACTCCAGCGTGCCGCCCGAGTGGCAGGCCATGCCGAATTCGAGCACGTCGCCCAGATCGCGTTCAGCGCTTTCGTCCGAGGGTGAAATGCGGATGGTGCGTGGCTGGCCGTCGAGCAACGCACGGCGCACGGTCTTGATGACCGCCGGTTGCGCGCAGCCGCCACCGATCCAGCCATGGATCTGGCCATCGGCCGTGACCACGGCCTTGTCGCCGGCTTTGCCAGAAGTGGGGGCTTGAGCACGCAGCACAGTGACCAAGGCAAATGGCTGCTCGGCTGCCTGCAGTCGGGCCGCTTGGATGATCCATTCGTTGCGGTTCATGGCGTTCTCCTTGGGGTCTATCTTGGGTTCAAAAATAGCTCAGTGCAACACTGGGCGGGCGGCGGCCAAATCAGCCAAGCTGGCCAACGGCACAAAGCGCTCAATGCTGCGGCGCGCGCGCTGCAAAGCGGTCGCGGCAGGCACCTGCCGCGTGGGGTGAAACCAGGTGATGCGGACACCCCGCGCGCGCACTTCTTGCAGCGCAGCAGCCAGCAGCTCAGGCTCATCGGTGTCAAAGCCATCCGAAAACACCCACACGCGCGAGCCCCGGTTGAGCTGCGCACGGGCATGGTGGCGGGCAAAGTCCTGCAAGCTGGCGGCAATGCGCGTACCGCCGCCAAAACCGGCGGTAACGGCGTTGACTTTTTCCTGAATCGCCGGGGTATCACGGTGCATATAGGGTGTGACTTCGGCCAACCGGGTGTGGAACACAAAGACCCGTGCGTCGGCCTCCAGCGCAAAAGCACGGGCCACACGCAAAAACAGCGCGGCGTGAGACTCCATGGAGCGGCTTACATCGGCCAAGATGAACAGGCGGGGTGGCTCTTGGCGTTTGACTTTCCAGGCTGGTTGCAACAGCTCACCACCCCAGCCCACACTGCGGCGCAAGGTCTGGCGCATGTCCAGTCGCTGGCCGCGTGGTGCCACGCGCCAACGGCGGGTGGCACGTGGCAACAATTTGGCGGTGATCTGGCGTGCGAGGCTCTGCAGCGCGCTGAGCTCTTGCGGCATCCACATCTGGCCATCGCGCTGGTGCAAGGCCTCGGTGCGGCTGGCACCCCCTTGGGCGCGGGGTGCACCTGCGTCGTGTTCGTCTTGCCCCACCGAGGGCATATCGCCTGCGGTCTGGGGTGCTGATTTTGGGCCGCCGGGTTGGCTCGCGGCATTCATTTGTTCGTGCATGGCCTGCACGCTTTGGCGCAGGTTGCGGCTGGGCCGCGTCTGGCCGCTGACTTTGACACCCCCGCGCAATTTTTCGGGGTGCCAAAAGCGCTCATAAACATCAGGCCACAGCTGCCATTCGCGGTGGCTGTGGCAGGCAATGGCTCGCCAGGCCGCTTGCAAGGGCCGCTCTTGCAAGGGGCCAAAGTGCAGGACCGCTTGCAGCATGGCTTGCTGTTCGGCCACCCCCACCGTCAGACCGTGTTCGCGCAGCAGCGCGGCGAAACCCGCCAAACGCTCGGAAGGCGTGCTGGCGGGTGCGGTGTTCATGAACTCACCGGATGAAGGCCGGGCGTTTTTTCGGCCACGCCCACAGAACGGCGGCCTTCAACCAGTTGGCGCAGGCGGTCAGACCCCATCACAAAGCGGTCTTCGCGGGTCTTGAGCAAGCAGCCCAAAGTGCCCAGCACCGCAGCCATGTCTTCGGGCAAGCTGTGGTGGCCCAACTTGAACAAGGCGCTGACCCAGTCCAGGGTTTCGGCGATGCCAGGAATCTTGGCCAGGTCTTCGCGGCGCAGGGCTTGCACAAACTGCACGGCGTCTTCGACCAGCCGGGTGTCCGCTTCAGGCAATGCGGTTTTGACGATGGCGATCTCGCGCGCCAGCGTTGGGTAATCGAGGTAGTGGTACAGGCAGCGGCGGCGCAGCGCATCAGACAACTCACGCGTGCCGTTGCTGGTCAAAATCACTTGCGGAATGTGCGTGGCGCGAATGGTGCCAATCTCCGGCACGGTGATCTGGTAATCGGCCAGCACTTCGAGCAAGAAGGCTTCAAAGGCTTCGTCGGCGCGGTCGATCTCGTCGATCAGCAGCACGCAGGGGCCGCTCTGACTGATGGCGCGCAGCAAGGGCCGTTCCAGCAAATAGTCACGGCTGAACACATCTGACTCACGCACCCGGCCCAAGCCCGCCTTGTCCGCTTCGTTGAGGCGGATCGCCATCAATTGGCGACCGTAATTCCACTCGTAAGCGGCTTGCGCCAAATCCAGGCCTTCAAAGCATTGCAGACGCACCAAGGTGGCGCCTTGCTCACTTTGGGATTGGGCGAGCGCCGTGGCCAAAGCGGTTTTGCCGACACCCGCGTCACCCTCGATCAACAAGGGACGCTGCAATGCCGACGCCAGCCACACGGTGGTGGCCAGGTCGGCATCGGCCAGATAACCCGCGCGCTGCAACCGCTCACGCAACAAGCGCTCTTCAGTGGCAGGGCGTCCGGCTTGGTCTGGCGTGGTCATGCTCAGGCTTTCTTGCCCAACAAGCCACCCAGCCAGCTCTTGAGCAAGGCCCAGAAGATGGCCAGGCCATTGATCTCGCGGGCCACCACAGGGGCGGCAGGTGCCGCCGCCGCAGTGGCACTGGCGCCAGCCGTGGCACCCGAAGCACCCGCCGCTGGCGAACCATCGGCCGCAGGCAGCGTCAGCGCAGTCTGGCGGAAGTTTTCAACAAACTGCGCCAGCAGCATGTCGGACACCTGCACCATCATGCGACCGCCGAATTGGGCGAACTTGCCGTTCACGATCACCGCCGCCTGCCCATTGAGCACGCAGTGCGCCGGGTTGGCAGGGTCGGGCGTGATGATGGCGGTCAGGTCCATCGAGGCGGACGAGCCGCCTTTGTCGGCACCTTTGCCACGCAAGACCATCTTGCGCTCGGCGGCCACCGCTTCGATCACGTCGACCGTGCCGCCGAACTGGGCCACTGCCGGGCCAACCTTGACCTTCACGCCGCCTTTGAACGACGTGTCAGACAGTTGCTCAGTGATTTCGGCACCGGGCATGCAATTGGCCGTGGCCTTGAGGTCGGTGAGCAAGGCCCACGCTCGTGCCGCGTCCACATCGAGTGGGTATTGTTTGTCGAGTTTGACTTCCATGGTGGTTCCTGATTACAAAGCCGCGCCGTGCTCGCGCAGCGCTTTCCAGGTGCGGAAAGCGTTGTGCGGCATGTCCAGGTGTGTGACACCCAGGTGAGAGAAGGCATCGACCACGGCCGAAGTGAAGGTCGGGATCGAGCCCACGTGCGGCGATTCGGCCACGCCCTTGGCACCCAGCGGGTGGTGCGGCGAAGGCGTCACGGTGTGGTCGGTTTCCCAGTGTGGGGTTTCCACAAAGGTGGGCAAGAAGTAATCCATCAGCGTGTTGCCCAGCAAGTTGCCCTGCGCATCGAAAGGCATTTGCTGGCCCATGGCCACGGCAAAGCCTTCGGTCAGACCGCCGTGAATCTGGCCATCGATGATCATCGGGTTGATGCGGGTGCCACAGTCGTCCAGCGCATAGAAGCGGCGGATCTTGGTCTCACCCGTGGCACGGTCGATGTCGACCACACACAAGTAGATGCCGAACGGGAATGTGAAGTTCGGTGGGTCGTAGTAATGCACGGCTTCCAGGCCTGGCTCCAAACCGTCTGGTGGCTGGTGGTAGGCCTGCCACGCCACATCGGCCATGGTCTTGAACTTGCTGTCGTCGCCCTTGACCTTGAAACGGTCGACTTCCCAGTCGAGATCGTTTTCGTTCACTTCGAGCATGTGTGCAGCGATCTTGCGGGCCTTTGCATGGATCTTGCGGGCGGCCAAAGCGATGGCGGCACCCGCCACCGGTGTGGAACGCGAACCGTAAGTGCCCAGGCCGTAGGGCGCGGTGCTGGTGTCGCCTTCTTCGACCTGAATCACTTCAGACGGAATACCCAACTCTGTGGCGATGATCTGCGCGTAGGTGGTTTGGTGGCCCTGGCCTTGCGTGATGGTGCCCATGCGGGCGATTGCGCTGCCGGTGGGGTGGATGCGGATTTCGCAAGAGTCGAACATGCCCACGCCCAAGATGTCGCACATCTTGGAGGGACCGGCACCCACCACTTCGGTGAAGGTGACCAAGCCAATCCCCATCAAGGTCGGGCTGTTGGGATCGGTGCGTTTGAGCGCTTGCTCGGCGCGCAGGCCTTTGTAATCCACCGCCTCCAACACCTTGTCGAGCGCGGTCTGGTAATCACCCGAGTCGTATTCAAAACCGAAGGCGCTGGTGTAGGGGAACTGCTCTTTCTTGACGAAGTTCTTGGCGCGGATTTCGGCCTTGTCCATGCCCAGTTTTTGCGCCAGCACGTCGACCATGCGCTCGATCAAATACACCGCTTCGGTGACACGGAAAGAGCAGCGGTAAGCCACGCCACCGGGGGCTTTGTTGGTGTAAACGCCTTTCACGCTGGCGTGTGCCGCAGGAATGTCGTAACTGCCCGAGACGATGTGGAACATGCCCGCAGGGAACTTGGTCGGGTCAGCGCAGGCGTCAAACGCGCCATGGTCGGCCACCACATTCACGCGCAGGCCGGTGATCTTGCCGTCGGCGGTGGCGGCCAGTTCGCCGTCCATGTGGTAGTCACGGGCAAAGGCGGTGGACGAGATGTTTTCGATGCGGTCTTCGACCCATTTGACGGGGCGGCCCAGCACGATAGAGGCCACGATGGCGCAGACATAGCCGGGGTAGATGCCAACCTTGTTGCCAAAGCCGCCACCGATGTCGGGGCTGACGATGCGCACTTTAGACTCGGGAATGCCCGAGAGCATGGACACCACGGTGCGCACCACATGGGGGGCTTGGCTGGTGATGAAGGTGGTCAGGTCGCCCTTGATCGGGTCGAACGAGGCCACGCAACCACAGGTCTCCAGCGGGCAAGGGTGCACGCGAGGGTAGTACATGTGCTGCGACACGGTCACTTCGGCTTTGTCAAAGGCCGCATCGGCGGCTGACTTGTCACCCGCATCCCACGTGAAGATGTGGTTGTGGTGCTCACGTTTGCCATGTGCACCTTCGGTCTTGCCAGCCAGGTCTTCACGAATCACCGGGGCATCGGGTTGCAGGGCGGCATAGGGATCGAGCACCACGGGCAACTCTTCGTATTCGATCTCAACCGCTTCGACCGCGTCAGCGGCGATGTAGCGGTCGTCGGCGATCACGATGGCCACTTCCTGCATCTGAAAGTGCACTTTGCCATCGGCCAGCACGGCAGCCACGTCACCGGCCAGGGTCGGCATCCAGTGCAGCTTGAGGGGTTTCAAGTCATCTGCTGTGAGCACGGCGTGCACGCCAGGGATGGCCAGTGCCGCCTCTTTGTTGATCTTGATGATGCGGCCGTGGGCAATCGGCGAGCGCACGATGTCCATGTGCAGCATGCCGGGCATCTTGATGTCATCGACGTAGTTGCCCTTGCCTTGGATGAAACGGGCGTCTTCTTTGCGCAGGCGCGAAGCGCCCATGCCAGCCAACGCGAGTTCGCGGGCTTCTGCGGTTTGTACCGGTGCGTTCATGTGTGTCTCCGATCAAATGGGTTTCGCATCAAGCCGCAACGGGCTCTTGCAGTTTTTTGGCGGCGTACTGGACGGCTTTGACGATGTTCTGGTAACCGGTGCAGCGGCACAGGTTGCCGGCCATGCCATGGCGAATTTCGTCTTCGCTCGGGTTGGGGTTCTCCTGCAAGAAACGGTAAGCGCGCATCAGCATGCCGGGCGTGCAAAAGCCGCATTGCAGGCCATGCTCTTTGTAAAAGCCTTCTTGCACAGCGTGCAGCACGCCCTTGTTGGCCAGGCCTTCAACGGTGAGCACTTCAGAGCCATCGCATTGCACAGCCAAATGCGTGCACGACTTGACCGAGCGGCCATCAATGTCCACGGTGCAAGCACCGCAGTGGCTGGTCTCACAACCGATGTGGGCACCGGTCAGGTTGAGTTCTTCGCGCAAAAAGTGGATCAGCAGGGTGCGCGGTTCAACGGCTTTTTCTTCTTTTTTGCCATTGACGGAAACGGTGACGAGTTTTTTGGACATGTTGTTCTCCTTCGTTTATGCGCAGCGCGACCAGGCTTTGTTCAAGGCGCGCTTGACCATTTCTCCGGCCATGGCGGTTTTGTATTCAATGTCGCCCCGCAGGTCTTCGGCCGGATCGCAAATCGCGATCGCAGCGTCCACGGCGGCTTGCACGTTGGCGGCGCTGAAGGGCTTGTTCAGCAAAGCGGCTTCGGCAGCCTCGGCACGCAAAGCCGTCGGGGCCACGTTGGTCAGTGCAATGCGCACATGGCTGACCTGGTCGCCGCTTTTGCGGATGACCACGGCACAACCGGCTGTGGCCCAGTCACCGGTCTTGCGCTTGAGTTTTTCGTAGGCCGAGCCGGTGCCGGGCGCGAAGGCGGGCACACGGATCTCGCACATGACTTCGTTTTCTTCGAGCAACGTCATGTAAGTGCCGAGGAAAAATCCGTCAGCGGCCACTGTTCGGCGTCCGTTCGGGCCTTCCAGCACAAATGAAGCATCGATCACGATGGACAAGGCAGGGTGATCGTTGCCGGGATCGCCGTGGGCGATGTCACCACCAATCGTGCCGCGATTGCGCACTTGGGGGTCAGCGATCAGCTTGGCTGCTTCGCACAGCAAGGGCACTTTGGCCTGCAGAATGGGCGAGGTGATCAGGTCGTTTTCCACGGTCATGGCCCCGATGACCACGGTGCCGCCTTCTTCACGGATGCCCTTGAGTTCAGGAATGCGGTTGATGTCGATCAGGTGCTCGGGCTGCGCAAATCGCAGTTTCATCATAGGCAGCAGGCTGTGGCCGCCCGCCAGCAGCTTGGCGTCTGAGCCCAATTGGCCAAGCAAGGCAACGGCCTCGCCGACGGTTTTGGGCGCGTGGTATTCAAAACGCGGTGGAATCATCAAGGTCTCCTGAGTTTTGTTGGAAAACAGCAGCTCAGTATTGGGGAGAGTCCTTTTCCGACTCAATAGTCAGGTTTTATTCAAATACGTCACTCTTTGGTCGATTTATTGCACGAAATGCACTTTATCGAGCACGAAACGCATTGATCAGACTTTTTGACTCTTGCAATCAGGGAATGTCCTAGGGACAAAAACGCATCGGGAATACCCTTAAAAACGGGCTCCAATTGGGGCTCAACAGGGGCTCAGAGAAAAGAAAGGCCCCCGCAGAGGGGTCAGCCCAAGCCCAGCGCCTCACGCAGGCGGGACACTTCGCCGCGCGACACCGGCACTTGCTGGGTGTTTTTGCCCTTCAGCACCACATGGGTTTTGCTGCCTTCACGGCCCAGCTCATGCACCGCCTGCAGATTGACGATAAAGCAGCGGTGCACGCGCATGAACTGTGCAGGGTCCAGCCTCAGCGCCAGATCACCGATGCTCAGGTTGCAAAAATGGTAGCCCTCCCGGGTGAGCACACGGGTGTAATGCGCCTGCGACTCCAGACTGAGCACGTCGCGGGTGTCCACAAAAGCCACCTTCTGGTTGGCCACCATCGGGATGCGCGACAAACGCATATTTCTTGCAGGCGGTTCGACGAGGGGCTGCTCTTGCCCAACCACTTGCGTGACGTCATAGAACACCAAGGCAAAGCCGGTGGTCTCTCCCTTGGCATTGCCCAGGCGGCTGACCTTGATGAGCAAGACCTGCTCGGGGATGTTGATGATCATGGTCATCGGCACCGCATTGGCCATAGGGCAGCCCGAAGCCTCGTCCAGCAGGAATTTGACTTTGGGTTTGGAGCGCTCGGGATGAAAAGACGTGACCAATTTGTCGAACGGCTGTTTCTCGTCCACCGGCAAAACGCGCCGCGCATAGTCGTTCATGGCCAGCACGTTGCGCTGGGCATCCAAATGGATCACCCCCGCCTCGAACTTTTCAAACAAGTACAGGCCCGGGTTGGGTGCGGTCTTGGAATCCGTCATTTTGTCTCCTGGGCACTGTGCCAAGTGGGCCCTGTTGTGCACCTCTTGGGATGCACTGATGTCTAGGGCGTCTCAAAAATGGTTTGGCAAGGCTGCGTCACAACAACCGAAAAAATTGCTAAAACCATTTTCAAAGCGGGCCCATTCTGCCACCGATACCGCACCTGCCGTGGTCAACCGTCCAGTACACCTGCGGTCTGTACGGCACCCACGCGCAGGCCAGCTGTCACACCCGGCACCCATCGCAAAACCGCTACAGTCATTGGTCTTGTTGTTGCCTTTTTCCGGAGTTTGCCCATGAACGCCCCCTTGCACCGCGAAATACCCGCTGACCTGCTCGACAGCGCCCGCGCCTTGAGTGAAGTCACCCAGACATGGGACAGCCGCATCCTGCCCGAGCTGAAAACATACATCGAGATCCCGGCAAAGTCACCGGCATTCGATGCCGACTGGGCCGCCAACGGCCACATCACCACCGTATTGCACCGGGCCGCGCAATGGGTCGAAGCGCAAAAAGTAGACGGCCTGACGCTCGAAATCATCCAGCTGCCGGGGCGCACACCGGTCATGTTTTTTGAGGTCGCCGCCACGCGTGCGGCCAGCGATGGTTCGGGCCAAACGGTGCTGATGTATGGCCACCTGGACAAGCAGCCCGAGTTCAACGGCTGGCGCAATGACCTTGGCCCTTGGACCCCGGTTTACGAAGACGGCAAGCTGTATGGGCGCGGCGGCGCCGATGATGGCTATGCGGTCTACGCCAGCATCGCAGCGGTGCAAGCGCTCAAGAGCCAAAAGACACCGCACCCGCGCATCGTGGGCCTGATCGAGACCTGCGAAGAATCAGGCTCTTACGACCTGCTGCCTTATGTGGACGCACTGCGCACCCGCTTGGGCGATGTGGGTCTGGTGATTTGCCTGGACAGCGGCGCTGGCAACTACGACCAGCTGTGGCTGACCACCAGCCTGCGCGGCATGGCCAGCGGCACGCTCAAGGTGCAGATCCTGACAGAGGGCATCCACTCGGGCGACGCCTCGGGCTTGGTGCCATCGAGCTTTCGCATCATGCGCCAAGTGCTCGACCGGCTGGAAGACAGCACCACCGGGCGGCTGTTGCCGGCCAGCTTCCATTGTGAAGTGCCCGCTGAGCGGCTGGCACAAGCCCAAGCCACCGCCGCCATTTTGGGTGACGAGGTGTACAAGCGCTTTCCCTGGGCGCACTACGATTGCGGCGGCTCCACCAGCTTTGCGCTGCCCACCACCACCGACCCGACACAGGCCTTGCTCAACCGCACCTGGACCCCGACCTTGAGCGTGACCGGTGCCGACGGCTTTCCGGCCCTCAAAGACGCGGGCAATGTGCTGCGGCCCTACACCGCCTTCAAGCTCAGCCTGCGCCTGCCTCCGCTGGTGGACGCAGCGCAGGCCGTGGCCGAAATGAAAGCCTTGCTCGAAGACAACGCCCCCTACCAAGCCAAGGTCACCTTTGAGGCGGGCGGCGGTGCCACCGGCTGGAACGCGCCCGACACCTTGCCGTGGTTCGAGCAAGCGCTCAACCGCTCAAGTCAGGCGCACTTTGGTGCCCCGGTGGGCTACATCGGCCAAGGCGGCACCATTCCGCTCATGAACATGCTGAGCGCCGGTTTCCCCAAGGCACAAATGATGGTTTGCGGCGTGCTCGGCCCCAAGAGCAACGCGCACGGACCGAACGAGTTTTTGCATGTGCCCTATGCCCAAAAACTCACGGCGGCGGTGGCCGAAGTGATGGCACGGATGCCTTGATGTTTTCGCAAAAACTTTCCATCTCACGCCCAGCCGTTTCAGCCCTGCAAGGCGAAGCGGGCCAGCTGGCGGTTTATGACTGGGATCTGCCTGCGGACAAGCCCCTGGGCACTGTACTTTTGGTGCATGGATTGGGCGAGCACGCCGGGCGCTATGGCGAAGTCGCGGCGAATTTGCACCAGTGGGGCTTTGCGGTGCGGGCTTACGACCAGCAAGGCCACGGCCGCTCAGATGGCGCTCGCGGCGACATGCTGCGCCCCGGCAGTTTGCAGGTCGACTTGTGCCGCGTGGTCGACGACACACGGCAGCACCCGGCTTTGGCCCATGCCCCGCTGATCTTGCTGGGCCACAGCATGGGCGGCTTGGTGGTGGCACGCACACTGGCGGAACAACTGTGCTCGGTGGATGCGGCGGTTTTGTCATCGCCAGCGCTGGGGGCGTTTCCGAATGTGTTCCAAAAAATGCTGCTGGCCACACTGCCCCGCGTGCTGCCGCACCTGCGGGTGGACAACGGCCTAAAAGCCGAGTTCGTGTCGCGAGACCCCGATGTGGTCAAAGCCTACTTGGCCGACCCGATGGTGCACCGCCGCATTTCCGCAGGACTGGCCGCCTGGATTTTGAACAACGGCGCCCAAACCCTGGCCGATGCGGCGCAGTGGTCCGTTCCCACTTTGTTGCTCTATGCGGGGCAAGACCATCTGGTCAACGCACACGCCAGCGCCGACTTCGCGCAGACTGCACCGCAGGCCGTGGTGCAGTCCCAGTGCTTTGAAGGCATGTACCACGAGATCTTCAACGACCTCTACCGCGCCCAGGTGTTCAACGCGCTCAAGCGCTGGTTGCTTGCACGCTTTTCTGCTTGAGCGCCATCCACACCAAGGCCACACCAGTCAGCGCCACGGGCAGCAATGAGCCGATGTTCAGCCAAGTCCAACCCTGCGTGGTGACCAAGGCCCCCGAGGCAAACGAGGTCACCGCCATGGTGGAGAACACCAAAAAGTTGATGGCCGCCTGACCCCGGTCTTTTTCGGCGGGTGTCCAGGCTTTCATGGCCAGTGTGGTGCTGCCGGTGAACAAAAAGTTCCAGCCCAAACCCAACAAGAACAGCGCGATCAAGAACTGGTGCAACTCGACCCCCGTCAGCGCGATGGCGATGCACGCCAAGTTGATCACCACGCCCACGCCCATGATCTGCAGCGTGCCAAATTTCTTGATCAAGTGGCCCGTGAAAAAGCCCGGCGCAAACATGCCGATCACATGCCACTCCAGCACCAGCGCCGCATCGTCAAAACTGAAGCCGCACACCTGCATAGCCAGCGGTGTGGCCGCCATGAGCAAGTTCATCACGCCATAGCTCAGGGCGGCGGCTGCGGCGGCCACGATGAACACCGGCTGGCGCATGATTTCAGACAAAGGCCGGCCCGCGCTGTCACCGGGTTTTTTGGCAGGCACCGCCGGAAAGCGGATGAAGGCCATGCAGACCATGGCCAAAACGGCCACGATGCCCAGCGCCATGTAAGCGCCCAAAAACGGGGTTTCGTACAAAGTGCGGGTGCGCGAGGCCAAGTTGGGGCCCACGATGGCCCCGATCAAACCACCGGCCAAGACCAAAGAGACCGCTTTTTCGCGAAAGCCGTCAGCGGCCAACTCAGCGGCGGCAAAACGGTACAGCTGGCCGTTGGCGCTGTAATAACCCGCGATCACCGTGGCGGCCACCAGCAACCAGAAGTTGTGGCTCCAGGCCGCATAGGCAGCGAGCAATGCCGAGAACAAAGCCACGCCCAAGCCCAGCTGGAACGACACTTTTCGACCCCAGCGCGACTGGCTTTTGGCCACCAAGCCGGTGGACAGCGCACCCCCCACCACATAGCCCATGACGGGCAAGGTCGCCATCCACCCCAGCGGGGCCATGGACAGGCCAACCAAGCCATTGATGGCAATAAAGGTGACGTTGTTGGTGAAAAACAGGCCCTGGCAGAGCGTAAGGAGGATCAGATTGGCATTCATACCGGGCAGTGTATCGCTTGCCGCTTATGAAACTGCGTCGCCTTGGCTTATCGGGTCCTGCGGGCCATTGCGGCCCCCGCACCGCAAAAGACGCCACACAAGGTGCGCTGAACGCGTCAGGCGCAAACCGCCAGCACGGCCAAAGGCGCGGTTTCGGCCCGCAACACACGCGGCCCCAGAGTCACCGGCGCAAAACCCGCCGACAGGGCTGCGGCCTCTTCGGAGGGGCTCAAGCCCCCTTCTGGGCCGCTGAGCACGGTCACAGCCGCGCTGCCCGTCATCTGCGCCAGCGGCTGTGTGCCTTGCGACAAAGACAACACCCAGCGCTCACCGGCCGGGGCTGTTTGGAGCCATTGCCCCAGCGTCACCGCCGCATGAACCACGGGCACCCGGTTGCGCCCGCATTGCTCGGCGGCGGCCACGGCCACGCCTTGCCAGTGCGCCAGCTTTTTCTCAGCGCGCTCGCCTTTGAGCTTGAGCACGCTGCGCTCGGCCACCAAGGGCGTGATGCTGGCCACGCCCAGCTCGGTGGCTTTTTCGACCAGCCAGTCCATGCGTTCGTTGGCGGTGATGCCCGCCAGCAAGTGCACAGCGCGGACGGCTTCACGCTCCACCGGGTGGTGTGTACCCACCTCGACCTCGACATCGCTGCGGCCCATGCGGGTCACGGTGGCGTCAAACTCGCCGCCTTCGCCATTGAACAAGGTGATCACATCGCCCGGCTGCATGCGCAGCACCTGCACATGGCGGGCAGCGCCAGCAGGCAGACTCAGGGCAAGGCCAGTGGCCAGAGGGGTGGGGCAATAAAAACGCGGCATGCTCACATGCGCCCGTAAGCAAAGCCCACTTGCGGCGTGGTGCCCTCGATCTCGTCGATCACTTTGAGCAAGGGGCCCAGTTCGCGGTAGCGGTCGCAGGTGGTGCGGATGTAGTGAATGAAGCGGGGCGCGTCGGCTAGGTATTTGGGCTTGCCATCGCGCAAGGTCAAGCGGGCAAAGATACCGGCGACTTTGAGGTGGCGCTGCAAGCCCATCCACTCGACGGCGCGGTAAAACGCGCCGAAGTCACTGTGCCAGTCTTCAAAGTCCATCAGGCCAGCTTTGCGGGCTTTTTCCCAATAGCGGATGGTGATGTCGAGCACGAAGTCTTCGTCCCAGCTCAAAAAGGCATCGCGCATCAGGCTGGCCACGTCGTAAGTGATGGGGCCGTAAACCGCGTCTTGAAAATCCAGCACACCCAGTTGTGCACCCAGCGGCCCAGCGCCGTGGGGCATCATCAGGTTGCGCGGCATGAAGTCGCGGTGCACATACACGCTGGGCGCGGCCAGGTTGCGTTGCACGATCAGGGCAAAGGCCTTGTCCAGCGTCTCTTTGTCTTGACCTGCCAGCTGCACTTTTTTGTGCTGGGCCAAGTACCAATCGGGGAACAGGCTCAGCTCGCGGTTGAGCAAGGCCTCGTCATAGGGCGGCAACACGCCGGGGCGCGAGGCCAGCTGCCACTGCACCAGCGCATCCACGGCCTGCATGTACAGGCCATGGTTGGCTTGGGGGCGCTCGGCGTCGATGGCCGACATCATGGTGGCATCACCCAAATCACTCAGCAACATGAAGCCATGGGCGGCGTGCCAGTTCAGCACTTCGGGCGCATGCAGGCCGGCGGTTTTCATCAAGGCGGCAATGCGGACAAAGGGTTCCGAGTTTTCTTTGTCGGGTGGCGCGTCCATGACGATGCGGCTGCCACCTTGCACGGTGTCCACCCGCAAATAGCGGCGAAAGCTGGCATCGGCTGATGCGATGCGCAAAGTTTCGGGCAAAAGCCCCTGCTCAGCAGCGATGCTCGCCATCCATTGATGGCATAGACCCTGGCGGGCAGGGTCTGCCCAGCTGACCTCAGAAACAAGCACAGGCGGGGAAATGGGGGATGAAGAGGGATGGCTCATGGATAATCGCATTCTACAAAGCCTGTTGCTGCCTTTGACTGGTCAGGGCAGGCTGATTCTTTTGCAACTTCCCCCATTTTGTGGCCTCATATTTCGCATTTTTCTGTTTGCCGATGAACCCAACGGCTGCCTTTGCCTGCCGCAACGGGGTTGCGGCACTGCTGTTGGCTTTGAGCGTCAGCGCGTCTTGGGGCCAGCCTGCCCATTTGTCCTTGCGCAGCAGCCCTTTGCTGGAGGAAACGGTTTCGGAACGTCAGCAATCTGAAGGGGCCGTATTTGTAAAAGGTGCACAAATCACCGCCCGCCCCGACATGGACTTGGTGGTTGAAGGTCAGGCCAGCATCCGACGGCCAGGGTTGGCGTTGAGAGCCGATCGGCTGGACTACGACCAGACGCAAGACGTGGTGGATGCCACAGGCCAAGTGCGTGTCAGCACGCCAACCAGTGTTTTCAGCGGCCCAAGACTGAAGCTCAAGGTCGACAGCTTTCAGGGCACCTTTGAAAAACCGGACTTCGAGTTGTACGGCAGTGGGGGTTACGGTCAAGCCGCCGAGGTCGAGTTTGTGGACAACAAACGCACCATCGTTCGCCAAGCCAACTACACCACATGTCGACGTACCCCGGGCCCCGAGTGGCTGCCCGAATGGCTCCTGAAAGCCACGCAACTGACCATTGACGAAGAAGAGTCGAGCATCGAGGCCAACGGCGTTCAGATGCGCTTTCAGGATGTGCCCATTTTTGCTGCGCCCTCCATCAGCCTGCCATTGACGAATGAACGCAAGTCCGGCCTGTTGCCGCCACTGTTCAGCATTGACACGGTCAACGGCGTTGAAGTGGCTCAACCGTATTACTTTGACATTGCACCCAACCGCGATGCCACCGTCACCACGCATGTGATGAGCCAGCGCGGAGTGGCGGCAGACACCGAATTTCGTTATCTGGAGAGAGACTACAGCGGCTTGCTGCGCTTGAACCTGATGCCCAGCGACAAACTGCGCTCACAAACCCGCTGGGGCTTGTCCAGCCAACACAACGGGGGCATTGACACGGGACTCGACAGCGTGGGCCGCATCAACCTGGGTTTGACCTTGAACCGGGTCAGCGACAACAACTATTGGCGCGATTTCCCACGCTCGGGCTTGGTGCTGACGCAACGCGCTTTGCCGTCTACCGGCGTCTTGTCCTGGGGCAGGGGTGACTTCAGCATGAGCGCCCAAGTGCAGCGATGGCAAAACCTGCAAGAAGCGGCCCCCCCTTACGACCGGGCGCCACAGATCACCATGCGTTACGGCCAATGGAACGCTGAAGGTCTGGATTGGTCTGTGGTGGGAGACACCACACGGTTTGAGGCCGACTATTCCCGCGTGGCCAGTCTCGCCAACACCACGCCACTCAATGGCGAGCGCAGTTTCGTGCACGCCCAGGTCAGTCGCCCCTGGATTCGCCCTTGGGGCTTTGTGACACCCAAGCTGCAATTGCACGCCACGCGCTACCAGATGGACAGGCCTTTGTCGAATGGCGAAAGTGCGGTCAACCGGGTCTTGCCCACCTTCAGTCTGGATTCCGGTCTGGTGTTTGAACGCGAGACCCGTTGGTTTGGACGCGATGTTTTGCAAACACTGGAGCCTCGTGCTTTTTACGCCCGCACGCCCTACAAAAACCAGGACATGTTGCCGCTCTATGACAGCGGTGCCACCGACTTCAACTTGTCCACCATTTACAGCGAAAACACCTATGTGGGTCAGGACCGACTGGTGGACAACGACGCCCTGACGCTGGGTGTGAACAGCCGCTTTTTTGACGCAGCCAACGGCGCTGAAATGCTTCGGGTGGGCGTGGCCCAACGCATCCGGTTTTCGGATCAGCAGGTTGTCTTACCCGGCCAAGTCGCCAGCTCGGCGGGCCTGAGCGACATTTTGTTTGGCGCAGGCATCCGGTGGGACGATCGCTGGTCATTCGACGCCACCATCCAGGCCAACAACCAGACGCACGACATCAGCCGAACCACCTTGCAGGGACGCTACAACCACAGCCCTTACCGGGTCATCAATGTGGCCTACCGCGCCAACAACCAAGTGACCCCAAACTCCGAGTTTGTGGATGTGGGCTGGCAATGGCCTTTGAGCGACCTGATCGGCCAAACCGACCGACAGGCCGAAACCGCCTGGTCGCGCACCCCTGGGCAAGGCCTCGGGCCCGACCGCTGGTACACGGTGGGCAGGCTCAATTACAGCCTGAAAGAGCGCAGCCTCGTGGACACTCTGGTGGGCCTGGAATACGATGCCGGCTGCTGGCTGGGCCGGGTTGCCTTTCAGCGCCTTCAAACCAACACCTCCAGTGTCAGCGCCACCAGCGCCACCAGCCGCATCCTTTTCCAACTTGAATTCATTGGCTTCGCACGCGTAGGCATCAGCCCCCTAAAGAGCCTCAGTGACAACATTCCCCGCTACCAATACCTGCGCGACAGCACGGTTCAACCCAGTCGGTTCCAGCACTATGAATAAACTGTTTTTTCCTACCAGTCCAGCTTGGCGGGTCGCCATCCTGGGTGCGATCAGCTTGATCTGCTCAGCCGGTTCTTGGGCTCAAACCCCCAATGCTTCCCCTGCAAAAGCCGCCACCGCCATCACTCGCCAGGCCGATTTCATCGTGGCGGTTGTCAATTCAGAGCCAATCACCAACCGCGATGTGCAAGTGCTGCGGCAGCGGCTGGCCAGCGAAGCGGCAGCTCGCGGCGGCGTACAACCCGACACCAACGAACTCAATCGCTTGGCCGTCGAGCAACTGATCAACGAAAAAGCCCAATTGCAGCAAGCGCGCGATGCGGGCATCAAAATTGAAGACGAGGCCATTGAGCAGGCCGAGCTGAATGTGGCGGCCAGCAACCAGTTGACGCGTGAGGAAATGCACAAGCGCTTGGCGCAAGAAGGCATCACCTTGAGCGCCTTTCGCACACAACTGCGCACCCAACTCACCCTAACCCGTTTGCGCGAACGCGAGGTTGAGGGCCGCATCCGCGTCAGCGACGTCGAAGTCGAGCAATTCCTGCGCGAACAGCTGAAAGCACAGGCTGGGCAAATGCCAGCCCAGTTGAATTTGGCCATGATCCTGATCTCGGTGCCTGAACAAAGCACCGCATCAGACGTTCAAGCTTTGGGCGAACGCGCGGCCGACATTGCTCGCCGTGCACGCGCTGGCGAAAACTTTGCCGAGCTGGCCAAGGCTTTTTCTCAAACCAGCGACAAAGGGGCCAATGGCGGCGACATGGGTCTGCGCCCTGCCGATCGCTACCCCGACTTGTTTCTGGACGCGACGCGCAACCTGAATGTGGGTGAAGTGGCTGCGCCTGTTCGGTCTGCTGCAGGCTTTCACATTCTCAAAGTGATTGAGCGCCGCCAAACCACCACACTGATGGTGACGCAAACGCGTGCCCGCCACATTTTGCTGCGGCCTTCCGCGCAAATGTCGCAAACCCAGGCCGTGGCCAAGCTCACCGAAGTGCGCAAAGCCGTGGTGTCCGGCAAAGCCGATTTCGCAGCACTGGCCCGCGAGATGTCACAAGACGGCAGCGCGCAACAAGGAGGGGACTTGGGCTGGGCCAACCCCGGCATGTTTGTGCCCGAGTTTGAACAAGCCATGAACCGCCTGCGCCCAGGCCAGGTGGCAGAACCGCTGGTGTCCCGCTTTGGCGTCCACTTGATCGAAGTCACCGACCGCCGCAACGCGCCCATGAGCGATCAGGAGCAACGCACCCTGGCGCGCAATGCCTTGCGCGAAAAGAAACTCGATGAGGCTTATGCCACCTGGGTCGAAGACATCCGTGGCCGGGCCTATGTCGAGATGCGAGAGCCACCCCAATGAAACACATCGCACGCAAACGGTTTGGTCAGCACTTTTTGACCGACGGCGGCATCATCGATGCCATCGTGGACGCGATCAACCCCGAGGCGGGCCAGCCCATGGTCGAAATTGGCCCTGGCCTGGCCGCCTTGACCCAGCCTTTGGTCGAGCGTTTGGGTCACCTGACTGTCATCGAGCTGGACCGCGACCTGGCGGTGCGCCTGCGCGAGCACCCGCACCTGTCGGTGGTCGAGTCAGACGTGCTCAAAGTCGACTTCAGGGCTCTGGCGACGCAGATGTTGGCCAAGACCTCGCCTGTGGCCACGGCCAAAATCCGGGTCGTGGGCAACCTGCCGTACAACATCTCCACGCCCATCCTGTTCCATTTGCTGGCGCAAGTGGACGTGATCGAGGACCAGCACTTCATGCTGCAAAAAGAAGTCATTGACCGCATGGTGGCCAAGCCCAGCACATCTGATTACAGCCGTCTGTCGGTCATGCTGCAATGGCGCTACGACATGGCCAACGTGCTGTTTGTGCCCCCTGAAAGCTTTGACCCACCCCCGCGCGTGGACAGCGCCGTGGTGCGCATGGTGCCCCTGGCCCAACCACCCGAGGTCAACGTCAAGACGCTGGAAACACTGGTGCAGGTCGCCTTCAGCCAGCGCCGCAAAATTTTGCGCAACACCTTGGGTAAATGGCTCGAAGAAAAAGGTTTCAGCGGCACCTTTGATTTGCAACGCCGGGCCGAAGAAGTGCCTGTGGCCGAATTTGTGGCTTTGGCGCAAGCAGTCTGAACGCGTCAACACACGTCAGCGCCCACAAAAAAGCCCGTCAGTGACGGGCTTTTTGCTTTGCCGCATACAGCAGCTCAACGCGGTATCAGGCGGCTGCGAGCCAATAACCTGCGTTGAATGGGCTGCTCATGCGCAGCGCCAAGGGCGACACGTCCACCAATTTGTCGGTGGGCATTTTTTCGCCTTCTTCGACCGATTCGGCCATCACGGCGTCCTCGGTTTGTGCCTCATTCGCCCGTCCTGCTTGGCTATTTTGCGCAGAACGGGCTACAGAAAAGAATAGAAGCATCGGAAGGGTATCTTCCTGTCTCCCCAGTAATCGGCCGTGTCACGGAAGATGTCCAGCAATTGCTCGCGGGCTTCCTTGTCAAATTTGACGTGCGCCGGAATTTGCTCCAGCACCACGATGAAGCCTGGCTGTGGGCCCGACTTGTGCAATGGGTCTGTCATGCAGTCGTACAAGGCATCAAAGTTCTTGCCAAAGTGCGAGGGCAGCGTGAATTGCGCACCAATGAGGTCCAGCACGTCTTGTTTGCTCTGGGCTTCGGCCAAGTTGGCATACAAAAAGTGGTGGCCCAGGCCTTGGGCGGCCTCTTGCAAGTCGCTCACGCGGTAAGCGCGAATCGACTGCACGATGTTAGACCGCACGCCCTTCAGGGGCGCCTCTTGGTCGTGACGAATCGGCGTGTCCATCTCCGTGGTCTTTCTCTAAAGTCTAAAAATCAAGGCTTGTCGACAATCATGCGAAAACTCGCGTAATGGTCCTGTGTGTAGTAACAGGTCTGTGGATTTCGGGGAACCTGGCCACCGCAAACGATGCGCCGTGCTCCGCGATGCTTCACTCCGGGTGTTCTGACGGTGTATTCACGGTAAAACCCCCGTATCTCGCGGGGCAGAAGTCGCTCTCGATTGCCAAAAACCGTGCCGTCCTTTTCATGAGGAAAAGGACCCCCCTTGCGGATGAGCTGGTACGTTTCTTGGCCTTCTCGCGGCAAATCTGTCACCGACAGCGTCGGTGAAGTTTGGGCAGGGGTGGCCGGACTGGCCTGCACCCATAGAGTGCAAATTGAGAGCACCAACCCCAAAAGCACCGGCATCCAGCGCTGCAGGGCGGCAATTTGTCGCGCCACCTTCATGAAAACACCTTTCAGAAGCCCCCGGGTAAACCCGAAAACTCGAAGGCGCTAGTGTGAGGCAAACGACATAAAAAAGCAAGCGAATGCCCAATAAACAGGCAAAGCCTGTCTGGGCATTCAAAGCTTAAGTTAGCGCTTGCTGTCGTTTTATGGCTTAACGCGCGGCGTTGGCATCGGCCACGGTGAGGGCAGTCATGTTCACAATCCGGCGCACGGTGGTGCTGGATGTCAGGATGTGAACCGGCTTGGCGGCCCCCAGCAAAACGGGGCCCACCGCGATGTTGCCGCCCGCAGCCGTCTTGAGCAAGTTGTAAGCAATATTGGCGGCATCAATGTTTGGCAAAACCAACAAATTCGCATCGCCAATGAGGCTGCTGTTTGGCATCACGGCATGGCGCGCTGCCGCATCCAGCGCCACGTCACCGTGCATTTCGCCGTCCACTTCAAGCCATGGCGCGTTTTTGCGCAGCAGCTCCAGCACGTCACGCATTTTGACGGCGCTGGGCTGGTTGGACGAGCCAAAGTTGGAATGCGACAGCAAAGCCGCCTTGGGCTTGATGCCGAAGCGGCGCATTTCTTCGGCCGCCATGATGGTGAATTCGGCCAACTGATCGGCCGTAGGGTCGTAGTTGACATGGGTGTCGACCATGAAGACCTGGCGGCCTGGCAACATCAAGCCGTTCATGCAGGCGTAAGTGTTGACGCCAGCACGCTTGCCGATGACCTGGTCGATGTAGTTCAGGTGCATGGGGTTGGTGCCCCAAGTGCCGCAAATCATGCCGTCCACGTCGCCTTTGTGCAGCAACATGGCGCCAATGAGCGACAAACGGCGGCGCATTTCGATCTTGGCGATTTGCTCGGTGATGCCCTTGCGCTCGGTCAGGCGGTGGTAGGTCTGCCAGAAATCGCGGTAACGGTGGTCCAGCTCGACGTTGACCACGTCATAGTCCAGCTCTTCTTTCAGGCGCAGACCGAACTTTTCGATGCGCTCGGCAATCACCGCCGGGCGGCCAATCAGGGTTGGGCGGGCAATGCCTTCGTCCACCACGATCTGGGACGCACGCAGCACGCGTTCTTCTTCGCCTTCGCTGTAGGCAATGCGCTTTTTCAAGGCGCGCTTGGCGGCCGTGAAAATCGGTTTCATCATCGTGCCCGAGGCATAAACAAAGCCTTGCAGCTTTTCGCGATAAGCGTCCAGGTCTTTGATGGGGCGCGAGGCCACGCCGCTGTCGGCTGCGGCTTGCGCCACGGCTGGCGCGATCTTCATCATCAAACGCGGATCAAACGGCTTGGGAATCAGGTACTCAGGACCAAAAACCAAAGGTTCGCCCACATAGGCGGCGGCCACGACTTCGCTTTGCTCGGCTTGCGCCAACTCGGAAATGGCGTGCACGGCCGCGATTTCCATCTCCAACGTGATGGTGGTTGCACCGCAATCCAAAGCGCCGCGGAAAATATAGGGGAAACACAGGACGTTGTTGACCTGGTTTGGGTAATCGGTGCGACCGGTGGCCATGATGGCGTCGTCGCGGACGGCCTTGACGTCTTCAGGGTCGATTTCGGGATTGGGGTTGGCCAAGGCAAAAATCAGCGGCTTGGCCGCCATGGACTTGACCATGTCTTGCTTGAGCACGCCACCGGCTGACAAACCCAGGAACACGTCGGCGCCATCGATGACCTGCGCCAGCGTGCGGTGCTCGGTTTTTTGCACAAACTGGATCTTGTCTTCGTCCATCAGCTCGGTGCGGCCTTCGTAGACCACACCCGCCAAGTCGGTGACCCAGATGTTTTCGCGAGGAATGCCCAGCTTGACCAACAAACCCAAGCAAGCCAAGGCGGCAGCGCCCGCACCCGAGGTGACCAGCTTGATCTTTTTGGGGTCTTTGCCCACGATTTTCAAGCCGTTCAAAATGGCTGCGCCCACCACGATGGCGGTGCCGTGCTGGTCGTCATGAAAGACCGGGATCTTCATGCGCTCACGCAACTTGCGCTCGACATAAAAGCAGTCCGGCGCTTTGATGTCTTCGAGGTTGATGCCGCCAAAGGTCGGCTCCAGCGAAGCGATGATCTCGACCAGCTTGTCCGGGTCTTTTTCGTTGATCTCGATGTCAAACACGTCGATGCCCGAGAACTTCTTGAACAAGACGCCCTTGCCTTCCATGACCGGCTTGCTGGCCAATGGGCCAATGTCGCCCAAACCCAGAACGGCGGTGCCGTTGGTCACCACGCCCACCAGATTGCCTCGGCTGGTGTATTTGAATGCATTGGCCGGGTCTTTGACAATTTCTTCGCAAGGTGCGGCCACGCCGGGCGAGTAAGCCAGCGCCAGATCGTGCTGGTTGACCAACTGCTTGGTGGCCGCAATGGCCACTTTGCCGGGAGTCGGGAACTCGTGGTATTCGAGTGCGGCTTTGCGCAATTGAGCGCGTTTTTCTTCGGCTTGAACCTTGTTGGTCATTGTTGTGCTCCGTTGTAGGAAAGTGCCGCGTGGCTGCTGGCGTTCAGCAGCCATTCTGAATAGGGTTGAATTTATCAAGTCGCTAGGCGACAGATCGGCGTAAGTTTCATTGTAGACCCCGGATTACCGAGTTTTGACCGCGTCAATCTGCGTAACAAGTGAGTTGGCTTTTGACTTTTGCGCACAAATGCCCGCCGCCTCAACGCAAATGCTTCCAGGCTTTGTGTTGCAGGGCATCGGCCACGCTGGTGGAACGAGGCCCCGGGATGACTTCAATAGAAGCACCCGCTTGCAAAATGCCCGGCTGGTCCACCGCCAGATAAAAGCCGCAGCGCCCGCTTTGCACCATGTCTTTGGCGGCCAGCGCGTAGCCCATCACCGCGTTGAACTTGCCGCAAGGCTCACGGGGTTGCGTCACGCGCAAAACCACATCGCCCAACTTCAAGCCATCGCCGATAAACACGTCTTGTTCGAACAGGCCTTGCAGGCTGAGGTTTTCGCCCAAATAACCAGGGTTTAGGATTTCATCGAACATCGTCACGCCCCGAGCCTGGCGCTGCGCTTGCCACCAAGGCAGGTGTTCTGACGGCAGGGCATAAACCGCTTTGCTCAGGCCACCGTGCACAGACAAATCGGCCTGCTCGTCACCCATCAAGCCCAAAGGGCCCAGCGCCACCGGGCCTGCTACAGCTGTTTTGCCGATGGCCGACACCAGCTTGCGCTGGCCCACCATCAAGGGGCGCACCCGCCCGGTCTGGATCGACAGCACACGGCCAAAATGCGCTGCCCGTGCAGGCGAATGGACGGCCTCAGACATGGCTCAACCCTTCATCAGGGCTTCAATCTCGTCGGCCTTGACCGGCACACCGCGCGTGATCAGCTCGCAACCGGTCTGGGTGACGATGGCGTCGTCTTCGATGCGGATACCGATGTTGTGGAACTTTTCAGGCACGCCCGGCGCGGGCCGCACATACAAGCCCGGCTCAATGGTCAGCACCATGCCAGGCTGCAGGATGCGGCTCGGGCGGTCCTTGATGGACTCGCCGCTGAGCGGGTCTTTGCGCTCGCTGATTTGGCCCACCTGCGAGGGCTCGACATAGCTGCCGCAATCGTGCACATCCATGCCCAGCCAGTGGCCGGTGCGGTGCATGTAAAACTGAAAGTAACTGCGGTTGGCGATCACGTCTTGCGCGAGGCCTACCTTGTTTTTGTCCAGCAAGCCCACATCGAGCAAGCCCTGCGCCAACACGGCCACCGTGGCCTCGTGCGGGTCCACAAAACGGGCACCGGCCTTGGTAGCCGCCACAGCAGCATCTTGCGAAGCCAGCACCAGATCGTACAAAGCGCGTTGCGGCCCGGTGAATGTGCCGTTGGCCGGGAAAGTGCGGGTGATGTCGCTGGCATACCCATCCAACTCGCAGCCCGCATCGATCAAGACCAAATCGCCGTCGCGGATCAAGGCCGTGTCGGCGCGGTAATGCAACACGCAGGCATTGGCCCCGCCCGCCACGATGGAGCCATACGCCGGGTACTGCGAACCGTGCTGACGGAACTCGTGCAACAACTCGGCGTCCAGGTGGTATTCACGCACCTCTTGCCCGGCGCGCAACATGGCGGCGCTGCGCTGCATGGCGCGGATGTGGGCACCAGCGCTGATGGCGCTGGCGCGGCGCATGATGGCCTGCTCGTGCGCGTCTTTGACCAAGCGCATCTCGTCAAGCAAGCTGCACAGATCGCGCTGCTGGTCGGGGCACAAAGCGCCATAGCGCACCCGCGCACGCACCGACTGCAGCCAGCCGTCGACACGGCCCTCCAACCCTGCATGGATGGCAAACGGGTACCAAACGGTGCTGCGGTTTTCCAGCAACTTGGGCATTTGCGCAGCCAGCTCGGCCGACGACAAGGCCCGGCTGAGCCCCAAGGCGGCGGGCGCGGCCTCTGGCCCTAAACGGATGCCGTCCCAGACTTCACGCTCCATGTCTTTGGGCTGGCAAAACAGCGTGGTTTCGCCGTCGGCCGTGATCACCAGCGTGGCGTGCGGCTCGGTGAAACCCGTCAGGTAATAAAAGTAGCTGTCGTGCCGGTACAAAAAGTCACTGTCACGGTTGCGCTGGCGCTCGGGTGCAGTGGGAATGATGGCGATGCCGCCAGTGCCCAATTGGGCAGCCAGGCGGGCGCGGCGGTCGGCGTAGAGGGTATGGGTATTCATTGGTGAATTCTAGAAAAAATGGGGTTTTCCTGCGCTTGCAGATTTGGCGCGCAACGCGCTGTGGTTCTGGCGATGTCAGTTTTGAGCCGCTTGGGCATGCAGCTTCAGGCCCAGTGCACCCATGACTTTCAAAATGGTGTCAAAGCCAGGTGCACGATCACCCGACAAAGCTTTGTACAGGCTTTCACGCGAGAGCCCAGCATCTCGCGCGACTTGTGTCATGCCCTTGGCGCGCGCAATGTCACCCAAAGCTTTGGCAATAAAAGCTGCATCGCCGTTCGCACCGTCCATGCAAGCCTCTAGGTAAGCTGCCATTTCTTCAGGAGTGCGCAGGTGCTCCGCAACGTCATAGCGTGTGGTGTTGGTTTGCATGTTTTTAAGCCTTCAGGTTTTTTGCCAATTTCAAAGCCGTTTTGATGTCGATGGCTTGACTGGATTTGTCACCACCCGCCAAGAGGATCACGATTTCCAGCCCTTGCTGAACGAAGTACACACGATATCCGGGGCCAAAATCAATGCGTAACTCCGACACCCCATCACCGACTGGTTTGACATCACCAGGATTGCCCATCGCCAAACTCGCCACCCTGACCAAAATACGGGCGCGTCCTTGGACATCGCGTAAACCATCTATCCAAGCGGCATAAACATCGGTTTTGCGCATTTGCAACATGAACAGAGTGTATCCCCATGGCTACTTCTGTCAATGACCGAATCAAACTTGTCTCCATTCATGGTGAGTGTCTTTTCGGTACCTCATTGATAAGACGGATTCGAGACAAATCGAAACGCCTTGTATCTGAAGCGGTGTGGTGGGAGCCGCTCAAACTCACGGATAAAGTCCGCCGTGCGGACGACTACGGGCAAAGGATCTGCCATGGTGCCAATCTCCCAGAAGAGGCTCATGGCAGGGCTTCCACCCGTGCCAATGTACGGGGTGAAAAATGCGCCGCTACTGCCAATCAGCGCGCAGGGGCTGGACAAGGGAAGCAGCCGTTGGATTTCCAATCCTTCACTCGCCATGACATGTCAGGTGATCTGTCATGCGTTCAACTGCGCCAGCCGCTCGGGTGTGCCCACATCGGTCCAGTCACCGGCATACACCTCGCCGGTCACTTGTCCCCGGTCCATTGCCGCCCGCAGCAAGGGGGCCAGTGCCAGCGCCACGCCTTGCGGGTTGCCGGCGGGCAGGCCGCAATCGGCAAAAAAGGCGCGTTTGTACAGTGCGATGGTGCTGAAGGTGTGGTCGCAGCCCGCCGCGCCTTTGGGCAGGTTGAGCACCTGGCCTGTTGCCGACAGGCCAAAGTCGCCGCCCTGGTTGTGCGTGGGGTTGGGCACCAGCCACAAATGGGCCAGCGCTGGGCTGGCGGCAAAGCGCTGCACAGCGGCTTGCGTGAAGACAAAGTCGGGCGCAAACACATCGCCCGCCACGACCCAAAACACCTCGGCCAACTGGGGCAGGGCACGCACAATGCCCCCGGCAGTTTCAAGCGCTTGGCCAAAGTCTTGGCCTTCGTTCGAATAGGCGAGGCTCACCTGCGGCAAACCGGGCCAGTCCACCTGGGCGCCAAACTGCGCACTGATTTTTTCACCCAGCCAAGCGGTGTTCACCAATTGGCGACTGAAGTCCCCACGGGCCAAGGCCTGCATCGGCCACTGCATCAGGGGCTGGCCGCGCACGGTCAGCAAGGGCTTGGGGGTGCTGTCGGTGAGCGGGCGCATGCGTTCGCCACGGCCAGCAGCCAAGACCATGGCCTGAGCTTGCAAGCGGGTTGTCGATTCAGCAGGTTCAGCGGTCGGGCCAACGTCAAGGCTGGCTGGGGGGATCGGATTCATGCACCGATGTTGCCATGTTCCGTACGCCTGTTGTTCCTGTTCAAGGCGCAAGAGGCGTGCTTGCGGCGGCTGGGGGGCGTGCTTAACCGCTAAAATCCCGGGTTTTCCCGAATTCATCACCGGAGTTGCCCACATGGCCAATCAACAACAAATGGCAAACGCCATCCGCGCCCTCGCAATGGACGCTGTTCAACAAGCCAACTCGGGTCACCCCGGTGCCCCCATGGGCATGGCCGACATGGCCGTGGCACTGTGGGGCGAGCACCTGCAACACAACCCCAAAAACCCGCACTGGGCCAACCGCGACCGCTTTGTGCTGTCCAACGGCCATGGCTCCATGCTCATTTATTCGGTGCTGCACCTGACGGGCTACAAGCTGTCGGTCGATGACCTGAAAAACTTCCGCACGCTGCACAGCAAAACCGCTGGCCACCCCGAAGTGGGCGTGACCCCTGGCGTTGAGACCACCACCGGCCCCTTGGGCCAAGGCATCACCAACGCCGTGGGCATGGCCTTGGCCGAAAAAATGCTGGCCGCCGAGTTCAACCAACCCGGCCACGCCATCGTCAACCACCACACTTATGTGTTCATGGGTGACGGCTGCCTGATGGAGGGCATCAGCCACGAAGCCGTGGCCCTGGCCGGTGCCTGGAAGCTCAACAAACTGATCGCCCTGTACGACGACAACGGCATCTCGATCGACGGCAAGGTCGCGCCTTGGTTCATCGACAACACGCCCCAGCGCTTTGCCGCCTGCGGCTGGAACGTGATCGACGCCGTAGACGGCCACGACGCTGCTGCCGTGTCGGCCGCAATTGCCACCGCCAAACACAGCGCTGACAAGCCCACCTTGATCGTCTGCAAGACCGCCATCGGCAAGGGCTCGCCCAACCGCGCAGGCACCTCCAAAGCCCACGGCGAGCCTTTGGGTGCCGAAGAAATCAAGTTGACCCGCGAAGCCCTGGGCTGGACGGCTGAACCCTTCAAGATCCCCAAAGAAGTCTATGCAGACTGGGATGCCAAGGCCGCAGGCGTGGCCCGCGAAGCCACCTGGAACACCACTTTTGCAGCGTACAAAGCCGCCTTCCCGGCACAAGCCAAAGAGTTCGTGCGCCGCATGAAGGGCGACTTGCCCAAAAACTTCAACCAAGTGGCATTTGACGCCGTGGTCGCCGCCCACACCAAGGGCGAGACCGTGGCCAGCCGCAAGGCCAGCCAACTGGCGCTGGAAGCCTTCACTGCCGCCCTGCCCGAAATGCTGGGTGGCTCGGCCGACCTGACCGGCTCTAACCTGACCAACACCAAGAGCACCCCCGCCTTCCGCGTGGACTTGGCCGGTGACGTGGTCAAGACCGAAGACGGTCACATTGGCCGCCACATCAACTACGGCGTGCGCGAATTCGGCATGGCCGCCATCATGAACGGCGTAGCCCTGCACGGCGGTTACATCCCTTACGGCGGCACTTTCCTGACCTTCTCTGACTATTCGCGCAACGCCATTCGCATGGCCGCGCTGATGAAGCAGCGCGTCATCCACGTCTTCACGCACGACTCGATTGGCCTGGGCGAAGACGGCCCGACCCACCAATCGATCGAGCACGCCGCCAGCCTGCGCCTGATCCCTGGCCTCGACGTGTGGCGTCCTGCCGACACCGCCGAGACCACCGTGGCCTGGGCCGTGGCCCTGCAAAACGCCAACCGCCCATCGGCCCTGTTGCTCAGCCGCCAAAACCTGGCCTATTCGCCCAAGAACGATCTGGGCGACATCAGCCGTGGCGCCTATGTGCTGTCTGAGCCTGAAAGCGTCGGCATCAAGAAAACCCACGGCGTCATCATCGCTACCGGCTCTGAAGTGCAACTGGCCATGGCCGCGCAAAAGCTGCTGGCCGAACGAAAGATCGGTGTGCGCGTGGTCTCGATGCCCAGCACCAATGTGTTTGACCGTCAGGACACTGAGTACAAGCAAAGCGTGCTGCCCGCAGGCATCCCCCGCGTGGCGGTCGAAATGGGCTCCACCGATGGTTGGTGGAAATACGGCTGCGCTGCCGTGGTCGGTATCGACAGCTACGGCGAGTCGGCACCTGCGCCTGTTTTGTTCAAACACTTCGGCTTCACTGCCGAAAACGTGGCCGATACCGTCCACGCTGCGCTGCTCAAGGCCTGACCTTAGCGCCGCCAGCAGCGCCCTTCGGGGCTCTGCGGGGCCTGTCTGCCATTGACCGGGGACATCTTCAACGCCCAAGAGCGTTGAAGCCTTGTCCGGGAATCAGGCCCATGCAAGGGTCTTGGTTTCAAATCCGGTTACGTAACTGTTTCGTAACTTTCTCCTGAGGCTCTCACCATGACCATCAAGTTGGGTATCAACGGATTCGGCCGCATCGGCCGTCTGGCTTTGCGCGCGGCCCTCAAGCACGGCTATGACGACATCCAGATCGTCGGCATCAACGACCCCAAGCCCGCCGACTACCTGGCCTACATGCTCAAGTACGACAGCGTGCACGGCCGCTTTGATGGCACGGTGGACTTCACCGAAGACACCCTGATCGTCAACGGCAAAAAAATCAAACTCTCGCACGAGCGCGATGCGCACAACCTGCGCTGGGGAGAGATGGGTGTGCACACCGTGCTCGAATGCACCGGCCACTACCTGACCGAGCCCACCAGCCAGATGCACATTGCAGCGGGTGCCAAAAAGGTTGTGATCTCGGCCCCGTCCAAGGACAGCATTCCCATGTTTGTCTATGGCGTGAACCACAAAAAATATGCAGGCGAGGCCATCGTGTCGAATGCGTCATGCACCACCAACTGCCTGGCCCCCGTGGTCAAGGTGCTGAATGACAAATGGGGCATCAAGCGCGGCCTGATGACCACCGTGCACGCCGCAACCGCCAGCCAGATGACGGTGGACGGGTCTTCGCGCAAAGACTGGCGCGGCGGTCGCGGCATTTTGGAAAACATCATCCCCAGCAGCACGGGCGCGGCCAAAGCCGTGGGCGTGGTGATTCCTGAGATCAAAGGCAAGATCACCGGCATGGCCTTCCGTGTGCCGACCTCTGACGTGTCGGTCATTGACCTGACCGTGGAACTGAGCAGCGATGCCAGCTACGCCGAAATCTGCGCTGAAATGAAAGCCCAAAGCGAAGGCGCACTCAAAGGCGTGCTGGGCTACACCGACGAGAAAGTGGTCTCTACCGACTTCCGTGGCGAGCCCTGCGCCAGCGTGTTCGATGCGACTGCAGGCATTGCGCTGGACAAGAGCTTCGTCAAGATCGTGGCTTGGTACGACAACGAATGGGGTTACGCCAAGCAGTGCCTGGAGATGGTGCGGGTGGTGGCTAAGAAGAAGTGAACTGAACGGGCAGGCAACGCCAAGGCTCCCCGCAGGGGCTCAGAGGCGCTTCGCTTTGCCACATCGCCCCCGCGGGGAGCCCTGACGCTGCCATGGGATCGCTCAAAGCGCCTTCGGGCGCTTTTTTCATGGCCGACGGGCGCGTATCCAATCCGCCGCCTTCTCCGCAATCATGATGGTTGGCGCATTGGTGTTGCCGCTCACGATGCGCGGCATGACCGAGGCATCGACCACGCGCAGCCCTGGCACGCCATGCACGCGCAGTTGCGCATCCACCACCGCCATCGCGTCTTGCCCCATGCGGCAAGTGCCCACCGGGTGGTACACCGTGTCGGCGTTTTTCCGAATCCAGTGTTCGAGTTGTTCATCGGTGCGTGCATTGGCTGAGGCTGCCCACTCGCGCCCATAAGCGGCCAGCGCGGGTTGGGCCAGGATGCGCTGGGCTTGGCGAATGCCATCACGCAAGCGCTGCACATCACGCGGTTCGCTCAAAAACTGAGGGTCGATCAGCGGTGCGCTATGGGGGTTGCGGTCAGTCAGTTGCACACGACCACGGCTGTCCGGTTGCAACAAACACACATGCAAAGAGTAGCCATGCCCCAACGTCAGCTGGCGGCCATGGTCCACCAGTTTGGCCACCACAAAGTGCAGCTGAATATCGGGGTGCGCCTCGTCGGGTCGGCTTTTGTAAAACGCACCACCCTCTGCAAAATTGGTGGTCAGCCCCCCAGTACGGTGCTGACGCCAAGCCCACAACGCTTGCAGGGTGCGCCAGGCGCCTCGGGGTGAAACACCAATCAAATCGGTTTGCCCCGGCGCGTCGGCCACCAACACCGCATCGGGGTGGTCGTGCAGGTTTTCACCCACGCCGGGCAAGTGATGCAACACCTCAATGCCCAGACTTTGCAAATGCGCGGCAGGCCCAATGCCCGAACGCATGAGGAGGGCGGGCGACTGGAAAGCGCCTGCACTCAAAATAATTTCGCGCCGCGCGGTCAAGGTCTGCGACTGGCCACCCTGCAAGGTGTGCACCTGCCGCGCCACGCCATCGACCAAGCCAATCCGGTCCACGGTCACGCCGGTCATGACGTGCAAATTGGCACGCGAGCGATTCGGTGTGAGGTAGGCCTTGGCTGCGCTGAAACGCTCGCCCGCGCGTTGGGTGACTTGGTACAGGCCCACACCTTCTTGTGTGGGGCCATTGAAGTCGGTGGTGTGCGCCAAGCCCGCTTGCACACCCGCCTCGACAAAGCGTTGGGCAAACGCATTGGGGCTTTGCAGATCGACCACATTCAAAGGGCCGTTCTGGCCATGCCATTCGTTGTGGATGCGTTCGTTGTGCTCGGCCTTGAGGAAATAGGGCAACACGTCGGCCCATGCCCAGCCAGAGCAACCCCTGTCCACCCACGTGTCGTAGTCGACCTGTTGACCCCGGATATAGGCCATTGCATTGGTTGAGCTGGACCCCCCCAAAGTTCGACCACGCGGCTGGTAGCCAGTGCGCCCCAACAAACCGGGCTGCGGCACCGTGTTGAAGCCTTGCGAGACGATTTCGGTGCGGGCCATGAGCGCAATGCCCGCTGGGCAATGGATCAAGGCGCTGGTGTCGGGCGGCCCGGCCTCGATCAAGGCCACCTGCACCGATGGGTCTTCGCTCAAACGGGCAGCCAGCACACAACCGGCCGAACCTGCACCCACCACGATGTAGTCAAAATTCAAAATGCTCATCTCTCCCTTTCGCTGACGCTGACGCCCTTGGGTCATCGCCGCAACGCAAATCAAAAAGGCTTTTTACCCGGTTTGCTGACTTTGACGTACCGGGTTTGCACGGGCATGGGCATCGGTCAAAGGCCCACATACACCGGCGCAAAGCCACCGCCGGGTGTTCTGAAGTTGGTGGTTTGACCTTGGTACAAACGCGCCGCCAGCGATTGCACCTGCCCGTTGTACGCGTAATTGCGCACATCGAACTTGAGCACTTGCGCCGATTCACCACCCGAGATGGTGCGCTCGCCCGGGGCCACCAAGGCTTGCGCGATGTAACCCCCAGCCAAGATCTCCGCCCAAACGCGGTGGGTTAATTTGTCGCCCCGGTACGCCGCCTTGCCGCCATAGCCCGCAAAGGGCTTGAAGAAATGGTGCTTGCGCTGCGCCCAAAGTTGCTCGACGTTGTCCGGGCTCACCACCACGGTCTGCGGAATGCCGTCCAGCAACACCGCTTGCGTGGCCGCGGGTACACCCATGGCCGTCAACGTCTCTGCCTTGCAGAACAAGGCCAGGTTGCGTTTGTCGGCCAGCAAAGCGTGGGCCTGCGGGTGGGGCGTCAACACCACGGCGTCCTGCAAATAGGCTTCGCGCAGATGGGCATGAGCAGGCTCGCTCAAGGCAAAGTCGGTCAAACGGTTGTAGACCAGATCGATCGCGGTGCCGTCAAAGCAAAGTCGCTTGTCGCGCCAAACCAGTTGCGATGGGTCGGCAATGAACGCCTGCACACCGTGGCGTTTGAACAAACTCTGGAACAGCAAAAACTCCGGGTACAGGTATTGCTGCTCGGGCAAGGCATCGACAATGGCCACCGTCTGCAAAGGGCGGTCAGGCTGAGCCAATCGCCACTCGTTTTGAAACATGGCCACGAAAGCAGACTCCAGCGCATCGACCTGCGCCGCCGTGGGCACCATGGCCTCGATCTCTGGACAGCAGGCACGCTGTGCCCGCGCCAGCAAGGCGTTGAGCAGCGCCCCGCCCGCATTGGTGTTCACCTCGATCAGGCCGAAGCCTTGACCATGTTCGTTGCCATGAACATGAAAGTCATAGCCCATAAACACGCTTTTGGCACGCGTCGGGTGGCGAGCAATCGGGTCCGAGCGGGACAACACTTCTTCGCGGTAAGCCGGCAAAGCGACCACCGACTCCAAAGCCGAAATCAGCCGGGCCATGCGCTGCACCTGAGCTTGGGAAAGCACCACGGGTCGTGCCGAAAAAAGCGAAGGCAAGCGGTCGCGTACCAAGTCAAACAAAGCCGGGTTGCCAATGTCTGCCGCCATGGTCTGCGCCAAGGCTTGGTCGTCCAGGCTGATGCAAAAACATTCGCTGTTGAAGTTGTCGGTGTTGATGTGTGCGGTGTTCACTGGGCAAATCATAGACACCCGGTCAAGCCGGGTGTGACAGAAGGGCCTCGTCATGCCCGACTTGATCGGGCATCCATCTTAAAAAATGAGTTACAAAACCAGAACAAACCGGCTCGCAAGTGAGGTTTTGTAATAAAGTTTCATGATTTCGCATAGGATGGTTACATGTCAGGCACACCCGTTGCGGGTGGGCTACAGCCTAAACCTCCAACGAAAGTGAGACAGACATGACCACCAAAATCGGCATCAACGGATTTGGCCGCATCGGCCGCATGGTGTTCCGCGCAGCGGTGCAAAACTTCAACGACATCGAGATCGTCGGCATCAACGACCTGCTCGAGCCCGATTACCTGGCCTACATGCTGCAGTACGACAGCGTGCATGGCCGCTTCAAGGGCACCGTGGCCGTCGAGGGCAACACCTTGGTCGTGAACGGCAAAAAAATCCGCCTCACGCAAGAGCGCGACCCGGCCAACCTGAAATGGAACGAGGTCGGCGCCGATGTGGTGATCGAATCTACGGGCTTGTTTTTGGACAAAGACAGCGCTGGCAAACACCTGGCCGCAGGCACCAAGAAGGTCGTGATGTCGGCCCCGTCCAAAGACGACACCCCGATGTTTGTGTACGGCGTCAACCACGGCGCGTATGCCGGACAAGCCATCATCAGCAACGCCAGCTGCACCACCAACTGCTTGGCCCCCATCACCAAGGTGCTGAACGACAAATGGGGCATCAAGCGGGGCCTGATGACCACGGTGCACGCGGCCACCGCCACGCAAAAAACCGTGGACAGCCCCAGCAACAAAGACTGGCGCGGCGGTCGCGGCATTTTGGAAAACATCATCCCCAGCAGCACGGGCGCGGCCAAGGCGGTGGGCGTGGTGATTCCTGAGATCAAGGGCAAGCTGACAGGCATGGCGTTTCGCGTGCCCACCTCGGACGTGTCGGTGGTGGACCTGACGGCCGAGCTGAATAGCCCGGCCACCTATGCCGAGATTTGCGCCGAGATGAAAGCCCAAAGCGAAGGTGCACTCAAGGGCGTGCTGGGCTACACCACCGACAAAGTGGTGTCGACCGATTTCCGTGGCGAGGTGTGCACCAGTGTGTTCGATGCCGATGCCGGCATTGCACTGGACAGCACCTTCATCAAGGTGGTGGCCTGGTACGACAACGAGTGGGGTTACTCGAACAAGTGCCTGGAGATGGCACGCGTGGTCGGACGCTGAACCGGCCTTCGCCGGCCATGCCGGTGACACCCCTAAAAAAGGACCGTTCTGTAGAGGAACGGTCCTTTTTTACAGGGCAACTACTGAAGCAGGTGGGCCTTGGCCGATGCTATGCTCAAGACCAGCACCAAAGTTCGCAAACGCAGTGCTTTTGAGCGAACGCTGGCAGCCGCCAGCACTCTGACACCAAACTCCAGGAGATCTTTCCATGTTCAAAAAATCATTGCTGTTGGGCTCCATCATCATGGCCGCCAGTTTGTCCGCATCGGCCAAGGACTGGAAAGAAATCCGCGTCGCCATTGACCCCACCTACAAGCCGTTCACTTACAAAACGGCCGACGGCAAACCCACCGGCTTCGATGTGAAGATCGCGCAAGCCCTGTGCGACAAAGTCAAGGCCAAGTGCGTGTTTGTAGAGCAGCAATGGGACGCGATGATTCCGGGCCTGTTGGCCAAAAAGTACGACACCATCATCTCGTCGATGTCGGTCACCGAAGAGCGCTTGCGCCAAGTGGCCTTCACGGGCAAGTACTACAACACCCCGTCCAAAGTGGTGGTGCGCAAAGACATCAAAACCGATGGCAGCCCCGCCAGCCTGACTGGTAAAAAGATCGGTGTTCTGAAAGGCTCCACCCAAGAAAAATACGCCAAGGGCGAATTGGCCAAAGCAGGCGTGAACGTGGTGGGCTATGACGCGCAAGACCAGGTTTATCTCGACATCAAGGCGGGCCGTTTGGACGGCACTGTGGCCGATGTGGTGGAAGTGCAAGGCGGCTTTTTGGACACCCCAGATGGCAAGAACTATGTCTATGTCGGCCAGCCTTTGCGCATCAAAAAATACTTTGGCGAAGGCGTGGGCGTGGCCATGCGCAAGGGTGACAAAGACCTGAAAGAAGCGCTGGACAAAGCCATCAAAGACATCCGTGCTGACGGCACTTGGAAAAAAATCGCCGACGAATTTGTCCCCGGTGTGGACATCTGGGGCGAGTGATCGCGCAGCGCAAGCGCCTGCATGACGCCTTACCTCCTCAGCATCCTTGAAGGTTCGCTGCTCGTCCTTCAGGTCGGGCTGGCGTCTTTGGTGGTGGCTGTTGTGTTGGGCATGGCCGGGGCTTTGGCCAAAACATCGGACCGCCCCATGGCCGTATGGGTGGCCGATGTTTACGCCACAGTGATCCGTGGCGTTCCCGATTTGGTGTTGATGCTGCTGCTGTTTTATGGCGGGCAAATGGGGCTCAATGCCCTGCTCGAAGCGCTGGGCGACTGGCCCGCCATCGAGATCGACCCTTTTGCTGCAGGCGTGCTGACCATCGGCTTCATTTATGGGGCTTACATGACCGAGACCTTTCGCGGGGCGATTTTGGCCATCCCCAAAGGTCAAATGGAAGCGGCCATGGCTTTTGGCATGCGGCCTTGGCAGGTTTTTTGGCGCATCACTTTGCCGCAAATGATCCGTCTGGCCTTGCCCGGTTTCACCAACAACTGGTTGGTGTTGATGAAGTCCACCGCCTTGGTGTCTTTGCTGGGTTTGCAAGACATGACTTATCTGGCCAAACAAGCCGGGGCTGCCGCCCGTGGCGAAATCACCAATGCGCCACTGCTGTTTCTGGCCTTTGCGGCTTTGCTGTATTTGGCCATGACCTCGGTGTCGATGTGGGTGCTCGGTTGGCTCGAAAAGAAATACAGCATGGGCGTTCGGCAGGAGCGCGGCTAGATGGAATTTGACGTCATCTTGCGCCCCGAAAATCTGCGCATGTACTGGGAAGGCTGCGTCAACTCACTGGCGCTGTTGCTGGTGTCCTTGTGCGCAGGCGGCTTGCTGTCTTTGCCCATGGCGCTGGCCCGCGTGTCTGCGCGGGCTTGGTTGCGCGGGCCTGTGTGGTTGTTCACTTATGTGCTGCGCGGCACGCCATTGCTGATTCAGGTCTACCTGATCTATTACGGCTTAGGCCAGATGGAATACATCCAAGCGCGGTGGGACGATTCTTGGCTTTGGCGTGGCTTCAAAGAGCCGTTTTTCTGTGCCGCACTGGCGTTTTCATTGAACACCTGCGCCTACACCACCGAACTGCTGGCCGGGGCCATCCGCCATGTGCCTGCAGGCGAGCTCGAAGCGGCCCGCGCCTGTGGCCTGAGCGAGTGGGCCTGCATCCGCCGCATCGTCTTGCCATCGGCCCTGCGCCGCAGCTTGCCGGGTTATTCCAACGAAGTGATCATGATGCTGCACAGCACCTCGCTGGCCAGCACGGTACCGGCCTTGCTCGACATCACGGGCGCAGCGCGTTCAATTTATGCCGACTTTTACCTGCCGTTTGAGGCCTTCATCAGCGCAGGCCTGATTTACCTGTCATTGACCTTGGTGTTGGTGCAGTTGTTTCGCCTGGCTGAACAACGCTGGTTCGCCCATCTGCGGCCACGCCAGAGCGTTTAAACGCCCCCTTTTTGAGCACCCCCTGTGGATACCCGCCAACACCACCTGATCTCGCCCGCTTGTGGCACTGCACGCAGCCTGCACAGCTGGCATTTTGGTGCGCCGGGCGCTGGCCCCAAGGTCTACATTCAGGCCAGCCTGCATGCCGACGAATTGCCGGGCATGCTGGTGATCCAGCACCTGCGCCAGCATTTGCAACAAGCCGAGGCCGCAGGCCAATTGCGCGGCCAAGTGGTGCTGGTGCCCATGGCCAACCCGATCGGGCTTGACCAGACTTGGCTGCAATTGCAAATGGGGCGCTTTGAGATGGCCAGTGGCCAAAACTTCAACCGCCATTACCCGGTGTGGGTCGATTGGCTGCGCGAAAACGGCCACGATGTGGCCACGCAGTTGGGGCCCGACGCGCAGGCCAATGTGCGCACCGTGCGCCAAGCCATGCACCAAGCCCTGCTGCGCCACCCGCCCACCACCGAGCTGGACAGCCTGCGCCACACGCTGATGGGCTTGGCGTGTGATGCCGATGTGGTGCTCGACCTGCATTGCGACTTTGAAGCCGTTGTGCACCTGTACATGGAGCCCGAATGCGAGCCAGGCCTCAGGTCCCTGGCCCCATGGTTGGGGGCGCAAGCGGTGCTGCTGGCGCGTGGCACAGGCGCGCACTGTTTTGATGAATCGCTCAGCGGTGTTTGGTGGCAATTGCGCGAATCGCTGCTGGCCAGCCATGGCAGCGAATTTGTGGCCACGCACCCGCTGCCGCAAGCGTGCTTGAGCACCACCGTGGAGTTGCGCGGCCAAGCCGATGTGAGCGACGCGCTGGCCTCGCGCGACAGCCAGGCCTTGCTGGCTTTTTTGACCGACATGCAAGTGCTTGAAGGGCCCGATCACGGCCCGGCGCCGCAGCCGCTGTGCCAGCCCACACCTTTGTCGGGCTCGCAATACCTACACGCCCCCTGCGCCGGGGTGGTGAGTTTTCAGCGCCAACCAGGCGACCGGGTGCAACCCGGCGACGTGATCGCTCGGGTGGTCAACCCGATCACCGCACAAAGCCAGCTGGTTTGCAGCGACACCGACGGCGTGCTCTACACCCGGCACAACTTACGTTGGGCCACCACGGGCATGGAACTGGCCAAAATTTCGGGCTCCACACCCAGGCGCACAGGGGCCTTGTTGGGCCCTTGAACCTCAACATGCCTTTCGCCCTTTTTTCGGAACACACCCCATGAGCATCAAGCTCCAAGTTCAAGACATCCACAAACGCTTTGGCACCCACGAGGTGCTCAAAGGGGTCTCGCTCACGGCCAAAGCGGGGGATGTCATCAGCATCATTGGCTCCAGCGGCTCGGGCAAAAGCACGTTTTTGCGCTGCATCAACCTGCTGGAGCGCCCCAACAGCGGCAGCATCAGCGTCGCAGGTGAAGCGCTGTCGCTCAGCCCAGGGACCGATGGCCTGCTGCACGCGACACATCCGCGCCAACTGGAGCGCTTGCGCACCCGCTTGGGCATGGTGTTTCAGCATTTCAATTTGTGGAGCCACATGACGGCGCTGGAAAACGTCATGGAGGCGCCCATGCAAGTGCTGGGCTTGAGCAAAGCCCAGGCCCGCGAGCGGGCCGAGGTCTACCTGGACAAAGTGGGCCTAAAGCACCAAGCCATGCAACACTACCCGGCCCACATTTCGGGCGGCATGCAGCAACGCGTGGCCATTGCACGCGCACTGGCCATGGAGCCCGAGGTGATGTTGTTTGACGAGCCCACCTCGGCCCTCGACCCTGAGCTGGTGGGCGAGGTGCTGCGCGTGATGCAAGCGCTGGCCCAAGAAGGCCGAACCATGGTGGTGGTGACGCACGAAATGGGCTTTGCCCGCGAGGTCTCCAGCGAGGTGATGTTTTTGCACCAAGGCCGGGTCGAAGAACAAGGCGCACCCCAAGACATCTTGCTGCAGCCGCGCAGCGAACGCCTGCAACAGTTTTTGTCTGGCCACCTGAAGTGAGCCGCCACACGCGCCGCGAAAACGCAGGCCCTTGACCATGCACACCTTGGAACAACTGCGCAGCGGCGCTTTGGCGGGCACGCGCCGCCTGGACTTGGCCTGTGACCTGACCGAGTTGCCCGACGACATTTGGGCGCTGGCCGACACGCTGGAGGTGCTCAACCTGAGCGGCAATCGGCTGCGCGATTTGCCGCACCAACTGCCACGCCTGCACAAATTGCAAGTGCTGTTTGCCTCCGACAATGACTTTGAGTTGCTGCCCGAAGTGCTGGGCGATTGCCCTCAGCTGCAAGTGGTCGGCTTCAAGGCCAACCGCATCGCTCAGTTGCCCCCCGCCGCACTGCCCCCCGCTTTGCGCTGGCTGATCCTGACCGACAACGCGCTGGGCCACTTGCCCACCGCACTGGGCGAGCGGCCCGCTTTGCAAAAGCTGATGCTGGCGGGCAACCGGCTCACGGCTTTACCCGAGAGCCTGCAAGCCGCCCAGCGCTTGGAGCTGCTGCGCATCTCGGCCAACCGCCTGAGCGCGGTGCCTGTCTGGTTGACCGAATGGCCACGCCTGTCTTGGCTGGCCTTGGCAGGCAACGCCATGGGCTGGGATTTGCCCAACGAAACAGCCTTGCCCGAAGTGCCGTGGGCTGCATTGCGCTTGGGTGCCTTGTTGGGCGAGGGCGCTTCGGGCCACATCCACCGCGTGCAGGCCTCGGGCTGGCCGCAGCCGCTGGCACTCAAGCTGTTCAAGGGCGAGGTGACCAGCGACGGATTGCCGCAAGACGAATTGGCCGCCTGCTTGGCAGCGGGCGAGCACCCGAGCCTGACCACCCCCGTGGCGCGGCTGACCGAGCACCCGGCGCAGGCCTCAGGCCTGTTGATGCCCTTGATCCCCGCCACCCATGTCAACCTGGCCGGGCCACCCAGTTTGCAAAGCTGCACACGCGACGTGTACCCCAGCGGCTTGCGCATGCCACACCGCCTGGCGCTGGGCATCGCACGCGATGTGGCCAATGCAGTGGCGCACTTGCACCGGCGTGGCGTGATGCATGGCGATTTGTATGCGCACAACATCTTGATCGACCCGGTACATGGCCACGCGCGGCTGGGCGACTTTGGCGCAGCCACGCGGCTGCCGATGGACCAGCCCGATCTGCGCCAGCGTTTGCAGGCCATCGAAGTGCGGGCCTTTGGCTGTTTGCTGCAAGAGCTGGCCGACCACACCACGGCAACAGTGCCTGTGGCCATGCCTGAGGCCACGTCTGAAGCCTTGCAAGCGCTGGCCCACGCTTGCCTGTCGCCTGTGCCCAGCGAACGGCCAGGTATGTCCGACGTGGCCGCGCAATGTGGGGCGCTGGCGAACGCACTGGCGGCCTGAGTCGCAGCGCTCAATCCAAAAATCGCGCCCGCAACTCGGGCGGCGGGACCATGCAATGTTCGGCCCGCCCGAACAGCCGATAACGGTTGCGGGCCAGCCAGCGGTAAAGCGCATCGCGCAGCGCCGCAGGCACCCACCGCGCCAAGCCCGCCACTCGCCAAGGCCAGCCCAGCAGGCGCAAGATGCGCAGCACCGCATCGGTGTTCTGCCAGTGCTCGCGGCCATCCACCAGCAGCAAGGTCTCCAAGCCCTCCAGCTGCAAGCCCGCTTGTTGCAGCAGCGCTTGACCCGTGCGGCCCTGGATCGCGGCGAAACAGAACACACCGCGCCGGTCGTGTCGCAGCAAAAATCGCACCCAAGCGTTGCAAAACAGGCATTGCCCGTCAAACACCACGATCAGCGGGCGAGATGTGTTGGGCATGCTCACAGCGCCAATGCCGTTGTGTTCTTGACTTCTTCCATGACCGCGTAGGTGCGCGTTTCGCGCACGCCGGGCAGCTGCCACAGCACCGTGCCCGCAAATTCGCGGTAGGCGTTCATGTCGGCGGCGCGGGTTTTAAGCAAATAGTCAAAGCCTCCGGCCACCATGTGGCACTCCAGGATCTCGGGCCTCACCTGCACCGCCGCCTTGAACTGCTCAAACACATTGGGGCTGGTGCGGTCGAGCAGGATTTCGACGAACACCATCATGCCCGCGCCCAATTTGAGCGGGTTCAAACGCGCTTCGTAGCCGAGGATGAAACCCTCGCGCGTGAGCCGCTGCACCCGCGCCAACACCGCTGTGGGCGACAAGGCCACGCCTTCGGCCAGTTTCAAGTTGCTGATGCGGCCATCGCGCTGCAACAAGTCAAGGATGCGGCGGTCGATGCGGTCGATGTCCGGGGTTTCGGTGCTCATGCTTCACATTATTCATTTAAATCAAATAATTTCAGTGAAATATTTGGTCTTTAATCCGGATGATGGCGATTCATGTCAGTCAAGGACGCCACATGAACACCGCCATCACCGCCCCCGCTTTGCCCACAGGCGCCCACTTCAGTGCCGGTGGCCCGCCGCTCGAGCGCAGCGCATTGCGCCAAGCCATTGCCCACGCCACGCGCCTGCCCGAAGCACAGGCCCTGGCCCCGCTGCTGGCAGCGGCCCGCATGCCCACAGCGCAAGTCCAACGCACCGACGCGCTGGCCCGTCAGCTGGTGCAGGGCCTGCGTGAAAGCCCGCAACTGGGTGGCCGTGCCGGCAATACATTGAGCGGCCGTGCCGGCCGCGTACAAAGCCTGATGCAGGAATACGCCCTGTCGTGTGAAGAAGGCGTGGCCCTGATGTGTCTGGCCGAAGCGCTGCTGCGCATCCCCGACGCGGCCACGCGCAACGCACTGATCCGCGACAAGATTGGCCGAGGCGACTGGCACCAGCATGTGGGCCGCAGCCCTTCGCTGTTTGTCAACGCCGCTTCGTGGGGCCTGCTGCTCACCGGCAAACTGGTGGCCACGCACAGCGAGGGGGCGATGCTGGCCTCGCTCACGCGGCTGGTGGGCAAAAGCGGCGAGCCGCTGATCCGCCAAGGCGTGCAGCTGGCCATGCAAATGCTGGGCGAGCAGTTTGTGACGGGCGAGACGATTGAGCAAGCCCTGCACCGTGCCCACGACATGCAAGCGCAAGGCTTTCGCTATTCGTACGACATGTTGGGCGAAGCCGCCCTGACCGAAGCAGACGCGCAGCGCTATTTGAGCGCGTATGAAAACGCCATCCACGCCATCGGCAAAGCAGCGAACGGGCAAGGCCTTGTGAACGGCCCTGGCATCTCGATCAAGCTGTCGGCCCTGCACCCACGCTACTGCCGCGCCCAGCACCAACGCGTGATGGATGAACTGCTGCCGCGTGTGCTGCAACTGACCAAACTGGCCCGTCACTACGACATCGGTTTGAACATTGATGCCGAAGAGGTGGACCGGCTCGACTTGTCGCTCGACCTGCTCGAAGCGCTGTGCCACGCGCCCAGCTTGCAGGGCTGGAACGGCATCGGCTTTGTGGTCCAGGCCTACCAAAAGCGTTGCCCCTATGTGATCGACTTTGTCATCGATCTGGCACGCCGCACAGGGCACCGTTTGATGGTGCGTTTGGTCAAGGGCGCTTATTGGGACAGCGAGATCAAACGCGCCCAGCTGGACGGCCAAAGCGACTACCCGGTCTACACGCGCAAACACCACACCGATGTGTCTTACCTGGCCTGCGCCCAAAAGCTGCTGGCCGCGCCCCATGCGGTGTACCCCCAATTTGCCACGCACAACGCACACACCGTGGCCGCCATCGTGCACATGGCGCAAGACATTGGCGGCGAATATGCGCCAGGTCAATACGAATTCCAGTGCCTGCACGGGATGGGTGAGCCGCTGTACCGACAGGTGGTGGGCCCTCTGCAACGGCCTTGCCGCATCTATGCCCCGGTGGGCAGCCATGAAACCTTGCTGGCTTATCTGGTGCGCCGCCTGCTCGAAAACGGGGCCAACAGCTCATTTGTCAACCGCATGGCCGACGCCAGTGTGACCATCGACGATTTGGTGCAAGACCCGGTGGCACGCGTTGACCAAGACGCCGCGCGTGAAGGCACCCGCCCCGGCCAGCCACACCTTCAAATCCCGCTGCCCGCGCGACTGTATGGCACAGACCGTCTCAACTCGAGCGGCCCCGATTTGGCCCACGAACCCACGCTGCGCCAACTGGCTTTGGACATGCAGGCCCACATGCTGGCCTTGGATGTGAAGCCCCTGACCGCACACGCATTGTTGGCCACGGGCACGGGCGAACAAACCCACACCCTGCGCAACCCCGCCGACCACAGCGACGTGCTGGGCACCGTGCAGTTCACCCACCCAGCCGATGCTGAAGCCGCGCTGCAATCGGCCTCACAGGCCGCAGCCGCATGGGCGGCCACGCCACCTGCACTGCGTGCCGCACTGCTTGAACGCACCGCCAACTTGCTGCAAGCCGACGCACCGCGCGTGATGGCGCTGCTGGTGCGCGAAGCAGGAAAAACCTGGGGCCACGCCGTGGCCGAGCTGCGCGAAACGGTGGACTTTTTGCGCTACTACGCCGCGCAAGTGCGCCGCGATTTTGACCCCCGCACCCACACGCCGCTGGGGCCAGTGGTGTGCATCAGCCCTTGGAACTTTCCGCTGGCGATTTTTGTGGGCCAGGTGGCTGCCGCGCTGGCCGCTGGCAATCCAGTCCTGGCCAAGCCCGCCGAATCCACGCCCGCCATTGCGGCCTTGGCGGTGCAAACCCTGTGGCAAGCAGGCGTGCCCCAAGCGGTTGTGCAATTGCTGCCAGGCCATGGCGCCGAGGTGGGCATGCAACTGGTGCGCGATGCCCGTGTGCAAGGCGTGATGTTCACCGGCTCCACCGAGACCGCGCGCGTGCTGCAAACCGCGCTGGCCGAACGCCTGAACGCACAAGGCCAACCCGTGCCCCTGATCGCCGAAACAGGTGGGCAAAACTGCATGGTGGTGGACTCGTCGGCCTTGCTGGAACAGGTCGTCACCGACGCCGTGGCCTCGGCTTTTGAGGCCGCTGGCCAGCGCTGCTCGGCCTTGCGCGTGCTGTGCGTGCAAGACGATGTGGCAGACCGCCTGATCGAGATGCTCCGAGGTGCGATGGGCCAGATCCAAATGGGTGCCCCCGCGCACCTGGCCGTGGACATGGGGCCGGTGATCGACGAACGGGCTCGTGCCCGCATCGAAGCGCATGTGAGCGCCATGCAGCAAGGCGGCCACACGGTGCACCGCATCAGCGCCAAAGCACGCATGTCCTTGCCCAAAGGCACCTATGTGCCCCCCACGCTGATCGAGATCGCGCACATTGGCAAACTGGAGCGCGAGGTGTTTGGCCCGGTGCTGCACATCGTGCGCTATGCCCGTAACCAGCTGCCCGAGTTGCTGCATGCCATCCACGACACCGGTTATGCGCTCACATTGGGCGTGCATTCGCGCATCGAAGAAACCATCACCCAAGTCATCGACCACAGCCACGCGGGCAATGTGTACGTGAACCGCAACATGGTCGGTGCAGTGGTGGGTGTGCAGCCCTTTGGCGGCGATGGCTTGTCGGGCACCGGCCCCAAAGCGGGTGGGCCACTGTATCTGTTGCGCCTGTTGGCACGTTGCCCGACTGACGCGGCATTGCGCAGCGTGCAAGCCAGTGGCGCAGCCGCATTGCCGCAGGCATCGCCTGCGCTGCAAGCCCTGCACGACTGGGCGGTGGCGCAACAGCGTTTGCCGCTGGCGCACGCGTGTGCACAGTTTGCCGCCGCCAACCCGGCGGGCCATGAAGCCGTCTTGCGCGGCCCCACCGGCGAGCGCAACGTCTACCGGGTACAAGCCCGTGCGCGGGTGCTGTGCCTGACGGGTGAGCACGCCCATGCCAATGCCGACCGCCTGACCCAGCTGGCCGCGGTGCTGGCAGTGGGCAGCCACGCCGTGTGGCCGCTGTCTGCGCAAACCTTGCACACGCAACTGCCCAAAGCGGTGCAAAGCCAGGTGACGCTGCACGACACGGCACACGCGTCGCCGGTGGATGCCGCCTTGCTGCACGCCGACGCAGCCACCACCTTGCAGTGGCAAGCGCAACTGGCACAACGCCCGGGCGCCATCGTCACGCTCACCGCCATGCACCCCGGCGATACCGCTGTGCCGCTGGCCCGCTTGGTCAGCGAGCGCAGCATCAGCACCAACACAGCCGCGGCAGGCGGCAACGCCAGCTTGATGACTTTGGCCGCTTGATGACCCGTGCTTTGCCACCTGCGTGACAAAGCACGGGCCAGGCTGTAGCTAACATCGCGCATGCACCTGACCGTCTCAACGCCCGTTCAATCCCTCGCCGACCTTCACCGCATCGAGGCCACGCCCTTGGCCCAAGCTGCGCCCTGGGCCAGCACTTATGCGCTGATTCGCGCCAGCTGCGAAGCCCACCCCGACCGGCCCGCACTCACCTTTTTGGCCACAGGCCAGCCCGGCGGCCCAGCCACCTGCTGGACATACCGCACCTTGCTGCAAGGCATTCACCAAACGGCCAATGCGCTGCACAGCCTGCACATCGGCCCTCAAGACGTGGTGGCCATCTTGCTGCCCGGTGGACTGGCCTACCACTTGGCCCTGTGGGGTGGCGAGGCGGCAGGCATTGTGCAACCGCTCAACCCCTTGTTGAGCGAAGAAAAACTGCTGTCCCTCTTGCAGGCCAGTCAGGCCAAAGTGCTGATCGCCCACGGCGTGGACGACGACAGCCAGATGCGCGACAAAGCACTGCGCCTGCAAGCCCAATTGCCCCAACTGCACACCGTGCTGTTCGTGCACCCCGATGGCCACGCTCTGGCGTCTGGCTTGCCGCCCGGCACACACGACTTTCATGCCCTGCGCCAGCAACAAGCCAGTGACGGCCTGCAAAGCGAACGCGTCATTCAGGCCAGCGACATCGCCGCTTACTTTCACACCGGGGGCACCACCGGCGCACCCAAACTGGCACGGCACAGCCATGGCGCACAGGTGTTCACCGCTTGGGCCAACGCCACGATGCAAGGCTTTCAAGCCAGCGATGTGACCATCAACGGCTACCCGCTGTTCCATGTGGCCGGTGTCTTGCCCGGCGCATTGTGTTCGCTGGCCGTGGGCATGCACATCGTCATTCCCACCGCCGCGCTGTTTCGCCACCGCGACGTGGTGCAAAACTATTGGCGCTTGGCCGAACACCACGGCTGCACCCTCATGTCGGGTGTGCCCACGGTGCTGGCGGCGCTGGCGGGCGTGCCGCTGAACGGGGCCAACATCTCACGCCTGCGTGCGGTGCGCACCGGCGCTGCACCACTGCCGCCCGAACTGGCGCAACGCTTTGCGCAAAGCTTCGGCTTGCAGATCAACGAAAGCCTGGGCATGACCGAAACCGCTGGCCTGAGCACCGTGGCCCCACCAGGCCTGAGCGCACCCGCAGGCTGCGTGGGCTGGCCGCTGCCGCACGCGCGGGTGCGTGTGGTGGCCTTGAACAGCGACGACCAAACCACCGGACAAGACCTGCCAGCGGGCGAAAAAGGCATGGTGCTCTACCAAGGACCCAACCTGTTTTCAGGCTACCTCGATGCCGCCGAAACCGCCCGCAGCATCACGCCCGAGGGCTGGCTCATCACGGGCGATGTGGGCTTCATCGACGAGCAAGGCCGACTGCACCTGTCGGGCCGGGCCAAAGACTTGATCATTCGAGGTGGCCACAACATCGACCCCAAAGTGATCGAAGACGCACTGGGCGCACACCCCGCCGTCGAACTGTGCGCCGCCGTGGGCGCACCCGACGCCTATGCAGGCGAATTGCCCGTGGCCTTTGTCACGCTCAAACCCGGCAGTGTGGTGAGCGAAGACGAACTGCTGGCCTTCACCGCCCAAGGCGTGGACGAAGCCCCAGCCCGACCCAAATCCATCACCGTGCTGCAACGCATGCCTGTCACCAACGTCGGCAAGATCTACAAACCCGAACTGCGCGCCTTGGCCACCGCTGCGGTGGTGCAAGGCCTGGTCGATCGGGTGCTGACACCCTTGCAAACGCCCGCCACGCAATGGCCCCAGGTCAAAGCCACGGGCGATGCCCCGGTAGAAGTCGACGCAAGAGCCACACCCGAAGCGGCTTGGGCGGCCTTGAAGCCGTTGCTGCTGGCCTTGCCCGTCAAGATCCGGTTTTGCGAGAAATAGTCACCTGTTTTTGAGTTGATCGCGCAATTGGGTTTGCTCCTGTTCTTCGGCTTTGAACTGGTCGCGCATCTGGACCAGGCTTTGCTCTTGGGTTTTCAATCGCGTCAACAGCCGCTCCTGGGTTTGCTCTTGCTTGCGCAAAAGGTCCAGCAGCTCGGGCTTGTCTTGCGCGTGGTCCTGAATCTGGCTGCGTGTGCGCGTCAGCAACTGGTCTTGTCGCTTGATTTGGTCACGCGTTTGCTTGAGCAAATTCTCCTGCGCCTTGATCTGGCCGCGTGTGTCCGACAGGTTTTTTTCTTGCGTCCGCATCTGCGTTTGATGGCGGATGGATTCTTTTTGCCGCTCCACAAACTGCTCCGTCTTGGCACCGAAACCGGCGGCGGGGCCTGTGCCCGGTCCAGGCCCTGCGCCGACGCCGGCACCTGGGCCAGCCCCCGAACCGGAACCTGTGCCTGTCCCTTGGGCAAAGGCGGCGAAACAGGAAGACGCCAGCACGATGGCGGCGGTCATTGAAGTGATTTTGACGAATCGTGGCGACATGAAAAGATCCTTGGTTATTGCAGTTGAAAGACAAGAACAGTCTGCAAAAACCGGGAGGAACCGTGAAGCCATCCAACGGTCAATTTTCATCTACCCAAAGGGCTATACCGCCATCAAAAATCAACTCAGGTGCTTGCCAATGATCCCGGCCAACTCAAACATGGTGGCCTGCTCTTTGCCAAACACGGCTTGCAGCTTGCCATCGGCGGTAATGGAGCGCTTGTCTGCCGGGTTTTGCAGATCTGTGAGCGTGGTGTCACCGCCCGACTCGATGTTCACCGAATTGCCCGCCACTTGCGTGTTCGCGAACGTGGTGCAGTTGCCCGCGCCTTGGCCTGTGGCTTTGCTGGCACTGGCCGTAAAACCCATACCGCCGCCATTGCCCAACTGCATGGCTATGCCCACGCTGCCGCTCTTGCTTTGGTTGGTGCTGCTCGAGCCCACGTTGATGCTGATGCCAATGCCTCCGGCTTTGTCTGCGGCGTTGCCTTGTGTGGTTTCAGGTGTGCCGTCTGCGTTGGTCTTGAGGCTGCCGTCTGGGTTCTGGGCACCCGTTCGCACCATGCCGCTGGCGTCGCCTTGGCCTGCCTTGAGCGCGTCTGCCCCTTGCTTGAGGTTGAATGCGGCGTTGGCCCCAGCAAGCAGCTGCATGCGGCCACTGCCGGTGTTGCCTGCGGCTTGCAGCTGGCTTCGCACGGTTTGGGGTTTCATGACAACAATGTCATCAACAATTTATGGAAGGCGGCAAGTAAAAACATCGCATGTCAGCTGCTCACTTGCCCTGTGGGTAGTTTTTGAGCCAATCGAACATGATCGATTGCGATTGAGGTTTCACGCTGCCGCTCACCGGCCCATTGGTTCCTGCGCCCACCATCACCGAGCCGCCCACGCTTTGGCTCTTTTCCTTGTATTGGTTTTGATCCTGCAGGCTTTGGATGGTGAGGTTGCCGCCCACTTGGGCTGTCACTTGGTCTGCTTTGACCAATGCGCCCTTGAGCGTGGTGTCACCGCCCGGCTCGATGTTCACCGTGTTGCCCGCCACTTGTGTGTTGGTGTAAGTCACGCCGTTGCCCGCGCCTTGGCCTGTGGCTTTGCTGGCACTGGCCGTAAAGCCCATACCGCCGCCGCCTGCCCCCAGTTGGATGGCTACGCCCACGCTGGCGCTCTTGCTTTGGTTGGTGCTGCTTTCGGTGCTGGTGTTTTGTGCGGCCAGCAAGTTCACTTGGTTGTCTGCTTTGAGGGTGGTGGTGCCTGCGGCTTGGACGCTGCTGCCTTGCAGCGTGAGGTTGCTATCTTTGCCTGCGCCTGTCGCTTGGATGGTGACGTTGCCGTCGTTCATTTCACCGTTCAATCCAAACATACCCCTTGGAATCCATACAAGTTCTAATTTTCGTCCGGTGTAGACGTAACCCATCAAAGAATTCGCTATTTGACTGCCCTGATTGTTTTTCATATCCATCACTCAGATTTTCGGCACCACCACAACGGGTCCAATCAGTAAGTCTTTGTTCATTTGTCATCCCTGCCTTAACCCAGTGTGCTCCGTAGGGCTTGATGCTTCGATCAATCGGACCAACACTTTCTAAAAGGCATCCTGAGACCAACAGCGGCAACAAAATGACAGCAAACTTTTTCATCGACCTGCTCCTAACAATATTCCTATGGCTTTCCAAATTTCAGGAGACATGCCTTCAGCTGCGGCAAAAGGCGCTGCCAACGGGATGGCACCAATCGTGATCCCTTTGTCGTATACCGCGCGCTCTGTGTCTGACATTCCCCTCTTGATGTTCCCCTGCGTGTCATACAAGCCACTGGCCTTACCGCCAATGTAGTCATGCGAACCGGCAAATGATTCGATGAGTTTGTCTTGCCAACTTCCCTTTGCATACGCGTATCCAAATAGCGTGCCTGCTACACCCTGAACACCGCCCGTGTCACCAGCCATTTTTTGACCTTCGGGGGTCGCTAAAAATTCAGCAATTGTTTGCTCTCCAAATGTTCCATCTGGTTTTTTAACCTCTGGGCCTTTAAATGTGACTGGCTTAGTTGTGTCAATCGACCCATCTGGAGTTTTGGCAAAAGTGCACCGTTCATTACTCGGCCCACACAACAAATCCAAGTCGACCCTCGTGCCTCCAACCTTCACCCCATCACCCCTGACACCCTCGCTTGGACCACTGACGTTGCTCAGCACTTTGCCCGTGCTGTCCACCACCCCGGCAAACTTCTTGGAGTCTTCGATCATCAAGTCCCGCATCTTCTCTGCTGCCGTTGACAGCGCTTCTTTGGTAATCACGCTGCCCACCATGCCCGTCAGCGCTCCAGTCAGGATGTTCAAGGCCCGCTCTTGCATGTTCACGTCTTTGATGGCTTGTTCTGCGTTGGCCCTGTCCTCCGCTGTGCTGGCGTTCTTGGCCTGCTCTTGCAAGGTCTTGCGCTGGCCGTTGGTGTATTCCGTGATGGCTTTGCCTGCTTGCTTGCCAAACTCTTGTGTGATGGTGACTTGCGCTTCTATCTCTTTTTTGACTTTGTCAGACCAACATTTCATGGATAGAGGCAGCGGGCGTCGCATTGTTCCAAGTAGATGTAGTCTTTCGCCCGCATGCATGCATGCACTTTAAGTGTGTGTTTATTCAAACCCTCGAAGTAATCAGCTGTTGTTTGATCACGCTGTTTTTCGTAGCCCGCTTTAAATGAAACTGAATCGCCCCCACATTCCTTAAAGTCATGCCTACGACTGTCCCTCGTCATCCCCTCTTTAATCCAGTGTGCTCCGTAGGGTTTTATGGAGTTTAGATATTCAGTTCTCTCCCTCCCACTGACTCCATTCATTTGGTGTGGACCAATTCCACAAGCAGTAAGACCCGTAGAAATCAATATCCAAACTGTCGCAAATGAGAGTTTCATTTTCCAGCTCCCAACAAGATACCGATCGCTTTCCAAACTTCAGGCGATAAACCCTCTGCAGCTGCAAATGGTGCAGCGGGCAGTATTGCAATTTCACTCCAACGGTTCTGCAATGTAGTCGTCAATTCAGAACGACCTCGTGCAGCGTTGCCCTGAGCGTCATATAAGCCACTGACCTTACCCCCAATGAAGTCGTGCGTGCCTGCAAACGACTCGATCAACTTGTCTTGCCAACTGCCTGCTGCATACGGAACTCCAAATAACGTTCCTACAGCGCCCTGTACGCCACCGGTGGCACCAGGCAATTTTTGACCTTCGGGGGTTTTAAGGAAATCATCTAAAGTTTCTCGTGTACCGTCCGGTTTGACTCTGCCATCGAATACCACAGGTTTACTGGCATCGATAGATCCGTCTGGATTCTTACTGAACGTGCAACGCGCATTGTCCGAACCACACAACAAATCCAAGTCGACCCTCGTGCCTCCAACCTTCACCCCATCACCCCTGACACCGTCACTAGGACCGCTGACGTTGCTCAGCACTTTGCCCGTGCTGTCCACCACCCCGGCAAACTTCTTGGAGTCTTCGATCATCAAGTCCCGCATCTTCTCTGCTGCCGTTGACAGCGCTTCTTTGGTAATCACGCTGCCCACCATGCCCGTCAGCGCTCCAGTCAGGATGTTCAAGGCCCGCTCTTGCATGTTCACGTCTTTGATGGCTTGTTCTGCGTTGGCCCTGTCCTCCGCTGTGCTGGCGTTCTTGGCCTGCTCTTGCAAGGTCTTGCGCTGGCCGTTGGTATATTCCGTGATGGCTTTACCAGCCTGCTTGCCAAACTCTTGCGTGATGGTGACTTGCGCTTCTATCTCTTTTTTGACTTTGTCTGCATCAAAGATGGTCTTTAGGCTGGTGCTCTTGTCTCCGGTTCTGGCCGCCGTGTTGCCCGCCACGCCGCTGATGCCTGCTGTGCTAGTGCTCGCAGCATTGCCGCTGTCGCTGCCAAAGCCGACTCCGCTCATGCCTGCGCTGGCGCTCTTGCCGGGAAGTGCCCCTGCCCCCAGACCGACACTCACGCTCTTGGCTTCATAGCTGGCACTGTTTTGCAGGTCGGTGGTGGTCAGCGTGCCGCCTGTGTTGAAGCTGTTCTTGTTGTCGTCAATCGCCGCTTGCGTGCTGGTGATCTGTGCGCCTGTCAGGGTGGTGTTGCCTTTGACTTCGACTTGGAAGCCGCCGTCTCCCGCCCTGATCGCGCTTTGCTCATTGACGCTGGTGTACGTGCTGTTGATGCTGCTCTTGGCCAGGTTCACGCTGCCGCTCACCGGCCCATTGGTTCCTGCGCCCACCATCACCGAGCCGCCCACGCTTTGGCTCTTTTCCTTGTATTGGTTTTGATCCTGCAGGCTTTGGATGGTGAGGTTGCCGCCCACTTGGGCTGTCACTTGGTCTGCTTTGACCACTGCGCCCTTGAGCGTGGTGTCACCGCCCGATTCGATGTTCACCGTGTTACCCGCCACTTGCGTGTTGGTATAAGTGACGCCGTTGCCCGCGCCCTGGCCTGTGGCTTTGCTTGCACTGGCCGTGAAGCCCATGCCGCCCCCGCCTGCCCCCAGTTGGATGGCTACCCCGACGCTGCCGCTCTTGCTTTGGTTGCTGCTGCTCTCGGTGGTGGTGTTTTGTGCGGCCAGCAAGTTCACTTGGTTGTCGGCTTTGAGTGAGGTTTTACCGCCTGCGGTGATGTCGCTGCCTTGCACCGTGAGGTTGCTGCCCTGTCCATCGCCTGTGGCTTGGATGGTGATGTTGCCGCCTGCGTTGATGCTGGAGCCCCGGGCGTTGTCTGCGCTGCTGCTTTGTTTAGATTGGTTGCTGCTGGAGCCCACGCTGATGCTGATGCCAATACCTCCAGCTTTGTCTGCTGCGTTGCCTTGTGCGGTTTCAGGTGTGCCGTCTGCGTTGGTCTTGAGGCTGCCGTCTGGGTTCTGGGCACCCGTTCGCACCATGCCGTTGGCGTCGCCTTGGCCTGCCTTGAGCGCGTCTGCCGCTTGTTTGAGGTTGAACGCTGCGTTGGCCCCGGCCAGGGCTTGCATGCGGCCACTGCTGGTGTTGCCTGCGGCTTGCAACTGGCTGCTGGCCGTTTGCAGTGCCGACAGCACAGGACTGGTGACCGCCACCGTCAAGCCGCTTTGCTTGAACTTTTGTTCGGTGCTTTGGCTGCCGGTCTCGCGGGCTTCGGTGATGTCCACCTTTTTGGCGGTGATGGTGATGTCGCCCGCTGGGGTCATCACGTCGCTGCCCGTCTGGGTGAAGGCCCCGCCTGCGTTGATGGTGACGTTGCCGTTGATCGCCCCGATGGTCGACTGCGCTGCGCTGGTGCTTTGGCCTTGCTGGTCCAGGCTTTGCTGTCGCTTGCCCACCGTGAAGCCAATGCCACCACCGCTCATGAGGCCGCTCTTGGTCTCTTGCCGGTAATCGGTTTGGCTTTGGGTGTTTTGTGCTGCTTCGATGTTCACGTTGCGCCCAGCGTTCAAGTTCACGCTCTGGTCGGCCAGCACGTTGGAGCCTTTGACTGTGAGGTCTTGGCCTGCGCTGATGCTCACGCTTTGGCCTTCAAGGCTGCTGCCCACCGCGGTGGTACTTTGGCTGCTGGTGCGGGTGGTGGTGGTGGTGCTCGACAACACGCCTTTGCTGGTGCTCTTGCGTGCTTCGTCAAAGGTTTCGCTGGTCTGCCCTTCGGTGATGAGGATGCTATTGCCTGCTGTGGCTTTGAGTTCTTGACCTGCGCTGACCTGCGCCGCTTTGGCCTTGAGGTCATTGCCCGCCGTCAGGCTCAAGTTGCCGCCCGCCTTGATCTGGCTGCCCACGTCTTGGCTGTTGGACTGGCGCAGGCGGTTGTTGGCATCCCAGTTGAGGCTTTGGCTGCTGCCGGTGGTGACGGTGTCCAGGTTCAGGTCATGGCCTGCGCTCAGGCTCGTTTGACCCGTGCCTTGGTTGCTCACAATGGCCCCCTTCACATTCAGGTCTCGCCCTGCGCTGGCCAGCAAGGCGCCCGATTGGCCTTTGACGTACAGCCCCGCCACGCGGTCCACCACGGTGTTGCTCAGGCTGTTGACGCCCGTTTGGGTCTTGGTGGTTTGGGTGGTGGTGCTCAAGTTCAGGTCTCGCCCTGCGCTGACCTCTAGCTTGCTTTGCGCCTCTATGCTGCCGCCCACGTTGGTGATGTCTTCGCTGGCCTTGGCGCTCAGGGTGTCTGCGCTCAGCCTTCCGCCCAGGTTGAGGATGTTCTTGGCGCCGATCTCCAGCACGTTGCGCCCAGCGATGGTGCCGCTGTTGGTCAAGTCGCCCGTGAGCTTGAGGCTGACGTCTTTGCCGCTCATCAGCGCCCCTGTGCCGTCCATGTCGCCTTCTTTGACGCGTGCGTAGACCTGGGGGGCCAGCACCTTTTGTGTGCTGCCGTCGGCCAGTGTGACGGTTTGCTCGACCATCCACACGATGTCACTGGTCAGCTGCGCCATTTGGCTTGCACTCAGGGCAATGCCAGGGCGCAGTTGCAGGGCTTTGGCGGTGGTCAGGCCGTTGGTCATGAGGGCCATGTATTGCGCTTCGTCGCTGGCGTAGTCGCCCAAAAAGCGGTTGCCGGTGAGGGCCAGCACTTGGTCGCGGATGAGCTTTTGTTCATAAAAGCCGTCGCCCAGGCGCTTTTGGGTGTCACCAGGGTTCAGGTGCAGGCTTTGTAGCATGTAGTCGCTGCCCAGCCAGGTTTTGTAGCCCGCGAATTGGGGGTCGGTCTCGACCAGGTATTGGCTGGTGCTTTGCGGCTGGGTTTTGTACAGGCTGCTGGTGGGCAGCTTGGTGCTGACCAATATGGCTTGCACGTTGATCGCGTTGCGGGTGTTGGCTTGCGCAGGGCCGCTGGTGCTGGCTTTGACGCTGACCACGCCTGCTGCGTTCACCTCAGTGCCGGTGCCGCTGAAGGTGGTGTTGCCCTCGGATTTGGCGACAGGCAATGAGATGGTTTGCGTTTGGGTGTCGTGGTAGGGCGTGAGCTCGCCCCATGCGTTTTTGGTGACGCGTCTCCAGCGATACCAGCCACGGCGGGTGCCGTGGTATTGGGCTGTGCCGTCTTCGTGGATCAGCAGTTGGCCTTCGCCTTCTTGATTGACGATGCTGCCAAGATCGCCGCTGAGTTTGCCTCCGGCCAGGATTTGGCTCTTGTCGTTGAGCAGGTTTTGGCCTATCAGGCTCATGGCACCGCCGGACAAGATCATGCTGGGATCGCTTTGGGTGATGACGGATTTTTCGAATGTGCGCACCAGCTGGTATTGCGTCCAGTTGGCAAAGGTGCCGCTTTGAAACCCTGCGTTGTATTGGGTGATGGCGTCGCCCAGAAGGTCGTAGGCCACGCTGATGTCGGCTTCCCACTGCGTGTGGTCGTTGTTGTATTTGGCCCAGGCGTCATCGTATTCGCCTTTGTCCTTGTTGTAGGAAGTCCAGGCTTTGTCGTATGCCGTTTTATCGGCTTGGTATTGCGTCTGAGCCAGGCTGCATGCCGAGGCGCTGTAGGTGGCAGAGCCTACTTTGCAAATGTCAGTGCTTGTAGGGTCTTGGGGCGCTTTCAGGGTGGGCACTGTCGGGTTAACCAAGCCCGGCTGCGCAGGCTCGAGCGCAGGTGCGGTGATTTTGAAGTAAGCCCAGGCCGGATGGGCGGGGGCGTATTCACTGCCACTGGCCACCTCGCAAACTTCTGCGTCCCCTTCGCCTGTGCATACGAGCTGGCCTGGCGTGGGCATGGGTGTTTTGCCAAGCTCAGGGCTGCCACCGGATGCCGCAGCCCAGGTGTATGTGATGAGCTGGCCGTTGTCGTTTTTATTGAAAGTGGTAGGCAGGTATTTTTGTGCATTGCCTTGGGGCTGGATGTAGAAGCGGTCTTCTGGTGAGCCGTAAGGACGCAGTGCGCTGGCAAAGTGTTCGTTGGTGTTGTTGAGCGTTGCGGTGTTCAGGCTCAGCTTGCCAAGTGCTTCGATGGTGGCGCTGTTGTTGTTGACGGTGTCGGCCTGCCCGGTGGCTTGGCGCTGGGCATTAAGCTGGCCTCCAATGTACATGTCGCCCGCGCTAAAGATCAATGCGCCTTCACGGTTGGTGATGGTCTTGGCACCGATATCCAGTCGCTCGCGTGCGGCAATCACCGCAGTGGCTTTGGTGCCATTGAGGGTTTCGCTGTCATTGAGCAAGGTGGTCGCGCCGATGCTCAGACGGTCGCCAAAGATGCGACCTGTGCCTATGTTGTTGAGGGTGGCGGCATCGATGAGGGTGTCTTGCCCATCAATGAGGCCGCGGTTGGTCAGCGTACCTGTGGCAGCCAGTTGCGTGGTTTTGCCTGTGATTTGCGCATTGGCGCTGTTGGTGATGTTGGCTGCACGACTTTGCAAGTTTTGACCAGCTTGCATGTTGCCACTGTTGTTGATGTTGGCCGCCACCACGATGGCGTCAGCATTGGCAATGACGTTGCCGCTGTTGTTGAAGTCGCTGGTGAGGTCGAGTTGAAGGCTGCCTTTGGAAAGGATTTGCCCATCACCGCCCAAGCTCTGGCTGTCGATGACGAGGGCACTGTCGGCAATGAGCACGCCATCTTTGTTGATGACGGTCAATGTGGGCGCTGCGCTGGTGGTCGGTGTGCCAGACGCTGGGCGAACAATGAGGTCTTGCAGGCTCAGGGTTTGGCCTGCACTGATGAGGCCCGCGTTGTTGTTGATTTGCCCCGCACTGAGCACAACCACGTTCTGAGCTGCGCGGATGGCACCTTTGTCGTTTTGCAGTTTGGCGGCAACGATGGTGATGGTCTGGCCTTCAATGCCGGTTTGTATGGAATTTTTGCTGGCGAGTGTGTCCTGGTTTTTGATCTCTTGGGCAGTGAGCTCGGTCTGGGTGGCGCTGCGGATAAGGCCTTGTGTGTTGTCCAGCGTTCCGGTCGCTTGTATGCGCAAATCGCTCAAGCTGAGGATTTGGCCTTGGTTGGTGTTGGCTGTGCCGGTGGTGGAGATGTTCAGTGCGCCTTTGCTGGCGATGTAACCTGCGTCGTTGTTCAGCTGTCCGGTGCTCACGCTAAGTTGGCCTTGTGCAAACAGTCCGCCTTGGCCTGCGCCTTCGCCTTTCGTACGGCCCGGGTATTGCACCGCCTGACTGTTGTTCAGGGCTTGGCCGTGAGTGTCTATGATCAGTTGTGTGCCGCTTTGGATGAGGCCGGCCTGGTTGTCCAGTGCGCCGGTTTGCAGCAACACTGCTTGGCTCGCCAGCAAGGTGCCGCTGGTGTTGGTCACTGTGCTTTGGTGGGTGTCGATGCTCAGATTTTGAGCCCCGATGTAGCCTTGGGTGTTGTTGAGTTGTCCGGTGCTTACATTGACTTGCGCGCCACTGATGTTGCCTTGGCTGTTGTTGATTTGGGCGGTGTCGGGGGTGGTTAGTTTGAGTTGACCGCTGGGGTTGACGGCAGTGATGGTGGCACCCAGGGTGTTGATGTTGCCCGACATGGCCCGGAAGTCGATTTGGCCCGCCGTGATTCGGGCTGTCGCCAAATCCATGCTGGATGCGCTGATTTTGAACTGCCCACCGGCCATGGCTTGGCCTTGCAGTTGCAGACCCACGCTGGTGTTGATAGAGAGGTCGCCGGTGTTGGCGAGCTGACCATTGGGCTGGATGCCAGCACCGATCGTGGTGTCGGTGGCTGTGCTGAGTGAGGCGGCAGTGAACGTGGCGTTGCCTTGCGCAGCCATGATGGCACCTGCGCCCGTTTGGACAATGGCCGCCAGTGTGCTGACACGAAGCTGGCCTGTGGCATAGATGCTGCCGCTGTTGTCAATGCGCCCTTGTGTGGCGACGCCCAGGTCTTGTGTGGTCTGAATGGTGCCGCTATTGGACAGCCAGCCTTCGTGGCTGAGCGTCAGGGGGCCGTTGGTGGCCTGGATTTGTCCGGCGTTGCGCACACCCAGGCCCGCTTCCGTGCCAATGAGGTGGATCTTGCCTGCATACATGCCGCCGAGTTGGGCAACGTCCAGTGCCACCGAGGGTGCGGGTGATGTCGCCTCTGCGGCGCTGGTTTGGGGCGTGCCGCCAGAGACCACGCTGCTGGCTTGGATGTTGTTGGCCCCGGTGACCACTTGCAGTTCATTGGCCCAGACGCCGGCATTGACTTGCAGGGCACGCGCGAGGATGGCGGTGAAGTCTGCACCCCGGGTGTCCAAGCCTTGCCCGTCAATGCGCACAGTGCCGCCTTGAACGCGGTAGCTATCTAGACTGCCTGATGCAAAGACTGGGGTGCCGGTGGTCAGTGTGATGCGACTGGCATTGATGAAACCTGCACCGTCAACAGAAATGCCCGCCGGGTTGGCGACGATGACTTCAGCGCGTTGGCCAGCCACTTCAAGGTAACCTTTGAGTTGACTGGGCTTACTGGAGTTAACTTCGTTGAGGATGACTTTGGCTGTGCCGGTGGCCAACCAAGGGTTGGCTTGTACCCAGCCGCCTTGTTGGGTTTGCACGTTGATGCGGCTGTTGTTGAGGATGGCACCGCCACCGGTGCCGTTGCCGACATCAAACTGGCTGTAGGTGTTGCGGCTGACACCTGCTGCGCTGGGTGTCTGGATGTTGGCCTGAATGACACCGTTGCCACTGCGCAAGATAGTGGCTTGCTGGGTTTTGGGGGCATTAGGATCTGCCACGATGCGGGTCGCCACGGTTTGCGCTTGTGCGGTGTGCATGAGCGGCAGGCTCCAGCCCCAAACGCCTGCAACCAGCCAGCAGGCCAACTGCATGGGCGAGGCGATGGTGCGGATGCAGCGGTGCTGTGTATGGCGTACGGTCTGGGTTTGTCCGCTGGCAGATTTGCCTTGGGCCTCAGCGGTTTCTGCCACGGCCATCATGCAGTCCCTCGCTGCGTTGAAGACGATGCGATATTGGGTTTTGTTCATGTCAATGTCTCAGGCGCTGCATCAAAAATTGGCGTTCAAGCTGAAGCCTGAGGTGGTTTTGGAGGTGTTGAACTGCTCGGGTTTGCGCAATGGCGCTCCCACGAAAACGTCGTACTGCCATGGGCCGAGTTGTCCACGTAAGCCAACAGCGGTAGCCGTCAACTTGTTGCCCACAAGCTGGTTTGCACTGGCGCTGTTCAGGTGGCCGTGGTCGAGCGCGGCATAAACCTTGTGGCCTGATGCCACTTCTGTGCTCCATTCGTTGCGCATCAGCCAGCCACGTTCTGCACTCAAGACGTTCAGGCCATCGAAGCCGCGCACTGTGAAGCGGCCACCAATGGCAAACCGGTCTTGTGGGGTCAAGGGTGTGCGGTTGTGTTGGCCACGGAACTGTCCGCTGTAAGTGACCGCTTGATTGGCCAGCTTGAAGGGCCACTGCACTGTGGCATCGGCCAGCACGATCTGCATGCGCGAAGTGCCTTCGCCAAATGACTCTTCGGGTGCGGGGATCGACCCAAATGCACCTGTGCCGCGCTTGTAGCTAAGGCTGACTTCGAGGGTCGCAGGGCCTATGGCCTGTTTTTGGGCCAGCTGGACTTCCCAGCCACTGACCGATCGGCGCTGGACTTCGACTTCGGTGTCGTCCACAAAGTTTTGGGATTTGCGTTGAAACCCTTTGAAACTGAGTGTGGTTTTACCTGCGGCATCACGCGCGATGATGCGGCTGAGTTTGACGTCGGTGGTTTCGCTGATCCCGGCGTACACATAGTCTTGGTTCACGCCCACCACGGTCTGGTGGTATCGGCTGCTGGTGGTGTTGAATGACAACAGGCTGTAGCCCCATGGCACCGAGTAGTGCAGCGTGTGACCTTTGTTGCCGCGAGCGCCAGAGTCTTTGCCGCCCAGTTCTTGGTTGAGGGTAATGTAAAACAGGTCGCTGAGTGTCCACCAGTTGTCATAGCTGAGGGTGCTGCTGCCTTGGTATTTGCCGGTGCTACGGGTGCCACTGTCATCGGCTGACAGGCTCAGGCGGTAAGGGAAGGGTTGGCTGTGCTGGATGCGCAAGTCGCTGTAACCGAGCTCGCTGGCGGGCACAATCTGGATATCGGCCTCGACGGTGGGGACACGTTTGTAGTTTTCGAGGGCTTGTTCGATGTCACGCAAATTGAGCACATCGCCTTGCCCCATGGGCAGTGTGTTCCATTCGCTGGCGCGATGCATCTGCCCCGGCGCGGGCGGGGCCCATTGCACGCGATTGATCTTGCCCAACAGCAAGTCCAAAGCGAGTGTGCCGTTTTGCAAATTCTGGGGTTTGGCCAGGATGCGGCTGGTGACGTAGCCTCTGGCGATCAGTTCGTTTTGAAGCCGATCGATCACGATTTGCACGCCTTTGGCACCGATGCATCGGCCCATGGGGCTGTCCGCAAGCCCTGTCGGGGTGTTGCCTATCGCATCCAGAAGGTCTTTGGGCTGCGGGTCCAGTCCTGCTTCGATGGAGATAATTTGGATTTTGAAACAAGGCGACTCGTCTGTCGGGAGTAACCCCACCGGAGCAGGGGCGGCCGAGGGCAATTTCACGTTGGCGCTGTTTTCTTGTTGCGCTCTTTGTTGCGCTGCACGCTCGGCATCACGGCGCTCTTGCTCAATAAATATATGGGCACTGGGTGTGTTGGGCGTGGCTTGTGCTTGCGCTGTCAACGGCATGACCCACAACAGTGCACCCACTCCCGTCCATGCTTTGACCCGAGCATGCCAAGCTGCGTGCGAACTATTTGAAGTGGCATCACCACGCGCCTGTTTGGCATTTTGCATCTGACCTTTCCCAGCGGCAGGCCAAATGGACGCCGACTCAAGCGGTCGAGTTTATAGTTTTAAAGTATTCAAAATTGATGTTTTAGTAATTCTCAAATCAATCTTAATGATTGACCGATGCTGAAACCAGGCAGGCAACAAAGCCCCGTTCTTAAGTTGGGCAGCTGCCATAAAAAAAGCGGGCAGCCCATTTGGGAGCTGCCCGCTTTGGGAAAGCTATCTCAACTCAGGTGCTTGCCAATGATCCCGGCCAACTCAAACATGGTGGCCTGCTCTTTGCCAAAAACGGCTTGCAGCTTGCCATCGGCGGTGATGGAGCGCTTGTCTGCCGGGTTTTGCAGGTTGTTGGCCTTGATGTAGTCCCAGATTTTTTTGACCACTTCGGTGCGGGCATAGGTGCCGTCACCGATCACGGCGGCCAAGGCAGCGCTGGGCTTCAAGGTGCCCACTGCGGCTTTGCGCGGGGCTTTGGGGGCGGCGGCCTTGGCCACTTTTTTGGCCGCCGGTGTTTTGGCTGCAGCCTTTTTGACGGCGGGCTTGCCGAATGGGGTCTTTTTGGCAGCGGTCTTGCGCGGGGGGTATTTCTTGCCACCTTCGCGTTGCTCGAACTCAAACGCGACTTTGCCCTCTTCGGGGTTCCAAGCCAGCATGGCCTTGAAGCTGCGGCGGGTGCGGTTGCTCACAAACTTGTCGAGCAAATCGGTTTTGCCGGTGCTCAAGAGCTTGACGACCTGTTCGCGCTCCACCGGCTGCTGCAAGATGATCTTGCCGGTCTTGAAGTCGCAGCTGGGCGTGGGCTGCTCGTGCGTGGGCACGGCTTTGCTGCACACGTAGTTGCTGCCGTGCTCGTGCACCGCGCTGCCGCATTTGGGGCAAACGCCCAGCGACTCATCGGTGAACTCGACGATCTCGCCACTGTCTTCGTTCTTCTTGTCGTCGCCAAAGTCGAATTCGAGCTTCCAGTTCTTTTCTTCTTCGTTGTACTTGAGCGCCATCTCGGCCACAAAGGGCCAACCGGCTTTGGAGCGGAAGCCGTCCAGTGGGCCGATTTTTTTGTCGCGCATGAATTGCTCGACCTCGGCGGGCTCAAAGGTGCGGCCTGCGGGCGATTTGCCAAACGAGAAGCCGCAGCCTTCAACGGCCCCTTGAGCGCCGGTGCAGGTGTACCTGCGGTAGTTTTCTTTGACCACGCCTCCACAGTTGGGGCAGGGCGTGGTGAGCGTGGCGTAGTCGCCGGGCACGGTGTCGCGGTCGTATTCTTTGGCTTTCTTGACGATGTGCTCGGTCATGGCCGCGATCTCGGCCATGAAGGTGGCGCGGCTCAATTTGCCTTGCTCCATCTGGGCCAGCTTGTATTCCCATTCGCCGGTCAGCTCGGGTTTGGAGAGTTCTTCCACCTGCAAACCGCGCAACAGCGTCATGAGCTGGAAGGCTTTGGCCGTGGGCAGCATTTCGCGGCCTTCGCGCAGCATGTATTTCTCGTTGATCAGGCCTTCGATGATGGCGGCGCGGGTGGCGGGTGTGCCCAGGCCTTTTTCCTGCATGGCTTCGCGCAGCTCGTCGTCGTCCACCATCTTGCCTGCGCCTTCCATGGCGCCCAGCAACGTGGCTTCTGAATAGCGGGCAGGCGGGCGGGTTTTGAGGTCCTTGGCCTCGACCGTCGCCACGCCCACTTGTTCACCGGGCTGCACGGGCACCAGGTTTTGGCCTTTGTCGCCGTCTTTGGCGTCTTCCACTTCGGCAGCGGCTTCTTTGCCGTAAATGGCGAGCCAGCCGGGTTTGACCAGCACCTTGCCCACGGTCTTGAAGCTGTGGCCTGCGGCAACACTGATGCGGGTGGTCACTTGGTATTCGGCGCTGGGGAAGAACACCGCCATGAAGCGGCGCACCACCAGGTCATACAGCTTTTGCTCGGCCTCAGACAATCCGCTGGGCGCTTGCAGCGTGGGGATGATGGCGAAGTGGTCCGACACTTTTTTGTTGTCGAACACGCGCGGGATTTTGCGCACGTAGTTGTTGTTGAGCGCCGTGAGGGCGTGTGGGGCCAAGTGGCGCATGCCGCTGTCGGCCAGCATCTCGAAGGTTTCTTTCGCCACGGGCACGTAGTCTTCGGGCAGGTGGCGCGAATCGGTACGGGGGTAGGTCAGGGCCTTGTGGCGTTCGTACAGGCTTTGCGCCAACGCCAGCGTGGTCTTGGCCGAAAAGCCAAACTTGCCGTTGGCTTCGCGCTGCAAGCTGGTCAGGTCAAACAGGCCGGGGCTCGCTTGCGTGGTGGGTGTGGCCTCTTCGGTCACGTTGGCGGTCTTGCCGCGCACGGCGTCCACAATGGCTTGCGCTTCTTGTGCAGTCCATTGGCGATCGGCTTTCTTTTCGGCGTCTTCTTCTTTTTTCCACTGAGGGTCAAACCACTTGCCGGCGTAGGTACCTGCGGCGGCGGCGAAATCGGCATGGATTTCCCAATAGTCGCGGCTGATGAATTTGCGGATTTGTTCTTCGCGCTCGACCACCACGGCCAGCGTGGGCGTTTGCACGCGGCCCACGGTGGTGAGGAAGAAGCCACCATCGCGCGAGTTGAACGCGGTCATGGCGCGGGTGCCGTTGATGCCCACCAGCCAATCGGCCTCAGAGCGGCTGCGGGCTGCGTCGGCCAAGCCTTGCATTTGGGTGTTGCTGCGCAGGTTGTCAAAGCCATCGCGAATGGCTTGCGGCGTCATGGACTGCAGCCACAGGCGCTGCACGGGTTTGTCGAGCGTCTTGGTGCCACCGGCATATTGCTCGATCAGGCGGAAGATCAACTCACCCTCGCGCCCCGCGTCACAGGCGTTGATGAGGGCGTTGACGTCTTTGCGCTTGGCTTGCCTGACCACGGCGGTCAGGCGGCTCTTGGTTTTGTCCACCGGCTTCAGGTCAAAGTGCGGCGGGATCACGGGCAGGTTGGCAAAGCTCCACTTGCCGCGCTTGACGTCGTACTGCTCAGGGGCCTGGATCTCCACCAAGTGGCCCACGGCGCTGGTCACGACGTATTTGTCGTTCTCAAAATGGTCGTCGTGTTTCTCGAACTTGCCGGAGGTCGGCGTCAAGGCTTTGACGATGTCTTGAGCCACCGAAGGCTTCTCTGCAATTACCAATGTCTTCATGTCATTACAATCCGTTGTCTCGCGTGTGCGCACGCGCCCGGGCACGCACTCGCGCACGCCCACATGAATTCACCATAACAAATTTTTAACGCCGTGGCCAAAACCCCAGTTTCATCCCCCAGCCGCTCATCCGCCAGCCGTTCGACTGCTGGCACTTCCGGCAAGCGCATTCAGGTGCGTCGCTCTGGCGTGCACGGCAAGGGCGTGTTTGCGCTGCAAGACCTTGCAGAGGGCGAGACACTGATCGAATACGTGGGCGAGATCATCAGCTGGGACGAGGCACAAGACCGTCACCCGCACGACCCCAATGACCCGAACCACACCTTCTATTTCCATGTGAACGAAGACCGGGTGATCGATGCGCTGCACGGCGGCAACTCTTCGCGCTGGATCAACCACAGCTGCGACGCCAACTGCGAAGCCGACGAAGACAACGAGCGCATTTTCATCAAGGCGATCCGCAACATCAAGGCCGGTGAAGAACTGAACTACGACTACGGTCTGATCATCGACGAGCCTTACACCAAGAAGCTCAAGGCCGAATACCCTTGCTGGTGCGGCAGCGCCAATTGCCGTGGCACCCTGTTGTCGCCCAAAGATCGCAAGGACACGCCCAAAACGCCAAGCCAGAAAAAGGCCAAGGCGAAATCCAAGGACAAACCGAAAGTCAAGTCTGAGACCCCGTTGAAAGACCAGACCAAGATCAAAACCCAGGCAAAAGCCAAGGGCAAAGCTCCTCAAGCGCCCAAAACGGCCAAGCCCGTGAAAACGGAAAAAGCCAAAAAGCCGACCAAGCCAAAGAAGGCCGTCGCCAAAAAACGCTGACCCATGCTGGTCTGCGGCGCTGACCCTGTGGATGGCGGGCACAAGACAAGCACCCACAACGAACGCCGCACCATGATCCCGCGCACCCCTTGGCCTGCTGAAGCAATTTGGGAGCAGATTTACCCGCTGCTGCCCGATTTCACGGTCGAAGTGCTGCCCGAAATCGATTCGAGCAACAGCGAGCTCATGCGACGTGCTCGCGCAGGTCAGCACGAAGCCACGCTGCTGGTGGCCGAGAGCCAGACCGCGGGCCGTGGTCGCATGGGCCGGGTCTGGCAAAGCCAGCCCGGCGACTCGCTCACTTTTTCACTCAGCTTGCCCTTGGCACCCCGCGATTGGTCTGGCTTGTCGCTGGCCGTTGGCCTGAGCCTGGCCGAAAGCCTGCACCCCGATGTGGGCCTGAAGTGGCCCAACGATTTGTGGTTTCAAGACCGCAAGCTCGGCGGCATCTTGGTCGAAGCGGCCAGCATGGGCGGGCGCAGCCAGGTGGTGGTGGGGGTCGGTCTGAACATCCGACCGCGCCCCGCAGAGGGTCTGAACACAGCACCTGCCGCACTGACCGAGTTATTGCCTGACATGACCGCGCCAGCCTGTCTGGCACGCTTGGGCGTGCCTTTGGTACAGGCCCTGTTGGCATTTGAGCGCGACGGCTTCGCCCCGCTGCAAAACCGCTTTGAATCGCGCGACGTGCTCAAGGGCAGGCGCGTGCACACCAGCGACGGCCAGATCGGCGCGGCAAGGGGCGTCAGCCCCGGCGGTGCCTTGCGGCTGCTAACCGACACAGGCCTGCAAGAAATTCACAGCGCCGAGGTCAGCGTGCGCCCCTTTCCTGTCGAGGACAAACTCCGATGATGCGTTGGTTAATGGCTCTTTTGTTGATCCTCAATGCGGCCACGCTGGCTTGGCAATGGGACGCTTTTGCCCATTGGGGCTGGGGGCCAAATACAGCACGCGAACCTGAACACATGGCGAATCAGATTCGCCCCGAAGCACTGCAAATTGAAACGCCTGCGCCCCTCAGCAGCACCCCTGCACCCGCCACAAATCCCTGACTTTTTTGGAGACCTGACCCATGAGCCTGAAACTTTACTTCGCCCCCGGTGCCTGTTCTTTTGTGCCCCATGTGCTGCTGGAAATGAGCGGTGCCGAGTTTGAACCCAGCATGGTCAAGCTGCACAAAGGCGAGCAAAACAGCGACGACTACAAAGCCATCAACCCGCGTGGCCAGGTGCCCGTGCTGGTGAACAACGGCCAAGCGGTCACGCAAATCGTGGCCATCGTGTTGCATCTGGACCAGCTGTTTCCTCAAGCGGGCTTCTTGCCCTCCGAGCCGCTGGCCCGTGCACAAGCCATCTCGACATTGGCCTGGATGAACAACACCGTGCACCCGACCTTCACGCACATCTTCATGCCACAAAAATTCTCGGATCTGCCCGAAGTGCAAGCGGCCCTCAAGCCTTACAACACGCAGTTGTTTCGCGGCATGCTGGGCGAACTGCAAGCGCTGGTGAAAGCCGCTGCAAGCAAAGGCCAAACCTGGCTGACGGGTGAACGTTTTGGCCCTCTGGATGCTTACAGCCTGACCCTCACGCGCTGGGGCACGATTGCCGGCATCACGCCCGAAGAACACCCCGAACTGTGGACCTTTGTGCAAAAAGTGGCCGCAGAGCCCGCCGTGGCCCGCGTGATCGAGCGTGAGCGCTTGCAGCTGAACATGGGCAAGCCCGCTTAAGGCGGCCCGCACCTGCTCTCAAGCGGGTGCGTTGAAGCGCAGCGTGAAACACGCCCCAGGTGGGGTGTGGCCGGGGTGGGTGGCGTCCACCATGACCGAAGCCCCGTGTTGCTGCGCGATTTCCTTGACGATGGGCAGGCCCAAACCCGAGCCGTCCACGTTGGTGCCCAAAGCCCGATAAAACGGTTGAAACACCAAATCACGCTCAGCCACCGGAATGCCCAGACCGTTGTCTTCAACCTGCATGACCAGTGCTTTGCTGTAGGGATCGACCAGAACACGCACCGTAACCACGCCCTGGCGTTCGGGCGTGCTCGGCGTGTAGTGAACCGCGTTTTCAACCAAGTTGCGCAGCATTTCTTTCAGCAGGGTCGGGTTGCCTTGCACCTGCACACCTGGCGTGCCAGCGTCCACGCCTTCGTAGCCCAGGTCCAGGCCTTTGTCCATGGCGCGGGGCAGACAGTCTTGCAGAACTTCGCTGGCCAGGCCCACCATATCGCAGCGCTGCTGGGGCACATGGGCGCCGCCACCTTCTGCGCGGGCCAGTGACAACAACTGGTTCACGGTGTGCGTTGCCTGCATGCTGGCCCGGCCAATTTGTTGGAGTGATTTTTTCAGATCTTCTTCGCTGGAGCCAGATCGCTGCGCCAGATCGGCCTGCATGCGCAAGCCCGCCAACGGTGTTTTGAGCTGGTGCGCCGCATCGGCCAAAAAACGCTTTTGCGTGACGATGGAGTCTTTCAAGCGCTCCAGCAAGTCGTTCACCGACACCACCAAGGGGGCCACTTCCATCGGCACCGCCTTGTCGTCGAGCGGACTCAAATCATCGGGTTTGCGTGCACGGATGCGCTCTTCCAGCTCAGACAAAGGCTTGATGCCACGCACCAGCGCCAGCCAAACCAAAAGCACGGCCAAAGGCAAAAGAGCGAACTGGGGGAGCATCACGCCCTTGATAATTTCTGCCGCCAGCACAGAGCGTTTTTCTCGCGTTTCGGCCACTTGCACTAAGGCCGGATTTTTGCCCTCGGCATCCAAGCGTATCCAGGTGTAGGCCACGCGCACCTCAAGGCCACGCATCTCGTCATCGCGAATGTGCACCTCGTAACTGCTGCCTTTGTCCTGATCGGTGGGCGGCATGGGCAAGTCACGCTCGCCACTCAGATGCTCTTGGTGTGCACCACGAACCTGGTAATAAACCAGATCGGTCTCGTCGGCACGCAGCAATTCGCTGGCAGGCTGCGGCAAGTTGAATTGCACACGTTTATCGGGCCCCAGCTTGACCTGCTGGGCGAACGCTTGCACGTTGTAGACCAAGGCACGGTCAAAGGGCTTGTTGGCCAGCCCTTGCGCCACCAGCCAGGTCAAGGCCAGGCTGATGGGCCACAGCAGCAGCAGCGGCGTGAGCATCCAGTCGAGGATTTCCCCGAACAAGGAACGTTGTTCGCGTTTGAAAAGACGTACGCTCCAGCCGCGGGATTTCATAGCGGCGTTGTCCTGAATCGGGTGGCGAAGGTCGTCAAATCACCAGGCGCTCAGCCCGGGATTTTTTCGAGGCAATAGCCCAGGCCACGCACCGTGGCGATGCGAATCGGACCTTTTTCGATCTTCTTGCGCAGGCGGTGGATGTACACCTCGATCGCGTTGTTGCTGACCTCTTCGCCCCATTCGCACAGGCGCTCGACCAGTTGGTCCTTGCTGACCAGACGGCCCGCACGCTGCAGCAGCACTTCCAGCAAACCCAGCTCGCGGGCCGACAACTCGACCATCTTGCCGTCGATGGTGGCCACGCGGCCAGACTGGTCATAGATCAGTGGGCCGTGCTTGATTTGCGAAGTGGCACCGCCCATGCCGCGGCGCGTGAGGGCCCGCACGCGGGCTTCAAGTTCTTGCAAGCTGAAGGGTTTGGCCATGTAATCGTCAGCGCCGTAATCCAGCCCTTTGACGCGCTCTTCCACACTGTCTGCCGCCGTGAGAATCAACACCGGCAAAGTAGAGCCCCTGGCACGCAAGCGTTTGAGCACTTCCAGACCGTGCATTTTGGGCAAGCCCAAATCCAAGATCAGCAAATCGAATTCGTTGTTGGTCATCAAGGCCGCATCGGCCTCGCTGCCACTGGCCACATGGTCCACCGCCGCACCGGCACTGCGCAAGGTGCGCAACAGGCCGTCGGCAAGCACCTGGTCATCTTCGGCTATCAGAATTCGCATGTCTGTCTCCTGTTATTGTGGGTGCAGCTCGGTCGGGCCTGTCTGTCGCGAGCTGCTGCAATTCTAGTGTCTGGCACGGGCGCTTCAGAGGTAGCCGCGCGATCTGTTTGAACAGCCATGACGGCTTTCTCGCGTTCTGTCAGTGCGCATAAGCCTCCAGACCCAAGGCGACCACGGTCGCCACATCCTTGCCCACCGCATCGCGGAACTCCGCCTCGGCTTGCGCGACCGCATCCTTGAATGCCTGCAACCAAGCCAAGCCCACAGGCGTGAACACCACGCGCCGCGCTCGGGCATCGGTCATATCCGGCTCTCGCTCCACCAGGCCCCAAGCGGCACACTGGTTCACCAGGTCGCCCATGGCCTGCTTGCTCATGCCAGCAGCTCGGGCCAGATCGGTCAGGCGCGAACCCTCCAGCGCCAAATGCCGTGTGATGTGAATGTGTGCAGCGCTGATTTGATCGCGTGACGCCAGATTGGCCAAGGCCAATGGCACGCCCTCGTTGCCGGCCATCAGGTACAAGACGCGTTCGTCAAAGCGGCGCATGGCATGCCCAAGCAAGCGACCCAAATGCGTTTCACGCCATCGGTCATCGGCCCAATCGGCTTGTTCGTGGGTGTGCGATGGGGGGGTGTTGGTCATGGTTTAAATGATAAGGCAAACTGACCAAAAATAGTGTTTACAGGTTTATACAGCTCGTTTACAGTACTGTTCACACATCCAGTAAACAGCGCATCCCCGCTGAACCAGGTGCCCCAAACCATTGATATTCAAGGAGATTTCCATGAGCGACGACAACAGCGAAAAGTCCAAAGCCCTGCAAGCCGCCCTGGCCCAGATTGAAAAACAATTCGGCAAAGGCACCATCATGCGTCTGGGCGAAGGCGAAGTCATCGCCGACATCCAAGTCGTCTCCACCGGCTCTTTGGGCCTGGACATCGCGCTGGGCGTGGGCGGTCTGCCCCGTGGCCGCGTGATCGAAATCTACGGCCCCGAGTCTTCGGGCAAAACCACCCTGACCCTGCAAGTGATCTCTGAAATGCAGCGCCTGGGCGGCACATGCGCCTTTGTGGACGCCGAACACGCCCTGGACGTGCAATACGCGCAAAACCTGGGCGTCAACTTGCAAGAGCTGCTGGTCAGCCAGCCCGACACCGGCGAACAAGCCCTGGAAATCGTGGACAGTCTGGTGCGCTCCGGCGCGGTGGACTTGGTCGTCATCGACTCGGTGGCCGCCCTGACCCCCAAGGCCGAAATTGAAGGCGATATGGGCGACAGCCTGCCCGGCCTGCAAGCCCGTCTGATGAGCCAGGCGCTGCGCAAACTGACTGCCACCATCAAAAAGACCAACTGCACGGTCATCTTCATCAACCAGATCCGCATGAAGATCGGCGTCATGTTCGGCAGCCCCGAGACCACCACAGGCGGCAACGCGCTCAAGTTCTACGCCTCGGTGCGTTTGGACATCCGCCGCACCGGCACCATCAAAAAGGGTGACGACGCGATCGGCAACGAAACCAAAGTCAAAGTGGTCAAAAACAAAGTCGCGCCGCCCTTCAAGACGGCCGAGTTCGACATCCTGTTTGGCGAAGGCATCAGCCGCGAAGGCGAGGTCATCGACATGGGCGTCACCGCCAAGATCGTCGACAAGTCGGGTGCCTGGTACGCCTACCAAGGCGAAAAAATCGGCCAAGGCCGCGACAACGCCCGCGAATTTTTGCGCGAAAACCCGGCTCTGGCCCGTGAGATCGAAAACAAGGTGCGCGAGTCACTGGGCATCCGCTTGCTGGAATCGGCCATCGCCACCGTCAAGGCCGACTGAGCACACACCCCAACAGCCTCGCATGAACAAGCCCGGCTTTCAACCCTCGCTCAAGGGGCGCGCATTGCGCCTTTTGAGCCAGCGCGAGCACTCCCGCGCCGAGCTGCAACGCAAACTGGCACCGCACGAAGAGGTGCCTGGCGAGCTGGCCAAAGCGCTTGATGAGCTGCAAGCGCGGGACTTCATCAACGAGGGCAGGGTGATTGAGTCGGTGGTGCACCGCCGCTCTGGCAAGCTGGGGGCCGCACGCGTCAAGCAAGAGCTGGCGGCCAAAGGTTTGTCAGGCGAGGCTGTGGCTGTCGCACTAGAAGGGCTCCGAGAAACCGAGTTCAGCCGCGCACAGGCCGTTTGGCGCAAAAAATTTGACCGCCCTGCAGCCGACCCGAACGAACGGGGCAAACAAATTCGCTTTTTGATGACCCGTGGTTTCAATGCCGAGGTGGTGCGCAAAATCGTGCAAGGCGCAGACGACGACTGAATCACACGCCTTGAAAATCGCCCGTCACAAGCCCAGCATCAACTGGATGTTTTGCACCGCAGCGCCGCTGGCGCCCTTGCCCAAGTTGTCCAAGCGGGCAATGACCACAGCCTGACGATGGGCCTCGTTCGCAAAAACACGGATTTCAAGTTGATTGGTGTCGTTCAGCGCCAAGGCATCCAGCTTCAGGTTGTCGGTCGCAGGCTCTACACGCACCCAGCCGCCCGCGGCCTGACTGGCCGCATAGTGCGCACCCAAGGCGGCTTGAAGATCGGCCCCGGTGGGCTTGCCGGGCAAGCTGTCCAGATGCAAGGGCAGTTGCACCAACATGCCCTGACGGAAGTTGCCCACTGACGGCACAAACAAAGGGCGGCAAGTCAGTCCCGAATACCGCATGATTTCTGGGATGTGTTTGTGCTGCAGGCCCAGGCCGTACAACTCAAACAAGGGGGCTTTGCCCGCTTCGTAATCTTCGATCATGCTGCGGCCACCGCCAGAATATCCGCTGACCGATGGCAGACAGACCGGAAAATCGACCGGCAACAAGCCGGCGTCGATCAAAGGCCGCAAGATGGCAATCGCGCCCGTGGCATAGCAACCGGGGTTGGCCACGCGCTCGGCCTGTCGCACGGCGGCCAACTGGTCAGCCGCCAGCTCCGGGAAGCCAAACACCCAATCGGGGTGGCAACGGTGCGCGGTCGAGGCATCCACAATGCGCGGCTTGCGTCCGGGCAGGCTGTCGATCATGGCCACCGATTCAATGGCCGCGTCGTCGTGCAGGCACAGCACCACCAAGTCGGCGGTGGCCATCAGCTCGCGCTTGGCTTCAGGGTCTTTGCGGCGAGCTGGGTCAATGCTCAGCACGTCGATCTGGGGCATCAGCGCCAGACGCTCGCGAATCTGCAAACCGGTCGTTCCCGCTTCGCCGTCGATGAATATTTTGGCCATGGCTCATACTTTCTCAAGAATTCCAGCTTCCAGCGTCATGTCAATGTAAGACGCAAGGCTCAGGATTGGTGCATTGCAGCATGATACAGTCGCACGCTGCAGTGTCCAGAGCCTGCTGGCGGGCCTAAATTGATTCAGGCACCCCGGCGGACCTGTCGAATTTCCACCCCTCTGAGAGAAGACCTCATGAAGATTCACGAGTACCAAGGCAAGGAAATCTTGCGTCAATTCGGTGTGCCAGTTCCACGTGGCATCCCGGCGTTCACCGTTCAAGAGGCGGTTGAAGCCGCTCAAAAACTCGGCGGCCCGGTTTGGGTGGTCAAAGCCCAGATCCACGCGGGTGGCCGTGGCAAAGGCGGCGGCGTCAAGGTTGCTAAAACCATCGAAGACGTCAAGCGCATTTCCGGCGAAATCCTGGGCATGCAGCTCAAGACCCACCAGACCGGCCCAGAAGGCCAAAAAGTCCGCCGCCTCTATATCGAAGACGGCGCTGACATCAACAAAGAATATTACGTGTCCGTGGTCACCGACCGTGCGACACAAAAGATCGCTTTCATCGCTTCCAGCGAAGGCGGCATGGACATCGAAGAAGTGGCGCACGCCACTCCCGAGAAGATCATCACCGAGTTCATCGATCCCTTGACCGGTCTGGGCGACGCACAAGCCAAGAAGATTGCAGACGCCATCGGCATGCCTGCTGACTCCACCGCCCAAGCTGTGGACATCTTCAAGAAGCTGTACCAGTGCTACATGGAAACCGACGCTTCGTTGGTCGAAATCAACCCACTGAACCGCGACAGCAAAGGCAACGTGATGGCTTTGGACGCGAAGTTCAACTTCGATGCCAACGCTTTGTTCCGTCACCCCGAAATCGTGGCTTACCGCGACTTGGACGAAGAAGATCCAGCTGAAGTGGAAGCTTCCAAGTTCGACCTGGCTTACATCAGCCTGGACGGCAACATCGGTTGCTTGGTCAACGGCGCTGGCTTGGCCATGGCCACCATGGACACCATCAAGTTGTTCGGCGGCGAGCCAGCCAACTTCTTGGACGTGGGCGGCGGCGCAACGGCCGAAAAAGTCACCGAAGCCTTCAAGATCATGCTGGCCAACAAGAATGTCAAAGGCATCTTGGTCAACATCTTTGGCGGCATCATGAAATGCGACACCATCGCCACTGGCGTGATCACCGCTTGCAAGGCCGTGAACCTGTCCGTGCCATTGGTCGTGCGCATGAAGGGCACCAACGACGAGCTGGGCAAGAAAATGCTGGCCGAATCCGGTCTGCCGATCATCTCTGCCGACACCATGGCCGAAGCCGCGACAGCCATCGTCGCAGCCGTTAAGTAATGACTTTGCTGGACGGTGCTGAACGCGCCGTCCGCAACTGATTAGGAACAAACATGTCCATTTACATCAACAAAGACACCAAAGTCATCACCCAGGGCATCACTGGCAAAACCGGTCAATTCCACACTGAAAAGTGCCAGGAATACGCGAACGGTAAAAACTGCTTCGTGGCTGGCGTGAACCCCAAGAAGGCTGGCGAGTCCATCTTCAACATCCCAATCTACGCATCGGTCAAAGAAGCCGCCACGCAAACTGGCGCGACCGTGTCCGTGATCTACGTGCCACCAGCCGGCGCAGCTGCAGCCATCTGGGAAGCTGTTGAAGCCGACCTGGATTTGGCGATCTGCATCACCGAAGGCATTCCAGTGCGTGACATGCTCGAAGTGCGCAACAAGATGAAGGCCAAGGAAGCCGCTGGCGGCAAGAAAACCTTGCTCCTGGGCCCCAACTGCCCCGGTCTCATCACCCCTGACGAAATCAAGATCGGCATCATGCCCGGTCACATCCACCGCAAAGGCCGCATTGGCGTGGTGTCCCGTTCGGGCACTTTGACCTATGAAGCCGTGGCGATGTTGACCGAAGTGGGCCTGGGCCAGTCCAGCGCCGTTGGTATCGGTGGCGACCCGATCAACGGCTTGAAGCACATCGACGTGATGCGCGCTTTCAACGACGATCCAGACACCGATGCCGTCATCATGATTGGTGAAATCGGCGGTCCAGACGAAGCCGAAGCCGCCATGTGGTGCAAAGCCAACATGAAGAAGCCAGTGGTTGGCTTCATCGCCGGTGTGACTGCCCCTCCCGGCAAGCGCATGGGCCATGCTGGTGCTTTGATCTCTGGCGGTGCCGACACGGCCGATGCCAAGCTGGCCATCATGGAAGAGTGCGGCTTCATCGTCACACGCAACCCCTCTGAACTGGGCAAATTGCTCAAAGCTCAGCTGAAGTAATGACTTTGGGGACAGATCTTCGGCTCTGCCCCCAACTGATCAAGACAAACCCCGGCAGGGCCTCTTGAGGTCTGGCCATAAGGGCAATTACGCACGCCGTTGCAGGATACCGCCCGTTAAACTCTGGCACCTGCATTTCAAAGCGCTGTCAACGCAGGTTGCCAGCGCTTTGGCTTTTTATATCGACGGAGAACAACAATGGAATTGCTGCAAAACCCCGAATTCTGGATCGGTTTAATCAAGATCATCTGGATCAACATCATCTTGTCAGGCGACAACGCGGTCGTGATCGCACTGGCTGCACGTTCGCTGCCTGCAGAACAACAGAAAAAGGCCATCATGTTTGGCTCAGGTGCCGCCGTGGTGCTGCGGATTGGCCTTACCGTAGTCGCGGCCAAACTGCTGGAACTGTCCTACCTGCAAATTGTGGGCGGCCTTTTGTTGCTCTGGGTTGGCACACAACTGCTGCACGGTGAAGACGAAGGCGACGAAGGCGACAGCGGAAAAGCCGGTTTGTGGGTCGCCATTCGCACCATCCTGATCGCCGACCTCGTGATGAGTCTGGACAATGTGATCGCGGTGGCAGCCGCCGCCAAGGGCAGCATGACCTTGTTGATTCTCGGCTTAGCCATCAGCATTCCTTTGGTCATTTTTGGCAGCCAACTCATGATCAAGTTGATGGACCGCTTCCCGATCATCATCTGGTTCGGCGCCGGCCTGATCGGTTGGGTTGGAGGAGAAACCATCGTCAGCGACGTCGCACTCAAATCCATCGTTGAAACCAATGGCTGGTTGCACTATGCAGCACCGGCACTGGGCGCTGCTTTGGTTCTGGGCATCGGCAAGATGGCCTCTGCCAAGAAACCTGAACCATCGGCTGAGTGATCTGTCTGGGCGCATCCATGGTGGAGTTTGTCTGGCGATTGAATTACCACCGAAGGCCATTCACCAGGGGGAAACCATGAAAAAAAACCAACACGGTTTGACATTGATCGAGCTGATGATCGTGATCGCGGTCATCGGCATTCTGGGTGCGTTGGCGCTGCCTGCTTACCAAGACTACGCCATAAGGGCCAAGGCCTCGGAGATGCTGCTGGCCACCAACAGTTGCAAGACTGCGGTCAGTGAGGCCGTCAGCTCATCCTCCGATGCCAACGTGTCTGCGGCTTTGCCCAAGGTTTGCGAAAGCCAAGACAGCAAATACGTGGCCAGCGTGACTGTGGATGGCAATGGCATCATCACCGTGGTGGGCAAGCACGAAGCCTTGCGCGGCAGCACCAGCGCATCGGCCAATGCCATCGCACTGACGCCTTTGCAAACTGGCGACACGCCCATCAACGGCAGCACCGATGGCGGCAAAACCATCTCGGGCTGGCGCTGCGGCCCTGCCAGCAGCAATGGCTTGCCGCTCAAGTACCTGCCCGCTTCATGCAAAGCGTCCTGAACGTTCACTGCACATTTCAACGCCCTGCTCATCCAGGGCGTTTTTCATGGTGATGACCGCATGTTGTTGAGCCAAACACACCAAAGCGCTTTCAAGGGAGCGTCTTCGCTTCCGGGTTGGCTCATGGGCGCATGGATGGTTCTGCCTTGGATAGCGCCATGGTCACCCTCGCCGCAAGCCAATACGGTGCCATTGCTGGTCAGCTGGGCCTGCATCGGCCTGCTGTTGGTGTGGGGCCAACGCATGCAGCCCCTGGACATCGCACGCGCATGGGTTGTCGCTGCATTGATCAGCAGCGTGATGGGCCTGATCCAGTACTTCGGCGCGGCGTCAGCCTTCAGCGCCTGGCTGCATGTGCCCGGCTTGGGCGAAGCCAATGCCAATTTGCGCCAACGCAACCAGCTCGCCACGCTGCTGGGCATCGGTGTGCTGGCGGTGCTGTGGTGGCAGGCCCTTGGGCTCAAAACCCGTCATGCACTGTGGATGCTGACCCTGCTGGCCGTTGGCAATGCCGCCACAACATCGCGTACGGGCTTGTTGCACATGCTGCTGGTCACCAGCTTGGCCGTTTTCTGGGCCTGGCGCAGCCGCTGGAACACCCCGCGCTTTTCGCCACGCCTGGCCTTTTGGGCCTTGGCGGTGTACCTGCTGGCCAACTGGGCATTGCCTTGGAGCTTGAGCATTCTGTCTGGTCAAGACGTCATCGACGCTTTGACGCGGATGGGCCACAACGAAGGTTGCGCCAGCCGACGGGTGCTGTGGGCCAATGTGCTGGAATTGATCAGCCAGCAACCCTGGACGGGTTGGGGCTGGGGCGAACTCAAATACGCCCACTACATCACGGCCTACGAAGGCGGCCCTGAGAAAAGGTTCTGTGCCATTTTGGGCAATGCCCACAACCTACCCTTGCACCTGGCGGTCACGCTGGGCTTCCCGATCACCGCCGCATTGGGCTTGGTTTTTCTGGCCACATGGGCTTGGGCACGCCCTTGGTTGAGCCGTTTGCCCGAACACCAATTGGCTTGGTCGGTGTTGGCCGTGATCGGTCTGCACAGCCTGCTGGAGTTTCCGCTTTGGTACGGCCCCTTCCAGATGGCGGTGTTGCTGTGCGGGGTGTTGTTGCTGGCCCCCGCATCGGGTTTCAAGGCGGCTCCATCGCGCGGCTTGCAACTGGCAGGTGGCGTGATTTTGGCGGTCGTCTGTCTGGTGGGCGCTGACTACGCCCGCGCCAGGCAGATTTACATGCCCGCCGCTCAGCGTTGGCCGGTGTGGCGTGACGACCCGCTGGGCGCAGCGCACAGCAGCTGGTTTTTCAAACGGTCCGCCGTTTTTGCCGAGCTGACCATGACCCGCATCACCCCCGAAAACGCGCCATGGGTGCTGGCCGCCAGCCAAGAGATGCTGCACTACTCACCAGAGCCCCAAGTGGTACGCCAACTGATTTTGAGTGCCCACAGGCTGGGCAGGCAGGATTTGGTGGACCTGCACTCGGCCCGGTGGCGTGCGGCGTTCCCGTCAGAGCCGCTGCCTGGGCATTGATAGACGTGGGGCCCAAGCCCATGTGGCGGTCACTGCCCCGCCACAAAACTCCCGCTTTTGCCCCCGTGCTTTTCCAGCAAGGTCACGCCGTTCATGGTCATGCCCCGGTCCACGGCCTTGCACATGTCGTAAATCGTCAGCAGGGCCACCTGCACGGCGGTCAGGGCTTCCATTTCCACGCCGGTTTGGCCGATGGTTTCGGCGGTGGCGGTGCAAACCACCGCGTTGTCTGCGCTCAGCACCTCAAACTCCACCGCCACACGGGTCAAGCCGATGGGGTGGCACAGGGGAATGAGGTCGCTGGTTTTTTTGGCGCCCTGGATGCCGGCGATGCGGGCGATGCCCAACACGTCACCTTTCTTGGCGGTGCCCGATTGGATCAGCGCCAGCGTGGCGGGCATCATGTCGATTCGGCCAGTGGCCACCGCGATGCGGCGCGTGCTGGATTTGCTGCCCACATCCACCATGTGGGCCTGGCCTTGGGCGTCGAAATGGGTCAAGACATCGGTAGAGTGGGTCATGGCTGTGATGGGTTAAAACCATTTACAAAAGGTTGACAAGAATGGCGCATCATACGGCCACCAACCGGTCAATCCACGGACGTCGATCACCTTGAAAAACACCTTCCGCCCTTCCAAACTGATGCTGGTCTTGCTGCTGGGGACCTTGGGCTTGCAACCTGGCTGGACCCAGACCAACGCTTTGCCGTCCTTGGGCAACAGCGAAGGCATTTCACTCAGCGCCGAGCGCAAATTGGGTGACCGCATCGCGCGCGAGCTGTACCGCGACCCGGATTATCTGGAAGACCCGGTTCTGGATGAGTACATTCAGCGGCTGTGGGCACCGTTGGTCAAAGCAGCAGCCGCCCGTGGCGAGCTGTCGCCCGATTTGCAAGCGCGTTTTGCCTGGCGCATTTTGCTGGGCCGTGATCGGTCGGTGAACGCGTTTGCTTTGCCCGGCGGCTATCTGGGTGTGCATTTGGGCTTGGTCGCGGTGGTCGGCTCCAACGACGAACTGGCCTCTGTGCTGGCGCACGAGTTGAGCCACGTCACGCAACGCCACATTGCACGGTCCATGGACGAGCAGTCCAAAATGACGCCGTGGGTGATTGGCTCGATGATTTTGGGGGCCATCGCGATCAGCAAAAATCCCCAAGCGGCGCAAGGCCTGATCGTGGGCGGACAGGCTGCCGCCATCCAGTCGCAGCTGAGCTATTCGCGCGACATGGAGCGCGAGGCCGATCGGGTGGGCTACGGCGTGCTGACCGATGCCGGTTATGACCCGCAGGGTTTTGTGGGCATGTTTGCCAAACTGCAACAGGCCGCAGGCGTGAACGACAGCGGCGCATATCCCTACCTGCGCAGCCACCCCTTGACCACCGAGCGCATCGCCGACATGCAGGCGCGTTTGCAGCTGAGCAATGCGCCTTCACGCACGCCCACCGACCTGACGCAGGCCATGCTGGCCGCTCGGGCCAAAGTGATGTCGCAAAACAGCGTAGAAGCGCTCAAGGCCTGGACACAGGACAGCAAGGCCACTTCAGCACAGGCCACACCCGCTCAAAAAGCCGGGGCGTTGTACGCCGCCACACTGGCGCACCTGCAGCTCAGAGACACGGCCGCCGCCGAACGTCAGTTGCAAGCCCTGTCCGCGTTGACAGCCAGCACACCTGAGGCCAAGCGTCTGGTGACGTTGCTTCAAGCCGAGGTGGCTGCCAAGCAAGAACGTTTTGGCCAGGCCTTGCAAGTGCTGGACACCTTGAACAACAACCAGCCGCTGCAACGCCCGGAATTGATGGCCACAGCCGAGGCTTTGCTGCGGCTGCCAACGCACCCGGCACGCAACAGCATCACGCAACAATTGCGCGAGCAAGTCACACAAGCGCCACACGATGCGCAAGCCTGGAACACCCTGAGCCGCATGTTGGCGCTGCAAGGCCAGACTCTGCCTGCGCTGCGCGCCGAGGGCGAAGCCCAAATGGCCCGCATGGATTGGGCCGGTGCTGTTGACCGTTTTAGGGCCGCACAAGACTGGGCCAAAAACAACCGCTTGCAAGCCGGTGACCACATCGAAGCCTCGATTGTGGACACCCGGCTGCGGCAGGTGCAAACGCTGGTGCGAGAGTCGCAGACCGAGCGCTGACCCGTCAAGCGTTGGTGGTCGCCTTTCGACTGGTCAACCAACCCGCACCCAAGACCGCCACAACAGCCACCACATAAGTGGCCCAGCGCCAAACGGCCTGCGAAGGTGCGTCAAAGAAGCTGTCGAGCAACGGCTCAGTCACCACCATCTTGGCAGCAGTGAAAGCCAGCACGGCGGCACCCAACTGAATGATGATCGGAAACCGCTCCACCAGCTTGAGCACCACAGAGCTGCCGAACACCACAATCGGCACGCTGATCAACAAGCCAATGATCACCAGGTCCCACGCACCGTGTGCGGCACCGGCCACGCCCAACACGTTGTCCACGCCCATCAGCGCATCGGCCACCACGATGGTTTTCATGGCACCCCAAAAGGTACTGACGACAGGGCCGTGGTCATCGTCCTGGCCCGTGTCGGCCAACAATTTATAGGCCACCCACAGCAAGCCCAAACCACCGGCCAGCATGAGGCCGGGAATTTGCAAGAGCCAGACCACGCCAATGGTCATCACGCCGCGCACGGCAATGGCCCCCACGGTGCCCCAAAAAATGGCTTTCTTTTGCAGGTCGGCAGGCAGGCTGCGAGCGGCCAAGGCAATGACGATGGCGTTGTCACCCGCCAATACCAAATCAATCAAAATAATAGCCAGCAATGCCGACCACCAAGGTGCCGATAAAAATTCCATGAAAGACTCCGGTTCAAATGTCATGAACCTGCTTGGGATAAGTCGGAAGTGTGCAGACAGCAGACGTGCCGTGCGCAGCAAGATCAACCCACCTTTGGCAGGCTTGGATCGAAGGTCTTGCTCAGCAGCAAGCGGGGCTTGTGCCTGATAAACCGGAAGCTTGCGCAACGTATTGACGGCTTATCAAAACCGGGTCCATTTGCAGACCTCGGCGACAGGGAGCTACTCCCCTTCAGGGGTAAATTAAACCTTGTTTTGGTTTCACCCTGAAAAGTCTGGGGGCATTGAATGTTCGGTTCAAGCCCATTTGGTGACAGTGAAGGCGCTATGATCGCCGTCCTGCTCAACACACACCATGGCCGGAATCCACATCACCGACATCGAAGCCGCCATCAACCACTGGCGCGTCAAGAACCCCTCACCCGATGGGGTCTCGCTGCCGCGCGAGCTGCGTGCCTTGGCCGAGGTGTACGCACTGATGGTCTATTACAAGCACGAGCTGGCTGATGAATTCACGCTGCCCTTGGCTGCAGCCGAAGCCTGGCAAGACTGGTACGTCACCACACCCGACACCCCTTGCATCGCCATTTGCTCAACCAGCCAGGGCGACGAAACCTGCAAAGGCTGTGGCCGCAGTTTTGAAGAAGTGCAGCTGTGGATTGAACTGACCCCCGGCGAGAAACGCGGCATCTGGCAGCGCATCACAGCCGATGGCACCTCGTGGCGCTTCAACAGATATGCCGAACGGGCCGCCGAAGAACGGCAATGGGCCAAGGCTGCCGCAGAAGCCCAAACCAAGCTGGATTTGTAGGTCGCAACCTCGGCTCCGACCTGCCAAGGCAGAGCACCCTAATGGACCGCGTGGCCAGCACGCGGCCGGTTTTACTTCCAGCGGATCAACTCAATGTGCACGCTGCCTTTGTCGCTGCTGAAGGTGACAGAACCTTCTTGCACCGTGGCTTGCAATTGCATGCTGCGCTCGGCCAGTTTGGCCAGCTCTTGTGAGCCCTCGGTCGGCACACGCCAAACCTGCAGCTTGTCCAGGCGGGTGAGCTTGGTCTCGATGCCCTTCCACCAAACTTCAGCCGCGTGGTTGAAGCAATACAACAGCACTTCATCGGCCTTTTGGCAGGCTTTCATGATGGGCTTATCTTCGGGCTGGCCGACTTCGATCCACACGCGCGTGCGTCCCGTGAAGTCGCGCAAGCTGCAATCTGGGTCATCCGGATCAGACAGGCCCGCGCCAAACGCCAGCTTGCCATCGCCCTTGCACACCGCCTGCAATTTGTAGGCGTTGATGGCCAGCGCCAGCAGGCGAATCATCATGCGCTCGTCGGTCTCGCTGGGGTGGCGGGCCAACGTGAGTTGATGGTCTTCGTAACAGCTGTGATCGATGTCAGCGATCGACAGGTTGGCTTTGTAGATGGTGGATTTGAGGGCCATAGGACGTCCAGAACACGGTGAGAACCTGTTGGATGTCATCCCTGCGAAAGCGGGGGTTCATCTTGGAAGCAGGCATGGACCCCCGTTTTCACGGGGGTGACAAAAACTTAAAACGACGACTTCAGACGCGGCGGGCCAGCTCAGCGGCCTTACCGATGTAGCTGCCCGGCGTCATGGCCAGCAGACGGTCCTTGTCGGCTTGCGGGATCTCCAGGCCCTGAATCAGCCCATGCAAATCGGCGGCGGTGACGGTCTTGCCTCGCGTGACTTCCTTGAGCTTTTCGTAAGCGCCTTGCACGCCATAGCGGCGCATCACGGTCTGGATCGGCTCGGCCAGCACTTCCCAGGCGGCGTCCAAGTCAGCGGCCAGCGCTTCTTCGTTCAACTCCAGCTTGTTCAGGCCGGTCATCAGCGAGGCATAGGCCAGCGCGGTATAGCCCAGGCCCACGCCCATGTTGCGCAGCACGGTCGAATCGGTCAGGTCACGCTGCCAGCGGCTGATGGGCAATTTTTCGCTCAGGTGTTTGAGCACGGCATTGGCCAGGCCCAGATTGCCTTCGGCGTTTTCAAAGTCGATCGGGTTGACTTTGTGCGGCATGGTGCTGGAGCCGATTTCACCGGCCTTCAAGCGCTGCTTGAAATAACCCAGGCTCACATAACCCCAGATGTCGCGCGACAAATCGATCAGGATGGTGTTGGTGCGTGCCACGGCATCGAACAGCTCGGCCATGTAATCGTGCGGCTCGATCTGGATGCTGTAGGGCTGAAAGGTCAGGCCCAAGCCCCATTGGCTGCTTTGGGTTTCGCTCAGCTCGGGGGTTTCGACCACTCGCTTTGCAAAAGCTTCCCAATCAAAGTCAGGCCAAGCCGACAGATGCGCGTTGTAGTTGCCCACAGCGCCATTCATCTTGCCCATGAGCTTGACGGCAGCGATCTTCTCGCGGCAACCGTTCAGACGCATCACCACGTTGGCCATTTCCTTGCCCACGGTGGTGGGGCTGGCGGTCTGGCCGTGGGTGCGGCTGAGCATGGGCACCTCGGCAAAGGTGTGCGCCATCTCGCGCAGCTTGGTGATCAAACCGTCCAGACCGGGCAAGATCACTTGAGCGCGGGCACCCTTGATTTGCAAAGCGTGGCTGGTGTTGTTGATGTCTTCGCTGGTACAGGCAAAGTGCACAAATTCACCGACATGCTCCAGCTCGGGGCGGTCTTTGAATTTGGACTTGATCCAGTACTCCACAGCCTTCACGTCGTGGTTGGTGACCTTTTCAAACTCTTTGATGGCCACAGCATCGGCCTCGGAGAAGTTCTTCACCAATGCCGTCAGGTAACTGCGCGCGCCTGGCGACAAGGGCTTGAACTCTGCAAACCCGGCATCGGACAAGGCGATGAACCAAGCGATCTCGACCTGCACGCGGCGGTGCATATAGCCTTGCTCGCTCATCAGAGGACGCAGGGCATTGAGTTTGCTGGCGTAACGGCCATCCAGCGGCGAGAGAGCGGAAATAGGTGAGAAATTCATCCTTTGATTGTAATTCCCAGCGCCACCATGCCAGGTCCACGGGTATCGGCGGGACTTGTCAGGGTGACCACAACTGAACCCTCTAGAATCGGCAGCCATTCTGTTCAGACTCCCTCCAACATGAAACTCATCGGCTCCGTCACCAGTCCCTATGTCCGCAAGGTGCGCATCGTCATGGCCGAGAAAAAACTCGATTACCAGTTTGTGACGGAAGACGTGTGGTCCAACACCACGCACATCCACGCGTCCAACCCGCTTGGCAAGGTGCCTTGTTTGGTCATGGAGGGGGGCGAGGCGGTTTTCGATTCGCGCGTCATCGTGGAGTATCTGGACACTTTGTCACCCGTGGGCAAGCTGATTCCCACCGGAGGCCGCGAACGCGCCGAGGTCAAAACCTGGGAAGCCTTGGCCGATGGCCTGCTGGATGCCGCTTTGCTGGCCCGCATGGAAGCCGTCTGGCCCGACCGCAAAGACAGCGAACGCAGCCAAGCCTGGATTGACCGCCAACTGGACAAAATCCAGCACGCCTTGCATGCCATGAGCCATGGCCTGGGCGAGAAAGCGTTTTGCTCGGGCATTCACCTGAGTCTTTCTGACATCGCCGTAGGCTGTGCTGTTGGTTATCTCGATTTCAGGTTCCCACAAATCGACTGGCGCACGCCTTACCCGAACCTGCACAAGCTGCACGACAAACTGTCGCAGCGGCAGAGCTTTGTGGACAGCTTGCCGGTCTGAACTACCCGCGCCGGGCCCATAGGCCCACAAGTACAAAGCTCGCACGGGCGCATGGCGGTCAGCTATTCGCCCGTTTTTTGAGCCAGCGCATCACACCGCCCAGTACCGGCAATTTTTCGTACAGCTCTTCCGCCGCGTCCCAATAATCGCGGTGCAAGGTCACCAGCCCTTGTTCGTTGAACACCACATGGCTTGCGCCGCGCACGGTTTGCAAGGTGGTGGTGTCAAAGCGCTTGAAGCGAAATTTGAATTCCCAGGTCAGAAAGGCCTGCACACCCTCCACCAGTTGTCCGGTGATGACGAAATGCGGCTGGTCCAGCGCCACGTACATGTGGCGAAAAATTCGCTCGATCTCGGTCAAGCCTTGTACCTCGTTGAACGGGTCTTTGAACGTGGCTTGCGCGTCATAAAGCGTGTGCAACTGCGACACGCTTTGCGGTGACAACGATTCAAAAAATGTGGCCAGATGGTGTGTGGCTTGTCGGGTGTCCATGAGAGGCTTTCAATGCAGGCTTACAGGCCCGTGAACTTGCGCACCAGCGGAAAGTACAGGCGGTAGGGCAACAAACGCAGCAGCTTGAGCCACAGCGTGAAGCGTTTGGGAAAGTGAATATCGAACTGGCCTTGTGCCCAGCCCTGGAGCATCTCGCGTGCAGCTTGCTCAGGGCTGATGAGCGCGGGCATGGTGAACTGGTTTTGCGCCGTGAGCGGCGTGGCCACAAAACCGGGGTTGACCACGCTCACGCCGATGCCTTGGTCTTGCAGGTCCAAGTAAAGCGTCTCGGCCAGGTGGGTGAGTGCTGCCTTGGTCGGGCCGTAGGCCAAGCCGTTGGGCAAGCCGCGCCAGCCCGCCACGCTGCTGAGCAAGCTGATGTGCCCGCTTTGCCGCGCCAACATGCTGGGCAGCACCGCATGGATGACCTGCAACGCACCTTGGTAGTTGACCTTGTCGTGCTGCAACAAGTTATCAATGTCCATGGCTGTGGCGCGTTGCGCTTGGTAATAACCAGCGGCATAGACCACCAGGTCAAGCGGGCCTTGAGCCAAGATAGCGCGGGCTGTGGCTTGCACTTGTAAAGGCTCACCCACATCGAGCGCATGCCACTGCACACCCGCATCTTGTGCGGCCCAGTCTTGCACGCCTTGCGCGTTGCGGGCCGACACCACCACCTGCGCCCCGGCCGCTCGCAGGGCCTGTGCACAAGCCAAGCCAATGCCGGTAGACGCCCCCACCAACCAGACCCGACGGCCTTGCCAATCGGTGATGGGCGTGTTCAATTGCAGCCAGCTGCGCACGGCGGCGGCAGGTGCGGGCTGCGGGTTGATTTTGGGCATCACCGCGGGGACAGCGGCGGCGATGCCCGCCTTGCCGGTCAGCGTGCCTGCTGTGTTTAACGTGTTGGGACTCATGCGCATCAAACCGATTGGGCCGCCAAAGGCGTGCGGCGCGTGAACGACAAAGTGACTTCGCCCAGCTTCACGCCCCACTTGCTCATGGTGGCTTTGTTCAGCATGACGCGCTCGTCCATCAGGTACATCCAGTCGTCAAAGTCGACATGCCAGACACGGCCATCGACCGGCAGCGCCAGCGTGTAGCCCCAGCGGAACGCGTTGCCGCTGACTTGGCCCCTGGCCTCGCCCACCACATCATCGGCATGGCCGGTGTACGTGCCGTTGGGCCCGGCTTTGAGCCGCCAAATGCGCCGTTGTTTCGTCCCGTCGGCGTACACAAAGGCTTCGTCCAAAACACCTTCGTCTCCTTGCCATGTGCAAGTCATGACCACCGTGAAGCGCTTGACCACCTGGCCACCGCGGTCGGTGAAAACGCCCCAAGCGTCCAGCGTGCCATTGAAGTAAGTGCGCAGGTCCAACTGTGGCTTTTCTTGCGCATAACTTTGCACCTGAGGCCCGGCACAACTGGCCAAAAAAGGTGTGGCCGCTACCGCTGGCAAAACGGCCAGGCGGGTCAAGGCGGCGCGGCGGTGGATCATGGCGTTGTTGTGGCTCATGGAGGGCTCCCGTTGTCGAATGTCAAAGCGGCTTCATGCCGAAGGGTGGGCCGTTTCAGGCCCCAAAATCAAATCCGGGCGACGCATCAAGCCCCCGTACAAAGCCAGCCCGGCCAAGAGCTTGAGCACGCAGGGCAGCAAGCCATAGGCTAAGCCCAGCGCCAGCACGGCATTGGCACCCTGCTGACCCGGTGCATAGCCCCACAAGCCCAAAAGGGGCAAGGACAAGCCTGCTGCCAGTGCCAGATTGAGTTTGGTGGCCAGATTCCACCAGCCCATGAAAGCGCCGTCCGTGCGGCCACGCTCACCGCAGCGATCAATCAACTGGTTGAGCAAGGCGCCGGGCACCGTGAGGTCTGCGCCCAAGGCCATCCCCGACACCGCGCAAACCACCAAAAAGCCTGTGGTGTCGCCTGCGCCCAGCGTGACCACGCTGACAAAGGCCAAGACAGACAAGGCCATGCCAGTGGCCCAAGTGCGCAACAGCCCAATGCGATCAATCACCTTGAGCCACAACGGAAAAGACAAGGCACCAGCGGCAAAGTACAAGCCCAAAAACAGGGGCTCCATGGCCTTGGGGGCCTGCAAGCTGTCTTGCACAAAAAACAGCACCAGGGTGGCAGGCACTGCACTGGCCAAGCCATTGAGCATGAACACCAGCAACAGACGGCGAAAGCCCGCGTGCTTCCAGGGTTGCCACAGGCTCGTGGCTTCGTGGGCACCGTGATCGTGAGCGTGGGCGTGGGCGTGGGCGACACGCCCTGCCGGGGTTGCGGCCAAACTGGCCGCCTGCTGTGCCGTGCGTTGCCAGCTGAGCAAGCCCAGCGCCAGCATGAAAACCAGCAAGGCGGTCGTCAACGTCCAACCCCAAAGGGCAGGCAAAGCCGAGGCCAGCAACACGCCGACCAAAGCAAAGCCTTCGCGCCAGGCGACCCAGCGGCTCTGCGCCACGCCACCGCCACCCTGGCGTGCGGCCCACGCTTGGTGCAAGATGCCCAAGCCGCTGTAGGCCAAGTGGCTGAGGGTGAGCGCTGCGGCCACCCAGACCAGCAAGCCTGTAGGCGACAGCGTCGCTGCAGGTGGAAAAAACAAGGCAGCAAAACCCAGTGCCACGGCCAAGGCCAACAACACCGCCGTCAGCCAAACGGCACGCCATGAATGGCGATACAAGCGGTCACCCCAACGACCCAGCCACGGGTCAACCACGGCATCAATGCTGCGGCTGAGCAGCAGCACCGCCCCCAAAGCCGCCAGCGGTACGCCGTGTTGTTGGGCATACAAATTGGGCAAATGCACATAAACCGGCAAGGCCACAAAGGCCAACGGCAAGCCCAGCAAACCGTAGGCTGCCGCGGCATGGCGCTGCGCAGCACCATGCCCGATTGCGCTTGCTGTGCTCATGGCTGCAGGCCTTGCAGCAGCTGCGCGCGCATCTTGGGCTCTGAAGTGCGTTCATCGAGCCAGATGCCAAAAAACAAGCGCGCAAAGGCGGGGTCTTTCACCGCGCCCACACGCTGGCCATTGACCCAAAATTCTGCCCCTTCGCCCGGCAAGTTCACGCCCGTGATGCGTTCCCCGGCACTCACGTTGGGGAAAAACTCGCGCATGGCCATCAACCAGTTTTGCGCCTGTGCATCGGTGAAGAGGCCCACACGCCGCATTTCATCAATCGAGCGGCTGGCGATGGCCGCGCCTTCGAGGCGGCGCAGGTATTGCAGCTCCAGAGCAAACGGAAACTGCGCGGCTTGGCTGTGCCGAAAACCCAGTGGTGTCCACAAGCGGGCGTCATAGACCTCGAACCCCCAGACGCGCAAACGCACAGGTGCTGTGGGCACGGCACCCCGCAGTGCCGCAACTTCGGGGCGGCTGTACTGGGCATTCGGGTTGCCCAAGGGGGTGGCTTGGGCCTCGGCCATGTTGGCGTTGGCATGGACGTTGGCGGGGGCTTGCGCCTGCGCAACACCTGACACCATCGCCCACACAAAGGCACACCCACAACAACGCAGCCACAGCGCTTGCCTGTGCAGCATCGCTTTAAAGGGTGTGGTTTGCGCGCGCGAGTGCATGTGCATCAGCCCGGTTTGACCAGGGTGAACTGAATCACGTCGATGTTGGCCTCATCAAAAGCGGCTTCGCAATACGCCAGATAAAACGCCCACAAGCGGATAAAACGTTCGTCAAAATTGAGCGTTCGCACCGTATCAAGCTGCGCCATGAAACCCTCGCGCCAGCGGCGCAAAGTCTCGGCGTAATCGGGGCCGAAGTTCAGCTCATCGACCACCTGCAAACCCGCGGCCTGCGCCTGCTTGCGAAACTCGCTCGGGCTGGGCAGGCAACCGCCCGGAAAAATGTACTGCTGGATGAAATCGGTGGAGTGCACATAGCGCTCAAACAGCGCGTCGTCGATGGTGATGCTCTGGATACAGGCCCGGCCACCGGGCTTGAGCAAACGAGACACCGTCTGAAAGTAGGTGGGCCAATACGCTTGCCCGACCGCCTCGATCATCTCGATCGAGCAGACCGCGTCATATGGGCCGTCGCTGATGTCGCGGTAGTCCTGCAAACGCAAGTCAGCTTGGGGCTGAACGCCATGGGCTTGCATGCGGGCTTGGGCAAAGGCCAGCTGCTCGGTCGACAAGGTCACACCGGTGATGTGCGCGCCAAACTCGGTGGTAGCCGACTCGGCCAATGCACCCCAGCCGCAGCCGATCTCCAGCACGCGGTCACCCGGCTGCGCGTTGACCATGCGCAAAGCGCGGCGCACTTTGGCCTTTTGCGCAGCGGCCATGTCTTGCGTGTGGTCACCGTCGAACCAGGCCGACGAGTAGTTCATCGTGCCGTCCAGCCACAGCTCGTAAAACGCATTGCCCAGGTCGTAATGGGCGTGGATGTTTTTACGGCTGTTGGTCCGGTTGTTGCGGTTGAGCAGGTGCTTGATGCGGTAAGCCAAGCGCCCCAGCCAATGGCCATAAATAGCGCCCTCGATTTGCGTGCGGTTGGCGATCAACAAGCGCAGCAACGCGGCCAGATCGGGCGTGTCCCAATCGCCCGCCATATAGCCTTCGGCAAAACCAATGTCGCCCGACTTGAGCACCTCGGCACACAGGTCCCAGCGGTGGATGTGCAAGGCCGCAAACGGGGCTTCGTGGGTGCCAAAGACCTGAAAGTTGCCGTCGGGCGCATGCAGGGTGAGCGTGCCGATTTTCAGGCGGGTCAGCAGGCCCAGCAAACGCGTGGCGGCTTTGGGCAAACTGGCGTGCGAAATCTGCGCAGCGGCGCTCAGGGCGCTAGGGCCGCTCAAGTCTCGTTGTGCAGTGGCGGGGTCAGCGGTCTTCATGGTGGGCATCCGGTGGGGTCCAGTGTTCATCGGGTCACAAAATCACGGGGAAGTTCGGGCTTGCGCCAGAACGGTACTTTTTTCAGCCAGAGCAACAGCGCATGCCAGTGGATGCGTGCCACCACGCCAAAAGTCAGCAGTGGAAAGCGCCACATCACGCGGCGCAAAGCGGCTGCGGTGGCGGGCTCGAGCACACCGCTCCAGCTGGTGTCTATCAAGGGGCCGTCGGCATCGGCGTGGTCCACGCGGGCCACGATGCGGTCTTGCCCAGCGTGGTGCGTGCGCATGAAGCGAAAGCGGTACTCGCCCTGTACGTCGCAAAAGGGCGAGACATGGAAAACCTTGTGGGCCAACAGCGTGTGGCCATATTGCGGATCGGGCAGCAGGTAGCAATGGCGCTCGCCAAAGGTGTTGTTCACCTCGGCCACGATGGCTGCCAAGCTGCCATCGGCGCGGTGCGCGTACCAAAAACTCACGGGCTTGAAGGCATGGCCCAGCACGCGGGGAAAGGCCTGCAGCCAGACCTCGCCTGTGGCATCGTGAATGCCTTCATGCTGCAGCAGCTCATCGAGCCAAGACAATGCACCGCCTTGTTCGACTGAACGGCCATCGCCATGGTCTGCGTCATGGAAAGCGAACCAAGCGCGGCGGTTGATGGCCAAGTCCTGGGCGCCCTGGCCTGCTTGCAAACAGCGCATCGGCAACATCAAAAATGCCGTGGGGTAAACAAAGGCGTGGTGCGCCGGGCGATGGCGCGTGTGGCGCACCTGGCCCCAGCCGATGAGCGCGGTGGCAGGCTTCATGCGGTCAACTGGTCCGGGTCAACTTGGGCTTGCTCGTGGATTTGCTTGAGCAAGGCGCACCCGACTTGCAGGCCCGACTTGAGGCCGTCTTCGTGAAAGCCATAGCCTGTCCAGGCCCCGGCGTACCAGGTGTGTTGCTGGCCTTGCAACAAAGGCAAACGCTTTTGCGCCTCGATGGCGGCCACGTCAAAAACGGGGTGCGCGTAGTCGTATTCGCCCACGATGGTGGCCGGGTCAATCGCTTGCAGCGGGTTGAGCGACACCACCACGGGCTGCGCAAACGGGATGCGCTGCAAGCGGTTGAGCAAGTAATGCAAACACACCCGTGAAGATTCGCGCTCGCTGCTGGCGGCGCGTTCGTAGTTCCATGCGGCCCAGGTCTTGGCGTTGGCGGGCAGCACGCTGGCGTCGGTGTGCAGCACAGCGCGGTTGTCCTGGTAGCGGATCGCACCCAACAAGCTGCGCTCATAGGTGCTGGGCTCGCGCAACAAACCCAGTGCCTGGTCGGTGTGGGTGGCGATGACGACTTGGTCAAAACGTTCGGCATGGCCGTCGGTGACGATGCGCACACCCTGCGCGTCGCGCTCGATCAGGCGCACGGGCGTGTTCAGGCGTTTGTCGTGCACGCCCGCCAAAATTTTCTCGACATAGTGGCGTGCACCGCCCACCACGCTGAACCACTGCGGGCGGTTCGTCACCTGAATCAGGCCGTGGTTGTGGCAAAAGCGGATCATGGTCGCCACCGGAAACTGCAACATCTGGTCGGTCGGGCAACTCCAGATGCAGCCCAGCATGGGCAAGAAATACCAATCGCGAAACGGTTCGCTGAACTTGTGGCTGCGCAAAAATTCAGACAGCGGTTGCTGCAACTGAGCTTCGCGCTGCTCTTGGGCAATGCGGGTGCACAAAGCGTTGAAGCGCATCACATCGGCCAGCATGCGCCAAAAGCGCGGGTTGATCAGGTTGCGCCGCTGGGCGAACACGCTGTTCAAGTCGGTGCCGCTCCACTCCAGATTTTTGCCATTCAATGCGCCCGGCACCTTGACCGAAAACGACATGTCCGACGGCGCCGTCTCAACGTTGAGATCGGCAAACAGTTGGATCAGGTTGGGGTAGGTGCGTTCGTTGAACACCAAAAAACCCGTGTCCACCCCATGCGTAACCATGCCCTGCGGCGTGGGCAACGTGACATCCACCGTGTGGGTGTGGCCGCCAAAATAATCGCCCGCCTCGAACACGGTGATGTCGGCGTGGTCTTTCAGGGTGTAGGCCACGGCCAGGCCTGAAATGCCCGAGCCCACAATGGCCAGTTTCATGCGTCGGCTCATGGCTTGGCTTTCAGGGCTTTGTCGATGGCCGAGAGCAGCGTTTTGCTGTCCGGGCCGGTCATGCTGCTGTACTGGTCAATGACTTTGCCGTCACGGCCGATCAGGTATTTGTGAAAATTCCAACGAGGCTTCTGACCTGTTTGTGCGGTCAATTGTTTGTACAGCGGCGCAGCACCCTCGCCCGTGACTTGGGTTTTGGTGAACATCGGAAACTTCACACCAAAGGTGCTTTCGCAAAAATCGGCAATGTCTTTGTTGCTGCCTTTTTCTTGCGCAAAGTCGTTGGACGGAAAGCCCAACACCACCAAGCCTTGGTCTTTGTATTGGGTGTTCAAAGCCTCCAAGCCTTTGTATTGCGAGGTGAAACCGCAAAAACTGGCGGTGTTGACCACCAACACCACCTTGCCAGCGTATTGGCACAGCGACTGGGGTTTTTCGTCTTGCAACCGCTCAACGGTGTGGCTGAGGATGGCAGGGCAGGCCGCTGTTTTTGTGGCTGTTTGTGTCGCTGTTTGTGGGCTGGCCTGCGCTGCGTCCAGGCCCAAGCCCAGCACAGCGGCCAAAACGGCCATCAGCAGGCTGCCGCCCCATTGTTTTACCCAAGAGTGATTCATTTGCACTTTGAAATCTATTTTGTGACTGGTTAGTTTAAACTTGTTTCTACAGCTTGTCACGCCAGCCCCGTTTTCATTGGAGAAGCGCATGCCCAAACCCTCCGGTTTTAAAGGGAACAAACAGGATTTACCGCAAAAACCCTGCGCGGTGTGTGGCCGCGCCATGAGCTGGCGCAAAAGCTGGGCCAAGAACTGGGACAGCGTGCTGTATTGCAGCGACCGCTGCCGCGCCGCCAAAGGCACGGCCCCAGCCAAGGCCTGAGGCGTCACCAGCTGAAACACGAGCGGCTCAAGCTGCCGCGCCATTCCACAAAAAGACACCGCATGACACGCCACCTGATTTTGGTGCTGGGCGACCAGCTGGGCTGGGACAACCCGGCTTTTGAAAACTTTGACCCAGCGCAAGACCGGCTTTTGATGATCGAGGCCGACAGCGAAGCGGACGAGGTCTGGAACCACCAGGCCCGCATCGCGCTGTTTTTGTCGGGCATGCGCCACTTTGCCAACGAGGCGCACCGCCGCCGCTGGCCCTGTACCTACCTGCGGCTGGACGACGACAACTTGCCCGCCGACTTCGCCGGACGGCTGATCGATGCGCTGCAAAGCCACACACCCAAGGCCCTGGTGGTGATGGAAACCGGGGCTTGGCGCATGGACAGTCTGATCGAAGCAGCGGCCGAACAAGCCCAGGTGCTGCTGCGCTGGGTGGGCGACACCCATTTCATGTGCAGCCGCGCCGAGTTTGCCCGTTGGGCCGGCGACAAAAAAGAGCTGCGCATGGAGTTCTTTTACCGCGAGATGCGCAAACGCCATGGCGTGCTGATGGAGGGCAAAGAGCCGATCGGGGGCCAATGGAATTTTGATGCCGAGAACCGAAAAGGCTTTGGCGCCAAAGGCCCCGGCACGGTGCCACCGCCGGCCCGCTTTGCCCCCGACCGCGTCACGCAAGACGTGATCGCGGTGGTGCGCCAACGCTTTGCAGGGCACCCCGGCACGCTGGACCACTTTGCCTGGCCCGTGACCCGTGAAGATGCCTTGGTGGCGCTGCAACACTTCATCGACCAACGCCTTGAAAATTTTGGGGCCTGGCAAGACGCCATGTGGACCACGCTGCCTTTTGGCTGGCACGCATTGGTGGGCAGCAGCCTGAACCTGCATTTGTTGAACCCACGCGAAGTGATCACCGCCGCCGAACAGGCTTATCACGCACGCGGCCTGCCACTGGCCAGCGTGGAAGGCTTCATTCGCCAGGTGCTGGGCTGGCGCGAGTTCATTCGCGGCGTGTACTGGCTCGACATGCCACACATGGCCGACGCCAACCACTACGGCCACACGCGCGACCTGCCGCATTGGTATTGGACGGGCGACACGCACATGGCCTGCATGCAAGCCACCATCGGCCAAACCCTGCAACACGGCTACGCGCACCACATCCAGCGGCTCATGGTCACCGGGCAATTTGCGGTGCTGGCCGGACTGTCACCGCAGCAGGTCAGCGCCTGGTACCGCGCCATGTATGTGGACGCGGTGGAATGGGTGGAAACACCCAACACGCTGGGCATGGCGCTGCACGCCAACGGCGGGCGTTTCACCAGCAAACCCTATGTGGCCAGCGGCCAGTACATCAGCCGCATGAGCAACTACTGCAAAGGCTGCCGCTACCAGCCCGATGTGCGCACCGGACCCACCGCCTGCCCCATGACCACGCTGTACTGGGATTTTTTGATCCGCCATGAAAAGGACTTTTCAGGCAACCCCCGCACCGCGCTCATGGTCAAGCATGTGGGCAAGATGAACGAAGAGAACAAGTTGCAGATTCGCGCGCAGGCCGAGGCCACGCGAGAGGGACTAGAGGCGGTTTGAAACGGGCTCGTCATTCCCGCTCATCTGTCATTCCAGCTTCTTCATTTGTCAAACCCGTTTCTTCATTTGTCATTCCCGCGAAGGCGGGAATCCATGGTCGTCGCAGGCATGGATCCCCGCGTTCGCGAGGATGACGGTCATGGAGGGCATGGATCCCCGCTTTCGCGGGGATGACGCAAGGGGTTTCGATCGTCTTTGCCAGATGACGAACAGGCCCCAGGCTCAGTGGGTACGCCATTTGCGCAACACCCGCCCGGCCCACAGCCCCAAATCATCGAGGTAAGTGAACACCACCGGGATCACCAGCAAGCTCAGCACGGTGCTGGTGAGCAGGCCGCCAATCACGGCAATCGCCATGGGCGAGCGGAAACTCACATCGGCTGCGCCCCAACCCACGGCAATGGGCAACATGCCCGCGCCCATGGCGATGGTGGTCATCACAATCGGGCGCGCACGCTTGTGGCAAGCGTCCAAGATGGCGTCCCAGCGGCTCATGCCGGGCACGGCGGGGTGGGCGTCGGTGGCGGGGCGACCACGCCGCGCTTCAATCGCGTATTCCACCAGCAAGATGGAGTTTTTGGTGGCGATGCCCATGAGCATGATCAGCCCGATGAGCGAAGGCATGGAAAAACTCTTTTGCGCGATCAGCAAGCCCACGAAGGCCCCGCCGAGCGACAGCGGCAAGGCCGCCAAAATCGTGACGGGCTGCAAAAAGCCTTTGAACAGCAAAACCAGCACGATGTAGATGCACAGCACACCGATCAGCATGGCCAGGCCAAAACTGGCAAACAGCTCGCCCATGACTTCGGCATCGCCCACTTCCACCACCTTCACGCCCGGCGGCAGGCTTTGCAGGGCGGGCAGTTTTTGCACCGCCGCGGTCACATCGCCCAACGGCATGCCCGACAGCTCGATCTCAAAGTTGATGTTGCGCTGGCGGTCGTAGCGGTCGATCACAGCGGGGCCACCGGCCACCTCTACGCTAGCGACCTGGCTGAGCATGACGGGGCCACGGCTGCCCGGCACCATCAAGCGCTCAAGCGTGCTCAGGTCTTGCCGAACCTCGTCGCCCAACTTGACGACGATGGGCAACTGGCGCTCCGACAAATTGAGTTTGGGCAGCGCCGCGTCGTAGTCGCCCAAGGTGGCCACGCGCAAGGTGTCGCTGATGGCCGCAGTGGTCACGCCCAAATCGGCCGCTTTGGCAAAGTCAGGGCGCACCGCGATCTCGGGTCGCACCAAGCTGGCCGTCGAGGCGATGGAGCCCAAGCCTTGGATGGTGCGCAAGTCGCGCTCGACCGCCATGGCGGCGGTTTGCAGGGCCTGCGGGTCATCGCCCGTGAGCACCAGCAGGTACTTCTCACCCGAGCCCCCCAAACCGACCTTGGTGCGCACACCGGGCACTGCCTGCAAAGCGGTGCGGATGTCGTTTTCAATCACTTGCTTGCGCGGGCGCGTGCCGCGCTCGGTCAGCTGGATGGTGAGTGTGGCTTTGCGCACCTCGGCTGCACCGCCACCCGCAAAGGGGTCGGTGCCCGCACTGCCGCCACCGATGGTGGTGTAGATGCTTTTCACGTCTTTGACCGTCATCAAAAGCTGGCGGGCGTGTTCGGCGCTGGCTTGCGTTTGGGCCAAATTCGAGCCGGGGGGCAACTCCACATACACCTGGGTTTGCGAGTTGTCGTCGGGCGGAATAAAGCCCTTGGGCAGCAAAGGCACCAGCATGATGGAGCCGATGAAAAACAAGGTGGCCAGCACCATGGTGACGAAGCGGTGCTTCATGCACCAAGTGGCCCAAACCATGTAGCGCTTGAGCCAAGCCGGCTCGTGCGCCGCAGTGACGATGGGCTTCAAGATGTAGGCCGCCATCATGGGCGTGAGCACCCGCGCCACCACCAGCGAGGCAAACACCGCCAGCGAAGCTGTCCAGCCAAACTGCTTGAAGAACTTGCCCGGAATGCCGCTCATGAAGGCCGTGGGCAAAAACACCGCGATCAAGGTGAAGGTGGTGGCGATCACGGCCAAGCCGATCTCGTCTGCCGCTTCCATGGCCGCTTGATAGGGCGACTTGCCCATGCGCAAATGGCGCACGATGTTTTCCACCTCGACAATCGCATCGTCCACCAACACACCAATCACCAAAGACAGCGCCAGCAAAGTCACCACGTTGATGGAAAACCCCAAATAAGCCATGCCAATGAAGGCCGGAACGACCGACAGCGGCAAAGCCACCGCCGAGACAAAGGTGGCCCGCCAGTCGCGCAAAAACAGCCACACCACCAGCACCGCCAAAATCGCGCCTTCGTACAGCAGCGTCAATGAGCCGTCGTATTCCTCTTGCACCGGGGTCACAAAGTCAAACGCCTCGGTGATCTCGATGTCTGGGTTTTGCAGGCGGTAGTCGGCCAGCGCTTGGCGCACCAAGCGGCCCACGGCCACTTCGCTCTCGCCCTTGCTGCGCACCACCTCAAAGCCCACCACGGGCTTGCCATCCAAGCTGGCCGCCGAGCGCGGATTGGCCAGCGCGTCGCTGATGCTGGCCACCTGGTCCAAGCGCACGCGTGCGCCGCGCGAAGTGGCCAGCTCAATTTGCCCCACCTCTTGCGCCGTCTTCACGGTGGCCAAGGTGCGCACCGGCTGCTCGCCCGCGCCCAAGTCCATGCGGCCACCGGCACCTTCTTGCTGCACCTGTTTGAGTTGGCGCGACACTTCAGCGGCTGTGATGCCCAGCGACTGCAAACGGTTCACATCGAGCGAGACCTGCACCTCACGCGTCACGCCGCCCACGCGGTTGACCGCCCCCACACCGCGCAGCGACAAGAGCTTGCGGGTGATCTCTTTGTCAACCAACCAAGACAGGGCTTCATCGTCCATGCGCTCAGAGCGCACGGTGTAGGCCAGCACCGGGGTGCCCGCCAAATTGATTTTTTGCACCACCGGGTCGCGCAAGTCACCGGGCAAATCGGCCCGCACCCCTTGAATGGCCGAGCGCACATCGTCCACCGCTTCTTGCGTGGGCTTTTCCATGCGGAACTCGGCGGTGATCGACACCACGCCGTCTTGCACTTTGGTGGTGATGTGCTTGAGACCTTGCAGCGGGGCCAGCGCGTTTTCGAGCTTGCGGGCCACATCGGTTTCGAGCTGCGAGGGCGCCGCGCCTGGCAAGCTGGCGGTCACGCTGATGGTGGGCACATCCAGGTCTGGAAAGTTCTGCACTTTCATAGACCCAAAGGCGATAAAACCGGCCAGCGTCAGCAGCACAAACAGCATGACGGCCGGGATCGGGTTGCGGATCGACCAAGAAGAGACGTTGAGCATGGCGTCCCTTTGTTTATTGGGCGGGTTTGGCCGCAGCATCGACCACACGCACGGTGTCACCGTGGTTCAAGAATGCACCGCCACCGGTCACCACACGGGCATCGGCCTTCAGGCCCGCCATCACCTCCACACGGTCTGCACTTTGGCGACCGGTTTGCACCTTGATCTGGCTGACTTTTTGGTCAGCACCCACGCTGTAGACGTAGCTGAAACCATCACGCACCACCACCGCGCTTTGCGGCAAAGTCAGGGCCTGGCTTTGGCCCAGCGTGATCTCGCCTTGGGCAAACATGCCGGCGCGGGCGCTGCCAGTTTGGGCGGGCAAATCGACATAGACCAAGGCGTTGCGGGTTTGCGCATCGACCGAGGGCGCCACCATGCGCACCTTGCCTTGCAGCACCTGGCCACTGGCGGCCTTGAGTTGCACCGGCGCGCCCAGCTGGATGCGGCCCAACTCGGTGGCCGTCACTTCGGCACGCCACTCGATGCGGCCTTGCCGGATCAAGCGAAAGAGTTCAGTGCCCGCGCCCACCACGCTGCCCACGGTGGCTTGCCGCGCCGAGATCACGCCCGCATCGGGCGCTCGCACCTGGGTTTGCGCCAAGCGCACGTTTTGCAACTGCACCACGGCACGGGCGGACTGCACGCGGGCGGCAGCAGACGCCTCGGCGGCCAAAGCTTGGCTCAGTTGTGCGTTGCTGAAAAAGCCTTGCTGCTGCAAGCTGCGGGCGCGCTCGGCCTGAGCCTTGGCTTCTTGTGCACTGGCGGTGGCTTCGGCCAGCGCGGCTTCGGCCTGTGCCAACTCGGCCCGCAAGGCATCGGCCTGCAAGAGCGCCAGCACATCGCCGCGCTGCACCCGGTCGCCCACATTGACACGCACTTCGGTGATGCTCAGCCCATTGGCCTGCGCCCCCACCACGGCTTCTTGCCAAGCGGCCAAAGAGCCGTTGGCCTTGATTTTTTGGGCCATGTTGACCGTTTGCGGGGTGGTCACGGTGACCGTGAGAGAGGGTTTGCTGGCCGTCGGGGCTTTGCCGTCATCGGCAGCACAAACCGCACTGGCCATACCCGCCAAAACCCAAGATCCTGCCCACACCCAAACACCGCTTTTTTTCATGACGCTTCTCTTTGCTGCACGCCTGGCTGGCGCGCAATGAGTTTAGCGGTTGACCCCGCTTAAAAAAGCCGTGTCATTGCATGACGAACTGCCACACCGCCAAAACCGCGTCACGCTCGGTGGCCAATGCCTCCATAAGCACATCGGTGGGCTCTTCGTTCAGACGGGCGCGGTGCTGAACCCGGCGCATTTCGCGGTAGGCGTTGGCGGCAGCTTGCACCATGCCCAAAGGCAACAAACCCACCTCTTCGGCGCGGATCAGCAAGGCGATGTTGCCCACGTTGTCGGCCAGCTTAGGGTGCGCAGCGGTGTGCAGCAGCACCAGGTATTGCACGGCAAACTCGGCATCGACCATCGCACCGGGGCTGTGCTTGACGTCAAAGCGATCGGCTTTGACCGGGTGGCCCTGGCGCACACGCTCGCGCATGGCCACGATTTCGGCCTTGAGGCTGGCGGCGTCTCGTGGGGCGCTGATGACGGCGCAACGCACCGCGTCAAAACGCGGGGCCAAGGCAGGCAGGCCCATCACAAAGCGGGCACGCGTCATGGCCTGGTGTTCCCAAGTCCAGGCGGTGTTGCTGCCGCGCTGTTGCTGGTAATCGGCATAGGCTTCAAAGCGGGTGACCAACAGGCCCGAGTTGCCGTTGGGGCGCAAAGCGGTGTCGATTTCGTACAAATCGCCGTCAGCGGTTTTGACGGTCATCCAATTGATCATTTTGCGCACGTAAGCCGCATAGATTTCCTGGGCGCGTTCGTCCTCGTCGTCGTAGACAAACACAATGTCCAGGTCGCTGCCGTAACCCAGCTCTTTGCCGCCCAGCTTGCCGTAGCCAATGATGGCAATCGCCGGTTCTTCGCGGTGACGGGTCTTCAGGCGGTCCCAGCACCAGCGGGCGGTCACGCGCAGCACGGCGTCGGCCAAGGCGCTCAAGTCATCTGCCACTTGCTCCACCGTGAGCACCCCCTCCACGTCCCTGGCCAGCGTGCGGAACTGCTCGGCGTGGTGGGCACGGCGCAGCAAGTTGAGCAGGCTTTCTTCGTCGTCTTCGCCGGTGCGCTGCAGGGCCTGCCGCCGAGCCTGCAACTCGGCCTCAAATTCGACGGCATCGAAACGGCTGTCAAACAAATTGCCCCCGGCCAACTCGTCGATCACACCGGGGTGTTGCAACAAATAACGTGCAGGCCATTTGGCTGCGCCCAACAAACGCAGCAGCCGTTCATGCACAGACGGGCGCTCCAGCATCAGTGCCAAATAACTCTCGCGGCGCAGCAGGGGTTCGATCCAGTCGACCATGCGCAACACGGCCTCTTCGCTCACGCGGCCGTTTTGCAACCATTGGGCGGTGCGCTGCAGCAGGCGCATCAGGCGGCCGCGTGCATCGTCGCGCAAAGCCTGCACGCGCGGGTTGGCTGGCCATTGCGCCAAGCGCTCGCCGATGCGGCCCGAGAAAATCCCGGCCATATCGTCCAGTTCGGTCGGCTCGCGTTGGCCATTTTTGCCGTTGCAGCCTTTGCATTCACGGTCACCGCCAAGCAAGGTGTCGAACTCTTGTGCCACCACTTCTCGGTGTGCGTCCAGATCGGTCAAAAATGTACAGCTGCCGGAATAACCCAAGGTCCGGGCAATCCAGGCCAAGTCGTCGTCGCGGGTGGGCAACACATGGGTTTGCTGGTCGTCGAGGTACTGGATGCGGTGCTCAACCTGGCGCAAAAACACATAGGCCGCAGCCAAAGCATCGGCTGTGGCCTGGGGCATGAGCCCTGCCTTGGCCACGCGTTGCAGCGCGTTCAGCGTGGGGCGCGTGCGCAACTCAGGAAACTGCCCACCGCGCACCACCTGCAGCAGTTGCACAGTGAATTCGATCTCGCGGATGCCACCACGCGACAACTTGACGTCATTGGCGCGTTCGGGGTGACCCGCGCTGCGTTTGGCCGCATGGTCGCGGATTTGCTGGTGCAGTGTGCGCAGCGATTCAAAAACGTTGTAGTCGAGGTAGCGGCGAAACACAAAGGGCAACACCACGCCACGCAAAGCCTGCGCCGAGCCGTTAACCACGGTGCTGCGCGGGGCCACGACCCGGCTTTTCATCCAGGCAAAGCGCTCCCACTCGCGGCCTTGCACCTGCAAATACTCTTCCAACGCATCGAGCGAGACCACGCTCGGGCCCGAGTTGCCGTTGGGCCGCAGGGCCAAATCGACCCGGAACACAAAGCCGTGCTCAGTGGTGTCACCGATCAAGGCGTACATGCGCTTGACGGCGCGGGTGAAGTAGTCCTGGCAAGAGACTTTGTTGCGGCCTTCACTGTTGCCCAAGGTTTCGCCGTCCTGGTCGTACACATAAATCAGGTCGATGTCACTGGACACGTTCAATTCACGGGCACCCAGCTTGCCCATGCCGATGATCCACATTTCAGCGCGCTGCCCATCTGCCTTGGTGGGCACGCCATGCAGCACATCCAGATCGGCCATGACCTGTTGCCAGGCGATGTCGAGGGTGACCTCAGCCAGCCAGGTCATGCCGTGGGTCACCACCTCCAGCGAGGCCTGCCGGGTGCAATCCAACTGGGCCAGGCGCTCTAGGGTGAGCTGTCGCAGCACGCGCAAGGCGGCGCTGGTGTCCAGGCCCCGGGCCTGCAAGGCGGCATAAGCGGCACTCAGGCTGTCGCGGTTGGGCTCGCCGGGCGGCAAAAGGGGCAGGACGTCGGCATAACGGCGGTGCAAACGTTGCAAGAAACGTGAATACAGGGGCCCATCGGCGGGGTTGACATCATTTGCGGCGGGTGCCTCGTCCATCGGCTGGCTGCGGGTCATAATTCCTGCTGACTTTCTGATTCAAATGTTTGTGCCCACTTTGCCCACTTTTCCCCGCCTGACCCTTGTGCTGTCCCGTTTGATGCGGGTCATGGCATGGGTCTTACTGGTGCTGGGCATTTTGTTGGGCTTGGCCTGGGGCACCTTGCATTTTTGGATTGTGCCGCGAATCGGCGATTTCCGTCCCACCCTGGAACGCTTGGCCCAGCAAACCATCGGGGTTCCAGTGCGCATTGCCCACATCTCGGCCGAGTCAACGGGTTGGGCACCTTCGTTCGAGCTGCGCGAGATTGAATTGCTCGACCCCGAAGGCCACACGGCTTTGCGACTGCCCAAGGTCTTGGTCGCCATCAGTGTGCGCTCGGTGTTGGGCCTGAAACTGGAACAGCTGGTGCTGGACGCCCCCGAACTCGACATCCGGCTCAACGCCGATGGCAGCTGGCGCGTGGCAGGGCTCGATTGGGCGCAAAGCGGTGGTGGTCACAGTGCCGCCGCCGATTGGTTGTTTGGACAACGCGAAGTCATCGTGCGGGGCGGCACGTTGCGCTGGACCCACGAGCGCGCCCTGAACGCGCCCTTGAAAGGCTTGCTGCCACCGCTGTCAGCCCAAACAGCGTCTGATTTGCCCCATGACAATCCTGAGCCGCTGACACTGGCCTTGCGTGATGTGGACCTGCTGCTGCGCAATTCTGCTCGGCACCACGATGTGCGCCTGGATGCCACGCCTCCCGATGAATGGGGACAGCGCTTCGTGACGATGGGGCGTTTTAAACGCAGCCTGTTGTCCATGCACCCCGGCGCGTGGCCCGACTGGACGGGCCAGGTTTATGCCTACTTTCCACAGGTCGATGTGGCGCAATTGAGTCAGCACATCCCTTTGGGCGTGAACATCGCCAAGGGACAAGGTGGCCTGCGTTTGTGGAACGATGTCACCAACGGGCAGTGGATCGGCGGCCTGGCCGACATCCAACTGACCGGGGTCCAAACCAGTGGGACCACGGATGCGCCCCCGCTGGCGTTCGAGCAGTTGTCAGGCCGTTTAGGGGCCAAAATCAACGCCCTCGGTTTTGAGGTTTCCACCCAACATCTGGCGTTCACCAGCGACCAGGGCTTGGCCTGGCCTGGCGGCAACCTCTCACTGGCCTACACCTACCCCCAAGGCAAAAACACGGCACGCGGCCACCTTCAGGCCGATCATCTGGACCTGTTGGCGCTGCGAGAGGTGGGTTTGCGCATGCCCTTGCCCGACGCTTTGCGCCAGCGCCTGCACGACCAAGAAGTCAGCGGGCAAGTCGAAAATTTGCAGTGGCGCTGGCAAGGCGATTGGCAATCGCCCGACAAATTCGATGCGCAGGTCACCGTGAATGGACTCACGCTGCCGCCACAAGCCAGGCCCGCTGCCGACACCCGCGCCCGCTGGCCCGGCATAAAAAGCGCGCAAACCAAACTGAACCTCAACCAGGACGGCGGCCGAATTGACGTGGACATGGGCGCTGACGGTGCCCTGTTTTTACCGGGCATTCTGGAAGATGCTGAGGTGCGTGTGCAGGCATTGCGGGCGCATGCCGTTTTCAAGCGCGAGGCCAAACAATGGCAGGTGCCCGAATGGAAGCTCAAACTGAGCAATGCAGATGTGCAGGGCGAATGGCAGGGCCAATGGCGTGCAGCAGCCAACGGGAGCGGTCCCGGCGTGCTGGATTTGCAGGGTCAAATCAAACAACTCAACGCATCGCGCGCTTACCGATACCTGCCCATAACGCTGCCTGCTGGCGTGCGTCAATATGTGCGCGATGCCGTGGCCAAAGGCGTCTATTCAGACGTGCAGGTCAAGATCAAGGGCGATCTTGCAAAAATGCCTTTTGCCGATCCCAAAGAGGGTGATTTCAGGTTCGCCGGACGGGTGCGGGATATTGAGCTGGATTACATCCCCGCTGCCTTGCTGCCATCGAAAAGCCTGCCTTGGCCACGCCTGCACAAGCTGACAGGTCAACTGGTCTTTGACCGTCTGGGCATGCAGTTGACCGATGCCTCTGCGCGGGTGGGCGATGCACGCACAGGTCTGAGCCTGACGGCGGGCCAGGTCGACATGGCAGACATGGCGCACAACCCGGTGCTGAATGTCAGCGCCGAAAACAAAGGCCCTGCCACGCAAGTGCTGACACTGGTGCAAAAGTCCCCCCTGGACGCACTGCTGTCGGGGGCTTTGCGCCAGACGCAAGCCACGGGCAGCGTGCAAACCCGGTTCAAACTGACCGTGCCACTGCTGACGCCGCAGGACACCAAAGTGCAAGGGCTTGTCGTACTGGCGGGGAACGATTTGCGCATGACGGCCGCAACCCCTTTGTTGGAAAAAGCCCAGGGCACGCTGCAATTTACAGAGTCGGGTTTCGCCTTGAACGGCATGCAAGCGCGTTTGCTGGGCGGCCCTGTTCGGATCGAAGGCGGCCTGTCTGCAGCGGCGGGCACAACAAACGGCACCAAAGCAGAGGCGGGCCTGCAATTGCGAGCCCAAGGCCAAGTCACCGCTGAAGGCCTGCGCCAAGCCAAAGAGTTGGCGCCGCTCAATGCACTGGCGCAACACGCCAGCGGTGCCACCGTTTACAGTGCGCAGCTGGGCTGGCGGCAAGGCCAACCCGAGCTGTCTGTGCAAAGCCAACTGGACGGTCTGGCATTGAAGTTGCCGACGCCATTGGGCAAGCCCGCAAGCACCAGCACCCCTTTGTCTCTTCGGATGCGCGTGCAAAACACAGGCGGCGGTTTGCGTGATCAGCTTCAGCTGGAATGGGGCAACATCGCTTCGGCCAACTATGTGCGGGATTTGGCAGGCCCGGTGCCTGTCGTTTTGCGCGGCAGCCTGACCCTGGGCTTGCCCAGCACACAGGCGCCGACTTTGCCCGCCACAGGCGTTTCGGCCTCGGTGGCGCTGGACCATTTCTCTGTGGACGAATGGCAAGCCTTGTTGCCAGCCAACGTGGTGTCGGACGCCGAAAAAGCCACCCCAGGCCAAGCCGCTTGGCAAGCCTATTTGCCCACGCGCATCGGCCTGCAGGCCAACACCATCACCGCCGATGGCCGCACTTTGCACCAAGTAGTGGCAGGTGCCGTGCGCGAAGGGGCGACGTGGCGCGTCAATGTCGATGCCCGAGAGCTCAACGGGCATGTGGTCTATCGCCAACCCGGCAGCGAGCAATTGGGTCATCTTTATGCACGGCTGTCGCGCTTGAACTTGCCACCCTCCAGCGTGGCCGAGGTCGAAGGCCTGCTCGAAGCGCCCCCGGTCAATTTGCCGTCACTGGACATCGTGGTCGAACAGCTGGAGCTGCGTGGCAAAAAACTCGGCCGCATTGAAATCGAGGCCCTCAACACAGAGCAACAAAAAACACGGCTCAAAACCTCACCTGAGTGGCAGCTGAACAAGTTCAACATCGTCTTGCCCGAAGCCACATTGCGCAGCACGGGGCGTTGGCTCACCGCAGCCGACGGCGGGCAGCAACGCAAAACCGAAATGAACTTCAAGCTGGATGTCACCGATGCCGGCGCTCTGCTCACGCGCCTGGGCACACCCGACGCCTTGCGCGGTGGCACCGGGCAACTCGAAGGATTGGTACGCTGGCAAGGCTCTCCTTTGGCACTGCACTACCCCAGTATGTCGGGGCAGTTCAGCGTCAAGATGGGGCGCGGCCAGTTTCTCAAAGCCGATGCAGGTGCCGCCAAATTGCTGGGGGTTTTGAGCCTGCAAGCCTTGCCGCGCCGTTTGTTGCTGGACTTCCGTGACGTGTTTTACGAGGGCTTTGCCTTTGACTCGGTGCTCGGTGATGTCACCATCACACAGGGCATCGCCAACACCCGCAACATGCAAATCAAGGGCGTGAATGCGCTGGTCCAACTCGATGGTTCGGCCGATATCGCTCATGAAACCCAAAAGCTGCGGGTGGTGATTTTGCCCGCACTGGACGCCGGAACAGCTTCTTTGGTCGCAGGCATCGCGCTCAACCCGGTGGTGGGTCTGACGGCGTTTTTGGCCCAGCTGTTTTTACAAAACCCTTTGGCCAAAGCCAATACGCAAGAATTCTTGATCGACGGCAGCTGGGCTGAACCACGGGTCACCAAAGTGAACAGCAGCAACGGGGACAGCAAAAAACCGTCCGGCCCTGACGCACCATGAAACGCACAGGCACATCGCATATCGCTTCGGCGTGGCACAACATCTGGTCACGTTGGCGTTCAAAACTCGATGAAGTGCTGCCCTGGGGTTCAGGACGGCGATCCTTGTGGGCCGCCCTGATCGCCTTGGTGTTAGCGGTGCTGGTCACACTGGTCTGGCTGGCTGGCCGCTATGAGACCAGCCAGGTGCAAGCCGAGCTGGAGCGCGACACCGCCGATGCCGTGGCCGACTTGCGCAACAGCCTGTCACGCCACGTCCAGGCCTTGCAGGCACTGCAATCGGGGCACTACATGCCCGCCACCTGGCAGCCCGAGGCCCAAGCTTTGTTGCGCGACAACCGAGATTGGCTGCGCCTGGAATGGCGTGACAAAAATTGGCAGCTGCTGTCTTTTTCCGACTCGCCTTTGCGTGCGCCCGCGTTTGAGCGAATCGCACGCGCCGAGGTGCTGAACGAAGCCGCCCAAGCCTGCCAGCGCGCCAAGCGCTTGAATGGCCCGGCTTACTCCAGCACCTATTTTTTGCCCCAAGCCGATGGCTTGGGTGTGGAGGTGATGGAGCTGTGTTTGCCCGTGACCCAGGCTGGCGAATTCATGGGCTATACGGTGGTGACGTACAGCCTGCAAGAGCTGCTGACGGAACGACTGGGCCCCACATTTGGCCGTCGCAACGAGCTGTCTTTTGTCGAGCCTGACGGGACACGGTTGGCCATTGCCGGCACCCAACGCCGGGAAAGGCGCGTTTTCACCACGCAACAACTGGTGGACTTGCCCGGCAACACCTTGCTGCTGCGCATGGACGGGCGGCGGGGTGAGCCCGATTTGTTCCCCAATGTGCTCACGGCCTTGGTCACGGGCATGTCGATTGCGCTGATCACGGTGATGGTTTTGCTGGCCAAAGATGCCCGAAGACGCCTCAAGGCCGAACGCGACCTGGCCGATGCCCTGGCATTTCGCAAAGCCATGGAGGACTCGCTGGTCACCGGTTTGAGAGCCCGCGATCTGCAAGGGCACATCACTTATGTGAACCCCGCGTTTTGCCAAATGGTGGGCTGGGAGGCCGAGGCGCTGATTGGTCAAAACGCCCCGATGCCTTATTGGCCACCCGAAATGGTGGACGAATACCAGCAACGCCAGGCCATTCGTCTGGCCGGCAACGCCCCGCCCCGGGAAGGTTTTGAATCGGTCTTCATGCGGCAAGACGGCACGCGCTTTCCGGTACTGATCATCGAAGCGCCGCTGATCAGCGTGCGAGGTGAACAGACGGGCTGGATGGGCGCGGTGATCGACATCAGCGAGCAGCGCCGCATCGAAGAGCTGTCACGCGCCAGCCAGGAACGCCTGCAGGCCACCGCCCGACTCGCCACCGTGGGCGAGATGGCGTCCTTGCTCAGCCACGAATTGAACCAGCCTCTGGCCGCCATTTCGAGCTATGCCAACGGCTCGCTCAACCTGCTGAAAGACCCACAGGCCGAACCGCAAACCCTGGACGATGTGCACATGGCGTTGCGGCGCATTGCCGAACAGGCCGAGCGGGCGGGGCGAGTCATCAACAGCGTGCATGACTTTGTGCGCCGCCGTGACCAAGCCCGCGAGGCGGTGGCACCGCAAGCCCTGCTCGACGCCATATCGCCACTGGTGAGTCTGCAAGCACGCAAACTGCATGTTCGGGTGCACATTCGGGTGGAGGGGCGCTTGCCCCTGGTGTGGTGCGACCGCACCATGGTCGAACAGGTTTTGCTCAACTTGGCGCGCAACGGCATGCAAGCCATGGACCTGCCGGAGTGCCGCGACCGGGTGCTGGTCTTGCACGTCAAACGCGCCGCGTCCAACCCGGAAAGCGCTTGGGTCGAATTTGCGGTGACCGATGTCGGTGCTGGCATCGCGCCCGAGATCGAAACCCAGTTGTTCAACCCCTTCTTCACCACCAAAGTCGAAGGCATGGGCTTGGGCTTGAGCCTGTGCCGCACAGTGGTCGAGCAACATGGGGGGCATCTGGCCTTCGAGCCACATGCGCCCAAAGGCACTGTTTTCCGCTTTACCCTGCCGGCCGCTGACGGCAATGCCGCCACAGGCACCGCCTAGAATCGCCCCATGCACCTTCCTTTTGACAGCATGGTCTACATCGTTGACGACGACATTGGCGTGCGCGAAGGCATGGCCTGGTTGCTGCGCACGCGGCGCTTGCTGAGCGAGCCTTACGACAGCGCAGAAGCCTTTTTGGACATGCTGCAACAAGCCGCCCAAGTGCCCCATGCCACGCCATTGCCCCAACAAGCCGGGTGCATCCTGCTCGACGTGCGCATGCCGGGCCTGAGCGGACTGGCCTTGTTCGAACAATTGCAAGCCAACGGGCTCGCGCAGGCCTGGCCTGTGATTTTTCTGACCGGGCACGCCGACGTGCCCACAGCGGTGGACAGCGTCAAGCGCGGGGCTTTTGATTTTTGCGAAAAACCGTTTTCTGACAACGCCCTGGTGGACCGCGTGGAACAGGCCTTGTTGCTGTCGCAAGAGCGCTTGGTGGCACGCACGCAGCAAAATTTTTTGCAATCGCGCCTGGGCGAACTGACCGACCGCGAACGCGACGTGATGCGCCTGGTGGTCGAAGGCCTGCCCAACAAGCTGATCGCGGACCAACTGGACATCAGCGTGCGCACGGTCGAGGTGCACCGCTCTCGCGTGTTCGACAAGATGGAAGTCAAGTCAGCCGTGGAATTGGCCAACCTGATGCGGGCCTTGACATGAGCCAAGCGCCAGGCTCGTCGGCAGGATGGGCGTGCGGCGTGCGGCACACCCTCGCGCTGGGAGGGCTGGGCTTGGCACTGGTGTTGACGGGTTGCTCATCGCCGGGCCCGCAATCGGCCACGGCGTCGCAATGGCCCAGCACAGCGCCGGCGAGCGATCCTGTCACAGGCCACACCGCCTACGACCCCAAACGCAACGACTTGGCCTTGTTTGCCTTGTCCTTGCTGGACACCCCTTACACCTGGGGCGGCAGAGGCCCTGCCACCGGTTTCGATTGTTCCGGGCTGGTCTCGCATGTTTACCGCGAAGCGGCGGGGCTGCCGGTCAAGGGCACATCAGCCGACCTGGGCCAAAAATCTCGCCCCATTGACCGCACACGCCTGCAACCCGGCGATCTGGTGTTTTTCAATACCCTGGGCGCACGTCACTCGCATGTGGGCATTTATGTCGGCGATGGCCGCTTTGTGCATGCCAGCAACCCCCGCACTGGCGTGCGCGTGGACCAGCTGAACAACCGTTACTACGCACAGCGGTTTGAAGGGGCGGGAACGCTGCTGGACTGAGAACGGCCGACGACCGGGGTCAAGGCGTTTTGTCGTCCTGCTCGGGGTTTTTGGGGGTTTCGGGGTTTGCGGGCGGCGGCAACTCGCCTTTGGATCGACCCGAAAACATGGTCCACCACACAATCAAGACGAAGACCGCCAAGGCCAGCAAGGCTTCCAGCAAAATAAGGGCCATGAGCACAATTCCGTTTCTTTTGACAACCCAGCTGCGTTCGGGCTGGGCGTTGGCTGCGATTGTAGGCAGCCTGGTCGGCTGCTCGGTCGCCCCAGTGCGCGATGAACCTGGCCAAGCCAGCCCATCGGCCACGCCACAAACACGCGAGACCGGGCCCTTGCCGCCCGCGATCATGCAAGCAAAAAGCCGATGGGTGCCGGTGCCTTGGTCGGATCTGCCCGGTCTGGACACTGACGCACTGCACGAAGCTTGGCCCGCCTGGCTGCAAAGCTGTTCGCGCCCAAGCAAACCCTGGGTCGCCCTGTGCCCACAAGTGCGGCAACTGGCCAGTGCCTCGGCACCCGTTCAGCGCAACTGGATACGGCAAAACTTGCAAGCCTACCGGGTGGAATCGCTCAGCCAACAAACCGAAGGCTTGCTGACCGCTTATTACGAACCCGTGCTGAATGCCGAGCGCCAGCCGCGACCCGGCTTCCAGGTGCCGCTGTATGCCCCCCCCGCCGACTTGAACAAGCGCAAGCCCTGGTACACCCGGCAAGAGATGGAAACCACGCCAGCGGCACGCGCGGCACTGCGGGGCAAAGAACTGGTTTATCTGGCCGACCCGGTTGACGCGATGGTGCTGCACATTCAGGGCTCGGGGCTGGTGAATGTGACCGAAGCCGATGGCCGCCAGCGCATGGTGCGTCTTGCCTTCGCAGGAACAAATGATCAGCCCTACAAAAGCATTGGTCGCTGGCTGCTCGACCAAAACCTGATCCGCGACGCCTCCTGGCCCGGCATCAAGGCCTGGATTGAGCGCAACCCGACACGCGTCAACACCTTGTTGTGGCAAAACCCGCGCGTGGTGTTTTTCAAGGAAGAAGCCTTGCCGGTCGGTGCCGTGCCGCCCGGCCCCAAAGGCGCACAAGGTGTGCCGCTGACCGCCGAACGCTCGATCGCGGTGGACCGCAGCAGCATTCCGTATGGCACACCCGTCTGGCTCAAGTCCGTCGGCACACAAACCACGCTCGACCGCCTGGTGTTGGCCCAAGACACCGGCACGGCCATCGTGGGTGCGGTGCGCGCCGACTACTACGCCGGATCCGGCCCCGCAGCGGGCGAGCTGGCTGGCCGCATGAAGCAGCCTTTGCAGCTCTGGGCGCTCTGGCCCCGATGAACTCACCCCACACCCAGACGGTGCACTGCCGCCCCGGCTGCGCAGCCTGCTGCATTGCGCCATCCATCTCATCGCCCATACCGGGCATGCCGGACGGCAAACCTGCGGGCGTGCCCTGCGTGCAGCTGGACGACCAACGGCGTTGCAAGATCTTCGGCCAGCCGGGTCGCCCGGCGGTATGCGGACAACTGCAGGCCTCTTGGGAAATGTGCGGGCCGCAGGACGACGGCGGACAATTTGCGCTCAGGTTTTTGACGCGACTGGAACTGCTGACACGGCCAGAGTGAAGGCGGTGAAATTCAAAACGCAGTCAAAGCGTGGCGCAGCAGCATCACCGACAGCGCGCACATCGTCACACCAATCAGGCCATCCAGCACCTGCCACGCGCGGGGCCTTGCAAACCAAGGGGCCAGCCAACGCGCGCCAAAACCCAACAAGCCAAACCAAAGTGCGCTGGCCACGCTGGCACCCGCCACAAATGCGCTGCGCAGACCCGGCGGTTGCTGCGCCCCAATGCTGCCCACCAGCAAAACCGTGTCCAGATAAACGTGCGGGTTGAGCAAGGTGAAGGCCGCCGCCTGCAACACAACGGCACGCAAGCTCAGGCCCTGCGTGCCCTCTGCGGCAATCAATTGCTGCGCCTGCCTGGCCCGGCGCAAGGCCTGCCAGCCGTACACAGCCAAAAAGGCGGCCCCTGCCAGCGCCAAGGCGCGGGCCAAGCCGGGGCGCTCGCCCAAGGCCTGCGCCATGCCCCAGACGCCTGCCGCGATCAGCAAAGCATCGGCCAGCGCACAAAACACCACCACCGCACCCACATGCTCGCGGCGAAGGCCTTGGCGCAGCACAAACGCGTTTTGCGCACCAATGGCAACGATGAGGCCCAGGCTCAAGGCCAGGCCCTGGGCAAAAACGGGCCAAGCGGGGGAAGAGGTGACAAACAGGTTCATAGCGCACCAGCTTGCCACCCACCACACATGAAGGCAAACTGTCTTTTCTTCATCCGCATTAGAAAAACTGATTTCATGCTCGATTACTCTGCGCTTTCCGCTCTTTATGCTGTTGTTAGGGAGGGCAGTTTTGAACGCGCGGCACGCGCATTGCATGTCACGCCCTCAGCGGTCTCTCAACGCATCCGGCTGCTGGAAGAGCGCGTGGGCGGCGCCCTGGTGGTGCGGGGCCAACCTTGCCTGGCCACCGACATGGGGCGGCGCTTGTGCCAGCACGTCGACCGGGTGCAGTTGCTGGAGCAGGCGCTTCAAGGCGCGCTGCCCGCACTGGCCCCCGATGGCACGGCCCGGGTGAACTTGCCGATTGCGGTGAATGCCGACAGTTTGGCCACCTGGTTTGCACCAGCCCTGTCGGCCTTTGCCGCTCAAGCCCCCGTGCTGATGGACGTGTCCGTGGACAACGAAGACCACACCACCGAGTGGCTGCGCAGCGGCGCGGTGCTGGCCGCCGTCACGGCCACCGCCCGCCCGGCCACAGGCTGCAACAGCCAGGCACTGGGCGCCATGCGCTACATCGCCGCGGCCAGTCCGGCGTTTTTGGCACGCCATTTTTCGGATGGCGTAACGCCTGGCAGCTTGGCCCTCGCACCCAGCTTGGTGTTCAACAACAAAGACGAGTTGCAGGCCCGCTGGGTACGGCGGCTGTGCCATCGTCATGTCGACTTGCCCCGACACACCCTGCCATCGTCCCAGGCCTTCGTTACCGCGGCCTTGGCGGGCATGGGCTGGGGCTTGCATCCACAGGCGCTGATTGCGCCGCTGCTGGCCAATGGCACGCTGGCCGAACTGGTGCCCGGCACCCCACTGGACGTGCCGCTGTACTGGCAAGAGACGCGTGTGGCTTCTGTGCTGCTCGATGGCTTGAGTCGCAGGGTGCTGCAAGCGGCGCAGGCCCAACTGCAAGCCCTTTGACGCGGGTCGACGCCATGGCACAAAGGGCGTTCACGCGCGCCACAGTCACCAAGACGTCAATCCATTGCGCGGCCTGTGGTTAAGCTGAAGCTTCCTTTTTTATGCTCCGGAGCACGTTCATGGCGTTTGAAATTCCCTCCCTGAAAGACAGCGTTCACCCCGATGAATGGCAGTTGCGCCTGGACCTCGCAGCTTGCTACCGGCTGGTGGCGCTGTATGGCTGGAGCGATCTGGTGTTCACCCACATCAGCGCCAAGCTGCCGCACTCGGTGGCAGGCGATGCGCACCAGTTTCTGATCAATCCCTATGGCCTGATGTTTGACGAGATCACCGCCTCCAGCCTGGTCAAGGTGGACATGCAGTGCAACAAATTGCATGACAGCCCCTTCCCAGTGAACCCAGCGGGCTTTGTGATCCACAGCGCAGTGCACGAGGCTAGGCCCGATGCGGGCTGCGTGCTGCACACACACACACGTGCCGGCGTGGCCGTGAGCGCGCAACAGCATGGTGTGCTGCCCATCAGTCAGCAAAGCACCTTTGTGCTGGCATCGCTGGCCTATCACGGCTATGAAGGCGTGGCGATTCGCGACGACGAAAAAACGCGGCTGCAAACCGATCTGGGCGAGGCCAATTTTTTGATGCTGCGCAACCACGGCCTGCTGACGGTGGGCAAGACCATTGCCGATGCTTTCTTGTCGATGTACACGTTTGAAAACACCTGCCGCATTCAGGTGGATGCGCTGGCGGGCCAGTCCGGCCCGGCGGACCTGACGGCCGTGGACCCGCAAATCCTGACGGGGGTGGCCCATGCCTCACGCGTGCAAACCGGCGGCCTGGGCGGTGCGTTTGTCTGGCCGTCGTTGCTGCGAAAGTTGCAACGCGAGAGCCCGGATTACGCTCACTGAAACAGGCCCTCAATGTCCTTTTTTGTTTGAACCGCACACATGACCTCTTTGTTTGAACCCTGCCAAGTCGGTGCCATGCACTTAGCCTCACGCATTGTGATGGCCCCCTTGACGCGCAACCGCGCACCCGGCGCACTGGCCAACGCACGAATGGCCACCTATTACCGCCAACGCGCCAACCCGGTCACGGGCGCGGGCCTCATCGTCACCGAGGCCACGGCCATCAGCCACCAAGGCCAAGGCTATGCCGATGTGCCCGGCATCTGGAGCGAAGCGCAAGTCGCTTCTTGGAAACAGGTCACAGACGGCGTGCACGCAGAGGGCGGCAAGATCGTGATGCAGCTGTGGCATGTGGACCGCGTGTCGCACACGAGTTTGCAGCCGGGCGGCGCCGCGCCTGTGGCGCCGTCAGCCATCACGGCAAAAACCAAAACCGTGTTGCTGGTCGATGGCCAGGCCAAGTTCATGGACACATCAACCCCTCGTGCGCTTGATGCAAGCGAATTGCCCGGCATCGTGCAGGATTACCGCCGCGCTGCGGCCAACGCCATCGCCGCCGGTTTTGACGGGGTCGAGGTGCATGCCGCCAACGGTTATCTGATCGACCAGTTTTTGCGCTCTGGCAGCAACCAGCGAACGGATGCTTACGGCGGCACGGTTGAAAACCGCGCCCGTTTTTTGAACGAAGTCATGACGGCGGTGGTTGCCGAAATTGGCGGAGACCGAACAGGCATCCGCCTGTCACCCGTCACGCCCGCCAACGACGCCTGCGATGAACAGCCTCAGCCCTTGTTTGAGCACGTGGCCGGTTTGCTGGGCCCGATGGGCCTGGCCTATGTGCATGTGATCGAAGGATCGACGGGTGGGCCTCGTGACCACCAGCAAGGGCCCCTTGCTTTTGATTACGCGGCACTGCGCCGCGCCTACGCGTCTGCAGGTGGCCAAGGCGCCTGGATGCTCAACAATGGCTACGACTTGCCGCTGGCCGAACAAGCCCTGTCGCAAGGTGCCGATTTACTGGCGTTCGGCCGACCCTTTATAGCCAACCCCGATCTGGGTCTGCGCTTGCGTCAGGGCGGGCCGTTCAACACAGCAGACCGCGCCACGTTTTACGGCGGAAGGGACGCGGGCTACACCGATTACCCGCATTTGTCACCGCCCTGACAGTTGCGCGCAGCACCTCAACCCAAACCAATCGGTGAAGGTGCGCGGGTCACGATCAAGCTGAAAAGTTTTTCGTATTCTTGAGCAGGCGGGTAATGCCCTGTAAGAGGATCGGCGTTTTCTGCAAACGCCGCATTCAGCACACGCCAATCGTCTTCTGAAAAACACCGCTCTGCCTCGGGCAGGATCACTGTTTCTTCCAGGTTCATGTGCTCCAGATAAAAGTTGACGTATTTTTCAAACGCTTCTTCAAATGCCTGGCGGCGGCCTGCCCCCAGCAGCTCCCAAGCCAGCAGCAAATGCTGCATGTCGCGAGCGGCTTTTTCACTGGCCATGTGATCGCGTTCCAGCTTGTCAATGGCCCCCATGACTTTGGGGGCCAGCTTCACGACTTTGGGAAACAACAGGTTGGATTCTTTAGGGTGATGCAAGCGCTCTGGAAATTCGTCGATGTAAAACAGCATGCCGCGCACGACGTCAAAAAAGTTACGCCGATCTTCTGCAGGACCGCGCTTGACCATCATGCGCATGGACTGGAGCATGGCCGCCAATGAGGCGTGTTCGTCTCGAATGATTTGAAGCGCACTGTGCTGTGTCATGAAAACAACCTCCGGGTTCTGAATGGATTCAGTCTGCCGGTTTGTGCACAAACGCACCATGACGAATGTCAAAAACAGGTGATCTGGCCCTGCTCACATTTGGCCGAAGGGCTTGCCTGCCGCAAACTCAACGAGCCGTCTGTGTGCATCCCATGCTCAGGGTTTCCAGCGCTTGAGCAGCAGGGCATTGGCCATCACACTCACCGAGCTCAGCGCCATGGCCCCCCCGGCAATCACCGGGTTCAGATAGCCCAGCGCCGCCAGCGGTATGCCCGCCACGTTGTAGGCAAAGGCCCAAAACAGGTTTTGCCTGATCTTGGCCACGGTGTGGGCCGAGATGTCGAGCGCGGCGCCCACCAATGCCACATCGCCGCGCATGAGGGTGATGCCCGCCGCGTGCATGGCCACGTCGGTGCCATTGCCCATGGCCATGCCCACATCAGCGGCTGCCAGCGCCGGTGCGTCGTTCACACCATCGCCGACCATGGCCACGATGCGCCCGCCCTCGCGCAGTTTTTGCACCTGCGCAGCCTTGTCGCCGGGCAACACGTCGGCCAGCACTTCGCCCTCTTCGGGGCGCAAACCCAAACGACGCGCCATGGCTTCGGCGGCGGCTTGGTTGTCGCCGGAGATCATCACCAGTTTCAAGCCGCGCCCGCGCAACGCCAGAAGGGCCTCGGCAGCCCCCACCTTGGGCTCGTCGCCGAAGGCCAGCAGCAGCAGGCCTTGCACACCCGCAGCGGTGCGTTCGGCCAATGCGGACAAAGTAGCGCCTTGCGCTTGCAAGGTGGCCACCTCGCTGGCCCACAAAGCGGTGTCCAGGCCTTCTTGCTGCAGCCACCGCAGACTGCCTAAAAGCAAGTGGTGCCCATCGACTGTGGCCTGCACACCCCGACCCGGCACAGCGGCCAAGTCGGCAGGGGTCAACAACTTCAGACCTTGTGCCTGTGTTTGAGCTTGCGCTGCCGCTAAAACGGCACGGGCCAGCGGGTGTTCGCTGCCGCTTTGCACGCAGGCAGCCCAGTGCAGGGCGATGCTTTCGTCTTGCCCCGGGGCGGGTACTTGGTGTGTCAGCCGTGGTTGCCCCACCGTGAGCGTGCCGGTTTTGTCAAAGGCCACTGTTTGCACGCGGTGGGCCATCTCGAGCGCCTGCGCGTCTTTGATCAAAATGCCGTGTTTGGCCGCCACACCCGTGCCCGCCATGATGGCCACAGGCGTGGCCAGGCCCAGCGCGCACGGGCAAGCAATCACCAGTACCGCCACTGCGTGGATCAAGGCGGTTTCAAATTGCGCGCCTTGCAGCATCCAAACACCCAAGGTGACCAGCGCCACCAACAGCACCACAGGCACAAAGATTTCAGCCACTTTGTCAACCAGCCGCTGAATCGGTGCTTTGGCGGCTTGCGCATCCTCGACCAATCGGATGATGTGTGAGAGCACCGTCTCATGGCCCACCGCCGTCACGCGCATCAACACGCGTCCGTCACCGTTGATTGATCCCCCGGTGAGCTGTGCGCCTGCGGTTTTGGACACGGGCAAAGGCTCACCTGTCAGCATGGACTCATCGACCTGCGTCTGGCCTTCAATCAGTTCGCCATCAAGTGGAAAACTCTCGCCTGGCCGCACCACGATCAGATCGCCCTTCAAAATTTCATCCACCGGCACATCGACTTCGCCGTCTTCGCTGATCCAGTGCGCCTTGTCGGGCCGCAACGCGTGCAAGGCGCGAATGGCTTCGGTGGTTTGCCGCTTGGCTCGGGCTTCGAGCCACTTGCCCAGCAACACCAAAGTGATGACCACGGCCGAGCCTTCGAAATACAAATGGGGTGTGTGACCTTCATGCGCAGTCAGCCACAGCCACACCGACAACAACCATCCCGCCGTGGTGCCCAAAGACACCAGCAAGTCCATATTGCCGGTCAAAGCCTTGAGGGCGTGCCAGCCTGCTTTGTAAAAACGCGCGCCCAAAATGAATTGCACGGGCGTGGCCAACGCAAACTGCACCCAAGCGGGCAGCATCCAGTGCTGGCCCCACAGATCGCCCAACATGGGCAGCACCAAAGGCGCGGACAACACCAAACCCAAGCCGACGGGCGCAAAACCTGTCCAAGGCGAGTTGTTGTTGGCCTGCGCCTCGGCTGCTTCCACTGAACGGGGTTCGTAACCGGCATCGCGCACCACTCGGCGCAAGCGGGCGTCGGTCAACGCCGGATCGGTTACGACAATGCGTGCTGTTTCGGTGGCCAGATTGACCGAGGCCGACGCCACGCCGGGCACTTTGTTGAGTGCTTTTTCGACCCGTGCCACACACGAGGCGCAGGTCATGCCACCAATGCCGATGTCCATCACGGTGTTGCTGGCAACGGGTTCGGTCTTGATCTGTGTCATGTTGTGCGATTTGTTTTGAACTATGCTTCAACAAACCCCTAAGGGCTTGTCTGAAAGGTACATCATGAACCAGATTTTCACCGTTGAAGGCATGACATGTGGCCACTGCGAAAAGGCCGTGACCAAGGCATTGTTGGCACTGGATGCCCAAGCCAAAGTCACGATTGACCGCACACAAAACAAAGTGCAAGTTGAATCTGACCAACCCCGCGCTGCGCTCGCCAAGGCGGTTGCCGATGAAGGCTACCGCGTCATCACCTGATTTTTTAACCCAAGGGAGAACTCACCATGAACAAAAATATCGGCAGTATCGAACGCATCATCCGCATCCTTGCAGGACTGGTTCTGATCGCATTGGCTGCCACCAGCACCGTTGGCTGGTGGGGTTGGTTGGGCTTGGTACCACTTGCCACAGGGCTGATGGGCTGGTGTCCACCTTACAGCTTGCTGGGCATTAACACTTGCAAAAACCGCAACGTCTGACTTATCCGTTCTGACTCGGCACCCTGTTTCCGAAACAGGCTCACCCCCGACTGGATCGGGGGGTTTTTTGGCCTGACAAATCAGCCCACGGCACAAAGCTTCATCTGTCTTTACAAATCACTGCATAAACCGCACTGCACAGCAACACAGGCCACGCACACTGACGACATCCCATCACTGAAAGGATGTTTTCCATGAAATCGATTCGTACCACCTTGATTGCTGCCAGTTTGTTGGCTGGCCTGAGCGGTTTGACCTTGGCGCAGACCGCCCCTGAGATCAAAACCAACAACCCCCGCGCTGAACGCATGGACAAAATGCACGCCAAAATGGGCGAACGCCATGCCAAACACTTGGCCGATTTGAAAGGCAAACTGAAACTCGAAGCCGGTCAAGCATCTGCTTGGACTGCTTTCGAACAAGCCATGCAGCCCCCCACTCAGCCCATGGCGCATCCTGACCGGGCCGCCATGGAAAAAATGACGACTCCTGAGCGCATCGACCAAATGCAAGCCCATAAAGGTCAACGCGATGCACAAATGCAAAAGCACGCCAACGCCACCAAAACCTTTTATGCCGCGTTAAGCGACACACAAAAGAAAGTGTTCGATGCAGAAACCGCACGCGGCATGAAAAAAATGGGTGAAGGCATGCGCGGTGGCAAGGAGCATGGCGGGCACCACGGCCAACATTGACAACACTGGCAAGCCCGACTTGTCATAAGCACCAGGCCGCTCCATGAGCGGCCTTTTTGTTGCATTTTTTGACTTGACCCACATCAAGGTGCAGACCGCCTTGTCTGGTTAAGCTTTGTGCATGCCTCAAAAGTTCCATTCCGATACCACGCAGACACGCTCTGGCGTTTTTTTACCGCCCATTCGGCCCATCGCAGCCGATCAGCCCATGCAATGGTTGGCCTTGGGGTTCAAGGACATGGCTCGAGCGCCTTTGCTGAGCACCATGCACGGCCTTGTGCTGGCCGGTTTCGGTGGCTTTATCGCTTTACTGGCGCACGACCAATTTTGGTTGTTGGTGGGTTATTTGTCGGGTTTCATGGTGGTGGCACCCGTGCTGGCCACCAGCCTGTATGCCATGAGTCGCGCCATGGAACGGGGGGAAAAGGTCGATTTTGATTTGCTGGTGCAAACCTGGACGCAGTGGCAAATGCGCTTGCAACACCAACCTGACAGCTACTGGAGCCTGATTCGCTTTGGCTTGTTACTGGGCCTGGCTGCCACTGGCTGGGTCATCACCTCAGCCGCCCTGATCACCCTGTTGGCACCCAGCCCCATTCACACGCCTGTCGACTTCATACGCCATGTGGTGTTGGCCAAAGAGGGCTATTTATTTGAACTTTGGATCGGCCTGGGCGGCATGATGGCCGTGCCCGTGTTTGCCTCCAGTGTGGTGTCCATGCCCTTGTTGTTGGACCGCCGAGTCACCGTGTTGCAAGCGGTACTGACAAGCTGGAAAACCGTGCTGACCCACCCTTTGCAGATGACTTTGTGGGCTTTTTTGATCATTGGCTTTTGCATGCTGGGCATTTTTTCACTCTTTTTGGGCCTCATCCTGGTCATTCCCATGCTGGGGCATGGCAGCTGGCATGCTTATCGGCACCTTGTGGATGTCTCTGATCTGGAAGAACGCATCACCGAGCAAGGTGAACGGTGATGTTGGGCTTCAACGAAGAACAATTCGCCTGGTTTGGCCTGACGATCGGTGTCGGAGCTTTCATGCTCTACATGCTGTTCATCATTGGTCAATTGGCGTGGGAATCCAAAGCCGGGAAATTTGGCACATTTGTTATTTTTCTGGGACTGGCATTTGGCATGCTGGGTTTCGTGGCCAAAGGCGTCATCCAATGGCTGCTCGAAACATGACATCCTGTTCTGGATAAGCCTGTGGATAAAAAAATAACAAACCCTAGGTTATCCACAGCTTGAAGTCCGATCTAAAAGTTGTTCATTTTGGCGAAACACCAAAAAAGCGCTGCGGTGCACACCTTCACATGCGACGCAAGTTGTTGTCATTGCTGAGAAAAAACAGCTTGTCCACACACAAGTGGCTTCCTTATCTACTACCACTATTTAAAGATATAAATCTATAGAGAAAGAACAAAGAACAACTGCGCTGTTAAGATTTGCCCCTTTCCTCCCCCTGATGGCACCATGGCGATCGTTTCAGAAGCACCTCTTTCAAACTGTTACGACATCAAAAGCGCTGATTTGTCTTTGGTCGCCTTGGTACTCAAAACCACAGACATACAGGCCATTTCGCAGTCTTTGAAGCAACAACTGGATGACAGTCCCGGGTTTTTTGACCAGGATCCTGTGATCATTGATGTCAGTTTTTTGAATTTGGAAGAAAACGACGCTTCAATTGATCTTTCCAGCTTGCTCCCCCTTTTGCGTGAACAAGCTTTGTGGCCTTTGGCCATCAAAGGCGCTCAAGGACCTCTTTTGGAGCAAGCCAAGGCCCTGGGCTTGGTCGATGCCAGTGATGCGCGCATTCGGCGTTCTGTCCAGCTTGCTGCGGTTGTGCAAGAGTCACCTAAGCCTGAACCAGTGACCACACCCACCGCACCTTCTGCCGCATTGGGCCCGATGGTGATCGACAAACCATTGCGTTCAGGTCAGCAGGTGTATGCCAAAGGGCGTGATCTGATTGTTTTGGCCATCGTGAATGCGGGCGCAGAAGTGATTGCCGATGGCAATATTCACATTTATGCTGCTTTGCGTGGCAAGGCCATCGCAGGCGCACGTGGCAACACAGAGGCACGCATCTTTGCGCAGGCCATGGAGCCTGAATTGATTTCCATCGCTGGCATTTACCGCACCAGCGAAAATGCATTGCCCAAAGACGTTTGGGGGCAAGCCGCCCAAGTTTCTCTGCAATCAGGTCCGGAGGGTGACAAGTTGTTGGTGTCGCCCCTGAAGCTCTGATCATCGAATTTATATTGATATCTTGTCAAAGAAAGAAAATCCCATGGCAAAAATCGTTGTTGTGACTTCTGGCAAAGGCGGCGTGGGCAAAACCACGACCAGCGCCAGTTTCGCCACTGGCCTGGCGCTCAAAGGCTTCAAGACCGCCGTCATCGACTTTGATGTGGGCCTGCGCAACCTGGACCTGATCATGGGCTGTGAGCGCCGTGTGGTGTATGACCTGATCAATGTGATCCAGGGCGAAGCCAACCTGAACCAGGCCTTGATCAAGGACAAACAGTGTTCCAACCTGTTTGTGTTGGCGGCATCGCAGACCCGCGACAAAGATGCTTTGTCGCAAGAAGGCGTTGAAAAAGTGCTCAAAGACCTGAACGACATGGGTTTTGAGTACATCGTCTGCGATTCACCTGCGGGCATTGAAACTGGCGCTTTGATGGCCATGCACTTTGCCGACGAGGCTTTGGTGGTGACCAACCCTGAAGTGTCTTCGGTGCGCGACTCTGACCGCATTTTGGGCATGCTGGGCAGCAAGACCAAACGCGCCATTGAAGGCCTTGAGCCCATCAAAGAGCATTTGCTGATCACGCGTTACAACCCGAACCGGGTCGAGGACGGCCAGATGCTGTCGCTGCAAGACATTCAAGATATCTTGCGCATCAAATTGCTGGGTGTGATCCCTGAAAGCGATAACGTTTTGCAAGCGTCTAACCAAGGGACACCTGCCATTCACATGGCTGAAAGCGATGTGTCCGAGGCTTACAAAGACGTGATTGACCGCTTTTTGGGTGAAGACAAACCCATGCGTTTCACTGAAGCCGTGAAGCCCGGTTTTTTCAAACGCATGTTCGGAGGCAAGTGAACCATGTCGTTTCTTTCCTTCCTCTTGGGCGAAAAGAAGAAAACCGCCAGCGTAGCCAAAGAACGCCTGCAAATCATCTTGGCGCACGAGCGCAGTGGTCGCAATGCCGCTGAGCCCGATTACCTGCCTGATTTGCAACGCGAGCTGGTCGCCGTCATCAGCAAATACATCAAGATCAATCCGGATGACATCAAGGTGAACCTGGAACGTCAGGACAACCTGGAAGTGCTGGAAGTCAAGATCGAGTTGCCCGACGCACGTTGACCTGATGTGACCTTGTCACACCCTGCTTGATCGGGTGTCTATCAATTCGCAAGAGATAGATACCCGCATGCGCGGGTATGACGGGGCGGAAATTTGTCGCGGCTCATTGGGTTCCCAATGAAGCCCACAAAGTCCGCGCTGCCTTGATGTTGCGTTCTTTGACATGGCCAAAGCCTTTGATGGTTTCTGGCACGTTGGCTACGCTGACGGCGTGGACGTGGTTTTCAGGGCTCAGGTTTTGAATCGCCTGTTCGATGTGTTGCATGTATTCACCGATCAAGGCTTGTTCTGTCCTGCGCTCTTGGGTGCGACCGAATACATCGAATGCGGTTCCACGCAAGCCTTTCAATTGGGCTAAAAGTTTGAAGACCGTGAGCACGGCGGGACCGAATTTTTGCTTGAGCAGCTCGCCTTTGTTGTTGCGTTTGGCCAAAAGGGGCGGGGCCAGGTGGTAATGCACTTTGAAGTCCCCTTCAAAGCTGTTGGCGATGCGGTCTAAAAAAGCCGATTGGGTGTGCAAACGGGCCACTTCGTACTCGTCCTTGTAGGCCATCAATTTGTACAGATGGCGTGCCACAGTGGTCGTCAAGATGGTTTTGCCCAAGGGGGCTTCAGCCTCTTGGATACGCTGCACAAACACCTGATACCGAGTTGCGTAGGCCGCGTTTTGGTAATCGGTCAAACGTGTGATGCGGTCTGCGATAAGGCTTTCGAGTGTTTCGCGTTTCTTGAACTGCATCACTTGCACGGGCTGGATCATCTGCATCAGCGCATCCAACTGGTGAGCGGCATGTCGACCCCATTCAAAAGCAGCCAGGTTGTTTTTCACCTGCACATTATTGAGCTCGATCGCCCGCACCAGCGATTCGTGCCGCAAAGGCACCCAGCCCTTTTGCCAGGCGTAACCCAAGATCATGGGATTGACGTAAATGGTGTCGCCCATCAGTTGTTTGGCCAAAGAATCAGCGTCAAAACTCCCCACGCCTTCAACACCCACTTGCGCGGTGATCTCGGCCACGCATTGTTCGGCGGGGTTTTGCCAATTGCCGTTCTTCACGAACGCGGCTGTGGGGGTGCTGTTGCTGTTCAGTGCCACACGGGTGCGGCCAGCGCGCATGCGCAGGGTGGTTTCCTTGGAGGCGCTGACGATGGGGTCGCAGCCCATGATCAGGTCAGCGGCGGCCATGCTGACGCGGGTGGTGCGGATCTCGTCTTGTGTATTGGCCACCAGGACGTGGCTCCAGGTGGCTCCGCCTTTTTGCGCCAACCCAGCCGAGTCTTGCGTGACGATGCCTTTGCCTTCCATGTGCGCGGCCATGCCCAGCAATTGGCCAATGGTGATCACGCCTGTCCCGCCGACCCCCGCCACCACCATGCCCCAAGGCTGTGTGATGACGGGCAGTTCAGGCTCCGGCAATGCGCCCAGGTTATCTGGACGCCATGCGGCGGTGCTGGACGATGACTTTTTCTTGAAGGTGCCGCCTTCGACCGTGACAAAACTGGGGCAAAAGCCTTTGAGGCAGCTGGTGTCTTTGTTGCACGTGCTTTGGTTGATGGTGCGTTTGCGACCCAGCTCGGTTTCGAGAGGTTCGACCGACAAGCAATTGGATTGCACGCCGCAGTCGCCACAGCCTTCGCACACCTCTTCGTTGATCATCACGCGCACAGCAGGGTCGACCATGGTGCCGCGCTTGCGGCGGCGGCGTTTTTCGGTGGCGCAGGTTTGGTCGTAAATGATGACCGTCGTGCCCTTGATCTCACGCATTTCGCGCTGGATGCGGTCCAGTTCGTCGCGGTGGAACACGCTCACCCCTTCGGCCAAAGCCACGCCATCGTATTTTTCGGGCTCATCGGTCACCACGTCGATGCGTTGTGCGCCTTCGGCCCGCATGCTCATGGCGATTTGCACCACGCTGTGGCCTTCAGGGCGCTCGCCCACTTGCTGGCCACCGGTCATGGCCACTGCGTCGTTGTACAAAACCTTGTAGGTGATGTTGACGCCCGCCGCAATGCTTTGGCGGATTGCCAAAATGCCGCTGTGAAAGTAGGTGCCGTCACCCAGGTTGGCAAAGACGTGCTGCTCGTGGCTGAACGGTTGTTGACCTGTCCAGGGCACGCCCTCGCCGCCCATTTGCGTGAAGCCGATGGTGCTGCGGTCCATCCAGATGCTCATGAAGTGGCAGCCAATGCCCGCCATGGCACGCGAGCCTTCAGGCACCTTGGTGGAGGTGTTGTGTGGGCAGCCCGAGCAGAACCAAGGCTGTCGGTCTGCCGCTGCCCCCAGCGTCAATGTCTGCATGGCCTTTTCCTTGCCATCGAGCACGGCCAGGTGGGCGTCGATCTGAGCGGCGGTATCTGCATCAACCCCCAGTTTCTTCAGGCGCTTGGCAATCGCCCGCGCAATGATGGCGGGCGTCAAATCGGCGTTGGCGCGCAGCAAGGTGCGCTCAGTGGGGTTGGGGATGGACCATTCACCACCCGACACATCGCCGTCGGCTTCGTCGAACTTACCTAGGATGTTGGGTCGCACATCGTCACGCCAGTTGTAGAGCTCTTCCTTGAGCTGGTATTCGATGATCTGGCGTTTTTCCTCGACCACCAAAATTTCGCGCAGACCCGTGGCAAATTCGCGCGTTGCTTGCGCTTCCAGCGGCCAGACCACCGCCACTTTGTGCAAACGGATGCCCAATTGTCGGCAACGGTTGTCATCTAGCCCTAAATCGATCAAGGCTTGGCGTGTGTCGTTGTAGGCCTTGCCGCTGGCGATCAGGCCGAATCGGTCATTCGGCCCTTCGATCACGTTGTGGTTGAGTTTGTTGGCCCGGATATAGGCCAGCGCCGCATACCATTTGTAATCGAACAAACGCGCTTCTTGTTCCAGCGCGGTGTCGGGCCAGCGGATGTGTACGCCACCAGGTGGCATCACGAATTCGGGCAAAACAATTTGCACGCGCTCGGGGTCGATGTGCGCGGTGGCGCTGGATTCGACAATCTCCTGGATGGTTTTCATGCCCGACCATATGCCGGCAAAACGGCTCATGGCGATGGCGTGCAAGCCTTGATCCAGGATGTCTTGCACATTGGCCGGAAAGAACACCGGTAGGCCACAGGCCTTGAAGATGTGGTCGCTCTGGTGCGCGGCCGTCGAGCTTTTGGCCACATGGTCGTCACCAGCCACGGCCAGCACGCCGCCCCAGGGCGTGGTGCCGGCCATGTTGGCGTGCTTGAACACATCGGAGCAGCGGTCCACGCCAGGGCCTTTGCCGTACCAGATGCCAAAAACGCCGTCAAACTTATTGGTGCCCGCGGGCGCAAAGCCCAGCTGCTGCGTGCCCCACAAGGCGGTGGCGGCCAGTTCTTCGTTGACGCCGGGCTGGAAGACGATGTTTTGTGCCTTCAGGTGGTCTTTGGCTTTCCACAAGGATTGGTCGTAGCTGCCCAATGGCGAGCCCCGGTAACCGCTGATGAAGCCCGCTGTGTTCTTGCCCTGCAGGGCATCGCGCTGGCGTTGCAGCATGGGCAGTTTGACCAAGGCTTGCACGCCGCTCATGAAGGCACGGCCCACATCGAGGCTGTATTTGTCGTCCAAGGTCACCGTTTCTAAAGCCTGGCGAATCGATTCTGGCAAGGGGGCGTTCATGGTCTGTCCTGCGGCTGAAATTGAATGCACAGTGTAGGACGGTGCAGCGGACAGGTGCTTGCTTTCGGTGACAGGATTTGCCCTATGATTTGAAAGAATATTGCTTAAAGAGGGTTGTTTTGGAAACAATGGATAAATTCGACTGGGCCATATTGAATGAACTGCAGCGCAATGGGCGATTGACCAACGCCGAGTTGGCGCAACGTGTGGGCTTGTCGGCAGCACCTTGCTGGCGGCGCGTGCGGGCCTTGGAGGACTCGGGTGTCATCAAAGGTTACCGCGCTGAAATCGACCGTCAAAAGGTGGGGCTAGACGTGTTTGCTTTTGTGCGTCTGGATGCGGAACGCAACCGGGGCGATGTGACGCGCCAGTTGGAAGAAGCGATCCTTAAGATCCCGGAAGTGATTTCTTGCCACTACATCAGCGGCACTGGCACGTTTGAGTTGCAGGTGGTGTGCCGTGACCTCAATGCTTTCAGCGTGTTTGCCCGTGATGTGCTGTTGAATTTGCCCAATGTGAAAGACCTGCACACCAGTTTTTCGCTGGGTGAGGTCAAGGCCGCAGGGGCGCTGCCTTTGCAGCCTTGAGCGAGCTTGGGCGGGGTTGGGTGTATTGGGTGAAGCCCAAACCCACCCGCGTCTGGCCGCTTCAGGGGTAGAGGCCGCGCAATTCACGCGCATGCAAAATGCGTGAGCAAGCCACAATGAACGTGGCCGTGCGCAGACTGATTTTGTGCTCGTCTGCCACTTGCCAGATGGCGGCAAAGGCCTCGCGCATGATGCGCACCAAGCGGGTGTTGATGTCGTCTTCGCTCCAGAAGAAGCTGGAGAAATCCTGCACCCACTCAAAATAACTGACCGTCACGCCCCCGGCATTGGCGATCACGTCGGGCACGACCAGAATACCCCGCTCGTGCAGGATGTCATCGGCCTCGGGCGTGGTCGGTCCATTGGCCCCTTCGATCACCATGCGGGCTTTGATTTGCTGGGCGTTGGCGGCGGTGATTTGCTGCTCCAGCGCTGCGGGAATTAGGATGTCGCAATCCACGCCCCAGAACTGCGCGTCGGGCAGGGTCTCTGCGGGCGTAAAGCCCTTGACGCTGCCGTGTTCGCTGACGTGGCGCAGCAGGGCTGGCACATCCAGTCCGGCGGCTTTGTAGACTGTGCCGCCATGGTCTTGCACCGCGACCACCGTGGCCCCAGCCTGCGCAAACAGCTTGGCTGCGATGCCGCCCACATTGCCAAAGCCTTGCACGGCGATTTTGGCTTTTGAGACGTCCATGCCAATGTGCTGCGCGGCCTCTTGGCCCACGGTGAACACGCCGCGCCCAGTGGCTTCGCGTCGGCCCAATGAACCGCCCAAGGCAATCGGTTTGCCCGTGACCACGCCCGAGGCGGTGGCGCCTTCGTTCATGGAATAAGTGTCCATCATCCAGGCCATGATTTGCTCGTTGGTGTTCACGTCAGGGGCCGGAATGTCTTTGGTTGGGCCGATGATGATGCCGATTTCGCTGGTGTAGCGGCGTGTCAGGCGTTCCAGTTCACCGCGCGAAAGTGTCTTGGGGTCGACCCTGATGCCGCCTTTGGCTCCGCCAAAAGGCAGGTTGACGGCAGCGTTTTTCACCGACATCCAGGCCGACAAGGCCATGACTTCGGACAGCGTGACGTCTTGGTGAAAACGCACACCCCCTTTGCCGGGTCCTCGGCTGGTGTTGTGTTGCACGCGGTAGCCCTCAAAGTGGGCCATGGTGCCGTTGTCCAGCTCGATCGGCACGTCGACGATCAAGGCGCGTTTGGGTCGCTTGAGCGTCTCGACCCAGCGCGACAATGAACCCAGATACGGCGTGACGCGGTCGACTTGTTGCAGGTAAATGCCCCAAGGGCCGAGATGCTCAGGGTTCAAATAGGAGGGCAAGGCATGGGCGCTTGTGGCTTGGCTGCCTGCGGGTGAATTGGACATGTTTCGTCGCCTTTCTTGAACCTGACGGGTTGTCAGTGCTGCTGATGGTAGAGCGGGCATGCGCTGCCGTCCAAGGCCGCTTGGCTCTTGGGCTATGCGTTTTTTGCATAAATTGGTGTGCGTGGTCAACGGGTGCGCTTGCTTGCTACAGCCTTGTCCGCAATAAGCACGGGGCGGACCCCCTGCCTGTAAAATAAGCAGCTTCAGCCAACCCCGTGGCAGGGCGGTTCACGGCGCAGGCAGCGCCTATTTTTGGCCTTCATTCTAGGCGGACTTTTCATGCTTTACCCTCAAGAATTCGATGTGATCGTGGTCGGCGGCGGCCATGCCGGAACAGAAGCCGCACTGGCTTCAGCACGCATGGGCTGCAAAACGCTCTTGCTCAGCCACAACATCGAAACGCTGGGGCAGATGAGCTGCAACCCCTCGATTGGTGGCATCGGCAAGGGCCATTTGGTCAAAGAGGTGGACGCATTGGGCGGTGCCATGGCGCTGGCCACCGACGAAGGCGGCATCCAGTTCCGCATCCTCAACAGTTCCAAGGGGCCGGCTGTGCGGGCCACGCGGGCGCAGGCCGACCGCATTTTGTACAAAGCCGCCATCCGCCGCATGCTGGAAAACCAGCCCAATTTGTGGTTGTTTCAGCAGGCAGTGGACGACCTGATGGTGGAGGGTGACCGGGTGGTGGGGGCGGTCACGCAGGTGGGCATCCGTTTCCGTTCGCGCACCGTGGTGCTGACCGCTGGCACCTTTTTGGACGGCAAGATTCATGTGGGTCTGCAAAACTACGCGGCGGGCAGGGCAGGTGATCCACCCGCTGTCAGCCTGTCAGCCCGGTTGAAAGAGCTCAAGTTGCCGCAAGGGCGTCTGAAGACCGGCACGCCGCCGCGCCTGGACGGCCGCACCATCGACTTCAGCCAGTGCACCGAGCAACCCGGCGACGGCATGCCCGGCGGCATGAACGAAACCGATGGCGTGCCGGTGTTCAGTTTCATGGGCCGGACCGAGATGCACCCGCAGCAAATGCCGTGCTGGATCACCCACACCAACGAGCGCACGCACGAGATCATCCGCTCCGGCTTTGACCGCAGCCCCATGTTCACCGGCAAGATCGAGGGCGTGGGCCCACGTTATTGCCCCAGCGTGGAAGACAAGATCAACCGCTTCGCCGACAAAGACAGCCACCAGATTTTTTTGGAGCCCGAAGGCCTGACGACGAACGAGTACTACCCCAACGGCATCTCGACCAGCCTGCCGTTTGACATTCAGTACGACCTGGTGCGCTCGATGAAGGGCCTTGAAAACTGCCATATCTTGCGTCCAGGCTACGCCATCGAGTACGACTATTTTGACCCGCGAGCCTTGAAAAACAGCTTTGAAACCCGCCAGATCAACGGCCTGTTTTTCGCCGGCCAGATCAATGGCACCACCGGCTACGAAGAGGCCGCCGCGCAAGGCTTGTTTGCTGGCATCAACGCCGCGCTGCAATGCCGTGGCGAAGCCTCCTGGACGCCTGCGCGTGACCAAGCCTATTTGGGCGTTTTGGTGGATGACCTGGTGACCCAGGGCGTGACCGAGCCTTACCGCATGTTCACCAGCCGGGCCGAGTTCCGCTTGCAGCTGCGCGAAGACAATGCCGACGCCCGATTGACTGAAGTGGGCCGCCAGATGGGCTTGGTCGACGATGCGCGTTGGGATGCTTTTAGCCGCAAGCGCGACGCTGTTTCACGTGAAACAGAGCGTCTCAAGTCTGTGTGGGTGAACCCGCGCAATTTGCCAGCCGAAGAATCGGTGCGTGTACTTGGCAAAGCCATTGAACACGAACACAAGCTGTTTGATTTGTTGCGCCGACCCAATGTGTCTTACCAAGCGCTGATGTCTTTGGACGAGGGGCGCATGGCCAGCCCTGATGTTTCACGTGAAACATTGGGTGAGCTGAGTGCCACGGTCATTGAGCAAGTCGAGATTGCCGCCAAGTATTCTGGCTACATCGACCGCCAAAAGGGTGAGGTCGAAAGGGCTGCGTTTTACGAACACTTGCGCTTGCCCGAAACCCTGGACTACATGCAGGTCTCGGCTTTGTCGATCGAAGCCCGGCAAAAGCTGGCCAAGCACCGACCTGAAACCCTCGGTCAGGCTTCGCGCATTTCGGGCATCACGCCCGCCAGCGTGTCCTTGCTGTTGATCCACCTGAAAAAGGGCGGGTTCAAGGGTTTCATGCAGCCGACTGAAGAAGGTCAATCCGCATGAGTGTGAATTTGGCCTCCGGCCTGAGCGCCGGCATCCAGGCCTTGGGCCTGAACTTGTCTGATGATCGGCAAAAGCTTTTGCTGGACTATGTGGCCTTGATCCAGAAATGGAACAAGGTCTACAACCTGACGGCGTTGCGCGACCCGGCAGACATGCTCTCGCACCATCTGCTGGACAGCTTGACGGCGGTGGCACCCTTGGCTCGGCATACCCAAGGTCAAGCCATTCGGGTGTTGGATGTCGGTTCGGGTGGCGGCTTGCCTGGCGTGGTGTTGGCCATTTGCATGCCTGAGCTGAATGTCACTTGCGTAGACACTGTCGCCAAGAAAGCCGCATTTGTGCAGCAGGTGGCGGTGAGCCTGAAGTTGCCCAACTTGCGTGGCATTCATGCGCGTGTCGAGTCTTTGACCGATCCATATCAGGTGATTTGCTCCCGCGCTTTTGCATCGCTGCCAGACTTTGTAAGCTGGTCACGTTCGGCTTTGGCGGAGGGCGGTGTCTGGATGGCCATGAAGGGCAAGCATCCGCAGGATGAAATCAAGGCATTGCCCTCTGATGTGAAAGTGTTTCACGTGGAACCATTGGCTGTGCCGGGGTTGGACGTTGAGCGCTGCATGGTCTGGATGAAGCCCGAGGCTGCCAGCCCGGTCTGATTCGGGGCTATGTCCTTTGGGGAGGTGTCGCCCTTTGTGTGTCGCCTGAGCACCCCGCACGCACGGCACTTTGCCACGCCTGAACAGCTGTTTCACGTGAAACACATGGTCGCCTTGGCTGCCTTGGGTGTGGCCGGTCGGGCATCACTTACACTCAGCCCATTCCCTTTAAAGAAAACCCATGTTTGGCATCTCGGATTACGGTGCATTTGCCGCAGCTTTTGTCTTGCTTTTGTTCTTGCCTGGCCCCGGTAACTTGGCCTTGATCAGTTCGGCCAGCAAAGGTGGTTTGTCGGGCGGTTTGGCCTCGGTGTTGGGCTTGCTTGTGGGTGATCAGATTTTGTTGTGGCTCACGGTGGCGGGTGTGGCTGCGGTGCTCAAAAGCTTCCCGACGTTGTTCCTGGTTTTGCAGTGGTTGGGCGCTGCGTATCTGGCCTGGTTGGGTTACAAAATGATCACGGCCAAAGCGGGTGAGGGCCCCAGCATCCAGATCACCCCCGGGCATTACTTTCGTGAAACCATGTTCATCACCTTGCTCAACCCCAAGGCGATCATGTTTTATTTCGCGTTCTTTCCGCAGTTCATTGATCCGGTGAATCACCAAGGCTGGATCACCTTTGCGGTGATGGCCCTGACGATTGCGGCACTGGGCTTTACCTATTGCTTGGGTGTGGTCGTGGTCACCCATTTCATGGCCGAGCGCATCCGGGCCAATCCCCGGTTTTCGGGTTTTTTGCAAAAGCTGGCGGGCCTGTGCCTGATCGGCTTTGGCCTCAAGATGGTGCTTGCCAAATGAGCGATCGCTTGGCCCTCCTTTTTACCCATGAAAGTTGCTGATGTTCTTTGGTATCTCTGATTACGGCTCGTTCGTGGCCGCCATTGTGTTGTTTCTGGCCATTCCCGGCCCTGGCAATTTGGCGCTCATCACCTCCACCAGCAAGGGCGGCGTGGCGGGCGGCTTGATGGCCACCTTGGGCGTGATCGTGGGTGATCAAGTGCTCATGTGGTTGGCTGTGGCTGGTGTGGCCGCGGTGCTGGCCACTTACCCGACCGCATTTGCCGCCATCCAGTGGTCGGGCGCTGTGTATTTGGCTTGGCTGGGCTGGAAGATGCTGTCGGCCAAAGCGGGTGATGCCCCGGTGATGAACATCCGGCCGCGTCAATATGGGCAGCAAGCCTTTGCCATCACCTTGCTCAACCCGAAAGCGATTGTGTTTTACATGGCGTTTTTTCCCTTGTTCGTGGACCCTCAAACCCATTTGGGTTTGCTCAGCTTTGGCGTCATGGCCGCCACCATTGCGGCCTTGACCTTGCTTTACGGCGTGGGCATGACCTTGCTCACCCACCACCTGGCCGAACGCATGCGCGCGAACCCCGTGATCGGGCGCGTGCTGGAGAAATTGGCGGGCGTGTTTCTCATCGGCTTTGGCATCAAGTTGGCCATTTCCAAATAACCTGGGCAGATCCTCATGGCCAAAATTTTCTGCGTTGCAAACCAAAAAGGCGGGGTGGGCAAAACCACCACCACCGTGAACCTGGCCGCTGGTTTGGCCAAAGTCGGGCAGCGTGTGCTGTTGGTGGACTTGGACCCGCAAGGCAACGCCACGATGGGCTCGGGCATCGACAAACGTGCTGTTGAGTTGAGTGTTTACGATGTTCTGCTGGAGTCAGCCACCATTGCTGAAGCCGTGATCAAGGCCGATAAATGCGGTTATGACGTGCTGAGCGCCAACCGTGAGCTGGCCGGGGCCGAGGTGGAGTTGGTGCAGTTGGAGCACCGCGACCAGCGCCTGAAAAACGCCTTGGCGCTGGCCGATGCCGATTACGACTTTGTGCTGATCGATTGCCCGCCTTCTTTGTCCATGCTCACGCTCAATGGCCTGTGTTCGGCCCATGGTGTGATCGTGCCCATGCAGTGCGAGTACTTTGCACTCGAAGGCCTGACCGACTTGGTCAACACCATCAAGCAGGTGCACGCCAACCTGAACAAAGACCTCAAGATCATTGGCCTGTTGCGCGTCATGTTTGATCCGCGCATCACCTTGCAAATGCAGGTCAGCGAGCAGCTCAAGGCCCATTTTGGCGACAAGGTTTTTGACACCGTGATTCCGCGCAACGTGCGTCTGGCCGAAGCGCCCAGCTATGGCTTGCCCGGCGTGGTGTTTGACGCCTCGGCCAAAGGCAGTCAGGCCTATGTCGATTTTGCGCAAGAGCTGGTGCGGCGCGCGCCCACGCTCTGAGCCGCCACAAGCCTCCACATCACAGAGATAACCGTTTTGGCCCCATCTGCGAACTTTGACGCCACATTGGCTCAGCCCGCAACGGTGTTGATCCTGCCGGGCTGGCAAGGCAGCGGCGCGGACCATTGGCAAATGCAATGGGCGCGTCTGCACGGTTATGCCGTGGTCGAGCAAAACGACTGGATGCGGCCCTTGCGTGGCGATTGGTTGGCGCGCTTGGATGACACCGTGATCGACGCCCCCGGCCCGGTGGTTTTTGCGGCGCACAGTTTGGGCTGTATTTTGGTGGCCGCTTGGGCCACCGTGTCCCGGCACACAACCCGTGTGCGCGGGGCCTTGCTGGTGGCGCCGGGTGACACCGAAGACCCCGAGCTGAACAACCGCTTGCCCGGTTGGTCGCCCATCGTGCGCCAAGCCTTGCCGTTCAAAAGCATTCTGGTGGGCAGCCAGAATGACCCTTATTGCACATTGACTCGGGCGCAAGGGTTGGCCCAAGACTGGGGTGCACGCTGGGTAGATCTGGGCGCTGCCGGGCACATCAATGCCGATTCATCGCTGGGCGATTGGCCTATGGGCCATGCGCTGTTGCAAACATTACTGAAGGATTGACCATGGTCACCAAAAAACCCAAAGGCCTTGGCCGTGGACTCGAAGCCCTGCTGGGCCCCAAAGTGCAGGACGCCCCTGCGGCCGACATGACCGCAGATACGGGCGTGTCCACCCAGCTCCCACTCGACCAAATGGTGGCCGGCATGTACCAGCCGCGCACCCGCATGGACGAGGGCGCTTTGTACGAGTTGGCCGAATCCATCAAAGCGCAAGGCATCATGCAGCCGATCCTGGTGCGCCAGCTCACGGAGGGCGACAACGCGGGCAAATACGAGATCATCGCGGGCGAGCGGCGTTTTCGGGCCAGCAAGTTGGCGGGCCTGACATCGGTTCCGGTCTTGGTTCGCGATGTGCCCAACGAGGCCGCTGCGGCGATGGCCCTCATCGAGAACATCCAACGCGAAGACCTCAACCCGCTCGAAGAAGCGCAAGGCTTGCAACGCCTGATCAAAGAGTTTGGGCTCACTCACGAAACGGCGGCCCAAGCGGTTGGCCGCTCGCGCAGCGCTGCCAGCAACCTGTTGCGTTTGTTGAATCTGGCCGACCCGGTGCAGACCATGTTGATGGCGGGCGACCTGGACATGGGCCACGCCCGCGCTTTGCTGTCGCTCGACAAAGCGGCGCAAATCACCGCAGCCAACCAAATCGCCGCCAAAAAACTGTCGGTGCGCGAGGCCGAAAGTCTGGCCAAAAAGCTCGGTGCCGAATTCAACCTGGTCACGCAAAAGCCCAAGAAAGAAAAGTCGCGCGACGTGCGCCGGGTCGAAGAGGAGTTGTCTGATCTGTTGATGGCACAAGTTGAGGTGCGTGTCAAAAAACGCGTCAAACGTCTGGGCAAGATGGAAGAGATGGGCGAACTCAGCATCCAGTTCGGCTCGCTGGACGAGCTCAACGGCCTGATCGACAAGCTGCGCGGTTGACCTGAGAGCTGCCATCATGCCGCTTTTCGTCACGGCTTCCCATCGCCCTAAGCAGAAGCGTTTTCTGGGCCTGATCCTGACCCATCGGCTGATTTTGTCCATTTACGTGGGTTTGCTGGGGCTCCTCTCGCTGTTTTATTGGCTGTTTCCAGCGGGGGCTTATGACACGCGGGTCAACCTGGTCGTGACCGCATTGGCCTGGTCCATGTGGTTGGGCTTGGGTGTTCCACGGTGGTATCCGGTGATCGTGCACACGACCACCGCCTTGGCCGTGGGCTCGGCGCTGCACATTGCGTGGCACACCGGGGGCCTGAACTCGGGTGCCATGGAGTGGTTGGGCGTGCTGTCTGTGCCGGTGTTGCTGATATTGGGGCCACGGGCGGCGTTTGCCTGGATTGGGATCAACCTGCTGTGTTTGTTGGGCATGTACGTGGCCGCCAACGCGGGCGGACCGACGCCTTTGCCGGACGATTTGAGCACCATTTTTGTACAAACGCTGGTCAACCATTTGTTGGCCTTGAGTAGTCTGATGCTGGGGGTTTTCGTGGGTGAAAATATGCACGCCAGCCAGCTGTGGGATGTGGAAAACCGCAACCGTGAATTGCGCGATATCCATGACGCCTTGATGCAGGCGCAAGCCCAAAAGGACGAGTTCACTGCGGCGGTGGGCCACGAGTTGCGCACGCCCATGAATGCCATTCTGGGTTTGAATGGCGTTTTGCGCCAAGAGTTGGCCGATCGGCCCGAGCACACCGAGGTGGTGGACCACATCCGCCATTCCACCACGCACCTGTTGCAAGTGGTCAACGACATTCTGGATTTCTCGCAATTGCAGGCGGGCCAGCTGCAGCTGGTGCCCGCAGACGTGGATTTGCGCCAACTGCTGGAAGAGGCCGTTGCCTCGCCTCGCAAGCTGGCCGCAGAAAAAGGGCTGAGTTGCGAGCTGTTGCTGCATTCGGCCATGCCCGCCCAGGTGCGTGTGGACCGTCAGCGTTTGTTGCAAATCTTGGGCAATTTGCTGGGCAATGCCATCAAGTTCACGGACAAAGGCCACGTCATTTTGCGGGTCATGCCCGCGTTACCGCGTTGGCGCTTTGAAGTCGAGGACACGGGTCGTGGCATTGCGCCCGAGCAGCAAGCCCATGTGTTTCGGCAGTTCGAACATGCCGACGTGCAAACCAACCGGGCGTTTGGCGGCACAGGGCTGGGCTTGACCATTTGCGAGCGGCTGGTGGCCCTGCAAGGGGGCGAGATTGGTGTGCGCAGCAGCTTGGGCCAAGGCTCGGTGTTCTGGTTTGAGTTGCCTCTGGAAGACGTGTTGCCTGACCGTCCTGCCACGGTACCGGTGCCAGCTTTGTTGGCCAGTGAGCCGTTGCGCATCTTGCTGGTGGATGACAACACGGTCAACCTGATGGTGGCGCGGCTGCAGTTGCAAAAAATTTGGCCCAAAGCCAGCATCACCCAGTGCACCGATGGCGCTCAGGCCTTGCGACGCCTAGAGGCCCAGGTCTTCGACGTGGCACTGATCGACATGGTCATGCCCGAGATGGATGGCATGCAGTTGACCGGCCAAATCCGGCGCCACTTTCCGACGCAGACCGCGCACATGCCGATCCTGGCCTTGACGGCCAATACCCATTCGCACGAGCGCCAGCAGTGTCTGGATGCCGGCATGAACGACGTGCTGAGCAAGCCCATGGACACCGCCAAATTAGTGGCCGCAGTGAGCACGCATGTGCGCCGAGCACGGGGGTTGCTGGCATGAACACGCCCAAGCTGTTCAGAGACCTTGCGGACCGCGTGGTGGCCTGCCTGCCCTCGCGTTTTCGACCGGGGCGCATGCCCTACGCCTTCTTTTTTGTGGCGCTGATCATTGGGGTGTTGCTTGGGTATTCCTTGTACCCGGCGCTGCCCGTGTTCCGGTGGATGTACCTGATCATGGTGGTTTTTTTGGTGGCCTTGTTGGCCGCGTTCCAGAAAGGCTTGCCATTGCCGTGGGCCGTGAACCTGGGCACATCGATCGGCACGCTTTTGCTGATCGTTTTGGTGTGGTTCACGGGCGGCATCTATTCAAGGAACATCGCATGGTTGATGATTTTGCCTTTGACGCCGCTCTACATGGTCAGTTGGCGGGCGGGTGCGGCTTGGTACGTGGTGATGTTGCTGGTCATTTCCGGCTTGGGGCTGGGCAGCTACATGCAGTGGTCGCCAGCGTACGACGTGCAGCAGTTCAGAGTCGGACAGGCTTACACCACGTACAGCATTTTGACGATGGTCATGATTGTCGTGCCCATGATCTACGACCGCATGTACGTCAATGCCTTGCGTGTCATCCGGGCCTACCAGCAAGAGCTGGAAACCAAGCGCCTTGAGCTGGAGCATGCGCTGCGCATGCGCGAGCACTTCATTGGCATCGTCAGCCACGAATTGCGCACCCCCATGAACGCCATTGTGGGCTTCAATGCTTTGCTTCTATCGCGTGTGCAAGACCGGCCCGAGGCAGTCAAGGCCTTGCAACACACCGGGCGTGCGGCCGATCACCTGATGACCGTGATCAACGACATCCTGGACTATTCGCAATTGCAGGCTGGGCAATTGATGGTGCAGCGCGAAACCTTTGTCTTGCGCGATGTGGCCTTGCATGCGTTTGAGTTGTTTTTGTCGCGCGTGCGCGGCACGTCACTGGACTACCGCATCGAGCAAGACGATGCCTTGCCGACTTGGGTGAGCACCGACCGTCACCGCCTGATGCAGGTGTTGGTGAACCTGTTGGGCAATGCCCTCAAGTTCACCCACCAGGGTTCGGTGGTTTTGCGGGTGCAATGGGAAAACCCGGGCGTGCTGTTTTCGGTGCAGGACACCGGAATCGGTATTCCCAAAGAGCAGCAAGACCGCATCTTCCGCCGCTTTGCGCAGGCCGACGCTAACATCCAGGCCCGTTATGGCGGCAATGGTTTGGGCTTGGCGATTTCGCGTCAGTTGGTCGAGTTGCTGGGCGGTGAGATGGGTTTTGAAAGTGCGCCTGGTCAGGGCTCGCGTTTCTGGTTTCGTCTGACTTTACCCGCGTGCGAATCGCCAGAGCGCTCATTGCAGGCAGAACAGACGCTGGGCCCCACGCAAACCGCGCAGGTGGCTTGGCGTTTCTTGGTGGTGGACGATCACCCGATCAACCGCTTGCTGGTCAAGCAGGTCCTGAAAAACGCCTGGCCCAAGGCGCAGGTGCTTGAAGCCGTGAATGGCCAGCAGGCCCTCGACTTGCTGGCGCAGTCCAGCGTGGACCTGGTGCTGATGGACATGGTGATGCCCGAGATGGACGGCATCGAAGCCACCCGTCGCCTGCGCCAAAACGACGCTTGGCGAACATTGCCGGTGATGGGCCTGACGGCCAATGTCAACCCGGTAGACCTGGAGACCTTTCGGCAAGCGGGGCTGAACACCGTCATGCTCAAACCGTTTGAGCCCGTCCAGCTTTGCAACCGCGTCGAGCAGTTGTTGCTGCAGCGCTTGTGAGCCTTTAGGGGCGCATCACATCGAGAAAATCTTCCCTGGGTTCATGATGTTGTGCGGGTCCAGCGCCCGCTTGATGGTGCGCATCATGTCGACCGCACCCTCGCCGGTTTCGGTGCGCAAAAAATCCATCTTGTGCAAACCAATGCCGTGTTCGCCGGTGCAGGTGCCGCCTAGGCGCAGGGCGCGGTGCACCAGCTGCTGGTTCAGCGCCTCGGCGGTTTCGCACTCTTGCGGGTTGTTCGGATCGATCAGGTAGCCAAAGTGGAAGTTGCCGTCGCCCACATGGCCCACCAAAAAGTAGGGCAGGCCGCTGGCGTCGGTTTCTGTGATGGAGTCCAGCAGGCAATCGGCCAGCTTGCTGATCGGCACGCAGGTGTCGGTGCTGATGGCGCGGCAGCCGGGCTTGCTCTGGATGGCAGCAAAGTAAGCGTTGTGCCGCGCTGTCCACAGGCGGGTGCGCTCTTCGGGCGTGACCGCCCATTCAAAGGCGTTGCCACCGAACTCGCTGGCGATCTCTTGCACGGTCTCGGCCTGCTCTTTCACGCCCGCAGGCGAGCCGTGAAACTCCATGAGCAACATGGGCTCTTCGCGCAGGCCCAGCTTGGCGTAAGCGTTGACCATGCGCACGGTGTTGTGGTCGATCAACTCCACACGGGCAATCGGCACGCCCAGCTGGATGGTCTGGATCACGGTGTGCACGGCCGCTTCGATGCTCGGGAAAGAACAGATGGCCGCTGAAATGGCCTCGGGCAAAGGGTACAAACGCACCGTGATTTCGGTGATCACGCCCAGCGTGCCTTCGCTGCCCACCATCAGGCGCGTCAGGTCGTAACCGGCGCTCGACTTCTTGGCGCGGGTGCCGGTGCGGATGACCTCACCCGCCGAGGTGACCACTTCCATGGCCAGCACGTTTTCGCGCATGGTGCCGTAGCGCACGGCGTTGGTGCCGCTGGCCCGCGTGGCGCTCATGCCGCCGATGGTCGCGTCCGCGCCCGGATCAATCGGGAAGAACAGGCCGGTGGACTTGATCTCTTCATTGAGCTGCTTGCGCGTCACGCCCGGTTGTACCGTCACCGTCAGGTCTTCGGCGTTGATCGACAACACCTGGTTCATGCGCATCAGGTCGATGCTGATGCCGCCTTGCACCGCCAACAAATGCCCTTCGAGCGAAGAGCCCACGCCAAATGGAATGACGGGCACTTTGTATTCGGCGCACAGTGCCACCGCATCGGCCACGTCTTGTGTGCATTCGGCAAACACCACGGCGGCGGGTGGCGGCACATGGGTGAAGGCCGACTCGTCACGCCCATGCTGCTCGCGCACCACCAAAGCGGTGGAACAGTTGTCTTTGAAGCGCGTTTTCAGGGCGGTCAAAAAGGCTTCGGGCACATCGCGTTGGGCGATTTCGGGAGCCAGATGGGCTGCGGGTGTGGGGGCGTTCATGGGAGTCTCCTGAGGTGGCGAGCAGACCCCGCCAAACATGCGAAAACGCAGTTTACGCCGCAAACCCGGGGCTTGTTGTCCGGTGTCAGACAAGCAAAGGGGTCTTGCTCGACAATCTGGACGCAAAATCTGCGCTGCAAAAAGGACAACACCATGGGCAACCGACTCACACAAATCGCCACCCGCACCGGCGACAACGGCACCACCGGCTTGGGCAACAACCAGCGTGTGTCCAAAAACAGCTTGCGCGTGCATGCCATGGGCGAGGTGGACGAACTGAATTCCCACATCGGCTTGTTGCTGTGCGAAGACATGGCGCAGGGCGTGCGCGATGTATTGGTGGAAGTGCAGCACCAGTTGTTCAATCTGGGGGGTGAGTTGTCCATTCCTGATTTTGAGCTGTTGAAAGCCGAGGCCGTGGCCGCGCTCGACGAGGCCTTGGCCACTTACAACGCGCAGCTGCCCAAGCTCGAAGAGTTCATCTTGCCCGCAGGCACACGCGGGGCCTCTCAAGCGCACGTTTGCCGCACCGTGGCCCGCCGCGCCGAACGCGCTTGCGTGGCCTTGGGCAACGAAGAAGCCATCAACGAAATGCCTCGGCAATACCTCAACCGCTTGTCTGACCTGATGTTTGTCTTGGCCCGCGTGCTCAACCGCATGAACGGTGGCGATGACGTGTACTGGAAAAGCCAGCGCATGAACCAGAGCGACAAACCAGACGCGTCGGTCTGAGCTGCCATGTCTTGGTGCCGACGCATTGCTGGCCTGCGGACGCTGACGGGTCTGGGGCTTGCCCTCGCAGCGCTTGGCCCGGCTTGGGCGTCACCGTCTTCGGTGGTCTTGAGCTGCGCCGTGGTGTACATGCCGCAGCGCAGCACTTGGGTGCGTGAGGTGCGCATTGACTGGGACCGCAAAGCCGTTCGCCGTTTGCGCATTGACGGAGTTGAGCCGTATGGTTTTTCGCTTTTGCCGGGCGGTGTCATGACGGCGGTAGACAACGAGCGCATCCAGATCGACTGGGTGACGCTGCAATGGCAAAGTGATTTTCGGGGACAAGCCTCGGGCCAGGGCCGCTGCGAAACGGCCCCGGGATGACGGTGGTGGATGCTGTCACCTAGGTGCATGTTTGAGGGTTGTTGCGCGTGACAGCGCAGCATGGCCGCTGCTACGCTGCACAGCATGAACACAGCGACACAACCCTCAGGCCCTGCCCCCTATCTGCCCCAAATCAGGCTGTACCAAAACTGGTTGCGTGACCAACGCGGCCTGAGTTTTGCCACCTACAACGACCTGTGGCGATGGTCTGTGACCGACCTCAATGCCTTTTGGCAGAGCATTTGGGACTACTTTGAGTTGGTGTCGCCCACCCCGCACACCGCTGTGCTGGCGAACAACGTGATGCCCGGGGCGCAGTGGTTTCCGGGTGCCAAAACCAACTATGCCCATCAGGTGCTGCGGCATGTCAAGCCAGCGCATGAGGCGGGGTTGCTGGCCGTCATCAGCCACAACGAAAAAGGCCTGCGCCGTGAGATGAGTTGGCCCGAGCTGCGCCGCCAAGTGGCCGCTTTGGCCTTGCACCTGCAAGCCCAGGGTGTGCAGCCGGGCGACAGGGTGGCCGCGTATTTGCCCAACATTCCCGAAGCCATGGTGGCTTTTTTGGCCACGGCCAGCGTGGGGGGTGTCTGGAGCATTTGTGCGCCCGACATGGGCACCCACGCCGTGCTGGACCGCTTTAAACAAATTGAGCCCAAAGTGTTGATTGCGGTGGATGGCGTGAGCTACGGCGGGCGCGACTTTGACCGCATGAGCGTGGTGCAGGAGCTCAAGGACGCGTTGCCCAGCGTGCAGCACGTCATCGTCCATGAAAACCTGGGCACGCTCGACCTGGCCAGCTGCGACGTGGCAGCCAGCGTGCAAATGTCGGCCATCACCGCGCGTGACGATGCCGAGGTGCAAGCCTTTGAGCCGCTCAGTTTGCCTTTTGATCACCCCTTGTGGATCGTCTATTCCAGCGGCACCACCGGCCTGCCCAAACCTATCGTGCATGGCCACGGCGGCACCGTGATCGTCGCCCTGGCCAACAAGATATTGCACAACGACGTGGGCTGCAGCTACCACCCCAACAGCTTTGGCGAGCGCTTTCATTGGTACAGCTCTACTGGCTGGGTCATGTGGAATGCCCAAGTGGCTGGCTTGCTCAATGGCGTGACCTGTGTGATTTATGACGGCAACCCTGGTGGCAGCAAAGACAAGCCCGACTGGGGCATTTTGTGGCGCATGGCGGCGCAAGAAAAAGTCACCTTCTTTGGCGCGGGCGCAGCTTACTTTGCCAATTGCCAAAAGGCCAATCTGGACATTGGCCGCTGCGGCGACCTGTCGCGGGTGCGTGCTTTGGGCACCACCGGCTCGCCTTTGTCGCCCGAGACCCAAAGCTGGGGTACAGCACAGTTTGAAAAAATCGGCACCGACATCTGGTGGTGCAACATTTCAGGTGGCACCGACTTTGCGGGCGCCTTTGTGGGCGGCCACCGCGAGCTGCCGCAAGAGCCCGGCGTCATGCAATGTCGCATGCTGGGCGCGGCGGTCGAGTCGTGGAACGAAGCCGGTGAGCCGGTCAAGGGCGAAGTGGGCGAGCTGGTCTGCACGCAGCCCATCCCGTCGATGCCGCTGTTCTTCTGGGGTGACAAAGAGAACGCCCGTTACCTGAGCAGTTATTTTGAGATGTACCCCGCAGGCCACGGCCGCCAGCCCGGTGGCGGCGACGGCCCGGCCAGCATGGGCGGCGTCTGGCGGCATGGCGACTGGCTGCGCATCGGCAGCGGCAATCCCGAAAAAAAAGGTGATGGCGAAGGCTGCGTGATCTTTGGCCGCAGCGACGCCACCATCAACCGTTATGGCCTGCGCATGGGCACCAGCGAGCTGTACAGCGCCGTCGAAGCCCTGCCCGAAGTCATGGACTCGATGGTCGTGGACTTGGAGTACCTGGGCAAAGAAAGCTACATGCCGCTGTTTGTGGTGTTGCGCCCCGGCACGGTGTTGGACGATGCGATTAAGGCCAAGCTCAACAACGCCATCAAAGTGGCGCTGAGCCCGCGCTTCATTCCCAACGAGATCTTTCAGGTCGACGAAATCCCGCGCACCTTGTCCGGCAAAAAGCAGGAGCTGCCGATCAAGAAACTCATGCTGGGTCAGCCCCTCGAAAAAGTGGTCAACAAGGATGCGATGGCCAACCCGGCTTGTCTGGACTGGTATGTGGAACTGGCCAAACAGCATCTGTGCAAGGCCGTGTCCGTTTGACAACAGTCAGGCAAGCAGCGGGCAGTCAACCACTGAAAACCTAAGGTCACACGTTAAAACTTCAGTGGTGATTTGTGTCGTTTAACGTTCTTACGATGAGACGCCAATGGCTTCGTCCAACAACTCCACCCAATGCCGCACCGGGAGGCCGCTGCCGCTTTGCAGGTGGGAGATGCAGCCGATGTTGGCGCTGAGCACGCCTTGGGGTTCTAGCGCGTTCAGGTGGCCCAGCTTGCGGTCACGCAGTTGTTTGGACAGCTCGGGGTTGAGCACGCTGTAGGTGCCCGCCGAGCCGCAGCACAGGTGCGATTCATTGGCGGTGACCTTGATCTGGAAACCCAGATCGCCCAAGTGCTTTTCGACACCGCCTTTGAGTTGTTGGCCGTGTTGCAGTGTGCAGGGCGGGTGGTAGGCCTGCAGGCCTGCAGCCTCCAAGGCTTCGGGCTTTAAACGAGGTTGCAGCAGGGGCACCAGTTCGGGCAGCAGCTCGCTCAGGTCTTTCGTCAAGCCGCCGATGCGGGCGGCCTTGTCGGCATAAGCCGGGTCGTCTTTCAGCACATGGCCGTAGTCTTTGACCATCACGCCGCAGCCCGAGGCATTCATGACGATGGCTTCAACCTCGCCTGATTCAAGCAGCGGCCACCACGCATCGATGTTGGCACGCATGTGGTCTTTGCCGCCGTCGTGGTCGTTCAGGTGGAACTTGACCGCGCCACAGCAACCGGCTTTCGGGGCGGTCACGGTTTGGATGCCTGCCGCATCGAGCACGCGGGCGGTGGCGGTGTTGATGTTGGGGCTCATGCTCGGCTGCACGCAACCGGCCAGCATCAGCACCTTGCGGGCATGCTGCGCGGTGGGCCATGCGCCCGCGTTTTGCGGCGCAGGCACTTTGGCCTTGAGGCTGGCGGGCAGCAGGCCACGCACCATCTGGCCCATCTTCATGGCAGGCGCGAACAGGGGCGAAGGTAAGCCTTCTTTCAGTGCCCAGCGCAGCATTTTTTCGCCTGCGGGGCGTTCCACTTTGGCGTCGACCAGCTTGCGGCCTATGTCGACCAAGTGGCCGTATTGCACGCCGCTGGGGCAAGTGCTTTCGCAGTTGCGGCAGGTCAAGCAGCGGTCCAGGTGCAGCTGGGTTTTGCGCGTGGGCGTTTCGCCTTCGAGCACCTGCTTCATCAAATAGATGCGGCCACGCGGGCCGTCCAGCTCGTCGCCCAGCAATTGGTAGGTGGGGCAGGTGGCGGTGCAAAACCCGCAGTGCACGCACTTGCGCAAGATGGCTTCGGCCTCTTGGCCTTCGGGGGTGTTTTGGTATTCGGGGGCGAGCTGGGTTTGCATGGTTTTCGTCCCGGATCAAATGGCTGACGTGTGGGGGTGCATACGACCTGTGGCGAACACACCTTTGGGGTCGAACTGCTTTTGCAGTTGCTGCTGAATGCGTTGTTGCACTGCATCGAGCGGGGTGTTGACGCCAGCGGCTTTGTCTACATCGGCATGGGCGGCACTGGCGCGAAACAAGGTGGCATGACCCCCCACCGTTTGTGCCAACTCACGCAAAGCCACTGCTGCCGAGGCCGGTGCCCACAACCAGCGCTGCGCACCTTGCCATTCAATGTAAGCGGGGTAAGGCAAATCCAGTGCGGGTGCAGTTTGTGGCACCGACAAACGCCACAGACAGGCGTCGGGGCTCGGGGCGTCAAAGAACGGCAACGTTTGCTCGCCGCTGGCGCGCCAGTCTTGCGCGGCTTCGGCGTTGTCCATCTGCTGCACTTGGGCACCCAAGGCCACCGCATCGGCGCTCATCTTGCTAATGGCCGATTGCACAGCCGCCACCGCACCGCGCAAGCGCACAAACAAATAGTCGGCCACAGGCTGGGCCGTGGTGTCGCGCACCCAGGCGCTGGCGTTCAGCGGCAGCGGTTGACCGCCCCAGCGGTGCAACAAATCCAGTGCCCCTTTTTGCGCCAAGCCCGCGACCATCAAAGTTGCTTCAGCCGGGGCCACAGGCAGCACTTTCAGGCTGACCTCGGTGATCAAGCCCAGCGTGCCCCAGCTGCCCGCCATCAGGCGGCTCACGTCGTACCCGGCTACGTTTTTCATGACCTGACCGCCAAAAGTCAGGTGTTCGCCCAAGCCGTTGATGAAGCGTGCGCCCAGCACATAGTCGCGCACAGCGCCTGCGGTGGCGCGGGCCGGGCCGCTCAGGCCCGCGGCGACCATGCCGCCGACAGTGGCCACAGTGGCCGTATCTTGGCCAAAGTGCGGCGGCTCAAACGCCAGGCATTGGCCTTTTTCTGCCAATGCGGCTTCCAGCTCGGCCAGTGGCGTGCCACCGCGCACGGTGACGACCAGTTCACTGGGCTCGTAGCTCACGATGCCCCGGTAAGCGCGGGTGTCGAGCACATCGCCTGTGAGGCTTTGGCCCCAAAAGTCTTTGGTGCCACCGCCGCGCAAGCGCAGCACGCGGCCATCTGCACCCGCCTGGCGTACGGCGTCGATCAGGGTATTGAGTTGAACTTCCATGGGAAAGGATGGTAACCCCCACCCTTTGGCGGCTGCGTGAATTTTTTGAACGGGGGGGTTGTGGGAAATTCGCGAACGGTCAACGGTAAAAGTTCACAGGCAACCCTGCTACTTCTACCCGTACCGCAAAGATGCAGCCTGACAGCGGGTACAGCCCCAGCTCTGCGGCACTGCGCCCTTGGCGCGAGCTGGTGATGAACAGGGTTTTGAGGTCTGCGCCCCCAAAACAGGGCATGGTCGGGCATTGCACAGGCGTTTCGACCACGGCCAGCACCTCGCCCGCAGGCGACAAGCGCACCAGGCGCTTGCCTTCGTATTGGGCCGACCAGTAAGCGCCTTCACTGTCCACCGTGGCGCCGTCGGGGCGTCCGCCATAGGCGGAGGCCGCCGCATCGCCCCAGACCCAGCCTGCGGGTTTGATCGGAAACTGCTGGAACACGCGCTCGTGCGACAAACTGGCCGTGGCCGGGTCAAAGTTCCAGGCGCGCACGCAGTGCGACGCGGTGTCAGACCAATAAAGTGTGTGGCCGTCGGGTGACCACGCCAGGCCATTGGCAGTGGTGGCGCCGTGGGCTTTGTCGTGCAAAGCTTGGTCTTGCAACGCATACAAAACGCCCAGCGCCTGATCGCGGGGCTCGTACATGCTGCCCGCCCAAAAGCGCCCTTGCGCATCGCATTTGCCATCGTTAAAGCGCAGTTTGCTGGTGTCGTAGGGCGCGGCTGCCAGCGCTTGCAAAGGCCCGCCCCATTCACGTGCCAGGTAGATGCCGTCGCGCAAGGCCATGACCAAACCACCGCCTTGCACAGGCGCGATGCAGCCCGGCTCTTGCGTGAGGGGCCAGTATTCAACCGCCCCTTGGGGCTGCACGCCTTGCACCCGCACGCGCCCGATGCGTCGCCCCGGAATGTCGACCCAGTACAGCCGGTTTTCTTCGGGGTGCCAAAAGGGCGATTCGCTCAGGCCGTCGGGTTCGGTGGTCAAGGCTTGCCACTCAGGGGCCAGGGTGTGGGTCATGCGGAACTCGGGCTGAAAAAGATGTCTTGGATTGTGCCCCCGCAGGTGATGTCCATGGTTCGAAATGCGCCAATTGGTAACCCGAAAGAACCCGTCGTTTTCGCTTGCATGACCCGCGCTGCGTTTTCAGGCGTTGACGGTTGGCACACAGGTGACAGATTTCAAGAAAAAGAGGGCGCGAAACCGATCACATCAGGGTTTACACGAAGCACGGAACAAGGGCCTTTCGCCGAAGGTATGCGTATCCGTTACAAACCCGCTTTGAGGAGACTTTGATGAGCGTGAATTTCCAAGTCAATGGCAAGCCTGCACAGGCCAACGCCGAAACCGATACCCCCCTGTTGTGGGTCTTGCGCGATGAACTCGGCATGACCGGCACCAAATTTGGCTGCGGCGCGGCCTTGTGCGGCGCCTGCACCGTGCACGTCAACGGTGAGGCTGTGCGCTCTTGCCAAACGCCCCTGAATGCGGTCGCCGGCAAAAAAGTGGCCACCGTTGAAGGGTTGTCCAAGAACAACACCCACCCCTTGCAAGTGGCCTGGATCAAACACGACGTGCCTCAGTGCGGCTATTGCCAGTCGGGCCAGCTCATGAGCGCTGCGGCCTTGCTGAGCAAAAATAAAAACCCGAGCGACACCGACATTGACAACGCCATGAGCGGCAACATCTGCCGTTGTGGCACCTATCCCCGTATCCGTGCGGCCATCAAAGATGCCGCCACCATGATGCGCAAAGCCTGATCCGCCGGAGAACACACATGAACGAAATCCAAACCTCCCGCCGTTCCTTCCTCAAAACCAGTGCAGCGGCTTCTGGCGGCTTGCTGATGGCGCTGCATTTGCCCGGCTCCTTGGGTCAAGCCATGGCCGCTGGCACCGTGCACACACCCAATGCATGGGTTCACATTGCCGACAACAACACCATCACCATCTTGAGCGCGCACTCCGAGATGGGCCAAGGCGTGCACACCGCCATGCCCATGCTAGTGGCCGAAGAACTCAACGTTGAACTCAGCCAAATCAGGGTCGTGGATGCACCTCCTGGCGCGGTGTATGTGAACGCCCTGTTGGGTGCTCAGATCACTGGCGGCTCGACCTCTGTTCGCGGCAGCTGGGAAAAGCTGCGCATCGCTGGTGCCCAGGTTCGTGAAATGCTGATCACCGCCGCCGCAGCTCACTGGGGCGTGGACCGCGACTTGGTTAAAGCTGAAAAAGGCATGCTGTTGGGCCCCAAAGGCCTTAAGGCTACCTACGGTGAGTTCGCAGAATCGGCATCGCGCATACCCATGCCCGAAAAGCCACCGATTAAAGACCCCAAGAATTTCCGCATCGTTGGCAAACGCACCAAGCGCGTCGACACGCCGGCCAAAACCAACGGCACTGCTGAATTCGGCATCGACGTCAAGTTGCCGGGCATGGTTTACGCCACCGTTCAGCAGTGCCCGGTGATTGGCGGCAAGGTCAAGAGCTTTGATGCCGCACAAGCCAAAGGCATGCCCGGTGTGCAGGCCGTGGTGCAGATCAGCGACGGCGTGGCCGTGGTGGCCGACTCGTGGTGGCGCGCCAAGAAGGCCAGCGAGACCGTCAAGGTGCAGTGGGACGAAGGGGCAGGTGCCGCTTTGAGCGATGCCGGCGTCATCGAGGGCACGCGCCAAGCCGCCAAGTCCGGCAAAGTGATCGAGATCATCAAACCGCAAGGCGATGTGGCCGCGGCACTCAAAGGGGCCGCCAAAGTACTCGAAGCCGAATACGTCTCGCCCATGCAGTCGCATTCACCTTTGGAGCCCATGAACTTCACCGCCCATGTGCAAGGCAACAAGGTGCTGCTGATCGGGCCAACGCAGTTTCAGCAAGGCGCTCAAGGTGCCGTGGCTGCCGCCCTGAAGGTCAAGCCCGAAGACATCACCCTGAAAACCACGTACCTCGGCGGTGGTTTTGGTCGTCGCCTGGAGTTGGATTTCATTGTGCAAGCGGCCGAAATTTCCAAAGCCGTGGGCAAACCCGTCAAGCTGTTGTGGACACGCGAAGAAGACATGATGCATGACTACTACCGTCCTGCCGGCGTCAACCAGCTCAAGGCCGGACTGGATGCCAACGGCATGCCGACCGCCCTGCACTTCAAGGTGGCTTCGCAATCGGTCACGCAACGCGCATTCGGCTTGCCCAAAGACACGCTGGACCCCTTCATGGCCGAAGCCGCCGTGATGGGCTACAACATCCCCAACACCCAACACGATCTGGTGATTCACGACACCGGCGTGCGTGTGGGTTACTGGCGCGCTGTGAGCCACAGCATGAACGCCTTCGCCAACGAAAGTTTTGTGGACGAGATGGCCAAGGCAGCAGGGCAAGACCCATACGCCTACCGCATGAAGATGCTGGCGGGCAAACCCCGTTTTGCCAATGTGCTCAAGCTCGCAGCCGACAAGGCCGGTTGGGGCAAGGCATTGCCCAAAGGCCGTGCCCATGGCATCGCGCTGATGGAGGGTTACGACAGTTACTTGGCCCAGGTGGCCGAGGTCAGTCTGAATCCTGACGGCAGCGTCAAGGTGCACAAGGTCACCGTGGCGGCAGATGTGGGCCACATGGTCAACCCTGACACTGTCGAGGCCCAGTTGCAGTCGAGCATCGTCTTCGGTGTGGGCGCTGTGCTCAAGCACCAGATCACCATGAAGAATGGCCGCGTGCAAGAGACCAACTACAACAGCTACGAGCCTGTGCGCATGCACGAGTCGCCGCAAATCGACATCGTGCTGGTCAAGAGCACCGAAAAGCCCGGCGGCATTGGCGAGCCAGGCACCGCGGTGGCCGCACCTGCGATTGCCAACGCGGTGGCGGCACTGACCGGCAAGCGCGTACGCCGTCTGCCCATCACCGCCGACGCTTTGCGCGCAGCCTGAACGCGCGGATTTTCAGATGAAAACTCTGGACATCGGCGACTTGCGTGTGACGGCTTGCGCCTTGGGCTGAGCACACATTCGCTCCCAAAGAAAAACCCCGCAGTGTTTTCACACTGCGGGGTTTTTTGTGGGTGGTGATTTTCATCACCACCCAGCGATCACATGGGATCAACCGTGGTAGGCCGACTCGCCGTGCGAGGAGATGTCCAGACCTTCGCGCTCTTCTTCTTCGGTGACACGCAGACCGATGGTCAGGTCAACGATCTTGAAGGCGACCACCGAGACCACGCCCGACCACACAATGGTCAGCAATACGGCCTTGGCCTGGGTCCACACTTGTGTTGCGATGGAGTACGCGTCAGGTGTGATCATGGTCACAGTCACCCAGTCGCCGACGGCGCTGGGGCCACCCAAGGCAGGCGAGTTGAACACGCCGGTCAACAAGGCACCGACGATACCGCCAACACCGTGCACACCGAACACATCCAGCGAGTCGTCCGCGCCGAGCATTTTCTTCAGGCCATTCACACCCCACAGGCAAGCGAAGCCGCCGATGAAGCCGATGATCAAAGCACCACCCAGACCCACGTTGCCCGCAGCTGGCGTGATGGCGACCAAGCCTGCCACAGCACCCGAAGCGGCACCCAGCATGGAAGCTTTGCCACGCATCAGCGCTTCACCCACACACCAGGCCAACACAGCACCGGCTGTCGCGATCAAGGTGTTGATGAAGGCCAGTGCAGCGAAACCGTTGGCTTCGAGTGCAGAACCGGCGTTGAAACCGAACCAACCCACCCACAGCAAGGAGGCACCCACCATGGTCAACGTCAGGCTGTGAGGGGCCATCGATTCACGGCCATAACCCACACGCTTGCCGACCATGAAAGCACCGACCAAGCCAGCCACAGCGGCGTTGATGTGCACCACGGTACCGCCAGCGAAGTCCAGCGCGCCCCACTGCCACAACAAACCGGCTTTGCTGGTCATCTCATCGGCCACTTCTTTCGAGGCGTAAGCGTCAGGACCCATCCAGAACCAGACCATGTGCGCCACAGGCAGGTAGCTGAAGGTGAACCACAGCACCATGAAGGCGAGCACGGCAGAGAACTTGATGCGCTCAGCAAAAGCACCGACGATCAGGGCGCAAGTGATGCCTGCGAACGTGGCCTGGAAGGCTGCGAACGAGATCTCAGGGATGTAAACACCCTTGCTGAAGGTGGCGGCGTTGGCAAAAGTGCCCGCGACGTTGTCCCAGATGCCCTTCATGAACAAGCGGTCAAAACCACCGATGTAGGCATTGCCTTCGGTGAACGCCAGGCTGTAGCCGTAAACGAACCACAACACAGTGATCAGCGAGAACGTGACCACGACTTGCATCAGCACCGACAGCATGTTTTTGCTGCGCACCAAACCGCCGTAGAACAAGGCCAGGCCCGGAATCACCATCAAGATGACCAAGATGGTGGACAGCATCATCCAGCCGGTGTCGGCCTTGTTGGGCACGGGCGCTGGAGCTGCTTCTGCCGCAGCAGGGGCTGCGGCCGCAGGGGCCGTAGCCGGAGCGGCTGCATCGGCTGGTTTGGCTTCGGCAGCAGGTGCCGTCACGGCGGCGGGCGCGGTTTGCGCGGTGGCGACAGAGGCCGCTCCGAACACACCCCAACCCAGACTCAGGCCCAAGGCCAAAGTAGCGAGTAGCTTTTTCATTTTTTGACTCTCTTTCTTGTCTGTCAAAGGGCTTCGCCGCCGGTTTCACCGGTGCGGATGCGAACCACTTGCTCGAGGTCGTACACAAAGATCTTGCCGTCGCCGATCTTGCCGGTGCGGGCACCGGATTCGATGGCTTCGATCACGCGCTCGACCAGGTCGTCAGACACGGCCGCTTCGATCTTCACCTTGGGCAAAAAATCGACCACGTATTCAGCGCCACGGTACAGCTCGGTGTGGCCCTTTTGACGACCAAAGCCTTTGACTTCGGTCACGGTAATGCCCTGAACGCCGATGCCCGAAAGTGCTTCACGCACTTCGTCCAGCTTGAAGGGTTTGATGATGGCGGTCACCAGTTTCATGATGGCTCCTTGTGTTGTTGTGTGGGAATCAGAAGGCGTATTTCAGGCCAACCGTCACGCCGGACTTGCCGTTGAACTTGTCTTTCAAGGTGTAGAAGCCTTTATCGGCATCGGTGCCAACTAATGCAGCCGAGGCAGACAGACCATTACCCAAATCTTTAGCGAGCGTTAGTGAGTAGTCGGTATAAGTTGCAACTGCAAGGTTCTTGAATTTTTGATAGCCGACGTGAGGCGTTAAAGAGTATCCATTGCCCAAATCAAACAAGGCACTCAGATCCAAGTAGTAGCTGTTTTTGGTATCTGCATTGCCGAATAAATCGCTGTAAGCATGTGAATACTTGGCGGTCACTGGCCCCAGGGTCAATGCCGCATAAGCTTCATTGGTGTTGGCATTTTTCGTACCGCCCGCACTGGCATCACCATAGTTGTTGCCCGAGTAAACATAACTCAACAAACCGACGTCATAAGCTACATCACCCACAGCGCCTTTGTAACCTGCATACAGATCCAATTCGGTGGTGCCTTTGGTCACGCCAGGGGTGTCCTTAATCCACTTGATCGTCGAACCCCAAGCACCCACATAAAAACCGCTCTTGTCTGCGTAATCCATGCCACCTTGCAGCGCTGGCTGCAAACGTGACTGGGACAAACCGCGGTAACGGTAATCGCTCACAGCACCTACGTTGAAAGACAGGCTGCTCTCAGGGGCTACTGCTTGGGCTTGTGCCAAACCGCTCACGGAACCCAAAGCCAGGGCGATCAGGGAAGGAACGAGGATTTTTTTCATGAGTAACTCCAATAAAGTGAAGAAAGGACAAGCCACTTAAGCAGAGAGCGTGCCAACCATGCGTTCACACCGCCTCTGCGGGCATTTACCAGTGCTTTATGACTCTGTGCATGGTTGAATGGCATTCAAACAAGTTCTGTATGGCGTGTCTGCGTGCAAGAACACCCACCATGCACCAGCATGGGGCATGGAGGAAATATGAGTCTCAGTTTGGTGCGCAGTCGCGCCTTGATTGGTCTGCAGGCGCCGCCAGTCACCGTTGAAGTGCATCTGGCCAATGGCCTGCCCAGCTTCACCTTGGTGGGGCTGGCCGATGTTGAGGTCAAGGAAGCGCGCGAACGGGTGCGTTCCGCCTTGCAAAACAGCGGCCTCGACTTTCCCCACAACAAACGCATCACCGTCAACCTGGCCCCGGCCGACTTGCCCAAAGACTCAGGCCGCTTGGATTTGCCCATTGCATTGGGCATCCTGGCGGCCAGTGGACAAATAGACGCCAGCAAACTGTCCGACTACGAGTTTGCTGGTGAATTGTCTTTGTCGGGCGAGCTGCGGCCCATTCGCGGTGCGCTGGCCATGAGCCTGGTGCTGCGCCAGCAGCAGGTGCGCACCCGTTTGGTGTTGCCGCCGGGCAGCGCCGAAGAAGCGGCTTTGGTGCCCGATGCCGAAGTTTTCCGGGCGCGGCATCTGTTGGATGTGGTGCAACAGTTTCTGCCACCGTCGAACGAGCCCCCGCTCGACCCCAGTGGCGGCTGGGCGCGAATGGCTCCCAGCACACCGTCTTCGCCACCGCTTTACGCCAATCTGGCAGATGTCAAAGGCCAAGCGGGCGTGAAACGGGTGCTCGAGATCGCGGCCGCTGGTGGGCACTCGCTCTTGATGGTCGGCCCTCCGGGTTCGGGCAAGTCGATGCTGGCCCAACGTTTTGCGGGTTTGCTGCCGCCCATGGGCATTGAAGCCGCATTGGAGTCGGCCGCCATCGCCAGCTTGGCCGGGCGCTTTGACCTTGCCCGCTGGGCGCAACGCCCCACGAGCCAGCCGCACCACTCGGCAAGCGCCGTGGCGCTGGTGGGCGGCGGCTCTCCGCCCCGGCCGGGTGAAATCTCGTTGGCGCACCACGGCGTGCTTTTTTTGGATGAGCTTCCGGAATTCCCAAGAGCCGCATTGGAGGCCCTTCGCGAACCGCTGGAAACAGGCACCATCACCATCGCCCGGGCGGCAAGGCGGGCCGAGTTTCCGGCGCGGTTTCAGCTGATCGCGGCCATGAACCCCTGTCCTTGCGGTTATTTGGGCAGCGCCACGCGCAGCTGCCGTTGCTCGCCCGATCAGGTCAGCCGATACCAGGGCAAGCTCAGCGGCCCACTGCTTGACAGGATTGATTTGCACATCGAAGTGCCCAGCCTGCCAGCACAAGACCTGCTGAATGCCCCACCCGGTGAAAGCACCGAAACCATGGCGGCCCGCTGCTTGGTCGCCCGTGAACGAGCCCTGGCTCGCCAAGGCTGTGCCAATGCCGACTTGCAAGGCCAAGCCATTGACGCCCATGCCCGATTGGACGCCAGCGCCACGGCTTTGCTGCAAAAAGCGGCGGCCAAGCTGGGCTGGAGCGGCCGCAGTGTGCACCGCAGCCTGAAGGTCGCCCGCACCATTGCCGACTTGGCCGGCAGCGACACCATCGAGGCCATGCATGTGGCCGAAGCGGTGCAATACCGGCGGGTGCTCAAAGAGCAATGACGCCACTCACAGCCGGTTACACCTGAGCGTCGTGTTGCCGAAGCATTGTCAACTTTGACGGCAAGATGGCGTTAAAGGTGGACTTTGTCCGTTATGAGGTTTTTGATGAAAAAAATGATCGGTACTTTGGTGATGGCGCTTTCGCTGGGTGCCGTGAGCACGCAGGCACTGGCTGGTGGCCCCCATGGCCATCATCAACGCCCTTCCGTCGTCTACCAACAGCGCTCGTCTGACTGGCTGGGCCCGCTGATCGTTTTGGGCATTGCAGGCGCGGCCATCAGCGCTGCTGCCAGCCAGCCCAGCTACACACCAGCGCCGCAGGTGACTTATGTGACGCCTCCCGTCACCTACTTGCCGCCACCCCAACCCGCAGGCGGCAGTTACTTTTGCAGCTCCGTCGGGCAGTTTTATCCGAACACGTCTTATTGCCCTGAAGGCTGGCAATTGGTTTATCCGGTGCGTTAAAGGTCACGGACAAAACACGGCTGTTCAACAGCCCGACTCCAAGATAAAAACGTCACCCTTCAAGTCGGTAAATGCGGCGCGCATTGCCACCTAAAACAGCGTTTTTTTCTTGTTCAGGCAAGTGGGCCAAGACGCTCAATGACAGCTCTCGCCAGGCGGCGTAGCTGCCAGCCAGCTCCAGCACAGGCCAGTCGCTGCCCCAGAGCAGTCGCTGCGGCCCCCAGATGGTCAGCAGCGCTTCGCACCAGGGGCGCACCACCTCCACCGGCTGCCCCGCCGGGGCTTCGGTCCATAAGCCCGACATTTTGCAAACCACTTTGGCCGGATCTGTCTCGCGTGCCAGCTGTGTCATTGCCTGAGCCCAGTCATCCATTGCCGCTGTATCGATCACTGGCTTGGCACCATGGTCCACCACCACGGTCAAATCCGGGTGGGCTTGGGTGAGCGCCAGGATGCGCGGGATGTGAACAGTTTTGATCAAGGCGTCGAACACCAGACCGCAGCGCGCCATGGCCGACAACAAGGGTTGGACAGCAGGCTGCAGGATCCAGTCGGGATCGCTCAGGTCTTGCAACATGGGGCGCAGGCCCTTGAGCATGGGCTGTTCAGCGCAATGCGCAAGCTGCTGTGCCGCGTCCGGGGCCAGCATGTCGATCCAGCCGACCACGCCGAGCACCGTTGGGTTGGTCCGCGCTTGTTGCAACAAAAACTGCGTTTCTTGTGCTGTGGGTGCGGCTTGCACCACGATGCCACCGCCCACGCCCCAAGCCTCGGCTTGTTGCTGCCAGTCGGCCACCGCCACATCGCGGTAAATCGGTGTCAGATCGGGCGTGAGCCAGCCGTAGTCGGCCCGCGACAATTGCCAGCAGTGAAAGTGCGCGTCAATCATGCCGCCTCTCCCGGGATCGGCGCCTCGGCGGGAATCAAGCCTTCGTGGCGCAATTGCTGCCAAAAATCGGACGGAATCACTTCACGATCGACTTGCCGGGCCGCTTGCCACTGAGCGGCACTGCGCACACCCAGCATGACGATTTGCGTTGCCGGGTGCGCCAGGGCGAACTGCAAGGCGGCAGCTGGCAAACTCACACCATGTTGGTCGCACACGGCCTGCATGCCCAAAGCCTTGTCGACCCAGGCTTTTGCGGCGGGGGCATAGTTGAAGGTCATGGGCCGATCCGCCGACACGCGCGTGGCCAGGATGCCGGAGTTGAACACCCCGCCCAGCGCCAGCGCCACTTGCCGTTTGACCAATTGCGGCATGAGCGTGGGCAAGGCCGTCTGGTCGAGCAAGGTGTAGCGGCCCGCGAGCATGAGCACATCCAGATCGGCGTGGCGCAGCACCTGCTCGACGATCTGGTGGTCATTCACACCCAGGCCGATGTGGCTGATCAAACCCGCTTGTTTGAGCCTGGTCAGCTCGGGCAAGGTTTCGTTTAACACCTGGCGCAGCACACTGGCAGCGCCGGGGCCATGCGTCGCGGCATCGATGTCATGGATGTAGACCGCATCAAGCTGGGCCAGGCCCAGGCGCTGAAGGCTGTCCTCGACACTGCGGCGAACGCCGCTGGCCGAAAAATCCCAATGCTGAATAAAGGGCAGGGTGTTCACATAGCTGTGTTGCTCGCGTGGCACCTGGGCCTGCGGCGTGAGCAAACGCCCTACCTTGCTGGACAGCCGCCAGGTGTTGCGGGGATGGCCGCGCAAGGCATCGCCCAGACGCCGCTCCGACAGGCCGTGACCGTAATGCGGTGCGGTGTCAAAGCTGCGGCAGCCGTCGGCCCAGGCGGCATCGACCACGGCGCGTGCTTGCGCATCGTCCATGGCTTCAAAAAGATTGCCCAGCGGTGCGCCGCCCAATCCCAGGCGCGCGCCGTCGGTGCAAGGCAAAAAAGCAGGTGTTTTCATAAATGGTGATCACTGGACATGGCGGCCATCGTAGAGGGCAAAGAACCCGCTGACCAGTGCTGTGGGCAAAACGCCAAAACACGGGTAATCACGGGGGCCGTTCTTTTTAATCATCGCTAACATGTTAGTCAGTCATGCTAAAAAACATCTCACCCCTCCTGACCCCAGAGCTGCTGTATGGCCTGGCCAAACTGGGCCATGGCGACGACGTGGTGCTGGTCGATGCCAACTTTCCGGCCGACCGCATTGCCGAGCAAGCCCACGCGCGGCTGGTGCAGTTACCGGGTTTGACCACCACGCAGGTTTTGCAGGCCGTGCTCAGCGTGTTGCCACTGGACAGCTTTGACAGCCCCTGCGCCTGGACCATGCAGGTGGTCGGCGATGCGCAAGCGGTGCCCACGCCGGTGGCCGAATTCAGGCAAGCCCTGCAAGAAGCGGGCGAAGCCGCACCGGGCAGCCTGGAGCGTTTTGCGTTTTACGACCAGGCGAGCGCGGCCCGCTTGGTGGTTCAAACTGGCGACTTGCGCAAATACGCCAACATCATGCTGCGCAAGGGCGTGGTCTCGACCGACTGACACCATGGCCATCTCGCCCAACCCCCAGTCTTTGCGCGCCCGCGCTTATGAAAATTTCCGCCAGCAGATCTTGCAGGCCAATGTGCAGCCGGGCCAGTTTGTCTCGCAGCGAGAGCTGATGCAATTGCTCGACATGCCGCTGGGCGCGGTACGCGAGCTGATCCCGCGCCTGGAGGCCGAAGGGCTGCTGCGCACCGTGCCGCAACGCGGCCTGCAAATTGCGCATGTGGACCTTAAGCTGATCCACAACGCCTTCCAGTTGCGCAGCATGCTGGAGCGCGAAGCCGCGCTGCATTTTGTGCAGGCGGTCAGCGACGCGGAGCTGGCCAGCATCGAACAAGCGCATCTGAGCATCGTGCAGCGTGCCGTGCAAGGACCCATTACCGATGAACTGTTGACCGAAGCCACCTCGGTGGATTGGGGCTTGCACGACCTGATGATCGACACACTGGGCAACGACCTGATTTCGCAGACCTACCGCATCAACAGCCTGCGTGTGCGATTGATTCATCTGGAGCGCTCGACCTTGTCGGCCGAAGTTTTGCTGCCGGCCATGCAGGAGCACCTGAACCTGATCGCTGCGCTGAAATTGCGTGACCCTTTGGCGGTGGCCGAGCATGTGGCCTTCCACATCCACAGTGCCCACCAGCGGGTGCTGGGTCAGGACCGCCGCGTGCTCTCAACACTTGCCCGTCTGGACAGCCCCTCGCCTTCCACATCAGTGACTTCTATCACCACCCTCACGGAGTTCTCTTGACACACTCGCTCACCAACAGCCGCAATGGTTTTCAGGGCATCTGGCCCGCGATGCTCACGCCACTCGATGCACAACTGAACATCGATCACCCCAAACTGGCCGCACACGCGCTGTCGCTGATTGGCGCAGGCTGTGGTGGCGTGACCATTTTTGGCACCACGGGCGAAGGCCCCTCGTTCTCGTTCCAAGAGCGCAAGCAAGCCGTTGAACAACTGATCGCCAACGGCGTTCCCGCCGAACGCATCATGGTCTCCACCAGCTGCGCTGCCGTGACCGAAACCCTCGAACTCACCCGCCACGCGGTGGATTTGGGCGTGCACGGCTGCCTGGTGCTGCCGCCCTTCTTTTTCAAGGGCATCAGCGACGAAGGCATCCTGAACGGCTATGTGCAGATCATCGAGGGCGTCAACAGAAAAGACTGGCGCCTGTACCTGTATCACATTCCGCAGGTCATCGGCGTGAACCTGTCGCACGGCGTGATCGCTGAATTGCTCAAGCGCTACCCCGGCATCATCGCGGGCATCAAGGACAGCAGCTGCGACCGGACGCACTCGGTTGCACTCGCCCAAGCCTTCATGCCGCCGCTCACGGTGTATGTGGGTTTTGAACCTGATTTGCCCACCATGGGACCGCTGGGCAGCACAGGCGCCATCAGCGGATTGGCCAACTTCATGCCGCGCATCGTGCACCGCATGGTGCTGGAATCCACTGCCCCCGGCACGGCACACGATGCACAGCGCGTGCAAACCATTCTTGACTTACTCAAACCTCATTCGCTGATGCCTGCCCTCAAAAGCGTCATGGCCACCTTGCACAACGACCCTAGCTGGTTGCGCGTGCGCGCACCACTGGTGGCCATGACGCCCGAGGCCCATGCGGCCTTTGCCCAACAAGTGCAGCAGTTCAGCATTGACCGCACGCGCGAATAAGCCGTTTCACACTTTTCCTTTCACCCACCACAACTCCAGGAGACAAGCATGAAAAACACATCCACCCTGCGTCGCGGCCTGTTGGCCGCCAGCGTTTCGGCTCTGGCCATTGGCAGCATGCTCGGCATGAGCACGCAAGCCTTGGCACAAGCCAAAATTCCGATGCGCATTTCTACGCCCGCAGTGCCCGACGACTGGCACGCCAAGATGTGGACGGTGTTCAAGGACGCGCTCGACAAATCCTCGCCCAACCAGTTCGACACTCAGATCAACCTGAATGCCTCCTTGTTCAAGCAAGGCACCGAACCGGCCGCCATGGCCCGTGGCAACCTGGAACTGTCGGCCATCTCAGCTTTCGACATGGCCAAACTGGTGCCCGAGTTTTCGATCTTCACCGCCGGTTATGTGGTGCGCGATCCGGCCCACCAGCAAAAGGTGTTCAACGGCCCCATTGGTGAAGGCTTGTTCAAATCCGTCTCTGAAAAAATGGACGTGACCGTGTTGTCCACCGCCTATCTGGGCACCCGCCAGGTCAACTTGCGCGAAGCGCGCAACGTCAAAACGCCTGCCGACCTCAAAGGCATCAAATTGCGCATGCCTGGCACCAAAGAATGGTTGTTCTTGGGTGAAGCCCTGGGCGCAACCGCCACACCGCTGGCTTTTGGCGAGGTGTATCTGGGCCTGAAAACCGGAACCATCGACGGTCAAGACAACCCACTGCCGACAGTGCGCGCCGCCAAGTTCTATGAAGTGACCAAGCAACTGGTGCTGACCAACCACCTGGTGGACAGCATCTTCATTGCGATCTCGAACAAAACCTGGAATGCCCTGACGCCTGCGCAAAAGCAAAACGTCAAGGCTGCTGCGCAAGCTGCTGCCCAGTTCAACAACGAGAACCGCATCAAGGAAGAAGCCCAGATCGTGGACTTCTTCAAGCAGCAAGGTTTGCAGGTGACCACGCCCGATCTGGAGGCTTTCCGCAAGTCGGTGCAGGACACCTATGCCAAGTCGGATTACGCCAAGGTCTGGCCCGCAGGCATGCTTGAGCGCATCAACAACACCCGCTGAACATGCGCTGGTTCAAAAAAGCTGCCGACACGTTCGGCGGCCTTGTTTTCCTCTGCCTGTTCCTGACCTTTTTGGTGCAGATCACGGCCCGCTTCGGCTTTAACAAGCCGCTGCCGTGGTCTGACGAGCTGGCTGTGATCCTCTACCTCTGGGCCATCTTGTGGGCTGCGGCCTTCATGGTGCCTGAGCGGGAGCAGGTGGTGTTTGATCTGCTTTGGAACAGCGCCAGTGTGGGCACCCGCCGTGTCATGCGCATCGTGGGCAACCTCATGATCGGCGGCTTGGCCTTGGTGGCCATTCCTGCCAGCTGGGACTATGTGCACTTCATGGCGCGTGAGTCATCGCCTGTGCTGGACATCTCGTTTCAGTGGGTGTTTTTACCGTTTGTACTGCTGCTGGTGGCGCTGGTGTTGCGCAGTGCCTTTGGCATCTGGCAAGCCATCAAAGGACAGGGCCTTGAAGCCCAAGGACTTCCGACATGACTTTGGCTTTGTGGGCCCTTGTGGGCGTGGTGGTGATCGGCATGCTGCTGCGCATGCCGATCGGGTTTTCAATGCTCATGGCGGGTGTGGCCTATCTGTTGGTCAAGGGGCAAGACCTGGGTCTGGTGGCCGAGCAGGTGAGCAACGGTCTGTACAACAGTTACGTGCTGTTGGCGGTGCCGCTGTTTGTGTTTGCCGCCAACATCATGAACGCGGGCACGGTGAGTGAGCGTATTTTTGACTTTTGCCGCATCCTGGTGGGCCGCATGCGCGGTGGCTTGGCGCAAGTGGATATTTTGGTCAGCGTGATTTTTTCAGGCATGAGCGGCAGTGCCATTGCCGACGCCGCAGGGCCGGGCTTGGTCACCATCAAGCAAATGCTCAAAAAGCCCGAATACACGCCCGGCTTTGCCGGTGCGGTGGTGGTCGCCAGCGCCACGCTGGGGCCGATCATTCCGCCATCCATCCCGATGGTGATTTATGCCTTGGTCTCCGGCGCTTCGGTCGGTGCCTTGTTTTTGGGCGGCGTGGTGCCTGGTGTGTGCATGACCATCTTGATGATGAGTGTGGTGCATTACATCGCGTGCAAACGCAACATGCCGCGTGAAGAACCGATTCCATTCAAGGAATGGCCTGCCATCTTGTTTCGTGGCGCTTTGCCTTTGTCCATGCCCATTGTCTTGTTGGGCGGCATTTATTCGGGGGCCTTTACCCCGACCGAAGCCGCTGCCGTGGCGGCCTTGCATGCCTTGGTGTTGGCGGCCTTCGTTTTTCGCGCTTTGAGCTGGAAGGCATTTTGGGGCGTGGTGCTCGAATCGACCCGCTCCAGTGCAGTGATCACCATCATCCTGGCAGGCTCGTTCATGTTGAACTACGCCTTCACCTCCGAAGGCGTGCCTCAGGCCATGGCCGCATGGGTCGACAACTTGCACCTGAGCCGCCTGCAGTTTTTGTTCATGGTCAACGCCTTGTTCCTGATTTTGGGTTGCTTTCTCGATGTGTCGGTGCTGCTGCTGGTGTTTGTGCCCATGCTGTTGCCTGCGGCCAAACTGCTGGGGGTGGACTTGGTGCACTTTGGCGTGTTGGTCGTGCTGAACATGATGATCGGCTTGATCCACCCGCCTTTTGGCATGCTGCTGTTTGTGACCAAGGCGCTGACCGGCATCCCGATTGGCGACATGATGCGCGAAGGTTGGATGTTCTTGGTCATGCTGCTGGGCCTGTTGGTGGCCATGACCATCTTCCCCGAAATTGTGTTGTGGTTGCCGCGCACCATGGGTTACGGCACGCCAGGAGCCACCTGATGGCCGTTGACGTCGTTTGCGTGGCCAGCTGGAATGTGGACCTGATTGCCCACATTCCTCAACCGCTTGAACGTGGCCAAACCCGCATGGCGCAGGCGTTTGATCGCCTGCCAGGCGGCAAGGGCAGTAACGCGGCAATAGCCGCTGCGCGCCAGGGCGCACAGGTGGGCCTGATCGCGCGCATTGGCGGTGACGATTTTGGGCAGATGGGCCTGGACCTTTGGGCCCGTGAAAGCATTGACAGCCAGCATGTGCTGCGCGGCGCAGGCGAAACCAACGGCACCGCACTGATCTTGGTGTACGAAGATGGTGACAACTCGATTGCCGTTTACCCCGGTGCAGGTGCTGGCCTGACCGCCACCCATGTGCAGGCGGCTACGGGCATGCTGGCCCATGCGCGGGTGGTCATGGCCTCGTGCGAAGTCCCGTTGGCGGCCACACTCGCGGCATTTGAAATCGCCCGCGCGCATGGCGTGTTGACGCTTTTAAACCCGGCACCGGCCACGCCCTTGCCCGATGCCCTGTGGCCTTTGGTCGATGTGCTCACCCCCAACGAAGGCGAGTTGCTGATGCTGGCCGATGCACCAGACATCGAGACTGCGGCACTGCGTCTGTTGCAACGCGGCGTGGGCGCGCTGGTGGTCACGCTGGGTGAACGGGGCTGTGCCCTGTTCCGCCCCGACGCCGTGCCCTTGTGGGTGCCCGGTCATGCCATGCAAGTGGTGGATACCATTGGTGCAGGCGACACCTTCACGGGTACTTTGGCTGCGCAATTGGCGCAGCAAAGCCCTTGGCCTCAGGCCTTGCGATGGGCCAATGCGGCAGCAGCGTTGTCTACACAAGCACAGGGTGCGGTGACGGCCATGCCTGCACGTTCCCAAGTTCAGGCGTGGCTGCATTCTGGCTAAAGGCGGTGCTCAAAAGGGTGCCGCGATAATGCGTTGATGCGTTTTTTTCGCCCGCCTTCTCCCAATGCCCCTGGGGCCTTCAGTTTCTGGCTGTCCCTGCCCCAGCTCATCACCTGGGGCAGTGTTTTTTATACCTTCTCGCTGCTCATGGCACCGCTGGAGGCCGAGCTGGGCATGAGCCGGGCCGAGTCGTCGCTGGCCTTCAGCTTAGCGCTGCTGGCCGAGGGCTTGATGGCTTATCTGGTGGGCCGCTGGATTGACGCAGGGCATGAGCGCTGGGTGATGAGCGTGGGCTCGGTTTGGGTGGGTTTGGGTTTGCTGGGGCACAGCTTTGTGCAATCCATTGCGGGGTTTTATGCCGCCTGGATCTGGCTGGGCTTGGGTCTGGCGGCCACGCTTTACACCCCGGCATTTGCGGTGGTCACACGCCGTTTTCCACAAGACTTTCGCCGCGCCATCATCACATTGACTTTTTTGGGCGGACTGGCCAGCACGGTGTTCATCCCGCTGTTTGCCTGGTGGATGGACTTGTGGGGCTGGCGGCATGCGCTGTGGGCTTTGGCGGTGCTGCAGTTTGCAGTGTGTTTGCCCTTGCACGCTGGGTTGTTGCGTGGCGCACCGCGCTCGCCAAGCCGCCTGAAGCACGCCCACACCTCTGCTGACCTGGTGCCTCCGGTGTCGGTGCGCGAACACCTGCGACGTGCGCCGTTTTGGCTGCTGGCCCTGTTCATGGTGCTGATGATGTCGGTGACTTCGGCCTTGCCCGCGCACATGATCGCTTTGTTGCAAGAGGCGGGTTTGTCACCGACCTGGGTGATTGCCGTGCCCGCAGCCATTGGCGTGATCCAGGTGGTCGGGCGCTTGGTGTTGTTTGTGTTTGAACGCCACTGGGACGTGCACACCGCCAACCGCTGGATTCCGGGCTTTATTCCCTTGGGTTTGCTGGCGCTGTTGCTGGGCGGCTTTCACCCTTTGGGGGCCTTGGTGTTTGTGCTGCTGTTCGGTTTGGGCAACGGCATGATCACCATCGTCAAGGGCACCGCCTTGGCGCAGTACGTGAGCCGTGACCATGTCGGTCAACTCAACGGTTTGCTGGGCATGCCGATCGCGCTGGCCCGCGCCGCCGCACCCTTGACTGTGGGTTTGCTGTGGTCACCGGCCACAGGCTACCGTGTGGCGCTGGGTTGGCTGCTGTTGGCCAGCGTGCTGAGCACGGCAGCGCTGTGGGCTGCGCAACGACAAGCCCTAGAAACGCGTGATTGAAACGTGGCATTTAAAAAGCATTGAGTCCGCGCCTGATGGCCTGTCGTCAAGCCTTTCGGCACGCAAGTTCAGGCATGCAAGTTCAGGTTGTTGCACTCTTCACACTCTTCTTGCAGCCAGCCCAGCTTGACGAAAAGCGCGTGCAGTTTGCAGCCCACGCAAAAGCCCAAAATAGCCTCCAGCCACATGAAGCCCAAGCACACCCAAACCATCAGCAAGGGCAACCAGCGCGGCAAATACTGCTCGGTGGTGGGCAGCAGCGGCAAAGTGGTCACGGTGTTGACCGCAGCGGCAAATTTTTCGGGGTGAAAAAACACCAGGCACAGCGAGATCATGCTGGCCCCGATGCCCCATGCAAAACGCTTGGGGGCCAATGGCTTCCAGACCGCAGGCGAACGCCGGGCCAGCCAGGTAGACAACCATATTGTGGGGGAAAGGTAAGAGGTCTTGACGCTCATGCCCGCCAGCATCTCGAACAGGGCATAGAACAAAAACCAGGTCTGCACCGTGTAATCGTAGGTGCGTCGCACCGCTTCCACCATGTACAGAATCCGGCCATCAAAATCGGTCTCAAACGTGTCGGTGATGACATCGCCTGTGACGTTCCAACGCCCACCAAACACCACATCGACCAAGGTAAAGGCCATGTAAATCGGAATGGCCAACATGATGCCTGCACGGATGCGCACGGCCGTTTCGTTCAAATACGGCTGCACATCATCGCGGCTGCGGAACCACACATAACGGGTGTCTGGCGGGCTGACTGCGGCGGCTGCAGAAACGGTTGCGGTATTCATGGGGCATCTCCTTGGCACTGTGCGAGGTCTGATGAATATCAGAGTGCGCTTATAAAGCGGTCATTATGCGAACAAAGCGGGCTTTTGTGGCGTTGGCACCCACCATTTTTTGGCCACACTGGCGGCGAGCGTTCGTCATTCCAGCGCACGCCCTTCGCCGGCCTCTTCCACCGTCTGCCCATCGCGGATGTGGTAAATCCGCCGAAAGGTCGGGATGATTTTTTCATCGTGGGTGACCACGATGATGGCGGTCTGTGCCTGACGGGCCATGTTGTTCAAAATGCGCATCACGCCCAATGCACGTTCACTGTCCAAGGGCGCGGTGGGCTCGTCAGCCAAGATCACCGGGGGCTTGTTGGCCAGGGCGCGGGCAATCGACACCCGCTGCTGTTCACCGCCCGACAGCTCAGACGGTTGCGCCTTGGCCCGGTGTGCCACATCCAGCGAATGCAGCAAGGTCAGCGCCTGCTGCCGTGCCTGCGCGTTGGGCACACCCGCCAGCATAGGCAGCAAGGCCACGTTGTCGGTCACGTCGAGGAACGGAATCAGGTAGGGGGCCTGAAACACAAAACCAATGCGGTCGCGGCGCAGGGCGCGCAAGTCGGGGGTTTTCCACCCGTTGTCGTAGATGATTTCCTTGCCCAAGGTCATGCGACCCGAGGTGGGCTCGATGATGGCTCCGAGGCATTTGAGCAAGGTGCTCTTGCCCGAGCCGGACGGCCCAACCAGGCCCACCACCTCGCCCGGTGCCACCTGCATATTGACATTTTTAAGGGCCTCTACGGCGGTGTCGCCATGGCCATAAACTTTGCGCAGGTTCTCGATCAGGATGCCGCCTTGAGATGTGCTCATGCCAATTCCTTGCTTAACTGATGGCCTGTGCAGGATCGACCTGCAACGCCACCCGGATGGCCAGGGTGCTGGCCAATGCGCAAATGACCAGCGTGGCCACAAAACCCAACACCGCATCTTGTGTGAGCAGCAAAACAAATTTAGGGAATACCGGTGCCCACAAGGTGGCGGCCACTTTGCCGACCACAAAACCGATCACGCCCAAGCCCAGCGCCTGCTGCAAGATCATGCTGGCGATGGTGATGTTGCGCGTGCCGATGAGCTTGAGCACCGCGATTTCTCGGATTTTGCCCAGCGTCATGGTGTAAATGATGAACGCCACAATGGCCGCGCTCACCACCGCCAGGATGACCAGGAACATGCCGATTTGGCGGGCTGAGGTGGCGATCAGTTTTTGCACCAAAATTTCTTCCATCCCGTTGCGGGTGAAGACCGTCAGATGCTTCCAGCGTCGGATGGGCTCGGCCACTTGCTCGGCACCCCAGCCTGCTTGCGTTTGGACCAGCACCGCGTTCACGTTGCGGCTGCTGGTCTGGAGGTTTTGCACCGCTTCCAGCAGGCCCGGCACGCCGGGCCGGTTAAAGCCTGGGTTGGCCGCCGTGCGAATGCGGTCGTTCACGATGGCGTCGTTGTCCTTGAGAAACTGCGCTTCTTGCGCGTCTTTCAGGGGAATAAAAACCATCGGGTCACCGCCCGAAGAAACCATGCGCTGCGTCAGGCCCACCACCTCGTAGCTGTGGCGGCGAATCTGTACCCGGTCGCCTATGGCCAAGCCGGTTTTGATGTCGGCCACCGCCTCGTAGTGGCTGCGCGTGAGGTGGCGGCCCGCCAACAGGTGCCCCGGTTGTCCCGGCAAGCCGCCCGCACCAGGCTCCACGCCCACCACCATGGCCCGCGTTTCGCGCCCGGCGGTTTGCACCTGCATGGTGAAGTATGTGATGTTGGCCGCCTGCGCCACGCCGGGCATGCCCCGGATGCTTCGCACCACATCGTCTTTGAGGCTGGACGATTCCGCGTAAGGGCCTTGGGTGTCTTTTTGTACCACCCAAAGATCGGCGCCGCTGTTGTTCAACAGCGCTTGCGCATCGTCCACCATGCCCCTGAACACACCGGCCATGGTCAAGGTCACGCCGATCAGCAAACCCAGGCCCACCCCCGTGAGGATGAATTTGGCCCAGCTGTGCTGGATGTCGCGGGCGGCCAGGCTGATCATGGCTTTGACTGACCCACCAAGGCCTCGACCACCCGGACCCGCGCACCCGGTTGCAGGGGTTTTTCGCTGTAAACGACCACCCGGTCCTGCGCCTTCAAGCCGGTAAGGGCTTGCACATGGCCGTCCAGGCTGACCGCGCCCCATTGCACGGGTGCAAATTCAACAGCGCCGCTGGCCGACAGTCGCCACACCCCTGTTTGGCCTTGGTGTTTTTGCATGCTGGCTTGTGGCACCACGGGGCCTTCGGCGCTGGCCGGCAAGTCAAGCGTCACTTCGGCCATTTCCCCCATCGACACAGCCGGTTGCACTTGCCCGGCTTCGAGGCGGAAGCCCACTTGGGCAATGCGCTCTTCGGTCACGCTGTCGGCCTGCCACTCCACCCGCTCCACCACGCCAGACCAAACTTGTTGCGGTTGAGACCGCACCACGATGCGTGCAGCCAGACCCGTTGCCAGGCCTGCCGAGCGGCCTTGGTCCACGCGCATGCGCACCCATAGGCTTTGCGGGTTGACCAGCTTGAGCACGGGCTGACCGGCCACCACGGTGCTGCCCGCTTCGGCATCGCGGCTGGTGACCACGGCGTCGGCTGGGGCCAGCATGCGAATGCTCTGGCGCTGAAATGCCACCCCCGCACTTTCGGCTTGTACCCGGGCCATGTCCTGCGCGGCGGCCTGGGCGTTGGCTTGGGCCACTTGCAGCGCCGCCTCGGCCGATCGCCAAGCTTGCTGCTGCGCTTCCAAAGCGGTGGCACTGATGAAGTTCTGGCTAGCCAGGTCTTGCTGCCGTCGCCAGCTCGACTGGGCCAGCTCGCGCCTGGCCTGTGCATCGGCCACTTGTGCCCTGGCCGCGGCTTGCACGCTGACGGCCTTGGCCATGGCGGCCTCTTGTGCTTTTTGGCGTTGCTCCAGATCGATCGGGTCCATCTCGGCCAGCCACTGGCCCGCCTTGACCTTGTCGCCCACATCCACCAGCACGCGCAAAACACGCCCCGCCGTCATCGGCCCTATCAACCAGCTTTGGCGTGCCTCGACACTGCCAATGCCAAACACGGCGGGCGTGATGCGCTCGCTCTTGACGGTTGCGACAGTGACGCGGTTGGGTGCCAAAGGCCCGATCCGAAAAGCCACCAAGCCGATGATGGCCAACACCGCCAATGCGGCCCCGCCCGTGAGCCAACGCCGTTTGTTTTGCACTGTCCAGTTCATGCTTTTGTCCTTGTCGATGAGGGCATGGGCTGCACCAGGCCCTGCTCGTAAATGTCATAAACCGTGGTCGCCTGTTCGGCGATATCGCTCAAGTGCCCGGCCATCAGGGCCTGCATGACCAAGCCCTGAATGGCCCCGACAAACAGCACCGTGGCGGCGTTCAGATCCATGTTTTTTGCCAACTGCTTGCGTGCTTGCGCCTGCAACAGCAAACCGTGCACCAATTGGCGGTAATTCACCATGAGCTGCTGCACACTGGCCTTGAGGGGTGAGGGCTGCGGGTGTTGCAGTTCCTGAAAGACCAGCCGAGGCACGCCCGGCTGAGCCTGCACAAATTGCACATGCGCCATGAACACAGCCCGCATGGCCGCCAAGGTCTGGCCTTGGTCGAGGGGTGCTTGTGCTGCGGCTTGCAGCTGCGTCATCAACTCCGCATGCACCCACTGCATCACGGCCAGCCAGATGGCCTCTTTGCTCTCAAAGTGCTTGAAAACCGCCCCTTGGGTGATGCCCACCGCCGCCGCCAACGCGCCGGTGGTGATCTGTGCCGGGCTTTTTTGGGCGGCCAGTTGCAAAGCCGCCGCCACCAAGGCCAGCTGCCGGTCTTCGGTTTTTTGCTTGGTTTGGGATGGCATGTTTATTTAATTAAGTAATTGCTTAATTACTTTAGCACACCCTGTTTACATTTCTGTTTGCGTTGGCGCAAGCTCTTGGTTTTGAGGGTTGCGCACTCAAACAAGCACACACGTTGGTGGCTGCACTAACATCTGCCGCATGTCCGAGCCACAATTTATCCAGCTGTACCAGCACAACGCCACTGCCGTGGCACAAGAACTCTTGCTGGGCCTGAGTGCCCCGCAGGCCTTTACATCCCCTAAATACCTTTACGACGCGCTGGGTTCGCGTTTGTTCGAGGCCATCACCGAACTGCCCGAATACGACCTGACCCGTACCGAAGCTCAGCTGATGCGTCTGCACAGCGCCGACATGGCAAAGCATTTGCCGTCAGGCGCTTGCTGGATCGACCTGGGTGCGGGCAATTGCGAAAAAGCCGGGCGCCTGCTGGGCCCCATGCAGGCCGGACGTTATGTGGCGGTGGACATTTCGGTGGACTTTGTACGACAAGCCTTAGACAGTCTGCAGCGTCAGCACCCCGGCCTGCGCATGGCGGGCTTGGGGACCGATTTTTCGGGCGGCCTTGAATTACCAGAGGCACTGGCGCTGGCCCCTGCTCAGCCGCGTGTGCTGTTTTACCCCGGCTCCAGCATCGGCAACTTCACGCCCGAGCAAGCCTTGGACTTTTTGCAAAGTCTGCACCGAGCTTGCGGCACGGCGACAGGCAGCGGTTTGCTGATCGGGGTGGACTTGATCAAGGACGCGGCCGAGCTGGAAGCCGCCTACGACGACATGTTGGGCGTGACGGCGGCCTTTGACCTGAACTTGCTGCTGCACATCAACCGCTTGGTGGGCAGCGACTTTTCGGTGCGCGACTGGCGGCACCTGTCACGTTTCAATGCCGACCAATCGCGTGTGGAAATGCACTTGCAGGCGCGCCAAACGGTGCGGGTGCAATGGCCGGGCGGCGAGCGCTTGTTTGCGCAGGGCGAGACCATCCACACCGAAAACGCCTGCAAATGGAGGGTGCCTGGCTTTGAGGCCTTGTTGTTGTCCGCAGGCTTTGCTTCGACCCGTGTCTGGACCGATCCGGCCCAACGATTTGCGGTGCTGTGGGCAGCCGCTTGATGGCGCTTTAGACCGCCACCGAGCGAAAGCCCGCAAAAATATCGCGCCGGTCGGGCACAAAGAAGTTGCGGTAGCGTACATCCACCACATGCACCGAGGTGGCGGCGCAGGCCCCGCGCAGCACGCGGTGGCCATGCCACCAGGGCTCTGAATAATCGCGGTAGGGGTGCACCTCAAACCCAGGGTATGGCAAGAAATTGCTGGCCGTCCATTCCCACACTTGGCCCCACGCAAAACGGGGTTGCTGCGCGGCACATTCCCATTCGGCCTCGGTCGGCAAGCGCCGGCCAGCCCATTGGCACCACGCCTGGGCGTCGAGCGCGTTCAGGTGCACCGCCGGAGCCTGCAGATCCAGGGCTTGCCATTGGCCAAACTGCCGCACTTGCCAAGTCTCTTGCTCGCCGCACGCAAACCGCACATGGGGCGGCAGTGCGTGGCCTGTGTCTTGCACAAAAGGCAGGTAACGTGCCCAGCTGACGGCCGCTGCGTCAATCTCGAACGCAGCAACCGTGACAGGGTGGGCCTGGCGTTCGTTGTCAAAGGCGAAACCCGGCCCCGAGTGGCCCAAGGTGTGAACTTGTGCAGGCACCTGGATGGACCCATTCAGCCCCATGGCGCTTTCTTGGGTGCCCGCATGAATCGCCGCACCTTCACGCCAGCAAAGCGTGTGTGGCAAAGCCAGCCCCAAGTCTTGCGCCATGTAGACCGAGGCTTCGTTGTGCATGTCTTCGTGTTGCAGCACCAAGCGCCAAAAATACAAGTCGTCATCGCTCGTGGCCCGCCCGGCGTCGTGCAAGGCCTGCAAGTGGTCCAGACTGCGCTGCAGTGTCTGCGCTAAATAAGCCTGCGTCTCGGCCAGGTCTGGCAGCGCCAGAGTCCAGCGGCTGTCATGTGCGACTTCGCTGGAGTTGAAAAGCGCATCGGCATTGGGCCAGTGCGATGCATCAAACACAGCGCCGCTAAGGGCACTGTGCGTGCCCAGGTGGCGCTGGCGGTTGCGCACCGTCCACCACTCCTGAAACCAGGCGATGTGGCCCCATTCCCACAGCGGTGGGTTCATGCTGGGCAAGGGGGGCACTGACAAATCAGGCAAGGCCATTTGCCAAGCCTGCATCAAGCCCAGGGTGCGGGTACGGCTGGTTTTCAGGGCCTGGGCCAAAGCCTCAAGTCCAGCGGTGCGCACCGCACTGTGCACAGGACCCAGGCAGCCGCCAAAAGAACGGCCCAAAGCCATGCCTGAAGGGCTCGGCCCTGCCACTGCCCCGGTACTGTCATTCATGTATAAACCGCCCATGCAAAAACTTCGTGTGGTCATTGTCAGTCCCGCTTTGGCCGACGCCAACAACGGCAACTGGCAAACCGCGCGTCGCTGGCAACAAATGTTGTCGGGGCATTTTGCCCGCATCGTGCGGCAGTGGCCCGATGCGCAAGCCGAAGACGACGATGTGATGCTGGCCTTGCATGCCCGTCGCTCGGCCGATTCGGTTGAGGCTTGGCACGCACGGCACGGCAAGCGCGGCCTGGGTGTGGTGCTCACGGGCACCGATCTTTACCGCGACATCGCGCATGACCCAATGGCCCAGCGTTCCTTGGCCCTGGCGCAGTCACTGGTGGTGCTGCAAGGGCTGGGCATCGCAAGCTTGCCGCACGCACACCAAGCCAAGGCCCGCGTGATCTTCCAGTCCACTGGCACGCGCCAGACCTTGCCCAAAACCGCACGCCATTTGCGCGTGGTGATGGTGGGGCATTTGCGTGAAGAAAAAGACCCGCTCACCCTCATGGCGGCTGCGCGCTTGTTGCCCCAAGGCAGCGGCGTGTTCATCGACCACATCGGCGCAGCGCTGGACCCTGCGTTGGGCCAGGCTGCGCAAGCCACACAAGCCCAGTGCCCGCAATACCGCTGGTTGGGCGCTTTGTCGCACGCCCAAACCCTGCAACGCATCCAGCGTGCCCACCTGCTGGTGCACACCAGCCGCATGGAAGGCGGCGCGCATGTGCTGATGGAAGCGATTTGCAGCGGCACGCCCGTGTTGGCCTCGCGCATCGACGGCAATTTGGGCTTGCTGGGCGAGGACTATGCGGGCATTTTTGAGACTGGCGACGCACAAGGCCTGGCCGATTTGTTGCTGGCTTGCCGGGATCAACAAAGCAGCGCGGGCCTGGTGGCACACTTGGGCCATCAGTGCGCCTTGCGCGCACCCTTGTTTGAACCCCAGGCCGAACGCGCCGCCTTGTACCGTTGGGTGCAAGACCTCTGGACAACTCGATGAAACCCTTAGATCAACCCGTGCTGCGCGACCTGGTGCTGGTCGGCGGCGGCCACAGCCATGTGGGCGTGCTGCGCATGTTTGCCATGAAGCCCGAACCCGGCGTGCGCATCACCGTGATCTGCACCGACATTGACACGCCTTACTCCGGCATGTTGCCGGGCTACATTTCTGGCCACTACAGCTTTGACGAGGTGCACATCGATCTGGGCCGCCTGTGTGCCTTTGCCGGGGCACGCCTGTACCACGATGCGGTGGTGAGCATCGACCGCAAAAACCAGAAAGTGATTTGCAAGAACCGACCCGCCGTGGCTTACGACCTGTTGTCGATCAACATCGGTTCGACCCCCCAGGTGCAACAGGTTGAAGGTGCGCAAACGCTGGTGGTGCCGGTCAAGCCGATTGCACAGTTCAACCAGCGCTGGCTGGCGCTGCTGGACAAAGCTCGCCAGTGGCCGATGCACCGGGGCCGCATGACGATCGCGGTGGTGGGTGGTGGCGCGGGCGGGGTGGAGCTGCTGCTGTCCATGCAATACCGTTTGCGCAACGAATTCAAGGCGCTGGGGCGCAGCCCCGAAGATTTGAAGTTTGTGCTGCTGACCTCGGGCGAGACGATCTTGCCCACGCACAACCCGGGCGTGCGCAAGCGCTTTGTCCAGGTGCTGCAAGCGCGCAACGTCGAGGTCTACAACCAGGCCGAGGTGGTGCAGATCTCGCCCGGCTGTCTGCACACACGCGATGGCCGCACTTTCGATGCCGACGAAACCATGTGGGTCACGCAGGCCGGTGGCCCCGCCTGGCTGCAAAGCACGGGCCTTGCACTCGATGACAAAGGCTTCATCCTCGTCCATCCACAGTTGCAATCCCTGAACGACCCGCTGGTGTTCGCGGCGGGAGACATCGCCTCGTTTGCAGAGCGCCCGCTGGAAAAAGCCGGTGTGTTTGCGGTGCGCATGGCCAAGCCTCTGGCCGACAATTTGCGACGCAGTCTGCGTGGTCAAAAGTGTGTGGCTTACCAACCGCAGCGCCATTGGCTGGCCTTGATTTCGACGGGCAACCGCCACGCGGTGGCATCGCGCGGCCCTCTCGGTTTTGCAGGCGATTGGGTGTGGCGCTGGAAAGACCGGATCGACCGCCAATTCATGCGCCGCTTCACCGAGTTGCCCGACATGGTGAATGCCCGCGCTGCGCTGCAACCCGGTGCCAACCTGCGCGAGGCCCTGCGGGCCATGGGCCAGTTGCTCAAAGACATCCGGGCCAAAGGCCAAGCGCCCACAACCCGCTTGACGCTGACCGCTGAAGAGTCCTTGCAAGCCATCTCGGCCATTGCCATGCGCTGCGGCGGTTGCGGCGCCAAAGTGGGTGCCAATATTTTGTCTCGCGCTTTGGGCAGCTTGCAGCCAGTCGAGCGGCCTGATGTGCTGATCGGTTTGCATTCGCCAGATGACGCGGCCGTGGTGCGCGTGCCGCCGGGCATGGCCGTGGTGCAGACGGTGGACTTTTTCCGGGCCTTCATCGACGACCCCTATCTGTTTGGCAAGGTGGCGGCCAACCATGCTTTGGGCGATATTTTTGCCATGGGTGCCGAGCCACAAACGGCCACCGCCGTGGTCACCGTGCCGCCTGGCCTGGAAAGCAAAGTCGAGGACTTGCTCACACAAATGATGGGCGGCGCGATCGAAGTGCTGAACGCCGCAGGCTGCGCCCTGGTGGGCGGCCACACGGGCGAGGGCGCAGAGCTGGCCCTGGGCTTTGCCATCAACGGCCTGATCGACGAAAACATGACGGGCGTGATGCGCAAGGGTGGCATGCAGCCTGGCGATGTGCTGCTCTTGACCAAGCCCATGGGCACCGGCACGCTGTTTGCTGCGCACGCGCGCCATGCCGCCAAGGGCCGTTGGATCGCTGCGGCACTGCAGTCGATGCAGCAGTCCAACCAAGCGGGCGCGCAGATTTTGCGCACGCATGGCGCCACCGCCTGCACCGACCTGACCGGCTTCGGCCTGCTGGGTCACCTGGTCGAGATGACCCGTCCGTCCGGCGTGGATGCCGAACTGCAACTGAGCACGCTGCCCCTGCTGGACGGCGCGGTGGATTGCGTTCAGGCGGGCATTGTCAGCTCTTTGCAGCCGGCCAATGTGCGGCTGCGCCGCGCTCTGCGCAACGCCGATGAATTCATCAACGACCCACGCTACCCCCTGCTGTTTGACCCGCAAACCGCAGGCGGTCTGTTGGCCAGCGTGCCTGCAGCGCAAGCGGCCGCCTGTGTGCAGGCCTTGCAGGCAGCGGGCTACACGCACACCGCTGTCATCGGGTGCATCACCGCACAAGGCGAAGCCATCGAGCCCGTGCTGTTGAAAACCTGAACACCATGAACACAACCCCTGTTGCAAGCACCACGCTCAACGCCGACCTGACCCAGCGCTGCGTCATTCACAGCCCCTCGCTCGATTGGGTGGATTCACCCGCTTCGGGCGTCTCGCGTCGTTTGCTTGAACGCGATGGCGGCGAAGTGGCGCGGGCCACGTCCATCGTGCGCTACGCACCGGGTTCGGCCTTTGCCGCCCACACACACGGTGGGGGCGAAGAAATTCTGGTGCTCGAAGGCACGTCTGCACGACGAGCATGGGGTGTACGGCCCCGGCACCTACATCAAGAACCCGGTGGGCACATCGCACGCGCCGTCCTCACCCGATGGTTGCACCTTGTTCGTCAAGCTGCGCCATCTGGACCCGCGTGATGACGAACGCGTGGTCATCGACACGCGCCGCAGTGCATGGCATCAAGGCATGGTGGATGGCTTGCAGGTGTTGCCGCTGGGCACCTTTGAGAGCCAAAACACCGCCTTGGTGCGTTGGGCCCCGCAGACGTTTTTCAACCCGCACCGGCATTGGGGCGGCGAAGAGATCTTGGTGGTCGAAGGCGTTTTTTCGGACGAGCACGGCGACTACCCTGCAGGCAGCTGGCTGCGCAGCCCACACATGAGCCAGCACCAGCCTTTCAGCCGCGAAGGCTGTTTGATTCTGGTGAAGACCGGGCACTTGGTGTGAACACGAAACCCCACACCCGCCACGAGCCGCTGTCTGCGGACATCACGCGTGCCTCGCTGCGTGAGCTGCTTCGTGTTGCGTTGCAGCGCCAAGATCACCGGCGCTTGTAAGCCGCTTGCACGGCACGGGTTTTTAAAATGGCGCTTTGTTGACTTGTCCATTTTGGGAACCCCATGAGCACTTCATTTGCCCCGTCTTTGTCATCTTTGGCCGCCCCTCTTGTCGCGCCTCACGGCGTTTTGCGTGTGGCCATCAACTTGGGTAACCCGGTGTTGGCCAAGCTCGACGCTACGGGCGAGCCCTCCGGTATCTCCGCTGATCTGTCACGCATATTGGCCGACCAGTTGGGTGTGGGCATTGCGTGGCGTATCTTCAAAAAAGCCGATGAATCGGTGCAGTGTGTGCGCGCAGACGAGGCCGACATCGGCTTTTTTGCCATCGACCCGGTGCGCGGCGAAGGCCTGCATTTTTCGCCACCCTATGTCGATATCGAAGGCGCCTATATGGTGCGAAGCGACTCACCGCTTCAAAGCAACGAGCAAGTCGACCAAGCAGGCAACCGCGTCACCGTGGGCGCAGGCAGCGCCTATGACCTGTTTTTGACGCGTCACCTGAAACATGCCCCCATCGTGCGCGCGCCCAGTTCGCCCGCTGTGGTCGATGTCTTCATGGCCCAGCAACTCGAAGTGGCCGCAGGCGTCAAACAACAACTGCAAGCCGATGCCCAACGCCTGCCGGGCGTGCGCTTGCTGCCCGGTCGCTTCATGGTCATCCACCAGGCCATGGGCATGCCTGCCCAACGCAGCGCGCAGGCCCGCGAACACCTGAATGCGTTTGTTGAAGACGTCAAACGCTCAGGCTGGGTGGCCGAGGCGTTTGTCCGGCACGGCATTCAGGGGGCTTCGGTGGCACCAGCAGGCTATCCTGCACACGACTGAACAAGACACGGGTCGGTGCTAAATTGCGACGGAACTTCTTTTCCGCCATCCACAACGAGACACCCCATGAGCATGCCCAAAAACGACCGTTTGCCCGAAATCCCCCGCGATCAAATGACAGACGCCCAACGGGCCGCAGTGGATGAGTTGATCAGCGGGCCACGAGGCAAACTGAGCGGCCCCTTTGTGCCGCTGATGCGAAGCCCCGAGCTGATGCGTCGCCTGCAAAAAGTGGGCGAATACCTGCGCTATGACAACACCGTGGGTTTGCAGAATTCTGAATTTGCCGTGCTGGTGGTGGCCCGCCATTGGTCTCAGCCTGTCGAGTGGCATATCCACAAACCGATTGCCATGAAAGCGGGCGTGAGCGAAGAAACCTGCAACGCGATTGCCGAAGGCCGTCGCCCGCCGCACATGACGCCGGAAGAAACCGTGGTGTACGACTTTCTGCAAGAGCTGTTGCACAACCAATCGGTCAGCGATATGACGTGGGCCGCTGCGCAAAAAATGTTTGGTGACCAGGGCGTCATCGACATGACGGCGCACTGCGGTTACTACAGCTTGCTGGCCATGGTGATGAACACCACACGCCGGGGCTTGCCCGACAATGCCGCGCCTGGCCTTGCCCCGTTTCCGCATTGAGGCCGCCGTTACGGAACTGACCCTTTCAGACCCGATACCCAGCCCACGCTGTGGCTCGCCGTGTTGTCGCTGTCGGCACCGATCAGCACCGCACGCACTTTGGGCACGGGCTCTCCAACGGGCGTTTCGTCTGCAAACACACGGGCAAAGTCGGCGGCCACATCGCGGCTCTCGGCTTGCCATTGCCCCAGCGGCGCACCCTGGCCTTGCAGCGTGATGAAGCGCACACGCCGGGTGTAGGGGTTGGCCCCTTGCAAGCCTGCGGGGTGCACGCTGTCCCACACATAGCACAGCGTGGCGGCAGGCAGGTCTTCGGCACTGACCTTTCGGGCAATGCGCAGCAAGGTGCGCTCGACAAAAGGCACGCGGTCCAGTGGGTGGTCAAACATCACACACACCTTGAGCGCGGCGTCGTCACCGGCTTTGGTCAAAATATCGGCCACCGCTTTGCCGCCTGTCAGCGGCTGGTCCAGACGCCAGCGCCATTGCAGACGCATGGCATTGACCTTGGGCAGATCGTGTACCCAAGTGCCATACGAAGCCTCGGTGCTGACCTTCAAAGCCCGCTCGCCTTGCACCTCGTCTAACTCAAAGCGCGTGGCCGGGATAGCGGCTTTGGACTTGGGGAAACCCACAAAACGCCAAGTGCTGGCCGCTGCGCCATCGGCAGGCACCAAGGGCACCAGGCCCTGCGCCAAGGCAGACGCGGTGCCACTGACCATGACCCACTCCAACAGCGCCAGCCGTGCCCAAGCGGTTTTTCCCAGCCGCTTCATCCGCGCCGCCAGTCGTGAAACTTCTCAACCCAAGCCAGCAGCTTTTGCGGCGCGTGCGCCCGCTTCCATTCGCCTGCCGCGTATTTGTTGGCCTCGGCCAGCGTGGGGTAGGTGTGGATGGTGCCCAAGATTTTGTTCAGGCCCAAGCCGTGCTTCATGGCCAGCACGTATTCGGCCAACAAGTCGCCCGCGTGCGTGCCCACGATCGTGACACCCAAAATGCGGTCTTTGCCCGGCACGGTGAGCACCTTCACAAATCCGTGGGCCTCGCTGTCGGCAATGGCCCGGTCCAGGTCGTCGATGCCGTATTTCGTCACCTCATACGCAATGCCCTGGGCTTGGGCCTCTTGTTCGTTCAGGCCCACACGCGCCACCTCGGGGTCGATGAAGGTGGCCCACGGGATCACGCGGTAGTCGACCTTGAAGGATTTGAAGTCGCCAAACAGCGGATTCACCGCCGCATACCAAGCCTGGTGCGCGGCAGTGTGTGTGAACTGGTAAGGCCCCGCCACATCGCCTGCGGCGTAGATGTTGGGATACAGCGTTTGCAGGTACTCATTGGTCTCCACCGTGCGGTGCGTGGGCACGCCAATGTCTTCAAGCCCATAGCCTTGCAAGCGGGCCACGCGGCCCACGGCGCAGACCAAGGCGTCAAACGCCAACTCAAGCTCGTGCCCTTGCGTGCCCAGCACCAGAATTTTGTCTTCTCCTCGGCGCTCGCAGCGCAAGGCCTGGTGCCCGGTGAGCACCTGCACACCGTCGGCATGCAAGGCTTCACGCGCCAGAGCCGAGACTTCTTCGTCCTCGCGCAGCATGATGCGCTCGGCCATTTCGACCTGTGTGACCTGCGCACCCAAGCGGGCAAAGCTTTGCGACAGCTCGCAGCCAATCGGCCCGCCGCCCAGCACCACGATGCGCTTCGGAATGTCATCGAGCTTGGCAAACGCGTCCCACAGCGTGTCGCTGGTCACATAGCCAACCTCGTGCAGGCCGGGCAAGGGCGGCACGATGGGCTGTGCGCCCGCCGCGATCACAATGCTTCGTGCGGTCAGCCGCTGCACTTGGCCATCGTTCATGGCCACCTCCACCGTCCACGGGTTCACCAACTTGCCGTAGCCCTGCAACACTTCGACGCCCAAGCCGGTGTAGCGTTCCACGCTGTCGTGCGGCGCGATGGCTTTGATCACATCGTGCACACGCTGCATTACCGCCTTGAAGCTGAAACTGGGCGCGGTGTCGCTCAGGCCATATCGCGCACCGTGGCGCATCTGGTGCGCCAGCTTGGCGCTTTTGATCAAAGCCTTGCTCGGCACGCAACCGTAATTCAAACAGTCGCCGCCCATTTTGTGCGCCTCGATCAAGGTCACTTTGGCTTTGACAGCCGCAGCGATGTAGGCCGACACCAAGCCCGCCGCACCACCACCGATGACGATCAAATTGCGGTCAAAGCGCTTGGGGCGCACGCTGGCCCAGCGCGCATAAACCTGCCGCTTTTGAATGGCCGCCACCCCGCGCCGCGCCAACAAGGGAAAGATGCCCAACAACACAAAACTGCCCAAGAGCGCCGGGCTCAAGATGCCCTGCACCGAATCGAGTTGCGCCAACTGCGTGCCCGCATTCACATACACCGCTGTGCCCGCCAGCATGCCGATTTGACTCACCCAGTAATACGTCCAGGTCTTCATGCGCGTCAGGCCCATGAGCAGGTTGATCAGAAAAAAAGGCACCACCGGGATCAGGCGCAAAGTGAAGAGGTAAAACGCGCCTTCTTTGTCCACACCCGCGTTGATGTCGGCCAAGCGCTGGCCAAAACGGGATTCCACCCAGTCGCGCAACACAAAGCGCGAGGCCCAAAATGCCAAGGTGGCACCGAGGGTGGACGCGAACGACACGATCAACAAGCCCCAGCCCAAACCAAACACCGCCCCACCGGCCAGCGTGATGATGACCGCGCCCGGAAACGACAGCGCCGTGGCCAGCACATAAACCCCAAAGTAAACAGCCGCCACCGTGAACGGTTGCTGTGCGTAGAGCTGGTTAAAACTGGCCTGGCTGGCCTTGAGTTGCTCAAAGCTCAAGTAGCGCCCCAAGTCCAGCACCACAAAAGCGCCGATGACCAAGGCCAACAAGAGCAACAACATGATTTGACGAAGGCGCATGAAACGGGAACTCCTGATGGGGCGATGACTTGGCGGATGGTGCGAGATGTGCGCTGCCCAAGGCCATGAACGATAACGCCGATTAACTTGCAGTTCGTTGCGGCGCGGCAGAAAGTGACAGGTGATCGTCACCACCCGAGCAAACCAACTGCCAAGCCAGGTATTCCGAGCGACGCAGCCGGTAACGGGTCACGCTGCCTTCGTGCAACTGCTGCAGCGCCTCGGCCAGCATGCGGGTGAACGCGTCCTGGTCGGCTGTGGGCACAGGCATTCGCGCCACCACAGTGGCCAGCGCGTCTGGGCTGGGCGCTTGCAGGTCCTTGACCACCGCCTGCACGGCCTGAATCAGCGCCTCGCGGTATTTGATTTTGAGGGGGTCCGGCTCGACCATGGTTTGGGTGATGGCCAGATAACGCTGGCACGAGCGTTCATACGCCCACACAAACACGTCGCGCAACAAATCGACCTCGTTGAGTTCATACACCCCCAAAGTCCCTTCGATGTAAGCCCGTTCGGGCACATCGATGAACGACAAAGGGCACAGCTTGTGCTGGATCAGCGGCATGTTGGCGGCAATGCGCGACACGCGTTTGTTCACATCTTCAAACGGCTGCAAATACGGCAGCTGCACCATGAGGAAAAACGCCTGCTCAAACGGGTCGGGAATGGCGGCAGCTTTGATCAGCAGCAGCTCAAAACAGTCCTCAATCACCTGGGGCATGGCCACGGGGTGAAACACCGTGCCAGAAATCTCTACCAAGCGCCGACGCAGACGGCCACTGGCCTGCGGGTCGCGCATCAAATCTTGCGACAACACGGCATGCAAGTTTTTGAATGTGAAGGCATCAAAGCCCACCTCGTTCGTGTCCTCGTCCGCATCCTCAATGAGCATCTCTATGGCGGCTTTGTGGTTCAGGATCATCTGCGTTTCGATGGCGTCCTTGCCCTGCGCAGCCTGACCATGCTCGATCAGGTTTTGCGTGTCCAAGCGGCTGTAGGTGTTGCCCTCCAGCCGCGATGAAGCCCACGACAAATCCACCAACAAACGGCTCAAGATGTCGCGGGCGTAGGTGCCTGCGGGTCGCTCATGGGCAGGCGTGCGGCCCATCTCGTGCAATTGGCTTCGCAAGTCGGCTGGCAAATAAAACGTGACGCCCGGCTGATACGACTCCAAAAACTCACGCCGATAACCCACCGGGCGGCGGTGCATCAGCGGCTGGCGGACCCGATCACGGATGCTGGCGCCTGCGGGCGAAACCGGCAGATCGGGCTCCGCCTGGGCCACAGGGGCCATGACGCCCCCGACACAGCTACCGCCCGCAAGCTGCGCCCAAGCCTGCGCCACCGGCTTGTAAACCAGCGCAATGCTCTGCCCCTCAGACGCGATCCGCTGCGCATCGATGAGTTTGAGCAAGCGGCGCTGCAAAGTGCGGCGGTTCAGCGCCCCGCCCTTACGCTGCGCCATGGCCAGCTCGATCTCGGCAATACCGATCCCGCCGGGGTGCGCGACCACGATGGATTCGATCATTTGCAATTCGTGAGCGGGGGTGATGCGGGGCATGGGGTGGCCTTTTCGGGCAATTTGTCGCGCTTAACGGGTAAAGTGCGGCTTAGAGCGACAGTATTGATGGTCATTATGTCGCTCAATGTGTCGCGCTTGCAAGTCATAGTGTCGTGGCAGCTGATGGGGCTATGGGGTGTGACCCAGCTGTCGGGCGTCTGAACGCATCCGAATGAATGCAGACATGCTGTTTTTATCTCGGGTCTTTTGATCTCACCAAACCATAAGCCGTGTTGCGCCCGCCACCCTCCAAGCGGCGCAATACGCCTCGCGCTAACAAATCATTGATATCGCGCAGCGCCGTGTCGGCCGAACATTTTCCGATGGCGGCCCATTTGGCGTTGGTCAACTGGCCGTCCATGCCATCGAGCACGCGGTTGAGCACCGAAATCTGGCGTGCGTTCAGGGGTGTGCCAGACCAGCGTTGCCAGAACTGGGCCTTGTCCAACACACCCGCCAGCAAGCCATCAGCACCCTGCACCGCGCGTAGCAAGCAGGCCAAAAACCACTGCAGCCATGGCGTCACGTCCATCGTGCCGCGTTGGGTGGCTTCGAGTTGTTCGTAATACTGTTTGCGCTCACGCTGAATTTGCGCACTCAGGCTGTAAAACCGTTGTGCAGAGCCTTCAGCTCGGGCCAAGGCCATGTCGCCCACGGCTCGGCTGATGCGGCCATTGCCGTCGTCAAACGGGTGCAATGTCACCAGCCACAAATGCGCCAGCCCAGCGTGCACCAGCGCATCACCCAAAGGCCCGGCATTGAACCACTCTAAAAACACAGCTGTTTGTGCGGACAGTGCGTGGGCGGGCGGTGCCTCAAAGTGCACTTTTTCGCGACCCACCGGGCCTGAGACCACTTGCATCGGCCCCGTGGCGTCGTTGCGCCAGTTGCCCACCTGAATCCGCAGACGGCCACTGAAGCCTGTGGGAAACAGCGCCGCATGCCAACCAAACAAGCGCTCGGCCGTGAGCGGTTGGGCGTGTTGCTGCGTGGCGTCCAACACCATGTCCACCACACCATCCACATGGCGGTCAGCGGGCGCGAGGGCGCCAATGTCCACCCCCAACTTACGGGCAATGGACGAGCGCACAGCCTCCAAGTTGAGCGTTTCGCCCTCAATGGCGCTGGTGGTGATGACCTCTTGCGTCAAAACCTGCAAAGTCGCCAGATCGCGCTCCGCCAAGCCCAAATGCGCCATTCGGCCGACCAACTCACCTTGCGCACGGTGCAACTGTGCCAACGGCCCTGCCAGCGCAGTCGCGTCATATCGCCACTGCGGCCAGTCGGGGCGCTGCCACAGATAAGTGCGTTTGCGGGGGGGCTTGTCGGCGAACATGCGGTGATTATGCGCTTTATTCACCGCGTATATTACGGCGAATAAGTGGCGTATTCACCGCAATCGCCCATAACCTCAACCAACTCGCAAGCAAGTGGGAGGCGCAAACAAAGAGCCTAGAAGTATTCAAGATCGCATCGAGGACCAGCAGGTCCGAGCAGCAAATTATCTCAAACATGCTATATTTCTCGCATGAAGTGGGACATCAAATATCACGATGAAAAGTTACAGGCTGATGTGCTGGCTTTACCGCCCGGCATTTTGGCAAGGTACTTTCATTGCACTGATCGAATGATGGAATTTGGCCCGGATTTGGGAATGCCCCACACGCGGGCCATGAGTTCAGGTCTTTTTGAGCTGCGATTGAAGTCCCGAGAAGGTATTGGACGCGTATTTTTCTGTACGGTGGTGAATCGCAAAATTGTCATGCTCCATCAGTTTGTGAAGAAGACCGACAGAACACCGCCCAAAGAATTGGCACTTGCGCGCAAGCGTATGAAGGAGTGGAAAGATGCTGACGCATAAACAACTGCGCACCCAGGCACTGGTCGATGCGGTTGTCAAAGCAGAATTTGACAAGCTGAGCGACGAGTTTTCTCTTTTAGATGAGTTCTTGAAGGCCCGCACATCGCAAGGCCTGACCCAAGCGCAAGTGGCCGAAAAAATCGGGACCACCCAATCTGCTGTTGCACGCATGGAGTCCGGCAGTGGCAAGCACTCGCCATCGCTGGCAACGCTGACCAAGTACGCAGATGCCTTGGGTTGCAAGCTGGAGATTCGGCTGGTTCGCAGGCCTCGGGAAACTGGTAATTTAGCTAGCCGCAGTAATCGGTTTTCGCTCAAACAAGCATAAATAAGCGATACGTAAGCTCTGTGCATCGCTTTCGCAAATCTCCAAATTCTTGACCTCGGAAATAAAATGAAACTCCTATATTTACTGGTTATCGTGCTCGCTGGCTGCGCCAGCACTGGCATCATTCCAATGGACCAAGACTCATATTTAATCGGGAAGAAAGACGGAACCCCAGGACTGGGTGTCTCGCTCAGCAACAAAGCTGCTGTTTATCAAGAGGCAAACGATTTTTGCAGGGGTAAGGGACTTCAAGTCAAAACGCTTCAAGTCACAACAACACCTGCACGGCCTGCTCAGCTAGGTTCTACTGAGTTGCATTTTCGTTGTGTCGCACCTGGTGGAGAGGCAACTCCTGCACCACGTGAGCCAGATCAGGTAATCGAAAGGCGAACTCGATAATCAGCCTAGGCGCCGATACCCCCACCCCACCCGCATCCCCGTCGTCACCGCACACAAGCCCGCAAACCCATAAGCCAACACCGCAAAGTGTTCAGGCCAGATGCACATCGCCGCAAACACCGCAATGGTCTCGGTGGCTTCGGTCAGGCCGCCCAAGAAATAAAAGCTTTTGCCCGGTAAGGCGGTGTCCGTCAGGCCGTGTTTTTCAGCCAGTGCGGCAAACGCCAAAAAGCTGCTGCCGGTGCCGATGAAGCTGGCCAGCAAGGCGGCGGCGGGCAGTGCGTTGGCGCTGGGGTTGGCCACCGCAAAGGCCAGGGGAATGACGGCATAGAACACGAAATCCAGCGCGATGTCCAAGAAGCCGCCCGCGTCGGTGGGCTGGGTCAGGCGGGCCACGCTGCCGTCCAGCCCGTCGAGCAATCGCGAGGCCAGCAGCAGCGCCAAGCCCCACCACCACGCTTGCAGCGCAATGGCCACGGCGGCGGCCATGCCGATGGCAAAGCCCAGCCAGGTCAGCGCGTCAGCACTGATGCCTGCGCGCACCAAGCCGCGTGCAGCGGCGTTCAGCACGGGGCGCAAAAGCGCTTGGGCTTGGCGGTCAAACATGTGCCACTGCGCCCATGTCGGTGCCCTTAGGGCTGAGTTGCACCACGCGCTGCGGGTCGGCCACATCCTGTTCGTCGTGCGTGACCAGCACCACCGGGATGCCGCGTTCGCGCACATGCGCAAACACCCAAGGGCGCAACTGGGCGCGCAAGGCCGCGTCGAGTTTGGAAAAAGGCTCATCGAGCAGCAGCGCTTGTGGCTCGGCCAAAAGCGCCCGCATGAGCGCCACACGCGCCCGCTGCCCACCCGAGAGTGTGGACGGATCGCGTTCACCCAAACCGCTCAAGTCGGCCTCTTTGAGGGCCTGCGTGACACGCGCTTGGCGTTCGACTTGTGGCCAATGGCCTGGCACAGCAAACAGCAAGTTGCCGGCCACGCTCAGGTGCGGAAACAGCAGCGCATCTTGAAACACCAAGCCCACCCCGCGTTGGTGCGTGGGCAGGTGCGTGAGATCACGGCCATTCAGCTGCACGCGGCCCGCCATCTGCAAGGGCTGCAGGCCTTCGGGCACGCAGGCCAAGGTGCCCGCTATGGCGGCCAGCACCGAGCTTTTGCCGCAGCCGCTGGGGCCCATCAACGTGAGGATTTCACCCGCAGGCACCGCCAAGCGAAGGCCCTGCACCAGCGTGTGGCTGGCACTGCCTAGGCGGTCGATGGTGACGTGCAAACTTGTGTTCATGGCGCGGATGTCATGTGCGATCTTTCATGGCCCCGATCTTCTCAAATTGTCGGGGCCTGCCCAAAGCTGCTGCGACCGCGAAGGCCAGCAAGGGCAAGAGCATTTGCAAAACCGCATAAGCGCTCATGAGCGTGCGCTGCCCACCGGCCGCCAATGTGACGGCTTCGGTGGTGACGGTGGCAAAGCGGCCTGCGCCCACATATTGCGTGGGCAGATACTGCGCCACACTGACCGCAAAGCCCACCGCCCAAGCCGAGGCGATGGCGCGTTTGAGCAGCGGCCATTTGATGCGCACCAGATACCGCCAGCGGCCATGACCCAAGCTGGCCACCACGGCCGCTTGGCGCGGGTCTACCGCGCGGTAAGCGGGCTCCAGTGCCAGCAGCACATAGGGCAAGACCATGACCGCGTGCGCCAAGCACAAGCCCAGCCATTGCCCCTCTTGCCGCCACTGCAGCGCCAAGCTGTACAGCCCCAGCACCCACAGCACCGAGGGCAGCACCAAGGGCAGCAACCAGGCAGGGCGCAGCCGCTGTTGCCAGCGGTGGTTGGCACATTCAAGCCAGGCCATTGACCAAACCAGACACAGGCTGGCCGACGCCACGGCCAAGCCCAAAGTGGTCCACACCGTGCGGGCGCTGGCCATCACCTGTGCCCAGGCATCGCCCGTCCAAAGCGATGGCCACACTTGGGGAAACGGCCACACCCCCGACACACTGCCCACGGCCAGCGCAAACCAAACGGCGCAATAGGCCATGCCCACGGCGCTCCAAATCCAAGACATTCGCCCGGGCCAAGGCAAGCCCACTCGCAAAACAACCACAGCACCCAGCGCCAAAACCGCCACGCTCAAAGTGAGCAAGCCCGCAGCCGCCACCCCTTTGGACAGCACCGCCAAGTCGGCATCGCCCAGCCATTGCCAAGCCAGCACCGCCAAAGTGGGCGGCGATGCCGGGCCGATGATGAGGGCCATGTCGACCACCGTCAGGCCATAGGCCAACACCGCGAGCAAGGGCCAGCGCAAGCGCGGCGCCAACTGGGGCCAGACCACTTGGGCAAAGGCTTGCATGGGCGTGTGGCCCAAGGTTTGGGCCAAGGTGTATTCGGTCTGCCAACGGCGGCGCAGGTCTTCGCGCTGCATTTGTGTGGCAGCCACCCACAGCAAAAACGGCAACTCTTTGAGCCACAGTGCCAAGATCAAACCCAAGCCCCACGGGTCTTGCGTGGTGGGCCAAGGCGGCGGCGATTCAAACCCTGTGAGGCCCGGCGAGACCCAGCGCAATGCCCAACCGCTGGGCGAGAGCCACAGCACCAAACCCACGGCCATGGCCGCGTGCGGTGTGGCCAACAAAGCGGGCACATGGCTCAAGCACTTGGCCAATTTTTGGCGGATGAAACCATGGGCCAACACACGCGCCATCGACCACCACACCAGCCATGTCGAAGCCAAGCCAGTCCAGAGCGTCATGCCCCAAGCACGCCAGGTTTGGGGGTCGGCCCACAGGGCTTGCCAGGCAGCGGCATCGGCCATTTGCACCAGTGCGGCCCACAATGCCCAGCCCATGGGCACGGCGGCGACCAGCGCCAGCAGCGCAGGCCACACAAAGCTCACGGCCTGTCGGTCGGTGGCGGGTGCCCCGACTTGCAAAGACACAGGGCAGGCATCTCACACGCCGTAGCGGCGAACCCACTCTTTTTCGAGCGCATCGACCCACGATGCATGCGGCTCCGGCAAGGCGGGCGACGACTGCACCAATTGCCCGGCACGCGGGGCCGACTGAAACATGGCCCGCTCGTGCGCGGGCAAACGCGCCACATCGAGCACCGTGGGGTCGCCCCACACGTCGATGTCGGCTTTGCGTGCTTGTGCGGCAGGTGACAGTAAAAAGTTGGCCACCACTTGCGCAGCGGCTTTGCTGGGCGCGTTGTAGGGGATGGCGACAAAGTGGGTGTTGCCGATCGTGCCCTTGGCAAACTGCCAGCTGTACACCGTGGCGGGCAGGCGCTTGGCCGCGATCTCGTTGGCCGCTTCGTTGGGGTTGAAGGTGAGGGCCAGCAACAACTCACCGTCGGCCATCATCTGGCGCACCGCCGCCGAATTTTGCGGGAACTGCTTGCCCCCACGCCACAAGTGCGGGTGCAGCGCATCTAAAAATCGCCACAGCGGTGCCGCTTGCAGCTGCAAGGCCTCGGGTGTCACCGGCTGGGCCAGCGCTTTCACATCGGGGGCATGCTCCAGCAAGGCCTGCTTCATGAAGGTCGTGCCATGGAACTCGGGCGGGCGGGGGTAGGTGATGCGCCCCGGCTGCGTGCGGGCCAGCGCCAACAACTCGGCCATGCTTTGCGGTGGCTTGGGCAAGCGCTGGCGGTCAGCCAAGAAGGTGAGCTGGGCCATGCCCCAAGGCGATTCAAGGCCCTCGGTGGGCACCGAAAAATCCACCAAGGTGGTGGGCTTGCCCACCGTGTCCACCCACTGAAAGTGGGGCAGTGTCTTGGCAAACGGTGCCGACAACAAACCCTCGCGCTTCATGGCGGCAAAGTTTTCGCCGTTGATCCAAATCAGGTCTACCGTGCCCTCGCTGTCCTGACGGCCCGCCTGCTTTTCGGTGCGCACACGCTTGACCACATCGGCCGCGTCACTGATCTTGACGTGCTGCAACTTGACACCAAAGTCACGCTGCAACTCGCCTGCCGCCCATTGCAAATAGGTGTTGATGCGCTCGCTGCCCGCCCAGGCATTGAAGTAAACGGTTTGGCCCCGCGCGGTGCGCAAGGTGTCGGCCCAGGTCGCGGGAATGGGTGTGGCGGCCTGCACAGGGCACACCGCTGTGGCAGCGAACAAACCAAAAGCGCGGCGGCGCGTGATTGAAATCAAGGATGTCATTAAAAATCCGATCGAATACTCACCTGGGCCAACAAAACTCAGACCTGACTGGCCAAGGGCAAATTGAGCAACAGGTTTTGTGGTTTGAGCTTGAGCAGGCCTTGCGCATTCATGGCCAGCCCCAAATAAACAGGCTTGCCCTGCACATCGGCACGCATGTCTTGCGGGTTTTCAAAGCGCAGCTTGAAGAGGCTGATGAGTTGCTGTTGGCGTTGGGTGTCCAGTTCGTGGCCCTGATACAGGTCGTTGAGCAAGGCCGTGGCCGTGACGTCCAGGCCCACATGCCAGCGCCAGGCCGGATCGTCCACTTTTTGAACCGGCTCGATCTGCACCGACACGCCCAGAAAGTGCTGCACCCAGCGGGCCAGCACCACCGACAAGGCTTTCAGGCCCGATCGCGCATTGACCATATTCAAAATCAAACCGTGCGGCAGTTCGTTTTGAATTTCGTGCGTCATGTCGAGTAAAAAAGCAAAACGGCCCAGGCCTTCACGCTGCGCAAAGTAGCGCTCGGCGTTGTCCTTGTGCAGCACTTTCACATCGACCGCCTTGAGCGGCGCACCCCCTTCGATCAGCAACCGGCCCATCTCGCCCAAGCCACCCGTGGCTTGCAAACTGTCCAGCGTGTCGCTGTCGCCTGACAGCACGCGGCCACCCTCGACGGTGATGCGCTGACGGCGAAACAGCAACTCGGCGGCACGCCAAACCCAGGCGTCTTGTTCATCGCGCAGCACATGGCACACGATGGCCTGCACCACCAGATCAATGAACAGCGGAGGCCATGGGTTATGGCCGCTTCGCATCCAGCCGATGTAGGCCGACTCGAGCGAACCCGCCGTTTGCACATCGTCACGAAAGCTTAAAAATAGCGCGTAGTTGGCCCGTGCATCCGCGTCTTTGACAGCTTTCAAATCACCGGGCCCGACTTGCAGCAAAGGCGCGTCCAACAAGGCCTGATGCAAACGCTTTTCGGCTTTGCACGATTCGGGCACCAGCGCCAACTCGGGGCGTTGCAACCACAGACGCCAGTAATCGGGTGTGGGGCTCAGCCAGCCGCGTTCGTTGCAGGTCAGGTGTTGGTGGCCGCACGCGGTCCAGAAGTTGTGCATGGTGTTTACAGGTTGGGGGCCAGCAAGCGCTGCAAGGCTTTGACCTCAACGCCGCTGCGTTGCGCCAAGTCTTGCACCTGGTCGTCGCCCACTTTGCCCACGTTGAAGTACTGCGCCTCTGGGTGCGCGATGTAAAAACCACTCACGCTGGCCGCAGGGGTCATGGCCAGACTTTCGGTCAGGCCCATGCCAATGTCTTCGCATTGCAACAAATCAAACATGGCTTTTTTGGCGCTGTGGTCGGGGCAAGCAGGGTAGCCGGGTGCGGGGCGGATGCCTTGGTACTTTTCAGCAATCAGATCTTCGTGGCTCAAGCCTTCTGAGGCGGCGTAGCCCCACAGGTCGGTGCGCACTTTCTTGTGCAGGCATTCGGCCAGCGCTTCGGCCAGGCGGTCTGCCAGCGACTTGAGCATGATGGCGCTGTAGTCGTCGTGCGCGGCCTCAAAAGCCTCGGCGCGTTTGTCGGCACCAATGCCTGCGGTGACGGCGAACACGCCGACGTAATCCTGGGCTGTACCTTGCGGCGCGACAAAGTCGGCCAGGCAGCGGCTGGGGCGCATCACGCCATCGATCTTGTGTTTTTCGGTTTGCTGACGCAGGCCGCGCCAGGTCATGGCGACTTGGCTGCGCGATTCGTCGGCATACAGCGCGATGTCGTCGTCATTCACTGTGTTGGCGGGGTACAGGCCCAGCACCGCGTTGGCCGTCACCCAACGGCCTTCGATGATTTTTTGCAGCATGGCCTTGCCGTCGGCCAGCACCTTGCGGGCTTGTTCACCCACGATCTCGTCATCCAGGATGGCGGGGTAAGGCCCGGCCAAATCCCAGGTCTGAAAGAACGGGCCCCAGTCGATGTACTGTGCGATTTCGGCCAAGTCGTAGTTCTTGAACACGCGGCGGCCAATGAACTTGGGCGCGGCAGGCACGCCTTGGGTCCAGTCGATTAGCGTTTTGTTGGCGCGGGCCTGCGCCAGCGTCCACATTGGGGTTTGTTTTTTGTTGGCGTGCTGCTCTCGCACCTTGGCGTAGTCGGCGTTCAGTTCGCTGATGTATTTGGCCGCCTGATCTGACAGCAAACCCTGCGCTACGCTCACGCTGCGCGAAGCGTCGGGCACATAGACCACCGGGCCGCTGTAGTTGGGCGCGATTTTCACGGCGGTGTGCACGCGGCTGCAGGTGGCACCGCCAATCAACAGCGGCATCTGGCGCTCACGGAAGTACGGGTCTTTTTCCATCTCGGCCGCCACGTACTGCATCTCTTCGAGGCTGGGTGTGATCAGGCCCGACAGGCCGATGATGTCGGCGTTTTCTTCTTTGGCTTTGGCCAAAATTTCGTGGCAAGGCACCATCACGCCCATGTTGACCACTTCGTAGTTGTTGCACTGCAAGACCACGGTGACGATGTTTTTGCCAATGTCGTGCACATCGCCCTTGACGGTGGCGATCACCATCTTGCCCTTGGCCTTCACGTCTTGGCCTGCAGCCTCTTGGGCGAGTTTTTCGGCCTCGATGTAGGGCAACAAATGCGCCACGGCCTGCTTCATCACGCGGGCGCTCTTGACCACTTGCGGCAAGAACATCTTGCCCTGGCCAAACAGGTCACCGACCACGTTCATGCCGTCCATCAGTGGGCCTTCAATCACATGCAAGGGGCGGCCACCTTGGGCCAACACGTCTTGGTAAGCGGCTTCGGTGTCTTCGTTGATGAAGTCGGTGATGCCGTGCACCAGTGCGTGACTCAAGCGCTGCGCCACGCTCACCGGCGCTTCGGGCGTGCCGCGCCAAGCCAACTTGGTGCTCTCGTCTTTGGCCGCACCTTTGGCGCTGTCGGCAATTTCGACCAAGCGCTCACCCGCATCAGGGCGGCGGTTCAGCACCACATCTTCCACGCGCTCACGCAGCACAGGCTCCAGGTCGTCGTACACCCCGACCATGCCCGCATTGACGATGCCCATGTCCATGCCCGCCTGAATGGCGTGGTACAAAAAAACGGTGTGGATGGCCTCGCGCACCGGGTCGTTGCCCCGGAAGCTGAACGAGACGTTGGACACGCCGCCCGACACCTTGGCGCCCGGCAGGTTTTGCTTGATCCAGCGCGTGGCGTTGATGAAATCCACCGCGTAGTTGTTGTGCTCTTCGATGCCGGTGGCGATGGCAAAAATGTTGGGGTCAAAAATGATGTCTTCGGGTGGGAAACCCACCTCATCAACCAGTACCCGGTAAGCGCGTTCGCAAATCTCGACCTTACGCTCGTAGGTGTCGGCCTGGCCTTTTTCATCGAAGGCCATGACCACAGCAGCCGCCCCATAGCGCTTGACCAGCTTGGCTTGGCGCTTGAATTCGCCCGCGCCCTCTTTCATGCTGATCGAGTTCACGATGCCCTTGCCCTGAATGCAGCGCAGACCGGCCTCGATCACCGACCATTTGCTCGAATCCACCATCACCGGCACACGCGCGATGTCGGGCTCACCGGCCATCAGGTTCAAAAAACGCACCATGGCCGCCTGGCTGTCGAGCATGGCTTCGTCCATGTTCACGTCGATCACCTGCGCACCGTTTTCGACCTGCTGACGCGCCACGGCCAAAGCCTGCTCGTACTCGCCGTTCAAAATCATGCGGGCAAAGGCCTTGGAGCCGGTCACGTTGGTGCGTTCGCCGACGTTGACGAACAGTGAATCGGTGCCGATCAGGACAGGCTCCAGACCGGACAATTTCATGGGGGGAACAACAATGGATTTGGACGCGACAACGGACACAGGCTCACCTTGGGCTTACAGGTGAGCGTCGTTGTGCAAAAACAATCAGAAATTGAATACCCCAAGCCTGACCTGCTGCACCTGGACGGTGGCGGGCTGCAACGCTCCTTGGGGAAGGTGGATTTTAATACTAGTAGGGTTCGTGGCCTATTACAGATTAGGCAGACCACAAGTTAAAGAGGCCTCTGATATCAGAGGCCCCAAAATAAACTGAACAATCTTTTAATGAACAGACGCTAAGAACTGCTCGGAGCGGTCTGTTGCCACAAATTTGACAATTCCACGCGTCTGCTCAGAGCAACCTTTAAGTATCAAGCGCTGCATAATTTGCGGCCCATCTCGAAGAATGAGAGCACCCAACAGCTCATCTACAAAAGACTGTGTGACCTCCACTCCTGTGAAATTAACCACCACATCTTGCCCATCCCGGAGAGCCGATTCAATGGAGTGACGGATGGGAACCGCAGATGAGCGCATACCAATCATGCGGCCCAAGGCGTGCTGCTGAAGTGCGATTTGCGTAGTCATGAGGCGTCCTCAAAAGTTAGGGGGAGCTAACGAGGTCATTGGATATCAGGGTTGAATCATACTATTACTCGTCAAACCTCAACACAACTGGTACTTTTACTTGTTTTGCCTCCCCAACCGGAGGCAACAAGTCAGAAATTTTGACAGAAGGTAATTTTGCGCCGGTGAAAGTCACCGAAATCGCAACGCCATCCCAACAACCCGGCAAAACCTTGATCTGATCACTGCGTTTTGTTGCTATCGCTAAGTTTTCAGCGAACAAGGCGTCACCGCTGACGATGTGAACCGTACCTCCGGTCTCTTTGGAAATTCGAACGGTAGTCGTCAAGCCAACGCCCTCATTCACACTCTCCCCAAATGGCCCCATGTCACGATTGCAGCTAACTTTGGGTTTGAGCGCAGTTTTGATCGCTGCGCCATGCGTATTTTCTGGCAGTTCTGCATGGTTCTTTAATGTCGCCAAAAAGCCACAACCATTGTCCACCACCGCAACCTCTACACGCCCACCAACTAGTGCATCCTTGTAAAACTGGGCAGCTACCCATACTGATGCATCATGAGCACCTTCGCGACGAGCGTGGGTCAGTGAGTTTTCGATCAACTCGGAAAGTGCATAACGCAAGGGTCGGTAATACTGGTCGTACTCCAAATCTATAGCTTGATCATTGTTTGTTTTCTCAGCGCGCCCAATGATCATGAACACAATAGCTGCAGCCAATTGATCGGCCACTGCCTCTGATGTCCCACTATCAACGATATGAGTGATTTCTAACAACTTGCTCCTCAAATCATTTCGTTGACGATTTACCGGAACATCTACTGCGTCAATGTCGTTATCGACGAAGAAATTCATGCGCTCTAGATAACTGACAGTCTTTGCGTCTAACCATGTCAATGCAACACGTCGCTTCTGAGCTTGAACCTCACTGATCGCCGCAGACAACGCTGTCATCCCAAAAGGATCAATGAAACGAACCTTAGAACAATCCAGCTCTACATTGCCTTGAGCAGCACGCGCTTCACTGAGAGCAGAAATCAATGGCGCAATATCTCTCACACCGACGACCTCCGGCAAGGTCAGACTGATGTCATCACGGTTTTTGTAAAAATTCATTTTTATATTTGAAAAATCAGCGAAACAAATCCCGGACCCTTGCAAACGCCTGCCCAGTTTCCGCCATGTATCGAGCCTTGACAGACAGCACATGGTCTAGTGGCAACTCACGCGCAAGGCAATCAGCGATATCTAGGCCATCCATACAAAGGACACGCTTGCCTCGCCCAAACGCTATAAGTCCTTCATCAGAGAAACCGCTGTCACTCACAAACAGGCCACGCGTCCATGCTGCCTTCTGCTCAAGCTTGCCGTGGAATGTGTGCAGTTCTGCAACGCCAATTTTTTGAGCGTGCCATTTGGCTTCCAGCAAGTAGGTTTGGCCTTCCAACTGAAAGCTACCGTCGATTTGTTCGCCATGCAGACTGAATGGCTCACGCGCTGACAAACCGAACGCATCAAATAGTTTTTTGAGAAAGATTTCAAATGCATAACCACGCGCATGCGGAGCCAGTGTTGCGATTTGAAGCAACTCTGCTTTGAGCAACTGAAACTTGGGTCGGTCTGTCGCGGGCGTTGGTTGATGTGACGATTGAGTACTGACCGTCTGTCCTGCCAACTTATTAATCAGACCTAAAAAACGACCTTCAGCATTAGGCACTGCTTCGCTTTGCCCGCGTCGTTGGCGAACCGCCTCGCGGTATTCCCACAGTGCTTGCAAAGTACGGATGAGCAGTGGCTTGTCTACCGTGCGAAGAAAGCAGCGCAGGCGCTTGGCTTTAGAGCGGCCATCTAAAGCATAAGCAGGGTTATCAATGTCAATATTCAGCTCTTCGGCAAAGAAGATGGCGAATGTTCGATCAGAAAAGTCCAAAACATAGCCAGCACCCATATCGAACAATTCTTCAATCAGCAGCATGTCAACGCTGCGGATATGCGAGCTCACAGGAGCAATCATTCTCAAACCTCAGCCACAAGTGATTTGGACAGGTTTGCCACCACGACACGTGCTTTGACGATCTGGCGCCGTAAATCAGCGCAAAGGCTGCGGAGTTCGTTGACTCGGGTAACGATGCGAGATTGCTCGGTCATTGGCGGCAAGCCAACAATCAACTCACCAACTTGCTTGGTCGATATGTGCGGAACGCCGTTGCTTCGCCCTGGATCAATCGTCCCAACAAACAAATCCGACTGCAGCCAAAGTTCCAAAAATTCAAGGGACATTGCAATTGGATGGGGTGTCAGACGTGCCACCCGCTGAAGCAACAAGCAAGGCAAATCAGCCTGTTGGATCACTGCGTACTTCAATCCCGTGGAGATGATTGGACGATCAAGCGATAAGACGACATCACCAACTTTAAGATCGAACTGCGAAAACTCATTTGCCGCATTGGTATCAATGCAAGCTGGTTGTGACCAATCGACATACCCATGGCTGATGTTCAAGTTTCTCAACAACCGTGTACCGGTTGGTTTAAACCATTCGCTTTTAAACGCGTAACCATTCAGCATCTCGACCAACTCACTGATGCGAGCGAAAGACCACCCCTGCGGCAACTCAAACGGTTTTTCTTCGTCGGTGATGGGTGGCAGGGGTTTGTCGCGTTTGATCTTGCCTTGGGCAATGAGGTGATCTTTTTCGGTGCGGATTTTTTGCAGGAGGACGCTGGCGGGTTCGTCGGTGGGGTCTTGGGGGACGAGGAGGCCGCGCACTGCCAGCTGGAGGATGGTTTGTTCGAGGGCGTCCACGGCTTCGGGGCGATCGAGCAGCAGGTCGAAGTGGGTGGCGATGCGTTGCCAGTTGTCGGCCAGTGCCTCGGGCGTTTCGCTTTGGGTGAGCGTGCCCAGCAGGGTGTTCACGAGTTGGGCGTGTTGCTGCGCTTCGAGCTGGCCGCTGGCTTCGAGGGCGTCGCACAACGACATCAAACGGTCTAGCTTTTCCTGCGCTTCATAGGTAATCAGCGGTACAGGCACTTCGGCAATTTTCCCAACCGTCAAGCTCACGTTCGCTGTCCCCGACATTCGTGAGACAAGCAGTTCATCTTTAAAAGTGGAAAGGTATTCGTAAAGATAGCGCGGATGAACCACCTCTGGAAACCGGGATTGGACAGTGCAAAGAATGCTGCCAACCGCATACTTGCCGTCTTGGTAATGGATGCGTTTCAGACTTGCATCGCCATGCCCCGTTGATGAGACCAATGGGATGATGACGGAAGGACCTTCGAAATCAAAATGGTCTGCCGTTAAGCGGCCTTCCGCCGTCACTACAAGCGGATACCCCCCTGGAACTGCATCCTTGATTCCAGTTTTACCTTTTTCTATGGTTGCTATCGCCCCAAGCTCAACGACAAATTCATTGCCAACGGAAAGTAGGTCTTCAGACGGATTAATTTCTGATGCGCTTTTACGCAATCGAACCTTGTTAGTTTTATTCGAAGCGGCAAGCGCATGTATTGAATTCAATGCTTCGGAAAGTTGTCGCTGCCGTTCATTTTGATCATCAAAGTCACCGCGAAGGGCTGATGCCAACACAAGTTTTCTGAGACCTGAAACTGATTCGCTGGTCCGCGCATCTAAGAGCAATTCCTGAAATGCAACTTCGTTCATCGGACAAACGCCTCAGTGAGCGTCTTTTTAATTTGATCTCGCAAGCCTTGGGCTTCAGCTCTCAACACTCGGTACTGGTCTAACAAATCGTCAGGGTCGTGGCTCACCACTTCGGCGGCGTGCGGGTTCTTTTGGTCGAGGTTGTAGTTGGCGGCTTTGATCTGGTCAATGCTCACCTTCCAAGCGCGTTCGTTTTCCACACGGGCGGCAAAGCCATCGGCCTCGGTGCCCCACCAGGCTTTTTCGGCATCGAACTCTTCGATGCGAATGGGCTTGGTTTTGTTGTAGTTCTTCACGCCCGCTGGGTAGGGGTGCTCGTAGTACCAAACGTGTTCGGTGGGCTTGCCCTTGGTGAAGAACAGCAGGTTGGTTTTAATGCCGGTGTAGGGCGCAAACACGCCGTTGGGCAGGCGCACGATGGTGTGCAGGTTGCATTCGGCCAGCAGTTGTTCTTTGATGCGGGTCTTCACGCCTTCGCCAAACAACGTGCCATCGGGCAGCACCAGCGCGGCGCGGCCATTGGTTTTGAGGATGTGCTTGATGAGCACCAAAAACAGATCCGCTGTTTCTTTGGTGCGCACATCGGCCGGAAAGCCGTGCTCGATGCCCGGCTCTTCGATGCCGCCAAAGGGCGGGTTGGTCAAGATCACGTCCACCCGGTCAGCCGGGGTGTAGTCGCGCAGCGGGCGGCTCAGGGTGTTGTCGTGGCGGACCAGGCTGGGCACCTCGATGCCGTGCAGCATGAGGTTGGTCACGCACAGCATGTGGGGCATCTGCTTTTTTTCAACGCCGAGGATGCTGTTTTGCAGCGTGGCTTCTTCTTCGGTGTTGTGCACTTGTTTGCGCAGGTGCTCGATGGCGCAGACCAAAAAACCGCCCGTGCCGGTGGCTGGGTCCATCACGCGTTCGCCCAGCTGGGGGTTGACCATGTCCACCATGAACTGCGTCACAGCGCGGGGCGTGTAGAACTCGCCCGCGTTACCGGCGCTTTGCAGGTCTTTGAGGACTTTTTCGTAGAGGTCGTTGAACTGGTGGCGCTCGGCTTGGCGGTTGAAGTCAATCGCGTTGAGCTTGTTGATGACTTGGCGCAGCAGCTGGCCGCTTTTCATGTAGTTGTAGGCGTCTTCAAACACACCGCGTACCACATAGCCACGGGGGTTGCGCTGGGCGTCGCCGCTGAGGCTTTTGAGGGTGGCAAAGAGCTGGTTGTTCACAAAGTCCAGCAGGGCATCGCCCGTGATGCCTTCGGCGTCCGTGGCCCAGTTGCGCCAGCGCATGGCTTCGGGGATGGGGCTTTTGTAGTCGTCGCGGGTCAGCTCCAGCTCTTCTTCGAGTGCGTCAAACACCTTGAGGAACAAGAGCCAAGTGAGCTGCGAGATGCGCTGTGCGTCGCCATCCACGCCAGAGTCCTGGCGCATGATGTCTTGGATGGATTTGATGACTGAGGAGAGGTTGGACATGGTTTTCTTTACTTGCTCAAAGTCATTCAACGGGCCAAGACTTTTTTCTTTTCAGCGGCGAATTCTTCTTCGGTCAAGACACCTTTGACTTTCAAATCATGCAACTTGCTGAGCTCTTCGAATTTATCGACCGATGGAACAATTTTGCTTTCCGCTTCAATGACGTTTGAAGATGTGTCGTTCGGCAAAGCAACCGGGCGTTCGGTCTTCGGGCCTTGCTTGATATTTTTGTAAACACCCAAGCCTGCCCCAACAACTGCACCAGCGATAGGCCCAACCAGGGGAATGGGTACAGCCACAGCCGCACCAATCGCGGCTCCTGCCGCCGCGTCTTTGGTCATATCGGTCTTAAGTGCATCTTTTCCAAGACGCCCGACTTCTGTTGCTGTCTTGGTTGCAGCATCCACCAGAAAGTCGGCTGCACGTTTGATGTCTCCCGCATCAGGCCCCACATCTTTTGCGGATCTCACCAAATCACCAGCTTTGGATTTGGCTTTGTTGAATAGATCTTTCATTGTCTTTGTGTACCCGTGTTCGTTATGTAGATGTGTTGTACAGCTCGCGCTCCAGCGTTTGGAGTGCGCCCAGGTATTGGGGGCGACCGCCAAAGCTTTTGATGAGTTCCACGGGGCTTCCAAAGTCGGTGAAGGGTTGGACCTTCAGGACTTCGTTGCTTTCGATGGTGGCGATGCCTTCGTCGGCGTATTTGTCGATGAGTGCATCAATCACTTTGCGGGCCACCGGGCCGTATTGGGTGAAGGCGTTGCGCTTTTTGACGCGATTGGCGCGCTCGTGGCGGGTCAGGGGCGGCATGTTGTAGGCCACATGCAATAGCAAGTCGAAGGGGTCAAGGTCTTTGCCAATTTCTTCGGCCAGTGCTTCGATCAGTACGCCTTGTTTTTCGAGTTCTTCCACCAGGGCAGCTTTGCGCTCGGCATCGTTCCAGGCTTGCAAAAATTTGTCGAGCGAGTCGTATTGCTTGGTGAGGTTGATGCGGGTGTAATCGCGCAGGCTTTCGGTGATGAGCTTGCCGTCAGCGCTCAGGTATTGCACGCGCTCACGGGCCACCGCCACGATGACCATGCCGCCGAGGACGTATTTTTTGGGTTCGCTGTTGTTATCACCGCCACCTGCGCCGGGTGCGGTGTAGCCACCGGGAGTGGCGCCAAAGGGGTCAGCCAGCGGATCGGGTTGGCCCGTCACCAGGTGGCCATCAACGCCCGATGCACCTGCCAGCTCGTCGGGCGGGGTCACAGGGTCGCCCTCATTGGGCTGGTAAATCTGCACAGGTTCACCGTCAAACTTGGGGTCGGCAAACAGTTCGGTGGCGCGTTTGAAGTCGAGGATGGTGAACCAGGTTTTGCCCAGGTCTTCGCGCAGGCGGGTGCCCCGGCCAATGATCTGCTTGAAAAGCGTCATGGACTTGATGTTTTGGTCCAGCACGATGAGCTTGCAGGTTTGCGCATCCACCCCGGTGCTCATGAGCTTGGAGGTGGTGGCGATCACGGGGTAGGGCTTTTCTGGGTCGATGAAGTTGTCAAGCTCCAGCTTGCCCTCGGCGTTGTCGCCCGTGATTTGCACCACGTATTTGGGGTGGTCTTTGCAAATGTCGGTATTGGCATTGGCCAGCGCTTGGCGCATGCGGGCGGCGTGGTCGATGTCTTCGCAAAACACGATGGTCTTGGCGTAGCGGTCGGTGGCCTTGAGGTATTCGGTGATCTTGGCGGCCACCACTTGGTCGCGCTGTTCCAGAACCAGTTTGCGGTTCATGTCGGTGGCGTTGTAGATGCGGTCTTCGATCAGGTGGCCGTGTTTGTCGGTCATGCCCTGCGTGGGCCGCCAGCCAAAGGTGTCTTTGTCCAAGTCCACCCGCACCACTTTGTAGGGCGACAAAAACCCGTCTTCAATGCCTTGCTTGAGGCTGTAGGTGTAGATGGGTTCGCCAAAGTAGTCGCTGTTGGAGGTGTCCAGCGTTTCTTTGGGTGTGGCCGTCAAGCCCACCTGCGCGGCGTTGCCGAAATACGTGAGGATTTCACGCCAAGCTGAGTCTTCGTTGGCGCTGCCACGGTGGCACTCGTCCACCACGATCAGGTCAAAGAAGTCGGGGCTGAACTGTTTGTAGATGTTGCGCTCTTCTTCGGTGCCGGTGACGGCTTGGTAGAGCGAGAGGTAAATTTCGTAGCTTTTGTCGACCAACTTGGTGGTTTTATGGACTGCGAGGTCGACGTTTTCCAATGTGACTTGACCTTGGGCGTTGACCGTCTCGATGCCCTTGGCGTTGGGACTGAGCTTGGCCATCGCGCCCTTGAAGGGCCGAAAGTCATTGACCATGGTTTGGTCGATCAAGATGTTGCGGTCGGCCAAGAACAGGATGCGTTTTTTGGCACCGCTTTTCCACAAGCGCCAGATGATCTGGAACGCGGTGTAGGTTTTGCCGGTGCCAGTGGCCATGACCAGCATGGCGCGGTTATGGCCTTGGGCAATGGCCTCGACGGTGCGGTTGATGGCGTTGATTTGGTAGTAACGCGGCGTTTTGCTGGGGGCGTAGTCAAACTCGGCCACTTGGCGCACGGCAGGCGTCCAGCCTTTCCAAGTGCAATAGCGCTCCCACAGGTCTTGCGGCGAGGGGAATTCGTCCAGAGTGAGGTTTTTCTCCAGCACGCCATCGGCCAGCGTCGCATCGCGGAACACAAAGCCATCGCCATTACTGGCAAAGCAAAAGGGCACGCCCAGCAGCTCGGCGTAGTTGATGGCTTGGGCCATGCCTGAGCCCATGGGTTTGTTGTTGTCTTTGGCCTCGACTACCGCGATGGGGATGTTGGCTTTGTAAAACAAGGCGTAGTCGGCCCGCAGCACAGTGCTTTGGTCGCGGTGGGCCTTGTTGCCGCGCACGCTGACGCGCCCTGCCCGCAAGGGAAACTCACGGTAAATCTGGTCGAGCCCGTGCCACCCGGCCTGCTCCATAGCGGGGCGGATGAACTTGTCGCAGATGTCGCTTTCGGAGAGTTTTGTCTTGTCCAAGCTGGTTGCTCACGTGGGCTGGGGGCGTGTGGTGGGGCAGTGTGTTCTATTTTTAATCAATTTGTGGCCTTTTCTTGGCCGTGACAGACATTTAGCGCCATATGGGCACAATGAAAGTCGTTGTTCTGCCCATGCTTCTCATGACATCACCCACTATCGCATCCTCCATCCTCCAAGGCGCTTCCAACTTCCGTGACATCGGCGGCTACCGCAACACCGACGGCCGTCAGGTGCGGCGTGGTCAGGTGTTCCGTTCGGACCATCTGGCGGGGCTGACGACCGATGATGTGGCACGTCTGCAGTCGCTGGGTATTGCCCACAGCCTGGACTTTCGGGGCGTGGCCGAATACACCGCAACGCCCTATGCGATTCCCGGCGTGCAACGTGTGGCGTTGACGATCGAGCCCACCGTGATTGCCCGCATGCGGACGTTGGTGGCGCAAGGCGTGGTGCCCACCACCGAAGAAACGGTGGAGTTGATGCGCGAAACTTACCGCGATTTTGTGAACCGCAATGCCGAAATTTACGGGCAGTTTTTGAAGCATTTGTTGGAACAGCCCACGCCACAGGTGTTTCACTGCACGGCGGGCAAAGACCGCACAGGCTTTGCGGCGGCGCTGCTGCTGTCTGCGCTGGGCGTAGATCGCACCACCATTGAGCACGACTACTTGTTGACCAACCAGCTCTACAAGCGCGATGCGCGCCTGGAAGGCCAGGGGCACCCGCATGTGATGAAAGTGCTGTGGCAGGTGCAGCCCGAGTTTTTGCAGGCGGCGTTTGACGAGGTCGACGCGCAGCATGGCGGCATGACCGATTACCTGCATGGCGCGATTGGCCTGAGTCCGCAAGAACTGGCCGAGCTGCAGCGGATGCTGCTGGAGAATTAAGGGCTGCTTGTCGGCGCTGAAGCCCCGACATGGCTTGAAAGCCTCAGGCCGCTTCTTTGTAGAAAAACCCGCCATGCACATTGCGCGGAGCCAGCGGGGCAACTGCCTTGCTGATCGCACCGATGTGATCGGGCGTGGTGCCGCAGCAACCGCCCACGATGTTGACCAGGCCTTCGGCCGCAAATTCGTGCAGCAAGCGGCTGGTCACGTCGGGGGTTTCGTCAAAGCCGGTGTCGCTCATGGGGTTGGGCAGACCGGCGTTGGGGTAGCAGCTGATGAAGGTGTCACCCGCGACCTTGTTCAGCTCTTGGATATAGGGGCGCATCAACGTTGCGCCCAAGGCGCAGTTCAGGCCAATCGCCAGTGGCTGTGCGTGGCGCACGCTGTGCCAGAAAGCGGTGACCGTCTGGCCACTCAAAATGCGGCCTGAGGCGTCGGTTACGGTGCCACTGATGATCAGGGGCAAGCGCTCGCCGCTGAATTCGAAGAATTCTTCGATGGCAAACAAGGCGGCTTTGGCGTTGAGGGTGTCAAAAATCGTTTCAACCAGCAACACATCTGAGCCGCCTTCGACCAAAGCTTCGACCTGTTCGTAATAGGCGGCGCGCAGTTCTTCAAACGTCACGTTGCGGGCACCGGCGTCGTTCACGTCGGGGCTGATGCTGGCGGTCTTGGGTGTGGGCCCCAGGGCGCCCACTACATAGCGGGGCTTGTCGGGGGTGGAAAACTTGTCGCAGGCGGCGCGGGCCAGTTTGGCCGATTGCAGGTTCATCTCGCGGGCCAGGTGCTGCATGTCGTAGTCGGCCTGGGCCACGGTGGTCGCGCCAAAGGTGTTGGTCTCGATCAGGTCGGCCCCGGCGGCCAGGTAGCCTTCGTGAATGTCGCGGATCACGTCGGGGCGGGTCAGGCTGAGCAACTCGTTGTTGCCCTTGACGTCTTTGGGAAAGTCCTTGAAACGCTCACCCCGGTAGTCGGCCTCGGTCAACTTGAAGCGCTGGATCATGGTGCCCATGGCCCCGTCGAGGATGGCGATGCGGGTTTTCAGGATCTCGGGCAGCGCCTGGGCGCGGGTGTAAGCAAGGGTCGTCATGGGCTGTATTGTAGAAAGAGAGCGTCATGGTTTTTGGTAACGCGCAAATCCCGATGCCCTGAGTTGGCACGCCGGGCATTGGCCGCAGCCATAGCCCCAGTCGTGGCGCTGTGTGCGGTCACCCAGATAGCAGGTGTGGGTGTGTTCTACGATCAAATCGACCAAGGCCTGGCCGCCTTGGGCCTGGTCGGCCTGTTGGCCCAGATCATGGGCCAACTGCCAGGTTTGGGCCTTGTCGATCCACATCAACGGCGTTTCGATCAGCAGTTTGCGGTCCATGCCCAGCGACAGGGCCACTTGCATGGCTTTCATGGTGTCGTCGCGGCAGTCGGGATAGCCCGAAAAATCGGTCTCGCACACGCCGGTGACGATGACCTGCAAACCCCGGCGATAAGCCAAAGCGGCCGCCAGGGTGAGGAACAGCAGGTTGCGCCCCGGCACAAAGGTGTTGGGCAGGCCAGTGCTTTCCATTTCGATGGCGGTGTCGCGGGTCAAAGACGTTTCGCTGATCTGACCCAGGATGCCTGCGTCGAGCAGATGGTCTTGGCCCATCTTGGAAGCCCAAGCCGGAAAGCGCGCCTTGATCGCCGCCAACACGTTCAGGCGGGCGGTCAGCTCCACTTTGTGTCGTTGGCCGTAGTCAAAAGCCAGGGTTTCGACACGGTCGTACTTGGCCAAAGCATGAGCCAGGCAGGTGGTGGAGTCCTGACCACCAGAAAACAGGACAAGGGCGGAGGTGTGCATGGGGTGGGATGGTAACGCTGGTGGTGATCTTCAGCCTTGCTGGCAATCACAGTTGTCCTGACTGCGGATACATGTTGGCCTTGGTGTTTTTGGCCGCGCAGCCCATGGCTTTGTGTGGGTGGGCGAGGGCGGGCTCGGGGTGACGATTTTGGCGTACCCCCGGATCGATTTGAATTTCTCGCCCGGAACTATTTGGATTTGTCACCCGGAATGATTTGAATTTGTCACCCCCGACTTGATCGGGGGTCCATGGCTTCGTTTGTCATGGATACCCGCGTTCGCGGGTATGACAGGCCAAAAGTGTCTTCATTCAACCTTCAATGATCCACGTCTCAATAGCGGACAATCACCACTTCAAAAAGCCATCCAACCACAGTGTCTCCCCACCTCCCCATCCTGCGCGAAGTTTTTGGCTACGACGCCTTTCGCGGCCCGCAGCAAGCCATCATCGACCATGTGGCGGCTGGGGGCGATGCGCTGGTGCTGATGCCCACGGGTGGAGGCAAATCGCTGTGCTACCAAATCCCGGCCATCGCACGCCAGCGCGCTGGCCTTGGCATCACCGTCGTGGTCTCGCCGCTGATCGCGCTGATGCACGACCAAGTGGGTGCACTGCACGAGGCGGGTGTGAATGCCGCCTTCCTCAACTCCACCCTCACCAGCGAAGAAGCCAGCGACATCGAGCGGCGTTTGCTGCGCGGCGAAATTACCTTGTTGTACGCGGCCCCCGAGCGCGTGACCAATGGCCGTTTTTTGGCGCAGATGGATTCGCTGCTCGAGCGCGGACTGCTCAGCCTGTTTGCGATCGACGAAGCGCATTGCGTGAGCCAGTGGGGCCACGACTTCCGGCCCGAATACCGTGGCCTTTCTGTGCTGCACGAGCGCTACCCCAGCGTGCCGCGTGTGGCACTCACGGCCACGGCCGATGCGCTGACCCGCGCCGACATCGTCGAGCGGCTGCAACTGGAAAGCGCCCAGCTGTTCATCAGCAGCTTTGACCGGCCCAACATCCGCTACACCATCATCGAGAAAAAAGACGCCAGCACCCAGCTGTTGCGTTTCATTGAACGCGAGCACCCTGAGGAAGCGGGCGTGGTGTACTGCCAGTCGCGCAAGCGCGTCGAAGAGATCGCGGCCATGTTGGTCGAGTCGGGCATTCATGCTCTGCCCTACCACGCAGGGCTGGATGCTGGCATACGCCAGCGCCACCAAAATGAATTTTTGCGCGAAGACGGTGTGGTCATGGTGGCCACCGTGGCCTTTGGCATGGGCATCGACAAGCCCGATGTGCGCTTTGTGGCGCACCTGGACATGCCCAAGAACATCGAAGGCTATTACCAAGAAACAGGCCGCGCAGGGCGCGATGGCTTGGCCTCTGACGCGTGGATGGCCTATGGCCTGCAAGACGTGGTGAACCAGCGCCGCATGATCGACGAGAGCCCGGCGGGCGAAGAATTCAAGCAGGTCATGCGCGGCAAGCTTGATGCGCTGCTGGGCTTGGCCGAAGCAACCGATTGCCGACGGGTGCGTCTGCTGGCTTATTTTGACGAGACCTACAACAGCCCATCGGCCAACCCATCCGACAGTGCGCAAGGCGTTTACATGCCGTTTTGCGGCAATTGCGACAACTGCCTGAACCCGCCTGAGGTGTGGGACGGCACCGACGCGGCCCGCAAACTGCTGTCCACGGTGTACCGCTGCCAGCAAAGCAGCGGCCACAGCTTTGGCGCGGGCCACACCATGGACATCGTGCGCGGTAAGAAAACCGAAAAAGTCGTGCAGCGCGGCCACGAGAGCATCAGCACCTTTGGCCTGGGCGCCGATTACAGCGAACAACAATTGCGCGCCGTGATGCGGCAGTTGATCGCCATTGGCGCACTGCATGTGCACACCGAAGACGGTTTCAGCACCCTGCACCTGACCGAAGCCTCACGCGCCGTGCTCAAAGGCGATGTGCCTGTGCAGCTGCGCGAAAGCACGGGCCAGCGCGCGGACAAGCGCACACGCAGTCGCAGCACGCCCAGCCCAGCTGCCGCCAATCTGGGACAAGACGCGATGGTGCGTTACATCAACCTCAAGGCCTGGCGTGCCGAGGTGGCCAAAGAACACAACCTGCCCGCGTATGTGATCTTCCACGACGCCACGTTGGCGGCGATTGCCGAAGCCGCACCGCAAAGCCTGGGTGATCTGCAAGGCATCAGCGGCCTGGGCGTGAAAAAGCTCGAAGCCTATGGCGCTCAGGTGCTGCGGGTGTGCAATGGGGCGGGTTGAAACGCATCAAACCTCTCCGTCTTGATACCCGGCTTCTCGCTGGTGGCGAATGCGCGCCACCATGACCCGGTTCACGGCATCGTCCCACGCATAGCGCGCCAAATAACCGCTGCGCCTGCGGGAAATGATCAGTTCACGCAAACCACCTTCTACCGGACGACCAATGCCGGGTTGGTGTGTCAAGACTTGCAAGGCATCCAAGATGAAATCAAGCAGATCCCCAGCCAAAGGATCTCCAGACTCATGCAAAAACGTTTCCAGCCGAATCAAATCCTGAAATGCTGCTGAGCTTAGAAATACGGTGCTCACACCTCAGCCCATTTTTTTCGGTTTTAAGGATGCAGGCTCCGCGCTGTGCCCCTGACGATGTTCTTTCAGTTGAGAAAAATAGCTTCGAACATCGTCCAATGCGTGGCCTGTTCCCGTGGACTTCATATCGACCAGAGCATCGACCGCGTCTTGTGCAAATGTTTGCCGCAAGCGCTTGCGCTGCGCCGCATCGGCCAGCGTACTCACCATGAAAGCGTGCAAGCTCATGCCCATTTGCTTGGCATCTTCCTCAAGTTGCAGCTTGAGCGCACCGGGCAATTTGAGGCTAGTGGGGATGGTGGCTGAAGTAGCGGCAGATGTAGCGGTCATGACAGATTCCGTTTCTTTGGGTAGTCATAAGTGACTACCCGGGACGATTTTACACAGCCTGGGTGATCTGCAAGGCATCAGCGGCTTGGGCGTGAAAAAGCTCGAAGCCTATGGCGCTCAGGTGCTGCGGGTGTGCAAGGGCAGTTAAGCCTCCGTTTCAGCACGGGCGTGGTAACGCCACTCTTGGGTGTGTCCACCATAGCCGTATGCCGTGGCCCGCACATCTTCCACGTGCACATAACTTTCTGAATGCAGCGCTCCCAACAGGGATTTGAAAAACTCAAACACCGCGGCGATGTACTGCGCCTTCTGCGCTTTGGTGTTGGTTTCATCGGTGATCTTGATGCCCAAGAAAAAGCTGTGCAGACCTTGTGCGGCCAATGTTTGACCTCCAACCACCCAGTCTTGAGGGGACACACAGGTGATCACCGTCGAGATCAATTCGGCTTTTTTGTGCAGCAACTGCACCGTCAACTCTGCAACACCGTCTGCGATTTGTTGTGTCAATGCGGCAGAGGCTTGTGCGCTGACTTGGATCTGAATGATGGGCATGGGGTTTCCTTTTTCAGTGATGGGGTTTTCTAACGGGCTTGAACACCTTGCCCTTCAACAGGTTCGTGGCGCAAATACATTGGTTGATGACTCGCACCAACCCGAACCACACAAGGTCAATGCACGCATTGATGGCCTTGCGGCGCAAGCGGTGAGCTTGTGCTTTGGCCAAGTCGTGCAACCGTGCCCTTTGTGCGTCGGTGAGTGATGTGTTCATGGCTGCTCCTGAATAAATCGCTGATGTTTTGCACTTTATGGATTTACAAACCCCTTGGAAACCGGCTAAATTGCAAATTCATATTTCACTTATTGCAAAACAACGCCATGGAACTGGACGATTTACGGGTCTTTGTGCGGGTCACCGAGTTGGGCACCTTGTCGGCTGTGGCACGCGAGCGGCAAGTCCCGGTCAGCCAAATCACGCGGGCCATGACCCGTTTAGAGTCGGCGCTGCAAACGCGGCTGTTGCACCGGAGCACGCACGGCTTGAGCCTGACCGACGAAGGCGATATTTGCCTGGCGCAAGCACGCAGCATGTTGGACAGCGCCGATACGCTGGAAGGTGAATTGGGACGTCACCGGCAAGGGGTCCAAGGTTGGGTGCGTGTGGGCGTCAGTGCCTTGATGGCACAGTGTGTGGTCATTCCCCATTTGCCCACGCTGTATGCGCAGCACCCTGGGCTGCACCTCGACATCCGAGCCGATGACCGCATGGTGGACATGGCACGCGATGGCATCGACATTGCCATTCGTTCGGGGCATGTGGGCCATGATGGCTTGGTCGCACGCCAAATCGGACTGGCCAGCCGTTCTTTGTATGCCGCGCCCAGTTATTTGGCGCGACACGGCACGCCAGCACACCCCGATGACTTGTCCCATCACCACCTGATTGGCCTGAGCCATGTGCCGGCCATGAACCATTGGCAGCGACTGGATGCGCCCCATTCTTTGCATGTGCAGGGTGCCAGTCGCGTGGACCATACGGCTTTGTTGCTGAGCATGGTGCAACATGGGGTGGGCATTTCGCGTTTGCTGGATGTCGCGGCCCGCCCCTTGGTGGCCAATGGTCAACTGGTGCCTTTGTTGCAAGGCTGTTTTGAGCAAGACGCCATTGCCATTTACGCCGTGATGTTGCCCGAGCGACACCGACTGCCCAAAATCCGTGCCTGCGTCGACCATTGGGCAGCCGTGTTGCAAGCCCCTTGACTCAGGGTGTGTCCACCTGAATCGCCCCACGCCGGATCTGGTCGCGCTCGAGTGATTCGAACAGCGCTTTGAAGTTGCCTTCGCCAAAACCTTCGTCGGCCTTGCGCTGGATGAACTCGAAGAACACGGGGCCGAGCAGCGTTTGGCTGAAGATTTGCAGCAGCAAACGCTTTTCGCCATTGGCGGTGGAGCCATCCATCAAAATGCCGCGTGCTTGTAACTCGGGCACGGGCTCGCCATGGCCCTTGAGGCGTTCTTCGAGCATCGCGTAATAGATGTCGTTGGGCGCGGTCATGAGGGGGATGCCGGCCATCTGCAAGGCATCGACGCTTTTCAAAATGTCGTCGGTCAAGAGCGCGATGTGCTGGATGCCTTCGCCGTTGAATTGCATCAAGAACTCTTCGATCTGGCCACCGGTCTTGCCCGACTCTTCGTTGAGCGGGATGCGGATCATGCCGTCGGGCGCGGTCATGGCGCGGCTGGTCAGGCCGGTGTGTGTGCCCTTGATGTCGAAGTAGCGGATCTCGCGGAAGTTGAAAATCTTTTCATAGAACTGGCCCCAAAACGCCATGCGGCCCTTGTACACGTTGTGCGTGAGGTGGTCGATGATCTTGAAGCCGTGGCCTTCGGGGTGGCGGTCAACGCCATCGATTAATTCAAAGTCGATGTCGTAGATGCTTTTGCCGTCTTCAAAGCGGTCGATCAAATACAAAGGCGCACCGCCAATGCCCTTGATGGCGGGCAGACGCAGCTCCATCGGGCCGGTGGGGATTTCCACCGGTTGTGCGCCCATGGCCAAAGCACGTTCATAGGCTTTGTGCGAATCCTTCACCCGAAAAGCCAAGGCGCACGCGCAAGGGCCGTGCTCGGCGGCAAAGTAGCCCGCCAGGCTTTTGGGTTCGCGGTTGACGATGAAGTTGATGTCGCCTTGGCGGTAAAGCACCACGTCTTTGGAGCGGTGTTTTGCCACCAGCGTGAAGCCCATTTTTTCAAACAAGGGCTCTAGGGTGTGGGCGATGGGGGAGGCGAACTCGACGAACTCGAAGCCGCACAGGCCCATGGGGTTGTCAAACAAATCGGTCATGTGAATCTCCAGCGGTGAACGGGACCGCACTGCACTTTGGAGCACGGCCCGAATTGAAATCGGTCAAACAAAAAGAGGGGGATGTTTAATAACCCTGCGGTGGTGCGCAGGGCTTGCCCCGCGTGCTGCGCGCGAGGTGGATACCGAAAATCAAAACCTGGATGGACATGGACCGATGGTCGCTGCCGGACTGCCAAATGTCAAGCGACTGCGCGTGACGCCCGCAGACGCTGAATTTCCAACGCGTCCATCCCCAGCTCTGTCAACAACGCATCGGTGTTTTCACCTTGAAAAGGCGGCTCAAGCCGAACCCCCAAACGCTGACCATCCATGGTGAAGGGCAACAAGGCAGCAGGTGCGCTTTGCCCTGCTTTGTGGCCATCGGTCAGGCGCACATCAGCCAAACCACCCGTGGCTTGCAAGTGCGGATCGTCAAACAATTCTTCGGGCTTGACGATGGGCGCGAAGGGCAGACCGGCCTTTTCAAAAATGGTGGTCAACTCGGCCGCGGTGAATGCCGCAAGGCGGCTGCGCAATTCGGGCAGCAACACGGCACGCAGCGAAACACGGGCGTTGTTGTCGCTGTAACGCGAATCTGCTTTCAGGTCGGAAAAGCCCAGCACATCACAAAAGGTGGCCCACTGCGCATCGCTCACAGCGGCCAAGAAAATCTGCTCACCGTTTTTGACGGTGAACACGTCGTAAACCGCCCAAGCCGAGATGCGGTTGGGCATGGGCTCGGCCGCTTGGCCGGTGATGGCGTATTGCAGCATGTGCTGGCCCACCAAAAACACGTTGTTCTCAAACAGCGCCGACTGGATCTCTTGCCCACGCCCGGTGATGCCGCGCTGGATGAGCGCACCCAGCACGCCGATGGCGCCAAACATCCCGCCCATGATGTCGTTGACGCTGGTGCCTGCACGCAGCGGATCGCCCGGGCGGCCAGTCATATAGGCCAGCCCCCCCATCATTTGCACCACTTCGTCCAAGGCCGTGCGGTGGTCGTATGGGCCGGGCAAAAAGCCTTTGAGGCTGGCGTAAATGAGTTGCGGGTGTTTGGCCGACAGGCTGGCGTAGTCCAGGCCGTACTTGGCCATGGAGCCGGGCTTGAAGTTCTCGGCCACCACGTCGGCGGTGGCGCACAGGCGGCGTGCTGTCTCGGCCCCTTCGGGGCTTTGCAGGTTGATTTGGATGCTCTTCTTGTTGCGGTTGAACATGGGGAAAAACCCCGCGCCTGAACCCAGCAAATGGCGTGTGCGATCGCCCTCGATGGGTTCGACCTTGATGACTTCGGCCCCCATGTCGGCCAGCACCATGCCGCAGGTGGGGCCCATGACCATGTGGGTGAACTCGACGACGCGCAGGCCTTCGAGCGGGAGTTTGCGTGCCGGGGCGTTCATGCGAAGACTCAGCGGTAAAACGCCTCGACTTGGCCCTTGAGTTTGATCAGCAGGGGCTGGCCTTTGCGGTCCAGCGTTTTGCCAGCGGGCACGCGCACCCAGCCTTCGCTGACGCAGTATTCCTCGACATCGTTGCGCTCTTTGCCATTGAAGCGGATGCCAATGTCATGCTCAAACACGGCCCGGATGTGGAAAGGACTGCGTGGGTCGATCGACAGGTGATCGGGCAATTCAGGGCGCGAAGTGGCAGAGGTGACGGGCTTATTGGTTTCGGTCATGGTGGTTTTGGCAGATATTTGAAACAGCTGTTGATTCTGCACGAATTGGCGCGACACACAGTGGCAGAATCCCGGGTCGTCCAATGCTAACCCTGCGTGCTTTTATATGCACTACCGGAGCCAGTGCCTCTGGTTCTGGCTCTGGCTCTGATCTCCCACTGTTATGACTTCTCTTTGCGCCGGCACGCTCGGCATCGATTTCGGCACTTCTAACTCGGCCATGGCCTGGCTCGGCCCGCAAGGCAGCGCCCGCCTGATACCGCTGGAAGGTGAGGCGCTGGCCATGCCGACAGCCGTGTTTTACAACGCCGAAGACCACAGCACCCACTTCGGGCGCGATGCCCTCAAACACTATCTGGAAGGCACCGAAGGCCGCTTGATGCGCTCGCTCAAAAGCCTGCTCGGCAGCCCGTTGTTGATGGAAACCACGCAGATCGGCCACCAGCAGATCAGCTTTCAGGACATCATCGGCACCTTTTTGGCCACCCTGCGCGAACGCGCCACCCAAAACCTGGGCACCGCCCCCCGTCGCGTGGTCATGGGTCGGCCCGTTCACTTTGTGGACGACGATGCGGCGCGCGATGCGCAAGCCGAGGCCTCGTTGCGCCAGGCGGTGCAGTCGGTGGGTTTTGACGAAGTGTCCTTCCAGCTGGAGCCGATCGCCGCTGCGCTGGATTACGAGCAACGCCTGACCCAAGAAAGCACCGTGCTGGTGGTCGACTTGGGCGGCGGCACATCGGACTTCACCGTGGTGCGCCTGGGGCCAGACCGCATGCAGTGTGCCGACCGCAGCGTCGACATTTTGGCCACAACAGGCGTGCACATTGGCGGCACCGACTACGACCGCCAACTCAATCTGGCCCAGGTCATGCCCTTGCTGGGCTACAAGCACATTGGGCCCGAGCAGCGTGAAGTGCCCAGTCGCGTGTTTTTTGACTTGGCCACTTGGCACCTGATTCACTGGCAATACCAGCCCAAGGCTATCAGCCACGCCAAAACCCTGCGCAGCAACTACAACGAGCTGCGCCTGCACGAACGCCTGATGCGCGTGTTGACCGAGCGCCACGGACACCACATGGCGCACGAGGTTGAGCAAGCCAAAATTCGCTGCTCGGTGCAAGGGGCCGATACCGGCATTGATCTGTCGGTGATCGAGCGTGATCTGCAAGCTACTTTGGGCGTGAGCGACATGCAAGCCCATCTGCACGACCTGTTGGCCCGCACGGTGGCTTGTGCGCGTGATTGTGTGCAGCGCGCAGGCTTGACCGACGCTTCGCTGGATGCCATTTACCTCACGGGCGGTTCATCGGCCTTGCGTACCTTTCAGAAAGCTTTGCAGGCCGAGTTTGTGGGCGTGAAACTGGTCGAAGGTGATTTGTTTGGTGGCGTGGCTTTGGGGCTGGCCTACAGCCGCTGAGCGGGCTGGACGCTTCCAGTAACGCACTTCAGTCAACCCGCACTGCAGTTCGTGAACGAATGCAAAAAAGCCACTCAGGCAATACCTGAGTGGCTTTGTAAGAGCGCTCGTTCAACGCAAACTCAACGGTCCATCAACCGTTGAACCGCGAGTAGATCAGGCCTTCACAGCAGCCAGCGCGGCATTGAAGGTGGCACTGGGGCGCATGATGGCGGCCAGCTTGGCTTGGTCAGGCATGTAGTAACCACCAATGTCCACAGGCTTGCCCTGCACGGCATTGAGTTCTTCCACGATCTTCTTCTCGTTGTCGGTCAGTTGCTTGGCCAAAGGCGCGAACTGGGCGGCCAGCGCGGCGTCTTCGGTTTGCGCTGCCAACTCCTGGGCCCAGTACATGGCCAAATAGAACTGGCTGCCACGGTTGTCCAACTGACCTGTCTTGGGGGACGGGTTCTTGTTGTTGTCGAGCAGTTTGCCTGTGGCGGCATCCAGTGTCTTGGACAGCACGGTCGCCTTTTTATTGCCGGTCTTCAAACCCAGGTCTTCCAGCGAAACGGCCAGCGCCAGGAATTCGCCCAGCGAGTCCCAACGCAGGTGGTTTTCTTCCACCAACTGCTGCACATGCTTGGGCGCAGAGCCGCCGGCACCGGTTTCGTACATGCCGCCACCGGCCATCAAAGGCACCACAGACAGCATCTTGGCCGAGGTGCCCAGTTCCATGATCGGGAACAGGTCGGTCAGGTAGTCGCGCAGAATGTTGCCGGTCGCGCTGATGGTGTCCAGGCCGCGCACGACGCGCTCCAGGGTGTAACGCATGGCACGCACTTGGCTCATGATCTGGATTTCCAGACCCGAGGTGTTGTGCTCGTGCAGGTACATCTTGACCTTGGTGATCAGCTGAGCCTCGTGTGGGCGGTAGGCATCGAGCCAGAACACCACGGGCATGCCGGAGTTGCGGGCACGCGTGACGGCCAGCTTGACCCAGTCACGGATGGCGGCATCCTTGACCTGGCACATGCGCCAGATGTCACCGGTTTCCACGTTTTGCGACAGCAGCACTTCACCGGTGTTGATGTCGGTGATGTTGGCCACGCCGTCTTCGGCGATCTCAAAAGTTTTGTCGTGCGAGCCGTACTCTTCGGCTTGCTGAGCCATCAGGCCGACGTTGGGCACGGTGCCCATGGTCTTGGGATCGAACGCGCCATGCCACTTGCAGAAGTTGATCATCTCCTGGTAGATACGGGCAAAAGTCGACTCGGGCATCACGGCCTTGACGTCTTTCAGTCGGCCGTCGGCACCCCACATCTTGCCGCCGTTGCGGATCATGGCAGGCATGGACGCGTCCACGATCACGTCGTTGGGCGAATGGAAGTTGGTGATGCCCTTGGCCGAGTCCACCATGGCCAGCTCAGGGCGGTGCTCATGGCAAGCGTGCAGGTCGCGCTTGATTTCGTCTTGCTTGGACTGGGGCAGCGCGGTGATCTTGTTGTACAGATCGGCCATGCCGTTGTTCACGTTCACGCCCAATTCTTCAAACAATTTGGCATGCTTGGCAAACGCCTCTTTGTAGAAGATCTTGACGCAGTGACCGAACACGATGGGGTGCGACACCTTCATCATGGTGGCCTTGACGTGCAGCGAGAACATCACGCCGGTCTTGTGTGCGTCTTCGATTTCTTGTTCGTAGAAAGCTTCCAGCGCTTTCTTGCTCATGAACATGCTGTCGATGACTTCGCGGTCGAGCAAGGCCACTTTGGGCTTCAGGACGATGGTCTTGCCGCTCTTGGTGATCAACTCCATCTTCACTTCACGGGCGCGGTCCAGGGTCATGGATTTTTCGCCATGGTAGAAGTCGCCAGCGTGCATGTGCGAGACGTGTGAACGCGAAGCCTGGCTCCATTCGGCCATGCTGTGCGGGTTCTTGCGGGCAAATTCTTTCACGGCGCGGGGCGCGCGGCGGTCTGAATTGCCTTCGCGCAGCACAGGGTTCACGGCAGAACCGGTGCACTTGGCGTAGCGTGCCTTGAGGGCTTTTTCTTCGTCGGTCTTGGCGTTCTCAGGGTAGTCAGGCAGGGCGTAGCCCTTGGACTGCAATTCCTTGATGGCCGCAGTCAACTGGCCCACCGAAGCGCTGATGTTGGGCAGCTTGATGATGTTGGCAGAGGGGTTCAGCGTCAGCTTGCCCAACTCAGCGAGGTTGTTGGGCGCGCGCTGTTCGGCAGGCAGAAAATCCGAAAACTCACCCAAAACCCGGGCGGCGACTGAAATATCGCTTTCGGCCACTTCGATGTCGGCAGGTGCCGTGAAGGTGCGGATGATGGGCAAAAACGAGGCAGTCGCCAACAAAGGGGCTTCGTCTGTGAGGGTGTAAATGATCTTGGATTTGTCTGTAGCCATGGGTACTCTCGTTTCTCGTTATCAGGATGTGTCAAAAAGAACACGGCGTTCGGCGATGTGTCGAACAGATTCGAAAAACCGCCCTTTTAAGGTGGTTTAGCCCGTGACTTTATCTCAAAAGCGCCCCTGTTTGACTGACAAAAGGGCGTGCCCAGCCTATCCCGGTCAGGCCATGAGAGGCTAGCTGCACACGGGCGATTAAACTGAGGCCCCTTCTGAGTTGCGTCAAGCCCCTGTGTTTGGCGCTTGATTGACCCGGCCCGTGCCTTGAATGCACCGGCCAAAACCTAGGAAATTCCCATGGGCGCGCAATGGAAAGCAAAAGGCAAGGCACAGGCAGCAGACGCCCGAGGCAAATTGTTTGGCCGACTGGCCAAGGACATCATGATTGCGGCGCGCAACGGCCCAGACCCGGCCGCTAACTCGCGCTTGCGCCTGGTGGTCGAGCAGGCCCGAAAAGTCTCCATGCCCAAGGAAACACTGGAGCGCGCCATCAAGAAAGGCGCTGGCCTTTTGGGCGATGCCGTCAGCTTTGAGCGTGTGATTTATGAGGGCTTTGCTCCGCACCAAGTGCCCGTGATGATCGAGGTGCTGACGGACAACGTGAACCGCAGCGCGTCCGAGATGCGTGTGCTGTTCCGAAAAGGCCAGCAAGGCTCATCGGGTTCCGTGTCGTGGGATTTTGACCATGTCGGCCTGATCGAAGCCGAACCCGCCCAGACGGGTGCTGATCCTGAATTGGCCGCCATCGAAGCTGGCGCACAAGACTTTGAGCCTGCCGACGAAGACGGCATGACCGTGTTCATCACCGAAGCCGCCGACCTGGACCTGGTCAGCCGGGCCCTGCCCGCGCACGGCTTTACGGTGGTCGCGGCCAAACTGGGCTACAAGCCTAAGAACCCGGTCGACCCGACCAATCTGAGCGCCGAGCAGTTGGAAGAGGTAGAGGCCTTTTTGGGCGCTATCGACAACAACGACGACGTGCAAAACGTGTTTGTGGGTCTGGCAGGCTAAATTCACCTACGCCTCAACAAAAAAGCCTGACAGGTCGAGACCTGTCAGGCTTTTTTAGCTTGGAGCGGCTGTCTGTGCGGCTTAAATTGGTGCACATCCACGCACCAAGCCGGGGAAGTCCAAGGCCTTAAGGAAGAGTTGCGCACACCAATGATGCGCAACTCTTGCATACAAGATGCCAAAACAAGTGGCACGGTATTCGCTAGAGATTCAAACAAAGGAATCCCTGGTTGTGAACTCCAAAGACATTGCCGATCGGATCGTGGAAGCGATCCTGGCCCAAAAGTTGATGCCCGGTGCGCGCCTGGGAGAGCAGGCTTTGTCGATGCTGTTTGACTGCAGTCGAACCCTGGTGCGCGAAGCGCTGATGCAACTGGCCGCGCGTGGCATCGTCCAGGTCAGCTCCCGCCGGGGCTGGTTTGTGGTGCAGCCCTCCAAGACCGAAGCGCGCGATGCCTTCGAAGCGCGCAAGGTGATTGAAACCGGCCTGATCCGCAGTGCCGGGACCATGGACAAGGCGACGCTCAAGCGTTTGAAGCAGCATATTCAGCAGGAAAAAACTGCGCTCAAACAAGACGACGTCGGCCGCCGCAGCTTTTTGCTCGGCGACTTTCATGTCTGCCTGGCCGAGTGCCTGGGCAACCAACTGTTGGCCGACACGCTGCGCGACTTCACGGCGCGCACTACGCTGATCGCCATGCTCTATCAGTCCAGCCATGACGCGGTGAAGTCATGCCAGGAACACATCGAGATCGTTCAAGCCTTGGAGAGTGGCGACAAGGAGACCGCCGAACGCCTCATGGCCGAGCACATCGGCCAGGTGCAATCGGCCTTGCAGATCAACGCGTCCCCCGCCGACCCGCTGGCCGAGTTGCGGCTGGCCTTGGCTCCCATGAGCGCCGTCAGAGCAGTGGCCAAAAAACAAGCCAAGAGCCCAACCGGCAGCCCCTTTTCTTCCACCGCTTTATCCACCTCACCGTCCACTTACCTAGGAGCCTTGTTATGAAAATCTCGAAACGCCTCATCCTGTCCACCGTCGTCGTCGCCAGCCTGTTGACTGTGGCCGGGGCTAGCCACGCCCAAGCTGCACTGGACAACATCCAGAAAGCCAAGCTGATCAAGATCGCCATTCCGACCGACTTTCCGCCCTATGGCTTTGTGGGCATTGACCTCAAGCCCCAGGGCTTGGACATCGACATGGCCAATTTCATTGCTGCCAAGATGGGCGTGAAAATCGAGCTGCTCTCCGTGACCAGTGCTAACCGCATTGCTTACCTGCAGACAAAGAAGGCTGATCTGGTCATCTCCACGCTGGGCAAGAATGCCGAGCGCGAGAAAGTCATCGACTTCACATCGGCTTATTCCCCTTTCTTCCAGGGCATTTATGGCCCTAAAACCATCAGCGTCAAATCGATGGGTGACTTGGCCGGCAAAACCGTGGCTGCCACGCGCGGCGCTTTGGAAGATCAAGAGTTGACCAAAGTCGCCCCTGCGGGCACTGAGATCAAACGCTTTGAAGACAACAATGCCACGGTCTCTGCATTCGTGGCGGGCCAAACCCAATTGCTGGCTACGGGTGTGTCGGTGGCGGGCGTGATGATGCAAAAAAATCCACAGCTCAATACCGAATACAAGCTGCTGCTGAAAGACAGCCCCAACTTCATTGGCGTGGGCAAGGGCGAAGACGCGCTGCGCACCAAGGTCAACGCCATCATTGCCGATGCTAAGAAGTCGGGCGACATCGACAAGATGGCGCAAAAGTGGTTGGGCCGCCCCGCTGGCCAGTTGCCTGAATAAGCGCCTGGAGGGCTGAGACCATGGCCATCGAGCTGGACTTCGCAGCGGTTTTGACCGAGTGGCCCTTGTTGGTCAAGGGGGTGGCCTGGACTCTGGGCCTCACGGCCGTGTCTGCGGTCCTGGGCGTGCTGCTGGGCGTGGGCTGCGCCTGGGTGCGCACCCAGGGGCCGGGCTGGAGTCGTCCCGGTGTGGCCGCTTATGTGGAGCTGATTCGCAATACGCCCTTCATCGTCCAGCTCTTTTTCCTCTTCTTTGGTTTACCCGCCATGGGCGTGCGGCTGAGCCCCGAATGGTCCTCAGTGATCGCCATGGTGATCAACCTGGGTGCTTATTCGGCCGAGATCGTGCGGGCGGGCATTCAGACCACGCCTGTCGGGCAGATCGAAGCGGCCATGAGCTTGGCGCTGTCGCGCATGCAGACCTTCATCTGGGTGGTGCTGCCGCCCGCCTTGCAACGCGTTTGGCCTGCGCTGGTCAGTCAGATCATCATCGTGATGCTGGGCTCGGCGGTATGCGGGCAGATCTCGACCGAAGAACTGAGCTTTGCCGCTAATCTGATCCAGAGTCGCAATTTCCGCGCCTTTGAAGCCTTCATCGTGGCCACAGCCATTTACCTTTTGCTGTCGATCGCCACACGCGCCACGCTGAATTGGTTCGGCCAGCGCTTCTTGTTCGGAGGCCGCCGTGGTTGAGTTCTCTCTCTGGGACATCGTCAGTAATCTGCTGTTGGCTGCGCGCTGGACGATCGTGTTGTCGTTGATCGCTTTTGTTGGCGGCGGCTTGGTGGGCCTGGCATTGCTGATTGCCCGCACCACGCCCATCCGCAGCCTGCAAAAGGCGGTGGCGATTTACGTTCAAATTTTCCAGGGCACACCTTTGCTAATGCAGCTGTTCTTGGCCTACTTCGGCATGGCCATGCTGGGTGTGGAAACCTCGGCCTGGGCCTCTGCCGCCGTGGCCTTGACGCTGTATAACAGCGCCTTCCTCACCGAAATCTGGCACGGCTGCGTCAAGTCCATCGCCAAGGGCCAGTGGGAGGCGGCCCAAAGCCTGGCGCTGAACTTTGGCGAGCAGTTGCGCTACGTGATTTTTCCGCAGGCCGCACGCATTGCAGTCGCGCCTACGGTGGGCTTTTTGGTCCAGGTGGTCAAGGGCACAGCGCTGGCTTCGGTGATTGGGTTCATTGAACTGACCAAAGCCGGCACCATGATTACCAACGCCACCTTCAAGCCCTTTGTGGTCTACAGCTGTGTGGCCGTTTTGTATTTTTTGATCTGTTACCCAATCAGCCTGTATGCCCGCTCTCTTGAAGGTCGATTCCATGTTCAACGCTAATTCTTCTGTTCCAGTTGCCGTCGCCATTGCAGGGCTGCGCAAGTCCTACGGCACCAACGAGGTGCTGAAAGGCATCGACTTGCAGGTGCAAACCGGCGAGGTGATCGCCATCATCGGCAAAAGCGGTTCGGGCAAAAGCACGTTGCTGCGCTGCATCAACGGGCTGGAGACATTCCAGCATGGCAGCCTGACCGTGCAGGGCCAGCCACTGGTTTACACGGACCCTGCGGCCATGCGCAACCTGCGCCAGCAAGTGGGCATGATCTTCCAGTCGTTCAATCTGTTTCCGCACCTCACGGTGGGCAAGAACATCCAGCTCGCGCCCGCGCTGGTGAAGCAGTTGCCTTCGGCTGAGACCGAAGCCACGGCGCGTCGTTTGCTGGCCCGCGTGGGCCTGGCCGAAAAGTACGAGGCCTTTCCGGATCAGTTGTCTGGCGGACAGCAACAGCGCGTGGCTATTGCCCGGGCGCTGGCCATGTCACCTGGCATCTTGCTGTGCGATGAAATCACCTCGGCGCTCGACCCCGAACTGGTGGGCGAGGTGCTGGCCGTAGTCGAGTCGCTAGTGCAAGAAGGCATGACGCTCTTGATGGTCACGCACGAGATGAACTTTGCCCGCAAGGTGAGCGACCGCGTGATCTTCATGCACCAGGGTCTTGTGCACGAGCAGGGCACCCCCGCCGAGCTGTTTGCGAATCCGAAAACGCCTGAGTTGCAGCAGTTTCTGTCTTCTTTGCACTGAGGCCTTTCTGCGCAGCACCCCTTGAGTGAATCAGCACACTGAAAACAACAGTCCGCCCGATTACGGTCGCTGCTGAACTTTCCAGGAGCGTTTTTCATGAACCTGTCCGAACTGTGCCAGCGTGACATCCTCACCCTGAGCGCCGAGGCCTCTGTCCGCAAAGCCGCCGAGATGATGCGGACCCACCATGTGGGCGCGCTTGCCCTGACCGACCCTGAAGACCCGACGTGTGTGGTGGGCGTTGTGACCGACCGGGACCTGGTCATCAACTTGCTGGCGCAAGATCGATCGCCTGAAGAGCAAAACATCGGCGCGTTCAGTACCGTTCATTTGATCCGGGTGCCTGGTACGGCCACCGTCCACGAGGCTGTGCAGGCCATGAACCAGCATGGGGTGCGGCGCTTGTTCATCACCGAGCCCAACGGTCGACTCATGGGCTTGTTGTCCATCGACGATTTGCTGGTCACGCTGGCCGATGAACTCAGCGGTTTGTCGCAGGCATTGCGCATTGGCATTGACCTGGAAAGCAGCCGCACTTCACCCATGTTCAACCCCACTGAGCTGTCTGGCGGCATGTACTTGGCGCAGCACGAGCCTTGAGCCCGCGCCTTGCGCTTTGACGGCTGGGGCATAGGACGCTTTTATGAATGTGTCTGGGCGCGGCCCCGTGGCTGGCCGCCAAGAAAACGGTTTCCCAAATGACAAGCCCGACCAGCGAACTGGTCGGGCTGATGGGTCGTCACGAGAGGATCGTCCCAAAGTTTGCCCAAAAGAAGCTTCATCGTTCTGATGGGCGGGGCGCATGAATGCGCCCCAGAGGATGCTTCGGTCAGTCGCCCAACGTCAGCGATGCCACTTTAATCCTGCCCAGCAATTTCGGTCAAGCCACTGTTACATTTTTGGCGTTGAATCAAGCCCGGCCGCGCCGCTGTTGCACCGCCAGCGCCAGCGCATCCAACAGCGGCACTGTCTGTGCAAAGCCGATGCAGGCATCGGTGATGGACACACCGTGCGCCAACGGCTGGCCTTCTTTCAGGTCTTGCCGGCCCTCGTTCAAATGGCTTTCGATCATCAGTCCCATGATGCGGCGGTCGCCTGCGGCCACTTGCGCGGCCACGTCGTGTGACACCTCGATTTGTTTGCTGTGCTGCTTGCTGCTGTTGGCGTGCGACACGTCCACCATCACTTGCGGCGCAATGCCTGAAGCTTCCAGCGCCTTGCAGGCCGCGTCGACATCGGCAGCCGAGTAGTTGGGCAACTTGCCACCGCGCAGGATGATGTGAACGTCCTGGTTGCCACGGGTCTCGAAAATCGCGGCCTGGCCCATCTTGGTCATGCCCATGAAGGCGTGCGGTGCCTTGGACGCGACCACCGCATCGGCCGCCACTTTGACGCCGCCGTCGGTGCCGTTTTTGAAGCCCACTGGGCACGACAGGCCACTGGCCAGCTGGCGGTGGCTCTGGCTTTCGGTGGTGCGCGCCCCGATCGCGCCCCAAGTCACGAGGTCGCTGATGTACTGCGGGCTGAGCAAATCCAAAAACTCGGTGGCCACGGGCAAACCCAAGTCGAGGATGTCCAGCAAGAGCTTGCGCGCCATCTCCAGCCCTTGGTTCATGGCAAAGCTGCCGTCCAGGTGCGGGTCGTTGATGTAGCCCTTCCAGCCCACCGTGGTGCGGGGCTTTTCAAAATACACACGCATCACGATCTGCAGGTCTTTGGCGTGCTGGTCCGCTTCGGCCTTGAGCAGCTTGGCATAGGCGATGGCCTGATCGTGGTCATGGATCGAGCAAGGCCCGACCACCACGACCAAGCGGTCGTCTTTGCCTTGCAGCACATTCGAAATGTCTTGCCTTGAACGTTCCACCAGCGCCAAGTGCGCTGAAGATGCGGGCAGCCGCTCTTCGAGCAAAGCCGGGGTCATGAGCGGGCGCACCGAAGCTATGCGGGTGTCGTCGATTCGGGTTTTGTCTTGGGTAGAAAGCATTTGTAAAGTCACCTGATAATTCACAACCAGTTTAAAGGGATCCTCCATGACGCTACCGCCACCGCAACTTGAACACCTGTGCGACTTGGCTGTGACCATCGCTGCACCCGTTGAAGTGGGCCAAACGCCTGCGGGCTTGCGCCGCATGATCCCGATCACGGGCGGCACTGTGAGTGGCCCTCGGGTGAATGGCAAAGTGTTGGCGGGTGGTGCTGACTTTCAGCTGATTCTGGGCGGCGGCACACAAGCGCACCTGGACGCGCGTTATGTGATCGAGCTCGACGACGGCAGCAGGGTGTTTGTGCAAAACACCGCCTTGCGCGTGGCCTCGCTGGAAAACTCGCAGCGCATCATGAACGGCCAACCGGTCAATCCCGACGACATTTACTTTCGCTGCCAACCCAAGCTCGAGGCCACAGCACCGCAGTGGGCCTGGCTGAGCGAGAGCCAGTTCATTGGCACCGGGCGGCGTGCGCCCGATGGGGTTTTCTTGAGTTTTTACCGGGTGCTGTGAGCGGTCTGACCATGACGACAAACACTGTTTCCCAAGAGACTCTGCAACAAGCCCTGTCCGACTTGTTCGCCCCCTGGGTGCAAGCGCTGAACCTACAAGTTGAGCGCTTTGACGCCGACAGCGTGACGCTGCGCCTGCCGCAAAGCGATCAGCTCGCGCGCGTGGGCGGCATGCTGTGCGGTCAGGCCATGATGGCGGCGGCCGACACGGCCATGGTGTTGGCCCTGATCAACCACTTCGGCCAGTTTCGGCCTTGCAGCACCGTGCAGTTGTCCAGCAGCTTCATGAAGCCCTTGTCGGGGCAGGATGCACTTGTCACGGCCCGCGTCTTGCGGGCGGGCAAAGCCATGGCGTTTGGAGAGATCGACCTGGCCGGAGCCAGCGACGGCAAAAGCGTTTTCAGGGCCAGCACGACCTACGCTTTAATGTGATCCAGGGCCGTCAGGCCCATGCCAGTCCAGCTTGGCTACAATACGGCCATTCTTGTTTTGAGGTTCCCCATGTCTGCTCACAACGACACACACACATCTGACGATCCCGTTGAAAACGTGGTCAAACACATTCCCGTGGTCATTCCGGCCGCTGGCGCCGTGTTGATTTTCTTGCTGGCCTTCATCGCCGTGTTCATGGCCTGAGGCGTTTTCGCAGTTTGAGTGCCTGCCTTTTGTGGCGGCACCCCGCCCTAACCCGCAACAGCCTTGGCTTTGCGGGTTTTGTTTTTTGCGCGTGGTTTTGTCTGGTCGGCACACTCGGGAGCCGCGGGACGTTGTCGGTCAGCCGACTTCGCGCACCGGCATGATGTGCAACGCGCCCGGCGCAATCAAAAGCTGGACCCAGCCTCCGGCCTTGACGTCCAAACGACCCAATAACCGCGTGGTCAGGTTCAGGGTGATGGTTTGGCTGGTCAATGCCTCTGGCGTGAGCGTGCACAAACTTATTTCACCCAATGCCAGGACTTCGACCAGTCGGCAACGCAAAAGCGTTGCGCCCGTTTCTGGCTGATTGGTCGTGCTCCCATCGGCCAGCACATCCACCTGCTTGCCGTTGAGGACCCAGGTCACGGGCGTGTCGTCGTCGATCTTGTTTTTGTCGACCACGGTCAAATCAATGGCCTCTTGGCTGGCGCCTGATTCTGTCCAGCGCAGGCGTGCCCAACCTGGCTGGTCTTTAAAGAATCGACCCGCAAAGTGGTTCTGAATGCCCACCAACGCGGCCACGCGGGCGTTGCGTGGGCTGGCAAATACCCTTGAGGGCTCGCCTGTTTGCAAGGTATGGCCTGCATCCACAATGACCACCCGGTCAGCCAGGCGACGGGCTTCAGCCAGGTCGTGCGTCACCAGGACCATGGGGACAGACACTTTTTGACGCAAAGCGGCGAGCTCGCGGTAAAGCGTTTGCCGCGTAGGGGCATCGACGGCAGAAAATGGTTCGTCGAGCAGCAAAACACCTGGCAAAGGGTTTGGGATGTCTGGCACATCGGAGGCGGATTGCGGCGTGGGCATGACGCGCACCAAAGCCCGAGCCAAGGCCACGCGCTGTTGTTGACCGCCTGAGAGCTGAACCGGTCTGCGTTGGCTGAGCGCTGCCAAACCCAATCGACTGAGCAAGTTCTGCACATCGGCAGCCGTCCAGCCGGGGCCCGCGGCCAGCGCCACATTCGCGTGTGCCGTCATGTGGGGGAACAAGGCGTAATGCTGGAACACCAGGCCCGCCCGGCGCTGCTGCGGACTGAGCTGAACGCCTGTTGCCGTATTCAGCCAGTCTTGCCCTGCCACACGGATGTGGCCTCGCACATCGGCTGGCGTCCATAACCCTGCAATGGCACGCAGCATGCTGGTTTTGCCGCTGCCCGAGGGGCCCACCAAAGCCACCAGCTCACCCGCACCACAGTCGAATTCGGCGTCCAACCGAATCGGGGTCACTGACTGCAATTGCACTTGCAAGCCCGACATCAGCGCTCCTGCAGGGCTCGGCCGCGCTGGCCCACCCGGTCAAAAGCCAGCACCAGACTCAGCGCCAGCAAGGACACGCCCACCAGTGCCAGCGCCATCACATGGGCCGACTGCAAATCCATGCCTTGCACCTTGTCGTAAAGCGACACCGACAGGGTGCGGGTCTCGCCCTCGATGTTGCCGCCCACCATGAGCACCACACCAAACTCGCCCAGCGTGTGTGCGACCGTGAGCGCCATGCCCGCCAACAGACCTGGCCATGCCAAGGGCAGTTCAATGCGCCAAAAGGTTTGCCACGGCGACAAGCCCGAGACCCAGGCGGCCTCTCGCAAACTGTGCGGCACTGCTGCAAAAGCGCGCTGAATGGGCTGAACCATGAAGGGCAGATTGACCAGCACGCTCACCAGCAAGAGGCCTTCCAGCGTGAACACCAAGCGCACACCCGAAGCCGCCAGCCAGGTTCCCAGCGGGCTGCCCTGGCCAAAAGCCACCAAAAAGTAAAACCCGATCACGGTGGGCGGCAAGAGCAAAGGCAACAACAACAAGGCCTCGATCAAAGGGCGTCCGCCCCAAGCGGTGACCGCCAGCCAGCGTGCCAGCGCCAAGCCCAGTGGCAGCAAAACCAAAGTGGTCAAAGCCGCCAAAGTCAGCGATACGGTGAATGCGGGCCAATCCATGGGGTTGTCGCTGGGTCTGCCGGTATGGGCATGTTGGAGTAAGAGGTCTCGATTATTACGGCAAGGCGTAGCCGTGCCGCACAAACACCGCCTGCGCCTGCGGGCTTAGCAAAAAACGGTGCCAGGCCATGGCGGCCGGGCTGGCCTCTTTCAACAAAACCATGCGTTGGTGCAAGGGTCCGTGCAAGTGCTCTGGCAAAGGCAATACCTGCAGGGTTTGGGCGATTTCGGGTGCCGTGGTCAATGCCAATGCGGTGATGCCCGCCTGTGCAGCCCCTGTCGCCACAAACTGTGTTGCTTGGCCAATGTTGTCACCCAGCACTTTTTGCCGTGCAGCAAGTGCGCCCACGCCCGAGCGTTGCAATGCCTCTTCGGCGGCCAATCCATAGGGAGCCAATGCGGGGTTGGCAATGGCCAGTTTGTCGCCCGGTTTCATGGCCTGCACCACCGCGGCCAGCCCTTGCGCCAACGGCAATGCTGAATTTTTAGGCACGATCAGCGCCAAGCGCCCGGTTGCATACCGTTGCCCGGCATCCCGTGTGAGGCCCGCTTTGGCCAGTTCGGCCACGCGCTCTTCGTCCGCCGAGATGAATTGCTCGACGGGAAGCCCTTGCAGGATCTGCCTGGCCAAATTACCGGAAGCCCCCAGATTCACATCCACCTGGACCCCTGTTTGTTGCTTGTACAGGCTTGTCAAGTCAGCCAGTACAAACTTCAAATTGCTGGCAGCCGCAATTTTGATGTGCACGGGTCCCTGTGCCTTGGCCGCGAAGGGGGCGATGACCAGCACGGCCAAAGTCGCCACCAACCATTTGCGGCGGCAGGCAGTCAATGTCGACAGACAAGCGTTCTGCATAACGTCATGCATTTTTTGCATATATTTAAAGAGGTTTTGGACTGAATCGACAGGCACGGGTCCGGCTGGCTCCCTAAAATCAAAGCCCTTGGTTACCAAGCGGTTACGGCCACCGATTTCAGCCCATCAAGCTTGCCAGTATCTCAGCCCATCAACCGTTTTTTCAAAGCCTCTGTTCAGGGGTTTTGAAAAAACGATTTTTAAACTTGGAGCTAGTCATGAACTCACCCGTGATGCAGGGCCTGAACCTGAACACCCCCGCGTACGTCAAGAACGCGAAACTGATCGCCTGGGTCGCCGAAATGGCCGCCCTGTGCAAGCCGGCCAACATTTACTGGTGCGACGGCTCTCAAGAAGAATACGACCGCCTGTGCGCAGAGCTGGTCGCCGCAGGCACCTTCAAAAAGCTGAACCCCGCCAAGCGTGCCAACTCATTCCTGGCCTGTTCTGACCCGTCTGATGTGGCCCGCGTGGAAGACCGCACCTACATCTGCTCGGCCCAAAAAGAAAACGCTGGCCCGACCAACAACTGGATGGAACCCGCGCAAATGCGCGCCACCCTGAACCCGCTGTTTGACGGGTGCATGGCAGGCCGCACGATGTATGTGGTGCCGTTCTCGATGGGCCCTCTGGGTTCGCACATCAGCCACATCGGCATCGAGCTGACCGACAGCGCTTACGTCGCCGTCAACCAAAAAATCATGACCCGCATGGGCAAGGCCGTGTTTGATGTGCTGGGCACTCAGGGCGAGTTCGTGCCTTGCATGCACACCGTGGGCGCACCTTTGGCTGCCGGCCAAAAGGACACGACCAGCTGGCCTTGCAACCCGACCACCAAATACATCGTGCACTTTCCTGAGACCCGTGAAATCTGGTCTTATGGTTCGGGCTACGGCGGCAACGCGCTGTTGGGCAAGAAGTGCTTTGCACTGCGCATCGCCTCCAACATGGGCAAAGAACAAGGCTGGCTGGCCGAACACATGCTCATCCTGGGCGTGACCAACCCCCAAGGCAAGAAGTACCACATCGCAGCGGCCTTCCCCAGCGCTTGCGGCAAGACCAACTTCTCGATGCTGGTGCCCCCCAAAGCCTTCGAAGGCTGGAGCGTGACCACCATCGGTGACGACATCGCCTGGGTCAAGCCCCACGACGACGGCAAGATGTACGCCATCAACCCCGAAGCCGGTTACTTTGGCGTTGCCCCCGGCACCAACATGAAGACCAACCCCAACTGCATGCTGAGCCTGCACAAGGACGTGATCTTCACCAACGTGGCCCTGACCGACGACGGCGACGTGTGGTGGGAAGGCATGGAAAAAGACACCGGCAAGCTGCCCGATCACCTGATCGACTGGCAAGGCAAAGACTGGACGCCTCAGATCGCCAAAGAAACCGGTGCCAAAGCCGCCCACCCCAACGCCCGCTTCACCGTGGCCGCTGCCAACAACCCCGCGCTCGACCCTGCATGGGACGACGCTGCCGGTGTGCCGATCGACGCCTTCATGTTTGGTGGCCGCCGCTCGACCACCGTGCCCTTGGTCACCGAAGCGCGCAGCTGGACCGAAGGCGTTTACATGGCCGCGACCATGGGGTCAGAGACCACCGCTGCCGCCTTTGGCGCGCAAGGCGTGGTGCGCCGCGACCCCTTCGCCATGCTGCCGTTTTGCGGCTACAACATGAGCGACTACTTCCAGCACTGGCTGGACACCGGTGCCAAGGCACAGGCCGCTGGCCACAAGCTGCCCGCCATGTACTGCGTCAACTGGTTCCGCAAGGGCGAGGACGGCTCGTTTGTCTGGCCCGGCTACGGCGACAACATGCGCGTGCTCAAGTGGATGATCGACCGCCTCGAAGGCAAGGCCACAGGCGAAGAAACCATGTTCGGCGTGGCCCCCACTTATGCCGAAATCACTTGGACTGGCCTTGACTTCAGCGCCGAGCAGTTCAAAGCAGTGACCAGCATCGATAAAGCCGCATGGCAAGCCGAATTCAAGCTGCACGACACGCACTTTGAGCAACTGGCTTTCCACCTGCCCAAAGCGCTGCTGGACACCAAGGCCGGACTGGAAGCACGCTTGGCTGCGTAAGTCATGGCTGCCCGATCAAGTCGGGCATGACTGACATCCCCACCGCCCCGGCCGCAAACCGGGGCGGTTTTTTTTGGCCTGCACAATGGGCACATGTCTACCCTCGCTGTTTCTGAATCCCGCGAACGTCGCGCCCTCTGGCTCCTTTGGATCACGCCCGCCCTGTGGTCCGTCAACTACATCGTGGCACGCACCGCGCCCGGCGTGGTGGAGCCCCACATGCTGGCCCTGGGGCGCTGGGCTTTGGCCGGCGTGATCTTGAGCTTCATCGCCCGCAGCGAACTGTGGCGCGAGCGCCGCAGCACCTTGCGCGCGGCTTGGCAATACCTGGCCTTGGGGGCTTTGGGCATGCTGGTCTGTGGCGCTTGGGTCTATCAAGGCGCGCAAACCACCACCGCCATGAACATCGCATTGATTTACGCGGCTTCGCCCGTGCTGATTGCGCTGGGTGCCGTGCTTTGGCTGGGCGAGCGGTTTTCGTGGCGACAAGGCTTGGGCGTCCTCGTTGCCATGTCGGGCGTGTTCCATGTGGTGGTCAAAGGGCAATGGGGGGCGCTGGGCCAGGTGCAATGGGTGGTTGGTGACGGCTGGATTGTGCTGGCCATGGTGTCTTGGGCAGGATTTGCTTTGTTGCAAAAGAAATGGCCCACACCCTTGGGCTCAACGGCGCGGCTGGCTGCCATTTGCACGGGCGGTGTGCTGGTCTTGTTGCCTTTTGCCACATGGGAATGGCTGCAGGCCGACACCCCGCCGTGGAGCGCCCAAGCCACCTGGCTCGTGCTGGGTGCGGGCTTGGTGCCGGGCATTGGCGCTTATTGGGCGTATGGTTTTTGCCAGAAAGTGCTTGGGGCCAGCCGGGTGGCAGCCAGCTTGTACCTGGGGCCTTTGTATGGCGGCTTGACCGCCTGGCTTGTGTTGGACGAGTCTTTGGGCTGGCACCACGTCATGGGCGCGTGCCTGATCTTGCCGGGCATTTACCTGGCTTCGCGCAAAACGCCTGCAACAACCTAGCCCGCAGCGGGGCACCAAAAGCAAAAGGCCTCCCGAAGGAGGCCTTGTGTTTTGGCAGGGGCCAGCGCCCCACGCACAAGCGATCAGATGTAGTACATGCGGCTTTGCAGCATGCGGGCCGTGCGGCGGGTCATCAGCGTGGCGATGTCTTTGGCAGGCTGAGTCTCGTTGCTTGCGCGGTCCATGGCCGTTTGCAGGTCGTTCATCAGACGGCTGTCGGTCTGGGCCATCGCCCAAAGACGCTCGTCGGCGCGGCGACGCGCCACATGGGCAGACCAGGCATCCAGGCCGCTCATCAGGTTTTGCGCCAGAGCACGGGTCACGCCGCGCAGCACACCAATCGCCACAGCAGCCACGGCCCACAGAGCCAGCCAAGCGGCCACAACATGAGATTCGGCCCAGCTGTCGATCATTTGATCGGTCAGCACAACCAAGGCAGCCACGCCAGCTGCCAGCATGAGTGTGGCCAAGGCTTTGGTTGAGGTCGCGGGAGCAGCCGCAACAGCTGTTTGAGTGGGCATTTGACCCAGAATCGATGTGGTAGCTGTGTTCATTGTGTGTTCCCTTGAATTGATTTTGGTTAATTTGGCAACCCAAATAATCAAAACCATGGGTGGATCATAGGGTTATTACTGATGATGTTCAACTTTATATTCATGATGTTTATCATTCACAATGGTGATACAAAAGGGATATTTGCATGCCTCACGTCATTCCAGCCGCCTTTCGCACCTTGGACCTGAACCTGCTTCGGGTCTTTGACGAAGTCATGGCCGAGCGCAGCCTGACCCGTGCTGCGCGCAACCTGTCGCTGACCCAGCCGGCCGTCAGCAACGCTTTGCGCCGCTTGCGCGATGCACTGGACGACGAACTGGTGCGTCGACACGGCCACGGCATCGAGCCCACGCCCCGCGCACTGGCGCTGTGGCCCAACGTGCGCGAGGCGCTGCGCCAGTTGCAAGAAGCCATCGTGCCCAGCACCTTTGTGCCCCACGACGCCACCAACACCTTCATCTTGGCCATGGCCGATGCCACGGCCGCCGAACTGATGGGCGGGCTGGCCCGGCAACTGCAAACCGACGCGCCGGGCATTTCGTTGCGCGTGGTGCCCCTGACCACCCGCGATCCGCGCAGCCTGCTGAGCGATGGCATGGCCGACATGGCGATGGGCTACTTTCCTGCTGTATTGACCGATTTGACCGGGCGTGCTCAAGCTGGCGAAGCGGTGTCTTTTGAACACCAGCGCCTGTATGCGGGTGAATACGTCTGTGTGATGCGCCAAGGCCACCCCTTGGCCGAGCAGCCCATGACGCTCGATACCTACTGCGCAGCCCGCCACTTGCTGGTGAGTTTTTCGGGGCGGCCTTATGGCTTTGTCGATGAGGCCCTGGCCTCCATTGGGCGGCAGCGGCGGATCGTCCTCACGGTGAACCAGTTTTTCACCGCAGGGCAGGTGGTGGTCAATTCCGACTTGCTCACCGTGTTGCCACGCCACTTTGTACCCACCACAGGCATGGGCGACCAACTCGTGCTGCGCGAACTGCCCTTGGACGTGCCGCCTGTGCACGTCGAAGCTTTGTGGCATCGGCGGCTGCAACACGACAGTGCGCACCAGTGGTTGCGCGGCCAGTTGTTGCAAGTGGCCCAAGCCGCTTTTGCCAAAGAGGACATGGCATGAAGATTCAATTGCTCTCGGACCTGCACCTAGAGGCCAACCCCGGCTTTGTGCCCACGCCCGCGCCCGGTGCCGACTTGTTGGTGCTGGCAGGCGACATCGGCTCCTACCAAGCGAACTCGGCACTGGCCGCTGCAGGCGACACCGACTTTGGCCTGAAGCGCTTTTCACCGCTGCACGGCTGGCCCACCCCGGTGCTGTTTGTGCCGGGCAACCACGAATACGACGGCCTCGACTTTGACGAAGCCCACACCCGCCTGCACGAAACCTGCACGCGGCTGGGCATCACCTGGCTGGAGCGCGAAGTGCTGCACCTGAACGGGGTGCGCTTTGTGGGCACCACGCTGTGGGCCGACTTCGATGCCATGGGGCCATTGGCGGGCAAGCCACTGCCCGAGAAAATTCCCGCCCACTTCAGCCACCCCAACAGCCAATACACACGCCAACTCAAGGCCCGCGACAAAGCCTTCCGCGCCGCCAACTATTACCTGCGCAAAACCGGCACCACCCGAGGCACACAAGCCTGGCTGGCAGAGCCCGTGCGCGAACAAGCCTTGCTGTGCCAAAGTTGGTTGAGCGCCGCGCTCGACATCCCGTTTGATGGCCCCACCGTGGTGGTGACGCACTTTGCCCCCAGCCTGCGCAGCGCCGATCCGCGCTATGGGCTGGTGCCGGGCACTGCCGGGTTTTGCAACGCCCTTGATGCTTTGCTGCCCCAAGCCCAACTGTGGCTGCACGGCCATCTGCACTGCCCGGTGGACTACACCCACAACGGCTGCCGCGTGGTGGCCAACCCGCTAGGTTATGCCCACAAAAAAGAGCAGCTCACGTTTCAGGCGCAGCAGGTGATCAGCGTGGATGGCGCTTCTGCGCGGGACTGAAGCCAACAAGCTACAGGCCGTGCTGGCACGGCAAAGCTGCAGCACCAGCACAGATCGCATGCATGCCCATCAGCGTCGGTGTTCGCTTGTCAAAAGAGCGGCGACAGCGCCCGGTAAAGCGCCTGAAAACGCGCATGGCGCAAGATCAGTGTCGCGTGCTGCGTGGCGTCTGGCTCAAAACTGCGGCTGACAGGGGGCGTGGTGCACACCGCCTCGACAGAACCACCACAGGCCAACCAAGCCAGACGCGCCGCGCCCAAAGCCGCGCCGGTTTCAGCGCCTGCGTGCAAGGTCAGGGTCAAGCCCAAGGTGTTGGCCAACAACTGCGCCCACCAAGCGTCACGTGCGCCGCCGCCCACCAAGGACAGGCTTTGCAAAGTCGACTCGGGCGAACTCAAGGTCTGCAAACCATCAAGCAGGCCCAAAGCCACACCCTCGGCCACGGCATAGGCCATGGCCTCGCGCCCATGCGCCGCCGTCAGGCCAAACCAGCAGGCGGTGGCCAGCGGCTGGTTGTGTGGGGTCCGCTCACCACTGAGATAGGGCAAAAACAAGGGGGCTGTGCGCCGCTCGGCCTCACTCAGTTTTGCAGCAGCGGCCAGCAAACTGGCCTCGTCGGCAAACGCCAGTTGTCGGGCGGCCCAAGTGAGCGCACTGGCCGCACTGAGCATGACCGACATCTGGTGCCAGCGGCCCGGCAGTGCGTGGCAAAACGCGTGCAAGCCCTGCGCCGGTTTGGGCGCAAAACGCGCACCACTGACAAACACCACCCCAGAAGTGCCCAGCGACACAAAGCCCTGCCCTGGCCGCACCAAACCCATGCCGACCGCGCTGGCTGCGTTGTCGCCTGCGCCACCGGCCACCGGCACCCGCTCGGGCAGGCCCCAGCGGCGGCACAGTTCGGGTTTCAAAAAGGCCGACACGGCGCTGCCCTCCACCAAGCGCGGCATGTGGCTGCGGTCCAAGCCACAAGCGGCCAGCAAGGTGTCTGACCAATCGCGCAAACCCGTGTCCAGCCACAGCGTGCCTGCGGCGTCCGACATCTCGCTCACGGCTTCACCCGTGAGCTGCCAGCGCAGCCAGTCTTTGGGCAACAACACGCGGCGCGTGCGGGCAAACAGTTCAGGCTCGTGCGCACGCACCCACAGCAACTTGGGCGCGGTAAAGCCCGGCATGGCCAAGTTGCCCGTGATGCTGGCCAACTCGGGCTCCTGCGCCATGAGTTGTTCGCACTGCGCACCGCTGCGCCCGTCGTTCCACAAAATGGCCGGGCGCAAGACATCGCCTTGCGCGTCCATCAAGACCGCCCCGTGCATTTGCCCTGACAAGCCCACGCCTTGCAAACGCGCCAAAGCCTCGGGCTGCGTGCCTTGCAGTTGTGCCATGACCTCCTGCAAAGCCTGCCACCAACTGGCCGGATCTTGCTCTGACCACAGTGCTTGCGAGCGTTGTACCGTCAAAGGCGAACGCGCCGTGGCCAACACCTGGTGCTGGTCATTGAGCAGCAGGGCTTTGAGTTCGGAGGTGCCCAAGTCCAGACCCAGAAACATGTCAAATGCTTTCAAAAAATGCCTGGCCAACACATGGGGCGCTGCGCACTCACGCCACCTTGAGGCGGGCAGAAAAAATCAATGCGCCCCGCTGAAACGCGTGAGCGATTGGCGACGGAAATCGGAGGGCTTCATGCCCTTGATTTCAAGGAATCGGCGGTTGAAATTGGCCACACTGTTGAAGCCAACGTCGTAACAGATGTGGGTGATTTGCTGGTCGGTGTCCATCAGCAACTGGCAAGCACGGCTGATGCGCACGCGGTTGACAAAGTCGGTGAAGGTGTTGCCCGTGGCCTTGCGGAAAAACCGGCTGAATCGGCTCTCGCTCATGCCCAACTCGGCGGCCCATGCCGCGGCTGAATGGGCTTGCCCCAACTGCTCGGTGATGCGGCTGACCACGTCGTTGATGCGGTCCAACGAATTGTCATCGTCGTCGCTTTGCAACTGGACACTGGACAGCAAACGGTAATCGTTGCACGCGGCCAGGTCGGTCAAAAATTCGCAAAAGGCGGTGAAGCGGCGCAGGCCATGGGCGCCCTTGACCTTGTGCCAGTGCGCGTGGGCCACTTCGGACATGCCAAAAAACTCGATGCCGTGGCGGGCCCGCTCCAACAAGGGCAAAAGTTCGGCCAACTCAGGTATGGTTTGGCTGGCCTGCACGAGCGGGTCGTGCGCAAACTGGATCACCAGATCGCGTTCGGCCACACCGCCTTCGGGCAAATCCATGGTGACCCAGTTGTGCGGCAAGCGCGGGCCTGTGAGCACCAGTTGCCCGGGCTGAAAGGGTCCGATCCAATCGCCCACAAAAACTTTGCCCGAGGTGGCCGTGATGAGGTGCAGCTCGTATTCGTCGTGGTAATGCCAACGCGCCAGCGGCGTGGGAAAGCCATGCGCCAAGCAGCGCACAAAACCCACATCACTGGACGCCTCGTAGCCCATATTGGGCGAGCGCACCAGTTCATGCTCCAACTCGGGCTTGATTTGACGGGGCACAGTGCGGGTTCGGACGGTCATGGTTTGGCGCAAAGGTGGACGAGTGGGGTTGTCAGTTTGGCACAGCCGTTTGCGCCCCCATGTGGGCCTGTACAAAGCGCCCAGCGCGATCGTGCGCGCGGCGCACGGCATCCAGCAATCGGGTGTCGGCTGCCAACTCGCCCCACAAAGTGGGATCGGCGCAAAAGGCGGCCACCGGGTCGGCGGCGGCACACATGGCGTGCGCCACCTCGGGCTGCATGGCTTGGTCTTGGTAGGTGTAGGGAATTTGCCCAAGATGCCAGCGCTGCAAATACGTCAAAAACAGGGCTGGCAACATGGCCACGCTGTCGATGCTCTGGCCACGCACCAGCCGTTCGCGGATGGTGGGTGCAATAAAGCCCGGCACCTTGCTGAAGCCGTCCATGGCCACGCGCTGGTTGGTGTCGCAAATCGCAGGGTTGCCAAAGCGGTCGAGCACCACGTCGCGGTAACGCGGTAAATCGAGGGGGCAGGGATTTTCGGGTGTGTCCAGCACAGGGATCACGTCGTCGGTCACGTAGTCGTAGGCCATGCCGCGGATCTGCGCGTCGTGCGTGCCTTCGTGGATGTATTGGTAACCCACCAGCGTGCCCGCCCACGCGATGCAGCTGTGTGTGGCATTGAGCAAACGGATTTTGGCTTCTTCATAGGCGTCCACCGACTGCACCATCTCCACGCCCACGCGCTCCCAAGCGGGTCGGCCAGCGATGAATCGGTCTTCAATCACCCATTGGATGAAGCTCTCGGCCATCAGGGCTGCTGCATCATGCTGGCCGGTCGCGGCCTTGACCCGCTCGGCCACGTCGGGCGTGGGCCGGGGCGTGATGCGATCGACCATGGCATTGGGGCTGGTGGTGTGGGCCTGTACCCATTGCAGCAAAGCGCTGTCGCCCAGCGCTTCGATGAATTGCAACAAGCCGCTGCGCGAACGCTCCCCGTTGTGCCGCAGGTTGTCGCAGTTCATGAGCGTGACCGGGCCGCTACCTGCGTCCATGCGTGCTCGCAAGATGCTGGCCAGTGCGCCATAAATGGTGTGCCCTGCTTGGGCCGCCTTGACCATCTGGAGGTCATTGCGCAAATCTGCAAAAGTTTCCCAGTCAAGCCGGTTGTGTGCGTCCAGGTAATAACCGGCCTCGGTCACTGTGAAACTGATGATGCGCGTGGCCGCGTCCATGCCCACGGCCACCAGGGGTGCCAAGTCGTCCTGGTAGGGGATGACGCGCTGGATCGAGGTGATGCGGGCGTAGCTTTTTTCGCCTTGCGGCGTCACGGTTTCCAGCGTGTAGGCCCCGCCTTGCGCTTGCAGGGCGGCAATGGTGTCGGGCATGTCGGGACGTAAATTGCCTGCGGTGATGCCCCAACTCGAATCGCCCAACTGCTGCAGTTGGTGCACATAGACGGCTTGGTGTGCGCGGTGAAAAGAGCCCAAGCCCAGGTGCAAGATGGTGTTCATGGTCAACAAAGGATGAATGGTTTTTGAACGCGGGTGTGCGGCCGTTTGTGCTCGAACGTGCCGGGCTCAGAGGTCGAAATTCGTGGGCATCATGACCACGTCGCGGATGGTCATGCCACGCGGGCGCGTGAGCATGAACAACACGACCTGCGCCACTTCGTCCGCTTCAAGCAAGCTGCCACTGGCCTTGGCCTCGGCCAATTTGTCTGCTGGCCAGTCGGCCAACAGCCCGGTGATGACCGGTCCTGGCGAGATCGCGCCCATGCGTATGCCGTGCTTGAACACTTGGCGGCGCGTGGTCTGCACAAAGCAGTCGATGGCCCATTTGCTGGAGGCATAGACCGGCTCCCATGGGGTGGGGAAATGCGCGGCCAGCGAGCTGGTAACGATGACGTCGCCCGCGCCTCGCGCGATCATGTGCGGCAGCACGCCACGCACATTCTTCATCACCACATTCACGTTCAGGTTGAGCATGCGGTCAATGGCCTCGTCTTTCGCGTCCACCAAGTCGCCGCCCACATACAGACCGGCATTGGCGTGGAAGATGTTCAGCTGACCGGTCAGCGCCAAGATGCGCTCGGGCATGGCGGCGCATTGCGCCGGGTCCAGCAAGTCCAGCACCAGCGGTACCGCCTGCGCTCCCAAAGTTGCGCAGGCCTTGTCCAGCGCCTGATGGTCACGGTCGACCAGCACCACCGTAGCGCCCGCATTGATCATGACCTTGGCACTGGCAAAACCGATGCCCGATGCCGCGCCAGTGACGGCGGCCACTTGGCCATTCAAAGGATGTGAGTTGTTCATGGTGTCGTGGTTTTGAATGAAACAAGGACTCAGGCTTGCGCGGCTGCGGCGTTGGTGTTGTGCGTGCGGTGCACCACACGGCCACGGGCGTCAAACCAATGGGCGTGCTCGGTCGCCACATCCAGTGTGACGCTCTGGCCTGCGACCAGCGCGGTGCGTTCGCTCAGGCGGGCCACCAGCGTGGCGCCTTCGCTGGTGCTGACATAGACCAGGGTTTCGGCACCCAGCGCCTCGACCAAGTCCACACGGCCCGACATGGCGCCTTGCCCGCCCTGGCGCAGCAAGACGTTTTCTGGGCGCAGACCCATCGCCCCCCCTGCTGCAAGGGCAGGGGCCATGTGCTGCACCACGGGAGGCAGTTGCGCCAGCGGCACCACATTCATCTGCGGTGTGCCGATGAACTGCGCCACAAATTGGTTGGCTGGGTGGTCGTACAGTTCCAGCGGCGTGCCCACCTGCTCGATCTGGCCGTCGCGTAAAACCACCACGCGGTCGGCCAAGGTCATGGCCTCTACCTGGTCGTGCGTCACATAGATAGTGGTCGCGCCCAGGTCGCGGTGCAGCTTGGCGATTTCCACACGGGTCTGGCCACGCAAGGCCGCGTCGAGGTTGGACAGCGGCTCGTCAAACAAAAACACCTTGGGCGCACGCACGATGGCGCGGCCAATGGCCACGCGCTGGCGTTGCCCACCCGACAGGTCTTTGGGCGTGCGGTTCAGGTAAGCACTCAGGTTCAAGATCGCCGCAGCACGATCGACTTTTTCCTTGATCACCTCGCTGGCCACTTTGGCCAGTTTGAGTGCAAAGCTCATGTTCTCGAACACGCTCATGTGCGGGTACAGCGCGTAGCTTTGGAACACCATGGCCAGATCACGTTGGCTGGAAGGCAAGTGCGTGATGTCGCGGCCTTCGAGACTGAGCTTGCCACCGTCGATCTGCTCTAAGCCCGCGATCAAGCGCAGCAAAGTGGATTTGCCGCAGCCCGAGGGGCCGACAAAAACAATGAACTCACCCGGCTCGATGGCCAAGTCGATGCCTTTGATGGCGCGGTGCTCGCCAAAGAATTTTTCAATGCCCTGAAGTTGAAGGTAAGCCATGGTGTGTGATCGCAATAAAGGGTTTATTTGACGGCGCCAAAGGTCAGCCCTTGCACCAGTTGTTTTTGGCTGAACCAGCCGAAGATGACGATGGGCGCAATGGCCATGAGCGAGGCGGCTGACAACTTGGCCCAAAACAAGCCCTCGGGGCTGGAGTAACTGGCAATCAAGGTGGCCAGCGTGCCGCCCTTGGCTGCCGTGAGGTTGAGTGACCAGAAGGCTTCGTTCCAGCTGAGCACCAGACACAGCAAGCCGGTGGAAGCCAAACCCCCCATGGCCAAAGGCAAGAGCACCAAGCGCAGTTCTTGCCAAAGCGTTGCGCCGTCCATGCGAGCGGCTTCCAGAATTTCGTGCGGAATGTCTTTGAAGTGCGAATACAGCATCCACACCATGATGGGCAAGTTGCTCAGCGTGAACACGATGATCAGCGCCAGCTGGGTGTCGAGCAGCTGGGCTTTTTGCGCCATCACATACACCGGCACCAAGGCGCCCACGGCGGGCATCATCTTGGTCGAGAGCATCCACATCAAGATGTCTTTGGTGTATTTGCCTTTGAAAAAGGCCATGGCGTAGGCCGCAGGCGCGGCGATCATCAAGCCCAGCAAAGTGGAGACCACGCTGGTGATGACCGAGTTTTTGGCGTACAGCAAATAGTCACTGCGTTCTTGCACTTCGTGGAAGTTTTCCAGCGTCGGTGTGAAGAAAAGCTCAGGCGGGACGGCAATGGCTTGCAGCTCTGTTTTGAATGCTGTCAGCAGCAGCCAACCCAGCGGAAAAAACAGCAGCAAGGCCACGCCCCATGCGGCCACAGTGCGCACGGCATAGGCGAGGGTCAGGGTAGAAGTTCGGGACATGGTTCAGGCCTTATCAATTGGTCTTATTTGTCGAGGTTTTTGCCGACCAGGCGGATCATGAAGATCGCTGCAATATTGGCCAGCACGACGGCAAACAAAGCACCCGCCGAGGCCACGCCCGCGTCAAAATTGAGCAGCGCTTGTTTGAAAATCAAAAAAGCCACGTTGGTGCTGGCGTCGCCCGGACCGCCCCCGGTGGTGGTGTAAATCTCGGCGAACACGCTGAGCAAAAAGATCAACTCGATCATGACGACCACAGCCACCGATCGCGCCAAATGAGGCAGGTACAAGTAGCGCAATTGCTGGCCATAGTGGGCACCATCCATGCGCGAGGCTTCGAGTTGTTCGCGGTCCATGCTTTGCAGCGCGGTCATGAAAATCAAGGTGGCAAACGGCAACCATTGCCAAGCCACCATGATGATGACGCTCAGCAGCGGTAAGTCGGTTAACCAGTCGACGGGCGTCAAACCGAAGAAGATCCAGACCTGCGCCAGCACGCCATAAATCGGGTTCATCATCATGTTTTTCCACAGCAGCGCATTGACCGTGGGCATGACAAAGAAAGGCGAAATCAGCAGCACGCGCACCAAGCCGCGTCCGGCAAATGGCTCGTTGATGAGCAAGGCAATCGCCACGCCCAGCACCACGGTGATGGCGATCACACTGCCCAAGAGCAGCAAGGTGTTGCTCACCGCCGAGCCAAAGGATGGGTCGGTGATGAAGTATTCGAAGTTTTCCAGCCCAACAAAACCACTCTGGTCAGGCTGCAGCAGGTTGAATCGGATGACGCTGAAGTAAATCGTCATCACCAAGGGCACGATCATCCACAAAAACAGCGTGGCGATGGCGGGCGTTAGCAGCAAACGGGGTAGCAGGCGATTCATAAGGGGTATCTCTCAACAGGTGCGAAGGCGGTAACTTGACGTCGGGTCTGACGGCCCCTTGCACACAAGGCTTAAGCAGTAAGGGTTTGAGGAAAAACGGGCAGGCCCACCGCTGTGGTGCCTGCCCGTGGTCCGCATCGGCCGCTTACTTGTAGTAACCAGCTTTCTTCATTTCACGATCGGCAGCCACTTGGCTGGCTTTGAGGGCTGCGTCCACGGTGGACTTGCCCGCCAAGGCCGCGCTCATTTGCTGACCCACTGCGATGCCAATGGCCTGGAACTCGGGGATGGCAGCGAACTGCACACCCACATACGGGCTCTTGGGCAAGGTGGAATCGTTCGGGTTGGCCGAGTCGATGGCGGTCTTCTCAGCCTTGGCAAAACGCGCAGCCTTCAAGAAGTCGGCGTTGGCATAAGTGCTTTTGCGGGTGCCGGTGGGCACAGCGCCCCAGCCGTTGGTCTTGCCCACCAGGTTGATGTAGTCCTTGGAGGTGGCCCAGGTCACGAACTTCTGTGCAGCGGCCACATTTTTGGAACCCGCAGGAATGGCCAGCGACCAAGCCCACAGCCAGTTGGCACCTTTGGGGGTGGCCATGGTGGGTGCTTGTGCAAACGCCATTTGGTCAGCCACTTTGGACTGCTTGGGGTCGCTCACGAACGAGGCTGCGATGGTGGCGTCGATCCACATGCCGCACTTGCCGGAGTTGGTCAGTGCCAGGATTTCGTTGAAGCTGTTGGCCGAGGAGCCGGGTGGGCCGTAGTTCTTGAGCAAATCAACGTAGAAGTTGATCGCGTCTTTCCAAGGCTTGGATTCGAGCTGCGGCTTCCAGTTCATGTCAAACCACTGACCGCCAAAGGTGTTGACGAGAGTGGACAGGAAGGCCATGTTGTCGCCCCAACCTGGCTTGCCACGCAAGCAGATGCCGTACACGCCGTTTTTGGGGTCATGCATTTTGGCAGCCAAGTCTTTGATTTGTGGCCAGGTGGGACGCTCGGGCACTTGCACACCGGCTTTGTCGGCCAGGTCTTTGCGGTACATCAGCATCGAGCTTTCGCCATAAAAGGGGGCTGCAAACAGCTTGCCGTCCACGCTCAAGCCATTGCGCATGGCGGGCAGCAAGTCGTCCACGTCATAGGCGGCGTCGGTTTTGAGTTCTTGTAACCAGCCTTTTTTGCCCCAGATCGGAGTTTCGTACATGCCGATGGTCATCACGTCGAACTGGCCGCCTTTGGTGGCGATGTCGGTGGTCACGCGTTGACGCAGCACGCCTTCTTCAAGGGTGACCCACTTGAGTTTGATGTCGGGGTTGGCGGCTTCAAAGTTTTTGCCGAGTTTTTGCATTTCGATCATGTGGCCGTTGTTGACGGTGGCAATCACGAGTTCGGTGGCCGCTTGGGCCATGCCGGCGCTGAACAGCGCGGCGCAGAGAGTGGAAGCGAGGCGGAATTTCACGGTTGTCTCCTGAATGATGAATGTTGTTGGCACACGGCTGTACTCACCGTGGGATGAATTTTGATGATGTCTTGCCTCGGCATTTATACAAATTCGCCTCAAACCTGTACTTATTTGCAAGATATGCCTAGGACTTTCCCCTGTATCTGCTTGAAAGTTTGTGAAAACCGACATTTCGCCTGCACAGTTCGCTCAGTTTTCCAAACCGCCATCGATGAGCGCTCGTCCTTCGGTGCGGCGGGCTTGTTCGTGAACTTCATGACCTAAGTCAAAAACCGTATCCAAGAGCTGACTACATTCAAAGCTTGTTTGATCTCAATAAGGAGCACCCCATGAAAATCTTATTGGCCGTTGACGGCAGCGACTACACCAAAAAAATGCTGGCTTACTTGAGCACTCACGACGAGTTGTTCAGTGCCAACAACAGCTACACCCTGGTCACGGTGCAGCCCCAATTGCCGCCCCGCGCTCGCGCCGTGGTGGGCAAAGAAATGGTCGACAGCTACCACCGCGACGAAGCAGAAAAAGTGCTCAGCCCGGTCACCAAATTCTTGCTGCGCCACGGCATTGATGCCAAAACCGTGTCCAAAGTGGGTCACGCAGGCGAAATCATCTCCAAAACCGCCGACAGCGGCAAATTTGACTTGGTGGTGATGGGTTCGCACGGCCACGGCACCCTGGGCAATCTGGTCATGGGCTCGGTGGCCACTCAAGTGCTGGCGCACTGCAAAGTGCCGGTGCTGTTGGTGCGCTGAACATCCAAACAGCTTGAGCGCTTTGGGTGGGAGGGCGTCCCTGCAAGTCAGGGTGCGCCTCAGGGTCAGCGGGCGCTCAGCCCGTCAAAACAGGTGCTCATCACCAAATCCAGGATTTGCTCATCGGTGTGCTGCTCGCCCATCTTGAGGAACTCCAGCACCGGGTCGCAGGCCCGCGCAAACAAGGTGTAGAGCACCGCCACCGCGGGCAGGGCCTGGTTGATCTGGCCTTGGGCTTGGGCTTTTTCGATCCAGCCCCCCAGCGCATCGCTGACTTCCATCAAGCCGTCCATGTAATCCTTGTTGGTCATCAAGGTGGCCCGCAAACTGGAGTTCTGGCTGGGCAAGGACGGCATCAGGCCTTCCAGCTTGAGGGTCATGGTCCAGCGGGTCACCGCCTTGAGCTGGTCGATGGCCGCTTGCTCCGCTGGCAAAGACTGGATAAACGCTTGCGCCTTGCGCATGGCGGCCACCATGGCCGCACAAGCCAGCTCTTCTTTGCTGGTGAAATGCTTGTACAGACTGGCTTTGGCAATGCCCACCTCGGCAGCCACTTCGTCCACCGTCATCGCGTCAAACCCTTTTTCGGCCAGCAGGCGGTTGACCGACTGGATGATCGCCGTCTCTCGGGCGGCCAACATCTGGATCTTGAACGACTTTTTGGGCGGGGTCTGGGCGTGAGTGGTCATGGCCAGATTCTAGTCCCGCATATCGGAAAAATGACTACTTGGTCACTCCCAAGCCTGAAGAATGCAAAAGCTGGGAGCTGCGCTTGTTTTGGCGCCTCGGGTGTCCATCAGGCTTTTTGCAGACCCGCCACGCCAGCGCGAACAAGCCATTGCGCCTGTGCCTTGAACACACCCTGGGCCTGAGCCGGGTTGGGCGTGGTCATGAACTCGGCACGCATGCCCTCGGGCTTGATGTCCAGCAAGGTGTAGCCGCGTTCGTCCGAACGGGCATGCAAGATGTCCGGGTTGCTGTCGCGGATTTGGGCCAACAACTTCTCACCCAAGCCGCGTGAGGTGACCGATGTGGTCACGATCTCGCTGGCCACCACGGGCGAGCGCTCGTCGTTGGGCTGCACCCGCAACTGGGCCGCCACGTTCATGTGCACATCACCACCCAGCACCACCACGTTTTGCAGCCCGGCTTGGGCCACGGTGTCCAGCCACCTGGCCCTGGCTTGCGGGTAGCCGTCCCAGCCATCGGTGAACGCACTTCGCCCCAAAGGCGTGTTCACCCCACTCGAACTCATTTGGGTGGACTGCGCCACCAGCTTCCAGCGCTTGGTGCTGCGCGTCAGGCCCTCGGTGAACCACTGCTCTTGCGCCGCGCCCAGCATGCTGCGCGACGGATCGGCCAAGGCGTCACAACCCACCACCACACGGCCACCGCCACGCATCGGGTCAGGGCAGGCGTGGTGGTCGCGGTATTGGCGGCAATCCAGCGTCCACAAATCAGCCAGCTGCCCCCAAGCCATGCGGTCGTGGATGCGCATCTGGCTGGGCTTGGCCGCATCAGGCCCCAAGCGCACCGGCATGTGTTCAAAGTACGCCTGATAGGCGGCAGCCCGGCGGCGCAAAAATACCTGAGGGTCGGTGAAGTTTCGGTCCACGTCGTTGGCGTAATCGTTCACCACCTCGTGGTCGTCCCAAGTCATCAGCCAGGTGTGGGCGGCGTGGCATGCCCGCAAATCGGCATCGCTCTTGTACTGGGCGTGACGGTCCCGGTATTCGTCCAGCGACTTGGGCACGCCGCCCAAGTGCTGGCGCAGCATGTACTGCGGGTTGGAGCTTTCATAAATGTAGTCACCCACAAACAGCACCAGATCCAGATCGCGCTGGGCCATCTCGCGGTGGGCCGCAAAGTAGCCCTGCTCGTAATGCTGGCACGAAGCCAAAGCGATGCGCAGGCGGTCCACCGCGTCGTTGACGCCCGGGCTGGTGCGGGCGCGGCCCACCGGGCTGCTGGCGCTGCCGCACACAAATCGGTACCAATAAGGCCGCCCCGGCTGCAAACCAGTCGCCACCACATGCACGCTGTGGGCGCGGGCTGCGTCGGTCTGCACGCGCCATTGGCGCACGGGGTGACGCAAGGCGGCATCGGCAAACACCTCGCACACCACGCTGATGGCCTGTGCCTTGAGCGGCGCGTCGGCCTCTGCCATGTGCAAGCGCGTCCACAGCACCACGCTGTCCGGCTGCGGCTGGCCACTGGCCACGCCCAGGCTAAACGGGTCGACTTGCCAACGCGGCCCTTGCGCAGCGCCCGACGCGCTGTTCAGCGTTTGCGCTTGGGTGGCAGGCGCCAGCCAAGGTGACAAAGCCAACGCCAAAGCCATGCGGTGCCAGTCGCGCCGGGTCAGCGCAGACCGAGGATCTTTGCGCGTCAAAGTTGCAAGGTGTTCAAGTGGCTTCATGGCAAGTCGGTGCGCTGCAGGGCATGCGTTGTTGGCATGTTAACTGCCGCATGCCACGGCGCACGGCGCAGTCACTGGCGACAGCTGAGCGCACTGGCGCACGGCACAATGCGGGCATGAATTTGCGCAAAGACAATCTGGACGGTTTGGCCGTGGGCATGCTGCTGGCGTGCTGCATGTTTTGGGGGCTGCAGCAGGTGCTGGTCAAGGCCATCATGTCGGAGGTGGCACCGCTGTTTCAGGCCAGCCTGCGCTGCATCGGAGCCTGTGCACTGCTGCTGATCTGGTGCCGCGTGCGCGGCGTGCGCCTGTTTGATCGGGACGGCAGCCTGTGGCCCGGTCTGCTGGCGGGCGGGCTGTTTGCCGCCGAATTTGCCTGCATCTATTTGGGCCTGCGCTACACCTCGGCATCGCGTCTGACGGTCTTTCTCTACACCTCGCCGTTTTGGGTGGCCGCGCTGGTGCCACTGTTCGTCAAGTCGGAGCGTCTGCGCCCGCTGCAATGGCTGGGCATGGCCTGCGCCTTTGTGGCGGTGGCCTTTGCCATGCGCGAAGGCTTGTGGGCTGGCAGCAACGGCAGTGGCAACAACAGCCTGAACAACAGCGCGACCCACAGTGCTTTGGGCGACCTGCTGGGCCTGGCCGCCGGGGCCTTGTGGGGCCTGACCACGGTGACCATCCGCGCCAAAAACCTGACCCGCATCGCCCCCGAAAAACTGCTCTTCTACCAAATCGCCACCACCGCAGTGGCGGTGCCCTGGATCTCGCTGGCCCTGGGCGAAAGCTGGAACCTGCAGTGGAGCGCCCTGGCCTGGGGCTCGATGTTGGCGCAAACCGTGATCGGTGCGTTTGCCAGCTACCTGGCCTGGATGTGGATGCTGGGCCGCTACCCCGCCACCAAAATCTCGGTATTCGTATTTTTGACGCCCCTGTTTGCCCTGCTGTTTGGCACCTGGCTGCTGGGCGAAGCCGCCACCCCCACACTGCTGGCCACCCTGGGGCTGGTGGCGGTGGGCATTGTGCTGGTCAACCGCAAACCCACTTAAGGAAAAACCCATGACCTACCAAGCTCTGCAAATCAACAAAGACGACAACGGTTACCACTGCACGGTGCAAACGCTGGACGACAGCCCCTTGCCCGAAGGCGATGTGACGGTGCAAGTGGACTACTCCACCGTCAACTACAAGGACGGCCTGGCCATGACAGGCAAATCGCCCGTTGTGCGCAAGTTCCCGCTCACACCCGGTATTGACCTTGCAGGCACGGTGACCGACAGCCAGCACCCGCTGTTCAAAGCGGGCGACAAAGTGGTGTTGAACGGCTGGGGCGTGGGCGAAAGCCACAGCGGCGGGCTGGCGCAAAAAGCCCGCCTGAAAGGCGACTGGCTGATCCACCTGCCCAGTGCCTTCACCCCCCGCCAAGCCATGGCCATTGGCACCGCAGGCTACACCGCCATGCTTTGCGTGATGGCGCTGCAAAAGCACGGCGTCACACCCGACAAAGGCGACATTTTGGTCACCGGCGCGGGCGGTGGCGTGGGCAGCGTGGCCATTGCCTTGCTGGCCAAGCTCGGTTATCGCGTCGTGGCCAGCACCGGCCGCCAGCATGAAGCCGACTACCTGCGCCAGTTGGGTGCGGCCGACATCATGGACCGGTCAGAGTTGAGTGCTCCGGGCAAACCGCTGGCCAAAGAGCGCTGGGCGGGCGTGGTCGACACCGTGGGCAGCCACACCCTGGCCAATGCCTGCGCCAGCACGAAATACGGCGGCGTGGTCACGGCCTGTGGCTTGGCCCAGGGCATGGACTTTCCCAGCTCAGTTGCGCCCTTTATCTTGCGTGGCGTGACGCTGGCGGGCATCGACAGTGTCATGGCACCGCGTGCCCTGCGTGAAGCCGCCTGGGCACGTCTGGCCAAAGACCTTGACCCTGCGCAACTGGAGCGCATGACCCGCGAAGTGGGTCTGGCCGATGCCCTGGCGCTGGGCAGCGAGATCCTGGCAGGGCAGGTGCGCGGGCGGGTGGTGGTGAATGTGAACGCCTGAAACGGCGGCCCGGTCAGCGCAAACGGACAAAAGGGCCAATCGCTGTTGCTGGATGAACGATGGGTCAATAAAAGAGAACTTATTAGCTTAAATAAAAGACAATGTTGAATTATTTATTCAACATGGTCTGACGTGAGCCTCTACACCCAACTGCAAACCGCCAAGAGCGAAGAGGACGTCAAGGACGCTTACATCAAGGCCCTGGGCCTCAAGCAATACACCAAAGGGCTGATCGACATCCAGACCCGCGAGATCTGGTTCGAGGCCAAAGACACCGACCGCAACTCGAGTTACGCCATGTTCACCCAGCTGCTGCACTACGTGCAGGTGGCGCTGAACAAAGGCGAGCCGGTACCGCCATTCCTGGCGGTGATCGACACCGAAAAAGCCGCGATCATGAAAAGTGCGGATGTGCTGCCCTTTTTGGACAAAAAAACCATCACTTGGGGCAAGTCGGCCAGCCAGTTCACCCAAGAGGCGCTGGACGAAATCTCGGCCTACATTGGCACTTACTTTGTGTCGTTCCGCATCAAGACGCACGAAGACGAGTTCATCAGCACCGTCAAGGCGGCCATCAAGTCGGGCGACATCATCCGCACGCAAATCACGCCGGACAACCTGAAACAGGTGTTCGACAAATGGGTGGCCATGGTGGGCCGCGAGATCGTGGGGGTGAGCGAAGAAGATTACGCGCTGCTGTTTTTTGCCGACATCATGCACGACGGCACCGTGTCCACCCACGCCAATTTGCCTGCCGAGTTGATGCACAAAAACGGCGCTCCGGTGTTCTCGCTGGGCGGCAAAAACTTTGACCTGGGCAACAAAGAAGGCTACCGCCAGTTTTGGGCCATCTACCACCGCCCGCCCAAAAGCGAATACCGCGACTACCTGCTCGAGCGCCGCGACAGCCTGATCCCGTACGACGAGCGCAGCTTCAAGGGCGCGTATTACACGCCCCTGCATGTGGTCGACAAAGCCTATGACAAGCTGACCGAAACGCTCGGGGCCAACTGGCAAAAAGACTACATCGTCTGGGACATGTGCTGCGGCGTGGGCAACCTCGAAGTCAAGCACAGCAACCCGCGCAACCTCTACATGAGCACGCTGGACCAGGCCGACATTGACGTGATGAAAGCCACCAAAACCTGCGTGTCGGCCACGCGCTTTCAGTACGACTATTTGAATGACGACATCACCGAGGACGGCAAGATTGATTACAGCCTGAGCAACAAGGTGCCGCAGGGTCTGCGCGATGCGGTTGCGGCGGGGAAGAAGATTTTGGTGTTGATCAATCCGCCTTATGCGGAGGCGGCGAATCGCGGGAATACCGAGGTCAAACTTGGTACCGAAAACAAAACCGGTGTGGCCACCACAAAAGTCGGTGAAAGCATGGCCAATTATGGTTATGCGTCTCGTGAGTTGTTTGCACAATTCCTGGCAAGAATTGGCATCGAAATGCCCACAGCGACTGTGGCCATGTTCAGCACCATGAAATACATCAACGCGCCCAACTTTGAGAAGTTTCGACAAGAGTGGAATGCCGAATACCAAGGGGGTTTTGTGTTGCACAACAAAGCATTTGATGGGTTGAACGGTAAATTCCCCATCGGCTTCTTGATTTGGAAAACAAACCAACTCAGCACCATCAAAACACCCATCACTGAAATTGCTGTGGACGTCTTAGATAAAACGGCACACCCCATTGGCGAAAAAATTTATTGCAACGTTCCCAACTCGAAGTTGTTGACCAACTGGATAGGTCGGCAAAAAGCTAACGATACGGACGCATTGCCGCTAATCAATGCCATCACGCCAACTACAAAGACAACGGGCGTTCGTCGTACCAAATGGTCAGACAACGCCATTGGACACATGCTTTGCGACAGCAATGATGTTCAACATGCAGAACAAGAGACGGCGATTTTTTCCTCGGTGCACAGCATCGGCCACGCAGGTGGATTTTTCATTACGCCAGAGAATCTGCTGCACGCGGTCACCATTTTTGCGGTTCGCAAACTTGTTCGCCCAACTTGGCTCAACGACCGCGATCAATTCCTACAACCCACTGAGCCGCTCACGGACGAATTCCAATTCGATTGCTTGATTTGGAGTTTGCTCAACCGAGGCAACCTGACCGCCAGCGCCAACGACCTCGAATGGAACGGCAAGAAGTGGTCCATCGTCAACCACTTCATTCCTTTCACCGAAGCCGAAGTCAACGCCCCCGACCGCTTTGAATCGGACTTCATGGTCCAGTACCTCGCGGGCATGACCTTATCGGCCGAAGCCACGGCGGTGCTGGATGCCGGGCGACCCCTGTGGAAAGCCTACTTTGCCCACACCGACGTGCGCACCGTGCGTGACCAATACAAGCTCAACCGCGCCGATGTGGGTTGGTACCAGATCCGCAACGCCCTGGCCGAGCGCAACAAAAGTGGCGACACCGCCCCCGTCAACTTCTCACCCTTCGAGGCGGCCTACCAAGCCCTGACCGCCAAGCTGCGCCCGCAAGTGTTTAGTTTGGGGTTTTTGCGGTGAGGCGTTGATTTTTGGTAGCTACACAAATACAATGCATATCGAGTTCGACCTGCCTAAAGACGCCGCCAATCAGATCAAACATGGTCTGTCGTTGGGAATGGCCGGTGAACTCGATTGGGAATCCGCGCTGGTATGGGTTGACGATCGGTTTGAGTACAACGAGATGCGAATGATCGCGCTTGCACCAAAAACCGACATCCTGTACTTCGTGGCATTTGTTGATCGGGCACCAGCGCGAAGAGTCATCTCTCTTCGCCGAGCCAATCGACGCGAGGTAAAGCACTATGTCGAAAATTTCTAAACGCCCAAAAGTTCGCATGCCCAGCGTCCAAGAGGACCAGGCCATCACCGCAGCAGCTCGCAGTGATCCAGATGCGCAGCCGCTTACGCCTGCGCAATTGAAGGCCATGGTGCCACTCCAAAGTTTGCGTGGCCGCCCCAAGTCCGCGAACAAAAAACTCTTGGTTTCGGTGCGCTACAGCCCCGAGGTGCTGGCTTATTTCAAGTCCACGGGCGACGGCTGGCAGTCACGCATGGACAGCGTGCTGCGCCAATATGTGGCCAATTATTCGTGACCATAAGCGCAAAAAAAGCGGCGACACCGCCCCCGTCAACTTCTCACCCTTCGAGGCGCCCTATCAAGCCCTGACCGCCAAGCTGCGCCCGCAAGTGTTCAGTTTGGGGTTTTTGCGGTAAGTGCCGCGCCGTCATGCTGTGACTTCTACACAAGCCTGGCCAGCGTTGAATGCGGCTTATTGGACTGCCAGCGTATAAACCTTGTGCTCACGTTCATTTTGGCTTCATGTCTGATGCGCTCATTGCCTAATTTTGTCGTTCTCTCTGGTGCCATACACGCAGGACCGTCACCGTATCGGCTTCCTGGTCAAAGAGATAGCGCTGGTTTTGGGTGAAGTTCAGTTTATCCAGGGACTACTTCTGGTCAAGTTTGACAACACGTATTGCGACCGGGCATGCCCGCACAGCATTTGCAGCAATGAACAAAAGCCGACTCAATGTGTCTGCGCTTTGTATGGACAGCACACGTGGGCCTGGGCACCTGATCGTCGATAATCATGCCTTCAGATTTCCCACAGCCCGTACGCACTGCGGGCCTTCTTTTGCGGAGCAACACATGAGCACTTTCCAAACCACAGGCGCACGCGCCACGGGCCTGGCCACCATCGCCGCTGACGGCACCGTGCTGGACACCTGGTTTCCTGCCCCCGAACTGGCGGGCGACGTGGCCGCCAGCGGCAGCACCCACCTGACCGAAGCCGAAGCGGTGGCCGCTCTGGGCGCTGATGTGGCCCACGCAATGACCGCCTGCGCCGTGCGCGGCACTTTCGTGGTGGCTGTGCGCACCGAGATCAAAAGTCTGGCCGACGCCCCCGCTGACACGCACGACGCTTACCTGCGCCTGCACCTGCTGAGCCACCGCCTGGTCTTGCCACACGGTGCCAACGTGACCGGTATCTTTGGCTTGCTGGCCAACGTGGCCTGGACCAACTTTGGCCCTTGCGCCGTGAGCGAAGTGCCCGCCGCCCGCCTGAAGGCCCGTGCTGCTGGCCGCATGCTTGAGGTCAAAGGCGTGGACAAGTTCCCACAAATGACCGACTACGTGATCCCGTCGGGCGTGCGCATTGCCAACGCCGACCGCGTGCGCTTGGGCGCACACCTGGCCAGTGGCACCACCGTCATGCACGAGGGCTTTTGCAACTTCAACGCGGGCACGTTGGGTGCCAGCATGGTCGAAGGCCGTATCAGCGCAGGCGTGGTTGTGGACGATGCCAGCGACATTGGTGGCGGCGCGTCCATCATGGGCACGCTGTCCGGTGGCGGCAAAGAAGTCATCAAGGTCGGCAAGCGCTGCTTGCTGGGCGCGAACGCTGGCATCGGCATCTCGCTGGGCGACGACTGCGTGGTCGAAGCGGGCTGCTACATCACCGGCGGCAGCCGCGTGCAGCTGCCCGACGGCAGCCTGATGAAGGCCAAAGAGTTGTCTGGCAAAAACGGCATTTTGTTCCGCCGCGATTCACAGTCGGGCGCCTTGCACGCCATTCCGCGCAACAAGAGCTGGGGCGAGTTGAACGCTGAGCTGCACAAGAACTGATTGCGGGTTTTCTAATAGAAACGGCGTGCCTGCGTAAGCGGGCACGCCGTTTTGTTGTTCTAAGCCAGCCCAAAGGCAAAGCCCTTCAGTTCAACGACATGGGGCGACGAGCGCCGTGTTAGGCCGAAACAAGCGGAAATGCGGATGGGTTGCGAATCGATTGCACCGATATGTCGATGTCCAAACCCGGCCAATAGAGGTGGTCGGGGGTCAGCCACTGAACTTCGGAGATCTGTTCGATTGTCCCCTTCCGAAACCATGGGAATTGATCGAAGGGCACGAGCAGCTCCTCGTCGGCAAGCAGAAGCCAAAAACCATGCTTCGAAATATGGGTCACTTCAGCGGCCAAAGTGGTAGTTCCAGGCATCTTGGATCTCCTTCAAGTGGACATTCACAACTGCTTGCGCTTGTCGAAGTTGCGAAGCAGATAGACCAGTATGGTTGGCTAAATCCACCATTGGGGTAAGCCAGAACTTCGCTTCACCGTCCACATGCGACACATGCACATGAATGCGTGTCTCTTCCCGCGAAAAAAAGAAGAGACGGAATTGACCGTCGCGAACAATGGTGGGTACCGTGACTGTAACCAACTTGTCCGCCGGCAGATCACTCCGCCAGCGCCGCTTCAATGTCTTTGGCGATTTTTTCGGGCGCATCCTGCGGCGCGTAGCGCTTGATCACGCGCCCGTCTTTGCCGACCAAGAACTTGGTGAAGTTCCATTTGATGGCTTTGCTGCCCAAAATGCCGGGGGCTTCTGCCGTGAGCCATTGGTACAGCGGGTGAGCATCGGCCCCGTTGACCTTGACCTTGCGCATCATCTGAAAGCTCACGCCGTAGTTCTTTTGGCAGAAGTTGGCGATTTGGGTGTCGTCACCCGGGTCTTGGCTGGCGAACTGGTTGCACGGAAAACCGAGCACGGCCAAGCCTTTGTCGCCGTAGGTTTGGTGCAGTTTTTCAAGCCCGGTGAACTGGGGCGTGAAGCCGCAGGCGCTGGCGGTGTTGACGATCAACATCACTTGGCCCTTGAAACGCGACAGCGCCACGGTTTGCTTGTCGATGCTCCGGGCTTCAAAGTCATAAAGGCTCATGGGGTGGCTCCAGTTCAGTCGTGTTGTGCGGGGCCGACCACCGACAGCAAAGCCGCCAGCAAGATCAAGGCACCGCCGATCAGTGTGCGGCTTTCCCAGTCGGACGCACCCAGCATGACGGAGGATACGCTGGCAAACAGCACCTCGGAAAGCATGACCAAGGCCGTGGTGTGGGCCGCCAGTCGGGCTGCGCCGTATTGCAAGGCCAGGTTGCCGAGCAAGAACGACAGGCACAGCAGGCCCACATAAGGCAGCCAGCCCCAGCTGAAGGCCTGCCCGGCATGAATGACCCCGATGGCCAGACCAATCAGGGCCGCCAAGGTGGCCATGATGGCGCCACCGCCAAACATGGCCAGGGTGCGTGATGAAGCGGGCGTGTCTTTGAGTTTGAGCAGCAGGGCGTTGGTCACGGCAAAGGTGAAGCCGCTCATGAGCGCCAGCACATCGGCCAGGCTTTCGGGCACGGGCCAGGGGGTTTCAGGGGTTTTGAGCACGATGAACAAACCCGTCAGGGCCAGCAGCAAACGCAGCAGCGCCATGCGGCTGGGTTTTTCGCCCAAAAGCCACCAGGCCACCAGCACAGACCAGGCGGGCATCAGGTAAAACAGCAGCACCACGCGCACCACATCGCCTACCGTGACGGCCCAGTTGAAGCCCACATTGGTCAGGCCCGAGGCCAGCAAAAGTACCCACAAACCAGGATGCGGCCCCCAGCCGACCAGTCGGCCCGTGCGCCAGAGCCACAAGGCGATCGACACAAATACAAAGCCATAGACCAGCGCAGTGGCCCACAAGGGGTGCAGGCCTTGGGCTTCGAGTTGTTTGAAGGGCCACCAACACACGCCCCAAACCAAAGCATTGAACAGCAGCCCGGCCACGGCCAGACTTTTGGGAGAGGTTTGGCCCATGGGTGGGCGTGTCAGGACGGGTCGCTGGGCGCGTCAGTGGCTGCTGTGCTGTGGCGTTTGCGCCACCAGCGCCAGCCCAGCCAGACCACGCCCAGGCCCAGCAGAGCAAAGATGCCGTGCTGGAATTGGCGCAGCACGGCGAACATCCAGTCCCAGTTTTGGGCACCAAAGTAACCCAGGTACACCCAGATCGGCACGCTGATCAGGGCGGCAAAGCCGTCCATCAAAAACCAGGTCGGGAAAGTCACGCGGTGGCTCATGCCCGCCGAAAAGAACACGGGGGTGCGCAGACCCGGCAGAAATCGGGCCACAAACATGACCCATTTGCCGTATTTGTGAAAAGCGTCTTGTGCGCTGGCAAAGCGCTCGGGGGTCAGGATTTTGCGGAAACCGGGCAATTGGGAGATGCGTTGGCCGTACAGACGGCCCAAGGTGAACATCAGGCCGTCACCCAGCAGCACGCCCGCCATGCCCACGGCAAACATGGTGTGCACATCGGCGTGGCCCAGCCCGGCGATCACGCCGCCAGTGACCAGGGTCACGTCTTCTGGAACGGGAATGCCAAAACCGCAGATCAAAAGCATCACGAAAACGGCCAAGTAGCCGTATTCGGTGAAGATGGGCATCAAAAACTGAAAAACTTCCATGGATTACAAGGTTCAGCCAGTGCCTGAACGGTTCAGGCGGAATGCGCGGGGTTAACAGGCAGCGGGCCAGTGTAAAGCATTTGTAAGCCCCCTTTTGGGCATGGTCAGCCGGGTATTCCCGAGGAGAGAAGTCGGCTTTTTTCGGGTGCCGGAGCGGCGTGATTTGCTGTCACACTTGCTGGGTCTTATTTTGTTTGCAGGCGTTTTATGCCCCGTCCGATCCAGGCCACCATCCACACCACCGCACTGCGTCACAACCTCGCGGTTGCTCGGCAAGCCGCGCCCGATGCCCAAGCTTGGGCCGTGGTCAAGGCCAATGCCTATGGGCACGGCATTGAGCGGGTGTTTGAGGGCCTGCGCGGGGCCGATGGCTTTGCGCTGTTGGACCTGAACGAAGCCGAGCGGGTGCGTGCGCTGGGCTGGCGCGGCCCGATCTTGTTGCTCGAGGGTGCTTTTGAGGCCCGCGATCTGGAGCTGTGCTCGCGTCTGCACCTTTGGCACACGGTGCATTGCGATGAGCAGATCGACATGCTGGCGCTGCACAAGACGCACGAGCCGCACCGGGTCTTCCTCAAGATGAACTCGGGCATGAACCGGTTGGGCTTTGCGCCGCAGCGCTACCGTTCAGCTTGGACCCGGCTGAATGCTTTGCCCCAAGTGGACGAAATCTCATTGATCACCCATTTCAGCGATGCCGATGGCCCCAAGGGCATTGCCGCGCAAATGGCCTTGTTTGAAGAAGCCACCCGCGACCTGCCTGGCGAACGCAGTGTGAGCAACAGCGCCGCCACCTTGCGCCATGCGCAGGATGCGGCTGTCAAAGCCGACTGGATTCGCCCCGGCATTGCCGTCTACGGCAGCGCGCCCGATTTTCCGGAGCACAGCGCCGCGCATTGGGGCTTGCAGCCTGCCATGAGCTTGAACGCCCAAATCATCGCCGTGCAGCAGCTGCAAGCCGGCGACAGCGTGGGCTATGGCTCCCGTTTTGTGGCCGACAAGGCGATGCGCATGGGGGTGGTGGCTTGCGGCTATGCCGATGGTTATCCCCGCGTTTGCCCCACGGGCACCCCCGTGCTGGTGGACGGTGTGCGGGGCCGCACTTTGGGGCGGGTCAGCATGGACATGCTGACGGTGGACCTGACAGACTTGCCGCAAGCCGGAATGGGCAGCCAAGTCACGCTGTGGGGGCAGTCGGCCCATGGCACCGTGCTGAGCATCGACGAGGTGGCCCAAGCCGCTGACACTGTGGGTTACGAGCTGATGTGCGCGCTGGCGCAGCGCGTGCCCGTGGTGCTGCAAGACTGAAGACTTGCTGCGAGCGTGACAAGGCCGTGGGACGTGTGAGCCCACAATCAGCCCCATGCCTTCCCGCACCCCCTTGCACCGATACGACCACCGTGCCTTGCTCGTCGCTTTGGTTTTGGTGGTCATCTGGGGAGGCAACTTCACACTGCAAAAGTACCTGTTTGGCCTGATTTCGCCGGGTGGATTTTTGTGGGCCCGCTACTTGATCATGCCGGTGTGCGCCTTGTTTTTGATGCGCTGGCGTTTTGGCCGTTGCTTGCCGCCTTTGCCGCGCAAGGACTGGATGCACATGGCCTGGTTGGGGTTCATTGGCCATTCTTTGCATGTCGGGCTGGTGACCTACGGTATCCATTGGTCGACTGCGTTTTCCAGCTCGGTCATTCTGGCTTGCGGGCCGATTTTCACCCTGCTGATCTTGCGGGTGCAGGGTCTGGAGCGACTCAGTTTGCCGCAAATGGCCGGAGTGACTTTGGCTTTTGGCGGGGTCTTGGTGTTCTTGTCAGACAAATTGCTGGGCGGCCATTGGCGGGCGGGCGGGGGCGATTTGGTCTTGTTGATCGCAGCAGGGCTGTTCTCTTATTACACCGTGGCGGTCAAACCCGTGATGCAGCGCCACGGCCCGGTACTGACCATGGGTTACGCCACGTTGCTGGGGGGCTTGCCTGTGATGCTGCTGTCGGTGCCTGCGGGGCTAGAGGCCAATTGGTCCTCGCTCGACTTTTGGGCCTGGGTGGGCTTGCTCTGGTCGGTCATGGTGTCGGCCTTCATCGGCTGGTTGGCTTGGGGCTGGATCAACAATGTGCGCGGTGTGGCCCGCACCGCTCCTTTGATGTACCTGATGCCGCCCATGGCCGGTTTGTTTGCTTGGGCCTTGTCGGGCGAGCATTACACCTGGGTCAAGATCGCCGGGGCCGGGGTGACCTTGCTGGGTGTGGCGCTGGCGCAGTTCGCCGGACAAATCAAATGGCGCTTGCGTTGACGGCGTTGGCGTGCAAGCCTGCGCGAGCAGAGGCGCGCGCCCGCAACAGGTGCATCAGGCTTTGAGCCAGGTGTCGTAGGCGGTTTTGCAGATCAGGGCCAGCACCACGAAGATGAACACATGGCGCACAAAGCCTGCGCCGTGTTTCAGGGCCAGCCGCGTGCCGATCAGGCTGCCCACGATATTGGCCAGCGCCATGGGCAGCGCCAGATGCCACCAGACATGGCCCTTGAACGTGAACAGGGCCAGCGCGGCCAGGTTGGTCGCCACGTTGATCATCTTGGCCGCAGCCGATGCGTTCAAAAAGTCGTAACCCAGCACCCGCACATAGGCAAACACCAAAAAGCTGCCGGTGCCGGGGCCAAAAAATCCGTCGTAAAAACCAATCAGCAGCCCGATGCCTGCGGCGATCCAAGCCTCTTGCGCCCCGGCAAAGCGCGGCGCATGGCTGCGGCCCAGGTCTTTTTTGATCAAGGTGTAAAGCAAAAGCACCGCCAGCAGCACGGGCAGCAATTTGCGAAACAGACTGGGGTCGACCTGCGTGACGAACCAGGCACCGGCCAGCGAACCCAACAACCCGGCACCCGCTGCAGGCAACAAAGAGCGCCAGGGCATGTTCACCTTGCGGCTGTATTGCGCGGTGGCAAAAGCCGTGCCCCAGATAGAAGCGCTTTTGTTGGTGCCAAACAAGGTGGCAGGTGCTGCGCCGGGGAAGGTGGCAAACAAGGCGGGCAGCAAGATCAGGCCACCGCCGCCCACGATCGCGTCCACCAAGCCGGCCAGCAGCGAGGCCAGCGAAACAATCAGTAATTCCATGCGGGCGATTGTGGCATTGAGGCTTTTGATGCCCAGAACACAGCGGGCAAAAAAAAGCGCCGCTTGCGCGACGCTTTGGAAAGTTACACCTCGTTCGGATGTTGGTTCATATTCGAGTTCTTAGGCTTGAATGTCTCCTCGGCCCTCGGGATGCAGATACTGCTTTGCATCGAGTGGGTGAAATGTAATGGAACAAATCACCGCTTTCTCTCAGGGATTTCCCGATTCCGGGGGAAATCCCTGCCTCGAACTGAACGTGAATTGGCAATAAAGAATGATTTGGATTGCTTGCGGTCGTTCAGGCCGCCATGCGACGCGCGGCATCTTCGCCAATCCACTGCGCCGCTTTCTCGGCAATCATCAAGGTCGGGCTGTTGGTGTTGCCGCTGGTGATGGTGGGCATCACGCCCGCATCGACCACGCGCAGGCCCGCCACGCCACGCACTTGCAAGCGCGAGTTGACCACCGCCATCGGGTCGTCATCGCGGCCCATGCGGGTGGTGCCCACGGGGTGAAAGATGGTGCTGGCAATGTCGCCAGCCAACTTGGCCAGTTCTTCATCGGTTTGGTACTGCACGCCGGGCTTGAATTCTTCGGGTGCAAAGGGCTTCATCGCGTCTTGCGCCATGATGCGGCGCGTCACGCGCAGGCTGTCGGCGGCCACCTTGCGGTCTTCGTCGGTGGCCAGGTAGTTGGGCGCAATCGCGGGGGCGACTTCAAAGCTGGGGCTGGTGATGTTGACCGTGCCCCGGCTGGTCGGGTTCAGGTTGCACACGCTGGCCGTGATGGCCGGGAAGCTGTGTAGCGGCTCGCCAAATGCATCCAAGCTGAGCGGCTGTACGTGGTATTCCAGATTGGCGTGTGGCTGCGACGGATCGCTCTTGGTGAAAGCCCCCAGCTGGCTGGGTGCCATGCTCATGGGGCCGGAGCGTTTGAGCGCGTATTCGAGGCCGATTTTGGCCTTGCCCCACCAGCTGTTGGCCAAGGTGTTGAGGGTTTTGGCCCCTTTGACTTTGTAGACCGAGCGGATTTGCAAATGGTCTTGCAAGTTGGCCCCCACGCCCGGTAAGTCGTGCAGCACGTCGACGCCTTTGTCTTGCAGCAAAGCCGCTGGACCAACGCCTGAGAGCTGCAAAATTTGCGCCGAGCCAATGCTGCCAGCGCTCAAAATCACCTCGCCTATGGCTTTGACTTCAACCATCTCTTCACCCGTCCACACCTGTGCCCCGGTGCAGCGCTTTTCGCCATTGGCTTGGGTTTCAATCGTCAGCTTGGCCACTTGGGCCTTGTTCCACAACTCGAAGTTGGGGCGTGAATAGCTGGTGGGGCGCAAAAACGCCTTGGCCGTGTTCCAGCGCCAGCCGTTTTTTTGGTTCACATCGAAATAGCTCACGCCTTCGTTGTCGCCCCGGTTGAAGTCGTCGGTGGCCGGGATGCCCGCTTGCTGCGCGGCCTGCGAAAACGCGTCCAGCACGTCCCAGCGCAGGCGCTGCTTTTCGATGCGCCATTCGCCGCCGGTGTTGCGACCACGCAGGGTGTGCAAATAGCTGCCCTTGGGCAAATCGGTCGGGGCCAGCAATTCGGACTTGGCGCCTTTGGCACCATGAAATTCGTTGGCACCGTTGTAATGGTCTTCGTGCAGCTTGAAGTAGGGCAGGGCCTGGTCCCAACGCCATTCGTCGTTGCCGGTGATCTGAGCCCACTGGTCGTAGTCACGCGACTGGCCACGCATGTAAATCATGCCGTTGATGCTGGAGCACCCGCCCAGCACCTTGCCACGCGGGTAACGCAGGCTGCGGCCATTCAGGCCTGCAGCAGGTTCGGTTTGGTAAAGCCAGTCGGTGCGCGGGTTGCCGATGCAATGCAGGTAGCCGACCGGAATGTGCACCCAGTGGTAATCGTCTTTTCTGCCCGCCTCGATCAGCAGCACGCGCTTGCTCGCGTCGGCCGACAAGCGGTTGGCCAGCAAGCAGCCCGCTGTGCCGCCGCCGACGATGATGTAGTCAAAGGTGTTTTCGTTCATGTTGTGCACTGTCTCCTGAGCAGGCGATTGTGCCTGTGGATTCTTGGCGGTCAGACCTTTAGCGTCGACATGGCTGGCTTCGGCAGCGGGCCATGTTGGGGCTGAAGCCACCGATCTGCAGTTTGAACGTCTTCGAGATTGGGTCCAGCCAGCGCAGCGAGGGTGACTGGCCGGGGCCATCGGGCCGATTTGCTGGCGCGAAGCGACTGATGAGGCCCGGTGGCCCCGGCCAGTCGACTTCGCGGAAAACGCCAACGGCGTTCTCAAAGGCCAATCACTTGGCCGTTGGCATCACAAATTCTGCACCCTTGCCGATGCTCTCAGGCCAGCGCTGCATGATGGACTTTTGCTTGGTGTAAAAACGCACGCCTTCTTCGCCATACGCGTGCATGTCGCCAAACAGCGAGCGCTTCCAGCCGCCAAAGCCGTGCCAGGCCATGGGCACCGGAATCGGCACGTTGATGCCGACCATGCCCACCTGGATGCGACGTGAAAACTCGCGGGCCACATTGCCGTCACGGGTGAAGCAGCTCACGCCGTTGCCGAACTCGTGGTCGTTGATGATCTGCACCGCGGTGCCAAAGTCGGGCACGCGCACACACGACAACACCGGACCAAAGATTTCTTCCTTGTAAATCTTCATGTCGGTGGTCACGTTGTCAAACAAGGTGCCACCCATCCAGAAGCCATTTTCACAACCGGCACCGGCTTTAGCGCCGTCAAACTCGCGGCCATCGACCAGCAGTTGTGCGCCTTCGGCCACGCCCGCATCGATGTAGCCCTTGATGCGTTGGCGTGCGGCATCGGTCACGATGGGGCCCATCTCGGCGGCCAGGTTTTCGCCATTGAGCACTTGCAGGGCTTTGGTGCGCTCGATCAGCTTGGGCAAGATTTTGTCGGCCACATCGCCCACCAACACGGCCACGCTGATCGCCATGCAGCGCTCGCCCGCCGAGCCGTAGCCTGCACCAATCAACGCGTCCACGGTTTGGTCGATGTCGGCATCGGGCATGACGACCAAGTGGTTTTTTGCGCCGCCCAGGGCTTGCACGCGCTTGCCGTGGTGCGCACCTGTTTCGTAGATGTAATTGGCAATCGGCGTAGAGCCCACAAAGCTGATGGCTTTCACATCGGGGTGTTCCAGCAACGCGTCCACGGCTTCTTTGTCGCCTTGCACGACGTTGAACACGCCGTCGGGCAGACCGGCTTTTTTGAGCAATTCGGCCATGAACAGCGCGGGTGTCGGGTCGGTCGGGCTGGGTTTGAGGATGAAGGTGTTGCCCGCCGCAATGGCGACCGGGAACATCCACATGGGCACCATCACGGGAAAGTTGAAAGGCGTGATGCCTGCGACCACGCCCAAAGGCTGGCGCATCGTCCAGTTGTCGATGCCGGTGGAGACCTGGTCGGTGAAATCGCCCTTGAGCAGCTGTGGGATGCCGGTGGCAAATTCCACGATGTCGATGCCGCGCGAGACTTCGCCCTGCGCGTCGGTGAACACTTTGCCGTGCTCGGCGGTGATCATGTGGGCCAGCTCGTCCTTGTGCTGGTTGAGCAACTCCAGGAACTTGAACATCACGCGGGCGCGGCGCAGCGGCGGGGTGTCGGCCCATGCGGGGAAGGCGGCCTGTGCAGCGGCCACGGCCTTGGCCACTTCGGCGCTGTTGGCCAGCGCGACGCTGCCCGTCACCGCGCCGGTGGCGGGGTTGGTCACGGTTTGGCTGCGGCCCGAAGCGCCTGCGGCGACTTGGCCGCCGATGTAATGACCGATGTTCGTGATGCTCATGGGGTGCTCCTTGTGGCTTGCGCCTGTTGCTCGTGAATTTGTCTTTTGTAGGAGCCCACCCTGTGGGCGATTCCCAGCTGATCAGTCGATCAAAGAATCGCCCACAGGGTGAGCTCCTACATTGCGCATTGCAGTGTAGGCACCCCCGCCACCTCCCGCAATGCCCCAAAACTGAATTGATTGTTCAAAATAGTGAACAATGCTTGCATGGAAGAGCAAAAAATCAACACCCTCTGGACCCACCTTCACTGGCTGAGCGTGCTGGCCCAGCAAGGCAGTTACACCGCCGCTGCTGCCCGGTTGGGCGTGAGCAAGGCCGCCATGAGCCAGCGCATTGCCGAGCTGGAGCGTGCGGCCAAAGTCACGCTGGTGCAGCGCACCACACGCAGCCTGCGCCTGACCGAAGCGGGGCAAAGGCTGGTGGATGACACCCGTGCCTCGTTTGAGCAGATCGAGCAAAGCTTTGCCCAAGTGCGCGATCTGGCCGAGCAGCCCAGTGGCCTGCTGCGCGTGACCGCACCCGTGGCGCTGGCGCGTCAGCAGCTGGTGCCCTTGTTCACCGATTTTTTGAAAAACTTTCCCGATGTGCGGATCGAATTGGACTTATCCGATCGCCTGAGCGCCTTAGCCACCGAAGGCTTTGACCTGGCCATCCGCCACACCGCTCGCCCGCCCGACACCCATGTGGCTTGGGCGCTGTGCGATACCGAGTCGGTGCTGGTGGCTACCCGCGCCTATTTGCGCAAACAAGGTGAGCCAAAGACACCCGCTGACCTGCAAGCCCACAACTGCCTGCATTACCCGCGCTCGCAAGACACGTCGGCCTGGACTTTTGAGCCGCGCCAGCCCTCAGAAGCGGGGGAGCGCATCACCGTGCCCGTGACCGGCAATTTTGCCGCCAACAACAGCGAAGCCCTGCGCGAAGCCGCGCTCATGGGCGCAGGCATCGCCCTCATGCCCGACTTCAGTGCCCAAGCCACCCTGCGCCAAGGCAAGTTGGTGCGCGTGCTGCCCGAGTGGAAGCCTGTCGGTGCGTTTGCTGAAACCATTTATGCCATTCGCCCGTATGCGCCACATGTGCCCCGTGCCGTAGCGGCGTTGGTGGGGCATTTGAGGGTGGGTTTGGCAGGTGGGTTTGGGGTTTGAGCCCAGCGTGTCAAACGCTGAGCTGTATCAGGCCATCAAAAAATCAGGGCTTGCATGCCTTTTGAGGGGGCGGGCTCGATGCGTTGGGTGGATGGCGATGCTGCTCAGTCCGGACCTTGGTCTTTCAGCAGCATCTGACGGGAATACGCCAGAAACTCATCCAGATGCGATTGGATGATGTTGACTGTGATGGGCAGTTGCAGGGTCTGGTATTCGTGCACGGCAATGTTTCGGAAACCGACCATGTGTTTCATGGCTTGAGCCAGTTCGGGTTCGAGCCAGTGGGCGGTGACCAGCAGGGCAAAGACATCGCGTGAGCTTTGTGGCAGACCCAGACTTTCCCTGCGGATGATGTGGTGGCCCATGTCAAGCGCTGCTTCGCAAGCCCGCTGAATGTTCAGGATGGCCGCATCTTGTCTGGTGAAGTTGGTCGCAAAGGTTTTTGGGTCGGCGGTGTACTCTTCCCGCGCGCGGGTAACGCAGCGCTCGATCGTGGCTGCTTTGTTCAGCAAAACGTCATCGGCCATACACGCTTCCTCTTTGTGACACATCACGGATCAAGCCAGCGCGGGCTTCGTTGAGCGCCATTTTTTCGCTGAGCATGGCCGCTTCAAACAAGCCAGCTTGGACATCTTTGCGCCACCAGGCAGTGCCCAGGGTCAGAATTTGGTATTGCATCACGGTGGACGCCGCACGGATGTCCAGCAGATCCACCGGGCAGCCTGCCATGTCTGCCAATGAACCTGACAGATGGAACAGTGTCACGGGGTCCCCATAGCCTTCGAGCAAAACGGCCAGATCGAGGTCGCTGTCAGCGCGCGCGGCTTGCCCTTGATTCTGAATGCGGCTGCCAAAAGCATAGACCGCCAGCAGACCGGGCAGGTTTTGCTGAAGCAGGGCGATCAACGATTCTTTACGCATGTCGGGATTGTGCCTTGACGGCTTTACACCCCTCTTGCCAGCACCGGAAACAGCTTGTGCAGTCCGTCGGCCATGACTTCCACCGCCAGCGCGGCCAAGATCAAACCCATCAGCCGGGTCATGACGTTGATGCCGGTTTTACCCAAAATGCGGGCGATGGGCGTGGCCAGTGAAAAGCACAAGGCCGTGGCCAATGCGATGACCACGCCGTAGCCGACCAAGGTGCCCAGTTGGGCGAAGTTTTTGGCTTTTTCGGCGTAAATCACCACCGTGGACATGGTTGCCGGGCCGGTGAGCAGCGGGATGGTCAGCGGGACCACGGCGATGCTGGCGCCCATGGCCGCTTTGGCTTCGGCGTCGTGCACCTCTTCGGCATTGGCGCGGGCTTCGGCGGGTTGCGCGTTCAGCATCGACAGGGCCGACGTCAGCAGCAGCATGCCACCACCGACTTGGAAGCTGGCCAGCGAGATGCCGAAAAATTCCAGAATTTGCAGGCCCAACAAGGCGCTCGCAGCGATCACCACAAAGGCCGAAAAAGACGACACCCAAATGGTGCGTTGGCGCTGGGCGCGGCTGAAGCCCTGGGTGTAGTGAATGAAGAACGGGACGATCGCCAAGGGGTTGACGATGGCCAGCAGGGTGATGAGTGGTTTGAAATCCATCGCCCGATTGTGCCCCGCCTCAGGCGGCCGGGGCGCGGCGCCTGAACATGCCCCAGCCGTCCATGTGCAGCACTTTGTCGCCGTGTTGGTTGAACATTTCCCACAGATTGCGCGTCATGCCCACGTCGGGGCGTTTGCCCATGGGTTTGGTCTCGAGCAGGGTGGATTGCAAGCGCAAGGTGTCGCCCGGGTAAACGGGTTTGAGCCATTTGATGTTTTCGAGGCCAGGCGAGCCCAGGCTGGATGTCTCGTGCAAAAAGTTCGTCACCATCAGCCGCATGGCCATCGAGCAGGTGTGCCAGCCGCTGGCCGACAGGGCACCAAACACCGAGGCTTTGGCGGCTTCGTCGTCCAGGTGAAAGGGTTGAGGGTCGAACTGGTTGGCAAAAGCGATGATCTCTTCGCGTGTGGGCGTGATGGTGCCCAGATCGCGCACTTGGCCAACGGCAAAGTCTTCCCAGTAATACGTGATGTGTTTGGGCGTGTGTGGCATCAGCGGCCTCCGGAAACGTCCAAGAAACTCATGGTGGTGTAGCTGGCGCTGTCACTCAGCAACCAGACAATCGCCTCGGCCACCTCTTCGGCCGTGCCGCCGCGTTGGGCGGGCACCAGGTGTTGCAGGTCTTTCACGCGGTTGGGCAGGCCGCCCGAAGCGTGGATGTCGGTCTCGATCAGGCCCGGGCGCACCGCATTGACGCGGATGCCCTCGCCCGCCACTTCTTTGGACAAGCCGATGGTGAAGGCGTCGATCGCGCCTTTCGCGGCGGCGTAGTCCACGTACTGGCCGGGTGAGCCCAATCGCGCCGCAGCGCTGGACACGTTGACGATGCTGCCGCCTTCGCCGCCATGGCGTGTGCTCATGCGGCGCACCGCTTCGCGGGCGCAGATCAGGCTGCCGATGACGTTGATGTCGAACATGCGTTTCCATCGGGCCACGCTCATCTCGTCCACGCGGGCAGAGGCATCGACCACGCCCGCGTTGTTGACCAGCCCGGTCAGTCGGCCCATCTTGGCGTCGATGTGCGCGAACATGCGCAGCACCTGTGCTTCGTCGGCCACATCGGCCTGCACCGACATGGCTTGCCCGCCCGATGCGCGAATTTGGCGCACCACTTCATCGGCGGCCAGCGAGTTGGCGGTGTAGTTCACGGCCACCGACCAGCCTTTTTGGGCTGCCAGCAGAGCCGTTGCGGCCCCGATACCTCTGCTGCTGCCGGTCACCAACAAGACCTTGTTCATCGTGTGTCTCCTGCAAAAATCGCGCACTGCGGTTACAACCGCTGACTCGTTCAAATATTAGACAACACACAAGGAGACAGCATGGGTCGCACAGTGGACTATTACTTCGCCCCGCAAAGCCCCTGGGCTTATTTGGGCCACCAGCGGCTGGCTGACATCGTGCAGCGCACTGGCGCCACCGTGCGCGTGATGCCGATCGATTTGGGTGGCAAGGTGTTTCCGATTTCGGGGGGCTTGCCTTTGGGCCAACGTGCGCCCCAGCGTCTGGCCTATCGCTTGGTGGAGTTGCAGCGCTTTAGCCAGCACTTGAACGTGCCATTGAACCTGAAGCCCAAATACTTTCCGGTCGGCGGCGATGACGCAGCCCGCCTGATCATCGCGGCTGACATCGCGCAAGGTGCCGCGGCGGCCATGGCGATTGCCGGGGCGATTTTGGCGGCCTGCTGGGCGCAAGAGCGCAATATGGCCGACGACAAGGTGCTGGCCGAGTTGCTCAGCGAGCAGGGTTTGCCGGCCCAGTTGATGGACGCTTCGCGCAGCCAGGCGGTGCAAGAGCGCTATGAAGCCTGCACCCAAGCGGCCATTGATGCCGGGGTGTTTGGTGCGCCCAGTTACGGGGTCGATGGCGAACTTTTCTGGGGCCAGGACAGACTCGACTTTGTCGAGCGTGCGCTGGCCCGCTGAGCCGTCAATGTATTTTTGTGCCACTTGAATTTGCAACACATGCGAAGGAAAAACCATGGGAACGATGATTGAACTCCAGGCTGCCGATGGCACGCGTGTGCCCGCCTACGAAGCCCGCCCAGCAGGTACGCCCAAAGGGGCGGTGGTGGTGATTCAGGAGATTTTTGGCGTCAACAGCCACATCCGTGCTGTGGCCGACGGCTATGCCGCCGAGGGCTATCTGGCCGTGGCGCCGGCCGCGTTTCACCGCGTCAAGCCCGGTGTGGAGCTCGGTTATGCCGAGGCCGACATGGGCGAGGGCTTTGGCTACAAAACGGTGGTAGAGGCTTTGCCCGCATCTGGCGTGATGCAAGACATCCAGGCGGCCATCGACCATGCAGCGCAGGCGTCTGCAGGCAAGGTGGGCATCGTGGGCTATTGCTGGGGCGGTTTGCTGACTTGGCGTTCAGCTTGCATGCTGACGGGCCTGAGTGCGGCCGCGCCGTATTACGGCGGTGGCATGACGACCGAATCCGAAATCGCCCGCCAGCCGAAAGTGCCGGTGCTGGCGCACTTTGCCGAAGACGACAAGTGGATTCCACTGGACACGGTCGAGGCTTTCAAGAAAGCCCATCCTGAAGTGGCCCTTCATACCTATGCGGCGCACCACGGTTTCAATTGCGATCAGCGCGGCGCATGGCACGCACCATCGGCCCAGCTGGCCCGTGAGCGGACCTTGGCGTTCTTTGCCAAACACCTGGCCTGAACCGGGCGACGCTGTGACGCCGGACGCCACAGCTTTGCGCCATCCCAGCTTCTGATGTCGCACTCGCTCCTCTTGTCATGCCCGCGCATGCGGGTATCCATTCTGGGCGAAGGCAGTAGGCATAGACCCCCGATCGGGTCGGGGGTGACAAATGTCTGTCATGCCCGCGCATGCGGGTATCCATGGTGGACGAAGGCAGAAGGCATAGACCCCCGATCAGGTCTGGGGTGACAAATGTCTGTCATGCCCGCGCATGCGGGTATCCATGGTGGACGAAGGCAGAAGGCATAGACCCCCGATCGGGTCGGGGGTGACAAATGTCTGTCATGCCCGCGCATGCGGGTATCCATGGTGGGCGAAGGCAGAAGGCATAGACCCCCGATCGGGTCGGGGGTGACAAAGGTAGTTGAAGTACGCGGCAAAAGAGCCAACTGTGCCCGGGGCGAAAAAAGCGGATCGAGCCAGGGTGATGGCCCAAGGATGCTCAGTGCTTATTCGCCGGTCCTTGCCAGGTAGCGCTTGCGCCAAAACACCAGGCCCATGACCAGCGCGATGGTGCCCATGCTGCCCAATGTCCACCAAAAGCCCGAGGCCTGGTGCAGCCAAGGCATGAACTCGAAGTTCATGCCGAAGATGCCTGCGATCAGGTTCAGGGGCAAAAAGATCGCGGTCAGCGCGGTCAGGGTGCGCATGATGTCGTTGGTCCTGTTGCTCTGCACGTTGAAGTGCATTTGCACAGCGGTCTCGGTGTTGTGCTCTAGCCGGCGCACATGTTGCACCACCCGGTCGATGTGTTCCAGCACGTCGCGGCTGCGGATCTTGAGCAGTTCATGCTCCCGTTCGGCCGCGCTGTCTTGGCTCACACCCCAGGTGTCCAGCGACTCGGTCCACGTTTGCACGGCGGTGTGTTGGTCGTCGCACAGGGCTTCGAGTTGGTGCAGTGCCAGTCGCGCTTGCAGCAGCGCGTCCCAACGGTTAAAGCGCGTGCGTGGGTTGAGCAGTTCGGCTTGCCAGTGGTCCAGTTGGCGGCTCAGTTCGCGGCGCAAGTCCAGGTAACTGTCGACCATGTGGCTGATGATGCGCAGCATCATGTCGGCCGGGCTGGCGGGTACGCCCCGTGCGCCTGCCGAGCGCAAATCGGCTGTTTCGGTGGTTTGCGCAGAGGCGTGTGTGTCGGCCAGCAAGCGGCTGGCGTAGGCTTCCCGCACGGCGCAGTCGGTGGGGTGAACGCTCAGCAGAACCCGGTCAAACACGGCAAAGCCGACAGGGCTCGTGTCGATGCGGTTCAGCACGGGTGGGCCAGGGCGTTTGCCTTGAGCGCCCATGCCCGCTGCATCGGGGCTGCGTTGAGCCAGCCGCCTGAACACCATCAGGTCGTAGTGCGAACTGTAGTCAAAACGCGAGGGCAGCTGGGGGTTCAGCAGGTCAGACACATGCAAGTCCACCAGGCCGCGCCCGGTGAGTTGTTCGAGTGTGTTTTGAATCGATGCCAACTCGGTCTGAAACCACTCGCGTGAGCAAGCGATCCAGACAAAGCCGTTTTCAGGCAAAGCTTGCGGCAGGTCGCGCCCGTCGTGAACCTGTGTACCGGAGACGCTAAAAACCCGCATGGACGGGCTCAGCCTTGGCGGATCAAACGGGCCGCGTCGCGTGCGAAGTAGGTCAGCACGCCGTCGGCGCCCGCCCGCTTGAAGGCCAGCAGGCTTTCCATCATGACCAAGTCGTGGTCCAGCCAACCGTTTTGCGCGGCCGCTTTGAGCATGGCGTATTCGCCCGACACTTGGTAGGCAAAGGTGGGCACCTTGAATTCGTCTTTCACGCGGCGCACGATGTCCAGATAAGGCATGCCGGGTTTGACCATGACCATGTCAGCACCCTCGGCCAGGTCCATGGCCACTTCGCGCAGGGCTTCGTCGCTGTTGCCCGGGTCCATTTGGTAGACCTTTTTGTTGCTCTTGCCCAAGTTGCCTGCCGAGCCCACCGCGTCGCGGAAGGGGCCATAAAAGGCGCTGGCGTACTTGGCGCTGTAGGCCATGATGCGGGTGTGGATCAGGCCGCGCGCTTCGAGCGCCTGACGGATCGCGCCGATGCGCCCGTCCATCATGTCGCTGGGCGCCACCATGTCCACGCCAGCTTCGGCTTGTGTCAGGGCTTGCTGCACCAGCACGGCGGTGGTTTCGTCGTTCAGGATGTAGCCGGTTTCGTCCAGCAAGCCGTCTTGGCCGTGGCTGGTGAAAGGGTCCAGCGCCACGTCGGTCATCACGCCCAGTTCGGGAAAGCGTTTCTTGAGCTCACGCACCACACGCGGCACCAGGCCATCCGGGTTCATGGCTTCTTGGCCTGTGGGGTCTTTGAGGTTGGCGTCGATCACCGGGAACAGCGCCATGACCGGGATGCCCAGCTTGACGCAGTCTTCGGCCACCGGCAACAGCAGGTCCAGGCTCAGGCGTTCGACGCCGGGCATGGAGCCCACGGGCTGGCGCTGGTTCTGGCCGTCCAGCACAAACACCGGGTAAATCAGGTCGTGCGGCGTGACCTGGTGTTCGCGCACCAGATTGCGGGTGAATTCGTCACGGCGCAGGCGGCGTGGGCGGCTCAAGGGGAAAGGTGCAACGGGGTTCATGTTGAAAATTGTGCCTGAAGTCCAGGCCAAGCCAAAAGAGGTCTGTTCGCCAGCGCTGGGGTCAGGGCTTACAAGCGACAAATAGCAAAAACAACATAAAAACCAAAATTGAACTTGTTAATGGTTTTGTTATTTGATAAATTAAACCTCGGACAGCTTGCTGTCTCCCGCTTTTCCTCCCTGAGCGGGGCCTTGATGCGGTAACGCGTAAGGGCTTGCCACCCTCGGCCTCTGGCCGGGGGTTTTTTTTGCTCATTGCACCCAGTTTGTGCCCTGCCGGCGCGGTCTGACTACACTTGCACCATGCTCTGGATCAAAGCCCTTCACATTGTCTTCATCGCCAGCTGGTTTGCCGGCTTGTTTTATTTGCCGCGCATCTTTGTCAATCTGGCCATGGTGGAACCTGGTTCGGTGGCTGAGCGGGCGCGCTTGCTGCTGATGGCGCGCAAGCTTTATCGCTTCATGACCATTTTGGCGATCCCGGCATTGGCGCTGGGTTTGTGGCTGTGGCTTTATTACGGTATTGGCCGAGGCCCCGGACAGGGCTGGATGCATGCCAAATTGGCCATTGTGGTGGCCTTGATGGGGTACCACCATGGCTGCGGTATTTTGTTGCGCAAGTTCGAAAACGGTCAGATGCAGCGCAGCCATGTCTGGTTTCGCTGGTTCAATGAAGCCCCTGTCCTGATGATGCTGGCGGCGGTCATTTTGGTGGTGGTCAAGCCGTTTTAAGGGTCGGCATGCGCACAACCCACTTGCGCAAAACGGCCGCCTGGCCTTTGGTTTGGATTTACGCGATCCTGATCGTCTATGCCAGCCTGTACCCTTTTGACAATTGGCGCGTTCAAGGCATCGCCCCCTGGGCTTTTCTGACCGCGCCTTTGCCGCGCTACTGGACGGGGTTTGATGTCTTGTCCAACGTGGTGGGCTATGCGCCACTCGGCTTTTTGCTGGCTTTGGCGCTGCACCGAACGCACCGCAACTGGCCCGCGATCGCATTGACCACCTTGGTCGCTGCGGCGCTGTCCTTGACGATGGAGTCTTTGCAAATGTTTTTGCCGGTGCGTGTGCCCTCCAATGTGGACGCAGCGCTGAACATTTTGGGGGCTTTGGCCGGGGCCGCTACCGCGCGTGCGTTGGAATGGGTGGGTTTGCTGGACCGCTGGAGCCGGTTTCGTGACCGTTGGTTTGTGCCCGATGCCAGCGGTGCGCTGGCTTTGCTGGCCGTGTGGCCCTTTGCGTTGTTGTTTCCGGCACCCGTGACCTTGGGTTTGGGCCAGGTGTTGGAGCGGGTGGAGGCGGCTTTGGCCCACGTGCTGGAAGACTCCACCTTGCTGGAATGGTTGCCTTTGCGTGAGGTGGAGCTGCAGCCTTTGTTGCCCATCAGCGAAATCCTGTGTGTCGCCATCGGCTTGCTGCTGCCCTGCTTGTTGGCCTTTGGGGTGCTGCGTGAATGGCGTCAACGCATCATCGCGGCGGTGCTGTTGGTGTTGGTGGGCTTCATGGCCAGCGCCTTGTCGGCTGCGCTCACTTATGGGCCAGCGCACGCCTGGGACTGGGTCAGCACCGAGGTGTTGGCGGGCTTGGTGTTGGCGACAGTAGGCATCGTGGGGATGTCTTTTAGCCCAGCGCGGGTCGGCTGGGTACTGGCACTGGCCGCCTTGGTGTGGCAGCTCAGCTTGCTCAACAACGCTTCGGCTGATGCTTACTTTGCCTTGACCTTGCAGACTTGGGAGCAAGGCCAGTTCATTCGTTTTCATGGCCTCATTCAGTGGCTGGGATGGTTGTGGCCTTATGCCTTGCTGCTGTATTTGGTCAACCGTTTATCGTCGTCCAGCCTTGCGGCCGATGCGTGATCAGGTCCCGACCTAAAATTCGGGCATGACCATTGAAAATTCCAGCCCCTACTTCAAGCAGCACATCTTTTTTTGCCTGAATGAGCGCAAAAACAACGAGGCCTGCTGTGCCCAGCAAGGCGCTCAAGCCGCCTTTGACCACTGCAAAAACCGAATCAAGGAATTGGGGCTGTCCGGGCCGGGCCAGGTGCGCGTCAACAAGGCCGGTTGCCTGGACCGTTGTTCAGGTGGCCCTGTGGCAGTGGTCTACCCAGAAGGCGTTTGGTACACCTACGTGGACAATGCCGACATCGACGAAATCGTCGAGTCGCATTTGAAGAATGGCCAGGTCGTTGAGCGGCTGCTCACGCCAGCACACCTGGGGCGCTGATGAACGCCGCCACCCAGTCCTTGACATTGCAAGGGTCGGCCGGGGTCATTGAGGCCTTGCTCGACACACCTTCTGGCGGTGTCTTCAAAGGCACGGCGGTTATTGCGCACCCGCACCCCTTGTTTGGCGGCACGATGCAAAACAAAGTGGTACAAACTTTGGCCCGGGCATTCGTGCAGTGCGGCTGGCAGGCTGTGCGGTTCAATTTTCGGGGCGTGGGTGCCAGTGCCGGCACGTACGATGAAGGCCTTGGCGAAGCCGCCGATATGCTGTCCGTGATCGAGCAAGTGGCCCCCGCTGGCTCATTGGCCTTGGCCGGTTTTTCCTTTGGTGCTTTTGTCACCAGCCATGTGGCCCAGACCGTGGCACCTGTACGCAGTCTGGACAAGCTGGTGCTGGTGGGAACGGCGGCTTCGCGTTTTGCAGTCGCTCCGGTCGCCCCCGACTTGCACGAGCAAACCTTGGTGTTGCATGGCGAGCAAGACGATACGGTGCCGCTGACCAGCGTGCTGGACTGGGCCAGGCCCCAATACCTGCCCGTCACGGTGATTCCGGGTGTCGAGCATTTCTTTCACGGCCAATTGCCACTGCTCAGAAGCTTGGTGGCGCGCCACCTTCGCACCTGATTCCAGCCCGCCCCTGAACAGAGGGCACGACGAAAAGACAGCCATGAGCGCAACATTGAAAACCCTGACCATGATCTTCTGGGGGGCCCTCGCTTTGAGTGCCCAGGCGCAAATGCCCCAGCCTCCCGAAGTGGCAGCCAAAGCCTATTTGCTGATCGATGTCACGGCCAACCAGGTGTTGGCGGCCAAAGACCCGGACATGGCGGTCGAGCCGGCATCGCTGACGAAGTTGATGACGGCTTATCTGGTGTTCGACGCCCTGAAGTCACGCAAAATTGACCTCAAACAAACGCTGCCGGTCTCGGAGAGGGCCTGGAAGATGCCGGGTTCTCGCATGTTCATCGACCCCAAAATGAGGGTGCCTGTCGAAGACCTGATCAAAGGCATGGTTGTTCAGTCGGGCAACGATGCCACAGTGGCTTTGGCCGAAGGGGTGGGCGGCAGTGTCGAGCGTTTTGTTCAGATGATGAACGACCAGGCCAGAGTTTTGGGCATGAAAAACTCCAGTTACCGCAATCCTGAGGGCTTGCCGGAGACGGGACACACCACCACAGCGCGTGACTTGGGGGTTTTGGCCGCCCGTTTGATGAGGGACTTTCCGGAGTTTGTTCCTTATTACGCCATCAAGAAGTACCGTTATGAAGGCACGCCCGCTGCCAATGACAGCAACCGCAATTTGCTGTTGTTCCGAGACCCCTCTGTCGACGGCCTGAAAACAGGGCAAACCAATTCAGCGGGTTATTGTTTGGTGGCTACCGCCAAGCGAGATTTCGCCAATATCGGCTCGCGCCGTCTTTTGTCGGTTGTTTTGGGCGCGGACAGTGAAAACGCCCGTGCCAACGAAAGCCAGAAGCTGCTGAACTGGGGTTACACCGCTTTTGACGCGGTCAAACTCTTTGAAGCCGGGCAGCCGGTGTTGAGTCCTGTGGTCTGGAAGGGCAAGACGCCCGTGTTGAAGCTGGGGTCTTTTCAGCCCTTGATTGTGTCAGTGCCTGCAGGCACCGCTGCGCAAATCAAAACCCAAGTGGCCCGTCCGGACCCCTTGGTGGCACCTTTCAGCAAAGGGCAGTCCGTGGGCTCACTGAAAGTATTGCGCGGGGACCAACCCTTGTTCGAAGTCCCCTTGGTGGCGCTTGAGGCGGTGGAACAAGCGGGCGTCTTGGGGCGGGCATGGGATGCTCTGCGCTTGTGGATCAAGTGACGGCGGGCCGCTTGGCCTGGCCGATTTACCGATAATTTGCCACCAGCCCGCCAGGCGGTTATACTGGCGGGCTTTTCCGCTTTTGGGGCGGAGAAGTTTCTTTTGTCAAATTCAAACGTTTAGGGACGTTACAAACAATGCCAACCATCAATCAATTGGTGCGTCAGGGGCGCGAGGTCGAAACGATCAAGTCCAAAAGCCCTGCGATGCAAAACTCTCCACAGCGTCGTGGTGTCTGCACCCGTGTGTACACCACAACGCCTAAAAAGCCTAACTCCGCTCTGCGTAAAGTTGCCAAAGTGCGCTTGACCAACGGTTTTGAGGTCATCTCCTACATCGGCGGTGAAGGCCACAACCTGCAAGAGCACTCTGTTGTTCTGGTGCGCGGTGGTCGTGTCAAAGACTTGCCAGGTGTGCGTTACCACATTGTTCGTGGTTCGCTCGACTTGCAAGGCGTGAAAGACCGCAAGCAGTCTCGCTCCAAGTACGGCGCGAAGAAGCCAAAGGCCAAGTAAGCCCTTTCGGGTTGAAATTTTTCGGTGCTGTTTCCCGCGTGGCGCGGTGATTCAGCGAAGTGACCCGAAGCCCGGAATTGTCCTGGTGGGTCGAGTAAGTGAGTTGTTTTGAATAACGCTCGCGGTGTCTGAAAAGACGCCAACTGAAGCAATATGAGGTGAAATATGCCACGTCGTCGCGAAGTCCCTAAACGTGAAATCCTGCCGGATCCCAAGTTCGGTAATGTCGAATTGTCCAAGTTCATGAACGTGATCATGGAAGGCGGCAAAAAAGCTGTTGCCGAGCGCATCATTTATGGTGCCCTCGAAAACATGGAAAAGAAAACAGGCAAAGACCCTGTGGAACTCTTCTCCATCGCTATCAACAACGTCAAGCCCATGGTGGAAGTGAAATCCCGCCGCGTGGGTGGTGCGAACTACCAGGTGCCTGTCGAAGTGCGCCCTGTTCGCCGCTTGGCCCTGTCGATGCGCTGGATCAAGGAAGCCGCTCGCAAGCGCGGTGAGAAGTCCATGGCTCTGCGTTTGGCCAACGAGTTGCTCGAAGCCAACGAAGGCCGTGGCGGTGCCATGAAAAAGCGTGACGAAGTTCACCGCATGGCCGAAGCCAACAAGGCGTTCTCGCACTTCCGCTTCTGATGCACAAGGGTTTCACAAAGAAGCCCGACACTGCCAGAAGCCAGCCCGCTGGCCCCATAAGGGGTGGCGGGCTTTAGTACATCATCATCGGAGAAATTTATGGCTCGCATCACCCCCATCGAGCGGTACCGCAACATTGGCATCTCGGCGCACATTGACGCCGGTAAGACCACCACGACTGAACGTATTCTTTTTTATACCGGCGTGAACCACAAAATTGGTGAAGTGCACGACGGTGCTGCCACCATGGACTGGATGGAGCAAGAGCAAGAGCGTGGCATCACGATCACTTCTGCTGCGACCACCTGTTTCTGGAAGGGCATGGACGGCTCTTTCGAAGACCACCGCATCAACATCATCGACACCCCCGGCCACGTTGACTTCACGATTGAAGTTGAGCGTTCCATGCGTGTTCTGGACGGTGCTTGCATGGTTTACTGTGCTGTGGGTGGCGTGCAGCCCCAGTCTGAAACCGTGTGGCGTCAGGCTAACAAATACAAAGTGCCACGTTTGGCCTTTGTGAACAAGATGGACCGTACCGGTGCCAACTTCTTCAAAGTCGTCGAGCAAATGAAGTTGCGCCTGAAGGCCAACCCTGTGCCAATCGTGATCCCAATCGGCGCTGAAGAAAACTTCACTGGCGTGGTTGACCTGCGCAAGATGAAAGCCATCATCTGGGACGAGGCTTCTCAGGGCATGAAGTTCACTTTTGAAGAGATCCCGGCCGACCTGGTCGAGGTGGCTAAAGAGTGGCGCGAGAAAATGGTTGAAGCTGCGGCTGAAGCCTCTGAAGAACTGATGAACAAGTACCTTGAAGAAGGCGACTTGACAGAAGAAGAAATCACGCAAGGTCTGCGCGTTCGCACCATCAACAGCGAAATCCAGCCCATGTTGTGCGGCACGGCCTTCAAGAACAAAGGCGTTCAGCGCATGCTGGATGCGGTTCTCGAGTTGATGCCTTCGCCATTGGATGTGAAAGCCATTAAAGGCTTTGACGAAGACGAAAAAGAAATCATCCGCAAAGCCGACGACAACGAAAAGTTTTCTGCGCTGGCTTTCAAGTTGATGACCGATCCGTTTGTGGGTCAATTGACTTTCGTGCGCGTGTATTCCGGCGTGCTCAAAAAAGGCGACACCGTGTTCAACTCGGTGCGCGGCAAGAAAGAGCGCATTGGCCGTATCGTTCAGATGCACGCCAACAACCGTGAAGAAGTCGATGAAATCCGTGCGGGCGACATCGCTGCTTGCGTGGGCTTGAAAGACGTGACCACAGGCGAAACCTTGTGCGATCCAAACGCAGTCATCACATTGGAACGCATGGTGTTCCCTGACTCGGTGATTCGCCAGGCTGTGGAACCAAAGACCAAAGCCGACCAGGAAAAAATGGGCATCGCTTTGTCCCGTCTGGCTGCCGAAGATCCATCTTTCCGCGTGCAAACCGACGAAGAATCGGGTCAGACCATCATTGGTGGCCAGGGCGAATTGCACCTGGAAATCATCGTGGACCGCATGAAGCGCGAATTCGGTGTGGAAGCCAACGTGGGCAAGCCTCAAGTGGCTTACCGCGAAACCATCCGCAAGACCGTCGAAGAAGCCGAAGGCAAGTTCGTGCGTCAGTCCGGTGGTAAGGGCCAGTATGGTCACGTGGTTCTGAAGGTTGAGCCTCAAGAGCCAGGTAAGGGCTTTGAATTCGTCGACGCCATCAAGGGCGGTGTGGTTCCTCGCGAATACATCCCTGCAGTGGAAAAAGGCGTGATCGAAGCTTTGGGCCAAGGCGTGTTGGCTGGCTACCCGGTCGTTGACGTCAAAGTCACACTGCACTTCGGTTCGTACCACGATGTGGACTCGAACGAAATGGCCTTTAAGATGGCCGCCATCTTTGGTTTCAAAGAAGGTTGCCGTAAAGCTCAGCCCGTGATTCTGGAGCCCATGATGGCTGTGGAAGTCGAAACACCTGAAGACTACGCTGGTAACGTGATGGGCGACTTGTCCTCACGCCGAGGCATGGTCCAGGGTATGGACGACATGGTCGGTGGCGGCAAGGCCATCAAGGCCGAAGTGCCATTGTCCGAAATGTTTGGTTACTCGACCACATTGCGCTCCATGTCGCAAGGCCGTGCAACGTACACGATGGAATTCAAGCACTACGCTGAAGCCCCACGTAACGTGGCCGAGGCCATCGTCGCTTCACGCGCAAAATAAAAACCTGTGTGTCGGACCAAATTCGCTCCAGCGAATTTGCCCGGGCACTTCTGACTGGAAACGGTCAGATCTGAAAGTTCAGAAACTGTCTGCGATCAAGTGCCACTCTGTGCCCGTGCTGAGTGATCAAGCAACCTGATGCAAACATTAAACCAACACACGGGCATTGCTCTTTTTAAGGATTTGAAAAATGGCTAAAGAAAAATTCGAACGGACCAAACCCCACGTCAACGTGGGCACCATCGGTCACGTTGACCACGGCAAAACCACACTGACAGCTGCTATCACGACCGTGTTGGCAGTCAAATTCGGTGGTTCGGCCAAGGCGTACGACCAGATCGACGCAGCACCCGAAGAAAAAGCCCGTGGTATCACGATCAACACTGCGCACGTCGAGTACGAAACCGCAAATCGTCACTACGCTCACGTTGACTGCCCAGGCCACGCTGACTATGTGAAAAACATGATCACTGGTGCTGCTCAGATGGACGGCGCTATTTTGGTTTGCTCCGCTGCTGACGGCCCAATGCCTCAGACCCGTGAGCACATCTTGTTGGCTCGTCAGGTGGGCGTGCCTTACATCATCGTGTTCCTGAACAAGTGCGACATGGTGGACGACGCTGAATTGTTGGAATTGGTCGAGATGGAAGTTCGCGAACTCCTGTCCAAGTACGATTTCCCAGGCGACGACACACCGATCATCCAGGGTTCTGCCAAGTTGGCTCTCGAAGGCGACAAAGGCCCATTGGGTGAAGAAGCCATCATGAAGTTGGCTGATGCACTGGACAACTACATCCCTACGCCTGAGCGTGCCGTGGACGGCGCCTTCTTGATGCCTGTGGAAGACGTGTTCTCCATCTCTGGTCGCGGCACTGTGGTGACTGGCCGTATCGAGCGCGGTATTGTCAAAGTTGGCGAAGAAATCGAAATCGTGGGTATCAAAGACACTGTCAAGACCACTTGCACAGGCGTTGAGATGTTCCGCAAGCTGTTGGACCAAGGTCAAGCTGGCGACAACGTCGGTATCTTGTTGCGCGGCACCAAGCGCGAAGACGTCGAGCGCGGCCAAGTGCTGTGCAAGCCAGGCTCGATCAAGCCACACACCCACTTCACGGGCGAGATCTATGTCTTGTCCAAAGACGAAGGTGGCCGTCACACGCCTTTCTTCAACAACTACCGTCCTCAGTTTTACTTCCGTACGACTGACGTGACCGGTGCGATCGAATTGCCAGAAGGCAAAGAGATGGTGATGCCTGGTGACAACGTGTCGATCACTGTGAAGTTGATCAACCCCATTGCGATGGAAGAAGGCTTGCGCTTCGCCATCCGCGAAGGTGGCCGCACAGTTGGCGCCGGCGTCGTTGCCAAGATCATCGCTTAATTCTTTTGTGGCGCAGCAGTGCAAAGGCTTGGCCTTTGCGCTGTAGCAAGCAGAAAACTCACCACAAGGAATTGACATGTCATCCAAGCAAAAAATCCGCATCCGCCTGAAGGCGTTTGACTACAAACTGATCGACCAGTCCGCTGCCGAGATCGTTGACACTGCCAAGCGCACCGGCGCGATTGTCAAGGGCCCAGTGCCTTTGCCAACACGCATGAAGCGTTTTGACATCCTGCGTTCACCGCACGTCAACAAGACCAGCCGTGACCAGTTGGAAATCCGTACACACCAGCGTTTGATGGACATCGTGGACCCTACTGATAAAACAGTCGACGCCCTGATGAAACTCGATCTGCCTGCTGGCGTGGACGTCGAAATCAAGCTGCAGTAATGCGGTTTGGGCTGGCTGAAAGGCCAGCCAAAAACTTGAAATAGTGCCCGATTTGCCAGTCATGGCAAGTCGGGCTATAATTTCAGGCTCACCTCTTTTTGGGGTGAGATTTATTAACAGTCTTTCACATACCAAACGTGGCTGCCAATTGAAGTGGCTGCGGTGGAAGTTTTGGAGAAAACAATGAGTCTGAGCAACTCCCTCGGGTTGCTGGGTCGCAAGGTGGGCATGATGCGTCTGTTCACTGATGATGGGGATTCAGTTCCTGTCACAGTGCTGGATGTGTCTAACAACCGCGTATCCCAGGTCAAAACCCAAGAGAACGATGGCTATGTCGCTTTGCAAGTGACATTTGGTGCCCGCAAGGCATCGCGCGTGACCAAGCCTATCGCTGGTCACTTGGCCAAAGCCGGTGTTGAAGCCGGTGAAATCATTCAAGAATTCCGCGTGACCTCTGACGCAGCCGCCCAGTACGCCCCAGGCGCCACTGTGCCTGTGGCAGCCGTGTTTGCTGTGGGCCAGAAAGTGGACGTGCAAGGCACATCCATCGGTAAAGGCTTCACCGGCACGATCAAGCGTCACAACTTCAAATCGCAGCGCGCTTCGCACGGTAACAGCCGTTCGCACAACGTGCCCGGTTCGATCTCCATGGCCCAAGATCCAGGCCGCGTGTTTCCAGGCAAGAAAATGTCGGGTCACCGTGGTGATGTGACTTGCACCACGCAGAATCTGGCCGTCATTCGCGTTGACGAAGTCCGTGGCCTGTTGATGGTCAAGGGTGCCATTCCTGGTTCCAAGGGTGGTTTTGTGACTGTGCGTCACGCCATCAAAGCTAAAGGAGCGATCTGATGCAGCTCGAACTCCTGAACGACCAAGGTCAAGCCGCTTCCAAAGTGGATGCGCCAGAAACCGTGTTCGGTCGTGAATACAACGAAGCCCTGATCCACCAAATCGTGGTGGCTTATCAGGCAAACGCCCGTCAAGGCACCCGCGCCCAAAAGGACCGTGAACAAGTTCACCACTCCACCAAGAAGCCTTTTAAACAAAAAGGCACTGGTCGCGCTCGTGCTGGTATGACTTCCTCGCCTTTGTGGCGTGGCGGTGGTCGGATTTTCCCGAACATGCCCGACGAAAACTTCACACAGAAGATCAACAAGAAGATGTACCGTGCTGGTATGGCTTCGATCTTCTCGCAGTTGGCCCGCGAAGGCCGTCTGGCTGTGGTGGATTCCTTCAAGGTCGAAACGCCAAAAACAAAGCAGCTCGCTGCCAAGTTCAAGGCCATGAGCCTCGATAACGTGCTGGTGATCGCTGACGAAGTCGACGAAAACCTGTACCTGGCATCGCGCAACCTGATCAACATCCTGATTGTTGAGCCGCGTTACGCTGATCCCGTGTCTTTGGTGAACTTCAAGAAAGTCCTCGTGACCAAAGGCGCCATGGACAAACTCAAGGAGATGTTTGCATGAGCGCCGTGAAGTTTGACGAAGGTCGTCTGATGTCGGTGTTGGTTGCGCCTATCGTGTCCGAAAAGGCCACCATGGTTGCTGAAAAGTCCAACGCTGTGACATTCAAAGTGCTGCAGGACGCTACCAAGCCTGAAATCAAAGCCGCTGTGGAATTGATGTTCAAGGTCGAGGTCAAAGGCGTGTCTGTGGTGAATACCAAGGGCAAGACCAAGCGTTTTGGCAAGACCATTGGCCGTCGCGACAACATTCGCAAGGCTTATGTCACGCTGCAACCAGGTCAAGAGCTGAACCTGTCCGGGGAGGCTGCGTAATCATGGCTGTCATCAAGATCAAACCGACATCCCCAGGCCGTCGTGGCGTGGTGAAGGTCACCCGTGACCACCTGCACAAAGGTGAAGGCTACGCTCCGTTGCTGGAACCCCAGCACCAGAAGTCGGGCCGTAACAACAACGGTCACATCACAACTCGCCATAAAGGCGGTGGTCACAAGCACCACTACCGCGTGGTCGATTTCAAGCGCAACAAAGATGCGATCCCGGCGAAAGTCGAGCGCATTGAGTACGATCCAAACCGTACTGCGCACATTGCTTTGCTGTGCTACGCCGATGGCGAGCGCCGTTACATCATTGCCCCACGTGGCATTGAAGCCGGTGCAACCCTGTTGTCGGGCCCAGAGGCGCCTATCCGCGCTGGCAACACTTTGCCTATCCGTAACATCCCAGTGGGCTCGACCATCCATTGCATCGAGCTCAAGCCCGGTGCTGGTGCTCAGATCGCCCGCTCGGCTGGTGCCTCGGCAACCTTGCTCGCTCGTGAAGGCATCTACGCTCAAGTGCGCATGCGCTCCGGTGAGGTTCGCAAGATCCACATCGAGTGCCGCGCAACGATTGGTGAAGTCGCCAACGAAGAACACAGCCTGCGCCAATTGGGCAAGGCCGGTGTCAAGCGCTGGATGGGTATCCGCCCAACAGTTCGTGGCGTTGCCATGAACCCGGTGGATCACCCGCACGGTGGTGGCGAAGGCCGTACCGGCGAAGGCCGTCATGCAGTAGACCCGTGGGGCAACCTCACTAAGGGCTACCGTACCCGTAACAACAAGCGCACACAGGTCATGATCGTGTCGCGTCGCAAGAAGTAAGGGTTAGACAATGACACGCTCTCTCAAAAAGGGTCCATTCGTTGACCACCATTTGTTGGCCAAGGTTGAAAAAGCCGTTGCCACCAAAGATAAAAAGCCCGTCAAGACATGGTCGCGTCGCTCCATGGTTTTGCCCGATTTCATCGGTCTGACCATCGCCGTTCACAACGGCAAGCAACACGTTCCTGTTTATGTGACCGACCAGATGGTTGGCCACAAATTGGGCGAATTCGCACTGACCCGGACATTCAAGGGTCACCCTGCGGACAAAAAAGTCCAGAAGAAATAAGGAAAGACCATGGAAACACGTGCAGTCCTCCGGGGCGTCCGTTTGTCGGTCGATAAAGGCCGCTTGGTCGCCGATTTGATTCGCGGTAAAAAAGTGGATCAAGCTCTGAACATTTTGACTTTCACGCAGAAAAAAGCTGCTGGCATTGTCAAAAAGGTTTTGGAGTCCGCCATCGCCAACGCTGAGCACAATGACGGTGCTGACATCGACGAGTTGAAGGTGAAAACCATCTACGTCGAACAAGGCACCACGCTCAAGCGTTTCACCGCCCGCGCCAAAGGCCGTGGCAACCGCATCAGCAAGCCCACATGCCATGTGTATGTGACGGTTGGCAACTAAGCAGGAAGAAACATGGGACAAAAAATCCATCCTACCGGCTTCCGTTTGGCCATCAGCCGTAACTGGGCAAGCCGCTGGTACGCAAGCAACAAAGACTTCGCCGGCATGCTGGCTGAAGACATCAAGGTGCGTGAGTACCTCAAGGCCAAGCTCAAGAACGCCGCGGTTTCCCGCGTGCTGATCGAGCGTCCAGCCAAGAGCGCCCGCATCACCATCTTCTCGGCTCGTCCAGGTGTGGTGATCGGCAAAAAAGGCGAAGACATCGAGTTGCTCAAGAAAGAACTCGCTGCTCGTTTGGGTGTGCCAGTGGCAGTGAACATCGAAGAAGTGCGCAAGCCTGAAATCGATGCGCAATTGATCGCTGACAGCATCACGCAACAGCTCGAAAAGCGGATCATGTTCCGCCGCGCCATGAAGCGCGCCATGCAAAACGCCATGCGTCTGGGTGCCCAAGGCATCAAGATCATGTCGGCTGGCCGTTTGAACGGTATCGAAATTGCGCGTACCGAGTGGTATCGCGAAGGTCGTGTGCCATTGCACACCCTGCGCGCTGACATCGACTACGCCACTTCCGAAGCCAAGACCACCTACGGCATCATTGGTGTCAAGGTCTGGGTCTACAAAGGTGACACTTTGGGTCGCAACGATGCTCCTGCACTGGCTGAGCCACGTGCCGAAGAAGAGCGCCGCCCACGTGGTCCACGTCGTGACGCCCGTCCTGGTGATCGCCCAACAGGTGATCGTCGTGGTGGCCCACGTCGCCCCGCTGGCACCAACACAGCCCCCACTGACGGTAGCGACAAGCCCGCCGGTGCAGGTGGTGATGCCAAACCCGCCGTTAAGCGCGTACGCACAGTCGCCGCGCCAGCTGCAGCAGCTGACGGTCAATAAGGAGTAACAACATGCTGCAACCTGCTCGCAGAAAGTTCCGCAAGGAACAGAAAGGCCGCAACACCGGCGTCGCTACCCGTGGTAACACGGTGGCGTTTGGTGACTTCGGCCTGAAGTCCACAGACCGTGGCCGTTTGACGGCCCGTCAGATCGAAGCCGCACGTCGTGCGATTTCCCGTCACGTCAAACGTGGTGGTCGTATCTGGATTCGTGTGTTCCCTGACAAGCCGATTTCCACCAAGCCTGCTGAAGTGCGTATGGGTAACGGTAAAGGTAACCCCGAATACTACGTGGCCGAGATCCAACCCGGAAAGGTGCTCTACGAAATCGTAGGCGTGCCAGAAGAGTTGGCCCGCGAAGCCTTCAAATTGGCCGCTGCCAAGTTGCCTCTGCGTACCACTTTTGTGGCACGTATGATCGGCCAGTAATTCAGGAGAAACAAGAAATGAAAGCTGCTGAACTGCGCCAAAAAGACGTTGCTGGTGTGAAAGACGAAATCAAAGCGCTGCAAAAAGCCCACTTTGGTCTGCGTATGCAAAAAGCCACGCAACAACTCGGCAATACCGGAACGTTGAGCGAAACCCGTCGTTCCATCGCTCGTGCCAAAACCATCCTTGCCCAAAAGCAAGCCGCCAAGTAAGGAGTGACCATGACGGAAGCTAAAACATCCCTCAAGCGCACCTTGATTGGCAAGGTGGTCAGCGACAAGCGCGCCAAGACCGTGACCGTGCTGGTTGAGCGTCGTGTTAAACACGCGCTCTACGGCAAGATCGTGGCCAAGTCGAGCAAATACCATGCGCACGACGAAACAGGTGAATTTCACTTGGGCGACACTATTGAAATCACGGAAAGCCGTCCGATTTCGAAGACCAAAAACTGGGTGGCTACTCGCCTGGTTCAGAAAGCTGCAGCCGTCTAAGCCCAAAAGCCTGACTTCTGCAAACTTTCAGAAAACGACCCACAATGGTGGGTCGTTTTTTTTTACCTCGGCGTTATTGCCTTTTCAAAAATTGGAGCACAACTTGATCAAAGTCGGAGACACCCTGCCTGCGGGCACCCTGATGGAATTCATCGAAGTAGAAGGCAACGGCTGCAGCATTGGCCCGAACCCTGTTGACGTGGCCAAAGCCAGCGCCGGGAAAACCATCGCCTTGTTCGCTTTGCCAGGTGCTTTTACGCCAACCTGCTCGGCCAAGCATGTTCCTGGCTATGTTGAAAATCATGACGCCTTGAAGGCTGCAGGCGTTGATGAAATCTGGTGTGTGAGCGTGAACGACGCATTCGTGATGGGTGCGTGGGCTCGTGATCAGAATACTGGCACCAAGGTTCGCATGCTGGGCGACGGCAGTGCCGATTTCAGCAAAGCCACTGGTTTGACGCTGGACCTGACCAGCCGTGGCATGGGCGTGCGCAGTAACCGTTACTCGATGTTGGTCAAAGATGGCAAAGTCGCCAGCTTGAACGTCGAGGGTCCTGGAAAATTCGAAGTCAGTGATGCCGCCACTTTGCTGGCGCAAGCAAAAGGCTGATCACGGGTGATCAAAATAAAAAAAGGGACCTTGGGTCCCTTTTTTATTGCATCACTGACAACATCAATCGATGTCGACTTTGAGGTAATGCGCTCCGGCATGGGGATTGTGATAGTAGGGGGGAATCTCTTCGAACCCGAGGTCTTCATACAGTGCTCTGGCCGACTCCATCTCGTCGAGTGTGTCGAGCAACACGCAGCTGTAGCCGGCCTTGCGCGCAGCATCGAGAATGGCTTCTGTTAACTGCCGACCCAAGCCCAAACCTCTAAATGCTTGGCGAACATACAAGCGTTTCATCTCGCTGGCATTGGTGTAATCCGATGCATCAAGCGGCCTTAAGGCGCAGCAACCAGCAACAGCGCCGTCAACCCAAGCCAGCAAGACTGTTCCACGTGGCTCGGCGTAATCGCCAGGCAAACCCGCAAGTTCATCCTGAAAGCCCTGAAAGCCCTGAAAGCACAGATCTACATCCAGGCTGGCCGCATATTCCTGAAAGATAGCGCGTGTTTCCATCCAGTCTTTGACACTGGATGGCGGCAGGAGTTGTGCAGTGAGTTTGTGCAATGTAAACATCAAATAAAACAGCGACAGTGTAGCTTGTGCCAAAGGCGCATCACTTGTACTTGTGTCACCCACCTAACGACACGACGGCTGCCACGGTCAATGCCGCCGAGGCCAATAAGATCAGTGCCAGCACGCGGCTCTTCCAGTTATCGGCAGAGTCAGGGACAGGTTCGGGCAGTGTTTTGTTGCCGTGCAACATGGCCGGAACGAGTGGTGGATGTTTGCGAAAACGGTACCAAACCAGCGCCAGCAAATGCATCGCAATCAATGCGATCAAAAGGAGTTTGCCAACATTTTTATGCCAACTGCTAGCCCAAGTCACCACCGTGCCAGAAACCAAAGTGGACAGTGGACCCATGTTGGAGATTTCATCGTCACTGACCAAGCCGGTCCCCACTTGGAGCAGCAAAACACAAAGGAGTGCCATCACCGACAAAGACCCCAAGGGGTTATGGCCAGCAAGATGTCGGATGTCAGAGTGCCCTTTCAGGTAGGCCCCTACATGACGTGGGCTTATGGGCAGTTGTGCCCAGCGTGACCAAAAGCCACCACAAAGGCCCCAGGCCAAGCGAAAAAACACAAGCGTTAAAACGGCATATCCAAAGCGGAAATGCCAAGCCATGGCGTCCCCACCCACATTGCCGGTGATGAGCAGGGCGACGATGCAGGCTACCAAAGCCCAGTGAAAAAGGCGAGTGGGTAAATCCCATATGCGGACGGTAAACATCATCAATGACACCTGTGCGAATAAGCAAAATTATGCGAGACTGAAACAGTTTAAAAGCATAAGGCTTTGCGCACCGTTTAAATTGATTGGAGTCACACATGAAAACGATATTGAACCTGTTGGCCGCCGCAATGGCATTGACCTTGGCTGTACCCGCCCAAGCCCAGTTTGCCAAACCCGACGATGCCATCAAATACCGAAAAGCCAGCTTTACCGTCATGGCGACGCATTTTGGTCGACTTGGTGCCATGGCCAATGGGCGCTTGCCCTACGATGCAAAAGTCGCAGCTGACAATGCCGAGCTGGTCACCACAATGTCCAAGTTGCCGTGGGCCGCATTTGGGGAAGGCACGGACAAAGGAGAAACACGCGCCAAGCCTGAAATCTGGAAAGAGTCAGCCAAATACAAAGAGGCGGCTGACAAGATGCAAGCCGAAATGGCGAAATTGAACATGGCTGCCAAGGCCGGTAATGTGGAGGCATTGAAGGCGGCTTTTGGTCCGGCAGCGGCGTCATGCAAAGCTTGTCACGATAACTTCCGCAAAGATTGAAAGTGTTTTGAGCCTGAGCCGCGAGCCGCTGTGGAGCAACCGGCTCAGGATTGTGTCAGTAACTTTTCGATCAGTTGGTGCAGCTCAACAAAGTTGGGTGCACCTACATAGCGCTTGACGATCTCGCCGCGCTTGTTCACCAAGAAGGTGGTTGGGGTGAGTTGGATATCACCCCATTCGCGCGCCACGGCTCCGGTGTTGTCAATTGCGACCTTGAACGGCAATTGGCGCGTTTGCGCGAAATTCACAACATAACTGGGCGGGTCGTAGCGCATGGCCACGGCCACTGTTTCATAGCCCTTGTCTTTGAACTTGTTGTATGTGGCCACAAGTTCGGGCATTTCGGCCACACATGTGGTGCAGCTGGTCGCCCAAAAATTCACCAAAGATACTTTTCCTTGCAATTGCTGTGACGTGACTGTGGAGCCGTCGAGCAAAACGAAGGAAGATTCGGGCGCACGTTCAGAAGAGCAGCCCCCAAGGGCCAATGACAAACCAAGGGCGCAGGCCCAATTCAACACAGACCGGCTAATTGGCTGGCGCTTCAAAGGAGTTTTCAAATGCATCTTCATCGTCGAAAGTTTAATACGTTCGTGATGTCCGCGGGTTGTTTGGTGATTGCGCCAGCACACGCCATCGGATTGGCTGACTTGTCTTCGGGCGATGCGTCTAAGGGGCTCAAGTTGGCGCTCGAGAAAGGCAGCGAGATGGCAGTGCAGTTGTTGGGTGTGCAAGATGGTTTCTGGGGCAATGACAAGGTGCGCATTGGCCTGCCAGACTCGGTGAACAAAGGTGCCAAGTTGTTGAAAACTTTGGGGATGGGTAAACAACTGGATGAACTGAACTTGCAGATGAACCGTGCGGCCGAAGCTGCGGTGCCGCTGTCTAAAAAGCTGCTGACCCAAGCCATTCAGAAAATGTCGGTCCAGGATGCCAAGGGCATTTTGCAAGGAGGCGAGAATGCAGTGACGCAATTTTTTGCCGGCAAGACGCGAACACCCTTGGCTGTGGAGTTCATGCCAACAGTCAGGCAATCGCTCGAAAAACTCGGCGTGGTGGATCAGTTCAACGCCGTGGCGGTCAAGCTGTCGGGTATCGGCTTGTTGGACAAAGACAAAGCCAAACTGGAGTCGTATGTCACAGACAAAACACTCGATGGTCTGTATTTCATGATCGGCGAAGAGGAAAAGAAAATTCGACAAAACCCAGCCCAGGCAGGCAGTGCCTTGCTGAGCAAAGTGTTTGGTGCTTTGCGCTAAACGCTCGCTGGATAAGAGGTTGGCGTGCCGCGCGACGCGGCAAATGACGCGCTGTCAAATCACCCCTTTGCCGCGCAATGGGCCTTGTTGTTCTGCGGTCCAGCCCAACACTTCGGTCAGAACTTCGGCTGTGTGCTGACCCAGCATGGGCGGCGGCAGATCTTGGCGAACGGGGGTGAGGCTCATCTTGATGGGACTGGACACCAGTTTTAAGGCCGGTTGGATCGGGTGTGACCAAGTGCTGACCATGCCGCGCTCTTGCACTTGTGGGTCGGCAAAGACTTCCCCTAATGTGTTGATGGCACCACAGGGCACTTTGGCGGCCTCCAGTGCGCCCAGCCAATTGGCCTTGGTCCGGGTTTTCATGATCGCCTCGAGCTGGGGCACCAACTCTGCGCGGTGGCGTACGCGGTCAGCGTTCAATGCATAGCGCGGGTCCTTTGCCAATTCAGGATGGCCTGCAACGGCACAAAATTTGGCAAATTGACCGTCGTTGCCCACGGCCAAAATCAGGTGGTCGCGCGTGCCTGGTGCTGTGTCGTCGGGTGCCATGACCTCAAACACTTGGTAGGGCACGATGTTCTGGTGCGCATTGCCCGCTCTGCCTGGTACTTTGCCGCTGACGAGGTAGTTGGAGCCCAAATTGGCCAGCATGGCAACCTGGGTGTCCAGCAAGGCCATGTCCACTTGCTGGCCTTCTCCGGTGCGTTCGGCGTGACGCAGTGCCGCCAAAATGGCGACTGTGGCGTACATGCCAGTGAACAAATCGGCCACGGCCACCCCCACTTTTTGGGGGCCGCCACCCAGATCATCGCGTTCTCCGGTGACGCTCATCAGGCCACCAATGCCTTGCACGGCGTAATCGTAGCCTGCGCGTTCGCGGTAAGGGCCGGTCTGGCCAAAGCCCGTCACGCTGCAATAAACCAGCTTGGGGTTGAGGGCGCTCAGGCTGGGGTAGTCTAGGCCGTAACGGGCCATGTCGCCCACCTTGAAGTTTTCAACGAACACGTGGCAATGCTTCACCAACTCGCGAATCAGCGCCTGACCTTCAGGCTGGGCGATGTCGCAGGTCACAGACCGTTTGTTGCGGTTGGCACCCAAGTAATACGCCGCCTCGGCGGTGTCCTGACCTTCGGCGTCTTTCAGAAAAGGCGGCCCCCAGGTACGGGTGTCGTCGCCGCTGCCGGGACGTTCGATTTTGATGACATCGGCCCCCAGGTCGGCCAATGTCTGGGTACACCATGGGCCCGCCAATACGCGGGAGAGGTCAAGAACGCGGATACCGTCAAGTGAATTCATGCATTCATTGTCGCGAAAAATCCAGCCTGTCGCTGATCAGGATAATCACCCCATGCAAAACCATTTCATGGCCGTCACGGCCAGCCTGATATTTAGCGTTGCTTTGAGCGCCTGCAGCCCCGACCAGAACTGGCGTGAAGTCACGTTGGACGGCAGCACGCTCAAAGCCCAGTTGCCTTGTAAACCCGACCGCACCACGCGCTCTGTGCCATTGGGGGGCGTGGCTGTGGACTTGCAAGTCGTCGGTTGCGACAGTGGCACGGCCATCGTGGCGGTCATGACCGCACCTTTGCAGGCGGGTGCCGATGCCAATGCCGTGATGTCCGGGTGGCAAAAAGCCACGCTGGACAACGCCCGGATCAAGCAGCCTTTGGCGCTTGAGCAGCTGCAGAACTGGCACCGTCCAGGGCAATTGCCACTGGCTTCGTCTGTTCGAATTCAGGCCCAAGGTCTGCGGGCCAATGGGGATGCGGTGACCATGGCCGCCGTCTGGGGTGCTGTGGCCGATGGCGACCATGTGCGGCTGATCCATGCGGTGGTGTATGACCGCCAAATTTCGCCCGAAATGGCCAATACCTTGTTTGACGGGCTGAAACCATGACCGCTGCGACTTTGGCTCAGCCCGCTCAATTGCCACGCCGGATGGCCGTGGTGGTCTTTTTGGCGTTTGCGCTGGCGTATTTTTTCTCGGCTTTGGTGCGTGCCATTACCGCCACTTTGTCGCCCACGCTCCTCACGGAGTTCAGCCTGAATGCGCAAGACCTGGGCCTGTTGGCGGGCGGGTACTTTTTGGGCTTTTCGCTGACCCAGTTGCCTTTGGGTCGCTTGCTGGACAGGCATGGCCCCAAAAAAGTGGTGCTGGCTTTTTTGTCGTTTGCCGTGTTGGGGTGCCTGGCGTTTTCGTGGGCTGACAGTTTTCATGGCCTGCTGGCAGCTCGTGTGCTGTGCGGCATGGGCGTGAGCGCCTGTCTGATGGCGCCTTTGACCGGGTATCGGCGCTGGTTTGACGCCAGTACCCAATTGCGCACCAATTCGTGGATGCTGATGACCGGTTCGCTGGGCATGTTGGCGGCGACCTTGCCTGTGCAATGGCTCATGCCCATTTGGGGTTGGCGCGCCCTGTTTGTCATGCTGGGGGTGATGATTGCTCTGGCCATGGTGCTGATCGCGTTGGTGGTGCCGCAGTGGCAAAAAGCCATGCCCATGGGTGTTGCCCATGCAATGCCCGTTTTGGATGATGACGGCAGTTACCGTCAAATTTGGCGCAGCCCTTATTTTTGGCGCATGACGCCCATCGGCTTTTTCAGTTACGGGGGCATGGTCGCCATTCAAACACTGTGGGCGGGCCCTTGGATGACACAAGTGGCCGGGTGGACGGCCAATGAAGCGGCAACAGGTTTGTTCTTCATCAACCTCAGCATGCTGGTGGCATTTTGGCTTTGGGGGATGGTCACTCCGCGTCTGGCACGCCGGGGCATTCCGGTTGAGCGCTTGATCGCCTGGGGTTTGCCCCTGACTTTCGTGGTGCTCGCTGCGCTGGTGGGCTTGGGTGCTGCCATCGGCGGCTTGGCGGCGGCAGCCCTGGCGTTGTATTGCGTATGCAGCACTTTTGTGGCCTTGGCCCAGCCTGCCGTAGGCATGGCTTTTCCGGCGCATTTGGCTGGGCGTGCCTTATCGGCTTACAACCTGGTGATCTTCGCGGGCATCTTTGTGGTGCAGTGGGGCATTGGCTTGGCGGTGGATGCCGGGCGCAGCCTGGGCTTGCCTTCGGTCATGGCCTATCAGGTGGCTTTGGCGGGTTTTGCGGTGTGTTCATGCCTGTCATGGGTGTATTTCCTCCTGAGCAAGCCGGATCAGACCTGATAATGAAGTCCTCATGATCGGTATCCTCATCATCGCCCACGCCCCGCTGGCCAATGCCTTGCGTGAATGTGCATTGCACGTGTTCCCCGATTGCGCTTCGGGTGTCTTGGCTGTCGATGTGCGGCCAAACGACGCGCCTGAAGTCACGCTGGCTGAAGCTCGTCGCGCCATGACGGCGCTGGGTACAGACCAAGTCTTGTTGCTCAGCGATGTGTTCGGCGCCACACCGTGCAACGTGGCTCAGCAGCTCAATGATGGGCAGCACACCCGACTGGTGGCAGGTGCCAACTTACCCATGCTGCTGCGCAGCGTGTGTTACCGCCATGAAAGTCTGGAGGCGCTGGCCGCCCGTGCCCACGCTGGCGGCACCCAAGGCGTCATGCCCGTGGGCAGCACTGCGCCCCAAAATCAAACAGGAAAGAGACATGCCCCAAGCCACAACGACCATCAGCAATAAACTGGGTTTGCATGCCCGCGCATCGGCCAAGCTGACCAAGCTGGCGGGTAGTTTCCCGTGCGAAGTCTGGCTCAGCAAGGGTGAGCGTCGCATCAATGCCAAAAGCATCATGGGCGTGATGATGTTGGCGGCAGGTTTGGGTAGCGAAGTGCTGGTGGAGACCCATGGTGAGCGCGATCAGGAGGCGTTGGATGCACTGCTCGCGTTGATGGCCGACAAGTTTGGCGAGGGCGAATGAGCATGTCGTGGCGTAAATCCTTGACGGGTGCTGAGGGGATGTCATGACTTTCAGCATCCACGGTTTGGCGGTCGCCCGGGGCATTGCGATTGGGCGCGCTGTGCTGGTTGCTTCCAGCCGGGTCGATGTGGCGCACTATTTCATCCAGCCTGATCAGGTGACGCTGGAAATCAAACGCCTGCGCAAGGCCCGTGATGACGTGGTGGACGAGTTGCAGCGGCTGCAAAAAGACATGCCCAAAGACGCGCCGCATGAACTCACGGCCCTGCTCGATGTGCACCTGATGCTTTTGCAAGATGAAGAGCTGACGGCGGGTGTGCGTCAATGGATTGAAGAGCGTCTGTACAACGCCGAGTGGGCGCTGACCAGTCAGCTCGAGATCATTGCCCGCCAGTTCGACGAGATGGAAGACCCCTATTTGCGGGAACGCAAAGCCGATATGGAGCAGGTGGCCGAGCGGGTGTTGCATTGCCTCAAAGGCACAGGCTCGCTGGTCACGCAAGCGCGCAGGCCCGCACGGCCCCAACAAGAGCTGCAGTTGGGCGACACCATGGATGTGCCTCTGGTGTTGGTGGCGCACGATTTGTCGCCAGCCGACATGCTGCAATTCAAGCAAAGCGTTTTTACAGGCTTTGTCACGGATGTGGGTGGCAAGACGTCTCATACCGCCATCGTCGCCCGCAGCCTGGACATTCCGGCGGTGGTGGGCGCACGCAGTGCCAGCCAGCTGGTCAAGCAAGACGATTGGGTCATCATCGACGGCGATGCCGGTGTGGTCATCGTGGACCCTTCGCCCATCATCCTGGCCGATTACGGCTTCAAGCAGCGCCAGGGCGATCTGGAGCGCCAGCGTCTGGCACGCCTGCGGCACACCCCGGCGGTCACGCTGGATGGCCAAAAAATCGAATTGCTGGCCAACATCGAGATGCCTGAAGACACCCAAGCCGCCATCACCGCAGGTGCGGTTGGCGTTGGCCTGTTTCGCAGCGAATTTTTGTTCATGGGCCGCCAAGGCAACTTGCCCGGTGAGGAGGAGCAGTACGAGGCCTACCGCCGTGCTGTGGATGGCATGAACGGATTGCCCGTCACAGTTCGCACAGTGGATGTGGGCGCAGACAAACCGCTCGATGAAGCACGGCACGATGCCGCGCATTTGAACCCGGCTTTGGGCTTGCGGGCCATCCGCTGGAGCCTCGCTGATCCTTCCATGTTTTTGACCCAGCTGCGCGCCATCTTGCGTGCTGCTGCCCACGGCAAAGTCAACTTGTTGATTCCCATGCTCGCGCATGGCAGCGAGATTCGCCAGACCTTGGCCTTGATCGAGCAAGCACGGCACGAGCTGGACCGCCGAGGTGCAGCCTATGGCCCGGTGCGCCTGGGTGCGATGATCGAAATTCCTGCGGCCGCTTTGTCGTTGCGCTTGTTCCTCAAGTACTTTGACTTTTTGTCCATTGGCACCAACGACCTGATTCAGTACACGCTGGCCATTGACCGGGCTGATGAATCGGTGGCGCACTTGTACGACCCCTTACATCCGGCCGTCTTGCGTCTGGTAGCCGACACCATTGCCGAATGCCATGCCCAAGGCAAAGGCGTTTCGGTGTGTGGAGAGATGGCGGGCGACGTGGCCATGACCCGGCTGCTGCTGGGTCTGGGTTTGCGCAGTTTTTCCATGCACCCGTCGCAGATCTTGTCCGTCAAGCAACAGGTCTTGCGATCGGATACGACCAAGTTGGCGTTGTGGGCCAGCCAAGTGCTGGATTCAGACGAGCCATCGGGTTTGATGGCGAACTGAGTCAGGATTTTTCGAGTTTGTCCTGCGTGCGGGTGTCGAAATCACCTGCGTCGTGGCGCTCATGCAGCTGCATTTCGGGCGGCCCGATGACCCGGTTGACCATGCGACCGCGTTGCACGGCAGGGCGCTTGGCCAACTCGTCGGCCCAGCGGTTGACGTGTTCGTATTCGTGCACTTGCAAAAATTCGCCTGCCTCGTACATCGTGCCCTTGGCCATGCCGCCATACCAAGGCCAGATGGCCATGTCGGCGATGGTGTAGTCATCGCCCGCAATGAAGCGGCTTTCTGCCAATCGCCGGTTCAACACATCCATCTCGCGCTTGACCTCCATGGCAAAGCGGTCAATGGCGTACTCGATCTTGATGGGGGCATAGGCATAAAAATGACCGAAGCCACCGCCCAGGTAAGGCGCGCTGCCCATTTGCCAGAACAGCCAAGACAGGCACTCGGCCCGCCGCACCGGGTCGGTGGGCACAAAGGCACCAAACTTTTCAGCCAAGTACAACAAGATGGCACCCGATTCAAACACCCGTACAGGCTCAGTGCCACTGCAGTCCAGCAAGGCAGGGATCTTGGAGTTTGGGTTAACGCCGACAAAGCCGCTGCTGAACTGTTGCCCTTCTTGGATGCGGATCAGCCAGGCGTCGTATTCAGCGCCCACATGGCCCAAGGCCAGCAGCTCTTCGAGCATCACCGTGACTTTGACGCCATTGGGCGTGGCCAGCGAATACAGTTGCAGCGGGTGCTTGCCGCGGGGCAGTTCTTGCTCGTGTGTTGGCCCTGCAATGGGGCGATTGATGTTGGCAAAGCGTCCGCCATTGGCCTTGTTCCAAGTCCAGATGGGGGGCGGCGTGTAAGGGCTGGAATCGGTCATGACGGCCTTGAGTAGGATGGGTTGAGCGGGGTCAGGGTTTGTCGGCCAGATTCAGCTGCGCCGAATGTGCCTGCTGGTCTGCGTGGTAGCTGCTGCGCACCATCGCGCCCACTGCCGCATGCGAAAAGCCCATTTCGTAGGCTTTGGCCTCGAACATCTTGAAGGTGTCGGGGTGCACATAACGGCGCACGGGCAGGTGGCTGTTGCTGGGTGCCAAGTACTGGCCAATGGTCAGCATCTCGATGTTGTGTGCCCGCATGTCGCGCATGACGTCCAGAATTTCTTCGTCTGTTTCGCCCAAGCCGACCATCAAGCCACTCTTGGTGGGCACGTTCGGAAACAGCGCTTTGAATTTCTTCAACAAGCTCAACGAGAACTGGTAGTCCGAGCCGGGACGCGCTTCTTTGTAAAGGCGCGGCACGGTTTCCATGTTGTGGTTCATCACATCGGGTGGTGCGGCTTTGAGAATTTCCAATGCGCGGTCATCGCGTCCACGGAAGTCGGGCACCAGCACTTCGATCTGGGTGGTGGGTGACAGCTCACGTGTTTTGCGGATGCACTCCACAAAATGCCCCGCACCGCCATCGCGCAGGTCGTCGCGGTCCACGCTGGTGATCACCACGTATTTCAGCTTGAGTTGTGCAATGGTCTTGGCCAGGTTGTCGGGCTCGTTCACATCCAGTGGGTCGGGTCGGCCATGGCCCACATCGCAAAACGGGCAGCGGCGGGTGCACTTGTCGCCCATGATCATGAAGGTGGCGGTGCCTTTGCCAAAGCACTCACCGATATTGGGGCAGCTGGCTTCCTCGCACACGGTTACCAGTTTGTTGGCGCGCAGCACGTCTTTGATTTCGTAAAAGCGGGTGGTGGGGGAGCCCGCTTTGACGCGGATCCACTCGGGTTTTTTGAGCACTTCACCGGCTTCGACTTTGACCGGAATGCGAGACAGCTTGGCCGCTGCTTTTTGCTTGGCCATGGGGTCGTAGTTTTCAACGCTTTGGGCTTCGCGAACCACGTTGCGTTCGGTGGGGGTGTTGCTCATCTTGTTCTTTCAGTCACTGCAGCCACATCGCGTGCGCAGGCAGGGGTTCATAAACGGGCCGCCAATTGCTGGGCCAGCACATGGGCGGCTTCGTCCCAAGTGGTTTCTACGCCGATTGTAGAAAGGTCCACGGTTTTCAGGCCGGCATAGCCACAGGGGTTGATGCGGTTAAAGGGCTCGAGGTCCATCGCCACGTTGAGTGCGGCACCGTGGTAGGTGCAATGGCGGCTGACTTTGATGCCCAGTGCGCTGATTTTGCCCAGGCCTTTGAATGGGTCACTGGCTGGCGCAGGCCCCACCAGCGCGCTGTGGCTGAAGGGGTCTTCTAGGCGCACATAAATGCCCGGTGCACCGGCCACACGGTGGCCCGTGACACCAAAATGCGCCAGCGTGCGGATGACCGATTCTTCAAGCTTGTAAACGTATTCTTTGACGAAATAACCAGCGCGTTGCAAGTTGACCAATGGGTACGCCATCACTTGGCCCGGGCCATGAAAGGTGACTTGCCCGCCCCGGTTGGTCTGCACCACCGGAATGTCGCCAGGCATCAACACATGGCCTGCTTGTCCAGCCAGGCCTTGTGTAAACACAGGCGGGTGTTCGCAAATCCAGAGTTCGTTGGGTGTCTCGGGCGTACGCTCGTGGGTGAAGACCTGCATGGCCTCGTAAGTTGGCAGGTAGTCGACCCGCCCCAGAAGCCGGATGTCCATGTTCAGAGGACGATTTTGACCATCGGGTGCGAGGTCAGCGCACGGTACAAATCGTCAAGTTGTTCGCGGCTTGTGGCGGTGATGTTGAGCGTCACGCCAAGGTAGTTGCCGCCTTTGCTGGGGCGCAGCTCGATGGTGGCTGCATCAAAGCCTGGGTCAAATTGCAGGGCCACCTGGCATAAAGCTTCAGCAAAACCATCGACCATGGCCCCCATGACTTTGATGGGGAAGATCGAGGGGTATTCGATCAGGGTTTCTTTGCGCGGATCAATGCCGGCAGGAGGTGTAATGGACGCGCTCATGAAAAAATTCCGTTGGGGTTGCAAGCTTAACGCCAGACCACGACGGCCAAAACCGCCAGCCAGCCCAGCACGAAATTGGTCACCACCAAGGGGTGAATTTGCCCAAGGGCTTTGCCTGCAGCGGGCCAGTCAGCGGCCAGCACGGCGGCCTTCAGCTTGCGAAATGGCGCGAACCAGATGTGCGCAAAAATCAGACACATCAACAGGCCAAGTCCGGACATGGCATGCCAACCTTTGGGGGCCAGTTTCATATCGGTCATGGACAGCATCCAGAAGCCAGAAGCAAGGAGCAGGGCGATCGAAATCCACACCATCACAAAAAAGCGGGACAGCACACCAGACATCAGGGCCAAGCGCTCAGGTGGCGCCATCTGTGCCACGACCATCGGGCGCAAAGCCAAAATGACCAAAGCCATGCCGCCGAGCCACACGATGCCAGCGCCAAGGTGAAAAAATTTAAACCATTCGTACATATAAAGGACCTATCAACAAGCTTTAAAACGAGTCCTCGAATGGGGACTGACCATGCAATTGTCGCTGTTGGGGCCTGGCACATAGAGCATGTGGGAATTTGTCGTCAATCAAAAGCTGAAGACGCACGGGTTTCTACGTATAATCAAAGGCTTTGCTGGATTTGACGTGTTGTACGTAACTTCGGTGTAATTTGAGATGGTCAAAATCGCCTCATCCCCAGAAACGGGCATCCCGGTCAGTGCGTCAGATGATGCAGATGAAGGTCTTGAGCTCGAATTCAAGCCCTTGACTGCTGAACAGGCCCAGGCTTGGCGCCAACAAAACCCGGTGGTTTCACCTTGGCGCGTGTTGGCTTTGCAGGTGGTCGTGGGTGCGTTGGTGGCTGTGTTGACTGGTTTGGTCAGCGGGCAGTTCCGATTGGCGGCATCGGCGGCATGGGGTTCTGTGGCGGTGGTGATTCCGGCTGTTGTATTTGTCAGGGCTTTGAGTCGGCAAATGCGACGAACCCAATCAGGCTCTGCCTTGGCGGGTTTGTTTGTTTGGGAGTTGGTCAAGATCATCTTGACCGTGGCGTTGCTTCTGGTGGCGCCTAAAGTGATTTCAGATCTGAGCTGGTTTGCCTTGGTGGCCGGTTTTGTGGTGACGATGAAGGTGTATTGGCTGGCCATGGCGCTGGGCTGGATGCAAACCAAGTCGAAGCCGAAATTTTTATGAACTGATTGGTGATTTATGTCTGCTGAAAACGCTGGCGCGCATGCCCCAACGGCTGGAGAGTACATCCAGCACCACCTGCAACACCTGCAAATGAACTTTTCATTTGAAGGCGTCAAGCAAACGAGCATCGTTGACTTCAGTCTGTTCAACTTGGACTCGGTCGTTTTCTCACTCGTTTTGGGTGTTATCGGTTGTTTGGTCATGTGGGCGGCTGCCCGCAAAGCCACTTCGGGCGTTCCTGGTCGTTTCCAGGCCGGTTTCGAGCTGCTGGCCGAGATGGTTGAAAACCAGGCCAAAGGTGTTATTCACAACGCCAAGAGCCGCAAACTCATTTCTCCTCTGGCGCTGACCGTGTTTGTCTGGATTTTCCTGATGAACGCAATGGACATGCTGCCTGTCGACCTGATCCCCGGTGCTTGGCATGCAGCCGGCCCTGCTTTGGGTTTCAAAGACTATTTGCGCGTCGTGCCAACAGCCGACTTGTCCTCCACATTGGGCCTGTCTTGCTCGGTGCTGTTCATTTGCCTGGTCTACAACATCAAGATCAAAGGCTTGGGCGGCTGGGCTCACGAACTGATTGCTGCGCCCTTTGGTGACCATTGGGCTCTGTATCCGATTAACTTCTTGATGCAGATGATTGAATATTTGGCCAAGACGGTTTCGCATGGCATGCGACTGTTTGGCAACATGTTTGCGGGTGAGTTGGTGTTCATGTTGATTGCCCTCATGGGTGGCGGCTGGGCATTGTCGGCAACCGGTGTGGGTCTGGCTATTGGCCATATCCTTGCTGGTACCGTGTGGACTTTGTTCCACATCCTGGTCATCACCTTGCAAGCCTTCATCTTTATGATGTTGACGCTGATCTACACAGGTCAAGCGCACGACGCACATTGATGACACTTTTTCTCTCGTTTCCTGTTTCTTTTTTCCACTAACTTTTAGGAGCTTCTCATGGAAAACATTCTCGGCCTGGTGGCATTGGCATGTGGTTTGATCGTTGGTCTGGGTGCTATCGGCGCTTCTATCGGCATCGCTTTGATGGGCAGTAAATTCCTCGAGTCCTCTGCTCGTCAACCTGAATTGATGAACGAACTCCAAACCAAGATGTTCATCTTGGCTGGTCTGATCGACGCTGCGTTCCTGATTGGTGTGGCCATCGCTTTGCTGTTTGCCTTCGCCAACCCCTTCGTTCTGAAGTAATCCACGTACCTCTTCCAACAGAAGAAGGACTGAACCGTGAACATTAACGCTACTCTGTTCATTCAGATGATCGTTTTTGCGATTCTGGTGTGGTTCACGATGAAATTCGTGTGGCCCCCGATCACAAAAGCGCTCGACGAACGGGCACAGAAAATCGCTGACGGCCTCGCTGCCGCAGACAAAGCCAAAGCCGAACTCTCCAGCGCCAATGCGCGTGTCGAGTCCGAGTTGGCCCAGTCGCGCAACGAGACGGCTTCGCGCTTGGCTGATGCCGAGCGCCGTGCAAATGGCATCGTTGACGAAGCCAAAGCACGTGCCACCGAAGAAGGCAACAAGATCATCGCCGCTGCAAAAGCTGAAGCTGAGCAGCAGGCTGTCAAAGTCCGCGAAACCCTGCGTGAGCAGGTCGCAGCTTTGGCCGTCAAAGGCGCCGAGCAGATTCTCCGCAAGGAAGTCAACGCCGGCGTCCACGCTGATCTGCTGAGCCGCCTCAAGACCGAGCTGTAAGAAGCTCCAGCCAGAGAAGACCATGGCAGAACTTGCTACCATCGCCCGCCCTTATGCCGATGCGCTTTTCAAAGCGCAGGCATCCGATCTCGCTGGCACGGCCGCTTGGCTGGACGAACTGGCTGTGATTGCCGACAACGCGCAATTGCAACAGTTCGCCGATAGCCCCAAAGTGTCCGACGAGCAGGCATTCGAGCTGATCTCTGGCGTGGTGCGCACAGCACTGCCCGAGGCTGGCAAGAATTTCCTGCGCCTGGTGATCGAAAACCGCCGTCTCAGTGCGCTGCCTGTCGTTGCACAGCAGTACCGGGCCCTCATGAATGCGCAAGCTGGCACCGCTGACGCGGTGGTTTACAGCGCATTTCCCATCGACGCTTCGGCTTTGGCCGATTTGTCGTCCACGCTCGAAAAACGCTTTGCGCGCAAGCTCAATGTGAGCGTCGAGCTGGATGCTGCCCTGATCGGTGGCATTCGTGTGGTGGTGGGCGACGAGGTGCTCGATACCTCTGTCAAGGCCCGACTGGAACAAATGAAATCGGCCCTCACCGCTTGATGCGGATTGAGACCGGACATATTTAAAGAAAGAAGGAAAGAGTCATGCAACTCAATCCCGCAGAAATTTCTGAACTGATCAAGAGCCGCATCGAAGGGCTGTCCGCCAGCGCCGATATCCGCAACCAAGGCACTGTGGTGTCTGTGACCGACGGTATCGTTCGCGTCCATGGCTTGTCTGATGTGATGCAGGGCGAAATGCTCGAATTCCCATCCACAGCCGATGGCACTGCCACTTTTGGTCTGGCCCTGAACCTCGAGCGTGACTCGGTTGGCGCCGTGATCTTGGGTGAGTACGAGCACATCTCCGAAGGCGACACTGTCAAGTGCACAGGCCGCATTTTGGAAGTGCCCGTGGGCCCCGAACTGATTGGCCGTGTGGTGAACGCTTTGGGTCAGCCAATTGACGGTAAAGGCCCGATCAACGCCAAGATGACCGACGTGATCGAAAAAGTCGCCCCTGGCGTGATCGCACGTAAATCGGTTGATCAGCCTATGCAAACTGGCCTGAAGTCGATCGACTCCATGGTGCCCGTGGGCCGTGGTCAGCGCGAACTGATCATTGGCGACCGTCAGACCGGCAAGACTGCCGTCGCGATCGACGCCATCATCAACCAAAAGGGTCAGAACATGACCTGCGTTTACGTCGCGATTGGCCAAAAAGCCTCGTCGATCAAGAACGTGGTGCGCGCTCTGGAACAAGCTGGCGCGATGGAATACACCATCGTCGTGGCCGCTTCTGCCTCTGAATCTGCTGCCATGCAGTACGTGTCGGCCTACTCTGGCTGCACCATGGGCGAATACTTCCGTGACCGTGGCGAAGACGCTTTGATCGTTTATGACGATCTGTCCAAGCAAGCCGTGGCTTACCGTCAGGTGTCGCTGCTGTTGCGCCGTCCACCAGGCCGCGAAGCTTACCCTGGCGACGTGTTCTATCTCCACAGCCGTTTGCTCGAACGTGCAGCCCGCGTGAACGCCGACTATGTCGAAGCCTTCACCAAAGGCGCTGTCAAAGGCAAAACAGGTTCCTTGACGGCTTTGCCCATCATCGAAACCCAAGCCGGTGACGTGTCTGCATTCGTGCCCACCAACGTGATTTCGATCACCGACGGTCAGATCTTCTTGGAAACCAGCTTGTTCAACGCCGGTATCCGTCCAGCGATCAACGCCGGTATCTCGGTGTCGCGCGTCGGTAGCTCGGCTCAAACCAAGATCATCAAAGGTCAATCCGGCGGTATCCGTACCGACTTGGCCCAGTACCGTGAATTGGCCGCTTTCGCCCAGTTCGCTTCCGATCTGGACGAGTCGACACGCAAGCAGCTGGACCGCGGTGCCCGCGTGACTGAATTGCTCAAGCAAGCCCAATACAGCCCTCTGTCGATCAGCTTGATGGGCGCCAGCCTGTTTGCGGTGAACAAAGGCTTCATGGACGACATCGACGTCAAGAAAGTCCTGGCTTTCGAACACGGTTTGCACGCTTACCTCAAAGACAAGAGCGCAGCCCTGTTGGCCAAGATGGAAAGCACGCAAGCACTGGACAAAGAAGCTGAGGCTGAATTGACCACTGCTGTCGCCGCTTTCAAGAAAAGCTTTGCTTAATTTCTACCTGATCAAAAGGAGCCGCTGATGGCATCGGGCAAGGAACTACGCACCAAGATCAAATCGGTGGAAAACACCAAGAAGATCACCAAGGCCATGGAGATGATTTCCGTCTCCAAAATGCGCAAGGCGCAGGAGCGTATGCGCACGGCCCGGCCTTACAGCGAGAAGATTCGCACCATTGCGACTCATCTCGGGCAGGCCAACCCTGAGTACGTGCACGCCTTCATGAAGCAAAACGACGGCAAGTCCGTCGGCTTCATTGTGGTGACCACGGACAAAGGTTTGTGCGGTGGCTTGAACACCAACCTGCTGCGTGCCGTGACAGGTAAATTGCGTGAAACGCAGGCTGCAGGCAAGACGCCTCTGGCCGTGGCCATTGGCGGCAAAGGTTTGGGTTTCCTGAACCGCGTCAATGCCAAAGTGGTGGCGCATGTGACCCATCTGGGCGACAAGCCTCATCTGGAAAAGCTGATTGGCCCCGTCAAGGTGCTGCTCGACGCTTATGCCGCTGGTGAGGTGAGCGCTGTGTACCTGTGCTACAACAAGTTTGTCAGCACCATGGCACAAGTGCCCACCATCGACCAGTTGCTGCCACTGTCTTCTTCCAAGATGGAAGCAGACACCAAGGCAGCAGGTGCCGTGGCCCATGGATGGGATTACATCTATGAGCCCGATGCCCAGTCGGTCATTGACGATTTGTTGATCCGTTATGCAGAAGCCCTGGCTTACCAAGCCGTGGCCGAAAACATGGCCTCAGAGCACGCTGCTCGCATGGTGGCCATGAAGGCCGCCACGGACAACGCTGGCAATGTGATTGGCGAGCTCAAACTCGTCTACAACAAGACCCGTCAAGCAGCCATCACCAAAGAACTGTCGGAAATCGTCTCTGGCGCAGCCGCGATCAGCGGCTGATCCCCAGTTCAGCAAATTCAAATTATTTGGAGCGAAAAATGCAAGCCCAAGGAAAAATTGTTCAGTGTATTGGCGCTGTGGTCGACGTGGAATTTCCACGTAACCAGATGCCCAAGGTTTATGACGCACTCAAAATGGAAGGCTCCGCGCTGACCCTGGAAGTGCAGCAGCAACTCGGCGACGGCATCGTGCGCACCATTGCGCTCGGTTCTTCTGACGGTTTGCGTCGTGGCCTGATGGTGTACAACACAGGCAAGGCGATCACCGTGCCTGTGGGCAAAGCCACACTGGGCCGCATCATGGACGTGTTGGGTGCGCCCATCGACGAACGTGGTCCTGTCAGCCAGGAACTCACTGCTTCCATTCACCGCAAAGCACCTGCTTACGACGAACTGAGCCCTTCACAAGAACTGCTGGAAACCGGCATCAAGGTGATTGACTTGGTTTGCCCGTTCGCCAAAGGCGGCAAGGTCGGCTTGTTCGGTGGTGCCGGTGTGGGCAAGACCGTGAACATGATGGAACTCATCAACAACATCGCCAAGGCGCACAGCGGCTTGTCCGTGTTCGCTGGTGTGGGTGAGCGTACCCGTGAAGGCAACGACTTCTATCACGAGATGGCCGACTCCGGCGTCGTGAACCTCGAGAACCTGCCTGAGTCCAAAGTGGCCATGGTTTACGGCCAGATGAACGAGCCACCAGGCAACCGTTTGCGCGTCGCCTTGACCGGTCTGACCATTGCTGAATCCTTCCGTGACGAAGGCAAAGACGTGTTGTTCTTCGTGGACAACATCTACCGCTACACCTTGGCCGGTACCGAAGTGTCCGCCTTGTTGGGCCGTATGCCTTCTGCTGTGGGTTACCAGCCAACCCTGGCCGAAGAAATGGGCCGTTTGCAAGAACGTATCACGTCGACCAAAGTCGGCTCGATCACATCGATTCAGGCCGTTTACGTGCCAGCCGATGACTTGACCGACCCATCGCCTGCGACCACGTTTGCTCACTTGGACTCCACCGTGGTGTTGTCTCGTGACATCGCTTCGCTCGGTATCTACCCAGCTGTGGATCCTCTGGACTCCACCAGCCGTCAGCTCGATCCTTTGGTTGTGGGCCAAGACCACTACGAAACCGCTCGCGCTGTGCAAGGTACTTTGCAGCGTTACCGCGAACTGCGCGACATCATCGCCATCATGGGCATGGACGACTTGGCGCCTGAAGACAAGTTGGCCGTGGCCCGTGCCCGCAAGATCCAGCGTTTCCTGTCGCAGCCTTTCCACGTGGCTGAAGTGTTTACCGGTTCCCCCGGCAAGTACGTCACATTGGCTGAAACCATCCGTGGCTTCAAGATGATTGTGTCCGGCGAGTGCGATCACCTGCCAGAGCAAGCTTTCTACATGGTCGGTACCATCGACGAAGCTTTCGAAAAGGCCAAAAAGGCCGCGTAAAGCAGAACCCCGGGGCGGCTATCCAGTCTCCCCGTAGTCCGCTTCAACGCACCTTTTTAAGGAGTAAACATGAACACCATCCACGTTGATGTGGTCAGTGCAGAAGAGTCCATCTATTCGGGCGAAGCCCGATTCGTGGCCTTGCCTGGCGAGTCTGGCGAACTGGGCATTTACCCACGTCACACCCCGCTGATCACCCGCATCAAAGCCGGTTCGGTTCGCATCGAGACGGCTGACGGCGGCGAGGAATTTGTTTTCGTTGCGGGTGGCATTCTGGAAGTGCAGCCCGACTGCGTGACCGTGCTGTCTGACACCGCGATCCGCGGCAAAGACCTCGACGAAGAGAAAGCCAATGCGGCCAAAGCAGCAGCAGAAGAAGCTTTGAAAAACGCCAAAAGCGAAATCGACTTGGCCCGTGCCCAGTCCGAGTTGGCTGTCTTGGCGGCTCAGTTGTCGGCCTTGCGGAAATACCGCAAAAAATAAGACGCTGAACAAGAGCAGTACCTGTACTTGTGCAGGCATTTTCAAAAAACCCGACGCAGCAATGCGGTCGGGTTTTTTGTTGCCCGGCGCACCATGGGCGCGTGTAGACTTGGTCGGATCATGAAAAGAGCCAAATTGCAAGCAGCCATCGTGGGTGGAACACCCGACGACATCGAACAAAGCTTTTACGAAGCGCTTCACAACGCTGACATTGAGCAGCTCATGGCGTGTTGGGCGGAAGAAGATGACATCGTCTGTGTACATCCTGGTGGGCCGCGCATGATCGGGCCGGGTGCCATACGTGCCACATTTGAGGGCATGTTTGCCAACGGCAGTGTGCAAGCGCACCCAGAAAGAGTCCACAAAATCGTTTCACTCGCGTGCGCGGTTCATCACCTTGTGGAGCGAGTGGAGGTGATCACACCGCAGGGCGCCAAACAGGCATTTGTGATTGCCACCAATGTGTACCAAAAAATGCCACAGGGTTGGCGCATGGTGGCCCACCATGCAAGCCCTGGCACCCCGAATGATTCGGCCGATGTGGGGGTCAAGCCCACGGTGCTGCACTGAGGCTTATGCATTATCGAGCACCCGTATGGCTGCCCGGTGGGCATGCCCAGACCATTTGGTCAGCCCTGTATGCACGCAGACGGTGGGGCCCGGCATTGCCCATACAGCGTGAGCGCTGGCTCACACCGGACGATGACTTCATCGATGTCGATCGACAAAATGCCAGTCGACATGACAGGCCCATGTTGGTGTTGTTTCACGGACTTGAGGGTTCATCAGACAGCCATTACGCGCAGTCCTTTGCCGATTGGGCGGCTGCGCACGACCTCAACTTTGCTTTGCCCCACTTTCGCGGCTGCAGCGGCGAACTCAATCGTGCACCGCGTGCCTACCATTCAGGTGATCACCAGGAAATCGACTGGGTATTGAGTCGTCTGCGCAAGCAGCATCAATCGCAGGGTGGTCAAACACTGATCGCAGCAGGCGTGTCCCTAGGCGGCAATGCCTTGATGCGGTGGGCCGCCGAACACGGCACCGCAGCCTTGCAAAGTGCAGATGCCATCGCTTCGATTTGTTCGCCGCTTGATTTGATGCAAAGTGGGCACGCCATAGGGCGTGGTTTGAACCGACAAATTTATACGCGCATGTTTTTGCGCAGCATGAAGCCAAAGGCGTTGGCCAAGTTGGCGCAGCACCCAGGCCTGTTTGATCGGCAGCGGCTCATGGCTGCGCGAGACCTGTACGAGTTTGACAATGTGTTCACGGCACCCTTGCATGGGTTCAAAAATACAGACGATTACTGGGCCAAAGCATCGGCCAAACCGTTGATGCAGAACATCCGCCTGCCGGCCTTGGCATTGAATGCCCGGAACGACCCCTTCGTACCGGCGAGCAGTTTGCCCCAAAAGAACGATGTATCGAGGTCGGTCACGCTTTGGCAGCCCGAGCACGGGGGGCATGTTGGATTCGCCCAAGGCAGTTGGCCCAGCCATGTGCGTGGCTTGCCCGATGCCGTGGGGAGCTGGCTTTTGGGTGCATCTGGGCAGCCGTTTCACGAAGGGATTACAGCCCATGGATGACATCGTTCGCCAAGCCATGACCAAGTGGCCGAATGTGCCCGACTGCTTTGGCTGGCTGGGTTTGGACAGTCGCGGGCAGTGGCACATGCGAGATGACCGGGTGCAGCACTTGGGTGCGTTTCAAAGTGGTCAAGCAGGCGCCAAAGGCTCTGTGCTGAGGCATGAAAAGTTGATTGATTTCATTCATCGCAACTACGATGCCGATGTGCAGGGGCGTTGGTTTTTTCAGAACGGACCCCAGCGGGTCTACATCGAGCTGGAAGTTGCGCCCTACATCTGGCGATTGAGCGAAAGCTTTGAGCCGACCGCGCACACAGGGCAAGCCGCGCAAGTCATCGCATGCCTGGTTGACGAAGCCGGGCGTGTTTACCTGAAGACCACAGCGGGTTTTGGCTTGGTTCACACCCTGGATGTCGCCTTGGTCGCCGAAGCCATAGAAAAAAATCTTTGGATCCCTGAAGACTGTTTGTCTCGGGAACTGCCTGAGCGCTTTGGATTTGTCATCAGCCCACAGCAAGGCTGAGGTTGACCATCAGCGAGCGGGCATAAAAAAACCGACCACGAGGGTCGGTTCATTCAAGAGGCCGCAGCCGCTTTACTTCTTCTCGCCTTCGGCAGCAGGTGCCTTGGGTTCATCAAATTTGGCACCGGCATTGTTGGCCATATAGACCACAGCGCGGGCAATTTCGGTGTCGTTGAAATCACCGCCACCTTGTGCACCCATGGCACCTTTGCCTTTGAGGGCCGAAGTCACCAAAGTCTCCAGGCCTTGCTTGATGCGCGCACCCCAAGCGCCAGCGTCGGCAAACTTGGGTGCACCGGCTGCGCCTGCAGCGTGGCAGGCAGAACACTGCGCTTTGTAAACTTCTTCACCGGCTTTCAAAGGACGATTGGCGTCGCGTACTTCAACGGTGCCGATTTTCTGAATGCGCTGGGCGACCGATCTTTCGGAGTCGCTGGCACCCGGAGCCGTCTTGTTGGCCGAAGTCACATAAAAGACCAAACCGATGATGATGAACACCGGGATGATGAAAGAAGCAAGGCTCAGCAAAAGCATTTGCTTGGGCGTTTTCACCGGGCCGGTGTGTGCTTCGTGTTGATCGTGGCTGTTGTCGCTCATGAGATCCTCTTGTTGGGCTTGGCCTTTGGGCCTGGGTGTTGACCGTAATCAACCCAAGATTATAGCGGCCCACCCTTCACCGGACTTGCAAGCCCCGGCCAGAAAGACAAGCCGTGACATAATCCGTGCAGCACCAAGTGCGGCTGTAGCTCAGTGGATAGAGTATTGGCCTCCGAAGCCAAGGGTCGTGGGTTCGATCCCCGCCAGCCGCACCAAACTCAATTTCGCCACCCTTTGCGGTGGCGTTTTTGTTTATGTAAGACAGGTTCAGCGGCTGGGGCTGTCCGGTGCTGGTGTTTCTTTGACTCGGCGGGCGCCGGTAAAACGTTTGGTCCAGTAAGCTGCCCGCAAATCATCCACGCGCACCGTTTTGCCGGTGCTGGGCGCATGGATGAATTTGCCATCGCCGAGGTAAATGCCTACGTGGCTGAACGTGCGGCGCATGGTGTTGAAGAAGACCAGGTCGCCCGGGTTGAGTTCATTGCGGTCGATTTTGTCTGTCGCCGCTGCTTGCTCATCTGCACGCCGGGGCAATAAGCGCCCAACGGATGTTTCATACATGTAACGCACGAATCCGCTGCAATCAAAGCCAGTTTCGGTAGAACTGCCGCCGCGTTTGTAGGGCACGCCCAGCAAGCCCATGGCTTTCCCAAGCATTTGGTCGGTTTTCTCGCCGACACTGCTTTTCATTTGGTCGCCCAGTTGCATCAAGCTGGCCAGTTCTGACATCCGCTTGACTTCTGCTGCCTGCTCGTCTGCAGGTGCGGCAAAAACCAAGGAGGACGCCAGCAGCAAACTGACAGCGGTGGCAAGGGGCTTAAATTTCACGATATAAGATTTTGTGGATGAGCCATCCATAATAACCGCTTCAACCGTGCGCGGGCAATGGCCTTGTTGAGTATCTTTGTTTAGTTAAACGCCGTAACGGTCACGATAAGCTTGAACTTTGGGCAGATGTTCGGCCAGCGCGTTGCCGCCCTGGTTCGACAGATAAGCCAACAAATCAGACAGTTGCGCAATCGTGCAGACCTGCATGCCCAGTGTGCCGCGCACGTACTGCACGGCGCTGTGGGGCACGTCTTGCACCGAGCCGTCGGCCTGTTTTTCGGTGGCCATTTCCTGGCGGTCCAAGGCAATGGCAATCGCGTGGGGCGTGGCGCCTGCGGCCTGAATCAGGGCAATCGACTCGCGTGCGGCGGTACCTGCGCTCATCACGTCGTCCACGATCAGCACGCGGCCCTTGAGCGGCGCACCCACCAAACTGCCGCCTTCGCCGTGGTCCTTGGCTTCTTTGCGGTTGTAGGCAAAAGGCACGTTCTTGCCCAAGCGGGCCAGTTCTACCGAGACCGCCGCGCCCAGCGGAATGCCTTTGTAGGCAGGACCAAAGATCATGTCGAATTCGATGCCGCTGGCCAGCAGGGCTTTTGCATAGAATTGCGCGAGTCGACTCAGCTTGGCGCCGTCGTCAAACAGCCCTGCGTTGAAAAAATACGGGCTCATGCGCCCGGCTTTGGTCTTGAATTCGCCAAAGCGCAGCACGCCCGAGTCGACCGCAAATTGCACAAATTCTTGAGCAAGCGCCTGCATCTCGGCGCTGCTTGCCTGTCCTGTCACCATGGGGAAATCCTTGTTCAAACTCACCAGCCTCAACCTCAACGGCATCCGTTCAGCCACGACCAAAGGGGTCGAAGCCTGGTTGGCGCAAGAAAAGCCTGATTGTATTTGCGTGCAAGAAGTCAAAGCCCAAGCGGCCGATGTCGCAGGCAAGTTTGAAGACATCGCAGGCCTGAAAGGCCACTTTCAGTTTGCCGAGAAAAAAGGCTATTCCGGCGTGGGCGTGTACACCCGGCATGAGCCCAGCGATGTGGTCGTGGGTTTTGACGGCGGCGAGTTCGATGCCGAAGGCCGCTATGTCGAGCTGCGTTTCGACACGCCCACCCGCAAACTGTCCATCATCAGCAGCTACTTTCCCAGTGGTTCATCGGGGCCTGAGCGGCAAGAGGCCAAGTTCCGATTTTTGGACAAGATGTACCCGCACCTCATGGCCCTCAAAGCCGAGCGCGACTTCGTGGTGTGCAGCGATGTGAACATCGCGCACCAACAAGCCGACCTCAAGAACTGGAAGGGCAACCTCAAAAACAGCGGCTTTTTGCCCGAAGAGCGTGCCTGGATGACACAGCTCACCACCGAGGGCGGTGTGGTTGATGTGTATCGCCGCCTCCAGCCCGACACCACAGACGCTTGCTACACCTGGTGGAGCAACCGAGGCCAGGCCTATGCCAAGAACGTGGGCTGGCGGCTGGACTACCAACTCGCCACCCCGGCCTTGGCTGAAAAAGCCCGAACCGAATCGATTTACAAAGATCAAAAGTTTTCAGACCACGCACCGATCACGGTCGAATACGACTTAGACCTCTGAGCGCAAGGCCACGGCCATGCGTCGCCCTTCGGTGGCGCTGCGCTGGCCCAGCTCAATCAGTTCCATCACCCACAGCGCTTCTTCGGCGGGCACCGGATTGGCCGCACCGCACAGCACCGCATCGCGAATGCCCGCGTAATAGCGCGTGTAATCGCCGGGCATGCCCATTTGCGTGCTTTCGCTCAGGTGTTGCTGCGCGTCTGACAGCGTCAAGCGCAGGGGCTCGGGGTCAACGCCCCAGTCGGCCAGCGGTGGGCGCTGGCCCGCCTTCAAGGCGGCCTCTTGGGTGTCCAGCCCCCACTTGACCAGCGACCCCTCGGTGCCATGCACCGTGAAGCGGGGCGCCACATGGGCGGTCAAGGCGCTGGCATGCAGCACCACCCGCATATCGCCGTAATGCAAGAGGGCATGAAACCAGTCATCGGCGCGGCTGTGGTCACGCTGGCGTGCCCAGTCGAGCGAAAGCGTTTGGGGTGGGCCAAACAATTGCAGCGCCTGGTCGAGCAAATGCGGCCCCAAGTCGTACCACAGGCCGCTGCCCGGCTCACCCGAATCGCGCCAGCGCTGTGGCACCACGGGGCGATAGCGGTCAAAGTGCGATTCAACATGCACGATGCGACCCAGGGTGACGCTGTTCAGCACCGCTTGCAGCGACAAGAAATCCCCATCCCAGCGCCGGTTATGAAAAACCGACAACAAACGCGCTTGCTGCTTGGCCAATACGATCAGGTCGCGGGCCTCTTGCACATTCAGGGTAAAGGGCTTGTCGACCACCACATGCTTGCCGGCCCGCAGCGCCAAAGCGGCCAGTGGGGCATGGGTGTTGTTGGGCGTGGCCACCACCACCAGGTCAATGTCGGGTCGTGCGATCAGGCTTTCGGGGGTGTCGCACACCGCAACGCCGGGCCAGGCGGCGTGCACGTCTTGCGCACGGCTGCTGGAGATGGCCGTCAACTGCAAACCCGGCACGGCGGCAATCAGTGGCGCATGAAAAGTGGCACTGGCGTAGCCAAAGCCCAAAAGGCCCACTTTCAGGGGAGAGGTCATCGTCGTGCTTTCGGTTTGGCCATGAAGCTTGGCCATTCAACAGGGTCGCCAGCTTAAACCAAGCCGCCCACCTAGGCCGACACAGATCCAAATCGTGACACCCAAGCCTTTGCCACCATTCGGTGCACATTCGCCCTGCACACAAATCAAGCCCGTGTACAGATCAACCCCGTGTATAGGTCAGCATGCGCCCCTTGTAGGCCAGGGCATCCGCATGGGCGGACTGGTCCAGCACCTGCTCGTGCATGGCAAAGCCTGCACGCGCCATGTGCTTGTGAAACGCCGACCTGTTGCCCCGATTCGGGTCCACCACCCAAATTTCCGAAACCCTTGCGGCATGGGTGTTGATGAAGCTCGCCAGCGTGCCCTCGTCGTCGCGCTCGTACAAGATGTCGCTGCCCACAATCAGGTCAAAAAAGCCGCTGACACCGTCATCTTGTGCCGACGTCAGCACCGGCAAGCCATCTTCGCGCAGCGCGGCAGTGCCCCATAAACCATGACGGTAAGTCATCGGGGGCAGGCCGTTCAGGCGGGCGTTTTCGTTCAGAAAGGCGTGCGTCAAAGGGTGACAATCGCTGGCCGTGACGTTGGCGCCGCGCCGGTGCGCCACCAGGCTTGACAGGCCCAAACCACAGCCGATCTCCAAAATCCGCTCAGCACTCACGGGCCTTTGGGCCATGCGCTCGGCCATGCGTTGACCCGAAGGCCACAACAAACCAAACAAGGGCCAAGTGGCCGACGAAATGCCCAAATTCAGGGCCTCATCCAAGGGGTCGTGGAACTGGTTTTTGTCGAGCAGGGAGCGAATGAGCAGGTCATCCACGCCCAAAACCGCGATGCTTTCCTGTTTGGTCAGGTAGCCGGGAAAAGAGGTGTGCAAAAGGGCAATCGGTGCAGCGCAAAGGCCGAAGATCAAAGGCGCTGGCTGGGGGCACTGTACACCCCGACCTCGAGAGACGGGCGCAATCGCATCCCTGATAATTCCCCCATGCTGCAATACCAAACCATCCCCGTCACCCCTTTCCAGCAAAATTGCTCCCTGATTTGGGACGACCAAACCCGCCAAGCGGCGGTGGTGGACCCGGGGGGCGATCTCGATTTGATTTTGGGCACGGTCAAAACACGGGGCCTTCAGCTGGAGCAGATCTGGATCACCCACGGGCATGTGGACCACGCCTCGGGTACGGCCGATTTGGCCGAGCAATTGGGGGGCTTGCCCATCATTGGGCCGCACCCGGCTGACCAGTTCTGGATCGATGGTTTGCCAGCAGCCGCAGCGGCTTATGGGTTTCCGCCCGCCCGCGTTTTCACACCGACACGTTGGCTGGCCGATGGCGACACCGTCACGCTGGGGGCGCACACCTTGCAGGTGCGCCACTGCCCAGGGCACACACCGGGCCATGTGGTGTTTTATTCACCCGAGATCCAGCGTGCTTTTGTGGGCGATGTGCTGTTTGCCGGCAGCATTGGGCGCACCGATTTTCCGCAGGGCAACCATGACGATTTGATCGCCAGCATCACCGAGCGGCTGTGGCCCATGGGCAATGACACGGTGTTCATTCCCGGGCATGGCCCCGAGAGCACTTTTGGGCGTGAACGTCAGTCAAACCCTTATGTGCGGGATGTCTGAAGGCATGGATTCCCGATCAAGTCGGGCATGACAGCCACTGGGGCTTATGCGCTTGTCAAACTCAGCCTTTGAGCGCTTGCTCGTACAGGTTTTGCACTTTGGGCAAGTTGGCTTGGAGTTCTTGAATGCGGTTGGCCCCGCTGGGGTGTGTCGACAGGAATGACGGGCTGCCATTGCCGCTGGCCGCTTGCATTTTTTGCCACAGACTGACGCTGGCCTCGGGTTTGTAGCCGCCGCGTGCGGCGATCTCCAGCCCCACCAAGTCCGACTCGGTTTCGTCGTCGCGGCTGTACTTCAGGGTGAGCAATTGGGTGCCCAGGCTGGCCGCGGCATCGCCCAAAGAGCCCAAGCCCAAGAGCTGCGACGCAATCGACAGGCCGATGCTGGTGGCCTGGCTTTTGGCCAGCCGTTCACGGGCGTGTTCACGCAGGGCGTGCGCCATTTCGTGGCCCATGATCATGGCCGCTTCGTCGTCGCTGAGTTTGAGCTGCTCCAGGATGCCGGTGTAAAAGGCGATCTTGCCGCCGGGCATGCACCAGGCATTGATTTGTTTGCTGCCAATCAGGTTGACTTGCCACTTCCAGTCACGCGATCGTGTGTTCCATTGCGCGGTGTGGGGAATTAGCTTTTGGGCAATGGCTTGCAGGCGTTGCAGTTGCGGGTGGCCATCGGGGGCCAGTGCGCCTTTGGCCCGGGCCTCGGCCAGCACTTGTGTGTATTGTTGCCGCGCTGAGGTTTCCAGCGTTTCGGCAGGGACCAGCTTGCGCAGGCCAGAGGACGAACCTACGTCCACTTGGGCCAAAGCCGATCCGGCGGCTGTGGCGCCCGCTGCCAGCATGAACGCCCGTCGGGCTTGCCAGCGAGGCGTTTTCTGATCGGGCGCATCTGGATCGGTATGGGCCGAGGGGGTTTTGAGGTCGCAAATAAAGCACATGGTTTGCAAATCATAGCGAGTTGCCAGATGCTGCGGCGGCCAAGGCCGGACGGGTGCATCCGATAATCAGGGCATGTCTGAAACCGCCACCCCCATTGAGACCCCCCCGCCCAGCACGGTACGCACCTGGCGCGAGGCCTTGCGTCTGTATTTGCAGCCTGCCAGCTTGCGCATGGTGGCGCTGGGCTTTGCGGCCGGGCTGCCCTTGCTGCTGGTGTTGGGCACGCTCAGCTTCAGGCTGCGCGAAGCGGGTATTGACCGCAGCACCATCGGTTACTTGAGTTGGGTGGGTCTGGCTTACGGCGTCAAGTGGATGTGGGCACCCTTGGTGGACAGGATGCCGATACCTTGGCTCACGCGCCAGTTGGGTCGCCGTCGCAGTTGGTTGTTGTCGTCGCAAATCGTCATTGCGGGCGGTTTGGTGGGCATGGCGCTCAATGACCCGTCGCAGCTGCTGGGGCCTTTGGTGGCCTGTGCTTTGGCGGTGGCGGTGGCATCGGCCACGCAAGACATTGCGCTCGATGCCTACCGCATCGAGTCGGCCGAGGTCAATGCCCAGGCCGCGCTGGCGGCCAGTTACCAAACCGGGTATCGCCTGGCCATGATCTGGGCCGGTGCGGGCGTGTTGTGGATTGCGGCATGGGCGCAAGGCGAGCAAACCACGGGCTATGCCCAAGCGGCTTGGCAAGTGGCGTATTTGGTGATGGCGGCCAGCATGTTGCCGGGCATGTGGATGGTGCTGGCCGCGCCCGAGCCGGTGCCTGCGCCGATGACGCCCGCCCGCAATCTGGCCGAGTGGGTGCAGGGTGCATTGATCGAACCCTTTGCCGACTTTTGGCGACGTTACCGCTGGCAGGCGCTGCAGGTGCTGGCGCTGATCGCGGTGTACCGCATCAGCGACGTGGTGATGGGCATCATGGCCAATCCGTTTTATGTGGACATGGGTTTCACCAAAACCGAAGTGGCCAGCGTGACCAAGGTGTATGGCGTGGTCATGACGCTGGTGGGCGCATTTGTGGGCGGGGTCTTGTCGGCGCGGTGGGGGGTGATGCGCATTCTGATGCTGGGCGCGGTGCTCAGTGCGGTCAGCAATTTGCTGTTTGTCTGGCTCAGCGGCGTGGGGCACGATGTGAGCGCCTTGGTCTGGGTGATCTCGGCCGACAACCTGGCCAGTGGCATCGCCTCGGCGGCCTTCATTGCCTACTTGTCTTCGCTGACCAACATCCAATATTCGGCCACGCAATACGCGCTGCTCAGTTCCATGATGCTGTTGTTGCCGAAGTTTTTGGCGGGTTTTTCGGGGGACTTTGTCGATGCCTACGGCTATGCCAGTTTCTTCACCGCCACGGCTTGGCTGGGGGTGCCGGTGCTGCTGCTGGTGGCCTTGGCTGCACGCGTCCACGCCAGACAGCCCTCGTGAATTTACCCATCTTTACCCAAGCGACACGACAAACGCCACAGCGCGGACGATGATCAGGCCATGCAAGAACTTTTGATGATCGAAGACGATGTCCGCTTGGCGGGCATGGTGTCTGACTATCTGGGGCAAAACGGTTTTGGCGTGGGCCACGCCCCTGATGCCCGGAGCGGTTTGGCCCGTTTGCAAACGGCAGGCGTCGATTTGGTCATCCTGGATTTGATGCTGCCCGACATGGACGGCCTGCAAGTGTGTCAACGCATCCGCGCTTTGCCGGGTGCCTTGGGCCAAGTGCCGGTGCTCATGCTCACCGCCAAGGGCGACCCGATGGACCGCATCATCGGGCTCGAAATGGGGGCCGACGATTACCTGCCCAAGCCCTTTGAGCCGCGTGAGTTGCTGGCCCGCATCAAGGCCATCTTGCGGCGCAAAAGTGCCCCCCCCGAAGTCAGCAGCCAGGTCATGCAGTTTGGCTCGCTCGAAATCGACCGCGATGCGCGGCGGGTGTCTGTGGCCGGGCAGGCCTGCGACCTGACGTCTTACCAATACGATGTGTTGGTGGCTTTGGCCGAACGCGCGGGCCGCGTGCTCACGCGGGACCAGATCATGGAGGCCGTGCGCGGGCGTGAGCTGGAGGCGTTTGACCGCTCAATCGACGTGCACATGGGCCGCATCCGTGCGGCCATCGAGGCCGACCCCAAAGCACCGCAACGCATCCTCACGGTGCGGGGCGTGGGCTATGTGTTTGCCCGCCAGCAGGACTGAAGCATGGCCCTGCGCACTTGGTTACGGCAATGGTCGCGTCATTTGTATTTGCGCATTTGGCTGGCTGTGGTCGTGGGGGTGGCCTTGCTCATGCTGGTGGTGGGCTGGGCCTGGCGTGCCAGTGTCGAGCACAACAACCCTCCGCCCGTGCCGCGTGAATGGGTGGTGCTCAATGCCCAGGGCGAGGTGCTGGCCACCACGACCCGGCCGCCTGGCCCCGGCGCGCCGCTTGAATTTGACGTGACCTTGCCCGATGGGCAACAACTCCAGTTGCGTGTTCAGCGCAACGGGGAGCGTGCAGACCCGCCCGACATGGGCCACCCGCGTGGTGGGCGCATGGCGTCGCCACACATGTCGCCGCAAACCTCACCGCAAAACTCACCGTACAGTTCGGCACGCATGCCACCCCATGTGCGCAACGAGCCGCCTTGGTGGGCCAAGCCGCCCTATGGCTTTTTCTGGATGCTGGGGCTGATCGGGCTGGCGGTGGCGCTGGGTTTGTACCCGGTGGTGCGGCGACTGACCCAAAGGCTTGAAGGCTTGCAGCGTGGGGTGCAGCGCTGGGGCGATGGCGATTTGTCGGTGCGTGTGCCGGTGCAAGGCGATGACGAAGTGGCCGATTTGTCGGTGCGCTTCAACGCGGCGGCTGAGCGCATTGAAGGGCTGATGGCCTCGCAAAAATCATTGCTGGCCAATGCCTCACACGAGCTGCGCTCGCCATTGGCCCGCATCCGCATGGGGCTGGAGCTGATGGATGCAGCGGCAGCCGACAGTGCCACACGCCAAGCCACGCGCACGGAAATTTTGCGCAACATGAGCGAACTGGACCAGCTGATTGATGAGATCTTGTTGGCCAGCCGTTTGGATGCCAAAGAAGCGGACATCGGCACGGTCGAGGCGGTGGATTTGGTGGGCCTGTGTGCCGAAGAATGCGCACGCGTGGGGGCCTTGCTGGAGGTGCCGCCCGGCCTGTCGGTGCTGGAGGTTCAGGGCGTGGCCAAGTTGCTGCGGCGCATGGTGCGCAATTTGTTGGAGAACGCGCGGCGCTACGGCGCCACGGGCATCGATGGTCACGCAAACCTCGGCGATGACGTGGTCTTGTCTTTGGCGCAGCAAGGCCAGCAGGTTCATGTCCGTGTGTGCGACCATGGGCCGGGGGTGCCAGAGGCTTGGCGTGAGCGGATTTTTGAGCCGTTTTTTCGGCTGCCGGGTGCCAGTGAGCGCGTGGGCGGTGTGGGTTTGGGGCTGTCGCTTGTCAAATCGATTGCCGAGCGGCACGGCGGGCGGGTACGGTGTGCAGACCGCACTGGCGGTGGTGCCTGTTTTGAGGTGAGTTTCGACCAAAGGCCCCAAAGCAAAACGGCGAACACCTGAGGGTCCGCCGTTGCATCGCTCTTGAGGAGCGCCGTGGGGTTGGCTGGCCATCGCATCGATGGCCGCGCAGGCCTTTCAGTGGTGGTGGCCGACCACTTCACCGGCTTTCAATTTGTAAGCGGTGCCGCAATACGGGCATTTGGCTTCGCCGGTTTTGGCCACGTCCAGATAGACCTTGGGGTGGCTGTTCCAGAGTTTCATGTCGGCTTTGGGGCTGGGGCAAAAAACACCGCCCTGGGGGTTCAGGTCGGTGGCCAGCAGTTCAACGGGATTGCTCATGGTTTCTTTCCTTAAACCAGCGTCAGCCAGTGTGCGTATTTCGGGTTACGGCCGTTGACGATGTCAAAGAACGCAGATTGGATTTTCTCGGTGATCGGGCCACGGCTGCCCGCGCCCAGCTCAATTCGGTCCAGTTCGCGGATCGGCGTGACTTCAGCGGCGGTGCCGGTGAAGAAGGCTTCGTCGGCAATGTAAATCTCGTCGCGTGTGATGCGCTTTTGCACAATCTCCAGACCCAGATCTTTGGCGATGTGGAACACCGTGTTGCGGGTGATGCCGTTCAAAGCACCGGCTGACAAATCGGGGGTGTAGATCACGCCGTCCTTGACCACGAAGATGTTTTCGCCAGCACCTTCCGACACAAAACCCGAGGTGTCGAGCAACAAGGCTTCGTCGTAACCTTCGTCGGTCACTTCCATATTGGCCAAGATCGAGTTGGTGTAGTTGCTCACCGCTTTGGCCTGCGTCATGGTGATGTTGACGTGGTGGCGGGTGTAGCTGCTGGTCTTGACGCGGATGCCGCGCTTCATGCCTTCTTCGCCCAAGTACGCGCCCCAGGTCCAGGCGGCGACCATCAGGTGAATGGTGTTGCCCTTGGGGCTTACGCCCAGCTTTTTGTCGCCAATCCAAGTGAGGGGGCGGATGTAGCCGCTTTCCAGTTTGTTTTCACGCACCACGGCGCGCTGGGCTTCGTTGACTTGGTCTTTGGTGAAGGGGATCGCCATGCGCAAGATTTTGGCGCTGTTGAACAAGCGGTCGGTGTGCTCTTGCAAACGAAAGATCGCCGTGCCTTGCTCGGTTTTGTAGGCACGCACGCCTTCAAAAGCGCCGCAACCGTAGTGCAGGGTGTGGCTCAAGACGTGGATCTTGGCATCGCGCCAATCGACCATCTGGCCGTCCATCCAGATTTTGCCGTCGCGGTCGGACATGGAGGGAATGACAACGCTCATGAAAGTGTCCTTTGAAGAAGGGGCAGTAAACAGTGCAAAAAAGTGATTTTAAGGTCCACCGCCACCGTCAGATGAAGCGGTTGTGGACAGCACTCAGGTGGAGAGGGCCGGGGCTGTTGCTTCAACTTGGGTGTCGGTGGTGGGGCGCTCCAGTGTCCACTCGGTCAGTTTGCCCCCCACGAAAGTGCCGGTCACCTGCGATTGGCCGGCGTCTGTCCAGCGAAAGATTTCTGGCTGGGCGTCTTTTTCGGTCAAGAGTTGACCCAAAGACCGCGTCATGGCGATCACATGCATCAAGCTCGCTCCTTTTTGGAGCTTGGCATTGAGCATCACGGCGCTGGCCACATGCCCGATAGGGCGGTTGGCCGCTTTTTTAAGGATGGTGACCATGCGCGTGAAGTGCAGCAAGATCCACATGACCACACCACCTGCAGCCAGGGCAATGCCGGCCCACTGAAAGGCGTGCCAAGCACCGACGGTAAAAACGAGGATGGCCGCAGGGGCCAGTATTTTGTTGAAATTCATGGGGGCAGATTGTGCCTTGTGTGCCGTGGACTTGCTGATGGTGTCCTCGCTTAAGCCGAGCTGCATGAGGTCGGGTCAAATCTTCTTTTAACGGCAGCTGTGTCGAAGTCAAAGGCTGTGTGGATGCCAACAAGGTCTTTCAGGTGATTCAGTTGGAAGTCAAAAATGGCGACAGCAACCGTGAGGACGGAGCCTTAATCGAGCTCGCGCACTACGCCCATCGCTTCTTCAATCCTTTCAACGGCATGCACCTGCATGCCCGGAATGGCGGTCTTGGGCGCATTGGCTTTGGGAATGATGGCGGTGGTGTAGCCCAGTTTGGCCGCTTCTTTCAGGCGGTCTTGGCCACGCGGCGCCGGGCGCACCTCACCGGCCAAGCCCACCTCGCCAAAGGCGATAAAGCCTTTCGGCAGGGCTTTGCCGCGCAAGCTGCTGGTGATGGCCAGCATCACCGCCAGGTCGGCGGCGGGTTCGCTGATGCGCACGCCGCCCACCGCGTTGACAAACACGTCTTGGTCCATGCAGGCCACACCCGCGTGCCGGTGCAGCACCGCCAGCAACATGGCCAATCGGTCGCGGTCCAGGCCCACGCTCAGTCGGCGTGGCGAAGGGCCACCGCTGTCCACCAGTGCCTGAATCTCGACCAGCAGTGGGCGTGTGCCTTCCAAGGTGACCATCACGCAGCTGCCGGGCACGGGCTCGCTGTGCTGGCTCAAAAAGATGGCGCTCGGGTTGCTCACGCCTTTGAGGCCTTTTTCGGTCATGGCAAAAACGCCAATCTCGTTGACGGCCCCAAAGCGGTTCTTGATGGCGCGGATCAGCCGGAAGTTGGAGTGGGTGTCGCCCTCAAAGTACAGCACCGTGTCCACCATGTGCTCCAGCACGCGTGGGCCAGCCAGCGCGCCTTCTTTGGTGACGTGGCCGACCAGCACGATGCTGGTGCCGGTGGCTTTGGCCGTGCGCGTCAGGTGCGCCGCGCATTCGCGCACTTGGGCCACCGAGCCGGGGGCGCTGGTCAATTGGTCCGAGTACACCGTCTGGATCGAGTCGATGATGGCGATGTTCGGTTGACGTGCTTGCAGGGTGTGCAAGATCTTTTCGAGCTGAATTTCGGGCAGCACTGGCACTTGCGAGTCCGGTAGGCCGAGGCGGCGTGAACGCATGGCCACTTGTGCACCGCTTTCTTCGCCCGTCACATACAGGGTGTTCATGCCGCTGCGCTGCAGGGCGTCCACCGCTTGCAACAGCAAGGTCGATTTGCCGATGCCGGGGTCGCCTCCGATCAGCACCACACCGCCTTCGACCATGCCACCGCCGAGCACGCGGTCCAACTCGTCGATGCCTGTGGGGTGGCGCTCAAAGTCGGCGGCTTCGATTTGTGACAACGGCAGTACTTCGGAGGTGGGGGCCAACGAGGCGTGCACCGAGCCAAATCGGTTTTTGCCTGTTGCTGCTGGCTCGCTTGAGCTCTCGATCAGCGTGTTCCAGGCGTTGCAGCTGGGGCATTTGCCCATCCAGCGGGCGCTGGTGCCGCCGCATTCGGTGCAGGTGAAAATTGTTTTGTCTTTGGCCATAGGGGGATTGTGCCTTTGACCGTGCCTTTGCCGACAGTCGACCGCAGTGGCAGGCTAACCCCAAGTTTTTAGGCCACTTTCAGCCAGGCATTGACAAAGTCATGCGTGATCTCTGCTGCGCTCAGGCTGCGTGCACCCGTCGCATTTTGCCCGGACCACAAGGGGGTGAAATCACTCGAACCCCTGGCTTCGGCCGCCGCTCGCAGGGGGGCAATGCCTGCTGTAGCAAGTGGAAATGCCGGGGCCTGTTCGCCCAAAGGCCCCAGCTCGCGCATGAGGCGGTTGACGATGCCGCGTGCCGGGCGGCCGCTGAACAGCCGGGTCAGTGCCGTGTGTTGCGCCGCAGGCGATTGAAGGGCGGTGCGGTGCAAGGCGCTGGTGGTGGCCTCGTGGCTGCACAAATAGGCGGTGCCGATCTGCACACCCGCAGCACCCAGCGCCCTGGCTGCTGCCACGCCCCCGGCGGTGGCGATGCCGCCCGCTGCGATCACCGGCACATTCACGGCGTGCACAATTTGTGGCAGCAGCGCGAAGGTGCCAAGCTGCGTGCTCAGGTCGTCGGTCAGGAACATGCCCCGATGCCCTCCAGCTTCCAGACCTTGCGCGATCACCGCATCTGCACCCTGTGCCTCGAGCCACAGCGCTTCTTGCACCGTGGTGGCGGATGACAGCACCCGGCTGCCCCAGCTTTTCACCCTGGCCAGCAAGTCAGGCGCAGGCAAACCGAAATGGAAGCTGACCACCGCTGGGCGAAACACTTCCAGCACATCGGCGCTGTCGTGGTTGAAGGGCACACGCCCTGGACCGGAGGGGATGTTGTCGCCATCCAGGCCGGCTTCGCGGTAATACGGGGCCAGCGCTTGGTGCCACCGCGCTTGGCGCTCCGTGTCGGGCGTGGGGCTGACGTGGCAAAAGAAATTGACGTTGAAAGGGGCGCTGGTGGCTGCCTGCAGCGCTTGCAGTTCGGCGTGCAGTGCTGTGGGGCTGAGCATGGCGGCCGGCAGTGAGCCCAGGCCGCCTGAATGGCAGACGGCGGCAGCCAGGCGGTGATCTTGCGCTCCGGCCATGGGGGCCTGGATGAGGGGGGCGGCAAGGCCCAAGTGGTGAAAGAAGTGAGGCATGCCCAAAATGTAACGCGAGTGGGCGCCTGGCCCTCACGTTTGGCCGTCTGGGGGCGAGTTTGGTGGCTGCAATTTTGGGCTCACCCGCCTGATTTCTGACCTTAAAGATTCCACAGCGATGGGCTTGGACACATAACCATCCATGCCGGCTTCCATGTAACGCTCCCGATCGCCCTTGAGTGCGTTGGCAGTCACCGCGATGATGGGTGTACGGGGCTTGAGGCTGGCTTGCTCCATGGCTCGGATGATCTCGGTCGCCTCGATCCCGCTCATTGCGGGCATCTGGATGTCCATCAGGATCAAATCAAATGGGCCGCTGGAAAAGGCTTCAACGGCTTCGACACCGTTGTTGGCAATGCTGATGTCATAGCCCATGCGGGAGAGCAAGATGGTCGCCAGTGTCTGGTTGATCGGCGCATCCTCGACCAGCAAAACGCGCTGCGGGCTCGAGTGCAAGTGAGCATTGGGTTGGTGTGTGGGTGCTGCCCTTGCCTCAACATTGGCCGTGCGGCAGATGAGGGTGTTGAGCATGGCCAGCATTTCGTGTGGATCAATGGGTTTGACCAGAAACCCCTGAATGCCCAAAGGGTCTAGCTGCTCTTGGCTGGTCTGCTCACTCAATGCGCCCATCATGATGATGGGCATTTGCGCCGCGGGGGTCACTTGTCGGATTTGCGCGGCCAGTGCATAGCCGTCAATGTCCGGCATGTTCACATCGATCAAGGTGCAACAGGCTTGCGCAAGCAGGGGCGAATGCAGTGCCTGCACGGCACCATCGGCGGTCACTGGGTGCAGACCGATTGCGAACAGCTGTTGCCCCAGAACGTTTCGACTGCTGGCATTGTCGTCCACGACGAGGATCGTTTTTCCGGCCAGTGGCTTGGGGATCTCGTTGTCACTGAATACGGAAGCGGCGGCAGTTTGAAGGTTCACGCAAAAACTGAAGGTGCTGCCGTGACCGGGCTGACTGCTCACCTGGATGTCACCCCCCATCATTTGGACCAGCCTGCGGCTGATGGCCAAGCCCAAGCCCGAACCACCAAACTGGCGCACAGTGCTCGAGTCAGCCTGCGTGAACACGTCGAAAATGATGTTTTGTTTGTCTGGTGAAATGCCGATGCCGGTGTCCTTGATGGCGAAGGCCAGCCAAATGCCGTCAGCACCGGCTTGGGGCGGCATGCGCTCCACACACAGCAGGATTTCACCTTGTGCGGTGAACTTGATCGCATTGCCCAACAAATTGGTGATCACCTGCTGCAAGCGAAGCGGGTCACCGATCACCTGGTCCGGCACGTTACTCTGCATGTCGCAGACCAGTTCCAGTTCTTTTTCACTGGCCCGCAAGGACAAGGTCCGTGTGGTTTGACGGATCAGGCTGTGCAAAGAAAACAGGTGCGGGTCGAGGCTGAGTTTGCGGGCTTCGATTTTGGAAAAATCCAGGATGTCGTTGATGACGGCCAGCAGCGAGTTGGCCGATGTGGACACCATGTCCAGGTAGCTGCGTTGCTCAGGGGTCATGCGGGTCTGCAGACACAACTCGGTCATGCCCAAAATGCCGTTCATCGGCGTGCGGATTTCGTGGCTCATGTTGGCCAAAAAATGGCTTTTGGATTCACTGGCCGCCTGCGCGGCATCGCGGGCTTGTGACATGTCCTTTTCGGTCTGGATGCGTGCTTCAACAAACTCGTTGAAGGCATGCACCACCGTCTTGATCTCTTTGCCGCCCAACTCGGCGATGGGTGCCGCTGCCTGACCATCGCGCATCTTGCTCGCCGTGTCGTGCATGGCACTGGCCAACAGTCCCAGAGGGCGCACCAGTCGCCCGACAAAAGTCCACAACAAGGGCATCATCACCAGCATCAGCAACAAGCTCACGCCAATCATTTTTTTGAACAAATTTTCAATCGGCGCAAATGCCTCGGCAGAGGGGACAACCGAGGCCATGACCCAGTCTGTGGTCGCCAGCTGCTTGAAGGTAAAGAGGCCCTTGAGTCCACGGGTGGTGTAGCCCTCTTGGGTGCCTTCAAAACCATTCATCGCATTTTCAAAAGGGATGTTGCCGCTGTTGGCGGGCACTTGTTTGAAAATCAGACGGGTATCCGGGTGGGCAATGCGCAAGCGGTCTTTGCTGACCAGGTAGTAATAACCGGTTTCGCCGTTTTTACGGTTCGCAATGGAGCCCAACAAATTTGGCTTGTAGAGGTTCAGCACCCCGCCCATGATGCCGATCAACTGCTTGTTTTTGTCCAGAATGGGTGCGGCCACCACCACGATGGGTTGTTGGGTGGCCTTGCCCAAAATCGGTTTGGAGATCACCGCCTTGCCTGTCTGAATCACGCCCTGAATGTAGTCGCGGGACGACATGTCCAGGTTCCGTCGGCCTGGTTTGATCGGCCAGTCCACCAGCAAAACCCCTTTGGCGTCGAAGAGATACAGGTCGTCATAAACCGTGAGCAAGGCGTGCTCGCGCTGAAGAAACTGCTCCAGCGGTGCGAGCTGGCCGGGCGCACTTGTTGGGGCATTCAACGCCACATTGGACAGCATGGTGATGCTGTTTTGCAGGTTTTCATCCAAGTGCTTGGCCAGGTCGGTCAGTTGCCGGTACTCGTGCTTTTCGATGCGCTGCACGATGTCTCCACGCATCACATAAAACTGCAGTCCGAGCTGAACCAACAACAAAAGAAAGGCCATGACGATGGCGCTCAGGGACAGTTGGAGTTTGATGCTGAGATTGTTCATCGGTCTTTTTTGCCCTTGAGGCGTTCCTTTGGACCGAAATCCTGGACGGGTGCGTGCTCGAATGCGTTGGCCCAGCCATGGCGGTTAGGCAGCGGCTGATGAATTTATTTTAATCTTTCAAATCTTTATTTGAGTACTTAGTTATTTGTTTTGGTGGGCTTTCCAGCGTCTGCTTGGGGCCATTCGCCGGCTTGATCAAGGGTAAGCCCGGGTTTTTTCTAGCTTGAATTCATTTAACATGTTAAATAAATGACAAGCACCCCATTCGTTCACCGCAATTTGCCGCGTTTGTTGCTGCAGGCGCGAGAGGCCGTCATGGCACACACCCGCCCGAGTCTGCGAGAGCATGGCTTGTCGGATCAGCAGTGGCGTGTTTTGCGGGTTTTGGGCGAACACGCGCAAGAGTTGGCCGGGGTGGAAACGGGGCGCGTGGCGAAAGAAGCGTATTTGTTGGGCCCCAGCCTGACGGGCGTACTGACCCGCATGGAGCGCGACGGCCTGATCGAGCGCAGCCGTTGCCCACAGGATGCGCGGCGCACGGTGGTGCGGGCCACCACGGCGGGTTTGGCCAAAGTCCAGGCCCTGTCCCAAACCATTGAAGCCCACTACGCCTGGATGGAAATGCAACTGGGCAAAGCGGCCTTGCAAACCCTGTACGGCCTGCTGGACCAGGTCATTGACCTGGAAGGCGACGGGCTGTCGGCCAGTGAACTGCCGCAAGGCACAGAGGAATGAAAACATGAGCCATTGGCAACCCCGAGGCACGGTGTATGGCACCTTGCTCAATTTTTGCCGCGAGTGGGACCTGTGGTCACCGCGCATGACACAAGAGCCGCACAAGGCCGCGCCCCAAGCGCCCGTGCTGTACGTCAAAACCGCCAACACCTTCAGCCCCACCGGGCAGGACTTGGTGCTGCAAGACGGTGTGACCGAAGTCGACATTGGCGCAACGCTGGGCTTGGTGATCGGTGACGATGGCCGAGTGGCGGGTGCCGTTTTGCTGAACGACTGGTCTGTGCCGCACACCAGCTATTACCGCCCGCCGGTCAAGTTCCGCTGCCGCGATGGTTTTTTGGCCTTGCCCGAGCAGATCACGCCAGGCCAGTTGCAAGACTGGGCTGCGTTGCAGCTGACGGTGCAGCGCAATGGCGAACGGGTGCAGACCGTGGACTTGCGCGAGCTGGTGCGCGACTTGCCCACCTTGCTGGCCGATGTGGGCGACTTCATGACGCTGCAAGCAGGCGATGTGTTGATGGTGGGCACCGATTGCCTGGCCGATGGCACGCGCCCGCGTGCCCAGGTCGGTGACCGGGTCGATATTTCTGCACCCGGCTTCGCGTCCGTGTCTGTGCAAGTCGGAGGTGCCGCATGAAACACGCACGCATCGCATGGGCAGGTGCTGTCCAGCAAGCGCTTGAATCTGATGGCCAGCTGCTCATCACCCAAGGTCCACACAAGGGCCATCGCGTGGGATTTGACGAGGTGGTCTGGCTGCCGCCACTTGCACCCGTACCGCAAGCCCGCACCGTGATTGCGCTGGGCCTGAACTACGCCGACCATGCCAAGGAACTGGCCTTCAAAGCGCCCGAAGAACCGCTGGCCTTCATGAAGGGCGAGGCCTCATTGATCGGGCACAAGGCGCTGACCGTGCGCCCGAACGGGGTCAAATACATGCACTACGAGTGCGAACTGGCCGTGGTGATCGGCCGCACTGCCCGGCGCGTGAAAAAAGCCGATGCCTACGACTTCGTCGCGGGCTACACCGTGGCCAACGATTACGCGATCCGCGACTACCTGGAAAACTGGTACCGACCCAACCTGCGCGTTAAAAACCGCGATACCTGCACCCCCATTGGCCCCTGGCTGGTGGATGCGGCAGATGTCATCAACCCCATGGCCTTGAAATTGCAGACCACCGTCAACGGCCAAGTCACACAAAGCGGCAGCACAGCCGACATGATTTTTGACGTGCCCACGCTGATCGAATATTTCAGCAGCTTCATGACGCTCAAGCCCGGCGACCTGATCCTGACCGGCACGCCCGACGGCATCGTTGATTGCCAGCCCGGCGACGTGATCGTCACCGAGATCGAAGGCATCGGCGCCCTGACCAACACCATCGTGGCCGCGTGAGCATGAATATGCACATGCCGCAAATGGCAACCGCAACCGCAACCGCAACCGCAACGGCAACGGCAACGGCAACGGCAACGGCAAGCCCCCGATTTGTCATCCCTGCGAACGCGGGGATCCATGGCGTAGGGACCCTGCATGCGTGCATTCCCGCATGCGCGGTCGTGCCATGAATTTAAGAAATTGACGGAGACACCCATGAAAATCGACCACCTCATCAACGGCCAACGTGTCGCGGGCAGCGACTACTTTGAAACCACCAACCCCGCCACGCAAGAGGTGTTGGCCGAAGTCGCCTCGGGCGGCCAGGCCGAGGTCAATGCCGCTGTCGCTGCCGCCAAAGCGGCTTTCCCGAAATGGGCCGCTACGCCCGCCACCGAACGCGCCAAAATCATGCGCAAGCTGGGCGACTTGATCACCCAACACGTCCCCGAGATTGCGGACACCGAGACCCGCGACTGCGGCCAGACCATCAGCCAGACCGGCAAACAACTGGTGCCGCGTGCCGCCGACAACTTCCATTACTTTGCCGAAATGTGCACCCGTGTGGACGGCCACACCTACCCCACGCCCACGCACCTGAACTACACCTTGTTCCACCCGGTGGGCGTGTGCGCACTGATCAGCCCCTGGAACGTGCCCTTCATGACCGCCACCTGGAAGGTCGCGCCGTGTCTCGCCTTTGGCAATACCGCCGTGCTCAAGATGAGCGAGTTGTCACCCCTGACCGCGGCGCGATTGGGCGAGCTGGCGCTGGAGGCTGGCGTGCCTGCGGGCGTGCTCAATGTGGTGCACGGCTTTGGCAAAGAGGCGGGCGAACCGCTGGTGTCGCACCGCGATGTGCGCGCCATCAGTTTCACCGGCTCGACGGTCACGGGCAACCGCATTGTCCAAAGTGCGGGCCTCAAAAAGTTCAGCATGGAGTTGGGCGGTAAAAGCCCGTTTGTGATTTTTGAAGACGCCGACCTGGACCGCGCCCTTGACGCGGCCATCTTCATGATCTTTTCCAACAACGGCGAGCGCTGCACCGCCGGCAGCCGCATCTTGGTGCAGCAAAGCATCTATGCCGACTTTGCAGCCCAGTTTGCCGAACGCGCCAAACGCATCACCGTGGGCGACCCGTTGGATGAAAAAACCATCGTCGGCCCCATGATCTCCAAGGCCCACTTGGCCAAGGTGCGCAGCTACATCGAAATGGGCCCGAAAGAGGGCGCAACCCTGCTGTGCGGCGGGCTGGACCAACCGGGCTACGCTGCCGACTTGCCCGCGCATGTGCAAAACGGCAACTTCGTTTGGCCCACGGTGTTTGCCGATGTCGACAACCGCATGCGCATCGCACAGGAAGAAATCTTCGGCCCCGTGGCCTGTTTGATCCCTTTCAAGGACGAGGCCGATGCCATTGCCAAAGCCAACGACATTGAATACGGCTTGAGCAGTTACGTCTGGACCGAAAACCTGGGCCGCGCCCACCGCGTGGCCGCTGCCGTGGAAGCGGGCATGTGTTTTGTCAACAGCCAGAACGTGCGCGACCTGCGCCAACCCTTTGGCGGCACCAAGGCCAGCGGCACCGGCCGCGAGGGCGGCACCTGGAGCTACGAGGTGTTTTGCGAGCCCAAAAACGTGGCGGTTTCGATGGGCAGTCACCACATTCCACATTGGGGCGTCTGATCATGCGACCACTCGATCACTTCAGGAGACTTCGCCATGGGTAAGCTCGCACTCGCCGCCAAAATCACCCACGTACCCAGCATGTACCTGAGTGAGATCCCTGGCCCGCGTTTTGGCACGCGGCAAAGCGCCATTGATGGCCACCACGAAATCAGCCGCCGCTGCCGCGCCATGGGCGTGGACACGCTGGTGGTGTTTGACACGCACTGGCTGGTCAATGCCGCCTACCACATCAACTGCGCGCCGCATTACAAGGGTGTGTACACCAGCAACGAGTTGCCGCATTTCATCAGCAACATGGCGTTTGAGTCGCCGGGCAACCCGGTTTTGGGCCAGTTGTTGGCCAAGGTCGCCAACGCGCACGGCGTGGAAACCTTGGCGCACGAAGCCACCACCTTGCAGCCCGAATACGGCACGCTGGTGCCGCTGCGCTACATGAACGCCGACCAGCATTTCAAGGTGGTTTCGGTCTCGGCCCTGTGCACCTCGCATTACCTCAATGACAGCGCCCGTTTGGGCTGGGCCATGCGCGAGGCTGTGGAGCAGCATTACGACGGCACGGTGGCGTTTTTGGCCAGCGGCAGTTTGAGCCACCGCTTTGCACAAAACGGCTTGGCCCCGGAGTTTGCGCACAAGATCTGGAGCCCTTTTTTGGAGAAACTCGACGAGCAGGTGTTGCGCATGTGGGACCAGCGCGAGTGGAAAGCCTTTTGCGAGATGCTGCCCGAGTACGCCAGCAAAGGCCACGGCGAAGGCTTCATGCACGACACGGCCATGTTGTTGGGCGCTTTGGGCTGGACGGGCTACGACGGCGCGGTGGACATCCTGACCCCTTACTTTGGCGCGTCGGGCACCGGCCAGCTCAATGCCTTGTTTGAAGTCACGCCCCAAACCGGCCAGCACATCCCGGCGGCTCAGGCCAGCAGTGCGCAGGGCTATACCGCAGTGAGCACCCGACTTTGAGCATGAAGCCTCCCTGCAGGTCGGTGGCTTTAGCCTCGACTCAGGCCTTTTCCAAATCCCCATGTCGGACCTGATGGTCCGACCTACAGACACCTCGACAAAGACAGAACCATGCCGCACCTCGTGATCCTCTACACCGGTCAGCTCGATGCCGAAGTCAACATGACCACGCTGTGTCGCCAGATGGCCGACGCCATGCTCACCGTTCAAGGCGAAAACGGCCAACCCGTTTTTCCGACAGGCGGCACGCGTGTGCTGGCTTACCCTGCGCCACATTACGCGGTGGCCGATGGCGGCGCGGCGGGGCTTGCGGCGGGCGTGTATGCGCACAACCCGCATGGCGGTGCGGGCGATTACGCGTTTGTGTACCTGAACCTGCGCATGGGCCGAGGCCGCAGCGAGGCGGTGCAGCAAGGCGCTGGACAGACCTTGATCGAAGTGGCCAAAGCCTTTTTTGCACCCACCATGGCGCAACGCCACATCGGCATCACGCTGCAAATCGACGTGGGCCCCGAGGTGTTTGACGCCAAGCACAGCAACCTCCACCCTTTGTTTCAGAAGGCCTGAGCCATGTCTGTTTTCACCGAAGACCAAATCCAGCAGCTTGCGCACGCGCTGAACCAGTCCGAAAAATCGCGCGTGCAGATCGAGCACTTTTCCAAGCGCTACCCGGGCATGACGATCGAAGACGGTTACCGCATCAACCGCGCCTGGATGCAGATCAAGTTCGCCGAAGGGCGCACCCTGATCGGCCACAAGATTGGCCTGACCAGCCGCGCCATGCAGGTCTCGAGCCAGATAGACGAGCCCGACTACGGCACGCTGCTCGACGACATGCGTTACGACTGCACGCCGGGCCAGGTCCTGGATATTCCGTTCAGCCGTTTCATTGCCCCGCGCGTGGAAGTGGAGCTGGCCTTCATCCTCAAGAAAGCGTTGCGTGGGCCCAACGTGACGGTGCAAGAGGTGCTCGATGCGACCGAGTACGTGACCCCGGCCATCGAGATCATCGATTCGCGCATCGAGCAATTCGACCGCCACACCCAGGTGATGCGCAAGGTGTTTGACACCATCAGCGACAACGCCGCCAACGCGGGCATCGTGCTGGGGGCCAAACGGGTCGATCCCTTGACGACCGACTTGCCTTGGTGCGGTGCCATCTTGCGCCAAAACGGCGTGGTCGAAGAAACCGGTCTGGCCGCTGGCGTGCAGGGCCACCCGGCGGTGGGCATTGCCTGGTTGGCCAACAAGCTGGCACCGTGGGGCGAGTATCTGCAAGCCGGTGAGATCGTGTTGGCAGGCTCGTTCACCAAACCGGCGCTGGCCAAAGTGGGCGATGTGTTCGAGGCGGACTACGGGCCATTGGGCAAGCTGGAGTTTCGGTTTGTTTGAGCGTTTTGAAGAGTCTGCAGTGGCTTCGTCTGGCGATAGCGGGAGGCTGCTGGGGCCAGGGTGGCGGCCCGGGCTCAGAGGCGCTTCGCTTTGCCACATCGCCCGAGCCGCCACCCCGACCCCAACATCCTGTGAGCCGTTTGGCCTTTAAAGAGAGTAACTGATTGATGAGCACCCCCGTGAATACATTCAAGCAAGCCCTGCAAAACAAGCAGCCTCAGATTGGCCTGTGGATGGGACTGGCCAGCGCCTACACCGCCGAAATTTGCGCTCTGGCCGGGTTTGACTGGCTGGTCATCGACGGCGAACACGCGCCCAACGACCTGCGCAGCATCCAGACGCAGCTGCAAACCTTGGCTGCGTATCCCACCAGCCACCCGGTCTGCCGCGTGCCCGTGGGCGAGACGGCGCTCATCAAGCAATACCTCGACTTGGGGGCGCAAAACATCTTGGTGCCCATGGTCGATACCGCCGAGCAGGCCGCGCAACTGGTGCAGGCCATGCGCTACCCGCAAGACGATGGCCGTGGCGGCGTGCGCGGCATGGCCGGTGCACGGGCTTCGCGCTGGGGCCATTACCCCGACTATTTCAAGCGGGCCAATGAAGAGGTCTGCCTGTTGGTGCAGGTTGAATCACGCGAGGCGCTGAAGAATTTGGGCGCGATTGCCGCCACGCCCGGTGTGGACGGTGTGTTCATCGGTCCGGCAGATTTGTCGGCCTCGATGGGCCATGTGGGCAATGCGGCGCACCCCGAGGTGCAGGCTGCCATTGCCGATGCGATCGCCCGCATCCTGCAAGCGGGCAAGGCCCCAGGCATCCTCACGCCCGACCGCGCATCGGCTGCCCAGTACCTGAAGCTGGGGGCCTTGTTTGTGGCGGTGGGTCTGGACACCCAAATCCTGATGCGCCAAACCACCGACTTGGCCGCGCACTTCAAATCAGAAGTGCGCGCCATCGCATCGGCCCCAGGCGCGACTTATTGACGCGCACCTTTAAAACAATGGGGATCTGACCCCCATTAACTTGACCCCCATGAAGGAGATCACGATGTTCCCCACCCCCCAAGCCGTGGTGCCGTCTTTGCAAGCGCGTGTCCACCCAGACGAATGGCAGACCCGTTTGCAGTTGGCGGCCTGCTACCGCGTGTTTGCCATGCTCGGCTGGACCGAGATGATCTACAACCACATCACCGTGCGACTGCCCGACAGCGTCACGGGCGGTGATAAACAGTTCTTGATCAATCCTTTTGGCCTGCATTACAGCGAGGTCACGGCCAGCAATCTGGTCAAGATCAACTTGCAGGGCGAGGTGTTGGACGGCTCACCCTATAAGGTCAATCCGGCTGGCTTTGTGGTGCATGCCACGCTGCACGGCGGCATAGACGGTGCGCACTGCGTGATGCACACCCACACCACGGCGGGTGTGGCGGTGGCTTGCCTGCAAGATGGTTTGTCGCAAAGCAACTTTTACTCAGCCCAGCTGCACGGCATGGTGGCCTACCACGACTTCGAGGGCATCACCATCCATGCTGACGAAGCGCCGCGTGTGCTCAAAAGCATTGGCAACAAGCCCGCCGTGATCCTTCGAAACCACGGCCTGTTGGCTTGGGGCGCGAGTTTGCCGCAGACCTTTGCCATTCTCTGGACCTTGCAACGCGCCTGCGAAATCCAGCTCGCCACGCAAAGCATGGGCGCACCGATTGCTGTGCCTGAGACGATTGCTGCCAAGTGCACGCGGGATGCGCTGCAGTTCAACCCGAACCACGGAGCCGGTCAGGACGTGTTCGAGGCGCTGGTGCGTCAGATGGACAAACAAGGCACAGGGTGGCGCGCATGAGCGAAACAATCAACGGCGTGTCATTCAACAAAGTCGCCATCGTCGGCGCAGGGGCCATTGGTGGCTGGCTGGGCGTGCACTTGGCGCGTGCCGGGGTGCAGGTCAGCGTGCTGGCGCGTGGCGACACACTGGGCGCCTTGCAGCAGCAGGGCCTGCAATTGCATCAAGGGAGCGATTTGCACACCGTGCCGGTTCACGCCTCGAACGAGGCTGCCGCATTGGGCGTGCAAGACCTGGTGGTGATTTCGGTCAAAGCCCCCGCGCTGGCCTCAGTCGCACAGCAGCTTGGACCACTGATCGGCCCCAACACCATGGTGTTGACCGCCATGAACGGCGTGCCTTGGTGGTTTTTGCAGGGGTTCGGTGGCCCGGTAGCAGACCGCTCTCTGGACGCCGTGGACCCGCAGGGGGCGATTGCACGCGCCTTGCCTGCCGCGCACATCATCGGCTGCGTGGTCCATGCCAGTTGCTCGGTGGATGCGCCGGGGGTGATCCGTCACCACTTTGGTGATGGCCTGATCGTGGGCGAGCCTTCGGGCCAGGCCACGCCCCGCGTGCAGGCCTTGCACGCACTGCTGCAAAAGGCTGGCTTCAACGCCAGCGTGTCGCCGCAAATCCAAAAAGACATTTGGTACAAACTTTGGGGCAACATGACGATCAACCCCATCAGTGCCATCACCGGGGCCACGACCGACCGAATTCTGGACGACCCCTTGGTGCGTCAATTCATCTCGGGTGTCATGCTCGAAGCCAAAGCCATTGGGGAACAAATCGGAATCCCCATCGACCAGCAACCCGAAGACCGCCACGCTGTCACGCGCAAATTGGGCGCATTTCGCACCTCCATGCTGCAAGACGTGGTGGCAGGTAAGCCGGTTGAACTGGATGCCTTGGTCTCGGCCGTGCGTGAGTTGGGTCAGTTGACCCATGTGCAGACGCCATTGACCGATGTTTTGCTGGGCCTCAGCCGCGTGCATGCACAAGGTCGAGGGCTTTACGGCTGCTGATTTCAATCTTCATGGTCGACATCCCTTCAATTTGACGGCGACGGGCACTTCAGGGTGCCAGTCGCTTTCTTGTCATCCCTAAGCCGAAGAGGGCGGTAAATTGGCCCCATGTCATCTCGCCCCACCTCCGCTGCTTCCTCCGCTTCCCCCGCGTCCTTTTCCCGGTTGACCCTGACCGGTTTCCTCACGCTCTTGTTGATCGCCTTGATGATGGGCGCCAACCATGTCGCGGCCCGCACCGCGTTCAACCATGGTGTGGATGTGGTGACTGCCGTCACCTTTCGCAGCAGTGTCACGGCCTTTGTGGTGGCCTTGATCCTTTGGCAGCAAAAGGTCTCGCTCCAACTGACGGGGCGGCACAAAAAGAACCTTCTGCTGATTGGCGCATTGATCGCCGTGCAAAGTGTTTGCCTCTATTCGTCGGTCGCCCGTCTGCCTGTGGCTTTGGCTTTGCTGGCGTTCAACACCTACCCTTTGCTGACGGCTTTCTGGGCGCGGGTGCTGTACGGCCACCGCCCTGAGCGTGCCGTGTTGTTGGCCATGCCCGTGATGCTGTTGGGGCTGGCTTTGGCCCTCGACGTGATGGGTGCTGCATCGGGGCTGGGTGCCGCCCAGCAGTGGGGGCAGATCGGTGTGGGTGTGGGCTTTGCCATGGCGGCATCGGTCACGTTTGGCTTGGCCTTGGTCATCACCCAGCACGAGGCTGCCGATGTGGATGGCCGCTTGCGCACCTTCACCACCATGGCCACGGTGGCTGTGTTGGCGGCGGTGGCCGCCAGCCAGAGCGGCTTGCATTTGCCCACGGCCACGGCGGGTTGGTGGGGTTTGGGGGCATTGACATTCTTGTATGGCACGGCCTTCACCATCATGTTCACGGTGTTGCCCAAGTTGGGCGTGGTGGGCAACTCGGCCATCATGAACGTGGAGCCGGTGTTTGCCTTGGTGTTGGCTTGGGGCGTGTTGGGGCAGTCGATTGCACTGATGCAGTTGGTCGGTGCCTTGGTGGTGGTGGCCACCGTCATGTGGCTGGGTTTGCGCAAGCGCTGAGGCGCTTTGCCGGGGCAGCGGCGTCAGCCGTTTTTCAGCGCCAAGGCTTTGTCGTACAGCTCGTTTTTTGACTCGCCTGTGATCTCGGCCGCCAGTTTGACCGCGGTTTTCAGTGGCAGCTCGGGCAGCAGCATTTGCAGCACGCGCACGCCTTCGCCTGCCGATGCCGCGACAGGCGCATCGTGCAGCACCAGCACAAACTCACCGCGCTGGCGGTCTGGCTTTTCGGCCAGCCAGCCTGGCAAGGCCTGTGCCGTGACGGTTTCGATTTGTTCAAATTGCTTGGTCAGCTCGCGCCCCACGGTGATGCGGCGCTCACCGAGCACCGACAGCGCTTGTGCCAAAGCCTCGATGCGGTGTGGCGCTTCCAGCAGCACCACGGCACGACTTTCTTGTGCGAGGGCCTGCACGGCGCGTTCGCGTTCGCCGGATTTGCTGGGCAAAAAGCCCGCAAACACAAAGCCGTCCTCGCCCGTCATGCCCGAGGCGCTGAGCGCGGTGGTCACGCTGCTGGCGCCTGGCAAGGGCAGTACCCGGTAACCGGCTTGCCGCACCGCCGCCACCAGCCGGGCGCCCGGATCGCTGATGGCTGGGGTGCCTGCATCGCTCACATACGCCACGCGCTCACCTTGCGCCAGACGGGCGATCACGGTTTGTGACGCTTCAGCTTCGTTGTGCTGGTGCACCGCCAGCAGTTGTGAGCCGGGACGGTCTAGGCCATAGGCCCGCAGAAGTTGCTGGGTATGGCGGGTGTCTTCGCAAGCCACGGCGTCGACCTTGGCCAGCACATGCAGCGCACGCAGGCTGATGTCGGCGAGGTTGCCAATGGGGGTGGCCACGACATACAGTGTGCTGGCCGGGTTGTTTTGCGATCCGGCAGCGTCGTGCGCGGCCTCCAGGGCTTTGGCAAACGAGGCAGACAAGGGAGACGGAGTCAATGCAATTCCTCAAAAAAGACACGGTGGGCCAGACCACCAAGGCCCGGGGTGATGCGGGCGAAGACGAGGCGCTGGCCTATTTGCAAGAGCGCGGTTTGCGCTTGCTGAAGCGCAATTATCGGACGCCTGGCCGAGGGGGTGGCGAAATCGACCTGATCATGCAATCGGCGGATGGCACGGTGGTGTTTGTCGAGGTTCGTCAACGCAGCCGAAGTGACCATGGCGGGGCTGCTGCCAGCATCGGGTATCAAAAGCAAAGGCGCATCATTTTTGCGGCGCAGCACTACCTGTTGCGCTGGCGCAGCTTGCCCCCGGCGCGCTTTGATGTGGTGACCATTGAGGCCACCGGACCCGAATGGTTGCAAGCCGCTTTTGATGTGAGCTAATGCACACAACTGAAGCCTGATGCAGGCTCGAATAACCGTGTAAATAACTGTTTTTCCGGGTGGCCGCCGTGTTGCGGGGGGTATCATTCGCACCGCATGCTAGACCTACGAATCCAACAACACTTTATCGACAGTGCCGATTTGCACTACCAAGTGGCCGAGACTTTGGCCAAACCTGTGGACGCCGCTGTCCAGGCCGTTCTGGCTTGTGTGACCGGGGGCGGCAAGGTGCTTGCTGGTGGCTTGGGCCCTTCGGCCGCATTGGCCCAATATTTGGCGAATTTGCTGGTGGGTGGTTTTGAACGCGAGCGTCCGGGTTTGGCCGCCATGGCCTTGTCATCGGACGCCTTGACGGCCAGTCGCTGGCCCGATGGCCAGGCCTTGGCGCGGCAGGTGCTGGCGCTGGGGCAGACCGGTGATGTACTGGTGCTCATCAGCGTGGATGGTGCAGAGCCTGCCTTGGTCGAAGCGGTGCAAGCGGCCCACGACCGGGAAATGAGCGTGTTGGCCCTGACCGGCCACCACGGGGGCGGTTTGGCCCGCCAGTTGCGCGAGACCGATGTGCATGTGTGTGTGCCGCATGAGCGAGCCGCCCGAATTCGTGAAGTTCAGCACTTGGTGCTGCACTGTCTGTGTGATGGCATTGACACCCAACTCTTGGGTGAACAGGAGACTCTTTAAATGAAACGCAATTTGCAATCTCTGGTTTTTTCGGGCGCTGTTTTGGCCGTTGCGCTGTCCAGTTTGTCCGCCTGCGCCCCCTTGATCGTGGGCAGCGCTGTCATGACCGGCATCGTGGCCACCGACCGCCGCACCACGGGTGCACAGGTCGAAGACGAGGGCATTGAGATCAAGGTCGCCAGCGCCGTGCGTCAGGATTTGGGTGAACGTGTGCACTTGAACGTGACCAGTTTCAACCGCAAAGTGTTGCTCAGCGGTGAGGCCCGGACCCAGGCCGACAAAGACCGCGCAGAGAAGTTGGCTCAGAGCCAGGAAAATGTCCAGTCGGTCGTGAACGATTTGGCGGTGACCATGCCCAGCAGCCTGACCCAGCGCTCCAAAGACACGGTGACCACCAGCCAGGTCAAGGCCGCATTCATCGATGCAAAAGACCTGCAGGTCAATTCAATCAAGGTGGTGACCGAGCGCGGCATTGTGTACCTGATGGGCCGTGTGACGGCCCGCGAAGCAAAACGTGCCAGCGACATCGTGCGCGGCATCAGCGGCGTGACCAAAGTGGTCCGCGTATTTGATGAAATCTCTGAAGAAGAACTCCAGCGCCTGAGCCAGTCAGCGCGTGCCAAGTGAATTGACGCACGCCCCATAAAAAGAGCGGCCTTGAGGCCGCTCTTTTTTTGTCCAAATACCTTGGACAAACCCGCGCAGGCGGGTCGTCATGGCCCTCGGCTGTGCCGTTCAGCGCAGTCGGCGGATCAGGCTGGAGGTGTCCCAGCGGCCACCGCCCATTTTTTGTACATCGGCGTAAAACTGGTCGACCAGTGCCGTCACGGGCAGGCGAGCGCCGTTGCGCTTGGCTTCGTCCAGCACCAGGCCGAGGTCTTTGCGCATCCAGTCCACCGCAAAGCCAAACTCGAACTTGTCATCGGCCATGGTTTTGCCCCGGTTGTCCAGCTGCCAGCTTTGCGCAGCGCCCTTGCCGATCACATCCAGCACTTGGTGCATGTCCAGGCCCGCCTGCTGGCCAAACGCCACGGCTTCGGACAAGCCTTGCACCAGTCCGGCGATGCAGATCTGGTTGACCATCTTGGCCAACTGGCCCGCGCCCGACTCGCCCAGCAAGGTGAAAGCCCGCGAAAACGCCATGGCGGCAGGTTTGACGTTGTCAAAAGCCACGGCATCGCCACCGCACATCACGGTGAGCATGCCGTTTTGTGCACCCGCCTGGCCACCCGAGACGGGGGCGTCGATGAATTGCAGACCGAGCTTTTGCGCTTCGGCAGACAATTCCCGTGCGATGGAGGCCGAAGCCGTGGTGTGGTCCACAAAAATGGCACCGGGCTTCATGCCGGCAAATGCGCCATCGTCGGCCCTTTGGCCGCCGCCCAGGTCTTGACCCAACACCACACTGCGCAGGTCATCGTCGTTGCCCACACAGGCGAACACGATGTCGGCACCCGCAGCCGCTTCACGCGGGGTGGGCGCGCTGGCGTTGCCGGGGCATTCGGCCACCCAAGCGGCTGCTTTGGCCGCGCTGCGGTTGTAAACGGTGACATGGTGACCGGCGCGGGCCAAGTGCCCGGCCATGGGATAGCCCATGACGCCCAAGCCCAAAAAGGCGACTTTGCGGGCGGGTGCAGGTTCGTAGGTTTTGGCAGCGATTTGGCTCATGGTTGTCTCGATTCAGGATAAACAAGCGGCTAATTTAGCAGTCTGGCCAAGAGTCGGTGCACCTTGGGTGCATTGGGCTGACCGGTGGGCGACATCTGGGTGTTGTCTGAGGGTGCGCAAGAAAGGTTAGCACCCGGAAGGCTCGCACTCGGGTTTGGTACGCTCAGGCCATGAACACTTCCATCGCCGAGAACCTGGCGCAAGTCCACGCGCACATCCAGGCCGCCTGCCAAGCGGCAGGCCGTGCGCCGGGCAGCGTGCAATTGCTGGCCGTCTCCAAGACTTGGGCGGCCGATGCCGTGCGGTCCGCCCATGCCGCTGGGCAAACCGCTTTTGGCGAAAACTACATCCAAGAAGCGGTGGACAAGATCACGGCCCTGCAGGATTTGCCCTTGCAATGGCATTGCATCGGCTCGATCCAGAGCAACAAAACCCGCTTGGTGGCCGAGCACTTTGACTGGGTGCACAGCATCGACCGCCTGAAAATCGCGCAGCGCTTGAGCGAGCAGCGCCCCGCGCATCTGCCGCCGTTGCAGGTGTGCATTCAGGTCAATGTGGATGGGGGCGAGACCAAGTCGGGTGTGGTCCCGCAGGACCTGCCTGCGCTGGCCCAGGCGGTGGCCGCCTTGCCGCGCTTGCAGCTGCGCGGCTTGATGACCATCCCCGAGCCCGCCGAAACCGATGCCCAGATGCGGGCGGTGCACCGCCAAGCCAAAGACTTGCTGGACAATTTGCGCGCACAAGGCTTGGCGCTGGACACGCTGTCGATGGGCATGAGCGCCGATCTGGCCGCCGCCATTGCCGAGGGCAGCACGATGGTGCGGGTGGGCACGGCCATTTTTGGCAAGCGCTGAAAACCGCTGCCGCGATGGCTGCGACGGCAGTTTTTAGCGCCCAGCGCCCGCTTGCAGTTGGAACACACTGCGCCGCTCGCCCACGGGCAGGCCCGCCACATTCAGCAGCTGCTGGGCACGCCAAGGGGCCAGTTGCTGGCGCTGGGCGTCGTCCAGCCAGCCCAGTTGGTCCAGGGCCTCGACCGTGGCGGCAAACAGCGCCGCTTTGTTGCCGTCCATGATCTTGACCGCCAGTGCCTGACCACGCGCACGGCTGGCCACGACCTGCACGCCGTCCGCCCCCACTTTGCTGACCCAATCGCCCCGGCCTGCACGCATGAAGTCGGCGTCGTTGCGCCCGGTGCCCGAGACCAGTTCGGGGTGTGCGCTCATGGCTTGGCCCAGCCGCTGCAAGCTCTCGCCGTAAAGTCCATCGGCTTCGGGGCAGGCCAAACGGGCATAGCTGCGGGCCAAGCGCGACAAGGGCATGGCGTAGTTGGGGGCCGAGCATCCGTCGATGCCCAGCGTCAGTTCTTCTTCGCGCAAACCGGCCAGGTGCGCCACGGCTTGGCGCACCTGTTGTTGCAATGGATGATCCACCTCGGTGTAGTCGTCGGTGGACAAACCGTGTTGCACGCAATAGGCCAAAAAGCCACTGTGCTTGCCGCTGCAGTTGTGGTGCCGTTCATCGTAGGCAAAGCCCTCGGGCATGGGGCGGTCGAAAAACGTGAAGCGGTAGGGCACATGGCAGCCGCAACGCATCTGCTGCGTGCGGGTGCCACTTTTGCGCAACATGGACGCCACCTGCTCGACGTGCATCGCCTCGCCGTTGTGGCTGGCACACATCATGGCCAACTCGGGTGGCGTGAAGCCAAAATGGGCCACGCCGCCCGACTGGATCAGCGGCAGCGCCTGCATGGCCTTGAGGGTCGATCGGGTGAAGCACAGCCAGTGCGGGTTGCCCACCTGAGCCAGCACACGACCTTCGGTGTCGGTCACGGCCAGTGCGCCCATGTGCAGGCACTCTGGCACACCGTTGCGGGTCAACTCGATCAGGGGTTCAAAGTTCATGGCTTCACCTTTGCATGTGGACAAGCCAGTGTAAGTTCTCGCCTGTCCTGAGGGCTGGCCGCTTGGGCCGCGCAGCGCCGTTGACTCAGCCTTGGGGCAATCGCGCCGGCAGCACCGTGCCCACGCATTCGCCAAAGCCAATGCGTGCCGCGCCTTCGCGCTCGCACCAGCCGCGCAGCACCACGCTGTCGCCGTCTTCGAGCCAGGTGCGCTGCTCACCGTTGGGCAAGGCGATCGGGTTCTTGCCACCCGTGGTCAGCTCGATCAGGGCGCCTGCTTGGTCCAAGGTGGGGCCGGACAGGGTGCCGCTGCCCAGCAAGTCACCCGCTTGCAAGTTGCAGCCGTTGACGGTGTGGTGGGTGACCATCTGCGCCACGGTCCAATAGGCGTGGCGGTAGCTGGTGCGGCAGATGCTGGCGTCGCTTTGACCGGCAGCACGCATGTTCGGGGTTTGCAGGCCCACTTGCAGCTGGATGTCAAAAGCACCGCCTTGGCGGTTGGCGGCTGAGTCGAGATAGGCCATGGGCTGTGGATCGCCTTCGGGCCGTGTGAAGGCCACGCGGTAGGGCGCCAGCGCTTCGAGGGTGACGACCCAGGGCGACACCGTGGAGGCAAAGTTTTTCGACAAGAAAGGCCCCAGCGGCTGGTATTCCCAGCCCTGGATGTCGCGGGCCGACCAGTCGTTGAGCAGGCAGATGCCGAACACATGGTCTTCGGCCTCGGTGATGCCCACGGCTTCGCCCAGTGCATTGCTGCGGCCCACAAAAATGCCCAGCTCCAGCTCGATGTCCAGCCGCTTGCAGGGGCCGAATGTGGGCGCGGCTGCGCCCGGCGGCATGGTTTGGCCCAGCGGGCGGCGAAATTGCTGGCCCGACACGCCAATGCTGGAGGCGCGGCCGTGGTAACCGATGGGCACCCACTTGTAGTTGGGCAGCAGGGGGTTGTCGGGGCGGAACTGTTTGCCGATGTTGGTGGCGTGGTGCACCGAGGTGTAGAAGTCGGTGTAGTCGCCAATGCGGGCGGGCACGTCGAATTCGGCCTCGGCTTGCGGCACGAGGCCGTCTTGCAAAGCGGCTTGCGCTGCCGACTCTTCGCGCAAGGCGCGTGACAGGGCCAGGCGCAAGGCGCTCCAAGCCGGGGTGCCCAGCGCCATCAAGGCGTTGAGCTTGTCTTGCGCGCCCGCTTGGGCGGCTGCAGCGGCCTCGCCGGTCAGAAGGCCTGACTTGGCCAATGCGGCCAAGTCCACGATCTGGTCGCCAATGGCCACGCCGCCACGAAAAGCCTCAGATGAGCCCTTGCGGCGGAACACCGCGAACGGCAGGTTTTGAATGGGGAAGTCGCAGCCTGCGCTGTTGGCCGAGGCGATCCAGCTTTTGAGCGCCGGGTTATGGGTGTCGTTCAGCAGGGTCATCGTGGCCCTTTCAAGCGGCCATGCTGCCGTCGTGCATCCACGCGGCGTGCTTGGGCGCGCGTTTGGTTTGGCTCCATTCTTCGAGCATGTCCCACTTCACATCGTCGAGTTTTTTCATCATCTCGGGCGTGCCGCAGTCGGCGGCCAGCTCCAGGCGGTGGCCGCTGGGGTCAAAGAAATAAATGCTTTTGAAAATGGTGTGATCGACCGGCCCGAGCACCTCGATGCCGCCTGCGACCAATTTGTCTTTGGCAGCGATCAGCGCGTCCATCGACTCGACCTTCAAAGCCAAGTGCTGCACCCAAGCCGGGGTGTTGGTGTCGCGGCCCATTTCGGGCTGGTTGGGCAGCTCAAAAAAGGCCAGGATGTTGCCGTGGCCCGCGTCCAAAAAGATGTGCATATAGGGATCGGGTGCTTTGGTCGAAGGCACTTCGTTTTCGGCAATGGCCAGCACAAATTTCATGTCGAGGTGTTTTTGGTACCACTCAACGGTTTCTTTGGCGTCTTTGCAGCGGTAAGCGACGTGGTGAACGGATTGAACGAGCATGGGGGTCTCCTTTGAAGTGAGGGGGTCAGAGGTCTTGCAATGCAGCGGTGATGTGCTGCTGGAAAAGGGTTTCGTCGGCCAGCGCGTTGGCGTTGAGCAAAGCCAGCTTGACGAGGAACAGCTGGACCTTGTCGGCCCCGGCTTGGTCGATGGCGGTGGCCAGCGCGTCGTAGACGGTTTCGAGACCGCCGATGGAAAGTGTGGGTGAATGTGACAGGGGGGTCATGGTGTTCTTCCTTATCGCGGCAAGGCGTTGTTCAGGGCCGCTTGCAGCCGCGTGGCGTCCAGTGTGAGCCAGCGGGCGCAGATGTGCTGGTCGGGGCGCAGCAAATACGCGCCGCCATGGGCTGGCACACCGTAGCGTTGGCGCAGGTGGCCATCGGCATCTGGCAGGTGCTGATCGGCCCCGGCCACGGGCTGCGCTGCGCCCACAGCGGTGACGTTCAAAGGCATGCCTTTTTGCCGTGCGGCGTTGATCACTTGTTGCAGGGCATCGGGCAAGGTGGTGTCGGTGAAATACAGCAGATCAAAGCCGCCGCCCAGGTGGTCGAGCAAAAAGTCATTGGCCCCCAGACGTACGTTTTGCGGTGGCGCACCGTGGGCTGGGCCGCTCTTGAACAAGCCGTTGTCGTCGCCCGCGCTGTTGAGCAGGGAGTGCGTGTACTCGTGCGGCCTTGAGGTGCGCCAGTGGTACAGGGGCCGCACAAATTCTTGTGTGAGCGAGAGCGACAACACCGCGTCGCGCAGCAGGCGAAAGCCCGGGCTGGGCGGGGCCATGAAGCGGGTGCTTTTGCCCGCTTCGGTGATGATCTCGCGGGCTGCGCCCACGCGCTCGGCGCTGTGGTTGGCCAGCAGCTGTGGGCCGGCAAGGCCTTTGGCCACAAAAGCCAGGTGCCAGCCCAAAGACTGCGCGTCTTGAAAGGCGGTGTTGGCCCCGCGCACGCCAAAAATCGGCAGCAGGTGCGCTGCGTCGCCCGTGAAGATGACGCTGCCGTGCACAAAGTCGGGCAGCGTGAGCGTGCGGGCCGAATAGACCGAAGACCAGTCCATCTCCCATGGCACACCGGCGTGGCCGATCATGGCCAGTTGCGCGTTGATGCGGGCTTTGAGTGACTCGGGGCGCAGCGCCTCTTCGGGCGTTTCGCCCGGTGGCAGTTGGTAGTCCACGCGCCAAATGCCGTTGGGCTCACGGTGCATCAGGATGGTGTTGCCGGGGTTCCAGTCGGGGTCAAAGTAAGCCAGGCGCTCGGTGGGCAAAGGCAGGTCAATCTTGATGTCGGCGATCACGAAAAAACCTTCGTAAGACGCGCCTTCCATTTGCAGGTTCATGGCTGTGCGGATGCCCGAGCGCCCGCCGTCAGCGGCCACTACCCAGTCGCTCTCCAGCGTGTACGGGCCTTCGGGCGTGTCGACCTCCAATTGCGCATAGCCGTCTTTTTGCACCACGGTGTTGACCTTGTTGCCCCAGCGGAAATCGATCAGCGGGCTGGCTTTGCAGGCGTCGTGCAGGTACTCCTCCATGAACTGCTGCTGCACGTTGATGATCGGGAAAAACCGGTCATCGGCATCGTGCGGCGCTTCCATGCGGAACACGCGCTGGCCCCGGTAAAACGAGTTGCCAAAGCGCCAAGGCAGACCGCCTGCGGTCATGCGGTCGGCCACCCCCACTTGCTGCAAGATTTCCATCGAACGGCGGGTAAAGCAGATGGCGCGGCTGCCTTGAGAAAACTGCAGCTCGGCGCTGAGCACCACGCTGGGCACGCCGTGGCGGGCCAACTCCAGCGCCGTCACCATGCCTGCGGGGCCGGAGCCGACGATCACCACCTTTTGCCGCGTCTGCGGGGGGTGCGCCGAAGCCAGCCAAGGTTTGAAAACCTCGTACTGGTAATAAATAGAAGGGCGGGCTTCGGTGGTGGGTGTGTGCATTTTGTCTTCCGGATGTTGGGGTTCAGCGCGGGCGAGAGTTCGAAGCAAGGACTGGACTGGAGTCCGTCGTAACGCTCGGACGAGAGTCCGTCGTAACGCCCGGACGGGCGTGGGCAATCAGGCGATCGAACATGGCGCTCAAAGTCGTTTGTTCTTTTTCTGTCAGGCAGCCGAAGATCTCTTGGTTGCGTTGGGCGACCATGTCCATGGCGCGGTCGAACACCCCGCGCCCGACAGACGTCAAGGTCAGCACCACACCCCGGCCATCGCCCGGGTGATCGGCCTTGAGCACCAAACCCTGATCGACCAGCGCCTGCGCGCCACGGCTGGCTTGGCCTTTGTTCAGGTTGGCTTTTTCGGCCAGTTCTTTCACCGACAAAGGCTCGAAGGTGCCAATCGTCGTCAAGCAGCGCCCATCGCTCATCGACAAACCCGTGTGTTCAGGGTAGGCCGATTGACTGTCCGAGTCGGTCAGCTTGTGCAGTTGGTGCAGGCGGTAGGTCAGCGTGCGGTCAAGGGGGGTGGCCATGCGTGTCGGGTGCAGTGGTTTTTGAATCTGACCGGATCTTAGGTGAATTTGGTTGCGCGCGCAACCAATAAATCATTGCGACTTTGCGTGACGGGCAATGACCCCGAAAAAAAAGCCTGAGAATTTCTCAGGCCTGTGGGGTGTTGGTGAAGCTCAGAACCGCTCCAACTCCGGGTGTTTGATCGCCCCCGCACGCACCAGCATGCGGCCATATTCAGCGCACCGGTTGAGCGTGGGGATGACTTTGCCGGGGTTCAAAAGGCTTTGTGGGTCGAAGGCGCGTTTGACGGCGAACATCTGTTCGTTTTCTTCGGCGCTGAACTGCACGCACATGCTGTTGACTTTTTCGATGCCCACGCCGTGCTCACCCGTGACGGTGCCGCCCATGGCCACGCTGGTCTCCAAAATTTCGGCGCCAAACAGCTCGCAGCGGCGCAGTTGGTCGGCGTCGTTGGCGTCGAACAAGATCAGTGGGTGCAGATTGCCGTCGCCTGCGTGGAACACGTTCAGGCAGCGCAGCGCGTATTTCGTTTCCATCTCCGAGATGGCTTGCAAGATGTCGGCCAGGCGCTTGCGCGGAATGGTCGAGTCCATGCACATGTAGTCGGGGCTGATGCGACCCGATGCCGGGAAGGCGTTTTTGCGCCCGCTCCAGAACTTCATGCGCTGGGCTTCGTCACGGCTGACGGTGATGGCGGTCGCGCCGCAGCCGCGCAGCACCTCGCTCATGTGGCCGATTTCTTCTTCGACTTCTTCGGGCGTGCCGTCGCTCTCGCACAAAAGAATAGCGGCGGCGCTCAGGTCGTAGTCGGCGTGCACAAAGTCTTCGACGGCGGCGGTCATGGGGCCGTCCATCATCTCTAGCCCTGCGGGGATGATGCCCGCTGCGATCACGGCGGCCACCGCGTCACCGGCTTTGCGCACGTCGTCAAAGCTGGCCATGATGCAGCGAGCCAGCATCGGTTTGGGCACCAGCTTGACGGTGACTTCGGTGGTCACGGCCAGCATGCCTTCGCTGCCCACCAGCACGGCCAACAGGTCGTAGCCAGCCGTGTCGAGGGCGTCGCTGCCAAATTCAATCGGATCGCCTTCGATCGTGAAGCCTTTGACTTTGAGCACGTTGTGCACCGTGAGGCCGTATTTGAGGCAGTGCACCCCGCCCGAGTTTTCGGCCACGTTGCCGCCAATCGTGCAGGCGATCTGGCTCGACGGGTCGGGTGCGTAATACAGGCCATAGGGCGCGGCCGCTTCGCTGATGGCCAGGTTGCGCACGCCGCACTGCACCACCGCCGTGCGGCTGACCGGGTCCACGGTTTTGATCTGGTTGAAGCGGGCCATCGACAAGGTGACGCCCATGCGGTGCGGCATGGCCCCGCCCGACAGGCCGGTGCCCGCACCGCGTGCCACCACGGGCACTTGCAGGGCGTGGCAGACCTTGAGCACAGCCTGCACTTGGGCTTCGGTCTCGGGCAAAGCCACCACCAAGGGCCGCTCACGGTAGGCGGTCAGGCCGTCGCACTCATAGGGCGTGGTGTCTTCGGGGGTGTAGAGGATGGCATCTTGGGGCAGCACGCGGCCCAGGGCCTGCACCACGGCACGCTGGCGTTCGGCCCGTTCGGTGGCGGTCAATTGCTGGGTTTCGATGGGGGTGTTGGCACTCATGACAGTCAAAACCTGAAGTTAAGCCATCACTGTAAGCGCAAGGCGGATCGCCGGGGCTGAAGAATCTTTGATGGGTTTGTGAATTTGGCCGCTCAGGCCAGCGCTTTTTTCAGCCAGTCGGCAAAGGCGGCGCATTCCCAGCGCTCCATGGTGCCGGTGCGCCAGCACAGGTAGTGGGCATGGGGGCTGGGCACGCTGCGTTCAAACAGGCGGACCAGTTGGCCGCTTTCCAGCCAGGGTGCGCCCAGCTTGGTGCGGATCAGGCCGATGCCCAGGCCTTGGGCGGCGGCATCGCACATGAGGCCGATGTCGTTGAACGATGACCCGTCGATGGGTTCGGGCCAATCGAGGTCGTGTGCGGCAAACCAGGTACGCCAGGGCTCTAGTGGGCTGCGCAGCAGAGGCTGGCCTTGCAGGTCTTCGGCGTTGGCAAAGGGGCCGTTTTCACGCAACCAAGCGGGCGATGCCAAGGGCGTGACCTCGTCTTTTGCCAGGCAGACGTGTTCTACGTCCGAGTAGCGGCCTGTGCCAAAGCGCACGGTCAGGTCGGCGTCTTCGGCCACCACGTCCAAAAGCGGAATGCTGACCTGCAAAGTGATGTCGATCTCGGGGTAGGCGTCCAGAAAATGTTTCAGGCGCGGCATGAGCACCGAGCGGGCAAAAGTGGGCGTGACCGCCAGGCGCAGCTTGCGCCGCCCCGGGGTGTTGCTGGCGCTGGGAAAGCGCTGCAGCGACACCAGCCCTTCGCGCACGTGCGCCAGGTATTCGATGCCTTCGGTCGTGAGCGAAAAATCGGCCCGGCCAAACAGCTTGGTGCCGATGATTTGCTCCAGCTGTTTGACGCGGTGACTGACGGCGCTGGGCGTCACGCACAGCTCTTCGGCTGCCTGTGTCACGCTGCGCAGGCGCGCCAGGGCCTCAAAGGTCAAGAGGCATTGGATCGGCGGGATGCGGGAGTTGGCGGACATTATTTAAATATGACCGTCTTGTGGCCGTTGATCAGCACGCGGTGTTCGCTGTGCCATTTGACCGCGCGGGCCAGCACTTGGCTTTCGGTGTCGCGGCCAATCGTGGTCAGGTCTTCCACGGTTTTGCTGTGGTCCACACGGGCCACGTCTTGCTCAATGATCGGGCCTTCGTCCAGGTCGGCCGTCACATAGTGGGCGGTGGCGCCAATCAGTTTCACACCCCGGTCGTGCGCTTGGTAGTAAGGCTTGGCGCCCTTGAAGCTGGGCAAGAACGAGTGGTGGATGTTGATGGCACGGCCGGCCAGTTTGCGGCACAGGTCATCGCTCAGAATTTGCATGTAGCGGGCCAGCACCACCAGCTCGGCACCTTCGGCCTGGATGATTTCGTACTGCTTGGCTTCGGCCTGTTCTTTGGTGGCGGCGGTCACCGGAATGTGGTGAAACGGCACGTTGTAGCTGGCCGCCAGCTGGTAGAACTCGCGGTGGTTGCTCACGATGGCGCGGATGTCCAAAGGCAGCAGGCCGCTCTTCCAGCGGAACAGCAGGTCATTCAGGCAATGGCCTTCCTTGCTGACCATGAGCACGGTGCGCATGGGCTGGGTGGTGGCGTGCAAGTCCCACTTCATCTGAAAGGTCTGTGCAAACTCGCCCCATTGCGCGTTGAGTGCTGCGCCGTCCTCTTGGCCGCACGCAAACTGCACGCGCATGAAAAACAGGCCAGTGTCGTGGTCGTTGTATTGCGCCGCTTCTTCGATGTTGCCGCCTCGCTCCAACAAAAAACCCGACACGGCATGCACGATGCCGGTGCGGTCAGGGCAAGAAAGCGTCAGGATGTAAGTCGTGGTCATGGGGCAAAGCGGTTGGGTGGATGCGCCCTTTAAAAGGTGGGGCGCTTCGGTTCAGGACGGCTTATTGTAGAGACACCCTCCGGGGTCCTCAGGCACAGGCGCGGCATGTCGCCCCGGTGGCGGGGCCAGGCCCTTGCGGGCTTTAAACTGGCTGGCTGAATGGATTTCAAGGAGTTTTTGCCGTGACCCACACCGATCTGAACATGGACAACCAGTGGTTGCCCTTCACGCCCAACCGCACTTTCCGCCAAGACCCCCGAGTGTTCGTGGGTGCCGAGGGCATGCACTTCACCACCCACGATGGCAAAAAAGTCATCGACGGCATCTCTAGCCTGTGGTGTGTGGGCGCGGGCCACAACCGCAAGCCGATCAACGAAGCCATCAAAAAGCAGCTCGACACGCTGGACTACGCCACGGCGTTCCAGGCCAGCAACGACAAGGCCTTCAAAGCGGCGCAGATGATTGCCGACATGGCCCCGGGGGACTTGAACAAGGTGTTGTTTTGCAATTCGGGCTCTGAGGCCGCCGACACCGCCTTGAAAGTGGCGCTGGCTTACCACCGCGCCCGGGGCGAAGGCCACCGCACGGTGTTCATCGGCCGCGAAAAGGGTTACCACGGCGTCAACTTTGGCGGCATGAGCGTGGGCGGCCTGCCGGCCAACCGCAAGGCGTTTGGGGCGCAGTTGTTGCCGCGTGTCGACCACATGCGTTTCATCCACGACCCGGTCAACCATGCCTACATCCACCACGAAGAACCGGTGTGGGCCGAAGACCCCTTGCTGGAGCTGGAAAACCGCATCTTGGTGCTGCACGACCCGAGCAATGTGGCGGCGGTCATCGTCGAGCCGATTGCGGGCAGCGCGGGTTGGTACATCCCGCCACAGGGCTATGTGAAGCGCCTGCGCGAGATTTGCGATAAGCACGGCATCTTGCTGATTTTTGACGAGGTCATCACCGGCTTTGGCCGTTTGGGCGTGAACTTTGGCGCCGACTATTACGGCGTGGTGCCCGACATGCTGAACTTTGCCAAAGCGGTGACCAATGGCGTGATCCCGCTGGGCGGCGTGATCTGCCGCGACTTCATCTACGACGCGATGATGAACGCCAACTCGCCGCAGCATGCCATCGAGTTTTTCCATGGCTATACCTATTCCGGCCACCCCGTGGCCTGCGCTGCGGCCATTGCCACGCTCGATTTAATGGCAGAAGAAAACCTGTTTGCCCGTGCGGGCCAGCAAGGCCGCGTGTTGGGCGATGCGATGCACAGTGCCCTGAAAGGCTTGCCCAACGTGATCGGCATCCGCACCTTGGGCCTGGCCGGGGCGGTCGAGCTGGCCAGCATCGCGGGCTCGCCCGGAAAGCGGGCCTATGACATTTTTATGGACTGCTTTCACAAAGGCGTGTGGGTGCGCCCGGCGGGCGAAAACATCGTCATTTGCCCGCCTTACATCGTGGAAGACGCGCACATCGACCAGATCGTGCAGACGGTGGCCGACAGCATCCGCAGGCATGCCTGAGCGGGTTCCCGTCGACCGATGGGGCCGAGCATGATGTTTTGGGGGCGAACGGCGTTGACCTTGCTGGTGGCGCTGGCTGCTGCCCAGGTGTGTGTCTGGTTGCACACACCGATTCCATGGATGCTGGGGCCGTTGCTGGCGACGGCGGTGGCCTCGGTGCTGGGCGCGCCCACGCGCAGTGCGGCCTTGTTGCGCAACGCTGGGCAGTGGGTGATTGGTGCCGCTTTGGGCCTGTATTTCACACCGCAGGTGAGTGAACTGGTGGTCAGTCTGTGGTGGGCGATTGCGCTGGCAGTGCTTTGGGCGCTGGGCTTGGGGGCTTTGTTTGGTGCGTGGCTGCAACGCCAGCATGCGGCCGATTTTTCACACCTGCCGCCGGGGGCTTGGCGGGCCACCAGTTACTTTGCCAGCGCGATTGGTGGCGCGTCAGAGATGACCTTGTTGGCCGAACGCCATGGTGCCCGCACCGACTTGGTGGCGGCAGCGCACAGCGTGCGGTTGGTGATCGTGGTGGTGTCGGTGCCCTTTGCCATGCAATGGGCGCAAAACCATTGGGGCTTGCAGGTCGATGCCCGCCTGCTGCCGGGGCCGCGTGTGGCGCAGTGGCCGGGCTTGCTGTGGCTGGCGCTGGCCACGGCGGGCGGGGCGTTGTTCATGACTTGGCTCAAACGCACCAATCCGTGGTTCATGGGCGCTTTGCTGGTGTCGATGGGGCTGACGCTTTCGGGGGCGTATTGGTCGGCGGTGCCCACGGCTTTGTCGAACGCGGCGCAGCTGGTCATTGGCGTGAGTCTGGGGGTGCGCTTTCAGCGTGAATTTGTGCACACCGCGCCGCGTTGGCTGGCGTCGGCCGCCATGGGCACGGTGGTCATGATGGTGCTGTCTGTGGGTTTTGGCTTGGCGCTGGCGTGGGCCACGGGGCTGCACCCTGCGACTTTGATTTTGGGCACCTCACCGGGCGGCATTGCCGAGATGGCGATCACCGCCAAAGTCTTGCAGTTGGGCGTGCCGGTGGTCACGGCTTTTCAGGTTTGCCGTTTGGTAGCCGTGCTGATTTTGGTGGGCCCGATTTTTCAGTGGCTCGGCGGTCACAAAAAAGCCGTCTGACCAGTAGGCGGTGAGAGGTGAGAGGTGAGAGGTGAGAGGTGAGAGGTAAGAGGCCAGAGGTAACCAATATGTCATGCCCGCGAATGCGGGTATCCACGATTTGAACCACATGGATACCCGATCAAGTCGGGTATGACAAAACCCAGTCGTTCATGACGACAAAAGACAAAAGACAAAAGACAAAAGACAAAAGACAAAAGACAAAGTCACAGACACCGGCAAGCGGCTTCAGTGCACCACCACCGGTTGTTGGGCCAGGCCGGTATAGCCCTCGAGGGTGTCTTCGACTTCTTCTTGGGTGGGGGTGTGTTGTTGCCAGGCCTGGATTTGCTGCTGGAACATTTCGGCCCATGAGCCGTCCAGATAGACCTCTTTGCCAGAACGTTTGTCCACAATTTCGAAACCATGGCGTTCCAGCATGGGCTTGCTGGTCACGGGGGCCGGCTCGGCAGGCGCGTTGGCCAGCACATGCATCACGGCAAAGGTTTCAGATTCGTACAACAGGTTCATGCATTCATTCTCTCTCAACTTGTGCTGAACACTTGGGGCTTTTGGGATGAACTTCAAGATGGTGTGGTTTTCCCGGCAGGCAGCTCAGTAACAGGCAAAGGCGGCAGGGGCTCTTGACCACTCAGCGTCAGGTCGATGAAGTCACCGCTGATCTGGGTGATGCGGATGCGCACGGGCATCCAGGCGTATTTTTCGGCCACCCAAAACTCCACCTTTGCGTCAAAACGGTTGCGCGGCTGGCACACCCATTTGGCCGTCAGGAGGGTTTGGTCGGCCAATGTCAGGGTTTCAGCAGGTGCCATGGTCAGCAACCAGGGCAAGGCGTCGCGCGTGGTGGCGGTTTGAATTTGCAGCCGTGTCCCTGGCTGAAAGCGCTGCGGCTCGCCCGCCATGGCGGCGGCCAGTTGCACATACAGGCTGATCTGGTCTTGCGCGCCCGGCTCCAGCGGGGCCACGGGCGCGTTGCTGCTGAAAACCAGTCGCTTGTTTTCACGGTCAAAGTGGGTGGCGCGTTCGTTGCGCCAGCTGTCTGAAAAGCGAGTGGGGGCCAGACCCGAGGCGTTGATGACGCCCACGCTGCGCCAGTGCCGTGAGCCAAGCAAAAAAGCCCTGACCGACAAACTCATGGCGTAGGCGCTCTCGTTGGCTTGCCAGCGCAGCTCGCCCGTGGCGTGGTAGGTGAGGCCCTTGGCCAAACCCGTCAATCGGTAGCTCAGCAAAGTCGAGGGTGGCAAGGCCCCCAGCGGAATGAGGGGCATGGCGGCCGTGGCCGTTGCTGCACCCGCATCACTGGCTGGCGTGGCCATGGGTGTTGCTGTTGCTTGCGGTGTCACCGATTCTGTTTGCGTGTTGGGTGCCGCTTCAAGGGGTGTCGCAAGTGCGCTCTCGGTAGGACTCTCGGCGGGGGGGGCCGGGTCGGGCTCGGTGGCCTTGCTCGCTTCGGGGGGCAACTCTGCCGCTTCCGGCTCAGGTGTGGGCTCGGTGGCCACGCGGGTGCGCGGTGCGGCGATCTTTTGGACAGGGGGCGTTGGTGCCGTGCTGGCGGGCGGGGGCAGCCAGCGCGTTTGCATCGGCCCGGCGCGCACGGCGTCGTCGGCAGGCAGGCGCAGATCCAGTGAACCGGACACACTCAACAGCGCCACAGCGTGCGCCACCAGCACGACCAGCACCAGGGCCAGCAAAGTCCGGCGTGAGGGTGGCCCTGACAAAGCGGGTTTGTCGCCGGTGTGTGGGCGGCCCAGCTTGGCAGGCATCAAGCACGCCAGCCCAAGTCAGCCGACAGTTGCCGGGCAAACTGTCGCAGGCTTAGGGCAATCGGCCCGTCCCATGCCGTGTCAAGGGTGGCCGATGAACCCAGTGCCACCACGCCCAGCACCAAGTGTCCGTCAGCGTCAAAAACCGGGGCGCAAAACCCTGAAATGCCAGGCAACAAGACATTGACCACGCGGCCCAGGCCTTGTTGGCGCGTTTCTTTCAGCATGGCCTGTACTTGCGCGGGCGTGCTGGGCAAGTCGCTGCGGCCCACTTTGCGGGCCAAGGCCAATTCTTCTTCGATCATGGGGCGGGCTTTTTCGGCGGCACCGCCATGGCTGTTGAAGGCCGCAAAGCACCGGCCCGTGGCCGAAGACAAGAGCGGCATCACATCGCCCAAGCGCAAGCTGACCGGCATGGCCAGCGGGGTTTCTTGCCAATGCACCAAGGTCGGACCCCGGTTGCCCCAAACGGCCAGCGCCATGGTGTGGCCCGTGGCCTCGATCAAGGCGGGCAAGCGTGAGCGCGCCATCTTGACGGCGTCCAGCCGCGACAAGGTGGCCAAGCCCAGCCGCAAGGTGGCAGGGCCCAATTCGTATCGGGTGCTGGTGCTGTCTTGCACCACCAGGCCCAGGCGCTGGAAGCTGACCAAATAACGGTGGGCTTTGGCCGCGCTCATGTGGGCGGCGGCGGCCAGGTCGCGCAGCATCAAGGGGGCGGGCGCTTGGGCCAAGACATCCAGCAAGGCAAACCCGACCTCGACCGATTGAATCCCTGCGCGTTCCTTGTCACCGTCTTGCGGGCTGGAAGCGGTGCTGTCTGTGTCCATATCGCCTAGAATCTGGTTTCGTTTAGTTAAATGAGTTTAACAATGCGTAATTTCTCGCTGGTGCACACTGTAGCGCATCGCGACCAGAACGGACACATTCAACATGAAATTGGCGACCTACAAAGACGGCTCACGCGACGGACAACTGGTGGTGGTTTCACGTGACCTGAGCACCGCACATTATGCGACCGGCATCGCCAGCAAATTGCAACAGGTGCTCGACGACTGGAACTTCTTGGCCCCCCAATTGGAAGACCTGTACACCACGCTGAACCAGGGCAAGTCACGCCACGCTTTCCCTTTTGATTCCGAGCGCTGCATGGCCCCATTGCCCCGCGCCTACCAGTGGGCTGACGGCTCAGCCTACCTCAACCATGTGGAGTTGGTCCGTGCGGCCCGCAACTCTGAAGTGCCGTCCAGCTTTTACACCGACCCGCTGATGTACCAAGGCGGCAGCGATGATTTCATCGGCCCGTGTGATCCTGTGGTGTGCGCCAGCGAAGCGTTTGGCATCGACTTTGAAGCTGAGATCGCCGTCATCACCGGCGATGTGCCCATGCAGACCAGCGCGGACGATGCGATCGAGGCTGTGCGCTTGGTCATGCTGGCTAACGACGTGAGCCTGCGCAACCTGATTCCCAACGAGTTGGCCAAAGGCTTTGGCTTCTTCCAGAGCAAACCCGCCACCGCCTTCAGCCCCGTGGCCGTGACGCCCGACGAGCTGGGTGAGGCCTGGCAAGGCGGGCGCGTGCACCTGACGCTGCAGTCCACCTGGAATGGCCGCAAAGTGGGCATGTGCGAGGCCGGCCCCGAGATGACCTTCCACTTTGGGCAACTGATCGCCCACATCTGCAAAACCCGCAACGTGCGGGCCGGCTCCATCGTGGGCAGCGGCACCGTGAGCAACAAAAGCGTGGAAGTGAAGGGCAAACCCGAGTGGCCCAAAGGCTACAGCTGCATCGCCGAAAAACGCGCCATCGAAACCATCTTGGACGGCAAGCCGGGCACCGAATTCATGAAGTTTGGCGACACCATCCGCATTGAGATGAAGGGCTTGAACGGCGAGAGTTTGTTTGGGGCAATTGAGCAAGAAGTGGTGCCCTTGAATCAGGTGTGACTTTCTTTGACGCAGCGTCTTGATCGTTTGTCACTCTTCACGTGACAGGGTGTCACCCTCGGCTTGATCGGGGGGGCCACCCCGGATACTCTGAAATGAAGCGTAAAAAAGCTGTTTACGCTTCACATTTGAAGCGTAAATCCGTAGAATACGCTTCATGTACCTCTGGCAATCCCCTTGCTGGCCTGAATTTCAGGTCGATCTGGCCGCGCTGCAACCGGCGTTGGCCGCTGCACGCTATGCGCAGGGGCGAGCCATGGGGCTCGCCAGCCATCTGCAACTGATGGACTTGGGCGCATTGGAACTGCAAGGCTGGGCCGACGAAGCCGTGGCCACGGCGCAGATCGAGGGTGAAACGCTGCAAGTCAATTCAGTGCGGGCCTCTGCCGCCCGGCGGCTGGGCTTGGCCGACGCCAAAGCGCTGGAGCGCGACGCACGAACCGAAGCCACGCTTGATGTGCTGCAAGCGGCCATTGAGCAAAGGCATCAGCCGTTGACTCACGACATCCTGCATGGCTGGCAAGCCGCCTTGTTCCCGACCGGGCGCAGTGGCATTCAGAAAATCCGCACAGGCGCTTACCGCAACCATGCCGAACCGATGCAGATCGTCACGCCCCGCATGGGCAAGCCCCACATCGTGCACTACCAGGCCCCCGACTCGGCTGATGTGTATCCGCAGATGGCGCGTCTGGTGGAATGGTTCAATAGCAGCCATGGGAAAACCGACGGCCTGGTGCGTGCGGCGCTGGCCCATCTGTGGCTCGAGGCCATTCACCCCTTTGAGGACGGTAATGGCCGCGTGGGTCGGGCCTTGGTTGAAATGGCCCTGGCACAAGACCTGAAAACCGACAAGCGTTTGTGGAGCCTGTCGCAGCAAATGTGGCTGGACCGGGCGGGCTACTACGCCCAGCTGCAAGCGGCCACCGGACAGGCCAACATGGATGTAACGCCTTGGGTGCAATGGTTTGTGGGCTGCGTGCACAAAGCCGCCGATGCCACATGGGGACACATGCAAGCAGCCATGCGCAAAACCCGCTTCTGGACCGAACTGCGCGAGCAACACCCGCAGCTCACGCCCACGCAAACCAAGGCGATCAATAAACTCTATGACGTAGGGCCAGAAGGATTTGCCAACGGCATCAGCACCGAGAAATACGTGAACCTCTGCCGCGTGTCACGCGCCACGGCCTATCGCGAACTCACGGCGCTGTGCGATATGGGGGTGTTGGTGCAGACGGGGGTGGGGCGCGGGACACGGTACAAGCTGGACGATTTGTTGTCAGGCATCACCGATGACAACGCCCATGCTTAAGTGGACTTTGACAGACCAGTTGGCTGAGAAGTGCTTGGATTTTTCAGTGCCCCGAGGAGGTGAGCCGCTTCACAGATCAAACACCGGAATTTCTGGCGCAGCACCCCAGCGCAACGGCAGGATAGATGTGCCCAAACCCTTCGAAACATACAAGCGACAACCCGGTACATCGTAGAACCCAGCCACGAAACGTCCGCTGCCCACAGGCCTGAATGGCGCCCAACCGCCAATGGTCACTTGACCGCCATGAGTGTGTCCCGACAAGCACAAGGAAAGCCGTTGCTGATCCATTCGGCGGTTGACCTTGGGTAAATCAAAGAAACCAGGTGAGTGCTGAACAAGAACAGTCACATCGTCTGACGGGGCCGTTAACAGCAGCTGTGCATCAGGTTGTCCGGCAGTAAAGTCGTCCAGTCCGATCAAATGGATTTTTCTTTCCGCAGATGTGAATGACACCCGCTCATTGAGCAGGAACCGGCCATTGGGCTGGTCTGCAAAAAGCGTAACCAAAGCAGGGAAATCCGCACCGCTCCAGTGCTCCCAGTTGCCCGGCACGGCCACGACGGGAATGGTGCCCAAGGCCGCCAAAAAATCCTTCAACACAGGCAGTGCATCGGCACGGTCGATGGCATCGCCAGTGAGCACCACCAAATCAGGCTTCAGCGTCTGCACCTGGGCCACGATGGCCTTCTCTGCCTCGCCAAAGCGCTGCATGTGAAGGTCGGACAGTTGCACCACACGGAAGCTGGTTGCTTGGGATGGTCCGCGCATGTCGTGATGCGTGACCTCAAGGTCAGACTCGCTGCGCCAGAACAGGCCGAGGGCAATGAACAGGCCTGTAGCTAAAACCAGAGAAACAAGCCAGATGAAGCGGGCAGACATGCGTGGGTAAACCGTAACTGTCAGGCTGCGTGGTCATACAGCCACCGATCCAGCAGCGGTCCCACATAGGCTTCGCCCAAGTCATGTCCGCCATTCGGGACAACCGTCACGGGAATGCCCGTCAACCGGCCAAAGGCCTGCACGTTGGCCGGGATGCTCTGCCAGTCTTCTTCCCCAACATGAATTTCACAGTGGGCCGGTGCATTGAATTGCCCTGTCTCGGCCAGCGTTTTCAGCCGTTCTGGCCGTGGTGGCGAAAAGCTGGTTCTGGCTTGTTCGTTCGTGAACTCGCCAACGATGGGTGACAGCAACAGCACCCGGCCCACGAAAGATGGCATTTGGGTTTGAGCTTGCAGGAACAGATATGAACCGAAGGAATTGCAGATCACCAGTGCCTGTTCATGCCAGAAATGGCTTTGCAGGTCATCCACGATGGTCTGCACCTGTGCATCAAAAGGCAGTGCTCGGAAGTCGCCACGCGTTTCGCGGCCGGCGACATCGAAACCCCGATCCATCAGGCCTTGACCCAGACCGGTGGCTAACTGGCCTCCGTGGCCCGGAAGGTAGTAAATGGCGCGATTGGAAAATGCAGGCATATGCTGATTGTGGCTTACAGGTTCACTCTTCAGTTCGGGTTGTTTGTCCTTGAAAGTGCGTGGCATTGGTCTATAGTTGCTGATGATTTTTAAAACAGTGCCTCATGAAACCACTGCCCATCGAATTTGAACCAAACGCGTCCTTCTGCTATCGGATGGCGCGTTATCACCTGCTGAACGAAATCGCCAGTGAACCCGAGGCCAAGACCGGGGAGCCTTTCAGGCTTCATCCAGTTGCCAATCGTGTGATTGGACGTTATCTGAGCGACGAGCAGCAAGCCATGACCTACCCGGCCCGTGACACGGACGGGAAGTTGCAGCAAGTGGGTTCGGCTTTAAAGTTCTTTGTCTCACTTCGAGCCAAACGAGGTTCTGAATCGCCATTCGTCTGGCTTGGTAAGTCGGGTATGTATCGGCTTAAATCGGATACAGAGGTCATTGAAGAGGCCGACGAAGACACCGACGAAAACGTAGAAGACCAACCCACCGTTGAATTCAATGGATGGATTTATGCCTTTACATTTCCCGCCATCAAGCGGGTTGATCAGCCTTTCCCTATCAAAGTTGGACTGACGACAGCGGCGGATGTGGAAACCCGTGTCTATGGTCAGTGCAAAGGCTCAGGCTTCTTTGAGCGTCCCGAAATCCTCGGACGCTGGCAGGTCCAACGTGTGGCGCAGATTGAAGATGCCATTCACGCAGTTCTCAAGGCTCGTGGACGCTGGAAAGAAGATGCTCCGGGTGATGAATGGTTCATCACAACGATCGAGGAAGTCAGCGCTGTTCTGGAATTTATCAACCAATAATTCAATAATGAGCTTCCACAAAAAAGCACTGATCACCTTCGTGATCTTTCACCTCGTCTTCACTTTGGGCGGCGTGCTTGCTGAAAAACTTCAAACGCATCCGGAGCCAACCAACGACCAAGACATGATTGTTCAAGGCGTCGTGCTTTATGTGTGGGTATTGTTCACTGTAGTGATGTCGTTGATCGGACTTGGTGTCGCCTATTTAGTCCGGGGCATCGCGAAATTGATTGGCCGTCTGCGTAAGACTAAACAGGCTTGAATGATGTCCATGACTTTCTGAAACTTAAGAGACAAAAATACATGACTTACCTGAACATCATTGCAACACTACTCCTGATTGTGCTGATTGGCATATCGTTTCAAATGGTCAGCTGCATAGACCTAATGCGTGCCCTACTTCGTCAAATCAAGCCGAGCGATGAAGTCATACTGGATGTGGATGCGAAGTGGGGATCAACAACGCTAGCCGACACGCTGCTAAGAAAAATTCGCGACCTTGAGCGCCAGCAGCTCACCTTGGATGTAATCTCCGAAAAATTAGAAGAGTTGAATGATTTCAATCAGCTTTCGCCCGAGCAAAAGGAGCGAATTTTTGAATTGAAAAACCTAGCTGAAATGCTAAAGACTGCTAAGCCTTCCAATTAAAAAGCATACCAGCCATTCTTTTGGACAACTCGGAATAATTCTTACCGGAGCTTCTTCATCAACAGCGCATTAACCTGCCCCGGATTGGCCTTGCCCTTGCTGGCTTTCATGATCGGGCCGACCAGGCCGTTCAGGGCTTTGGTGTTGCCGGCTTTGAACTCTTCCACGTTCTTGGGGTTGGCGGCCAGCACGTCGTCGATGATCTTTTCCAGCTCGCCGGTGTCGTTCATCTGCTTGAGGCCTTTGGCTTCGATGATGGCGTCGACACGCGCTGCGCAAGCGGCGCCCTCCGCATCCGCACCTTCGGTCCACAACGCTTCAAACACCTGACGCGCTGCGTTGTTGCTGATGGTGTTGTCGCTGATGCGGCCAATCAGGGCGGCCAGTTGGGCGGCGCTCACCGGGGCTTGTTCGATCGCCATCTCGCTGGCGTTCAGGCGGCGTGACACTTCGCCCATGATCCAGTTGCTGGCCAGTTTGGCTTGGCCGCAGGCCTTGGCCGTGGCTTCAAAGTAGGCGGCAACCGCCTTGCTTTGCGTTAGCTGGGTGGCGTCGTATTCGGGCAGCGCGTAATCTTTGACGAAGCGCTCGGCCATCACGCGGGGCAGCTCGGCCATCTCGCCTTTGACGCGCTCCACCCAATCGCGGCCAATCACCAGCGGCGGCAGGTCGGGGTCAGGAAAGTAGCGGTAGTCGGCGGCGTCTTCCTTGGTGCGCATGGCGCGGGTCTCGCCGGTGTCGGGGTCGAACAGCACGGTGGCTTGCTGGATGGCGTGGCCGTCTTCGATTTGGTCGATCTGCCAGCGCACTTCGTAGTCAATGGCTTGCTGCATGAACTTGAAGCTGTTCAAGTTTTTGATCTCGCGGCGGGTGCCCAAAGGGCCACCGGGCTTGCGCACCGACACGTTGGCGTCGCAGCGGAAGCTGCCTTCTTGCATGTTGCCGTCACAAATGCCGACCCAGGTCACGATCTTGTGCAGCTCTTTGGCGTAGGCCACGGCCTCATCACTGCTCCGCATGTCAGGCTGGGTCACGATCTCCAGCAGGGGTGTGCCGGCGCGGTTCAGGTCGATGCCACTTTGACCAATGAAATCCTCGTGCAGCGATTTGCCCGCGTCTTCTTCCAGGTGGGCACGCTCCAGACGCACGGTTTTGCGCACCGTTTCTTTGCCTTCTTCGAGGAAGAACGACACCTCGCCGCCCTGCACCACCGGGATCTCGAACTGGCTGATCTGGTAGCCCTTGGGCAGGTCGGGGTAGAAGTAGTTTTTGCGCGCAAAAATGCTGCGCTCGGCGATGTGCGCGTTGACGGCCAGACCGAATTCGATGGCGCGCTCGACCGCGCCCATGTTCATCACGGGCAGTGTGCCGGGCAGGGCCATGTCCACCGCGCAGGCTTGCGTGTTGGGCTCGGCACCAAACGCCACCGAGGCGCGGCTGAAAATCTTGCTCTGGGTCGAGAGTTGGGTGTGCGTTTCAAAGCCGATGACGACTTCGTAGCCTTGAACTAATTTAGCGGTCATATCAAATGCCCTCCGGCTTGCGAAGGTGGAAATCGGTGGCTTGTTGCAGTCGGTGCGCAGCGTTCAGCAACTTGGCTTCTTGGAAGTAGTTGCCGATCAACTGCAGGCCCACAGGCATGTTGCCCGCACCAAAGCCTGCGGGCAGGCTCATGCCGGGCAAGCCAGCCAGTGAGGCGGGCAAGGTGAAGATGTCGGCCAAATAGTCGGCCACCGGGTCGTTGGCGTTTTCGCCAAATTTCCAGGCCACGGATGGGGCTACGGGGCCCGCGATCACGTCACATTGCTTGAACGCGTTTTGGAAATCGTCGGCGATCATGCGGCGGATTTTTTGCGCTTGCAGGTAATAGGCGTCGTAATAGCCGTGGCTCAGCACATAAGCGCCCGTCATGATGCGGCGCTTGACTTCGCTGCCAAAGCCTTCGGCGCGGGTCTTTTTGTACATGTCGACCAAGTCCACATAGTCCTTGGCGCGGTGACCGAACTTCACACCGTCAAAGCGACTCAGGTTGGAGCTGGCTTCGGCCGGGGCAATGATGTAGTAAACCGGGATGGACAGCTCGGTGCGCGGCAGGCTGATGGGCACCAACTTGGCGCCCAGCTTTTCGTACTCGTGCAAAGCGCCGTCGACGGCGGCGCGCACATCGGCAGTCAGGCCTTCGCCAAAGAATTCCTTAGGCACGCCAATGCGCAGGCCTTCGATGGAGGCGTTCAATGAGGCGGTGAAGTCTTCGGCGGGCACGTCGAGCGAGGTCGAGTCGCGGTCCAGATCGGGGCCGCACATGGCGCTCAGCAACAAAGCGCAGTCTTCGGCGTTGCGGGCCATGGGGCCGCCCTGGTCCAGGCTAGAGGCGAAGGCGATCATGCCGTAACGGCTGGCGCGACCATAGGTGGGCTTGATGCCGGTGATGCCGCAAAAGCTGGCAGGCTGGCGGATCGAGCCGCCGGTGTCGGTGCCAGTCGCAGCGGGGGTCAGGCGTGCGGCCACCGCCGCAGCGCTGCCGCCAGATGAGCCGCCGGGCACGCGGGCCGTGTCCCAGGGGTTGGTGACTTTGCCGAAAGCCGAGTTTTCGTTGGCCGAACCCATGGCGAATTCGTCGCAGTTGAGCTTGCCCAATGTGACCATGCCTGCGCCGCCGAATTCAGATGCGCCGAGCTTTTGCACCAGCGTCGCGTCAAAAGGCGAGCGGTAGCCGGTGAGTATTTTGGAGCCTGCGGTGGTGACAAAGTCACGCGTCACAAACACGTCTTTGTGCGCCACGGGTACGCCTTCGAGCAGGCCGCCCGTGCCTGCTGCCAGGCGGACGTCGCTGGCTTGGGCTTGCGCCAAGGTCACTTCGCTGTCGATGTCGAGGAAGGCGTTATGCGGGTTGCCACCGGTTTGGGCCAAAAAGCGGGTCGCTACTTCGACGGCGCTCACTTGTTTGGATTTCAGGGCTTGGGCCAGTTCGGCCACGGTCATGTCGTGCAGGTTGGATGTCGTCATGGTGCGGCTCACTCGATCACCTTGGGCACCAGAAACAGGCCGCGCTCGACGGCGGGGGCACTGCGCTGGTTCAGGTCGCGTTGGTTGGGTTCACTGACCACGTCGGGTCGCAGGCGCAATGTGATGTCCTGAATGGCAGCCACGGGGTGGGCCATGGGCTCGATTCCGGTCGTGTCCACCGCCTGCATGGCCTCGACGATGCCAAAAAAGCCGTTGATCTGAGTCAGCATGCGCTCACTTTCGTCGGGCTGCAATTCCAGGCGGGCGAGGTTGGCGATGCGGGCAATATCCTGCGGGGTCAGGGACATGGTTTGAAACGAGTTGTAAATGACGGGTTTTCCGGCTGGAACGGCACATGAATGCGTCTGTTTTACCGGGGGATCGGGTATTATCCTGTGTTTGGCGCCGTTCACAGCAAAGCCTCTGAGCCAGCCCTAAAGACACACCAAATTTGACCGCCGCGCTACCCCAAACAGTCCCCTCTGCGGGCCTTGGGGCTGAGCGTCAAAGGACTCCCCAATGTTTTCCTCTTTCCGCCGTTATTTTTCCAGCGATCTGGCCATTGACTTGGGCACCGCCAACACCCTGATTTTTGTGCGCGACAAGGGCATCGTGCTCGACGAGCCTTCGGTCGTTGCCATCCGCCACGAAGGGGGACCCCAGGGCAAGAAAACCCTGCAAGCCGTGGGCCACGAAGCCAAGGCCATGCTGGGCAAGGTGCCCGGCAACATCGAAGCCATTCGCCCCATGAAAGACGGCGTGATCGCCGACTTCACCGTGACTGAGCAAATGCTCAAGCAGTTCATCCGCATGGTGCACCCCCGCAGCACCTTCCGCCCCAGCCCCCGCATCATCATTTGTGTGCCTTGCGGCTCTACCCAGGTCGAGCGCCGGGCGATTCGCGAATCGGCTTTGGGCGCAGGCGCGTCTGAGGTGTATTTGATCGAAGAACCCATGGCCGCAGCCATCGGCGCAGGTTTGCCGGTGTCGGCAGCTTCGGGCTCCATGGTGGTCGACATCGGTGGCGGCACCACCGAAGTGGGCGTGATCTCGCTGGGCGGCATGGTCTACAAAGGCAGCGTGCGCGTGGGTGGTGACAAGTTTGACGAAGCCATCATCAGCTACATCCGCCGCAACTACGGCATGCTGATTGGCGAGCCCACCGCCGAATCGATCAAGAAAAACATTGGCTCGGCCTTTCCTGGCAGTGAAGTCAAGGAGATGGAAGTCAAGGGCCGCAACCTGTCCGAAGGCGTGCCACGCAGCTTCACCATCAGCTCCAACGAAATCCTGGAAGCCCTGACCGACCCGCTCAATCAGATCGTGTCCGCCGTCAAAACCGCGCTGGAACACACGCCACCCGAATTGGGCGCTGACATTGCCGAGCGCGGCATGATGCTCACGGGCGGCGGCGCATTGCTGCGCGACCTGGACCGTCTGCTGGCCGAAGAAACCGGTTTGCCTGTTTTGGTGGCCGAAGACCCGCTGACCTGTGTGGCGCGGGGTTGCGGCATGGCGCTGGACCGCATGGACCAGTTGGGTAGCATTTTCACCAGCGAATAAGGCACGCTCGTTGGCTGTTTTCCGGCAGTCACAGATCAAGCCTTTTCAAACCTGAATCCGGCGCAACACCTCCATGGCTCTGGATACCCTTGAACGCAGTTCCCCGCCGATTTTTCGGCAGGGCCTGTCTGTCACCTCCAAACTGGTGCTCTTGGCGCTGCTGTCGATTTTGTTGATGGCATCAGACCACCGTTTCCAGATCTCCCAGCCGCTGCGTGCGGGCATTGCCATTGTGCTGTCCCCCTTGCAATGGCTGTCGCTGCAGCCTGCGCGCGCGGTCAGAGGCATGGGTCAATACTTTCACAACCTGGAAGAGGCGCAAGATGCCGCACAAAACTTCCAGACGCGCACCATCGCGCAGGCCCAGCGTTTGCAGCAAGTTGAACAATTGAAACTGGAAAACACCCAATTGCGGGAGTTGCTGGATTTGCGTGCACAAATTGCAGGGCCAGCCAAGGCGGTTGAAGTGCTTTACGAAACGGCCGACCCTTACACCGATCGCATCGTGGTGGACCGAGGACAAGTCGGGGGCATCGTGCTAGGTTCTGCGGTCATTGACGCGGGCGGCGTGGTGGGGCAAGTCACACGCGTGTATGCCTTGGTCAGCGAAGTGACGCTGCTCACAGACCGGGCCCAAAGCATTCCTGTGGTGAATGCCCGAACGGGCAGCCGCCATGTCGCTGTTGGCGATCCGACCCTGTCTGCTGGGGCACTCGAGTTGAAATTTGTGCCGGCCAGCACGGATGTCAAACAAGGTGACTTGCTCACCACCAGCGGCATTGACGGTGTTTATCCGCCGGGCTTGCATGTGGGCACGGTCAGCCAGATTGACCGCCGCGTTGATTCGTCGTTTGCCCGGGTTCACGCGATTCCGGCGGCCAAGCCGAGGGGGCGGCATTTGCTGGTGCTGATGCCAACGAAAGACTGGCCCACTGTACCCACGCCCCCACCTGAGCCCAAACGTGTGAGCAAAGGCCGGACAGCTGCGGCCTCATCAGCAGGAGTCAAACCATGATCATGCCCGCAGGGCGTCCCTTGCTGTTGCCCGCCAACCCCCGGTTCATTGCCATGACCGTGGTTGTGGGCCTGTTGCTGAACATGTTGCTCGGCTTGGTGGGGTGGCATTGGTTACCCGATGTGCTGGCCATCGTGGTGGTGTTCTGGAATGTTTATCAACCCAGGCGTGTGGGTGTGGTGCTGGCTTTTGTGCTGGGCTTGGCGCTGGATGTGCACGAGTCGGCCTTGCTGGGGCAAAACGCTTTGTCTTATGTGGTGCTGAGCGGCATGGCGCTGGCTGTGCAACGGCGGCTGTTGTGGTTTCCGTTGCGTGAGCAAGCCCTGCAGATCGTTCCGCTGTTTGTGATTGCTGCATTGCTGGAGTGGCTCACGCGCTTGATCGTGCACGATGCCTGGCCTCACTGGAGTCAACTCTTTGCGCCGTTGCTGCAGGCAGCCCTGTGGCCACTGATCGGGGCCTTGTTGCTGGCACCGCAGCGGCGTGCTTTTGACCCCGACAACATCCGGCCCCTTTGACCATGTCATTCTGGCTGCCTTCACTTGCCGAGTTGCGCGATAGCCAAGCCGAACTTCAGCGGTTTCGCGCTCGGGTGGCCGTGGTGCAAGTGCTGGTGCTGGTTTGCTTTCTTTTGTTGGGCGTCCGCTTGTCCTATTTGCAAATCGTGCGACACGAGGACTTGCTGGAACAGGCCGAAAACAACCGCACGGCGGTGATCCCGACGGTGCCCCCACGCGGCACCATTCTGGACCGCAATGGGGTTGTGCTGGCCAGCAATTACTCGGCCTATACCCTCGAAATCACGCCCTCCCAAGTGGCCGACCTCGAGGCCACGATCGACGCATTGGCCGAGGTGGTGGAAATCCAAGGCAAAGACCGCCGCAGGTTTAAGCGTTTGCGGGAAGATTCGCGCAGCTTTGACTCCTTGCCAATTCGCACCCGGCTGAATGACGAAGAGGTGGCGCGTTTCAGCGCACAGCGTTACCGTTTTCCGGGCGTTGAAATCAAGGCCCGCCTGTTCAGACAATACCCTTACGGTGAATTGGCCAGCCATGTGGTGGGCTACATCGGGCGCATCAATGCCAAGGAAAAAGAACGCATCGAAGAAGACGACGATGTCGGCAATTACCGGGGCACCGAATACATCGGCAAATTGGGTGTGGAGCAACGCTACGAGCGCGAGCTGCACGGCATCACAGGGGTGAACCGGGTTGAAACCTCGGCTGGCGGTCGAGCCACCCGAAGCCTGTCCAGCCACTTGGCCACGCCGGGGCAGAACGTGGTTTTGTCGATCGACATCCAGTTGCAAAAAATGGTGGAGGACCTGTTTGGTACCCGTCGCGGCGCTTTGGTGGCGCTGGACCCCAACACGGGCGAGGTGCTGGCGTTTGTCAGCAAGCCCACGTTTGACCCCAATTTGTTCGTCGATGGCATTGATGTCGATAACTGGAAAATCCTCAACGAGTCGATCGACAAGCCACTGCTCAACCGGGCTTTGCGGGGCACCTACCCGCCGGGCTCGACCTATAAGCCCTTCATGGCCATGGCCGCGTTGACCACTGGCAAACGCAGTGCCAGCACCATCATCAACGATGCCGGTTCGTGGAGCTATGGTGGCCACACCTTTCGCAGCCACGGCGACTCAGGGCTTGGGCCTGTGGACATGGTCCGCTCCATCGTGCTGTCGAGCAACGTCTATTACTACTCGCTGGCCAACGAGATGGGGGTGGACGCCATCCACGACTTCATGAAGCCGCTGGGTTTTGGTCAGATCACGGGCATTGACCTGCCTGGTGAGGTGCGCGGCATTTTGCCCAGCACCGAATGGAAGCGCAATTACTACAAAAAGCCCGAACAAAAGAAGTGGTATGGCGGTGAGACCATTTCGCTGGGTATTGGCCAGGGTTACAACACCTTCACCATGCTGCAACTGGCTTCGGCCACGGCCACACTGGCCAGTGGGGGTATGCAGTTCAAGCCCCATGTCGTCACGGCCACACAAGACGCGCTGACCCATGTGCCCACCCAAGTCAACTCACCTGAGCCGCTCAACCTGGGCTTCAAACCTGAGCACATGAGCGTGGTACGCAACGGCTTGGTGGGCGTGGTGACTTCAGGCACTTCTGCGCGCGTGTTTGCGGGTGCCGGGTATTCCAGTGCGGGTAAAACAGGGACAGCCCAAGCGGTGACCATTGGCCAAAAGGACAAGTACAACGCCGCGAATTTGTCCGAATACCAACGCGACCACGCCTTGTACATGGCGTATGCACCTGCAGAGGCCCCCAAGATCGCGGTGGCGGTGGTGGTCGAAAATGCCGGTTTCGGTGCGGCCTCTGCCGCCCCGATTGCCCGGCGTGTTTTTGACTATTGGTTGTTGGGGCAATACCCCAGCGAAGAAGACATGGCCGCGACCCAAAAAGGCCAGACGGCCAGCCCGATCGGCAAACCACGCACCAAGCAGGACGTGCCATTGGAAGCCCGCCGACTCAACTGAGCAGGGGCCTCAGTGTGGCCAGCTTTGCGCCAGAGACTTCAGGCCCCGGATCAGCATCTCCACCGAGATGGACACCAAAATCAGGCCCATCAAGCGCTCAAAGGCCGAGACCACGCGCAAACCAACCACCCGTTGCAAGCGCTCGGCCAGCAACAAAACCACCGCACAAACCAGCATGGTCACCGTGAGGGCGGCGACCCACTCCAGCCGACGCTCGGGCGCCTGGCTGACCAGCAGCAGCACAGTGGCCATGGCCGAAGGGCCCGCCAAGGCCGGAATGGCCAAGGGCACGATCAGTGGTTCGGCGGCAGGCACGGGCGAATCTTGCGGCGGGGGTGGAAAGATCATGCGCAACGCGATCAAAAACAGCACCACCGCACCGCCAATTTGCAAAGACACATCCGACAGGCTCATCGCCTTCAGGAACGATTGCCCGACAAACATGAAGGCCAGCAGCAGGCCAAAGGCGATCAGCACTTCGCGCACGATGACGCGGGCACGTCGTTCGGGCGGCACGGCCCGCAAGGTGTTCACAAAAATCGGGATGTTGCCTAGCGGGTCGGTGATCAGCAGCAGCAAGATGGTGGCCGAAGCAAATGTGTGTTCCATGCCCATCAGCTCGCGTAAACCGTGTTCAGACTGGCAAAGCCTTTCACTTCAATCGGGTTGCCGAAGGGGTCCATGAAGAACATGGTCCATTGCTCGCCCGGCTGACCTGCAAAACGCAGGTGCGGCGCGACCACAAAGGCCATGCCAGCGGCCTGCAGGCGTTCGGCCAGGCGTTGCCAATCGTCCTTTTGCAAGACCAAGCCAAAGTGCGGCATGGGCACCAAGTGATCGCCCACATGACCTGTCAAGCTGGTCTTGAACGGCTCACCCAGATGCAGGGAGATTTGGTGCGAGAAAAAGTCAAAGTCCACCCAGGTGTCGGTGGAGCGACCTTCCTGGCAACCGAGTGTGCCGCCATAAAAACGGCGGGCCTCGTCGAGGTCGGTGACGTGAAAAGCGAAGTGAAACAAGCTGTGCATGCCCGAAAGCATAGCAGCCAGTCACCACAGGGCCAGCAGGAAGAACCCGCAGCCTCAAGTCTCGGCAAGGCTGAATCCCAAGCGGTCAGGCCTGCGTCGGGTCGGCTGCCATCGCGTCAAATTTTTTGAAGTATTGCTTCGCCAATGAGACCAACTGGGCGTCCGACGGGTGATCTGTTGCGATGCTGTCGACGATGGCCGTGGCGGTGGTTTTTTGGTGCGCCAGGCACCAGTCCCGGAATTCGTTGCGGGCGATGCCTGGCCCGGTTAAAAGCACTTCGTGTGTGCCTTTCAGGGCGTGGGCCACGTCGGTAAAAAAGGCAGCAATGTCGCCGGCTTTGCCTTGGTGTTTGTGGTGGCTGCGCGATTTGATGCGCTGGGCTTCGACATGCTCTCGGTCAAACATGACGACATGTGCTTCTTGGTGGTCCATCCAGACAACGGCGTGAAAAGTGCTCATGGTGCTCTTTGTGTAAAAAATTAACGGTGTTGTTCGGCCAACGACTGGCAATTGATGCAGCGCTTGGCGGTGGGGTAGGCCTGCAGCCGGGCGGGCGGAATGACGACGCCGCAGTCTGTGCACTGGCCGTAGGTGCCTGCTTGGATGCGTTTCAGGGCGGCTTCGATGTCGCCCAACTCGGCCGTTTCGTGTTCGTTCATGGCGAACTCGGTTTGCCGTTCAGTTTGGATCTGGGCGCGCGACTGGAAGCTGTTGTCAAAGTGGTCGGCGGCCATGTCTGCGCGCGACACAAGGCCGCCGCGCTCGTACGCCATGCGTTCCAGCAGTTGCGTGCGGGCCTGGATCAGCAGGGCCTGAAAGACATCTGGAGAGGAGGGTGGTGTGGTGCTCATGTGTTCATCATGAAACAGCCACATCGCGTTGACATTGATGCAGGTCAACCAACAGGGTGCAGCCGTGCGCTGACCCACAGGGCACTGGTCACATCTGCTTTGGGAGGCAAGGGCGTTGCCTCCCTTTGCGCTCAAACTTTGGCTTTGGCTCGGGAAAGCATCAACTCGGTGTTGGTTTTGCGATCGGCGTTGACCTGTTGCAGGCTGGGGCGCTCGCCCATGCGTTTGAGGTAGTCGCGCACCGGCAGGTCGGCCAGAAAGTCGCGCCCGTAAACGAGTTTGGTGGCAGCCGACACCAAGGGCAAATGCACCACCGCCGCGCAGTCGGCCAAGCTCAGTTTGTTGCCCAGCATGAAGGGGTTGAACTGGGCCAGTTGGGCCAATGCCGCCACGTTTTTCTCAAGTTGGGCACCTGTCTTTTCCTTGGCGCTGTCGCTGATCTGCCCGCCAAAGAATGCCTGTGGGTACAAGTTGCGGGCCACCAGCTCGAGGTGCAGCTCCAGAAAAGTCACCAGCTCGCGGACCTTTGCTGCGGCAAAAGGGTCTGCGGGCAGCAAGGGGTTTTGGGGGTATTGGTGCTCTATGTACTCCATGATCACGCCCGACTCGCACAGCGAACCTTGGGGGGTTTTGATGTAAGGCACTTTGCCCAGCGGGCTGCATGCCGAATCGGTCTGGCCTACCCAGGCCAGCTCTTCGGTGAAGGGCACACCTTTTTCGAGCAGGGCGAATTTGACTTTGTTGTAGTAATTGCTGGCTGCAAAGCCGCAGAGTGTGAGCATGGATGAATCTCCGTGAAGGGGTTTGCTAGCGTAGTGCGAGCGCAAGCAGACTTCGGTCGCGCAGATGACCTTGCTTATTGAAGTTTGCGGTAAAGCGTCTGACGGCTGATGCCCAATTGGCGTGCTGCTGCTGAAACATTGCCTCGGGCATTTTCAAGTGCTTGCTGGATGGCCTTGATCGACAGTTCGTGCAGATTTTGTGCTGGCCCATCGGGGGTCTGTTGCTGGGTCTGATTTTGAATGTCTCGAATCAAATCGTCCGGCAAGTGAATCCAGCTGATCTGTGATTCATGAGGGTCCATCAAGGCGACGGCAGTGCGCAAGACATGGCTGAGTTGGCGCAGGTTGCCAGGCCAGTTGAACGACGCCATGGTCGTCATCACGTCGGGCGTGATGCTCAATCCTGCATCGGGTGCCAAATCTTGCAGGATGCGTTGCGTCAATGTTGCAAAGTCATTGCGTTCACGCAGGGCAGGCAGCTGCACCTGCAGTCCGTTGATGCGGTAGTACAGGTCGCTGCGGAACTGGCCCTTTTCAACAGCTTCACGCAAATTTTGATGCGTAGCGCAAATCAGATTGAAATCGACCGCAACGGGTGTGCCACAACCGAGTGGTGTGACCATCCGCTCTTGCAGCACCCGCAGCAAGCGCGTTTGCAGCGCGATGGGCATGTCCCCAATCTCATCCAGAAACAAGGTGCCGCCATGGGCCTCGCGCAGACGACCCGGAGCGCCTTGCCGAGAAGCTCCGGTGAACGCGCCACCCACATAACCAAACAACTCTGACTCGATCAGGTGTTCAGGTAGGGCCGCGCAATTCACGGCGACGAATGCTTTGTCCTTGCGGGCAGAACATTGGTGCACCGCTTGCGCAAACAGTTCTTTGCCGACCCCCGACTCGCCAAAGACCAGCAAAGGAATGTCTTTGTCGATGACCCGGCGGGCCTTGTCTGCAGACTGACGCCACAAGGGGTCTCCGCTGTCCAAGCGGTTCAGTGCGTCGCGTGCGGGTGCCGCACTGATGGTGATCTTTTGTTGCACCTGACTTTGGCTGTGCAGTTGGGCATGGATCGCGATGCCCTGTCGTGTGTGCAACAGACTTGGGCGACCACCGCTGCGGTGCTGCAAACCGAGCAGTCGCTCGAAGTCTTCGTCGAACAAGTGAGGCCAGCTGGTCGCACCCATGTCGGTGTGCTGAATTCCCAGCAAGTCCAGTGCTTTGCGGTTGGCCCCGACCAGCCAGCCATCCTCCGAAAAAGCCAGCATGCCTTGTGCGACAGTGCCTATGCCTTCTGCCCGTGTGTGCAGTTGAACCATGATTTGCTGGCGGCAGGCAGACAGGACCAAGCTGTTTTCGATCATGCGTGCAGCGGTTGACACGAGACTCAAGGTGTGGGGGTGGCGGCTGCGGTGATCGCCAGAAATGTCGAGGATGCCCATGAGCCTGCCTTGTGCCGACAAAATGGGCGCAGCCGCGCAGGTCAGAAAGCCATTGCGGTCCAGATAGTGTTCTGCGCCATTGATTTCCACTTCGTGTGTTTCGGCCAAAGCCGTGCCGATGGCGTTGGTGCCACGTTGGTTTTCGGCCCAAGAGGCACCGCATCGCAGAGCCACCCGATCGGCCTTGTTCAAAAAATCCAGATCGCCCAGTGTGTGCATCAAGACGCCTTGTGCGTCGGCCAGGATCACCATGCTGTGGCTTTGGCGCACTTGCTCGAACAGGTACTCCATCACCGGCTCTGAATGGCTGATCAGGTCATGGTTGAGCGTGCGGGCGCGTTGCAGGCTGCTGCCCGCCAAGTTGTCGTGACAGTCCAAACGGCCGATGGGCGACAGCCCTGCCGTCAGACTGCGGCTCCATGACCTGGCCACCAGTGCGCCAATCGCCGATGTAGGCGCTATGCCTTGCTCGACCAGTTGAAGTCGGGCCTGCCTGAGCTGCGGGGTGGGCAAGATCGCGTGAGGGCGCATGGTTTGTCTCCGGTGGCGAGTGGTCTCGCTTGTATTTGATCAGTCTAGGGTCTGGAACGTGTGCTGCAAGCCTTGTCCCCAACAGATGGCGTCAAGTGTCTCAATTTGTGACATGTGTTGCTGACGGCGGGCGTACGGCGGACAGTTGTTGGCGCTGTTTCCTGTCGGGATAACCCTTGAGTTGCTGCGGCCGATGGCCTGAGCAGGCCAGGAACTTGGTGGATACCCTCGGTTTATGAGTTTTGGCACTCGTCTTGCAAAGAAGTGCAGCGTGTGCCGGGTGCTTGCCCTGCACCGATGGTTCCCCACAAATCTCAAACTGGAGACACACATGATCTACGCAGCCCCCGGCGCCGCAGGCGCCAAAGTCCAATACAAAGCCCGCTATGACAACTTCATCGGTGGCAAATTTGTGGCCCCGGTCAAAGGCCAGTACTTTGACGTGATCACCCCCATCAGCGGCAAGGTCTATACCCAAGCCGCCCGTTCAGATGCCGCCGACATCGAGCTGGCGCTGGACGCCGCCCACGCTGCGGCAGACGCTTGGGGCAAGACCGATGCCGCCACCCGTGCCAACTTGCTGCTGAAAATTGCCGACCGCATTGAAGCCAATCTGGAAGTGTTGGCTTACGCCGAAACCGTGGACAACGGCAAAGCGATTCGCGAAACGCTCAACGCCGACATTCCACTGACGGTGGACCACTTCCGCTACTTCGCTGGCTGCCTGCGTGCGCAAGAAGGCGCACTGTCCAACATCGACGAAAACACCGTGGCCTATCACTTCCAGGAACCCCTGGGTGTGGTCGGTCAGATCATTCCTTGGAACTTCCCCATCTTGATGGCAGCCTGGAAATTGGCCCCCGCCATTGGTGCGGGCAACTGCGTGGTGCTCAAGCCCGCCGAGTCCACCCCCATCTCCATCATGATCATGGCGGAGCTGATCGCCGACTTGTTGCCCCCTGGTGTGCTCAACATCGTCAACGGTTTTGGCCGCGAAGCCGGCATGCCACTGGCCACCAGCAAGCGCATTGCCAAGATCGCCTTCACAGGTTCGACCTCCACAGGCCGTGTGATCGCCCAAGCCGCTGCCAACAACCTGATCCCCGCTACGTTGGAACTCGGCGGCAAGTCGCCCAACATCTTCTTTGCCGACATCATGGACAAGGACGATGGTTTCCTCGACAAAGCCATCGAAGGCTTGGTGTTGTTTGCCTTCAACCAAGGCGAGGTGTGCACCTGCCCATCGCGTGCCCTGATCCAAGAAAGCATCTATGACAAGTTCATGGAACGTGTCTTGAAGCGTGTGGCCGCCATCAAGCACCAAAACCCACTCGACACCGACAGCATGATGGGTGCGCAAGCTTCCAAAGAGCAGCTGACCAAAATCTTGTCTTACCTGGATCTGGGCAAGCAAGAAGGCGCTGAAGTGTTGGCTGGTGGCAACCAAGCCCATCTGGGTGGCGACCTCGAAGGTGGCTACTACGTGCAGCCCACCTTGTTCAAGGGCCACAACAAAATGCGCATCTTCCAAGAAGAAATCTTCGGCCCCGTGTTGGCCGTGACCACCTTCAAAGACGAAGCCGAAGCCTTGGCCATCGCCAACGACACGCTGTACGGTCTGGGCGCTGGCGTCTGGAGCCGCAATGGCAACGTCGCCTACCGCATGGGCCGCGCCATCAAGGCCGGTCGTGTGTGGACCAACTGCTACCACGCCTACCCCGCACACGCGGCATTCGGCGGCTACAAAGAGTCCGGCATTGGCCGCGAAACCCACAAAGTCATGCTCGACCACTACCAGCAGACCAAGAACCTCTTGGTCAGCTACAGCGAGAGCAAGCTGGGCTTTTTCTGATCGATTGAATCGGTCATCCTCACAGGGGCGGCGCAATCCGCCCCTTTTTGTCTTTGCTTGTCAGGAGATGAACATGGTTGAACGTGTGGTGGCCACGCCCGAAGCGCTGGCCCTGATCGCCGAACTCCAAGCCCAATATGGCGAGTTGATGTTTCACCAGTCGGGGGGCTGCTGTGACAACAGCGCCGCCAACTGTTATCTGCCCACCGACCTGACGATTGGCCCTTATGACGTGCAACTGGGCCATGTGGGCGGCGTGCCGTTTTACATCAGCAAATCCCAGTACGAGTACTGGAAACACACCCAGCTCATCCTGGATGTGATCGAAGGCTCGGGCGGCACCTTTTCACTCGAAGGCAACACCGGCAAGGCGTTTCACAGCCGATCACGCCTGTTCACCGACGAAGAGTGGGCCGAAATCGAGCCTCAGGTCTTGCGCGATCTGGCCTGACGGCGTCGCCGTGCAAATGCGTCAGATGCATGGCGCATCCATGGCGGACGTGCCTTGTAAGCCTGACATCAAGTCAAGTGGCCACAATGTGCGCCATCATTTGGGGTCAAAAATGTTGGAGCGTCTTGTTTACCGTTCAAAAGCCACCCACAAATTGGGCAGCTTGCATTTGTTCAATTTGCTGGTGCAGTGCCGCAAACGCAACCTGAGCTTGGGCATTACGGGGCATTTGCTCCACACCGAGGAAATCTTTGTTCAGTGCATCGAAGGCCCTTCTGGCTAGCTCGATGCTTTGTGGAAAAGCCTCCAGCGCGATGAGCGGCACCACAACGTAGAACTGTTGGCGCGAGGCCCCATCACCGATCGGGAGTTTTCAGATTGGGCCATGGCCTTTTCCTCCTATGCGCACTTCGATAAATACGATATTCCGGGTTTCTTCCCGGTGGATGCTCAAGGAATGTCCCGTGCGGCTGATCGTTGCGCACAGTGGGCAACTGACCAATTTTCAGATGAAAAGCTGAAACAACCATCTGAATAGACAAGTCCATTGACCGTGTGTGCCCATAGGCCTCAGCCTTCGATGCCATAATTCCCAAGATGTTTAGTTTGCAGTCCCTGCGCAACGCCCACCACCTCACCCGCTTCATGCTGGTCTGGTTTGCGTTGTTCATTGGGGTGGCAGCGGCCTCGCCGCTGGTTAACCCAGAGGGGGTGCAACTGGTGTGCACCACAGCGGGCAGCGTCAAGTTGGTTCAGGCCGCAGCCGACGGCCAAGATGGCACGGACAACACCCACGGCATGCATTGCCCTTTGTGCTTGCCGGTGGCTGCACCTCCAGTCGCAGCCACCCCAGTCACGGTGCATGCCGGGCTGTCTTTCGCGCTTCAATCCACAGAGCAGGCCCGCTTGGCCGCGCTCATTGGGCTGCCTTGGCAGGCCCGGGCGCCCCCCGTCATTTTCTGAATACGGCCCAAGGCTGATCGCTTGACACGGCTTGCCCGTACAGGCCATCCGCATGTTGGCTTGCTGCGGTGCCTGAGACGGTGCTGCCAAACCTTTCCCCCTGTCTGTTTTATTCACTGGAGTTCGCCATGAAACGCGTTTTTGTCTCTGCTGCCGTCCTGTTGTCGGCCCTGTTCGCTCAATCCCATGTTCAAGCCCAAGTCACTGTCAAAGACGCCTGGGTGCGTGCCACCGTGGCCCAGCAAAAAGCCACAGGTGCTTTCATGCAACTGCAGTCGGCGCAAGACGCCAAACTGATCTCGGCCCAGTCACCTGTAGCGGGTGTGGTCGAGGTGCACGAGATGGCCATGGACGGCGGCGTCATGAAAATGCGTGCGGTGCCCAGCTTGGCATTGCCCGCTGGCAAAGCCGTTGACCTCAAGCCCGGTGGTTATCACGTCATGCTGATGGACCTCAAGGGTCAAGTCAAAGACGGTGACACCGTGCCCGTGACCCTGGTGGTCGAGGGCAAGGATGGCAAGCGCCAGAACATCGAAATCAAGGCCTCTGCCCGCACCGCTGCCGCGCCCGCCATGAAGCAGGGCGACGGCCACATGCACAAGCATTGATCTCTTAACTTTTTCCTGACCCCTCCATGACCTGGACTTCTGCCCAACTGCGCAGGCTCAGCCTGTGGCTGCTGTGCGCGATGCTGCTGGCGGCTTTGGCCCCCACGGTCTCGCGTGCGCGGGCCTGGAGCCAGGGCAGCGCGGTGCCTTGGATGGCAGTGTGCACCACCGAGGGCGCACAGCAGACGGCGCTCAATCAGCAAGGCGATACACCGCGCGATGAACGTTCTGTGCCGGGCGCCGCCATGCTCGACCATTGCGCCTTGTGCGTGCTGGCCAGCGACCGTATGGCACCGCCGCCCAAGCCCTTGTCGTGGCAGGCATTGCCACAAGCGCCGCCCCTGTTGGCGCAGCTTCATCAACACATCCCTCAAGCCGTCCCGCACTGGACGGTCCACTCACGCGCTCCGCCTGCCCACGCCTGATGTCAGCCGTGGCAGGTCGGGCCCATGCCCGCCTGCTGTTTGCCAGGAGCCTGCTTTTCAGCGGGTGCTCTGGCCTATTCAGTCAGGAGCAGAGTGTGCAATTTTTAAATCAAATTCCGGTGGGTGAAGCCATCCATGTGAGCCGTGGCCAAAGCTTGTTGGCCGCTGGCGGTGTTGGTCCCGTATGGCGCGTGACCCAAGGTGTTTTCAAGCTGGAGCGCCAGGGCCAAGACGGCCAAATTCTGGTGCAACTGGCCCAAGCCGGTGACCTGATCGGCGTGGAGTCGCTGTGCGCCGAACCCTATGCCTTTACCGCGGTGGCCTTGGTGGCCGCGCAAACGCTGCCCCATGCGGTCAGCCAAGACTTGGACCGCTACACCACCATGACGCAGGGCTTCATGCAGCAGCAACGCCAGACCTGCGACATGCACCGTTTGCGAACGGGTTCCATCGTGCAGCGCCTGGCCTATTTGTTGACCGTGTTGGGCAAGCAGGCCGATGGCCGTGTGTTGGCTGTGCAGCGCAAAGAACTGCCCACGCTCAAAGAGATGGCCCGCGTGGTCGACTCCACCTTCGCGACCGTGTGCCGCGAACTCAACACCTTGCTGCCCGAGCGCAAACAGCCGCGAACACGCACGGCCAGTGTCTGGGCCACAGGGCCAGCTTTTGCCATGGCACTCTGAAAGACAACGATGCAGATGATGATGTTCAAGATCTGGCAGAGCGCCAGAAAATCCGGCTTTGGCCTGGGCTTCATGTGGGGTGGTTTGTTCATGGGCTGGGTGGCACTGACGTTGTTGGGCGCGGGCACGGCCCAGGCTCACGACTTTCGCCATGGTGAGCTGGTGATTGACCACCCCTACGCCACGCCCAGCCTGGCTGGCACCACCACGGGCGCGGTCTATTTCAAAGCCATTCGCAACCAAGGCCAAACGCCCGACCGCTTGCTGTCGGCCCGCACCGCTGTGGCCACTCGGGTCGAAATCCACCAAATGCAAATGGACGGCAACGTCATGCGCATGCGCCAGGTGCCAGCACTGGAGCTGCCCGCGCAAACCGAAGTGTCTTTGCGACACGGCGGCGCAGGCACGCACCACCTGATGCTGCTGGACATGGCCAAACCCCTCAAAGACGGTGACCGCTTCGATCTGGAGCTGGTCTTTGAAAAAGCGGGTGCCAAGCGCTTGAGCGTTGGGGTGCAAACGCCCCGTGCGGCACGCACTGAACACCCACACTGACATTCAGCGGCGCACCCCATCATCGATAGGCCCTTTTGGGGTGGTGATTTTTTCCACACGGTCGGCCAAACCGATCCCTTGATCAATCTTCGAATCATGAAAACAAAATTGACTATTTCTGGCCTTGCTTTGGCCATCATCGGCTTGCTCTCGAGCGCAGCCCCACTCCAAGCGGCCACCGACCGCAGCCAGGCTGTGGCCACCCCTGCCAAAGAGGCGCAGGGCATCGTGCAGGCCATGAAACTCCAATTTGACAAACCCCAATCACCGCTCAAAGTAGCCCCCGTGGTGGTAGAGGGTGACTGGGCCTTGGCGGGCTGGTTGCAAGACGCTCGCGGTGGCCGGGCACTGCTGCAAAAGCGCCACGGCCATTGGGTGATTGTGGTTTGTGGCGGCGATGGTTTGCGGCAGGCCGATGCACTGTTGCACACCGGCATGACCGCCGACATGGCCACTGCACTGGCGAAAAAGCTGAATGTGGCCGAAAGCCGACTGCCAGCAGACACCTTGAAGCAGTTTGCTTCTTTCGAGGGCATGTTGCGCGTGGACGGCGATGCGGGTCATGGCGCGGGCCATGGGGGGCAAGGTGCGCAAGGTGCGCAAGGTGCGCACCCCAAGCGTTGATTCAGCACCACTGAGTTCTAATCTTTATAGACAAGGACTGTAGGGGGCGACTGCTGCCATCGGTCAAAGACGTCGTCATTTAGATGAATTCCTTATTAAGAAATAGAAAAACAGTAGTTCGTGTTTTAACGGCTCACTCGCAGAATCCAATGCATCAACTTTTTGATGTGCATTTTTGGAGTGACCCTTATGAAAAACAAACAACGATTCGTTCACTTGGCGGCCTTATTGACGCTGGCGATCTCGGCCTTGTCGGCCCAAGCGCAGGCCCCCGTGAGTTTGCTCAATGTCTCGTATGACCCCACCCGTGAGCTGTACGTTGAATTCAACAAGGCTTTTGCCGCCCACTGGAAAGCCAAAACAGGGCAAGACCTGACCGTCAAGCAGTCGCACGGCGGCTCGGGCAAACAAGCCCGCTCCATCATCGATGGGCTCGATGCCGACATCGCCACATTGGCTTTGGCAGGCGATACCGATGCCTTGCACAAAAACGGCAACCTGATCCCCAAAGACTGGCAAAAACGCCTGCCGCACAACAGCTCGCCTTACACCTCGACCATCGTGCTGGTGGTGCGTGCGGGCAACCCCAAAGGCATCAAGGACTGGGACGACCTGGTCAAACCCGGCATCAGCGTGATCACGCCCAACCCCAAAACATCGGGCGGTGCGCGTTGGAATTACCTGGCCGCTTGGGAATTTGCCAAGCGCCAATACGGCAGCGAGGCCAAAGCCAAAGACTTTGTGGCCGCACTCTACAAAAACGTGCCCGTGCTTGACACTGGAGCGCGTGGCTCGTCCATCACCTTTGCCCAGCGTGCCCAAGGTGATGTGTTCATCAGTTGGGAAAACGAAGCCAACTTGCTGGAAAAAGAATTTGGCAACAAGATCGATGTGGTCTACCCCTCCATCAGCATCTTGGCCGAACCCGCTGTGACCGTGGTCGACAAAAACGTGGACCGCAAAGGGACACGCGCTGTGGCCCAGGCCTATCTGGAATACCTCTACACCGACGAAGGCCAAGACATTGCGGGCAAAAACTTCTACCGCCCGATCTCGCCCAAGGCCCAGGCCAAATACGCCAAACAGTTTCCCAAATTGAACCTGTTCACCATCGACCAGGCCTTTGGGGGTTGGGAAAAAGCCGACAAAGCTCACTTTGCAGACGGCGGCAGCTTCGATCAGATTTACACGAAGAAATAACGTCTTCTGTTCGTCTTAAGAGCTGTTTGCGTATAAGCAAAGCACTAAAGAATAGTTTGAGTTTTGTGAATGCGTCCGCAGAATCGCAGCTCGCGCAATGGATGGCCATGCTGCCAAAGAAGCTGCGCTGTAAATTTTGGAAACACTCCCATGAAAAAACTGACACACATCGCTTTGGCCGCCGTATGGGCTTTGTCTGCTGGGTCGGCCAGCGCCCAAACCTTGCTCAACGCCTCGTACGACGTGGCCCGCGAGTTCTACAAGGACTACAACGCGGCCTTTGTCGCGCATTACAAAAAGACCACGGGCAAAGACGTGAAGATCGACCAAGCGCACGGCGGCTCCAGTGCACAAGCGCGTGCTGTCAATGACGGTTTGGACGCTGATGTGGTCACCATGAATACCACCACCGATGTGGACTTTTTGGCCAGCACCGGTGTGGTGGCCAAGGACTGGAATAAGCGTTTCGCGAACAATGCGTCGCCAACCACTTCGACCATGCTGTTCCTCACCCGCAACGGCAACCCCAAAGGCATCAAGGATTGGGATGATTTGGTCAAGCCCGGCATCAAGGTGATCGTGGTCAACCCCAAAACTGGTGGCAATGGCCGCATGGCTTATTTGGCGGCTTGGGGCTATGTCAAGAAGAAGGGCGGCTCGGATGCCGATGCGGCCGAATTTGTGAGCAAGCTGTACAAAAACGTGCCCGTGTTGGCCAAGGGTGGGCGCGACGCGACCACCATCTTCTTGCAACGCAATATTGGCGATGTGCTGGTGACCTTCGAGTCTGAAGTGGTCTCGGTGGACAACGAATTTGGCGCGGGCAAGGTCGATGCGATTCACCCGTCCATCAGCATCGTGGCCGAAAACCCTGTGGCCGTGGTGGAGCGCACGGTGACCAAGAAAGGCACCGCTGATCTGGCCAAGGCGTACTTGAATTACCTGTATTCAGACGAAGCGCAAGAAATCGCGGCCAAGCACGCTTTGCGCCCACGCAACCCGGCCATCTTGAAAAAGTACGCCAACACCTTCAAGCCGATCCAGCTGTTCACTGTGCAGGAATTGTTTGGCTCTTTGTCCGAAGCGCAAAAAATCCATTTCAACGATGGCGGCCAGTTCGACAAGATCTACACCGTCAAATAAGTTTTCCCCATGACCGCATTGCCCATTGCGGCACCTGCCACCCGGCGGGCGCCAGCCAAAGTGTTGCCCGGGTTCAACCTGACCTTGGGGTTCACGATTTTTTACCTGAGCCTGATCGTGTTGATTCCCCTGTCGGCGCTCGTCTTCAAAACCTTCACCTTGAGCTGGGAGCAGTTTTGGGCTGCGGTGACCGGCCCTCGTGTGCTGGCGTCTTACCGCTTGACGTTTGGGGCGTCTTTGATCGCGGCGCTGGTCAATGTGGTGTTTGGTTTGTTGGTGGCTTGGGTGCTGGTGCGCTATGACTTCTTTGGCAAAAAGATCGTCGATGCCTTGGTCGATTTGCCCTTTGCCCTGCCCACTGCGGTCGCAGGCATCTCGCTCACGGCCTTGCTGGCAGGCAATGGCTGGGTGGGCCAATACTTGGAGCCCCTGGGCATTCAGTTGGCCTTTAACCCCAATGGCGTGGTGATCGCGCTGATCTTCATTGGTTTGCCTTTTGTGGTGCGCACGGTGCAGCCGGTGCTGGAAGACACCGAGAAAGAACTCGAAGAGGCCGCAACGTGTTTGGGCGCCACACGCTGGCAGACGTTCAGCAAGGTGATTTTTCCGTCGATTGCGCCCGCATTGCTCACCGGTTTTGCCATGGCGTTTGCGCGGGCCATTGGTGAATACGGCTCGGTCATTTTCATCGCGGGCAACATGCCCATGGTCTCTGAGATCACGCCGCTGATCATCATCGGCAAGCTGGAGCAATACGACTACGCCGGTGCAACCGCCGTGGCTTTGGTCATGTTGGGTTTTTCGTTTGTTTTGTTGTTGATCATCAATGCGCTGCAAACCTGGCAGCGTCGCCGCTCAGGAGCCACGTCATGAACCCAGCGGGCACTTCGCAAAAAGTCCAAGCGGGCACCACCGAGTCGCGCTGGATTCGCTACAGCCTGATCGGGCTGGCACTGACCTTCATGTTTTTGTTCTTGGTCTTGCCCTTGGCAGCGGTCTTTACCGAAGCCTTGCGCAAGGGTTTGGACGCCTACCTGGAGGCGCTCCAAGAGCCCGACGCTTGGTCGGCCATTGAGTTGACCTTGATCACCGCAGCCGTGGCGGTGCCGCTGAATCTGGTGTTTGGCGTGGCGGCGGCTTGGGCCATTGCCAAATACGAGTTCAAGGGCAAGTCGCTTTTGACCACCTTGGTCGATCTGCCATTTTCTGTGTCGCCCGTGGTGGCCGGTTTGATCTATGTCTTGATGTTTGGTGCACAGGGCTGGTTTGGCCCTTGGCTTCAGGCACATGACATAAAGATCATTTTTGCCGTGCCCGGCATCATCTTGGCCACGGTGTTTGTGACCTTTCCATTCATCGCCCGCGAGCTGATTCCGCTCATGCAAGCGCAAGGCAGTGACGAAGAGCAAGCCGCCATCGTCTTGGGGGCGAGCGGATGGCAAACGTTTTGGCACGTCACCTTGCCCAACATCAAATGGGGCCTGATCTACGGCGTGATTTTGTGCAACGCCCGCGCCATGGGTGAATTTGGCGCGGTGTCGGTGGTGTCTGGGCACATTCGGGGCCAGACCAACACCATGCCTTTGCATGTGGAAATTTTGTACAACGAATACCAGTCGGTGGCTGCGTTTGCCGTGGCGTCCTTACTGGCTTTGCTGGCCTTGGTCACGTTGGCCATCAAGTCGGTGATTGAGTGGCGGCACGAGCAAGAGCGCAAAGCGGCCGCTGACACGCCACCCGAACGCCCTTTGGCACAGACCCCTGACGTCCTAGTCTGAATTCGACGGAAAGCATTTGAACCATGAGCATCGAAATCCGCAACGTCCATAAACAATTTGGCGACTTCACGGCGCTGAACAACGTCAGCCTCGACATTGAATCGGGCGAACTTGTCGCGCTGCTGGGTCCTTCCGGCTGCGGCAAAACCACATTGCTGCGCATCATTGCCGGACTGGAAACGGCTGACAGCGGCACGATTGGCTTCAGTGGCGCCGACACGACTCACGTGCATGTGCGTGAACGACAAGTGGGCTTTGTGTTTCAGCACTACGCTTTGTTCCGCCACATGACTGTTTTTGAAAACGTGGCCTTTGGCCTGCGTGTCAAGCCGCGCAAAGAGCGCCCGAGTGAATCCGAAATCCAACGCAAAGTGCACGAGCTCTTGGGCTTGGTGCAACTCGACTGGCTGGCAGACCGTTACCCTTCGCAGTTGTCGGGCGGTCAACGGCAACGCATTGCGCTGGCCCGTGCGCTGGCAGTCGAACCCAAGGTGCTGCTGCTGGACGAGCCTTTTGGTGCACTGGACGCCAAGGTACGCAAAGAGCTGCGCCGCTGGCTGCGCCGCCTGCATGACGAGCTGCATGTGACCAGTATTTTTGTGACACACGACCAAGAAGAAGCGTTGGAAGTGGCCGACCGTGTGGTGCTCATGAACAAAGGCAATATCGAGCAAATCGGTTCGCCGCAAGACGTATGGGACCACCCGGCCAGCCCCTTTGTCTATGGCTTTTTGGGCGATGTGAACCTGTTCCATGGCCGGGCACACGAAGGTGAAATGCTCATTGGTGCAGACCAGCACGCGATCCGCCTGGACAGCCCAGAACACGGGCAAGTGCAAGACGCCAAAGCGTTTGCCTATGTGCGCCCACACGATCTGGATGTGACGCGGTACAAGACGGGCGAGGCCCACACCGGCATTGTGGCCAAGCTGACCCGTGCCATTGTGGTGGGGCCGGTAGCCCGCCTGGAGCTGGAGCCGGCAGAGGCCGGTATGTTTGGCAAGGACGCCATCATCGAGGCGCAGTTATCGGCTTCGCAGTTCCGACAGCAAGACTTCAAAGAAGGCGAGACATTGGTGCTGACGCCTCGCAAAGCGCGGGTGTTTGTAGAAGGGTGAATGCGGTGCCGATGCAGAACTATTCCGATGCCGAATTGACACGCTTGCTCCAAGATGCGGCCCAGCTGTTTGGCCTGCTGGCTGCCCCCATGCGCCTGCACATCATCAGCACACTATGTCACGGTGAAAAAAATGTAGGTCAGTTGCTGGATGCGGTCAAAACGACACAGCCGAACATGTCGCAACACTTGAATATGTTGTATCGCAAAGGCATATTGAACAAGCGACGCGATGGCGTTCAAATTTATTACGCCATTGCAGACTCGCAAATTGTCCAGATCTGCCAAGCCATGTGTGAGCGCTTGGAACCCCGGCTTTGAACGGTGCCAATTGGTGCAAAGTATTGGAAGCGTCTTGGGGTAAGCTTTGCAGACCACTTTTCAAGGAATTGCCATGAGCGACCCTTCCGCCTTCGGCTTTGGCCAATTTGTGCCGGGCTTTGATTTTTTGCAAAACCTCTCCAAAACCGCATCTCAGGCCCAGCCTGCTGCTGCGGGCGGTATACCGGGCATGGCCAGTTGGGTGGCGCCCACACTGAGCATCGAAGAAATCGACAAGCGGATTCAAGAGCTCAAGTCGGTGCTGTTTTGGTTGGAGCAAAACACCACGGCGCTCAAGGCCACCATCCAGGCCATGGAGGTGCAAAAAATGACCTTGACCACCTTGCAAAGCATGAATGTGAACATGGCTGATTTGGCCAAGGCGTTCACGGCCAAGCCTCCGGCAGCCGAGCCTGCACAGCCTTCACCCTCTAGTGCGACAGCCAACAATGCAGCGGCTGTCAAGTCTTCGCTTTTCACACCCAAAACAACCCCAGACGCGGTGGTCGAACCTGCGGCCGAAACACAGGCCGAACCGCAAGCGCCAGCAGATGCTTCGGCTGCCGAGCCTGCCAGCGATGCGGCCAAACCCGCTGTAGATCCGATGCAGTGGTGGGGTGCTTTGACACAGCAGTTTCAGGGCATTGCCGCTGCGGCCTTGAAAGACGTGGCGGGCGAGGCCATGAAAGCCGGAATGGCTGCCAAGGCCGCTAAACCGGCGAAAGCCCCGGCTGGCCGCAAAGCAGCGGTAAAAACCGCCAAAGCCCCGGCTGCTCCGTCGCGGGCCAAGCCGCAAAGCAAAGCTGTTGCTGGCGCAGCCCAGCCCGCTGCCGCACGCAAGAGCGCCAGCGCAGTGCCGGCCAAAACCGTGCGCCCAAAGGCCAAGCCCACGCCGCGCCAATCCGCTGCGAAGTAAGGCGGCCATGAAGCTGTTTCCCTACGGCCACGCCACCCATCCGCAGTGGCGGATGGCCGCAGGCTTGGTGCTGGCCCAATTGCGCGCCCAAATGGGTTTGTCCGATTCCGCGAGCGGACCCCGCTTGGCGTTGCTGTACATCACCGACCACTATGCCGCTCAGGCGCAGGCCATTCTTGACCATTTGCGCCAAGAGTTACCCGCCGTGACCGATTGGGTTGGCACTGTTGGCGTGGGGCTGGTGGTCAACAACGCAGAGTATTTTGATGAGCCGGCCCTCGCGGTCATGCTGTGTGATGTGCCGCCTGAGCACTACCGCGTGTTCTCGGGCCTGTCGCCGCTGCCTGCCAGTGGGTTTGCCGATGTGGCCTTGGTGCATGCCGATCCCGCTACACCCGAACTCCCTGAGCTGATTCAGGAGATGTCAGGGCGCACCCTGCAGGGTTATTTGTTTGGCGGCTTGACCTCCAGCCGCACCCGCAGCGTGCAGTTTGCCGTCAATGCGGGGCAGAGCCTGGCCGATGGTGGCGTGCTGGAGGGCGGCCTGAGCGGTGTGGCTTTTGCGCCTGAGGTGGGTTTGCTGTCCCGTGTGACCCAAGGTTGCCAGCCCGTTTCGCTGGAGCGTGAGATCACCGAGTCCGATCGGCATTTGGTGCTCAAGCTCAATGGCGAACCGGCGCTGGATGTGATGTTGGCCGATCTGGGCATTTCCATGGGCGATCCGCAAAAGGCCATTCCGGTGGTGCGGTCCACCCTGGTGGGTTTGAGCCCCAGTGGTCAAAGTGGCGTGGGCCGCACAGGCCATTTGGGCAGCGATGTTCGGGTGCGTCACATTGTGGGCCTTGACCCGTCGCGACAGGGTGTTGCGGTGGCCGAAAACCTGGAGCCTGGCATGCGCTTGGCCTTTTGCCGCCGCGATGTGCAGGCCGCCCGGGCTGATCTGGTGCGCGTGTGCGCCGAAATTCGTGAAGCGCTGGAGCCCGACATGCTGTCCATCGAAGCCATCAACGCTTTGAGCGATGACCCTGTGGCGAGCTTGCCTCAAAAGGGCCGGCGCATGGCGGGCGCGCTGTACGTCAGCTGCACCGGCCGTGGGGGGCCCCACTTTGGCGGCCCCAGCGCCGAGATGCAAATCATTCGCCATGCATTGGGCGATGTGCCCTTGGTGGGGTTTTTTGCCGCTGGCGAGATCGCCCGCAACCAGTTGTACGGCTACACCGGCGTGTTGACGGTGTTCACGACCGATTGAGTGCCAGTTTTTCGCACAGGCCATGCAATGAAATGGCCTGGATGTCTGCGCCAAGCGGGTAGGTTTCTTGTCCCGGATAGACCACCCATTTCTGGCTGGGTTTCAGGTCATCGCAGGCGCTGTGAAAACCACGCTCCACTTTGGGGGCGCTGCTGCGTTTGATCTCGATGGCCCAGAGCTCACCATCTGGCCAGGCCAGCAGCAAATCAATTTCGGCACCGCCACTGGTTCGGTAAAAGTAGCCGGTTACGCCAGCGGGCACGCAGGCCAAAAGGGTTTCAATGCAATACCCTTCCCAACTGGCCCCGACCACCATGTGCGAGAGCAGGCTTTCTCTGGATTCGATGTTCAGCAGCGCATGCACCAGACCGCTGTCACGCACATAGACCTTGGGGGCCTTGACCAAGCGCTTGCCGGTGTTGGTGTGCCAGGGGGCCAGCCTGCGCACCAGCAGCAAGTCACACAAGAGGTCGATGTAGCTTTGTGCGGTTTTGACATCCACGCCCAAATTGCGTGCCAGTTGGGCTACGTTGAGCATGCCGCCCTGGTGGTGGGCCAGCATGGTCCAGAAGCGTCGCAGTGTCTCTGCGGCGATGCGGGGGCCAAATTGCGGAATGTCCCGCTCCAGATAGGTGCGGATGAAGTTTTCACGCCAGCGCAGGCTGCGGGCATCGGTGGGTGCGTTCAGGCTTTGCGGAAAACCACCTCTGAGCCACAACGCATCCTCACTGCTTTGCCCTGTTTCCAGAACGTTCAAGGGACCCAGTTCCAGATAGGCGATGCGACCCGCCAGCGTTTCGCCAGATTGATGCAGCACATCCAGACTGGCGGACCCCAGCAACAAATATTGCCCGGACGCATGCCCCAAGCGCCTGGCTTGGTCAATCAGGCCGCGCAGGACGAGAAACAAACCCGGTGCCCGGTGGACTTCGTCCAAGATGACCAGTTTGTCCAGGTGGCTTTCCAGATACAACTCGGCCTGGGCCAGCTTGCCGCGATCCCGGTCTGATTCCAGGTCGAGATAGACATGCGGGATGTTGCGCGCCACTTCCAGTGCCAGCGTGGTTTTGCCCACCTGCCGTGGGCCAAGCAAGGCCACGGCCGGTGAAAACTGGAGTTCTTCTCCCAGTAAAGATTGCAAATGGCGTTTAAACATCCTTGCAATTATGGATGCTCATTCCATGATTTGCAAGGATAAATGTCTTATACCCCGCGCGCCCGATCTGTCTTGAACTGCGCCCGGAACGCGCTGAACTTGCCCGCGTCCAGTGACTCGCGCACTTCGCGCATCAGATTCAGGTAGTAGTGCAGGTTGTGGATGGTGGTCAGCATGGGGCCGAGCATTTCGCCGCAGCGGTCCAGATGGTGCAGATACGCGCGGCTAAAACCATCGCGGCCGCCTTGGTCCCACGACACGCCGCCACTGCCGGAGTGTGATCCTGTAGGGCTGCCCGCGCAGGCATAGCAGGTGCAAGTCGTGTCCAACGGTTGTGGGTCTGTTTTGTGGCGGGCGTTGCGCAGTTTCAGATCGCCAAAGCGGGTGAACACCGTGCCATTGCGAGCGTTGCGGGTGGGCATCACACAGTCGAACATGTCCACGCCATCGGCCACGCCTTGCACCAAATCCTCGGGCGTGCCCACGCCCATCAGGTAGCGTGGTTTGTTGGCGGGCAGGCGGTGGGGTGTGTGCGCCATGATTTGCAGCATCAGGTCTTTGGGCTCGCCCACGCTCACGCCGCCCACGGCATAACCGGGGAAGTCCATCTCGACCAGCGCGTCCAGTGATTCCTGACGCAGGTTTTCAAACATGCCGCCTTGCACGATGCCAAACAACGCGTTGGGGTTTTCCAGCCGCGCAAATTCGTCTTGGCTGCGCACAGCCCATCGGCGGCTCATCTCCATCGACTTGCGGGCTTCGGCTTCGGTGGTCAGGTGCCCCTTGGTCTCGTAAGGCGTGCACTCGTCGAGTTGCATCACGATGTCTGAATTCAAGGTGGTCTGAATCTGCATGCTGACCTCGGGCGACATGAACAGCTTGTCGCCGTTCACAGGCGATGCAAAGGTCACGCCTTCTTCGGTGATCTTGCGCATGTCGCCCAGCGACCACACCTGAAAACCACCCGAGTCGGTCAGGATGGGTTTGTTCCATTTTTCAAATTTGTGCAGTCCGCCAAAGCTTTCCATGATGTCCCGTCCGGGGCGCATCCACAGGTGAAAGGTGTTGCCCAGAATGATCTGTGCGCCCATTTCTTCCAGGCTGCGTGGCATCACGCCTTTGACCGTGCCGTAGGTTCCCACTGGCATGAAGATGGGCGTTTGCACCACGCCATGGTTCAGGGTCAGCGTGCCGCGGCGGGCGTGGCTGGAAGGGTCGGTTTTGAGCAGGTCGAATTTGAGCATGGCAGGGATTGTAGGAGGGCAGCTTGGACTTCAGCGCGGTGGAGTGCGCGTCAGCAGCATCGCATCGCCATAGCTGAAGAAGCGGTATTGGTGCGCGATCGCGTGTCGGTACAAACCCATGATGTGTTCGTACCCCGCAAAGGCGCTGACCAGCATCATCAGTGTGCTTTTGGGCAGGTGGAAGTTGGTCACCAGCCGGTCCACCACTTTGAAATCAAACCCCGGCGTGATGAAAATCTGCGTGTCGCCGCTGGCTTGGCCAAATTTCGCCCAGGATTCGAGGGTGCGCACGGTGGTCGTGCCCACGGCCACTACTTGGCCGCCCCGTGCTTTGCAAGCGGCAATGGCTTGTTGCGTCGCTGCGGGCACCTCGTACCACTCGCGGTGCATGGTGTGGTCGGCGATGTTCTCGGTTTTGACGGGTTGGAATGTGCCCGCACCCACATGCAAGGTCACGCTGGCGCGTTGCACGCCGCGTACCTCCAGCTGGGCCAACAGGGCCTCGTCAAAATGCAAGGCAGCCGTAGGCGCGGCCACCGCACCGGGTGCTCGCGCAAATACGGTTTGGTAACGCTGGGCGTCTTCTTCTGAATCGGTGTGGGTGCTCGCGCCCGAAGGGCGCTCAATATAGGGCGGCAGTGGCACCACGCCGTGCTTTTCCATCAGGGCATGCGGTTCGTCGCTCAGCTGCAGGTGAAACAGCTGGCCGTTTTCATCAGGCCAGCGGCCCAGCAGCACGGCATCAAAGCCGCCGTTGCGGGCACCGCCCATCATGAACATCTTGCCGCCCGGCAGCGGCTTTTTGCTGACCTTCATGTGCGCCACCACTTGGTTGCCTGGCAGTACGCGTTCGATCAGCAGCTCCAGTTTGCCACCCGAGGCCTTCTCGCCAAAAATGCGCGCCTTGATCACCTTGGTGTCGTTGAAGACCAGCAGGTCGCCCGCGTTCAGCAGGCTGGGCAGTTCATGAAAAATGCGGTCCACCACCGTGGGCAAAGAACCATCGAGCAACCGCGAACCGCTGCGCTCGGCGGCGGGGTGTTGGGCAATCAGTTCGGGGGGAAGCTCAAAGTCGAAATCGCTGAGCGTGAAGGGGCGGGGAGCTGGGGTGACTGAGGAAGAGGACATGGCGCAGGGCTGGACAGGCCCGAACAAATGGAAAGGCAGGATTTTGCCCGAAGGATAAGTTTGCTTTGAAGGCTACTGGCCAGGGACTCTCACGGCACAATCAGCAGATGCCCTCCGCGCCTACTCACACGCCCGCCAAAACGCTCAGCGCTCCCCAAAAGGCGCTGATCAAGCTTGGGCTCAAGCGCGATATCGACTTGGCGCTGCACTTGCCGCTGCGCTACGAGGACGAGACCCGCATCGTCAAATTGCGCGATGCGCGCGAGGGTGATACCGCGCAGATCGAGGCCACGGTCACGGCTTGCGAGATCACGATGCGCCCGCGCCGCCAGTTGCTGGTGACGGTGGACGATGGTTCGGACACCTGTGTGATGCGGTTTTTCAGTTTTTACCCTTCGCACCAGAAAGCGCTGGCGGTGGGCAACCGCATCCGGGCGCGGGGCGAGGTCAAGGGCGGTTTCATGGGTCTGACCATGATGCACCCCACGTTCAAGGCGGCGGGCGGTAACTTGGCCGAAGCGCTGACGCCGGTGTATTCCACCGTCGCCGGGCTGGCCCAGGCCTATTTGCGCCGGGCGGTCATCACGGGCCTGAACCATGCCGATCTGAGCGAAACCTTGCCCCAAGGCATTCCATGGCCAGACCCGCGTGGGGCCTGGTCTCTGCGCGATGCGCTGCGGTTTTTGCACCACCCCACGCCCGATGTGTCGCTGGCCGCGCTGGAAGACCGCAGCCACCCGGCCTGGATTCGCCTCAAATGCGAGGAGTTGCTGGCGCAGCAGTTGTCGCAATTGACGGCTAAGCGCGAGCGCGATTTGTTGCGGGCCCCGGCATTGAGGCTGAAACCCGATGGCCTGTACGGCCAGTTGCTCAAGGCCTTGCCGTTTGGCCTGACGAATGCCCAGCAGCGTGTGGGCCAGGAGATTGCGCAAAATTTGGCCCGCCATGTGCCGATGCACCGCTTGCTACAAGGCGATGTGGGCGCGGGCAAAACCGTGGTGGCGGCCTTGGCGGCCATGGTGGCGGTGGATGCGGGCTGGCAATGCGCCCTGATGGCACCCACCGAAATTCTGGCGACCCAGCACTTCGCCAAGCTGGTCGGCTGGTTGGAGCCATTGGGCGTGAAAGTGGCTTGGTTGATTGGCAGCCAAAAAAAGAAAGAACGTGCCGCCATGCTGGCGCTGATCGAGTCGGGCGAGGCCGCACTGGTGGTGGGCACGCACGCGGTGATTCAGGACCACGTCAAGTTCAAAAATCTGGCACTGGCCGTGATCGATGAGCAGCACCGGTTTGGGGTGGCGCAGCGCCTGGCTCTGCGCGGCAAGATGCAGGCCGATGGCATGGAGCCGCACATGCTGATGATGACGGCCACGCCGATTCCGCGCACGCTGGCCATGAGCTATTACGCCGATCTGGACGTGTCGGTGATCGATGAGTTGCCCCCTGGACGCACCCCCATCGTGACCCGCGTGGTGTCAGACCACCGCCGCCACGAGGTGGTTGAGCGCATTGGTGCGCAGTTACACGAAGGGCGGCAGGTGTATTGGGTCTGCCCTTTGATCGAAGAAAGCGAAGCGCTGGACTTGACCAATGCCACACAAACCCACGCTGATTTGACTGAGGCCTTGCCGGGCGTGATGGTGGGCTTGCTGCATTCGCGCATGCCCGTGGCCGAAAAGAAGGCGGTGATGGATTTGTTTACCGCAGGCCAGATGGGCGTGCTGGTCAGCACCACGGTGATCGAGGTGGGGGTGGACGTGCCCAATGCCTCGCTGATGGTGATCGAGCATGCCGAGCGCTTTGGCCTAAGCCAATTGCACCAACTGCGTGGCCGGGTGGGCCGGGGTGCGGCGGCCTCGGCCTGTGTGCTCTTGTATGGCACACCCGAGGGCGGGCGTTTGAGCGAAACCGCACGCGAGCGGCTGCGTGCCATGGTCGAGACGAACGACGGGTTTGAAATTGCGCGGCGCGATCTGGAGATTCGCGGGCCGGGCGAGTTCTTGGGGGCACGCCAGTCGGGTGCGCCCTTGCTGCGTTTTGCCGATCTGGAGACCGATGGGCATTTGCTGGACTGGGCGCGTGCGTTGGCTCCGCAGATGCTGGACCGGCACCCGCATTTAGCCGAGCGGCACATTGGCCGTTGGTTGGGCGGAAAATCCGAGTATCTAAAGGCTTGATGTTCAAATACCCTTCATGACCCTGACCGAACTCAAATACATCGTGGCCGTGGCTCGAGAAAAGCATTTTGGCAAGGCCGCCGAGGCCTGCTTTGTGTCGCAGCCGACCTTGTCACTGGCCATCAAGAAGTTGGAAGAAGAGCTGGAGGTCAAGCTGTTCGAACGCAGCGCCAGCGAGGTGTCCGTGACCCCGCTGGGCGAAGAAATCGTGCGCCAGGCCCAAAGCGTGTTGGAGCAAGCCGCTGAAATCAAGGAAATCGCCAAGCGCGGCAAAGACCCTTTGGCCGGCACCATGCGCTTGGGGGTGATTTACACCATCGGGCCTTATTTGCTGCCCGATCTGGTGCGCCAGATCATCACCGACATGCCGCAAATGCCCTTGATGCTGCAAGAAAACTTCACTGTGCGTTTGCTGGAAATGCTGCGCACCGGCGAGCTCGATTGCGCAATTTTGGCCGAGCCGTTTCCCGAGTCGGGTCTGGCGGTCGCCCCCTTGTACGACGAGACCTTCATGGCGGCTTTGCCGCTCAACCATCCCTTGGCCGCAGAAGCCTTTATCACGCCCGAGCAGCTGAAAAACGAGACCATGCTGTTGCTGGGTGCGGGGCATTGCTTTCGCGACCATGTGCTGGAGGTGTGCCCCGAATTCGCGCGTTATGCGAGCCAGACCGACGGCATCCGCAAGACCTTTGAGGGCTCGTCGCTGGAAACCATCAAGCACATGGTGGCTGCCGGCATGGGCGTGACTTTGGTGCCGCGCCTGTCGGTGCCCGAGCTCAAGCCGGTGCACAAGCGTTCGGGCGGATGGCACGATTCGCCTGTGCGCTACCTGCCCATCGTGGACCCTGCGGGCGGCAAGCCACCCACGCGCCGCGTGGTGTTGGCATGGCGTCGCAGCTACACCCGCTACGAGGCGATAGCCGCCGTGCGCAACGCCATCTATGCTTGCCCATTGCCGGGTGTGACGCGCTTGTCTTGAGGCCCCGCATGACCGACAAACTCAAGCTTTATCTGGACTTGATCCGCTGGAACCGTCCTGCGGGTTGGCTGCTCTTGCTGTGGCCTTCCTTGGCCGCGTTGTGGGTGGCCGCAGGCGGCTTTCCGGGCTGGCATCTGATCGCGGTGTTTACTTTGGGCACGATCCTCATGCGCAGCGCGGGCTGCTGCCTGAACGACGTGGCCGACCGTGACTTTGACAAACACGTCAAACGCACCGCCAACCGCCCGGTGACGAGCGGGCGCATCGGCACGAAAGAGGCCTTGTGGGTGGGGGCCGTGCTGGCGCTGTGTGCGTTTGGTTTGGTGCTGACGACGAACACGGCTGCCATCCAGTGGTCGTTTGCCGCTTTGGCGGTGACGCTGATTTACCCCTACGCCAAGCGTTATGTGTCCATGCCGCAAGCGGTGTTGGGCGTGGCGTTCAGCTTCGGCATTCCGATGGCGTTTGCCGCAGTGCAGAGCGATGTGCCTTTGCTGGCTTGGGGTTTGTTGCTGGGCAACTTGTTTTGGGTGCTGGCCTATGACACGGAATACGCCATGGTCGATCGTGATGACGACCTCAAAATCGGCATGAAAACCTCAGCCATCACCCTGGGTGACCGCGATGTGCCCGCCATCATGGGCTTTTATGGGGCGTATTTGTTGATCTGGGCGTGGCTGCTGAACGCCCCGCAGCAAGGCGCGTGGTTCTGGCTGGCTTGGGTTGCTTCTGCCGCACAGGTGGTTTGGCACTATTTCTTGATCCGCCACCGTGAACGTGAGGGCTGTTTCAAGGCCTTTCGACAGAACCACTGGCTCGGGTTCAGCGTGTTTGTGGGCGTGGTGCTTTCTTATGGCGTTGCCTGACGGCCTTTGGCGGGCATCAGGCGCTAGGTCAAGTTCAGACTGAAGGCTTGCCGCTTCAGGCTTTGCCGAATTCGTCGCCCAGCTCGCGTGCGCGTTGCTCGGCGGCCTGCATGGCATTCACAAAAGAGGCCTTGATGCCGGCGGCCTCCATGGCGGTGATGGCCGCGTAGGTCGTACCGCCTTTGGATGTGACGCGCTGGCGCAGCACTTCGGGTGATTCTGTCGATGCCGCAGCTAAAGAGGCGGCACCCGAGAAAGTGGCCACGGCCAGTTGATAAGCCTGCTCGGCGCTCAGCCCCATGCCCGCACCTGCTTCGGTCATGGCTTCGAGGAAATAAAACACATAGGCCGGTCCGGAGCCCGACAGGGCGGTCACCGCATCCAGATGCGATTCTTCTTGCACCCAAAGGTATTGGCCGGTGGTGCCAATGACCTGCTCCACCAGCGCTTTGTCGGCGGGCGTGACGGATGGGCAGGGGAAAAGCCCCGTGATGCCCTGGCCCACCAAGGCGGGGGTGTTGGGCATGCAGCGCACCACGCGATCGGTGCCTACCCAGCGGCAGATGCTGTCGGTTCGGATGCCTGCGGCCACAGACAGGTGCAAGGCACCGCGGGTGTGCGGCATGACGGGCACGGCGGCTTCGTTGAACATTTGAGGTTTGACCGCCCAGACCACCAGTTGCGCTTGTGCCAGGTCCGGGCCCGCCGCGGGCAGGGCGGTGATGCCGAAGTCCAGCTGTAGTTTTGCTGCGGTCTCTGCAAAGGGCTCGACCACGGTGATCTGCTCAGGCTTCATGCCTTGACGGATCAGCCCGCCGATGATGGCGCTGGCCATGTTGCCGCCGCCGATGAATGCGATGTGCTGTGAGCTTGAGGTCATTGGGGTGCGTGCCTTGTGTGTCTGATACCGATGGAATGTCCGGGAATTGTCGCTTTTTGTTGTCGCGACTTTGGTTTGGCCCTGCAAAAATGGACAGCATTCTGGATGCTTGACCATGAGGCCACCAACTCGCGTGCTGTGGTTTCAGCCCAAGCCGGCAAAGCTTTGGCTAAAGCGCAGCGTGAATTTGCCCAATATTTTGCTCAGCTGGCGGGGACGGAGCACGAAGCCCGATAAATTTGTCATGGCCAACACGCTGTCAGCCTTTGGGTGCGCAGTGCAAGTGAACCGTAAAGGCTGGAAAAACGGGCTTGTAGCTGGCTGTCTCTTATTACGGGCAAATTAGAGTGACTCCCAGACTGTGTGCCAAGGCGTCCGTGCCCGCGTCGAGGGTGGCCACATGGCCTTTGGCACAAGCGACAGCCAGCCGTCAGCCGCTATGGCAACACACCGACGGCAGTTTGCACGCCATCGACTCCAGCAAGGCGTCGCACATCTGGCGGTTCCATTTAAAGCAGGGGCTTCAAACCCTTTGGCTGGGCTAAATAGGTGACTCACGGGTCCATGATTGCTTGTTAATTGCAAATAATTTGGACAACTTGTTGCGCAGGGCTGTTTTTTCAGACATAATAGAGGACTTCGCTTTGCAAAAAGCGTAGGTATCTGCCCAAACTGAAGTGCTGCGAGTGGTTCGCAGCGTGAATGACGGGTCCAAGACTGATTTCTGTTTGTTGGCTGCAAGGCTGGCGGGCAAGAAATACAAGTTGGGAATAAAGAAATGATCCAGACAGAATCTCGGTTGGATGTGGCCGACAACACCGGCGCAAAGTCCGTGCTGTGCATTAAGGTGCTCGGCGGGTCTAAGCGTCGCTATGCAAGTGTTGGCGACATCATCAAAGTGAGCATCAAAGAAGCCGCCCCACGTGGTCGCGTCAAAAAAGGCGAGATCTACAGTGCTGTGGTGGTTCGTACTGCCAAAGGCATTCGCCGCGGCGATGGCTCCCTCATTAAATTCGATGGCAACGCAGCCGTGTTGCTGAATGCCAAGTTGGAGCCTATTGGCACCCGCATCTTCGGCCCGGTCACGCGTGAACTGCGTACCGAGAAGTTCATGAAGATCGTGTCCCTGGCTCCTGAAGTACTGTAAGGACGCGCCATGAACAAGATTCGCAAGGGCGACGAAATCATCGTCATCACAGGTCGTGACAAAGGCAAGCGCGGCACAGTGTCGCTGCGCGCCAGTGACTCGCACCTGTTGATCGAGGGTGTAAACCTCGTCAAAAAGCATGCCAAGCCAAACCCAATGAAGGGTACAACTGGCGGCATTATCGAAAAGGCCATGCCGATTCACCAATCCAATGTGGCGATTTTCAACGCTGCAACTGGCAAGGCTGATCGTGTGGGCGTCAAGCTGCAGGCTGATGGAAAACGCGTCCGCGTTTACAAGTCAAGCGGCGAAGAAATCAAGGTGGCATGAGCATGGCACGTTTGCAACAACTCTTCCGCGAGAAAATCTCTGCTGACTTGATTGCCAAATTTGGCTACAAGTCGCCAATGCAGGTTCCTCGCATCACCAAGATCACCTTGAACATGGGTGTGTCTGAGGCGGTGGCTGATAAAAAAGTCATGGACCACGCTGTGAGCGACTTGACCAAAATCGCAGGCCAAAAGCCTGTGGTGACCAAGGCCAAGAAAGCGATTGCCGGCTTCAAGATCCGTGAGCAACAGCCTATTGGCTGCATGGTGACACTGCGTGGCGTTCAGATGTATGAATTCCTGGACCGTTTCGTGACCGTGGCTTTGCCTCGTGTTCGTGACTTCCGTGGTATTTCTGGTCGTGCGTTCGATGGTCGTGGTAACTACAACATCGGCGTTAAAGAGCAGATCATTTTCCCTGAGATTGAGTATGACAAGGTTGATGCCTTGCGTGGTCTCAATATCAGCATCACCACAACGGCTAAGTCTGACGAAGAGTGCAAAGCACTTTTGGCAGCTTTCCGCTTCCCCTTCAAGAACTGAGGTGTCACGTGGCTAAAGTAGCTTTGATCGAGCGCGAGCTCAAGCGTGAAAAACTGGCAGCTAAATTCGCGAAAAAATACGCTGAATTTAAAGCCATCGCCAACGATGCCAAGCGCAGCGATGAAGAGCGTGCAGCCGCCCGTCTGGGTCTGCAAAAGCTTCCGCGCAACGCCAACCCGACCCGTCAACGCAACCGCTGTGCAATCACCGGTCGCCCACGCGGTACGTTCCGTCAATTTGGTCTGGGTCGCGCCAAGATCCGTGAATTAGCCTTTGCAGGCAACATTCCGGGCGTGACCAAGGCCAGCTGGTAATCGGCAGGAGATAACAACATGAGCATGAGTGATCCTATTGCCGATCTGTTGACCCGCATCCGTAACGCACAAATGGTGTCAAAAGCCATCGTGTTGGTTCCATCTTCCAAAGTGAAGGTTGCCATCGCCCAAGTGCTGAAAGATGAAGGCTACATTGATGGCTTCCAAGTCAAAACCGAAGACGGCAAGTCCGTTCTCGAAATTGCCCTGAAGTACTACGCTGGCCGTCCGGTCATCGAGCGTATCGAGCGCGTGAGCCGTCCAGGCCTGCGTGTGTACAAAGGCCGTGATGCTATTCCTCAAGTCCAAAACGGCTTGGGCGTGGCCATCGTCACCACACCCCAGGGCGTGATGACTGATCGCAAAGCGCGTGCAGCCGGTGTCGGCGGCGAAGTGCTGTGCTACGTCGCTTAAAGGGAGAAAAAGAATGTCCCGCGTAGGAAAAATGCCTGTGACCATCCCCGCTGGTGTGGATGTGTCGATCAAACAAGATCAAATCAGTGTGAAGGGCGCTGGTGGTCAATTGGCCATCGCATCCAACATGCTGGTGACCGTGAGCAACGAAGGTGGCAAGCTGAGCTTTGCCCCCGCCAATGATTCACGTGAAGCCAATGCCATGAGCGGCACCTTGCGTCAGCTGGTGAACAACATGGTGACTGGCGTGACCAAAGGCTTCGAGAAGAAGTTGAACCTGGTCGGTGTGGGTTACAAGGCGGCTGCCTCTGGCGCCAAATTGAACCTGGCTGTTGGTTATTCACATCCTGTCAACATCGATATGCCTGCTGGCATTACGGTGGCCACTCCGACCGCGACCGAAATCGTGATCAAGGGTGCCGACCGTCAACGTGTTGGCCAAATTGCTGCTGAGATCCGTGCTGTTCGTCCTCCTGAGCCTTACAAAGGCAAGGGCATCCGTTATTCGGATGAGAAGATCACGATCAAAGAGACTAAGAAGAAATAAGGAGCTGCATCATGTTGACCAAGAAAGAGCAGCGTCTCCGTCGTGCACGTCAAACACGCATCCGCATTGCACAGCAAGGCGTGGCACGTTTGACCGTGAACCGCACCAACCTGCACATCTACGCCAGCGTTATCTCTGGCTGTGGTACCAAAGTGTTGGCCAGTGCCTCAACAGCCGAAGCCGAAGTGCGCACGGCTCTGGGCGCTACAGGCAAAGGTGGCAATGCCGCTGCTGCCGCAGTCATTGGCAAGCGCATTGCTGAAAAAGCAAAAGCTGCTGGCGTTGAGAAGGTCGCCTTCGACCGCGCAGGTTTCGCTTACCACGGTCGTGTCAAGGCTTTGGCCGAAGCAGCCCGTGAAGCAGGTCTGCAGTTCTAAACGGATCGGAGTTACAAATGGCTAAATTTACAGCAAAACCGCAGAGCGACGGTCCTGAAGACGGTCTGCGCGAAAAGATGATCGCGGTCAACCGCGTGACCAAGGTGGTCAAGGGTGGCCGTATCTTGGGTTTCGCAGCGTTGACCGTGGTCGGTGACGGCGATGGCAAAGTGGGCATGGGCAAGGGCAAATCGAAAGAAGTGCCAGCAGCCGTGCAAAAAGCGATGGAAGAAGCCCGTCGCAACCTGGCCAAAGTCCACCTCAAAAATGGCACGATTCACCATGCAGTTCACGGTCACCACGGCGCAGCCCGCGTCATGATGGCTCCAGCCCCTAAGGGTACCGGCATCATTGCTGGTGGTCCTATGCGCGCAGTGTTCGAAGTGGTAGGTATCACCGACATCGTGGCCAAGAGCCATGGTTCGTCCAACCCTTACAACATGGTTCGTGCCACTCTGGACGCATTGTCCAATTGCACAACAGCTTCCAACGTGGCTGCCAAACGTGGCAAGTCCGTTGAAGAGTTGTTCGGCTGAACCGGAGATCGAACATGACGACACAATCAACCGTGAAAGTCCAACTGGTTCGCAGCCCGATTGGCACCAAAGTTTCGCACCGCGCCACAGTCCGTGGTTTGGGTCTGCGCAAGCTCAACTCCGTGAGTGAGCTGCAGGACACACCCGCAGTGCGCGGCATGATCAACAAGATCAGCTATCTGGTCAAAGTTCTCTGAGAGGCCGATGATGGAACTCAATAGCATCAAGCCCGCAGAAGGCTCCAAGCACGCAGCGCGTCGCGTTGGCCGTGGTATCGGTTCGGGTCTGGGTAAAACCGCCGGCCGTGGTCACAAAGGTCAAAAATCCCGTTCGGGTGGCTACCACAAGGTGGGCTTCGAAGGCGGTCAAATGCCTTTGCAGCGTCGTCTGCCCAAGCGCGGCTTTAAGTCACATTTGCTCAAGTACAACGCAGAAATCACATTGACAACCTTGTCCCGTTTGGACTTGGCTGAAGTGGATGTGTTGACACTGAAGCAGGCTGGCTTGGTTTCACAGATGGCCAAAGTGGTCAAGGTGATCAATACTGGCGAACTCGCTAAGGCCGTCAAATTGACAGGCATTGGTGCGACAGCTGGTGCCAAAGCTGCGATCGAAGCCGTTGGTGGCTCCGTAGCCTGAATGTTGATAGGCGAGACACATCGTGGCAACCAGCGCTAATCAGACAGCCAAAGGGGACAAGTTCGGCGACCTGCGTCGTCGGCTGGTATTCTTGCTGCTCGCGCTGGTGGTCTACCGTGCGGGCGCACACATTCCAGTTCCTGGCATTGATCCTGAGCAGCTGAAGCAGCTGTTCAATGGTCAGCAAGGCGGCATCTTGAGCTTGTTCAACATGTTCTCGGGTGGTGCTTTGTCACGGTTTACCGTGTTCGCGCTGGGCATCATGCCGTACATTTCTGCATCCATTGTGATGCAGTTGTTGACTTACGTTCTTCCTGCCTTCGAGCAGATGAAGAAAGAAGGTGAGGCAGGACGTCGCAAAATCACTCAGTACACACGATTTGGTGCATTGGGCTTGGCGGTGTTTCAATCACTGGGCATTGCGGTGGCATTAGAAGCTTCGGCAGGATTGGTGATCAATCCAGGCTTTGGCTTCCGGATGACGGCAGTGGTCAGTTTGACTGCTGGCACCATGTTTTTGATGTGGCTGGGTGAGCAGATCACTGAGCGTGGATTGGGCAATGGTATTTCCATTCTGATCTTCGCTGGTATTGCGGCCGGCTTGCCAAGTGCTTTGGGTGGTTTGTTTGAGCTTGTTCGCACAGGCGCCATGAATCCTCTGGTATCCATGTTGATCATTGCTGTAGTGGTCCTCGTGACTTACTTCGTGGTGTTCGTTGAACGTGGACAGCGGAAAATATTGGTGAATTACGCTCGACGTCAGGTCGGCAATAAGGTGTACGGTGGTCAATCGTCGCACTTACCGCTCAAGCTAAACATGGCGGGTGTGATTCCTCCGATTTTTGCCTCATCGATCATCTTGTTGCCTGCAACCGTCATCAACTGGTTCAGTTCCGGTGAAACAGACAGTGTTGTGGTTCGCTTCTTCAAGGATGTTTCGAGCAGCTTGACACCAGGTCAACCGATCTATGTCATGTTGTACGCTGCAGCCATTGTGTTTTTCTGTTTTTTCTACACGGCCTTGGTTTTCAACAGCCGCGAAACAGCAGACAACCTCAAAAAGAGTGGTGCTTTCATTCCGGGCATTCGCCCAGGTGATCAAACAGCACGTTACATCGACAAGATTTTGTTGCGTTTGACAATGGCTGGGGCTGCATACATCACATTTGTGTGTCTGTTGCCCGAGTTCCTGATTCTGAAATATAATGTTCCGTTTTACTTTGGTGGCACATCGTTGCTGATCATTGTGGTCGTGACCATGGATTTCATGGCTCAGGTGCAAAATTATTTGATGTCTCAACAATACGATTCGCTTTTGAAGAAAGCCAGTTTCAAATCCTGATCAGTGAACAAGATGTGCGCATTTTGTGACTGCGAAGATTCGAATGATCATTTGTTGAGATCAAGCACCGAACAGAATTTCTAAATTCTGGAGCAGGTGGATAGGTTTCGGTAAAAAACCCCTGTGCTTTTGTGCAGGGCCACAAAATTTCACCTGGTCTGAGAAGGTCTGGGTAACGATGAGTTTTAGGAGAAAACCATGAGAGTTTCGGCTTCGGTGAAAAAAATTTGCCGCAACTGCAAAATCATTCGCCGTAAAGGCGTTGTTCGTGTGATCTGTACAGATCCACGTCACAAGCAGCGTCAAGGCTGATTGAATTAGTTTTAGAGGACGAAAATGGCACGTATCGCTGGCATCAACATTCCGCCGCACAAACATGCTGAAATTGGCTTGACAGCCATCTTCGGTATTGGTCGCACCCGCGCTCGACAAATTTGCGAAGCTTCTGGCATCGCTTATTCCAAAAAGATCAAAGATCTGACGGACGCTGATCTCGAAAAAATTCGCGATCAAATCGCAGTTTTCACCATCGAAGGTGATCTGCGTCGCGAAACCACCATGAACATCAAGCGTTTGATGGACATTGGTTGCTATCGTGGTTTCCGCCATCGCCGTGGCTTGCCTATGCGCGGTCAGCGTACACGCACCAATGCACGTACTCGCAAGGGTCCGCGCAAAGGCGCAGCGGCTCTGAAGAAATAAGCAGGATTGAGAGACCACTATGGCTAAAGCACAATCAAACAGCGCATCTCAACGTGTTCGCAAAAAAGTTCGCAAGAATATTGCTGACGGCATTGCACACGTTCACGCGTCGTTCAACAACACCATCATCACGATCACTGATCGCCAAGGCAATGCCTTGTCGTGGGCTTCTTCGGGTGGCCAGGGCTTCAAGGGTTCGCGCAAGTCGACACCTTTTGCTGCTCAGGTTGCTTCTGAAGTTGCAGGTCGTGCAGCTCAAGAACAAGGCATCAAAAACTTGGACGTCGAAATCAAGGGCCCAGGCCCTGGTCGCGAGTCTTCGGTTCGTGCCCTGGGTGCATTGGGTATCCGCATCACGTCAATTGCTGACGTGACACCGGTCCCGCACAACGGCTGCCGCCCTCAAAAGCGTCGTCGTATCTAATTTCAAACCAAGCCCACCGCCAGGCCATGCTTGCATCGCCTGGCTCCCGCATTTTTTGATGCGGTAGATGCATAAAAGGATTTCAAGTGGCACGTTACCTCGGCCCCAAGGCCAAACTCTCACGCCGTGAAGGCACGGACCTGTTCCTGAAGAGCGCACGTCGCTCGATCGCTGACAAGTCCAAATTTGATACCAAGCCAGGCCAGCACGGTCGCACTTCGGGTCAGCGCACTTCGGACTACGGTCTGCAATTGCGTGAAAAGCAAAAAGTCAAACGCATGTATGGCGTGCTCGAAAAGCAGTTCCGTCGTTACTTTGCTGAAGCTGATCGCCGCAAAGGCAATACAGGCTCTAACCTGTTGGGCCTGTTGGAGTGCCGCTTGGACAACGTGGTTTACCGTATGGGCTTCGGCTCCACTCGCGCTGAAGCGCGTCAGATGGTGTCCCACAAGGCTATTACAGTGAACGGTCAGTCCGTGAACATCCCCTCATATTTGGTCAAGGCCGGCGACGTGATCGCTGTTCGTGAAAAATCCAAAAAGCAAAACCGCGTGGTTGAAGCTTTGCAGTTGGCCTTGCAAGTGGGCATGCCAGCTTGGGTTGAAGTCAATGCCGACAAGGCCGAAGGCACCTTCAAGAAGGTCCCTGATCGCGATGAATTCGCAGCTGACATCAACGAATCGTTGATCGTCGAACTGTATTCACGTTAATTCGTTGTTTCAATCGTTCCCGGCGCACAAGGCATTGTGGGCCGGGTGCTTCATCAGCCTTACCGGTGTAACGAACCGGGGGTATTGAGAGGAAGTCTGAATGCAAACCAATCTGTTGAAACCCAAAGCCATCCAAGTCGAACAATTGGCCGCCAACCGTGCCAAAGTCACGTTGGAACCATTCGAGCGTGGTTACGGTCACACCCTCGGCAACGCATTGCGTCGTGTTTTGTTGTCTTCCATGGTCGGTTACTCCGCCACAGAAGTCACCATCGCTGGTGTTGTGCATGAGTACTCTTCTATTGATGGCGTTCAAGAAGATGTCGTCAACATCCTGTTGAACCTCAAAGGTGTGGTTTTTAAACTGCACAACCGCGACGAAGTGACTCTGAGTCTGCGCAAAGACGGCGAAGGTGCTGTCACAGCTGCTGACATCCAGACTCCTCACGATGTTGAAATCATCAATCCTGAGCACGTCATTGCCAATTTGTCCCACGGCGGCAAGCTGGACATGCAGATCAAGGTTGAAAAAGGTCGTGGCTATGTGCCCGGCAGCATGCGCCGTTTTGCTGACGAGCCTACCAAAGCTTTGGGCCGCATTGTTCTTGATGCATCGTTCTCTCCGGTCAAGCGCGTGAGCTACACCGTTGAAAGCGCTCGCGTTGAACAGCGCACTGATTTGGACAAGTTGGTCATCGAGATCGAAACCAACGGCGCCATCACCGCTGAAGACGCTGTGCGTTCTTCTGCCAAGATCCTCGTCGAGCAATTGGCTGTGTTTGCACAACTTGAAGGCAGCGAATTGTCTGCATTCAATGAGCCCGCTCAACGCGGTGGTGCAGGCAGCTTCGATCCGATTTTGTTGCGCCCTGTGGACGAACTCGAACTCACTGTCCGTTCGGCCAACTGCCTCAAAGCAGAAAACATTTACTACATCGGCGACCTCATCCAGCGCACTGAGAATGAATTGCTTAAGACCCCTAATCTGGGTCGCAAATCGCTCAATGAAATCAAGGAAGTTTTGGCTTCCCGTGGTCTGACTTTGGGCATGAAGCTCGAAGCTTGGCCTCCAGCTGGTTTGGAAAAGCGATAATACAAAGTTCCCGGAATAATTCCGGGGTGTGCACGGGCAGTACCTGATACGGCTGCTTGTTTAATAAAGAAAGGAAAGCACCATGCGTCACGGACACGGCCTCCGTAAATTGAACCGCACCAGCGAGCACCGCCTCGCCATGCTGCGTAACATGATGAACTCGCTCATTGAGCACGAAGTCATCAAGACAACACTCCCTAAAGCCAAAGAGCTGCGTCGCGTGATTGAGCCGATGATCACTTTGGCCAAAGAAGACAGCTTGCCCAACAAGCGCTTGGCATTCAACCGCCTGCGCGACCGTGACAGCGTCGTCAAATTGTTTGCCGATCTGGGCCCTCGTTTTGCCAAGCGTCCTGGTGGTTACACACGCATCCTGAAAATGGGTTACCGCGTGGGTGACAATGCACCGATGGCTTTGGTTGAATTGGTTGATCGTGCTGATTCTTCTGCTGAAACAGCAGCAGAGTAAGGTATAATTCAAAGATACCGCGGGGTGGAGCAGTCTGGTAGCTCGTTGGGCTCATAACCCAAAGGTCGTTGGTTCAAATCCGGCCCCCGCAACCAAATTTCAACTTCGGTTGAATATCAAAAAACCCTCTTCGGAGGGTTTTTTCGTTTTGGCAGTCTTTTCGCCTGATTACTCATGCAGTCGCATGATCAGACCCAGAAGCGCATGCTTCACCGTGGCTTGCCTGACCTGATTGCGGTTGCCGTCAAAGTGCTTGATTTCAGCTGAAACAATACCGTTGATGCACCATGCCAGCCAGACTGTGCCGACTGGTTTTTCAGGACTGCCGCCGCTGGGGCCCGCTACGCCAGTGACGGCAATAGAGGCCTGTGCTCCAGACCAATAAACGGCACCCAACGCCATCGCGAGTGCAACGGGCTCGCTGACCGCTCCATGAACCGCAATGAGTTCGTTTGGAACACCCAGCATTTGTGCCTTGGCTTCGTTGGAGTAAGTGATAAATCCTCGGTCAAACCAAGCGCTGGACCCTGCCAAGTCGGTGCAATGGGCTGCAATCATGCCGCCCGTGCAGCTTTCTGCTGTTGACAGCATCCATTTCAAACGGGTTAAGCGCTCAGCCACCCGCAGGGCCATGTCAGGCATGAAACCACCTCCACAAAGCGAGGGTCAGCAGTGTGCAAAATGCCGCAACGATATCGTCCCACATAATGCCAAACCCACCACGCCAGCCAAATCCTTTGAACAGTTGATCCGCCCACGCGACAGGACCGGGTTTGGCCGCATCAAAAAACCGGAACAAGACGAATGCCGCAAGTTGCCCGCCAAAGTTGGATGGCATGACCAGATAAAAAATCAGCCATATGGCGATGATCTCGTCCCACACGATGGATCCTGGATCACTGATGCCCATATTGCGCGCCGTGACGGTGCATGCCCACCAGCCTAAAAGGAGTCCAAAGACAATCAATGTAATTTGTGCCGACAGGGACAGGTAGTTCTGGAGCACTAGCCAAGATAACCAACCCCAAAGACTCCCGACCGTGCCCGGCGCTTTAGGGGCCAAACCAGAGCCAAAACCCAGCGCAATGACATGTGCCGGATGCAAAAGCATGAACGCTGCATTGGGCTTATGCTGTTGAATGGTAGCTTCAGAGGCTGTGGCTTGAGTCATGTTCATGCGAAATGATCGAACGATCGAAATGGGTTGTGTACGCTTTGGCCCAATTCATTCAGTAAAACCAGGTTTTGAGATTCGGTGATTCGTCCAATGCGGGTGACACGCGTTCCAGAGGCCTGTGCGGCTGCGTTGACTTGAGCCGATGCAGAGGCTGGTGCGCAGAACACCAGCTCGTAATCATCGCCACCTGACAAGGTGCAAGTCATGGACAGATCGGCGGGACAGTCCCAAATGTCGGTGGTTTGCATCAGTGTTTGCGTCAAAGGCAATTCAATTTCAGCGCCCACACGGCTGGCTTTGAGGATATGTCCCAAGTCACCAAGCAGGCCATCACTGATGTCGGCCATGGCGTTGGCGATGCCGCGAAGGGCCTGCCCGAGTGCAACGCGGGGTGTGGGCAACTCCATCCGCAACCTGGCTGCATCAAAGACAGTTTGTGGCAAGCTGATGGCGCCGCGAAAGGCTTCAAGTGCCAAGCGAGCATCTCCCAAGTGACCACTGACATACAAATCGTCGCCAATCTGAGCACCGTTTCGCAAGATAGATTGCCCTTGCGGCAAATCGCCCATCACGGTGATCGCTATGTTCAAAGGCCCTTGCGTGGTGTCGCCGCCAATCAGTTCACATCCATGTGCGTCGGCCAATTGATGCAGGCCTTGGCAAAAACCAGATAGCCAGATTTCATCTGCGCGTGGCAAAGACAAGGACAAGAGAAAAGCTCGCGGGCTTGCGCCGCAAGCCGCCAGATCACTCAGATTTACAGCCAGTGCTTTATGGCCAAGACGGGAGGGGTCAACGGTCGATAGAAAATGACGCCCCTCGACCAACATGTCGGCTGAAAAAGCCAGTTGATGTCCTGCGCGTGGTGACCATATGGCGCAGTCATCGCCAATGCCGATATCCGCCTGTCGTGGCGGGCGTTTAAAAAAGCGTTCAATCAGGTCAAATTCACCCATGACTATGAGCTTAACCGCAAGTCACTCAACAGGGTTCAGTGGAGTGTGCGCCCTGCGAGGGCAGAATCCGAGGATTCGAGCACAAATGTGGCAATGGACACATCAAAGCGATGTCCATCTTCGGCCACAAAAAAGAAACTGCCGTGCATCGTTCCGCTAGGGGCACGCAGGCGGCAACCGCTGCTGTATTGAAAAGACTCGCCGGGACGCAGTAAGGGCTGCTGACCCACGACACCCAAGCCTTTGACTTCTTCTGTATGCCCACGTTCATCCTGAATAACCCAGTGACGTGAGATCAACTGGACAGGCACCGTGCCCGTGTTGGTCACTGTGATGGTGTAGGCAAAAGCAAAAATATCTTGAAGGGGGTTGCTTTGATCTGCCTCGTATTGGGGCAGCGCATCAATTTGAACGGTGTGAGCAGACATTTGGACATGTTAACTGCGACAATTCAGAGATGACGACGACCTACCGAATTGCCCCTTCCATCCTCTCGGCCGATTTCGCACGCTTGGGCGAAGAAGTCAAAAGCGTCATCGACGCAGGTGCTGACTGGATTCACTTTGACGTGATGGACAACCATTACGTGCCCAACCTCACATTTGGCCCGATGATTTGTCAGGCTTTGAAGCCGCATGCCAAAACGGCAGCGGGTGTGGCTGTACCGATTGATGTGCACTTGATGATTTCCCCTGTGGATGCCTTGGCTGCATCGTTTGCGGAAGCCGGTGCCGACCTCATCAGCTTTCATCCAGATGCCAGTGGGCATGTGCACCGCAGTGTGCAGGCGATCAAAAGCAAGGGCGTCAAAGCGGGCTTGGTGTTTAACCCGGCAGAGCCGTTGGACGTGCTCGAGTGGACCATTGACGAGATTGATTTGATCCTCATCATGAGTGTCAACCCCGGTTTTGGGGGGCAGAGTTTCATTGATTCCGCCCTGCGCAAAATTGAACAAGCACGCAAACTCATTGACGCCAGCGGCCGCGACATTCGCCTTGAAGTTGATGGCGGCATCAAGGTTGACAACATTCGCCGTGTTGCCGATGCAGGTGCCGACACTTTTGTGGCGGGCAGTGCCATTTTTGGAAAGCCCGATTACAAAGCCGTGATCGAACAAATGCGCGTGGCCTTGGGCTGATGCGATGGTCAGCCCTTTACAGGATCTGACGCAGATCGAAGCGGTCATTTTTGACCTGGACGGCACCATGGTTCACACCTTGGGCGATTTTCAGGTGGCCCTGCACCGCACCATGGCTGATCTGGACTTGCCTCCGGTCTCCAACGCCCTGATCGAGCAGACCATTGGCAAAGGCTCGGAGCACCTGATCCGCACGTTGCTGGCTTACCAGATCACACGATCCGAGGTCAAGGGGGGCGGTCAGGCCTGTCCGGCCCTGTCGGTGGATGCCTTGTTTGATCGGGCCTGGCAGCGTTACCAGCACCATTACCTTCAGATCAATGGCCAGTTTGCTGATGTATATCCTGGCGTGCTGGAGGCTTTGCAGGTGTTCGCCGAGCAAGGCTTGCCAATGGCTTGCCTGACCAACAAGCCACTGTCGTTTGCCTTGGCGCTTTTGAAAGAGAAATCGCTGGACCATTTCTTTGGCCATGTGTTTGGCGGTGACAGTTTTGAACGCAAAAAACCGGACCCTTTACCCATCCTCAAAACATGTGAGGCCTTGGGCACACCAATGGCCAGAACCTTGATGGTGGGTGACTCCAGTAACGATGCCCAAGCTGCCCATGCTGCTGGGTGCCCCGTGGTGTTGGTGACTTATGGCTATAACCATGGCCAACGGGTACAAGATACCCCTGCCGCCGCATGGCTGGATTCACTGGCTGCTTTGCCTGCTCACTTGAGTGCCGTCTAGTTGGTGGGCACTTTGCCAGGGCGAAAATCGGCCTCACAGCTTTGCTACACTAAGACCATCATGTTCATCATCTACAGCCACTCCTGCGCAGCCAGCCTGCCGAGCCATTCCCATGTGGAAGGCCAGGGAGCCTGGCCCTGGCGTCAGCCAGCCTGACCCCATTGACTGTGCGGCCTTGCCCGCCACCCGCGCCCGGCACCGGCTGGGCACCTGGATGAATGAAAAGCACCTCGACTGAGGTCGCTGAGCGCTTTGGAGGCTCTTGCCGTGATCACCGAACTTGAATTCAAAAGCCTGGCCAGTCAAGGCTACAACCGCATTCCTCTTATGCTGGAAGCCTTTGCGGATCTGGAAACCCCACTGTCGCTTTACCTGAAGCTGGCACACACCAAAGACAACGGCAAGTACAGTTTCTTGCTGGAGTCGGTGGTGGGCGGTGAGCGTTTCGGCCGCTACAGCTTCATTGGCCTGCCTGCACGCAGCCTGTTGCGTGCCAGTGGTTTTGGTGCAGAGGCCAAGACCGAGGTGGTGCGCGATGGCGTGGTGATCGAGACCGCAGAGGGAAACCCGCTGGATTTTATTGAGCAGTACCAAAAACGTTTCAAGGTGGCCTTGCGTCCGGGCTTGCCGCGTTTTTGTGGCGGTCTGGCGGGCTACTTTGGCTACGATGCGGTGCGCTACATTGAGAAAAAACTCGAGAAATCCTGTCCGCCCGACACCTTGGGCACGCCCGATATCTTGCTTTTGCAATGCGAAGAGCTGGCAGTCATCGACAACCTGTCGGGCAAGCTTTACCTGATCGTCTATGCCGACCCGGCCATGCCCGAGGCCTACGTGGGCGCTAAAAAACGCTTACGCGACCTGAAAGAGCAACTCAAATACTCGGTCAGCGCGCCGGTGGTCAAAGCCAGTCAGTCTTATCCGGCCGAGCGTGACTTTGCCAAGGCCGACTACATCGCCGCCGTGGAAAAAGCCAAGGATCTCATTGCCGGGGGTGACTTCATGCAGGTTCAAGTGGGCCAGCGCATCAAGAAGCGCTACACCGAAAGCCCGCTGTCCTTGTACCGGGCGCTGCGGTCGCTCAACCCTAGCCCGTACATGTACTTCTACAACTTCGGCGACTTTCATGTGGTCGGGGCCAGTCCTGAGATCTTGGTGCGACAAGAGCAAACCGAAGAGGGCGCCAAAGTCATCATTCGCCCACTGGCCGGCACGCGCCCCCGTGGTGCAACACCCGAAAAAGACAAGGCCGCCGAGCATGAGCTGATCAACGACCCCAAAGAGCGGGCCGAGCATGTGATGCTGATCGATTTGGCCCGCAACGACATTGGGCGCATTGCCCAGATCGGTTCCGTCAAGGTGACTGAGGCCTTTGTCGTGGAGCGCTACAGCCATGTGATGCACATCGTGAGCAACGTCGAGGGGATGCTCAATGAGGGCATGAGCAACATGGATGTGCTCAAAGCCACTTTCCCTGCCGGCACCCTGACGGGTGCCCCCAAGGTGCACGCCATGGAGCTGATCGACCAGTTTGAGCCCGTCAAGCGCGGCATTTACGGCGGCGCTTGTGGCTACATCAGCTATGCGGGCGATATGGATGTGGCCATTGCCATCCGCACCGCCGTCATCAAGGACCAGACTTTGTATGTGCAGGCGGCAGCGGGCGTGGTGGCCGATTCGGTGCCCGAGATGGAATGGCGCGAAACCGAACACAAGGCGCGCGCCTTGTTGCGGGCGAGTGAGTTGGTAGAAGAAGGGCTGGAGTGATCATGGCGAAAAAAATCAAACTCCTGATGGTCGACAACTACGACTCGTTCACCTTCAACATCGTGCAGTATTTTGGTGAGCTGGGCGCGGAGGTGGAGGTGTTTCGTAACGACGAAATCACCCTAGAGGGGATTGCCGCGCGGCAACCTGATCGCTTGGTGATTTCACCTGGCCCTTGTTCGCCTGCCGAGGCGGGCATTTCGGTGGCGGCGATTCAACATTTCGCGGGCAAGTTGCCCATTTTGGGCGTGTGTCTGGGGCACCAGAGCATTGGCGCAGCGTTTGGCGGCAAGATTGTTCGTGCGCAAAAGCTGATGCACGGCAAAACCAGTGTCATCACGACCACCCAAGAAGGTGTTTTTGCAGACTTGCCGCAGCAATTCACCGTCAACCGATACCACTCGCTGGCGATTGAGCGGGCCACCTGTCCGCCCTGCCTGAAGGTGACGGCATGGACCGAAGATGGCGAAATCATGGGCGTGCGTCACACCGAACTCGACATTGAGGGGGTGCAATTCCATCCCGAATCCATCTTGACCGAACACGGTCACGCGATGCTCAAGAACTTTCTGGAACGGCCATGATCGATTTGCGCAGCGACACCGTCACCCAGCCCACTGCGGCGATGCGGGAAGCCATGCTCACAGCCCCTCTGGGTGACGATGTGTTTGGTGATGACCCCACGGTCAATGCCTTGCAAGAACGCATCGCGCAGATCACCGGCAAAGAGGCCGCCTTGTTCATGCCCTCTGGGACGCAAAGCAATCTGTGCGCCTTGATGGCGCATTGCGAACGAGGCGACGAGTACATCGTGGGACAAAACGCCCACACCTACCGCTATGAAGGTGGTGGGGCGGCTGTTTTGGGCAGCATCCAGCCGCAGCCGCTCGTACAAAACGCGCAAGGCGAAATGGCGCTGACCGACATCGCGGCAGCCATCAAACCGATCGACTGTCACTTTGCGCGCACGCGCTTGCTGGCGTTGGAGAACACTTGGAACGGGCACGTCATGCCGCAAGACTACCTGGCGCAAGCCACACAGCTGGCCAGGCAGCACGGTTTGACCACACATCTGGATGGTGCCCGATTGTTCAATGCGGCGGTTGCCGACGCCCAAGGCGGTGCGGTGATGGACAGCGTTCGCCGCATCGTGGACCATTTCGACAGCGTGTCGGTGTGCTTCAGCAAAGGCTTGGGCGCGCCGGTGGGCTCGGCCCTGTGTGGCTCGCGTGAACTGATCGCCAAAGCGCTTCGTTGGCGCAAGGTGCTGGGCGGTGGTTTGCGGCAGTCGGGTGTGTTGGCGGCAGCGGCTTTGCACGCGCTGGATCACCATGTCGATCGATTGGCCGACGACCATGCTTTGGCACAGCGTCTGGCGCAAGGCCTGCAGGGCATAGAGGGTTTGCACGTGCGCTCGGCCCAGACCAACATCGTGTTTGTGGAGGTGGCCGATGGCCGAGGCCCGGCGCTACTGGAAGCCTTGAAAGCCCAGGGCGTTCTGGCCACGGGGCTGATCGGTTTGCGCTTTGTCACGCATCTGAATGTAGACCTAGCAGGCATTGACCATGCGTTGGACTGTATTCGTCAATTCATGCGCAAACAAACCCGCGAAGCGGCGCAAGGTCTTGTGCGCTCAGGCGTTTACTGAGCCGCATCAACCATGCCGGACGCACAGCAACTCTGGATGTTCATGGTGGCGGGCGTGCTGCTCAATCTCACGCCAGGACCTGATGTGCTTTTCATCGTCAGCCAGTCTTTGCGTGGCGGTGTGCGTGCAGGCTTGGTGGCAGCATGTGGCATCACGGCCGGGTGTTTTGTGCATGTGGCGGCAGCGGCTTTGGGCGTGGGAGCCTTGCTGGCCACTTCTGCCGCAGCTTTTAACGCGATCAAATGGTTGGGGGCGGCTTACCTGATGTGGATCGGCGTGCGTTTGCTGTGGACCACTGTCAAGCTGGTCAACGTGTCCTGGGATGCAGGTGGTATCTTGCCGGCCCAGGGTGCGCGCACGAAGACGCCCGAAGCCGCTGCTTTGCGTTGGGTTTTCCTCAAGGCGTTTACCACCAATGTCTTGAACCCCAAAGTGGCCTTGTTTTTTTTGGCCCTCGTGCCGCAATTCATTCCGACCAATACGCCTGATCCCGCATGGACCTTTGTGTTGCTCGGGTGTTTGTTCAATTTCAATGGCTTGCTGATTTGCATGGCCTGGGCGCTGGCAGCCTCTTGGTTGTCCCAACGTGCTCGCTTGTTGCAGCGTGGATTGCAACACCTTGACCGCTTGACGGGCTTCATGTTTGTGGGCTTCGGTCTCAAGCTGGCCTTGACGGAAGCGCCCACGCATTGACGCGTTCAACCTCTTCGATTCATCGCAAGGAAACCCTATGCCCATCACCCCCCAGGAAGCGTTGCAACGCACCATCGAGCACCGCGAGATTTTTCATGACGAGATGCTCAAAATCATGCGCATGATCATGAATGGCGAGTTGTCGCCCGTCATGACTGCCGCATTGTTGACGGGTTTGCGCGTTAAAAAAGAAACCATTGGCGAGATCACTGCCGCAGCCCAGGTCATGCGCGAGTTCTCGACCAAAGTGCATGTGGCCGATGCCACGCACTTGGTCGACATCGTTGGAACGGGAGGTGACGGCGCTCACACTTTCAACATCTCGACCTGCGCCATGTTTGTGGCCGCTGCTGCTGGGGCTAAAACCGCCAAACATGGTGGGCGCAGCGTCAGCAGCAAATCGGGCAGCGCCGATGTGGTTGAGGCCCTGGGTGGCAACATCAATCTGTCGCCTGAGCAAATCGCACGCTCCATCGAAAAGGTCGGCATTGGCTTCATGTTTGCGCCTAACCACCATCCGGCCATGAAAAACGTGGCTCCGGTGCGCAAAGAGCTGGGTGTGCGCACCATTTTTAACATCCTCGGGCCGCTGACCAATCCGGCCAGTGCTCCCAACATTCTGATGGGCGTGTTCCATTCAGATTTGGTGGGCATCCAGGTGCGTGCCTTGCAACGTCTGGGTGCCCAGCATGCGGTGGTGGTTTATGGCCGTGATGGCATGGACGAAATCAGCTTGGGTGCAGCCACTTTGGTGGGCGAGCTTAAAAACGGCCAGATCACAGAATACGAAATTCACCCCGAAGATTTTGGTTTGACCATGGCCAGCAACCGGGCCTTGAAAGTGGACACGCCTGAGCAGTCGATGGCGATGTTGCGCGGCGTGCTGGACAATCAGCCCGGTGCAGCAAGGGACATCGTCATGATCAATGCCGGTGCTGCTTTGTATGCGGCCAATGTGGCTGACAGCATTGCCGACGGCTTGGCGCGCGCCCGTGTGGCCATTGAGTCCGGGGCAGCCAAAGCCAAGCTGGCGCAATTTGTGGCCTTTGGCCAATCGGCGGTTTGACCCATGTGGCAAGGTGAAGGTGTGTGGATCGCCTTGGGCGTCTCTGCTTTGTTTGTGGTGGTCGGGTTGGTGATGCACCGCATTTTTGTTCGAATTTTGAAAAACGGTGCCACCGAGCCCGTACAGGAAAAAAACCATGACTGACATCCTTGACCAAATCATCGCAGTCAAGCGTGAGGAAGTTGCCGCGGCACAAAAGCAGAAACCCATGGCCGTGGTGCGGGCTGATGCTGAGAGCCGTGTACTGACCCGAGACTTTGAGGGGGCCATGCGCGCCAAAATTGCCGCAGGACAAGCTGCTGTGATCGCCGAAATCAAAAAAGCCAGTCCATCCAAGGGCGTGCTGCGCGCTGAGTTCATTCCTGCTGACATTGCGCAAAGCTATGCCGAGCATGGAGCGGCTTGTTTGTCTGTCTTGACAGACAAACAGTTCTTTCAGGGCAGTGTGGACTTTCTGAAACAAGCCCGAGCCAGTTGCGACTTGCCCGTGTTGCGCAAGGATTTCATGATCGATGCCTACCAGGTGTATGAAGCCCGGGCGATGGGGGCTGACGCCATTTTGCTGATCGCTGCCTGCTTGGACGATGCGCAAATGGCTGACATGGAGGCCGTGGCCCGCAGCTTGGACATGGCTGTGCTGGTGGAGGTGCACGACCGCGCTGAGCTTGACCGCGCGCTGAAGCTGAAAACCCGCTTGGTCGGGATCAACAACCGCAATCTGAAAACCTTCGAAGTCTCCCTGCAGAGCACCCTTGACTTGTTGCCCTGTGTGCCCGCCGACCGTTTGTTGGTGACCGAAAGCGGTATTCAGACGGTCGAAGACGTCAAGCGCATGCGCGAAGCCAAGGTGCATGCCTTTTTGGTGGGCGAGGCATTTATGCGTGCAGCCGAGCCCGGTGAGGCCTTGGCCAAGCTATTTGGCTGATGTCCAGCGTGTCGGCTCAACAAAGCTTGGGTTTTGAAGACGCGCCTATGGCCGCTGGGCGTCTGTTGCAGTGGCCGCCCGATTTGCTGGCGCTCAATGCCGATTGGGCTTTGTTGGTTCGGGCTTTCCTGGCTTCGCCAGATGGACTGTCCTTGTCAGCGCATTTGGTCGATGCGCTGGCGGCTGGAAAGATGGTTTATCCGCCAGAGCCATTCAGGGCGCTGACCTTGACTCCATTGAGTCAGGTGCGGGTGGTGATTCTGGGGCAAGACCCTTACCACGGCCCAGGCCAGGCAGAGGGCTTGGCATTTTCGGTGTCTCATGGCGTACGCCTACCCCCCAGCTTGCGGAATATTTTCAAAGAGTTGCAGCGAAGCCTTGGTCTTCCTGCTCCTGTCCATGGATCTTTGGAGCGGTGGGCCCGGCAAGGTGTGTTGTTGCTGAACACCTGTTTAACTGTAGAGGCCGGGCAGGCGGCCAGTCACGCCCGTTGGGGTTGGGCGAGTTTGACCGATGCGCTGGTCTCTTCCGTGGCAAAAAGCCAGCACCCGGTCGTGTTCATGCTGTGGGGCGCTCATGCACAGGCTAAAAAGCAGTTGATCGATGCCGTAGACCCGCAGGGGCGGCATTTGATTTTGCAAGCCAATCACCCGTCACCGTTATCGGCCATGCGGCCGCCTGTGCCTTTCATAGGTTGCGGTCACTTCTTGCAAGCGAACGCATTTTGGGCGCGAATCGGAGAAAAACCTGTCGAATGGTGAAAAAGTTGTGATCGAACTTGCGGCGGATCAAAAAAGGATGGCATAATCTGAGACTCGCTTCTGGAGGGGTGCCCGAGTGGCTAAAGGGGGCAGACTGTAAATCTGTTGGCTTACGCCTACACTGGTTCGAATCCAGTCTCCTCCACCAGCAAACTGGCTTATGTCGGTTGATTTGAGTAATTGGAAATGGTTCCAAGCATTGGCGTCGCATCCACTCGTGCGGCGCAATCAGTGCGGGAGTAGTTTAATGGTAGAACCTTAGCCTTCCAAGCTAATGACACGGGTTCGATTCCCGTTTCCCGCTCCAGTCATCCGGTTGAGTTTGTAAGAAGATTTTGCCCTTGTGGCTCAGTGGTAGAGCACTCCCTTGGTAAGGGAGAGGTCGCGGGTCCGATTCCCGCCAAGGGCACCAGTTTTGGGGCGCGCAATGCAGGTTGTGCGCCCTCTGTCTTGGTTGTTGACCACTACTTTCGGAGTCGAAGATATGGCAAAAGAGAAATTCGAACGGACCAAACCCCACGTCAACGTGGGCACCATCGGTCACGTTGACCACGGCAAAACCACACTGACAGCTGCTATCACGACCGTGTTGGCAGTCAAATTTGGTGGTTCGGCCAAGGCGTACGACCAGATCGACGCAGCACCCGAAGAAAAAGCCCGTGGTATCACGATCAACACTGCGCACGTGGAGTACGAAACCGCAAATCGTCACTACGCTCACGTTGACTGCCCAGGCCACGCTGACTATGTGAAAAACATGATCACTGGTGCTGCTCAGATGGACGGCGCTATTTTGGTTTGCTCCGCTGCTGACGGCCCAATGCCTCAGACCCGTGAGCACATCTTGTTGGCTCGTCAGGTGGGCGTGCCTTACATCATCGTGTTCCTGAACAAGTGCGACATGGTGGACGACGCTGAATTGTTGGAATTGGTCGAGATGGAAGTTCGCGAACTCCTGTCCAAGTACGATTTCCCAGGCGACGACACACCGATCATCCAGGGTTCTGCCAAGTTGGCTCTCGAAGGCGACAAAGGCCCATTGGGTGAAGAAGCCATCATGAAGTTGGCTGATGCACTGGACAACTACATCCCTACGCCTGAGCGTGCCGTGGACGGCGCCTTCTTGATGCCTGTGGAAGACGTGTTCTCCATCTCTGGTCGCGGCACTGTGGTGACTGGCCGTATCGAGCGCGGTATTGTCAAAGTTGGCGAAGAAATCGAAATCGTGGGTATCAAAGACACTGTCAAGACCACTTGCACAGGCGTTGAGATGTTCCGCAAGCTGCTGGACCAAGGTCAAGCTGGCGACAACGTCGGTATCTTGTTGCGCGGCACCAAGCGCGAAGACGTCGAGCGCGGCCAAGTGCTGTGCAAGCCAGGCTCGATCAAGCCACACACCCACTTCACGGGCGAGATCTATGTCTTGTCCAAAGACGAAGGTGGCCGTCACACGCCTTTCTTCAACAACTACCGTCCGCAGTTTTACTTCCGTACGACTGACGTGACCGGTGCGATCGAATTGCCAGAAGGTAAAGAGATGGTGATGCCTGGTGACAACGTGTCGATCACTGTGAAGTTGATCAACCCCATTGCGATGGAAGAAGGCTTGCGCTTCGCCATCCGCGAAGGTGGCCGCACGGTTGGTGCTGGCGTCGTTGCCAAGATCATCGCTTAAAGGTTTCATGTAGGGGTATAGCTCAATTGGCAGAGCGTCGGTCTCCAAAACCGAAGGTTGTAGGTTCGATTCCTACTGCCCCTGCCACCTGAAAAGGTGGATTTTCAAGCCCGCTAGACTCTAGCGGGCTTCCTTGTCTGATAAGAGTCCTCTTGAAAGAGGGCTCAACAAAGGTTTTAAGCCGTATGGCAACGTCCGAAGTTCAAACCGTGAGTGCTACCGGTGACAAGATGCGTCTGGCATTGGCTGGCGCACTGGTCATTGCTGCATTGGTGGCTTATTACATGTTGGCCGGCAAAGGCAGCTTGGCCCAATGGGGTGGCCTGTTGTTGGGCTTGGTGGCAGCGATTGTGGTTTTCTTCACGTCTGAATCGGGCCGTCAACTGATCGCTTTTGGCCGTGATGCCGTGCGTGAAGTCAAGAAAGTGGTCTGGCCTGAGCGCAAAGAAGCCATGCAGATCACGGCTTATGTCTTTGCCTTTGTGGTGGTGATGGCCCTGTTTCTGTGGCTCACCGACAAAACTCTGGAATGGGTTTTTTACGATCTGATTCTCGGGTGGAAAAAATAATGAACGATGCAGTAGTCAACGCGCCGATGGCGGGCTCCTCTACCAACCCAGACCTGAAGTGGTATGTGGTTCATGCCTATTCCGGCATGGAAAAAGCGGTTGAGCGCAACATCATTGAGCGGATCGCACGCTCGGGCATGGAGACCAAGTTTGGTCGCATTTTGGTTCCAACCGAAGAGGTTGTGGAAGTCAAAAATGGCCAAAAGCGGACGACCGAACGCAAATTTTTCCCTGGTTACGTGCTGGTGGAAATGGTGATGGACGATGAAACTTGGCATTTGGTCAAGCACACCAACAAGGTCACTGGGTTTGTGGGGGGCGCCAAAAACCGTCCAGCGCCAATTTCTGAAGCAGACGTTCAGAAAATTGTGAGTCAGATGCAAGAGGGCACTGATAAGCCGCGCCACAAAGTCGAATTTGAGGTGGGTGAGTACATCCGCGTCAAAGAAGGTCCATTCACGGATTTCAACGGAACGGTTGAAGAAGTCAATTACGAGCGCAACAAGATGCGTGTTTCTGTCACCATTTTTGGTCGCGCTACACCGGTTGAGCTCGAGTTCGGTCAAGTCGAAAAAACGTAAATTTTTGCTCAGAACCTGACTGGTTTATTTGTTTTCTGTTTGGTGCTTCCCGACTCGGCACCCAACAATATTTCTGAGTCGTTAACCCCGGGGAGCTCCAGACCGACAGGTCTTGGGCGTTAAAACCCGCAAGGAGAAAAGCATGGCGAAAAAAATCGTCGGCTTCATCAAGCTGCAAGTGCCAGCTGGTAAAGCCAATCCATCGCCACCAATTGGCCCAGCATTGGGTCAACGTGGTTTGAACATCATGGAATTCTGCAAGGCGTTCAACGCCCAGACCCAAGGCGTTGAGCCGGGCCTGCCATTGCCAGTGGTCATCACTGCGTTTGCAGACAAGTCCTTCACCTTCATCATCAAGACGCCGCCTGCAGCTACCTTGATCAAGAAGTCCATCAAGATCGACAAGGCTTCGACCAAGCCAGGTCTGGAAAAGGTTGGCAAGATCACCCGCGCTCAGCTGGAAGAAATCGCCAAAACCAAGATGAAAGATCTGACTGCCGCCGACATGGACGCAGCCGTTCGCACCATCGCTGGTACTGCCCGCTCCATGGGCGTGAATGTGGAGGGCGTGTAAATGTCCAAACTCACTAAAAAGCAAAAAGCCTTTGTTGGCAAAGTGGACAGCAACAAGCTGTACCCATTGGCCGACGCTTTGGTCATCGTCAAAGAGTGCGCCAATGCCAAATTCGATGAGTCCATCGACGTGGCTGTGCAACTCGGCATCGATGCCAAGAAGTCTGACCAAGTGGTTCGCGGCGCTGTCGTGTTGCCTAACGGCACTGGTAAAACTGCCCGCGTGGCTGTGTTCGCACAAGGTGCAAAGGCTGACGAAGCCCGCGCCGCTGGTGCTGACATCGTCGGCATGGACGATTTGGCCGCGATGGTCAAAGCGGGTGACATGCCATTCGACGTGGTGATTGCTGCTCCTGACGCGATGCGCGTTGTGGGTACTTTGGGTCAGATTTTGGGCCCACGTGGCTTGATGCCTAACCCCAAAGTCGGCACCGTCACGCCTGACGTCGCTACCGCTGTGCGCAATGCCAAAGCTGGTCAAGTCCAGTTCCGCGTTGACAAAGCCGGTATCGTGCACGGCACCATTGGCCGTCGTTCATTCGACTCCGACAAGTTGCAAGGCAACTTGGCTGCATTGATCGAAGCCTTGGTGAAAGCCAAGCCTGCGACCAGCAAAGGTGTTTACCTGCGCAAAGTGGCCGTGTCTTCGACCATGGGTGTGGGCGTTCGCGTCGACACACAATCCATCGCAGCTTGATTGCGTGAAATTTGAGTCAACCGTCAGGTTGGCTCGATGTGGTGGGCTGCAGTCTTTGTCAAAAAAGGCGGCAGGCCATCCAAGACCGTTGGTGCACACATCGCTGTGCTTAATCAACAAACTTTCGGCTTTAGTTGAGGGTTTGGGCCAACGCAGATGGCGATCCCGCTGCAGATGGATGAATATCCAAAACAGTTGGTCGCTGCAAATAGGCGTGTTTCAGGGGTGACCCGAAAAACACATATAAAGGAGTAGACCTTGAGTCTGAATCGCAGTGAGAAAGAAGCGGTCATTTCCGAAGTGACCGACCTCGCCGCTAAAGCTCAAACGCTGGTGATGGCGGAATACCGTGGTATCACGGTCGCTGACATGACAAACTTGCGCGTCAAAGCTCGCAGCCTCGGCGTTTCGCTGACGGTGTTGAAAAACACTTTGGCTCGCCGTGCTGTGACAGGTACGCAGTTTGAAATTGTTGCCGATCAGATGACCGGCCCGCTGATCTATGGCTTCTCTGAAGATGCAGTAGCTGCCGCCAAAGTGGTAGCTGACTTTGCGAAAACCAACGACAAGTTGGTGATTCGTGCAGGTGCATTTGCAGGTAAAGCTCTGGACGTCAATGGCGTTAAGCAATTGGCAAGCATCCCTTCGAAAGAAGTGTTGTTGGCTCAGTTGTGTGGCTTGCTGATGTCGCCAATGTCCCGCACCGCAGTGGTGTTGGGTGCTCTGGCGGCCAAAAAAGGCGAAGGCGAAGCTGTTGCCGCTTAAGGCCAGCGTTCGTGTTTTAACCAATTGTTAGGAAATAAAAATGGCATTCGATAAAGACGCATTTTTGACCGCGCTGGACAGCATGACGGTCATGGAACTCAACGACCTGGTGAAAGCCATCGAAGAGAAGTTTGGCGTGAGCGCTGCCGCTATGGCCGCTCCTGCTGCTGCTGGTGGCGGTGCCGCTGCTGCTGCAGAAGAGAAGACAGAATTCAACGTGGTGTTGTTGGAAGCTGGCGCGAACAAAGTGTCCGTGATTAAAGCTGTGCGCGAAATCACAGGCTTGGGCTTGAAAGAAGCCAAAGACCTGGTGGACGGCGCTCCTAAGGCGGTCAAAGAAGCCCTGCCAAAAGCTGACGCTGAAGCCGCTAAGAAAAAGCTGGAAGAAGCTGGCGCCAAGGCCGAACTGAAGTAATTCAGTCTTGTTCCAAGGCTGGAGTGTCCGCAAGGGCCTCCAGCCTTTGGTGCTTGAAGAGCACACTGAAAAACAGCGCGGAAAGAGCTGTTTTTCAGTGTTTTCTGACCCGACTGCAGAAAACCCTTGGTTCGGGTTGCGTGCAATGCGCAATCGTCCGCCAACGCTGGTAGAGGCCAGCCGCCAAGCCCGTTGAATGAGCTTAAAACTCGTTCAACACACAGTTCTGAAAGATCAAGCCCGGAGATCTCATGGCCTATTCATACACCGAACGCAAGCGAATCCGCAAAAGTTTCGGCAGCCGCGAAAGCGTGCTCGAAGTTCCTTACCTGCTGCAAATGCAAAAAGACGCTTACACGTCCTTCTTGCAAGCGGGTGTTGTTTCATCCAAACGCACACACGAAGGCCTGCAAGCCGCATTTGAGTCGGCCTTCCCGATCGTGTCCCACAATGGTTTTGTGGAGATGAAGTTTGTCGAATACAACCTGGCCAAGCCAGCGTTTGACGTTCGTGAATGCCAGACTCGTGGCCTGACTTTCTCTTCAGCTGTACGCGCACGTGTTCAGCTCATCATTTACGACCGCGATTCTTCGACATCACAGTCCAAAGTGGTCAAGGAAGTCAAAGAGCAAGAGGTCTACATGGGCGAAGTGCCTTTGATGACCGACAAAGGCTCTTTCATCATCAACGGTACAGAGCGCGTGATCGTGTCTCAGTTGCACCGTTCGCCAGGCGTGTTCTTTGAACACGACAAGGGCAAAACACACAGCTCGGGCAAGTTGCTTTTCTCGGCACGCATCATCCCTTACCGTGGTTCGTGGCTCGACTTTGAATTCGACCCGAAAGACATCCTGTATTTCCGTGTTGACCGTCGCCGCAAGATGCCCGTTTCGATTTTGTTGAAGGCCATTGGCCTGAACCAAGAGTCGATCCTCGCCAACTTCTTCGTCAACGATAACTTCCGTCTGATGGACAGTGGCGCACAAATGGAATTTGTCGCCGAGCGTCTGCGCGGCGAAGTGGCCCGTTTTGACATCACCGACAAGTCCGGCAAAGTGGTGGTGGCCAAAGACAAGCGGATCACCGTGCGTCACACCCGTGAACTCGAGCAATCGGGTACCACACACATCAGCGTGCCAGAAGACTACTTGCTCGGCCGCGTTGTGGCTCGCAGCATTGTCGAAGCGGACACGGGCGAAATCATTGCCAAGGCCAACGAAGAGTTGACTGAAGCGCTTCTGAAAAAGCTGCGCACATCGGGCATTCAAGACCTGCCCTGCATTTACACGAACGAACTCGATCAGGGCGCGTACATCTCGCAAACCCTGCGCATTGACGAAACCGTTGATGAGTTCGCTGCACGCGTGGCCATCTACCGCATGATGCGTCCTGGCGAGCCGCCAACTGAAGACGCTGTGCAAGCCTTGTTCCAGCGCTTGTTCTACAACCCCGACACTTACGACTTGTCGCGTGTCGGCCGCATGAAGTTCAACGCCCGTGTGGGTCGTCCAGACTCCACAGGTCCGATGGTGCTGACCAACGAAGACATCTTGGCTGTGGTCAAGATTTTGGTGGACTTGCGCAACGGCAATGGCGAAGTCGATGACATCGACCACTTGGGCAACCGCCGCGTTCGTTGCGTGGGCGAATTGGCCGAAAACCAATACCGCACAGGTTTGGCTCGTATCGAAAAGGCCGTGAAAGAGCGTTTGGGTCAAGCTGAGCAAGAGCCGTTGATGCCACACGACTTGATCAACTCCAAGCCGATTTCTGCTGCCCTGAAAGAGTTCTTCGGTGCATCACAGTTGTCGCAGTTCATGGACCAGACCAACCCGTTGGCTGAGATCACCCACAAGCGCCGTGTTTCGGCCCTTGGCCCAGGTGGTTTGACCCGCGAACGTGCAGGCTTTGAAGTGCGTGATGTGCACGTGACCCACTACGGTCGCGTTTGCCCTATTGAAACGCCTGAAGGTCCAAACATTGGTTTGATCAACTCGCTGGCTTTGTACGCCCGCTTGAACGAGTACGGTTTCATCGAGACGCCATACCGCCAAGTGATCGATGGCAAAGTCACGATGAACATCGACTACCTGTCGGCCATCGAAGAAGGCAAATACGTCATCGCCCAGGCCAATGCGGCTTTGGACAAAGACGGCAAGCTGACCGGTGACTTGGTTTCTGCCCGTGAAAAAGGCGAATCCATCCTGTGTGGTGCCGAGCGCATTCAGTACATGGACGTGTCGCCTGCCCAGATCGTGTCCGTTGCGGCATCGCTGGTGCCTTTCTTGGAGCACGATGACGCCAACCGCGCTTTGATGGGTGCCAACATGTCGCGCCAGGCCGTGCCTGTGCTGCGCCCTGAAAAGCCCATGGTCGGCACCGGTATCGAGCGCGTTGCAGCGGTCGACTCCGGTACCGTTGTGACGGCTACACGTGGCGGTATCGTGGACTACGTTGACGCCACCCGCATCGTGATTCGGGTGAACGACGCCGAAGCATTGGCCGGTGAAGTGGGTGTGGATATCTACAACCTGATCAAGTACCAGCGTTCCAACCAGAACACCAACATCCACCAGCGTCCTATCGTCAAACGTGGCGACAAGCTGGCCAAAGGTGACGTGATTGCCGACGGTGCATCGACCGACCTGGGCGAAATCGCCATTGGTCAGAACATGCTGATCGCTTTCATGCCTTGGAACGGCTACAACTTCGAAGATTCGATCCTGATCTCGGAACGTGTCGTGTCGGAAGACCGCTACACCTCGATCCACATCGAAGAACTCGTGGTCATGGCACGTGACACCAAGTTGGGCGCCGAAGAAATTTCGCGCGACATTCCCAACCTGTCCGAGCAACAACTGGGACGTCTGGACGACTCCGGCATCATCTATGTGGGTGCAGAAGTGCAACCCGGCGATGTGCTGGTCGGCAAGGTCACGCCAAAAGGCGAGACCACACTGACGCCAGAAGAGAAATTGTTGCGCGCCATCTTCGGCGAAAAAGCCAGTGACGTGAAAGACACATCACTGCGCGTGGATCAAGGCTCGCAAGGCACTGTGATTGACGTGCAGGTCTTCACCCGTGAAGGCATCGTGCGCGACAAGCGCGCACAGCAGATCATCGACGACGAACTCAAGCGTTTCCGTCTGGACCTGAACGACCAGTTGCGCATTGTGGAAGCCGATGCATTTGACCGTATCGAGAAATTGCTGGTGGGCCGAGTGGCCAACGGTGGTCCTCAGAAACTGGCCAAAGGCACGAAGCTCGACAAGGCCTACATGGAGTCGGTCGAGAAGTTCCACTGGTTCGACATTCGTCCAGCAGAAGACGACGTGGCGATGCAACTCGAGTCCATCAAGAACTCGTTGGAGCAAACCCGTCACAGCTTTGACTTGTCTTTTGAAGAAAAGCGCAAGAAGCTCACACAAGGCGACGAGTTGCCTGCAGGCGTGCTGAAAATGGTCAAGGTCTATTTGGCCGTCAAGCGTCGCTTGCAGCCTGGTGACAAGATGGCCGGCCGTCACGGTAACAAAGGTGTGGTCTCCAAGATCGTTCCGGTCGAAGACATGCCTTACATGGCCGACGGCACACCTGCCGACATCGTGTTGAACCCCTTGGGTGTTCCTTCACGTATGAACGTGGGTCAGGTGCTCGAAGTTCACTTGGGTTGGGCCGGCAAAGGCATTGGCCACCGCATTGGCAACATGCTGCAAGCTGAAACGCAGCGTCTGGAAAAGATTGCCGAATTGCGCAAGCTGTTCGAGCAGTTGTACAACAGCATGGGCCGCAAGGAAGATTTGTCGCAACTGAGCGATGACGAAGTCCTGGCAATGGCCGACAACCTCAAAGAAGGTTTCCCATTCGCGACGCCCGTTTTCGACGGCGCTGCAGAAGAAGAAATCCGCGCGATGTTGCATCTGGCGTATCCAGAAGACCTGGCCAAGGCCAAGGGTCTGACCGCTACTCGCACACAAGCCAACTTGTTTGACGGCCGCACAGGCGATGCCTTTGACCGTCCAACCACCATTGGTTACATGCACTTCTTGAAACTGCACCATTTGGTGGACGACAAGATGCACGCGCGTTCGACCGGTCCTTACAGCTTGGTCACACAGCAGCCGCTGGGTGGTAAAGCGCAGTTCGGTGGTCAGCGTTTCGGTGAGATGGAGGTGTGGGCTTTGGAAGCGTACGGCGCCTCTTACGTTCTGCAAGAGATGCTCACCGTGAAGTCGGACGACGTGCAAGGCCGTACCAAGGTGTACGAAAGCATCGTCAAAGGCGAACACTCCATCGAAGCGGGCATGCCCGAATCGTTCAACGTGCTGGTCAAGGAAATCCGTTCGCTGGGCCTTGACATCGAGCTCGAGCGTTCTTAATTCACAGGCAAAGGATTTAAACCATGAAATCACTACTCGACCTGTTCAAGCAGTTCACGCCCGATGACCACTTCGATGCGATTCGCATCGGCCTGGCATCGCCCGAGAAGATCCGTTCGTGGTCTTTCGGCGAAGTGAAAAAACCGGAAACCATCAACTACCGTACTTTCAAGCCCGAGCGCGATGGTCTGTTTTGCGCCAAGATTTTTGGCCCTATCAAAGACTACGAATGCTTGTGCGGCAAGTACAAGCGACTCAAGCACCGTGGCGTGATTTGCGAGAAGTGCGGCGTTGAAGTCACACAGACCAAAGTGCGTCGCGAGCGCATGGGCCATATCGATCTGGCCGCCCCTTGCGCCCACATCTGGTTCCTGAAATCGCTGCCATCGCGTTTGGGCCTGGTGCTCGACATGACATTGCGCGACATCGAACGCGTGTTGTACTTTGAAGCGTATGTCGTGACCGATCCTGGCATGACCCCGCTGAAGAAGTTCGGCATCATGTCCGAAGACGACTACGACGCCAAAGTCAAAGAGTACGGTGATGAATTCACGGCCAAGATGGGCGCTGAAGGCATTCGCGAGTTGCTCGAAGGCATCGACATCGAAAGCGAAATCGAGCGCCTGCGTGGCGACTTGACCGGCTCTGAGCTCAAGGTCAAGAAGAACTCCAAGCGCCTGAAAGTGCTGGAAGCGTTCAAGAAGTCGGGCATCAAGCCCGGCTGGATGGTGCTTGAAGTGCTGCCCGTGTTGCCACCGGACTTGCGTCCATTGGTGCCGCTGGATGGCGGTCGCTTTGCGACTTCCGACCTGAACGATTTGTACCGCCGCGTCATCAACCGCAACAGCCGCCTGCGCCGTTTGCTGGAGTTGAAGGCCCCCGAGATCATCGCGCGCAACGAAAAGCGCATGTTGCAAGAAGCCGTGGACAGCTTGCTGGACAACGGCCGTCGCGGCAAGGCCATGACCGGTGCCAACAAGCGCGCCCTGAAGTCTTTGGCCGACATGATCAAAGGCAAGAGTGGTCGTTTCCGCCAGAACTTGCTGGGCAAGCGCGTCGACTACTCTGGTCGTTCCGTCATCACCGTGGGCCCAACCCTCAAGCTGCACCAGTGCGGTTTGCCCAAGTTGATGGCCATCGAGCTGTTCAAGCCCTTCATCTTTGCGCGTCTCGAAGCCATGGGCATCGCCACCACCATCAAGGCCGCCAAGAAAGAAGTCGAAGCCGGCACCCCCGTGGTGTGGGACATCTTGGAAGAGGTCATCAAAGAGCACCCCGTGATGCTCAACCGTGCGCCTACGCTGCACCGTTTGGGCATTCAGGCTTTTGAGCCCTTGCTGATCGAAGGCAAAGCCATTCAGTTGCACCCCCTCGTTTGCGCGGCCTTCAACGCCGACTTCGACGGTGACCAGATGGCCGTTCACGTGCCTTTGTCGGTCGAAGCCCAGATGGAAGCCCGCACTTTGATGCTGGCCTCGAACAACATCTTGTTCCCCGCTTCTGGCGAGCCCTCCATCGTGCCGTCGCAAGACGTGGTGCTGGGTCTTTACTACGCCACGCGTGACCGTATCAACGCCAGGGGCGAAGGCCTGATCTTTGCCGACATCGGCGAAGTGCAGCGCGCGCTGGATGCGGATGCTGTCGAGTTGAGTGCCAAGATCAACGTGCGCATGACCGAGTGGACCAAAGACAAAGTCACGGGTGAATTCACTTCATCGGTGTCGATGGTTGAAACCACAGTCGGTCGTGCATTGCTGTCGGAAATTTTGCCTAAGGGCTTGCCCTTCTCGAACCTGAACAAGGCCCTCAAGAAGAAAGAAATTTCCAAGCTGATCAACACATCATTCCGCAAGTGCGGTTTGAAAGAGACCGTGGTGTTCGCCGACAAGCTGTTGCAAAACGGTTTCCGCCTGGCCACACGCGCCGGTATCTCGATTGGTATCGACGACATGTTGGTGCCGCCAGAGAAGCCAGCCATCATTGAGGCCGCCGAGAAAGAAGTCAAAGACATCGAGCAGCAATACGTCTCCGGTCTGGTGACTGCTGGCGAGCGCTACAACAAAGTGGTCGATATCTGGGGCAAAGCCGGTGACGTCGTGTCCAAGGTGATGATGGATCAGCTGCGCAAAGAGCGGACCATTGACCGCCATGGCAACGAAGTCGATCAGGAATCGTTCAACTCGATTTACATGATGGCCGACTCCGGTGCTCGCGGTTCTGCAGCGCAGATTCGTCAGCTGGCTGGCATGCGTGGTCTGATGGCCAAGCCTGATGGCTCGATCATTGAGACGCCCATCACGGCGAACTTCCGTGAAGGTCTGAACGTGTTGCAGTACTTCATCTCGACACACGGCGCCCGTAAAGGTCTGGCCGATACGGCTTTGAAGACCGCCAACTCGGGTTACCTGACCCGTCGTCTGGTCGACGTCACACAAGATCTTGTTGTGACCGAGCTGGATTGCGGTACCTCTGACGGTTCGCTGATGCGCGCCATCGTCGAAGGTGGTGAAGTCATTGAGTCGCTGCGTGACCGTATCTTGGGTCGCACCGTGGCCGATGATGTCTTGCACCCTGAAAACCGTTCTGTTTTGGCTGCAGCGGGCGTCATGCTCGATGAAGACCTGATCGACGAACTGGAAGCCGTTGGTGTTGACGAAGTCAAGGTGCGTACAGCGCTGACTTGTGCCACACGTTTTGGCCTGTGCGCCAAGTGCTATGGCCGTGATTTGGGCCGTGGTGGCTTGGTCAACAACGGTGAAGCTGTGGGTGTGATTGCTGCTCAGTCCATCGGTGAACCCGGTACCCAGCTGACCATGCGTACCTTCCACATCGGTGGTGCAGCTTCGCGTGCCGCAGTGGCCTCCAGTGTAGAAGCCAAGTCCAACGGCATCATCGGCTTCAATGCCACGATGCGTTATGTGACCAACACCAAAGGTGAGCTGGTGGTGATTTCCCGTTCTGGTGAAATCGTGATCAGCGAACACGGCCGTGAGCGCGAGCGTCACAAAGTGCCTTACGGTGCGATCCTGGCCATCAAGGCAGACCAGACCATCAAGGCTGGCACCATCTTGGCCAACTGGGATCCATTGACCCGCCCGATCATCACCGAATTCGCCGGTCAGGTGAAGTTCGAGAACGTCGAAGAGGGCATGACCGTTGCCAAGCAGCTCGACGAAGTGACCGGCCTGTCCACTTTGGTGGTCATCGACCCCAAGCGCCGTGGTGCAGCCAAGGTCATCCGTCCTCAGGTCAAACTGATCGACGCGCAAGGTAAAGAAGTCAAGATCCCCGGCACCGATCACTCGGTGACGATTGGCTTCCAGATCGGCTCCTTGATTCAGGTGCGCGACGGCATGGATGTGGGCCCAGGCGAGGTGCTGGCCCGTATTCCGGTCGAAGGTCAGAAGACCCGAGACATTACCGGCGGTTTGCCCCGTGTGGCCGAACTGTTCGAAGCCCGTACGCCCAAAGACAAAGGCATGTTGGCCGAGATCACGGGTACCGTGTCCTTTGGTAAGGAAACCAAAGGCAAGGTCCGCTTGCAGATCACCGATCCAGAAGGCAAGGTCTGGGATGAACTGATCCCCAAAGAGAAGAACATCCTGGTGCACGAAGGCCAAGTGGTCAACAAAGGCGAGAGCATTGTGGACGGCCCAGCCGACCCACAAGACATCTTGCGCCTGTTGGGCATCGAAGAGCTGGCACGCTACATCGTCGACGAAGTGCAGGACGTTTACCGCTTGCAAGGCGTGAAGATCAACGACAAGCACATCGAAGTGATTGTTCGTCAGATGTTGCGCCGTGTGGTGGTCGAGAACATCGGTGATTCGACCTACATCTCTGGTGAGCAGGTCGAGCGTTCCGAGATGCTCAACACCAATGACGCGCTGCAAAGTGAAGGCAAAATTCCTGCGACATTCAGCAACTTGTTGCTGGGTATCACCAAGGCATCTTTGTCGACAGACTCGTTCATCTCGGCCGCTTCCTTCCAGGAAACGACCCGTGTGTTGACCGAAGCGGCCATCATGGGCAAGCGCGACGAGTTGCGTGGTCTGAAGGAAAACGTGATCGTGGGTCGCTTGATTCCTGCAGGTACTGGCTTGGCTTATCACAAAGCCCGTGCGGTCAAGGATGCGATGGACGACGCAGAGCGCCGTGCCATTGCCGACGCTGAAGCGGCGGACTTGGCGGGCCAGTCGACCGAAGACGCCGTCACAGACGCAGGCGAAGCTGCCTGAGTAACGCGTTCACCTTTTACAAGGTGAGCAACGTGAACAGCCCCTGCACCGTTTGGCGGTCAGGGGCTGTTTTTATGTGACGGTTCAACGGAGGTGAAACCATGGGTGCATTGATCTTTGGCTTGTTGCTCGCAATCGCCTTGTTTTGGGCGGTGGGTGCGCACAACCGCTTGGTTCGGCTGCGTGCTGAGGTTGTTCGGCAATGGAGCAGTGTGGATGCGGTTTGGTTGCGTTTGCTGGTTCGCATGCAAGGCGGTATTGCAGCTCGGCAGTCGCTTGCTATTGGCGCAGGGACAGACGATCTGCAAGCGCTGCAACTGGCGTGCGATGAATTGTTGGAGGCGCTGTCGCAGGCCCGCTTACAGCCATTGGACAATGAAAGCCAGAAGCAAGTGGCGATACAGCATCAAAAAGTGCTGACCGAGATCCGCCTGATTCTGCAAACCGCGAGCGAGGCAGTCAAGCCTGATCTGGACATTGCCTTGAACCGGATGCGGCAAACGCTGCCCGCTGCGCTCATCCCGTACCATGTGGCGGTGGCGGCATACAACGATGCGCTGGCCATGCGACCTGCGTCGTGGCTGGCCAGACGTTTGAACCTCAAACCCGCCACGCGAATGGATCTGTCCATGGGCACTGCCTGAGTGCCGCTAGAAACCAACCATGACACAAGCGCCATCTCACGTACAGACATTTCCTGGGCAGTCCCCACCTTTGCGGCGTTTGCTGCAAGCCACTGCGTCCGCGGTACAGGCGACACGTCAGGGGCGCTCCCTGACCGCGCAACTGGAAAGTGTTCCGCACGAGTTGCGGCCAGGGGTTCAGGCTTTGAGTTTTCAGGCGTTGAGGCAACTTGGCCGTGCGACCGCCTTGCGTGAACTGCTGGCAGCCAAAACACCCCCGCCTGCGGTAGACGCCTTGTTGTGCACGGCATTGGCCTTGTGCTGGAACGATGCGGATGCGCCGTACCCAATTCACACCTTGGTCAATCAGGCCGTAGAGGCTGCACGCAAACAGAGGCAAACCCAAGCCCAGAGCGGTTTCATCAATGCCTGTCTTCGGCGCTTTATGCGTGAGCACGACACCTTGGTGCGGCAGACCGACACCGATCCACAGTCGCAATGGAATCACCCGCGCTGGTGGGTTGAGCGCTTGCAGACAGATCATCCGCAGCATTGGCAGCAACTGTTGACGCTGGCACAAAAGCCCGCACCCATGACGCTGAGGGTCAATACCCGGTTTCATACCGTTGGCGCGTACCAACAGCAGTTGGTCGCCATGGGTGTGGCCGCCCAAGCCGTTGGATCGCAGGGCTTACAACTGACCAAGGCATTGCCCGTGCACCTTTTGCCTGGATTTTCAGAAGGGCATGTTTCTGTGCAAGATGCAGCAGCCCAAGTGGCAGCCCCCTTGCTCATGCAGGGGATGGACGCCACGAAATCTTGGAAAATTCTGGATGCCTGCGCCGCACCGGGCGGTAAAACCGGACATTTGTTGGAGTTGTATCCCCAAGCCCATGTGCTGGCGCTGGATGTGGATGAGTCTCGCTGCGAACGGATTCACCAGAATTTACAGCGTTTGGCCCTGTCCGCCGAGGTTCGTGCGGCCGATGCGGGGCACCCTGCGCAATGGTGGGACGGCAATCCGTTTGACGCTATCTTGCTCGATGCGCCTTGCACGGCATCGGGCATCGTGCGCCGGCATCCCGATGTGCGGTGGCTGCGCAGGCCCACAGACAGTGGGCAATTGGCTAAAACGCAAGCAGCACTGCTCAAGGCCCTTTGGCCTTTGCTGGTGCCAGGTGGTCGGCTTCTTTACTGCACCTGCTCGGTCTTCAAGGCCGAGGGGGATGAAACCGTGCAAGCGTTTCTTCAGCGCAACACTGATGCGCTGTTGCACCTCTCTCCGGGGCATTTGATACCGGGGCAGGCACCAATTGGCCTGCCAGTCGAGCACAATCCATTGGGTGAACATGATGGGTTTTATTACGCACTGCTGGAAAAGCGTCAGGGCTGAGCTCTGGCGCATGGCTTGCTGGGTCCTGGGGGCCTGGCTGCTTGTCGCGTCATCCGCTTGGGCGCAAAACTCGGTGGCAGAGTTGACGGAGCTGCGTGCAGAACGGCGCGAAGCGGCACTGTATTTGACAGCCCAGCTCAAGCTGGAGTTAGCGGCGGCCGTCGAAGACGCACTCATGAAAGGGTTTGCCGTGCATTTTGTTGCCGAAGCCGAGGTCATGCGTGACCGCTGGTATTGGTACGACCGCAAAATTGGCACCGCAACACGTTATTACAGACTGGCTTTTCAGCCACTGACTCGTCGTTGGCGTCTGAATGTCTCACACGAGCCGATTTCAGGTGCGGGCTTGGCGGGCAGCATTTCTCAGAACTTCGAAACGTTGCCTGAAGCCCTGAATGTGATCCGTCGTCAATCCGGCTGGAAAGTGGCCGACATGGCAGACCTGGACCTCGAGGCTCGGCAATACATTGCGTACCGTTTCAGACTGGACATTTCTCAGCTGCCCCGTCCTTTCCAAATCGCCGCAGGCAGCCAAGCCGAGTGGACCTTGGTGGTGGCCAAGCAAATACGCCTGACAACAGACATGGTGCGTTGAGATGGGGATCTCTTTCGGTCGATTACAAAAGAAATCGCAACAAGCCTCGCGAATCAGCCGATGGTTGTTGGGCTTGGGTGCTTTGTCAATGGTCGTGATCGGTTTGGGCTTGCTCGTGTTGATGACCCAAGCCACAGGCAACCGTGAAAGGTACAACCAGAATTACGAATGGCTGGCGCTGATCAATGTCGTTGTGGCCAGTGGTTTGTTGATCACCATCCTGTGGGGGTCTGTTCGGCTGTTGCTGCGCCTAAAGCGTGGCCAATTCGGGTCACGTTTGTTGGTCAAGTTGGCGGGCATCTTTGCGTTGGTTGGCGTGATCCCCGGCGTGCTGATTTATGTAGTGTCCTATCAGTTCGTCTCGCGCTCGATTGAAAGCTGGTTCGATGTCAAAGTGGAAGCTGCGCTGGTTGCGGGCCTGAATCTGGGGCGCGCCACTCTGGACACCTTGAGCAATGACCTGACCAAACAAGCGCGTGTTGCCGCCACCCAATTGAGTGATGTCTCCGACGTGAGCGCGGGCATCGCGTTGGAAAAAATGCGCGAACAACTGGGTGTCAGTGATGCCGTGTTGTGGACCGCCACTGGACGCATGGTCGCGAGTGCGGGGCAATCGAGATTCCAAATTCGACCCGAACGCCCCCCAGCCCAGCAGATCAGGGATGCGCGCCAAAAAGGCAGCGTTGAGTGGGTCGAGGGGTTTGACGAAGCCATTCCAGGAAGCGACAAAGGGCGCATCAAAGTGTTGGTCTTGTTGCCCCAATCCGGCCTTTCCTTTGATGCTGAGCGGCGCTTGTTGCAAGTGACGCAAGAAGTGCCCCCGACCCTGGTCAACAACGCGTTGGAAGTGCAGTCGGCTTATCGCGAATACCAGGAGCGTGCTTTGGCTCGTGAAGGCCTGCGACGCATGTACATCGGCACGCTGACCCTCAGTTTGTTTTTGGCCGTTCTTGGTGCCATCTTGTTGGCCGTGGTGTTGGGCAATCAATTGGCTCGCCCTCTGTTGTTGTTGGCTCATGGCATGCGCCAAGTGGCGGCGGGTGATTTGACGCCCAAACTCGCGTTGCAAGGCAAAGATGAACTCGGGGGGTTGACCCGGTCATTCGCAGACATGACACAACAGCTTTCAGATGCCCGAACCAACGTGCAGCGCAGTCTGCTTCAGCTGGATACGGCGCGTGGCAATTTGCAAACCATTTTGGATAACTTGACCGCAGGCGTCATGGTGATTGATGCCCAAGGGGTGATCCAGTCTGCCAATCCTGGAGCCACTCGAATTTTGCGGGTGCCTGTGGCAACTCATCAAGGGCTGCCGCTCGTCAGCTTGCCTGCTTTGCAAGGGTTTGCGCAAGGGGTGTCAGAACAGTTTGCCATGCTCCGATTAGACAAAGATGCCCATGAGTTGGACCATTGGCAGAAGTCGTTCGAAATTCATGCGACAGGTCAGGGGTTGACGGAGACTGCGGTGACCTTGTTGGCGCGTGGTGCGGTGCTGCCAGACGGCATGCGCCTGTTGGTGTTTGATGACATTTCTGAAATCGTCTCGGCGGAACGTGCACAAGCCTGGGGCGAAGTGGCCAGGCGCTTGGCGCATGAAATCAAAAATCCCTTGACGCCGATACAGTTGTCGGCCGAACGGCTTCAGCGAAAGCTGATGGGCAAGCTCGATGCGCAAGACGATGCTGTGCTCACCAAGTCGGTCAAGACCATCGTCGACCAGGTCGACGCCATGAAAAGACTGGTCAATGAGTTCCGTGACTACGCCCGTTTGCCATCGGCCGATCTGAAACCCGTGCAGATGAATGACTTGATTGCTGACTTGATGGTGTTGTACGCCAATGAGCCATCTGACCAAATCCATCGGGCTCCAGTCGTCACTGAGCTGGACCCCGCTTGCCCAGTCATTTTGGGTGACGAACAGCAGTTGCGCCAGGTGATACACAACCTGCTTCAAAATGCACAGGATGCATGTGAGTTAAAGGGCGAAGTACTGAAAGACGCTCGCGTTGGCGTGCGCACAGAGTGGAACGCGCTGCGCAGTCGGGTTCGTTTGATCGTGACCGACACAGGGCCAGGTTTTGAGCAGAATATTCTCAAGCGCGCCTTTGAGCCTTATGTGACGACCAAAGCCAAGGGCACAGGTTTGGGCTTGGCCGTTGTCAAGAAAATCGCAGATGAGCATGGCGCCAAAATTGAGCTGAGCAACGTGTTGCAAGACGGCGAAATCAAAGGGGCGCAAGTCTCGCTATCATTCGCACTTGCGACAACAATGGGTGGATTGAATCCGCCCGCTTATTGAACAGAGACACGCAGACAATATGGCAAATATTTTGGTGGTTGACGACGAGTTGGGCATACGTGACCTGCTCTCAGAAATTCTGTTTGATGAAGGCCATCAAGTTGAACTTGCCGAAAATGCAGCCAAGGCCCGAGAGGCACGCTTGCGCATGCGCCCTGATCTCGTGTTGCTTGATATCTGGATGCCTGATACCGATGGCGTGAGCCTCTTGAAAGAGTGGGCTGCTGCGGGACTGCTCAATATGCCCGTGATCATGATGAGCGGGCACGCCACCATCGATACGGCCGTGGATGCCGTCAAAATTGGTGCGCAAGCGTTTCTCGAAAAACCCATCACCTTGCAAAAATTGCTCAACGCCGTGGAGCAAGGTTTGGCCAGAGACCAAGTCAAACAAGCGGTGAGTTCGGCCGCGGCAGCACAGGCGAGCACAGTCTTGGCGATGGGCCTGGGCAACGACGCTGTTGTCAGCGCTGTGCTGCAAGTTCAACAAAGCTTTGATCTTGACCGGCCTTTGCGCGAGGTGCGCGATGCTTTTGAAAAAGCTTATTTCGAATTCCACTTGGCTCATGAAGCCGGCTCGATGACCAAGGTGGCGGAGAAAACCGGTCTGGAGCGAACGCATCTGTACCGCAAGCTCAAGCAGTTGGGCGTAGATTTGTCGCGCAGCAAACGCAACAGCTGATTTGTCTTCGATCCACCGGGATCGATCTGATTCCTCTGCTATAATTTTGCTTGCGGCCCGGTAGCTCAGTTGGTAGAGCAGCGGATTGAAAAAGTCCGTCCGGCGCTAGAACTTCAGCATTAATGGCGCCTGCAAATTGGGTGCAAAACGGTGCGGCACACTCTGTGCTGACAGTGCCAAATCCCCCCTTCTAAAGTTAATTCAAAGTAGTTCAAAACTGCTGTGCTGGCAGCTGCTTGGCTGTGTGTTGGCGTGGCGCTTCAGCTAGCGCAGCCCCCAGCTTTTTCCAACGCTCTGCAACGCTTTTACAAGCCCTACAGGATGCTTTTTGCCCAGCGGGTAGGCATTGGGCGTAGGGGTGTGAAACCGGTGGTTGTAGAGATTTCTTTGGTGACGCAGTCAAACGAGCGTAATTAAAATTGACGCTTGACTATCTATCTCCGATTCCAATTGAACTCAACCGTACCCTTACGAACGACTTGCTACCTCTCGGGTTATGGAAGTTGTTGCCGCCGACCGAAAACTGACCATCTAAACCTAGGAGTGCCGACTCAAAATTGACCAGGGTGTTCAACTGGCCTGCTGAAATATTCAGCAGGAGAGATAGAAGGTGATCACCATGGAAATGATAGGTAAGGTCAGGCGCATGAAGTTGCGCGAGCAACTCTCCAACAGCGAGATTGCCAAGCGCACGGGACTGTCGCGCAACACGGTCAAAAAATGGCTCAAAGCCCCTGGCGACCAGGCTCCCAAGTACAAAAGGCAAAGCGGATTCACCAAGCTCAGCGCGTTTGAGGCGACGTTGGTGCAGGCACTCAAAGCCGATTCCCATCGACCCAAACATGCCCGGCGCAGTGCGCGGGCGCTGTTGGCGCAGTTGCAGGCGCAGGGCTATCGGGGCGGCTACAGCCGATTGACGGATTTCATTCGGGGTTGGCGCGAGCAAGAGGGCAAGGCGGCATCCAAGGCGTATGTGCCTTTGAGTTTCGAGCTGGGCGAGGCGTTTCAGTTTGACTGGAGCGAGGAAGGGTTGCTCATTGGCGGGGTGTACCACCACATGCAGGTCTCACATCTCAAGCTGTGCGCCAGCCGGGCGTTCTGGGTGGTGGCTTACCCCAGCCAGGGACACGAGATGTTGTTTGACGCGCACACCCGCAGTTTTGCGGCGCTGGGCGGTGTGGCGCGCCGGGGCATTTACGACAACATGAAGACGGCGGTGGACAAGGTCAAGAAAGGCAAAGGTCGCATCGTCAATGCCCGCTTCAATGCGCTGTGCAGCCACTACCTGTTCGAGCCGGACTTTTGCAACGTGGCCTCGGGTTGGGAGAAAGGGGTGGTGGAGAAGAACGTGCAGGACAGCCGCAGGCGTATCTGGATAGAGGCTGGCACCAAGCGGTTTGGCTCGTTTGCTGAGCTCAATGCTTGGTTGGCTGAGCGCTGCCGCTCGATCTGGGCCGAAACACCGCACCCTGAGCAAAAGCAGTTCACGCTGGCCGAGATGCTGGATTTGGAGCATGAGCACTTGATGAGCATGCCCGAGCCGTTTGATGGGTATGTGGAGAATCCGGCCCGGGTGAGCAGCACCTGTTTGGTCAATGTGGCGCGCAACAAATATTCGGTGCCGTGCGAGTGGGCTGGGCAGATGGTCAGTACAAGGCTGTATCCGGGCCGAGTCGATGTGGTGGCCCAAGACGCCATCGTGGCCAGTCACGCAAGGCTGACCAACCGGGCGCAAATCAGCTACGACTGGCAGCATTACATCGACCTGGTGCAACGCAAGCCGGGGGCGCTGAGGAATGGCACACCGTTTCTGGACTTGCCGCCTGCGCTGTTGAAGCTGCGGCAATCGCTGATGCGCCATGCTGGAGGTGACCGGGTGATGGCCCAGGTGCTGGCCGTGGTGCCGCAAGCGGGGCTGGACGCTGTATTGGTGGCGGTGGAGGTTTTGCTGGAAGGCGCCACCCCCAACGGTGGCATCAGCGTGGAGCATGTGCGCAACGTGTTGGCGCGCTTGAGCAGTCCACCGATGCCGCAGCAAGCCGAAACATCGCTGCAGCTCAGTGAGGTGCCGATGGCCAACACGGCGCGCTACGACGGCCTGCGGTCCAGCGTGGAGGTGACGCATGACTGAGTACAAGCCAACACAGCGGGACATCCAGGCCGAACTTAAAGGGCTCAGACTGAGCGGCATGGCCATGGCATGGGCGGATCTGGTGGAGCAAGGTGGCAATGCCGAGCTGCAGGCATCTCGCTGGCTGATCGAGCACTTGCTGCAAGCCGAAGCAGTCAACCGCCATATGCGATCGATTGCGCATCAAACCAAGGCCGCGCGGTTCCCGGTGCACCGGGATTTGGCGGGCTTCAACTTTGAGGCGTCACAAGTGGACCGGGCATTGGTGCACAAACTGGCCGATCTGTCGTTCACGCAGGATGCGCAAAACGTGGTGCTCATAGGGGGGCCGGGGACGGGCAAAACGCACCTGGCCACGGCGCTGGGCATCTCGGGGCTGACGCAACACGGCAAAAAGGTCAGGTTCTACTCGACGGTGGACCTGGTCAACGCGCTGGAACAAGAGAAGGCTCAAGGCAAGGCAGGTCGGCTTGCGTTGAGTTTGTCGCGCATGGACTTGGTGGTACTCGATGAGTTGGGGTATTTGCCGTTCAGCCAAGCCGGAGGGGCACTGCTGTTTCACTTGCTGTCCAAGCTGTATGAACGGGTGAGCGTGCTGATCACGACGAACCTGACGTTTGCCGAATGGTCTAGCGTGTTTGGGGATGCCAAGATGACGACGGCGCTGCTGGACCGGTTGACGCACCACTGCCACATTGTGGAAACGGGCAATGAGTCCTACCGATTCAGGCACAGCTCCAATGAGGCGAGGGGCCGAATTAAAGCCAGGGAGCAGGCAAGAAAAGCGGAGAGAAAGGGGATGCGGGACGACAATTAAACTTATAGTTATCCACAGCCAGCGGAGATAAAAGCTGGCTCAAGCCCCTGGTCAAAATTCAATCGGCACAGGTGGTCAATATTGGATCGGCGTCAACACCACTTCTGATCAAAGAGTTTGAACCTGACCTGCCACACGGTGCTCTGGGTCCGCTTGTACAAAACCACGCAGCCATCTCGCATGTGATGCAGGCGGTCACTGTCGCTGCTTCGCCCCCCAATAAGTTTGAGGTGGAAGATGTTGTTCTTGGGTGCAGGGGATTGGTCGGGCTGGTTGAAGGTAATCTGCTGCTCAAGGGGCTGGGAATTTTTGCTGGATTTCACGCTGGCACGCTCCAAAAAGTGCAGCGTAACTTCAGTCCCTCAGCCCGAGCAATCGAACGGACATTCCCTCTTACGATATCTCTTCTATCAGCCTGATCGTGCAACTAGCTGAAGATTTCTTCGCTTAAAAATCTCTTGCCCGTGTTTTTTCTGGATTCTTAAAATTTCACGCTTTCAGCTCTCAGTACATCAACCAGTGATGCAGACCTGATGCCCAAAGCGGTGCAAACATTTGGGATCTTCGGAGCGACATCCTTTTTAGCCATAGTTTCGTATGTGACTACAGGCACACCAAAAATTTCTGCGGTGGCGACGACAAAAGGATCTGCTCCAGATTTTGTGGAGTTGACTTTTAAAAATCCAGGGTAATCGTTCACGATCCTAGCGTAGGCTTCTATCGTTGCTCGATCAGGATTAACGAAGAAATTACTCAGTGATGATACCCAAGCGCACAACCCATCGCTTTGACGTTCTATTTCGATCTTCACATCAACGGGAGCACCAATTACGCCTGCCTCAGCAAGAGTCGTTAAGGCATCCCATAGACCTGGAAACAGGTCGGGGGGGTAGTGGCGCACCCACGGTTCAATCAGTGCGCTTGTGTCAAAGCACCATTTCAAACCGCAGTCCTTTCATGCATGATTTCTGCAATCTTCGGAAGATGATCGAGCTTAGTGCCAAGAAATCGCGACAGTTCAGATCCGGTGATGGCGCTGGCTGCATATGCATCCAATGCAAGTCGTGTCAATAAACGACCATTACCGAGAACGACCATTCGTGGATGTGGGACAAAGCCATCCTTTTTATTCTTTCGCATTGACTCATACTCAGCTTCGAATGCTGCTCGTTTTTCCCTGTAGTGAGCTTGGGATGTGCGGCCTAGTAAGAGCAGTCGTCGAAGCACAACTTCGCGACTTGCCCAGAAAACCCGTCTAAGACTTGATAGTTCGTGATCAGCCCAAGTTGAATTGGAATCTGTGCCTTGAACAAGGGGGTGCTGAAGTAGCGATGCGCGCGGTACTAGCAATGCGCCAGCGACATGGTTACAAAAGACCTCGACCTGCTGGAGGCGTTCAGCCCTAGGTGCATCTTCTATGCCGTCGCAAATGGCACTTTCAACTCGAGCCAAGTGAGTAAGCTCATGCAGCAGAGAAAAAAGGCGCCCAAGAGGACTGTCTGAACCATTCAGAAAAATTATCGGCAGGCTTTCGAAAGAAATAGCTGCGCCGCGCATTTCATTCAGCGATACACCGCTGACCTGAATCACTATGACGCCTAGTCTCTCGATCGCAGAACGCCACCCCGACAGTGCAGCATGTTCATTGGGCCATGAGCGCCGTGTCTCATCTGATATGCCTAACCGAACTCCTATTGACTGAGCTGCTTGTTCTGGGGAGGCATTTACTGCAATACGGAGATCAAAGGAAGGCGGGACCTCTTCAAGCTCCTTAAAGATGTCAAGGGCTTCTTCACGTTTACCGTGAGCTTCACGAATACTCACAGCCAATTTTGGACTCATGAACTGCTGCATGCTCAGCTCAAATCGCCTGTAGTCAATGGGGAGTGATGTACCTTCGCGAGGGATTTCTTTTAAGAAAAAGACCCCTATGGACCGCTTGTACGCATCAGCTAATTTACGAAGCTGGGCGAGGGTTGGTATCTGGTTACCTGATTCCCAGTCTGTAAGACGTTCGGCTGTTGTTCCTGCACGTTTGGCTGCTGTATCTATGTCTAGGCGAGACATCTTACGCGCCCAGACGATTAATCGTGGGTTTACAAGTCCTTGAAGGTCGGGGCCAGCCATAGCCTCCAAGCATACAGAGAATTTGCCAATCAAGCACTACGCTGAGTGTGACTAAATTGGCTTTAATAATCTCGGCATTTAACAGCAGGAGGAGCCCATTACCCAGCCGCCCCCCGCCAGAGTAAGCGTCAATTTTCTTTACGCTTGCCCACCCCGGTCAACCTCAAGCCGGTGGCGCATCCCCACCCCGCACGGTGCTCAAAAAGTGTGCAATGCCTGTGCTAAGACGCTGGCACAGCAAAACGACAGCCAAGATTTGGACCATCCGGTGGCGAACTTTTTTGTGTTCAGCAGGCATCCCCACGGAAAAGTCCTGCTAAAATAGAACGCTTCCAAGGCCCGGTAGCTCAGTTGGTAGAGCAGCGGATTGAAAATCCGCGTGTCACTGGTTCGATTCCAGTCCAGGCCACCAATTAGAACCGCCGTTTTACTCTGTAGAACGGCGGTTTTTCTCATTCTGGCTAGCGATTTCAAACGGCAATTGCGTTCACGCCACTCTGCTGCCACGCTACGGGACTTGTTTGAATGAATGAGTCCACACCCCTTCAAATTCCTGGCGCTGGCCTGCGCAGGCTGTTCTCTAGCCTTGCCAGCACACAGCCACAAACCCTTTATTTGCGCGATGGTGATTTGGTGCTGTACAAGCGAAGCCGCAGCCTGCTGTACCAATGCCGCTATCGACTCGCAGATGGAACCTGGCATCGCCGAACAACTGGCAAAGCCAGTCTTGAACACGCCATTGCGGCGGCGTGTGACCTGTATGACGAAGCCAGATACCGACAACGCTTAGGCCTTGCACACCAAGCACACTCGTTTGCACAGATTGCGGCTATTTGCCTGGATGAACTCAGGCACCTGATTGATCTAAAAAAGACCAAGTCCAGTTTGAATGACTACGCCAGCATCATCGAGCGGTATTTCATCCCTTACTTTGGCGAGCGCCAACTTGAGACATTGACGCACAGTGATGTTCGTGGGTTTGAGCAGTGGCGTGACAGAAGGCTGGCGCGGGCACCCAAGACAAGCACCTTGAACAATTTTGCAAGTGCTTGGAGTCGCGTGATTGGTACGGCGGTAGATCGTGGCTTTATCAGTGAGCGTGTGCCCGTACCCAGACTCACAAGCAAGGGCGAGAAAAGCAAGACACGCCCCGCATTCAGTGAACAAGAAATCACACAACTGATGGTATTTATGGAGCCGTGGAGTCAGCAGGGCAGGATGAGTGTGGAGCGCGAGATTCGCCCTTTGCTCCGTGACTACGTGGAAATGCTTTTGCTGACTGGGATGCGGCACGGCACTGAAGCAATGGGCATTCGCTGGCGCGACATCGAATGGCACACCGACAAGGGCATCAGGTACTTGCGCATATGGGTTGATGGCAAAACCGGTGGGCGCTGGCTCATTGCCAAACACAGGGCCGTAGATGTCTTGCAACGACTGCACGCACGGCAAAAGGATGTATGCGATGTGCCGTTTGAAACGACACTGTCAACGCGGGTGCCAAAACTGTTGTTCAGATTCAGCGATGGGCACCAACCCCACAGTCTTGTGGGCACGTTCAGGCGGTTGATGCGCGATAGTGGGCTGGCGCTGGATGCCAACGGGGACAACCGGACTTTGTATTCATTGCGGCACACCTACGCCACGATGGAGATGCTTCGTGGTGAGGTCGATATACACACCCTGTCAAAGCAGATGGGCAATTCGGCCGCAATGATTGAGCGGCACTACAGCAAGTTGACGGCGACGATGGCGGCAGATCGGCTGGCTTGAATGTAATCAGCATAAAAAATCTAATTCATTTAGACTTGTGCGTCATCAAGCCTCATTTAAGTGACGTGAAAAAATGAAAAAAAATCAATCTTACATAGGGATGCTTGCAGCTGTTGGAGTTGCTTTGTCTTTAAGTACAAATAGCATCTCAGCTTTAGCGCAAAGCATTCCTGTTCACGCGCAAGGTTTAAAAGAGGAGTTAATTACTGTTGACTTGTCAGGCACCAAAAAACAGGCTGGTATTTTTTCGACCAAAATTGGATCAGATAAGCCAATTAAACTTGCCGTCCTGCTTCCCGGATATCCATCTGTAGTAAGGCCTGTTATGGAAAACGGCGTAATGACGGCATCTAAATTGACAGGTAATTTTTTAATTCGTGCAAGAAGGTTTTTGGCGGATGATTCTGTTGCGACATTGATTGTTGATTGTCAAAGCGAAAGCGGTGATTACTGCTCCTCTGGTTATCAAGCCTCTAAGGAAAGACAAGAAGACGTTGATAAACTAATTGCAGAAGTCAAAAAACGTACGCCATCAATTGGTGATGTTTGGCTTGTAGGTACTAGTATGGGGACGATTTCATCATCGTTTATGCCCTTGCACAATCCAACTGCTTACTCGGGTGCAATTCACACCGCGGCAATCACAGAGCCTTACGCAAGAAATTCATACAAAGAGCTTGGAGGTTTTGACTATAAAAAACCGTCGCCAATTCATTTCTTTATTCATCACGTTAATGACCCCTGCAGCTTGACGCCATATGCAAGCGCAAAGGCTATTGCAGAGAAATTTAACGTTCCATTAGTCACTATTTCCGGCGGTGGTGGCTTTCAGGGTGGTGTCTGCGAAGCGCTTACCCAGCACGGGTTTAGAGGTAAGGAAAAGGAAGTGATGACGGAAATTGCAGCAATCATTAAAACTGGCAAGGCAAGCCAGTTGGAAATAAATTAATTTACCGCTGGGTGATTTTGTACACCACAACAGCGTTGAAAACGCCCTACAGCCGCGTCGTAAAAACCTGTTTAACCGTATCGCAAATGGAATTTGAAACAACAGCTTTTAGAGCATATTGGTATTTTTAAATCTCATAGGCTAAGTCGCCAGCAAATTTTTGGCGCGAGTCCTATGCGCCCTAATGCCAAGATCAATGATGGCATCTGTGATTAAGGGACAACTGCAGAAACAAAAAAAGCCCGCACGTGGCGGGCTTGAGGTGCACAGTGCAAGGTGGCACTGCAATATGTTGGCGTGTTCCATTTAGAACAACTTATGCAGCCACTTTGCGGTTGATGTTGTTGGCTGCTGTGCCATAGTCCCACTTGCTAGGGTTCAGTGCGGTGCCGGGGGCCTCTTGCTTGAGCTTTTCGAAGCGCTGGCTGCGTCGCTTTTCGAAATACTCAGTTGCCTCCTTTTTGATCACCAGCTTGACGGGCAAACGAGATGCAACCTCGTCGAACGCTTTTTGCAGCAGACGGAAATCGGCGTCATCCACTTGTTTGGTGAAGAACACCGTGGCAATACTGAAAGCCATCTCCTTCTTCGATTGCTTGAAAGGGGAGACGGTGTTGTTCACTACTCGCGTCTTCTTGACCAATTCGTCAACTTCTCCACCCGTCAAGTTGCACAACAGATAGCCTGACTTGATGCAGTTTTCGAAATCGTCGGCTGGCATTTGCGTCAACGAATAGATGCTGGTCCAGGCCGCAGGCAATTGGTCCGCATATTCGATCATCCGAGGATAGACCTTACCGATCGCGAGAAATTTGCGAACCGTGCTGCTGTCGTGTTTGTAGCCGATGCTCTTGCAGAACTCGTCAAAGTCGTGCTCGGCCAAGGTCTTGAAAGCTTCATACACAACACGGCACATATCCAAAGCGGCCAAAGCCGTGCGACGTTGGTGAGCCTTGAACAAAAAGACATACTCGCTGCGGCCTCGTGGTTCAATAGCCGAGTCGTCAACTTCCCAGCTGTTCTCCACTTTGACCGGTGAAACATACAGTTGGCTGCTGTTAACTTGAGTACGGGCCAGACGCGCTGCTTCCGCTTTTGTTTCAGCAACATCCTGAGCTATGGTGTCGACGACACACTTTTCCTTGATGTCCTTTGCAGCTTCCAATTTGTCTTCTTGATCCATTTCTGTAGAAGTCTCCGTAAACACACGACTAGCTTCGAGGATTCGAGCATCCAGATTCCTCGAGATTGAGCCGACATTGACGGTCACGGTCGGCTTAACTGCGCCGGCAGTAGGGTTGATGGAGGCGGTAGTTTGAGTGATGGTATTTTGCATTTTGATTCCTTATAAGTGAATGCAATTGAACTAAAAGAACTTTGCGCTTTCGGCGCTAAGGCCTACTTAAAAGCGTTATTGCGTTTAAGTGCTTTCATTGTATAAAATTATGATTTATTTGACAAAATATCAAAACAGTACAAATATTCGTGCTAGTAGTTATCGATTTATATGATCTTGTATGAGTTTTGTGTGATGTACAAATAAAGAAAAATGCAAAAATAAATATTGATTCGTGTATATTTGTTCCAAATGGAACAAGACGACGACCTTTTGCAGCACAAAGAGCTGGGTATCCGCCACAACCGGCCACGCCTCGGCGGTTCTGGCAACTCGGAATTGCAGCAAGAACTGACCAAAGCGAAAAACAGCTGGTACAACTTGTGGTTTCGCACACTTCAAAACAGTGGCCGCTATATGGACTGCTGTGAAGCGGAAGGGGTGCACTCGCTTCGGCACCTGTACGAAGACTTTGGGGATGTCAGGACTTCATTCCCGACTTGGTGGATGACTACGGGGCGCAAACTGTTTGCAGAGCGCCGGCCAGTACCCAAGGTCGAGATGCATTGCAAGTTAAATGAGCTGTCTCATATCCAGAATATGAAAGACAGGGTCGTGCTGGAGGTGCCGTTGACATTGCGGCGTAGCACTGTGATCCGGCAGATCAACAAACTCTTGGATGAGGCCTATGAAGAGCGTGAGCCGGTAGTGCCTCGTAAGGTCAGCACGGCCATTCGCAAGTTGAACTCGTCCAAGATGCAAATGGACACGGTGCGCCGGATGTTGGCGGTCTATGAATGCAGAGTGAAATTTCCAAACTTTTCGCTGTATCGCATTGCGCTCAAAACGGAATTGGACATTGAGTTCCAACTGCGAAGTAAAACTGGCAAGCCTATGACCGATGAACAAAAACGGGTTCGCTATGGCATAGAGGTCAGTCGCTTGCTGCGTCAGTCACGGTTATTGATAGAGAATGCAGAAGCTGGCATCTTTCCCTGTATCAAACCACCTGGACAGGAAGAGGTCGACACGGATGCGATTGATTGATTGATTGATTGCCGCCGCAGCGGTCAGGCTTGACGCTTAAACCAGTTCCACGGCATTTCGTTTCATATCGTCGTTTACGTCTATGTAGCATTGGGTCACTGCAATGCTGCGGTGGCCTGCGAGACTAGCCAACACGCGCACGCCAATGCCTTTGCTGGCAAGCGTTGTGATGAATGTTCTGCGGCCACTGTGGCTGCTGGCACCGTCAACACCTGCCTTCCTGTACAGCCAGAAAAAGTGCTGCGTCATTACATTGGCGGAGAAGGGCTTGCCGCCAGCTGTAAGAAAGAACGACTGTTTGCGGTCCTTCACGGCCCGAATGTCGCAGTAGACCTGCAACTCATCGCGCAACTTTTGCGACAGAAACACGGTGCGAGCGTGCTTGCCCTTTGTCTGTTCTGCTGCAAGTTTGATTTCGGCTTTGACCTTACCACCGGCATCAACCACATCGGCCACGCGCAAGCTGGCAATTTCTCCCACGCGCATTCCAGACCAAAAACTAAATAATAAAATCATCCGATTGCGCATAGCAAAAGAGTGGTCTGCAGTGTAGTCCAGCACTTGCTGTAATTCATTAGCAGTTAATGTTTTCGCTTGGGTCATTTGTGCAGTTCTTTCAAGTAAATAAAAATTGATGCACAATTTTGTTTTCTTTTGTGAGAAAGAGCAACCGAAATAGGAGGCGCAATTTCTTCAATGAAATCAATGGCGATAAAGAATATAGTTATATTCTTTGGCGTGTCGCATTAGGCGGCAGCTTTAAATGCCCTATACGCCCCTTTTCTCAAGACCTGCTACTTTGACGTTCGATGCCACTAAAAAATGTACATATGAAGCTAATAAACTGACTGCGGCATAAATAGTTTATACAAACAAGATTTAAGGTTGCACGCCGATTGAATTGTGCTGCTAAATCCGTTCTGATGTGTGACGGTAAAGAAAGCGTAGCTTGTTGCGCTGGGGTATTGCACTAACCTGCTGATGGCAGGATGCATTAAACGACTTTAGAAATGAAATAACGTTTGCAATAACTTGGTTTCGTAGGAATGAGCTGAAAAAAGCTCAATAGTTAAAGTGAGTGGGAAAACCACGCTGCAATGCACCTTGCATTGTAAGTAACCCACAAAGCAAAGAGACTGCTGCTACATAGGCACTCTTTGTTTGCGTTATGGACGCACGTAAAAGGCAATAGCAAAACCGACCTTTCTTGTAATAAAGTTGTGTATATGTAGGTCAAGAATACCTCAGTGAATATTCGATCCACGCGCCGTAGCAGGCGTGGAATCTGCGCTTCCTAGTGAATCAGCTCTACATTAAATAAATTAAAAAATGTAATTAAGGTCTTTCTAGATTTAAATCAGATTAAAAATTGCAATAAGTTTTTCGATAGAAAAACGTAATTGCGCTTGCACTAGCAAGCAGAAGTATAAAAATACAAAGGGGATACTATGACTTCAACAAAATATATATATGAGCTAACTCAAAAAGCCATTCCAGATATGACAGTACGTCGATTCAGTAGGTACTGCGGAAAAAGTGAAGGTTATTACGGCAGCATAATTGCGCAAAACCTTGACCTATCAACAAATGCACTCATACACCTAGCTGAGGTGCTGACATGTTGCCGCCGACCGAAAACTGACCATCTAAACCTAGGAGTGCCGACTCAAAATTGACCAGGGTGTTCAACTGGCCTGCTGAAATATTCAGCAGGAGAGATAGAAGGTGATCACCATGGAAATGATAGGTAAGGTCAGGCGCATGAAGTTGCGCGAGCAACTCTCCAACAGCGAGATTGCCAAGCGCACGGGACTGTCGCGCAACACGGTCAAAAAATGGCTCAAAGCCCCTGGCGACCAGGCTCCCAAGTACAAAAGGCAAAGCGGATTCACCAAGCTCAGCGCGTTTGAGGCGACGTTGGTGCAGGCACTCAAAGCCGATTCCCATCGACCCAAACATGCCCGGCGCAGTGCGCGGGCGCTGTTGGCGCAGTTGCAGGCGCAGGGCTATCGGGGCGGCTACAGCCGATTGACGGATTTCATTCGGGGTTGGCGCGAGCAAGAGGGCAAGGCGGCATCCAAGGCGTATGTGCCTTTGAGTTTCGAGCTGGGCGAGGCGTTTCAGTTTGACTGGAGCGAGGAAGGGTTGCTCATTGGCGGGGTGTACCACCACATGCAGGTCTCACATCTCAAGCTGTGCGCCAGCCGGGCGTTCTGGGTGGTGGCTTACCCCAGCCAGGGACACGAGATGTTGTTTGACGCGCACACCCGCAGTTTTGCGGCGCTGGGCGGTGTGGCGCGCCGGGGCATTTACGACAACATGAAGACGGCGGTGGACAAGGTCAAGAAAGGCAAAGGTCGCATCGTCAATGCCCGCTTCAATGCGCTGTGCAGCCACTACCTGTTCGAGCCGGACTTTTGCAACGTGGCCTCGGGTTGGGAGAAAGGGGTGGTGGAGAAGAACGTGCAGGACAGCCGCAGGCGTATCTGGATAGAGGCTGGCACCAAGCGGTTTGGCTCGTTTGCTGAGCTCAATGCTTGGTTGGCTGAGCGCTGCCGCTCGATCTGGGCCGAAACACCGCACCCTGAGCAAAAGCAGTTCACGCTGGCCGAGATGCTGGATTTGGAGCATGAGCACTTGATGAGCATGCCCGAGCCGTTTGATGGGTATGTGGAGAATCCGGCCCGGGTGAGCAGCACCTGTTTGGTCAATGTGGCGCGCAACAAATATTCGGTGCCGTGCGAGTGGGCTGGGCAGATGGTCAGTACAAGGCTGTATCCGGGCCGAGTCGATGTGGTGGCCCAAGACGCCATCGTGGCCAGTCACGCAAGGCTGACCAACCGGGCGCAAATCAGCTACGACTGGCAGCATTACATCGACCTGGTGCAACGCAAGCCGGGGGCGCTGAGGAATGGCACACCGTTTCTGGACTTGCCGCCTGCGCTGTTGAAGCTGCGGCAATCGCTGATGCGCCATGCTGGAGGTGACCGGGTGATGGCCCAGGTGCTGGCCGTGGTGCCGCAAGCGGGGCTGGACGCTGTATTGGTGGCGGTGGAGGTTTTGCTGGAAGGCGCCACCCCCAACGGTGGCATCAGCGTGGAGCATGTGCGCAACGTGTTGGCGCGCTTGAGCAGTCCACCGATGCCGCAGCAAGCCGAAACATCGCTGCAGCTCAGTGAGGTGCCGATGGCCAACACGGCGCGCTACGACGGCCTGCGGTCCAGCGTGGAGGTGACGCATGACTGAGTACAAGCCAACACAGCGGGACATCCAGGCCGAACTTAAAGGGCTCAGACTGAGCGGCATGGCCATGGCATGGGCGGATCTGGTGGAGCAAGGTGGCAATGCCGAGCTGCAGGCATCTCGCTGGCTGATCGAGCACTTGCTGCAAGCCGAAGCAGTCAACCGCCATATGCGATCGATTGCGCATCAAACCAAGGCCGCGCGGTTCCCGGTGCACCGGGATTTGGCGGGCTTCAACTTTGAGGCGTCACAAGTGGACCGGGCATTGGTGCACAAACTGGCCGATCTGTCGTTCACGCAGGATGCGCAAAACGTGGTGCTCATAGGGGGGCCGGGGACGGGCAAAACGCACCTGGCCACGGCGCTGGGCATCTCGGGGCTGACGCAACACGGCAAAAAGGTCAGGTTCTACTCGACGGTGGACCTGGTCAACGCGCTGGAACAAGAGAAGGCTCAAGGCAAGGCAGGTCGGCTTGCGTTGAGTTTGTCGCGCATGGACTTGGTGGTACTCGATGAGTTGGGGTATTTGCCGTTCAGCCAAGCCGGAGGGGCACTGCTGTTTCACTTGCTGTCCAAGCTGTATGAACGGGTGAGCGTGCTGATCACGACGAACCTGACGTTTGCCGAATGGTCTAGCGTGTTTGGGGATGCCAAGATGACGACGGCGCTGCTGGACCGGTTGACGCACCACTGCCACATTGTGGAAACGGGCAATGAGTCCTACCGATTCAGGCACAGCTCCAATGAGGCGAGGGGCCGAATTAAAGCCAGGGAGCAGGCAAGAAAAGCGGAGAGAAAGGGGATGCGGGACGACAATTAAACTTATAGTTATCCACAGCCAGCGGAGATAAAAGCTGGCTCAAGCCCCTGGTCAAAATTCAATCGGCACAGGTGGTCAATATTGGATCGGCGTCAACAACACAGCGTCAAACAAGCTGCGTGCAGGCTTTGCACGGTGATGCGTCGTGTTAAACGACACTCAAGTGGCAGCTAAATGTGGGCAAGTGAGTGCAACTTTGTGGAACGGTACTCACTTTGTTCTAGCGTTCGATACCGCACAAAACGCGCACACCACTTTGGCCTGGCCGCTTTTGAACTTTGAAAAATATATATCTTTAGTTTTCAAAAAAGCGTTGAAAATCCGCGTGTCGTTGGTTCGATTCCGACCCAGGCCACCAATTTAAAGCCCAACCCTCATCGGTTGGGCTTTTTCACATCTGCAGTTTCCACGCGCCACGCCGCGAAACTTGTTGTTCTGCGTGTGCCAGCAAAGCGTACCTTGAGCCACGAACAGCCCAAGTTCGATTTTCTCTCGGACTTCTTTCTCTAAAAAAGGCCATCAACTTCTTCCGAATGGCACACGCACATCTGCATTAAAAGCAACAAGTTATGCGTGTGTTTCACTTGAAGGGTTCGCCTTGTGTTTTGGATGAGCACTTCCTGAGTGGGTAATGCCGGGTACATCAGCGGACTGATTTCGGTGATTTGTTCTTTGTTGACTTATTTAGCATGTCACGAACGGTCAACGGCGAAGTCTCTCCTTGTATGTGAGCGCGAATCAGCGCAACAAAGCCTTCGATCTTCAGACGTACGGTGATGTCACTTGGATGAACGATGACCTGCCCTAAGACTTGCTTGACGATCCGGTACTTGAAGTAAGGAAAAAGCACATCCCAGACCTCGGCAATGGTGGTGAGCACCGACGCAAATTTCTGTTCGTCGTACTCCGGATGCGCACGCATCCAATCGGGCAATTGCGCCAGCACCCCAGCGGGTGACTGCAACTGCTCATGAACGTGCTGGATCATCATCTGCTCCACCGTGAAAGCATTGAGCCGAGGCAGGCCCGAGGTCCCACCGCCCAGGGCAATGTCTTTTTGCGGGACGTAGTAGCGGTACAAGCGGTTTCGCCGCAGGCTTGATGTCCACGGGGAGTAGGCGCGACCATCTTCACCAAAAATCAGCCCCCGCAGCAAAAAGCTATCGTCATCAGCGGTACCCGTTGAGGGTAGGCGCTTGCGTGGGCGGCGACGCTCGCCGAGCAGCGCCTGAGCCTGCTGCCACAGCTCATCGCTGATGATCGGCGCATGGGCTGCCGGTTGCCAGACGTCGTCGATCTCCAGTTGACCAATCAGCAAGCGGTTGTTCAAGAGCTTGTAGACGTAGGTCTTGTCAATCGGTTGCCCACCCCGCGCTTTGCCGGTGCGCGTGACCCATGCTTTGGTGGTCGCGCCCTGGGCGGTGAGCTCTTGCACCAAGGCCACCATCGAGCCCAAGGCCACGAACCGCTCAAAAATCTGCCGCACCTGCTTGGCCTCCAGGGGCTCGACCACCAACCGCTGTCCCTGTCGGACATAGCCCAGCGGCGGGACGCTTCCGACCCACAAGCCTTTGCGACGCGTGGCTGCTAACTTGTCGCGCCTGCGCTCACTGATCAGGTCGTGCTCAAATTCGGCAAAGCTCATCAAGGTATTGATCGCCAAGCGGCCCATCGAATCCTGACTGTTCAAGTGCTGGGTCACAGAAACCAGATCCACCTGATGCTGATCAAAAAACGCCATCAGCTGCGTGAAATCTTTCACACTGCGGGAGAGCCGGTCGAGCTTGTGCACCACCACCTTGGCCACCTTGCCCGCTTCGATGTCCGTCATCAAACGCTGCAGGCCTGGTCGCTGCAAAACAGTTCCGGAAATGTCCGTGTCGGCATAGTGGTGCTCTATGGCTTGCCACCCGAGGCCCCGCTGACTGGTGATGTACGCCAGGCACGCCTGCGTCTGGGCTTCGATGGAGCCGAACGACTGGCCAGGATCGTCATTGCTGGACAGGCGCGCGTACACCGCACAGCGTAGGGGTGGGTGCTGGTGCTGGTGCTGGGTAGAAGCGGGGGCTGGCGCAGGCATGAGCGACATGCCCCAATGATCTCAGGCAATGGTGTGATCAGCTACCCTGGCCGAAGATGCGGGAAGCCAGATACTTGACATGGTAAGGAAATATCCTTACCATAAACACCTATCCAGGAGAAAAGCCATGCCCGCCATCCATGAAGTTGCCACCATCACCTCCAAGGGGCAGATCACCTTACCCAAGCCCATCCGTCAGGCCCTGGGCGTGGACTACGGCGGCAAAGTCGCGTTTGACTTGCGGGGCTCGCAGGTCATCGTCACGCGCGCTGATGAGACGGCGCATGAGGACCCGGCCATTGGCTCATTTCTGGCCTTGCTGGAAAAAGACATCCGCACCGGTCAGCACCTGTGCGCTTTGCCAGACAGCTTGGTACAGGCCATGCTGGCCACATTGACCCAGCCGGTTGACCTGGACGCCGAGATCGAAGGCGATGTGGCGCTGTGATCCAGCGTCACGGGTGGAATCTGCTCTTTCACGAATGTTTATCCGAGCAGCTGCAAAAACTGCAGGCCGCAGCTGAGCGGGCGCAGCAACAAGACCCGCAAGGCTTTGAGTCCAACGCCAACGTGCGGCTGTTTGCAGCCTTGTCAAAACTGATCTTTGATGCGGTGCCCAGCGACCCGAACCGCGAGGAGTACCGGCAAGGCAACACGATGGGGGCGGCGTTTCGGCATTGGCGGCGCGCCAAAATCGGGCGGCGTTTTAGATTGTTTTTCCGGTTCGACTCCAAGACCCGGATCATCATTTTTGCGTGGGTCAATGATGAAAACACCTTGCGCTCGTCGGGCAGCAAGAGCGATCCGTACAACGTGTTCCAGCGCATGCTCGAGCGGGGTCACCCGCCAGATGACTGGGCTGCGCTGGTGGCGGCGAGTCGGGCTGATTGGCGATAGCTGTCCCGATTTCTACCCCATTGACCCTCTGATCTGAGCGGATTCAGGAGGGTTTGCTACGGAACTGTTCACATTCCGCTTTGCCACCAATCCAAGACGCCCAACTGTTCTCAGTTGGGCGTTTTCATTTGGGGCATCCCCAGAGCACGCGGGGTGCGGCGTAATTCTACGTGTGCCAACCCCCTCCGGTACTTGGGGCGGTATTGACCCCCAAATCTCATATTCCGCCTTCTCTTCTCACGAAACTTCTGCAAACCCTCACGCTGTGGCACACGCAGAACGCCTTTCACGGCAACAACTTACGCGTGTGTCGGATACGAAGGTTTTGCTATCGACTTGCTGAGGCAGGTCATAAAAGTTGATGCTTTGTCAGGCACCTGTATCTGGCTTGATGAAGGAAACCAGTTCTGTGATTTGCCCTTCTATGGCTTGTTGTGCTTTTAACTCCACATCACGATAGAGCTTCAAAATGTGCTCGCCCAGCTCCGTAAGTTTGGTTCCGCCACCGGCTACACCACCCCGTTGCGTGCTCACAAGTGGGGAGATGAAATCTCGATTCATTGCGTTGACTAGAGACCAAATGGTCTGATAGCTCATTCCCATACGGCGACCAGCCTCCGCAATAGAGCCAGTATCCGCGATGCATTGCAAAACATCGGCCTTGCCCGGTCCAATGGCCACCGCATGCTTGATTTGGATGCGAAAGCGCGTCTTTTGCTCCAAGGGCGATGCCAATAGGGTGGTCTTCATACAGAGGGCAGGATGTACCGTTTCGATATCTCTATGATACGATATCCATAAACAAAGATATTGCCCCTGCCATGCCACTTGAGACCATACGCAGAAGACTCTGGCTGAAGTCCGCTTTAGGCTTTTGGGGGCTAGGCGCCTTTGGCGTGGCTGTTGCCCAGCCAGTGCCCACCGTTGCTGCCGCTGCAGACCTGAAATTTGCCCTCGAAGAGGTCGTCGCCCAGTTCGAAAAGGACACTGGGCACAAACTCAAGCTGGTATTCGGCTCGTCGGGCAATTTCTACTCCCAGTTGCTGCAAGGCGCACCGTTTCACTTGTTCATGTCGGCGGATGAAGGCTTCGTCTTCAAACTGGCCGAAGCTGGAAAGACCGAAGGACGAGGCAAACTTTATGCGTATGGCCGCATTGGCATCAAGGTGCCATCAGGTTCATCGCTGAAAGCCGATGGCCAACTCAAAGACCTGAGTGCCGCGCTCAAGGACGGTCGGCTCAAACGCTTTGCCATCGCCAACCCCGAACATGCCCCCTACGGCATGCGCGCAGAGGAAGCTCTACGGCGAGTTGGACTGTGGGAACAGATTTCTTCGAAGCTGGTGTACGGCGAGAACGTCTCCCAAACCGCCCAGTTCGCCCTCTCCGGATCAACGCAGGGGGGCATCATTGCCTACTCGCTGGCATTGGCTCCGCAGATCAAGGCGCAGGGAGACTTTGCCTTGATTCCAGAAGAGTGGCACCAGCCTTTGGCGCAACGCATGGTGCTCATGAAAAATGCTCCCGCTGCTGCCAAAGCTTTCTATGAGCATCTTTCAACGCCTGCCGCGCAGGCGGTGATGGTGCGTTACGGCTTTGCCATGCCCAAGCAGTAAACCATGGACTGGCAGGCGCTCACCCTCTCATTGAAATTGGCAGCGGTCACCTTGGTGGTGTTATTGCCTGTTGGCCTGTGGCTCGGACGCTGGCTGGCCTACCAACGGTTCAAGGGCAAAGCACTCGTGGAAGCGCTCGTTGTATTGCCTTTGGTGCTACCGCCAACGGTGCTGGGTTACTACCTGCTGGTTTCACTGGGCGGGGCATCTTCCCTGGGGCGTTGGACTTCCGAAGTCTTCGGGGTGCAATTGACTTTCAATTTCTTGGGCTTGGTCATCGCGTCGGTGGTGTTCAACATTCCATTCATGGTCCAGCCCATCCAGAGGGCCTTTGAAGTCATTCCGGCCAACCTGTCGGAAGCTGCGGCGGTCAGCGGGCTCAATGCTTGGCAGACCTTCGTGCGTGTGGAATTGCCGTTGGCATGGCCCGGTATTCTGTCTGCGGCGGTTCTGACTTTTGTCCACACGCTCGGCGAGTTCGGTGTCGTGCTTATGATGGGAGGCAGCATTCCGGGAGAGACCAAAACCATCGCCATCGCCATTTATGACCGGGTGCAAGCCTTTGACCTTCGGGGGGCTGACCAGATGGCGTTGCTCTTACTGGTGTTTTCTCTCAGCGCGGTGGCAGCCTCTTACTTCGCTACGGCCCGCTTGCTAAACCGCAGGTGACTGCCATGCAAAGCACAGCCCTGAGCGTCAAAGTCGAACAAGACCGCCCAATGCGTCTGTCGGGCGAGTTCACTTGTGAAGCGGGACAACTCGTCGCCTTGGTGGGCCCCTCCGGGGCTGGTAAAACCAGCATGCTACGTGTTTTGGCGGGGTTGATGCCGCCCGCGAAGGCCCATGTGCAGGTCGGTGAGGAAGTCTGGTGCGACACGAAAGTGGAGTTGTTTGTACCAACGCCTCAGCGGCACGTGGGCATGGTGTTTCAGAACTACGCGCTGATGCCGCACCTCAACGCGATTGACAATGTGGCGCTGGCTTTGCTTGAGCAGCCCACAAAGATGCGGCGCACCATGGCGCAAAGCTGTCTTCAAAAGGTGGGGTTGCAACCAGAGCAGCAGTTGCGCAAGCCAGCGCAGCTGTCTGGCGGTCAACAGCAGAGGGTTGCCTTGGCGCGAGCGCTGGTGCGAAAACCCAAGGTCTTGCTCTTGGATGAGCCGTTTTCTGCAGTGGACCAGCTGACACGGCAGGGCTTGTACGCCCTGCTGGCTGAATTACGGCAAGAGCTGCATATTCCCATCGTGCTGGTGACCCACGACTTGAGTGAAGCACGCCAACTGGCCGACAAACTGGTGGTCATGGACGCAGGGACGGTGCTGCAGCAAGGCACGCCCGATGCTATTCACCTGTCTCCTCGCAATGCCCGGGTGGCGGAACTGGTGGGGATTGCCAATCACTTTCAGGGGTTCTGGATCGGCGCCTCTGAAACTGCTGGCAAGGCCCACATGCGGTGGGTAATCGACGGTCTCGCATCTAAGGAATGCCCCGTCTTTGAAGTCAAAGACAAAGGCAAGCTACCTCAAGGGCAGAACCTCACATGGGTGATTCCAAGTGATGGACTGACGCTGGCAGCACACCCTGATCATCGTCCGAACTGGTTTGCAGTGTCGGTCAAGGATGCCCGGTACTTGGGTGACATGTCCTTGGTGACGTTGGCGTGCACAACGCTTAATAGATTGGAGGTCAAACTGACTTTGTCAGGGCCTAATCGAAGTTTGCTCACTACTAGGCAGCAGTTAAACCTTCACGTCAATCCAGAATTTGTGCATGTAATGCCACTTCGGGTTTGATAAGTCTGCCCTATTGACTTGAAGCGCACGGCATCGAATAAAGCCCTTGCCGCTGCACAGTGACCACCAACTGTCGGTACGCCATCAACGGACGATCGGCTCCCGGTTTTCCTTTGTAACGGGACTTCACCTTGAACACATCGATGGGCTTGTCGCTGTCCAAACCTGCACGCTCCATGATTCGTTCGGCACGCATGGGCTCACCCTTGAAAGACCAAAGCGACTGGAACACGGATGCCTGCGCCTCGGTGAGGTTGATGTGGCCATGCTCTGGCAGCAGCACCGTGCGGAAGTCGTCCGCGAAGGGGCCGTAAACCGGTTTAACGGCCTCACGTGGCGTTTCTTCCGGGCGGTTGCCCTGTGGGGCGATAAAGGAGATGCCGTCGCCGTAAAAGGCGAACCGCTCCTGAAGTGGCAGCCACTCGATGTCGGCAGCGAACGGGTGGGCAGTCTGGTCGATGGGTTTGGGTGTGATGACCCGCAGGCTCGCACCCTTGACTCGGAAACCATCCAAGATCCCAGGCGCGCGCACAAGGGTAGAAAGGCTGCGGGCCAGAATGACCGGCCCCTGCCTGGCATCTCCCAGTCGCCAAATGTCTGGGCCAACCTGATCGATGCCGTCGCGGCTGTTGATCTCTAAGGCCAAGCGCAACTTCTGGCGCAGCCAATCCTCGTTGAGCACGAACGCTGCCAGATCCTGTGGCTCGATTTGGATTGGGCCGCATTCGGGGCATTGGCAAAGCCTGCCGCCCTTGCCATCACCGACGACTTGCCCACGGTGCAGGTTGCAATGTGGGCAAAGTACGTATTGCTGATTGACGGGCGCAGGCTTTATGGCGGAGCCGAGCAAGGTGCATGCAGCCAACTCGTGAGGGGACAACGCCCAGCGATGGACGTGCGTTCCCTCAGCGAACAAGCGACACACCAACGACCAAGCATGATGTGAGTTCACGCTTACTCCTGGTACGCAGGTTCGGACTGGAAGGCGTCTTCACCGGGCTGCTGCTCATTGGCGTTCAGCGTTTGGTTGGCTCCCAGAATGCCGAGGGAAACCAAGTAGCCTTCGAGCTGGGCTTGCATCTTGGCGTCGAACTTGTGAAGGTTCAGTCGGCCTTTGCGGGTGATCTCGATGGTGATGACCTTCGATCGCATCTTTCCGGGCTCGGGTGGGTAGTACAGGTTGATGTGCGCCGAGTTGATCTGCCAGTTGCGCTTGAGCGGGTTTTCGTTGGGGAAGGATTCGGCAATCAACTCAGTCACGCACTGCTGGTCGCTTGATGCGGTTGCTGTGCATTCGACCTTGAGGTCGCCGTGGGGGCTGAGCAGCGTGAGGGTTTTGACTTGCAGCGCCATGAACCCGTCGGTGGTCAGCGCCTGTGGCACATCGAAACCCAGCCGCAATGCAGACAGGTCAAGTGTGGGTGGCTTGATGCGGTGTGCATCGACCTTCGTGCCCAGCAGATGCTCTGCGAATGCCTCCAGCAGCATGGTGTGGTACTTGACACCTCCCTTGACCAGGGTGCGCGCCACACCGGTCTTGGCCGAATACTCCAGCACCATGTGAATGTTGGGATTGCCGACGCGTCGGGTCAGGTTCGAGCCTTCGAATTCCAGACGCAGCATCGCCAGATCCTTGACGTGGACCGTCAGCAGATAGACATCGGGGGAACGCTCCAGCACGTATGCCACGCTCCCGTCGCCACACTGCAGCTCCTTCTGATAGAACGCCGAGATGGCTTGACGCATGCCGAGCATGGCGGCATCGGAGGTGTTGGGCTTGCGCTTGACGCCCAGATCGTTTTGCTGAGCCTGTGTGCCGTGGCGTTCAAAGAAGTCAACATCCCCGGCCAGATCAAAGAGCTCAGGGTGGTTCACGTACAGCCAAAACGAGCGATGAATGTCACTTTGGTTGGCAACGAGCCCCATCAAGGCTGCACCGTTTTGCCTGGCCACCTGAAACATTGCTTGTTTGCCCGCCGCATCCCCGAGACCAACGCTTGCCATGAGTTTGGCAATGAGTTGGTCGCGGGCGATCTCATCGGTCCATGACCGGATGGCCTCGATCACGGTCTGGGTGACCTCTTGGCCATCAGACCAGGAGAGGTCATCGGGCAAAGGCAAGCCATTGGCCGCCAAAAAGGTCTGCAAAGTGGTGTCTACGGGCAGCTCAAGCAGCACATCGACAAAGGTTTTTTTCATTTTCTTGGTCCTTGTGAAATGTCGGTGTTCTGCGTGCAGGGGATGCTGGCGCTGGCCGACGGGTGGTAAACAAATATCCCATCAAAGTAAAGTGGCGAGATACAGCGTAATTGTGTCCCGCTTATTTCCGCTTGTCAAACCACGTAGAACATCTGGGCGAATGGAGTATCTTGGTGCTATACTTTTAGGCTGACTTGATTCAGATAGGAGCTTTGCCATGGCATCGACCTTAGGAGCGCGTTTACGGCGTTTACGAGAGGCCAAGAAGCTGACATTGCAGCAAGTAGCCGATGCGGTTGGCTGCACCAAGGCATACATCTGGGAACTGGAAATGAAGGAGGGCCAACGCCCTTCTGCCGAGCGGATTCACCTGCTGGCCAAGGTTCTGGGGGTCACGATGGAGGACCTCATGAACGAATCAAACGAGCAAGTACCTCAGGCCTCCGTTGAAGACGTGGCGTTTTTTCGCCATTACGCTGGCATGACGGAAGAAGAAAAGCAGCGTTACCAGCAAGCCCTCAAACTGATGTTCCCAACAGCGGGGCAAGAGGAAACCAAGAGTTGAGTGACAGCGCTCAACTGACCCCGAGCAAAGCGGCCAACACAATCCTGCGATGGATTCGTGTGGCCAGCGGAGAGACGGCTGCCTTCACCGATCTCGACATGGTTCGAGAGGGGCTGCCTGGAACGCCTTACGGCGAAGGTGTGAAGATCATCAAGCCGCCTATGGCATCCCCAATCAAAAGCTCTGAGGGGATGCTAGTTTGCAACCCAGACGATCCAACTGAGTGGGGCATCTTCGTCAATGAAGATTCAAGCCCGGAGCGTCGGCGATTTACGATCGCGCATGAGCTCGGACACTTCGTGCTGCACCGAGCTAAGCGGCGCACCTTCAACTGCGACAAGGCCGCTGTGCATCTCAGCTTGGAAAGCGCAGGTGTCATCGAGCGTGAGGCAGATGAATTTGCCAGCAATCTATTGATGCCTGGCGATGTCCTGCGTGATCGCATCACCAGTCAAGACGTTGACCTTTACTTGCTCAGTGGCTTGGCCAAAACATTCGGCGTGTCGTTCGAGGCCTTATGCATCCGCTTCATCAAGTTCACGGAGAAGCGTGCGATCTTGCTGCACTGGGACAACGGCTTTCTCAAGTACGAATGGCGTAGCCGCAGTGCTGTGCTGAGCAACACCCGCATTCGAAGGTTGAGTGATCCTGCAGAGCCTCTGCGCGATACCGTTGCAGCAGACGAGTCCATCACGCAGGAGTGGAACGGGATCGATATGTCCGCCGCAGTTTGGTGCGTCGGTGAACAGCCCTACATGAAGCTGCAGGAATTCAAACACAGCTACGGCGGGCGAGATCGCGTGCTGACGTTGTTGATCCTTGAAGATGCTGAACCGCGCAGGTGGGATAACTCCTGGCAGGATCAGGAGAGCTTCGACAGCTTCGATCAGTTCACATCCAGCGGTCAGATGCCTATTAGAAAATAGGCATATCATGATTTCGGTGGTGTCTCATGCAGCGGCCCCAAATACCTCTGCGCCAGTGACTAGCCCAGCGATGGGTCGAATGGCTATATAGGGTAAAGGCCGACTGTGCCGTGGCTACATACTTCGCAACGGTGTGACACCACCACCCTAACTTTTATTGATTACGCGTTTCAGTGATGCAGAAACCTACCCCCGAATTGGTCAAGCAACTGAGGCGTCAACTGGACTTCATCCGAAACTCTGCCTCTGCATACGATGCAGGTCACTCCGAGGAAGCATTGCGCATCGGCGTAGCTATCCGTGTCTTGCTCCACGACACGAAATTCAGCAATTCTTTGCTGAATCAAATGGGTCGGAAAGAATCTTTAAAGCTGATCACCACGGCCAAAGAAATTCCAGAGGATCTGCTTGCTGAACTTGATTTTGGAGAGTGCCTGGCGGGCATGGTGATCGGCAGTTCCATTGAGTACTCTCCCGTGCCAGACGGGATGCCAACGCTCAGTTGCATCGAATGGTGGGCACAGCCCGTCTTTATTCGCGACAAAGTCACGTACACCCGGAAAGATGTCGTTCTGTCAGCTGCCAACAAAGACGGTGGCGCTCATGTGGATGAGCCTGACGAAAAGCTGCAAGCCCTTCAAACAGCCTTCTGGACGAAGACGCAAACTAACGCGGATGGCAAGACCACAACCATACCGATGGAAGACAATCATTTTCGAATGCTGCGCAGGTTCGCCGACGAATTGCTGTTGAGTCCAGAGTTACTTGTGTTGGCGGCTTGAGTTCTGAACAGGGTGTGTCCTGGTGACCTTGGCAGTAAGCGACTGCGACAGTCATCTTTGCTCATCTACGAGCATGCTGGTCTAAACACGTTACGCGAAGTGACTTAGACCCATAGCATGACAAGCGTTTTCTACTGGAACGCTGACCATGCACAACAACGAACAAATCTCCAATCTAAGGGCTGGCGCTGGCCCTCGACACCCGCAACAAGAAGTCGTCGATCTAATCGCAGTGGCCCTGCTACGACTGCGCGAAGCTGAATCATCTGCGCAGAAACCTTCACCTATTCGCGACAGTAGGAAGGTTTCACTTGGCTTCGCTGGCCAGAAGAGCGTGAATGCAAACACCGATCACTAAGAAGGAGTTTGCACATGACGACACACGCACAACAATCAAAAACGGTATCCATCGCGGCGCAAGTCGCGCAGCTACCGCACCTGCCCATGCAGAACATATGGGCCATGTGGGACGCGCATTTTGATGAACGACCACAGCACCACCATCGCACCTGGCTGGAGTCCCGACTGGCCTACAGGATTCAGGAAAAGGCCTTCGGTTCTCTCAAGCCGACGACGCGTAGGAAGCTTGAGGAAATCGGCGAAACAGGGGTGCTTCCCAAGCGCTTGCAAGGTGATGCGGATCGCCTGCTGCCCGGCACCATGCTCAGCCGTTTCTTTGATGATCAAGAGCACAAGGTGGTCGTGCGCGGCATGCGCGACTTTGAGTACCGTGGCCAGCGGTTCAAGAGTTTGTCGGCGATCGCGCGGTTGATCGCTGGTTGCCCATGGTCGGGACCTGCCTTTTTTGGGTTGAAGTCCACCAAGAAGGAGGTCGCATGAGAACCTCCCGCACATCAGTGGCAAGCACGCCCTCGTTCATTCCCAAAAAGCGATGTGCGATCTACACGCGCAAGTCGACCGATGAAGGCTTGGATCAGGAGTACAACAGCCTGGAAGCACAACGCGATGCTGGTCTCGCATTTGTGAGCAGCCAACGCCATGAAGGTTGGCTGGCGCTGGATGACACCTACGACGACGGCGGATTCTCCGGCGGCAATATTGATCGTCCTGGACTCAAGCGCCTGATGGCAGACATCGAGGCCAGAAAAATTGATGTGGTGGTGGTCTACAAGATCGACCGTCTCACGCGCAGCCTGCCTGACTTTGCCAAGCTGGTGGAGGTTTTCGATCGCAACAACGTCTCGTTTGTCTCGGTCACCCAGCAGTTCAACACGACCACATCGATGGGGCGGCTGACGCTCAACATCTTGCTGTCCTTTGCACAGTTTGAACGTGAAGTCACGGGCGAGCGCATTCGGGACAAGATCGCGGCCAGCAAGGCTAAAGGGATGTGGATGGGCGGTACGCCCCCACTGGGTTACGACGTGGTCGATCGAAAACTGATAGTCAACGAGCGAGAGGCGAGCTTGGTTCAGGACATCTTCCGTCGGTACGCAGAGCACGGATCCGCAGCTCGCCTGGTACGTGAGTTGGATATCGAAGGTCACAGCACAAAATCTTGGGTCACTCAATCCGGCCAGCACCGTGCGGGCCGACCCATTGATCAGCACTACCTATTTTTCCTGCTACGCAATCGCCTGTACCTTGGTGAGATCAATCACAAGGGCGAGTATTTCCCGGCGCAGCACACCAGCATCATTTCGCAGGAGTTGTGGGATGGCGTGCAAGCGTTCGTCAACAAGCGAAAGCAAGGCCCCAGAGAGCGCAGGGACGAGTACCCAGCGCTGTTGGGCGGCTTGTTGTTTGCACCCGATGGGCAGCGCATGATCCATCACTACACCAAGAAAAAGAATGGCCGCATGTATCGGTACTACGTGCCGTACTTAGAGAAACGACGCAGCGCAGGTGCAACGCAGGATGGAAACGGGAAAAGCATCGGTGCGCTCCCGGCAGCTGAAATCGAGGCTGCGGTATTGAATGAAATCGAGCTGGCGCTGATGGAGCCGGAGGCATTGATTGGTGTGTGGCGCTCATGCCTGCAGCACAGTGCCGGAGCCGATCTTAAAGAAGACCAGGTAGTGGTGTCTATGAGGCGAATTGCTGATGTCTGGAAGCAGTTGTTCCCTGCGGAGCAACAGCGCATTGCACAGTTGCTCATTGAGCGCGTGGACTTCAAGGATGGCAGTCTAGACATCCATTGGCGCGAGGACGGTTGGATCGGACTTGACCCAAGCATCGTAGCGCACCCCTATGTGGAAGAGGCCAAAGAGTATGCAGAGGAGGTGAATGCATGACTAACGAGGCATATCAGGGCAACCCAAGGTTGCGCAATGTGCGAATCGAAGTGGGTGGGGCTGCGCGGCAAATCATGGACGGCACGCAACGTGTGACGATGGTTCCGCTCACGATCCGTCGCAAACAAAACCGCAAGCTCTTGACCCCACCGTCGGGCTCCAGTTCGAACGTCATGTCGGGCGGCATGGACATTCCGATGATCAAAACGCTGGGCAAGGCGTTTTATTGGCAACGCTTGCTTGATGAGGGCAAGTACGCCACGGCGACAGATCTGGCTCGTGCTTTCAAGCTGGAGCCCGGTTGGGTTGCGGAGGTCCTGCGCATGGCGCATCTGGCACCCGACATCATTGAGGCCATTCTGGACGGGTCCCAACCAAGGCACCTGAACCTGCAGACCATCCGTGGGCGTCATGAGCCCTTGCCACGCGACTGGGAGGAGCAAAAAAAGATGCTTGCCTTTGTGTGATTTGCTCAGCTTGATTTGACTGCAAACGGCCAAAAGCTGCCGTCAGCAGAACTTTGATCAACGGCCGCTCAGAGTCCAATCGCAATCCTCGGCTGCGATCAGCGTCCAGATCGTCGGCGTCCCAGGGGGCGATATTGCGGATGAAGTCGACGCGTGGCTCTTCCTCGAACCAGCAGCGTGCCTTCACAGCAGCCCATTGCCTGCGCGTGTGCAAGTATCTCCGTCCTCAATCGCCCTGCGGCTTACCGCCGAATTTCAAGACGAAGCTGCCGGCCACCACGGTCAGTGCCAACAGGCAACCGAGATAGGGCATCACGCTTTGCAGAGGGGCTCCCATTTGATTCAGGCGCAATGCAGCCTGCACTCCAGACGTTGTCGGTATCAACCACCGCAGATACTGCAACGGGAGCGGCAACGCTTCTGGCGGCCAGGAAAATCCGGCAAGAAACACCATCGGCAATGTCGAAAAAAGCAGGACTTGAAGGACCCGTTCGCGATCTCTACACCACAGGCCCACAAGTGACCCCAGCGTCACGATGGCCGACACGTACAGGACCAGGAAAACCAGGGAGCCAGCCACGTTGTTAGCGCGAGGGTAACCGTAGAGCCAAAAGACCCATCCGAAATAGAACAGGCCAGACACCAATCCCGGCAACAGGAATGCCAGCCAGCGCCCGATCCAGGCCATTGGACTGGCATAAGCCGCGCCTCGTTCGACCCAGGTCGCCACCAGCATACCCACGCCCATCAGGAGGGTCTGGTGCATGATGAACAAGGCAACGGCAGGAACAATGAAGCTGCTATAGCCTTCTGTAGGGTTGAACAGCGCCATGGCCCGGAAATCCACGGGAGTGCGGCTCTCGCCGGCTTGGCGGGGACTCTGTCCTTTGGCCTCTCGCTGCCTGATCTCAACACCTGCCGAGGCTGCGCCCACGGCCTCAGAAAAGCCGTACTGAACTGCCTTGCTGATGAGGGGATAGGCCCCGTTCGAGACCACGGTCACCATAGCGGGCATTCCCCTGGCAACATGGGCTTTCAGGTCGTCGGGCAGGACCAGATAGCCATCAATCTCACCACGACTCATGGCGGCTTGCGCGGCTCGCTCATCCGCCCCCACTGCCTTGACCTCGATGCGAGGATTGGCAAGTGCCAGACGATGAATCGAGCGTGAAAGCGCCGAGTGATCCTGGTCGACAACCGCCACCGGGATCCGGGTCACGACCTCCGGGCCAAAGAACCAGGGGTAGAAGAAAGCATAGAACAGGGGCGCAGCCACAAAGATCATCAATGCGCCCTTGTCGCGCAAGACGTCCCTCAGCGTTGCGACGAACCCTGACCTCAGCGAAGTGGGATGGTGCGAGGTCATGTCAACGCGCTCCCCAGGTCGATGGCTTGTCGCGAGCCTGGACCAAGCCCAAGGCCGCCAGCCCGAGCAACCCGAGGGTGGCCAGCAGGAATACAGCAGGTGTGGCGGCACTCGCGCCGAAGGTTAAGCCCATCAGCAATTGCTCGGTCTGCAATCGGATGTAGTGGGTGAACGGCATGGAGGTCGCCCACATCCGAGCACTGTCAGGCATCGCACTCAGCGGGAAACTCATACCGCTGAACGCGAATGCCGGCGCGGTCAAAAGCCCCGTGACGGACAACGCAGTGCGCAAGGACTTGGTCAGAGTGGCCGCCGCTGCACCCGCGGCCAGCGATAGCGCCATCAGTAAGGTCATGGCCAAGAAGATCCAGAGAAGGCTCCCAGGGATGTCCCAGCCACGCCCGGTCGTGATGTACCAGAGCGCCGCGGCGCCCACGCTGGTCAGGGTCACCCAGGGAATCGCCAGCTTGCCCAGCAAGGCTGCTCCGACGGCCCGCGGCCCCCCGTGCTGCAGCCACTGCCCCAGCGTCCTGTCCCTGAATTCACGGCCGACCGCCCAAGCCCCAGCCGTCATCGCGAGGATGTGAAGGATGGCGGGGATCGCGGCGGCAGTCAGGTACTTTTCGTAGTTGCCAGACCCGTTGAACAGTGCGATCGATTGGATTTGGATCGGGTTAAAACTGACCTTGGCCTGTTGGGCCGATTCACCTCGCTTGTTCCGTGCAGACATTTCGATGCCGGCGGCCAGGGTCCCAACCACCGTGCGTACATCCCGCTGCAGCAGACTCGAATGCGTGGCGAACTGAGCGTTGTGACGCAGAATGACCTCCGCCTTTATCCCACGCTTGATGTCTCTCTCGAAGTCCCGGGGGATGTTGATCATCCCGTAGACCCGCACCTCTCTTAGGGCAAGTTGGACCGAGGACTCGCTGTCGAATTCGTCCACCACTTGCATGCCAGGCGAGGCGTTGAGCATGCGGACCAGTTGTCGCGATAGCGCGGAATGGTCTTCATCCATCACGCCAACAGGCAGATTCCTGGGGATGGCGCTTGAGAATATCCAAACGATCAACACCACGGCCAATACAGGCACCCACGTCACCATCGCCAAGTCCCAGGGACTTTGACCAAGGCGATGGACCTCCCGCCTGGTGCTGTTGAAGAAGTGGCGCATGGTCAATTCACTCGACCAGCACGGACATGCCAGGGCGAACGCCCTCAATCATTTGGGACGGGCGGGCACGCACCTCGAAGGTCTTGATGTCAAAGCCCTGATCGGACCTGGTGGCACGCCACGTGGCGAAATCAGGCAGGACTGCTGCCCGGTAGACCTTGAAGTGAACCTTACGGCCTTTCAGGGCAGGCAAGGTGGCATCGAATTCTTTGCCGACGGCGAACTTGTCGAGTTTGTCTTCGCGCACGTTGAGCACCACCCACTGATCTGCCATGTTGGCAACCGTGACCACGGGGACGCCTTGGGGCGAAATTTCACCCACGCGCCCCAGCACCTTGACGACTTCGCCGGCCACTGGACTCTTGAGTTCCGTCTCGGCCTTGGCCGCCTGGACTTCAGCTACGACTCCAGCCAATTGACGCGCCTGAGCGGCAGCAGCTTGCTTGTCTTCGGCACGTGCCCCGTCGCGAGCCATCTCGAATTGGGCCTGTGCAGCGAGGGCTTGATCGCGGGCTGCCTTGAAATTGGCTTCGGCCTCGTCGCGCTTTTGCGCAGCGATCAAGCCTTCCTTGGCCAATCCATCTATCCGCTTGAACGATGTCTGCGCCAGGTCCGCTGCAGCCACTGCGCGCTGCCAGTTCAGACGGGCGATTTCCACCTCCTGGGGGCGGGCGCCATTTTGTGCCTTGGCCGCGGTGGCCTGCGCAGCCTCCTGGGCCGCAGTGGCCTGCGCCAGTTTTGCGCTCACCTCAGGACTGTCCAGGCGAATCAGCGGCGAGCCGACCGTGATGACATCCCCTTCCTTGACCAAGATGTCCGCGATCCGGGCACTGACCTTGGAAGCGACGTCTACTTCCTGAACCTCCATTTGCCCCTGGAACGCCTCGGCGCCAGGCTGTTTGGCCTTCCATAGGCCCACGCTGAGAAGTGTGACTGCGCCGACGATGGCCAGAGTGGTGGTTGATTTCTTGTTCATTTCATTGCACTTTCAGATCGGCACGAGCCATGTAACTGCCGAATTGATCGGACAGGCCAGACACTTCAAGGAGATCGGCGAGCGCCTTGACATAGTCGTAAGCCGCTTGCGCCTGTTCCGTTTTGGTTTTGGCCAGGTTCACTTCGGCGTCGATCAGTTCCAGCGTGGAGTTGGTACCCGCCTTCTGGCCCTTGGTCTTGAGTTGGAGGACTGCATTGGCCAACTCCAGACTCGGGGTCAGCGCAAGGAACTGGCGGCGTGTTTGCTCGACGGCCATCCAGCGTTTCTCGACCAGCAAGGCAATGTCATTTCGGGCTTGCTTGTCCTGGCTGTCCGCCATCTCGATGAGCCGGTGAGAGGCTTCGCTCATCAAGGAACGGTCCACGCCACCCCACAACCTCCAGCTGACCCCGACGCCCACAACCCAGTTGGCCTGGTCAGAGGAGCGCAGTTGGCGTTGACCGAAGGCGAATACCGCAGGCTTCTTCTGCGACTCTTCCAGCGCATGAATTTGCTCGGCTTCATGCTTCTTGGCAGACACCTTGCCCAATCCCGGGTGACGTTCCAGGGCAGCGTCAGTGAAGTAGCCGAGCGGCTCGATCGGCGAACTGATCACGAACAGCGGGCTCATCGGTTGAATCCGCTCAGCGTTGCGAAGGGTTCTGGCCAACGCCGTCGACGCCAACTCAGCGTCATCCCGGGCCTTCAGGGCGTTACGCTTGGCATCCTCCATCGCTGCGCGAGCCTGGAGTCGCTCGACCTGTGCGACAAGGCCTGCTTCCAGCATTCGCTGCGTGGCGGCGTCATGCTCCAGGACGGTCCGGTAGGCCACTTCACGCAATCCGGCGGCGCGTTCAGCCAGTTGGGCGCCGAAGTAGCGCTGCACGAACTCATTGAACACTTCCTGTTGTACCTGGCGGCCGTCTGCCCGGGCCTCTTCGGTTTTGGCTTGCAAGGCCTGTTTGATTGCCGTGGTGGCGCCACCGGTGTAGATCGGCAATATGGCCGAGACGGATGAGGTATTGCCACTGCGCTGCGTGCTCAGATCGAGGCTGTTCGGAAGTGGCGGCAAGTGTGCCAAACCGGTAGCCAGCGGCGCCGGCAACGCTGCAATCGACGAACCGATCGTGTGCGTCAGGGGGGTCAGATCAATGCCCTGTACGGCGCCCTGGAAGCGGAAAGCCGCAGCTCCTGCGGTCACCACGGGACCACCCAGATGCCGAGTGGCCTGCTCTTTTAATTGTGCGCTCTCAACAGAAAAGCGAGTCATTGCCAGGCGATCTGAATTGGCTTGCAGTCGATGGGCGGCTTCTTCGAAGTTGAGAGCTTCGGCATGTGTCAGCGTGGGAAGGCAAGCTGCCACCCCCATCAAGGCACTGAGTGTCAGCCTGGCAAGCAATCGATTTTGTTGATTCAACATGGCATTCTCTAGTTCGGTACCAATCGGTACCATAATCAAAATTCTACACCGATTTTCGGTACTGTCAAGTACCGAGCATGAGATACTCGAACCATGAGCCGACCACAGATCCCTGACGATGAACACCGCACCCGGTTGCTGGAGGGAATGGCACGCGCGGTCACTGCTCACGGGTACGCGCAACTCACGACTTCAGACATCGTTCGCGAGGCGAATGTGTCCAAGAGGACCTTCTACCAATACTTCAAGGACAAGACCGACTGCCTGATCGCGCTGTTCAACCACTCTGCGCAAAAGATCGAGGCCACGCTGCGTGCCAGCATCGATCCCAAGCGAGATTGGAGTTCGCAGATTGATCTGACCATCAGGCTCTATCTGGAGACCTTGGCCGCCAATCCCCTGCTACTGCGCGCGTTGTTTGTGGAGATCCTTGCGCTTGGACCTGCAGGGCTGGTCGCCAGGCGCTTGGCAATGGAAAGACTAGCGGGGGTACTTCTGGCGGCCGCCGCCAACCATCGCTCAACTCCGATCCCGCAATGGCTGGCCACTGGGCTGATTGGTGGAATCAACGAAATGGTGCTGCAGCACATCGAGCAAGACCAGATTGCCCATTTGCCCCGATTGAGCAACCAAGCCGCCGCATTCATGAAAAACGCACTCCAAACCCGTGTGATGGAACCGACCTAGCGCGTCGATGGTCAGTCTGCAGGCGTCCATCGACACGCTTTCTCCATTTGAAGGCATCTGAAAATTTCAGGCTGAACCGCGGCCCGCGTGCGTCGGTGGCTCAACCAACGGAAACCGCTTTCGTTGAAGTGAATGCCTTCAAGGCCTTGTCGGTCTGAAGCTTTGTTTGCTCGATCAGATACTCCAGAAAAACCCGTGTCCGGTCGGGAATGAACTTACGGCTCGGCAATGCCGCATACAAGGCCAGCCGCCCTGTGATCCAGGGCGAGAGCACCCGAACCAAAGTGCCTTGTGAGAGGTAAGGTGCCGCGATATCCAAGGGCAAAGACATGATGCCGGCGCCATCGAGCGCAGCGCGCAACAGCGTGTCCATATGGTTGGACAACAAAACAGGCTGAACTTCCACATCCTGCCATTGTTCTTCTCGTTGAGGACTCCACAAACGCCAAATGCGTGGTCGGGTTTGGGGCGATTTCGATCTCAGGCAATCATGGTGCGCCAGCTCCTCTGGCCTGCGTGGCTCCCCCCGGCGCTGCAGGTAAGCCGGCGAAGCGACCAGGAAAGCTTCTGACTCGATGACCTTGCGCGCCACGATGTCAGCGTCGAAGTTGTCATCGGTGCCGAGCAAGGTGATGTCGAAGTCCTCAATGGCTGGCTCGGTCACGGGCGACACATGCAGCTCGATCCGCACCGCAGGGTACTGGCTGCGAAAGCGGCCCAGCAAAGGCGCGACAACATAGGTGGCCAGCAGGGGCGGCGCTTGGATTCGCAGCACGCCGGCCATCTCGGTGGTGTGCGAACTCGCCATCGCATCGGCATCATCGATGTCCTGCAGGATGTGGCGTATGCGGCTGAGGTATTGCTGGCCAGCCTCGGTGAGTGAGAGGCGCCGAGTGGAGCGCTGCAACAGCCTCGTGCCCAAGTGTTCTTCCAGGTCGGCTACGAGCCGGGTGACCACGGGGGCCGACATGTCCAGCGCCCGCGCTGCAGCGGCAAAGCCGCCCTCGTCCACCACGCTCTCAAAAACACGCATCGACTGCAGTCGGTCCATCCAGCGCTCCTTACAGGCTCTTCAAGAGCTTGCATTATTTCTCTTTTGGAAATGACCCAATGTTTTATTGGCTGTTTTTCCCTCGAATCAGAAATTTTAAAGTTCATCCCATCGATGCAGTGCTTTCCACACGAAGGTCCATCGACCCGGCCAGAAGCTCTGTCATGTTGACAGATCGGCCGTTTCTTGAAACCGAAAGGAAACCGATCATGAACCGCTATACCCTCTCCGCCCTGACCCTTGCCGTGGCAGCCCTGTCCGCTGGCCATGCCCTGGCCTTTGATGCTTCGGCCCCCAAAACCCGCGAACAGGTCAAGGCTGAATTGGCCGAAGCCATCCGCACCGGCGACATCGTGGTCGACCAAGAGAGCGGCAAGAAAGCCAATGAACTTTTCCCTGGCCGCTACGCGGCCAAACCGGTCGTCGAAGGTAAGACCCGCGAGCAAGTCAAAGCCGAGCTGGCCGAAGCCATCCGCACCGGCGACATCGTGATCGACCAAGAGAGCGGCAAGAAAGCCAATGAACTTTTCCCCGGCCGCTACCCGGCCAAACCGGTGGCACAGGGCAAGACCCGCGAGCAGGTCAAAGCCGAACTGGCCGAAGCCATCCGCACCGGCCAAATGCCGGTCATCACCTACTGAACTGACCACTGCCATCGGGCAGCATGACTTCGGTGTGAATGCACGCAGTCCACGCCGGGGTCATTGAAATCAGTGAATTCGGCGCTCAGCGCCGCGTTCACTGGAGCCGGGCAAGCCGCATAGATGGTTCGGGATGATGCTAGATCGCTGAGATGCAGCCACATGGCCATGTCGTGCTGGGCGCGCCGATGCACGAGTTCGGCCTGCCTGCATACCTGCTTTGGCATCTCCGGGGAAATCTAGGACTTTTGCAGGTCCGCTGATTTGCGGCCGAACGCCTGTTCTGAACTTCGCTATTAACCAGGAGCGGAAGTTCATTGTGGGTTCGTCGACGACCGCATCGGGTCGGACTGAGACACTCACCTAACAGTGCCCGTAAAGGACATCTGGACTACAAAAATTTAGTACCTGAACATCAGGCAAATTCACCACCGGCGAGCCAAGTGCTCGCCTTTTTTATTTGCGGCGGGGCATTGGCGAACCAGAAGTTTTCGAGTGGTTCGCCAATCGGTCCCTCGTATGTTCGCCACCCGAAATCTCCAATGACACCTGTTCCTCAACAACGTCAAAGGAGTAATCCATGCCAGCAACGGCAACCTCACTTACCCGATCGACTCAAGAAGCGATCAACACCCTGTCACCCGGAGATCGCCGGGTGCTCAACGAGAACGAACTGGCCCAGCGCTGGGGCATCAGCCCCAAAACACTTCAGCGTTGGCGCTGCGAAGGTCGTGGTCCCAAGTATCTGAAATTGTCCAAGCGCGTGAGCTATGCGCTCGAGATGATTTTGGATTTCGAGAAAAACGCTCTGCACGTTTCGACGTCCGAGCGCGTGACGGCCTGACGGGAGGACAGAGATGAACGACTTGTCCATTTTCCCCGCCGACATCGCAGAGATGTCCGTCTCGCAACTGGCCAACCTGCCTGCGCAGCAATTGGTTGAAGTTGACACCAACCTTGACCAGGCAATTGCCTGGCTCAAAGCAGCCCGGACCAAATTGGATGCCGCTTTCGACCAGCGCTTTGGCGTGCAAGGCCGCGAGAGCCTCCACGCCTCTGGCCGTGACTTCGGAACCTCTCACATCAAAGCCGACGGTCTGCATGTGAAGTTCGATCTGCCCAAGAAGGTGTCTTGGGACCAGAAGAAGCTCAAGACCATCGCCGAACGCATCGTGGCATCCGGTGAGGCAGTTGAGAGTTACCTCGACATCAAGTTGACAGTGTCTGAGACCCGGTACACGAACTGGCCTCCCGCATTGCAGCAGCAATTCGCCGACGCACGGACCGTCGAGGCAGGTAAGCCCTCTTTCCACATTTCCCCTGACTCGGAGGTCTGTTCATGAAACAGCAACTTGTCCCATTTGATTTTGAGGGCAGCCAGGTCCGTGTGGTCACCGACGCACAAGGCGAACCATGGTTCGTGGCAGCTGATGTGCTGTCGACTATCAGCCTTGATCGCAAGGCGCTCGAGCGTCTGGACGACGACGAAAAGGGTGTGAATTCAATTCACACCCCTGGTGGAACCCAAGAAATGACCACGGTGAACGAGCCCGGGCTGTATGCCTTGGTGCTCGGCAGCCGTAAGGCCGAAGCCAAACGCTTCAAGCGTTGGGTCACCCACGAGGTGCTCCCTGCCATCCGCAAGACCGGCTCCTATGCCGTGTCGGCCATGGCCGCATTGCCCGCACCTACTCAGGACCGTGTCACTTCACTGCTCCTGATTGGTGAAGCTGTGGCCAAGGTGCCTGGCGTCAAGGTGGGTATCGCCATGGCTGCGACGCTGACCTGCATTCATGAAAACACCGGCCTGGCCATCGAGACCTTGCGTCGCGCGCTGCCCGCAGCCAACGAGCCGATCTGCTCTCTCAATGCCACGCAACTGGGCAAGCTGGTCGGCCTCTCGGCCAAGACCACCAACCTGCGCCTGGCCAACCTGGGTCTGCAGGTGCGCAACGAGCGTGATGAGTGGGAGCTGACCGAACCGGGTGAGGCATGGGCGGAAGCTCTGCCGTACTCGCGCAATGGTCACAGCGGTTACCAGATCCTCTGGAATCCGAGCGTCGCTCAAGAACTGCGTGAGGTGGCGTGATGGGACTTCCAATCATTACCGCTGATCAGCGCCTGCGCGAGAAAAAAGGGGTGAAGTTGGTTCTGCTCGGCAAGAGCGGCATCGGCAAAACCACCCAACTCAAGACCCTGCCTGAAGACAAGACCTTGTTCGTCGACCTCGAGGCCGGGGACCTGGCTGTCAAAGACTGGCGCGGTGACTGCGTGCGCCCAACCACCTGGCCTGAATTCCGTGACCTGGTTGTGTTCTTGGCTGGTCCCAACCCTGCGCTGCCACCTGAGGCTCCGTATTCGCAGGCGCACTACGCGCATGTCTGTGAGCAGTATGGAGACCCCGCTCAGTTGGCCAAGTACGACTGCTACTTCGTGGACAGCATAACTGTGCTGGCGCGACTGGCATTGATCTGGGCAAAGACACAACCCCAGGCTGTTTCCGACCGCACAGGCAAACCTGACACCCGTGGTGCTTATGGCTTGCTGGGCTCGGAAATGTTGGGTGCGCTCATGCACCTGCAACACGCACGCGGCAAGCACGTCGTGTTCGTGGCCATCTTGGACGAGCGCCTGGATGACTTCAACCGCAAGGTGTTCGTCCCGCAGATCGAAGGCTCCAAGACGGCAGCCGAACTGCCCGGCATCGTCGATGAGGTCGTGACGCTCGCAGAGATCAAGAGCGATGACGGTGAGCCGTATCGCGCCTTCGTGACCCACACGCTCAACCCCTATGGCTTCCCAGCCAAAGACCGTTCGGGCCAGCTCGAAATGCTCGAACCCCCAAACCTGCTTGCACTCATCGAAAAGTGCGCAGCCGCAACCCAACCCCAAAACATCAAGGAGTAAACCATGTCCGCCTGGAACGATTTCAACGACGCTGAACAACAACAATCTTTTGACCTGATCCCCAAGGGAACGGTGGCACCGGTGCGCATGACGATCAAGCCCGGTGGCCATGACGATGCAGCACAAGGCTGGACCGGTGGCTATGCAACCCAGAGCTTTGAGACTGGCAGCATCTTCTTGGCCTGTGAGTTCGTGATCCTGGACGGTGAATATGCCCGACGCAAGATGTGGTCGAACATCGGACTGCACAGCTCCAAGGGTCCCGCTTGGGGAAACATGGGTCGCACCTTCATCCGTGCGGTGCTCAACTCCTCGCGCAACATCCAACCGCAGGACAACTCCCCGCAAGCCGCTGCCGCGCGTCGCATCCAAGGCTTCAATGAGCTCGATGGCATTGAGTTCGTGGCGCGCATCGATGTGGAAAAGGATGGTCGCGGTGAGATGCGCAACGTCGTGAAGATGGCGGTGGAGCCGGATCAGACGGATTACCCCCGTGGGGCGACATCGGCTGCGCCACGTCCTGCCGCAACCTACCAAGCACCTCCTGCCAGCAGCGCTCCCGCTCAGGCGCAACGTGCACCTGTCTCGGGCAAACCGAGCTGGGCTCAGTAAGGAGGGTGAATGAAATGCTGGGTCTGCAACAGACAGGCCCGGGGTTTCGGTCACACCGACAACCGTCACGGTGTGGGCAATCCCCGGCGCTACCCAATCGACTGGGTTTTCTGCTCGAAAAAATGTCAGGACGTGTTCCATGCGATGTACGGGAACTGGCAGCGCGTGCTCGATGGGCGGATCGATATCAAGGAGGTCACCATGATCGATCCCTCTGATATTGAACTGGCCTCAATGAAGAAATGCCTCAAGGCATTCGGTGAGTCAGCTGGTGAGATTGGTTTTGCCAAACCTCTGGGCGATTACTCGGAAGCAGAGGCACTGCGCGTCATCGATGCCATCGTGACGTGCTGGACCGACGCCATGCTGACGCATCACGAGCAGACGAAGTTTCCGCCTGTGCGTGGAATGCAACCGACGCCCGATCCTCTGGCACACCCGTTTGCCGACTTGGAGGATGACTTGCCCTGGGTGGTGGAAGGAGAGAAGAAATGATGGACTTCAATTCATCCTCCAGCATCTCGGGCCAGGTTAGCGCGTTGATCGATGCGGGATTGCAAAAGCGTCAAGCTGAGCAACGCCCAAGGACTTACCTCGGTGCGTCCCGTTTGGGCGTTTCCTGTGAACGGGCATTGCAATACGAATTTGCAAAGGCCCCCGTAGATCCTGGTCGTGAGCATCCTGGCCGACTGCTTCGCATCTTCGAGCGTGGCCATCTATCTGAAGACAGCATGATCAAGTGGCTTCGCGACGCAGGTTTTGATCTGCGAACGACGAAGGCCAATGGTGAGCAATTTGGCTTTGCTGCGCTGGACGGTCGACTGGCTGGACACATCGATGGCGTGATCGTAGGCGGTCCCGATGGCTTCAAGTACCCCGCTTTGTGGGAGAACAAGTGCCTCGGTTCCAAGTCGTGGCGCGACCTCGAAAAAAACAAGCTGGCCATCTCCAAACCAATCTATCACGCTCAGGTGGTGCTTTACCAAGCCTATCTGGAGCTGCACGAAAACCCTGCGGTTTTCACGGCGGTCAACGCCGACACCATGGACATCTACACCGAGCTGGTGCCCTTTGACGCGGCGCTCGCGCAGCGCATGTCTGACCGTGCGCTCAAGGTGATCTCTGCAACCGAGGCGGGCGAGCTTCTCGTTCGCGCCTATCAAGACCCTACTCATTTTGAATGCCGGATGTGCGCATGGCAGGACCGGTGCTGGAGACAAAGCAATGACGGACGCTAATCAAATCCTCACCGAAAGACTGGTAGATGCACGCGAGGCGGCCTACTGCCTGAAAGTGCCCATCTACCTGCTCACCCACCCGAAAGAGCGCCAGCGTCTTGGCCTGCCGCATTACCGCGTAGGCAAGATGGTCCGCTTCAAGGTCAGTGAGTTGATGGCTTGGATGCAAGCGAAAGCAGAAGCAGAAGCGAAAGGAGAGTCGTCGGATGCTTGATTTCAATGACAACGACTCAACTGCACACAAAGACACAGACGCTACTCGGGAGCAGTTGCGTGCGTCGCTGATCGATCGCCTGGAATCGGTGCTGAGCACTCTGTTTCCCGCTGGCAAGAAGCGCCGTGGCAAGTTCCTGATGGGCGACGTCTTGGGCAGTCCTGGCGACAGCCTGGAGGTCGTCCTTGATGGAGAGAAGGCTGGACTGTGGACCGATCGCGCCACGGGCGACGGTGGAGATGTCTTTGGTTTGATTGCTGCTTACCTTGGGGCAGACGTTCAATCCGACTTTCCTCGGGTGTTGGACTACGCGGCGGATCTGGTTGGCCAGGCAGTACCGACCCAATCACGTAAAGCCAAGAAAGAAGCTCCGGTCGACGAGTTGGGACCAGCCACGGCCAAGTGGGATTACTTTGACCCCGCCGGTCATCTAATCGCTGTGGTCTATCGCTATGACCCGCCTGGGGGCAAGAAGGAGTTCCGTCCATGGGACGCGAAGCGTCGCAAGATGGCCCCACCCGATCCTCGCCCCCTGTTCAACCAACCGGGGATGGTCAGTGCCGATCGGGTGATCTTGGTTGAGGGTGAGAAGTGTGCCCAGGCATTGATCGCCGCTGGAATCACAGCCACTACTGCCATGCACGGGGCCAATGCCCCTGTGGACAAAACCGACTGGTCACCGCTCACAGGCAAGGCCGTTTTGATTTGGCCCGACCGAGACAAGCCAGGCTGGGAGTACGCCATGGCGGCGGCGCAAGCTGTCCTGGATGCAGGCGCGCATTCCTGCGATGTGCTCTTGCCGCCCGATGACAAGGCTGATGGCTGGGACGCTGCCGATGCACTGCTCGAGGGCTTTGATGTGACCACGTTCATTGCCTCTGGGCCGCGTATGTGCGTGAAGACCACCAAGGCCATGACGTCTCAGGACGCCACAGTTTGGGCAACCGATGATGCGCTGACGCTGGCATTCACATCTCGCTATGCCGACGAGTGGCGCTATTGCGCGGCGTGGGGAAAGTGGCTGGTGTGGACAGGTTGCCGCTGGCAACCCGATGAGACCTTGATGTCCCATCACCTCATTCGCGCCATCTGCCGTGAGGCCGCACTCAAGGTGGACTCCCACCGCCTCGCAGCCAAGTTGCTCGCTAGTAGCACAGTAGGTGGTGTCGATCGCATGGCTAGATCGGATCGCCGTCATGCATCCACCACTGAGGAGTGGGACGCAGACCTGTTCTTGCTCAACACCCCTGGTGGCGTAGTGAACCTCAAGGTGGGTGTCACGCGTCCGCATGACCGTGCAGACCGCATGACCAAGATTGCGACGGCCACACCAAAGGGTGACTGTCCACAGTGGAAAGCGTTCTTGAACGATGTGACCGGCGGCGACCTGCTTTTGCAGGAGTACTTGCAACGCATGGCGGGGTACTGCCTGACCGGGGCAACCAGCGCCCATGCATTGTTCTTTTTGTACGGGACAGGCGCGAACGGCAAGTCGGTGTTCGTGAATACCTTGGCCAGCATCTTGGGCGACTACGCCACGAGCGCACCCATGGACACCTTCATGGATGCCCGAGGTGATCGACACCCAACTGATCTGGCCGGATTGCGCGGTGCACGCTTTGTCGCGTCAGTGGAAACCGAGCAAGGCAGGCGCTGGAACGAGTCCAAGGTCAAGGCCATCACGGGTGGTGACAAGGTGTCTGCTCGCTTCATGCGACAGGACTTCTTCGAATACATCCCGCAGTTCAAGTTGTTGATCGCAGGCAACCACAAGCCCTCGATCCGCAACGTGGACGAAGCTATGAAGCGGCGTCTGCACCTGATCCCGTTCACGGTGACGATCCCGCCCGAGAGGCGTGACGGCAAGCTGACCGAGAAACTGTACGCGGAGCGTGACGGTATTTTGGCCTGGGCGGTCGAAGGGTGTCTCGCCTGGCAACGCGATGGCCTGCGTCCACCCGAGTGCGTGGTCTCGGCAACTGAGGAGTATTTCGAAGCGGAAGACGCATTGGGCCAATGGATCGAAGAACGCTGCATTTTGAGCAAGACCCATCGCGAAGGCGTGTCGGATCTGTTCACTGATTGGCGCGAATGGGCTGAGCGTGCTGGCGAGTACGTGGGCTCGATCAAGCGATTCTCAGAGCTGATGTCGACCCGCAAGTTCGAGAAATGCCGACTGCATGGCGGTGCACGCGCAATCGCGGGCATCAGTCTACGACCTAAGCCTCATACCGGTGGCGGCTACCCATACCGAGACGATTGAACCAAACCATGGTGACGGATTTGACAGTCTTACTGATTAACCCCTCACGCGTGCGCGCACACACACGATAGAGGAATAACCGTGAAACCTGTCCAACCCGTCACCCGAACAAATTCTGGAGACGAAATGAATATGACGATTCTTGCCCTGGACTTGGGCACAACGACTGGCTGGGCCTTGATGGGTTCAGACGGTCAGATCATAAGCGGCAGCCAATCCTTCAAGCTCCAACGCTTTGAAGGTGGTGGCATGCGGTTCCTGAAATTCAAACGCTGGCTCACAGACGTCAAGCAATGCACCACAGGCATTGACCTGGTCGTGTTTGAAGAAGTACGCAGGCATGTGGGTGTGGATGCTGCCCATGCATACGGTGGCTTCATGGGACAACTGACCGCCTGGTGTGAGCACCATCAGATCCCCTACGAAGGCATCCCTGTGGGCACGATCAAAAAGCACGCGACCGGCAAAGGCAACGCAGGCAAGGACGAGATGATCGCAAGCGTTCAAACGCGTGGACATCAACCTGCAGACGACAACGAAGCAGACGCAATTGCACTGGCCTATCTGGCCCGCGATCGTCAGACGACACAGGAGGTGTGAGATGAAAGTCCCAGCACAACCGTATCGCTGCGCTCTTGGAAAAGTGCAGCCTGTCGTGACAGATCTGGATGCCGTCAAGCGTTCAGGCTGGCGTGAGCAACACATCCTGGTCGTGTCAGATCAAGACGAGCGACTGGACTTCCTCGAGCGTGAGTTCATCCGACGCATTGGTGAACGCCTCTATGGCCCAGGAGGCAAGCATGGCTAAGACGATCACCATCTGGACTGTTGACGATGTGGCCGCACGTTTTAGCGATGCAGCTCACACGTCATATCGCCTTCCACCCGTTCGGGTTCAGGGGTATGCCAGCCCTTGGATGAGCTTGGCCATGCAAGTGCCCAATCGCTATCCAGACCCCGAGCGTGTCTACCGTCCCATGCCACCCGGTCCTGAGGCTGTGGAACGCATGCTCGAGACCATGCGCTGGGTTCAGTGGTTGGAGGAAGAGCAACGCCATCTGGTGTGGATGCGCGCCAAGCGTTACGAGTGGCATCAAATCGGCAGACGCTTTGCTTGCGATCGCAACACGGCTGCCAGGCGTTGGAAGAAGGCAATGCAACTGGTGGCCGACAGGCTCAACGGGTCATTCAACTCATGCGCGGAAATTGGCGTGAATTGATTGGAATGGTGGCGTGTGTGGGTGCATCTGAGGCAATGAGCGACTTTACCCAGTGAAGCATTTGGGGCCATTTGAGCGTACATTTTCAGCTATGGTGTGGAAAGGAGTGCAGGCCACTCCCTCCATACAAATTTCTGGGTCCTTCCTTGCCAAATCCCTATGCGGGGGGCAAAGGCCCGAGATTTCGATAGCGACAGATTCAAAAACCGGGTTTGCAGTTCGCACCGGGTTTGCACCTCCCCAACACCCCCCAAGGAATTTATGACTCCCGAGATCAGAATGATCGCGGTGGATGCGCTCATCCCTTATGCGCGCAACGCCCGTACACACAGCGACGGCCAGGTGGCCCAGATCGCAGCATCCATTGCCGAGTTTGGTTTCACCAACCCGATCCTGTCGGATGGTGAGCGCGGCGTGATTGCTGGGCATGGCCGCTTGATGGCTGCCCGCAAGTTGGGGCTCACAGAAGTGCCCGTGATCGAGTTGGCCCACCTGACGCCCACCCAGAAGAAGGCCTACATCCTGGCCGACAACCGTATTGCCGAGAACGCAGGCTGGGATGAAGAGCTTCTGAAGTTGGAGCTGGCTGAGTTGCAGGCCGCCGAGTACGACCTCGACCTGATGGGTTTCAGCGATGAGGAAATCGACAAGCTGCTCAACGGCGATGAACAAAGCGATGGTCTGACCGACGAAGACGCAGTACCGGAAACCCCAGTAGAACCGACCTCAAAGCCGGGCGACCTGTGGATCCTCGGCAACCATCGCTTGCTTTGCGGCGACTCCACGGTCCTGACAGATGTGGAGCGCCTGATGGATGGCCAACTGGCAGACATGGCATTCACCGATCCACCCTACAACGTGGACTACGGCAACAGCGCCAAGGACAAGATGCGCGGCAAAGACCGACGCATCCTCAACGACGCCTTGGGCGACGGCTTCTACCAATTTCTCTATGACGCCTGCGTCAACCTGCTGGTGGTCACCAAGGGCGCGTGCTACGTCTGCATGAGTTCATCGGAGCTGCATACCTTGCAAAAGGCATGGCTCGATGCAGGCGGTAAGTGGTCGACCTTTGTGATCTGGGCAAAGAACACCTTCACGCTGGGTCGGGCTGATTACCAGCGTCAGTACGAGCCGATCTTGTACGGCTGGAAGCAGGGAACCGATCATTTCTGGTGTGGTGACCGAGACCAGGCGGATGTTTGGTTTTACAACAAGCCACGCGTCAACGATCTGCACCCGACCATGAAACCGGTCGAACTGGTTGAGCGGGCCATTCGCAATTCATCCAAGAGCCGCGATGTCGTTCTGGATCTGTTTGGCGGCTCCGGCACCACCTTGATTGCGTGTGAGAAGACGGGGCGTCAAGCTCGCTTGATTGAACTGGATCCGAAGTTCGTCGACGTAATCGTCAAACGCTGGGAGGATTACACCGGCAAGAAAGCCGTTCGAGAAAGCGGCGGCTCAGAGCTGGGGCAAGCGCCGCTGGCCTATGAGCAAGAAGCTGTGGATCAGGCGCAGTCCTGATCTATCCCGCTCTGAATTACAAATCCGGTTAGGTATGGCAGTCCCTTTGGGATGCCATGGCTGCGCTGGGTAGTGCGTCCTATCGTCCAGCTCATCCACTTCTCGATGGCCTTTGCAACGGCCTGGTGCATGTCAGGGTTGCTCAAAAGACCGTTTTGAACCGCATCGGCAAAGTGACGGCCATGGCGGCTGTCCAGAAATACACGGACGGATTCAAGCGGCTCACCGGTGGCCTTGGAGATTTCCGTCATCGCTATTGGCCATGCGATGCTGGCGTAGCCGCCCATCGTTCCCCAAAAGCCCCAGGACTCGTTTTCGGAGGCAGGAATTTTGAGCGGGTCTTTTCCTTGTGGTGTTTGCATGGCTCACCCCAATCGGGCAACGTAACGCGGGTAGTCCCCGCCAGATGGATCGATGAACAGATAGGGTCGACCGGGCGCGTGAACTTGGATGCAAAGGCGTCCTTGCCCTAGATAGCCGCCCTTGCCCTTGAGCCAGTCGCGCGACTTAAAGAGATTCATCGCGAATCCGTCGAACTCTTCGGGTTCCATCTCGCGGACCTCGGTGACGTAGACGATGTAATCGCCGCTGCCTGCGATGTCGTTGATGTCGCTGGGTTTGCGTCCGAAGGGTAAGCGGATGCTCAGCTCTTGAACCTCAATCTCCTGGCCGTCGAAATCCACGGTCAAGGGTTTGCATTCGATGTTGAGGGTGATGTTTTTCATGTGAACCTCAGGCAATGCGATAGGTGCGTTGTTGGCCATCGGTTTTCTCGGAAACGATGCTCAAACCGAGCTTCTTTTTCAGGGCTCCGGCCATGCAGCCCCTGACCGTGTGCTGTTGCCATCCGGTGGCCTGGACCATCTGCTCGAGCGTTGCCCCCTCCGGACGCTGGAGCAATTCGATCAGGGTGGCCTGCTTGGTGCCCTCTCGTTTGGAGGGTGTTGCCTTGGCTTCGATCGCAATGCCAAGGGCGCTGCGCCCTGTGTCTGTGATTGCAAATCGCGTGGTGCCGTCCTCGGCTTGGCTGTGGGCGGCAATGAGATTGGCGTTGGCCAGGGATGTCAAAACCTTAAGCCGCGCACCCCCTTTGAGATTGGCCGGAAAGTCGGCCAGCAAGTGCTCTGGATGCTGGGCCGCTGCGGTGAGCAGATTGGTTTGGGTCTCGGAGAGTTTCATGGTTTTTCCTTTAAAAAATGGTGATGTGATGAACGCTTCATTTCGCTCGCTTATCAAGCGATTTCTGAATCTTTTTTATTCCCCTGTTGCTTCTTCGTCTGTGCCTGCAGGCCAGCTTGATAAGCCGCTTGCAGAGCTGCCTCAATCCCCCAAACCGACACGTCGTGAAAGTCCAGCCGGTCCGAGTTCTGCGTCTGCAGCGTCTGGACAAAAAGGTGCTCGCGTGCGATCTGCTCCAAAAGGCAAGAAGGCGCGTTGATGGCGTTGGTGGTTTTCTTGTGGTTCATGCGGCGCTCCAAAAAACGTTGATTGATGACCGTATGAACGCTTCATTTCCGAACAACATCAAGTCAATTTCTTAGCCAGACTCTTTCACTTGGGTATGACCGATCGACTCTCAATTCGGGCCTATGCGCGCCACCGAGGGGTGTCCGATACGGCGGTGCGCAAGGCCATTGAGGCCGGGCGGATCACCCCCAACGCAGACGGCACGATCAATGCGGCGCAGGCCGACGCTCAATGGAGCAAAAACACAGACGCCGCGCAGCAGCGGGGCAAACACAAGCCCGTCTCCAATGAGGCGATTGCGGGAATACGGGAAACGCTGGGTGAATCAGCGGGTGCGTTTGAACCCAAAGGCGGTGGCACCACCTTGCTGCAGGCCAAGACCGCCAATGAGGTGCTCAAGGCGCAGACCAACAGGGTGCGACTGGCCCGCCTCAAGGGGGAACTTGTCAATCGTGATCAGGCCGTCGCACACGTTTTCAAGATGGCGCGCGCCGAGCGCGATGCCTGGTTGAACTGGCCTGCGCGGGTGGCTGCGCAGATGGCCGCTGACCTCAACGCCGATGGGCATACCTTGCATGTGCTGCTGGAAAAAGCCGTGCGCAATCACTTGATCGAACTGGGCGATTTGGCCGTTCGATTGGACTGAGCCCTGATTGGGGCTTGAGGCTTTACGGAATGCAGGAATGTGTTGGAACACTATGACGGATTTGATGCCATTGCTGAGGCGTGGCGCGAGGGGCTCACCCCCGACCCACTGCTGACCGTGTCTGAATGGGCTGATCAGTACCGAGTGCTTTCAGGAAAGTCGGCCTCGGAGCCGGGCAAGTGGCGAACCAATCGCACGCCCTATCTCAAAGAGATCATGGACTGTCTCTCACCGACGTCACCCGTCGAGCGGGTGGTGTTCATGAAAGGCGCGCAGGTCGGCGGCACGGAGTGCGGCAACAACTGGATTGGCTATGTGATCCATTTGGCCCCTGGTCCCATGATGGCTGTTGCGCCGACGGTCGAGATGGCCAAGCGCAACTCCAAGCAGCGGATTGATCCACTCATTGAAGAGAGCCCGACGCTCTCTAGCTTGATCGCCCCCGCAAGGGCGCGCGATTCAGGCAACACCATCCTGGGCAAAGAGTTCCGTGGTGGCGTTCTGGTGATGACGGGCGCAAACAGTGCCGTGGGTCTGCGCTCAATGCCAGTGCGCTATTTGTTTCTGGACGAAGTTGATGGCTACCCGGGTGACGTTGAAGGAGAAGGTGATGCGATTGCACTGGCTGAGGCTCGAACCCGAACCTTTGCACGCAGAAAAATTTTCATTGTCTCGACGCCAACAATTTCTGGATCGTCACGCATCGAGCGCGAGTACGAACAAACAGACCAGCGACAGTTCATGGTCCCGTGCCCGCACTGCGAGTACGAACAAGTCCTGACCTTCGAACAACTGATTTGGGAAAAAGGACTGCCCGAGACAGCGCACTACAAATGTGAGTCGTGCGAGCAGCCCATCTACGAATACCAAAAGACCGAGATGCTCGAACGGGGACGGTGGCAGTCATCGTTTCCGGACTACGTGGGCAAAACGGTGGGGTTTCACTTGTCCAGTCTGTACAGCCCGGTGGGTTGGCGCAGTTGGGCCGACATCGCCGCAGCCTGGGAAGCGGCGCAAGGATCTGCAACTGCCTTGAAAGCATTCAAAAACACAGAGCTGGGCGAGACCTGGGTCGAGCAAGGTGAAACCCCTGAATGGGAGCGTTTGCTCGAGCGCCGTGAGGACTATCGGATCGGCACCGTCCCACTGGGGGCGGCTTTGCTATGCGCCGGGGTGGACGTTCAGAAGGACCGCATTGAGGTTTCTGTCTGGGCATTCGGTCGGGGCAAAGAAGCCTGGTTGGTGGAGCACCGTGTGCTGGCAGGCGACACCTCCCGCGAGACGGTCTGGCAGCGACTGCGCGAAATGCTCGATGAGTCGTGGACGCATGCGTCTGGGGTGCAGTTGCGCCTCTCGCGCATCGGTTTGGACACTGGTTTTGCCACGCAAGAGGCCTATGCCTTCGTGCGCAAGTTGCGTGACTCCAGGTTGCTGCCCATGAAGGGCGTGGCCCGGGGCGCTGCTTTGGTCGGATTGCCGACGGCGGTGGACATGACCGTAGGTGGCAAGAAGCTGCGCCGGGGTGTTCGGGTCTATTCGGTGGTGGGTGGCATTGCCAAGCTGGAGTTCTACAACCACCTGCGCAAGACCCTGGAGGTGACTGAAGATGGCGAGATTCTGTATCCCGCTGGGTACATCCATTTGCCCAAGGTCGATGCCGAGTTTGTGCAGCAGTTGTGCTCAGAGCAGTTGGTCACGCGCCGGGACCGTAATGGTTATCCGGTGCGTGAGTGGCAAAAAATCCGCGAACGCAACGAAGCACTTGATTGCTACGTCTACGCACGGGCCGCCGCGAGCCTCGCTGGCCTGGACCGATATGAGGAGCGTCATTGGCGCGAATTGGAAAAGCCGCTGGGCATGGCAGGACCACCCGAAGAAGCCCAATCAACCAAGCAAGAAGCCACCCCCAGCGGTGGCTTCGTTGTTTCTAAAGGACCACAACGCGGCAGGCGCTTGATTCGCAGCCGGTGGATGAACTGATGACGACCTATACCCTTGAACATGCCCAAGCGCTGCGAGAAGCCATTGCCAGTGGCGAGCATCGGGTGACTTACGACGGCAAGACCATCGAGTACCGCACGGTCTCCGATCTCAAACTGGCCTTGGCCGAAGTGGAGGCAGCGCTGGCATCCGACAGTGGCAAAACCAAGACCCGGCAAATCCGTGTCACCACGACCAAAGGGTTCTGAGATGGCCTTTTGGAAAAAACTCACGGCCTATGTGGGCTGGAATTCCGTTCATGAGGCAGCTGGCTCAGGTCGCAGGTCTCGTGTCTGGAATCCTGGTGATCCAGGAGCTGTCTCGGCGATGCTGGCCACGGGCAACCAACTGCGGGTCAAGTCTCGGGACCTGGTGCGCAGAAACGCCTGGGCGGCCAACGCGGTCGACAGCTTTGTCTCCAATGCCATCGGCACGGGGATCAAGCCGCAATCCTTGGTGGATGACCCTAAGTTCCGGGAGAATGTTCATGCGCTGTGGTGGCAGTGGGTGGAGGAAGCAGACAGCAACAACCTCACCGATTTCTACGGCCTGCAGTCACTTGCTTGCCGGGCGATGGTCGAAGGCGGCGAATGCCTGATCCGCATCCGCAATCGGCGGCTAGAGGATGGCCTGAGTGTGCCGATCCAGTTGCAGATTCTGGAGCCTGAGCACCTGCCTTTGAGCCTGAACACGATCAGTGCATCGGGCAACCCGATCCGCAGCGGCATCGAGTTTGATGCACTTGGCCGTCGGGTGGCCTATCACCTGTACCGCGAGCATCCGGGTGACCCGAGCTTGACGGTCAATGGCAACGACCTGGTGCCCATCCCCGCTGAGGAGATCGTCCACCTGTTTCGCCCCCTGCGACCTGGACAGATTCGCGGCGAGCCCTGGCTGTCGCGGGCCTTGGTCAAGCTCAATGAGCTCGACCAGTACGACGACGCAGAGCTGGTTCGCAAAAAGACGGCGGCCATGTTCGCTGGCTTCATCACGCGCCAGTCGCCTGAAGACCAATTGCTGGGAGAGGGCGAAGCTGACGAGTTTGGCGTGGCCATGACGGGGTTGGAGCCGGGCACCTTGCAAGTCCTGGAGCCTGGTGAGGATGTGAAGTTCTCCGATCCGGCGGATGTTGGTGGCTCGTATGCGGAATTTCTACGAGTGCAGTTTCGTGCAGTCGCGGTGGCCATGGGCATCACCTACGAACAGTTGACGGGCGATCTGTCGGGCGTGAACTACTCGTCGATCCGTGCCGGTCTCCTGGAGTTCCGTCGCCGATGTGAAGCCATCCAGCATGGCGTGATCGTGCATCAGATGTGCCGCCCGATCTGGCGTGCATGGATGGATGCGGCAGTGCTCAGTGGCGCACTGACTGCGCAGGGGTATGCCAAGAGCCGTCAGTCCGCCAGAGCATGGCAGGCGGCGAAATGGATACCGCAAGGCTGGCAGTGGGTGGATCCCGAGAAGGAATTCAAAGCCCTCCAGCTGGCCATTCGCTCCGGTTTGATGAGCCGGTCTGAGGCCATCTCTTCCTTTGGCTACGACGCGGAAACGATCGACAAAGAGATCGCGGCAGATAACGCACGAGCTGATGCTCTGGGGCTCGTTTTGGATACGGACCCCAGACAAGTGGCCCGCAATGGTGCGACCAACTCGGCTGCTCCCTCGCTCCCACCTGACTCACCAAGCGCGCCCTTGGTGGATCAGCAAACCTGAAACCAGAGGACTTATGAACCACATCTCGTCGATGCCACATTTGGCATCGCGAATCTTTGGCACGCCCCTGCTGATTCACCCCAGAAAACTGGATGTGATTCTCTCGGTGCTTGGCCCCCGTTTGGGAGTGGCCATGTCAGACGATTCGCAACAACTCATCAAGCACTTGGCTGCGCAGGCCCCGCCTGCCAATCCAACCTCGTTGACATCGAACATCGCAGTCATCAGCGTGTCCGGCACCTTGGTGCGGCGAGCGGCAGCGGTCGATGCGGCTTCGGGTCTGACCAGTTACGCGGCCATCAGCGCGCAGCTTGCGCAGGCGGTTCGGGATCCTGCAGTCAATGCGATCTTGCTGGACATTGACTCACCAGGCGGTGAAGCTGGCGGTGCGTTTGATCTGGCAGACCAGATCGTGGCGGCTCGGCAGATCAAACCCATCTGGGCCGTTGCCAACGACGACGCGTTCTCCGCAGCGTATGCCATCGCCAGCGCAGCCACCCGGGTCTATGTCACCCGAACCGGTGGTGTGGGCTCTGTTGGCGTGATCGCACTGCATGTGGATCAGTCCCAGCGGGACGCCATGAACGGACTTCGCTACACGGCGGTGTATGCCGGGGACCGCAAGAACGACATGTCGCCCCATGCACCTTTGTCCACCGATGCGGCGCAAGCCCTGCAGGCCGAAGTGGACCGGCTGTATGGCCTGTTTGTGTCGACGGTCGCAGTCAACCGAAACCTTTCAGCGCAAGACGTTCAAGACACCGAAGCCGGGCTGTATTTCGCACAAGACGCGATTGATGCCGGTCTGGCCGATGTGGTCGGGACGCTTGACGACGCACTGATCGCTCTGAGTGAAGAGCTCCAAATGAAAACGACATCCATCGCGCGAATTCAAGGTTCGGGCCGCGAGATGGGGATCTCCACGCCCGGGCCGTCCATGAAAAGGAGCGTTTGCATGCAAAACGATGCAACCCAAACTGCCGATGGGCAGACCAACCAAGAAGAGCAACACCAACCAGCCGACCAGACAGGTACTGGGCCTGCAAAAGATGGCGATGCCGCGCAAAGCACGGGTGATCAACCCGGCGCTCAGGTGCAAGCCAGTGCCGCAGCTCAAGGCCACGACATCAAGGCGGCCAGTGCCCAGGTGCTGGCCATTGCCGAGATGTGTCTTCTGGCGGGCAAGTCCGAGATGACGGCGGCCCTGATCGAGCGTGGTGTCTCAGTTGACCAAGCACGCAAGGAGCTGTTGGCGGCCAAGGCCTCTGGCTCTCCCGAAATCTCCAGCCGCATCTTGCCCGAGGCAGGAACCCAAACCCAAGCCAAGCCCGAAGACAGCCCCGTCGTTCGTGCGGCGCAGCAGCGCGCTCAAAAGCAGCGTGACGCAGCGCACGTCACCCACCGTTAATAGGAGAACCTGATGACTGCCATTACCAATGACCTCACCTTGGGCGACCTGCTCAAGTACGAAGAGGAAAACCTGTATTCCCGTGACCAGGTCACGGTGCTTTCTGGACAAAACCTCAAGCTCGGTGCCGTGATTGGCCGAGTCAGTGCGACCCAAAAGGTCAAAGCACTCGACCCTTCTGCAACCGACGGTTCCGAGGTCGCGGCTGGCGTGGTGCTGCAAAGCATCGATGCCAGTGCCGCAGAAAAAACCAATGGCCTGATTGTTTCGCGTCAAGCCATCGTGGCCGATCACGCGCTCATCTGGCCTGCTGCCATCACCACGGAAGAAAAAACCGCAGCCATCGCTCAGCTCGAAGCGATCGGCGTCCTCGTTCGCCAAGGAGTCTAAGCAATGAACAATCCTTTCCAGTCCCCTGCGTTTTCGATGACGGCGCTCACCGCTGCCATCAACATCCTGCCCAACCAGTTCGGCAAGCTCGATCAGATCAACCTGATGCCTGCTCGCCCTGTGCGCTTTCGCCAGATCGCTGTGGAAGAGCGCAACGGCGTTCTGAATTTGCTGCCCACGCTTCCTGTCGGTGCCCCTGGCACGGTGGGCAAGCGCGGTCGCCGCACGCTGCGCTCGTTCATCATCCCGCACATTCCGCACGACGATGTGGTGCTGCCCGAAGAGGTGCAAGGCCTGCGTGCCTTTGGTTCTGAAACCGACACCGAAACCATCGCGAATGTGATGGCCGAGCATCTGCAGTCGATGCGCAACAAGCACGCCATCACGCTGGAGCATTTGCGCATGGGCGCACTTAAGGGCGTGATCCTGGATGCGGACGGTTCGGTCCTCTACAACCTCTTCGATGAGTTCGGCATTGAGCCCAAGGAGTTCAACTTCGCGCTCAACAACGAAAAAACGGACGTGAAAAAGAAGTGCCTGGATCTCAAGCGCTACCTTGAGCTCAACCTCAAGGGCGAATACATGACGGGTGTTCGCGTGCTGGTCTCTCCGGAGTTCTTCGATCTTCTGACAGCTCACCCCAATGTGGTCAAGGCATATCAGTGGTACCAGGAGAGTCTGGCGCTGCGTGCAGACCAACGCACTGGTTTCACCTTTGCGGGCGTCACCTTCGAGGAGTATCTGGGCCAAGCATCCGATGTGGATGGCAATGTGCGCAAGTTCATCGCTTCTGGCGAAGGCCATGCTTTCCCCGAAGGCACGGTGGACACCTTTGCCACGTACTTCGCACCGGCTGACTTCAATGAGACGGTCAATACGCTGGGCCAGCCCCTGTACGCCAAGCAAGAGCCTCGTGAATTTGGTCGCGGCACGGATCTGCACACGCAGAGCAATCCGCTGCCGATGTGCCATCGCCCTGGGCTCTTGGTCAAGCTCCTGGCCAGCTGATGCCACGCGATCCGTTTGCCTTGGGTGTCAAACGGCTGTTCGCAAGTTTGGGCTCCCCGGCGCAGTACTGCACTGTGGCTGGGGAGACCATCGAACTCAAGGTCATCAGCAAGGCACCGGATTCGGTACAGGAATTCGGCCAGTCACATCTGGCGGTGACCTCGTACCGGTTTGACTTGCAAGCGGCCGATGTCGCCCAGCCTCAAGAGGGCGATCGCCTGACGTGGCGGGGTGTCATCTACGTCATTCAAGGCGATGCGCTGGTCGACCGTGATCGTTTGATCTGGACGGTGAGCGCCTACCCCTTGCATGACTATCCAGCGACAGCGAGGTCAGCATGAGCGTGCGACTACTGGCTGCCCTGCAGGGCGATCTCTCCAAAATGATGGCGCAGGAACTTAACTCGGCGCGGGTGGCAGTGACCATTGGCGTGCGAGAGGCGACGCAAGGACTCAAGAGTGAATTGCGCTCGCAAATCGAAGGCTCTGGTCTGGGCGCGCGTCTGGCCAATACCTGGCGTGACGAGGTGTACCCGAAGGGACGCCCCAGCTTGGGCTCGGCGGGTCTTGTGTACAGCCGCGCACCTGTTGTCGTTGCGGCGCACGACCAAGGTGCGTTGATCCGTTCGAAGAACGGGTTTTGGCTCGCTATCCCGCTCCCTGCAGCAGGCACTGGACCACGTGGCAAACGCATGACGCCCGGTCTGTGGGAGCGCATGCGCGGTCAACGACTGCGCTTTGTGTATCGCTCGGGCAAGCCGTCGCTGCTGGTGGCAGACAACTTGCGGGCCAAAACAGGCAAGCGCGGTGGCTTCGCGGCGGCATCGGCTTCCGCTCAGAAATCAGGACGGGGGCTGACCACAGTCCCTATTTTCTTGCTGGTACCGCAAGCCCAACTCAAGAAGAAATTTGATATCGCCAGTGCCGCCCAGCGGTGGCAAGACAGGCTGATGGTGTTGGTCACGCAGTCGTGGCCAGAAGAAAGTTCGGACACATGAAATGACGATCAAAACCAGCCAACGAGAAGCGGCGCTGGGGGCTTTGTTCACGCTGTTGGACGGGCTGCCCTTGCAGCCCAATGCCATACGGAGAAATTCATCCCTGCCAGAGCGGCTCAGCGAGCACGCCATGGTGTTCCTTCGCGATGGAGACATGACCCAGGTCGATGTCACCTTGTCACCTGTGACCTATTTGTGGGAGCACGCGGCAAGCATCGAAATCTATGTCGCGCACCCCGAGGCATCTGCCAGAGACGCGCGCATGGATGAGTTGCTTCAGGCGCTGGGCACCCTGATCTTGGCCGATCCGACCTTGGCAGGGCAGATCGACCACGCCGAAGTGATGCCACCCAAATTTGAAGACGTCACACCCGAAGGGTCTGTGGGCATCAAGGCCTGCACGCTCGACGTGGTGATGCATTACGCGAGCAGCCATCCCTTGGCCTGATCGCCTTACAAACTTTAACAACCTGGAGATTCACCATGGCTCGTGCATATGGCGCGAACGCCAGCCTATTGGCTGCGTTTGAACCCACCTATGGCAACACACCGACCGGAGACTTTGGAAAGATTCCATTTGTTTCCACCACCTTGGGCTCAGAGCAAGGCCTGATTGCTAACGATCTGATTGGCCTGGGTCGAGACCCGAGTGCGCCCATCCGTGACGTGATCAAAGTCGAGGGTGACATCGTCATTCCCATCGACCTGCGCAACATCGGCATGTGGCTTAAAGCGCTGCTGGGCAGTCCAATGAGCCTGGGAGACAACGCGCACACCCACACCTTCGTTTCTGGCAACTCAGGTCTGCCTAGCCTATCACTGGAGACGGGACTGCCGGACATTCCAGCGTACTTCTTGGCATCGGGTGTGATGGCCAACTCATTGCAGGTGAAGTTCGCGCGCTCTGGCGCAGCGGATGCCACCTTGGGCCTGATTGCCCAAGGCGAAGTCAAGCGAACCGCCAGCGCAGACGCGACGCCCACGACCTTGCCGATCACTCGCTTTAATCAGTTCCAGGGTTCGATCAAAAAGAATGGCCAGGCCCTGGGCAACGTGGTCGCGGCGCAGTTGACCTATTCGAACAATCTGGCGCGCATCGAAACGATTCGCTCCGACGGAAAAATCGAAGGAGCCGACCCCACAGTGGCCAGCCTGACGGGCAATTTGGAGGTGCGGTTTGCGGATACGGAATTGATCGACGCCGCGACCAACAACACCCCGCTGGAGTTGACCTTCAGCTATGTCATTGACGCCACCAAGAGCCTGACCTTCATCGCGCATGAGGTCTATTTGCCCAAGCCCAAGCTCTCGATCTCTGGCCCCGGTGGCATTCAGGCCACCTTTGACTGGCAGGCTGCCAAGAACACCGCAGCCGGTCACATGCTGACCGTGCAACTCGTCAATGACGTGGTTGCGTACTGAACCTAAGAGGCAAACATGCTCAAACTCAATCTCAAACGTGAGCCTTATTGGCTCGACCTGGTCCAAGGCGTGCGCATCAAAGTCAAGCCTGCGACCACTGCGTTGGTCATGGCAGCTCGCCATGCTGCAGCTCTGATCGATGGCAAAGACCACGCGGCAGCCGGAGCGCGCACCGCCACCCTGATCACCGAGTTGGCCAAGGCTGCCATCTTGGCTTGGGAGGGTGTGGGTGACGACAAAGGCAAAGCCGCAGCCGTCACGCCGGACGGCATTTCTGCGCTCATGGAGCTGTGGCCTGTGGCCGATGCCTTCGAGCGTGAATACCTGGCTGCACTCTATCTTTTGGATGCCGAAAAAAACGGCTGAAGGCCCGCACCGAATGGCACTTCGGTGGCGGGGCCACGTACTGCGGCGCGTGCGAGTCGACCTGTCCTGAGTGTCCGTACCAGGTGAATTCACCTCGGACCGAAGAGGGCTGGCAGGCACTCGCGGTGCTCGATGTCTGCTCATCCCAAGTGCGTGCAGTTCAAGGCGCAGTGCTGGGCATGGACTTCAACGCGTGGGTGTCTGCCAGCCAGGCATTGGATGCAGATCCCACTGCCATGACCCATTTATTCCCTGCCGTCGAGGCGGGCCTGACGCAAGCATTGAACAAACCATCTCCGGACAACCCAAATGGCTGAACGTAACCTATCGATTCGACTGGCTGTCATTGACGGCGGCAAAGTCAAAGCCGAACTGGCAGACGTGGGCGAAGCCGGAGAGCGATCGCTCAAAAAAATCGAGTCGGCATCGCAGCCTGCCTCTGCCGGTCTGAACCTGTTGTCCAAGGCGGCCAACGACGCTTTCGTGCGCATGGAAGACGCCACTTCCCGACTTGGGATGCTCGGCAGTGTTCTCGGTCGGCTTGGCCCAGCCGGTTTGATCGTGGGGGCATCCGTTGCTGCGCTCGGTTATGGCATGCACCAGTTAGTCGTGCCTGTTGCTGAAGTGGGTGAAGAGCTCAACAAGCTTTCTCAGAAAACCGCTGTCTCGGTCGAGGCCTTGTCGGCGCTGCTGTATGCCTCCGAACTGTCGGACGTGAGTGCGGAGAGCTTGACCAAGGCGCTCAAATTCCTCTCGACCGCCATGTTCGATGCCAAGGTCAAGGGTGGCGAAGGCAGTGCGGCGCTCAAGGCGTTCGGGGTCTCGGCGTTAGATGCGCAAGGGCAGATTCGTCCCACTGAGCAGGTGCTTTTGGACCTGGCGGAGAAATTCGCAGCCATGCCCGACAGCGCAGAAAAGGCGGCGCTGGCCGTCAAGCTGTTCGGTAAGAACGGTCTGGACATGATCCCCATGCTCAACCAGGGGCGTGATGGGCTGACCGAAATGATGGAAGAGGCCAAGCGCCTCGGGCTGGTCATGTCTGCCGATGCAGCACGAGCTGCAGAGGAGTTCAACGACAACATGAAGCGCTTGCACGCGGTCAACGAAGGCGTGCAGCGCCAAATCGGATCCGCGCTGCTGCCGATCCTGGCTGACCTGACGGAGCAGATGTTCCTGGCCAAAACCGAGGCCGGGGGTTTCACAAGTGAGTTGCAGGCCATCACGCACAACCGGCAACAGGTTCTGTCCTTTCTTGAGGAAGTCGCAACCGGGCTCGGTTTCATTGCCGAATCGGCGGTGCTTGCCAAGCGCGTGATCAGCCAGCCGTTTGACAGTCTGCAGGTGGTCGCCAAGGACGTCGAGACCTGGATCAAGACCGACATGCTGCGTTCCATGAAGTCCATGGGCTATGACGAGACGCAGATCAATGCCGAAATTGCCAAGTTGCAAGCGGCGCGCGATCGGTTCGTCGAGGCTGCAAACGATCGTTTGACGCATCTGACGGACAACCCTGGCTACGTCAACAAGATCGAAAAATTCTTCGATGAGCAACGCCGCACGGTGCGTGTCATGGGGCAGAAATTTGTCCTTGAAACCGCAGAACAAGCTGCGCAGGTTCAGAAGATTTATGACGAATTCCTGCCCAAGATGCCCCGCAAGCGACCCAGTGGCCTGGATCTGTCGGGCTTTGAGAAGAACAACGAGGGCTTGCAGTTCTTGAAGCAGTTGGAGCAGCGTGCGCTGCGCGTGACCCAAGGTGAAGGCGCTGAATTGCGCGCACGGGCCTTGGAGCTCGAGCGCAAAGGCTACGCAGGCATCGTCAAGGAAGCAGAGAAATACATCGATGCCATAGAGCGGATCGAAAAACAGAAGGAAGCCGACAAGAAGTTCGAGGAGTACGAGAAGGAGCTGCAAAAGGTCCATCAGATCACCGAGAACTACATCGGCAACAACCGCCTCAAGCAGGAAGAGTTGCAGTTGAAGCGCCAGCTTCTGGACGTGGGTGAGGTTGAACGCGCTGCTTTGCAGACGCGTTTTGACATGGAAAAAGCCGCTGTCATGGCATTGCGGCAGGCCGAGCAAATCAACGACCCTGGCCTCAAAGCCGAGGCGATTGCCGCGATCAACGATGCCTTGGCGCGGCAGTTGCCGATTGTTGAAGAGCTGGCACGCGCCAACGTGGAATACCAACGCAGCTTTGACTATGGCCTTCGCAGTTCCCTGCGCACCTACATTGAGGACGCTACCAATGCGGCCAAGCAGGCTGAACGTGCCGTAACCGGTGCCTTCAAGTCCATGGAGGACGCAATGGTTCAGTTTGTGACGACAGGCAAGGTGGACTTCAACAGCTTGGCCAACTCGATCATTGCAGATCTGGTGCGCATCCAGATCCAAAAAATGATCACCTTGCCTTTGGCCGGGTGGATGAGCGGACTGAACCTATTTGGTGGTTCAGGCGGCAACGGGTTGGGCGGTGCATTCCCAGCTGGAGCTACGGATCTGATGTCGGGCGGCACGATGGTGGCGCACACCGGTGGCCTGATTGGCAGCGATGTGCTGGCTACACGCTCTGTCGGGCTGCAGCACTTCGATGGCGCTCAGCGGTTTCATACCGGTGGCTTGGTGGCGGGTGAGGTGCCCATCATCGCGCAGCCGGGCGAGGCTGTTTTCACGCAGGGGCAGTTGCGTGCACTCGGTGGCGCTTTGGCAAAAAACAATCCGTCGCCGGTCAAGGTGCTGGTGAATGTGACCAACCATGCCCCGGGCGTGGATGCGAGAGTTCAAACCACCCAGCAACCCGACGGTAGCACTCGGCTGGATGTGATCGTCGAGCAGATCGAGGCGCGCATGAGTCGTTCCATCAACCAGGGCGTGGGCATTGCCCCCACGCTTGAGCGTCGCTATGGGCTTAACCCAGCGGTAGGAGCTTTGCGATGAGTGATGTGACCTTGCCTGTTGGCATCCCTATTTGGCCGGACACCTTGCCGCTGCCACGTATCGAGGGCTATGGGCTGGCCCCGCAATCGAATGGGGTGCGAACGGACATCGATGCCGGGGCGGCTCGGATGCGCTTGCGCTCCACGAGCACGCTTTATCGGGTGCGCGCGGAGTGGCGTTTCTCACAAGAGGCGTTTGCCGTGTTTGATGCCTGGTGGGTGCATGCCCTCAACCAAGGCGTTCTCTGGTTTGCGATGCCATTGGCGGGGGGCTTGGGTGTTCAGTCGGTGCAGTCCCGGTTCATTGCGCCGTGGGACACCGAGCTGTTGACCGGAAACCGATGGCAAGTCAAAGCGCAATTGGAGGTGCAGGAATTTCCACGGCTCACTGCCGACGAGATCCAAGTTGCTGCGGTGCTGGGGCCGGATGCCATTGCGCTGGGAGAGCGCCTGCACACCTGGCTCAACCAATCCATGGCGGCTGCTGATTACTGGTAGATCAATTTAAGGAACCCAATCATGACCCTCAAGACCCGGCTGGATGAAGCTGTGGGAACGATCGAGGGGGATGCTCAACTGCTCCATGAGATCGTCCACGGGAATGATCAGACGACCGTGACCACGGAAGGTGGCCAGGTCAGGAGCGTGGCCAACGTCATTCATGGAGTTCAAACCCAACTTGATGCGTCCCGCCAAGATCTGACCAATCAGGTGGCTACGGCCACCCAACAAGCGAGTAATGCTGCTCAATCGGCTAGCAATGCATCGACATCGGCCACAACAGCCAGTACCAAGGCAAGTGCGGCCAGTGATTCTGCAACCAGTGCGGCAAGTTCTGCGACGGCTGCGGCGACTTCGGCAACCACTGCCAGTACTAAAGCCAGTGATGCCAGCAGCAGTAAAACGGCAGCGGCCACTTCGGCGACCAATGCCGCAACCAGTGCCACCAATGCAGCGAGCTCGGCAACAGCGGCGGCAGCCTCGGCTACCACCGCGACGCAAAAGGCCAGCGATGCAGCTACCAATGCCAGTTCGGCGGCAGCCTCCGCCACCACGGCCAGTAGCAAGGCAACCGTTGCCCAGACCGCATTGACAGCTGCGCAATCGCAGGCCTCATTGGCTTCAGACTGGGCGCAAAAAACCGTTGCAACGGTCGACGGCACCGGGTATTCGGCGAAGTATTGGGCGGACCGGGCGGCCAATTCGGCGGCAGTGGTCACCACCAATACGGTGATTCCGGCAGATGTGTTTGCAGGGGATGGCGTCAAGACGGATTTCATCCTCAGCCATCCCGTGGCCTATCCGGGTGCTGTGTTGGTGACGGTCGCCGGAGTCCCACAGGCACCATTGGACGCGTACTCTGTTCCCGCCAGCACGACCCTGCGATTTGTGTCCGCCCCGGTGACGGGTGTGGCTATCAGCGTTCGGTATCTCGACAAAGAGGCTCAATCTGGCGCAGCGTCTGCACAGGAGTGGGCTACCAAAACCGGCGGTGTGGTCTCCGGCTCGACGGAATATTCGGCCAAGTACCACGCCCAGGCAGCTGCTGCGAGTGCCACTTCGGCGTCTTCGTCTGCGACGGCGGCATCTGGCAGTGCGATATCGGCTGCAGGATCTGCAACCACGGCCACGACCAAGGCTGCCGATGCAGGGACGTCGGCCACCAATGCGGCGACTTCAGCCACCACTGCCAGTACCAAGGCCAGCGACGCTGCGACATCGGCGACCAATGCTGCGAACAGTGCCAGCGGTGCATCTGCCTCTGCAACAACGGCAACGGCTAAGGCCACCGATGCAAACAACAGCGCAACAGCTGCAGCAAGTTCGGCCAGCAGTGCATCTGGCAGTGCCAGTCTGGCTCAGGATTGGGCGACAAAAACGACAGCCCCCGTCAGCGGCAGTGACTATTCGGCCAAGTACTACGCGCAGTCGATTTCAGCTTCTGCGGCAACCGCCACGCAAAAGGCAACGGACGCGGCGGCCAGTGCAACGGCTGCGGCTGGTTCAGCAAGTACCGCCTCGACCAAAGCATCTGATGCCGCAACGTCGGCGACCAATGCAGCGGCTTCTGCCAGTACCGCCAGTACGCAGGCGTCTGCAGCAGCAACCTCAGCCACGAATGCGGCAAGCTCCGCTACTGCAGCGGCAGGTTCTGCCACCACCGCAAGTGGCAAAGCGACGGACGCGGCCAACAGTGCCACGGCGGCGGCAACCTCGGCCAGCAACGCCAGCACGAGTGCCACCAATGCGGCAACTTCGGCCACGTCGGCAGCTGGGTCAGCCACAACGGCAACGACTAAAGCTGGGGATGCAACGGCGAGTGCTACTGCAGCGGCCAATTCGGCGACTGCGGCGGCAGGCAGTGCCACAAGCGCAGCAGGGTCGTTGACGGCATCGCAGGCGCAAGCCGCTCTGGCTTCTGATTGGGCGCAAAAGACCACCGGTACGGTCGACGGCAGTGGTTACTCAGCCAAATACTGGGCAGGGCAAGCGGCAGGATCGGCAGCGGCGGTGACGGCCAATACGGTCATTCCCGCCGATGTGTTCACCGGTGATGGCGTGAAGACGGATTTCACAATCAGTCGGCCCGTTGGATATCCCGGCGCACTGATGGTGACGGTTGCCGGGGTTCCTCAAGCCCCCTTGGATGCCTACACCATACCAGCCACGACAACGCTCAGATTTAGTTCGGCTCCTGCCAGTGGCGTGGTGATCAGCGTGCGCTACTTGGACAAGGAAGCGCAGTCAGGCGCAGCCGCAGCCGAGGAATGGGCTAACAAGACATCGGGGCCTGTTTCTGGCTCGACCGAGTATTCGGCCAAGTACTACGCACAGTCCATCGCTTCAAGTGCGGCGACGGCCAGTCAGCAAGCAAACAGTGCCGCGAATTCGGCTGCGGCGGCGTCGGGCTCGGCAAGTACTGCCACGACCAAAGCATCGGATGCTGCGACGTCGGCGACCAATGCAGCGGTATCGGCCACCACAGCCAGTACGCAAGCTACTGCGGCAAGCACCTCTGCCACAAGTGCGGCGAGCTCTGCAACTGCAGCAGCGGGTTCTGCCAGCACCGCGAGCAGTAAGGCCACGGATGCTGCAAACAGTGCTACTGCGGCGGCAACCTCGGCCAGCAATGCCAGCACAAGTGCCACCAATGCAGCCATTTCAGCCACGTCGGCATCTGGGTCAGCCACAACGGCGACGAGCAAAGCTGGGGATGCGACGGTGAGCGCCACTGCAGCAGCGAATTCTGCGACGGCTTCTGCAACCTCAGCTACACAAGCTCAGACCTACATGAACCAGGCGCAAGGGTATGCCGCTGCAGCGGGCGGCTCCAACGTCGCCCCACAGGTTTTTACTGGCAATGGTTCGGCTACGGACTTCAGTCTGAGCACAGCAGCGTCCAGCGTCCACAAATTGATCGTGACGGTCAATTACGTGGTGCAGGACTCACTCGACGCCTACGTCCTGGTCAATTCCGGGGCGACTTTGCGATTCACATCGGCACCAGCCGCCAGCGCGCGGATTGTGGTGCGTTACATCTAAATAGGAGAAATCATGGCGATTACGCGCATCCCCAAGGCGGGGCTGGATGATGCCTTGCAGACTGAAATCAACGGCAAGTTGGACAAGGCCGGTGGGACCATGACCGGAACCCTCACCATGTCCAACGGGGCGCTCTTCAAAAGCAGCGTGACGAGTGACGATGCTCGCAACACGGGCTACAAAATGGGAGACGGCCAAGACATAGGAGAGATGGGGCGCTCGAGCCAGTACTACGACGATCGGGCCAGCAACTGCAATGGCTATCTGCCCAATGGTAATTGCGCAAGCAACGCCAACTGGGTTCCCCCCAATGTGAACTGGTGGACATGGGGCCTGGGGTTCAACTATTGCGCCAACAGCGGTCAGTACGACGGAGTCGGTGGAACGAGTTATGCCAACTACGCCGTCCCTTCCGTTGGTCTGAACTATGACGGCTACTACTTGGCGCAAGACGAAATCGGTGGCGCGGAGTACCACCGCTGGTACCGAGCCTGCAATTGCAACTGTAACTGCGGAAGCTACTCCAACTGCAACTGTGGCTCCACTGCCTTCAATTGCCGAACCAATTGCAATTGCAACTGCAATTGCAACTGCAGCACCGATTGCTGAGGGGTTGAAAGATGGCAAATTCAACTACCGTTGGCGGTCGCCTGTTTAATATTCCGTCTCCAGCCGAATCGTTCGGTGCTTTCCCTGTCAGTTACCGCGTCGAGCGGGACGTACAAGCTCAGACGATCACGGTGACGCCTTGGCGCATCAACCCGGAGACGAATGAGAAGGAATATGGCTCACGCCCCTTCGTGTTTGATCCGGCGGCCATCAAGCAGCACATTGACCTTGGCAAGCATTGGGGCATCCATACCAACTGGGCATTGGAGGCCCGCTTTGGCTGGGAGGACCTGGGGCATTTGCATTCCGTTTTCCCGCAGACGAATCTGCATAAAAACCCGTTCTTACTTGGGCGTCCCCTGCATCCACGCACGGTGTTGTTCTTCGTCCCCTTTGAGGACAGCCCGATCGAGGAGGTGGCGGTCCTGGTTTACGCGCCGCAAACCATGGCACCCGAAGGCTTTGCCGAGTTTCTCGAAGTTCGGTCGCGTGTGTCGCTCTACAACGCCGTGCTGCCCTCGCTGGAGTTGGACGTCCCGAATTCCTGTGCCGCAGGTGAAACTATCACTTGCACGGTCAGGCTCATTCAGCCCGTCTATGAAACTGAAGGCATGCCTGCAATCGAAACGCGCAGTGGTGTTCTGTACCTGGAGTGCGAGGCCGGTTTTCTTCCAAAGACCAAGGTGCCTATCGTTGGTGGTGTCGCAAGCTTCAAATGGATGGCTTTGGGACTGGAGTCACAGGACCAGGCGCTGATCAAGGTGGGCTTCAAGTATTTCAGCCACAAGATCGGTGCTGCTGTGGAGGTGGTTTGATGTGGGCGGTGCATGCGGACAGCATTCCAAGCCACATGACGGTTGCCACCTACCTGCGGCGCGCGACAGATTTCGAGGAAGCCATCAAGGCTGTTTCAAATCCGGAGCTTGAGCATCTCGTAGCGATCAGGGACGTGCCTGGTGTGACGGTGCCATCCAATCTGGACCATGCATTCGCCGCAGCATTTGATCGTTTCGATTCGCTGATCTGGGAGTCCCAAGTCAGTGCAGCCAGTCCGGGCCTGTTTCGCAACCTGTCGTTGGCCCACACGGGGCATCCCGTTGAGGCGATGGACCCTTATTTGTGCCAGGACCCATGTCGGTACAGCGGTGCCGACCATTTGGCGTTTACGCATCGCTCGGAGGCGGGGCGATACCTGGCCATCGGGACGATGCTCGATCAGTTCACCCTGACCATTGGGTCGGGGCGGCTGACAGTGTTGGTCCCGCCCAATCCTCGGGGTGTTCCTCTGGTGCATCCACACCGAGACACCTCGATTTTTGAGGAGCTCAGGTTGGACATTTGCCTAGCTGTGTCACCGGGTGTGGTTCTGTCTATTGATGGGCAGGATAACCTGAGCTTCAACCCGGGTGAGTGCCTGTGGATGAACTGTTCGGGCTACGAGCACACCTTGGTCAATCGGCATTCTTGGTTGGGAAGTCGTTGCAGCGTGCATTTCAGCGTCTGGCCATGGATCGAGTTCGACCATCCAACAAGGACGTATAGACCGAACCGCTTTTACGGCCGTAAGCACCCGATTCAGATGATTTTTGATGGAGATTTGACCCGATGACGCCAAGCAATTCATGTCAGCTGCTGAGCCTCTGGCCCAGTCATGTGCTGATCGATCAACTCTCAGAGTTGGATGACGTGCGGGAGACTCTGGCGCAGGAGGCTGCAACCTTCTACGAGCGCCACACCCAAACGTCAGCCAAGATGGCGCATCGAGCCGACACCGTGTCCATGATGCGTGAGCAACCCAGCCAGACGCTGTTGCGTTTGCTGGACGCCATCGAACTGAGGGTGGCCGCCTATGTGCGGCAAGCGTACCCATCGCTCGATCCTTGCGAGTTGTCCATCACCTACAACACGTTCGTGAATCGCCAGCGTGGACTGGGCAAGTGGGCCATCCCGCACCGGCATGTTGGCAATCAACTGGTGGCCACCTATTACCCCCGAGTCCATCTCGGGGCCAACGAAGGGCGAGATGCCGTTGGCTTGCCCGGGGCACTGTGTTTTCACGATCCCAGACCGGTGCAGGCCAACTGGATGCTCCGACATGAAAACAAGCTCTTCGCACAAACGCCCCTCCAAGGGGCGTTGTTCATTTTTCCGGGCTATCTGGAGCACTCCACGTTTCCGCTGTTCGACCCGCAGAGTGACAAGGTCGCCATCGTCACCAATGTGCGCTTCACGCACCGTGATGACCGGGGTGGTGACCAGACCTGGTCAGCCGAACAAATCCGTGCGCACGCCAAAGCCCAGATCCAGTACCCGCACCCAAACAATCCCATGGAGCCCATTCAATGAGTCTCGATCTTTCAGTCCGTCAGGGCTATGCCGTCGAAGTGGTCCAGGTCGATGAATCGAACCTGGTGATGACCGTCCTGGTCGCCAATCCCGACGGCAAGGCTTCTGGCCGTCACATCTTCAACCTCAAGACGCTACCCGGTGCCGATTTGGCCAAGGTGTGTCGCGAGGCCTATCCCATCGCGTTTGAGGACCTCATTCCATGAAATTCACCCTCACCCTCAATGGCCAGCATGGCTTTGTGCGACAGGCGCTCTACGACCCGGAGGATTCCAGTTTGGTCTGGGCTGACAACGAAGAGCGTTTGCCGCTGCCGCAGGCATTTCCAAAGCAAGAGGACATGCAGTGGCCACCGTTTTGGCATCTGCATCACCCCAGCAACCCGGCTGGCAAATCCAAAGCCATCAGGCACCTCAAGCTGCAATTGGGGCTCAAGTGCAACTACGCCTGCCAGTATTGCTCTCAGGCGCACCAGCCTCATGACATTGATGGACACCCGGACGACGTCGCCCCATTCATGCAGCAACTCGAAGGCTGGTTTGCTGGTGGCGACGATGGCCAGGGTGCTGGCGTCAAGATTGAATTTTGGGGCGGTGAGCCCTTTGTGTATTGGAAGCTCCTCAAACCGCTGGGCGAAGCGGTCAAGGCGCGCTACCCGAATGCGCAGTTGTCCATCGTCACCAATGGCTCCCTCTTTGATGACGAAAAGCTCGCCTGGGTCGAGGCGCTCGATGTGGGCATCGGTCTGTCGCATGACGGTCCTGCACAGTCTTACCGTGGTCCTGATCCACTAAACCACCTCGAGGGCCTGGCCCAGATTAAACGCTGGGTGTCTCGGCGCATGTCGATTGACCGCATGAGTTTCAACACGGTCTTGCATCGTCACAACCAATCGCTCAAGGCGGTGCGCCTGTACTTTGCTGAAAAGCTGGATCTTCCCGTGCAGGCCGTGGTGCTTGCGACTGAGGAAGTTATGCTTCCCTACGACCAGAGCGGACTGTCATTGGCGCTCCATGGGAATGATCACGCCCGCTATTTGCACCAGATGTTCTGGGAGCTGGTCACGGGCTCAGGGATGGCCGTTGGAACCATGCGCGACAAAGTGGATGAATTCATGCGCTCCCAAGCGCAGTCACGTCCATTGGCAGCATTGGGTCAAAAGTGCGGAATGGATCGCGATGACTCGATCGCAGTGGACATGAAAGGCAATGTGATGACTTGCCAGAACATGAGTGCCTCCACGAACCACAAGATCGGTCACGTCGATCAGTTTGAAGACATCAGCCTCAATACGGCTTACCACTTCAGCACGCGAAGTGAATGTCCGCGTTGCCCCGTGGCGCAGCTTTGCAAAGGCGCATGCCTGTTCCTGGAGGATGGTTACTGGGAGGCAGCGTGCGACAACTCTTTTAGTCACAACCTGGCTGTTCTGGCGGCGGCACTCTACTACCAGACACAGGGATTGATCCTCACGCGCATAGAAGGTGACGCCATCCGCCGTGACGCTGTCACTGTGATGGATGTCATTCATCTCGGCTTTGTGGAAAGCCATGGTGACATGAGCACGGTTGCACCGTCAGAGCGATCCATCAAACCATTTCCTGTTCGGGTGACGCATGCCTGATGCAGCACTTTCTGAGGCACTTCGGGAAGCCTATGCAAGCGCTCCGAGCAATGTGGTCATCCTGCATACCCTGGAGATCCGGCACCAGGACTTCAGAGATGAAGCAGGCAACACGACGGCGATCCGTGTGGTGCGTGATCAGCAAGACTTGCTGGCAAGGCTTGAGGCGTCAGCGCCAATCAATGCGGGGCAGCAGGTCCAGTTCGTGGCCATGGGCTTTGAGCTGGATTTGCCACCGGTGGATATCGCGCCGGTTCCCGAAATTGCGATCACCCTGGACAACGTCACCAGGGAGATCGTGAAGCACTTGGACGAGGCATCGGTTTCGGAGTCACCCATTGAGGTGACCTATCGCCCGTACCTCTCCAACGATTTGAGTGGTCCGCAGATGGATCCACCGATCACGCTCATCATCACCGAAGTGGAGGCTGACGTGCAGCGGGTCACGGCCAAGGCGAGGATGGCGGACATTGGCAACAAGACCTTTCCGTCACGCCTGTACACCGCAACCGAGTTTCCAGGGTTAGCCCGATGACAGATGAAGATTCACCGAGTTGGGCGATCCAGTACATCGGTCGCCCGTGGATTGCAGGAGAGAGAGGCCCCGAGTCATTTGACTGCTGGGGCCTTTTTCTTTGGGTCCAGAAGACCCACTTCGGTCGTGACTTGCCGGTGATCCCGGTGGACGCGCTGAATCTGCGAACGGTCCTTCATACGTTCAAAAACCACCCGGAAAGAAAGCGTTGGGCGGCGGTCGATTTGCCCAAGCAGGGCGATGCGGTGTTGATGCGTCAGTCACGACACCCCGTGCATGTTGGCGTTTGGGTTGATGCGGACGGCGGTGGAGTGTTGCACTGCGCCCAACAGATCGGGGTGGTGTTTCAGCAATTGAGCTCTCTGGCCAGTCACGGCTGGCAGGTGGAGGGGTATTACCGATGGAAGGAATTGCCATGACAAGCGCTTGCATGTCAGGCCTGCCCAGTCCTGGACTGGTTATCTGGATGCGAAATCCATTCGAGCCCAGTGACCGGCAGGTGAGCCATGTGTTTGGCTCGCCCACGATCGCACAGTGGATGAATCGTGATGGCATTGAGTTCGAGCAGCCTACCCTGATCCTGAAAAATGGTCAGCCGGTGCTGATGGCGCACAGGGCAGTGACACCGATCGATGCGGGTGATGTTGTGGCGTTGGTCACTCTGCCGCAAGGAGGTGGAGGTGGCGGCAAGAACCCGCTGCGAACCGTGCTCATGATCGCCGTTCTGGTCGTCGCCAATGCATATGGCGGCGCACTGGCTGCCTCAATGGGGTATTCGGGAACTCTGGCCACAGCAGTGGCATCCACTGCGATCGCAGTCACGGGCTCGGTGCTCGTGAATGCGCTGGTGCCATTGCCCAATCAGTCTTTGCCCTCGGCATCGGCTAACACGACATCCCCCAGCCCGACCTACTCCTTGCAGGCGCGCGGCAACTATGGACGTCTGTCGCAACCAGTCCCCGTGATTTATGGCCATCATTTGGTGTACCCGGATCTGGCCACCATGCCCTATACCGAGTACGAAAACAACGAGGAATATCTGCATCAGTTGCACGTCATTGGCGTGGGTCAGTTTCAGTTTGAGGAGCTGTCGATTGATGACAGCCCGATCAGCTCGTTTGCCGAGGTGCAGGCGCAGGTTATTGAGCCTGGCGGACAGAACACCTTGTTCAACCCCGATGTGGTCACGGCCCCAGAGGTGTCCGGTCAGGAATTGATTGCTGTCAGCGACTCCGGTGCCATCGTTGGTCCCTTCGCCCTGAATCCCGTGGGTACACAGATCAATCAGATCGGTGTCGATGTAGTGATGCTGCGCGGACTGTATTACGCCAATGACAGCGGTGCATTGGAGAGCCGGTCGGTGCAATGGCGCGTAGAAGTGCGAAGCATTAATGACGATGGCGATGCCACCTCAGGCTGGCTCCATGTGGCTGACGAAACCTACTCAGCCGCCACGAATACCGCGCAACGCTTGTCGTTCAAGTATTCGGTGTCGCCTGGGCGTTATGAGATTCGCCTGCAGCGCCTGGATGCGCGGGACACCAGCAACCGAGCTGGTCACGAGCTGCGTTGGGGTCAGGCCAAGGGCTATTTGGCGGGATCGAGTCTGCCCACGGACCTGACCTACTTGGCACTCAGGATGCGCGCGACCGACAACTTGTCGCAGCGCTCATCCCGACTGGTCAACTGTCTGGTGACGCGCAAGCTCTCCATCTGGAATCCGAACACTGGATGGTCTGCACTGCAACCCACTCGCTCGATTGCGTGGGCCTTCGCGGATGCGGTCAAGGCCAGCTATGGAGCAGGGTTGCCGGATCGGCAATTAGACCTGGCAGCCTTGGCACAGTTGGATGCGGTGTGGTCGGCGCGCGGGGATACCTTCAATGCCGTGTTCGATCAGAACCAGACGGTGTGGGACGCCTTGGGACAGATTGCGCGGACGGGGCGTGCTGTGCCGTTCTTGCAGGGTGGGATTGTTCGCATCGTTCGCGATGAACCCAAGACCATCCCGGTGGCGCTCTTTTCTGCAAGAAACATCGTGCGCAACAGCTTGAAGATCCAGTACCTGATGCCAGGCGATGCCACGGCGGATGCAGTCACGATCGAATACGTCAATCCCAAGAGTTGGAAGCCAGATGAGTTCACGGTGTCCTTGCCTGGATCCCAAGCTGCCAAGCCTGCTCGTGTGAGGTTGTTTGGCTGCACTGATAAGGCGCAGGGCATTCGTGAGGGGAAATACATCGCAGCGGCCAATCGGTATCGCCGACGAATCGTCACCTTTCGCACTGAGCTGGAAGGTTTGATCCCGACCTATGGTGACCTGATTGCCCTGAGTCATGACATTCCCCGTTGGGGTGTGAGTGGCGAGGTCTTGAGCTGGGATAGCCGGTCGAGAACCGTGCGGTGCTCTGAGCCGCTGGGTTGGCAGTCAGGAGCCGTTCACTACCTCGTTCTACGAAAGCCAGATGGATCGGTCTCCGATGCCGTCGAGGTCATGCCGGGCGCAACTGCCACCCACGCCATCCTGAAAACTCTACCCGGCTTTGAGCCACAGGTCGGTGCTGACCGAGAGCGAACGCACTTTGCTTTTGGTGTGGGCCAGTCCTGGTCCCAGCTGGCGCGCGTCATGAGCGTCAAGCCTAGGACTGAGCAGGTCGAGCTGACTTGCGTGGCCGAGAACGCGTTGGTGCATACCGCCGATCAATCCTGATTTGAATCTGATTTTTGTAACCACCCGCCGAGGAGCAATCCCGGCGGGTTTCTTTTTGGAGAAATGAATGCCAGAACCGACAAGTAGTGGGGTCGCCGGAGCAGCAGTTGCGTACAAGGCGCTGGGAGGAACAGCAGCCGCTGTTGCGAGCGGGGCAACGCTGGCTGCCGTGGTGGTCATGTTGATGACTCCGCCACGAAACAAGAGGGAGTGGGCCGTCGGCTTGATCAGCACGGTGGTGTCCAGCATCGGTGGCGGTGCATTCACCGTCGAACACTTCGATCTGCATCACTGGGCGTTTTCAACCATGGGACTGTGTGCCATGGGTGGATTGATCTTTGCCTGTGGTTTGCCGGGGTGGGCGATGGTGCGCTGGACGTTTGCTTTCATCGACAAGCGCCGGGATGCATCGCTTGATGCGGTGGCCAAGGATGTGAAGGAGCTGCTATGAAACCGATTGAATTTATCGCGCTGATCGGATCTTCTGCGCAAGCCACTGCCAAGCGCACGGGTGTATTCGCCAGCATCACGATTGCTCAGGCGGCATTGGAGTCCGGCTGGGGTGAGTCGGGTCTGGCCAAGGTGGGCAAGAACCTCTTTGGCATCAAAGCCGACAGCCGCTGGCGGGGCGAGACCTTGATCTTGCAGACCAAGGAATTCATCCGTGGACAGTGGGTTGTGGTGCCTGCCAAGTGGCGCAAGTACGCCAGCTGGCAAGAAAGCATTGATGACCACGCCGCATTCCTCAAACAAAACCCACGTTATCAGCCGTGCTTCCAATGCCTCAAGGCAGAGGCGTTTGCACAAGCACTGGCCAAAGCCGGGTATGCCACTGATCCAGGCTATGCCGACAAGGTGATCAGTCTCATGAACCAGCACAAGCTGCAAGCTCTGGACGGAGGTACGCCATGAACTGGTTCACGCGCTTACTGCTGGGCCACTGGAGTTCCATCTTGGGCGGGTTCTTGCTGCTCGTGGCGCTGATTTTTGGCATCCAGATTGGCCAATCCCGTGTGCAACGCGCCTGGGATGCCGAAAAGCTGCAGGCGGCATTGACTCAGGCCAAACAAGAACAACACGTTGTCGACACCCTTCACGCGCAGCGAACCATCAATCAGGAGATATCGAATGAATTCCGGACAAAAAAGGGCTTGTTGGCTGGCTTGCGGCCTGTTTTGCGTGGCTGTGATGTCGGGCTGCGCATCCAGCCCAACCATGAGTCCATCACCATGCTCGCCGTTTCCAGCATTGCCACAGGAGTTGCGGCAGCCCCCACCGACGCTGTACCTAATTCCACAGGCTCTGCGGCCAGCATCCAATGTGAGCAATTAGCCCGCGATGCGGCTGAAACTACCCTCATGGTTCTTGAGCTCCAGAAATGGTATTCTAAACAGGCGGCTGCAGCGAATACAGACGAGCCATAATTTCAGATCGTCGGCGTCTGGTGCGCCATGGCTAGCGACAGCAGGCTAGCAATTTCTTCAAGAAGAGGGCGCAATTTCGCATGGTCGGATTGAGCAGTTGCCATTTCAATCCGTGACGACCAGTGTCCTCGCCTATACAGGTTCGCGACACGCTCCAAGACGTCTCTGGCAGTTCGATCGCGGATTTCCTGCTCCGGAGCAGACTTGGCGGTTAATCTGGATACGACTGCGGTTCTGAGTAGTGATCCGCGTGATGACGAAGTCACGAAACTCCTGTGATTTACGGTCAAAGCCGCGAACGTGCCAGCGCAGACCGTTGTCGATCAGCGCGAAGGGGACGATCTCTCGCTCAGTACAGCCGCTTGAAATCGAGTGGTACTCAAGGGCCAGTGGACACTCCTGCTGGATGGCACGCGTAACGGCAGCCAGTACATCCAGATCTGGGTGAGTCAGCCGTGTCGGCACATCACTGACGATCCAGGTGCGATGGAGCATCGGCTCGCCATCACCGAATCCCTGGGTGAGCCAGGACATCACGCGTTCAGACGGAAAGTCGAATAGCGGACGGAATTGGTCGGTCAGCACATAGGACTTGGCCTTGGAGTCGTAGTCGATGTTCCCGGACGACAGATCCTTGTAAACGGCGAGGTCTCGTGTCGCGGCTGCAGATTGGATGCCAAACCGCGACACCAGGTCTTGGCGTCGGATCTCGCCGATGAAGCGCACACGCAACTCCACGAACGCGAGCCGATCGCGTTGCGGTTGGGTCAGTTCAGCAAGTCGTTCTGTTGGCATCCTGTGTGGCTCGCGCGGTTTTGGTAGCACTTGTGCGGATTGTTGCAGAAAGTATATTGGATGCTCTAGTATGTGTCGACAGAATCATAATCAATTGTTTGTGTGTCGCATAAAGATTTGGTGAATCCGATTCGGGAACGAGGAAAGGAACCATCATGACGGCTCAGATTGCAGAACGACTGCACTACCAAGGAGAGGACGTTGCCATGTGCACAAACCCCCTGAGCGACTATTTTGGTCTATGCAACCGCGCTTCACCCGGCTGCCGTTGCTTGACGCCGAAAGCCGATGTCTTGGTTTTGTCATATATTTCGACGATAATAGAAACATGGAAGAAAAAGACGTCGTCAAAGCCTTAGCCGCCATGGCCCAGCCCAACCGCCTGCAGGTGTTCCGCTCCCTCGTGGTTGCGGGAAAACAAGGTGCGACGCCAGGGCAGTTGGGCGAACTGCTCGGGGTGCCTAACGCCACGCTCTCGTTTCATCTCAAAGAGCTGATGGGCGCGGGCCTGATCAGCCAGGAGCGCAGTGGGCGCAACCTGATTTACCGCGTCGAGTTCGACCAGATGAATGGTCTGCTTGCCTACCTCACTGAGAACTGCTGTCAGGGTGCCGAGGCCTGCCTCGACGCCTCGTCCACCAACTGCCAATGCTGAAAGTACCCAACATGAAACGGTTCCACGTACACCTCCATGTCCAAGACCTGCAAGCGAGCATCGCGTTTTACTCACGCCTGTTCTCTGCCCAACCTGCGCGGATCGAAACTGACTACGCCAAGTGGATGCTTGAAGACCCTCGGGTGAACTTCGCCATCTCAACGCGAGGCAGCAAGCCTGGCCTCGACCACCTGGGCTTCCAAGTCGATAGTGCCGAGGAGTTGGTTGAGATGAAGGCGGCTGCTCAAAACGCCGACATGGCCATGCTCGACGAGGGCGAGACGACCTGCTGCTATGCCCGCAGCGACAAGCACTGGATCACTGACCCGCAGGGCGTCGCCTGGGAGCAGTTCCACACGCTTGGTGACATCCCCGTTTTCAACGAAGCCTCGCAACCCGCTTCTGGCGCGGCATGTTGCGCGCCCACAAAGCCAACTGCTGCGGCTTGCTGCGCTCCGAACACGGTTGCAACAGCCAGCTGCTGTGGCCCCGCTACTTCCTCCAAATCCTCTTGCTGCTGAAAGAACAACATGACCTCTGAATCCAAACCCTTGAATGTCCTTTTCCTATGCACGCACAACTCTGCTCGCAGTATCTTGGCCGAAGCACTGTTGAACCACCTCGGCCAGGGGCGCTTCAAAGCTTATTCGGCTGGTAGTAGCCCACGTGAGAACCAGCGGCCTAATCCGCTAGCACTTGAAACACTGACCAAAGCGGGCCTGCCGGTGGAGGGTCTCTATAGCAAGAGCTGGGACGAATTCGCAAAGCCCGACGCCCCCAAAATGGACCTCGTGATCACCGTCTGCGACAACGCGGCCGGTGAAGTGTGTCCTTTCTGGCCAGGCCAACCTGCGACGGCACACTGGGGTTATGCCGATCCGTCCGAGGTTGACGGCGACGACGACAAAAAGCGAGAGGCGTTCATGCAGACCCTGCACATGATGCGCAAGCGCCTGGACATTTTTGTGAATCTGCCCCAGAGCAGCTTGACCAAGATGTCCATCGAGAAATCCGCCCGCGATCTGGCCAAGAGTTGACCATGAGCGTTCAATGTGAAGTCACAGCAAAGGTTGCGGCCCAGGCTCCCATGAGCCTCTTCGAGCGTTACCTGACGCTGTGGGTGTTCCTGTGCATCTTGCTGGGTATTGCGCTTGGGCAGTTTTTTCCCGGCGTGTTCCAGGCCGTCGGAGCTATGGAAGTCGCCCAGGTCAACTTGCCCGTAGGTCTGTTGATCTGGGTGATGGTCATCCCGATGCTTGTGAAGGTGGACTTCGGTGCGCTGGGTGAGGTGCGCCAGCACGTGCGCGGCATTGGAGTGACCCTGTTCGTCAACTGGCTAGTGAAGCCGTTTTCAATGGCGTTTCTGGGCTGGCTCTTCATCCGCCATTGGTTTGCACCGCTTTTGCCCGCAGACCAGCTCGACAGCTACATCGCTGGCCTGATCCTGCTGGCGGCAGCCCCCTGTACGGCGATGGTGTTTGTCTGGAGCCGTCTTACGAATGGTGATCCGCTGTTCACGCTATCGCAGGTCGCGCTCAACGACACGATCATGGTGTTTGCGTTCGCGCCGCTGGTAGGGTTCCTTTTGGGCATCTCCGCGATCACCGTCCCGTGGGCCACTTTGGTGACCTCGGTCGTGCTCTACATCGTCATCCCCGTGCTGCTTGCTCAGTGGTGGCGCAAGGCATTGTTGGCCAAGGGGCAGGAAGTATTTGATGCGATGATGGCCAAGATCGGACCCTGGTCGATCACGGCGCTGCTGGCAACGCTGGTGCTGCTCTTTGCTTTCCAAGGCGAGGCCATTCTCAAGCAGCCGCTGGTCATAGCCTTGCTGGCCGTGCCCATCCTGATCCAGGTGTTCTTCAACTCGGCGCTGGCTTATTGGCTCAACCGCCAGCTTGGAGAGAAGCATTCCGTGGCTTGCCCCTCGGCCCTGATCGGTGCGTCCAACTTCTTCGAGCTGGCCGTCGCGGCAGCGATCAGCCTGTTTGGCTTTCATTCCGGGGCGGCGCTAGCCACCGTGGTCGGCGTGCTGATCGAGGTGCCGGTGATGCTGCTGGTCGTGCGCGTGGTGAATGCCTCCAAACCCTGGTACGAGGCCCGATAAAGATGGCAGAAAGCAACGCTTTTGAGTGCGTCTTGCGTGCCTGGGAAATGCACGAACGAGCGTTGCTTGCCTTCTTGATTCTTCGCGCCCCAAACCGTCATGCCGCCGAAGACCTGCTGCAAGAGGTTTTCCTCAAAGCCATGCGTCAAGGCAAAGACTTCTGTTCACTGGAGAACCCGAAGGCGTGGTTGTTCCAGGTGGCGCGCAATGCATTGATCGATGCAGCCCGCCTGGCAAAGCCCCATACCGAACTGTCGGATGAATTGGCCGAAACCTTGGCCGATGCCCCTGCTTCAGAGCGGGTGCCAGTCGATGAACTCGATGCGTGTGTGGAACGCAACCTTCCAGCGCTGGATGTCGAAGACCGACACATCATCGAGGCCTGTGACCTTCAAGGGCAGACCGTGCGGGCTTATGCAGAAGCCAACCAGCTCACCCTGGCCGCCGCAAAGTCCCGCCTGCTGCGCGCCAGAAAGCGGCTCCGGGATACCCTGGTGGTGAACTGCCAGGTCAGATTCGACGACACCGGGCAGGTGTGCTGCCACACGCCTCGCCCTTCTGCCTGAATCCTTTTGCCGATTCATTCGTCTTCTTTGTAGATCGTTCAGCACAGGCCGACGCCTCGCTGAAGAACGCAACGGAGAAGACCAATGACTGCCCTCGCCATGCGCTGGACTCAGCGCAACCCGACCTTGTTCCTGATTGTGGCCGCCCTGCTGTGGTGGGGCCTGTACCAATCGCTGATACCCGCCTCTGAAGCGCTGGTGGCTGCGTTGCCGGTCGCGCGCGACAGCCATTTGGGCGGTGCGCTGCAATTTTTCTTCTACGACACCCCCAAGGTCTTGCTGTTGCTGACCGGCGTGGTGTTCGTCATGGGCATGGTCAACAGCTACTTCACGCCCGAGCGTACGCGCGCGCTGTTGGCAGGGCGCACCGAAGGCGTGGCCAACGTGATGGCCGCCACGCTGGGTATCGTCACCCCGTTCTGTTCCTGCTCGGCCGTGCCGCTGTTCATCGGCTTCGTGCAGGCCGGTGTGCCCCTGGGCGTGACCTTCTCGTTCTTGATCTCCGCGCCCATGGTCAATGAGGTGGCATTGGCACTGTTGTTCGGGATGTTTGGCTGGAAGATTGCCGCGCTGTACTTGGGGTTGGGCCTGACGGTGGCTATCGTGGCGGGCTGGATCATCGGCCGCCTGAAGATGGAAGCGTACCTGGAAGACTGGGTGCGCGACATGCCAAAGATGTCGGCAGGATTTGAAGCCGCTGAGATGACCTTGGCTGACCGGGTGCAGGCAGGCTTTGCCTCGGTGCGCGAGATCGTAGGCAAGGTTTGGCCCTACATCCTGGCCGGTATCGCCATCGGCGCCGGTATCCACGGCTGGGTGCCCGAGGACTTCATGGCCAGCTTCATGGGCAAGGATGCCTGGTGGTCGGTGCCGCTGGCGGTGCTGATCGGCGTGCCCATGTACACCAATGCGGCTGGGGTGATTCCCATCGTGCAGGCTCTGCTGGCAAAGGGCGCAGCGCTGGGCACGGTGCTGGCGTTCATGATGAGCGTGATCGCACTGTCGCTGCCCGAAATGGTGATCCTGCGCAAGGTGCTGAAAATCCGGCTGATCGCCACCTTCGTCGGTGTGGTTGCCAGCGGCATCCTGATCGTGGGCTTTGTTTTCAACGCTGTGCTTTAAGTCGGGAGATTCCTCAATGCAAGCTCAAAAGAAGTTCCATCTGGTGTTCTCTCTGTTGATGGGAGCCATGATGATTTTTCTGATGACTTTCGTCATAACAGAGGTCAATGTTGGCTGGTGTGCTGATTTTTTCCAGGTCTGGGGAAAGGCTTTTGCCATTGCCTATGTGGTCGGCGTTCCGGTGATTTTCTTCCTGGCTCCTGTCGCCCGAAAACTCACTGGACGGCTGCTCGGGATGCCTGTTTGAACGGGCTCGCTCGTGCTTTTTCATCAACCATTGAGGAGAAAGAAATACATGATGAGTCGGACCTCGTTGCGCGGGTTGCTGGCCACGCTTGCGATCACGCTCTCGTTTTCCGCCCAGGCGGTCGAGATCGTCTTCCAGCCCGTGACGCCCAATGTCTACGCCTACGTTGGCGACACCGAAGGCCGCACCTATGAAAACGAAGCCCTCAACGCCAACATAGGCTTGGTGGTCACACCCACTGGGGCGCTCTTGATCGACAGTGGTGCAAGTTTCCAGGGCGCGAGGCAGATCGCGGAGGCCGTTAGGAAGGTGACGCCGCAGCCGATCAAATGGGTCATCAACACTGGCGGTCAAGACCACCGCTGGATGGGCAATGGCTACTTCAAGGCACGGGGCGCTGAGATCATGGCGCATGTCAACGCCGAGGCCGACATGAAGGCTCGCGGCCCCGAGCACCTGAAGGCCAATGCGCCGGTGCTCAAGGACAAACTGGATGGCACCGAGATCGTGCTGCCTACCCGCTGGCTCAAAGACGCGGACACGAAGCTGGACCTGGGCGGCGTCGCCGTGCAGGTGGTGCACCGTCAAGGGGGCCACACGCCGGGCGACAGTATGGTCTGGCTACCGCAAAGCGATGTGGTATTCACCGGCGACGTCGTCTACGTGGACCGCATCCTGGGCCTGCACCCGGTGAGCAAGACCAAAACATGGGTCGAATCGTTCAAGGCGCTGGAGGCAATCAACCCCAAGATAGTGGTGCCCGGTCATGGCCGCGTGACCACTCTCGCACAAGCCCAGAAAGACACCGGCGATCTGCTCAAGGCCCTGCGCGCCCATATGGGCAAAGCTGTGGAGGATGGGGTTGATCTGTCCACTGCAGTCAAAAGCTTCGATGCCGCCCCATACAAACACCTCAAGCACGTGGACGTCTGGCTGCCCCAGCTGGCCAACCGCACCTATCTCGAAATGGAACAGGAGTAAATCATGGACATCAAGGTACTCGGCACCGGTTGTGCCAACTGCAAGAACACCATCGCTCTGATTGACCAAGTTGCGAAGGCCAAAGGAGTTGATGTCAAGCTGGAGAAAGTGGAAGAGCTGCGGGACATCATGGGCTACGGCGTCATGAGCACGCCGGGCGTGGTAATCAACGGCAAGGTGGTACATGCCGGTGGAGTACCCAGCCGCGACAAGATCGAACAGTGGCTGACGGCCTGAAGGAGCGAGTAATGAACGACCACACCACGCTGGAAGAAGCCAAGCAAGTCTGCCCGACGACAACGCGTCGTTTGGTGAGCGAGGGCGCTTTGCTGCTCGATGTGCGCGAACGCACCGAAGTGGCAAGTCTCGCCTTCGATGTACCCGCCATCGTGAACATTCCGCTGTTAGAACTGGAGCAGCGCTGGAGCGAACTACCCAAGGACCGCGAGATCGTGCTGGTCTGCGAGAGTGGCGAGCGCAGCCTCAAGGCCACGTATTACCTGCAGTTCCAGGGATTCACTCGCGTAAGCAACATGGAGGGCGGTCTGCTCAAGTGGATGCGCAAAGGGTTCCCGGTCATTGGCAAACGCCACGAGGCACCTGCCGCTGCCGCCACGTCTTCGTGCTGTGGTGGCCCCGCGCCGGTGGCATCGTCAGCAGGCTGCTGCGCACCATCTTCGACGAAGGAGTAGCGGCATGAGCGACACCCCGGTCAAGATGCGATTTCATGTCGAAGCGCGCCGCATCGATGCCCACGGCAGCGAGGCCACATGCAAATTGGCGCGCATCACGCTAGACACCGACCTGGGAGGCAATCCCCAGGCCTTCAACCCGGCCGAGCTGCTGCTGGCCGCGCTGTCGGCCTGCATGATCAAGGGCATCGAGCGTGTGGTGCCCATCCTCAAGTTCGAGCTGCGCGGTGTGCAGGTGATTGTGGAGGGTGTGCGCCAGGATGTGCCGCCCAAGATGGAAAGCATCCGCTACGAAATCATTGTGGACACCGATGAGCTTGAGCGCCGCATTGAACTGCTGCACGACAACGTCAAGAAGTACGGCACGGTGTTCATTACCGTCGCACCGGGTACCGATCTCTCGGGCGTCATGCGTCGTTTGTGAGGAGTTGAGAATGGAATCCGCTATCCACCGTTTTCATGACCTGTTCGCCCAGTTGGGACTTCCCAACCAGCCACTGGAAATTCACCAGTTCCTCACGAATCACAGGCCGGTGGCTCCAGGCATCGAGCTACCCGATGCGCCGTTCTGGACGCTTGCACAGGCCAGCTTTTTGCGCGAAGCCTTGGAGCAGGATTCGAACTGGTCTGAGCTAGTAGATCAATTGAGCGAAGCGTTGCGCGTCCCGCAAGAGGATCACTGAATGGGAGCCGGACACGACCACAGCCATGCCCCTGCCAGTTGCGACAATGCCTTCGCCGTCGGCATTGCGCTGAACCTGTCCTTTGTCGGCATCGAAGCCTTCTATGGATGGAAGATCGACTCGTTGGCTCTGCTGGCAGATGCCGGGCACAACCTCAGCGATGTTGCCGGATTGGTATTGGCATGGGGTGGCGCTTTAGCTGGAAACCTGAAACCCAACTTGCGCCATACCTATGGTTGGAAGAAGGGCAGCATTCTTGCAGCGTTTGCCAATGCCTTATTGCTGCTGGTGGCCATGGGTGCATTGGGCTGGGAAGCGGCAGGCCGCTTGTTGTCACCCGAGTCAAAGGTGGTCAACGAGGGGGTGACCATCATGGTGGTGGCAGGCATTGGCATTGTGGTCAATACGGCGACGGCCCTGCTGTTCATGAGGGGACGCGAACACGACCTGAACATCCGAGGAGCGTTCCTGCACATGGCTGCCGACGCCCTGGTTTCAGCGGGTGTGGTGGTGGCCGGAGCGCTCACCCTGTGGATGGGCTGGGTTTGGCTTGACCCAGTGGTCAGCTTGATGATTGCGACGGTGATTGTCTGGGGTACTTGGAGCCTGTTCAGGCAGTCGTTGCACCTCCTCTTTGATGGGGTGCCCGACGGTATCGATCCCCAGGCTGTACACGACTATCTGTCAGGTTTGCCTGGTGTACTGTCAGTGCCTGACTTGCACATTTGGGCGCTGGACACCAAACAGGCTGCCATGACGGCACACTTGGTCATGCCCGATGGGAATGCAAATGACGCATTTCTTCAAGACATAGCCGAAACCTTGCACGAACGCTTCGAGATCACGCATTCCACTGTGCAGGTCGTTCGGCAACCCTCATCGACTGCTTGTGCGTCTTGGGAAAAGCGTTTGGACGGTATCACCCCGCAGTCGACGGCTGCAACGCGATAAGACTCATACCGACCAACGCGATACTGGCCCCAGCGACATCCCACCGGGTCAGGGCCACACCATCGACGAAGTGCAACCAGGCCAGCGCCACAGCGATATACATCCCGCCGTAGGCTGCGTATGTACGTCCTGCCGCAGTCGGGTGCAACGTCAACAGCCAGGCAAACAAGCCCAGCGACGCGGCAGCCGGCATCAACAGCCAAACGGGCTTGTCCTGCTTGATAACGAGCCAGGGCAAATAGCAGCCGACTATTTCGGCAACCGCCGTGACGGCAAACAGAATGGCAACTTTCATCAGTTCCATCGTCATGCCTCTTGTAGCGCTTGGATCATCGGGCAGCGCACCTCGCCTTGCGCGGCGCAGCAGCGCTGCACCAGATCTTGCAGCACGCCTTCGATGCGGCGCAGATCCGCCAAGCGGGCGCGCACATCGGCCAACTTGCGCTCGACCTGCGCGCGGGCCTCGGTGCAGTGCGACCCGTCCTCGAGTTTCAGCAAGTCCGCGACCTCGTCCAGGCTGAACCCGAGCCGCTGTGCCGACTTAATGAAATGCACGCGCGCCAGATCCGGCTCGCCATAGCGACGGATGCTCGCCAAAGGCCGATCGGGTTCCTGCATCAAGCCCTTGCGCTAATAGAAGCGGATCGTCTCGACGTTGACCCCGGCGGCCTCGGCCAGAACCCCGATGGTCATTGTTTCTACTAGTTTACTCATGATACTTGACTCCGTACTTAAGTACGGATGTAAGCTGAAACCATGAAACCAGACTCCTCAACCGATTTCCGGAATGGCGGCGGACGCGGTGCGCTGTTGACAGGTGGCTTGGCCGCCATATTGGCCTCCACCTGCTGCCTCGGCCCTCTGGTGCTGATCACGCTCGGCGTTCCCGGCGCGTGGATCAGCAATCTGACGCTGCTCGAACCCTACCAACCCCTGTTCATCGGCGCGGCAGTAGTGGCGCTTTTCTTTGCGTACCGCCGCATCTGGCGACCCGCCGCCGATTGCACACCAGATCAGGTCTGCGCGCGGCCATCGGTCAACCGCAGTTACAAAGTGGTGTTCTGGATCGTGGTGGCACTGGTCATCCTCGCGCTCGGGTTTCCGCTGACCGCACCTTGGTTCTACTGAAAGGAAAACGCGATGAAGAAACTCGTTGCGCTGGCCACGCTGGCAGCCTTCGCCTCACCCCTATGGGCGGCGACCCAGACCGTCACTCTGTCAGTGCCCGGCATGAATTGCTCCACTTGTCCGATCACGGTCAAGAAGGCGCTGACCCAGGTGTCCGGCGTCAGCAAGACCGAGGTGAGCCTGGACAGACGCGAGGCCAAGGTGACTTTCGATGACGCGAAAACCAGCGTCGAAGCGCTGACGCGCGTCACCAGGGATGCCGGTTATCCCTCGGCCGTGGTGGGTGCGGCCAAGTGAACGCCGTGATCCTAGAGTCGAGACTGACCTGTCCCGAATGCGGTCACGCTAAGACCGAGACCATGCCCACCGACGCCTGCCAGTGGTTCTACGAGTGCGAGCAGTGTCACGCAGTCCTCAAGCCCAAGCCCGGTGACTGCTGCGTCTATTGCTCTTATGGGACGATGCCGTGCCCGCCGATCCAGGAGCGTGGTAAAGGCAGTTGCTGCGTTGAAGCAACGCGGCCGATACGCTAAAATCATTCCTCAACCAAATCAGCAAACCTCCCATCGGAGTTTCTACCCGTGTAAGTCTCTTTCTCGCTGCGAGCCAGCTTCAACCACACACCACGCTCGCACGAGGCTGCACGTCCGATTTACTGCGTCTTGCTGGCCCCGGATCACTCGGGGTTCGTTCTCTATTCCGCTGGCCGGGAAGACGCGCTTGCGTCCGCCCCAACCGCCAGCACTGGCTGGCAACCACAACAGAATAGAAGAATGATCAAATCCATACGCCAGGACTGGCTATCCAATGTCCGAAACGACTTACTAGCGGGCATCGTCGTCGCGCTGGCGCTCATCCCCGAGGCGATTGCCTTTTCGATCATTGCGGGTGTCGATCCCAAGGTCGGCCTGTACGCCTCCTTCAGCATCGCCACGATCATCGCCTTCGCAGGCGGTCGCCCCGGAATGATATCTGCGGCAACAGGCGCAATGGCCTTGGTCATGGTCACGCTGGTCAAAGACCACGGGTTGCAATACCTGCTGGCCGCTACCGTGCTGACTGGCGTACTCCAGATCATCGCGGGCTGGCTCAAGCTCGGTGCCTTGATGCGCTTCGTCTCGCGCTCGGTCATCACCGGCTTCGTAAATGCGCTGGCCATCCTGATCTTCATGGCGCAGTTGCCTGAGCTAACCAACGTAACGTGGCACGTCTATGCCATGACAGCGGCGGGCCTTGGTATCATCTACGGCTTCCCCTACCTCACCAAGGCCGTGCCGTCACCGCTGGTTGCAATCGTTGTGCTGACCGGCGTGTCGATTTTTCTCGGCCTCGACATCCGTACCGTGGGCGACATGGGAAAGCTGCCAGACAGCCTGCCGGTGTTCTTGCTGCCCGAAGTACCGCTGAATCTCGAAACCCTCAAGATCATCTTCCCGGTGTCGGCCACCTTAGCTGTCGTCGGCTTGCTGGAATCCATGATGACGGCCTCCATCGTCGATGACCTGACCGACTCCAACATCAACAAGAACCGCGAATGTGTGGGGCAAGGGGTTGCGAACATTGCCACCGGCTTCCTCGGTGGCATGGCCGGTTGCGCCATGATCGGCCAGTCGGTAATCAATGTGAAATCCGGTGGCCGTGGTCGACTCTCCACCCTGACGGCGGGCGTAATGCTGCTGATTCTGGTCGTCTTCCTGGGCGATTGGGTCAGCCGCATCCCGATGGCTGCGCTAGTTGCAGTGATGATCATGGTGTCCATTGGCACCTTCAACTGGGCCTCGATCCGCAACCTGCGCGAGCACCCCAAGAGCTCCAGCGTGGTGATGCTGGCTACCGTTGTGGTCACGGTCGGTACCCACGACCTGGCCAAGGGCGTGCTGATCGGCGTGTTGCTGTCAGGTTTCTTTTTCGCGCACAAGGTGGGGCAGATTCTTCGCGTCGCCTCACGTACCGAGGACGAAGGCCGCGTGCGTACCTACACCATCACCGGCCAGGTGTTCTTCGCTTCGGCAGATCGTTTCATCAATGCCTTCGACTACAAGGAAGTCATCGAAAAGGTGCGCATCGACGTGAGCCGTGCCCATTTCTGGGACATCACTGCTGTCAGCGCGCTGGACAAGGTGGTCATCAAGTTCCGCCGTGAAGCCACCGAGGTGGAGGTCATTGGCCTGAACGAAGCCAGCACCACGATGGTGGACAAGTTCGCCGTGCATGACAAAGACGGCGCCGACGACGTGCTGATGGGCCATTGAGAGGAAACAAAATCATGAAGAACGAAAACAAGGTGCTGGCCTGCGTGGATCAATCCCACTTCGCCGATTACGTGGCCGACTACGCTGCATGGGCCGCTCGCCGCATGGACGCGCCGCTGGAGTTCCTGCACGTCATCGACCGGCATCCCGAGTTGGGATCTGGCGAAGATCACAGCGGGGCTATCGGTATCGATGCCCAAGAAAATCTGCTTACCAAGCTCTCCGCCGAGGACGAGGCCCGCACCAAGGATGCCCGCGATCGGGGTCGCATCTTCCTCAACCGGCTGCGTGAGCGGGCCACCGCATCCGGGGTCGAACGGGTCGATGTTCGCCAGCGGCACGGAGAACTGGAGGAAACGCTTGCACAGCAGGCGGAGGGCGTGCGCCTGCTGGTCTTGGGTCGCCGTGGCAAAGCAGCCGAAACAACCCAACGCGACCTCGGCCGGAACGTCGAGCGCGTGGTGCGTGCTCTACAAAAGCCCATCCTGACTGTTACGGAAGGCTTCAAGGAGCCGCAGCGCGTGATGATCGCTTTCGACGGCGGCAATGTGACCCGGCGTGGCGTCGAGATGGTCGCTCGCAGCCCGCTGTTCCGTGGCCTGCCGATCTATTTGCTAATGTCCGGAAAGGAGAGTCAGGACGCCCCCAAGCAGCTTGATTGGGCCAAGACTACCTTGGAAGCAGATGGCTTCAATGTCACCGCATCGCTGAGCCCCGGCGATGCGGAAAGCGTCATCGCCAAGACAGTAAAAGAGCAGTCCATCGACTTACTGATCATGGGTGCTTTCGGCCACTCACCGCTGCGCAGTCTGCTGTTTGGCAGCAAGACCGCTGCTCTGTTGCGATCTTCCAGCGTGCCCACTTTGTTGCTGCGTTGAGTGGAGGCGGGAGAAATCAGCGTAGCGCGTTCAGCACTTTTTCGGCTTCCGGCCAAGGCAGCCGTCTCTTGCCCGACTTCATTCGATCAAGTGCCCGGAAGGCATCGTCGAGTGTCAGCAGTTCGTTCTCGATCATGGCGAACAGCAGCCCGATGGTGCCCATGACGTTGACCTGCTCCTTGTTGGCAACAATCCGCAAATTGGCGTCGCCGGTCAGCAAAGTGCAAGTCTCTTGCTTCGCAAGCGCCAGTGCCAAGTAGTCGTTGTGACTGGGCTTGGGACCGTTTTTCGCGGGAAGCAGATGGTTGTGCTGGCCTGGCAACTGCTCGGCATACGCCACGAAGTCGCCGCTGACCTCCATAACCTTCAAGCCCAGGTCTTCCAGGCCAGGGCTGCCCGGTTCAATTTCTTCGTAGTACAGCAGATCAGGGATGCCGAACTGCATCGGAAGCTGGAAGAGCGTCACCATCAACGCTCCCGCTTCCATATCGATCAAGATGTTTGCATCACTGATGAGCAACCGCATCCGATGACTCCAGCTGACGTTCTTTGTGGAAGCGCATCATCGGGATGCCCAGCAGTTCCGCTGCTTTGGCTTCAGAGATGTATTGCTCTGCCAGAGCGCGGTATACCAACTGATCGAAGAGTCGGGGGTGTTTCTGCGCTAATGGATTTCCGGGTTCGTTCTTGCGCCAGCCCTTGGCCGAAAAGCGTTTGAACATCATGAGATGTGCAGCATCGGTGATCACGCCACACTGCTTGGCTCGTTGCAGCCATCCAGACATCGATAGGCCGAACTCATGCTTGAGCACATAGAGCTCCTGCCACTCCAGCGCGTGGCGCTGCTGCCCAAGCAATTGATGCACGGCCACGCGTGGTGCCAAGAAGGCCCCCGCGAACCGGTCGCAGGCCTTTTCCTCATCAAGGCCAACAGCCAGCCGTCCCTCAAGCAGCAAATGCCCCAGTTCGTGAGCCAGAGTAAACCGCTGCCGATCGCCTGGCCACTGGTTTGAGACGGCCACGATCGGGAATTCCCGGCCATCGTCGGTGCGAGCTTTGGCGGTCAGGCCAGAGAATCCGGGGTGCTCTTCATCGACAACGATGACCAGCAGACCAAGACCTTCAAGGGTGTCTGTGAGGTCCCCAATGGGATTCATGCCCAACTGCCAAGCGTTGCGGGCCTGATCAGCAAGTGCTTCGATCTCATCCAGCGTCTGGATGTGTTCAGGGAGTCCGACCGGAGGGGCGAACACCAATAGAGGCAATTCTGGAAAAGCCCCAAGAAGCTCCACACGCTTCTCCACCAGCTCCACGACCTTGATCTTTAGTGCATCCTGTGCCGTCTTGCCAAAGGCCGCCGTTTTACGGAACTCTGGCTCAAGCAGTTCGACGGAGTGGGTGCGAAAGAAATACTCGGTGCGGATGTCGCAGGCACGCGCCAGCTTGAGGAGTTGAGATGACGAGGGAGTCAGTAACCCCTTCTCGTACTTCTGGATCGCTGTGTGCGAGACACCGACTTTTTCACCCAAAGCACCCAGGGTCAGACCAGCAGCCAATCGTGCTTGCCGAATGCGATCTGCGATCATGATGCCCCCTCGGGTTTGGTTTAAAAGATATGGCAGTCTAACAAATTTTTAAACCATTGGGTAGTCCTGGCATTGGCGCTGCATCTGTTGATGGTGCTATATAATTCCCAGAATGTTGGCCACCGAGTGGCCGACAGGCGCAGGGCAGGATTTTTCCTAACCAGCGAGGACGTTAGCGCAGATCCTGCGATACCCCCCGAACTCCTCTTCAGGGGCTGTTTTCAGGACAGCAAGCCTCACACCTTCGGGATGAGTGTTTGTGGCGGTGCTATACTCCACCACCAAATTTAAAGCCCAACCCTTATCGGTTGGGCTTTTTTACATCTGGCTTTGCCCAAGCCACGCGCGCTCCGAGGGTGTTTTGCGTGTGCTACCGCTATCAGACAGCCGACCTAAAAAGTGCCGAGTTGGATTCTCTGTCGGCCTTTTTTCTCTAAAAAATATCGCCAATTTCTTCGAGTTAGCACACGCAGATCCCCAATTGTGACAACACGTTGGCCGTGCGCTTGACCAACGATGTTCGCTGGACAGTTTGCAGCAGCAAACTTTTTCGTCACAACTTTTTGGCGCACTTCATCCAGTAAATCCCTTCGCGTTGCTTGGTACTCACGAGTGCTATGTAGGCGGCATGCGGACCATTTGCTTCAGGGCTTTTTGACCGTGCTTTGAACAAATCGCTTGGCTTGGCGCTGCTGCTTTCTGCGCGCGTCATGATCCGTTCACCGAGCAAGGGTTCGCCATTGCACTCCCAAAGCACTCGCATGACCGCAGCTTGCCCTTTGCTCAAGCGAATCGGACCATGTGGCCAACCTGGGATCGTGACTTGGCGGAAGTCCGACGAGAAGGGGCCGTAAACCGGTTTGGCGGGCTCACGTGGCGTTTCTTCCGGGCGGTGGCCCTGTGGGGCGATAAAGGAGATGCCGTCGCCGTAAAAGGCGAACCGCTCCTGAAGTGGCAGCCACTCGATGTCGGCAGTGAATGGGTGCGCAGTCTGGTCCATCGGCTTGGGTGTGATGACCCGCAGGCTCGCACCCTTGACTCGGAAACCATCCAAGATCGCAGGCGCGCGCACAAGGGTAGAAAGGCTGCGAGCCAGAATGACCGGCCCCTGCCTGGCATCTCCCAGCCGCCAAATGCCCGGGCCAACCTGATCAATGCCGTCGCGGCTGTTGATCTCCAGTGCCAAGCGCAACTTCTGGCGTAGCCAATCCTCGTTGAGCACGACCGCTGCCAGATCCTGTGGCTCGATTTGGACGGGGCCGCATTCGGGGCATTGGCAAAGCCTGCCGCCCTTGCCATCACCGACGACTTGCCCACGATGCAGGTTGCAATGTGGGCAAAGTACGTATTGCTGATTGACGGGCGCAGCCTTTATGGCGGAGCCGAGCAAGGAGCATGCAGCCAGCTCGTGCGGGGACAACGCCCAGCGATGGACGTGCGTCCCTTCAGCGAACAAGCGGCAGACCAATGACCAAGCATGATGTGAGTTCACGCTCACTCCTGGTACGCAGGTTCGGACTGGAAGGCGTCTTCACCGGGCTGCTGCTCATTGGCGTTCAGCGTTTGGTCGGCACCCAGAATGCCGAGGGCAACCAGGTAGCCTTCGAGCTGGGCTTGCATCTTGGCGTCGAACTTGTGAAGGTTCAGTCGGCCTTTGCGGGTGATCTCAATGGTGATGACCTTCGATCGCATCTTGCCTGGCTCGGGTGGGTAGTAGAGGTTGATGTGCGCCGAGTTGATCTGCCAGTTACGCTTGAGCGGGTTTTCGTTGGGGAAGGACTCGGCGATCAACTCAGTCACGCACTGCTGGTCGCTTGACGCGGTTGCTGTGCATTCGACCTTGAGGTCGCCGTGGGGACTCAGCAGCGTGAGGGTTTTGACTTGCAGCGCCATGAACCCGTCGGTGGTCAGTGCCTGGGGCACATCGAAACCCAGCCGCAACACCGACAAGTCAAGAGTGGGTGGTTTGATGCGGTGGGCATCGACCTTGGTGCCCAGCAGATGCTCTGCGAATGCCTCCAGCAGCATGGTGTGGTACTTGACCCCGCCCTTGACCAGGGTGCGGGCGACGCCGGTCTTGGCTGAATACTCCAGCACCATGTGAATGTTGGGATTGCCGACGCGACGGGTCAGGGTCGAGCCTTCAAACTCCAAGCGCAGCATCGCCAGGTCTTTGACGTGGACCGTCAGCAGATAGACATCGGGGGAGCGCTCGAGCACGTATGCCACGCTGCCGTCGCCACACTGCAGCTCCTTCTGATAGAACGCCGAGATGGCTTGACGCATGCCGAGCATGGCGGCATCGGAGGTGTTGGGCTTGCGCTTGACGCCCAGATCGTTTTGCTGAGCCTGTGTGCCATGGCGCTCAAAGAAGTCCACATCCCCGGCCAGATCAAAGAGCTCGGGGTGGTTCACGTACAGCCAGAACGAGCGATGGATGTCACTTTGGTTGGCAACGAGCCCCATCAAGGCTGCACCGTTTTGCCTGGCCACCTGAAACATTGCTTGTTTGCCCGCAGCATCCCCGAGTCCAACGCTTGCCATGAGTTTGGCAATGAGTTGGTCGCGGGCGATCTCATCGGTCCATGACCGGATGGCCTCGATCACTGTCTGGGTGACCTCTTGACCATCAGACCAGGAGAGGTCATCGGGCAAAGGCAAGCCATTAGCCGCCAAAAAGGTCTGCAAGGTGGTGTCTACGGGCAGCTCAAGCAGCACATCGACAAAGGTTTTTTTCATTTTCTTGGTCCTTGTGAAATGTCGGTGTTCTGCGTGCAGGGGATGCTGGCGCTGGCCGACGGGTGGTAAACAAATATCCCATCAAAGTAAAGTGGCGAGATACAGCGTAATTGTGTCCCGCTTATTTCCGCTTGTCAAACCACGTAGAACATCTGGGCGGATGGTGTATCTTGGTGCTATACTTTTAGGCTGACTTGATTCAGATAGGAGCTTTGCCATGGCATCGACCTTAGGAGCGCGTTTACGGCGTTTACGAGAGGCCAAGAAGCTGACATTGCAGCAAGTAGCCGATGCGGTTGGCTGCACCAAGGCATACATCTGGGAACTGGAAATGAAGGAGGGCCAACGTCCTTCTGCCGAGCGGATTCACCTGCTGGCCAAGGTTCTGGGGGTCACGATGGAGGACCTCATGAACGAGACCAACGAACAGGTCCCCGAGGCCACGGTTGAAGATGTGGCTTTCTTCCGCCAGTACGCCACCATGTCGGACGATGAGAAAAATCGCGTTCAAGACATGATGAAGCTGATGTTCCCCGGCACGGCACAAGAGGAACCCAAGCGTTGAGTGGCAGCTTAGACCTGACCCCAAGCAAAGCGGCGAACATGATCCTGCGTTGGATGCGTGTCGCCGATGAGGAGAAGGCTGCGTACATTAATCTCGACAGAGTTCGGGAGGGGCTGCCAGATACGCCCTACGGTGAAGGGGTAAAAATCATCAAGCCCCCTATGGCATCAACCGCGCGCAGTGTTGAAGGGATGCTGGTTTGCAATCCCAATGATCCTGCCGAGTGGGGGATCTTCTACAACCCAGAGGCCAGCCCTGAGCGGCAACGATTCACCATCGCACATGAGCTGGGCCACTTCGTTTTGCACAGGGCAAAGCGACGCACCTTCAACTGCGACAAGGCCGCAGTTCATTTCAGCCAAGACACAGCAGCCAACATTGAACGCGAAGCGGATGAATTCGCCAGCAATCTGTTGATGCCTGGCGATGTCCTGCGTGATCGCATCACCAGTCAGGACGTTGACCTTCACTTGCTCAGTGGGTTGGCCAAAACATTCGGCGTGTCGTTCGAGGCCCTATGCATCCGCTTCATCAAGTTCACGGAGAAGCGTGCGATCTTGCTGCACTGGGACAACGGCTTTCTCAAGTACGAATGGCGAAGCCGCAGTGCTGTGTTGAGCAACACTCGCATTCGAAGGTTGAGTGATCCTGCGGAGCCTCTGCGCGATACCGTTGCAGCCGATGAATCCATTCCGCAGGAATGGAATGGGATCGATATGTCCGCCGCTGTGTGGTGCGTCGGTGAGCAGCCATACATGAAGCTGCAGGAATTCAAGCACAGCTACGGCAGTCGTGATCGCGTGCTGACGTTGTTGATCCTTGAAGATGCTGAACCGCGCAGGTGGGACAATTTCTGGAAGGATCAAGAGGGCTTCGATCAGTTCACTTCAAACGGGCAATTACTAAATCGTTGAATCTCGGCAGCCACACATCATGAATGTGAGCACCGTCGTCACTGACATACCCGCGCACTTCCGCTAAAACGCGTTACGCGAAGCGACCCCGACCCATAGCATGAGAAGCGTTTTCTACTGGAACGCTGACCATGCACAACAACGAACAAATCTCTAATCACAGGGCTGGCCAAGCCCCTCGGCACGCGCATCAAGAAATCGCTGACTTGATGGCAGCAGCATTGCTCCGACTACGGGAGCGATCCACCGGCTGTCTTGAACATTCACCTATTTCCAACGAAAGCGACGTTGGACTTGGCTTCTGGGGCCAGAAGAGCGTGAATGCAAACCCTGATCACCAATAGGAGTTTGCAGACATGACACACGCACATCAATCAATCGCGGCGCGAATTGCTCAGCTACCCGAACTGTCAATGGACAGTCTCTGGGCGTTGTGGGATGAGCATTTTGACGAACGTCCCAATCACCACCATCGAACCTGGATTGAGTCCCGGTTAGCTTACAAAATCCAAGAAGAGGCGTTTGGCGGCTTAAAACGCACAACGCGTAAAAAGTTGGAACAAATCGGAGAAACGGGACTCTTGCCAAAGAGCCTGCAAAGCGAGGCCAGCCGAATGTTGCCGGGCACAGTGCTGACGCGTGACTTTGACGATGTCGAACACAAAGTCATCGTGCTGGGGCCGAAGGATTTTGAATATCGAGGACAGCGATTCAAGAGCTTGTCGGCGGTCGCCAAAAGAATCACGGGCTGCCAGTGGTCTGGACCGGCCTTTTTTGGCTTGAAGACAAACGCCAAGGAGACCGCATGAGAGTCAATCATTCACAAGCCATGGCCATGTCACCTGTTGTGACCAAGAAGCGCTGTGCGATCTACACCCGCAAATCGACCGATGAGGGGCTGGATCAGGAATACAACAGCCTTGAAGCACAGCGTGATGCCGGATTGGCTTATGTCGCAAGTCAACGCCACGAAGGATGGATAGCCGTCGACGACAGTTATGACGATGGCGGTTTCTCCGGGGGCAATATCGAGCGTCCCGCGCTAAGGCGACTGTTGGCTGACATCGAGGCCCAACGAATCGACGTTATTGTCGTTTACAAAATTGACCGCCTGACGCGCAGCCTGCCGGATTTCGCAAAACTGGTCGAGGTGTTTGATCGCAATGGCGTGTCATTTGTGTCGGTGACGCAGCAATTCAATACGACCACCTCCATGGGCCGATTGATGCTCAACGTGTTGCTGTCCTTCGCGCAGTTTGAGCGTGAGGTCACCGGTGAGCGGATTCGTGACAAGATCGCGGCCAGCAAGGCCAAGGGCATGTGGATGGGCGGCATGCCTCCGCTGGGATATGACGTTATTGAGCGCAAACTGGTGGTCAATCAACGCGAAGCAGATTTGGTTCGAGACATTTTCCGGCGATATGGTGAGCATGGCTCTGCCGCCAAGTTGGTACGGGAGCTTGCGATTGAAGGCCAAACCACGAAGGCCTGGACGACCCAGGGCGGACAATTTCGTGCGGGCCGTCCGCTTGATCAGCAATATTTGTTCGCGTTGTTGCGCAACCGGATCTACCTCGGCGAGATTTCACATAAAGGCGTGAGCTATCGAGGGCAGCACGAAGGCATCGTGACCGAGGAGCTGTGGGATTGCGTTCAAGCCTTCGTTAAACGACGTCAACAGGGGCCAAGGGATCGAGTCAGCGACACGCCTTCGTTGTTAGCCGGGTTGTTGTATGCCTCCGACGGACAGCGCATGTTGCCGCACTACACCAAGAAAAAGAACGGTCGGATGTATCGGTACTACGTGCCCTATCTGCATAAACGGAGGAACGCTGGCGCGGCGCTGGATGCCAGTCGAACCGATATTGGCCCCATCCCTGCAGGTGAGATTGAGAAAGCTGTGCTTGAGCAAATTCATCTCATCTTGAAACAGCCCGAGCATCTGATCGGCGTGTGGAAGTCGTGTCAGAAACATCCGCAGGGTTTCGGTCTTGGCGAAGATGAAGCCATCGTCGCGATGCAGCGCATTGGTGATGTGTGGGATCTGTTGTTCCCGGCAGAGCAAAAACGCATTGCGACCTTGCTCATTGAGCGGGTCAATATTCACGGTCGGGGTCTGGATATTTTGTGGCGCGATGATGGCTGGATGGGGTTGGGGGTTGATGTCACGACTCATCCATTTGTGCAGGAAACCCATGAACTGATGCGGGAGAGCGCTCATGCATACAACGCCTGAAGAAACGGCTTACAAAGGCAATCCTAGGCTGCGCGCCGTCCGCATTGAGGTGGGCCAGGATGTCCGTGACTACACCACCGGGAGTCAGCGCGTCACGGTCGTGCCGCTGACAATTCGTCGCAAGCAAAATCGCATAGTGCTGACACCTCCGCCCAATGGTGTGTCGTCGATGAAGTCTGGCGGCATGGATGTTTCGATGATCAAGACGCTGGGTAAGGCCTTTTATTGGCAGCGTCTTCTCGATGAGGGCAAATGCCCCACCGCCACGGATTTGGCGCGTGTTCTAAAGCTGGAGCCTGGCTGGGTCGCCGAAGTTTTACGGATGACCATGCTGGCGCCGGACATCGTCGAAGCCATCTTGGCCGGGGATCAGCCACGGCATCTGAATTTGCAGACGCTGCGTGGTCGACATGACTTGTTGCCACGGGACTGGGAGGAGCAACGGAAGTTGCTTGGGTTTTCGGCTTGAATCGGGGTGAAGTGATTCATTAACAAGGCAAGGGAGGTCATCTTGACTTGTTAATGAGTCGGGTTACTTGACTTTGTCTTGATTCGGCAAGACAATGGCCCATTAACGTTGCATTGTGCTACGTTGTGATTCGTTAATGGGTCTTCGTCATGGTTAAGCCAGTCTCCCGCCCTTTCTCTCAGTACAGCCTTGATGCGCTTGCGTTGTTGGGTCAACTCGTGCGTGAAGCCCGTATGGGCAAATCCATGACCACGACCGATCTGGCGACTCGCGCTGGTATTTCACGCGCCTTGCTGCAACGCATCGAACGCGGAGATCCTGGGTGTTCCATTGGCGCCGTCTTTGAGGTGGCCACCCTTTGTGGCGTGCCGCTGTTTGATCAGGAGCAACGGCAGTTGACCACCCATCTGGCACTGCATCGAGAAAAAATGGCCTTGCTGCCCAAAGCCGTGAGAACGCGTTCTAAGGGGGTTAAAGATGACTTCTGAGAAAGATGCCCAGTATTCAGAAGCCTACGTCTGGATCTGGCTACCGGGTGCAACCGAACCTGTGGTTGCAGGCTTGCTTACCCAACAAGGTGGGCAGTTGGTTTTCAACTACGGTCGCAGTTATCTGGCCCGTCAGGATGCCATCCCGATCTATGTGCCAGAGTTGCCGCTCCGCCCCGGAATCCTTCCGCTTTTGCCGGGGTTGAGTATGCCCAGCTGCATTCGCGATGCATCGCCGGATGCATGGGGGCGTCGCGTGCTGATCAATCGCAAACTGGGGATTAAAGGGGTGAATGCCGCCCAGGTTGAACTGGACGAGTTGACCTATTTGCTGGAGTCCGGCTCTGACCGAATCGGCGCGCTGGATTTTCAGCAGTCGGCGACTCAGTACGTGCCAAGGCACACGCAGCAACCCACGTTGGAGGAACTGCTAACAGCTGCCGAGAAAGTCGAGCGGGGTGTGCCGCTTTCACCCGAATTGGATCAGGCCCTGATGCATGGCACTTCCCTGGGCGGAGCCAGACCCAAGGTGTTGATTGAGGATGGCGCGCGCAAGTTCATCGCCAAATTTTCTGCGAGCAATGACCTCTACAGCGTGGTCAAAGCAGAATTCATTGCCATGCGTTTGGCCGACGAGGTGGGGCTCCATGTCGCGCCTGTGTATTTGCGCAGCGCTCTTGGAAAAGATGTCCTGTTGGTGGAGCGCTTTGACCGGGTGAGGTCTGATGGCCATTGGCACCGGCGCGCCATGGTGTCTGCGTTGACGATGTTCGAACTCGATGAAATGATGGCAGCCTATGCCAGTTACGAAAAGCTGGCAGAGATCATCCGCCACCGGTTCACTGATCCAAAGGCGACCTTGCGGGAATTGTTCTCTCGAATCGTCTTCAACATATTGTGTGGCAACACCGATGATCACGCACGCAACCATGCGGCATTTTGGGACGGACATCAACTGACCTTAACGCCTGCCTACGACATTTGCCCGCAATCGCGCTCAGGGCATCAGGCTTCGCAAGCCATGCTCATCCGTGGCGCAGAGCGAACCAGCCAAGTGGGGGCATGTATTGCTGCCGCATCGGTGTTTCTGCTCAACCAGGAAGAGGCCATCCAAATCGTCAATCATCAGGTCAAGATGATTGAGCAAAAATGGCAGGCCATCTGTGACGAGGCGGCCTTGAGTGAAGTGGACCAGGCGTTGTTCTGGCGCCGCCAGTTTCTGAATCCCTTTGCCTTTCTCAACGCCCCCGACGGCGTACATGTTCCGTTATCGGGCTGAGATCAACCAGTTGGTCATCTTGCAGGAATGAACGGCGAGCCAAGTGCTCGCCGTTTTCATTTGTGGCGACGCATTGGAGAACATGAAGTTTCCGTCTTGTTCTCCAATGCGTCCCTCGTATGTTCTCTACCCGAAATCTCCAATGACACCTGTTCCTCAACAACGTCAAAGGAGTATTTCATGCCAGCAAAGGCAACCTCACTTACCCGATCAGCCCATGAAGCGATCAACACCCTGTCACCCGGAGATCGCCGGGTACTCAACGAGAACGAACTGGCCCAGCGCTGGGGCATCAGCCCCAAAACACTTCAGCGCTGGCGCAGCGAAGGTCGTGGCCCCAAGTATCTGAAATTGTCCAAGCGCGTGAGCTATGCGCTCGAGATGATTTTGGATTTCGAGAAAAACGCTTTGCACGTTTCGACGTCCGAGCGTGTGACGGCCTGAAGGGAGGACAGAGATGAATGACTTGTCCATTTTCCCCGCCGACATCGCAGAGATGTCCGTCTCGCAACTGGCCAACCTGCCTGCGCAGCAAATGGTGGAGGTTGACACCAACCTTGACCAGGCCATCGCCTGGCTCAAAGCAGCCCGGACCAAACTGGATGCCGCTTTCGACCAGCGCTTTGGCGTGCAAGGTCGCGAGAGCCTCCACGCCTCTGGCCGTGACTTCGGGACGTCTCACATCAAGGCCGACGGTTTGCATGTGAAGTTCGATTTGCCCAAGAAGGTGTCGTGGGACCAGAAGAAGCTCAAGACCATCGCCGAACGCATCGTGGCATCCGGTGAGGCAGTTGAGAGCTATCTCGACATCAAGTTGACGGTGTCTGAGACCCGGTACACGAACTGGCCTCCCGCATTGCAGCAGCAATTCGCCGACGCACGAACCGTCGAGGCAGGCAAGCCCTCTTTCCACATTTCCCCTGACTCGGAGGTCTGATCATGAAACAGCAACTTGTCCCATTTGATTTTGAGGGCAGCCAGGTCCGTGTGGTCACCGACGCACAAGGCGAACCATGGTTCGTGGCAGCCGACGTCCTGTCGACTATCAGCCTTGATCGCAAGGCACTTGAGCGTCTGGACGACGACGAAAAGGGTGTGAATTCAATTCACACCCCTGGTGGAACCCAAGAAATGACCACGGTGAACGAGCCCGGGCTGTATGCCTTGGTGCTCGGCAGCCGTAAGGCCGAAGCCAAACGCTTCAAGCGTTGGGTCACCCACGAGGTGTTGCCTGCCATCCGCAAGACAGGCTCCTATGCCGTGTCCGCCATGGCCGCATTACCCACACCGACCCAGGACCGTGTCACTTCGCTGCTTCTGATTGGGGACGCTGTGGCCAAGGTGCCTGGCGTCAAGGTGGGCATCGCCATGGCGGCGACGCTGACCTGCATTCATGAAAACACCGGCCTGGCCATCGAGACATTGCGCCGTGCGCTGCCCGCAGCCAACGAGCCGATCTGCTCTCTCAATGCCACACAACTGGGCAAGCTGGTCGGCCTCTCGGCCAAGACCACCAACATGCGCTTGGCCAACCTGGGTCTGCAGGTGCGCAACGAGCGTGATGAGTGGGGGCTGACCGAACCGGGTGAGGCATGGGCGGAAGCGATGCCGTACTCGCGCAATGGCCACAGCGGTTACCAGATCCTCTGGAATCCGAGCGTCGCTCAAGAACTGCGTGAGGTGGCGTGATGGGACTTCCAATCATTACCGCTGATCAGCGCCTGCGCGAGAAGAAAGGCGTCAAGTTGGTTCTGCTCGGCAAGAGCGGCATCGGCAAGACCACACAGCTCAAGACCCTGCCTGAAGACAAGACCTTGTTCGTCGACCTCGAGGCCGGAGACCTGGCTGTCAAAGACTGGCGCGGTGACTGCGTGCGCCCAACCACCTGGCCTGAATTCCGTGACCTGGTTGTGTTCTTGGCTGGTCCCAACCCTGCACTTCCACCTGAGGCTCCATATTCGCAGGCGCACTACGCGCATGTCTGTGAGCAGTACGGAGATCCTGCTCAGTTGGCCAAGTACGACTGCTACTTCGTGGACAGCATCACGGTGCTGGCGCGACTGGCATTGATCTGGGCCAAGACACAACCCCAGGCTATTTCTGACCGCACAGGCAAACCTGATACCCGTGGTGCTTATGGCTTGCTGGGCTCGGAAATGCTGGGTGCGCTCATGCACCTGCAACACGCACGCGGCAAGCACGTCGTGTTCGTGGCCATCTTGGACGAGCGCCTGGATGACTTCAACCGCAAGGTGTTCGTCCCGCAGATCGAAGGTTCCAAAACGGCAGCCGAACTGCCCGGCATCGTCGATGAGGTCGTGACGCTCGCAGAGATCAAGAGCGATGACGGTGAGCCGTATCGCGCCTTCGTGACGCACACGCTCAACCCCTATGGCTTTCCGGCCAAAGACCGTTCGGGTCAGCTCGAAATGCTCGAACCACCAAACCTGTTCGCGCTCATCGAAAAGTGCGCAGCCGCAACCCAACCCCAAAACATCAAGGAGTAAACCATGTCCGCCTGGAACGATTTCAACGACGCTGAACAACAACAATCTTTTGACCTGATCCCCAAGGGCACGGTGGCACCGGTGCGCATGACGATCAAGCCCGGTGGCCATGACGATGCAGCTCAGGGCTGGACGGGTGGCTATGCAACCCAGAGCTTTGAGACGGGCAGCATCTTCTTGGCCTGTGAGTTCGTGATCCTGGACGGTGAATATGCCCCACGCAAGATGTGGTCGAACGTCGGCCTGCACAGCTCCAAGGGTCCCGCTTGGGGAAACATGGGTCGCACCTTCATCCGTGCGGTGCTCAACTCCTCGCGCAACATCCAACCGCAGGACAACTCCCCGCAAGCCGCTGCCGCGCGTCGCATCCAAGGCTTCAATGAGCTCGATGGCATTGAGTTCGTGGCGCGCATTGATGTGGAAAAGGATGGTCGCGGTGAGATGCGCAACGTTGTGAAGATGGCGGTGGAGCCGGATCAGACGGATTACCCCCGTGGGGCGACATCGGCTGCACCACGTCCTGCCGTAAGCTACCAAGCACCTCCTGCCAGCAGCGCACCCGTTCAGGCGCAGGCTCAACGCGCACCTGTCTCGGGCAAGCCGAGCTGGGCTCAGTAAGGAGGGTTAATGAAATGCTGGGTCTGCAACAGACAGGCCCGGGGTTTCGGTCACACCGACAACCGTCACGGTGTGGGCAATCCCCGGCGCTACCCAATCGACTGGGTTTTCTGCTCGAAAAAATGTCAGGACGTGTTCCATGCGATGTACGGGAACTGGCAGCGCGTGCTCGATGGGCGGATCGATATCAAGGAGGTCACCATGATCGATCCCTCTGATATCGAACTGGCCTCAATGAAGAAATGCCTCAAGGCATTCGGAGAGTCGGCTGGTGAGATTGGTTTTGCCAAACTCCTGGGCGATTACTCGGAAGCAGAAGCACTGCGCGTCATCGATGCCATCGTGACGTGCTGGACCGACGCCATGCTGGCGCACCACGAGCAGTCGAAGTTTCCGCCTGTGCGTGGAATGCAACCGACGCTCGATCCTCTGGCGCACCCGTTTGCCGACTTGGAGGATGACTTGCCCTGGGTAGTGGAGGGAGAGAAGAAATGATGGACTTCAATTCATCCTCCAGCATCTCGGGCCAGGTTAGCGCGCTGATCGATGCGGGACTGCAAAAGCGTCAAGCTGAGCAACGCCCAAGGACTTACCTGGGAGCGTCCCGTTTGGGCGTCTCCTGTGAACGGGCATTGCAATACGAATTTGCAAAGGCCCCCGTAGATCCTGGTCGTGAGCATCCTGGTCGACTGCTTCGCATCTTCGAGCGCGGCCATCTATCTGAAGACAGCATGATCAAGTGGCTTCGCGACGCAGGTTTTGATCTGCGAACGACGAAGGCTAATGGTGAGCAGTTTGGCTTTGCTGCACTGGACGGTCGACTGGCTGGACACATTGATGGCGTGATCGTCGGCGGTCCCGATGGCTTCAAGTACCCCGCCTTGTGGGAGAACAAGTGCCTCGGTTCCAAGTCGTGGCGTGACCTCGAAAAAAACAAGCTGGCCATCTCCAAACCGATCTATCACGCTCAGGTGGTGCTTTACCAAGCCTATCTGGAGCTGCACGAGAACCCTGCGGTTTTCACGGCGGTCAACGCCGACACCATGGAGATCTACACCGAGCTGGTGCCCTTTGATGCGGCGCTCGCGCAGCGCATGTCTGACCGTGCGCTCAAAGTGATCTCTGCTACCCAGGCGGGCGAGTTGCTCGTTCGCGCCTATCAAGACCCCACTCATTTTGAATGCCGGATGTGCGCATGGCAGGACCGGTGCTGGAGACAAAACAATGACGGACGTTAATCAAATCCTGACCGAGCGACTGGTCGATGCACGCGAGGCAGCGTTCTGCCTGAAGCTGCCGATGTACCTGCTCACAAATCCCAAAGATCGCCAGCGTCTTGGCCTGCCGCATTACCGCGTCGGCAAGATGGTCCGCTTCAAGGTGAGCGAGCTGATGGCTTGGATGCACGCGCAAGCGCAAGCAGAAGCCGAAGCAAACGCCGAAGCAAAAGCGCAGGGAGAGTCGTCGGATGCTTGATTTCAATGACAACGACTCACCCACGCACAAGGACACCGATGCCACCCGTGAGCATTTGCGTGCGGCGTTGATCGATCGCCTGGAATCGGTGCTCAGCACCCTGTTTCCCGCAGGCAAGAAACGTCGTGGCAAATTTCTGATGGGTGATGTGCTGGGCAGCCCCGGCGACAGCTTGGAGGTGGTGCTCGATGCAGAGAAGGCGGGACTGTGGACCGATCGCGCCACCGGTGATGGCGGTGACATCTTTGATTTGATCGCAGCCTACCTGGGCGTCGATGTGCAGACCGACTTTCCTCTGGTGTTGGACTACGCGGCAGACCTGGTTGGCCAGGCTGCTCCTGTCCACACCCGCAAGGCAAAGAAGGAAGCACCGGTCGATGAGCTGGGACCCGCCACAGCCAAGTGGGATTACTTCGATGCCGATGGCCACCTGATCGCCGTCGTGTACCGCTACGACCCACCCGGGCGCAAGAAGGAGTTCCGACCATGGGACGCCAAGCGTCGCAAGATGGCTCCACCTGATCCTCGCCCTCTGTACAACCAGCCGGGGATGGTTGCGGCTGAGAGAGTGATTTTGGTTGAGGGCGAGAAGTGCGCCCAGGCATTGATCGCCGCTGGCATCACTGCCACGACTGCCATGCATGGAGCCAATGCGCCGGTGGACAAGACCGACTGGTCACCGCTGGCAGGCAAAGCGGTGATGGTCTGGCCCGACCGGGACAAGCCGGGCTGGGAGTACGCCATGGCTGCGGCGCAGGCGGTGTTGAACTCGGGCGCGATCTCATGCGAAGTGCTTTTGCCTCCCGACGACAAGGCCGATGGCTGGGATGCAGCGGACGCTTTGGTCGAAGGCTTTGACGTCAACACGTTCATTGCCTCTGGGCCGCGCATGTCCGTGAAAACCACCAAGGCCATGAACACCAACGACGCCACGGTGTGGGCGACCGACGATGCATTGACGTTGGCGTTCACCTCCCGTTACGGCGAGGAGTGGCGCTATTGCGCGGCTTGGGGCAAGTGGCTGGTGTGGACCGGTTGCCGCTGGCAGCCCGATGAGACTTTGATGGCACATCACCTTATCCGCAACATCTGTCGTGATGCTGCGCTCAAGGTGGACTCGCATCGCCTGGCAGCCAAGTTGCTGGCAAGCAGTACCGTCGGCGGTGTTGATCGCATGGCTCGATCGGACCGTCGGCATGCATCCACCACCGAAGAGTGGGACGCAGATCTGTTCTTGCTCAACACCCCCGGTGGCGTGGTGAACCTGAAGGTGGGCGTGACGCGTCCGCACGACCGAGCCGACCGCATGACCAAGATTGCGACGGCTACCCCGAAGGGCGACTGCCCGCAGTGGAAGGCCTTCTTGGCCGATGTGACCGGCGGCGATGTGCTGTTGCAGGAATACCTGCAGCGCATGGCGGGTTATTGCCTGACCGGAGCGACCAGCGCCCACGCATTGTTCTTTCTGTACGGCACCGGTGCCAACGGCAAGTCGGTGTTTGTGAACACCTTGGCCAGCATCCTCGGTGACTATGCCACCAGCGCACCCATGGACACCTTCATGGACGCTCGGGGCGACCGTCACCCGACCGACCTGGCCGGTCTGCGCGGCGCACGCTTCGTGGCATCGGTCGAAACCGAGCAAGGCCGTCGCTGGAACGAGTCCAAGGTCAAAGCCATCACGGGTGGCGACAAGGTGTCGGCGCGTTTCATGCGCCAGGACTTCTTCGAGTACATCCCGCAGTTCAAGCTGCTGATCGCAGGCAACCACAAGCCCTCAATCCGCAACGTGGACGAGGCCATGAAGCGGCGTCTGCATTTGATCCCGTTCACGGTGACGATCCCGCCCGAGAGGCGAGATGGCAGGTTGACAGAGAAACTGTACGCGGAGCGTGACGGTATCTTGGCCTGGGCGGTCGAAGGCTGCCTCGCATGGCAGCGCGATGGCTTGCGTCCACCCGAGTGCGTGGTTTCAGCAACCGAAGAGTATTTCGAAGCGGAAGACGCCCTGGGTCAGTGGATGGACGAACGATGCGATGTCGTCAAAGAGGCAAAGACCGGCTCATCGGATTTGTATGCGGACTGGCGCGAGTGGGCCGAACGCGCAGGCGAGTACGTGGGATCTATCAAGCGGTTTTCTGAGCTGTTGATTACCAGGGGTTTTGAAGCAACGCGCCTTCACGGGGGCAAGCGGGGATTCAAGGGCCTCCTTGTCCGCCCCAAACCCTACAGCCGCAACTATTACGAAGCCAATGAATGAACTTGGTGACGGATGGTGACAAGCCTACTGATTAACCCCTCACGCGTGCGCGAGCGCACATATAGAGGAATAACCGGCAGGCCAGTCACCATCTGTCACCACCCCGAAATGGAGTGGAAATGAAAACGACGATTCTTGCCCTGGATTTGGGCACAACGACTGGCTGGGCCTTGATGGGTTCAGACGGTCAGATCACAAGCGGCAGCCAATCTTTCAAGCCCCAACGCTTTGAAGGTGGTGGCATGCGGTTCCTGAAATTCAAGCGCTGGCTCACAGACGTCAAGCAATGCACCACAGGCATTGACCTGGTCGTGTTTGAAGAAGTACGCAGGCATGTGGGTGTGGATGCTGCGCATGCATACGGTGGCTTCATGGGCCAACTGACAGCCTGGTGTGAGCACCATCAGATCCCCTACGAAGGCATACCGGTCGGCACGATCAAGAAGCATGCAACCGGCAAAGGCAACGCAGGCAAGGAAGAGATGATCACAAGCGTTCAAGCGCGAGGCCACCAACCTGTAGACGACAACGAAGCAGATGCGATTGCGCTGGTCTACCTGGCCCGTGATCGTCAGATGACGCAGGAGGTGTGAGATGAAAGTCCCCGCACAACCCTATCGCTGCGCTCTTGGACGAGTGCAGCCTGTCGTTACAGATCTGGATGCCGTGAAGCGTTCAGGCTGGCGTGAGCAACACATCCTGGTCATCTCTGACCAAGACGATCGACTCGACTTCCTCGAGCGAGAGTTCATCCGTCGCATTGGTGAGCGCCTCTATGGCCCAGGAGGCAAGCATGGCTAAGACGATCACCATCTGGACTGTTGACGATGTGGCCGCACGGTTTAGCGATGCAGCTCACACGTCATATCGCCTTCCACCCGTGCGGGTTCAGGGGTATGCCAGCCCTTGGATGAGCTTGGCCATGCAAGTGCCCAATCGCTACCCTGACCCCGAACGTGTTTACCGCCCCATGCCACCCGGTCCTGAGGCAGTGGAACGCATGCTCGAGACCATGCGCTGGGTTCAGTGGCTGGAGGAAGAGCAACGCCATCTGGTGTGGATGCGGGCCAAGCGTTACGAGTGGCATCAAATCGGTAGACGCTTTGCTTGCGATCGGAACACGGCAGCCAGGCGTTGGAAGAAGGCAATGGAGTTAGTTGTTGAGCGGTTGAATGCTCAGTTGCATTCTTTATCATCAGGTGATACACTTGGCTATGCGTGAAGACCACGGAATAGCCACCCTCATCGACCTCCATGATCAGATCATTGATCAAGGGGGTGGGTATTGGATCAAGATTGAGGCATGGGTCGTTGTTGTTTCGGCGGACATTCCGCACGGGATTCGCTATTCGCTGACATTGCATGAGCCCTATGGCAAACGAATTCTTGGCTATGACAATGCCCATGCGGTAAAGCCACCCAAGAAATTCAAATATGTGGGAACACGATTGCCGTATGACCACAAGCATCGGCATGTCAGTGATAAAGGTGTGCCCTATGAGTTCAAAGACGCACACCAACTTTTGTCAGACTTCTTTGTGGAAGTTGACCGCGTGTTAGAGGAGGTTAGGAAATCATGAAGACGATCGTTGTTGGAATCATGCCGCAAGAAAAAATTCGCGAACGCGTGCTGGCCATCGCTCGTGGTGACTACAAGCCCAAAGCTACTGAACCCAAAATCTGGTTCACCTCAATGCGTTCCCTGGCAGAGGTCTTGAGCGATGACAACCGTGCCTTGCTGAAGGTGATACAGGACGCCAAGCCACAGTCCATCTCCTCATTGGCTGACATCACTGGACGTAAGCCTGGCAACCTTTCTCGCACATTGAAAACAATGTCGAACTACGGCTTCGTTGAGATGAAGCGAGAGAACAAACATGTCCGTCCAATCGCCAAGGGTACGGACTTCCGCATCGTTGCGTGATCGCAAGTCGCCTTCTATATTTTTGGAAAGGAGCTTTTATGACTGACAACAAAAACAAGCGTGGGTCGCCAGACAGCAAGCGTATTGATGTCAAAGATCCGAATGAGCTTCGTTATTGGGCACAGGCGCTTCACGTCCCCAAAGAGCAGGTCATTGATCTCGTGAAGAAGCACGGTACGTCGGCACAGAAAGTACGCGACGCATTGAAGAAATGAAATGTCCTGTTTGCGGCGCAGCGGAATTGATCCACGACACTCGCGACATACCCTACACCTACAAGGGTGCATCCACCGTCATTGAGGCGGTAACGGGCGATTTTTGCCCTGCATGTGATGAAGCAGTTCTGGATATGGCCGAATCAATACGTACCAGTGAATTGGTGTTGAAATTCAACAAGGAAATCAACGCGGCATGACTGAGAAAAAGCCTTCTGAAAGCCAACTTGATCTGACGGCTCAACGTGCTGATCAGAATCGTCAACACCTGCGAGGCTTGTTGTTGGCTGGCGCTTCATCCCTGCCAACTCAAACGGCTGACGGTGCTTACTTCGATGCTCTGCATGACCGGGTTCGGGAAAGTCCGACCACGTAAGAAGGTATCGCATACTGGTCATCATGTCCCGATCGGATGGCCTCGGCACGCTCAAGTAAACAGCCAATGGGACGTAATTTGAGGATTTGTGATGAAACCCGCTGCTTTTAAAGCAACGACCCGCTTGGACGCAGAGGCGAGCCGAGCCTTACTCGAGGTGGTCGGTCGGGTTAGCTTATCTGAAAAACGACGCTCAGAGCTGGCCGCTTTTGCCGAAGCGGCTCGTCAAGCATTTGTCCGGCCTTTCCCCGCCAAAGCAATCAAAGAGGAGCTTTGAGCGCGATTACCTCTGCGAGTAATTTGGCGCGTTTCAAAGCATTTGTGCGGAAGAATTGCCCTTTGTGCGGGGATGAGCGGGTGAAGCACCGTTTTTCAGGTGCAGCATTTCACCCCGATTGAGCGTACATTTTCAGCTACGGTGTGGAAAGGAGTGCAGGACACTCCCTCCCACAAATTTCTGGGTCCTTCCTCGCCAAATCCCTATGCGGGGGGCAAAGGCCCGAGATTTCGATAGCGACAGATTCAAAAACCGGGTTTGCAGTTCGCACCGGGTTTGCACCTCCCCCTCACCCCCCCAAGGACTTTATGACTCCCGAGATCAGAATGATCGCGGTGGATGCGCTCATCCCTTATGCGCGCAACGCCCGTACACACAGCGACGGCCAGGTGGCTCAGATTGCAGCATCCATTGCCGAGTTTGGTTTCACCAACCCGATCCTGTCGGATGGTGAGCGCGGAGTGATTGCTGGGCATGGCCGATTGATGGCTGCCCGCAAGTTGGGGCTCACAGAAGTGCCCGTGATCGAGTTGGCCCACCTGACGCACACCCAGAAGAAGGCATACATCCTGGCTGACAACCGGATTGCCGAGAACGCAGGATGGGATGAAGAACTCTTGAAGTTGGAGCTTGCTGAGTTGCAGGCTGCCGAGTACGACCTGGACCTGATGGGTTTCAGTGATGAGGAAATCGACAAGCTGCTCAATGGCGATGAACAAAGCGATGGTCTGACCGACGAAGACGCAGTACCGGAAACTCCAGTAGAACCGACCTCAAAGCCGGGCGACCTGTGGATCCTCGGCAACCATCGCTTGCTTTGCGGCGACTCCACGGTCTTGGCAGATGTGGAGCGCCTGATGGATGGCCAACTGGCAGACATGGCATTCACCGATCCACCCTACAACGTGGACTACGGCAACAGCGCCAAGGACAAGATGCGCGGCAAGGACCGACGCATCCTCAACGACGCCTTGGGCGACGGCTTCTACCAATTTCTCTATGACGCCTGCGTCAACCTGCTGGTGGTCACCAAAGGCGCGTGCTATGTGTGCATGAGTTCATCGGAGCTACACACCTTGCAAAAGGCTTGGCTGGATGCTGGCGGCAAGTGGTCGACTTTCGTGATCTGGGCAAAGAACACGTTCACGCTGGGCAGAGCTGATTACCAACGCCAGTACGAACCGATCTTGTACGGCTGGAAACAGGGAACAGATCACTTTTGGTGTGGCGACCGAGACCAGGCAGATGTCTGGTTCTACAACAAGCCGCGCGTCAACGATCTGCACCCGACCATGAAACCAGTCGAGCTGGTTGAGCGAGCCATTCGCAATTCGTCCAAGAGCCGCGATGTCGTTTTGGATCTGTTTGGCGGCTCCGGCACCACCTTGATTGCGTGCGAGAAGACGGGGCGTCAAGCTCGCTTGATTGAACTCGATCCGAAATTTGTGGACGTGATCGTCAAACGCTGGGAGGACTACACCGGCAAGAAAGCCGTTCGAGAAAACGGTGGTTCAGAACTGGACCAGGCACCTCAGGCCAATGAGCAAGGGGCGGCGGATCAGCTGCAGTCTTGATCAATTCCGCTTTGGATCACAAACCCGGTGAGGTATGGCAGCCCTTTGGGGATGCCGTAGCTGCGCTGAGTCAAGCGTCCAATTTTCCAACTCATCCATTTCTCAATGGCCTCAGCGACGGCCTCGTGCATGTCATGGCTATTCAATAAGGCGTCTTGCACCGAATCGGCGAAGTGGCGGCCATGGCTGCTATCCAGAAACACGCGGATAGATTCAGGCGGCCCACCGGTGGCCTTGGATATTTGCGCCATGGCAATGGGCCAGGCGATGCTGGCGTGTCCGCCCATAGTTCCCCAAAAGCCCCACGACTCGTTTTCAGAGGCGGGGATTTTGACGAAGTCATTTGCTTGTGAAGATCGCATGGCTCAACCCAATCGAGCAACGTAGCGTGGGTAATCCCCGCCAGACGGATCGATGAACAGATAGGGGCGACCGGGCGCTTGAACTTGGACGCATAAGCGCCCTTGTCCCAAGTAGCCGCCCTTGCCCTTGAGCCAGTCGCGCGACTTAAAGAGATTCATCGCGAATCCGTCGAACTCTTCGGGTTCCATCTCGCGGACCTCGGTGACGTAGACGATGTAATCGCCGCTGCCTGCGATGTCGTTGATGTCGCTGGGTTTGCGTCCGAAGGGTAAGCGGATGCTCAGTTCTTGAACCTCAATCTCCTGGCCGTCGAAATCCACGGTCAAGGGTTTGCATTCGATGTTGAGGGTGATGTTATTCATGTGAACCTCAGGCAATGCGATAGGTGCGTTGTTGGCCATCGGTTTTCTCGGAAACGATGCTCAAACCGAGCTTTTTTTTCAGGGCTCCGGCCATGCAGCCCCTGACCGTGTGCTGTTGCCATCCGGTGGCCTGGACCATCTGCTCGAGCGTTGCCCCCTCCGGACGCTGGAGCAATTCGATCAGCGTGGCCTGCTTGGTGCCCTCTCGTTTGGAGGGTGTTGCCTTGGCTTCGATCGCAATGCCAAGGGCGCTGCGCCCTGCGTCTGTGATTGCAAATCGCGTGGTGCCGCCCTCGGCTTGGCTGTGGGCGGCAATGAGATTGGCGTTGGCCAGAGATGTCAAAACCTTAAGCCGCGCACCCCCTTTGAGATTGGCCGGGAATTCGGTCAGCAAGTGCTCTGGATGCTGGGCCGCTGCGGTGAGCAGATTGGTTTGGGTCTCGGAGAGTTTCATGGTTTTTCCTTTAAAAAATGGTGATGTGATGAACGCTTCATTCCGCTCGCTTATCAAGCGATTTCTGAATCTTTTTTCTTCCCCTGTTGCTTCTTCGTCTGTGCCTGCAGGCCAGCTTGATAAGCCGCTTGCAGAGCTGCCTCAATCCCCCAAACCGACACGTCGTGAAAGTCCAGCCGGTCCGAGTTCTGCGTCTGCAGCGTCTGGACAAAAAGGTGCTCGCGTGCGATCTGCTCCAAAAGGCAAGAAGGCGCGTTGATGGCGTTGGTGGTTTTCTTGTGGTTCATGCGGCGCTCCAAAAAACGTTGATTGATGACCGTATGAACGCTTCATTTCCGAACAACATCAAGTCAATTTCTTAGCCAGACTCTTTCACTTGGGTATGACCGATCGACTCTCAATTCGGGCCTATGCGCGCCACCGAGGGGTGTCCGATACGGCGGTGCGCAAGGCCATCGAGGCCGGGCGGATTACCCCCAACGCAGACGGCACGATCAATGCAGCGCAAGCCGACGCTCAATGGAGCAAAAACACAGACGCCGCGCAGCAACGGGGCAAACACAAGCCCGTCTCCAATGAGGCGATTGCGGGAATACGGGAAACGCTGGGTGAATCAGCGGGCGCGTTTGAACCCAAAGGCGGTGGCACTACCTTGCTGCAGGCCAAGACCGCCAATGAGGTGCTCAAGGCGCAGACCAACAGGGTTCGATTGGCCCGCCTCAAAGGTGAGTTGGTCAATCGTGACCAGGCCGTTGCACACGTTTTCAAGATGGCGCGCGCCGAGCGCGATGCCTGGTTGAACTGGCCTGCGCGGGTGGCTGCGCAGATGGCCGCTGACCTCAATGCCGATGGGCATACCTTGCATGTGCTGCTGGAAAAAGCCGTGCGCAATCACTTGATCGAACTGGGCGATTTGTCCGTTCGATTGGACTGAGCCCTGATTGGGGCTTGAGGCTTTACGGAATGCAGGAATGTGTTGGAACACTATGACGGATTTGATGCCATTGCTGAGGCGTGGCGCGAGGGGCTCACCCCCGACCCACTGCTGACCGTGTCTGAATGGGCGGATCAGTACCGAGTGCTCTCGGGAAAGTCGGCCTCGGAGCCGGGCAAGTGGCGAACCAATCGCACGCCCTATCTCAAAGAGATCATGGACTGTCTCTCGCCGACGTCACCCGTCGAGCGGGTGGTGTTCATGAAAGGCGCGCAGGTCGGCGGCACGGAGTGCGGCAACAACTGGATTGGCTATGTGATCCATTTGGCCCCTGGTCCCATGATGGCTGTTGCGCCGACGGTCGAGATGGCCAAGCGCAACTCCAAGCAGCGGATTGATCCACTCATTGAAGAGAGCCCGACGCTCTCTAGCTTGATCGCCCCCGCAAGGGCGCGCGATTCAGGCAACACCATCCTGGGCAAAGAGTTCCGTGGTGGCGTTCTGGTGATGACGGGCGCAAACAGCGCCGTGGGTCTGCGCTCAATGCCAGTGCGCTATTTGTTTCTGGACGAAGTTGATGGCTACCCGGGTGACGTTGAAGGAGAAGGTGATGCGATTGCACTGGCTGAGGCTCGAACCCGAACCTTTGCACGCAGAAAAATTTTCATTGTCTCGACGCCAACAATTTCTGGATCGTCGCGCATCGAGCGTGAGTACGAACAAACAGACCAGCGCCAGTTCATGGTCCCGTGCCCGCACTGCGAGCATGAACAAGTCCTGGCCTTCGAACAATTGATCTGGGAAAAAGGACTGCCCGAGACAGCGCACTACAAATGTGAGTCGTGCGAGCAGCCCATTTACGAATACCAAAAGACCGAGATGCTCGAACGGGGACGGTGGCAGTCAGCGATTCCGGATTACGTGGGCAAAACGGTGGGGTTTCACTTGTCCAGTCTGTACAGCCCGGTGGGTTGGCGCAGTTGGGCCGACATTGCCGCAGCCTGGGAAGCGGCGCAAGGATCTGCAACTGCCTTGAAAGCATTCAAAAACACAGAGCTGGGCGAGACCTGGGTCGAGCAAGGTGAAACCCCTGAATGGGAGCGTTTGCTCGAGCGCCGTGAGGACTATCGGATCGGCACCGTCCCACTGGGGGCGGCTTTGCTGTGCGCCGGGGTGGACGTTCAGAAGGACCGCATTGAGGTTTCTGTCTGGGCATTCGGTCGGGGCAAAGAAGCCTGGTTGGTGGAGCACCGTGTGCTGGCAGGCGACACCTCCCGCGAGGCGGTCTGGCAGCGACTGCGCGAAATGCTCGATGAGTCGTGGACGCATGCGTCTGGGGTGCAGTTGCGCCTCTCGCGCATCGGTTTGGACACTGGTTTTGCCACGCAAGAGGCCTATGCCTTCGTGCGCAAGTTGCGTGACTCCAGGTTGCTGCCCATGAAGGGCGTGGCCCGGGGCGCTGCTTTGGTCGGATTGCCGACGGCGGTGGACATGACCGTGGGTGGCAAGAAGCTGCGCCGGGGTGTTCGGGTCTATTCGGTGGTGGGTGGCATTGCCAAGCTGGAGTTTTACAACCACCTGCGCAAGACCCTGGAGGTGACCGAAGACGGCGAAATTCTGTATCCCGCTGGGTACATCCATTTGCCCAAGGTCGATGCCGAGTTTGTGCAGCAGTTGTGCTCAGAGCAGTTGGTCACGCGCCGGGACCGTAATGGTTATCCGGTGCGTGAGTGGCAAAAGATCCGCGAACGCAACGAAGCACTTGATTGCTACGTCTACGCACGGGCCGCTGCTAGCCTCGCTGGCCTGGACCGATATGAGGAGCGTCATTGGCGCGAATTGGAAAAACCGCTGGGCATAGCAGGACCACCTGAAGACGCCCAATCAACCAAGCAAGAAGCCACCCCCAGCGGTGGCTTCGTTGTTTCTAAAGGACCACAACGCGGCAGGCGCTTGATTCGCAGCCGTTGGATGAACTGATGACGACCTATACCCCTGAACATGCCCAAGCGCTGCGAGAAGCCATTGCCAGTGGCGAGCATCGGGTGACTTACGACGGCAAGACCATTGAGTACCGCACGGTCTCCGATCTCAAGTTGGCCTTGGCCGAAGTTGAGGCAGCGCTGGCATACGACAGCGGTAAAACCAAGACTCGACAAATCCGGGTCACCACATCTAAAGGGTTCTGAGATGGCCTTTTGGAAAAAACTCACAGCCTATGTGGGCTGGAATTCCGTTCACGAGGCTGCTGGCTCAGGTCGCAGGTCTCGTGTTTGGAATCCTGGTGATCCGGGAGCTGTCTCGGCGATGCTGGCCACGGGCAACCAACTGCGGGTCAAGTCTCGGGATCTGGTGCGCAGAAACGCCTGGGCGGCCAACGCGGTCGACAGCTTTGTCTCCAATGCCATCGGCACGGGGATCAAGCCGCAATCCTTGGTGGATGACCCCAAGTTCCGGGAGAAGGTTCATGCGCTGTGGTGGCAGTGGGTGGAGGAAGCAGACAGCAACAACCTCACCGATTTCTACGGCCTGCAGTCACTTGCTTGCAGGGCGATGGTCGAGGGCGGTGAATGCCTGATCCGCATCCGCAATCGGCGGCAAGAGGATGGCCTGAGTGTGCCGATCCAGCTGCAGATTCTGGAGCCCGAGCACCTGCCTTTGAGCCTGAACACGATCAGTGCATCGGGCAACCCGATCCGCAGCGGCATCGAGTTTGATGCCCTTGGGCGTCGGGTTGCCTACCACCTGTACCGCGAGCATCCGGGTGACCCGAGCTTGACGGTCAACGGCAACGATCTGGTACCGGTCCCAGCTGAGGAAATCGTCCACCTGTTTCGCCCCCTGCGACCTGGACAGATTCGCGGCGAACCCTGGCTGTCGCGGGCCTTGGTCAAGCTCAATGAGCTCGACCAGTACGACGACGCAGAGTTGGTTCGTAAAAAGACGGCGGCCATGTTCGCTGGCTTCATCACGCGTCAATCACCCGAAGACCAACTGCTGGGCGAAGGTGAAGCGGATGAAATGGGCGTGGCTATGACGGGTTTGGAGCCGGGCACCTTGCAAGTCCTGGAGCCCGGTGAGGACGTGAAGTTCTCCGATCCGGCGGATGTCGGCGGCTCCTACGCGGAGTTCCTGCGAGTGCAGTTTCGTGCGGTCGCTGTGGCCATGGGGATCACCTATGAGCAGTTGACGGGCGATCTGTCGGGCGTGAATTACTCATCGATCCGTGCCGGTCTCCTAGAGTTCCGTCGCCGATGTGAAGCCATCCAGCATGGCGTGATCGTGCATCAGATGTGCCGCCCGATCTGGCGTGCATGGATGGATGCCGCAGTGCTCAGTGGCGCACTGACAGCGACGGGTTATGCCAAGAGCCGTCAGTCCGCCAAAGCATGGCAGGCAGCGAAATGGATCCCGCAAGGCTGGCAGTGGGTAGATCCCGAGAAGGAATTCAAAGCCCTCCAGCTGGCCATTCGCTCCGGTTTGATGAGCCGGTCTGAGGCCATCTCTTCCTTTGGCTACGACGCGGAAACGATCGACAAAGAGATCGCGGCAGATAACGCACGGGCTGATGCGTTGGGGCTCGTTTTGGATACGGACCCCAGACAAGTGGCCCGCAATGGTGCGACCAACTCGGCTGCTCCCTCGCTCCCACCTGACTCACCAAGCGCGTCCTTGGTGGATCAGCAAACCTGAAACCAGAGGACTTATGAACCACATCTCGTCGATGCCACATTTGGCATCGCGAATCTTTGGCACGCCCCTACTGATCCACCCCAGAAAACTGGATGTGATTCTCTCGGTGCTTGGCCCCCGTTTGGGAGTGGCCATGTCAGATGATTCGCAACAACTCATAAAGCACTTGGCTGCGCAGGCCCCGCCTGCCAATCCAACCTCGTTGACATCGAACATCGCAGTCATCAGCGTGTCCGGCACTTTGGTGCGGCGAGCGGCAGCGGTCGATGCGGCCTCGGGCCTGACCAGTTACTCGGCCATTAGTGCGCAGCTTGCGCAGGCGGTTCGGGATCCTGCAGTCAATGCGATCTTGCTGGACATTGACTCACCAGGCGGCGAAGCCGGTGGTGCGTTTGATCTGGCAGACCAGATCGCGGCGGCTCGGCAGATCAAACCCATCTGGGCCGTCGCCAACGACGACGCATTCTCCGCAGCGTATGCCATCGCGAGCGCAGCCACCCGGGTCTATGTCACCCGAACCGGTGGTGTGGGCTCTGTTGGCGTGATAGCGCTGCATGTGGATCAGTCCCAGCGGGACGCCATGAGCGGGCTTCGCTACACGGCGGTGTATGCCGGGGATCGCAAGAACGACATGTCGCCTCATGCGCCTTTGTCCACCGATGCGGCGCAAGCCCTGCAGGCCGAAGTGGACCGGCTGTATGGCCTGTTCGTTTCGACGGTCGCAGTCAATCGAAACCTTTCTGCGCAAGACGTTCAAGACACCGAAGCCGGACTGTATTTCGCGCAAGACGCGATTGATGCCGGTCTGGCCGATGTGGTCGGGACGCTTGACGACGCACTGATCGCTCTGAGTGAAGAGCTCCAAACGAAAACGACATCCATCGCGCGAATTCAAGGTTCGGGCCGCGAGATGGGGATCTCCACGCCCGGGCCGTCCATGAAAAGGAGTGTTTGCATGCAAAACGATGCAACCCAAACTGCCGATGGGCAGACCAACCAAGAAGAGCAACACCAACCAGCCGACCAGACGGGCACTGGGCCTGCACAAGATAGCGATGCCGCGCAAAGCACGGGAGATCAACCCGGCGCTCAGTTGCAAGTCAGTGCCGTAGCCCAAGGCCACGACATCAAGGCGGCCAGTGCCCAGGTACTTGCCATTGCCGAGATGTGTCTTCTGGCGGGCAAGTCCGAGATGACGGCGGCACTGATCGAGCGTGGTGTCTCGGTTGACCAGGCACGCAAGGAGCTGTTGGCGGCCAAGGCCTGTGGTTCTCCCGAAATCTCCAGTCGCATCTTGCCCGAGGCAGGAACCCAAACCCAAGCCAAGCCCGAAGACAGCCCCGTCGTTCGTGCGGCGCAGCAGCGCGCTCAAAAGCAGCGTGACGCAGCGCAAGTCACCCACCGTTAATAGGAGAACCTGATGACTGCCATTACCAATGACCTCACCTTGGGCGACCTGCTCAAGTACGAAGAGGAAAACCTGTACTCCCGTGACCAGGTCACTGTGTTGTCCGGACAAAACCTCAAGCTCGGTGCCGTGATTGGCCGAGTCAGTGCGACCCAAAAGGTCAAAGCCCTCGACCCTTCGGCAACCGATGGTTCCGAGGTTGCCGCTGGCGTGGTGCTACAGAGCATCGATGCCAGTTCTGCAGAAAAAACCAACGGCCTGATCGTTTCGCGTCAAGCCATCGTGGCCGATCATGCGCTGATCTGGCCTGCTGCCATCACCACGGAAGAAAAAACCGCAGCCATCGCTCAGCTCGAAGCGATCGGCGTCCTCGTTCGCCAAGGAGTCTAAGCAATGAACAATCCTTTCCAGTCCCCCGCGTTTTCGATGACGGCGCTAACCGCTGCCATCAACATCCTGCCTAACCAGTTCGGCAAGCTCGATCAGATCAACCTGATGCCTGCTCGCCCTGTACGCTTTCGCCAAATTGCGGTGGAAGAGCGCAATGGCGTTCTCAACCTGCTGCCTACGCTGCCTGTCGGTGCCCCTGGCACGGTGGGCAAGCGTGGTCGCCGCACGCTGCGCTCGTTCATCATCCCGCACATTCCGCACGACGATGTGGTGCTGCCCGAAGAGGTGCAAGGCCTGCGCGCCTTCGGCTCTGAAACCGACACCGAAACCATCGCGAACGTGATGGCCGAGCATCTGCAGTCGATGCGCAACAAGCACGCCATCACGCTGGAGCATTTGCGCATGGGCGCACTCAAGGGCGTGATCCTGGACGCGGATGGCTCAGTCCTCTACAACCTCTTCGATGAGTTCGGCATTGAGCCCAAGGAATTCAACTTCGCGCTCAACAACGAGAAAACCGATGTCAAGAAGAAGTGCCTGGATCTCAAGCGCTACCTTGAGCTCAACCTCAAGGGCGAATACATGACCGGTGTTCGCGTGCTGGTCTCGCCGGAGTTCTTCGATCTTCTGACGGCTCACCCCAATGTGGTCAAGGCATATCAGTGGTACCAGGAGAGTCTGGCGCTGCGTGCAGATCAACGCACGGGCTTCACCTTTGCGGGCGTCACCTTCGAGGAGTATCTGGGCCAGGCTTCCGATGTGGATGGCAATGTGCGCAAGTTCATCGCTTCTGGCGAAGGCCATGCCTTCCCCGAAGGCACGGTGGATACCTTTGCCACGTACTTTGCACCGGCTGACTTCAATGAGACGGTCAATACGCTGGGCCAGCCCCTGTACGCCAAGCAAGAGCCTCGTGAATTTGGTCGTGGCACGGATCTGCACACGCAGAGCAATCCGCTGCCGATGTGCCATCGTCCGGGGCTCTTGGTCAAGCTCCTGGCCAGCTGATGCCACGCGATCCGTTTGCCTTGGGTGTCAAACGGCTGTTCGCAAGTTTGGGATCCCCGGCGCAGTACTGCACTGTGGCTGGGGAGACCATCGAACTCAAGGTCATCAGCAAGGCACCGGATTCTGTACAGGAATTCGGCCAGTCACATCTGGCGGTGACCTCGTATCGGTTTGACTTGCAAGCAGCCGATGTTGCCCGGCCTCAAGAGGGCGATCGCCTGACGTGGTGGGGTGTCATTTACGTGATTCAAGGCGATGCGCTGGTCGACCGTGATCGTTTGATCTGGACGGTGAGCGCCTACCCCTTGCCTGACTATCCCTCGACGGCGAGATCAGCATGAGCGTGAAATCGGGTGTGAGATTACTGGCTACCCTGCAGGGCGATCTCTCCAAGATGATGGCGCAGGAGCTGAACTCAGCTCGGGTGGCGGTGACCACAGGCGTGCGAGAAGCGACGCAAGGGCTCAAGAGTGAATTGCGCTCGCAAATCGAAGGCGCTGGTCTGGGCTCGCGTCTGGCCAATACCTGGCGTGGGGAGGTGTACCCGAAGGGCCGCCCCAGCTTGGGGTCGGCGGGGCTTGTGTACAGCCGAGCGCCTGTTGTCGTTGCGGCGCACGACCAAGGTGCGTTGATCCGTTCGAAAAATGGATTCTGGCTCGCCATCCCGCTCCCTGCAGCAGGCACTGGGCCACGCGGCAAACGCATGACGCCTGGTCTGTGGGAGCGCATGCGCGGTCAACGACTGCGCTTTGTGTATCGCTCGGGCAAACCGTCGCTACTGGTAGCGGACAACTTTCGGGCCAAAACAGGCAAGCGCGGAGGCTTCGCGGCAGCATCTGCCTCCGCTCAGAAATCAGGACGAGGGCTGACCACAGTCCCCATTTTTTTGCTGGTACCGCAAGCCCAACTCAAGAAGAAATTCGACATAGCCAGTGCTGCCCAGCGGTGGCAAGACAGGCTGATGGTGTTGGTCACGCAGTCGTGGCCAGAAGAAAGTTCGGACACATGAAATGACGATCAAAACCAGCCAACGAGAAGCGGCGCTGGGGGCTTTATTCACGCTGTTGGACGGCCTAGCCCTGCAGCCCAATGCCATACGCAGAAACTCATCCTTGCCGGAGCGGCTCAGCGAGCACGCCATGGTGTTCTTGCGAGATGGGGACATGACTCAGGTCGATGTCACCTTGTCGCCTGTGACCTATTTGTGGGAGCACGCGGCAAGCATCGAAATCTATGTTGCGCACCCTGAGGCATCTGCCAGAGACGCGCGCATGGATGAATTGCTTCATGCGCTGGGCACCCTGGTCTTGGCCGATCCGACCTTGTCTGGACAGATTGACCACACCGAAGTGATGCCGCCCAAATTTGAAGACGTCACACCCGAAGGGTCTGTGGGCATCAAGGCCTGCACGCTGGACGTGGTGATGCATTACGCGAGTAGCCATCCCTTGGCCTGATCGCCTCACAAACTTTAACAACCTGGAGATTCACCATGGCTCGTGCATATGGCGCGAACGCCAGCCTATTGGCTGCGTTTGAACCCACCTATGGCAACACACCGACCGGAGACTTTGGAAAGATTCCATTTGTCTCCACCACCTTGGGCTCAGAGCAAGGCCTGATTGCTAACGATCTGATTGGCCTAGGTCGAGACCCGAGTGCGCCCATCCGTGACGTGATCAAAGTCGAGGGTGACATCGTCATTCCCATCGACCTTCGCAACATCGGCATGTGGCTTAAAGCGCTGTTGGGAAGTCCAGTGAGCCTTGGAGACACCGCGCACACCCACACCTTCGTTTCTGGCAACTCAGGTCTGCCAAGCTTGTCACTGGAGACGGGACTGCCGGACATCCCAGCGTACTTCTTGGCCTCGGGCGTGATGGCCAACTCATTGCAGGTGAAGTTCGCGCGCTCTGGCGCAGCCGACGCCACCTTGGGCCTCATTGCCCAAGGGGAAGTCAAGCGAACCTCCAGCGCAGACGTGACGCCCACCACTTTGCCGATCACCCGCTTCAATCAGTTTCAGGGTTCGATCAAAAAGAATGGCCAGGCCCTGGGCAACGTGGTCGCCGCGCAGTTGACCTATTCGAACAATCTGGCGCGCATCGAAACGATTCGCTCCGACGGAAAGATCGAAGGAGCCGATCCCACAGTGGCCAGCTTGACGGGCAACTTGGAGGTGCGTTTTGCGGATACGGAATTGATCGACGCTGCAACCAACAACACCCCGCTGGAGTTGACCTTCAGCTATGTCATTGACGCAACCAAGAGCCTGACCTTCATAGCGCATGAGGTCTACCTGCCTAAGCCCAAGCTATCGATCTCTGGCCCCGGGGGTATTCAGGCCACCTTCGACTGGCAGGCTGCCAAGAACACCGCAGCCGGTCACATGCTGACCGTGCAACTCGTCAATGACGTGGTTGCGTACTGAACTTAAAAGGCAAAAATGCTCAAACTCAATCTGAAACGTGAGCCGTATTGGCTCGACCTGGTTCAAGGCGTGCGCATCAAAGTCAAGCCTGCGACCACTGCGCTGGTCATGGCAGCTCGCCATGCAGCGGCCCTGATCGATGGCAAAGACCACACTGCAGCCGGAGAGCGCACGGCCACCCTCATCACCGAGTTGGCCAAGGCTGCCATCTTGGCTTGGGAGGGCGTGGGTGACGACAAAGGCAAAGCCGCAGCCGTCACGCCGGACGGCATTGCTGCGCTCATGGAGCTGTGGCCAGTGGCCGATGCCTTCGAGCGTGAATACCTGGCCGCGCTCTATCTCTTGGACGCTGAAAAAAACGGCTGAAGGCCCGCACCGAATGGCACTTCGGTGGCGGGGCAACGTACTGCGAGGCATGCGAGACGACCTGTCCTGAGTGTCCGTACCGGGTGAATTCACCTAGAACCGAAGAGGGCTGGCAGGCCCTTGCGGTGCTTGATGTCTGTTCATCCCAAGTGCGCGCTGTTCAAGGCGCAGTACTGGGCATGGACTTCAACGCGTGGATGTCTGCCAGCCATGCCCTGGATGCAGACCCTGCTGCCATGACCCATTTATTCCCTGCCGTTGAGGCGGGCCTGACTCAAGCATTGAACAAACCATCTCCGGACAACCCAAATGGCTGAACGTAACCTATCGATTCGACTGGCTGTCATTGACGGCGGCAAAGTCAAAGCTGAACTGGCAGACGTGGGCGAAGCCGGAGAGCGATCGCTCAAAAAAATCGAGTCAGCATCGCAGCCTGCCTCTGCCGGTCTGAACCTGTTGTCCAAGGCGGCCAACGACGCTTTCGTGCGCATGGAGGACGCCACTTCACGCCTTGGGATGCTGGGCAGTGTGCTCGGTCGTCTTGGCCCCGCCGGGTTGATCGTGGGGGCATCCGTTGCTGCGCTCGGCTATGGCATGCATCAGCTGGTTGTTCCGGTTGCTGAGGTGGGCGAAGAGCTCAACAAGCTTTCTCAGAAAACCGCTGTTTCGGTCGAGGCCTTGTCGGCACTGTTGTATGCCTCCGAGCTGTCGGATGTGAGTGCTGAGAGTTTGACCAAGGCGCTTAAATTTCTCTCGACTGCCATGTTCGATGCCAAGGTCAAGGGTGGCGAAGGCAGTGCTGCGCTCAAGGCGTTCGGTGTGTCGGCGCTGGATGCGCAAGGGCAGATTCGACCAACTGAGCAGGTGCTCTTGGATCTGGCGGAGAAATTCGCAGCCATGCCCGACAGTGCAGAAAAGGCGGCGCTCGCGGTCAAGCTGTTCGGTAAGAACGGTCTGGACATGATCCCCATGCTCAACCAGGGGCGTGATGGGCTGACTGAAATGATGGAAGAGGCCAAGCGGCTCGGGCTGGTCATGTCTGCCGATGCAGCACGCGCTGCAGAGGAGTTCAACGACAACATGAAGCGTTTGCACGCGGTCAACGAAGGCGTGCAGCGCCAAATCGGTTCCGCGTTGCTACCGATCTTGGCGGACCTGACGGAGCAGATGTTCCTGGCCAAAACCGAGGCCGGTGGTTTCACGAGCGAGTTGCAGGCCATCACGCACAACCGCCAACAGGTTTTGTCCTTTCTAGAGGAAGTAGCGACCGGGTTGGGCTTCATTGCCGAGTCAGCGGTGCTTGCCAAGCGCGTGATCAGCCAGCCTTTTGACAGTCTGCAGGTTGTCGCCAAGGACGTGGAGACCTGGATCAAGACCGACATGCTGCGCTCCATGAAAACCATGGGCTATGACGAGACGCAGATCAATGCCGAAATCGCCAAGTTGCAAGCGGCGCGTGATCGGTTCGTCGAGGCTGCAAACGACCGATTGACGCATCTGACGGACAACCCTGGCTACGTCAACAAGATCGAAAAGTTCTTCGATGAGCAACGCCGAACGGTGCGCGTCATGGGGCAAAAGTTTGTCCTGGAAACGGCAGAGCAAGCTGCGCAGGTTCAGAAGATCTATGACGAGTTCTTGCCCAAGATGCCTCGTAAAAGACCCAGTGGGTTAGACCTGTCTGGCTTTGAGAAGAACAACGAAGGCTTGCAGTTTCTGAAGCAACTGGAGCAGCGTGCTCTGCGCGTCACCCAAGGTGAAGGTACTGAGTTGCGCGCACGGGCCTTAGAGCTGGAACGCAAGGGCTACGCAGGTGTCGTCAAGGAAGCAGAAAAGTACATCGAGGCCATCGAGCGGATGGAGAAGCAGAAGGAGGCCGACAAGAAGTTTGAGGAGTACGAGAAGGAGCTGCAAAAGGTTCATCAGATCACCGAGAACTACATCGGCAACAACCGCCTCAAGCAGGAAGAGTTGCAGTTGAAGCGGCAGCTTCTGGATGTCGGCGAAGTCGAGCGCGCTGCGCTGCAGACACGCTTCGATATGGAAAAAGCCGCTGTCATGGCGTTGCGCCAGGCTGAGCAAATCAACGATCCAGGACTCAAGGCCGAGGCCATCGCTGCCATCAACGACGCCTTGGCGCGGCAGTTGCCGATCGTGGAAGAACTCGCACGTGCCAACGTGGAATACCAGCGCAGCTTTGACTATGGCCTTCGTAGTTCCCTGCGCACCTACATCGAGGACGCGACCAATGCGGCCAAGCAGGCTGAACGTGCCGTAACCGGTGCCTTCAAGTCCATGGAAGACGCGATGGTTCAGTTTGTGACGACCGGCAAGGTGGACTTCAACAGTCTGGCCAACTCGATCATTGCGGACCTGGTACGCATCCAGATCCAAAAAATGATCACCTTGCCTTTGGCCGGGTGGATGAGCGGACTGAACCTGTTTGGTGGTTCAGGCGGCAACGGGTTGGGCGGTGCATTCCCTGCTGGAGCTACGGACCTGATGTCGGGCGGCACGATGGTGGCGCACACCGGTGGCCTGATTGGCAGCGATGTGCTGGCCACACGCACTGTCGGGCTGCAGCACTTCGATGGCGCTCAGCGGTTTCATACCGGTGGCTTGGTGGCGGGTGAGGTGCCCATCATCGCGCAGCCGGGTGAGGCGGTTTTCACGCAGGGGCAGTTGCGTGCACTCGGTGGCGCTTTGGCAAAAAACAATCCGTCGCCGGTCAAGGTGCTGGTGAATGTGACCAACCATGCGCCAGGCGTAGACGCGAGAGTTCAAACCACCCAGCAACCCGACGGTAGCACTCGGCTGGATGTGATCGTCGAGCAGATCGAGGCGCGCATGAATCGTTCCATCAACCAGGGTGTGGGTATTGCCCCCACGCTTGAGCGTCGCTATGGGCTTAACCCAGCGGTAGGAGCTTTGCGATGAGTGATGTGACCTTGCCTGCTGGCATCCCTGTTTGGCCGGACACCTTGCCGCTGCCGCGCATCGAGGGCTATGGGCTGGCCCCGCAATCGAATGCGGTGCGAACGGATATCGATGCCGGGGTGGCTCGGATGCGCTTGCGCTCCACTAGCACGCTTTATCGGGTGCGTGCGGAGTGGCGTTTCTCGCAACAGGCGTTTGCCGTTTTTGATGCCTGGTGGATGCATGTCCTCAACCAAGGCGTTCTCTGGTTTGCGATGCCCTTGGCGGGTGGCTTGGGTGTTCAGGCGGTGCAGTCCCGGTTCATTGTGCCGTGGGACACCGAGCTGTTGCCTGGCAACCGCTGGCAAGTCAAAGCGCAATTGGAAGTGCAGGAATTTCCACGGCTCACTGCCGATGAGACCCAAGTTGCTGCGGTGCTGGGGCCAGACGCCATTGCGCTGGGAGAGCGCCTGCACACCTGGCTCAACCAATCCATGGCGGCTGCTGATTACTGGTAGATCAATTAAAGGAACCCAATCATGACCCTCAAGACCCGGCTGGATGAAGCTGTGGGAACGATCGAGGGGGATGCCCAACTGCTCCATGAGATCGTCCACGGGAATGATCAGACGACCGTGGCCACGGAAGGTGGCCAGGTCAGGAGCGTGGCCAACGTCATTCATGGAGTTCAAACCCAACTCGATGCGTCCCGCCAAGATCTGACCAATCAGGTGGCCACGGCTACCCAACAAGCGAGTAATGCTGCTCAATCGGCTAGCAGTGCTTCGACGTCGGCCACAACAGCCAGTACCAAGGCAAGTGCGGCCAGTGATTCTGCAACCAGTGCGGCAAGTTCTGCGACGGCTGCGGCGACTTCGGCAACCACTGCCAGTACCAAAGCCAGTGATGCCAGCAGCAGCAAAACGGCTGCGGCGACTTCGGCGACCAATGCCGCAACCAGTGCCACCAATGCCGCGAGCTCGGCAACAGCGGCGGCAGCCTCGGCCACCACCGCAACGCAAAAGGCCAGCGATGCGGCCACCAGTGCCAGTTCGGCGGCGAGCTCCGCCTCCACGGCCAGCAGTAAGGCAACCGATGCACAGACCGCTTTGGCCTCGGCTCAGTCGCAGGCTTCGTTGGCGTCTGACTGGGCGCAAAAAACCGCTGCAACCGTTGACGGCACTGGGTATTCGGCGAAGTATTGGGCCGGTCTGGCAGCCAACTCGGCAGCCGTGGTGACCACCAATACGGTGATTCCGGCTGAAGTGTTTGCAGGGGATGGCGTCAAGACGGATTTCACACTCAGCCATCCCGTGGCCTATCCGGGTGCTGTGTTGGTGACGGTGGCCGGAGTTCCTCAAGCCCCGATAGATTCGTACTCGGTCCCCGCCAGTACAACCCTGCGCTTTGTGTCCGCACCGGCGACAGGTGTGGGAATCAGTGTTCGATATCTCGACAAGGAAGCTCAATCTGGCGCAGCGTCTGCACAGGAGTGGGCCACCAAAATCGGCGGTGTAGTCTCTGGCTCGACGGAATATTCGGCCAAGTACCACGCCCAGGCAGCTGCTGCGAGTGCCAATTCGGCATCGTCGTCTGCGACGGCGGCATCTGGTAGTGCAACATCGGCAGCAGGCTCAGCAACCACGGCCACGACCAGGGCTGCTGATGCTGGGACTTCGGCCACCAATGCGGCAATTTCAGCCACCACAGCCAGCACCAAAGCCAGCGACGCTGCGACATCGGCGACCAATGCAGCCAACAGTGCCAGCGGGGCATCTGCCTCTGCAACAACAGCAACGGCTAAGGCCACCGATGCAAACAGCAGCGCAACAGCTGCAGCAAGTTCGGCCAGCAGTGCATCTGGCAGTGCCATTCTGGCGCAGGATTGGGCGACCAAAACGACAGCCCCCGTCAGCGGCAGCGACTATTCGGCCAAGTACTACGCGCAGTCGATCTCTTCTTCAGCATCAACCGCCACGCAAAAGGCAACGGATGCGGCGGCCAGTGCGACAGCTGCGGCTGGTTCAGCAAGTACCGCCTCGACCAAAGCCTCGGATGCCGCAACGTCGGCGACCAATGCAGCGACTTCTGCCAGTTCCGCCAGTACGCAGGCGGCTGCAGCGGCAACCTCAGCCACGAATGCGGCGGGCTCCGCTACTGCAGCGGCAGGTTCTGCCACTACTGCAAGTGGTAAAGCGACGGACGCAGCCAACAGTGCCACAGCGGCAGCAACCTCGGCCAGCAACGCCAGCACGAGTGCCAGCAATGCGGCAACTTCGGCCACGTCGGCAGCTGGGTCAGCCACAACGGCAACGACTAAAGCTGGGGATGCAACGGCGAGTGCTACTGCAGCGGCCAATTCGGCGACTGCGGCGGCAGGCAGTGCCACAAGCGCAGCAGGGTCGTTGACGGCATCGCAGGCGCAAGCCGCTCTTGCTTCTGATTGGGCGCAAAAGACCACCGGTACGGTCGACGGCAGTGGTTACTCAGCCAAATACTGGGCAGGGCAAGCGGCAGGATCGGCAGCAGCGGTGACGGCCAATACGGTCATTCCCGCCGATGTGTTTACCGGCGACGGCGTGAAGACTGATTTCACAATCAGTCGGCCCGTTGGATATCCCGGCGCACTGATGGTGACGGTTGCCGGGGTGCCTCAGGCACCCTTGGATGCCTACACCACACCAGCCACGACAACGCTCAGATTCAGTTCGGCTCCTGCCAGTGGCGTGGTGATCAGCGTGCGCTACTTGGACAAGGAAGCGCAGTCAGGCGCAGCCGCAGCCGAGGAATGGGCGAACAAGACATCGGGGCCTGTTTCTGGCTCGACCGAGTATTCGGCCAAGTACTACGCACAGTCCATTGCCGCCAATGCGGCGACGGCCAGTCAGCAAGCAACCAGTGCCGCGAATTCGGCTGCGGCGTCGGCTGGCAGTGCGACCGCATCGGCGAACTCTGCGACAGCATCAGCAACATCTGCCACCCAAGCTCAGAGCTACATGAGTCAGGCGCAGGGGTATGCCGCTGCAGCGGGCGGCTCCAGCGTCGCTCCACAGGTCTTTACCGGCAATGGTTCGGCTACTGACTTCAGTCTGAGCACTGCAGCGTCCAGCGTCCACAAATTGATCGTGACGGTCAATTACGTGGTGCAGGACTCACTCGATGCCTACGTCCTGGTCAATTCCGGGGCGACTTTGCGATTCACATCAGCACCAGCCGCCAGCGCGCGGATTGTGGTGCGTTACATCTAACTAGGAGAAATCATGGCGATTACGCGCATCCCCAAAGCGGGGCTGGATGATGCCTTGCAGAACGAAATCAATGGCAAGTTGGACAAGGCCGGTGGAACCATGACGGGCTCCATCACGATGACCAATGGAGCCTTGTTTAAGAGCAGCGTCACAAGTGATGACGCTCGAAATACGGGCTACAAGATGGCCGACGGGCAGGACATCGGAGAGATGAATCGCTCAAGTCAGTACTACGACGACCGGGCCACCAACTGCAATGGATATCTGCCTAATGGCAACTGCGCCAGTAACGGGTACTGGAATCCACCCAATGGCAATTGGTGGACTTGGGGTGTGAGCGGCGTGCCGACAGGAAACTGTGCCAACTGGGGCAGCTATGACGGTGCAGGCGGCACCTCTCAGGTCTTCAACGCGGTGTCGGTCGGATTCAACTACGACGGGTACTACGAAGCCGCCAATGAGATCGGTGGTTCTGAATACCACCGTTGGTACCGCAACTGCAACTGTGGATCGTTCAACTGCCGAACCAATTGCAATTGCAACTGTGCATGTTGCGGCTGCTGCTGAGGAGACGCGATGAAGGTCTATATCACCCGTCCCCCGGCCTATGCGAGCTCGCCAGATCACGTGGTTCGAGTCCTGGTCGATGCGCCAAAGCAACGCGTAGGCGTGGAGATGTGCATTGTTTTTTCACCCAATCCCAGCGAACCAGTGCCAGATGATGGGAGCGTTGTCCAAAGCGGTGACAAGTTCTACAAGGTCATCGCTGCCAGCGAGTTTGACTATGAGCTGCTCAAAAGAAGTACGGGGTGGGCGGATCGTCAAGCCTGGCATCTGACATTCCGTTGGGATGTCCGGTCGTTCACTGATCCGATCCCGCTCTACACCTATTCCATGGCCACCAAGATGTCGGCCCCAGAGTTGTCCCGAACGACTTACCAAAACAATCTGTCGGTGGGCTTTGTGGTTCCGTTCTCGGACTCGGCCTTTGAAGACTGTGCTGTGACCGTGAACATCAACCCCGATGTGAACAAAGGCGATTGTGTGGTGATGGGCGTGGACGCCTCGGAAATCGAACGTACCGACTATTCGGCGAGTGCCCAGGTACGGGAGTTGATCCTTTTGCCTGGTGTCCAGATATCAGCGCCAACGAGCTGTACACCTGACGCCCAGGTCAACGTCCAGGTGCAAGTGCTTGATGCGAATGACATGCCTATTGAGCACGATGCTGAAATCTTTCTTGAGGCGGTCAATGGCTACCTTCCAAAGACCCGCATCAAAACAGTCAACGGCCAGGCAAGTGTCCCTTTCATAGCCTTGGGCCTTGTGGCGGGAGATTCAGCACGGGTCAAAGCCGGTTTCAAATATTTCAGTGGTGCTTCTGATGTCTCCATCCAGATCCATGACTAAGGAGCTGTTTGGAGCAAGGGTATATGTCGGTCTCCATCCATTTCCAGATGACGTGATGCTGGAGATGCGCAAACGGGCGCTGGCTTCACACGAGAGCATTAATCCTCATGGCATGCCATGGTCTCGATGCACACGGGAGAGTTTGCATGTCGTCGAACCATTTCAGCAGGTTGCGGAATTGATCGAGCAGGTGGTCGAGACCGAGTACGGATGCAGTGTGAGCCACCTGACTGGACGAGAAGTGGTCATACAGAAAGGGCAATGCTTGCCGCTGCACTGTGAGGACACCGATCTGTCAGCGGTATTCGTGCTGAGTACTGAAGCCAGGGCGAATCCTGAGCGCAGTGATTACTCCGGCGCATTCGTTTTGGTCAATCCGAGTGGAGCGTTTGGATTTAAGCGCCTGCCATGGGAGGGGCTGAGATCGGAAATGATTTATCCGGCAGCAGGAATGCTGTTGATTTTCCCGAGCTATCTGGCTCACCACACTCACCCCTACAACGCACAGGAGCCAGCGGTTGAGTTGCACTTCGAACTCAACGTGGTCGACAACCATGCCCATCAACGTTTACGACAACCCAGTTTCCCCCGAACTCTGTGAAGCAACGCGAGCCTGGCTTTTGTCGCAAAGCCCCATCTTCGGATGGCGAGCACACGCGAATGCACCAGGCGTGTTCTGGCATCGCAATTTCGTGTTGCCAGGAATACATCAACACCACTATGACGATGGTGCTTGGAATTCTGAGCTGAGTTACGAGGCCTTTTGTGCGTCGAAAAGCCCCTTGGCTGAGGTTGCCGAGATCGTTCGCCAGCAGCACTTTGGCGGAGAGGCCTTCACTCGGATCTGGGCTAACTTTCAGTCCTTTGGTGACGAGTCAGCATTTCACAGGGACTTCCCTGTGCAGTACGCACGGACTGCCCGCACAGCCGTTTGGTATCCAGTGATGAACTGGGAGAGGGATTGGGGTGGAGACTTCATCACGCTTTCCGAGGATGGAGAGGTCGATGCCTGCGCATTGGTCAAACCCAATCGACTGGTGGTGTTTAACGGGACGCAAACGCATGCAGCTCGTCCGATTTCTCGCTACTGCAGCGAGCTGCGAATTGCAGTTTCATTTGGATGTGAGGTGATCAATGCTTGAGCATCTATGGAGCACCCCAGTTCTCCATGAGGAATCGCCCTTCACCATGGACCAGCTCGAGGAGTTGAAGCAATTCACCACGGAGCGATTTCGCAATCACAAAGCCCATCCGCCTCGTCATGCATTGCCTGATGTGCCCGTGAAGTTGCGAACGCAGCTGAATCTGTTCTTGCCTGATCATGAGATGCATGCCCCTGTGGTCTGGTTTGAATTCAAACGCTGGGTTGATCGCACCTACCGCGCCTATCTGAAAGAGGCTCATGGGATTGGCAATGTGGACGAGCTGGAGGTGCTCGCTCGGTGCATCCCTGTTTGCTACCAAAAAGGCATGCGCGCGCAGCCCCATTACCACCACACGGGCGATCATGTGCTGTGTCTGTATTTAGATTGCGGCAACGACCGAATACCTCCTCAGGACCGTGATAGGACGGTCGGAGATGGTGAATTGCTCCTACAGGATCCCCGCCCCATGGCGGGGTTTCCATTTTGGGAGAAGGTTCGCTACATCGAAACATCTCCCGGCCTGGTCGTATTGCACCCATCGCGGGTATGGCATGAGACCAACCCCTTCAATGCCCCAAGCGGTCAACGCACCTTATTGGTCGTGACCCTGCGTGTGGCGTCCCACAACTACACCGAGCTGTACACCCGGCTATGAGCCGATTCGGAGATGACGATGATTGAGAAAACCATAGACCTCGTTGATGACGAGCATGTTTTGTTTACTGTGACGGTAGTCGAAGGCGAGCGCATCCGCTCCCGTCGTGAATACCACTTGGCCAAGTTCGCCCACCAAGACGCTGCAGAGGTTTGTCGTCAGGCTTGCCCCGAGGCTTTTGCACAAGAACCGTCGGTTCAGAGTGGAGGCATGTGATGGCCAAGTTCACATTGCTGGCACGCGATCGTGCCAATTCACCCGTCACTCTGATCTACGACAACCAGACCAGTGAATTGCTCGATGGGGATCTGATGCCTTGGCCTCTACCGTATGTGGAAAAAACCTTGTCGGTTGGTCACATTGAGGCGATCAGTCAGACGATGCCAGGGCGCAAAGAGAGTCCGAAAGTTCTGAAAATTCAGCTCGGTCTCTCATGCAACTATTCGTGTGACTACTGCAGCCAGCGATTCGTCCCTCATGCTGAAGAAACAACGCAGGCAGATGTGCCGCAGTTCTTGCATCTGCTCGAATCAAGTCTTGAGAGGGCTCCAGAGCGCATTGAGTTCTGGGGTGGAGAGCCGCTGGTCTACATCAAGACCTTGCGTCCATTGGCCGAAGCCTTGCGACAGCGATACCCGGCTGCTTCATTCAGCATCGTTACCAACGGCTCTTTACTCAACCCCGAGGTCAATACTTGGCTTGATGTGATGGGATTTGGGGTAGGCGTTAGTCATGACGGGCCAGGACAAGCCGCTCGCGGCCCAGATCCGTTGAATGATGAGGCGAGTCGCGAAGGAATCATGGATTTGTATCAACGACTTGCACCGAAGGGGCGTATTTCGTTCAATGCGATGGTCCATCGAACCAACACCAGCCGGGAAGAAATCGCCAAATTCTTCCTGCAGCTGACTGGTGACTCATCGTTGTCAATCGGCGAAGGTGCTTTTGTCGATCCCTACGATGCCGGTGGCTTAGCCAACTCGATCCAGTCTGAGCAGGAGGCATTTGCATTTCGACGTCAATCGCTTGATGAAATCCGTCGTGGTCGTATCGTCCATTTGGACGTGGCTCGATCCCGCATGCAGGAATGGGCGCGCAGTATCTTGGAGCGTCGTCCTGCCAGCGTATTGGGGCAAAAGTGCGGGATGGATACCGCGAATCAAGTCGCCGTCGACCTTATGGGTAATGTGCTCACCTGTCAGAACGTGAGCGCGGTTTCTGTTGCACCCAATGGGCAATCACATCACATTGGCCATCTCTCCAATCTCAAAGCAGTAGCGCTCAACACATCGACACACTGGTCAAAGCGTACTGAATGCCTGAATTGCCCAGTGCTTCAGGCTTGTAAGGGCGCTTGCATGTTCTTGGAAGGGCCGTTGTGGACAGCCGCCTGCGACAACGCGTACTCGGACCATGTGCCGTTCTTTGTGGCTGCCATTGAACACCTGACAGGGTGTGCCGTTTATCGTATCGAAGGCGATTTACCAGAGGATCGAGCCGACGTTTTTGGGTTGAAGTCGCAAGACCAAATATCACCGCGCCGCAAGTTCATCCCGATAGAGGTCTCGAATGCCTGATGCCGCACTCTCTGAGGCGCTTCGGGAAGCCTATGCAAGTGCTCCTAGTGATGTGGTCATACTGCATACCCTGGAGATCCGACATCCGGACTTCAGGGATGAAGCGGGTAACTCGACCGCTATCCGGGTAGTGCGTGATCAGCAAGACTTATTTGCAAGGCTTGAGGCGTCAGCGCCGATCAATGCGGGCCACCAGGTTCGCTTCGTTGCCATGGGCTTTGAGCTGGATCTGCCGCCGGTGGATATCGCGCCAGTTCCCGAAATCGCGATCACCCTGGACAACGTCACCCGGGAGATCGTGAAGCACTTGGACGAGGCATCGGCTTCGGAGTCATCCATTGAAGTGACTTACCGTCCGTACCTGTCCAACAATCTGAGTGGTCCGCAGATGGATCCACCGATCACGCTCGTGATCACCGAAGTTGAGGCCGACGTGCAGCGGGTCACTGCCAAGGCACGCATGGCGGACATTGGAAACAAGACATTCCCGTCACGCCTGTACACCGCAACCGAATTTCCAGGATTAGCCCGATGACAGATGAAGATTCACCGAGTTGGGCGATTCAGTACATCGGTCGTCCGTGGATAGCAGGTGAGAGAGGCCCCGAGTCATTTGACTGCTGGGGCCTTTTTCTTTGGGTCCAGAAGACCCACTTCGGTCGTGACTTGCCGGTGATCCCGGTGGACGCGCTGAATCTGCGAACGGTCCTTCATACGTTCAGAACCCACCCTGAGCGGCAGCGTTGGGTGGCAGTCGATGTGCCCAAGCAGGGCGATGCAGTGTTGATGCGTCAGTCTCGACACCCCGTACATGTGGGCGTGTGGGTCGATGCGGACGGCGGTGGTGTCTTGCATTGTGCCCAGCAAATTGGCGTGGTGTTTCAACAACTGAGTTCTCTTGCTAGTCACGGCTGGCAGGTGGAGGGGTATTACCGATGGAAGGAATTGCCATGACAGGCGTTTGCATGTCAGGCCTACCCAGTCCTGGACTGGTCATTTGGATGCGAAATCCGTTCGAGCCCAGTGATCGGCAGGTAAGCCATGTGTTTGGTTCGCCCACTATCGCTCAATGGATGAGTCGTGATGGCATCGAGCTCGATCAGCCCACCTTGATCCTCAAAAACGGCCAGCCGGTGCTGATGGCACACAGGGCGGTGACACCGATCGATGCGGGTGATGTTGTGGCGTTGGTCACTCTGCCGCAAGGAGGTGGAGGTGGCGGCAAGAACCCGCTGAGAACTGTGCTCATGATCGCCGTCCTGGTGGTTGCAAATGCATATGGCGGCGCTCTGGCTGCTTCGATGGGGTATTCAGGCACGCTGGCCACGGCGGTAGCGTCCACTGCGATCGCCGTCACGGGTTCTGTGTTGGTCAATGCGTTGGTGCCATTGCCAAATCAGTCTTTGCCCTCGGCATCGGCTAACACGACATCCCCCAGTCCGACCTACTCCTTGCAGGCGCGCGGCAACTATGGACGTCTGTCGCAACCAGTCCCCGTGATTTATGGCCATCATTTGGTGTACCCGGACCTGGCTACCATGCCCTATACCGAGTACGAGAACAACGAAGAGTATCTCCATCAATTGCACGTTATCGGTGTGGGCCAGTTCCAGTTTGAGGAGCTGTCCATCGATGACAGCCCAATCAGCTCGTTTGCCGAGGTGCAGGCTCAGGTGATTGAGCCTGGTGGCCAGAACACCTTGTTCAACCCCGATGTGGTCACGGCCCCAGAGGTGTCCGGGCAGGAAATGATTGCTGTCAGCGACGCCGGTGCCATCGTTGGTCCCTTTGCCCTGAACCCTGTGGGCACACTGATCAATCAGGTTGGTGTTGATGTGGTGATGCTTCGCGGACTGTATTACGCCAATGACAGCGGTGCATTGGAGAGCCGGTCGGTGCAATGGCGGGTTGAGGTACGAAGCATCAACGAAGATGGCGATGCCACCTCAGGCTGGCTCCATGTGGCTGACGAAACCTACTCAGCCGCCACGAATACCGCACAACGCTTGTCGTTCAAGTATTCGGTGTTGCCTGGGCGTTATGAGATTCGCCTGCAGCGCCTGGATGCGCGGGACACCAGCAACCGAGCTGGTCACGAGCTGCGTTGGGGCCAGGCCAAGGGCTATTTGGCGGGATCGAGTCTGCCCACTGATCTGACCTACTTGGCACTAAGGATGCGCGCGACAGACAACTTATCGCAGCGCTCATCTCGACTGGTCAACTGTCTGGTGATGCGCAAGCTCTCCATCTGGAACCCGAGCACTGGATGGTCTGCACTGCAACCCACTCGCTCGATTGCGTGGGCGTTTGCAGATGCGGTCAAGTCCAGCTATGGCGCAGGGTTGCCTGACCGGCAGTTGGACTTGGAGGCCTTGGCACGGTTGGATGCGGTGTGGTCGGCGCGCGGGGATACCTTCAATGCCGTGTTCGATCAGAACCAGACGGTGTGGGACGCCTTGGGACAGATTGCGCGGACGGGGCGTGCTGTGCCGTTCTTGCAGGGTGGGATTGTTCGCATCGTTCGCGATGAACCCAAGACCATCCCGGTGGCGCTCTTTTCTGCACGAAACATCGTGCGCAACAGCCTGAAGATTCAGTACCTGATGCCAGGCGATGCAACAGCGGATGCAGTCACGATCGAATATGTCAATCCCAAGAGCTGGAAACCCGATGAGTTCACAGTGGCCTTACGTGGATCCCAAGCTGCCAAGCCTGCGCGTGTGAGGTTGTTTGGCTGCACCGATAAGGCGCAGAGCGTGCGTGAGGGGAAATACATCGCAGCGGCCAATCGATATCGCCGAAGGATCGTCACCTTCCGGACCGAGTTGGAGGGTTTGATCCCGACCTACGGGGACTTGATTGCCATCAGCCATGACATTCCCCGTTGGGGCGTGAGTGGCGAGGTCTTGAGCTGGGACGGCGAGACGAAAACCGTGCGATGTTCTGAGCCGCTGAGTTGGCAGTCAGGAGCCGTTCACTACCTCGTTCTGCGAAAGCCCGATGGCTCGGTCTCCGATGCAATAGAGGTCACGTCGGGCTCAACTGTCGCCCATGCTGTCCTGAAAACCCAACCCGGCTTTGAGCCACAGGTCGGTGCTGACCGAGAGCGAACGCACTTTGCTTTTGGTGTGGGCCAGTCCTGGTCCCAGCTGGCGCGCGTCATGAGCGTTAAGCCTAGGGCTGAGCAGGTCGAGCTGACTTGCGTGGCCGAGAACGCGTTGGTGCATACCGCCGATCAATCCTGATCTGAACCTGATTTTTGTAACCGCCCGCCGAGGAGCAATCACGGCGGGTTTCTTTTTTGGAGAAATGAATGCCAGAACCGACAAGTAGTGGGGTTGCCGGAGCAGCAGTGGCCTACAAGGCGCTGGGAGGAACAGCAGCCGCTGTCGCGAGCGGGGCCACTTTGGCTGCCGTGGTGGTCATGCTGATGACCCCACCTCGGAATAAGCGGGAGTGGGCCGTCGGCTTGATCAGCACGGTGGTGTCCAGCATCGGCGGCGGTGCATTCACCGTCGAGCACTTCGATCTACATCACTGGGCGTTTTCAACTATCGGACTGTGCGCCATGGGTGGATTGATCTTTGCCTGTGGCCTGCCAGGATGGGCGATGGTGCGCTGGACCTTTGCTTTCATCGACAAGCGTCGGGATGACTCGCTTGATGCGGTGGCCAAGGACGTGAAGGAGCTGCTATGAAGCCGATTGAGTTCATCGCAATGATCGGATCTTCCGCGCAGGCTACTGCCAAACGCACGGGGGTATTCGCCAGCATCACGATCGCTCAGGCGGCCCTGGAGTCCGGTTGGGGTGAGTCGGATCTTGCTAAGGTGGGGAAGAACCTCTTTGGCATTAAGGCCGATAGCCGTTGGCGGGGGGAGACTTTGATCTTGCAGACCAAGGAATTCATCCGTGGCCAGTGGGTTGTGGTGCCTGCCAAGTGGCGCAAGTACGCCAGCTGGCAAGAAAGCATCGATGACCACGCAGCCTTTCTCAAGCAAAACCCACGCTATCAGCCGTGCTTCCAATGCCTCAAGGCAGAGGCATTTGCACAGGCACTGGCCAAGGCCGGGTATGCCACTGATCCAGGCTATGCCGACAAGGTGATCAATTTGATGAACCAACACAAGCTGCAAGCTCTGGACGGAGGTACGCCATGAGCTGGGTTTCCAGATTCATCTACGCCAACTGGAATTACCTGATGGGCGGTTTCGTGCTGCTGATGGTATTCATCTGCGGAGTTCAGATCGGAGAGTCCCGAATTCAACGGGAGTGGAATGCCGAGAAGTTACGAGTGGCGTTGGTCGTGGCTAAGCAAGAGCAACGCGCCGCTGATGTGCAGCAATCTCAAAGTCAAATCAATCAGGAGATTTCGAATGAATTTCAGACAAAAAAGGGCATATTGGCTGGCCTGCGGCCTGCTTGGCGTGGCGGTGATATCGGGCTGCGCATCCAGCCCAGCCATGATCCCAGCACCTTGCCCGCCGTTTCCGCCATTGCCGCAGGAGTTGAAGCAGGCGCCGCCGACGCTGTACCTGATTCCGCAGGCCATGCGAACAGTATTCAGTGTGAGCAATTAGCCCGAGATGCGGCTCAAACCACCCTGATGGTTTTGGAACTGCAGCAATGGCATGCCAGGCAGGCGGCAGCTGCAAGTGCGACCACACCATAACCCTGTACTTGGTACCTTAGACCCCGTCTTCTCGTTCCCATTTCCCATGGGCGCGACGAAGGCGGGGTCTTTTGTCGTTTCAGCCCAGAATTGACTTGGCTTCTGTTCGAAACAGAGCGTTCATGCTGGCATGGAAAACAAAGACCCAGCCAAAACGACCAGAATCCTGAGCAGTCAACAAGCAGCGGATCGCATGGGCTTGCCGGTGCAGGCCCTTTACAAATTGCGCGACGCCGATGAGCGCCTCTCTATCTCGCAGACTGGCTTGCAAATCGGCTACCAGCTCGACGACATCCAATCCTATGAGCGCAGCGAAATGCAACAGCTGGTGGAGACCGCGCTTGCCACCGAGCGGCCACTGCCATTGATTCGTGCCATGGCGCAGCTACTGCGTTCGCCTCTACCGCCTGCTCAAGAAGCGCCTGAAAAAGCACCGTCACACGCGGTCAAAACATTACCCTGTCCGGAGCCACTTAAAGCAGAACCTGAACCAGAGTTGGTGCTTGCGGTTGAATCAACGTCACCGCCGGTATCCACCGCCCATCACACGATGGATTGGTTTTTGGTACGCAGCAAGCCACACCAGGAGACTGTGGCGTTGACCAACCTGACTCGCCAAGGCTATGAATCGTACCTGCCGATGTTCGCAGCAGAAAAAATCGTGCGCCGCAAAAATGTCATTGTGCAAGAGCCCATGTTTGCGCGCTACCTTTTTGTGCGTTTGGACACCACCGGACAAGGGCAGAGCTGGAGTCCGATTCGCTCCACCATCGGGGTGAGTGAATTGGTCTGCTTCGGCAGCAAAGCGGCGAAGGTCGACGAGGCCTTGATTGCCATGCTGCGGGAGCGAGAGGCTTGGCAGAGCGAACAGCCCAAAGCGCTTTTTTCGGATGGGGAGAACGTCGTGATTACCAGGGGAGCATTCGCCGGTCTGCAGGCGATTTATCAGATGAACGACGCTGAAGGTCGGGCGATGGTTCTGCTTGATCTTTTGAGCAAACCGGTGGCCATGAAGATCGACGCAGCCAGCCTGCGCAAAGTGGGCTGAGTGGAAATGAGATTGGTCGCTTTATTTCCACACCTTTGTCGGAATGGACTTGATAGCTCTTGGCCTTCGAAGCAAACATGTCCGAAACAAAAATGCCACGAGAGAACATGACTTTGAATGAAAACCAAACCTTCCGCGCAGCGCAGTACGTGCGGATGTCTACCGAGCATCAACAATACTCCACCAACAACCAAGCCGACAAGATACTTGAGTACGCCCATAAGCGTGGTATTGAGATCGTGAGGACCTATGCTGATGAAGGTAAAAGCGGCCTGTCGATCGGCGGGCGGGCTTCTCTGCAAAAACTGATTGCCGATGTCGAATCTGGCGAAGCGGACTTCAATCTGATACTGGTCTATGACGTCAGCCGCTGGGGGCGATTTCAGGATGCAGATGAATCGGCGTATTACGAATACATCTGCAAACGCAACGGCATTGGCGTGGCTTATGTGGCTGAGCAGTTCGAGAACGATGGCTCCCCGGTATCTACCATCGTCAAAGGCGTCAAGCGCGCCATGGCGGGCGAGTACAGCCGGGAGCTCTCGGCCAAGGTATTTGCAGGCCAATGCCGCCTGATTGAACTGGGGTTCCGGCAAGGTGGCCCTGCCGGATTCGGTCTACGTCGGGTACTTGTCGATCAGACTGGTGCGATAAAGACCACCCTGAAAGCGGGCGAGCACAAGAGCCTGCAAACCGACCGGGTGATTCTGGTGCCAGGCCCTGACCACGAGGTGGCCACCGTCAATCAGATCTACCGTTGGCTGCTTGAGGATGACCTGCCCTTGGGCGAGATTGCCCACCGGCTCAATACCATCCCTGTCTACACCGATTTGAACCGGCCCTGGACATACAGTACTGTGCGCCAGGTGCTCACCAACGAGAAGTACATCGGCAATAACGTCTACAACCGCCACTCCTTCAAACTCAAGAAGAAGCACGTCGACAACCCGCCGCAAATGTGGATCCGCAAGCAAGGTGCATTCGAAGGCATTGTCTCGGTCGACAGTTTCATGGCCGCTCAGGAAATCCTGACCGAGCGCAGCCGACGCTACTCCGAAGATGAGTTGCTTGAGCATTTGCGGGCCTTGTACCAGGAGCGCGGCACCTTGTCGGGGTTGATCATCAATGAGGCGACCGCATTGCCCAGCGCCGCCACCTACATCCAGCGCTTTGGCAGCCTCAGCAAAGCCTACGAACTGGTGGGTTTTCGCCCTGGACGGGACCTGGAGTTTCTGGAAATCAACCGCCGACTGCGCCAACTCCATCCGGAAATCGTGGCGCGTACCGAGCACACCATTTCCGAGTTGGGCGGTGAGATCTGGCGCGACCCTAAGACCGATTTGCTGCATTTGAACCAGGAGCTGGTCATTAGCCTGGTGCTTGCGCGCTGTCAACAAATGCCCAACGGATTGCAACGCTGGCGCATCCGGTTTGACCCCAGTCGCTACCACCCGGACATCACCGTGGCGGTGCGCCTCGACCCAGGCAATGCGTCCGAACTCGATTACTACCTGTTGCCGCAACTTGATTTGCCCAGCCGGGAACTGCAGGTCACGGCCAGAAACAGCGCTGAGATCGAGTGTTTCCGCTTTGACGACCTCAATTTCCTCTACGGCATGTCAGAGCGGGAACGCTTGCAACGCCGAATTTGATCAACCCCAAGAAAGGAGCCTGCCCATGACCACCAACCATCATCCACAGACAAGGAGGGCATCATGTTGACCGGTACACCTGAATCCGTCGCCATGATCCCCATTGCGCGGATCGAAGTGTTGAACTCGCGAGAGCGCAACATGAAAATCTTCGAGGAGATCGTCGAGAACATCAAATCGATTGGCCTCAAAAAACCCATCACCCTCACCGAGCGTAAAGGTGACGATGGCCAGCCCAAATACCTGCTGGTCTGCGGCGAGGGGCGGCTGAACGCGTTCCGAATCCTGGGCGAAACGCACATCCCCGCGCTAGTGGTCGATGTCAGCGATGAAGACGCCTTTATCATGAGCCTGGCCGAGAACATCGCCCGGCGCGGCCACCGACCGCTGGAGATCCTGGCAGACATTGAAATCCTGCGCAAGCGCGGGTATGACGCCGAAACCATCATCCAGAAAACTGGCCTCTCACCGAAGTACGTCAAAGACATCGTCTTCCTGCTCGACCAGGGTGAAGAGCGCCTGATCGAAGGGGTGCAACGCGGTGCCATCCCGCTGACCACGGCCTTGGAAATTGCCCGCGCCAAAGACGACGACGAAAAGCTGGGGGACATGTTGCAAGAGGCCTATGAAAACGGCCAACTCAACCGCCGTCAGATCATCGAGACCAAACGCCTCGTCGAAAAGCGCCAGGCTTTTGGCCCAGGGTCCCCGAATGCCGGTCAGATTAAACCGCCCACTTCGAGCTACAGCCTGGTGCGCACCTACCAGCGGGAGGTGGAGCGGCAGCGCAAGATGGTCTTGAAAGCCGAGCACGCCCACCAGCGCCTGCTCCTGGTCGTGCAGGGCCTGAAAAAACTGTTTGCCGACGAGCACTTTGTGACCCTGCTACGTGCCGAGGGGCTCGACACCTTGCCCAAGTACCTGGCTGAACGCATCGACAACCTGAAAGGAATTCCCGCATGAATCTCGCGACCAACACCCAAGCCAACATCATGCCCATGTACCCGGGCATCGACCAACCCGGTGATGTCGACGATGGCCCGAATTTGCCCAAGGCCCCGCTCAACACTTTGCTGGGGTTTGATTTGGAAACCTACCAGATCCCGCTGGACACGCTCATGCCCAGCAAGCGAATCCCCGACGGGGTGATGAGCACCCGAAAATACAAGCAAATCGTCTCGTCCATCCATGAAATCGGTTTGATCGAGCCGCTGTCGGTGATCCAGCATGACCCGGCCAAGTCGGAATTTGTCCTGCTGGACGGCCATTTGCGGGTGCTGGCATTGAAGGACCTGGGTATCCATGAGGCTCCTTGCCTGATCGCCAAAGACGATGAAACCTACACCTACAACCACCGGATCAACCGGCTCTCCACCATTCAAGAGCACTACATGATCCGCCGCGCCATTGACCGGGGCGTCAGTAAAGAGCGCTTGGCCCGGGCCTTTGGTGTGAACCTGAGCTCCATCAACCGGCGCATCAACTTGCTCGAAGGCATTTGCCCGGATGCCATTGCTCGGCTGCAGGACAAACAGTTCACGCCTGACGTGACCCGGGTGCTGCGCAACATGAAGGCCGCCCGGCAAGTGGAGGCGGTGGAACTGATGATCGCCAGCAACACCATCACTGTGGCCCATGCCGATGCCTTGCTCAAAGCCACGCCGCCAGAACAGCGCACCGACTTCAAACCCGCCGAAAAGGACAACAAAAAAGCCCCTATCGAGCAAATCGTCATGCTCGAGAAGGAGATGAGTCAGGTTCAGACCCAGTACAAGGACGCTGAACAAAATTATGGCTCAGACTTACTGAACCTGGTCGTGGCCAAGGGCTACTTGACCAAGCTGGTCGGTAACGAGGCGGTCAAGAGCTTCATATTCCGGCATGAGCCGGAAATCCTCGAGCAGTTCGAACTGGTGGTGAACACCGTCAGTATGGAAGAGGCGGTCCAACAGCAGCAGGAGCTGACGGGCGAGATTGAGGACGACCTGGAGGGTGAGACTTTGCTGGTCGATGATGCGCAAGACGACCACCTAGGTGGTGCCGATCTGTCCGAAAAGGAGGGCGAAACACGCTGATATGACCAAAGTCATATGCGCCAAGCATTATTGATACCCTCACGAAGGAGAGTAAAATTACTCTAACAAAGATAACCTTCGGGGGTGGCGATGCATTGGTACCTTGTCCATACCAAGCCAAGGCAGGAAAAATGCGCTCTGGAAAACCTCGAGCGCCTGGGGTACGAGTGCTACCTCCCGACCTTCCCCAAAGAAAAGCTGTTGCAAAGTGGTGTGGCCATCGCCGACGAGCCCTTATTTCCGCGCTATCTGTTCATTCGCCTGGGTCAAGGCCATACCGACCAAAGCTGGGCCCCGATTCGCTCTACCAGGGGCGTCAGCCGCTTGGTGCGCTTTGGAGTGAACCCCGCCAAGGTGCATGATGGCCTGATCGATTGCTTGCGAGCAACAGAGGCCGCTGTGCAAGCGAATCCCGAGCCGTTGTTCACCTCGGGTGAACAGGTCAGGCTGACCGACGGGGCCTTCGCTGGCATCGAAGGGGTCTACCGCATGACCGATGGAGACCGTCGGGTCATGGTTCTGATTGAGTTTATGGGCAAGCCGGTGGTTGTGAAGGTGGATGCGGCCAGCTTGCAGAAAGTCATTTAGTCCGACTTTGGGCGACAAAAGAACGGCATCACCGGGCAAATTCATCGATTTATCAAAATCTCTTCTTAAAGTTACATGAATGTGAGACAATCGTTCGTCAGGTGAACGCGATTTGGCACAACAGCCATCCCTCTGTCTCACTCGGATTCCCTGACTGCTTTACCCCTGACCGCGCTTGCTGATCGTGAAACAGCACGGCGGTAGCGTGTCTGAACCGACCCGGTGTCGACTTGAGCCTTATATCCCCTGTACAACGACTCGCTGGTTTCCAAGAGGAAATCCAGTTCGAAGTCCTGCGTCGTCTGCATCAAAGCCCTGATCTCAGCCAGCGAATCTTGGCCAAGGAGCTGGGCATCAGCCTTGGCAGCATCAATTTCTGTTTCCAGGCCTTGGTGGAAAAGGGCTGGATCAAGATGCAGAACTTCAGTCAGAGCAAACACAAATTGCGCTATGCCTATCTGCTGACTCCAACGGGTATCGCGGAAAAATCCAAACTCACCGCTGAGTTTTTGAGGCGTAAGACTGCGGAATATGAGGCACTGCAGGCCGAGATCGACACCCTTAAATCAGAGATGGCATCTGCTTCGTTACAAGAAGAAGCGGGAATCAAAGCATGAATATTCTCCTGACTGGCGGAACTGGTTATATCGGCAGCCATACAGCGGTTGTGCTGTCGCAGCTGGGGCACAAGGTGGTCTTATTCGACAACCTGTCTAACAGTGAGGAAACGGTGCTTGAAAGACTCGCACAGATCACAAAGCAACAGTTTCCTTTCTTTAATGGTGACGTCCGCGATACTGATCTGCTGAAAAACACGCTTGCAGACAACAGCATTGATGCGGTCATCCACTTCGCGGGGCTTAAGGCAGTTGGCGAATCTGTTGCAAAGCCTGTCGACTATTACGCCAACAACGTACAGGGCACGGTCAGCTTGCTGCAAGCCATGCAAGCGCAGCACATTAAAACACTCGTGTTTAGCAGTAGCGCAACAGTTTATGGTCAGCCGCAGTACTTGCCGCTTGATGAAAGCCATCCCACCTGTGCCACCAACCCCTATGGCCGCAGCAAGCTTCACATTGAAGAGATACTCAATGACGTTGCAATATCGGACCCTCAGTGGCGTATTACCTGCCTGCGCTATTTCAACCCGGTGGGAGCACATGAAAGTGGCTTGATAGGTGAAAATCCAAGCGGTATTCCAAACAACCTGATGCCTTACATTGCGCAAGTGGCCACAAGGCAGAGAACTGAACTAAGTATTTTTGGCAACGATTACCCCACGCCTGATGGCACAGGTGTGCGGGACTACATCCATGTCATGGACTTGGCCGAAGGTCATGCGGCGGCATTGAACTTTTTGACCCAAAATCTCGGATGGCATGCCATCAATATTGGAACAGGAAAAGGCTATAGTGTGCTTGAGATAGCGAGGGCCTTTGAGAGCGTGTCAGGCATAAAATTGCCCACCATAATTGCACCGCGCCGCGCTGGCGACGTGGCAGAGTGTTACGCCAATCCTGTAAAGGCGAAAGAGCTCTTGAAGTGGGCAGCCAGACGGTCCTTGAACGATATGTGTGCTAGCACATGGCGGTTCCAACAGTCTGCTGAGAAAAGAGAAAACTCATGGACTCATGAGTGATGATCTCTAGTTGCGCAAATTTTTAGCAAAGAAGGTTTCTTATTTTCTCTTGGCGCATTAAATGTCCTGCCGCCTTGTTGTTTTAGCCCGTTCCAATTCACAGTCGGCGGCACCGGTGGTCGTGGCACGCCTCTTGGCAGCGGAAATGGCTCGCCAGGGGGTGAAAGTCGAATTACGTCACCTTGCGACGTGCGGAGAATTGATGCCCGGCGAGCTGCCATGGCGCGCCTCTATGCTCGACGCACTAGTACCCGGTGACGTGGTGCATACCCACGGCTTGCGCCCCGATCTGGTTATAGCGGCTGCGCGGCTCCGAGGCCGATTGAAACCAGGCGTACGCTGGATTTCCACCGTACATTGCGATATTCCTAAAGACATTGGTGATCTTGTCGGCGCGCGTCTTGGCCCTTGGGTGACTCGTTTGTGGTTAATGGTCCTCCGTCGCGCCGATCGGGTGGTGTTTCTCTCAGAGGCAGCGCGTAACTCAGCGTGTCTGCCCGACGATCGTACCAAGGTTATCACTAACGGATTGTCGGCCGAGGTGCCCGTGCCTGCGCACGAACCGCCCCCCGCGATGCAGGCGTGGTTGGGGCAGATACCCAAGGGCGCTACGGTGATCGCTACATTTGCCGTGCCACGGCCGCTAAAAGGTATTGAGCTAATGTTGCAGGCGGTGGCCGCCTGTGCTGATTTCCATTTTTTCCACGCTGGCGATGGCCCTGGCCTGCATACCTTGCGCAAGATGGCGCAGTCTATGGGAATCGAGCGACGTTGCCTGTTTCTGGGTTTCGTGCCGGCGGCGATGAATTTGCTGCCGTACTGCGACGTCTATCTAAATTGTTCCAGTTCGGAAGGTTCACCACTGTCGGTGCTTGAAGCAATGCGGGCTGGTGTGCCGGTGGTCGCACCGCGAATAGGCCCCTTTACTGAATTCCTTGATGTCCCGCCTCTGCGCCTTTATCGACCCGGCGAGGTCGATGATTTAGTGCATTGCATTTTGGCTACCAAGGCTATGCAAGGCGACGCCTCTGTAGCCGTACGCAGTATTTTCGAGCAGCGGTTCACGCTTTCCCAAACTGTAAAAAGTTACCTTGAGCTCCTTGCTGACTAAAAGTCTATGCCTACGCATGTTCGCCTTAGCGTCTGCAGGGCTGTGTGGGATCTTCGGCCTTAACGGTGAGTTGTCTTCCGCCACAACGTGGGGTAGTCTTGCGCTGGTGTTGGGCTTAGCGCTGGAGACGCTGCTGGCGCGCTGGCAACTTACGCCGATGTTGTTGCTGCTATCGGCTACTACGCTCTTCCTCGGTTCGCGCCCTTTGATGGTCGCGCTGGGATCCGAGGACGGCAAGTTACTCGAAATGATTGATGTATTTAGTCCATATTATTTCCACTATGACCACGCGTATGTCGCAGCGCAACTGTTCCTAGTCAATGCTTGTGTGCTGCTGGCTCTAGTGGCGTTGGTTGGTCGCAAAACTCGTTCCCCAGGAAGAGACCTGCGGCGACCAGCCCACGAGGCTATAGCAGCAAACGCCTGGCGCTTCGGGTTGCTATTGCTACCATTTGCCGTCTGGGAGGTGATGAGCAAGCTCCAATTTGCAATATCTAACGGCTACGTAGCCCTCTATACCGCCGCGTATAGCGCGAACCCTCTTGTGACCGTGGTGGCCAAGCTCTCGCCTAATTTTTTACGATCACCTTGGCCTATACAAGGGATCGCACCCTCGCTCGCCGTGCCATTATCATCACGGTGCTATTGTTGCTGGTCAAGCTTGCCACGGGCTTTCGCGGCGCCTTTGCAGTGTGGATTTTAGCTTTTATGGTCTATGCAATCCACCGCTTCCGCATCCGCATCAATCTGAAGTATTTGGCACCTAGTTTGATGCTGTCGGTGCCTGTGCTGTTCCAGGGGTTAATGTATTCACGCGATGGGATCGCTTTCGGGGCCAATATCGGTCAACTAATGTACCTTTTCTTTCAGCAGCAGGGCGTGACTTACGGAGTGCTGCCGCTGACGGTCGAGTATGCGACTAGTCATGCTTGGGGGTGGGGCAGTGTTTGGGCTTTTCTCTCTGCGCCAGCGAACCTGCTGTCGCAGATCTACCAACTGGCCGCAGGTGATTATCAGACCTACTGGGGCTCGGGCAATAGTCTTGAGCTACTTTCGGTAACGAACAGCTTGTCGGCCAAGCTCACTGCATATCTTGACGGCGAGCAATTCCTACTTGGGCGCGGTGTTGGAGACTCCGTGCTGGCCGGGGTCTATCTAGTTGCCGATGGCTCTATGTTTTTCGTGTCCATTGTCTTGGCTCTCTACTACGTGATTATGTTGCGTCTGCTTGACTTCCGACGCACTGGGCTTGTCGCCCTGCTAGCCTTCTATATCGCCAGCTCCCTGTTCTACAGCCCCCGGGCAGACGGTCTGTCTACTCTGCCGCTGTACTTTACGTCACTTTTTCTACTGGGCTCGTTGCAGCTAGTAAAGCGTACGCCACGGTCTGTTCAACGACCAGATTCAAACGACCCCTGTCTATGAATGACACCAACCACAGCCTGGGCGACATCAGCGTTGTATTGCCCGCCATGGCGCCTGACGCCTATTTAGAGGCTGCATTGCGCTCGCTAGCTGACCAGACACTCACTCCGGCCGAAGTTCTGATTGTCGGACCGGTCAAGTACCACGCACATTACGCCTCGTTGGCGGCTCAGTGTTGTCTTCCTTCGGTACGCCTGCTCGCAGATAAGGGGGCTGGTTTGGCGGCAGCTCTGATACTGGCGATTGGTGAATGTCGATATGAACTGATTGCGCGGATGGATGCCGACGATATCGCCCACCCAGAACGCCTGGCCCGCCAGCACGAAGCCATGATGGCGGATCCTAAGCTGGCAGTCTGTGGTACTGGAATCCGGTTGATTGATCAGAGCAGCCGCCTAATGGATATACGTGGGAAGGGCGCCGGGATTCAAACGCTGCGCTCGTTAGATCTACTTTTCCAGAATCCATTGGTGCATCCCAGCGTGCTGATGCGCCGTAGCCTGGTGGCTCCTACAGGTTTTTACCGCAAGGACTCTATTGCTGAGGACTATGACCTCTGGCTGCGCTGTGCCGGCCGAGGTCTACGTATGGCGCTACTCGGTGAGGTCTTACTGGACTACCGGGTACATGATGGACAGCTCTCGCATGCTGCTTCTGGGCTTTTGCGTGCGAGGCAGATTGCGGGTGCGGTGCGTGAGAGCCTAGGAGGCCAGCATCCAGTTGGCGTCTGGGTCGCAACTGCTGTTTGGGTGACACGGGGTGTCTTCGTCGAAGTCAAGAAACGGCTCTCGGCCGGCGGAGCACGCTGATGCGTTTGTTTTCGTATATGGCATTCGACCGTATGCTGCAGCTAGGATCGTCATTTGGAGCTCTGTTGCTCGCTGGTGGCGCTATGCCTGCCGAGGACTTTACGCGCTGGAGCGCAACGGTGGGTTTATTTGCCTCACTGTCTGCTTTCCTTTACGCCTTCCCGGCTGAGCCGCTGGTTCGCTCGCTGCTGCGTCGGCCGAGTCCGTTGCATGCCGCGCGGCTGCTACTTATGAGCTTGCTGGCTCGAGGTGCTTGGTCGCTTGCCCTGTGCCTAGGCGTCTGGGCGTGGTGGCAGATGGTGCCTGAAACTCCAGTGTTCTCGCGCGGTGCGCTACTGGTGCTGCTTGCCTGTGCGGCGCTGGCTGAAACGCTGGCTTTCGCGGTGACTTTGACGCTACGTGCCTCGGGCCTGCAAGTCCTATTACAGGCTCGGATGTGGGGGACAGTCGGCAAGATTGGAGGCATAGCCCTAGCCGTCGCGTGGTCGGCGCCTCTGATTTGGCTAGCTATCGCTTTCAGTCTCGACGCAATGGTTATTGTGTTTGTGTGCTGGCGCCTGGACCTGCGCCGTCGCCCCTCCTTTGTACGGCAGGCGGTAGGCCTCGCCTGCAGGGTCCCGGCCCGAAGCCTGAGTACTCTGGCAGTTAGGGCCTTCAGGTGCGCCTTATTCTCGACAATGTTGGTGATGACCTATAACGCGCTGCTGCGCAGTGACCGCCTCCTTTTATCGCAGAGCTCCGACCCGCAAGCACTGTCGGCCCAATCGGTGAGCATGCAGTTTATTGATCCTGCGGTGATGTTCTTCTCGGGATACATTAACAACCGTTTCGTTCAGGGCAGTGGTGTGACCAGACTTCAGGCAATGCAATGGCTGTGGGCCCTGTTTGCAGGCGGCGCAGTGGCTTCAGTATTCGGCCCCTGGATACTCGGCTGGTTGCCGCGCAATCTGGCTGAGGTCGGACCACGCTTCGCCCAAGCAGCCTGGCTCTTGCCAGCCTACGGGACCCTATCTCTGGCTTTCTATGCGCTGTACTATCGCTGTGGCGATCGCGCCGCCGCCTCAGCACTAATCATATTCGCTCTCGCCCAAGCAGCACTGCCAGGGGTCGCAGGGCTGTTACCTAATATGGTGGCGCAACCCTACTTGGTGCTTTGCTTGCTGACGCTGGGCGCCTTCGCCCTGCTCTTGATGCTGACACCGGTTTTTCCTCGTCGGGCTGGCGGTAACCTATGACTGCAGACTTTTTCCAAAGAAAACTATGAACACTGATAAATATATCCCTCCAGTCTCTCTCATCGCCGGCGGTGCTGGGTTTGTCGGTGCCAACCTATGTACCCTGCTGCTTGCGGAAGGACGTACAGTGGTTGTGGTTGATAACTTCTGCCGCGGCCATGAGCGCTACCTCGACATCGCACGGTCCACTGGTGGTGTACTGAAGGTGATAAGAGCCGACCTCTCTCGACGCAATGAATGTCTGACTGCGTTCAGCGAGGCCAGCGAGTTCGGTCGCATCGTCGAGGTTTGGCACTTGGCTGCCAACTCAGACATCCCCGCCGGCGTTGCTGATTCGGATGTCGACCTGAAGGACACTTTCCTCACCACCAGCGAGCTGCTGCGTGCGATGAAAATTAATGCCGTACCCGATCTTTATTTTGCATCCAGCTCTGCCATATACGGCGACCTAGGTGAGCAGTCGCTGCATGAGGCGATCGGACCGGTGCTGCCGATTTCTAATTACGGTGCCATGAAGCTCGCGTCTGAGGCGCTGATCAGTGCAGCTGCTGAAAGCTTCTTAGAGCGCGCATGCCTTTTCCGCTTCCCCAACGTAGTGGGCGTGCCTGCCACGCATGGCATCATTCTTGACCTCATACGCAAGTTACAAGCCGATCCTACGGTGTTGCCGGTTCTTGGGGATGGCTCGCAGCGCAAAGCCTACCTGCACGTGAGCGATCTGGTCGATGCCATGCTCTACATCGCTCGTCGGAAAGACACAGGCAAGATCCTGCCGATCAACATAGGGCCGATGGATGAGGGTGTCTACGTCCGCTGGATCGCTGAGCAAGTCGTCGCTCGCGTAGCACCGGCCGCCCGCCTGGTATTCGGAAAGGGAAATAAGGGCTGGGTTGGCGATGTGCCGCGTTTCCACTATTCCGTGGAGCGCCTGGTGAGTCTGGGCTGGAAGCCCAGACTGGATTCGACTGGTGCAGTGCTACGTGCAATTGAGGATATCGTCCGCCAGGAAAGCCAATGAGCCTGGAGCTATTAAAGAGTGATAAATCTCCTCGCGTTTCAGTCGTGGTGCCTTGCTTCAACGAAGCGCCGGATCTGATCCGAGAAAGCCTTGGCAGCCTGCGTGCCCAGAGCTTCACCGACTTTGAGTGCCTCGTCATTGACGAGAGTACGCAGCCCGAGCGTGCCGAAGCTTGCCGTGAAGAATGTGCACGGGACACTCGATTCACCTACGTGCATCCAAGCGTTAGGCTTGGTTTGGCGGCAAGTCTGAATCTGGGCGTAGAGCTTTCTCGCGGGGAGTATGTCGCACGCTTCGACTCAGATGACATCTGCTTGCCAGAACGCTTGACGCTCCAAGTCGGTTTCCTAGATGAACACCCCGAGATAGATGTACTTGGTGGCGCGATGGACATTATCAACGAAGCTGGTCAGACCATCGCGACACGCCTCTATCCATGCGAGCCAACGGCGGTAGAGCGGCGGATGCAGGTCACGAATGCCATTGCTCACCCGACGGTGATGGCTCGCCGTCAGGTGTTTGAGCGGCATGGTCACTATGACTCGTCCTTTCGCTTCTCCGAGGACTTGGAGCTTTGGTTACGCTGGTTGAACGCGGGCGTGACTTTTGCCAATCTGCCGCAGGTGCTGATCCGCTACCGGCAAAACTCGACCAATCGCTCCGGCGCGCATTGGCAATACAACCTACGGGCGCGACGTCGCCATCTTTCGGCTAATTTATTGCCCTATCGGCTTATCGGCATGATCGTAATCTTGGTTTGGATAGCTGTTCCGGCCGGACTTAAGGATCAACTCTTTCGCAAGATAGTCTTTTATCGAAACATGTAACCATGAATTCCAATGCCTCTACCAACGTCACTCCCAGCGATGCCAATGGCTGCACGGTCGCTATCCTAGCAGGCGGCCAGGGCACCCGACTAGCCTCGCGATCGGGCAACATGCCTAAGCCAATGATCCGAGTACTCGGGAAGCCGCTGCTGCAGTATCAGATTGAGGCCTGTCGCGATGCTGGCTTTACTGACATTGCTTTACTAGTTTACTTCCGCTATGAAGCCATTAAGGAATATTTCGGTGATGGTTCAGCCTTTGGCGTGCGTATCCACTACTTGATTGAGAAACACCCGCGCGGCACGTCAGGTGCGCTGCGCGACGCCCTGCCGTATCTTGCTAGCCGATTCCTAGTTCTGTATGGCGATACCTACCTCGACGTCGACTTGCGGCGTCTATGGGAGCGACATGCCAGCTCGAATGCTTGTGCCACGCTGCTCTTGCATCCGAATGATCACCCTCAGGACTCTGACCTCGTCGCGCTCGATGCACTTGGTTATGTCCTTGAAATTTTCCCTTATCCGCATCCTAACGGTCTCGACCATCGGAACCTTGTCAATGCGGCGCTGTATGTGCTCGAGCGAGAAGGACTGAATGAGTTTACTCCGGCCGAAGGTAAGGCAGATATTGCCAAGCACACGTTCCCAGCTATGTTGGCCGCAGGCAAGCGAATTTTAGGTTACGTGACGCCTGAGTATATTAAAGACATCGGTACGCCTGAGCGCCTCGATAAGGTCGAGTACGACATCGTCGCGGGCGTGCCGGATAGACTGTCGATGCGTACCCGAAGGGCGGCAGTCTTCCTCGACCGAGACGGTACATTGATCGAGGAAGTTGGCCACCTTAGACACCCGGACCAGGTTTGCCTGTTGCACGGCGCAGCCTCGGCGGTACGTCGTCTAAACCGCGCCGGCCGCCTGTCGGTGGTTGTGACTAATCAGCCTGTGCTCGCCCGCGGCGACGTGACGCCGAAAGATCTGGAGACTATCCACGCACGCATGGAGTCATGCCTGGGCGCAGCTGGCGCCTACCTAGACAAGATCTACCTCTGTCCACACCATCCTGACCGCGGTTTCCCAGGGGAGGTTCCTGAGCTGAAAGTGGTTTGCGAGTGCCGCAAACCTGCGCCAGGCATGCTCGACAAGGCTTGTCGTGAGCTTAACATTGCCCGTAGTGATAGTTGGATTGTCGGTGACAGTGCGGCCGACATTGAAGCAGGCCGTTATGCTGACGTACGAACTATCCTAGTTCGAACTGGCCACGCTGGCAGTGGTGACCAGTTGCCTCTGCGACCCGACTATGTGATGCCCGATCTCGCGGCGGCTGTCGATTGGATTCTCGAAGGTCACGCTCGTACTGCGCGATCACTTCTACCACTTGTGCAGCGTGCGCAGGAGGGAATACGGGTAGTTTTAGTTTCAGGCCAGGCCCGTGCTGGCAAGAGTTCGGCGGCTCAGGTTCTCAAAGAACAAATCACAGGGCTCGGTCGAACGGCTCACGTGATCCCGCTGGATGCTTGGCTAAGACCGGATGAGCAGCGTCCCGAAGGTGCCGGTGTTCTTGCCCGCTATGACCTGGGGGCTGCCTCTAAAGCACTAGCTGGCATCGCCGTATCGGCCTCGCGTGAGACCCTGGTCACGCGGGTCAACGACCGCCGTTCCAAACGCTTCTTCCGACACAGCCTGCAGCATTCGATCGGGCCGAAAGATTTGATAATTATCGAGGGAGTGCTGGCGTTCCACCTCGCCCCAGCGTTGTCGGCGATCCCGACGCTTAGTTTGTTTGTAGCAGTCGATGAGCAGACCCTGTTGTCCAGGTTGGAGGCGGATTACGCTTGGCGCGGCTTTGATGCACAGGCTATCCGTGATTTGCACGTTTCCCGCCTGGTTGACGAGGTACCCATAGTGGCTGCCGGCGCAGCCTCGGCTGATTTCACCCTTTCTTTGAGCCCATACGTATGATTGTTAGTAAAACTCCATTGCGCATGAGCTACGTGGGCGGTGGCAGCGACCTGCCAGCCTACTACCGTGAGGAACTTGGCGCAGTTCTGTCGACTTCTATCGACAAGTACATGTATATCTGTGTCAATCAGAAATTCGACGGTCGCATAAGGGTTAGCTACACGCGGACCGAGGATGTACAGACCCGTGCTCAGGTTGAACATCCACTGGTGCGTGAGGCGCTTGACATCGTTGGCATCGAAGGTGGTATCGAGATTGCTTCGATGGCAGACATCCCGTCCAAGGGTTCAGGACTGGGTTCCTCTAGTTCATACACCGTGGGCTTGCTCAACGCCCTATTTGCCTATCGCAACCAATTCGCCTCTAAGGAGCGCCTGGCACAGCTCGCCTGCGATGTCGAAATTGGCCGCTGCCGCGAACCCATCGGAAAGCAGGACCAGTACGCAGCGGCGTATGGAGGCCTGAACCTGATTCGTTTTCACCCTGATGAGAGAGTCTCGGTCGATCCAGTGATCTGCGCGCCGGCTTTGATGCGGCAACTGGAAGATTCCACACTGGTGTTCTTCACAGGACGCACGCGCAGTGCCTCAGCAGTTCTAGCCGAGCAGTCGCGAGCTATGCAGACTTCAGACCGCCGTGCACTGATGCGCCGCATGGTGGAACTGGCCTTCGAACTTAAGAGGGAGCTTGAAGGCGGACATCTGGAGAACTTCGGTCCCATCCTCGACGAAAATTGGCGCTTGAAGGCTCAGTTGAGTAGCGGCATTTCGGACAGTCAGATAGATAATTGGTATGCCTCTGGAATGGCTAATGGCGCTGTAGGCGGTAAGCTGCTCGGAGCAGGCAATGGGGGTTTTATGATGTTTTATGCGCCACCTGATCGGCATGAGCAGATTAAGGCTGCGCTATCCGGCTTAGAGCCTGTTAAGTTCCGATTTGACCGCTCTGGTGCCCAAATCGTTCACTATCAACCAACGGAGTAATATTTATGACAATAAATTTCAGTATCGGGCGCTATTTCGAAGCGCACCAAATCCTGGCAGGAAAAATTGATAAGGAGGCGCTTCAAAAAAGCATTGATACCGTTAAAGCTGCATTTGAAGCTGGTAAGAAAATTATTACTTGTGGGAACGGTGGAAGCGCCTCAACAGCCTCTCATTATATTACCGACTGGAACAAGATGGTAAATCTTGCGACTGGTAAAAAGTTTCGTGGCGTTTCACTTTGTGACAACATTGGTTTGGTAACAGCTTATGCCAACGATTTGAGCTATGACGACGTTTTCTCAGGGCAGCTCGCGGCAATTGCCGATGAGGGCGATTTGTTAATTGCTATTAGTGGCAGTGGAAATTCGCCAAATGTTCTGAAGGCTGTTGAATATGCTAAAGGGCATGGGGTTAATACGTTGGGTATTGTGGGCTATGATGGCGGTAAGCTAATGCCTATGGTGCAACACGCATTCTTAGTTCCTTCATTTGATATGCAGCTTTGCGAGGATGTTCACCTGATGTTTGGCCATATGGTTATGAAAACCCTGTGTGGTAGTGGCATTAGAAACTAAACTTAAACTATATTTAGAAAATCAGGTGGTCAAGGGGGTATTGTGCCCATTTTTATGGGATAGAGATCCCGAATTTGCGAAGCGTCGGTAAAAGCTTATTGATTTATATCTGAGCATTCTTGAAACGAGCGAAAATTATTAGCATGATGTTAATTACTGGTGCGAGTGGCTTTGTGGGTAATGCCTTATGTCTTGAGGCCGTTTCTCGTGGTTTAACTATAAGGGCTGCAAGTCGTTCTGAATCTACATTTCCTTCGGCTATTGAATGCGTGTTTGTGGAGGGTATTAATGGCAGCACAGATTGGCATGATGCGTTGACGGGTTGCGATGTCGTAGCGCACTTGGCTGCCAGAGCTCATGTGATGCATGACACCACAGCTGAACCATTCACCGAGTTTCGCAAGGTAAATGTGGATGGCACTTTAAATTTGGCTCGTCAGGCGGCAAGCGCTGGTGTTAAAAGATTTGTGTTTATAAGCTCAATCGGCGTTAACGGAGCAGAAACTTTCAGTACGCCATTTGTCACACAAGATGAGCCGGCCCCTCACTCACCTTATGCGGTGTCCAAGCACGAAGCAGAGTTGGGTTTGAGAGCGTTAGCTCTTGAAACTGGTATGGAAGTTGTCATCATACGTCCCCCGATCGTTTATGGTCCAAATGCTCCAGGTAATTTTGGTTCGTTGATACGTTGGCTGAGCCATGGGCTCCCGTTACCCCTGGGCGTCGTTACCCAAAATCGCCGAAGTTTGGTGGCTCTGGCTAACCTGGTGGATTTGATTCTGACTTGTATGCAACACCCCAAAGCTGCAAATCAAACATTTTTAGTCAGCGACGGAGAAGACCTCTCCACAACTGAGTTGCTGCAAAAAATTGGTAAGGCCATGAACCGCCCAGTGCGCTTGCTACCGGTGCCTGTAAGTCTTTTAGCCTGTGCAGCCCGTTTGCTGGGCAAAACGGCTGTGGCCCAAAGTTTGTTGGGCTCATTGCAAGTGGACATCAGCAAGACCTGTACTTTGCTGGATTGGAAGCCTCCCGTGTCGGTGGATGAGGGGTTGCGCAGAGCGGCCCAGCAAGGGTTGTGATGTTACGGCTATTTGATTTTTTGTTTTCTATAACGGGGTTGGTAGTTGGAGCGCCGGTGCTGATCGCTATCTATGTGGTTGGTCTGTTTGATACGGGTTCACCACTCTTTCGTCAAGAGCGGGTTGGCCGGGACCAAAGACCTTTTATTTTGGTTAAGTTCCGCACAATGCGACCTGATACCGCCTCTGTAGCTTCGCATTTGGCTGATGCGGCGGCTATCACGCGTTTGGGTGCATTTTTGCGTCGAAGCAAACTTGATGAATTGCCGCAGCTCTGGAATGTACTGTGGGGAGAAATGAGTTTGGTAGGCCCGCGGCCCTGTTTATTTAACCAGCTGGAGTTGATCAACGAGCGAGCGGCTCGAGCTGTATTTGACGCAAGGCCTGGCATAACAGGACTGGCCCAAGTAAGCAATATTGATATGTCCACGCCTAAGCTTTTGGCAGAGACTGATGCTCGCATGCTGCAAAGTCTCGATCTGAGTTCGTATTTCAAATACATATTTATGACGGTAGGAGGCAAAGGAGCAGGAGACAGGGTGAAAACAAAATGACCGACTCAGGACTCAGGACTCAGGACTCAGGACTCAGGACTCAGGACTCAGGACTCAGGACTCAGGACTCAGGACTCAGGACTCAGGACTCAGGACTCAGGACTCAGGACTCAGGACTCAGGACTCAGCGGGTTTCACATCATGGGTGAAATCATGATACGAGCTCTTCGTCGCCTTGCTGTGCCCGTGTTGGCCATTCCTCGTCCCGTCAAACGCGGGTTTGTGTTGGCACTTGACGCGAGTCTGTGCGTTTTGACCGTGTGGCTGGCGTTTTACCTGCGCCTTGGGACGTTTGTGCCGATGTCCAGCGTACCCATTTGGCCTGCCTTGGCATCGGTGGTGTTGGCGTTGCCTATCTTCATCACCTCTGGGCTCTACCGGGCTATTTTCCGTTACAGCGGGCTGCCAGCCATGGTGGCGGTGGCGCGTGCCATGTTGCTGTACGGGTTGGCGTTTGCAGGCATTTTCACGTTCTATGGCGTGCAAGATGTACCACGCACCATTGGGTTGATCCAGCCCTTGCTGTTGCTGGTGTTCATGGGGGCTTCGCGCGCTGCCGCCCGTGTGTGGCTGGGCGGGCTGTACCACCAGCATTTGCGCAAAGCCGCCATGCCCCAGGCCTTGATTTATGGCGCTGGCAGTGCCGGTCGGCAATTGGCATCGGCCATGGCCAACAGCCCCGAAATGCGCGTGGTGGGTTATTTGGACGATGACGATCGCCTGCATGGGCATGTGCTCAATGGCTTGCCCATCCACAACCCAGCCGACTTGGCAGAAATCTTGGCCGAGGCCTCGATCACCGATGTGCTGTTGGCCTTGCCTTCCGTTTCGCCTAAGCGACGCAACGAGATTCTGGATGCACTCAAATCCCACAAGATCGCCGTGCGCACCTTGCCGGGCTTGAGCGACATCGCCACCGGCAAAGTAAGCCTGAGCGATGTACGGGACTTGGACATCGACGACCTGCTGGGCCGTGAACCGGTGATGCCCAATCACCTCCTGCTGTCTAAGAACAACCTTAACAAGGTGGTCTTGGTCACTGGTGCAGGCGGCTCCATTGGCAGCGAACTGTGCCGCCAGATTCTGGCTGTTGGCCCCGAAAAGTTGCTGCTCGTTGATCTTAGTGAATTTGGGTTGTACGCCATTCATCAGGAATTGGAACAGCGACTCGCCGATAAAAAGACAATCCTGGTCCCTTTGCTGGCATCCGCCCAAGACGAAGACCGCATGCGCGAGATCATGTCCACCTGGCACCCGGACACGGTTTACCATGCAGCCGCCTACAAGCACGTGCCCTTGGTGGAGCACAACCCGGCAGAGGGCATCAAGAACAACGTGATGGGTACCTTGCGCACCGCGCAGGCCGCCGCAGAAAACGGCGTGGCCGACTTTGTGCTCATCAGCACCGACAAGGCCGTGCGACCGACCAACATCATGGGGGCCAGCAAACGCCTGGCAGAAATGGCGCTGCAGGCACTGGCTGCGACCAAGCCGGGAACCAAGTTCAGCATGGTGCGCTTTGGCAATGTGCTGGGTTCATCAGGCTCGGTGGTGCCCAAGTTCCGCCAGCAAATTCGGGACGGTGGGCCGATCACGCTGACCCACCCCGAGATCACCCGTTACTTCATGACCATCCCCGAAGCGGCCCAGCTGGTCATCCAGGCAGGGGCCATGGCCAAAGGGGGTGAGATGTTTGTGCTGGACATGGGCGAGTCGGTCAAGATCATGGACTTGGCCCGGCGCATGGTCGAGCTCTCTGGCCTGACCGTGCGAGACGAGCAGCACCCGGATGGCGACATCGAGATCGAGATCACCGGTCTGCGCCCCGGTGAAAAGCTCTACGAAGAACTGCTGATTGGCGACAACCCCAAGCCGACCTCGCACCCCCGGATCATGAAAGCCCATGAAGACTTCATGGCCTGGGCAGATTTGGAGTCCAAGTTGCGCACGCTGGAACTGGCGCTGAGCGTGAACGATGTGGGCGTCATTCGTGCCGTGATAGTGCAACTGGTTCCCGGTTACACCCCCAACGACGAAATCGTGGATTGGGTCCACATGGAACAAGAAGCCGATGCGGATCGCCTGGGGCTTGGGAATAGTTATTGAATCGGAACCAAGCCGATTCGATCAAAAAATAGGGACTGTCTATGACTGAAGAGAATGCACGAATTGTTGAGGCAACCGGTGATGAAATCAATATTTGGGAATTGATGGAGCACCTCAAGTCTGGATGGCATTGGTTGGCGGGTGGTTGTGCGGTTGGGCTGCTGGGAGCGACGGGTTTTCTGATGCTGGTGCCAGCCAAGTACGAGGCAACAGCAGTCATTCAACCAGCAACAATTGGCATGATCGTTGCGACGACGACGACGACGACGACGACGACGACGACTGTTGAGCCTGTTGCACAAACCATTGAGCGTTTAAAGCTAGTGACCTTTTATGGCGATGAACTTGTGAAGACATGCCAGGCAACTTCAGCCAAAGACTTGGCAGAGGATGTGAAGGCTTCTCTCGTAAGGGGAAACACGCTGCTTTCTGTTGGCTATCGTGCCAATTCCGTGGAGACAGCTCAGTCCTGTGTGGCAAAGATTGTTGGCCGTTTGGCGCAGTCGCAATTAGAAATTTCGTCCCCCCTTATTAAAGAATTGGAAAATCAGTTGGCTTCCACGAAGCAGCAGATAGAAGAAGCGGAGCGATTTTTAGCGCAGAACGAGAAACTGCTCTCGCCTGCCGCAAATGGCGCGGTGTTGCTCATGTTGAAGCGAGAAGAGTTGATGAATATGAAAAAACTCTATCGCGAGCAGCGCCTCCAGTTGATTGAGCCGCTCACTCGGCCTTTACAACTGCTAGAGCCGATATATGCTCCTCAAAAGGCTGTTTCTCCGAAGAAGCTGCTAGTCGTTGCCGGTGGATTGATGGGTGGTTTTTTTGCAGGACTGCTCGCCCTTTTTATCAATCGCGGCTGGCGTCGTTACAAAGCAATGGCGGTTTAATTTCGAAGGATTTTGGAGATGAATGAACAAGGATTTTTCGAGCGCATCCGTGATGGCGTGAAGTCGTACCTGAACCCGATGCATGGCACAGAAGACTGCCTGCTGTTCATGATCGAAGAAAACGTCAAACCGCGTGACACCGGCACGCTTTTTGTGGCGTGCGGGAACAAGACTGTGTTCGAGGTACCGATTCTGGCGCTTTACGGTTCGGACCCCGAGCCCGTGCTCTCAAAGCTGCGCATTCATGCAAATGCCCTGCGCGCTTGTTCGTTTCCCAGGATCGAGTTCAGGAACGTGTCTCCCTGGCTGCAGGGCGAAATCCAGAAAACGCTTACTGGCTTGCAGGTCGCCGCAACTGCTTGACCGAGGGCTTTACGCTTCCCGCTCTTCAATCCAATGGGTGTCGGGACCATACGCCTCATTGCCTGACTCCATGATGATGGTCAATTCTTTACGGATTTCGGGATTGTCGGGCGTCCATAGTCCACCTTGAATCGGCTCATTGACCAGGTTCTCTCTGCCCACAATGCTCCACGCGAGTCGGATTTCGTTCATGGTGACCTCGCCAGTTGATCGACTTGGATTGGATTATCGACTTTTGGGGGTGGAACCGCTATATGAACCTTGAGACGTATCTGTCGGTTGGATCCGCAGTGGCAGCGTTCATTTCGGCAGTGCTGTGGGTCGTCGCTGCTCGAGCGAGCGAGCCCCATGATCCCAAGCCTGACAAGGATGGATGGTTCCCAGCTTCGATTTTGGTCGAGGGCGATGACTTTATCGAAACCGTGAAAAAACAGGGTGAGTGGAATCGTTGGGCTGCCTACGCGGCAGCGTTTGCTGCTGCCTTGCAGGGGACTTCAATTCTGATTCCAGTATTGATCGAGTGGGCAAAATGAACTGCCCCAAGTAGTCAGAACGCCACCTGCGGGTGGCGTTCGTACATGATGCGAGGAGTTCGGTCACATCATTCGCGTAAGCCCAGGTTGAATATTGCCAAGTTGGATGATTCGAGGTGGCGTCTGTTTTTTGCTTTCAACTTCTGCCGTGCGTTGACGTGCCCAGCTCAAGATTTCCTCTAGTTTGAAGCGCACCATTTTCCCAACGCGATAGTGTGGCAGGCCAATCTTTTTGCGTTCACCAGGGTGCGTCAGCAGGTAAAGCGGGATGTCAATCTTGGCGGCAATCTCTCGGGCGGTCAGAAAGCTCGGGTTGTTAAATTGCTCGGGGTCGCAAGTGACTCCATCGGTTGACTCGTGTAAGGATTCAAACTCGAAGGTCAAAATTTCATCGATGGGATACGAAACCCGTTTCGACAGCTTGAAGTATTTGGGGCCGCGTCCTTCGCACCGCCAGCGTTGCAAGGTCTTGGGGCTGATCCCCCAGCGAGTTGCAAGCTCGTTTTCGTTCAGGGTGATTTTTTGGCCAAATTGAAATGTGTCCATTGGGTTGCTCCAGTAGTTGCAGGGATGACCATTCATGCGTACTGGCGGTAGAAAGCCAAGTGGAATGTGGCCGAGTTGCTGAAATCTGACTGATGTTTCTCTTCTCAAAATTGCTGTCCGCCGTCACGCAGCCGATGTTCTGGTTGGCCCTGTGGTGGGCCATTGCCCTGCTGGTGTCGAAGCGTTGGCGCAAACCAGCTGTGGTGATGCTTTGGACTGGCTTGGTTGCTCTTGGCCTGCTTGGATTCCAGGCGATTCCAGATGCTTTGCTGCGTCCGCTGGAAAATCGCTACTCAATCCCTGCGGCGGAATCGATTAATCGCCATGTCGGAATCATTGTGCTGGGTGGTGCGACCAATCATCCAGACAGCTTTGTCGCCCATGGCCAAGTGCCCCTGGGGGAGGCCGCAGAGCGCATGACCGTGCCGGTCGGTTTGCTGCAACAGCACCCGAAGATGGAGCTGGTGTTTTCTGGTGGAGAGGGACGCTTGGTGACCACAGGCGTGACCGAGTCAGAACTTGCCCGTGTGTTCTACAAAGAGCAGGGCGTGAACATGGAACAGGTCAAGCTGGAAGACGGGTCACGCAATACCCGTGAAAATGCTCAGCAAGTGGCCAAGCTGCTGGGCGACCGATGCAAGTCGCCGTGGTTGCTCGTCACATCGGCTTGGCACATGCCGCGCTCGATGGCGGAGTTTGAAGCCGTTGGATGCAATGTCACGGCATACCCTGTGGACTTCAGAACAGGCGATACAACTTCGCTTTCTGAATACTCGATGGCTCATAGCCTGCTGCGGTGGCAGGTTGCGTTGCATGAATGGCTGGGATTGTTGGTCTACGGCGTGACCCGATAGCCAAAAATCCGAACAATCTAGTAGGTGGTGGATCTAAGCTGTCTTGGACTTTTCTAGCTAGTGTCCCGAGAGCTTACTGCCACACCCGCTATCGTTTGGGATGAGCGTTTGGCGTAGTGCTATACTCCACCACCAAACAGAACCCTAGCAGCAGCAATGTTGCTAGGGTTTTCTGCTTTGTGCGAGCCTGCGTTTTGCACGACAGCTGTGGCTTGAGTGGTCAGATTGAGTTGCGCTGACTTGGGTTGAGCGCAGGTGACGCAACCATCAAGAAAAGTTGTCAACCTCTGGCAGGACGGGTCATCAACCAAAAAAAAGCCGCTGTGAAGCGGCTTTTTCTTGAGCAACTGAAATGATCAGTTGCGGTTGTCGCGGTAACCGCTGCCGTAGCCAGTGCTTGGCTCTTTGGGCTTGGAGATGTTCACCACGATCGAACGACCGCTGACTGACATGCCATTCAAGCCAGTGATGGCTGCTTGTGCTTCTTCAGCGCTGGACATTTCAACAAAGGCAAAACCTTTGGAGCGGCCGGTATCGCGGTCCATCATGACTTTGGCCGACAGAACGCCGCCAAATTCAGAGAAATTTTGACGCAAGCTGGCGTCGTCGATGGTGTAAGGCAAATTGCCCACGTAAATTTTGCTGCTCATGGTTGAGCCTTTCAGAGAGGTGGCGTGCAGGTTTTGAGGTAAAGCCTGCATGCAGGAAATGGCGGTTTCTTGAAGGATTCCGCCGGGAAAAGTGCGTCGCCTGACGGCGTCAGCACATTTGTTGGGGTGTGACAGGGCTTTGAAGCCAATCGCGAGTGGTGATGTCAATCACGCGATCGGCTTCTTGTCGAGTGGCGTGGCATTCGAGCCGAAAGGGCGCGTGTTTCAAAACCCAGCCTGCAGACGCAAAGCGTTGCGGGGTGTGAGTGCCAAGGCCTGAATTGAAAATGCTTGTCGTGGGCAAAGCGACTGGTGAGCCCGTGCGTATGGAAATGGAGGAAATCAAAGTCAATCAAGTCGCAAGCCGTCCAGGGGCTGCGCAGAGCGGTGAGAAAAATCAATGGCCTGCAGCTCAACAGGACATGGGTTCGAGGTCAATCGATACTGTGCAGGGTGCAGTGAATCACTGCCATCTGCGGATGCCAAAAACGGGTCAGGCAAGGAAATATTATATTTCCAAAATGCATATCTGTCAATTTTTTTATTTCCAATGGTTTTATGCAGACAGCTCAGCCCGAACAACCGTGTGCTGGGGATGGGGGCGCTAAGGTCCTGTTGCAGACAAGGTGTTCTTCATGGGGGACAATCTTGTTGCCAGTATGTTCTGGCCAATTTTGCTCAGGAGTGTCCGATGCTTTCACCTTGCATGTCTTTCAATTCCAGCCGCCGCGTCTTCATGATGCAAGTGGCTACTGCTGCCAGCGCTGTGATGGTGATGGGTGAGGCTTCTGCCCAAGCCATGGTCGACGAAAAGGATCCACAAGCTGCTGGCTTGTCCTACAAAGCCGATGCCACCAAGGTGGACAAGGCCAAAAATCCAAAATTTGTTGCTGGATCCAACTGCGCCAATTGTGCGTTGTACCAAGCCAAGGCTGGCGCTGCAGCAGGTGCTTGCCCCTTGTTTGCAGGCAAGCAAGTGGGAGCCAAAGCTTGGTGCTCTGCTTGGGCCAAAAAAGCCTGATCAGCCATGGTGCCTTTCGGGGTGTCTACCTGATTCAAACCGCCCTCGGGCGGTTTTTTTGTACCCGTCGCACTCGACTCAAGCATCGTGCAAGATGCCATCTCGCACTTCGAGCGCCCCGCTGCGCTCCAGCTCGGCCAACATCATGTCAATCCAGGTGCTTAAGGTGTGGCCTTGACCAAAACGTCTGTGCAGGTCATTCATGTAGGGCACTTGCAAGGCCCAGTCGCTGAACTCGGCTTTGGAAATGCGACCCCATTCCAGTAATTTGAATTTGAGCAGCACTTTGGTGCCGTAACGCGCATGGCGCTCTGGGTTTTTAGCAAAACCTTCCAGCTTGCTTCGGGCCAACGCCAAGGCTTGGGCAACTTCGGTGAACACAGCGCCATGCCCAGGAATGATGGTGACCGGGTTCAGTTGCTCGATCAAATCGAGTGTTTGTCCTACTTCATCAAATGCATCAATCCCCACCAGTTCGGGGAACACCACGCCAAAACCGTTCTGCCAAAGCGCATCGGCCGACATCAGCAAGCGGTGTTCAGGTGCGAACAAAATGACCGAGTGTGGATCGTGCCCCGGTGCTGCGTGGACTTCCCACGTTGTGTTGGCCCAATGGTGGCTGCTGCCGGGCTGGAGCAAGCCTGTAAATTGAAATGGGGGGCAGTTTTGCCCTGTAGGTTTGTAGCTCAGCGCGTCTTCACACCAAGTTTTGACATCAGGTGCAGAGCCGGGCGGTATCCAGGTTTGCAGGGCTGGGTAGCGGGTTTGCAGGGCATGGTTGCCGCCGCAGTGGTCGCTGTGCAGGTGGGTGTTGGCCAGTTGGTCCAGTGCCCTGCCCTGCAGAGCATGCTCGACCAAGGCCAGCGTTTGGGCTTGGTGCGTGACGTAGCCGCTGTCCACCAGCGTGGCACTGTTCGCGTCGCACAGCAGAACGTTGTTGGCGGATAGCCAGCCGCGTTCCAACACGGTCACGCCTGCAGGCAAAGAGACAAAGGCATGCATGCGCTTGCTGGTGCCTTATTTGTTGCTGCGCAATTCACGGCGCAGGATTTTCCCGACGTTGGATTTGGGCAATTCATCGCGGAATTCGATGTATTTCGGGCGTTTGTAGCCGGTCAGGTTTTCCTGGCAGAAGCGCGACACGGTTTCTTCGGTGAGCAAGGGGTCATTGCGCACCACAAACACCTTGATGGTTTCGCCTTGCATGGTGTCGGCAATGCCCACCACAGCGCACTCTACGACGCCAGGGCAAGTCGAGATGACGTTTTCCAGCTCGCTCGGGAAGACATTGAAGCCGCTCACGATGATCATGTCCTTCTTGCGGTCAACGATGCGCGTGAAACCCTCCTGGTCCATGATGCCGACGTCGCCCGTCCGCATGAAGCCATCGGCGGTGAAGGTCTTTGCGTTTTCTTCGGGCTGGTTGTAGTAGCCCGTCATCACGTTCGGACCCCGAATGCAAATCTCACCCGAGCTGCCAACGGGCAGGCTTTGACCGGCATCGTCTTTGATGGCGATGTCGATGCTGGGCAACGGCAAACCGATGTTGCCGCTGAAGTGGGTTTGCGTGACGGGGTTGTTGGTGCCGATGGCGCAGGTTTCGCTCATGCCCCAGCCTTCGATCATGGCGCTGCCTGTGGCGGCTTGCCAATGGCGTGCAGTGCCTTCAGAGGCGGCCATGCCGCCTGCCTGCGTCAATCGCAGCGAAGAAAAATCGATCGTCTTGAACATCGGGTGTTGCATCAAGGCGTTGAACAAGGTGTTGACGCCAGGCAGCATGTGAAACGGCCGCTGCTTGAGCACATCAATGAACTTGCCGAAATCCCGTGGATTGGGCACCAAGGTCAGGTGAGAGCCTTGGCGGATGGCCAGCAAGCACAGTGTCAAAGCGAAGATGTGGTACAGCGGCAAGGCGGCGATGCTGTTGACTTTGCGCAGATCACCAACGCTGGACAGTGCCGGGGTGAACCAGCCTTCGGCTTGCAAAATGGCCGCCACAATGTTCCGGTGGGTCAGCACAGCCCCCTTGGACAAACCCGTGGTTCCTCCGGTGTATTGCAAGAACGCAATGTCATCCAGCGTTTGAGGCGTCGCTTTAAGGTTCAGGTGACGGCCCTTTGCAATCGCTTTTTTGAAGGTTGTGACCGTGCGGCCGCCGTCGAGTGGCAACTCGAACTCGGGCACCATTTTGGCCAAATGGCGCACTGCAAACGTCATCCAGCGGCCATACCAAGCCCCCAGCAAATCGCCAATCGAGGCGACCACCACATGTTGAATATCGGCGTGCTCAATCACTTCCTGCAAGGTCGCAGCAAAGTTCTCCAGAATGACAATGGTCGTGGCACCCGAGTCTTTCAGTTGGTGCTGCAGTTCTCTGGCTGTGTAGAGCGGGTTGACGTTCACGCAGGTATAGCCGGCGCGCAGGATCGCTGCCATGGTCACGGCAAACTGAGGCAAGTTGGGCAGCATGATGGCCACCCGGCTGCCTGGAGCCAAGCCTTTGTCTTGCAACCAAGCGCCCAAGGCTTTTGAGAGTTCGTCCAGCTCTTTGTAGCTCATCCAGCGGTCCATGCAGACTGAAAACGGGCTGTTGCCGTGCTCACGGAAAGCCGTCTCCAGCAAGTCCGTCAAGCTGCTGTATTGGTTGGGTTCGATGTCGTGTGGGACACCGGGTGGGTAATTCTTTAGCCAGATACGTTCCATCGCTTGATCTCCTAGATTGCCCCATTGTGGCCATCTCCGCGCCAATGTGTGATCGGGCAATTCCTGAGTAAGGCCCGTCAACGTCTCAAAGGCGACAAACAAACGGCGCAGACAAATCCAAGTGGCTGGGTACGGATTAAGGGAAAACCCGTATAGTTGCACCATGTCACCTTTAAACCCCCGTCCAGGACTTTGGCGCCGACTTTGGCGACGTTGGGTGGCGTGCGTCGATATCGGGGCACATGTTGGGCGCGGCTCTGCGCGATCTTTTGGAGGCTGGATTCCCATCCGGTCCTTGTCGCCACGCCACAAGCCGCGCATCCTGAAACATTTGTTGTCTTTGGCACCCGAAGACCGTTATTTGCGCTTTGGTTATCCCGCGACCGATGAGCAAGTTGAGCGCTATGTGTTGGGCTTGAATTTTGACCGTGATGAGATTTTTGGGGTGTTCAATCGCCGCCTGGACTTGGTAGCGATGGCCCATTTGGCCTTTTCGGTCGATCCGCAGTGGGCCACTTGTGCCGAGTTCGGCGTGTCTGTGGCGTCACATCAGCGCGGCAAAGGTTTGGGTGCTCGTCTTTTTAACCATGCCGTGATGCATGCCCGCAACCAAGGGGTGAGCATGATCTTCATCCACGCGTTGAGTGAAAACGTGGCCATGCTCAAAATTGCGCGCCACGCCGGGGCCAAGGTGCAGCGCGATGGCAGCGAGAGCGAGGCTTACCTGAGCTTGCCCGAGGCCACGCTCGACAGTCAGTTGAGCGGCATGATGCAAGAACAGATGGCGGAGCTGGACTACCAATTGAAAAACCAGGCCCATCAATTCCGCGAGTGGTTGGCCACCGTGCAAGAGATTCGCCAGGGGGTGCGTCAAGCACGGCACAGTTCGCATAAGCCATAGTTTGGTGGTTTGTCATCTGAATCCGCTATCCTAGAGTCTTAGCCATAACAGCATGTCCTGCACTCCCTGACTGTGTCCGACCCCCATCCTGCGCGCCACCCCGAGCGCGAAGACAAGCGCAGTTTTCTGCAAAAGCTTGCCGAATTCATCCATCCCGGCCCTGACTCTACCGACGAGTTGATCGAAACCTTGGCCGAGGCCGAGGACAACCACATCATCAATGCCGAGAGCCGCCTGATGCTCGAAGGTGTGATTCGCATGGCCGACATGACGGCGGGCGATGTGATGGTGGCCGCCCCCCGGATGGATTTGCTGGACATTGAAGACCCGTTTGACCAGTTGCTGCACCAGGTGATTGAGACCGCGCACTCGCGTTTTCCGGTTTTTGAGGGCGAAAAAGAAAACATCATCGGCATCTTGCTGGCCAAAGACCTGCTCAAACTGCAGCGGGCCCCTGAACTCAACATCCGTGCCTTGCTGCGCCCGGCGGTTTTTGTGCCCGAGAGCAAAGGCCTGAACGATTTATTGCGCCAGTTCCGCGACAACCGCAACCATTTGGCGATCGTCATTGACGAGTTTGGCCGCACGGCAGGCCTCATCACCATCGAGGATGTGCTGGAGCAAATCGTGGGCGAGATCGAGGACGAGTTCGACATCGCCGATGACGAGGGTGATATTTTTGGCTTGCCTGACCGCAGCTTTCGTGTCAGCGGCGACACGTCGCTGGACCGCGTGAGTGAGGCTTTTGGCGTGAATTTGCAAGAGGCCCGAGAAGACGCAGAGGGCCCGGACTTTGACACCATTGGGGGTTTGATTGCCCATGAAATGGGCCATGTGCCGCGCCGGGGCGAAATGTACATTCTGGCGGGCCTGCAGTTTGTGGTCTTGCACACGCGTGCTGGCGCTGTGCGCTGGTTCAAGGTGTCGCCTGTTTCCGCGTTATCCACCGCCGAGCCCAAGGCATGAACTTCGGCCCTGAGCGAGCGCGCGGCCTGATGACCGTGTGGCCCGCTTTGGCCGGTGCCGCGCAGGCTGCGTCCATCGCCATGCCAGGCAGTGGCCAGGCGCAGGGTTGGCTACAGGTGCTGAGCCTCGCGGTCCTGGCCGCGGGTTTGTCTCGCACCGCACGGGCCCATGCCGACCACGCTAAATCCATGCTTCTCAAGCGCGCCGCCTGGCAAGGCAGCGTGTTTGCCGCCGTTTGGCTGGCGGGCTGTTTTTGGTGGTTGTATGTGTCCATGCACGACGTGGGCGGTTTGCCTGCGCCCTTGGCGGTGCTTGCTGTAGTGGCGCTGGCGGCGGCGATGTCGCTGTTTTATGCCCTGGCCTGTGCAGTTTGGGCGGGGCTGTCGCGTCATCGTGTGTGGGGCGCTCGGCCTTGGGGGCTGAGCGTGTTGTTCGCGGCCACTTGGACGCTGGCCGAACTCATGCGCGGCCAGTGGTTCACCGGCTTTCCTTGGGGGGCGGGCGGTTATGCCCATGTGGATGGCGTGCTGGCCGTCTGGGCCCCGTGGGTGGGCGTGTATGGCATGGGGGCCATCGCTGCTGCGCTGGCCATGCGGCTGGCACTGGCTGGCGTGGGCTGGCGCGCTGCCAAAACCCTGATGGGCGTGGGTGCCTTGTCTTGGGCTTTGCAAGCCTGGGTGCCTGCTTTCACGACATCGGCTGGGGTGGGGCAGGTGGAGCTCCTGCAAGCGAATATTTCGCAAAACACCAAGTTTGACGCAGGCAGTGGCATCCGCGATGCCTTGCAGTGGTACGACGCGCGGCTGCGAGAAAGCCAGCAGCCCTTGGTGGTGACGCCAGAAACCGCTATCCCTTTGCTACCCCGGCATTTGCCCGAAGGGTATTGGGCGGGTTTGCAGCAGCATTTCGCGCAAGCCGGTCGACCGCTGGCGCTGGTGGGCTTGCCTTTGGGCTCTTTGTCCGAGGGTTACACCAACTCGGTGCTGGCGCTGGGGCCGCAGGCGCTGCAAGGGCCGGGCGCTTATCGCTACGACAAATCCCATCTGGTGCCTTTTGGCGAATTCATCCCGCCCGGCTTTGTCTGGTTTGTCCGGCAAATGCAGATTCCGCTGGGTGACTTCCGCTCTGCGGGCCCCGAGCAGCCTGCCATCGAATGGCAAGGCCAGCGCTTGGCGCCCAACATTTGTTACGAAGACCTGTTTGGCGAAGAGTTGGCCATCCGCTTCAAAGACCCGGCCACAGCCCCTACCGCCTTGGTGAACGTGAGCAACATTGCCTGGTTTGGCGACACCTTGGCGATTGACCAGCACCTGAACATTTCGCGCCTGCGTGCCATGGAGCTGGGCAGACCCATGCTGCGCGCCACCAACACGGGGGCCACGGCCATCATTGACCATCAGGGTCGTGTGACGGACCAATTGCCACGTTTTACCCGGGGGAGCCTGGTGGGCCGTTACGAGGGGCGTCATGGCCTCACTCCCTTTGCCCGTTGGGCTTCGGCTTGGGGTTTGTGGCCGCTTTGGGGCTTGTGTTGTGCCGTCCTCGGGTGGGCGTTTTTGAGGCGACAAAGACCGTAAAATCAAGGGTTCGCGCAAAGTTTGCGCCCATCCAACCTCCGCCAGCTCGCTGCTGGCCTGCTCAGGCCATGTTGACCTTCCAGCAAATTATTCTCAAATTGCAGCAATACTGGGATGCCCAGGGCTGCGCCTTGCTCCAGCCCTACGACATGGAAGTCGGCGCGGGCACCAGCCACACCGCCACGTTTTTGCGCGCCATCGGCCCTGAGCCCTGGAAAGCCGCCTACGTGCAGCCCAGCCGCCGCCCCAAAGATGGCCGCTATGGAGAAAACCCCAACCGCCTGCAGCACTACTACCAGTTTCAGGTTGTGCTCAAGCCAGCGCCCAGCAACATCCTGGAGCTTTACTTGGGTTCGCTGGAAGCGCTGGGCTTTGATCTGAAGAAAAACGACATCCGTTTTGTCGAAGACGACTGGGAAAATCCCACCTTGGGTGCCTGGGGTCTGGGCTGGGAGGTCTGGCTCAACGGCATGGAAGTGACGCAGTTCACCTACTTCCAGCAAGTCGGCGGCATCGACTGCAAGCCGATCACCGGTGAGATCACCTATGGCCTGGAGCGGCTGGCCATGTATTTGCAGGGCGTGGACAACGTTTACAACCTGAAGTGGACCGACACCATGAGTTATGGCGACGTGTACTTGCAAAACGAGCAGGAACAATCCGCCTACAACTTCGAGCATTCGGACGCCGACTTCTTGTTTGTGGCTTTCAGCGCCCACGAAAAGCAGGCACAGAACCTGATTGCCAAGCAGCTGGCGCTGCCCGCCTACGAGCAGGTGCTCAAGGCCGCACACACCTTCAACCTGTTGGATGCGCGTGGCGCAATCAGCGTGACCGAGCGCGCCGCCTACATTGGCCGCATCCGCAACCTGGCCCGCAGTGTGGCGCAGAGTTATTACGAAAGCCGCGAACGTCTGGACTTCCCGATGGCCCCGCGTGAATGGGTTGCCCAAATGCCCAAGAAAGCCGCGTGAGGGAGAACGACATGACGATACAAAATTTGCTGGTTGAACTGTTTGTCGAAGAGCTGCCGCCCAAGGTGCTCAACAAGTTGGGCTTGGCCTTTTCGGGTGTGCTGGCCGAGCAACTCAAGGCCCAGGGCCTGGCGGGTGCTGATGCCGTGGTGACCGCATTTGCATCGCCCCGCCGCTTGGCCGCGCATGTGACGGCTGTGGCCGCGCAAGCTGCCGACAAGGCCGTGCAGCAAAAGCTGATGCCTGTGGCCGTGGGTCTGGATGCTGCTGGAAACGCCACGCCTGCCTTGCTCAAAAAGCTGCAAGCGCTGGGCGCTGACGTGAGCGATTCGGCTGCCGCTGTGGCCGCGCTCAAGCGCGCCCCCGATGCGTCCGGTAAGGCGGGTGCCGAAGCCCTGTTTTACGACAGCGTGGTCAAAGGCGCTTCGCTGCAAGTGGGCTTGCAAAAGGCGCTGGAAGAAGCGCTGGCCAAACTGCCTATTCCCAAAGTCATGCAGTACCAGCTGGAAACCGATTGCGAGTTACCCGGTTGGACCAGCGTGAATTTTGTGCGCCCTGCGCACAGCTTGATCGCCTTGCACGGTACCGCCGTGGTGCCGGTCAAGGCCCTGGGCTTGACCGCAGGCAACAGCACACAAGGCCACCGCTTTGAAGCCAAGGTCTCGCCCGTGGTTTTGCCGCACGCCGACCAGTACGACGAAGTGCTCAAGCGCGATGGTGCGGTCATTGCCAGCTTTGCCGAACGCCGTGCCGAGATCGTGCGCCAGCTGAACGCGGCCGCTGCCCAGGTGGGTGGGGGTGCGAAGCCCATCGAAGACGACGCCTTGTTGGACGAAGTGACCGCCTTGGTTGAGCGCCCCAATGTGCTCACCTGCCAGTTTGAGACCGAGTTTTTGGGCGTCCCGCAAGAGTGCCTGATCCTCACGATGAAGGCCAATCAGAAATACTTTCCGCTGCTCGACGCCTCCGGCAAGTTGACGCACCAGTTTTTGGTGGTGAGCAACATCAGCCCCTCAGATGCCTCGGCGGTGATCGGCGGCAATGAGCGCGTGGTGCGTCCGCGCTTGGCCGATGCCAAATTCTTCTTTGACCAAGACCGCAAAAAGTCGCTCGAATCGCGTGTCGAAGGCCTGTCCAAGGTGGTTTATCACAACAAATTGGGCACGCAGGGCGAGCGCATGGCGCGGGTTTGCGCCATTGCCAAGGCTGTTGGCCTGCAAGTGGGCGGTGATGCATTGGCGCAGCAAGCCGAGCAGGCAGCCCGCCTGGCCAAGACCGATTTGCTGACCGACATGGTCGGCGAGTTCCCTGAGTTGCAAGGCATCATGGGCGGCTACTACGCCCGTCACGATGGTCTGAGCACCGAGGTGGCCGAGGCGATCGAAGACCACTACAAACCCCGTTTTGCGGGCGACGAGTTGCCACGCAACAACGTGGGCTTGGTGGTGGCGCTGGCCGACAAGCTCGAAACCCTGGTGGGCATGTTTGGCATCGGCAATGTGCCCACGGGCGACAAAGACCCGTTCGCGCTGCGCCGTCATGCACTGGGCGTGATCCGCATGCTGATCGAAAAAAATGTGGCTTTGGGCTTGCCCGAGTTGCTGGCGCTGGCCATCCCCGTGTTCGGCGACAAGATCACCGATGCTTCGGGCGCGTTGATCGACTTCATCTATGACCGCTTGGCCGGCAGCTTGCGCGAGCAGGGCTTCAGCGCCCAAGAGGTGGATGCTGTGATGGCGCTGCGTCCCGCCCGTCTGGGTCAGATCGGCCAGTTTTTGTCCGCCGTGCGGGCCTTTGCCGCCTTGCCTGAAAGCCCGGCCCTGGCCGCCGCCAACAAACGCATTGGCAATATCTTGAAAAAAGCCGGTGAGGTGGACGCCCATGTGAACACCGCATTGCTGCAAGAAGACGCCGAGAAAAACCTCTACGCCGTCATGCAAAAGCTGTTGCCCGAGTCGGAAGCGCAGTTCAAGGCGGGCGACTACACCGCCAGCCTGCAGACCTTGGCTGCGCTGCGTGCCCCGGTCGATGCCTTCTTTGACGATGTGATGGTCAATGCGGAAGAAATGGACCTGCGCCTGAACCGCCAGGGTCTGCTCAAGTCGCTGCATGTGGCGATGAACCGTGTGGCAGATTTGTCGCGCTTGGCCGCCTGATCAAACCACGGCCATGCAAATCAAACTCGTCATTCTGGACCGCGATGGCACCATCAACCGGGCCAGTGACGAGTTCGTCAAATCACCCGAAGAGTGGCATCCTTTGCCCGGCTCCTTGGACGCGATCAGTCGTCTGAACCATGCGGGCTTTCATGTGGTGCTGGCCACGAACCAGTCGGGCTTGGGCCGTGGCTTGTTTGACATGGCCGCGCTCAATGCGGTGCACACCCACATGCTCAAGACCTTGGCCGCAGCGGGCGGCCGCATCGATGCCATTTTTTACTGCCCCCACGCCCCAGACGAGGCTTGCGCCTGTCGCAAACCCGCTCCTGGTTTGTTGCAGCAGATCGCAGAGCGTTACGGCATCGATCTGGCGGGTGTGCCTTATGTCGGCGACAGCCTGCGCGACATGCAAGCGGCGCAGACTGCCGGGTGCGTGCCGCATCTGGTGCTGACAGGGCGATCTTCTGATGTGCAAGGCCAGACGTTGCCGCCCAGTTTTCCGGCCCATACCCGGGTGCACGCCGATCTGGCTGCCTTTGTCGATCACCTCTTGGGTGACGCTTCTTCCATGTCGCTGACTTGAATCGCCCTTGTCCATGAAACTTCTTCGCTCGATCGCTCACCTTGTGTGGATGGCCATCACAGTCATCCCTTGGGCGCTGTTTGTGGTCGTGGTCTCTTACTTTGTCAGCAGCACCCGCCTGTATTGGATTTGTGCTGGCTGGCTGCGTCTGGCGGTGAACAGCGGCACCTGGATTCTGGGCATTGAAAACCGCATTCAGGGCATGGAGAACTTGCCCCAAGGCAGCAAAGACCCAGCGGTGTTGTTGGTCAAGCACCAGTCCACTTGGGAGACCTTTGTGATGCCCGCGATCATGCCGCACCCGCTGGCCTATGTGTTCAAAAAAGAGCTGCTCAGTGTGCCGTTTTTCGGCTGGGCCATGGGTCGTTTGGACATGATCCACATTGACCGCAAGCAGCGTTCGCGCGCTTTTGCCAAGGTGGTGCAGCAAGGTCGTCGCCTGATGGAAGAGGGTGTGTGGGTGATCATGTTCCCGGAGGGCACGCGCATTCCCCGTGGCCAAAAGGGCGAATACAAAAGCGGCGGTGCCCGCTTGGCCATTGCCGCGGGCGTGCCGGTCATTCCGATTGCGGTCACGTCGGCGCGTTGCTGGCCGACCCGCGCGTTCGTCAAGACCCCGGGCGTGGTCGACATCTCGATCGGCAAAGCGATTGCCAGCGAAGGCCGCAGTGCCGAAGAATTGATGCTCGAAGTCGAAACCTGGATCGAGTCTGAAATGCACCGCCTCGATCCCGAGGCTTATCCCGTCGCCACTGGCCTCTGAGTCGGCACAGGGCGAACCATGCGAGCGCCTTTGCAGTTTGTGCTGGATTTTTTCACGGGTGGCGATCCCGTGCAGCCCAAGTCCGTCACGCCTACCGCACAGCCCAGCGGGCTGAGTGCGTCGCCAACTGACCGTGCAGCTGACCGTTCTTCGCCAGCTGTCGATCAGGGCTTGCCCGGTGATGCGCAGGTGCCTGCCCCCATCGGGTTCACCCACCCCGCAGCCAACCGCCATGCGCAGTTGCAAGATGTCGTGGTGTCTTACCGCTTTGAGCGCTCGCGTCGCAAGAGCATTGGCTTCATGGTGGGGGCCGATGGCTTGGTGGTGCGCGCCCCCAATTGGGTGACGTTGCGCGAGGTGGATGCCGCTGTGCAGGAAAAAGGCCCGTGGATCGTGGCCAAGCTGCAGCAGTTCAAAGAGCGGCAAACCGAACAATTTCAAAAAGCCATCGAATGGCGTCATGGTGCTGAAGTGCCATTTTTGGGGCGCACCGTGCAGTTGTGTGTGCTGGAGCGCGGCGTGGGCCGCGTGCACGGGCAAGACATCGCGCCCGATCAAATTTTGCCTGTCACGGTGCCGCCAGGTGCTTCGGTCACGCAAGTGCGCGATGCGGCTCAGGTCTGGCTCAAGAGGCAGGCCAAGGCCTTGTTTGAGCAGCGCCTGCAGCACTTTGCGCCGCTGTTGGGGGTGCGCTGGCTCAAGCTCAGTTTGTCGAGTGCCAGCACCCGGTGGGGCAGTGCGCGCAACGATGGCCACATCCGCTTGAACTGGCGGCTCATCCATTTGCCTATCAGCCAGATCGACTACGTGGTGGTGCACGAGTTGGCGCATCTGCGCGAGATGAACCACAGCCCCCGCTTTTGGGAAACCGTGGGCGAGGTCATGCCCGACTATGCCCAGCGGCGCAAAGCCCTGCGCCAAGCGCCTGTGGACTTGGCTCAGGATTGAGCGGTGCTGAAGCGGTAAATGCCATCAGTGCCGCGGTGGCGCAGCAGCTTGCCTGCCAGCCACAGCAAGTTCAAGTGGGCCACGGCTTCGCCGATGGCAAAGGTGGTCTGGTGGACATCCAGCGTCCGTTTGAAAATCAAGGGCAGCACATCGTGCGCACTGAGCGCTTGTGGGCTGCAAGCTGCCAGCAATTCATCCAGACGGTCATGGTGGTGAGCATGCAATTGCGCAATGCGTGCAGCCGCGCCTCTGAAGGGGCGGCCATGCGAGGGCAGCACCAAGGTTTCGTCCGGCAGATGCGCCATCTTGTCGAGTGAGTCCAGAAACAGCTGAAGCGGATTGCTGTCGGGCTCCATGGCGTACACGCTGACGTTGGTGGAAATCGAGGGCAGCAACATGTCGCCGCTGATCAGCACCCCATGCTGTGCATCGTGCAAAGCCATGTGCTCGGGCGAATGACCAAAGCCGCTGATGCATTCAAATGCGTACTCGCCAACCTGGACCGTTGCTCCGGCCATCAAGCGGACATAGGTGCGCGGTATTTTCGGCACCATGCTGGTGTAGTAGCCCACCCGTGACTTGACCACTGCCAATTCTTCGGCCTTGTTCCAGCCGTGGGCGGCAAAAAATTGCACGGTGGCATCACCCCCGAAATTGGACACCCCCGTGCAGGCCAGCAATGCCGATTGGTATTCGCTGGTGCTCATCCACAAGGGCGCCTGCCAGCGCTCACACAGCCAGTGCGCCAAGCCCATGTGGTCGGGGTGCATGTGGGTCACCAGCACGCGCAGGATGGGCAAACCTTGCAGCACAGACGCTTCAATGTGCAACCAAGCTTCGCGGGTGGCGGGGTTGTCGATGCCGCAGTCCACCGCGGTCCAGCCCTCTTGCACCACGCCCGCTTGCGTGGGGTGCGGCCTGCGGTCACGCAACAGCCACAAGTTGATGTGGTTCAGCGCAAATGGCAGGCCCATGCGCAACCAGAAAATGCCCGGCGCCACCTCGATGGCCGCGCCCAATGCGGGCAGCTGTTCATCGAGAGGGTATTTCAAGGGGGCAGCCATGGGGAGCGGCTCGGCGCGTGCCGCAGGCATTTGCATCACGGGCGCTGTGGGCAAGGTGGACATGCGTCAGGTCGTTTGGGTTAGCATTCGGAACATTGACGTTAACGTAACGTCAAACATGAATTTGCATTCTAGGGGGCGGTTTTTGACCCAGCTGTCTCTCTTGTGCAAGCCAGCGAAGGACCCTGTACGCCATGGCGAACACTTACACGATCAGCGATTTGGCCCAGGAATTTGACCTGACCACCCGCGCCATCCGTTTTTACGAAGACATGGGCTTGTTGGAGCCCGAGCGTTCTGGGCCAGGCGGGCGCAACCGGGTGTATTCGGCCCGCGACCGCACCCGGCTGAAACTGACCTTGCGGGCCAAACGCCTGGGTTTGTCGCTCACCGAGGCCAAGGACCTGATCGACATGTACGACAGCCCGCGTGATACCGGCCCACAGCTGAAAAAGTTTTTGGTCGTGCTGGCCGAACACCGTCGCCAATTGGAATCGCAACTGGCGGACCTGGAGGCGACGCTGGACGAAGTCAAAACCCACGAAAAAGAAACCCGCAGTTTGCTGAACAAGACGTCCAAAGCCACCGGTCAGGCTTGAGTTGGGGTCTGCAGCGCAACGTGATCCGCGCATATTTCTAATTGACGTTGACGTAAACGTCAATTAAAGTCCGGGCTTGACTTGACCACAGGATTCATGTGACCACAGCCTCTTCTCCTCACGAGCGTGTTGCCCTCAGTCTGGCCCGTCAGGGCATGATGACCCACTTGGGGGTGCGCTTGCTGTCGGCCACGCCCGGCCAGGTGGAACTGGCCCTGTCCTACAGCGACAAGCTCACCCAGCAGCAAGGCGGCTTTCATGGGGGTGCCATTGGCGCACTGGCCGACATTGCTGGGGGTTATGCCGCCCTCACCGTGGCCCCAGAGGGCATGGAAGTGGTCACAGTCGAATACAAAATCAATTTTTTAAACAGTTTCCAAGGCGGTGAAATCCGGGCCATTGGCAAAGTGCTCAAAGCCGGTCGACGAGTCATCGTCACATCGGCCGAAGTGGTGCACATCGATGCCGATGGCAAAACATCGCCCTGCGCGGTGATGCAGCAGACCGTGGCACCCGTTGCCCAAACGTATTAACCCCTGTTTTTTTAATCACAGCGCATCGCGCTCAAGCCCCACAGCCCCTAGGAGCCCTCCCATGAACAACCTGCCTGGCCTGAATTTCCAACTCGGTGAAGACATCGATGCCCTGCGCGACGCGGTGCGTGACTTTGCGCAAGCCGAAATTGCCCCGCGTGCGGCACAGATCGACCGTGACGATCAATTCCCCATGGACCTGTGGCGCAAGATGGGCGACTTGGGCGTGTTGGGCATCACCGTGGGTGAGGAATACGGCGGCGCGAACATGGGGTATTTGGCGCACATGATCGCCATGGAAGAAATCTCGCGTGCCAGCGCCTCCGTGGGCCTGAGCTACGGCGCGCACTCCAACCTGTGCGTGAACCAAATCAAGCGCAACGGCACGCCCGAGCAACGCGCCAAATACCTGCCCAAGCTGATCAGTGGCGAGCACGTGGGCGCATTGGCCATGTCCGAACCCGGCGCGGGCTCGGATGTGCTGAGCATGAAACTCAAGGCCGAAGACAAAGGCGGTTACTACCTGCTCAACGGCTCCAAGATGTGGATCACCAACGGGCCCGATGCCGACACCTTGGTGGTCTATGCCAAGAGCGAGCCCGAGCTGGGCGCTCGCGGCGTGACCGCCTTTTTGATCGAGAAGGGCATGAAGGGTTTTTCGATCGCGCAAAAGCTCGACAAGCTGGGCATGCGCGGCAGCCACACGGGCGAGCTGGTCTTCAACAACGTGGAGGTGCCCGAGGCGAATATTTTGGGCGGCCTGAACAATGGCGCCAAAGTGCTGATGAGCGGCCTGGACTACGAACGCGCGGTGCTGACGGGTGGACCGCTGGGCATCATGCAGGCCGTCATGGACAACGTGATCCCCTACATCCACGAACGCAAGCAGTTTGGCCAAAGCATTGGTGAATTTCAGCTCATTCAGGGCAAGGTGGCCGACATGTACACCGTGTTGCAAGCGGGTCGCTCGTTTGCTTACACCGTGGCCAAAAACCTCGACTTGCTGGGTGTTGAGCATGTGCGCCAAGTGCGCAAGGATTGCGCGAGCGTCATTTTGTGGACGGCCGAAAAAGCCACCTGGATGGCGGGCGAGGGCGTGCAGATTTTTGGTGGCAACGGCTACATCAACGAATACCCGTTGGGCCGCCTCTGGCGCGATGCCAAGTTGTACGAAATCGGCGCGGGCACCTCAGAGATTCGCCGCATGCTGATCGGCCGCGAATTGTTTGCCGAAACCTGCTGAAATCCGCAGTCACAAAACGGCATTGCTGCACTGCGACAATCAAGGCATGAGCACATCACTACAGCACCTTTTTGACAACAACCGGGCTTGGGCCGAGCGCATGGTCACGGAGAACCCCGCGTACTTCTCGCGTCTGGCCAACCAGCAAAACCCCAAATATTTGTGGATCGGCTGCTCGGATAGCCGCGTGCCCGCCAACCAGATCACCGGCTTGGACCCGGGCGAAGTGTTTGTGCACCGCAACGTGGCCAACGTGGTGGTGCATTCCGACCTCAATGCCCTGTCGGTCATCCAGTACGCGGTCGATGCCCTCAAGGTGGAGCACATCATGGTGGTCGGGCACTACGGCTGCGGCGGTGTCTTGGCCGCCACGCGCGGCACCCGCGTGGGCTTGGCCGACAACTGGCTGCGCCACGTGCAAGACGTGCGCCTGCGCCACCGCCAGCGCCTGAACCATTTGCCCCAAGAACAGCTTGAATCGGTCATGTGCGAGATGAACGTGATCGAGCAAGTGGGCAACGTCGCCTTGTCCAACGTCATGCAAGACGCCTGGAGCCGGGGCCAAAAAGTCACCGTGCACGGCTGGATTTACGGCCTGGACAACGGCTTGGTCAAAGACCTCGGAGTCACCATGAGCAATGCCAGCGAAGTGGTTAATGTGTTTCGCAGTGCATTCAAGCGCTATCCGCGGGGCGGCATGTGAAGCCCATGACGGACATGCGTGGCGTACACCTTCAGGCATCTTTCCTTTGTGGCTTCAGCCAGCGAAAGTTGATTTCTTTTTGAATTTTTTGGAGAAACCCCATGTCCGATCCCATCGTCATCGTCAGCGCTGCCCGTACCCCCATGGGCAGTTTTCAAAGCGACTTCGCCAGCCTGGCTGCCCATGACCTGGGTGGCGCGGCGATCAAGGCCGCAGTCGAGCGTGCAGGCATCAGCCCTGAACTCGTTACCGAAGTGTTGTTTGGCAACTGCCTGATGGCTGGACAAGGGCAAGCCCCTGCGCGTCAAGCGGCCTTCAAGGGCGGCTTGCCCAAGAGCGCTGGTGCCGTGACGCTCTCCAAGATGTGCGGCTCGGGCATGCGTGCGGCCATGTTTGCGCACGACATGCTGGTGGCCGGCACACACGACGTGTTGGTGGCGGGTGGCATGGAAAGCATGACCAACGCGCCTTATTTGATGCTCAAAGGCCGCAGTGGTTACCGCATGGGCCACGACCGCATCTTTGACCACATGATGCTCGATGGTCTGGAAGACGCTTACGAGCCAGGTCGCAGCATGGGCACCTTTGGCGAAGACTGCGCTGCCAAATACAGCTTCACCCGCGCCGAGCAAGACCACTTTGCCACCACCAGCGTGCAGCGTGCCAGGGCCGCCACCGAGTCGGGTGCCTTTGCTGCAGAGATCACGCCCGTCACCGTCAAAGACCGCAGCGGCGAGCGCGTGGTGTCCACCGATGAAGGCCCCGGCAAAGTCAAGCTCGACAAGATCACCAGCCTCAAGCCCGCCTTCAAGAAAGACGGCACCATCACCGCCGCCAGCAGCTCGTCGATCAACGACGGTGCCGCCGCCATGGTCTTGATGCGTGCCAGCACCGCGGCCCAACTCGGCTGCAAGCCCTTGGCCCGCATCGTCAGCCATGCCACTCACGCGCAAGAGCCTGAATGGTTTGCCACGGCTCCGGTGGGCGCGACGCAAAAGGCACTGGCCAAAGCCGGCTGGAAAGTCGAAGACGTGGACCTGTGGGAAGTCAATGAAGCCTTTGCCGTGGTGCCCATGGCGCTCATGAAAGAGTTGAACGTGCCGCACGACAAAGTCAACGTCAATGGCGGTGCCTGTGCGTTGGGTCACCCCATTGGCGCGTCCGGTGCCCGCATCATGGTCACGCTGATCCATGCGTTGAAAGCACGTGGCTTGAAACGCGGCCTGGCCACGCTGTGCATCGGCGGTGGCGAGGGCACCGCTGTTGCCTTGGAACTGATCTGAACGAAAGAGACCCATGCTGCTGACCCCTGACCAGGAAATGATTCGCGAAGCGGTGCGCGACTTTGCCCAGCGCGAGCTGTGGCCCCACGCCGCCGAATGGGACAAAAAGCACCATTTCCCCAAAGATGTGCACAAGGGCCTGGCCGAGCTGGGCGCTTACGGCATCTGCGTGCCCGAAGAGCTGGGCGGTGCGGGCCTTGACTATGTGACGCTGGCGCTGGTGCTCGAAGAAATCGCGGCTGGAGATGGCGGTGTGAGCACCACCATCAGCGTGACCAACTGTCCGGTGAATGCCATCTTGATGATGTACGGCAATGCCGCCCAAAAAACGAAGTGGCTCACGCCCTTGGCCCAAGGCCAGATGCTGGGCGCGTTTTGCCTGACCGAGCCGCATGTGGGGTCCGATGCCTCAGCCCTGCGCACCACCGCCGTCAAGGATGGCAACGACTACGTCATCAACGGCGTCAAGCAGTTCATCACCAGTGGCCAAAATGGCGACGTGGCCATCGTGATTGCCGTCACCGACAAAGGCGCTGGCAAGAAGGGCATGAGCGCCTTCTTGGTGCCCACCAGCGCCCCGGGTTATGTGGTGGCGCGTCTGGAAGACAAGCTGGGCCAACACAGCAGCGACACCGCGCAGATCAACTTCGACAGCTGCCGCATCCCGGCTGAAAACCGGATAGGCCAAGAGGGCGAGGGCTACAAGATCGCCCTGTCGGCACTCGAAGGCGGGCGCATTGGCATTGCGGCTCAAAGTCTGGGCATGGCTCGCAGCGCATTGGACGTGGCGATCGATTACGCCAAGCAGCGCGAAAGCTTTGGTACCGCGATCTTCAACCACCAGGCGGTGGGTTTCCGTTTGGCCGAATGTGCCACCCAACTCGAAGCGGCGCGTCAACTGATTTGGCACGCGGCCAGCCTGCGCGATGCCGGTCGCCCTTGCCTGAAAGAAGCCGCCATGGCCAAACTGTTTGCCAGCGAAGCGGCCGAAAAAGTCTGCTCAGCCGCCATCCAGACGCTGGGCGGCTATGGCTATGTGAGCGATTTCCCGGTCGAGCGCATCTACCGCGATGTGCGCGTGTGCCAGATCTATGAAGGCACCAGCGATGTGCAAAAAATCATCATCCAGCGTGCGCTTTGACGCCTGTAAAAAAGCCCATCGATAACGGGAGAAAAAATGCCGATCACCAAAGGTTTCCAGGCACTCGTTGATGAGGCCATGGCGCAGGTCACGACGTACAGCGTGGACGAAGTTCGGGCCCGTCTGAACGACCCGAACGTGCAGATCGTCGACATTCGCGATGTGCGTGAACTTGAGCGAGAGGGCACGGTGCCCGGCGCATTGCTCGCGCCACGCGGTATGTTGGAATTTTGGGTCGACCCGGCGTCGCCGTACTTCAAACCGGTGTTTGCCGACGAAAGCAAGCACTTCATCTTGTTTTGTGGGGCTGGCTGGCGCAGCGCCTTGGCCACCAAAACCCTGCAAGACATGGGCATGACCAATGTGGCCCACATCGACGGTGGTTATGCCGCCTGGAAGAAGGCCCACGCGCCCATGGTCACGCTGGCGCAGCACAAGGCCGAAAGCGCTTCGCGAAAAGGCGCTTGATGTCCGACCTGCAAAACAAGCCTGTGAATTTGGCACCCTGTCCCTGCTGCCGCACCAACGCCAAAGGTCAGGCACTGCGTTTTGATGCTTGCTGCGGCCTGTACCACGCTAAGCCGAACGCCCCCGATGCCGAAAGCCTGATGCGTTCGCGTTACAGCGCTTTTGTGCGCGGGGATGTGGACTACCTGTTGGCCACTTGGCACAGCAGCCAGCGGCCCGCCGAATTGACGCTTGAAGCGGGGACCCAATGGCTGGGTCTGGAGATCAAGCAGCATCGCCAGACCGGTCATGACACCGCTGAAGTGGAATTCGTCGCCCGCTTCCGTGTGGGTGGCAAGGCCGTGCGCCAGCACGAACGCAGTCGCTTCGTGCGCGAAGACGGGCGTTGGTACTACGTCGATGGCGATGTGCTCTGAGCCTTTATGATTCGCCGCATGAACTTTGAAGCCATTTTGTTTGACTGCGACGGCGTGCTGGTGGACAGCGAAGCCATCACCTGTGGCGTGCTGCGCGACATGTTTGAAGAACAAGGCTGGCGCATGACGCTGGCCGAGTGCATGCAGCGCTTTGTGGGTCACACCGTGAAAAGCCAGCGCGACACCATCGAGGCCCGCACCGGGCAGCCTTTGACCGATGTCTGGCTGGAGCAGTTCTTTGCCCGGCGCAACGAGCGGTTGACGCAAAGCATCACAGCCATCGACGGCGTGCACGAAGCGGTGGCGCATTTGCATGACCACTGCCAGGGCCGCATCGCAGTGGCCTCGGGCGCAGACCGTTTCAAGGTCGAGATGATGCTCAAACAAGTGGGCTTGATGGACTTCTTTGAAGGACGCATATTCAGTGGGCACGAAATGCCTCGCAGCAAACCGCACCCCGATGTGTACTTGGCCGCGGCCGCACATTTGCAGATCGACCCTGCGCGCTGTCTGGTGATCGAAGACAGCACCGTAGGCATCACGGCGGGCGTGGCCGCTGGCGCGACGGTGTGGGCGTATGCCCAGCCGCCCGCTGAGCATGAACCGCTGCTGCAGGCGGGTGCACAGCGGGTGTTTGCCGGTATGCGCGAGTTGCGTTTGGCTTGAATCTGCCCCGCTTGGGTGCCGTTCAAGGTGTCCTGGCTTGCCGGAAGTCTTCGGGTGTTTGCCCCGTCCAGGTCTTGAACGCCCGCATGAAGCTTTTTTCGTTTTGAAACCCCACTTCTGAAGCAATCTGTTTGATGGCACGCGGCGTGCGCAGCAGCAGGTCCTTGGCCAGGTCGCGCCGCACCGCGTCTTTCAGTTGTTGCAAGCTGGCCCCTTCATCTTTCAGTTGCCGGTGCAGGGTGCGGGCCGACAAGTTGAGCCAAGCGGCCAGGTCATCGGCATTGCGAGTGCTTTGTGGGTGTTCGGCCAAGGCCTGGCGCACCTTTTCTACCAGCAGGCGGTCACGCCGATAAGGCCGCACCGTGAGCAACAGCGCCCGTTGCAGCATGCGTTGCAATGCGGCTTCGTCTCGGCGCACGGGCAGGCTCAGGTAGCCCGCATCGAACTGCAGGCTGTGCTCGGCCGTGTTGAATTGGGTGGGGCCGTCAAACAGCACGCGGTAACTGTCTGCGTGTTGCGGTGCGGCAAATCGCAGGTTGGTTTGCCGCAGCGAAATGCGCGAGTCGGTCAGCCAGCAGGCCACGCCCAGCACGTTGCGCAGTACCGACACCACGCAAAATTCCTGTAGCGCCCCCAAGGCTCTGTTTTCTTGCAATTGAAGACTGACCACGCCCTGTTCTTGGTTGATCTGCAAATGGATGTCGTCCGTCAGCAGGCCGTGGTGGCGGCACCAGCGCTGGAGCGCCACGCCCAAGGTGGGCGCGGTCAGCGAGGCCCGCACCAGCATGCCGTAGCTGCCCCAAGGCAGGCGGCGGCTGAACCAGCCCAGCGCCTCGTCGTCCAGTTCGCGCATGGCGGTGGCGGACAGCCACTCCATTTGTGTGGCGGTGATGCGTGCTTCGGTTTGTTGGAGTGAGCTTGGCGCAATTTGTGCCGTCGACAAGGCTGTTCTGGGGTCCAGGCCACGTTGTGTGTAAGCCATCACGATGGCTTTTACAAAGGCCATCGGGGTCTCGGCACGGCCAATGGCATTGGGGCTGGGAAGGGCGCTGATCGCGGTACTCATCGTGGCGATGATTGTGGCACGATTTGCAACCCAATTGACGCCATGCCAGACGCCTGCAGGCGCTAAGCTGGCGGGCATTGCACGATCGATGCGACCGCTGGGCGGTGCCGAGCGTCGCGCAGCCAAGGAAGCACCATGACCGTTTTGCACTCCCAACTGAACCCGCGTTCGGCTGATTTTCAGGCCAATGCCGCAGCCATGCGTGGCCTGGTCGATGACCTGCGCGCCCACCTGGAACGCGTGGCCCAAGGCGGTGGCGAGGCCCCGCGAGCCAAGCACACCGCTCGCGGCAAGCTGCTGCCGCGCGACCGGGTACAAATGCTGCTCGACCCCGGCACGCCCTTCCTCGAAGTCGCGCCACTGGCGGCCTTGAACATGTACAACAACGATGCGCCCAGTGCGGGCGTGATCGTGGGCATTGGCCGCGTGAGCGGGGTGGACTGCATGATCGTGTGCAACGACGCCACGGTGAAAGGCGGCACCTACTACCCGATGACAGTGAAAAAGCACCTGCGGGCGCAAGAAATCGCCCAGCAAAACCGCTTGCCCTGCATTTATCTGGTCGACTCGGGCGGGGCCAACTTGCCTAACCAAGACGATGTTTTTCCAGACCGCGACCACTTTGGCCGCATCTTCTTCAACCAAGCGAACATGAGTGCGCTGGGCATCGCCCAGATCGCGGTGGTCATGGGCAGCTGCACGGCGGGCGGCGCGTATGTGCCCGCCATGAGCGACGAGACCATCATCGTGAAAAACCAAGGCACCATCTTTTTGGGCGGCCCGCCTTTGGTCAAAGCCGCCACGGGCGAAGTAGTGAGTGCCGAAGATTTGGGCGGTGGCGATGTGCACACCCGCCTGTCGGGCGTGGCCGATCACTTGGCTCAAAACGATGTGCACGCACTGGCGCTGGCGCGTCAGGCTGTGAAAAACCTCAATGCCCAAAAGACGCCGCACATCACCACGCACGCCAGCGTGCCCCCACAATTCGATGCACAAGAACTTTATGGCGTGATCCCCACCGACACGCGCAAACCCTTTGATGTGCGCGAGATCATCGCCCGCATCGTGGACGGCTCTGACTTTGACGAATTCAAATCGCGCTTTGGCACCACTTTGATTTGCGGTTTTGCCCGCATCGAAGGCATGCCGGTGGGCATCATCGCCAACAACGGCATCTTGTTTTCTGAGTCGGCTTTGAAGGGCGCGCACTTCATCGAGCTGTGCTGCCAGCGCAAGATCCCGCTGGTGTTTTTGCAAAACATCACCGGCTTCATGGTCGGGCGCAAATACGAAAACGAAGGCATCGCCCGCAACGGCGCCAAGATGGTCACCGCCGTGGCCACAGCGGCCGTACCCAAGTTCACCATCATCATTGGCGGCAGCTTTGGCGCGGGCAACTATGGCATGTGTGGTCGCGCTTTCGGGCCGCGCTTTTTGTGGATGTGGCCCAACGCCCGCATCAGCGTCATGGGCGGCGAGCAAGCGGCCAGCGTGTTGGCCACCGTCAAGCGCGATGGCATCGAGGGCAAGGGCGGCAGCTGGAGCATGGAGGAAGAAGAGGCCTTCAAAGCCCCGATCAAACAACAGTACGAAGACCAAGGCCACCCGTATTACGCCACTGCCCGCATTTGGGACGACGGTGTGATCGACCCCGCCGACACGCGCCGCGTACTGGCCTTGGGCCTGAGCGCCTCGCTGAATGCGCCGATTCCTGAAACCAAGTTCGGCCTGTTCCGGATGTGATGGGGTTGCCATGACGACAGCCTTGACCCTTTCCACCCAAAACAGTGTGCACACCATCACGGTGTCGCGCCCCGATGTGCGCAATGCCTTCAATGACGAAGTCATTGCCGATTTGAAAAGCGCTTTCCTTTCTGTGGCGCAAGATGCCAGCGTGCGCTGCGTGGTGTTGGCCGCTGAGGGGCCTGCATTTTGCGCAGGCGCAGACCTGAACTGGATGCGCCGCATGGCCGATTACAGCCGCGAAGAAAACCTGGCCGATGCGGGCGAGCTGGCGGCCATGCTGCGCGCCATCTACGAATGTCCCCAGCCCACCATCGCCCGTGTGCAGGGCGATGTGTATGCGGGCGGCATGGGCTTGGTGGCCGCGTGCGACATGGCCGTGAGTGTGGACACGGCGAACTATTGTCTGAGCGAGGTGAAGCTGGGCTTGATACCGGCCACCATCAGTCCCTATGTGATCCGTGCCATGGGCGCGCGTGCGGCGCACCGCTACTTTTTGACCGCTGAGCGCTTTGGTGCCGCCGAGGCGCACCGCATTGGCTTGGTGCACGAGGTGGTGACTGCCGATGCGCTGGACGCCCAAGTGGCCGAACTGACGCAAGCACTGGTGAACGCGAGCCCCAATGCGGTACGCGCTTGCAAGCGCTTGGTGCAAAACGTGGCCGAGCGCGAGATCAACGACGCGCTGGTGGCACAGACGGTGGCGGGCATCGCCGAAATCCGTTCAAGTGCCGAAGGCAAAGAGGGCGTGCAGTCCTTCTTGCAAAAGCGCAAACCCCAATGGCTGGCTTGAGGAAGCAAACATGTTCAAAAAAATTCTGATCGCCAACCGTGGCGAAATCGCCTGCCGCGTGGCAGCCACCGCCCGCCGCATGGGCCTCAAAACCGTGGCCGTTTATTCCGACGCCGACGCCAGCGCCAAGCACGTGCAAGCCTGCGACGAAGCCGTTCATGTGGGCGGCAGCGCACCCAAAGACAGCTATCTGCGCTGGGAGCGGATTTTGCAAGCCGCCAAAGACACCGGTGCCGAGGCGGTGCACCCCGGCTATGGTTTTTTGAGCGAGAACGAAGACTTTGCCAAGGCCTGCGCTGCAGCTGGGCTTGTGTTCATCGGCCCACCGGCCTCGGCCATTTTGGCGATGGGCTTGAAGGCCGAATCCAAACGCTTGATGGAAGCCGCGGGTGTGCCTTTGGTGCCCGGCTACCACGGCGCAGACCAAGACCCAGCCTTGCTGCAACGCGAAGCGGACCGCATCGGTTACCCCGCCCTCATCAAAGCCAGCGCGGGCGGCGGCGGCAAAGGCATGCGGGTGGTGGAAAAGTCCGAAGACTTTGCCGCAGCGCTCGCGAGTTGCAAACGTGAAGCCATCAACAGCTTTGGCAGCGATGCGGTGTTGATTGAAAAATACGTGCAGCGCCCGCGCCACATTGAAATCCAGGTTTTTGGCGACACGCAAGGCAACTGCGTGTATTTGTTCGAGCGTGATTGCTCGGTGCAGCGCCGTCACCAAAAGGTGCTCGAAGAAGCCCCTGCCCCTGGCATGAGCGATGCCCTGCGCGCACAAATGGGCGCAGCGGCGGTGGCAGCGGCCAAGGCCGTCAACTATGTGGGTGCGGGCACGGTGGAGTTCATCGTCGAGCAAACGGCCTATGACCAACCCGAGTCGATGAAGTTCTTTTTCATGGAGATGAACACCCGCTTGCAGGTCGAGCACCCGGTGACCGAAGCCATCACCGGTCTGGACCTGGTGGAGTGGCAGTTGCGCGTGGCCAATGGCGAGCCCTTGCCTTTGCGACAAGACCAGCTGCGCATTCAGGGCCACGCCATTGAAGCGCGCATTTGCGCTGAAAACCCCGACAACCATTTCTTGCCCGCCACGGGCACGCTGCAGGTCTACCGCAAGCCACAAGCGAGCAGCTTTGAGCGTGCGAACATGAGCGACACAGGCGTCGCGGTCCGCATCGACGATGGCGTGCGCGAGGGCGACACCATCAGCCCGTTTTACGACTCCATGGTGGCCAAGCTGATCGTGCACGGCGACACCCGCGAACAAGCGCTGGCACGGCTGGACACCGCATTGGCACAAACCCACATCGTGGGTTTGAACACCAATGTGCAGTTCTTGCGCCATGTGGTGCGCTCGCCCGCTTTTGCCAAGGCGCAACTCGACACGGCGCTCATTCAGCGCGAAGCGGCCGTGCTGTTCAAGCAAGACCCGGTGGGTCTGGCAGCAGCTGCCGCCGCAGTGATCGCCGCGACCCTGTATGCGGAGGCCGATGTGAAAGGGAACGACCCGTTCAGTCGCCGTGACGGCTGGCAGTCGCACGGCACCACGCGCCGCCGATTTGAGCTGGAGTACGACGGCCAGCCCGTGCGTGCGGTGCTGACTTATGGCGATGTGCTGCGTTTGCAGGTGGGGGAAGGGGTTGAAGGGCGGGAGTCCGCTTTGCAGTTCACGCCACAAGGCGATGGTTTGTGGGTGCAGTTCAATGGGGTGCGCACTCACAGTACGGTGCACGCACAAGGCGAAGTTCGCCATGTGTTCACGCCCCAGGGCGCAACGCGCATCACCGTGCTCGACCCGCTGGCCCATGCAGGCGAAGCCGCGCAAGAGGGTGGTCGCCTCACAGCCCCCATGCCGGGCAAGGTCGTGTCGTTCGCGGTCAAAGCGGGCGACAAGGTCAAAGCGGGGCAGGCACTGGCCGTGATGGAGGCCATGAAAATGGAGCACACCATCAGCGCCCCCCAAGACGGCACCGTGGCCGAACTGTTGTATGCCCCTGGCGACCAGGTGGCCGATGGGGCGGAGCTGCTCAAGCTGGCGGTGTGAGTCGCTGGCTGTTGTCCCACGTGACAGCCCGGTTTGGCGCTTGCTGACAAAATCACGCCATGAAAATCACCATCTGTTTTACTGGCCTGTCACCAGAGCCTTGGGTGCAAGGCCTGCAGCAAGCTTTTCCGCAGGCTGCGGTTGATGCATGGGCCCCTGGCGCAACGCAAGCTGACCACGCCATCGTTTGGGCGCCGCCTCAGCAGTTCATCGACGAACAAGCTGGGCTGAAAACCCTGTTCAACATCGGTGCGGGCGTGGACGCCTTGCTGCAGCTGCGTTTGCCGGCCCACCTCAAGGTGGTGCGTCTGGACGACGCAGGCATGTCGGTGCAGATGGCCGAATACGTGTGCCACGCGGTGATCCGGCATTTTCGCGAGTTCGACGGCTACGAAGCTGACACCCAAGCAGGCAAATGGTCTTACCGCAAGCCGCGCAACCGCGCCGATTTTGCAGTCGGTGTGATGGGTCTTGGCGTGCTCGGCGAGCGTGTGGCCAAAGCCTTGCAGGTGTTTGACTTTCCGGTCAATGGTTACAGCCGCAGCGCCAAAAACCTGCCCGGCATCCGCTGTTTCAATGGGCCCCAGGGCTTGCCCGAATTTTTGGCGGCCACGCGGGTGTTGGTCAATCTGATGCCGCTCACGCCCGAGACCGAAAACATACTAAACCAAGCCACGCTGTCGACATTGCAGCCCGGTGGCTACGTCATCAACGTGGCCCGTGGCAAGCACTTGGTCGATGACGACTTGATCGCCCTGATCGACAGCGGCCATCTGGCCGGGGCCACGCTCGATGTGTTTCGCACCGAGCCACTGCCTGCCGACCACGTTTTCTGGCAACACCCGAAAATCACCGTCACGCCCCACACCTCAGCGCGCACCCTGCGTGAAGAAAGCATTGCGCAAATCGTAGGCAAAATCCAGGCTTTGCAGCGCGGGCAGTCGATCAACGGTGTGGTCGATCCCCAGCGCGGTTATTGAAAGTTTTCCACATGTCATTGCCCTCACGCGTTCAACTCATTGATGTTGGCCCCCGCGACGGTCTGCAAAACGAAAAGCAGCCAGTGCCTTCCGCCGTCAAGATTGAGTTGGTGCACCGCCTGCAGGCCGCAGGCCTGAAAGAGATCGAAGTCACCAGTTTTGTCAGCCCCAAGTGGGTGCCGCAAATGGCCGACAACGCCGAGGTGATGGCAGGTATCCAGCGCCAGAGCGGCGTGCGTTATTCGGTGCTCACGCCCAACTTGCAGGGTTTTGAAGCGGCCCTCAAAACACAGCCTGATGAAATCGTGGTTTTTGGTGCGGCCAGCGAGGCCTTCAGCCTCAAAAACATCAATTGCTCAATCGCCGAAAGCATCGAACGGTTTGCGCCCGTGGTACAGGCGGCCTTGGCCGCTGGCATCGCGGTGCGCGGTGCCATGAGCTGCACCGTGGGTTGCCCCTACGAGGGCGATGTGGCCCCTGAGCGTGTGGCGTATCTGGCGGGTTTGATGAAGCAAATTGGCGTGCAGCGCGTGGATGTGGCTGACACGATTGGGGCGGGTACGCCACTCAAGGTGCAAAAGGCCATCGAGGCAACGCAGCAGCATTTCGCGGTAGACCACATTTGCGGCCACTTTCACGACACCTATGGCCAGGCGCTGTCCAACACGCTGGCGGCGCTGCAAATGGGCGTCTGGAATTTCCAATCGTCTGTGGCCGGTTTGGGAGGTTGCCCTTATGCCAAAGGGGCCACGGGCAACGTGGCCACTGAAGAGGTGATTTACATGCTGCACGGCATGGGCATTGAAACGGGGATCGATCTTGACAAGCTGATCGACGCGGGGGCGTTCATCAGCGACTTTCTGGGCCGCAAAACCCAGTCGCGGGTGGCCACGGCCATCCTCAACAAACGGGCGGGCTGAAGCATGTGCGGATCAGAACTCCATGCGCTGCCCGAAGGCGTGCAGCGCGTTGCGCAGGCCTTGCAAGACGCTTCGCACCCCCATGTCCCGGTCATGCTCGATGGTGCGGCCCGCACCGCACAAGAGGCCGCCGATGGCCTTGGTGTGCAATTGGGCCAGATCGCCAAGAGCGTGATCTTCAAGCGCAAGGAAGATGGTGTGGCCGTGTTGGTGGTCACTTCCGGCGACCGCCGGGTGGACGAAAAGAAAGTGTCGGCCTTGGTGGGCAAGATCGGTCGGGCCGATGCCGATTTTGTGAAAGCGCAGACGGGCTTCACGATTGGTGGTGTCTCGCCCGTGGCGCACCTCAAGCCGCCAGTGACCTTGCTCGATCAGGACCTGTGGCGCTTTGACGAAGTCTGGGCCGCAGCCGGGCACCCGCACGGCGTGTTCCGCTTGCAACCCGAAGACCTGAAGCGCCTGACGGGTGCACCACTGGCCGATGTGGCGCAAGTCGCATCTGAGGCAGCTGATGCACCCGATTCAACAAAGGTACGTGCATGAGCCAGCACTATTGGAAAAAACTCAGTGAACGCGCCGAGCAGGTGTTGGCCGAGGCGATACCGCCTGCACCGAATTCGGTGCCATCGCCGTGTGTGTCGTTGTGCTTGATGCACCCCAGCGCGGGCTGGTGCGATGGGTGTTTGCGCACACTGCCCGAAATCGGTGGCTGGAGCCGGGCCACCGACGAAGAAAAGCGCCAGGTCTGGGCGCAAATTCCCGAGCGTTTGCGCCAGCGCCAAGCGATGGACCGCTGACGCGTTTGATTTTTTGGGCACTTGGCACCACACCATGAAAACCATTCATTTCTACCTCGACTTTATTTCTCCTTATGCGTGGCTGGCCTTCGATGCTTTGCCCCAAGCCTTGCAGGGCATCAGTTACCGGGTGGTGCACAAGCCGGTGGTCTTTGGTGCCATGCTGCACCACCACGGCCAGTTGGGCCCGGCAGAGATCCCCGCCAAGCGCGACTGGACTTACCGGCAGGTGCAGTGGCAAGCCCGCGCGCAAGGCACGCCTTTGCAGCTGCCCGCCAGCCATCCTTTCAATTCTTTGGGCTTGTTGCGGTTGGCCACGGCGTGCGATCCGGCTGGCGAGCCCAACCGCTTCGTTTGCGAGAAGATTTTTCGGCATGTGTGGTGCACCGGCCAAGAGGCCGCCGATGCCGTGCGTCTGGCTGCGCTCAATGCCGATCTGGCTCCTGTGGCCGATGTGGGCAGCGCCGAAGTCAAGCAGCGCCTGAAAGCCAATACCGACGAAGCGATCGCGCTGAACTTGTTTGGGGTGCCCAGTTTTGTGGTCGATGGGCAGGTGTTTTGGGGCAACGATGCCTTGCCTATGTTGCGGGCGTACCTGCAAGAGGACCCTTGGTTTCAGTCTCCGGAATGGACCGGGGTGGGCCGATTGCCCGTGGGTATTCAGCGCAAAGTCTGAGTTTTGTAGTCTGAGCGTGCTCGGTTGGATACAGTCGGGTATGTGCCTCAAACTTGATCTGGGGCAAGCTCTGCACCTCAATGGACTGTCATCATGGCAGCGAAGATCCCCATGAAACTGGCCCTGATTTCTGACATCCATGCCAACCGTCAAGCCTTGCAGGCTTGCCTGGCCCATGCGCGCCAGCAGGGCGTGGATCAGTTTGCCTTTTTGGGCGATCTGGTGGGATACGGCGCAGACCCTGTGGCGGTTCTCGACGAAGTGATGAACTTGGCCTTGCAAGGGGCGCTGGTGCTGCTCGGTAACCACGATGAAATGGCTTTGAATCCCCCTTCGGCGCAAGGCGCAGAGGCCACCCTGGGCTCACAGAGTGCACAGTGGACACACGAGCAGTTGAGCGCTGCACATCGGGAATTTTTGTCGCATTTGCCGCTCACCGTGGCGCAGGATGGGTTGTTGCTGGTTCATGCCAGCGCCGACCATCCGGCTTCGTGGCGCTATGTCGATGGCGAGGCTGCTGCAGGGCGATGCCTGGATCAGGCCTTGGCTAAACAACAAGGGCCGCACGTTTTGGTGGGGCATGTGCACCATCAGACGCTGTATTACCGAGGGGCTGGTCGCAACTTGATGCGATTTGACCCGACACCTGGCACGCCTGTGCCCACGCCTTTGCACCGGCCCATGGTGGGCTGTGTTGGTTCATGCGGTCAGCCGCGTGATGGCGATGCCCGCGCCATGTACGCGGTTTACGATCGCACGCTTCAAAAAATCACGTTTCACCGGGTGTCCTACAACCATGCCGAAGCCGCGGCTGCGATTCGACTGGCCGGATTGCCGGCATATTTTTCACAACGATTGGAGCGTGGACGTTGAAACTTTTGAATCCCGGACACCTGATCGATGGCTTTGAGGTCGAAGCCTGTTTGCATGCCGGTGGCATGGCCCACATTTACAAAGTGGTTTACGCCCCTTCGGATGACGGGACGCGCCGAGCAGCCGAGTTCCCAATGGCCATGAAAATTCCACGCATGACAGCGGGCGATGGCGCGGAAAACATTGTGAGCTTCGAGATTGAGTTGCAAATTTTGTCCGAGCTCAAAGGACCGCATGTGCCGCGTTTTGTGGCCGCCGGAGATTTGTCCCGAGTGCCCTATCTGGTGATGGAATATGTCGACGGCCATACCCTGCAGCATTGGCTCGACCGTCGCGAGACTTTGACGGTGTCCGAGATGGCGAGCCTAGGGGCTGCCACGGCGTGCGGCCCACAGTCTGCACCAGCAAAACGTGTGTCATCTCGACTTGAAGCCAGCCAATGTGCTGATTCGCCCCGATGGTTCTGCGGTCATGTTGGACTTTGGTTTGTCTTGCCACGCGCACTACCCGGATTTGCTGGCCGAGGAGTTGCGCAAAGCCGTGGGCTCGCCTGTCTGGATCTCGCCCGAACAAGTGGTTGGGGTGCGCGGGGATCCACGCAGCGACATTTTTGCCATTGGGGTCATGCTGTATGAATTGACCACAGGCGAGCTGCCTTTTGGTGAACCGGCGACCGCAGCAGGCATGCGCCAGCGTTTGTGGATGGACCCGCCACCGCCACGAAAACACCGCCCGGATTTACCAGAATGGCTGCAGGAAGTGATCTTGCGTTGTTTGGAGCCCGTGGCGGCTGACCGTTACCCGTCGGCATCTCATCTGGCGTTTGATCTGACCCATCCAGACCAAGTCACCGTGACCGAACGGGGTCGAAAAATAGAGGGCACTGGCTTTTGGACCCATTTCAAGCGCTGGGTTCGTGCCAGTGGCATGGCGTACCGTCCAAGCCCAGTGCCTGTGCAGCAAATTGAGCAAGTGCCGATCATCATGGTGGCGGTGCCGCACCACGATGTGAGCGACGCCACGCTGTATTCTTTGCGCGAAGCTGTGGCCCGTTCCATGGGCATTCGTCCCGGCGCTCGGTTGGCTTGCGTGACGGTGATTTCGCCGGGGTTGACCAGCAGCACCGATGCGGAAAAAGGCGAGACCCAAGTGCACCGCTGGCATTTGAGTCGTTTGCAGCAATGGGCCCAAGCGCTTGACCTGGGCGGGCACCAAACCTCTTTTCACGTGCTCGAGTCGGGTGATGTGGCGGACGCCTTGCTGCGCTATGCGGAAGGCAATCAGGTCAACATGGTCATCATGGGGGCCGCAACGCATGGTTTGCAGATGCAAAGGGTCTTGGCCACGGTTCCGATCAAGGTGGCCATGCAGGCGCCCTGTACGGTGATTCTGGTCAAGCAAAGTCTGCCCTTTGAGCGCTTGGCCGAAGTCGCCGTCTGAATGGGTTCAATGCGATGAAGGCGGCGCTTGTGCCTCTTCATCTTGAACCTCTTTTTCCCAGCGGTTAACCAGCCATGCGTTCACCACAGTGATCAGCAAAAAAAACAGAATGCTGCCTTGCGCAGCCACCCAGAAGTTGAGGGTCCAGTCACCGATGGTGAAGTCCAATGCCCTTGCAAACCAAACCCAACCAAAGCCCACCAACGCCCACGCCAGATACAAAACGCCTGTCAAAAAGCGAATTTTCAGGCGTGCAGACTGTGATTTTGGGGTTGCCACGGGTAATGAACGGTGGAATCAAGAAATGGAGTGGCCATTATCGGTGGGCGAAGCGCTAGGGATTACCCGTGAAAAACAGCTCATTTTCACAGTGCGGGAAAAATACCAAGGGTTTCTACTTGTAATGTAAGTATGTGTTGGCTCGCTGTCAGATGCGGGCAAGTGCTGCACCCAAGAATCGCGCTCAAGTCTCCGTGTCGGGGACTCTTTTTTGGAGACAGCTTCATGGCTACAACTGAACCCCGTCCGATGTCGGCGGAAGAGAAGAAGGTAATTTTTGCCTCTTCTCTGGGTACCGTCTTTGAGTGGTACGACTTTTACCTGTACGGCTCGTTGGCCGCGATCATTGCCAAGCAGTTCTTCAGCGGCTTGGATGAAGGTTCTGCCTTCATCTTCGCTTTGTTGGCGTTTGCTGCCGGCTTCATCGTGCGTCCTTTTGGCGCAATCTTCTTTGGCCGTTTGGGCGACATGATCGGCCGCAAGTACACCTTCCTGGTCACGATCCTGATCATGGGTGCATCGACCTTCATCGTGGGCATCTTGCCCAACTACGCCAGCATCGGTGTTGCCGCTCCCGTCATCCTGATCTGCCTGCGCTTGCTGCAAGGCCTGGCTTTGGGTGGTGAGTACGGTGGTGCTGCCACTTACGTGGCCGAGCATGCCCCTCACGGCAAACGCGGCGCCTACACGGCCTGGATCCAGACCACTGCGACTTTGGGCTTGTTCCTGTCGTTGATGGTGATTCTGGGCACACGGACCATCATCGGTGAAGAAGCCTTCGCTGACTGGGGCTGGCGCGTTCCGTTCCTCGTCTCGATCATCATGTTGATCATCTCGGTCTTCATCCGCTTGAGCATGAACGAATCGCCTGCTTTCGTGAAAATGAAAGCCGAAGGCAAGACCTCCAAGGCCCCATTGGCTGAGTCTTTCGGTCAGTGGAAAAACCTGAAGATCGTGATCTTGGCCTTGGTCGGTTTGACTGCTGGTCAAGCTGTGGTCTGGTACTCGGGTCAGTTCTACGCTTTGTTCTTCTTGACGCAGGCCCTGAAGGTCGACGGTGCAACCGCCAACATCATGGTGGCGATCTCCTTGATCATCGGCACACCCTTCTTCGTCATCTTTGGCGCCCTGTCTGACAAGATTGGCCGCAAGCCGATCATCTTGGCCGGTTGCTTGTTGGCTGCGTTGACCTACTTCCCTGTGTTCAAGGCACTGACCAAGGCTGCTAACCCAGACCTCTATGCTGCTCAAGCCGCATCGCAAGTGGTGGTGATTGCTGATCCAGCCGAGTGCTCGTTCCAGTTCAACCCCACAGGCACCAAGAAGTTCACTTCTTCTTGCGACATCGCCAAGCAACGTTTGGCTGGCGCTTCGGTGAGCTACTCCAACGAAGTGGCACCTGCTGGTACACCCGCCATCATCAAAGTCGGCGAGACCGTGGTGAACGTCAAGTACACAGCTGAAGATGTTGCTGCTGCCAAGGCCAAGGCCGAGGAAAAGCTGGCTGCTCTGAATGCTGCTGAACCCAAAGATGCCAAGGCCATCGCCGCTGCCGACAAGTCTGTCAAAGACCTGAGCAACGAGAAGACCGCTGGTGCGACTTTGCTGGCTTCGAATCTGGGTGCCGCACTGAAAGGTGCGAACTACCCTGTCAAAGCTGACATGGCTAAGTTCGACAAGGTCACCGTCATCATCATCCTCACTTACCTGGTGTTGTTGGTGACCATGGTCTACGGTCCTATTGCCGCCATGCTGGTCGAGATGTTCCCAACCCGCATCCGTTACACCTCCATGTCCTTGCCTTACCACATTGGTAACGGCTGGTTTGGTGGCCTGTTGCCTACGACTGCTTTCGCGATCGTGGCCCAGACCGGTAACATGTACAACGGCTTGTGGTACCCCATCATCATCGCCGGTGCAACCGTCGTGATCGGTGGCTTGTTCATCAAGGAAACCAAAGACGTCGACATCTACGCCGACGACTGATCGATCTTGTAAGCATCCCGGGGTGACTCGGGTGCTACATTCTGGGCCTTCCCTCTGTGGAGGGCCTTTTTCATTATTGGAGTTGAACTATGTGGAAAATTGCTGTTGGATTCGTGATCTTTGCTGCCTTGGGAATTTACGTGATCAGCAAGGGCGGTGACAAGTTGGACATGAGCGGTGAAAAGCATGGCGCTGACGCTATCCACTCAGAGCCAGCCAAAGCCGATGCACCTGCTGCCGCGCCCGCACCCGCTGCAGCCCCTGCTGCTGACGCCAGCGCTGCCAAGTAAGCACTGCTGACTGCGGGCACCTGGCTTCGGCAAGGTGCCAAGACCCAAAGCCACGCAGTCGCGTGGCTTTTCTTTTGGGCATCAGACATGTCACGGTCCGCGACCTAGAATGTTTGGCCTCCACCGAATAAAGCCAAGCATGCCCCAAGGTCTCATCCGCATCCGTGGTGCCCGTCAGCACAACCTCAAAAACATCGATCTTGACATCCGCACGGGTGAATTGACCGTGGTCACCGGCCCCAGCGGTTCGGGCAAGTCGAGTCTGGTGTTTGACACCTTGTATGCCGAAGGCCAGCGCCGTTATGTAGAGACCTTCAGCGCCTATGCGCGGCAGTTTTTGGATCGGATGGACAAACCCGCGGTGGACAAGGTCGAAGGCGTGCCGCCCGCCATTGCGATTGACCAGACCAACCCGGTGCGCAGCTCGCGCTCGACCGTGGGCACCATGACCGAGCTGAACGACCACCTCAAGTTGTTGTTTGCACGCCTTGGCCAGTTGTTTGACAAGGACACTGCACAAGCCGTTCGGCATGACACCCCTGAAACCATTTATGCCGAGCTGGCCCTGCGTGCGGCGCAGGCGCAAGACCCGCGCCTTTACCTGACCTTTCCGGTCGAGTTGCCCGCCAACACCAGTGCCGAGCAGGTCGAACAGTGGTTGTCTGCCAGCGGTTTTACCAAGGTGCAGGCCGAGCGCGAGGTGGCCACACCCACCGGCCCGCGCAAAGTGCTGGACGTGATTGCTGACCGTTTTCGTTTAGGCAAGGCCGAAAAAGCGCGTGTGGTGGAAGCCATTGAGGTGGCCCTCAAACGGGGTGGCCGCCTCAACGTTTACGTCGAAAAACAATCGGGGTCAGACTCCAGCTTGTCTTCGGCATCTTCTGACGCGACGTTCGACCTGTGGCGTTTTTCTACAGGCTTGCATTGCCCCGAAAGCGATCAGCGTTACACCGACCCGATCCCGTCGATGTTCTCTTTTAACTCTGCGGTGGGGGCCTGCGAGACTTGCCGGGGTTTTGGCCGTGTGATTGGGGTTGATTACGGCCTGGTCATTCCCAACGAGAAGCTCACTTTGCGGGCGGGTGCGATCAAGACCATCCAGACCCCGGCATGGAAGGAGTGCCAGGACGACCTGATGCGCCACGCCGAAACAGCGGGCATCCCGCGTGACACAGCGTGGGACAAGTTGACCGCCAGTCAGAAAGATTGGGTTATCAAGGGTTCGCCCGAATACAAGGGCAAATGGAACCAGCAGTGGTACGGCATCAAGCGGTTTTTTGAGTACCTGGAAAGCAAGGCCTACAAGATGCACATCCGTGTGCTGCTGTCGAAATACCGCAGTTACACCGAATGCCCCAGTTGCCAAGGTGCACGGCTGAAGACCGAGAGCCTGCTTTGGCGCATCGGTAGCCACAGCGATGCCGATGGCGTGTTGCCGGTTGAACAGCGCTTCATGCCCACGGGGGTGAAGTGGACGCGTGCGCAACTGGAGGCCCTGCCGGGCCTGAGCTTGCACGACATGATGATCATGCCGCTCGATCGGCTGCGTTTGTTTTTTGACCGGTTGTCGGCTTCTGGTCATTTGGGGCAGGCTGCTGCGGGTACGGCAGGGGAGGCTCTGGCCGGGGATGGGCTGGGCTCCTCATACGGCGGGGGTACGCCAAAATCGTCACCCAGCCCATCCCCGGCCGAAGCCGTGGGGGCGGGTGCGCAAACACCAGCACAAGCACAGGCAGCAACAGCAACAGCGACAGTGAAAACTGAGAGGGCATGGGACACTCGATCCACCACAAGGTCTGCGTCAGAGCGGGGGGCGGGCGACGATTTTGGCGTACCCCCGCCTCATGAGGAGCTCGCCCCCCGCTCTGACGCGGACCGAAGCGCCGAACAAACCACTGCAGCGAACCGTTCTGATGCAGACCCAAACGCCGAAGAAACCACTACAGCGAACCGCTCTGACACAGAACGCAACGCCGAAGAAGCCACCGAAGCCAGCCAGGCCAAAACCCAAGGCAAAAGCGCAGAACAAAAAGCCCTGCAACTCTTGCTCGAAGAAATCACCACCCGCCTGAAATACCTGTGCGACGTGGGCATTGGCTACCTCACACTCGATCGTCAAAGCCGCACGCTCAGCGGCGGCGAGGTGCAACGCATCAACCTGACCACGGCCTTGGGCACCTCGCTGGTCAACACCTTGTTTGTGCTCGATGAGCCCAGCATCGGCCTGCATCCGCGTGACATGAACCGCATCACCCAAGCCATGCACCGCCTGCGCGATGCGGGCAACACCTTGGTCGTGGTCGAGCACGACCCGGCAGTGATGATGGCCGCCGACCGCATGATCGACATGGGGCCTGGCCCCGGCGAGCGCGGTGGTCAGATCGTGTTCGACGGCACCACCGCCGACCTGCGCAACGCCGACACACTGACCGGCGCGTACCTGGGCGGGCGCAAGCAAGTGGGCCTGGGCTTCAAGCGCATGGTGAGTGACAGCACACCGCGTTTGATTTTGGAAGGCGCACGCGAGCACAACCTGCAAAACATCAGCGTGGACTTTCCGCTGCAACGCTTGGTCACCATCACGGGCGTCAGCGGTTCGGGCAAGTCGAGCTTGATCCAGGACGTGCTGGCTCCGGCGTTGATGCGCCACTTTGGCAAAGCCACCGAAACCCCCGGCGCACACGACCGCCTGTTGGGTGCTGACCACCTGAGCGATGTGGTGTTTGTGGACCAGTCACCCATTGGCAAAACGGCCCGCTCCAACCCGGTCAGCTATGTGGGCGCTTGGGACGCGATTCGCGAAATTTTTGCCACCGCGCCGCTGTCGCGCCAACGCGGCTACACCGCCAGCAAGTTCAGCTTCAACGGCGGCGATGGCCGCTGCCCCACTTGCGGCGGCTCGGGCTTTGAGCACGTCGAGATGCAGTTCTTGAGCGATGTGTATTTGCGCTGTCCCGATTGCGATGGCAAGCGCTACCGCCCTGAGATTTTGGAGATCACCGTGGAGCGCCAGGCTTTGGGCCCGGCGCAGGCGCGGCACCTGAACGTGGCCGATGTGCTCGACCTCACGGTGAGCGAAGCCGCCGCCTTGTTCGCGCAAGACCGCGATGTGATCCGCGCCCTGCAACCCATCGTGGATGTGGGTTTGGAATACGTGAAATTGGGCCAGCCCGTGCCCACCTTGTCGGGCGGCGAGGCGCAGCGCCTCAAGCTCGCCGGTTTCTTGGCCGAAGCGGCCAAGAGTGCCTCTAAAAGCCGCCAAAGTCTGGCACGCAAGGGCACGCTGTTTTTGTTCGACGAACCGACCACGGGTCTGCACTTTGACGACATCGCCAAGCTCATGCGGGCTTTGCGCAAGCTGCTTGAAGCAGGGCACTCTCTCATCGTCATCGAGCACAACCTCGACGTGGTCCGCGCCAGCGATTGGTTGATCGATCTGGGGCCAGAGGGCGGTTATGCCGGTGGCTTGATTGTGGCCGAGGGCACGCCAGAAGATGTGCGCCAACATGCGACCTCGCACACGGGGCTGGCGCTGCGCGAGTACGCCGAGTCGATGGGGGAGGTGTTGGGTGTGGCTGAGCGTTTGGGTTCTGATGGGGGCGAGTTCGATGTTCTGGCTGGGCGGTCGGGTGTTCGTGGGGGCGAGGCTGCGGTGTCAGCGGGTTCCTCATACGGCGGGGGTACGCCAAAATCGTCACCCGCTGACGCCGCAGCCTCGCTGGCGAGTGTTCGAGGTCGCGATGGCACAGGGGCACCCTTAATGCCTGCCAAACGTGCACCGGTGTTGAACAACCACATCCAGATCGTCAACGCGAAAGAACACAACCTCAAAAACCTCAGCGTGAACATTCCGCGCGGCAAGTTCAACGTCGTCACGGGTGTGAGTGGTTCGGGCAAATCCACCTTGGCGTTTGACATCCTGTTCAACGAAGGCCAGCGTCGCTATCTGGAAAGCCTGAACGCCTATGCGCGCAGCATCGTGCAGCCCGCAGGCCGCCCCGAGGTGGACGCGGTTTATGGCATCCCGCCCACCGTGGCGATCGAGCAGAGGCTGTCGCGCGGTGGCCGAAAATCCACCGTTGGCACCACCACCGAGGTCTGGCATTTCTTGCGTTTGTTGTATGTGAAGCTGGGCATCCAGCATTGCGTGCACGACAACACCCCGGTGCAGCCGCAAACGCCCGACAGCATCATCGCGCAGCTGATGACGCAGTTCCGTGGCCAACACATTGGCTTGTTGGCGCCGCTGGTCAGCAACCGAAAAGGCGTTTACACCGAGCTGGCCGACTGGGCGCGTCCGCGTGGCTACACGCATTTGCGCGTCGATGGCGACTTTTTGCCCACACAGGGTTTTCCGCGCATTGACCGTTTCAAAGAGCACAACATCGAGTTGCCCGTGGCCAGCCTTGATGTGCTGCCGGCGAACGAGACGACGCTGCGGCAGGCCTTGAGCAAAGCGCTGGAGCATGGCAAAGGCGTGGTGCACGTACTGAGCGATCTGGACGGCTTGCGTGAAGCCATGTTTGAGGGCCATTCCACCGCCCGCATCGGCCAGCACCGCGTGTTCTCGACCTTGCGCGCCTGCCCGGCGTGCGCCACCTCGTATACCGAACTCGACCCGCGCCTGTTTTCTTACAACAGCAAGCACGGCTGGTGCCCTGACTGTGTGGGCACGGGCGTGAAGCTGAGCAAAGACGAGCGCAAGGTGTTTGACGACTCGGTGCGTGACGACAAAGACAAAGGCCGAGAGCAAACCTTTGCCGAGCCGGAAATCGAGGATTTGGCCGATGTGGCTTGTCCCCGCTGCGAAGGTACCCGCTTGAACGCCACCGCGCGTGCCGTTCGCCTGGGCGTTGCGCCTGGTCAAGGCTGGCGCATCACCGACATTGCCAGCTTGTCGGTCAGCGATGTGAGGCTGTGGGTGGGGCAATTGCAGCTCGCCGGACGCGATGCCGACATCGCCCGCGATCTGGTGCCCGAGATCAAGAGTCGACTCGAATTCCTTGAAGAGGTGGGTTTGGGTTACCTCACGCTGGACCGGGGTGCGCCCACCTTGTCGGGTGGCGAGGCGCAACGCATCCGTCTGGCCGCGCAGTTGGGCAGCAATTTGCAAGGCGTTTGCTACGTTCTGGACGAGCCGACCATCGGCCTGCACGCCCGCGACAACCAGATTTTGCTCAACGCCTTGCACAAGCTGGGCGACAAGGGCAACACCTTGGTGGTGGTGGAGCATGACGAAGACACCATCCGCCGTGCCGACCACATCATTGACATCGGCCCTAGCGCGGGCAAGCGCGGAGGCCGATTGGTGGCCGAAGGCTCGGTGGCCGACATCACCGCCGCCGCCGATTCGCAAACCGGCCGTTATCTGCTGCATGCGATGAAGCATCCGATGCAGTTGCGACGTGTGGTGGATGCTTCTTTGTGGGGCGATGGCGCGGGCTCCTCATACGTCGGGGGTACGCCAAAATCGTCGCCCACGCCATCACCCCACAAAGAAGCTGCGGGTGGTGTGGATTTGCAATGGCTCACCTTGACGGGCGCCAATCTGCACAACCTGCGCCAAGTCGATGTGCAGATCCCTCTCAAGCGTTTGGTGGCCGTGACGGGTGTGAGTGGTTCGGGCAAGTCCACATTGGCGCGCGACGTGTTGCTGGCCAATGTGCAGGCGCTGGTCAGCCAGCGTTCGACCTTTGCGGGCCGCACCGCGCAAGACGCTGGCCAGCGCGTGCCCTTGACCGCGTGCAGCGATGTGCAAGGCTTTGAGACGATTGACCGAGTGCTCGAAGTCGACCAGACACCGATTGGTAAAACGCCGCGCTCTTGCCCGGCCACCTACATTGGTTTTTGGGACACCATCCGCAAACTGTTTGCCGAAACCCTGGAGGCCAAAGCGCGAGGCTATGCTGCCGGGCGCTTCAGCTTCAACACCGGTGAGGGCCGCTGCCCGAGCTGTGAGGGGCAGGGCCTGCGCACGATTGAGATGAGCTTTTTGCCCGATGTGAAAGTGCCGTGCGAAACCTGCCGTGGCGCACGCTTCAGCCCCGAGACATTGGCCGTGACTTGGCGCGGCAAGAGCATTGGTGATGTGCTGCAAATGGAGGTCGATGAGGCGGTGGACTTTTTTGCCACCATGCCCAGCATCGCGCACCCTTTGCAGTTGCTCAAAGACGTGGGCTTGGGCTACCTCACCTTGGGCCAGCCATCACCCACTTTGAGTGGGGGCGAGGCCCAGCGCATCAAGCTGGTGACCGAACTCACCAAGGTGCGCGACGAAGTGGGCAAGCGTGGCAACAAAGCGCCGCACACCCTGTATGTGCTGGACGAACCCACCGTGGGGCTGCACATGGCCGATGTGGACAAGCTCATCAGCGTGTTGCACCGTTTGGTCAATGCCGGGCACAGCGTGATCGTGATCGAGCACGATCTGGATGTGATCGCCGAGGCTGACTGGGTGATTGACCTGGGGCCAGAAGGCGGCAACGCCGGGGGCCGCATTGTGGCGGCCATGACGCCAGAGGCCTTGGTGCATTTGGGCACCCACACCGGTGTGGCCTTGCGGCCTGTGTTGGCGCGGGTGTGATCAGCCCGCCACGCCCAGCCGCCACAGCGAAGTGATTTCGGCTGAGCGGGCGGCGTGCAGCGGGTCGCTGGCGTCTTGGGCTTTGGCATGCACAGGCTTCACGTCCATGCGGCCCAACACCTCCAGGCCCGCGTCTGCGATCCAGCCCAGCAGGGCTTCGCGGGTGCGCAGGCCGAGGTGTTCGGCCAGATCCGACAAGATCAACCAGCCTTCGCCGCCTGTGCACAGGTGCGCGGGCAAGCCCGTCAGAAAACCTTTGAGCATCTGGCTGCCTTCGTCGTACACCGCTTGCTCCAGCAGCGTGGTGGGTCGCGCGGGCAGCCAGGGCGGGTTGCAAACCACCACGGAGGCTTGGCCTTCTGGGAACAAATGGGTTTGCTGCAAGGCCACTTGATTTTGCAGGCCCAGGCGCTGCAAGTTGTCCAGAGCGCAAGCCAAAGCGCGTTCCGACATGTCGGTGCCCACCACGTGGCTGGCACCGCGCCGTGCCAGCACAGCGGTCAAGACGCCTGTGCCCACGCCAATGTCAAAGGCCACCGGGTGGGCTTGAAAGGCTTCGGGCATGGGTGCGTTGGCCACCAATTCGACGTATTCGCCACGCACCGGCGAGAACACGCCGTAATGTGGGTAGATGCGCAAGGCCTCGCCCATGGCGGGCACTTCGACACCGTTTTTGCGCCACTCAAACGCACCGATGACGCCTTGCAAGCTGCGCAGTGAAACCACCGAGGCTTGTCCATCGGCTGGGCCAAATGCCTGCACACAGGCGGCTTTGGCATCGGGTGCACGGCGCAGGTCAATGCCATAGTCGCCATTCAATTCAATCAAGACCTGGCTCAGGATTCGCGTGCGCTGCGCTTGTGCCTGGCGGTGGGTGTGGAACACCGCACCTGGGATCACGGGTGCATTCGGGTCTTGCTTTTTAGCGCGAACCTTTTTGGGCTTGTCGATGCGGCGTGTCAGCGCTTGCAGCATTTGCCGTGCGTTCTGAAAATCGCTGCGCCACAGCAAACCGGTGCCGGCACAGGCCAGGCGATAGGCCGTGTCGGCGGTCATGGTGTCGTCGGCCAGCACCACGGTTTTGGGCAGCACTTGGTCGGAGCGCCACAGGGCAGAGCGTGGGGTGTCTTTTTCAGACCAAGTCAAAAGGGTGGGGGCGTTCATGCGCGGGTCCAGTCAGTGTGTGTTTGTGTGTATCGAGCAGATGGCCACGAAAGTGTGGTTTTCAGGTCTGACCTGTCAGCAGGTGCCGGGTCAGCTCTGCAAAGCCTGCGCCGCGTTCGCCTTGGGTGATGTAGCGCGGCGGGTGCGTCAGCTGCGCTTCAAAGCGTCGGATGTTGGCCACTCCCACAGTGTGTGGAAAGTGTTCAAACATCACTTGGTCATTGGTCGAGTCTCCCACATAAATCCAGCGGTCGATTTCGGCATCCAGATCACGGCCCCAGAGTTCACGCACGATCCAGCGTGCCCCCGTGAGTTTGCTGTGCGTGCCCAACCAGCCGTTGATGTGGATGCTGCTGACGGTGGCGGTCATGCCTGCCGCTTGCATGAGCTGCACCACCTCATCGATGGCGGCGGGGGGCAAGTGCGTGAATTCGCTGTGGTCGATGGCGATGTCGGTTTCTCGGCCTGCGCTGTCTTGTGAGCGGCAAGCCCCGCTCACCGTGCGCTCAATGTGCGCCAGCACAGCCTGCATACGGTCGAAGTTGGCGCTGCGTGTGGCCGCATCCTGTTGGTAAATCTTGTGCAAACCCTGTTCGGCTGAATGGCGCAGCCCGACCGCGCCATTTTCGGCCACGATGGCATCCACTGGCCAGCTTTTCGCAAAGGGTTCGCTCCAGCCCACGGGGCGCCCGGTGATCGGCACCACCTGCAGGCCCGCCGCCTTCAGGTCAGCCAAGGCTTGCAAGGCATCGGGTGTGATGCGCCCTTCGGTGGTCAGCGTGTCGTCGATGTCGGTGAAGATGCCAACGATTTTTGGGGGTGAGAAAAGCTGCAGAGTCTGCATCAGCGGTGTCAGCCCGCGCTGCCCAGCGCCAGGCCGGCATGCTCGCGCAGCGGGTGGAAATGGATTTTGGGGAAGCGCTCTTGCGCCAGGCGCACGTCGTAGGGGCTGGTGCACAAGTAGGCCAGCGTGCCCGCGGCGTCGAGTGACATGCGCTGCGGGTAGGCGTTGGTGAACTCGCGCAACTCCGCCGGGGTGTCGGCGGTGATCCAGCGTGCGCCGGTGTATTGGCAGCCTTCCAGGCGCACGTCGCAGTCGTATTCGGCTTTCAGACGGTGTTGCACCACCTCAAATTGCAGCTGACCGACCGCGCCCAGCAGCATGGGGCCGCCGATTTCGGGTTTAAACACCTGGATCGCGCCTTCTTCGCCCAGTTGGTCGAGGCCGGTTTGCAGCTGCTTGGTGCGCAGTGGGTTCTTCAAAATCACGGTCATGAAGAGTTCGGGTGCAAAAAACGGCAGGCCGGTGAATTGCAAGTTGGCCCCATCGGTGATGGTGTCACCCAACTGCACGCCGCCATGGGTGGTAAAGCCGATGATGTCGCCCGCGTAGGCTTCGTCCACCGCTTCACGCCGTTGCGAGAGGAAGGTGACCACGCTGGTAGGGCGCAGTTCTTTGCCCGTGCGCTGCACTTTGAGTTTCATGCCCGGGGTGTATTTGCCAGACGCCATGCGCACAAAGGCGATGCGGTCGCGGTGGTTGGCGTCCATATTGGCTTGCACCTTGAAGACCACACCCGAGAACGCGCTGTCTTCGGGCTGAATCTCTTTGACCACGGGCTGCTTGTTGACCAGCAGGTTGCTGGTGCGGGGGCGCGGTGGCGGTGCCAGATCGACCAAGGCGTCCAGCACTTCCATCACGCCGAAGTTGTTCACGCCGGAGCCGAAAAACACGGGCGTTTGCTTGCCCGCCAAAAAGGCGGCTTCGTCAAACGCGGGCGATGCGCCGGTGGCCAGTTCCATGCTGTCCATGGCGGTTTGCCACTCCAGGCCAAAGCGCTCGGCCAGTTGGGCTTGTTCGGTCAGCGGGATGGTTTCGAAGTCTTGCGGCAGGCGTTCGCTGCCCGAGTCAAACACCGTCATGGCCTGCGTGCGCAGGTTGATGATGCCGCCAAACGATTTGCCTTGGCCCACAGGCCAGGTCATGGGCACGCAGGGCATGCCCAGCTCGCGCTCGACTTCGTCCAGGATGTCGAGCGGGTCGCGCACTTCGCGGTCCATCTTGTTGACGAAGGTGATGATGGGCGTATCGCGCTGACGGCAGACTTCGATCAGGCGGCGGGTTTGTGCTTCCACCCCGTTGGCCGCGTCGATCACCATGAGTGCCGAGTCCACGGCGGTGAGCACGCGGTAGGTGTCTTCCGAGAAGTCTTTGTGGCCGGGCGTGTCGAGCAGGTTGATCACGTGGTCGCGGTACAGCATCTGCATGACCGAAGAGGCCACCGAGATGCCGCGCTGCTTTTCGATTTCCATCCAGTCACTGGTGGCGTGGCGTGAGGCCTTGCGGGCCTTGACCGAGCCGGCGATCTGGATCGCGCCCGAGAACAGCAGCAGCTTTTCGGTGAGCGTGGTTTTACCCGCATCGGGGTGGGAAATGATGGCAAAAGTCCGGCGGCGCCGGGTCTCGTTGGCGTAAGTCACAAGGGGTCCTGAGGTCATACGGGTGGCAAAGCTGCCCCCGTGGTGGCCAAGCCCTGACGGGCTGGCGGAGGGGTGATTTTACCGGCTGACTTCGTGCGACTGAGCTTTCTTCGTATAATTGCCGCTTCCGAGGAGCGTTGCAGCGCCCCCTGGCTTTGAACAAAGTCGGCAGCGGGGCGTGAGGCTCGGAACACTTCAACAGCAACGACGCTCATCCACTCGACGTGCGGTGAGCCTGTTTTTCCCATTCAGTGCTTTCATCCACGCGTGTGGTTCATTCACATTGCTTTGGAGCTTTTCACATGAATGCACGTTTGAACACCACCATCAACGCCGATTGCGTGATCGCCGACATCGGCTTGGCCGATTGGGGCCGCAAAGAAATCAAGATCGCTGAAACCGAAATGCCCGGCCTGATGGCCATCCGCCAAGAGTTCAGCAAGGCCCAGCCTTTGAAAGGCGCCCGCATCACCGGTTCCTTGCACATGACCATTCAGACGGCTGTCCTGATCGAAACCCTGCAAGCGCTTGGTGCCAATGTGCGCTGGGCTTCTTGCAACATCTTTTCGACCCAGGACCACGCCGCCGCCGCCATTGCCGCTGCCGGCACGCCGGTGTTCGCCATCAAGGGCGAGACCTTGGCCGACTACTGGGACTACACCCACCGTATCTTTGACTTCGGTGCTGCCAATACCGAAGGCGAAGGCCCCAACATGATTTTGGACGACGGCGGCGATGCCACTTTGTTGATGCACTTGGGCAAGCGCGCTGAAACCGACGCTTCTTTGATCGCCAACCCCACGAGCGAAGAAGAAACATGTCTGTTCAACGCCATCAAGGCCAAGCTGGCGGTGGACCCAACCTGGTACAGCCGCAAGGGTGCTCAGATCATTGGCGTGACCGAAGAGACCACCACCGGCGTGCTGCGCCTGAACGAAATGGCCGCCAAAGGCAGCCTGATGTTCCGCGCCATCAACGTGAACGATTCGGTGACCAAGAGCAAGTTCGACAACCTGTACGGCTGCCGCGAATCCTTGGTGGACTCCATCAAACGTGCCACCGACGTGATGATCGCTGGCAAAGTTGCGTGCGTGGCCGGTTACGGTGACGTGGGCAAGGGTTCTGCCCAAGCCCTGCGCGCTTTGAGCGCCCAAGTCTGGGTGACCGAGATCGACCCGATCAACGCGTTGCAAGCTGCCATGGAAGGCTACAAAGTCGTGACCATGGAATACGCCGCCGACAAGTGCGACATTTTTGTGTCGGCCACCGGCAACAAAAACGTGATCCGCTACGAGCACATGGCCGCCATGAAGGACGAAGCCATCGTTTGCAACATCGGTCACTTTGACAACGAGATCGACGTCGCGTCCTTGGAAAAGTGCCAGTGGGACGAAATCAAGCCCCAAGTCGACCACGTCATCTTCCCTGATGGCAAAAAGATCACCTTGTTGGCCAAAGGTCGCTTGGTGAACCTGGGTTGCGCTACCGGCCACCCCAGCTTCGTGATGTCGTCGTCGTTCGCCAACCAAACCATCGCCCAGATCGAACTGTTCACAAAGCAAGACCAGTACGATGCCGGCAAGGTCTATGTGCTGCCCAAGCACCTGGACGAAAAAGTGGCCCGTTTGCACCTCACCAAAGTTGGCGCGATGCTGACCGAGTTGAGTGACGAACAAGCCGCCTACATCGGCGTGTCCAAAAACGGCCCTTACAAGGCAGACACTTACCGCTATTGATGGGTGTTGCATCGCGCGCAGCGCTGCAAGCCAGTGATGGCCTGTGCTGCGAGCGATGGCTGCGCTTCTTGTTTGCCCAACTCAACCCCTCTCGTCAGAACCCCACCGAATGCGTATTGATCAACTTCTCGTCGAGCGCGGCCTGGCCGCTTCTCGTTCTCAGGCACAGCGACTGATCGCCGGGGGCGTCCAGTGGCAGCAGCCCGACGGGACGTGGCGCGCCATTGTGAAAAACCGCGATGAGGTGCCTGAAAGCGCTGCCCTGGAGTTGCTTGATGACGCCGAATCGCGCTACGTGTCGCGCGGTGGTCTCAAGCTCGAAGGGGCTTTGAAGGTCACGGGCGCTCAGGTTGAAGGTTTGCGGTGTCTGGATGTGGGCCAAAGTACAGGCGGTTTCACCGATTGCTTGCTGCAGCAAGGCGCTGCGCAGGTGGTCGGCATTGATGTCGGCCATGCCCAAGTGCATCCGCGCATTCGCGAAGACGAACGTGTGGTGTGCATTGAGGGTGTGAACGCCCGCGAGCTGGAGCCCGGAGACGAGCGCGTGCCCGATGCACTGGAGGGTTTTGACCTGATGGTGGGCGACGTCTCGTTCATCTCGCTCACTTTGGTATTGCCTGGCGTCGTGCATTTGCTCAAACCCACAGGACAGTTGCTCATGCTGGTGAAACCCCAGTTTGAATTGCAGCCCGGTCAGGTGGGCAAGGGCGGCATTGTGAAAGACGAGAGCTTGTATGGCTTCATCGAAAACCGTGTGCGCACTGCCCTGACCGATCTGGGCATGCAAGTGACGGCTTGGTTGAACAGCCCGATTGAGGGCGGTGACGGCAACCGTGAATTTTTTGTACAGGCCTGCTGGCCTGACCCGGCTGCGGTGCTGCCCGCACGCGAAGACGCCCGCCTGGCGCACGAGGCCGATCTGGCCGCCAAGGCCTATGCCAAGGCCAACGACTATTGAATTTTGGAAGGTGTTGTGATGTCTGGTTTGAAGTTGCCCATCAGCTTGGAGTTTTTCCCGCCCAAAACGCCTGAGGGCGCAGACAAGCTGAGAGGCGTGCGCGAGAAGCTGTACGCACTGAAGCCTGAATTTTGTTCAGTGACTTACGGCGCGGGCGGCTCTACGCAAGAAGGCACCTTTGCCACCGTGGGCGCGATCCTGGCTGAAGGCGTGGCAGCGGCTTCGCACTTCTCGTGCATTGGTGCCACCAAGGCTTCGGTGCGCGCCGAGTTGGCCACGCTCAAGGCCATGGGTGTCAAGCGCTTGGTGGCTCTGCGCGGCGATTTGCCAAGCGGCTATGGCGCAGGTGGCGAGTTCCATTACGCCAGCGATCTGGTGGCGTTCATCCGCGCGGAGACCGGCGATGACTTCCACATCGAAGTGGCGGCCTATCCCGAAATCCACCCGCAAGCCAAGTCACCAGAGTCCGATTTGCAGGCCTTTGCCACCAAGGTCAAAGCCGGTGCCAATTCGGCCATCACGCAATATTTTTACAACAGCGATGCGTATTTCCGCTTTGTGGACGATGCGTACAAACTGGGTGTGGATGTGCCTGTCGTGCCCGGCATCATGCCGATCACCAGTTCGTCGCAGTTGCTGCGCTTTTCAGACGCTTGTGGCGCAGAGATTCCCCGTTGGATCCGTTTGCGTTTGCAAGGTTATGGCGACGACATCGACTCGATCAAGGCGTTTGGTCTGGATGTGGTGGCCGACTTGTGTGAGCAACTCATCAACGGCGGCGTACCTGCTTTGCACTTTTACACAATGAACCAGAGTGCAGCCACGACGGCTATTTTGCGTCGGTTGTGAAGCGCACACAGCACGCTTCTTTGACGGACATGGTTGACATGAACCAAGCTCAGAGAAGATGGCGCTGCTTCGCGCTGAGAGGTTTGATCAACCTCAAATGAGCGGTGGCGGTTTGGACATCCAATGAACTTGAGCACAAAGCTCTTCTCTTCGTTCATAAGGAAAGTCAACATGAAAAAACTCACCATCGTTGCAGCCGTGCTGGCTGCTTGTTCTGCGACTGCCGCCATGGCTCAAGCTTCGGGTGAAGGCCCTTGGTTGGTGCGTGCCCGCGCTGTGCATTTGGACATGGCCAACAGAGACGGTACGGGGCTGGGCTTGTCGGTCAATAACAAGACCATCCCGGAAGTGGATGTCAGCTATTTCTTCACCCCGAACATCGCGGCCGAGCTGGTCTTGACGGTGCCCCAAAAACAGACCGTGTCCTTGGGCGGTGCACCGATTGGCACGTTCAAGCATTTGCCTCCGAGCTTGCTCTTGCAATACCATTTCACAGGGCTGGATGGCTACAAGCCCTATGTCGGCGCGGGCGTGAATTACACCAAGATCACCAGCGTTAATCTGCTGGATGGCGGCGCGACATTGGATGACCACAGCTGGGGCGGTGCTTTGCAAGTGGGCATGGACATTCCGTTGGACAAAAACTGGTCCCTGAACTTTGACATCAAGAAGGTGTACATCCGCTCTGATGTTTTTCTCGGCACGGCCAATCAGGGCACCTTGAAGCTCGACCCCGTTTTGGTGGGGGTGGGTCTCGGGTATCGTTTTTGACCTGGACTTTGGTTCAAAGCAAAACGCCCTGCAATGCAGGGCGTTTTTGATGCTTTTTAAAACAGACCGTGCATCAACGTTCGTCGAAGCTCACCACCACCCGCTTGCTGGTGGGGTGGGCCTGGCAGGACAGGATGAAGCCTTGCTCGACCTCGGGCTTTTCGAGTGTGAAGTTTTTCTCCATTTCGGTCGTGCCTTCGACCACTTTGCAGCGGCAGGTGCAACACACACCGGCTTTGCACGAGTAGGGCAGGTCCAAGCCCAATGACAAGGCGATGTCTAAAATTTTCTCGTTCCTGTTCATCGGCATGTCATAGGGCTTGCCGTCCAGCACCACCGTGAGCTGCACTTCGCCTGCATCGCGTGTGGCTTGGTGACCCAGCACGGCTTGGTTGCGCTGCTCTGGCGACAGCGCATCCAGTGTGGGGGAGCTGAAGCGCTCGGTGCGGATGCGTTCGGCCTTGACGCCTGCGTTCAGCAGCGCTTGCTCGGTGGCCTCGATCATGGCTTCCGGGCCACAGACAAAGACTTCGTCCATGCTGCCCACGGGCAAGAATGCGTCGATGATGGCGCGCACTTTGTCGCCATCGATGCGGCCTTCTAGCAAGGGCACCTCTTGGGCTTGGCGAGACAAGATGTGGATCAGTGTCAGGCGGTCGGGGTAGCGGTCTTTCAGGTCTTGCAGCGCTTCGTTGAACATCACGCTGTCCATGCGGCGGTTGCCGTAGACCAGGGTGAACTTCGATTCGGGAAGGTCTTCGAGCGTGCTCGATAAGATGGACAAGATGGGCGTGATGCCTGACCCTGCGGCAAAGCCCACGCGGTGAATGGCGCGGGGCCTTTGCACCACAAACCGGCCATCGGGCGGCATCACGCGCAAAGTGTCACCGGCTTTGAGTTGGGTCGCAGCCCAGTTGGAGAACACACCACCTTCGACTGGACGGATGCCCACTTCGAGCACGCCTTGTTTTTGCAGTTGGCTGTGGGCCGAACTGATGGAGTAGCTGCGGCGCACATCCTCACCGCCGATGCTGGCACGCAGGGTCAGGAACTGACCGGGTTGAAAGTCAAAGCGGCTGCGCAGGTCTTGTGGCACGACCAGTGAGATGGCGACAGCGCCTGCAGCTTCGGGTGCGACGCGTGCAACTTGGAGGTCATGAAAGCGGGTTGCGGACATGGTGCTTCACTGCGGCAAGGCAGCTCAGTAAGGTTTGAAGTAATCGAATGGTTCCATGCAAGCCAGGCACCGGTAAAGGGCTTTGCATGCGGTGGAGCCGAAGTGGGAGGTTTCGGTGGTGTTGGCCGAGCCGCATTGCGGGCAGTGCACCACCTCGGGTTTGGCGCCGCGCGCCGCAAACTGCACCACGTTGGCGCTGCCTGATGCTTGGCTGGCGCAGGCGTGTGGTGGGGCGATGCCATAAGCGCGCAGTTTGTCCTTGGCGACCTCGGTCATCCAGTCGGTGGTCCAGGCCGGGGCCAGTTGCGTGACCACACGGCCTTGCAGCCCATTGGCTTGCAGCAGGGCTTTCACATCGTCCTCGATCTGGCCCATGGCCGGGCAACCGCTGTAGGTCGGCGTGATGACCACTTCCAAACCCGCTGGGCCTTCGCGCACATCGCGCAAAATGCCCAGCTCGCGCAGCGTGACGACCGGGATTTCCGGGTCGGTCAGCGATTCGAGCAAGCCCCAAGCATGGGCCACAGTGGCTGTGCGTGGGGGCGAAATGTGGGGTGGCATTGGCGTGGGTTACCAGGTCGCTTGCGGGTGCGCGCGGGCCAAGCTTTGCATTTCGGCGAGCACAAAGCCCAGATGTTCCGAGTGCATGCCTTGCTTGCCCGTGGGCACAAAACCGCCTGCGGCGGGGCGTTGCAGCGTGGCTTCTTGCAGGGCTGCGTCCACGATCTGGTTCCAGTCGTTTTGCAGTGCCGCCATGTCAATGCCGGTGCCGTTGGCCAGCGCCGCAGCTTCTGAGGGGCTGGCGGTCCAGAACTCTTGTGTGTAAGACATGAATTGGTCGAGCGAGGTCTGTGCTTTGGCGTGCGATTCGTCGGTGCCATCGCCCATGCGCACCAGCCAGTCACGCGAATGGCGCAGGTGGTAGCGCACTTCCTTGAGCGACTTGGCCGCGATGGCCGCCAGTTGGGCGTCTTTCGAGCTTTGCAACTGGTCCCACACCAGCACCATCAAGCTGCTGAACAAAAAGTTGCGCACGATGGTGCTGGCAAAGTCGCGATCGCCCGCCGAGGTCGGGGCTGTCAGCGGCATGTGGGGCAATTCACACAGCGTGTAGTTGCGAAAATCCGGCACATCACGGAAATAAGCCAGCCTGTCTTCGGTGGCGCCGTCGCCTTGCAGTTCGGCCGCGTGCTGGTACAGCATTCGGGCCTGACCGATCAGGTCTAGGCTGTTGTTGGACAGCGCAATGTCTTCTTCAAGGATGGGGCCGTGGCCACACCATTCGGCGTTGCGCTGTCCGAGGATCAGCGCGTTGTCGGCCAAGTGCAGCAAGTATTCAACGGGTGCGTTCATGGTCGTGCTCACATGTGGCCGACTTCGTCGGGGATCACGTAGAAGGTGGGGTGGCGGTAGACCTTGTCGCTGGCCGGATCGAAAAATTCAGGCTTGTCATTGGGCTCGCTGGCCGAGATGCTGGCCGAGGGCACCACCCAGATGCTCACGCCTTCTTGGCGGCGCGTGTACACATCGCGTGCCATTTGCAGCGCGTGCTCAGAATCGGACGCGTGCAGGCTGCCGCAATGCTTGTGCTCGAGGCCTTGCTTGCTGCGGACAAAAACTTCCCACAGGGGCCATTCTTTCAATGCGGAGGTGCTGGTCGTCGTGCTCATGCTGCTTCTTTCTGTTGGCGCGCTTGTTGTTTTTGGGCGTGGGCCAAGGCGGCTTCGCGGACCCAAGCACCATCGTTCCAGGCCTTGACGCGGGCACCCAGGCGTTCCTTGTTGCAAGGGCCGTTGCCGTTCACCGTGGCCCAGAACTCATCCCAGTCGATTTGGCCGTAGTCGTGGGCTTGACGCGCTTCGTTCCATTTCAGGTCGGGGTCGGGCAAGGTCACACCCAGCACTTTGGCCTGCGGCACGGTGGCGTCCACAAACTTTTGGCGCAGGTCGTCGTTGCTGATGCGCTTGATGCCCCAGCGCATGCCTTGCGCGCTGTTGGGGCTGTCGGCGTCGGGTGGCCCGAACATGGCAAGGCACTTCCACCACCAACGGTTCACCGCGTCTTGCACCATGGCTTTTTGCTCGGCCGTGCCTTGTATCATCACCAAGAGGGCTTCGTAGCCCTGGCGCTGGTGAAAAGACTCTTCCTTGCACACACGCACCATGGCGCGGGCGTAGGGGCCATAAGAGCAGCGGCACAGGGGCACCTGGTTCATGATGGCCGCACCGTCGACCAACCAGCCGACCACGCCCACATCGGCCCAGTTCAGCGTGGGGTAATTGAAGATGGAGCTGTATTTGGCCTTGCCGCTGTGCAGGGCGTCCAGCATTTGGTCGCGGCTGGTACCCAAGGTTTCGGCGGCGCTGTAGAGGTAAAGACCGTGACCACCTTCGTCTTGCACCTTGGCGATCAGGATGGCTTTGCGCTTCAAGCTGGGTGCACGGCTGATCCAGTTGCCTTCGGGCAGCATGCCAACGATTTCGCTGTGCGCGTGCTGGCTGATCTGGCGCACCAGGGTTTTGCGGTAGGCCTCAGGCATCCATTCACGGGGTTCGATGCGGCCGTCGGCATCGATGCGGGCGTCGAACTGGGCCTGCAAAGCGGCGTCTTGCGCATTCAGGGCTTTGGGAACGGCCTTCAGGCCGACCGACTTGGCGTCGTCGGAACCGTCCGGGACGCTGAAAGATTGCGTGTACATGGTCTACTCCTGCGCCAAACAGGATGGGATGATCGCGGCGCGGGTGCCAGTATATCAATTAACCGACCGATCGGTCGGTTAATTTAAGTGCTGCGGGGTCAGTGCTTTCCCTGAGCTTGGTGGCGTGGCAGTGCCTGCCCGGTCAAGACGATTCGACCTGCCAGTTTTTGCCGGATCCACGCGCCAAGGCGGGGCCCACCATATCCAGCGCTTTGCGGATCTGGTCTTTCAGGGTGAAGGGCGGGTTGATGACAAACATGCCACTGGCCACCAAGCCGCCAACATCGTCAGGCCCCCGGCCAATGGACAAGGTCGCGTTGAGCCAGGGTTTTTGGGACTGGTTTGCCAAGGTGCGCAAGCGTTTTGGCAAGTCGTGTGCTTCGGGGCGTGGAATGATGGGGTACCAGACCAGATACGTGCCAGTTGAAAAACGCTTCAGGTATTCCTGAATGACGTTGGCGACTTTGGCGTAATCCGATTTGATTTCGTAGCTGGGGTCGATCAGCACCATCGCCCGCTTGGAGCCCGTGGCCGAGGCCGGTGGTGGCAGGAGTTTTTTGAGGGCTTCAAAACCATCTTCCCGGCTGACGGTGATGGTGCGCCCGGCATCAAGCTGCGCAATGTTGGAAGTCAGCGACTTGCTGTCTGTCGGGTGCAGCTCGAACAGGCGCAAGCGGTCTCGTGACTCGTGGCGCATCAGTTTGTGCATCAAAAAAGGCGAGCCGGGGTAAATTTTGGCTTGCCCGTTGGGGTTGAAGCTGGCAATTTGTTCCAGGTAGTCTTGCACTGGTTCTGGCAGGGCATCGAGCTTTTCTGCGGCCCCCAAGAGCTTGAACAGGCCGTCTTCGGCCTCAGCCCCTTTTTGCGAATAATCGCCGTCCAGTCGGTACAAGCCGGCCCCGGCGTGGGTGTCAATCAGGGTGATGCCTGCCTCTTTTTGCATGAGGTGGCGCATGGTGGCCAGCAAGGTGATGTGTTTGAGCACATCCGCATGGTTGCCGGCGTGGAAAGCGTGTCTATAACTGAACATGCTCCGATGGTAACCAATAAGCTTCCCAAGAACTGCCCCGCAAGTCCTTGATTTTTCGTATAATGGCAGGCTTCGCAGCGATTTAGTGGCCCCGCGGCGAAGACGCCAAGACCCTCAGGGTCGAAGCAATCTCCCACCTAAGAGGTTCCCAACAGAGGAACACCGACCGTGGAAAAGGGCCCGACAAACCTTTCTTTAAAGAGAAAACTCATGACAACAACTTTCAGCGCCAAACCCGCTGAGGTCGTGCACGAGTGGTTTGTGATTGACGCGACCGACAAGGTCCTCGGACGAGTAGCCAGCGAAGTTGCTCTCCGTTTGCGCGGCAAACACAAGGCCATTTACACGCCTCACGTCGACACCGGTGACTTCATCGTCATCATCAATGCTGCCCAGCTCAAAGTAACTGGCACCAAGACGATCGACAAAATTTATTACCGCCATTCCGGCTACCCTGGCGGCATCACTGCCACCAACTTCCGCGACATGCAAGCCAAGCACCCTGGCCGCGCACTCGAGAAGGCTGTCAAGGGCATGTTGCCCAAGGGCCCACTCGGTTACGCCATGATCAAGAAACTCAAGGTGTATGGTGGCGCTGAGCACCCACACACCGCCCAACAGCCTAAAGTGCTGGACATCTAAGGAGCCTTGAGATGATTGGTGAATGGAACAATGGCACAGGCCGTCGCAAATCCAGCGTCGCCCGCGTGTTTCTGAAAAAAGGCACTGGCAAGATCACGGTCAACGGCAAGGACATCCAAGCCTACTTCGGCCGCGAAACTTCGATCATGATCGCCAAGCAACCCCTCATGTTGACCAACCATGCCGAAACTTTCGACATCATGATCAACGTGCACGGTGGCGGTGAATCCGGTCAAGCCGGTGCATCGCGCCACGGCATCACCCGCGCTCTGATTGACTACGACGCAACGCTCAAGCCTATGCTGAGCCAAGCTGGTTTTGTCACTCGTGACGCTCGTGAAGTCGAACGTAAAAAGGTCGGCTTCCACTCAGCCCGCCGCCGCAAGCAGTTCTCGAAGCGTTAATCCGCTTTTCCTGTTTCGCCAAAAAGCCGCACCGGTTCCGCCGTGGCGGCTTTTTGCTTTTGGGGCGTGCGTCTTGGGTCTTTGGCCTGAAAAGCCCCCAAACCCAGTAGCGTTACTGGCCGCTCTAGGCGGTAATTCCCGACCAACGCGCTATACTATTTGGCATTGAACCCGGAGAAACACCATGAGCGCTGTTGCTGAAAACATCCAGACCGAAATGCCTACCCCGATTGTCTTTACCGACAGCGCGGCCGCCAAAGTGGCTGACCTGATTGCCGAGGAAGGCAACCCCGATCTGAAATTGCGCGTGTTTGTGCAAGGTGGCGGCTGCTCGGGCTTCCAGTACGGTTTCACTTTTGACGAAATCACCAACGAAGACGACACGACCATGAGCAAAAACGGTGTGTCGCTGTTGATCGACGCCATGAGCTACCAGTACCTGATTGGTGCTGAGATCGATTACAAAGAAGACCTGCAAGGCGCGCAGTTTGTGATCAAGAATCCGAACGCCACATCCACCTGCGGCTGTGGTTCGTCTTTCTCGACTTGACCAGATGAGCAGGCGAGCAGTGCTCGCCTTGTCTCAACGGGGGTAAATGGCCCCCAACACACGGGCGCCTCTGGCGCCCGTGACGCTTGGCAGGCTCGCTGTCTCGCGCCGCATGGTTTTGCAGGCCAGCCAGGCAAAAGCCGCAGCCTCGACCTGCAAGGGCGGCAAACCGCGTGTCTCGCTGCTGATCACTTTCAGCAGGGGCAAATGCAGGGCCAAGCGCCTCATTAGCTGACCGTTTAAGGCACCACCACCACAAACGACCAAAGACGCTGCTTCGTTGGCGTGCTGTTTCACATCGTTGGCACACGCCAATGCGGTGTATTCGGTCAATGTGGCCTGAACGTCAATGGCTGTTATGTCTGCGTGGTTTTGCAAATGCTGGGCCAACCAGGCAGGGTTGAACAAGTCTCGACCGGTGCTTTTGGGGGGCGTGCGCTGAAGGAAGGGGTCGGCCAGCAACGCCGCCAGCAAGGGGGCATTGATGTGGCCTGCTGCGGCCCATTCCCCGTCTTGATCAAAGGGCTGGCCTGTGTGGGTGGCGCACCAGTGATCCATCAGTGCATTACCGGGACCACAGTCCCAGCCGGTGACCAACGTACCGGGTTTGAGCACACTGAGGTTGGAGATGCCCCCGATATTGAGCACCGCCACGCAAGCATCAGCCTGCGCAAACACGCCGTGGTGAAAAGCCGGCACCAGTGGTGCGCCTTGACCACCCGCAGCCAGGTCGCGGCTGCGGAAATCCGCCACCACATCGATGCCAGTGAGTTCGGCGAGCAAAGACGGATTGAGCAGTTGTATGGTGTAGCCGACGGCGGGCTGTTGACGAGTGGCGTCGCTATCAAATTCAAGCGGGCGGTGCCGCACGGTTTGGCCGTGTGCGCCAATGGCCGTGATGTTTGGGGATCTCAAGCCAGCTTGCTGCAACAAAGTGTGCACCACCGTTGCATAGTGGCGTGCGATCTGGTTGCCCACCAGTGCGCTGCGGTGCAATTCATCGGGGCCGCTTTGGTTCAGGGCCATGAGTTCGGCTTTGAAAGGTGCATCAAAAGCCACAAAGGCATGGGCTTGAACTTGCAATTGCCCTCGTGCGTCCATGCGTGCCAGCACGCCATCGGCACCATCCAGTGAAGTGCCTGACATCAGGCCTATGAAATGTTCAGTCATTTGGATGGTTAAAGCAGGCGGTACTTGCGCGGGGTATCTTCCCGCGAAAAGATGAGGGCATGTCGCGTGGGGCGGTCATGGCATCAAAAAAGGGCCTTTCGGCCCTGGATGGTCACTGTGAAGTGACTTCTCTCATTTGTGCAGCCGCCAGCAGTTGCGCCTTGGCTTGCGCTGCAGCGGACTTGAATCGCGCCATGCCAGCCGGGCTGAGTGGTGTGCTTTGGGCTTGCTGAATGACTTTTTGCGGGTCAACGTGTGTGCCGTTGACTCGGAATTCGAAGTGCAGGTGAGGGCCTGTAGACCAGCCCGTCGAGCCAACGGCACCAATGGCTTGTCCTTTTTGAACAGTTTGTCCCTTGCGTACCTGGATGCGACTGAGGTGGGCATAGACGGTGGAGTGGTTGTTGCCATGGCGAACAATCACTGTGTTGCCAAAGCCACCTTGAACGCCCGCAAATTCGACCACGCCATCGCCCACCGTCTGCGCAGGTGTGCCGGTTGGGGCTGCATAGTCGACCCCCAAGTGGGCTTTCATGGTTTGGAATATGGGGTGCAGACGCATGCTGAAGCCACTGGTCTTGCGGGAGAAGGCTACGGGTGATGCCAAGTAGGTGCGGCTGAGACTTTTGCCGTCGATGCTGTAGTAGTTGCCTTTTTGGCCAGGCTCCTGGTGCCATACGGCTTCGAAGGTCTTGTTGCCATTGTTGAACTCGGCTGCCAGCACGCGACCCGTACGCACGGGCTCGCCGTCTGCCTCCAGCACCTCGTAGACCACCGAAAAGCGGGCTCCCTTGCGCAAGTTGCGATGAAAGTCGATTTGGTTGGAAAAAATCTGCGTCAGCTGGCCAATCACGGCATCAGGCAAGCGGGCTTCATCCGCAGCATCGTAAAGAGAGCTCGCCACAGTGCCACCCGTCATGCGGACACTGGTGTTCATTGGCGAGGTTTCCAGGGCCGCTTCCAGGCCTTGGTTTGTGCGCTTGATGGCCAAGCGCTGGAAGAAGGTGTCCGTTTCGTTGTTGAGCCAACGCACGTTGAGATTGAGCAAGCGCTGTTGTCCGTCGGCTTCAGCTACGACGGAACGGCCAGCCTGTTTGAGGGCCTGTTTGGCCACGGGGTTTTTGCGCAAGAAATTAGCCGCCTCCGGGTCCACCAGGCCCAGACGGCGCAGCAAGCTTTCGGGGGTGTCCGATGAGCGCGTGCTCTCGGTGCGCGACAGGCGCATCTGAGTCAGATCCAGAGATTGGGCCTGCTCTTGCAGTCGGTCAATCTCGACGGGCACGGTGAGTGTGACGACAGGTTGATCGGCAATATCGGGCCCCAAGTTGGCGATGGCGAATGCGCCACCACCGCCAGCCAGCAAAACCGAGGCCAGTGTCGCGCTGATGGCTTTGGGGTGGCGGCTTAACCAACGGGTTAAAGCCTGCAGCGTGTGTACGAGTTGGGGGTGTTGTCCGTCCAGCCAAGTCAGTGCGCGCTGGGCGGTCATCAGCACTGCGCCGAGCACCGTGGTGCAAAGGAACAAGAAGCCAATGAACAAGGAGGCCAGTCGGGACTGGATGGAAGCGAGAAAATGCATCAATTCGGAAGTGTTTCGTGTCGACCAAAGCTTTGGCGATATGGCGACACGATTTGTACAGTCAGCGCGCCTTTAAAATGGGCGATCCGGAGATAGCCAGTCATTGTACCGTTCTATACCCATTTGACTTTAGAAAAAACCCTTATGAATCAAGCGCTTGTTACAAAATTCCCGGTCACGGACAAGACCCGGAACGCTTTGGAAGTCACTTTGCGGGGCTGCGAGGAGCTGATTCCCAAGGAGGATTGGTTGCAAAAATTGGCCAAATCCGAAGCCACGGGCGTGCCTTTGCGCATCAAACTGGGCTTGGACCCCACGGCCCCCGACATCCACATTGGCCACACCGTGGTGCTCAACAAGATGCGCCAGTTGCAGGATTTGGGGCACCAAGTGATCTTTTTGATCGGCGACTTCACCAGCCTGATCGGGGACCCTTCGGGACGCAACAGCACCCGCCCGCCGCTCACCCCTGAGCAGATCAAGGCCAATGCTGAAACCTATTACAAGCAGGCCAGCCTTGTGTTGGACCCCGCCAAAACAGAAATCCGCTACAACAGTGAGTGGTCGCTACCGCTGGGCTCTATGGGCATGATCCAGTTGGCGGCCAAGTACACGGTGGCCCGCATGATGGAGCGCAACGATTTCCATGACCGCTTCAAGGCCGGCACGCCGATTTCGGTGCACGAGTTCCTCTACCCCTTGATGCAGGGCTACGACTCGGTGGCCCTCAAAAGCGATCTGGAGTTGGGCGGCACCGATCAGAAGTTCAACCTGCTCATGGGCCGCCACTTGCAGGCCGAGTACGGTCAGGAGCAGCAATGCATCTTGACCATGCCGCTGTTGGAAGGTCTCGATGGCGTGGACAAGATGTCCAAGTCGAAAAACAACTACATCGGCATCGCCGAAGAGCCCAACAGCATGTTCGCCAAGGTGCTCAGCATTTCTGATGTGTTGATGTGGCGCTGGTTCACCTTGTTGTCATTCAAGTCCATGGCCGAGATCGAGGCTTTGAAGCAAGAGGTGGCAGGCGGGCGCAATCCCAAGGACGCCAAAGTCATGCTGGCCAAAGAGATCACGGCGCGTTTTCACAGCGCAGCGGCCGCCGATGCTGCCGAGCAGGATTTCATCAACCGCAGCAAAGGTGGCGTGCCGGACGACATCCCTGAAGTGTCTTTGTCGGGCGCGCCCATGGGCATCGGGGCCTTGCTCAAGTCGGCGGGTTTGGCTCCTTCGACCACCGAAGCCGGGCGCTTGATTGAGGGCGGCGGTGTGCGTGTGGATTCGAGCGTGGTCAGCGACAAGGGCTTGAAGCTCGAAGCGGGCACCTACGTGGTGCAGGTTGGCAAGCGCAAGTTTGCCAAGGTGACGCTGTCTTGATCAGCCGCCAGAACCCGCAGGTCTTCATCGTCGGTTCATTTTCCAACGGTATCCTGCCAGCATGAAAAGCCTTGATTCCTGGATGACGCCCAAACGCATGCTGTGGGCTTCGGTGCTGGTCGCGTTGATCACCATTGGCCTCAAAACAATGGCTTGGTGGCTGACCGACTCGGTTGGTTTGTTGTCGGATGCGATGGAATCTCTGGTCAACCTGGCCAGTGCCATTTTTGGTTTGATGATGGTCACCGTGGCGGCCATGCCTGCCGACGAAGAACACCCCTACGGGCACCACAAAGCCGAGTACTTTTCTTCGGGCTTCGAGGGCATCCTGATCGTGGTGGCGGCACTGGGCATCATCTGGGCCGCCGGGCATCGCGTGTTTGACCCGCAACCCATCGAGCAAGTGGGTCTGGGTTTGGCGCTGTCCGTGAGCAGTTCGGCCTTGAACGGTCTGCTGGCTTGGCTGATGTTTCGTGCTGCCAAGCAGCACCGGTCGCTGGCGCTGGAGGCCGATGCGCGGCATTTGGTGACCGATGTCTGGACGTCTGCCGGGGTGGTGATGGGTATTGCGTTGGTCAGCGTGACGGGCTGGCTGTGGCTGGACGCGGTGGTGGCCATTGGCGTGGCCCTGAACATTCTGAAAGAAGGCTGGCACCTGATTTGGCTCTCTTCGCAAGGCCTGATGGACGAAGCCCTGGAGCCTGAAGTTTTGGCCGAAGTACAGAAGGTATTGGACGGTTTTGCCCATCAGCGCGGCGAGACCGAAATCATCCGCTTTGACCACCTGCACACCCGCAAAGCAGGGCAGCGTCGCTTTGTCGATGTGCACATGCACATGCCCGCCAGCTGGACCTTGGGGCGAGCGGCTGCCTTGCGGGGCAGTGTGGAGCAAGCCCTCATGAGCGAAGTGCCCGGCTTGCGCGCCACCATCCAGCTTTTGCCCAGCGACGTGGAAGCGCATTTTCACGACACGCGGGATTTGAAATGATCGCGGTGCTGCAACGGGTGAGTGAAGCCAGTGTGCGGGTCGAGGGGGCCGTGATCGGCCAAATCGGCGCGGGCTTGCTGGTGCTGTTGTGCGCCGAAAAAGGCGACACCGAAGCCGTGGCCGATCGGATGCTGGCCAAAATGCTCAAGCTGCGCATCTTCAGTGACGACGCGGGCAAGATGAACCTGAGCGTGCAGGATGTGGGCGGCGGCTTGCTGGTGGTCAGCCAGTTCACGCTGGCCGCCGATATGGCGGGCGGCAACCGACCCAGCTTCACACAGGCAGCAGCGCCCGAAGACGGGCGGCGCCTGTACGCGCACTTTGTGGCCCAAGCCCAGCAAGCGCACCCTCGGGTGCAGACCGGACGCTTTGCGGCTGACATGAAGGTGTCCTTGGTCAATGACGGGCCCATCACGATCCCGATGCGCATGAGCGCTTGAACGCGGCCACGCGTGTCGATCTGCAGCCACCATGCCCGCCCCCGATAATCGGGGCATGACTGCAAAAACACCAGACGCGAACGCCGTTCGCTTTGCCCAGCTCCAGCTGGCGCCCGCCACCCTCCAAAATCTCGAACAACTGGGCTACACCCAGATGACGCCCATCCAAGCGGCCAGCTTGCCGCTGACCTTGGCCGGGCAAGACCTGATTGCCCAAGCCAGCACCGGCAGCGGCAAAACCGCCGCCTTTGGCCTGCCCCTGATCGAACGCTTGCAAAGCGCGGGCTCACCCAGCGCGGCGATTCAAGCGGTGATCCTTTGCCCCACACGCGAGTTGGCCGACCAGGTCACACAAGAAATCCGCCGCCTGGCCCGCGCTCGCCAGAACGTGAAAGTCGTCACCTTGTGTGGTGGTGTGGCCTTGCGCGGTCAAACGGTGAGTCTGGAGCACGGCGCGGATGTGGTGGTGGGCACGCCCGGCCGCATCTTGGACCATCTGGAGCGCGGCTCGCTCAGCTTGGCAGGCGTGAACACACTGGTCTTGGATGAGGCCGACCGCATGCTGGACATGGGCTTTTTTGACGACATCGTCAAGGTGGTGCGCCAGTGCGCCAAAGACCGCCAGACCCTGTTGTTTTCGGCCACTTACCCCGAAGGCATTGCCAAACTGGCCGCGCAGTTCATGCGTGCGCCCCAAACCGTCAAGGTCGATGCGCAACACAGCGCGCACAAGATCCGACAGATCTATTACGAAGTCAGCGAGAGTCAGCGCTTGGACGCGGTGTCGAAATTGCTGGCGCATTTCCGCCCCGAGCGCACGCTGGCGTTTTGCAACACCAAACAACAGTGCCGCGATTTGGTGGCCGTGTTGCAGGCGCAGGGCTACAGCGCCCTGGCACTGTTTGGTGAGTTGGAGCAGCGCGAACGCGACCAGGTGCTGGTGCAGTTTTCGAACCGCAGCTGTTCGGTGTTGGTGGCCACCGACGTGGCCTCACGCGGGCTGGACGTAGAGGGCCTCGAAGCGGTGATCAATGTGGACGTGACGCCCGACGCTGAAATCCACATTCACCGCATTGGACGCACGGGGCGAGGCGATGCCGAAGGCTTGGCCCTGACGCTGGCCAGCATGGACGAGATGGGTTCGGTCGGCAAGATCGAGGTGATGCAGGGCCGCGAGTCCAAATGGGAGCCGTTGTCTGGCTTGACGCCTGCTGCGGGCGGGCCCTTGCAGCCGCCCATGCGCACTTTGCAAATCGTCGGTGGCCGCAAGGAAAAAATCCGCGCTGGCGACGTGATGGGGGCTTTGGCCGGTGAGTGTGGCCTGACCCGCGAACAGGTCGGCAAGATCAATGTGAACGAGTTTTCGACCTATGTGGCGGTGCAGGCTGCACTGGCCAAAAAGGTGGAGTCTCAGTTGTCACACGGCAAGATCAAGGGCAAGAGTGTGAAGGTGCGGTTGCTTTGAATTCGATGGGAGAGCGGCGAATGGGGCGATGCGGCGGTCACCTCATGACGGGGTACCGAAAATCGGTGACCGCCGCATCGCCCCATTCACCTCGGTGGTCATTCAAAATTCAAGAGTGGTTGATGTGCACAACGGTTTCGGTTTGGGTAGGGCCGGGTGACGATTTTCGGTACCCCGTCATGAGGAGCCCGGCCCTACCCAAACCGAAACCTCACTCCTTTACCGATAGGGGTTCTTCAATCCCAATCCCGCCAAGATGTCGATTTCATAGGCCTCCATCTCCTCAGCATCGGCCTCGCTGGTCTCATGGTCCCAGCCCTGCGCGTGCAAAGTGCCATGCACCAGCAAATGCGCGTAGTGCGCCGCCAGCGTCTTGCCTTGCTCCTTGGCCTCGCGAGCGACCACCGGAGCGCACAGCACCAAGTCGGCCATCACCACGGGTTCTTGCTCGTAATCGAACGTCAGCACATTGGTGGCGTAGTCTTTCTTGCGATAACTCTTGTTCAGCTCGCGGCCCTCATCTTCGCCCACGATGCGAACGGTGATTTCGGCGTCGTCCGCCAGCGCGTGGCGGATGGCGCGGGTCACGGCATGGCGGGGCAGGGCGGCGCGGTGGCGGGCTGCATAGGGAATGTCACCGAATTGCAGGGACAGTTGGAGTTGTTTCAGGGCCATTGTTTTTCGGGTGTCGTTCAAAGTGGGGGCGGAGCCTGCGTGGAAAAGGTCGAGATGTCGCAGCTGCGTCAATCGTCGGTGGGCAAAGGTTTGCGTCGGGTGTTCACACCCGCGCGCATGGCAGCACTGCCTTGTGCATCGTAAGCGTCCACGATGCGGGCCACCAGCGGGTGGCGCACCACGTCAGCGCTGCTAAAGCGGGTGAATGCAATGCCTTTGACGCGCTTCAAGACACGCTCGGCGTCAATCAGGCCGCTCAGTTGGCCCTTGGGCAAATCAATCTGGCTCACGTCACCCGTGACCACCGCCTTGGCACCAAAGCCGATGCGGGTCAGGAACATCTTCATCTGCTCTGTGCTGGTGTTTTGGGCTTCGTCCAAAATCACAAAGGCGTTGTTCAGCGTTCGTCCGCGCATGAAGGCCAGCGGTGCGATCTCGATCGCGTTGCGCTCAAACGCTTTTTGAACTTTGTCGTAGCCCATCAGGTCGTACAGCGCGTCATACAAAGGGCGTAAATACGGATCGACCTTTTGCGACAGGTCACCGGGCAAAAAGCCCAGACGCTCACCGGCTTCCACCGCCGGGCGCGTCAGCACAATGCGCTGCACGCTGGCGCGCTCCAGTGCATCCACCGCGCAGGCCACGCCAGATACGTCTTGCCAGTGCCCGCCGGGCCAATGCCGAAGGTGATGTCGTGGCTGGCAATGCTTTCCAGATAGGCCGCCTGCACCGGTGTGCGGGCCTTCAGGTCGGTGCGGCGGGTTTGCAAGCTGGGCAGGTCGGCTTCTTCGCCGCCGCTGTCGCCCACCAGCATGAGCTGCACCATGTCGGGTGCAATCGGGCGGTCGGCACGTTCGTAAATGGCCTGCAAAATTTCCATGGCCCGCAGGGCCACCGCTTTGGGTCCGTCCACCTTGAACTGCTCGTGGCGGTGTGCAATGCTCACTTGTAAGCCCGCTTCGATGGTGCGCAGATGGGCATCCATCGGGCCGCACAGGTGCGACAAGCGGGTATTGTTGTGCGGCGTGAAGGTGTGTCTGACGATCAAGTGGATAATCCTGTTCGTTGTGGTTTCGACCGGTTTGTTGCAGGCCGTGGAGCCTTGATTTTCCTCTATACCGCGCAACCCAAGGGCTCCCCTCCATGATTGGCAAACTCACCGGCATCCTGAGCGACAAAAACCCACCCGAGGTGATCGTGGACTGCCATGGCGTGGGCTACGAAGTCAATGTGCCCATGAGCACCTTTTACAACCTGCCTGCCACGGGTGAAAAAGTCAGTCTGGTCACGCATTTTGTGGTGCGCGAAGACGCGCAAATTCTGTATGGCTTTGCCAGCTTGAGCGAGCGCGAGGCCTTTCGCCAGCTCATCAAAATCTCGGGCGTTGGTCCTCGCACCGCCTTGAGCGTGCTGTCGGGCATGAGCGTGACCGATTTGGCCCAAGCCATCACGACGCAAGAGGTCGGGCGGCTGGTCAAAGTGCCCGGCATTGGCAAGAAGACCGCCGAGCGTTTGTTGCTGGAGCTCAAAGGCAAGCTGGGCGGTGACTTGGGCGGTTTGTTCGCTGTGAACACCAGCGATGCGCAAAACGACATCCAGCAAGCACTCATTGCCTTGGGTTACAACGACAAAGAAGCCGCTGCCGCCCTCAAGAGCCTGCCCGTGGATGTGGGCGTGAGCGAGGGCATCAAGCTCGCGCTCAAAGCCTTGAACAAATGAAGACGAACTGAGCCATGAGCATCCGCACCGACGATTTCGCCCCGCAACCCGAAGCTCGGGTCATTTCGGCGGCCCCCGTTTCCCACCAAGAAGAGGCGATTGAACGCGCTCTGCGCCCCAAGCTGCTCGACGAATACGTGGGCCAGGTCAAGGTGCGTGAGCAGCTGGAGATTTTCATCAGCGCCGCCAAGATGCGCGAAGAGCCTTTGGACCATGTCTTGTTGTTTGGCCCGCCGGGCTTGGGCAAGACCACGCTCAGCCACATCATTGCGGCCGAGCTGGGGGTGAACCTGCGTCAGACGAGTGGGCCGGTGCTTGAAAAACCCAAAGATTTGGCGGCGCTGCTGACCAATTTGGAGCGCAACGATGTGCTCTTCATTGACGAGATCCACCGCCTGTCGCCCGTGGTCGAAGAAATTTTGTACCCCGCGCTGGAGGACTACCAGATCGACATCATGATCGGCGAAGGCCCGGCGGCCCGCAGCATCAAGCTCGACCTGCAACCCTTCACGCTGGTGGGCGCGACCACCCGGGCCGGCATGTTGACCAACCCGTTGCGCGACCGCTTTGGCATCGTCTCAAGACTGGAGTTCTACACGCCTGAAGAGCTGACCCGCATCGTGACCCGCAGCGCCGGCTTGCTCAAAGCGCCGATTGACCCGGAAGGCTCGTTCGAAATCGCGCGCCGTTCGCGTGGCACGCCCCGCATCGCCAACCGCCTGCTGCGCCGGGTGCGCGACTACGCCGATGTCAAAGGCGACGGCACCATCCACAAGGGCATCGCCCAAAAAGCGCTGGTCATGCTCGATGTGGATCCTGAAGGTTTTGATTTGATGGACCGCAAACTGCTCGAAGCCGTCATCCACCGCTTTGACGGCGGCCCTGTGGGGCTGGACAACATCGCCGCCAGCATCGGCGAAGAGCGCGACACGATCGAAGACGTGATCGAGCCATATTTGATTCAGCAAGGCTATTTGCAGCGCACCCCGCGGGGTCGCATGGCGACCTTGGCGGCTTTCAAGCATCTGGGCGTGACACCGCCCAAGTCGTTTGGGCAGTGATGAGGGATGGGTCGATCGACGGCGTCAGCGCCGGTCATCTTTCCCCGATCGCCAATGCATGTTCGGGCAGAAGCCGCCGCTCGCACGTCTTTATCTTGCCGCTTAGACGGTTGTTTCGTCCTTGCCCAGCGACTCCAGGTGCGAGGTGTCGCCCCAGCCGACCAGTGACAGGCCTTGCGGCGTCCACAGCAGGCGGTTCACGGCGGTGTTGGTCAGTTGCCAGGTGCGCGGTGCCTGCAGCGCCAATCGGGTAGCGGCGCGGTACAGGATGTCCAGCACGCCGCCGTGCGCCACCAGCACGATTTGCTGGCCTGGGTGCCTGGCGGCCAGTTCGTCCACCGTGTTGACGATGCGTTCGCGCAGCACCATCAGCGATTCGCCTCCTTCAGGCGGCGTCCAGTCGGGGGTGCGCTTGCGCCAGTGCCAAGCGTGCTCGGGCAGTTCAGTCTCGATCTCTGCAAAGGTGCGCCCTTGGAACGCGCCAAAGTGGCGTTCGCGCAGGCCTGTGTGTGTGTTCACGCTTTGGCCGAGAAGCTGTGCAATCGCTTGGGCGGTGGTATGGGCACGAGACAGGTCGCTGGCATAAATGGCATCGATGGCATCGCGCTGCACCAGCGCCCTGGCCAAATGCTGCGCTTGGCGCAGGCCCACATCGTTGAGCGGGATGTCAAGATGACCTTGCAACCGTGTGTCCACGTTCCAGTCGGTCTCTCCGTGGCGAATTGCCAAAATGCGGGTGGGTTCCATGAATTCGATTTGGGTTCAACGGTTCAGCGCGGCAGTTCGATGTTCACCCGGCGCAAGCCTGCGGGCGGGTTGGGGAAGTTGGCCAGTGCGGCTTGGAACAGCGTGGCAAAAATCGGCACGCTGTCGCTCCATGGGCCAGCATGGCTGGCGCGGGTTTCGTAGACCACTTGGCCTGATTTCAAGTCGCGCATGATCACGCTGACCTCGCGGCGGTACTGAGTGGGTGGCGGAAATCGCATGCCCGTGCCCAGTCCGATGTGCGAGCCAGCACCAATGCCAATGCCAATACCCACGCCGACATTGCCGTAAGGTGTCCAGCCCGGCCCGATCGGGCGACCCCAAGGATCAGCTTGGTATTGGGTGCCACTGAAGCCCACCATCACGCTCAGGCTGGCGCTTGCATCGTCGCGCACCAAGCCCACGGCCGTCATGGCCGCCTGGGCTTGTTGTTCGGCCAGTCCGGCTTCGGGGTTGTTGGTCTGTGAAGGCAGGCGCTCAAAACGGTACTTGGCGCCCTGCAGGCTCATGCCCGGCGGAACTGCCGCCACGGAAACCACATCGCTGTCGATCAGGCGCATCGAGGCGCAGCCCGTCAAAAGGGTCAAGGCCAGTGCAGCCAAGGCCACTGAAAAACGCCGTGAGAGCTCTTGTGTTGCCTTGTGCATGGCGCACCTCCTGGATTTACATCGAGACCACTTGAATGCCGGGCAAGCCGGGTTCGGAGAATGTCTCTTCGTCAAAAGCCTTGTCGCCGTCATCCGATTCGATGCCAGTGATCTTCAGGTCCTTGAAGTCGTGCAGCTTGGCGTCCATCAAGTGCGAGGGCACCACGTTTTGCAGGGCTGCAAACATGTTTTCAATGCGGCCAGGGTGTTTCTTTTGCCACTCGCGCAGCATGTTGCCCACTTGCAGGCGTTGCAGGTTTTCTTGGCTGCCACACAGTGTGCACGGGATGATGGGGAACTGTCGGTGCGCTGCCCAACGGATCAGGTCGGTTTCGGCCACATAAGCCAGCGGCCGGATGACCATGAATTCGCCGTTGTCGCTGACCAGCTTAGGGGGCATGCCCTTGAGCTTGCCGCCAAAGAACATGTTCAAAAAGAAGGTTTGCAGCATGTCGTCGCGGTGGTGGCCGAGAGCCAGCTTGTTGCACTTCAGCTCACGCGCCACGCGGTACAAAATGCCTCGCCGCAGACGCGAGCACAGGCTGCACATGGTTTTGCCTTCGGGGATTTTGTCTTTCACGATCGAATACGTGTCCTGCGTTTCGATGTGGTATTCCACGCCCAGCTCTTTCAGGTAAGCGGGCAGGATGTGGTCGGGAAAACCGGGCTGCTTTTGGTCGAGGTTGACCGCCACCAGCTCAAAGTCCACCGGGGCGCGGGCCTTCATCTTGAGCAGGATGTCCAGCATGCCGTAGCTGTCTTTGCCGCCGGACATGCAGACCATGATGCGGTCGCCCGCTTCGATCAGGTTGAAGTCGCTGATGGCTTGGCCCATCTGGCGGCACAAGCGTTTTTCGAGCTTGTGGGTTTCGCGCTCGATCTTGACGGCTTTGGCCGCCGCTGCACTGGCTTCGGCTTCGGCGTCCACCCAGGTGTTGTCGGTTGTTGTGTTCATGGGGTTCACCACTGTCCTGTTTCCATGCGAATGGCCACTTCGCAATCTTCAAAAATTTCAAGTTTGGCAATCTTGACGCGCACGCCCAGCACGCCAGGCAGCTGCATCAGGCGATTCGAGAGTTTGCCGATCAGCGTCTCCAGCAAGTTGATGTGCTCTGCCGTGCATTCGTCGATGATGATCTTGCGCACCTTGCGGTAATCCAGCACATGGTGGATGTCGTCGTCGCTGGGCAGCAGGGGCTGCGTGCCCAGGTTCAGCTCGGCATCGACCTGAATCGGCTGAGGGTCGATTTTTTCGTGTTCGAGGATGCCCAGGTTGGCGTCAAAGCGCAAACCAGTCAGCTCCAGTGTTTGGTGTCCGGCAGGGGTTTTCATGAGGCTGGTTTGATCTGGAAAATTTCGACCCCGACGGCTTCACAGTCCGGGTACACATCGGGTTTGCAGGTGGACAGGCGCACCGCCTGAACCTGCGGGTGCGCGATCAGCTCGCGCATCAGGTCATCGCACAGGGTTTCTTGCAGCACCACATGCCCGAGGGCGATGCGCCGGGCTATCACGTGTCGGATGAAGTCATAGTCCACCACTTCAGACAGGTCGTCCTGTGTGGGTGTGGATGCGCTGTAGGGCACGAACAGTTCGACGTTGAAGACGATGCGCTGTGGGCCGAGTTTTTCAAAGTCGTGTGCGCCAATGCGCACGTCCACCGTGTGGTTGCGCAAAAAAAGGCGGCGGCAGTTGAGCGCCAATTCGGTCATGGCCGTGTTCAGTTTGTCGCTCATGACGCGTCTTTCGGGTGGGGCGTGTCGGCCAAGAACATCACATCGCGTTCCAGGGGCACCAAATGCTGGCCGTTGTCCACGCACACCGTGGTGCCGGTGATGCAAGGGTTTTGTGCCAGAAACAGGCAGGTGGCGGCCACCTGAGCTGGGTCGATCGGCTGGCGCATCAGGTTCACGCGGCTGGCGCGGTCAAAGTTGTCCTGCGTTTGCGGGCCGCTCAAAAACATCAGGCCAGGTGCCACCCCGCACACACGCAAAGGGGCCAGGGCCTGCGCCTGCAAGGCCACCGAGCGCTCCAGCGCCAGTTTGGAGACGGTGTATGAAAAATAGTCCGGGTTCAGATTGAACACCTTCTGGTCCAAGATGTGGATCACGCTGCGCTGGCCGGGCGTGGCCTCGGGTGCGTTTTGCCTTGCCATCAAAGATGCCAAAGCCAGTGGCGCGATCAGGTTCACCTCCAGTTGCTGGCGGGTGCCGGTCAGGTCTATTGCAGCCCCGGTGTCGGGCTCGAACAGCGAAGCGTTGTTGACCAGGCAATCCAGCGGTCCGTGGCTTTGCGCAATGCGGGCCACCATGCGTTCGACTTCGGCGTGTTCCGCCAGATCGGCCTGTACCAATTCGACGAAAGCCCCTTGGGCACCCAGTTCGGCCTGAAGCGCTTGCGCTGCCGTGGCCGAGCTTTGGTAATGGCACCACACGCGCCAGCCCGCCGCCGCAAATTGGCGAACGATCTCTGCGCCCAGGCGGTGAGCGCCTCCGGTGACCAGAACTTGTTTCATAAATGGTGGCTTGTTGCTAACTTGTGCTGTGTGCTGTGTGCTTGGGGTGTCACCCTGAAAAAGATCGGGGATAAACGCCTGTTTGTCACCTCGGACTTGGCCCGAGGGCATGCTTGTCGGTTCTTGGACGTCGGATCGCGTCAGGCATAACAAGGCATGAAACAAAACGCCAATTATCGGGCAAGCGGCCCATGCTGGAGTTCATTCGGACCAAAACCCTGAACGCCTTCGGCGACAATCCTCGGGTGTCCACGCCCAAGCCCACCCCTTCTTGTGAATTGACCCAGCGCATCCACCAGGCCATTGCCCAAGCGGGTGGCTGGTTGGGGTTTGACCGCTTCATGGCCATGGCGCTGTATGAGCCGGGGCTGGGGTATTACACCAATGCGCTGCAAAAGTTCGGCGCCATGCCCTCTTCGGGCAGTGATTTTGTGACCGCGCCCGGCATCTCGCCCCTGTTTGGCCAGACCCTGGCTGTGCAGGTGCGCCAGGCGCTGCAGGCCACGGGCACCGACGAGATTTGGGAGTTTGGCGCAGGCACGGGTGCATTGGCGTTGCAGTTGCTAGACAGCCTGGGCGACGACCTTGCCCGTTACACCATCATTGATTTGTCGGGCACTTTGCGGGCCCGCCAGGCCGATACCTTGTTGAAATATGCCGACAAAGTGCGCTGGCTCGACAACTGGCCCAAGGCCATCGAGGGCGTGGTGGTCGGCAACGAGGTGCTCGATGCCATGCCGGTGCATCTCTTGCAGCGCAAAGACGGCGTCTGGCACGAGCGCGGGGTGGTCAGCGCAGGCCAGGGTTTTGCTTGGCAAGACCGCCCGACCGACTTGCGCCCGCCCATCGACATCGAAGGCGAACACGACTACCTGACCGAAATCCATCCGCAGGCCGAGGCCTTCATCACCAGCCTGGCCGAGCGGCTGTTGGCGGGCAAGGGCGGTGCGGCATTTTTCCTTGATTACGGTTTCCCAGAGGCCGAATACTTTCATCCTCAGCGCCACATGGGCACCGTCATGTGCCACCAGCTGCATCAGGCCGACGACAACCCTTTGCTGGCCGTAGGCCAAAAAGACATCACCGCCCATGTCAATTTCACGGGCGTGGCGCTGGCCGCGCAAAATGCCGGGCTGGCCGTTTTGGGTTATGCCAGCCAAGCTTGGTTTTTGTTGAACCTGGGCTTGGCCGAACGCATGGCGCAAGCCTCTTTGGCCGAACGCAGTCAAGCTCAACGCTTGGTGAATGAGCATGAAATGGGCGAGCTGTTCAAAGTGATCGGTTTGACCACCTCGGCCGATGGTGTTGCCCAGGGCTTTGCCCGGGGTGACCGGTCGTATCGCCTGTAACCGGCAGCAAGGAACAGCATGTTGCGTTGGTTGATTGTGGTGTTCCTGGCGCTGGTCATCTTCAGTGGCCTGCAGCCGTGGCTTCAAAAACTGGGTTTTGGCCGTTTGCCGGGCGATTTCCGCTTCAGGCTGTTTGGGCGGGAATGGTTTATCCCTATCACCAGTACCTTGCTCCTGAGCATGTTGGCCGCGGCGGTGGCCCGCTGGTTGTGAGTCGGAAAGATTGCAAAAGCACTAAAACCGTGAACGTGGTACAGTGCGGCACGCCATTGGCGACTTATGCCCATCTCGCTCTTTCTGAGCCGATAGCGCATCCCGGCAGAGGGATGCCAGTCTTGTCCTCCACTGTGCACATCGCCCGCCATGCTCATTGAGAGCTGGGCCCAGACGATTTTTTGCTTCCTTTTGACGCACCTCTGCACGGTGATGTTCTGTGGCAGACCCCAGGGTTTGCACATCGGGGGCGTTTTTTGGCACCAGGACATGCCAATACCCTAGCCGCTGCAAAGCCCCAAGAGGCATTCAAAGCGGCAAGACCCCGTTAGTTAAAATACATGACCATTCATTACTGTTCACACCAACCCATCTCCATGGGAAAATTCCGAATTCAACCGTGCTCCAGGGCTTTGCCCAATGGCGCATTTGGCGCGCAAGTGTCCGTGGCCAGTGGCCGTGGTAGCGCCAGCACCGACCGTGTGATGCGTTTTGTGCCCGAATTTGCAACACCTGCCGCCGCCAGCCAATACGCCCTCGATGAAGGCATGTTGTGGGTGGAGCGCCAGACCTCCAAACCGATCCTGCTTTGAGAAAGACGTTTTAAATGGCTAAAGAAGAACTGATTGAACTGATGGGCGTGGTGAACGAAGTTTTGCCCGATACGCGTTTTCGTGTGACGCTGGACAACGGCCACCAATTGATCGCCTATTCTGCGGGCAAGATGCGCAAAAACCACATCCGCATTCTGGCGGGTGACCGTGTGACGCTCGAGCTCTCGCCTTATGACCTGAGCAAAGGCCGCATCAGCTTCCGTCATTTGGCTGGCCGTGCCCCGATGGCACCACGCCGCCCACCTGCACGCTAAATAAGCAAAGGACTCTGAGTCCACATTGGGCGTGCTTTCACCGGCACGCCCTTTTTGCGTTCAAGCGCTTATTTCTCGCCCATGCTCATGCTCATGGTCTTGCTCAAAGGCTTGATCAGGTAGCTCAGCACGGTGCGCTCCATGGCTTTGATTTCCACGTTGGCCGTCAAACCAGGGCGCACTTGAATTTGACTGGCTTTGTCGCCTTTGAACTCGGTGCCCGTGATCATGACGCGCACACGGTAGTAGGTCATGGGGCCTTGTTTGGTTTCTTCGGTCAACACGTCAGGGCTGATGTAACTCACATTGCCTTGCATGCCGCCATAAATAGAGTAATCGTAGGCGTCGAGTTTGACGCTGGCCGTCTGGCCGATTTTCACAAAGCCGATGTCTGAGGGCAAGATTTTTGTCTCGACAATCAGGTTGTTGCCACCGGGCAGCAATTCCATCACCGTGTCGCCCTGGCGCACCACGCCGCCCAAGGTGTTGACCTTGATGTTATTGACCACGCCGTCCACAGGGGCCACCAGCTCGGTGTGCTCCAACAAGCTGGTGCGGTCATTCAATTGCTCGGTCTGTGTACTCAAGTCTTCTTGGGTCTTGGTCATCTCAGCCTGTGCATCTTGAAAATACTTGTTGCGCTTGCTCGTCAACTGCGCCCCAATGTCGGCGCTGGAACGCTCCAGGCGCAAGAGCTCAGCCCGACTGACGTCGCCTGAGGCTTCGAGCAGGCGGTTGATTTTCAATTCATCGTCGGCCAGCGCCAGGATTTTCTTCAATGCACTGATCTCGTCTTTGAAAGCGCGTTGCCGCTTGTTGAACAGTTCGGTCTGGTTTTGAATGTAGCTGGTGTAAGACAGCAACGAGGGATCGAACTGCAAGGGTTTTTCAAAGATCTCAGCTTGGAGTCTGGTCAGGGTGATGCGCAAGGCGGCCACCTTGGCCTTGGTGTCAGATACGGCCGCTTGTGCGCGCTCTTTTTGCATGGTCGCCAGCAGTTGGCCTGCTTTCACCAGATCACCTTCTTTCACGTGCAATTCGGTCAAAATCCCGCCATCAGGGGATTGAATAATTTGCGTGCGCTCTGCCGCAATGATTTGGCCTTGTGCTCGCGTGACTTGGTCAATTTTTCCAACCGATGCCCAAAAGACCGCCGCAATCAGCGACAGCATGAATACCAACAAAACGGCACGCGAACGGTGAGGTGGTTTGAAGTCGCCGACCGGCATGGGCGACGTGGCAGGTTTGGCGGTCACGTCGCTGACGGGTTCTGAATGCAGGCCGACGCCCAAGGGGGCCGGTGCTTTGGGCAGATTGGAGGGGGTCAATGACATGTTCAGCTCGCAGGTTGCGCATTGGGGCGCTGTTGAAGTTGTTGCAGCACCGTGTCGCGCGGGCCATCAAGGACGATCGAGCTTCCGGCAACCACAATGATCCTGTTGACCAGTGCCAAGGTGCTGGGTTTGTGGGTCACGATCACGAGGGTTTTTCCTGCACGGGCTTCTTCTGCCAATACGGCCATGCACTGGCGCTCTTGCGTATCGTCCATGGTGGCGGTGGGTTCGTCGAGCAGCAAGATGTCGGGCTTGCACAAAATCAAGCGGGTGAAGGCCACGAGTTGCTTTTGTCCATTGCTCAAGCCTTTTCCGCCTTCCATGATGGGGCGCTCCAGGCCTTTGGGGTGGCTGCCGACGATGCGGTCCATGCCGGTGCGGTTCATGGCGGCAAAAATCACTTCATCGCCAGGGTCGGGCAGACCGATCAGCAAGTTCTCGCGCAAGGAGCCTTGGAACAGGCGGTGGTCTTGCTGCAGGAAACCGATTTTTTGGCTCAGCAACTGTCGGCTGATGTGACCCAGCTCCAAGCCATCAATGCTGATGTTGCCTTTTTGCGGGCTGTACATGCCGCTCAGCATGCGCAGCAGCGTGGATTTGCCTGCGCCAATCGGGCCGACAATCGCAATGCGTTCGCCGGGTTTGATTTCCAGTCTGGGCACCGCAATCACGGGTGGATTTTGGCCATAGGCGAACTGCACATCGGTCAAAAGGTAATGGCCTTTGATGTGGGTTGGCACCAAGGGGTGCTGGATGCCGTGGTTGTCCGATTCAAGGGTGTACAGGCGCTCTAGCCCCTCCAAGGCCGCGCTGGCGTGGGAGTGCTGCACCAACAAACCCGGCAAGGCCATGATGGGTGCCAAAATGCGTCCGCTCAAGATGGAGCACGCAATCAACGCACCCATCGTCATGTGGCCTTGCATCACCAGCAACGAACCCACCACCACCAAGCCGGCATAGCTCATTTGCTGCAGCACGACAGACAGGTAGCCCACATTCTCTGTGGCACCGCGCATGCGCAAGTCGCCTTGAATGGTCATCTTGTTGTAGTTGATCCAGCGGGACAAGAACTTCCAGCCGCCCGAACCGGCCTTGATGGTCTCAATGCCTTCTACCGCCTCGACCAGCAGACCGGTGCGCATATTCGACAGGGCGGCACTTTCTCTGGCCAGGTCTTTGACTTGGGTGCGAATTCTGAGCCCCAAGAACAGAGCCACGCCGCCAAACACCAGTGGCACCAGCGCCACCAGAGGGCTGGCGATCAAGGCAATGATCACCAAAAACAACAAACTCATGGGCAAGTCGATCAGGGTGAACAGGGTGTTGGCCGTGTAAAAACTGCGCACCTGTTCATACCCCCGCAATTGCCCTGCCAAACTGCCGACCGAGCTGGGTACCTGGTCCACGCGCAGGCTGAGCAGCTGCTGGAACACTTCACGCGAGAGACGGTGGTCAACCCCTGTAACCACATAATCCATCAAATGGGATCGGGCCAATTTCATGGCGTATTCAATCAAGATGCTGAGCAATACGCCTGTGCTGAGCACCACCAAGGTGTATTCACTGCGAGACGGAATCACGCGGTCATAGACCTGCATTGAAAACAGTGAGGTGGCCAGTGCGATCATGCCAATGAAGGCCGAGGCCAGCCCCGCTTCAATCATCGGCAGTCGATGCTGGCGCAGGGTCTGTTGCAGCTGCTGAGCGAAGGTTTTCATGGCAGGCTTCTCACCCATGGCCTGCGACAGTTTGTGCGCATCTGCTTGCGCGTTGAACTTGATCAAGGCCACTTGGCCTTGTAAGGCTGTGGGTGCCAAGCTGTGCTGCCCATCCGCATTGACCAAGATCCACTGGCCTGACGGATCGCAGTCGACCAAGACGACCCAGCCCAATTGAGCGGTGTGCCCCAGCAAAGGCAGGTGGGCGCGATCCGGTTGATCCATGTACAAGGGCGCTTGCAAGCCCATTTGGGATGCGACTTTTTGCAGCTGCAGCATGGGCGCGTCTGCCTGATCCAGGCTGGCCACACTGGCCCTGAGCGCTAAGACGTCGGCGACAGCGCCTTGCATTTGCGCCATGCGCAGCATGGCCCATTCAAGTTGAATTTTGTTGATCATGGCTGTGCCGTGGCTAAGGTGTTGGGGTCCATATTGATGTCAAGTCGCAAGCGCGAACCGACCAAGCTGGCTTGAGCGTCGACCAGCGCATATTCGTTTTGCGCCAGTTCGCGCACTTGGTTGAGCAGGTCCAGCCAGGTTTTCCGGTTGGCCTGAAACTGGCGTTCAAACGAGGCCAGCACCATGTCGGCACCCGAAACTGATTTTTCGAGCGCCGAAATTTGGGCATAGGCATTCAGGAATTCTTCACGGTCGTTTTGCAACGTTTCCTGAATATCCTTCATCGCAGTCGCTACGCCTTGATCGGATTTGGCGATGCGCTTGGTCAGTGCTTCGGCCTCTACTGCATTGGAAAATCCGGCGCCGGGTGAGTAGCTCAAACCTGCAAAAGCCACCGCTGAGTTGTTGGCGTTGAAGGCATTGTTGCCAACCGGTTTGTCTACGCGCACATACAAATGAGGCCATTTTTCGGCTTCTTTGGTGCGCAAGCGGTTTTGCGCTGAAACCACATCGCTTTTGGCGATCTGCACCGACGGCGAGCGCGTGGCCAAGTCCACCCAGTCGGTTTGCTGCAACTGTTGAAGAAATGCCACCGAGCTGGGCAATGCCGGAAATGGTGCCAAGGTCGGCAAGCGTTCACGCAGATTCACTTCGCCCGACAGTTGCTCCAGTTTGAGCAGTGCCACTTTCAGGTTTCTTTGGGCCGCATCCAATTCCACCTGCGTTTGCAGATGGCGGGAGTTGGCCAACACCAAGTCAATGCTGGAGGAGGCTTCAGCGTCGACACGCCGTTGCATTTGCACTCTAAAACCGTTGAGCCGTGCCATGGTTTTTTGCGCCACTTGCACGCGGGCATGGGCGGCTCTCATGGCTTGCCACGCCTGGGTGATTTGCAGGAAAAGTTGTCTTTGCTGCAATTGCACTTTGAATTGGCTGATGAGCACCTGGTTTTCGGCCTCGGTGACCCGCGATGAGTTCAGTCCACCATCCCAAATGATTTGCTGTACGCGCAAACTGCGTGACGGCTGCGACGAGGTGTTGCCGGTGTTCGACTCCAACACCGCAGAAAAAGTCGGCCAACGTTGACGTTCTACGGCTGTGACATCGATTTTTCCCGCATCCGCTTCCAAACGCGCCGCGACCAACAAGGGGTGACTCTGTTGGGCCGCTGCATACAACGCTTGGATCGTGAGGGCTTGCGAAGTGGGTGCTGGCATCGAAGTTTGGCCCCATGCGGGGCTGATGCAAAGCGCGATGCCTAGCCATCCCGTGCTCACCAAGCGCAGCTTTGCTCTTTTACTGAAGCTGCCGATGTTCAATTTTTGAAATCCCATGTTCATACCTAGTCTCAGACATCAAGCGAGCCGTACTCATGGTGAATTCGCGCAAAAAAGAAAATATAAGAAAATTTTTCAAGCTTAATTATAGCGAATTTGTATTAAAAATAATTCAAAGGCGGATTTTGATTTTTTTGGCAATTTGCTTGCGAATTTCCCATGACTTTGGGGTTTTTGCCCAGCGCAGACGTCGTCTGTGGTGTGTGCCATGGCCCTTTTGGGCATGTCCTTCCGCTTGGGTTGGTCAGGCCGTGCTCGATCACGATGGCTGGGCCAAGCTGCAAAGCCCTTGAATCGAGCAGCATGCCCCCCAAATAAGATCAAACACAGGGGATTTCATGACCGCCTCAGCCGACGCCTTGCACATTGTTTGTCCGCATTGCCACACCACCAATCGGGTGCGTGTGGCCGATATGGGCCATGCCCCCGATTGCGGACAATGTCACAAAGCCCTTTTTGACGGACATCCGCTGGCGCTGGATGCAGCCACTTTTGACAAGCACATTGGGCGCAGCCAAGTGCCTGTACTGGTGGATTTTTGGGCGCCTTGGTGCGGCCCTTGTCGCATGATGGCCCCTGCTTACGAGCAGGCGTCAAGCCTTTTGGAGCCCCAAGTGCGGGTGGCCAAACTCAACACCGAAGACGCACAGGCCATTGCCGCCCGCTTCAACATCCGCAGTATTCCCACCTTGGCCTTGTTTGTCGGCGGCAAAGAAGTCGCCCGGCAGGCCGGGGCATTTCGCACGGCGCAAGACATCGCTGATTGGACACGTTCGCACCTTTGAGACGGGCGTGCTCGTCAATGCGCCTTGCGCGCGATGGCCTCGATCCGTGCTTGGGCGATTTGCGCACCAATCTGAGGGCCTTTGAGGCCCTGCGCTGCAGCAGCTTGGGCAATGGGGGCCGTATCCACCGAGAGTGCCGCTTGCTGGGCTTGCCGCAATCGCTCGGCCTGCGGGTAAGCCGCTTCTTCAAAACCCAAGCGCCCTCGCGCATCGCATTCGCAGGCTTGCAGTACACGCTCAAAGCGCTCGGCTTGGCGGATGGCGTCGCAGCGTTCGAGCAGGCGCATCAGGGCCTCGGGGCCCAGTTCTGCGCTGCGGTGGATGTTGCCGTGCTCACGCGCTACGACCTCGGCCAGTTCTTTGCTGTCGCTCGGCACGCGCAGGCGGTCGCACACCTTTTGCAAAAGCCTGACGCTGCGGCCCTCGTGGCCGATGTGGCGCGGCAGCACGTCGGCAGGCGTGGTGCCTTTGCCCAGGTCGTGCATCAGGCAGGCCACGCGCACGGGCAGCGGCATGTTCAGCCGCGCGGTCATGTCCATCACCAGCATCATGTGAACGCCCGTGTCGATCTCGGGGTGGTATTCCGGACGCTGGGGCACGCCCCATAGACGGTCCAGTTCGGGCAGCAAGACCTTGAGCGCACCGCATTCGCGCAGCACTTGGAACATGCGCGAGGGTTTGTCGGCCATCAGGCCTTTGGCCAGTTCCTGCCAGACGCGTTCGGGCACCAAGTGGTCAACTTCGCCGTCTGCCACCATGGTCTGCATCAGTGCCATGGTTTCCGGCGCCACTTGAAAGCCGGTGAAGCGGGCCGCAAACCGGGCCACGCGCAAGATGCGCACCGGGTCTTCGGCAAAAGCCGGGGTCACATGGCGCAATTGCTGGGCTTGCAGGTCGGCAAGGCCGCCCCACGGGTCGATGATGTCGCTCAGCCAGTCTGGTGCGTGGGGCGTGTTGTCATGGCCTGTCGGCGCTGAAGCTTGGGCTGACGTTGAAGCTGGTGCGGGCGTTTGCAGGCACGCGGCCACGGCCTCTGGCACCGCCATCGCGTTGATGGTCAGGTCGCGCCGGGCCAGGTCTTCTTCGAGCGTGACGCTGGGATCGGCCTGCACGGCAAAGCCCTTGTAGCCCCGCGCGGTCTTGCGCTCGGTGCGGGCCAGTGCGTATTCTTCGCGCGTGCGGGGGTGCAAAAACACCGGGAAGTCTTTGCCCACTGGCGTGAAGCCCTGTGTGGCCATCTCCTCGGGCGTGCTGCCCACCACGACCCAGTCCCGGTCCTGCACTCGCAGGCCCAGCAGCGCATCGCGCACGGCACCGCCGACGGCGTAAATCTTCATGGGGAGGTTCTGTTGGCTCGCGGCGACACTCAACGCGCCACGCGGAAAGGCTCTTCAAAGTCGATGAAGTCCTTTTCGGCCAGGGCGTCGTCGATCCATGCTTTCACGCCGGGCAGGGCGCACACACGCGCCATGTAGGCTGCCACATCGGCAGGCACCGGCAGTGCATAGGTCTTCAGGCGCATGACCACGGGGGCAAAGTAGGCGTCGGCTACGGAAAATTCGCCAAACAGCATGGGGCCACCGTGTTCTTGGAGCAGCCCGCTCCACAGCTTGCTGATGCGTTCCAGGTCGGCACGAACAGCGGGTTTGTCGCGCAAGGCAAGTGCCCCGATCTCGGGCAAGTGCGCTTCGATGTTCATCGGGCAGGCGCTGCGCAGACCGGTAAAGCCACTGTGCATTTCTGCGCAGATGCTGCGGGCGCGCGCACGGGCAGCACGGTCATGCGGCCAGAGCTGTTTTTCAGGGAATTGCTCGGCCACATATTCGGCAATCGCCAAGGTGTCCCAGACGGCCAGACCATCGTGCACCAGCACGGGCACTTTGCCCACCGGGTTGACCGCCTTCATGCTGGCCTTGAAGTTGGAGTCGGGCGCGAAACTGTCAAAGCGGACATAGACCTCTTCAAAGGCAATGCCCGCCTGGCGCAACAGCACCCAAGGGCGCATGGACCAAGACGAGTAGTTTTTGTTGGCAATGTAAAGCTGGATCATTTTTTTCAGTCATTCAGCGCCCTGCGCCTGCGCGCCAGCGGTTTAATTTGCTGCGTGGTCCGCGATGACCCAAATAGCCGGGGGCCACGCCTGCAGCACTTGCTGCGCTGATGCCCAGCGCGGCCAGCCCCGGCAACTGACCCGTGGTCACGTTGTCCACCTTCATTGACGCCAGGTTGTCCCGGCTCATGAGCGGTTCGCCCGGTGCCAGTTCCATGGCCGCAGCTTGCAGCCAGCCCACCCAGTTTGGCAAAGGCAAAACAGGGCGACCTTGGCCGTGGTTGACACCGGCCCATTGACCGGCCCGTTTGACCAGATCGCCCAAGGTCAGCACATCTGGCCCGCACAGATCAAAGGTCTGGCCGACGGTGTTCGGCTGTTGCAGGCAAGCCACCACGGCGCGTGCCACGTCGGCCACCCACACGGGCTGAAAGCGTGTGCCACTGCCCGCCAGTGGCATGAAGGGCACCACGGCCTGCAGGTCGGCAAACAGGTTGAGAAATTTGTCTTCGGCCCCAAAGACCACGCTGGGGCGCAACACCGTGAGCTGCAGCCCCCTGCCTTGCAGTGCCGTTTCGCCTCGCGCCTTGCTGCGCAAGTACATCGAAGGGGCTTGCGCTTCGGCACCCAGTGCACTCACTTGCACCAGCCGCTGCACCGAAGCTTTTTTCATGGCGCTGGCGATTTTTCCGGGCAATTCGACGTGCACTTGCTCAAATCGTTCTTCGTTGCCATGCAGCACCGCCACCAGGTTCACGACCGCATCGTGCCCGGGCATCAAGCGGGCCAGGTCGGCTTCCTTGTGCACCGAAGCTTCGATCACGGTCAGCCCGGGCAGGCTTTGTACGCTGTTGGCATTGACAGCGCGGCGGGTGGGCACAGTGATCTGCCAGCCCAGCCGGGCCAGCTGTTCGCAAACATGGCGACCCACAAAGCCGCTGCCCCCCAAAACCAGAATGCGCGGCATGTTCATTTTTTCAATCCCTTGTTCAAACCTGTGGCGGCCTGCTGCATCGCTTCCATGGCCTGCTCGACGATCTGGGTGCGCCAAGCATCGGTGTCCACATAAAACGCGTCCATCAGATCCTGTTTGATCTGCTGACGCAACGCGGCAGGCGCTTCGGGGTGCAGTTGCAGCCAGTGGTCGCCACGCAGCGCGTGCATGACTTTGTCTGTGGGCTGGGTGCCATATTCCATGGCGATGCCGGTGTACTCGGCCTGCGGACATTCCTGGTAGGCCGACATCCACATCAGCCCGGTGAGCATGGGAGATGTGGAGGAGCCGTCATAGATGGAGGTGATGCCTTGGCCCCACCAGGCTTTGGCACGGCTGTAGGCTGCCGCGTCGTCGGCACACGCAAAAATGCGCTCGCCCACACCGCTGGGCCCCAAGCCCGTGTGCAGATCGATCCAGGCCAATTTTTTGCAAGCTTGGCCGTATTTTTGCAGCACCTTGCGCAGCGTCAGGTTGCTCCAGGTGGGGGCTTGTCCTCCAAAGAACAGGCCGTCCGGGAATTCGTGCTGGCCTTTGGAGATAGCGGCCTGAAAGGCTTTCATCCCTCGCTCAGCGATGAACTGGTTGGTTGCCGCAGTGTTGGCGGCATCGGGTGGCCACACTTCGGGCAACAGCAAGGGCTGGATTTCGCGGTAGGCCGGGTTGTCCGGCAGCGCTTGCGCGAAGTCTTGAAAGTTGCGGTTGATGTCCACGTTTTCGTGGGTCACGCGCCGCACATGCGAAAACCCGTGCGGGTTGAGCGCGTGGATGTAGAGCACCGCCACACCCTGGGCTTTGGCTGCTGCACGCCAAGCGGCGTTTTGCAGGGCATGGACTTGCACGCCCGAGCCGCAATAACCCTCCACCCCGTGGCAGGCGCTGCTGATGATCAGCAGCGCTTGGGCGCCGGGGGCACCATCGAACACCACGTCCATGGCGAGCGCTTCAGCGTCCCGGCCTTGGAGAGGGTGGGCGTGCGAGTCCACCGACAGGCCTGCCGACTGCGCCGCGATCAAGAATTTTTGTCGGGCTTGGGCATAGCTGCTTGAAAAGCCGCTCTGGACATCGGACATGGGCGTTCCTGAAGGGGTTTATTTTTGTGTCGGGTTGGCCAGCCACTGAGTGGCCAGTTCCACCCAGTAAGTGCCGCCCAGCGGGATCAGGTCGTCGTTGAAGTCGTAGCTCGGGTTGTGCAGGGTGCAAGGGCCACCGCCATGGCCCATTTCGCGGTGCGCGCCATCGCCGTTGCTGATGAAAACATAGGCGCCGGGTTTCGCCTGCAGCATATAAGAGAAGTCTTCTGCGCCCATGGTGGGCTCTTGGTCGATCACATGCTCTGCGCCCACGATGCCCGACATGACTTGGCGTGCAAAGTCGGCTTCGGCGGCGCTGTTGATGGTGGGGGGGTAGTTGCGCTCGAACTCGAATTCGCACTGCGCCTCAAAGGCCGCGCAAATCGACTCGGCCACTTGCTTCATGCGGGTCTCGATCAAATCCAGCACCTCGATGCTGAAGGTGCGCACGGTGCCTTGCAGTTCGCACGAATCGGGCACCACGTTGGTGGCTTCGCCCGCATGGATCATGGTGACCGAGATCACGCCCGCGTCCACCGGTTTTTTGTTGCGGGTGATGATGGTCTGAAAGCCTTGCACCATTTGGCAGGCAATTGGCACCGGGTCGATGCCGTTGTGTGGCAAGGCCGCGTGGCTGCCTTTGCCCCGGATGGTGATCTTGAACTCGTTGCTGGACGCCATCACCGGGCCTGCGCTCACGGCAAAGGTGCCCACGGCCGCGCCTGGCCAGTTGTGCATGCCGTAAACCGCCTGCATCGGGAATTTTTCGAACAGACCGTCCTTGATCATCTCGCGGGCACCGCCGCCGCCTTCTTCGGCGGGCTGGAAAATCAAATACACCGTGCCGTCAAAGTCGCGGTGCTTGGCAAAGTGCTTGGCCGCCGCCAGCAGCATGGCGGTGTGGCCGTCGTGGCCGCAAGCGTGCATCTTGCCCTGGTGCTTGCTGGCGTGGGCGAAGGTGTTGAACTCTTGCATGGGCAGTGCATCGATGTCGGCGCGCAGGCCGATGCCACGCCCGCAAGCACCACCATCACGCCCATGCACAATGCCCACCACGCCGGTGGTGCCCATGCCCCGGTGAACGGGAATACCCCAGTTGGTCAGTTGCTGGGCCACCACGTCGGCCGTGCGTACTTCCTGAAAGCACAACTCAGGGTGCGCATGAATATCTTTGCGAATGGCCGCGATGCTGGCCGCGTCGGTGAGGATGGAGTCGATGATTTTCATGAATACAGTCTAGCGGGACTTGCAGACCTTTGCCAAGCTGCAGCCTCAAATGTCCCGACTGTCACCTTGGCGGCTGGAACCCCGTGCAAAATCGGGCAAATACTGATTCTCGACTTGTATGCGTAATTCACCGACTTCAAGGCCTTGGCGGGCTGTGCTGGGCGCCCTAGGGACGCTCTTTTTTCTGGGCGTCGCGTCTGCCTCGCCTCAACTCAGCTGCCAGGTGACTTACGCCGGCACCACCCAAACCGTGCTGGCGCGCCCTGTGGCAGACCCTTACCCCGTGCCCTCGGTGGACATTGGGGGGCGTTTCTGGTTCAAGGCGGTCATGGTGGGTGATGCCGACCACATCAACCGAATCTTGTTGTATGCCTATCAAGACGCCAAGCCCCACCCGGTCTTGGTGCACCAAGCCAAATACCTGCCGCCCTACCCACGCAGCTCGCAGCCTTGGGCCATCACGGGGCAGCAGCATGTGTATGCCGGGCCACTCGAGCGGGAATTGATTTACAGCTGCACCTTGGAGGGGCTGACGCCATGAACATTGGCTTGGGACTTGTGTTGGCTTGTTGTTTGGGGGCCCCAGTGTGGGCGCAGTCTGGCCCTGCTGCAGACCCCACCGTGAGCGTGGTGTTTGCGGGCGACACCGTGCTCGATGACGCCCCCGGCGCTTTGATCGCCCGAGGCGGCGACCCCTTTGCCCCGTTCGCAGCGGTGTTTGCTGCCGCCGACATCCGCATGGCCAATTTGGAGTGTGTGGTGGCCACGGGCGGCAGTGCGGGCGATAAAAATTTCACGTTCCGGGCGCACCCGCGTGTGCTGCCCGTGCTCAAGACCCATTTCGATGCGGTGGCGCTGGCCAACAACCACTCGGGTGATTTTGGGCGCGAGGCATTTGCCGAGATGCTGGGCCTGCTCGATCAGGCGGGCTTGGGTAAGCTGGGGGGCGGGCGCAATTTGTCGCAAGCCCATGCGCCTTGGGTGGTGGAGCGCAAGGGCTTGCGGATCGCTTTCTTGAGCTACAACGAATTCATGCCACGCAGCTTTGAGGCCGACCACGATGCCCCGGGTGTGGCGTGGAGTGAGGATGAACAGGTGGTGGACGACATCCGCCATGCGCGTCGGGTGCACCGGGCGGATCTGGTGATCCCCATCATGCATTGGGGCTGGGAGAACGAACGCGTGGCCAATGCCCGCCAGCGGCAACTGGCGCGTTTGATGGTCGAGGCCGGGGCCGATGCCGTGATCGGCGGCCACCCCCATGTCACGCAAGACATCGAACACATCCAGGGCAAGCCCGTCATTTACAGCGTGGGCAATTTCGTGATGAAAGAGACCGACAACGACCACCAGCGCCGAGGCTGGGTGTTGCGCCTGGATCTCGATCGGCATGGGGTGCGGGGCTTTCACACCCATGTGGCCCAAATCCGCATGGACGGCGTGCCCGAGCGCGATGGCCGTGCAGCCAGCCCTTGTTGGCAGCGTGGCGATGCGGCGGTGGGGCAGTGTGTGGCGGGGCAAAAAGCCCCGGCACCTTGAAGCGGCAGGGCGTTGCCTGCCGGGCTGCGCGACAATCGGCTTTTGACCAGCCGCCTGCCCCCAACCATGAACCCCACTCCTGCCACTGCCGTGGTGCGCGGCGCTTGCCCGCACGATTGCCCCGACACCTGTGCCTTGCTGACCACGGTGGAAAACGGACGAGCCACCCAAGTGCAAGGCAATCCGGCCCACCCCATGACCGACGGCGTGCTGTGCACCAAGGTCTCGCGATACGTCGAGCGCACTTACCACCCTGAGCGCTTGCTGCAACCTTTGCGCCGTGTGGGCCCCAAAGGCGCGGGCCAGTTCGAACCCGTGGGCTGGGACGAGGCGCTGGACGCCATTGCCCAGCGCTTGAAAAGCATTGCCGCACGCGACCCGCAAGCAGTGCTGCCCTACAGCTATGCAGGCACCATGGGGCAGGTGCAAGGTGAATCGATCGCGGCGCGGTTTTTTCACCAACTGGGCGCTTCGCTGCTGGACCGCACCATCTGCGCCTCTGCCGGTGCCGAAGCCTTGACCCAAACCTTGGGCAACAAGGTGGGCATGAAGGTCGAGTTTTTTGCCGAATCCAAGCTGATCGTCATCTGGGGCAGCAACTCGATTGGTAGCAACTTGCACTTTTGGCGCATCGCCCAAGTGGCCAAGCGCCAAGGCGCCAAGCTGGTGTGCATCGACCCCCGGCGCAGCGAAACCGCCGACAAATGCCACGAACACATCGCCCTTCGACCCGGCACCGATGCCGCGCTGGCGCTGGCCGTGATGCACGAGTTGATCGTGCATGGCTGGCTCGACCAAGACTACATCGACCGCTACACCTTGGGCTGGGATGCTTTGAAGGCCCGTGCTTTGCAATGGACACCTGAACGCGCCGCCGAAGTCTGCGGTGTGCCGGTGGCGCAAATCCGGCAATTGGCACGCGACTGGGGCAGCACCGCGCCAGCGGCCATTCGCTTGAACTACGGCATGCAGCGTGTGCGCGGTGGCGGCAATGCGGTGCGGGCGATCGCGTGTTTGCCCGCGCTCACCGGCGCTTGGCGGCACCGGGCTGGCGGCTTGCTGCTCAGCAGTTCGGGCCATTTCCCGGTGCGGCGGGCGGCCTTGCAGCGGCCCGACTTGCTGGGCGAGCGACGCCCCCGCACCCTCAATATGACAACCATTGGTGACGACTTGTTGCGCCCGGCATCGTCGGCTTTTGGCCCGTCCATCGACGCCTTGATCGTCTACAACAGCAACCCAGTGGCGGTCGCCCCCGAATCGGGCAAGGTGGTCCAAGGCTTTGCCCGAGACGATCTGTTCACCGTGGTGCTGGAGCATTTTCAGACCGACACCGCCGACTACGCCGACTTCATCTTGCCCGCCACCACCCAGTTGGAGCACTGGGACATCCACACCAGTTACGGCCACACCGATGTGCTGCTCAACCGCCCGGCCATCGCGCCCGTGGGCCAAGCACGCACCAACACCGACATCTTCCGGGCGCTGGCTGCCCGCATGGGTTTTGATGACCCGTGTTTTGCCGAGAGCGATGAAAGCCTGTGTCGCAGCGCCATCGGCGATGGGCAAGATTTTGAGCAGTTGCTGGCGCATGGCTTTGCCTCTTTGCCACTGCCCGATGCGCCGTTTGCACAGGGCGGCTTTCCAACGCCTTCAGGGCGCTGCGAGTTTTTCAGCCAGCGCCTGGCCGATCAGGGCTTGGACGGCTTGCCCGACCACTTGCCCAACTACGAGCTGGCCACGCCGGGTGGTCGATACCCGCTGGCCTTGATCTCGCCGCCTGCCCGCCACTTTCTCAATTCCACCTTTGTCAACGTGCAAAGCCTGCGCGACATCGAGGCCGAGCCTGTGCTGGAGATGCACCCCGAGGACGCAGCGGCTCGCGGCATCGTCGACGGCGCGGTGGTGCGGGTGTTCAACGACCGGGGCATCTACCACTGCAAAGCCAGGTTGAACCAGCGTGCGCGGGCGGGCGTGGTCAATGGCTTGGGCGTGTGGTGGCGCAAGCTGGGCCTGAATGGCACCAATGTGAACGAGCTGACCAGCCAGCACCTGACCGACCTGGGCCGTGCGCCCGTGTTTTACGACTGTTTGGTGGAGGTGGCCGCCGAAACCCCAACGTCCGTGCAGATGACCGAAAAACCCGAACAGAAAGCGCAACATGCCTGAGCTGAAAATCGAACGCGAACACGCTTTGGGCCTGGCCGGTGCCCGTGCCGTGGCTGAGCGCTGGCGCGAACAGGCCGAGCAAGAGTGGGGCATGGCGTGTGTGTGCGAGCCAGGCGAGGCCACCGACCGCATGCGCTTTGAACGCAGCGGTGTCAGCGGTGAGCTGACGCTGAGCGAGTCCCGCTTTGACCTGCATCTGAAGCTGGGTTTTTTGCTGGGGGCCTACAGCGGCAAGATCGAGGAAAAAATCCGGTCCAATCTGGACGCCTTGCTGGGGCCCGCGCCGCCCGCCTGATCCTTTGTGCGCGGCCTGGCGACGCCGTGCGCCTCAGGGCAAATCCTTGTTCACCTCGGTGGTTTGTGCGTTGCGCGGCCCCACTTGGCCTAAGCGGGCTTTGAGCGACTGCGGCTGGCGCGTCAAGATGGCGGCGTAGTTGGTGGTGTTGGACAGCACTTTTTTCACGTAGTCGCGCGTTTCTTGAAACGGGATGTTTTCGGCCCAGATGGCCGCTTCGAGCACGGGGCCATTGCGCCAAGTGCGCGATCGCCCTGGCCCGGCGTTGTAGGCCGCAGTGGCCAGTGGCATCGAGCCTTCAAAGTCGTCCAGCACCAGCTTCAAATAACCCGTGCCAATGGCCACGTTGACTTCGCGGTCGGTGATTTGGTCAGGGGTGAAGCTGGTCAAACCGATTTTTTTGGCAGTCCATTTGGCGGTCGCGGGCATGACCTGCATCAGGCCCGAGGCGCCCACATGCGAGCGGGCATCCATGATGAAGCGGCTTTCTTGCCGGATCAGGCCATACACAAAAGCCGGGTCGAGTCGGATGTCACCTGCTTTGCGCACCACGATCTCGCGCAGCGGCATCGGAAAGCGTTGCTCAAAATCAATGGCCTCTTTGGTTCGGTCGCTGGTGTTGATGCAGCGGTCCCACACTTGGCGCTGGCAAGCCAGATCGGCGGCAGCCAAGAGATCGCGGTCGTTCATGCCGCCCGGGGTGTGCAAGTTGGTGCTGTAGTTCCACTCGCGGTTGCCTTCGGGGCGCAGGCCGATCTGGATGGCGTACAGGGCGCGTTGCAGTCCGGGGTTGATCAGGGCTGCGGCTTTTTCTTGCGGGTTGAGTGCGATGGGCCGTTCAGGCAGGGTGATGGCCTGGCCCAGTTCTTCGAGCGCCAGTTGTTCGTAAAAACCCCTCACGCTGGCGATGCTCCGCAGCAGACCTTGGGCTTCTTGTTTTTGGGCGTTGTCTTGCGCCGTGGCGCTCAAGGCGCGGGCGCGCCAGTAAACCCAAGTCGGGTCTTTTTGCGACTCGGGGCTCATGGCCTGGGTCGCGGTCAAGACCTGACGCCATTGGCCCATGCGCAAAGCGGCGCGCACTTTCCAGCTCAGCAAGTCGTCGTTCAGGTCGCTGTCTTTTTGCACCTTGGCAAAGTGGCTGCTGGCGTTGTCTTGCAGTTTTTGCGCGGCCTGTTTGCCAATCACGCCCCAAGTCCAGTTGCGTTCTTCTTGGCTCAGTTGGATGGACCAGCGCCGATTCAGCAAATCGGCGGCTTCGTCGGGGTCTTTGGCGGCCAGCCTGATCAGGGCCAGCACCGCCAGCTCTTTGCGGTTCTTGGTGATGGCGATGATGCGTTTGTCCAGGTATTTGGCTGGGTCGGCATAGATCAGGGCCACTTGTTCGGACAAACGCGGTGCTTCGATGTCGACCGCTGCTTGGGCCGGGCGAGGGCGGTTGGCGTCCATGGCCAGCCGCGCCTTGCGCCAAAGGTCCAAGCCATTGATCTGTTTGCCCGAGTGCAAATGCTCGGCCACATAGGTGCAGCCATCGTCGGCTTCGCGCAGGGCGTACCACAGGCGCTTGGCTTCTTCGGCCACATCGGCCTTGCTGTTCATGGCCTCGGTGGCCAGGGCGTAGCAGCGCACTTCGCGGTCATCGCGCATGCGGTAGCGCGGGTATTCGGCGGTGAAGTTGGCCCAGTCGCGGCGCTTGCCCAGTTGCAGCAGCCAGTCGGTGCGCAAGCGGTCTTCGTAGTAGCTGCCGGCATAGCTTCTCAAGAAGCTGCGAATCTCTGATTCGGGCGCGGTGTCGAGGCGGGCGCGCATGTCCCAATAGGCGGCCAAGGGCTCCAGCACATGGCCCCGGGTTTGGGGCAGCAGGGCCGACAAGCGGTTTTTGTCGCCTTTTTTGAAGGCTTGGCCCATCTCCAGGATGACGTCATCGCCCTTGTTGGCGGCCTGCACTTGGGCATGGGCGAGGGGGCTCCAAAGGCCTGTCATGGCCAATGCGTAAACCAGTGTCAGAATCTGAGTGAATTTCATGGGTCGATTATGGACAAAGCTGAAGCTAAAAAAGCCTTACGAAAAGCCTTGATTGAAGAAAGGCTGAACCTGCCCGACCGCCTGACAAGGGCCGAAGCCTTGCAGCGCGTCATGCGCATCTGGCTGTTTGACCGACCCGACACCGTGATCGGGGCCTATTGGCCCATCAAGGGCGAATTTGACCCGCTGCCTGTGCTGCACCGCTGGAAAGAAGACGGCGAATTGAATGGCGAGCCCCAACGCCGCCGCATTGGCCTGCCTGTGGTCAACAAGCTGCACAAAACCTTGACGTTCCACACCTGGTACCCCGGCTGCGCCATGGAGGAAGACGCCTACGGCATCCCCAAACCCAAAGACACCGAAGTCATCGTGCCCACCTTGTTGTTTGTGCCCTGCGTGGGCTACGGCACGGGCGGTTACCGTTTGGGTTATGGCGGCGGTTTTTACGACCGCACGCTGGCCACGCTGCAACCCAAGCCCTTCACGGTCGGTTTGGGATTTACCCAAGGCTTTGTGGACGACTTGGAGCCCGAAGACCACGACGAGCCACTGGATGCCATCTTGAACGACAACGGAGTGGTGTGGCCGGTTTGAGGGGTCAGTCCGGCGCGGCCAGGGTGTCAGGGTCGGGCACATCGCCAATCGCCAGGCGTGTTTCTGAGGCCTGCAGGCGCAACCAGTCACAAAAGGCGCGCACTTCGGGGCGCGTGCTGCTGCGCGTGGCGATCAACAGCCAATAAGCCAGCGGGGAATTGAGCCGCATGCTGGGTAACACTTCTACCAAACCGCCCTGCGCCAGGCTTTCGGCCACCAGTGGCAGGCGGGCCAATGCCACGCCTTGGCCGGTCAAAGCCGCTTGCACTATCTGGTGGGCGTAGTTGAAGTACAACCACCGCGCCGGAGACAGGGGCAGTGCTTGGCTGCTGCCCCCTGGGGGGCGTCGTGTTTCGGTGTGGGGCACCGGGCTGGCGCTGCCAGCGCCACGTCCATAGGTGTCCAGCCAGCGTTGCCAGCTGAGCCATTCCATGTGCCGGGTGCGGTAGGCGTCGCCCGATTCGATCAGCGTGCAGCGCATCAGGTCGTCCACGTTCTGGATGGGCTGTTGCTTCAACAACCAGGGGCTGGCGACCACCGTGAGCTGTTCGCCGAACAAGCGCTCGGCTCCGCTGTGTGGCGAGCGGGTGGCGTAGCGCAGGGCCAGATCGACATCGGTGTTGTGCATGTCGATGGCGGCATCGGTGGCGTCGATGCGGATGTCGATGTTGGGGTGGTCGCGCTGAAACGCCTCCAGCCGTGGGATTAGCCACATGCTGGCAAACGAGGCCCAGGTGGTGATCGAAACGCTCTGGCGTCCGGTGCTTTGGCGGATTTGCCGCACCGCCAAGTCGATGCGCTCGAGCGATGCGCCTGCAAAACGGTGCAGCAAGCTGCCCGCACTGGTCAGCTCCACCGAGCGGGTGTGCCGCAAAAACAGCGCGGTGCCCACCTCGTGCTCCAGCGCCTGAATCTGCCGACTGACCGCGCTTTGGGTCAGGGCCATTTCTTCGGCGGCCACCCGAAAGTTCAGGTGCCGGGCGACTGCGTCGAACGCCCGCAGGTAGCTCATCGAGATGGGGCGGGTGCGGGCAGCGGGAGCGGAACTGGGTGGCATGGTGACGTCAATGATACGGGTGCAGCACTTTGCCATTCATGCTTTTGGCACATCAATGGGTCACAGAGTTTTCATTGGACAGTGAATGCTTTGGCTTGCATCATGACTTGGCCGACGCAGTTGTCGGTGTTGAATCAACCCAGGAGATGGCGATGTCTGAACCCGAGCTGTGCGCTTCTTTGCAAGACTGTCAACAACTGAAAACTGCCCGCCGGGCAGGCACTTGGCGCCTGGCTCCCCAGCATGCCATGAGCCTGTTGCCCCGCAAAAACAGTCAATTGCTGATTGTGCAAGGATGCGCATGGATCACTTGGGAGAAACCCATTGAACACTGGGCCCGAACCGATGGCGACCATTTTTTTGTGGCTGGTCAAATCATCGACGTGCCGGCCGGAGCCCGCCTGGTGATGGAAGCGCGTTACGCCCATGAGGCCCTGCACTTTGACTGGCGGGAAATGCCGCCTGGGCTGGTGCTGCACCGATCTTCTAGAGCCAGCGTGCCCGAGTTGGCGCGGCAGTGGGGCCAGGCCTGGGGACAGGTGGGCTGGGCCACGGCCCGCCTGGTGTGTGGCCTGTGGCACGCCCGCTTGCAGGGTCGGCAGGTCGGCGACTTGCCGGTTTGAGCCGCAGGCCTGAATGGGGCTTGAACGGCATCTGGGCGGTGCTTGAGCAGCGTCTGACCTGCGCATGGTGCCATGGCTGGCAGAATGCCGCCATGGCCCGACCCAAATCAGCAACCCACGACATCAAGCGCGACGCCATCCTGGACATCGCCGCGCAATGCTTTGCCCAGCGCAGCTACCCTGCTGCCAGCATGAACGAGATCGCCGCTGCCTGCGGCACGTCCAAGGCGCGGCTGTACCACTATTACGAGAGCAAAGAAGCGATCTTGTTTGACTTGCTCGATCGGCACACCCAGCGCCTGCTGGCGCTGATTGCGCAGACCGAGGCCACGGCCCAGCGCAAAAACCTGGACGAACGCGCCACCCTGCACGAGCTGGTGCGGGCGTTTTTGCAGGAATATGAAACCTCGGCGACCCGGCACGCGGCCTTGCTCAATGACACCCAGTTCTTGAGCGATGCCCCCGATCCGGCCTTGCCCTCTGGCACGGTATCGCCGCGCGAATTGATCCTGAACCGCCAGCGCGACATCGTGGCCGCCATGACCCGCTTCATGAAACGCGCCTATCCCGAGCGCCTGACCCCCACCAACCAAACCGCCCTGACCATGATGCTGCTGGGCATGATCAACTGGACCTTCACTTGGCTGCGCCCAGGCGGCCCCATCAGCTATGCCGCCTTTGCCGATGAAGTGATCTCCATGCTCGAAAAGGGGCTGGGTTGAGTGGGGTGAAATTCAACAATGCGTAACGCATTTCGTTTAGGTAAAATTCAGCCCATTCATTGACCGGAGCCATTTTCATGTCCCAAGCCCCCAACAAAGCGCCCGCCAAGGCCCCTGTTAAAGCCTTTGCCAGCCAGGCCGACCTGAGCGAAAAAAAGATCACGTTCGAGCAACTCAGCCCGCATTGCTGGGCCTACACCGCCGAGGGCGACCCCAACTCGGGCGTCATCATTGGTGACCGCTTCATCATGGTGAGCGACGCCACGGCCACGCCTGCCATGGCGCAAGACCTGATCAAAAAGATCCGCACCGTCAGCGACCTGCCCATCAAATATGTGCTGCTGACCCACTACCATGCGGTGCGCGTGCTGGGGGCCTATGCCTACGCGGCCGAAGGCGCGACCGAGATCATCGCCAGCGAAGGCACGCTGGACTTGATCAAAGAGCGTGGCGCACAGGATATGAAAAGCGAGATGGAGCGCTTTCCGCGCCTGTTCCGCGGCGCGGACAGCATCCCGGGCCTGACCTGGCCCACCATGGTGGTCGGTGGCGGCAACCCCACAAAAGGCGAAGTGCCCGGCAAGCTCAGCATCAACCTGGGTGGCGTGGTGGTGCAAATTTGGCATCCGGGTCCTGGCCACACCCGTGGCGACACGATCGCTTGGGTGGAAGAAGAAAAAGTGCTGTTCTCGGGCGACTTGGTGGAATACGAAGCCGGTGTCTACACGGGCGACGCCCAACTCGAAGAGTGGCCCGCCACCCTCGAAGCCCTGCGCGACTTGAAGGCCGAGTTCATCGTGCCGGGCCGTGGTGAAGCCATGAAAGGCAATGCCAACGTCAACAAGGCGCTGGACTACACCCAGCGCTGGGTGACCACCTTGTTCCAAGCGGGCAAAGAAGCCGTGGCCGGCAAAATGGACTTGAAAGCCGCCATGGCCCACACCCGCAAGAGCATGGACCCGGTGTTTGGCCATGTGTTCATCTACGAACACTGCTTGCCGTTTGACGTGACACGCGCCTATGACGAGGCCAGCGGCATCAAGAACCCCCGCATCTGGACCGCCGAGCGCGACATGGAAATGTGGAAAGCGCTGCAAAGCTGACAAGCCATGGATACCCGGTCAAGCCGGGTATGACACAGTCTTTTGGCCCCATTTGTCACCCTTGACTTGATGAGTGCCCATGCTTCAACGGCCATGCATACCCGGTCAAGCCGGGTATGACAACGTTTTTTAGCCCCACCTGTCACCCCCGCGTGACAAAGCCTTTTAGCCCCATTTGTCACCCCCGACTCGATCGGGGGTCTGTGTTTTTGGGTGGTAATGCCTGTTGGTCCGCGCAGGCCGAGAGGCCGCGTGCTCAGGGTTTGATCAAGTCCCGGATATCCCTGTCGTAGGCGCGCAGCCTGCGAGCCACTTGCTGGCGTTGCTCGGGCGTGGCGGTGTTGTGCAACTGGGCCAGGTTGTCACAGGCGCGTTGCGACAGGCTTTGCATCATGGTGCGCTGCCCGGCGTCGGGCGGCAACAACCAGCGCTGCCAAACGCCCCATAACTGCGCTTGTGCTTGGGCTCGTGTCATGCCGTCTTGGCTGATGCGCTGCAAAGCCGACAGCAAATCCTGCTGGCGGCGCTGCCGGTCTTGTCTGCCCCACTCGGCGGTCCAGGGCGACTGTGCCAGTTGCGTCTTGATCAAGCCCTCTTGAGCCGGGTTCAACTCGCCATAAAACGAGCGGTAGCGTTCCAGTGTTTTGTCCAGTCGGCGCTGCAGCCGTTCGCTGGTGTTGCCTTGCAGCCACTCCTGTTCCCATTCTTCGTTTTGGCGCTCCCAGTGCCGTGCCATGTGGCTCAACTGGCGTGGTCCCAAAGCCATGGCCACCGGGGCCACTTGCACCACGGCCTCGCGCATCAAGGTGTCCAGTCGGGTTTGTACATCGGCCCAGACGCCGCACACCTGTTCAGACTGCACGGGGCCTGCGGTCAGTGGCAGCGCGCGTTGCAGCAGTTCGGCATAGGCGGGCAGCTCTTCGCGGCGATGCCATTGGTGCAGCTGGTCAAGGGCCTCTTTGGCCCCCTTGGACTGAGCGCCGCTGAACGATACCGTGCTGTCCAACCACCAATAAGACAGCGTGGGCAGTTGCTGGTAGCCCAGCTTGATGGTGCTGCAACCTTGTAGCAACACCAAGCAAAACACAAGCAGGGTCCGGCGGATCAATTGAAGTCCTTCACAGCGAACGACCAATCCTCAAAATGCCCCGAGCTTGTGTTGCTCACTTTATCTTCCAGGGCCAGCCGTTTGACTGCACAGTTTTGCATCGTCCAGTGCCAATGGGCAAGCCAAAGTGATGATCGCATCGAAAGCTCCGCATGGTGTCAATGGCGTGAATGCCTCAACAAGGTGCACCCAAGACCGAAGCCGCGATTGTCCATCAATACAGATCCCGACACTTCCTTGAGTTCAAGCGATTGACTGGCGCCGTCAATCAAGCCCTTCAGTCACCGGGTTGACTCTGGCGATAATGCATACCTGTATTTGCAGCCGCTGTTTGGCCACTTTAGAAAGTCGTTCATGAGCTTGAACACCCCGTTTCCCATTGATGTCGTCGTGATGGCCGCTGGCAAAGGCACGCGCATGAAAAGCCGCCTGCCCAAGGTCTTGCAGCGTTTGGCTGGCGTGCCGCTGGTGCAGCATGTGCTGAACACCGCCGCGCAGCTGAACGCGCGTTCGGCCGTGGTCATCACCGGGCACGGAGCCGACCAAGTCGAGCCCGTGTTGCTGGCCCCCGGTCAGGCGCTGGCGGTGCAATGCGTGCGCCAAGAGCCCCAGTTGGGCACAGGCCACGCCGTGCAACAGGCGCTGCCCGCGCTGGCCGATGATGGCGTGGTGGTCATTTTGTCGGGCGATGTGCCGCTGACGCAGGCGGACACCCTGCAAGCCCTGATCGCCCAATGCGGCGGTGACAAGCTGGCGCTGCTCACCATCGACTTTGCCGACCCCACCGGTTATGGCCGCATCGTGCGCGGTGCTCAGGGCCAAGGCCTGGGCGATGCGGTGCAAGCCATCGTCGAACACAAAGACGCCAGCGACGCGCAGCGCCAGATCAACGAGGTTTACAGCGGCATCATGGCCGTGCCTGCCAAATTACTCAAACACTGGCTGGGGCGCATTGACAACCAAAACGCCCAAGGCGAGTACTACCTGACCGACGTGGTCAAGTTGGCCGTGGCCGACGGGGTGCCCGTGGTGGCCCACAAAATTGCCGATGCGCTGCAAGTGGCTGGCATCAACAGCCCGGTGCAACTGGCCGAGCTGGAGCGTGCCCACCAGCTGCGCCAAGCGCACGGCCTGATGGCGCAAGGCGTGCGCCTGCAAGACCCGGCCCGCTTCGATTTGCGTGGCCAGCTCGATTGCGCGCAAGACGTCGAGATCGATGTGAACTGCGTGTTTGAAGGCCGCGTGGCCTTAGGCGAAGGCGTGAAGATCGGCGCGAACTGCGTGATCGCCAACTGCACCATCGCTGCGGGCGCGGTGATCCACCCCTTCACCCACATCGATGGCGAAAAATTGGGCGTGTCGGTGGGCGAGGGCGCACTCATTGGCCCCTTTGCCCGCCTGCGCCCAGGTGCGCAGTTGGGGGCCGAAGTGCACATTGGCAACTTTGTCGAGGTGAAAAATTCCACGATGGCCCAAGGGGCCAAAGCCAACCACTTGGCCTATTTGGGCGACGCCACCGTGGGCGAGCGCGTGAACTACGGCGCGGGCAGCATCACCGCCAACTACGACGGGGCCAACAAGCACCGCACCGTGATCGAGGCCGACGTGCACATTGGCAGCAACTGCGTGCTGGTGGCCCCGGTGACGATTGGCGCAGGCGGCACCGTGGGCGGCGGCTCGACCATCACCAAGAGCACCGAGCCGGGGGCTTTGAGCGTGGCGCGTGGCAAACAGATCAGCATCGCCCATTGGGCGCGGCCGCAGAAGAAGCCCAAGCCTTGAGCAGATGCACGTGGGTCAACCCCGCTCGCACACGGGGCCGTCATGACCGCGAAGGCGGGCATCCATCGCCGCCAACCACGGATACCCGATCAGCCCAGGTCTGACAAGAGTGGTATCGAATGCGGCAGCGACAGTGTGCGTTTATTTGAGCACCGGCCAAGTCGTTGTGAACTTGGCCCGTTTGGTGGCAAAAAAAGCCTTCACATTGCGCACATTGGCGTCTTGCGTGAACAGGGCTTGGCTGATGGCCAAATAGTGCGGCATGTCGCGGGCCTGCACCACCAGCATGAAGTCTGGCCCCGGCGAGACGCGCCAACACTGCTGCACAGCATCTTGGGCCACGGCCCGCGCCTCAAACGCGTCCAGGTGCTCGCTGCCTTGCTTGTCCAGCGACACTTCCACCAGGGCGGTCAGTCCGTGGCCCAGGTGGGCGCTGAGTTTGTCGGCATTCAGCACGGCCATTTGCCGCTCGATCCAGCCCGCATCCACCAGCCGCTTGACGCGCCGCAAGCAAGTGGGGGGCGACACATTCACTTGGCGGGCCAAAGCCACATTGCTCAGGCTGGCATCGTGCTGAAGGCTGTCCAGCAGTTGCAGGTCGATGGCGTCGAGTTCAATAGATTCCATGGATGGTATTTTATTGAAATTTAATTTCATGGAGATGATTTCATGAAATTAACGATGATTTGGATTTGATAATTGATCTGAAATTTCAAGCCAGCAGGTCTAACATCGCCGCAGTCCCATTCCAACACCATCTTCGGAGTTCCCCCTATGTGTGGCATCGTCGGCGCAGTCTCTTCTCGCAACATCGTTCCCATCTTGGTGCAAGGCCTGCAACGGCTCGAATACCGGGGCTATGACTCTTGCGGCGTGGCCGTTCATGCGGCCAGCTTGGGCGGCGGCACGGGCGGCTTGCAGCGTGCACGCAGCACATCGCGTGTGGCCGAGCTGATGGACCAAGTCAGCGCCGACCACATCGAAGGCGGCACCGGCATTGCCCACACCCGTTGGGCCACGCATGGCGCACCTGCCGTGCACAACGCGCACCCGCACTTCAGCCACGGCACGGGCGCGGCCGACGGCAAGCCGGGCAAGGTGGCTTTGGTGCACAACGGCATCATCGAAAACCACGAAGAACTGCGTGCTGCTCTGCAAGCCAAGGGCTATGTGTTTGCCAGCCAGACCGACACGGAAGTCATCGCCCATTTGGTCGACAGCTTGTACGACGGCGACATTTTTGAAGCCGTCAAAACCGCCATTCGCCAACTGCACGGCGCGTATGCGATAGCCGTGTTCCACAAAGACGAGCCGCAACGTGTGATCGGCGCGCGTGCCGGATCGCCACTCATCTTGGGCGCGGGCCAAGGCGAAACCTTCTTGGCCAGCGATGCGATGGCGCTGGCCGGTGTGACCGACCAGATCGTGTACCTGGACGAGGGCGACGTGGTCGACATCCAGCTGGGCAAATACTGGGTGGTGGACCGTGACCACAAGGCCGTGACCCGCGCTGTCAAGACGGTGCACGCGCACAGCGGCGCAGCCGAACTCGGGCCATACCGCCACTACATGCAAAAAGAAATCTTTGAGCAGCCCCGCGCCATTGCCGACACGCTCGAGGGCGTCGAAGGCATCACGCCCGAGTTGTTTGGCGACGGCGCGTACAGCACCTTCAAGGCGATTGACAACGTGTTGATCTTGGCTTGCGGCACCAGCTACTACAGCGGCTGCGTGGCCAAGTACTGGATCGAGGCGATCGCCAAAGTGCCCTGCCAGGTCGAGATCGCCAGCGAATACCGCTACCGCGAATCCGTGCCCAACCCCAACACCTTGATTGTCACCATCACCCAAAGTGGTGAGACCGCCGACACCCTGGCCGCGTTGCGCCACGCGCAAAGCCTGGGCATGACGCAGACGCTGACCATCTGCAACGTGTCCACCAGCGCCATGGTGCGCGAGTGCAAACACGCTTATGTGACCCGCGCCGGGGCCGAGATCGGCGTGGCCTCGACCAAGGCCTTCACCACCCAACTGGCTGGGCTGTTTTTGCTCACGCTGGCGCTGGCGCAGACCAAAGGCCGCTTGAGCGACGAAGAAGAGGCTGGGCACATCAAAGCCATGCGCCACCTGCCCGCCGCGCTGCAAGCCGTGCTGGCGCTGGAGCCGCAAATCATCAGCTGGGCCGAAGAATTTGCCAGCAAAGAAAACGCGCTGTTCTTGGGCCGGGGCACGCACTACCCCATCGCGCTCGAAGGCGCTTTGAAGCTCAAAGAGATCACCTACATCCACGCCGAAGCCTATGCCGCAGGCGAACTCAAGCACGGCCCGCTGGCGCTGGTGACCAGCGCCATGCCCGTGGTCACCGTGGCCCCCAACGACCAGCTGCTGGAAAAGCTCAAAAGCAATATGCAAGAAGTGCGCGCTCGCGGCGGCGTGCTCTATGTGCTGGCCGATGGCGACACCAAGATCGAAAGCAGCGAAGGCGTCAACGTCATCCGCATGCCCGAGCATTACGGCGTGTTGTCACCCATCTTGCATGTGGTACCGCTGCAGCTGCTGTCGTATCACACGGCTTGCGCAAGGGGGACGGATGTGGACAAGCCGAGGAATTTGGCCAAGAGTGTGACGGTGGAGTGAAGCGAAGCGCTTGCTTGTTTGCCGTCAAGCGAGACCTTTGAATTTTTTCCTGTACGATGCTCCTCATGTTTTTCATCGCCCCATCTTCCGCCGCATCCCGAGCCGCACGAGCCCGTCGCTCGTTGCCGTGTGCTGCGCGTGAGGTTCGGATGATGGTGTAAGACCCCCATTTTTCAGTTTCCCCACCAAGGCCACGGCTCACCCCCGTGGCCTTTTTCTTTGTCTCGTGTTTTCTTTAACCCCTCAGAAAGGACTTTCCCATGACACCCGAACCGCAACAGCCCAGCCCTATGTCGCCGTCGTTTCAGCATTTGATGCCCGTGACCGAACGCCCTGCGCAGGTCTTTGTGCGCGGCCAAGGGGCGTGGTTGTGGGACGCGGCGGGCACGCGTTATCTGGATTGGCTGCAAGGCTGGGCGGTCAATGCGCTGGGGCATTGCCCACCCGAAGTGGCGCAGGCCTTGCAAACTCAGGCGGGGCTGCTGCTCACCCCCAGCCCGGCCGTGCACAACCTGCCTTCTTTGCAATTGGCCGAGAAGTTGTGTGCACTCAGCGGCATGGACCAGGTGTTTTTTGGCTCGACCGGGGCCGAGGCCAACGAGGGCGCGATCAAACTGGCACGCAAGTGGGGGCGTTTGCATCGGGGTGGGGCGCACGAAATCATCACCTTCGACAACGCTTTTCATGGGCGCAATCTGGCCACCATGGCTGCCAGTGGCAAAGCGGGTTGGGATGCGCTGTTTCCTCCGAACATGCCCGGCTTTGTGAAGGCGCTTTGGAATGACATCGACTCGGTCAAGGCGCTGCTGAACGACAAGACCGCCGCCATCATGTTGGAGCCTGTGCAAGGCGAGGCCGGGGTTCGGCCCGCCACACAGGCATTCCTCCAAGCACTTCGCCAGCTGTGCGATGCGCAGGGTGTGCTGCTGATCTTTGACGAGGTGCAAACCGGCTGTGGCCGATTGGGGGCACTGTTTGCGGCCCAGCACTTTGGGGTGCAGCCCGACATCATGACTTTGGGCAAGGGGCTGGGCGGTGGGGTGCCGATATCGGCGGTGTTGGCGCGTTCGCATGCCTGTGTGTTTGCGCATGGCGATCAAGGCGGCACTTACGCGGGCAACCCGCTCATGTGCGCGGTGAGCCTGGCGGTGATGGACACCTTGAGCCAGCCCGCGTTTTTGGCCCATGTGCGGACGATGGGGGCTTTGCTGCGGCAAGGCTTGCAGTCTTTGTCTCAGCGCTGGGGCTTGGGCGAAGTACGCGGCGTGGGCTTGTTGCTGGCGCTGGAGTTGGGCAGTGACCGCGCCGCAGAGGTGGTGCAGGCTTGCCGCGAACGCGGCTTCTTGGTCAATGCCGCCCGTGCGCATTGCCTGCGCATGATGCCCCGGCTCAACAGCACCGAGGCTGAAATCTTGGAGGGGCTGGCGGTGCTCGATGCGTCGCTGGCGCAGGTCTTGGCCCCTGCCATGCAGAACGCTTGAGGCGGCTGGGGACGCAGGCCAAAGTCTTTATAGTTGCGGCTTTGCATTGAGAAAGTCACCTGGGCATGAAGCCTGTCTTGCGTTCCCTCCACGGCAGCGATGCGATCTGTGTGCAGTCCTCGGGCGTTCACGGCAAAGGCGTGTTCGCCACACGGCATCTGGCCGCAGGCGAGCGGATCATTGAATATGTGGGCGAGGTCATCACCATGGCCGAGGCGATTGCGCGTCACCCGCACGATGCCAGCAACCCCGACCACACGTTTTACTTCCATCTGGACGATGGCCGGGTGATCGATGCGCTGTATGGCGGTAACGATTCCAAATGGATCAACCATTCGTGCCGCCCCAATTGCGAGCCCGACCTGGTGAAGGGGCGCATTTTCATCAAAACCCGCAGGCCTGTTTACAGGGGCGAAGAGCTGACGTTTGACTATGGCTTGTTCAGCGACGAGCCGATGACCGAAGCGCTCAAGGCGCGTTATGTCTGCCGTTGCGGCGCGGCCAAGTGCCGGGGCACGATGCTTTCAACAGACTAAGTGGGCGTGCCGGATCGAGCGTTGCGCTCAAACCCCCGTCACCGGAGGTGGAGGCGGCGGCGTTTTGTTGGCTGGCTTGTGCTGTTCGCTGTGCGCATGCGCTGGTTTGGCGCACACGCGTTGAAGCAGCAATAACCAAGCGGGTTGCTGCATGGCCTGAATGCACAGCGCGCGTGACACCGCCAGGCGTTGTTCGGCAGACGGTGGCGTACTCATGGCTCTTGGTTTTGGCGCAAGGCCAGAATGTCCAGCGCAATTTGTGCTTTGAGTTTGCCAAATGGGCGCGCCACCTTGACGCGCCTGGCACGCGCCCAACAGGCCAACGAGAACAGACCCAGTGCCAAAGGCACAAACCACATGAGCCATGCACTGTGCGCATTGACCTCAGGCAATGCAGTCCAGAGCAGCAAGGACACCCCTGCCAAAAAGACCCCAAGCAGCAAGCTTGCCGTGCCCAAGGCATAAATCAGCAAGCGGGTTTGCCAAGCCCGCACATGCAGCGCCCATTCCTCGGATGCCAGATCGGCATAGCCGTGGGCGTGCATTATGAGCAGGTCCGGCGACAGCAACAAAAGCTTGAGCAGGCGCTTGTTCATCAATGGGTGCGTGAACGGATCAGCCAACTCACCAGTGTGGCCACTGCGGCGCCTGCGCCTGCCGCAATCAATATTGATTTGAAGGGTGCGCAGTGAATTTGATGCTCGGCCGTGGCGGCGATCTTGCGTGTCTTTTGTTCCAGCAATTTCTCGGCCTCGACGGCCGCGTCCCGGCTGTGATGGGCCATGTCGCTGATGCTGTCAGACAGACGATCGGCCAAGCGTTCAAAAGCCGGTTTGGATTCGTGCGCCGCAGCGTGCATGCCAGCCGCCGTGCCTGCGCCTGCAGCAGCCATTTTTTCTTGAGGATTTTGAGGGTCTGTCATGAGAACTCGCTTTGTCGGTGGATTAAAAACAGGCCTCCACCTTAAAAGCGACAGACAGCAGCGTCTGTTGGCTGACGCACTCAAACTCAGTCTTCAGGCCTTTGTTGGCGCTTTTGATCGCGCAGCATAAACAGGTACAGGCTTTCCACCTTGTCGCGGGCCCAGGGCGTTTTACGCAAAAATTTCAGGCTGGAACCCACGCTGGGGTCGTGTGTGAAGCAGCGGATCGGGATGCGCACACCCAGATCGGCCCAGCCGTAATGGTCTGCCAGTTGGGTGACGATGGTTTCCAGTGTTAAGCCGTGCAGCGGGTTTCGCGCTTGCTTGAGGTCAGGTGATGGAGCTTGCATGCCGTCATTGTCCCTTGATTTGGACAGCGTGATGCAGCACACGGAAAGGCTCGCAACCTTGTCTTAAATTGCCATCAGCAAAACAAGCAACTTGGCTGGCTTGAAACCGATGGAGCGTTTGAACATGGACCCGACCGCGCTAGCGACAGCGACCACAGGCCAAGGCTTTGAGTTGACAGCAGACCAGTTGCGCAAAACGGTCGAGCCCGACACCTTGGGTTTTTCTGACACGTCCGAGTTGCTGGACCAAGGCGTGCCCTGGATTGGACAAGAGCGCGCCAAGCAAGCGGCCCAATTTGGCATGGGCATGACCGAGCCGGATTACAACCTGTTTGTATTGGGTGAGGTGGGCAGCGGCCGCACAACGCTGCTCAGCCAGATGATGCACGCGCAGGCCGAACAGCGTCCGGTGCCACCCGATCTTTGTTATTTGCACAACTTTGACGAACCCGAGCGCCCCCGTGCGCTGCGTCTTCAGGCCGGGCAGGGGCGCGTGCTGCGCCAGTTGCTGTTGCAGTTGGCCAAGCGCTTGCAGACCGAGGTGCCGAAGCGCTTGGGGCAAGATGATTTCAAGGCCGAAAGCCAGCGGATTGAGGCGTCTTACAAAACCGAAGAGGACCGTGGTTACCTGGCCCTCAGTGCTTATGCCGAGTCCCACCACTTTGCTTTGATGCGCGATCAGGGGCACATGGTGTTCACTTTGAAAGACGCACAGGGTGAGCCGGTCACAGCGGGCAAGGCTTTGGCCTTGAGCCAGGAAAAACGCGCTGAAATAGATGTTGCCGAAGCTTCGCTCAGAGACGAGATCAGCCGCTACCTTGAAAAAACGCGAGCCATGGAGCGCGTGATGAACGAGGGCTTGTCTGCGTTGCGCAGGCAAACCCTCAAGCCCATGCTGGACCACGAAATGCAGGTGATCCGCAATGCGCTGAATCAACCTGTGCTGGACAGTGTCAAGTTGGGTGCATTTTTAGAGCAGATCCAGAACTGCGTGCTGGAAAACGTAGAGCTATTTGAGCCTGGGGATGACGAGGATGTGCGCTTGGAGGCGCTGGCTGCCGTGTTGTCGCTGTTTCGTGTCAACGTGGTGGTGGACAACCATGCGTTGCAAGGGGCACCTGTCATTCGTGAAGACAACCCCTTGTTCAGGATGTTGTTTGGCAGCATTGAATACGAGTCGGACAGTGGTGAATTGGTGACCGATTTTTCTCGCATTCGTGCGGGCAGTTTGCTGAAAGCGCATGGCGGATTTCTGATGCTGCACCTGCGTGACTTGTTGGCCGATTCGCATGTGTGGGAAAAATTGCGCCGTTTCATGCGCAGTGGGCGCGTGCAAATTGAAGAGCCCGGCATGATGTATGCGCCCATGGCTGCGGTCTCACTGGAGCCCGAGGCGGTGGATGTGGATGTGAAGTTGGTGCTGGTGGCTTCGGTGGATGAGTACTACGCGGTGCAAGAAGCCGACCCTGAGTTTGCCCGGCGCTTTCGCTGCAAGGTCGATTTTGCCGAGAGCATTCCGGTCACCAGCGCATCGGTTCACGCCACGGCGATTTTTGTGGGCCAGATTTGCAAGCGGATGAAGTTGCCGCATTTTTCGGCTGCGGCGGTCGCGGCCTTGATTGAAGAAACCCACCGCGAGGCCGAAGACCAGGATCGACAAAGCGCGATCTTCGCTTTGGCCGAGGCCTTGGTGATTGAGAGCGCTGCATTGGCCAGGCAGCGCGACATGCCACAGGTGGGGGCAAGCGACGTGAAGAACGCCAGGCAAGCCCGGATTCACCGCCACAACTACCCAGAGCAACGCCTGCAGGAAACCATTGTCGATTGTGAACGTTTGTTGGTGGTGTCTGGCGAACGGGTGGCGCAAATCAACGGCCTCACGGTGGTGGATTTGGGGGACTACCGGTTTGGCTTTCCCGTGCGGGTGACGGCCAGTACCTATGCGGGAGAAGAGGGCTTGCTCAACATCGAGCGGGAGGTCGAGATGTCTGGTCCCATCCACGACAAAGGGGTGCTGATTTTGCACAGCTATTTGTCTTCCTTGTTTGCCCACATTGCGCCGTTGGCCATGAATGCCGCCGTGGTCTTTGAGCAGGAATACAGCGGAGTCGAGGGCGACTCGGCTTCATGTGCCGAGTTTTATGCCCTCTTGTCGAGCTTGTCGGGGTCGCCCATGCAGCAAGGCATCGCGGTCACAGGCGCAGTCAATCAGCATGGCGATTTGTTGCCTGTCGGTGGCATCAACGAAAAAATAGAAGGCTACTTTCGGAGTTGCGAAAGCCTTGGCTTGACTGGCGATCAAGGGGTATTGATGCCCCGGCGGAACCTGCGCCATTTGATGCTGGATGAACGGGTGGTGCAAGCGGTGACCGCTGGGCGGTTCCACATCCATGTGGCCGACACGGCCAGCGAGGGCATGGCCCTTTTAACCGGCATGCGTTTTGGCGTGTTGGGGCTTGGGGGGTACGACGCGGACAGCGTGTTGGGGCGTGCGCAAAAAACCTTGCAACGCTTTCGCCATGCCTGTGAACACTTAGGTAAACCAGCCGTCAATCCAAACCACATGCGGCACCTCAAGCACAGCATTTACCGCTGAAGATTTCAGCGCTCATTTTGAGCGTGCCGATTGAATGGGAAAGACAAAAAACACTACCTGTTTTTAGGGGCTCACTGGTTTTTAAGTAGCTTGGCTCATTGATTCAGACGATTAAAGAAAAAGACAGATCGCCATATTCTGAGCACAAGGATCAGGTGATTCCTTGCTTGCTTAAGAGAATTTCTTGGTCCGTAAAACTATGAAAAGGACGATATTCATGTGCATTAATCTTGTGCTTGCCGATCCATATCCAGTGATGCTGGAAGGCTTGACCCACGTTTTTGAAAACACGCCTGATTTTGCGGTCAAGGCCTGCGTGACGAATGGCGATGCAGCGATGAAGGCCTTGTTGGAGCACGAGCCGCACATTTTGGTGATGGACTTGTCCTTGTCTCAAAAAAGCGGCTTGGCTGTGCTTGAGGAAATCAGGGCACAAAATTTGAAGACCCACCCAGTCGTGTTCACGGGTGCGCCGATTGGCGAGGTGATGCGGGCGCTGGACCTGGATGTTCCTGGCCTGGTGTCCAAAGAAAAATCAAAACAAGTGCTGATACGTTGCATCAAGTCTGTGCATCAAGGTGGCCAATGGCTGGATCGTGATTTGACTGTCAAAACGATGTCTTTGCTGCTTGAGCAAAAAAAGAAAAATGAACATGCATCGCATCTTTTGACACCGCGTGAAATGACCGTTGCACGCATGGTCACCGAGGGGTGGCCGAACAAGAAAATTGCCAGCAAACTGTTCATCAGTGAAGGCACGGCCAAGCTTCACTTGCATCACATTTATCAAAAACTCAACTGCCCTGGTCGCATGTCTTTGCAGCGTTATATGCAGTCGAATGGTTTGGTTTGAATTTTCATTCACACAGACAGAGCCTTGAAAGGAATGAACATGAGCCACGAAAATCAAATGCTCGAAAAAGCCTACGCTGAAAATATCGGTGACCACTACCGGCGTGCGTCGGATGATTTGCTTCATGCCTATCAGCGCAACAAAGAGGCTGCACGGCACCATGAGGCGGGGGCGTTCAAGGCTGCCCTGCACCACGCGAAGTTATCCAAACACCACTCCTTCAACGCCCACGAACATTTGAAAGAGGCACTCAGCATCAGTGAAAAAATGAGCAACTTGGAATTACCGGTCGCTGGAAAGTCCGGTGCCACTGGGGGAGGCTTGGTTCAGTGATGCTCAGAAATTATCTTTCTTGCTATGTGTCAAGCCGCACAGTCAAAGCTGAATCGGGTGGATACACTTTTTTTAACGCCTACTGCAATTGAAAGTTGAAATATTTTTCCCATAGTTGTGAGGCGCAACAAACTGTTTGACTTTTCAATGCTCATATTTTTCGGTCCATATTAGGAGCAACTAGCATGTCAATTCGAGTATTGCTTTCTTCCAAGCACAAAGTGGTTTCTGAGGGCATCGCAGCGGTCTTGCGTACGCACCATGACATGGATCTGGTGGGTATTTCCGATAACGGCGCGACGACCAATGCCTTGTGTGATCAGGTCGATCCCGATGTGGTGTTGATTGGCATGCAAGCCAACGACGCAAAAGACATTGAGTTGATGCATCAGATCGCGCACCATCAACCGGTCAAAAACATGGTGGCTTTTTCTGGCAACTCGGATCGCAATTCCATCATCGAAATACTCGATGCAGGCGCGAAAGGCTATGTCTCGACGACCAGCAGCATTGATGAGTTGCTGTCAGCGGTTCGCGCTGTAGCGGCAGGCCGTGTGTATTTGTGTCAGACCGCTGCCGCTGAAATGATGGAGAGTGTTCGCAAGGCCAGGTCTGGCGATATCACTTCGACCGGGCTTGGCGGCCGTGAAGGGCAGGTCCTGCGCTTGATCGCCGACGGGTATTCGTCCAAAGAAATAGCCCGTAATTTGCAGATTGCCCCCAGCACCGTGGAGGTCCATCGCCGCAACATCATGCGCAAGATCGGTTTGCACAAAGTGGCCGATTTGACGCGCTACGCCATTCGCAACCAGATGGTCTCTGTCTAGTTGTTCCTGCGTGGCGACTTCAGTGGTTTAACTTGATGTAGTTGTCTTGGTCATTTTTGATGATGTCGTAGCACTCGCATGACCTTTTTTCGAGAGACTTGCGGTCGTGCACAACAACATGGCCACGTGTGTAGCTGATGGTGTTTTCTTCCATCAATCGATGTGCTGCTTGCGTTATCCCCTCGCGCCTGACACCTAAAAATTTGGCCATGAGTTCATGCGTCATGGTGATGTCGTTGCCGTCCTGTCTGTCCAACACCATCAAAAGCATTCTGCAGAGTTGCTGCTCAAGTGTGTGGTGTCGGTGGCAAACAGCGCCTTGAGACATTTGAGTCATCAGGTTTTGTGTGAACCTCAAAAACACCTTTTGTACGGCATTGCCTTGGTTGAAGCTGTTCAACACCACGCTCAAATTGATTCGAATGGCAGATCCTGCTTTCAGGACAACAGCGCTGTTGTGAGGTTTGCTGGCACCCATCAACAAATAGATGCCGATCACGCCTTCTCTGCCAATGATGGCCACGTCGCTGGAAGAGCCGTTTTCCAGAACATGAACCCATGACACGATCGCCGTCAGTGGAAAGTACAGGTGTCTCAGTGCGCGGCCAGGTTCGTAGAGCACTTGACCTGTTTCTAAGTCGACACGCTCAAAATGCGGAACCCATTCTTCATGAACTAATTCTGGTAAAAATGAAATAATTTTATTTAAATCAGTGTTTTTATTCATGAATCACAACTTTGATCTATTTACTTTAATAAATATAGCAAAATTGATGAGCCATATGTTCTTTGTCGAACAAATCTCCCTCTCCTTGCAAAGGAGAAAGATCCAATTTGTTAATTTAAATTAATCTGCCGGGTTTCAGAGATTCTGAGCTCACAGTTGGTTGCAAACCGGCCAAATTGAGAATGTTGAGCACACCTCTTTGGTAAGCGATCAGACCCCGCTCTTTCAGCTCACCTGCTGCCAGCGTGATGCTGACACGTCGGACGCCCAGCATCTGTGCCAAATGTTCGTGTGTCAGGTGCAGCTGTTGCATTTGTGCGCGTTCTGCAGACAAAGCCAACCACCGGGCCAAGCGGGTGGTGACATCTTCGAATTGAACAGACGCCGATATGGCGGCAATGTGTTCAGTCAATTGCCACAAATGCTGTGAGATGACCCACAACATGCCGGGCCGTTGGTGCAGCAGAAGTGCGAAGTCGGCACTCTCTGCCATCCAGGCGCTTCCGCTGGTTTGCACAAGAAAGTGCAGGTTCTCTGAGTTGCTGTCCAGCACCGAGCCCAAGCCGATGGCGCCTTCTGAGCCGACCAAGCCCACAGCCAATGCGTTGTGCGCTTTGTTTTTGACGAGCAGTGCCACGCATGCGCCCGTTAAAAAATAAATCTTGGGTGTTTCATGGTGCACAGGTTTGCACAAAATTTGACCTGCAAACAGTTGAACCGGTTTGCAGATGTTCTGCACCCGGTTTTGATCTTCCTTTGAGAGTTGAAAGATGATTCCGTTGGTCAAAAGCGTCACTGAAATATACCCGTGTGGCAGGTTTTTTTAGGTGGGTTGCTGAGAGCGCGGCGTGTCATTGTGTGCGCTTTTAAAAAGCCCAACCAATATTTGCCATGAGTTTTGCAAGTTGACCATATACCGCCCCAAGAGCTGTGTTCGATAAAGAACATAAAATAAAAATGACCCCAATCATCTAACCCACAGAGTTTGAATACCCGTCAAAACAGGTGCCAGAAGTCATGCATATGCCGACTGAAAAAATGAAAAACACATTGCTGTCTCTGATGCTTGCAGACAGCGGTGCGGTGCCAGCGTTGAAGGTGGACTGCGTGCCATTGCCGGTGGGACTTCTGGCATCAGAATCTGACTTTTCAGTTTATTTTCCTGTTGATGCGTTGATCACGCTGGGGCCTGCACAAGTGACACCTTCGGCGCGGGGTGTCGTTGCGCTTGTCGGCCAGCATGGTTGTGTGGGGCCATTGCAGAAAGGCGCGGCACGCATGCAAGCCCATGTGATGGTGGCGGGGCACGCCTACCGCGTGAACTGGACGCCTGTGCGTGACGATCCCGCGCGTTATGCACCCTGGTTGTGGCACCAAACAGCGGCCATGCAAAGACGGGTCAGTCAAATCGCCCAATGGTCATTTTGTGTGCAGCATCACACGCCCATGCAGAGTCTGAGCAGTTGGCTTTTGCATTGTTTAGCGCAACACCCCCATGCCGGCCTGACCTTGAGCCTGAATGCGCTGCCGCAGTCCATGAGGCAATGGGTCGACCTGTCCCAAGCGGGCGCAAGGCGGGCACCTGATGCATTGGCTTTTAACGTGCGCGATGGGTGTTTGCGCATGCCGTCTGCCCCCGATCTGGCCGCGCTGGCCTGCCCCTGTCACGCGCAAATGTCGAGCGACGTGGCGTCCGCTTAGGGCCTTGTCTGCGGCGAGTGCTGTGCAGTGATGTGCCTTGCCAAAGACTCAGCCACTTTGATGCCGTCCACCCCCGCAGACAAAATGCCGCCTGCGTAACTGGCCCCTTCGCCAGCCGGGTACAGGCCTTGGGTGTTGGTGCTCTGGTGGTCGTCGCCACGCGGCATGCGCAGCGGTGACGAGGTGCGGGTCTCGACGCCTGTCATGACCGCATCGGCCATGTCATAGCCGCGGATCTTGCGACCGAACACCGGCAACGCCTCGCGCATGGCGGTCACGACGTAGTCGGGCAGCACATCGGCCAGGTCGACCAATTTCACGCCGGGCTTGTAAGAAGCTTGCACGCTGCCCCATGCCGTTGATGCGCGTTGTGCCAGAAAGTCGCCGACCAATTGACCGGGGGCTTCGTAGTTGCTACCGCCCACTTCAAAGGCGCGGCTTTCCAGCTGACGCTGCAACACGATGCCCGACAGCGGGTGGCTGGCGGGCGGTTGCTGGCTTGCGAGTGCCTGCGCCTCTTGTGCCAGTTGTGTGCCGTCGTCATGGCCAAAGGCGGCTTGCCAGGCTGCAATGTCCAGCGGGTAGTCGGGTGGGTCAATCGCCACCACCATGCCCGCATTGGCATTGCGCTCGTTGCGTGAATATTGGCTCATGCCGTTGGTGACCACGCGACCGGTTTCGCTGGTGGCGGCCACCACGGTGCCGCCGGGGCACATGCAAAAGCTGTAAACCGCTCGACCGTTTTGTGCGTGGTGCACCAGTTTGTAGTCGGCAGCGCCCAGCAAGGGGTGGCCCGCATGGCGGCCCCAACGCGCTTGGTCGATCACGCTTTGCGGGTGCTCGATGCGCACGCCAATTGAAAAGGCTTTGGCCTGCATGGCCACACCACGGCGGTGCAGCATGACAAAGGTGTCGCGCGAGCTGTGGCCCAGTGCCAGCACCGCGTGGCGGGTGTGCAGGGTTTGGCTTTGGCCTGTGTGCAGGTCTTGCACTTGCAAGCCGGTCAGTTGGTGGCCTTCGGCGGTGGTTGACAGCAACACGTCGCTGACACGCTGCTCAAACCGGATCTCGCCGCCCAGCGCGATGATTTGCTCGCGGATGTTCTCCACCACCTTGACCAGCTTGAAGGTGCCAATGTGCGGGTGTGCGGCAAACAGGATGTCGGCCGGGGCACCGGCCTGGACAAATTCATCCATCACCTTGCGGCCCAGGTGGCGCGGGTCTTTGATCTGGCTGTACAGCTTGCCGTCTGAAAACGTGCCTGCGCCGCCTTCGCCAAACTGCACATTGCTTTCGGGGTTGAGCACTTTTTTCCGCCACAAGCCCCAGGTGTCTTTGGTGCGTTCGCGCACCGGTTTGCCGCGCTCGAGCACGATGGGCCTGAAACCCATCTGCGCCAAGGCCAGCGCCGCAAACATGCCGCAAGGGCCAAAGCCCACCACCACCGGCCGCTCGCCCTCTTGCATGCCAAAGCCTTGCGGCGCTTGGCAGGGCGCATGCCAGGTCATGTCGGGCGTGGGCTGGATGTGCGGGTTTTGCTCGAACTGCTGCAGCAAGCTGGTTTCGGCCTGCGTCTTGCTCAGAGCGATGTCCACGATGTACACCGCCAACAAATCGGCCTTGCGTGCGTCAAAGCTGCGCTTGAACACCGTCAGCGTGGCGATGTCTGCGGCGGCGACGCCCAGCGCTTGCGCCGCCAATTGGCGCAAAGCGGCCTCAGGGTGGGGTGTGGGCAGGCGGTCTTCGTCGGTTTCGCTCGGCGCATCGGCGGCGCGGCGCACTTCGACGGGCAGGGCCGAGAGGGGGAGTTTGAGTTCTGAAATTCGGATCATGGCAACCTCTGTGGCTTGTGGTTATCAAGCAAGAAGCCCATTTTATCTGCGGTGCTGCAGCCACATGCTTGGGGTGCATGTCATTCCTGACGCAATGCGCTCACCCCTGGCGAAGACCCGGGGTCCATCTCCGCCGCAGCCATGGATCCCGGATCAAGTCTGGGATGACAACAGGGTCAAGTCTGGAATGACAAGGGGGTCAAGTCTGGAATGAGATGTTGACGTCAGAGGACTCAAGCGGGCAAGAACCCTTCAATCGACAAATAGCGTTCACCCGTGTCGTAGTTGAAGCCCAGCACCGTGGCCCCTGCGGGCAATTCGGCCAGTTTTTGCGCGATGGCCGCCAGCGTCGCGCCGGACGAGATGCCCACCAACAGGCCTTCTTCGCGGGCCGATCGGCGGGCGTATTCGCGTGCGGCTTCGGCGTCGACCTGGATCACACCGTCCAACAAGGATGTGTCCAAGTTTTTCGGAATGAAGCCCGCGCCAATGCCCTGGATGGGGTGGGGCGCAGGAGCGCCGCCCGAGATCACGGGCGAAGCCGCCGGCTCGACCGCGAAGACCTTGAGGTTTGGAAACTTGGCCTTGAGCACACGGGCCGTTCCCGACAGGTGGCCGCCCGTGCCCACACCGGTGATGATTGCGTCAATGCCATCGGGAAAGTCGGCCAAAATTTCTTGTGCGGTGGTGCGCACATGCACCTCGGTGTTGGCGGGGTTTTCAAACTGCTGGGGCATCCACGCGTCGGGGGTGTTGGCCACCAGCTCTTCGGCGCGGGCGATGGCGCCTTTCATGCCTTTTTCGCGCGGGGTCAAGTCAAACGTGGCGCCATAGGCCAGCATCAGGCGACGGCGTTCGATGCTCATGCTGTCGGGCATGACCAGCACCAACTTGTAGCCTTTGACGGCTGCGACCATGGCCAGACCAATGCCGGTGTTGCCCGAGGTGGGCTCGATGATGGTGCCGCCGGGCTTTAAGGCGCCTGACTTTTCGGCGTCTTCGACCATGGCCAGCGCAATGCGGTCCTTGATCGAGCCGCCGGGGTTGCTGCGCTCGGACTTGATCCAGACATTGGCGTTGCTACCAAACAGGCGGTTGATGCGCACATGCGGTGTATGGCCAATGGTGTCGAGGATGCTTTGGGCTTTCATGGGGTTTTCCTGGCTGATACGTTCAATGAAAAAAATCATTGTGCGTGAAAGTTCAGACACTTGGCGGTATGAGCTTATGCCCGCAGGCGATAATCACCCCGTGAAGCTCGCCAGACCGTCGCTGGTGCAAGACCCGAAAGGGTGCACTGGAGGAACGTCCGGACTGCACAGGACAGCGTAGGAGGTAACGCCTCTCCACCGTGAGGTGAGGATCAGAGCAACAGAGACGAGCCGATTGAGTTCGGGTGAAACGGGCAATCTCTACGCGCAGCAATACCAAGTAGGCCTTCCTGAAGTGAGGCGGTTCGCCGCATCGCTTCTCCCTGTGGTTCCGCGGGGTGAGTTGGCGGGTAGGTAGCATCGAGCCGGGTGGGCGACCCCCGGCCCAGAGTAATGGCGGTCACACAGCGGGCAACCGTTGTGCACAGAATCCGGCTTATCGGCGAGCTTCACACTTTTTCGATGGCCCAAGCCAAAGCCCATGCCCAAGCTCATGGCACCTGTTCGGTGTCCCGACAACAAAAAACCCGCCGAAGCGGGTTTTTGTGTTTTGGCGGCGCCAAGTTCAGCCGCGTGAAGGCATCAAGCTGCCCGCCAACGCAAACACCGAATTGGGCGCGGTGATCTTCAAGGTGCTTTTGGGCTTGGCGAACACGCCGCGTTTGATGGCCGCTTGGGGTGCTGGCTCGACGGTGACGCCCTTTGTCCGTTGCTCAGCCACCAATTGGCGCAGGCTGATGGATTGCAAATGGGTCAGCATTTTCTCGTTCAGGCTGGCCCACAGATCGCTGTTCATCCAGCCGCCATCGGCTGCCGCTTCTTCGTCAGAAGGCGCATCGACAGCGCCCACGATGTCGGCCATGGTGATTTTTTCGGCGCTGCGCGACAGCGAATAACCGCCGCCGGGGCCACGGGTGCTCTCGACCAAGCCTTGCTGGCGCAATTTGCTGAACAGCTGCTCCAGGTAGGACAGCGAAATTTGGTGACGCACGCTGATGGCGGCCAATGACACGGGGCCGCGGTCTTCGCGCAGCGCAACGTCAATCATGGCGGTGACAGCAAATCGACTTTTGGTGCTCAAACGCATGGTGTGCTCCTTTCTGCGTTGTACAAAGCCTTTTGGGGCTTTGCTGGGTCACAGGCTGTGGGTTCGCCGTTGTGACTGATCAGTCATTTTCTCAGACTTATCCTCTAATTGGGGATTGCCCGTTTCAATTCAAGGGTAAATCCTGTGTATTTTTGTCGGAAATTGATTAGAAGCGCTCGTAGCCTTCGAGCTGGCGCCACTGTCCGGGTTCCAGTGGGGCCAAACTGAGCCGGCCCACCCGCTGACGGCGCAGGTCTTGCAGCGGACATTGCTGGTCCAGCCAACGGCCCAGTTCCTGCCCGTCGATGTCTTTGCCTGCGATGCGCAGCACGGTCAGGGTGTCGGTTTGACGGTTGATGCTGGCGCGAATGCCGGGGCCGTTGAGGGCTTTCAGTGTGGCCTCGTTCACAGGGCCATCCAACGTGGCCATCCATTCTTGTTCCATCGGGCTGCGGCGGTCTTCCAGGTGGCGCAGCACGCCCACATCGTCCGAAAAAATACACAAACCGCTGGCGGGTTTTGCCAAGGGCAAGGGCATTTGCATTTTGGCCAGGCGTTCGTGTCCCCAAATGCCGGGTTGGGCGGCTTTCAGGCCCACTGTGTCTTGCAGCCAGGCCAGATTGGCCACCCGGTCGGCAGGCTTGAACAGCACCAAGGTCATGGGGGCCAGGGCGGCCATGGAGACCAGGCGGTTGACGGAGACGGTTTGTTCTTCTTGCACGCGCCGGGCCGGGTCGGTGACGACTTTGCCTGCGACCTGCACACCGCCAGCCACGATCAGGGCTTCGGCTTCGCGGCGTGAGCAGTTTTGGTCGGCGGCCACGCGTTTGGCCAGGCGAATGCCTTCTTCAGAGGAAATCATCAAATCTTTCAAAAAATCTTAAGTGGCTTCAAGACAGGGCTTGCTCGCGGATGTGGTCTACATGCGCTTGCAGTGAGCGTGCGGCCACGGGCCACAGGCGGGAAGGGACGTCGTCGTAAGCTTTTTCGACCCATTCTTGCAGGCTGCCTTGGGGCAGGACCTGCATGGCGGCGGCGATTTTGGCCTCGCGTTTGAGGCGGTGGGCCTTGAGCTGTGTGATGGCTTGGTGGGCAAAGCCCAGCACATGGCCGTGCGCGGGCAAGATGAATTCAATGTGGCCCGCCTCGCAGGCCGTGGCCAGTTTGTCGAGAGAATCCAAATAGTCGCCCATGTGGCCGTCGGGTGGGTCGATCACGGTGGTGCTGCCGTTCAGCACGTGGTCGCCTGAAAACAGCAGGCCGTCTTCTTCGAGCACCAGGCACAGGTGGTTGGCCGCGTGTCCAGGCGTGTGCACCACGCGCAGGGTGTGCGTGATCTCGCCTTCGACGCCTGTGCCTTGAAGCAACAGCTTTTCGCCGTCGGCCAATTCGCGATCGGGGGCGAAGCGGCTGTTGGCGCGGGCCGTGGGGCGTGAGGCCAAGCCCAAAATGGGCGGCTTGTTCGTGCACAGCGCTTGCAAGGGGGCCCCGCCGGGTGAGTGGTCCGGGTGTGAGTGGGTGCACACAATGGCTTTGATTTGCCCGCCCGCCGCCCGCCACAGCCTTTGCAGGTGCTCGTCGTCGGCCGGTCCTGGGTCGATGGCGATGAAGCCGGTGTTGGGGTCGCCCACCAGATAGCTGTTGGTGCCAGGGCCGGTCATCACGCCGGGGTTGGGGGCGGTGAGGCGCTGCACGTTTTTGAGCAGCGACACACTTTGATCGGTCTGCCAGTCCAGGTGGTGGTGGATCTGGCCATCGGGCGTGACCAGGGCCAGCTCGCCAAAGGGCGGCTCGTGCTCCATGTAACGCGCTTCGTTGCCCGCCAGCCAACCGGCCCGGGGGCAGCTGGTCCACAGCGGTTCGTCGTTCACGGCGCAGGCTTGCAGCACCGCGTCCACGTTGGCAAAGGCCTGCAGGCGTTCGAGCGTGCGGATGGTCGGGAAGATGATGTAGAAATCGCCTGCTTTGTGACGGGTCAGCGCGTCGACCGGGCGCACCCAGACGGGTTCAAACTGTTCGGATTCGTCGGCCACCGGCGTTTGGCCTTCGGGCATGCGGGCCACCAAAAACGGCACGTCAAAGCGGCGCGGCAAGTCGCGGTCGGTGATCCAGTGGGCCAACACAAACACCTGGTCGGCCGCCAGCGTCAGGCCTTGGGCTTGGCACTGTGCGGCGAAAGGGGCTTTTCGGTCAAGCTTGGCGATGTCGGTGTTGTCGGCCCAGCGGTCATCGGCGTGGCGTGCCAACAAAATCCCCAGTTCTTCAAAGCTCTCGCGGATCGCGGCGATGGCTTGGGTGAGGTGCAGGTCGCTTTGTGTGGGGCGCCGGCGTGCCATGGCATGGGCTTGCGCATCGGCTGTGTCCACGCCACCACCTGGAAACACATAGGCGCCGGGGGCAAAACTGGCCGTCATTGAGCGGCGTGTCATCAGCACCTCGATGCCTTGCGGGCCATCGCGCATCAGCAGCACGGTGGCGGCTGGGCGCAACGGGGCGGGTTCGCGTTGGGGATGCAGGAGTTGGGATGTGCGTGCCATGCCCCATTATCGGGCCGGGATGCGCCAGGGCTTGCCCGGTTCTGGGCAAGGGCAAAGGCGATAATCGCGGCCATGCACATTCGCTTTACCAAGATGCAAGGGGCCGGCAATGATTTTGTCGTGCTCGACGAGACGCGTGGCCGCCTGGGCCTGAACGCGGCCCAATACCGTTTTTTGGCCGATCGCCACTTTGGCGTGGGGGCTGACCAAATCCTGACGGTGCGGCCCTCGCCTGCGCCCGGACTGGACTTTGAATACGTGATCCACAACGCCGATGGCGGCGAGGTTGAGCACTGCGGCAACGGGGCACGCTGCTTTGTGCGGTATGTACGCGACAAGGGGCTGACCGACAAAACCACGGTGCGTGTGAAGGTGCAGCAAGGCGAGATCGAGCTGCGCATGAACCCCGATGGCCGCGTCACGGTCAATATGGGTGCGCCGGTGTTTGACTGGGAACGGGTGCCGTTCAACCCGATCGGCCTGATCAGCGACCAGGTCAACGGCTGGCCCGTGTTTGACTTGGCGCTGGGCGATCAGGGCATGGCCCGTGTGGGCGTGGTCTCTATGGGCAACCCGCACGCGGTGCAGCGCGTGGACGATGTGGACACTTTCCCGGTGCTGGCCCAAGGCCCGCTGATTGAAAATCACCCGGCTTTTCCCAAGCGTGTGAATGCGGGCTTCATGCAGGTGGTCTCGCGCAGCCAAATCAAGTTGCGGGTGTTCGAACGCGGCACGGGCGAGACCCTGGCTTGTGGCACGGGCGCGTGCGCGGCCGTGGTGGCTGGCATTCGCCAAGGCTGGCTAGACAGCCGCGTGGACGTACAGACCCGCGGTGGCTTATTGACCATTGAGTGGGCAGGTCAGGCAGACAGCCCTGTGCTGATGACCGGGCCCGCCACCTCCGTGTTTGACGGCGACATTCACATACCTGACACCTTTTGAATTTTTGGAGCCACGACATGACCACGCCCGAACCCATGAGCCCGATCACCGAAGACGACATCGCCGACTATTTGGTGAACACGCCTGATTTTTTCGAACGTCACGCTTCTCTTTTGGCCACGGTGCAACTGACGCACCCGCAAAGCCACCGCACGGTGGGCTTGCAAGAGCGCCAGGCGCAAATGCTGCGTGACAAGATCAAGGGGCTGGAGCACCGCATCATGGACATGATCCGGCACGGCAACGAAAACATGATCCTCACCGACAAGCTGCACCGCTGGTCGTGCGAGCTGCTGGTCACGCCCCACGACCAGCTGGCCGGGTCGGCGGTGGACAACATCCGCGAGCTTTTTCAGGTGCCCCAAGTCGCTTTGCGTTTGTGGTCTTTGCAGGGCGAACACGCCCAAGCGGCTTATGCCCAAGGCGTGACCGAGGCGGCGCAGGTGCTGGCCACATCACTGGACCGGCCTTATGTCGGGCCGAACTCGGGTTACGAAGCCGTGCAGTGGCTGGACGCGCCGGCGCAAGCGGCCTCTTTGGCGCTGCTGGCCTTGCGTGCTGCTCCTGGCCAGCCTGCTTTTGGCTTGCTGGTGTTGGCCTCGCCTGATGCCCAGCGCTTCAACAGCCAAATGGGCACTGATTTGCTCGAACGCTTGGCCGAACTGGCGGGCGCGGCCTTGTCGGTGCTGCAAAAGCCGCAGGCCTGAGCCCATGTCGCAGGTGCAGGCCACCGACCCGCTGGTGTCCCGCTATCTGGACCATGTGCGCTTTGAAAAGCGCCTGGCCGAGCGCACCTGCACCTTGTACCAACTGGACTTGATTCGCCTGGCCGACATGGCCGCCGCATCCCATGTGCTCTTGCTGCAGGTGCAAACCGGGCATATCCGCCGCTGGGTGGCGCAAATGCACAGCGCCGGGCGCAGCGGTCGCGGCATCGCCCTCATTTTGTCGGGCTGGCGGGGGTTTTACACCTGGCTGGGGCGCGAAGGCCTGGTTGCACAAAACCCGGTGGCCGATGTGCGGGCCCCGCGTGTGGCCAAGCCTTTGCCCAAAGCCTTGGGCGTTGACGAGGCGGTGCAATTGGCCGAGCACGAAGAAGACAACGACGACCCTTGGCTGGAAGCCCGCGACGCCGCCATGGTCGAGCTGCTGTATGGCTGCGGCCTGCGCATCGCCGAGCTGACCGGCTTGGACGTGGTGGCCAGCACCGAAGCCAGCCGGGCAGGGCGCGGCTGGATCGACCTGCAAAATGCCGAGGTGCAGGTGCAAGGCAAGGGCAGCAAGCGGCGCACGGTGCCCTTGGGCCGCGCCGTCATCGAGGCGCTGACGCATTGGTTGGCCGTGCGGCCCCAGTTGCCCGGCATGCTGACGCAGCCTACCAAGGGGGCGTCCAGTTTGGCGCTGGCGCTGTTTCCCGGGCAGCACGGCACGCGCCTGACGCCACGCGGCGTGGCACAGCGCCTGAAGCGCCGCAGCCTGTTGGCGGGTCTGGCCACCCCGGTGCACCCGCACATGCTGCGCCACTCCTTTGCCAGCCATGTGCTGCAGTCCAGCGGCGATCTGAGGGCGGTGCAAGAGCTGCTGGGACACGCCAACATCAGCACCACACAGGTCTACACACGGCTGGATTTTCAGCACTTGGCCAAAACCTACGATGCAGCCCACCCCCGGGCCAAGCGCAAATGAAGTCTTGATCCTTCAGAGCGCGTGTGGCGTGAGGCCAAGCCTGGCGTGCAGGCACTGCGCTTGAATTCGTCGCTAAACTCCCCAACTCTTGTTTTCTTGTCTTGAAGTGGAACCTCGCCATGTCTCTGATCCCCACCACCATCCTCACCGGCTTTTTGGGCGCGGGCAAAACCACGCTGCTCAAGCGCGTGCTGACCGAGGCCCATGGCCAGAAGATCGCCGTGATCGAGAACGAGTTTGGTGAAGAAAACATCGACAACGACATCCTCGTCTCGGACACCAACGAGCAAATCATTCAGATGAGCAATGGCTGCATTTGCTGCACCATTCGCGAAGACCTGCGCGTGACTTTGCAGTTGTTGGCCGCCAAGCGTCGCAAGGGCTTGCTCAACTTTGACCGCATCGTGATCGAGACCACGGGCTTGGCCGACCCCGGCCCGGTGGCGCAGACCTTTTTCATGGACGACGAGATCGCCGAGACCTTTTTGCTCGATTCCATCTTGACCTTGGTGGACGCCAAACACGCGGCCCAACAATTGAATGATCGCCAAGAGGCGCGTCGCCAAGTGGGCTTTGCCGATCAGATCTTCATCAGCAAGGCTGACTTGGTGTCTGCCTCTGAGCTGGATGCTTTGCAGCACCGACTGAAACACATGAACCCGCGTGCGCCGCAAAAAGTGGTGCATTTTGGCGAAGTGGCGCTCTCCGAAGTGTTTGACCTCAAGGGCTTCAACCTGAACGCCAAACTGGACATTGACCCGGACTTCCTGAAAGAAGACGACCACGCGCATGGGGAGCACTGCGACCACCCGTCGCACCAGCATGACCATGACCATGAACACGGCGAGCACTGTGATCACCCCTCGCACCAGCACGACGATGCTCATGAGCATGTCCATGGTCAAGGCCATCACCACCACCATGACGACGACGTGAAAAGCTTCGTCTTCCGGTCCGAGCGTGCCTTTGACCCGGCCAAGCTGGAAGACTTCTTGGGTGCGATCGTCAACATCTATGGCCCCCGCATGCTGCGCTACAAGGGTGTTCTTAATATGCGCGGCACCGAACGCAAGGTGATCTTCCAGGGCGTTCACCAATTGATGGGCAGCGATTTGGGGCCGATGTGGGTCGATGGCGAAGTCAAAACGAGCAAGATGGTATTCATTGGCATCGACTTGCCCAAAGACATCCTTTTGCAGGGCCTGGAGCAGTGCCTGGTTTGACCTGTGCCTGGATATTGACGTGCAAGGTCGGTTCACGCTAATTCGCGTGAACTTGCCTTTAATCGACAAGCTATCGTTTTTTGATCGTTCTTATCGTTACAATCGCCCGCCTGAAGCCCCCCTTTTAGGGCAGGCTGGTGAACCCCATAAGGTCTATAACAAGGGTTTGAAGTACAAATGAACAGGTTTTTCAATCGGTTGCTGCAGTGTGGCAAGAGGTTTAGGCCTGCCTTTTCACACGGCTAGGAGACAAGACGTGAAGACCTCGACTCAAAAAACAACGACCAAAGTAACTGCAGCCAAGGCACAATCCAAGGCTGTACCGGTTAAAAAAGGGGTCGCCAAGCCCGTGGCACCTGCTAAAGCGGTGGCCAAGCCAACAGCGAAGCCAAGTTCTTCGGCCGCATCGAAAACCAAAACGGCGGCACCAGCTTCCAAGTCAAGCAAGTCCCCTCAACCCTTGACGCCAGCCCCCAAAGCAGCGCCCGCGAAAACCAAACTTGTTGCATCGGCCCCTGCAAAGGCCGTTGCGGCAGCCCCTAAGCCGACCTCTGCCCCCAAGGCGAAGGCCGCACCCGCGCCGTCCCCTAAAAAGACGGCCTCTGTACCTGAAGCGAAACCTATGACTGTTAAAAAAGTGGCGACACCGACTCCCCCGGTCGCCCAACCTGCCGTGACGGCGGTGGCGACACCTGCTGCGCCTGACCAATTGATTCGTGCAACCCGGCCATCCGCACGTTTGGCTCAAATCACTGTGCCTTCCTTGCCTCAGGCGGTGGCCTCTACCGCCGCAAAGGCCAGCTTCATGCCGAGTGCGCCTGTGGCAACGGTTTCAGCCCCTTTTGCGCCGATCAAAAAGGACCCCAAGCTGGCCAACAACTGGAAGTCGAAACCGGTGGAAGAATTGGTCGATGCCGAACTTCTGGCCATGCCCGACACGGAATACATGAACAACGTGCAAATGGCGTATTTCCGCCGCAAGTTGTCCATCTTGAAGCAGGAAATCCTGAACAGCGCAGGAGCCACTACCGAGCACTTGCGTGAAGACACCGTGGTGGTGCCTGACCCGGCAGACCGTGCCACCATCGAAGAAGAGCACGCGCTGGAGCTGCGCACACGCGATCGCGAACGCAAGCTGCTCAAGAAAATCGAGCAATCCATTGGTTTGATTGATTCGGGTGAATACGGTTACTGCGATGAAACAGGAGAGCCTATTGGCGTGGGCCGTTTGCTGGCCCGTCCTACCGCGACCTTGTCTTTGGAAGCCCAGCAACGCCGTGAGTTGAAGCAAAAGATGTTCGGAGACTGAGCCGCGACCGCGCTGTCTTCGCATCCTAAAAAACCCCTGCTCAGGGGTTTTTTTTCGTCCGCATGAAGTTCGACCCGCTTAAAAAAGACTTTTTGCAGGGGCCGATTCAAGTGCATGGTGCAACACCGTGCAAGGCGTCATGCACCCCAAGTCCCCCTGTTTGTCACTGTATGGGACGTGCGTTGCGTGAGCATGTGGAAAGCCGTTACCAGGCTGCGCAGCACATCACGAGCGCTCAATGAAACAGGTCGAGGATGCCAGTTGAAATGGGCGAGATTGGTAGCAATGACTTTGGTTACTCTTAAATCTGGTATGTAGAATTTAATGGGCCACAAACAATTAAATTGATATATTTTGATTAAAATCGGTTAAATCTACACCGTATCAAATCGACCAATTTCACAAAAAGACGCCGTATGCAAAAAATCATCGCTACTTTGACATCGCCAGAAGGTGTTGTGACTCATCAAACCTTGGTCAAGCCCACAGGTCAGCCCGTTCAACTCAATGTGCCTGCTGGCAGCAAGCTTGACTTGCAGGTGCAAGGGCAAGCCCCAGGCAAAACCCTCAAGGCTGATGTAAAGCCGGACCTGAAGCTCAAGCAAGTGGGCAACAAATTGTTGGTTGAGGGTGACGGCGAGGTGCTGGTGGAAGTAGCCGATTTTCATGCAAACCCCAATTCGTCTGTTGGAAGTCTGAGCTGGGATGCTGCCGCGCTGCCCGCGGGCACCACTGCTCAGAACGTTGAGGGCACGGCCACTCCTGAAGTTATGGGCTCGAGCGTGTCCGAGGCGTCTAATGCGATGTCTTTTTGGGGTGGCTTGAGTGCACCTGCTGCTTTGGCTATTGGTGGGGTGGGTCTGGCGTTGGCCTCTGGCGGGGGTAATGGCGCGACGCCAATAAGCACCCCTGCCGCGCCAACCCTGTCCTTGGCCGCTGCCAGCCAAGTTTCGCCCAGCCAGACCAGCGCCACCCAGCTGGCCAAGCCGACCTTCACGGGTACGGCGCAAGCTGGTGCATCGGTCAGCGTGTACGACAGTGGCCTCTTACTGGGCACGGCGGTAGCCAATAGTTTGGGCGTTTGGAGTGTGACCAGCAGTTTGGATCTGGGGACGGGCAGGCACAGCAATGTGTACGCCGTGCAAACCGATCCGGCTGGCAACGTCAGCCCTGCATCGGCTGTCTATGCCGTTACCGTCTTACCTGTTGTCACCGCACCGTCCGCCTTTACCTCGCCCGCCGCCTATGTTTTTTCGATCAGCAGTGGCGATATCAACGGTGACGGTTCGGTCGATCTTCGGGTGAGCGCACAAGCTACGGGCGACGCCTTGCTGAAGGGCGATGGTGCAGGTAGCTTCGTAAACCTTACGCACAGCATGCCCGTCAAGTTGCCCAACACGGTGCATAACACTGCTGCTACGGGAATGGTGGACTTCAACGGCGATGGGCGTATGGATGTGATCACCCTGCCTTCACTCAACCAAGCCACAGCGGCTGAGGGCGCTTTGAGCCAGTCTTACTTTGTGAACCGGGGCGGCGCTGATCGTTTGATCAATGTCGCCAATGCCGCCGATGCTTACCTGCGTTCCAACGCTTCGGGTTTTAACGGTTACAACGCAATGAACCTGATGGGTGACATCAACGGTGACGGCTTCTTGGACTTCTCGGTCGGCTACTACGACACGGCCATGGCCAAAGGCAACATCAGCTACATGTTGTCAACCGGTGCGGGTGTGTGGCGTCAGGTGTTCAGCTTTGATGGCACGCCAACGCCTTCGGTACAACTGCCATCAGCTTTGTCAGTGGACCTCAATGGCGACGGTCTCTTGGACCGCATCACAGTCAACGTCAGCACAGGTGCGACCGCAGGCGATGGTTATGCATGGTTGGCCAATGCCCAAGGCGGTGGCTATACCTTGTCGGCCTCGACCACTTTGGCGGCTCTGTACCCATGGTCTTCCGGTCGGTCTATGGCGCTCAACGCACCGGCTGACTTGAATGGCGATGGTTTCTTTGATCTGGTGGGTGCCAACGGCAAGGTGTCTTATGGCAGTGCCAACGGACAATTCGCGGCACCTGCTGCCGTGACCGTGACTGGTTTGGGTGCTGCCAATGCCGCGTTGCCATGGCAGACCTTGGTGGCTGACGTCAATGGTGATGGGCGTCTGGACATGGTGTATGCCGAAACCGCCATCAAACTGGTGGTGGCTTTGGGCAATGCCGATGGCACTTACACCAACGCCGCTGCGACCATGGGTTGGGAAGTGGGAGCGGACTTGAATGCTCAGACCACAGGTCTGCAGTTGGTTGACCTCAATGGTGACCGCAGTCTGGATTTCGTGATGATGGGGACCAACTTGGCCGGTCAGACAGTCGGTCAATCGTCGGTCAAGCTCAACACCACCGCAGTGGCAGAGAACACCTTCTTGCGCGTGATGGTGGCCAATGACCACGGCGGTCAAGACGCCTACGGCGCGGTGGTGCGCTTGTACGACAGCGCCACCGGGGCCTTGGTGGCCATGCGCAGTGCCAGCAGCAGCAGTGCCTCACGCAATTCCAACTTTGGCAGCTACGGCGCTGACTTCTTTGGTCTGGACCCGGCCAAGACCTATGACGTGGCCGTGGTCTACCCCGGCAGCGACAAGCAAGTGACCGTGGTCACGGGCAAGGCGGGCCTGGGCGTGTCGGGCATCAACGGCGCAACGCTCAACGAGATCGTGGACAGCAGCCTGACGGGCGTGAGCGCAGGCGGCAAAGACGTGGTCTGGGTGGCCAAAGAAAACCGCGGCACCAGCACCACGGGTGGCTACTGGCAAGGTGCCAACCTGGCCGACCAGATGGTGGGCGACAAAGGCAACGACGTGTTCAAGCCCAACGGCGCACGCGCGGGTGAAGTGGGCGACACCCTGACCGGTGGCGGCGGCAACGACCGCTTCGTGTTCGATGTGAAGGCCACGCTCAACACGGGCGCGACCATCACCGACTTCACCGCCACGGCAGGGGCCGAGGCCGACAGCATCGACGTTGGCGCATTGCTCACGGCGCTTGGCTACACCGGAGCCCGCACAGCGGCAGGCGTGGCCGACTGGATCAAGCTGGTGGATGTGGGTGGCAAGACCACCGTGCTAGTGGATGCCCACGCGGGCACCGCAGGTGCGGCCTCGGGCTTTGTGGATCTGGTGACGCTCAACGGCGTGAGCGGCAAGAGCTTGGCGCAACTGGTCTCAGGCGGCTTTGTGCACCTGGGCGGGGTGCAAGTCAGCGGCGTGTTGGCCGACCAAACGGTGACCGAGGCGGCCTCGCAAGCGGGCGTGCAACTGGCCGCGGCGGCAGTGGTGGCTGCAGAAGGCGGACAGTGGGCGGCAGGCTTTAGCGGCGGCAAGCTGGTGGTCAGCCTGTCGGGTGCGACAGCGGCAGACAGCTTGGGCTTTGACACCAGTGTCAACAGCGTGGGCTACGACAGCGCCACGCGAGCGGTGAGCATTGGCGGTGTGCAAGTGGGCACGGTCAGTGCGAGCGACAACGGCGTGGGCGCGGTGGGCAAATTGGCCATTGCGTTTGACTTTGCAGCGGCAGGAGCCAGCTACGCCACAGAGGCGCAGCAGGCCCAGGCAGTGCAGGCCGTGATGCAGTCGCTCAAGCTGACATCGGCGAGCGAAGCGCCGACAGCGCTGGACCGTGCGATCACGTTCACGCTGACCGATGCACTGGGCGACACGCTGGATGTGTACAGCGGCTTGCGCATCACGCCGTTGGCCGATAACGCGACTTTGGGCGGCGTCAATTACGTCACAGGTACTGAGTCGGTGGAGACACTTGCCGGAACGGTGGCCGATGAAACCCTCATGGGTTACAACGGTGTGCCCACAGCCGCCAACCTGGCCAGCTTGAACACGGCCTTGACGTTTGGCGATACCTTGACCGGTGGCGGCGGCAAGGACACGTTCAAGTGGCTGAGCCAACAGCTGATGAACTCGGACGCTGGCGACAAGATCACCGACTTTGGCCTCAAGGGCGGCACGGGCTCCGGCCAGGGCACAGCCGAAGCCGACGTGCTGGACTTGTCTGCTTTGCTCAAGGGTTACACCGGCAGCAGCACCGTGTCTGACTATGTGCAGGCGGTGGCTGTGGGTGGCAAGGTGCAGATTCAGGTGGACTTTGATGGCAAGGCCAATGGCAGTGCGTTTGAGAAGACCTGGTTCATGACGCTGGACAACCTGAGTGTGGTGGGCGCGGACGTGCAGGCCAACAGCGCGACAGTGACGACGCTGGCCAACTTGGTGCAGCAGATGGTGGCTGACAGCCAGTTCAAGCTGCTGTGAGCACGATGATCACTGCAAGGTGATTGCAGCCACTCAGGCGGCATAAAGGACCCCCCAACGCTGAGAGGCGTTGGGGGGTTCTTTATTGAGGCACCCGTTGGTGAACAGCATCGGGTCTTGAGGCGGAGTCATATTTTGAGAGGATGCCGCTATCAGTAAGAAGTCAAACCGTTTTTACCCGAGGTGCGCGAAAGCGCCATTCAGCTTTCCTGAGGGGTGACCTGCCAGTCCTGCACGACTGGGCCGGTCGCTTCCCGCCAGCACGGTTTTGCGGATGTGGAGTCAATGCATCCGCCGCATGTGGGCGGCTAGCGCGCCTTGTTTATAGGGGTGCTGGTGTCCAACTGAGGTCATGTCGAGTCAAAAGCGGGCTTTGTGCATTTGATGTCTTAACTATTTTTAGTTTTTAACATCCTTCACAGGTTACTTTCATTGCCGCTTGTAAGTGCCTAATTTACATGGAAATTTCCCCTGTTGGTACGTTCGATTTCAGCGCTAAGCTATTGATTTCATTGAAAAAAATCGATCTATACCGGTTGAGTTGCATCGAATTCCTGATACAGTGCAAAAAAGTGCAATTAAGTGGGGAAAAGTGTCCCTGTCTGCATTTTTCAACTGAGAAAAGGTCGTTGTCGTGTTTCAAGGGGCTTCATCGCTGAGTCTGGATGCCAAAGGGCGGTTGTCTGTACCGACCCGGCACCGTGACGTCTTGAGTGCCACAGCACAAGGCCAACTGACCATCACCAAGCATCCCCATGGTTGTTTGATGGTGTTTCCCCGCACCGAGTGGGAGAAGTTCCGCGAGCGCATTGCCCAGTTGCCCATGTCTGCCCAGTGGTGGAAGCGCATTTTTTTGGGCAATGCGATGGATGTCGAGATGGATGGCACCGGACGCGTGCTGATTTCGCCCGAGTTGCGTCAGGCCGCCGGCATTTCCAAAGACACCGTGTTGCTCGGTATGGGCAACCACTTTGAGTTGTGGGACAAAACCACCTACGACGCGCAGGAAGCTGAGGCCATGCAGGGCGAGATGCCCGATGTGTTCAAGGATTTCTCGTTCTGAACGCCATGACCGACCTTGTACTGACCCACACCACTGTGCTTTTGAACGAGGCGGTGGACGAATTGCTCCAGGCTTCAGCAGGAACCGATGGCGCTTATGTCGATGCCACCTTTGGTCGAGGCGGTCACTCTCGCTTGATTTTGTCGCGCTTGTCGGCACAAGGGCGTTTGCTGGCTTTTGACAAAGACCTTGAAGCGATTGCCGAAGCCGGGCGCATTGACGATGCCCGCTTTTCGATCCGGCATGAGGGCTTTTCCAACCTGGGAGAGTTGCCACCCGCCAGCGTCGATGGTGTGCTGATGGACTTGGGCATCAGCTCTCCCCAAATCGACAGCCCCGAGAGGGGTTTTTCTTTTCGTTTTGAGGGCCCGCTGGACATGCGCATGGACACCACGCGCGGCGAAAGTGTGGCCGATTGGCTGGCAGCAGCCACGGTGGATCAAATCACGGAGGTGATACGTGACTATGGCGAAGAACGGTTTGCTTTTCAGATTGCAAAGGCGCTTGTGGCTCGCCGACAAGAGCGGGGCCCAATTTCAACCACCTCCGATTTGGCCCAGCTCGTGGCTGACACGGTCAAAACTCGCGAGCCGGGCCAGAACCCTGCAACGCGGACATTTCAGGCTTTTCGGATTTTCATCAACGCAGAGCTTGCGGAGCTCGAACAAGCGCTAGAGGCCAGCCTGCATGTGCTGGCCCCTGGTGGCCGTTTGGTGGTGATCAGCTTCCATTCGCTGGAAGACCGCATCGTGAAGCAGTTCATCGCCAAGCATTCCAAAGAAGTGGTGGATCGGCGTGTGCCCTTTGCGGAACCCGTGAAGATGCGCTTGAAAGCCTGTGGTCGCACTCGCCCAAGCGAGGCCGAGGTGCGCGGCAATCCGCGTTCGCGCAGCGCCATCATGCGCATGGCCGAGCGCACCGAGGTGCCCGCGTGACCCGCTTGAGTATTTTTCTGTTGCTGGCGGTGATCGCCAGCGCGCTGGCATTGGTGCACAGTCAGTATGAGACGCGGCGCTTGTTCATGGCGCTTGAGTCTGCCAACAAAGAAGCCAAGCGTCTGGCTGTAGACCAGGATCGCCTGCAGGTCGAGCGCCGAGCGCAAGCCACGCCTTTGCGTGTGGAGCAAATCGCACGTCAGCAGTTGCAAATGCGTGCGGCGTCGCCTGCCATCACCCAGTATGTGTCCAGCCAGGACGCAGCGGCTTCTGGGAAAGAGGCTCGCCCATGAGCCGCAGCGTCCAACTTTCATCCAGCCCTTTGCTGGCCAGCAAAACACCGGTTTGGCGCAGCAAATTCATTGTGGCTGCCATTGCTTTGGGCTTCATGGGCTTGGTGGCTCGTGCGGCTTATGTGCAGGTTTTTGCAAACGATTTCTTCATTCGACAGGGCGAAGTCCGGTTTGCGCGAACAATCACTTTGCCGGCCAACCGGGGCCGTGTGCTGGATCGCAATGGCATGTTGTTGGCGTCAAGCGTGCCTGCGCCCAGCATCTGGGCCAATCCTGAAGACATGGAGCGCGACCCGGCCAAATTGCGCGAGCTGGCCCGCCTGCTTGAGTTGACGCCTGCCGAGTTGACCAAAAAACTCAAGGACGATGAAAAAACCTTTGTCTGGTTGCGCCGGCAACTGGATGAGTCGGTGGTCAAACAAATTCTGGCGTTGGGCATCAAGGGTGTTTACGACATCAAGGAATACAAGCGCTTGTATCCCGAAGGCGAAGCGGCGGCCCACATTGTGGGCTTTACCAATGTGGAAGACCAAGGCCAAGAAGGTGTGGAGCTGATTTTCCAAAAGCAACTGTCTGGCAAGCCGGGTTCGCGCCGTGTCATCAAAGACCGCTTGGGCCGGGTGGTCGAAGACGTGGGCGAGGCGGTGCCGCCCGTTGATGGCGAAGACTTGCAGCTGAGCATCGACAGCAAAGTGCAGTTCTTTGCCTACCAGAAGTTGCGCGAGGCGGTGCTGGAGCACAAAGCCAAAGCCGGCAGCGTGGTCGTGCTGGATGCCCAGTCGGGCGAAATTTTGGCGTTGGCCAATTACCCCAGCTATTCGCCGGACAAGCGGGTCAACCTGAGCGGTGAACAACTGCGTAACCGGGCTTTGACAGATACTTTTGAGCCGGGCTCGACGATGAAGCCCTTTGCTGTAGCGCTGGCCTTGGAAAAAGGGCTGGTCAAGCCCGAAACGCCGATCCAGACGGCACCTGGCCGCATCACCATCACGGGCTCAACCATCACCGACGCGCATCCGCATGGCGTGCTCACGGTGAACGAGGTGATTCAAAAGTCCAGCAACGTGGGCACGGTCAAGATGGCCATGCAAATGCAACCGCGAGAGATGTGGGAAATGTATGCCCAGGTCGGCTTTGGGCAAAAGCCGCAGTTGCCGTTCCCGGGTGTGGTCAGTGGGCGTTTGCGCCCTTACAAAACCTGGCGTCCCATTGAGCAGGCCACCATGAGTTATGGCTATGGCATTTCTGGCAGCTTGTTCCAAGTGGCCAGGGCGTACACAGTCTTTGCCCGCGATGGCGAGGTGGTGCCAGCGACGCTGATGAAAGCCGACAACCAGGTGCAGGGTGTGCGGGTCATCAGCGCGGAAAACGCCAAAGCCATGCGCAAGATGCTGCAGATGGCCGCAGGCCCTGGCGGCACGGCCCAAAAAGCGCAGACCATGGGTTATTCCGTGGGCGGCAAAACCGGCACCGCACACAAACAAGAAGGCAAGGGTTACGCTGGCAAAAAATACCGGGGCTTTTTCGTGGGCATGGCACCCATTGAGGCCCCGCGCATTGTTGTGGCCGTCATGATCGACGAGCCCAGCAATGGCCGTTATTTTGGTGGCGATGTCGCCGCGCCTGTGTTCAGCCAGACCGTGCAACAGACCCTGCGTTTGATGGGTGTGCAGCCGGATATGGCGGTCAAGCCGCAGATCGTGGCCAAGTCGGTCGAGGAGTCTTTCTGATGCAGACGCTGCACAGCGCCCCCGACGCGGCCCTCTGGTTGCGCAGCCGCGTGACGGGAGCGTTGCGCACAGACAGCCGCAGAGTGCAGCCGGGTGACGCGTTCATCGCCTGGCCTGGTGCGGCGACCGATGGGCGTCAGTATTTGGTGCAAGCCTTGGCACGGGGTGCCACGGCCTGTTTGCTCGAAGAAGAAGGGCATGCCCCTTGGCTGAAGGCCTTGCCCGATGCGTCGGCCAATGCCGATCGCCTGGCTGTCATGAAGGGCCTCAAGGCCCAGACTGGTCTGGTCGCCGATGCGTATTACGAACAACCAAGTCAGGACTTGCAAGTGCTGGCCGTGACCGGCACCAATGGCAAAACGTCTACGGCCTGGTGGCTGGCCCAAGCCTTGGCTTCGCCAGTGTTGAATCAGGCCTGCGGCTTGATCGGCACCTTGGGTGTGGGCCAATTGCCCCATCTGGTGAGCACCGGCATGACCACCCCCGACCCGGTGCTGATGCAGCGGCAGTTCCGTGAGTTTGCCGATGGCGGTGTGACGCATTGCGCCATTGAAGCGTCTTCGATCGGGCTGGCCGAGCACCGCTTGGACGGCACTCAAATTCGCGTGGCCGTTTTCACCAATTTCACGCAAGACCATTTGGACTACCACGGTGACATGGCCCGCTATTGGTTGGCCAAAGCCGCTTTGTTCGGTTGGTCCGGTTTGCAGGCTGCCGTGGTCAACATTGACGACGCGCAAGGCCGCTTGTTGGCTGGGCAGTTGCAAGGCGGCTCGCTCGATGTCTGGACTTGCTCGCGCAAGGGCTCGGCCCGTTTGCAAGCCCGCAGTCTTCACAGTGCCGAGGGTTTGGCGTTTGAAGTCGTCGAAGGTGCCGATGTGCAGACTTTGCGCACAGGCCTCATGGGAGACTACAACATCGACAACCTGTTGGGCGTGATCGGCAGCTTGCGTGCTCTGGGTTTTGAGTTGGCGCAGGCGGTGCAAGCCTGTGCGCATTTGACCGCAGTGCCGGGCCGCATGCAGCGCGTGCTTTCCGGCCTGCAGGACATGTCGACACAGCAAGGTGAGCAGCAGGTCGAGCAAGGCCTGCCCTTGGTGGTGGTGGATTACGCGCATACACCCGATGCGCTGACGCATGCGCTGACCGCTTTGCGTTCGCAAGCTGCGGCGCGTGGCGGCCGCCTGTGGTGCGTTCTGGGTTGCGGCGGAGACCGCGATGCCCTGAAGCGCCCCATGATGGCGGCAGCCGCCGAGGCGGCAGCCGACCAAGTGATGCTGACCAGCGACAACCCTCGCTCTGAATCGCCGGAGGCCATTCTGGCTGCGATGGTGTCAGGCTTGAGCCGCCCTGCGCAGTCGCTTATCCAGGCAGACCGTGCGCTGGCCATAGCCCAAGTGGTGGCACAAGCCGCTGCACAAGATGTGGTGTTGGTGGCTGGCAAAGGCCACGAGACTGAGCAAGAGATCATGGGTGTGCGTCACCCGTTTTCGGATGTGCTGCAGGCACAAATCGCTTTGCAGCAACGTGCAACGCGGCACCAGGGAGCGACCGCATGAACGCCCTGAATTCCAAAATGAACCTGAAGCTCGACCTGGCGTTGAGTTGGCTGAGCCAAGCACGCGGCGTGAATATTCAGTCTGTGACGGCCGATCGCGTGCACACAGACAGCCGCAGCTTGCAAGCGGGCGACTTGTTTGTGGCTTTGCGCGGCGAGCGCTTTGACGGTAACGAGTTCATTGCGCAGGCCAAAGCGCAAGGCGCGGTGGCCGTGGTGTGCGAAGCCTCGGGTGAGGCGCAAGCGATGGCACACGATTTGCCGGCGTTGGTGGTACCTGATGCACGCATCGCTTTGGGCGAATTGGCCGCAGGCTGGCGCGCGCAGTTTGATTTGCCCGTGATTGCCGTGACCGGCAGCAACGGCAAGACCACCGTGACGCAAATGATCGCGTCCATCTTGCGTGCGCATGCGGGCAAAGACGCCTTGTCTACGCAGGGCAATCTGAACAACGACATTGGCGTGCCGCTGACCTTGTTCAACCTGCGGGCCCATCACCGCATTGCCGTGGTCGAGTTGGGCATGAACCACCCTGGCGAAATCGCCTATTTGTCCAAGCTGGCCCAGCCCAACGTGGCCTTGGTCAACAACGCGCAGCGTGAACACCAAGAGTTCATGGGCACGGTCGAAGCTGTGGCCCATGAAAACGGGGCTGTGCTGCAGGCCTTGCCCCTTGAGGGTGTGGCGGTGTTTCCGTCCGATGACGTTTACACACCCATCTGGCAGGCGTTGTCTGGTCACCGAGTGCAGCGCTGCTTTGCCATGGCCTCTGCCAATGAGGCCGACGTGCGAGCCACCGTGGTGGTCTGGCAGTCCGGAGCCTGGCAGTTCACCCTTAAAACGCCAGAAGGCACCGCGCCCGTGCGCTTGCACATTGCCGGTCGTCACAACGTGAAGAATGCATTGGCGGCCAGTGCCTGTGCTCTCGCAGCGGGGGTGCCATTGGCCGTCGTAGCGCAGGGCCTGTTGGCCTTTGAGCCAGTCAAGGGCCGTTCGCGTGCGCTGGTGCTGCACAGCGGCGGTGCCGACATCACCTTGATCGACGACACCTACAACGCCAACCCCGACTCGGTCCGCGCCGCCATCGACGTGTTGGCCGAGTTGCCCGCGCCGCGTTTGCTGGTGTTGGGTGACATGGGCGAGGTGGGCAACCAGGGCCCCGAGTTTCACGCCGAGGTCGGCGCCTATGCGGCTGAGCGCGGCATTGAGTCGCTCTTCACCCTGGGTGATTTGTGCGTGCACAGCGCACAGGCATTTGCTGCGGCTCGGCATTTTCCGGACATGGCCAGCCTGCTGGCGGCCGTTACCGCTCAGGTCGGCGAGTTTCAAAGTGTGGTGGTCAAAGGCTCGCGTTTCATGAAGATGGAGCGCGTGGTCGAAGCCTTGCTGTCAATCGGTGAGGCGCACCACACTCAACACAACAACAAAGGGGAGGCCCATGCTGCTTAGCCTGGCCCAATGGTTGCAAAGTTTGTCCCCGGAGTGGGGCTTTTTGCGTGTTTTTCAATACATCACTTTCCGTGCGGTGATGGCCGCGATGACGGCGCTCTTGATCGGTCTGGCTGCTGGCCCCTTTGTGATCCGTCGCCTCACATCGCTCAAGATCGGTCAGCCGATCCGTGGCTACGGCATGGAGTCGCACTTGGCCAAAAGCGGCACGCCCACCATGGGCGGCGTGCTCATTTTGTTGTCCATCGCCATCTCCACCTTGTTGTGGTTTGACCTTTCAAACCGCTTTGTCTGGATCGTGCTGGTGGTGACGCTGGCTTTTGGTGCCATCGGCTGGGTGGACGACTGGCGCAAGGTGGTCAACAAAGACCCAGAGGGCATGCGCTCGCGCGAAAAATATTTCTGGCAGTCGGTGATCGGCTTGTTGGCCGCGCTGTATCTGGTGTTCAGTATTTCTGAAGTCTCCAACCTGCGCGTGCTGGACCTGTTTGGCAAATGGGTCATGTCTGGTTTTGATGTGAACTTGCCTCCTAAGGCCGGTTTGCAGGTGCCGTTTTTCAAAGAGATCAATTACCCATTGGGTGTTTTGGGTTTTGTGCTCATGACCTATCTGGTCATTGTGGGGGCCAGCAACGCCGTCAACTTGACCGATGGCCTCGATGGTCTGGCCATCATGCCGGTCGTCATGGTCGGCTCGGCCCTGGGCGTGTTTGCTTATGTGACGGGCAGCTCGGTTTACTCAAAATACCTGTTCTTCCCGCACATTCCGGGTTCGGGCGAATTGATGATTTTCTGCGCTGCCATGGCGGGCGCAGGTTTGGCATTTTTGTGGTTCAACACCCATCCGGCCCAGGTCTTCATGGGCGATGTGGGGGCTCTGGCGCTGGGTGGGGCTCTGGGCACCATCGCGGTCATCGTGCGACAGGAAATCGTGCTGGCCATCATGGGCGGCATCTTTGTGGTCGAGGCTTTGTCGGTGATGGCCCAGGTGGCCTATTTCAAATACACCAAGAAAAAATACGGCGAAGGTCGGCGCATCCTGAAGATGGCTCCCTTGCACCACCATTTTGAAAAGAGCGGCTGGAAGGAAACGCAAGTCGTCGTGCGTTTCTGGATCATCACCATGCTGCTGTGTCTGGTCGGCTTGTCGACCCTGAAGCTGAGATAAGCCATGCAGCTCCAAGGTCAACACGTTCTGATTCTCGGTTTGGGTGCTTCGGGCCTGGCGATGGCCCGTTGGTGCGCCCATGCCGGGGCAGACGTGACCGTGGCCGACACCCGCGAGACGCCACCCCAGCTGGCCGCTTTGCAGGCCGAGTGGCCAGCTGTTCGATTTGTGGCCGGTCCATTTGTGGGCAGTTTGGTTGAAGGCACTTCGGTTCGTGCCGTGTTTCGCAGCCCGGGTTTGACCCCTGAAGTGGTGGCCCCGGTGGTCGACGCGGCTCAAGCCATGGGCCTGTGGCAAGGCGGTGAGCTGAGTTTGTTCGCAGCGGGTTTGCAGGATTTGAAGGACCGCTTTGGCTATGCCCCACAGGTGCTGGCAATTACCGGTACCAACGGCAAGACCACGGTCACATCGCTGACCGGGCAGTTGGTGGCGCGTGCCGGCAAGACGGTGAAAGTGGCGGGCAATATTGGCCCCACACTGCTCGACACGCTGACCGAAGCCATGGCGCAAGCCCAGTTGTGGGTCGATCAGCAAGCCGATGCACACGAGGCAGAACGGCTGGCCGAGCTGACATCCCAGTCCGACGCCCAGTCGCCATTGCATGCCCCTGAGCCAGTCAGCCAAGAGGTGATCGAAGTGGTCCAGGACGAGCCGCACGATCCGGCCGCCGCGGATGACGACGAAGAGGCTCCGCTGCTGCCGATGGCCCCCGTTGCCCCTGTCGCCGTTCACCCCATGGCGCAGGCCTTGCCGCAAGTCTGGGTGCTGGAGTTGTCCAGCTTCCAGCTCGACAGCAGCGACGGATTCGAGCCGACCGCGGCTACGGTGTTGAACATCTCGCAGGATCACCTCGACTGGCATGGCTCCATGGCGGCGTATGCCGCCGCCAAGGCCCGTATTTTTGGGGCACAAGCTTTGATGGTGCTCAACCGCGAAGACCCGCAAGTCATGGCCATGCGGCCCGCCCCTGTGCGCGTGAAACTGCAAAAGCCAGTAGAGCGTGCTTGTGTGACCTTTGGGGGTGACATGCCCCAGCGTCCCGGTGACTTTGGCATTGAAGTGATGAACGGCATGACCTGGTTGGTGCGTGCGCTGGAAGCTGACGAAACGCGTCGCCGTCGCAAAGACGAAGCCGAAGAGCTGCACATTCAACGGCTCATGCCCGCAGATGCTTTGCGCATTCGCGGACGGCACAACGCCGTCAATGCACTCGCTGCCTTGGCCTTGGCCGGTAGTGCGGGCTGTGCTTTGGGCCCCATGTTGTACGGCCTGCGCGAATACCGGGGTGAGCCGCACCGCGTGGAGCCTGTGGCCATCGTGGGCGAGGTAGAGTATTTTGACGACAGCAAAGGCACCAACGTGGGGGCCACCGTGGCCGCCCTGCAAGGCCTGGGCGCTGACCGCCGAGTGGTGGTGATTCTGGGTGGCGATGGCAAAGGCCAAGACTTTGGGCCCTTGGCCGATCCTGTCACGCGTTTTGCCCGTGGCGTGGTGCTGATCGGGCGTGATGCCCCGCGCATTCGCGAAGCACTGCAAGACCTTGGCGTGCCCTTGCACGATGCCGCAGACATGGCCGATGCCGTGGCGCAAGCGGCGGCGATGGCACAAAGCGGTGATGCTGTGTTGATGTCCCCTGCTTGTGCAAGTTTTGACATGTTTGACCACTATGGCCACCGTGCCGAGGTCTTTTGTCAGGCTGTGGCCCGCTTGGCCGAAGCGGCTGGTGTGACGATGGAGGGCGGACTGTGAGCGAAGTCTTGTCATTCAGTCAGCGCATGCAAGCCGGTATGGCGCGCATGGCCAGCCTTTTCACAGGTCGTGTGAGCGGACAAGGTGCCAGTTCACAGGGTTTGCCGGTGAATCTGGGCAGCTACGACTTTGCCCGCACGGCCTCTGGGTCCTCGACCCGCTTGCAAAGCGTGGACCAGGCATTGGTTTGGGTGGTCGTCGCCTTGCTCATGTGGGGCATGGTGATGGTGTATTCGGCGTCGATTGCCATGCCGGACAACCCCCGTTTTGCGCGTTACGCGCAGACCCATTTCTTGACCCGGCATGTGATCTCCATGTTGGTGGGCAGCGTCATGGCTTTGTTGGCCTTTCAGGTGCCCACAGAAACCTGGGAAAAAGTGGCCAGGCCTTTGTTTGTGATCGCTCTTGTGTTGTTGGCCATGGTGCTGATCCCTTTCATTGGCAAAGGCGTTAACGGTGCGCGGCGCTGGATATCCTTTGGCATCATGAACTTTCAGCCTTCCGAGTTGGCAAAGTTCGCCACCATCATTTATGCGGCCGATTACATGGTGCGCAAGATGGATGTGAAAGAGCGGTTCTTCCGCGCTGTGTTGCCCATGGGGGCTGCCGTCGCACTGGCCGGTGTATTTTTGCTGGCCGAACCGGACATGGGGGCCTTCATGGTGATCGCCATCATTGCCATGGGCATCTTGTTTTTGGGCGGCGTCAATGCCCGCATGTTCTTCCTGATCTTTGCTGTTCTGGTGGGCGCCTTTATGGTGATGATCGCCGCATCGCCTTGGCGCAGGGAGCGTATTTTTGCCTATCTGGACCCCTTCAGTGCCGAGCACGCTTTGGGCAAGGGCTACCAGTTATCGCATTCCTTGATCGCCATCGGACGCGGCGAAGTGTGGGGTGTGGGCTTGGGCGGGAGTGTGGAGAAACTGCACTGGTTGCCCGAGGCGCACACCGATTTCTTGTTGGCCGTGATCGGTGAAGAGTTCGGTTTGGTGGGCGTGTCCTTGGTGATTTTCCTGTTTTTGTGGCTCAGCCGCCGCATCATGGTCATTGGTCGTCAGGCCATCGCCTTGGACAAGGTTTTCTCTGGCCTGGTGGCGCAAGGTGTGGGCATCTGGATCGGCTTTCAGGCCTTTATCAACATGGGCGTGAACCTGGGCGCTTTGCCCACCAAGGGTTTGACCTTGCCCCTGATGAGTTACGGCGGCTCGGCCATCATGATGAATCTGATCGCCGTGGCGGTGGTGTTGCGCATCGACGCAGAGAACAAACAGATGATGCGTGGAGGGCGCTCATGAGCACCAAATGCGCATTGGTCATGGCGGGCGGCACCGGGGGGCACATCTTTCCGGGCTTGGCTGTGGCCGAGGCTTTGCGAGATGCAGGCTGGCGCGTGCACTGGTTGGGCGCACCTCACAGCATGGAAAGCCAGTTGGTGTCGCCGCGTGGTTTTGCGTTTGAGGCCGTTGACTTTGGCGGCGTGCGTGGCAAAGGCCTCAAGACACTGGCCGTGCTGCCTTTCAAACTGTTGCGTGCGTTCTGGCAAAGCCTGCAGGTGGTGCGCCGTGTGCAGCCTGATGTGGTGCTGGGCCTGGGCGGCTACATCACATTTCCGGGCGGCCTGATGGCCAGCCTGTGGGGTAAGCCTGTTGTGCTGCACGAACAAAATTCAGTGGCAGGCCTGGCCAACAAAGTGTTGGCGCAGGTGGCCGATCGCGTGTTCACCGCTTTCCCCGGTGTTTTCAAAACGGGTCAATGGGTGGGCAATCCACTGCGCCGGGCGTTTACTGAGCAAGCCAGCCCAGCCCAACGCTTTGTCGGGCGAACCGGCCCTTTGCGGGTTCTGGTGGTGGGCGGCAGCTTGGGGGCCAAGGCCTTGAACGACATCGTGCCGCAAGCCTTGGCTTTGTTGCCTGCCGCAACGCGCCCTGTGGTGACCCACCAAAGCGGGGCCAAACAAATCGAGGCGCTGCGTGTCAACTACGCGGCAGCGGGGGTGCAAGCTGACTTGACGCCGTTCATCGACGACACGGCCACGGCGTTTGCCCAAGCCGATCTGGTGATCTGCCGCGCAGGTGCCAGCACGGTGACTGAAATAGCGGCTGTGGGTGCTGCGGCCTTGTTTGTGCCGTTCCCGTTTGCGGTGGACGACCACCAAACCACCAATGCGCAGTTTTTGGTCGCGCAAGGTGGTGGCTGGCTGGTGCCGCAGGCTGAGTTGACAGCGCAGGCGCTGGCCGACCGATTGGCCGGACTGAGTCGCGAGAGCTTGTTGGCCTGTGCTGAAAAAGCGTACGAACAGAAAAAAACGAATGCCACTCGGGAGGTTGTGATGGCTTGTGAGGAGTTGGCAGCATGAAACACGCCATTCGAAAAATCCATTTCATCGGTGTGGGCGGCTCGGGCATGAGCGGCATCGCCGAAGTGCTGTTGAACCTCGGCTACCAGATCTCGGGTTCGGACTTGTCGGACAGCGTCACGCTGCGCCGCTTGGCGGATTTGGGCATCGAAACGCATGTGGGTCACACGGCCGACAACGTCAAGGATGCCGACGCCGTGGTCACTTCCACTGCCGTGAAAGCCGACAACCCCGAAGTGCTGGCAGCCCGTGAGCGTCACATCCCTATCGTGCCCCGCGCCGTGATGCTGGCCGAGCTGATGCGCATGAAGCAAGGCGTGGCCATTGCGGGCACGCACGGCAAAACCACCACCACCAGTCTGGTTGCGAGCGTGCTGGCCGAAGCGGGTCTGGACCCGACCTTTGTGATCGGAGGCCGCTTGAACAGCGCGGGCGCCAATGCCAAGTTGGGCACAGGTGACTACATCGTGGTGGAAGCCGATGAGTCCGATGCGTCGTTCTTGAACTTGTTGCCCGTGATGGCCGTGGTGACCAACATCGATGCCGACCACATGGAGACTTATGGCCATGATCTGGCCAGGCTCAAAGCGGCGTTTGTCGAGTTTTTGCACCGTATGCCTTTTTATGGCACCGCAATTGTGTGTTCGGACGATCCTGGCGTGCAGTCGATCGTGAACGACATCGCCAGGCCCGTGACGACCTATGGTTTGAACGAAGGTGCCCAAGTGCGTGCTGTGGATGTGCGTGCCGAGCATGGCCAGATGCACTTCACGGTGCAAAGGCGCAACGGCGTGATCCTGCCCGACCTGCCTCTGGTACTGAACTTGCCCGGCAACCACAACGTGCTCAACGCGCTGGCCGCTGTGGCCGTGGCGGTGGAGTTGGGTGTCGATGATGCGGCCGTGCAGCGTGCACTGGCAGGCTTCAAAGGTGTGGGTCGTCGTTTTCAGCGTTATGGCGATGTGGCTGTGCCCGGTGGTGCAGGGCATTTCACCGTGATCGATGACTACGGCCATCACCCGGTCGAGATGGCCGCGACGCTGTCAGCAGCCCGTGGCGCGTTCCCGGGTCGTCGCTTGGTGTTGGCGTTTCAGCCGCACCGTTACAGCCGCACCCGCGATTGCTTTGAAGATTTCGTGAAAGTCATTGGTCAGGGTTGCGACAGCGTCTTGTTGTCCGAGGTCTACGCTGCAGGTGAAGCTCCGATCGTGGCCGCGGACGGGCGATCCCTGGCCCGAGCCCTGCGCGTGGCGGGCAAGGTGGAACCCGTATTCGTCGATGCGATTGCCGACATGCCGCAAGCGGTACTGAGCAACGCCCGCGATGGCGACGTCGTGATTTGCATGGGTGCCGGCTCAATCGGTGCGGTGCCTGCCAAGGTGGTTGAGTTGGGAGGTGCCGCATGAGCGTTTTAAATTTAGGCAAGGTCGCCGTTCTGATGGGAGGCCGCTCCGCCGAGCGCGAAGTGTCCCTGATGTCGGGCCAGGGCGTGTTGCAGGCTCTGCGGGCTTCGGGTGTGAATGCCCATGCGTTTGATCCCGCTGAGCGAGACCTGAGCGAGCTCAAGCGCGAAGGCTTTGACCGTTGTTTTATTGCTTTGCATGGCCGTTATGGTGAAGACGGCACGGTGCAAGGTGCTCTTGAGCTGCTGGGCATTCCCTACACAGGTTCTGGCGTGATGGCATCCAGCATTGCCATGGACAAGACCATGACCAAGCGCGTTTGGCTGGCCGAAGGCTTGCCCACCCCCAACTATGTGCTGGTACGCCGTGAGCAGCTGGGCAGCGTGTCGATGGATGGCCTTATCCAGGCCTTGGGCTTGCCCATGATCGTGAAGCCTGCACGCGAAGGCTCGTCGATTGGGGTGAGCAAGGTTGAGAAAATCCAGGACTTGCCTGCGGCATTGGCGGCGGCAGCGCAATGCGATGCTGACATCCTGTGCGAGCAATGCATTGTGGGCGACGAAGTCACCTGCCCGGTCTTGGGCGAAGGCGACAGCAGCCGCGCTTTGCCGGTGATTCGCATCGTGGCCCCTGCAGGCAATTACGACTACCAGAACAAATACTTCACCGACGACACCCAGTACCTGGTGCCCTCGGGTTTGCCCGCTTCGGAAGAGGCTGCGATCGAGGCCTTGGTTGTCAAGGCTTACCGGGTGTTGGCTTGCCGGGGTTGGGGCCGCATCGACGTGATGATTGACGCGGCAACGCGCCAGCCCTACCTGCTGGAGATCAACACCTCGCCGGGCATGACCGGTCATTCTTTGGTGCCCATGTCCGCCAAGGCGGCGGGCCTCAGCTACGAAGCCTTGTGCTGCCAGTTGCTGGCTGCGGCTTCGTTGGACCATGTGCAGGAGGCTCGCGGGTGAAACCCACACTGCCATTGCCGCTGGATATCCGGCTGATGAACATGACAGCAGCCTTGCTGGTGATGGCGTTCGTCTTGCTGATTCTCGGGGGCGGGGCCTGGTGGTTGTTGCGACACCCGGTGTTTGCGATCCAGGCGATCACCGTGCAGGGCGAGGTCACGCGCAACAACGCGGTGACCTTGCGGGCCAATGTGATGTCGCAATTGAGCGGCAACTTTTTCACCATCGATCTGAAACGCACACGCGAAGCTTTTGAGGCCGTTCCTTGGGTTCGGGGTGCTGTGGTGCACCGGGATTTTCCAAACAGCTTGAGGACGGTTCTGGTCGAGCACCAGCCCATGGCGCTTTGGGGCGATGAGGGCACCAACAAGATGGTGAACCAGCAGAGCCGCGTGTTTGAGGCGAATGTGGAAGACGTGGATGTGGAGCACTTGCCGCGTCTGAAAGGTCCGGATGCGCAGTCGCAGATGGTGGTGCAAATGTACCGTCATTTGTTGCCGATTTTTGAGGCCATGGACATGGGCATTGAACAGCTTGAGCTGACGCCACGAGGCAGCTGGCGGGTGCTGACAGACGGTGGCGCACTGCTGGAGTTGGGACGGGGAACTGAAGCGGAAATAACAGCTCAGTTGAAATTGTTTTTCAAAACGCTCTCGCAGGTGACGGCCCGTTATGGGCGCACGCCGACCTCCCTGGCGGGGGCGGATTTGCGGCACAAAGATGGTTATGCCTTGCGCTTGCGTGGTGTGACCACGCTGGAAGCAGTGGGTCCCAAAAAGCCTTGAGTGATCAAGACAAAAGAATGAAACGGAAACGGTGATTCAAATGGCAAAAGAATACAAAGATTTGGTCGTGGGCTTGGACATTGGCACCTCCAAAGTGATGGCAGTGGTGGCCGAAGTGATGCTCGATGGCGGACTCAAAATCGCTGGCTTGGGGATCGCGCCGGGCAATGGCCTCAAGCGCGGCGTGGTGGTCAACATCGACGCCACGGTGCAAAGCATCCAGCAGGCGCTCAAAGAAGCCGAGCTGATGGCTGACTGCAAGATCACCCGCGTGAACGTGGGCATCACGGGCAGCCACATTCGCGGCATCAACTCCAGTGGCATGGTGGCCATCAAGGACAAGGAAGTCACCCAGGCCGATGTGGCTCGCGTGATGGAAACGGCCCGTGCCATCAACATCTCGACCGACCAGCGCTTGTTGTTGGTGGCCCCTCAAGAGTTCGTGATCGACGGTCAGGAAGTCAAAGAGCCCATTGGCATGAGCGGCATGCGCTTGGAAGCCAAGGTGCACATCGTGACGGGCGCACAAAGCGCGGCGGAAAACATCATCAAATGTGTGCGCCGCTGTGGCCTTGAGGTCGACCAGTTGCTGCTCAACCCGCAATCGTCGAGCTTGGCCGTGTTGTCCGAAGACGAGCGTGAATTGGGCGTGGTGTGTGTGGACATTGGCGCGGGCACCACCGATGTGGCCATCTTTGCCAACGGCTCGATCCGCCACACCGCGGTGATCCCGATTGCCGGAGACCTGATCACCAGCGACATCGCCATGGCCCTGCGCACCCCCACCAAAGATGCCGAAGACATCAAGGTTGAAAGCGGTTATGCCAAGCAGTTGCTGGCCGATCCGGATGCGCAAGTCGAAGTGCCTGGTCTGGGTGACCGGGGTCCGCGCATGCTGAGTCGCCAGGCGCTGGCCGGCGTGATTGAGCCGCGCATCGAAGAAATTTTCTCGTTGGTGCACCAAGTCATCCGCGAGTCGGGTTACGAAGAAGTGCTGTCCTCGGGCATCGTGCTCACGGGCGGCAGCGCGGTCATGCCGGGCATGGTCGAGTTGGGCGAAGATATTTTTCTCAAACCTGTGCGCCGTGGCCTGCCCAAATATGCAGGTGGCTTGGCCGACATGGTCAGCCAGCCCCGCGCAGCCACCGTGATGGGCTTGCTCGAAGAAGCCCGCTTGGCCCGTCTGCGCGGCTACAAAGTCACACAAAAGAAGAGTTCGGTGAACAACGCTTTTGGCCGATTCAAAGACTTCATCGTGGGGAACTTCTGATGAACTGGAAAAAACGCTTTCAGGCCAGAGGCAGCCCACCGACATGCCGACCGTGTCGATGTTGACACCCCTTTCCCGAACAAAAAAACGTATTTAGAAAATCCAAGCAACTGCAAACAATCTCAGGAGTAGCACCATGACCATCGAAATGATCCAAACCGAAGAATTCAACCAAGGCACCCAAATCAAAGTGATCGGTGTCGGCGGCGGCGGCGGTAACGCTGTCGAGCACATGATCGAGCGCCAAGTCCAAGGCGTTGAATTCGTCTGCGCCAACACCGATGCGCAAGCACTTGCGCGCAGTGCGGCACACCGCTTCATCCAACTGGGTCAAACCGGTCTGGGCGCTGGGAGCAAGCCCGAAAAAGGTCGCGAAGCCGCTGAGAGCGCCGAAGCCGACATCCGTGCCGCCATCGAAGGCGCGCACATGTTGTTCATCACCGCAGGCATGGGTGGCGGTACGGGCACGGGCGCAGCACCTGTGATCGCTCGCATTGCCAAAGAGATGGGCATTTTGACGGTGGGTGTGGTGACCAAGCCGTTTGAATTTGAAGGCGGTCGTCGCATGTCCAATGCCGATATCGGCATGCAGGAACTTGAAGCCAATGTCGATTCGCTGATCGTGGTGTTGAACGAAAAACTGCTGGAATTGCCCGGCGGCGAAGACATGACACAAGACGAGGCTTTTGCCCACGCCAACGATGTGTTGAAAAACGCTGTTGGCGGCATTGCCGAGATCATCAACGTGCCCGGCCATGTGAACGTCGACTTTGAAGACGTGCGTACCGTGATGGGTGAGCCAGGCAAAGCCATGATGGGCACAGCTGCAGCCAGCGGCCCGGATCGCGCCCGCATCGCGGCCGAGCAAGCCGTGGCTTGCCCGCTGCTCGAAGGTGTGGACTTGTCGGGTGCCAAGGGCGTGCTGGTGTTGATCAGTGCCGCCAAGGGGTCTTTGAAGTTGTCCGAGTCCAAGCAGGCGATGAACACCATCCGCGCTTACGCTTCGGAAAACGCCCATGTGATTTACGGCACAGCCTACGACGAAAGCCTGGGCGACGAGATCCGCGTGACCGTTGTGGCCACGGGCCTGTCCAAAGCCGGTGCACGCCGCACAGCGCCTCCCCTGCAAGTGTTGCGCACAGGTACCGACAACATGCCTTTCGCCATGGGTGGACATGACGCCGTAGCACCTTCGTTGAACACCCCATCGACGTTGTCTGCCAGTGGCATGAACACACCCGCCATCTGGCGCAGCAACCGCACGCATGCGGCGGCCCGAGTTGATGGCATGGCCAACGCTGGCATGGACGACATCGAGATCCCCGCTTTCTTGCGCAAGCAAGCAGACTGATCTGCAGATCTGACGGTTATTTCAGGTGCTTTGGGGCCTGACGGGTGCTTGCCTGTCAGGCCTCTTTTTGCTTGAGTTCAAACGAGTGGGTGGCAGAGCTTTGGAAATGGCTTTGGGTATGGTCCGTCCCGGTATGTTCCCCGGGGCCGTCGGGCTCGTCGTCGCTTCGCGCCTCAATATCGCCCGCCAGCCCCGGAGAGCACACCGGGACTGGTGTGTTGGCAAAGTCGGCCCTAAGCGCCAAGTTCAATGCCTTGTCAGCACCACACAACCCCATGCAATTAAAATAATTCCATGCTCGCTCAACGCACCCTCAAAACCTTGACCAAAGCCGTCGGCGTGGGTTTGCACAGCGGCCAGCGTGTCGAGCTGACCCTGCGTCCCGCAGCCCCCGACACCGGCATTGTGTTTCGCCGGATCGACCTGCCTGAGCCGGTCGATATTCCCGTCAACGCTGAGGCGGTGACCGACACCCGCCTGGCCTCCACCATTTCGGCAGGTCAGGCCAAGGTCTTGACGGTCGAGCACCTGATGTCGGCCTGTGCCGGTTTGGGGATTGACAACTTGTATGTCGACATCACGGCCGAAGAGGTGCCCATCCTGGATGGTTCGGCTTCTTCGTTCGTCTTCTTGCTGCAAAGCGCAGGCGTGGTCGAGCAACAGGCTCCCAAGCGCTTTGTGCGCGTGCTCAAGCCTGTGGAAGTGTCTGAGGGCGAGGGCCAAAACATCAAGTGGGCGCGTTTGACGCCCTACCACGGCTACAAGCTGAGCTTCGAGATCGATTTCCGACACCCTGCCGTGGACTCGACCGGACAGCAGGTGGTGTTTGACATGTCCGAAGGTGTGTACGCCCGTGACATTGCCCGCGCCCGTACTTTTGGCTTCACCAAAGATGTGGAAATGTTGCGTGCCAACGGACTGGCTTTGGGGGGCGGCTTGGACAACGCCATCGTGATGGACGATTACCGGGTGCTCAATTCGGACGGTTTGCGCTACGACGACGAGTTCGTCAAACACAAGATCCTCGACGCGATGGGCGATTTGTACATTTTGGGCAAACCGTTGTTGGCCTCGTACAGCGCATTCCGTTCCGGTCATGCCATGAACAACCAGCTTCTGCGGGCCTTGCTGGCCCAGCCTGATGCTTATGACATCGTGAGCTTTGATCGGCCCAGCGAAGCGCCACGAGGCTTTGCTGCACTGCAGCCTGCCTGGTGAGCCGGCTTAACGCACGCGCCAAATTGACCTGGATCATGGCGTTTTGTCTGGTTTGGCCATGACCCGCACCACGCACCTGCTTTACCTGCACGGTTTTCGCTCATCGCCCCAGTCGATGAAGGCCCGAAAAATGGCGGAGATCGTGCAAAACCAGCACCCTGACGTGACTTGGTGGTGCCCGTCGTTGCCAGCTTCTCCCCGGCAGGCCATGGCCATGGTGCTGTCGGGCGTGTCGGCGTGGCCGCGCCAGCACATGGCGATCATCGGCTCCTCACTTGGTGGGTTTTATGCGGCTGTTCTGGCCCGGCAGCTGGGCTGCCCGGCTGTGTTGCTCAATCCGGCTGTGTATCCGTCGCGTGATTTGGCCCGCCACATTGGCGAACACCCTGCATGGCACGATCCCGCGCAAAAAATATTTTTTGAGGCGACGCACGTACAGGAATTGGTCGATCTGGAGGCCCTGACCCCGATCGACTCGAGCCATCCACCCTCAAGCCTGGCGGTGATCGCCAAGGGGGATGAGGTGCTGGATTGGCGCGAAATGCTGGCCCGGCACGCATCGGGCCAAGTGCGCCTGTTGGAGGGCAGTGATCACGCGCTGAGTGATTTTGACGATGTCCTGCCAGAAATCTTGGAATTTCTTCACCTGGCCTGAGGCCCGGCCCCTGTCAAGGCGGCAGCGCATGGGAAAATCGGCCCATGTACGCATTATTTGAAGAAGCCGGCAAATTCATGGCCGGACGCATCCTGTCCGAAGCCGAGGCCTCCGCTCAGGTGGAGCTCGATTCGGGCAAACGGGTCAAAGTCAAGGCAGCGCAAATGCTGCTCAAGTTTGAAAAACCAAGTCCCGCTGCGTTGCTGAGCGAAGCAGCTGTCCTGAGCCAAAGCATTGAGCTGGAGCTGGCCTACGAATTTGCCTCGGACGAGGAATTCGGTTTTGCCGATCTGGCCAAAGATTACTTCAGCGAGGGTGCCAGCACGGTGCACCAGGTGGCCGCCTTGCTGCGCCTGCATGAAGCGCCGCATTATTTTCGCCGTGGTGGCAAAGGCCGTTACCGCAAAGCGCCGGCCGAAATCGTGCAACAGGCCTTGCTCGCGATCGAGAAAAAGAAGCAGCTTCAAGCGCAGATCGAGGCTTGGTCAGCCGAGTTGGTGGCCGGCGTGTGCCCGGCCCCGATCCGCGAACAGCTGTACAAAATCCTGTTCCGTCCCGACAAAAACACGCCCGAATACAAAGCCGTGGTTGAGGCCAGCAAAGCCAGCCAGACAGCGCCTTTGGACTTGTTGCAAAACGCTGGGGCCATCGCTTCGGCCTGGGATTTTCATTGGCAGCGTTTCTTGTTCGACCTTTTCCCCAAAGGCACGGGATTTCCGGCTTTGCAGGCTCCGGCCATCCACGACGAATTGCCGCTGGCGCCGGTGCAGGCTTTTTCGATCGACGATTCACACACCACAGAAATCGACGATGCTTTGTCCTTGCAAGGCTTGGGTACCGGCACCGTCACGGTGGGCATTCACATTGCCGCGCCCGGCCTGGCCTTGACGCCAGGCAGCGCCATCGACCAGTTGGGGCGTCAGCGTTTGTCCACGGTGTACATGCCGGGCTACAAGATCACCATGTTGCCCGATAGCGTGGTGCAGGCCTACACCCTGATCGAAGGCCGTGATTGCCCCGCGGTGTCTTTGTATGTGACCTTCAGTGAAGCCGATCTGGAAGTGCTGAAGACTGAAACGCGCGTGGAGCGGGTGTCCATTCTGGCCAACTTGCGCCACGACCAGCTTGACCAAACCATCACCCGAGAGTGGCTGGAAAGTGCCGAGGCTGAAACGCCCGCCGATTTGCCGGTGGACCGCCCCACGTTGGCGTTTTACTGGCGTCTGGCCCAAACCCTGAAAGCCCGACGAGAGGTGGTGCGCGGCAAGCCCGAGAGCTTCAACCGACCAGATTACAGCTTCAAGTTGGACCGACCCAGCAACGACGTGCCACCCACGGGCGAAGAGACGGTGTTGATCGGTGTGCGCCAGCGCGGTGCGCCGCTCGATCTGATGGTGGCCGAGGCCATGATTTTGGCCAACAGCACTTGGGGCCAGTGGATGGCCAGTTTTGGCGTGCCCGGTATTTATCGCAGCCAGGCCAGCATGGCGCCTGGCGTGAAGGTGCGCATGGGCACCAAGGCCTTGCCGCATGCCGGTATTGGCGTGCCCAGCTATGCCTGGAGCACATCGCCCCTGCGCCGCTACACCGACTTGGTCAACCAGTGGCAAATCATCGCGTGCGCGCGCCACGGCGCAACCGCGGCCTTGGCCGCGCCCTTCAAGCCGAAAGATGCCGAGTTGTTCTCCATCATCAGCGGCTTTGACGCGGCCTACAGCGCCTACAACAGCGTGCAGTCGAGCATGGAGCGTTACTGGACGTTGCGCCATGTCGAGCAGCAGGGCATTGAAGAGCTGGAAGCCAGCTTGGTCAAGGAGATGGGTGGCGGCAGCTGGTTGGTGCGGGCTGACAGTTTGCCGCTGATGTTCAGTGTGATGGGCGCCCAGGGTTTGATGCGCGGTGCGCGTGTGCGCGTCAAATTGGGGCAGGTCGACTTGATGGCACTGGATGTCAATGGCACGGTGACCGCGCACCTGGATGCGCCTGTGGTGTCGGCAGACCAAGAGAGCGACGAGGCAGAAGAAGACGAAGCCATGGCCGCAGGCCCACTCACCATCGCAGTCGATCTGAACGACAGCACGCAAAGCGATGGCGCTTGACGAGATTCAGCCCTTTGAAACAGGGCTTGTCTCGCGTCTGAAACGGGCGTTTACCCGCCACACCTTGTGGTGGGCCATCGGGTTTTCGGTGCTGCTTCATGCGGTGCTGATTGCTTGGCGCTTCGCTGATCCGGTCAGTTTCAATCGCGTGTTTGAAGACACGTCGCTGGAGGTGGTTTTGGTGAACGCCCGCAGCGACAGCCTCCCCGAGCGGGCGCAGGCCATTGCCCAGGTGCGGCTGTCGGGTGGCGGTCAAGCGCCTGGCTTGCAACGGGCCAGCACCCCTTTGCCACCTTCGGCCGTCAACGAATCGGGCACCGACATCGGGGCCATGCAGCGCCAGATTGAAGCGCTCAAGCTGCAGCAAATGCGCTTGTTGACCCAGCTTCAGCAAGAGTTGTCGGCCTTGACTCAGGAAAATACGGGCGAAGATGCCCAGGCACCTGAGCGTCAGGCCAGACAAGAGCGCCGGCAGCAATTGACCCGGCAATTGGCCCAGATCGAACCTCGGGTGGAAAAAACCCAAGGCGGCCCCCGCAAGCGGTACATCAGCCCAGCCACCCAAGAAGCGGTTTACGCCCTTTATTACGACAAATTACGGCGCACCATCGAAACGCGTGGCACCCTCAATTTTCCGCAGGTGGGCGGGCAAAAACTCTACGGGCAATTGAGCATGGTGATCACGGTCGATGGCCGTGGGCGACTGGTCCAGACCGAGGTGGTCAAGACCTCTGGTCAGCCTTTGCTGGACCAGCGGGCCGTAGCGATTGTGCGCAGTGCCGCGCCATTTGATGCGTTCAGCGCTAACATGCGGCGGCAGGCCGATCAGATTGTGGTGGTCACACGTTTTCAGTTCTCCAAAGATGGCAGCCTGGAAACGCGCATGTTGGCCGCACAACCCCGGCAGCCATGACCCGTTTGCCCTCTTTTTTAGACCATTCAGACAAAGGACATTGATGCGCGCTTTCGGACGTTGGTGTGTGCTGGTTTTGCTGGCTTGCTTGGCTTTGCAGGTGTTTTTTGCGTTGCGCATTGCCAGCATGGCGGTGTTGTCGCCTCAATCCACCAGCTTTGAACGCTCGCAGGTCTGGCAAATTGTGACCCGGCAAAGCCGACTGCCTTGGCGGCAGGAATGGGTCGACCGAAAAAGCATATCCCCCAGCTTGCAGCGGGCGGTGATCGCCTCGGAAGACAGCGTTTTCTCGCAACACGGCGGTGTTTGGTGGGAGTCTCTGGAAAAAGCCTGGGAAAAAAACGCCAAGGCCAAAGCCGTGGCCGAGCAACGTGCCCAGCGCCGACCCGATGCCAAGACACCTCACGTCAAAATTGTGGGCGGCTCGACCATCACCCAGCAATTGGCCAAAAACCTCTTTTTGTCTGGCGAGCGCACCTTGTTGCGCAAGGGCCAAGAGATGCTGATCACCCTGACCTTGGAGACCTTCCTGTCCAAGCAGCGCATTCTGGAGATTTACCTCAACAGCGTGGAGTGGGGGGAGGGGGTTTTTGGGGCCGAAGCGGCCGCGCAGCATTACTTCAGAAAAAGCGCCGCCCGTCTGAGCGACTGGGAGGCCGCTCGTTTGGCGGTCATGTTGCCCCGCCCTCGTTATTTTGAGCAGCGCGCGCAATCAGCCTATCTGGCCAGTCGGGCCGAAACCATCATGGCCCGCATGGGTGACGTGGTGTTGCCATGAGCACCTTGACCACCCCTGCACCCCAAACCCTGCGTATTTTGGGCATCGACCCTGGCTTGCAGACCACCGGGTTCGGGGTGCTGGACATGACAGGCTCGCGCTTGCAGTACGTGGCCAGCGGCGTGATCGAGACCACTCGCGAGGAAATGGGCAACCTGCCCGCCCGCCTGAAGGTGATTTACGACGGCATCCGCGAAATTCACGCCCGTTACCAGCCCGATGTGGCGTCGGTCGAGATTGTGTTTGTCAACATCAACCCGCAAGCGACCTTGCTCTTGGGTCAGGCACGGGGTTGTTGTGTCACGGCTTTGGTGTCTTGCGACCTGCCGGTTGCCGAATACACGGCCTTGCAAATGAAGCAGTCGGTGACAGGTCACGGGCGTGCCGCCAAATCGCAGGTTCAGGAAATGGTCAAGCGCTTGCTGCAGCTGCCAGTGGTGCCGCGCCAGGATGCCGCCGATGCTTTGGGCATGGCCATCACGCATGCGCACGCCAGTCCGTCCATGAACAAACTGGCCGCCCAAGGCGTGCTCAATCGCAAAACCCATGGCATGTTCCGCAGCGGGCGAAGTCATTGACCTGATGGCCTGGCCCATTTTTAAATTCAGCCTGAGATAATCCGCGCCATGGGTTCCGTCATTCACAAACCGACGCTGTTTCAGCGTGCGCGCTATCTGCTCAAGGGCTTTGACGGCCCTTTGGCGTTCGCCGTGTTCATGCTCGCCTGCGCCGGCTTGTTGATCATGTTCTCGTCGGGTTTCGACCATGGCACCCGTTTTGTGGATCATGGCCGCAACATGCTGCTGGCGGGGGGCATCATGTTTGTGGTGGCCCAAATGCCGCCGCAAAAACTCATGGCCTGGGCTGTGCCTATTTACACCGTCGGGGTGGTTTTGCTGGTGGCGGTGGCCATTTTTGGCATCACCAAAAAAGGGGCTCGGCGCTGGGTCAATCTGGGGGTGGTGATCCAGCCGAGCGAAATTCTAAAAATCGCCTTGCCCTTGATGCTGGCCACCTGGTTTCAAAAACGCGAAGGGCAACTTCGGCCCTCGGATTTCGCCGTGGCCTTGCTCATCTTGGGGGTTCCGGTCGGCTTGATCATGAAGCAACCTGATTTGGGCACCTCTTTGTTGGTGTTGGCGGCGGGCTTGGCTGTGATTTTTTTTGCCGGACTGCAATGGCGCTGGATCTTGCCGCCTGTGGTCTTGGGCTTGGTCGGGGTGGTGGTGCTGGTGGCCATGGAGCCCACCTTGTGCGCCGATGGTGTGGACTGGCAGGTGTTGCACGAGTACCAGCGGCAGCGCGTTTGCACCTTGCTTGACCCCACGCGTGACCCCTTGGGCAAGGGTTTTCACATCATTCAGGGCATGATCGCCATCGGCTCAGGCGGATTTTGGGGCAAGGGCTTCATGCAGGGCACGCAGACGCACCTGGAGTTCATTCCAGAGCGCACCACCGACTTCATTTTCGCCGCGTATGGCGAAGAGTTTGGGTTCGTCGGCGGCTTGTTCCTGATTTTCTGGTTCTTCTTTTTGGTCTATCGGGCGCTGGTTATCGCGGCCGAGGCGCCCACGCTGTTCAGCCGTTTGCTGGCGGGCAGCATGGCCATGATTTTCTTCACCTATGCTTTTGTGAACATGGGCATGGTCAGCGGCATCTTGCCGGTGGTGGGCGTGCCATTGCCCTTCATCAGCTATGGCGGCACGGCCATGGTCACCCTGGGTTTGGCCTTGGGCATCTTGATGTCGATTGCGCGCGCCAAACAGTTGGTGCAGACCTGAGCCACGCAGCGGAGGCGACCAGCACGGCCCCATGTTGCGGGGATCACTGGCCCATGATCCACACGAAGATTTTTTGGGCTTCCGCTTGGCTGACCACGGGGCGCTCCCAGCCGTTCGGCATGGAGGTGGTGGAACCCCAGTGCTGACCGCCTTGCTGTGTGCCATACAGGATGGTGGTGGTCAGCATCTTTTCTGCCACCGAGTTGCCGTTCCAGCGAAAGGCAATGCGCTTGAACGAGGGGCCGATCATGTCTTTGTCGACGGCATGGCATTGCAGACACTGTTTTTCCTGAACGAGCGCGAGGTTGGCGAAAGCGGGGGCGCTGGCGAGCAGTGCCATGATGAGTCCGACACGTGGGATCTTGGCCATGAAAATCTCCTAGGGTGGTGAATGCCAGCCCCCATTTAGTCAGCGTGTCCCATAACCGTCTGTGTGTTGCACCTCCATTTCACATGAGTACCCCGGCTTCATGCGTCGTTTGATGCAAGCGACGCCTCCTGGGGCGCTGTACGACGTGGCTCAAGCGCAAGCCACTAAAGAGCACGCAGGCAAGGGGTTTGCTCAGTGCCTACAATGCTTCCCATGATTTCACGCGAACCTACCATCGAACGCCTGGCCACTGCCAGGGCCCTTTTGCTCGAACCCTTTGGCTTGGATGAAACCCACCTGAGCCGGGCGCTGGCCGCCATCAAGGCGCACCAGGTCGATGACGCTGACTTGTATTTTCAGTACACCCGCTCCGAAGGCTGGAGCCTGGAAGAGGGCATCGTCAAAACCGGCAGCTTCAGCATCGACCAAGGCGTGGGTGTGCGGGCTGTGTCATGCGAAAAAACCGCGTTTGCCTACTCGGACGACATTTCCGAAGCCTCCTTGATGGACGCTGCGCTGACCGTGCGCACCATCGCGCAGGCCACGCAAAACAAGCGCATCAAGGTGCCTGCCCGCAAAATCTCTGCCAGCCGTTCGCTCTACCCTTCGCTGGACCCGATGTCCACGCTGGACAGCACGGCCAAGGTCAATCTGCTCGGTCGTGTCGAGAAAATGGCCCGCGCCAAAGATCCCCGTGTGGTGCAGGTCATGGCGGGCTTGGCCACCGAGTACGACGTGGTCATGGTCGCCCGTGCCGACGGCACACTGGCCGCCGATGTGCGTCCCTTGATTCGCCTCTCGGTCACGGTCATTGCCGAGCAAAACGGCCGCCGTGAAGTGGGCAGTGCTGGCGGTGGCGGTCGCTTTGGCCTGGCTTACTTTGACGATGCCATGGTCGAGAGCTACGTTCAAGAAGCCGTGTCGGCCGCGCTCATCAACCTCGAGGCCCGTCCTGCGCCTGCAGGTGAGATGACGGTGGTGCTGGGCAATGGTTGGCCTGGCGTGCTGCTGCACGAAGCTGTGGGCCACGGTCTGGAAGGCGACTTCAACCGCAAAGGCTCTAGCGCCTTCAGCGGCCGCATTGGCCAGCGCGTGGCGGCCAAGGGCGTGACGGTGCTGGACGACGGCACAATGGCCGACCGTCGTGGCTCGCTGAATGTGGACGACGAGGGCCATGCCAGCCAAAAGAACGTGCTGATCGAAGATGGCATCCTGCGCGGCTACATCCAGGATTCGATGAACGCCCGACTGATGGGCGTCAAGCCCACGGGCAACGGCCGCCGCGAAAGCTACGCCCATGTGCCTATGCCACGCATGACCAACACCTACATGCTGGGCGGCGACAAAACCCCCGAAGAAATCGTGGCCAGCATCAAAAAAGGCCTGTACGCCACCAACTTTGCGGGCGGGCAGGTGGACATCACCAGTGGCAAGTTCGTGTTTTCGGCCAGCCAGGCTTACTGGGTGGAAAACGGCAAGATTCAATATCCTGTCAAAGGCGCCACCTTGATCGGCAGCGGACCCGAATCGCTCAAGAAGATCAGCATGATCGGCAACGACATGAAGCTCGACTCGGGTGTGGGCACCTGTGGCAAAGAGGGCCAGAGCGTGCCAGTGGGCGTGGGTCAGCCGACTTTACGCATCGACGGCTTGACCGTCGGTGGCACGGCCTGAGCATGGGCCTGAGCTGATGTCGCTTGGCGGGTTCGGGGTTTGTCCCTGTGCCCGCTTGTCAGAAACCGTCATTCAGCTGTGCTACATTGAACCCATGTCTTCGCGCATCGCCTTTTACTTTTTTTATTTTTGGTTCTCAGTCCCCGGCGGACGAGAGGCGAGCGCATAAGCACCCGAACATCTCGATACATACCGCCGGAGCCTCAAAGCCCGGCGGTTTTTTTTCACCTGTTTTTTTCAATCTGAGGAGTCCACGATGAACGCCAAAACCGCAGCCCCAGACGCTGGGTATCCGAATGCTGTTGACCGCACCGGCCAGACCGACGACGAACGCATCAAGGACATCACCGTGCTCCCACCGCCCGAACATTTGATTCGGTTTTTCCCGATTGCCGGCACCGCCACGGAAACCCTGATTTCCAAAACCCGCCAATCGATCGCCAACATCGTGCACGGCAAGGACGATCGCTTGCTGGTCATCATCGGCCCTTGCTCCATCCACGATCCGGCGGCGGCACTTGACTACGCCCGCCGCCTGAAGCCCTTGCGTGAAAAATACGCCGACACGCTCGAAATCGTGATGCGCGTGTACTTCGAAAAACCCCGCACCACCGTGGGCTGGAAGGGGCTGATCAACGACCCCTACCTCGACGAGAGCTACCGCATCGACGAAGGCCTGCGCATCGCACGCCAGTTGCTGATCGAGATCAATCGCCAGGGCCTGCCCGCAGGCAGTGAGTTTCTGGATGTGATCTCGCCTCAGTACATCGGCGACCTCATCAGTTGGGGTGCTATCGGTGCGCGCACGACGGAAAGTCAAGTGCACCGCGAGCTGGCTTCGGGTTTGTCGGCCCCCATCGGCTTCAAAAATGGAACGGACGGCAACATCAAAATCGCGACCGACGCGATCCAGGCTGCAGCGCGTGGGCACCACTTTTTGTCGGTCCACAAAAACGGCCAGGTCGCCATCGTGCAGACGCAGGGCAACAAAGATTGCCATGTGATTTTGCGGGGCGGTAAGGCCCCCAACTACGATGCCGAAAGCGTTGCAGCTGCGTGCAAGGAGCTCGAAGCGGCCAAGCTGCCGGCCACCTTGATGGTGGACTGCAGCCATGCCAACAGCAGCAAAAAACACGAGCGTCAGATCGACGTGGCCAAAGACATCGCGGTGCAGATCAGCGGCGGCTCACGCCAGGTGTTTGGCGTCATGGTCGAGAGCCATTTGGTGGACGGCGCCCAGAAGTTCACCCCCGGCAAGGACGATGTGTCGAAACTGACCTACGGCCAGAGCATCACCGACGCCTGCATCGGCTGGGACGACAGCGAAGGCGTGCTGCAAGTGCTGTCGGATGCGGTGAAGGTTCGGCGCGCCCGCTGACCTTCGCGAGCGGGGGCTTGCTCCCGCGAAAGACCCGGCGGTTCAGTGGGTTTGCAGGGCTTGCAGGGCTTGCAGCAACTTGGCATGAATGCCGCCAAACCCGCCATTGCTCATGCACAGCAAATGGTCGCCGGGCTGCACTTGCGCCAGCACTTGGGCAATCACCTCATCAATGTTGGCGCCCACTTGCGCTCTCGAGCCCATGGACGCGAGGGTGGCTTGGGCATCCCAGTCCAGCCCACCCGAATGGCAAAAGGCCAGGTCGGCTTCTTCCAGGCTCCAGGGCAGTTGGGCTTTCATGGTGCCAAGCTTCATCGTGTTGCTGCGTGGCTCGAAAATCGCCAGGATCCGGGCCTTGCCCACCTGGCGGCGCAGGCCATTGACGGTGGTGCGAATGGCGGTGGGGTGGTGGGCAAAGTCGTCATAGACGGTGATGCCACCTCCTTCAAATGGGACGGTGCCGCGCACTTCCATGCGGCGTTTGACATTTTCAAACGTGGCCAGTGCTTGCGCCGCTGTGGCGGGGCTCACGCCCACATGCTCGGCTGCGGCGATGGTGGCCAGTGCGTTGAGTTGGTTGTGCAGACCGCCGATGGTCCATTGCACATCGGCCACCGTTTTTCCGGCTTGAAGCACATTGAAATCCGACGGTTCTCCTTCGGCAACAAAGTCGCTGACGGTTGAGCCAAACGTGCGTACTTCGCTCCAGCAGCCTTGCGCCAGCACGCGGGTCAGGCTTTCTTCCAACCCGTTGACGACCACGCGGCCCGAGCCGGGCACGGTGCGCACCAGGTGGTGGAACTGACGCTCGATGGCGGCCAGGTTATCAAAGATGTCGGCGTGATCAAACTCCAGGTTGTTCAGGATCGCGGTGCGCGGGCGGTAGTGCACGAACTTGCTGCGCTTGTCGAAAAATGCCGTATCGTATTCGTCTGCTTCTATGACGAAATACTTTCCACCACCGAGCCGCGCCGAGACGCCGAAGTTGAGTGGCACGCCACCCACCAGAAAGCCCGGTTGCAGTCCAGCTTGCTCCAACACCCATGCCAGCATCGAGGTGGTGGTGGTTTTACCGTGGGTTCCCGCCACCGCCAGCACATGCTTGCCTTGCAGCACGTGCTCGGCCAGCCATTGCGGGCCGCTGGTGTAGGGGGCGCCAGTCTCCAGAATGGCTTCCATCAGAGGAAATTTGGGGTTGCCATCGCCTAAGCGAGCACGGCTGACGACGTTGCCAATCACGTACATGTCGGGCTTGAGGTTCATCTGATCAACGCCAAAGCCTTCGATCAGGTCGATTCCCAAGGCCCGAAGTTGGTCGCTCATGGGCGGGTAAACGCCTGCGTCACAGCCCGTGACCCGATGACCGGCTTCGCGTGCCAGTGCTGCCAAACCACCCATGAAGGTGCCACAAATGCCCAGAATATGAATATGCATAGGGGGATTTTAGGGGGCAGCCACCCGAGCCTCGCATTCACACGGGCACAATCGACGCTCATGAACGATGTCGCTCTTGAAATCGCTGCCACCGCTGCTCGTATGGTGGTCGAAGAAGGCTTGGCCTTTGGCCCGGCCAAGCACCGAGCACTCAAAGAGCTGGGCTTGCCCAGCCGCACCGCCTTGCCAACGAATGATGTGGTCGAGGCCGAGGTGCGCGACTACATCGCCCTGTTTTGCGCCGACACACAACCTGGGGAGTTGCAGGCTTTGCGCGAATTGGCGCATGTCTGGATGCAGCGACTGGCCGAGTTTCGCCCGCATTTGGGTGGTGCGGTGTGGCAAGGCTGGGCCACGCGTTTGTGTGACATCGACTTGGCCTTGTTTTGTGATGACCCTAAGTCGGCCGAAATCGCGTTGATTAACCGGAACGAGCGCTACGAAGTCCAGACGGTCCGTGGTCTGCACGGGGACGATGTGGATGTGCTGAGCATGCACAGTTTTTGTGAAGCTTTGAACGAAGACGTGGGGGTGCACCTGCGCATTTACGACCTGGACGATCTGCGCGGTGCTCTGTTGCCTGATGCCCAAGGCCGCTCGCCCAGAGGGGATTTGGCGTCATTGAAGCGGCTCTTGGCAGCATGAATGACAATTTGTACATGAACAATCAAAGCTTTGGCGCTTCGAGGCGCAACCTGGTTTTAGGTGCTGGTGCAGCGGCTGCCGTGGCCGGCGCTGGGCTGGCCATGTGGCGTTACGCGCCTCAAGCGGTTTCTGACCCGGCGATCCACCCGTTTTGGGCACAGCAGTTTGAAACCCCATCGGGAGAGATGCTGGGAATGGCCGAATTCAAGGGGAAGCCGTTGTTGCTGAACTTTTGGGCCACTTGGTGCCCCCCTTGCATCGATGAGTTGCCCATGATTGACGCTTTTTGGCGTGAACATGCTGCCAACGGTCATCAAGTGGTCGCGGTGGCCATCGACCAGCCCAGTGCTGTGCGCCGCTTTTTGGTGCGCCAGCCGTTGGGCTTCCCCATCGCCATGGCCGGTCTTGCGGGGACCGATCTGTCCAAATCATTGGGCAATGCTGCGGGTGGGTTGCCGTTTACGGTATTTTTCAAGGCAGATGGCAGTATTTGGCGACAAAAGATGGGGCAGCTGTCGCAAGATGACTTGGTTCAATGGCGCGCTGCTGCTGCTTGACCTCGGCAGCGGCTTGTTTGGCCGTGGTTTTGACGAACAATTCGAGCGAATTTTTGTGAATTAAAGCTTCAGTGGCGCTGAATAGGTGCAGTTTTGAGCCGTTTTGATGAAAATTGGTGTAAATTCGATCCATTACATGTGCTTACAGCAATGGAGGATCTATGGATTTGCGCAAACTGAAAACACTGATTGACTTGGTATCGGATTCCAATGTCTCGGAACTCGAAATCACCGAAGCCGAAGGCAAGGTTCGTATTGTCAAAAGCATGGGTGTTGCTGCTCCCATGGTGATGCAACAAGCGGCACCGGTGGCCATGATGGCGGCACCCGTCGCTGCTGCTGCGCCTGCAGAGCTGCCTGCCGCGCCAGCCGGTCACCCCGTCAAATCGCCCATGGTCGGCACGTTCTATCGCTCTTCCAGCCCTGGTGCTGCGCCCTTCATCCAGATCGGCTCAGTGGTCAAGGAGGGTGACACTTTGTGCATCATCGAAGCCATGAAAATTCTCAATGAGATCGAATCCGACAAGGCCGGCACTGTGACGCAAATCCTGTGCGAAAACGGCCAGGCGGTTGAATACGGTCAGCCTTTGTTCATCGTCGAATAAGCAAACGGGGATTTCATGTTCAAGAAAATCCTGGTAGCCAACCGCGGTGAGATCGCTTTGCGCATCCAGCGCGCATGCCGAGAGTTGGGTGTCAAAGCGGTCATGGTGTACTCCGAGGCCGACAAAGACGCTAAATACGTGAAGTTGGCCGAAGAAGCGGTTTGCATTGGCCCTGCTGCTTCTGCTCTGAGCTATCTCAATATGCCCGCCATCATTTCGGCTGCCGAAGTGACCGATGCCGAGGCGATTCATCCTGGCTACGGGTTTTTGAGCGAGAACGCCGACTTCGCCGAGCGCGTCGAAAAAAGCGGCTTCCAGTTCATTGGACCCACGCCCGAGTCGATTCGCATCATGGGTGACAAGGTCTCTGCCAAGCAAGCCATGATCCGTGCGGGTGTGCCTTGCGTGCCTGGCTCTGAGGGTGAATTGCCCGATGATCCGGTTCAAATTCGCCGCATTGCCAAATCGGTGGGTTACCCCGTCATCATCAAGGCTGCCGGTGGTGGTGGTGGTCGTGGCATGCGCGTGGTACATACCGAAGCGGCCCTGATCAATGCGGTTCAGATGACCAAGGCCGAAGCCGGTGCTGCTTTTGGCAACCCTGCGGTCTACATGGAAAAATTCCTGCAGAACCCAAGGCACGTCGAAATCCAGATCCTGGCTGACAAGCACAAGAATGCGGTTTACTTGGGCGAGCGCGACTGCTCCATGCAGCGGCGTCACCAAAAAGTGATCGAAGAAGCGCCTGCGCCGGGCATTCCTCGCAAGCTGATCGAGAAAATTGGTGAACGCTGCGTGGCTGCCTGCAAGAAGATCAATTACCGCGGTGCCGGTACTTTTGAGTTTTTGTACGAGAACGGTGAGTTTTATTTCATTGAGATGAACACCCGCGTGCAGGTCGAGCATCCGGTGACCGAATGGGTCACGGGCGTGGACATCGTGAAGACGCAGATCATGGTGGCAGCCGGCGAAAAACTGCCCTTCACGCAAAAACAAATCGAAATCCGTGGCCATGCCATCGAGTGCCGCATCAACGCTGAAGACCCCTTCAAGTTCACGCCATCGCCTGGTCGCGTGACGTCTTGGCACATGCCCGGCGGGCCGGGTGTGAGGGTGGATTCACACGTTTACAACAACTACTTCGTGCCCCCGAACTATGACTCGATGATCGGCAAGTTGATTGTTCACGGCGACACCCGTGAGCAGGCCTTGGCTCGCATGCAGACCGCCTTGAATGAGACGGTGATCGAAGGCATCAACACCAACATCCCGCTGCACCGCGAGCTGATGGTGGATGCCAAGTTCATGCAAGGTGGCACCAATATCCACTACCTTGAACACTGGCTGAGCCAGCACAAACGCTGAGACTGTATGTTTGAACTGAGCTTGCTGTGCCCGGAAGACCGGGTTGACGTCTTGAGCGACGCGTTGGATGCCCTCGACGCCTTGAGCGTGTCGGTCGAAGATGCCGATGCCCAAACCCCTGCAGAGCAGGCCTTGTTTGGTGAGCCCGGCATGCCACCCCCCAAAGACGGTTGGCAGCGTTCGCGCATGGTGGCCTTGTTTGCACAAGAGTCTCAAGCCCAAGAAGCGGTTCAACTGTTGTCGGCACAAGACTTTTTTGAAGGCTGTCGTGTCGTGGGTGTTCAAGCCGTTGCCGATCAGGACTGGGTGCGTTTGACCCAGTCGCAGTTCGCGCCGGTTGAAATCACCCCCGATTTTTGGATTGTGCCCACCTGGCACGAGCCGCCAGCACAGGCGAGGCAGATCATTCGTTTGGACCCCGGCCTGGCTTTTGGTACAGGCACGCATCCCACAACGCGCATGTGTTTGCGTTGGATTGCACAGCACGGCGTGCAAGGTCAACGTGTTCTGGATTACGGTTGCGGATCAGGCATTTTGGCCATCGGTGCTGCGAAATACGGTGCCCTGAACATCGATGCAGTGGACATTGACGAGGCGGCTGTGACGTCCACGGTCTTGAACGCCGAAGCCAATGGCGTTGTCCTGCTGGCTGGCTTGCCTGACAAAGCAAAAGGGCAGTACCAAACGGTGCTCGCCAATATTTTGGCCACACCACTCAAAGTGTTGGCTCCGCTGTTGTGTTCTTATGTGGCCTCGGGCGGTTCCTTGGTGCTTGCGGGCATCTTGGAGCGCCAGGCCGATGAACTCAAGGCCGCTTATGCACCGTGGATTGAACTCGTGGTTGCTGACAGCGAAGACGGCTGGATACTGATGACCGCGACATCGCCTGCCGCTTCGGCTTGAGCACCACAGTGCAGACGTGGGCCATGATCCTGAACTTGTCATGAGCTGGATTACCCGCTGCCCGGCATGCGGCACAAGCTACAAAGTGGTGTCCGATCAGATCAAGATCGCGCAAGGCTGGCTGCGCTGCGGACAATGCCAACATGCTTTCGACAGCACAGGGTTGGTGGTGGTATGGCCCCACCTCATTCCAAGTGCCTTTGGTGTGATGCCTGTGCAAGAAATCGATGACCGCTTGGTGATCGAACAATTGTTAAAACAGGAAGACCGTTCGCCGCCCCAGTCCCCGCCCCCGTCGCCAACAGCGGTTGTGGCCTCCTTTGAAGAAGCGCTGTCGACTTTCAGCCCGCAGCTTCCCTCGGTTTTGCCGCCCGAAGCCTTGCCTGCGCTTTCGGGGGAATCGGTTCTGTCCGCCACACACCTGACGGCATCACACCCACCGCGATATTGGTGGCCGATCTCGGCTGTGCTTGCGCTGCTGTTGGCGCTTGCGCACCAGTGGCTCTGGATTGAGCGGCATATGCTGGCTGCAACGCAGCCGAGTGTTGCGCGCGTTTTGCATGCGGCCTGTCGTTTTCTCGGTTGCGAGATCTCGCCAGTGCAAGTTCGCGATGGTGTGGTGATAGAGAACTCCAGTTTGACGCCGACCGACGGTGGTTTTTTGCTCAGCTGGACTGTCCGCAACGCCACATCGCATGCCTTGCAGATGCCGGCACTGACGTTGACGCTGCTGGATGCGCAAGACAAAGTCCTTGTGCGGCGTGTGTTGTTGGTGGCACAACAGGGTGCGCCGGGTGCTTTGGCCCCTGGTCAAGTTTGGGATGGCCAGCTGAATCTCTCCCCCGAAGATGGCTTAGCGCCATCGGGTTATCGGCTTTTCAGCTTCTACCCCTGAGCCCTGCGGCTTGAATGCCCGTATCCTGCGCGGCACCTGAAGGCCGCCCACAAAAAAGCCCAACACCGTTTCCAGTATTGGGCTCTAGCGCTACTTGCGTCTAACGGTTGAATCAGGGCTTGGCGGCCGAAGGAAACGGCCATGCAGCTTGTGGATTCAGTGTTGTCTGTGCAGCGGGGGCAGCGGGTGCTTTAGATGCCTTCTTTGCAGCAGGTTTTTTAGCAGCTTTTTTCACAGCCGGCTTTTTGGCGGCTGGCTTTTTAGCGGCGGTTTTTTTAGCAGCTGCTTTTTTAGCTGGAGCAGCTTTCTTTGCGGCTGGCTTTTTAGCGGCAGCAGCTTTTTTGGCGGCTGGCTTTTTAGCGGCAACGGCTTTTTTAGCTGGAGCAGCTTTTTTGGCGGCTGGCTTTTTAGCTGCTGCTACTTTTTTAGCGGCTGGCTTTTTGGCTGCAACGGCTTTTTTAGCTGGAGCTGCTTTTTTAGCGGCTGGCTTTTTAGCTGCTGCTACTTTTTTAGCGGCTGGCTTTTTGGCAGCGACAGCTTTTTTAGCTGGAGCAGCTTTCTTCGCTGCGGGTTTCTTGGCTGCGGCTACTTTTTTAGCAGCAGGTTTCTTGGCCACAACGGCCTTCTTTGCGGGAGCAGCTTTTTTTGCCGCTACTTTTTTTGCAGTTGCCATGATTTTCTCCTTGATCAAGTTGAGAACTCAACGAAAAGGGAACGCTTGGTGCTTGTTGGTTTGCACAAAGCGATCCATGGTGCTGAGGAATCCCCCAACACCATGAACGCGGGAAAGCCACACGGCTCAATGCTTGAATGCATTGTGGCGTGTGGCTTGAAAAGGGGTTTCATTCGAGGGGTGTTCAGAAGATCAGTCCCAGGACAACGCCCCGCCAGATTGGTATTCGATGACCCGGGTTTCAAAGAAGTTGCGTTCTTTTTTCAGGTCAATCATTTCGCTCATCCACGGGAACGGATTCTCTTCGTTCGGGAAAAGCGCCTCCAAGCCAATTTGGGTGGCACGGCGGTTGGCAATGTAGCGCAAGTAGCCTTTGAACATGGATGCGTTCATGCCCAGCACGCCACGTGGCATGGTGTCTTCGGCATAGCGATACTCGAGCTCGACCGCTTTGATGAACAGCTCTTTGATTTCGGCCTTGAACTCGGCGGTCCACAGTTGGGGATTTTCGAGTTTGACGGTGTTGATCAGGTCAATGCCGAAATTGCAATGCATCGATTCGTCGCGCAGGATGTACTGGTACTGCTCGGCCGCGCCCGTCATCTTGTTTTGGCGACCCAAGGCCAAAATTTGCGTGAAGCCCACGTAGAAGAACAGGCCTTCCATCAAGCAGGCAAACACGATCAAAGACTTGAGCAAGGTCTGGTCGGTTTCCAGGGTGCCGGTCTTGAAGTTCGGGTCCATGATCACGTTGATGAACGGGATCAGGAACTCGTCCTTGTCGCGGATGGACTGGACTTCGTTGTAGGCGTTGAAGATTTCACTTTCATCCAGACCCAGCGATTCCACAATGTATTGGTAGGCGTGGGTGTGGATGGCTTCTTCGAAGGCCTGACGCAGCAAAAACTGACGGCACTCGGGCGCTGTGATGTGGCGGTAGGTGCCCAGCACGATGTTGTTGGCAGCCAGCGAGTCGGCTGTGACGAAGAAGCCCAGGTTGCGCTTTACGATGCGGCGTTCGTCTTCGGTCAGACCGTTGGGGTCTTTCCATAAGGCGATGTCGCGGTTCATGTTCACTTCCTGCGGCATCCAGTGGTTGGCGCAGGTGGCCAGGTATTTTTCCCAAGCCCATTTGTATTTGAAGGGAACCAGCTGGTTCACGTCGGTCCGACCATTGATGATGCGTTTGTCGGCCGCATTCATGCGGCGTGGGCTGGCTGTTGAAGATGCAGCAGCAGACGCTGTGGTTTCATCAGCGCCAGAAAAAGAGGGCATCGCAGGTTGCGATGCAGGTTTGACTTGTTCGTCCCAGGACAACATAAAAAATTCCAGTTCTCAAATTATGAAAGCAAGCGCACGAAATTCAAAGAAGCGATTCACTTTTTCGACACGCACAACTGTGAAGTGTTGTTCAATTGCATCGCACTTGGCTTGTCACAGCAAAGTGCAATGCTTTTTAGATCACTGGCAAGCTTCACAACCTGGATCATCGATCGCGCAAAACTTGACGTCGGTGGCTGGTGTCGCGTTCATTTGCGCTTGTGCTGAAGCTGCTGCGGCGTCCAATGCACTCATGCTTGAAGATGGCGCACCCGATGAAGAGACTGCGTTGTGTGAGCCGGCTTGCACGGTTGATTTTTCCACTTGCGTAGCGCTGGATGTGCGCAGGTAGTAGGTGGTTTTGAGACCGCGCAACCAAGCCAGTTTATAGGTGTCATCCAGCTTTTTACCCGACGCGCCTGCCATGTAGATGTTCAAGGATTGCGCTTGGTCAATCCACTTCTGACGGCGTGCAGCCGCTTCGACCAGCCACGTGGTTTCAACTTCGAACGCAGTGGCGTAAAGGGCTTTCACTTCTTGGGGGACGCGATCGATGGGGCGCAGTGAACCATCAAAGTGCTTCAGATCCATGACCATCACGTCATCCCACAGGCCCAAGCGCTTCAAGTCGCGCACCAGGTAGCCGTTGATCACAGTGAATTCACCTGACAAATTGGACTTGACCGACAGGTTACCAAAGCAAGGCTCGATCGAGGCATCGACACCAATGATGTTGGAGATGGTGGCGGTGGGCGCAATGGCCACGCAGTTGGAGTTGCGCATGCCGTCCGCTGCGATTTTCTTGCGCAGAGTGTCCCAGTCCAGTGTCGAAGAGCGGTCGACTTCGACATAACCACCGCGCTCACGCTCCAGCAGTTCCAGTGTGTCCAGCGGCAAAATGCCTTGGTCCCACAGTGAGCCTTTGTAGGTGGCGTATTGACCACGCTCTTTGGCCAGTTCGGTTGATGCCCAGTATGCGTAGTAGCAAATCGCTTCCATCGACTGGTCGGCGAACTCCACAGCCGCTTGTGAGGCGTAAGGGATGCGCATTTCGTACAGCGAATCCTGGAAACCCATCAATCCCAGACCGACAGGGCGGTGGCGCATGTTGGAATCACGGGCTTTCTTGACGGCGTAGTAGTTGATGTCGATCACGTTGTCCAGCATGCGCATGGCGATCGTGATGGTCTTTTTCAGTTTGTCGTGGTCAATGACTTTGCCGGTGGGGCTGTCTTTGAGGTGGCGCGACAGGTTGACCGAGCCCAAATTGCACACGGCGGTTTCGGTGTCGCTGGTGTTGAGCGTGATCTCGGTGCACAGGTTGGACGAGTGCACCACGCCGACGTGCTGCTGTGGTGAGCGCACGTTGCAAGGGTCTTTGAATGTGATCCAGGGGTGGCCGGTTTCAAACAACATCGACAGCATCTTGCGCCACAGGTCGGTCGCAGGCACGGTCTTGCTGGGTTTGATCTCGCCGCGCTCGGCTTTTTGTTCGTAAGCCACATAGGCTTTTTCGAAGGCCAAGCCGAACAGGTCGTGCAGGTCAGGCACATCGGAGGGCGAGAACAAGGTCCAGCTGCCTTTTTCCATGACGCGGCGCATGAACAGGTCGGGGATCCAGTTGGCCGTGTTCATGTCGTGCGTGCGGCGACGGTCATCGCCCGTGTTTTTGCGCAGTTCCAGAAACTCTTCGATGTCCAAGTGCCAGGTTTCCAGATAAGTGCAGACCGCACCTTTGCGCTTGCCGCCTTGGTTCACGGCCACAGCCGTATCGTTCACGACTTTCAGGAAAGGCACAACGCCTTGCGACTCGCCGTTGGTGCCCTTGATGTGCGAGCCCATGGCGCGCACGCGGGTCCAGTCGTTGCCCAAGCCGCCGGCAAATTTGGACAGCAAGGCGTTTTCTTTGATGGACTCGTAAATGCCATCCAAGTCGTCTGGCACGGTGGTCAGGTAGCAGCTCGACAGTTGTGAGCGCAAGGTGCCGCTGTTGAACAGCGTGGGCGTGGAAGACATGAAGTCAAACGAAGACAGGATTTCGTAGAACTCGATGGCACGGGCTTCACGGTTGATTTCGTTGAGCGACAGGCCCATGGCGACGCGCATGAAAAACGCTTGCGGCATCTCAATGCGGTTCTTGCGAACGTGCAAAAAGTAGCGGTCATACAGGGTTTGCAGACCCAGGTAATCAAATTGCAGGTCGCGCTCTGGCTTGAGGGCCGTGGCCAGTTTAGCCAGGTCAAATTGCAACAGTTTTTCATCAAGCAGGTCGTTGTCCACGCCTTTTTGGATGAATTTCGGGAAGTAGTTGATGTACTCCTCGGCCATTTGGTCCTGAGTCACTTCCTTGCCCAAAATTTCCTTGGCAATGGTGTGCATCAACAGGCGCGCGGTGACGTAGGTGTAGTCCGGGTCTTTTTCGATCAGCGTGCGCGAAGCCAGGATGGACGCCTTGTAAACCTCTTCCATGGGCACACCGTCGTACAGGTTGCGCATGGTTTCGGCCACGATGGGCTCAGGGCTGACATCTTTGCCCAAACCGGCACAAGCGTTGACCATCAGGGATTTGAGGTAATCCAGATCCAACGCGACACGCTGGCCGCCATCAATGACGTGCAGACGAGGCTCGGCGGTTACGGGGGTCGTTTCTTGTTGATGCTGGACGCGCTCTTGTGTGCGACGCTCGCGGTACAGCACATAAGCGCGTGCGACTTCGTGGTTGCTGCTGCGCATCAAGCCCAATTCAACTTGGTCTTGCACGTCTTCAATGTGGAAGGTGCCGCCGCCTGGACGTGAACGAACCAAAGCACGGACCACGTTTTGGGTCAACTCTTCGACCACTTCACGAACGCTGGCCGATGCGGCACCTTGCGTGCCGTGTACAGCCAAGAACGCCTTCATCAGTGCCACGGCGATTTTGTTCGGCTCGAAAGGCACCACAGCGCCATTGCGGCGAATGATCTGGTAGTGGGCCAGTGCTTGCAGGCCGGGAACGCTGTTTTGTCCTGCTTCAGGCTGGCGCATCAGGGCTGGTGATGGTGTGGCGATGTTTTGGTCTGTTTGCATGGTCATTTCTTTGAATTTTGATGATCTTTGGGTCCGGGGCAAGGCGCTTGAGCGGACATTTCGTTAGGGTGTGAAAATTTGTAATAGACACTATATCTGGTGTCTGGCATCTGCACAAGCCACTACAGGTAGTGTACCGGGCCGTTTTGCCCGCTTGCTCGAAATGGGCAAATAAATGTCTGGCCAGCCGTTTGGGCCTGTGTCTTTCATGTTCTGAAAAGATGCCCGCAAAGGCTTGTTTTTTCAGGCTTTCAAGCGGCCAATTCAGGCCCTATGCGGCTAGCCGAGCACATTTCGCTTTGAAAGCCTTGATTTGAGTGTTCGCTGGAGTGCGGGTGGACAGTCGGCCTGAAACGCGCCGCCCATTTTTGGTGCAGGGCGATACCGTGAAAATATTTTTCTGCCGTGGCTAGCAGGCCGAAATCAGGGAAAAACCTGAGGCGAAAAATCCAACAGTCGCTTCATGTGCGCCCAGTCGAAGCCGGGGCCTGGGTCTTGTTTGCGACCGGGGGCAATGTGTTCGTGCCCGGCAATGTGTGCGATGGGGTAGTTGCAGCGCAGCTCATGGCACAGCTGGGCCAAACACCGGTATTGGGCATCTTCAAAAGTGTCGCCTTCCAGGCCTTCGAGTTCGATGCCGATCGAGTCGTCGTTGCAGTTGGTCCGTCCACGGTAGGTCGACTGACCCGCATGCCAGGCCCGATCGTCGCAGCTGACGAATTGCCACAGGCTGCCATCGCGGCGTATATAGAAGTGTGACGAGACCTCCAGCCCCCGGATGGACTGAAAGTAAGGGTGCTCATCCCAATCGAGCCGGTTGGTGAACAGGCGCTGCACCGCATCGCCACCGTATTGCCCGGGCGGCAAACTGATCGAGTGGATCACCAGCAGATCAATGCAGGCTGGGGTCGGGCGTGGGCCGAAGTTGGGGGATTCGAGCCGCTGAGCTTGGGGGTGCCAACCTTGCTTCCAGGCTGAGGCGGCGCTGTTGTCGCAAGCAGGCAGGTGCATGGCCTTTGAGGTGTCAGCCCGGGTTGCGGTCTTGCGCCGCAGCGCGATGCTCGGCGCTGCAGTAAAGGCCTTTTTGCCCCGTGACCGCCTCTTCGTGGGGCAAATGGATGCCGCAGTGGGCGCAGGTCACCATTTCGGAGGGCTTGGGCGCTTGTGCTGTTGGGCCGGGTGCGGACTGTTTGGCGGTCCGACCTCGCTTGAGCGCCCAGATCACCACCAAGACGACCAGCAATAAAAACAGGTACTTCATCCCATGCGTCCCAGCAAAATTTCCATCACAAACCGGGAACCTGCATAAGACAGCAGCAGCAAGGCGGCCCCGATGTAAAGCACCCGCACGGCCCGGCGACCACGCCAGCCCCACTGGCTGCGCCCGATCAACAGCATGGCAAAGGTCAACCAAGACAACAGGGCAAAAATGGTTTTGTGGTCCCAGCGCCAATGGCCTTGTCCTTGGCCGTAAAGCGCGTCACCAAACAAAACACCGGCCACCAAGGTGGCGGTCAGCAGTGCAAAACCCGCAGAGACAAAACGAAAAGTCAGGCGCTCGAGCGTCAGCAGGGGCAAACCATTGTCGGCATCTTGTGCCAAGCGGATGTCGTGCTCGGCACGCGTCATCATCCAGGCATGCACCACGGCGGCGGCAAACATGCCGTAAGCCGATAGGCCCAAAGCCCAGTGCAGTGGCAACCAAGCCGATGCTTGGGCCGACAGCGGCGTGCCCGGAAAAAACCAGGCGAGCACGACAGCCAAGCTGCCCAAGCCCCCCATGGCCCAGCGGGCTTTGAACTTTGGGAAGAACTGGCTCTCCACCATGTAGGCGGTCACGACCAGCCAAGCGGTCACTGAAATCGCAGGCGCAAAACCAAAGTGAACCGGGCCAGACAGCAGACTCAGCAAAGCCACCGCATGGGCGATCCAAGCCAGCCAAAGCAGGCGGCGAGCATGCGCGTCATTCAGCCGCCCAGAGGCCAATGCAGGAAACCCATAGGCCACAGCGGCCAGCGCGGTGGCAGGCAGCATCCAAAATGGGGGACTCGCTAAAATCATGGGTCCGAGTTTAGCCTTTCAGGTGCAGCCACAGGGGCTTTGCCATCATGCTGAACCGGTTATTTCTGGATTCCCTCCCATGGCCTCCGCCCTGACCGACAAACTCTCGCGCCTCGTCAAGACCCTCAGTGGGCAGGCGCGCATCACCGAATCCAATGTGGCCGACATGTTGCGCGAAGTGCGCATGGCCTTGCTGGAGGCCGACGTGGCCCTGCCCGTGGTGCGCGACTTCATCGCCCGCGTGAAAGACAAAGCCCTTGGACAAGAGGTGATGGGGGCGCTCAAACCCGGCCAAGCCTTGGTGGGTGTGGTCAACCGCGAGTTGGCCGCCACCATGGGCGAGGGGGTTTCAGACATCAACCTGGCCGCTCAACCGCCCGCCGTGATTTTGATGGCGGGTTTGCAAGGTGCGGGTAAAACCACCACCACCGCCAAGCTGGCCAAGCACCTGATTGAAAAGCGCAAGAAGAAAGTGCTCACGGTGTCAGGCGACGTGTACCGCCCAGCCGCCATCGAACAGCTCAAGACCGTGACCGCGCAAGCGGGGGCCGAGTGGTTCCCCAGCACGCCCGAGCAAAAGCCGATTGACATCGCACGCGCGGCCATCGACTACGCCCGAAAGCATTTCTTTGACGTGTTGTTGGTGGACACGGCGGGCCGTTTGGCCATTGACGAAGCCTTGATGGCGGAGATCAAGGCGCTGCACGCCGAATTGAAGCCTGTCGAAACCTTGTTCGTCGTGGACGCCATGCAAGGTCAAGACGCGGCCAACACGGCTCGGGCTTTCAGCGACGCACTGCCTTTGACGGGCATTGTGCTGACGAAACTCGATGGTGATTCACGCGGTGGTGCTGCGCTGTCTGTGCGCCAGATCACAGGCGTGCCGATCAAGTTTGCCGGCACCAGCGAGAAGATTGACGGGCTGGAAGTGTTTGATGCCGAGCGACACGCTGGACGCATTTTGGGCATGGGCGACATCGTGGCGCTGGTCGAGCAGGTCACCGCAGGGGTGGACATGGAAGCCGCGCAAAAGTTGGCGGCCAAAGTCAAGAGTGGTGGCGGTTTTGACCTCAACGACTTTTTGGCGCAAATCCAGCAGATGAAGCAAATGGGCGGCCTGTCGAGTCTGATGGACAAATTGCCATCGCACATGACCGCCAAGGCCGGTGCCATGGACATGGACAAGGTCGAAAAAGACATCGGCCGCAAGCAAGGCATCATCCACAGCATGACGCCCAAAGAGCGCAGCAAGCCCGAACTGATCAAAGCCACCCGCAAGCGCCGCATTGCCGCAGGTGCCGGTGTTCAGGTTCAAGACGTCAACCGCATGCTCAAGGAGTTTGAGCAAATGCAAGACATGATGAAAAAAATGTCGGGCGGCGGCATGATGAAAATGATGAAACGCATGGGGGCCATGAAAGGCATGATGGGCGGCGGCGGGGGCTTTCCCGGCATGCCACGTTGAGCATGGCAGGCCATCCGAAGATGACGCGACTGTTCATTTACGGCACTTTGTTGCCCGGACTCCGATTGCAAGCTGAAATGCAGGGCGCGCGTTTTGTGGACACAGCCCAAGTGCCAGGTCGCTTGGTGGATGTGGGGCGTTTTCCGGGCTTGCTGGCGGGTGCAGGGTCCGTCACCGGCGAAGTCTATGAAGTGGATGACGCGCACCTGGCCCGATTGGATGGGGTGGAGGGCATGGTGCGAGGCGACCGTGAGGCCTCGCAATACTGGCGCGAAGCCGTCACCGTGCTCAGCGGCACGCTGCAAGGGCAGTCTGTGCAGACCTATGTGTACAACCGCCCGGTAGACGGCTATACACCCATCGCGCACGGTGACTACCGCCGCTACATCCGCGAAGTGGGCCGCGAATCCTGATGGTTTTCAGGTCGGCAGCTGTGGCCCCGATCCGCTGGCCTCAACCCTTGATCACCAACTCGCCGCGCAGCGAATGCGACAGGCCTTGGGTGATGCGCACATCGGCCATCTGACCGATCAGGCGGTCCATGTGGGGGCCGCCAGGGAAGTTGACCACGCGGTTGCACTCGGTGCGGCCGGCCAGCTCGGTGGCGTCCTTGCGTGAAGGGCGCTCCACCAAAATGCGTTGCACCGTGCCCACGCGGCTTTCGCCAATGCGCTGCACGTTTTCTTCGATGGTGGCTTGCAGGTGGTGCAGGCGGCGCAATTTTTCGGCGTGTGGCGTGTCGTCGTGCAGGTTGGCCGCAGGCGTGCCGGGGCGGGGGCTGAAGATGAAGCTGAAACTTGTGTCAAACCCCACGTCGGTGATCAACTTCATCATCTTGTTGAAGTCGTCCTCGGTCTCGCCGGGAAAGCCCACGATGAAATCGCTGCTGAGCGACATGTCGGGGCGGATCGCCCGCAGCTTGCGGATGGTGCTCTTGTATTCCATGGCGGTGTAGCCGCGTTTCATGGCCATCAAGATGCGGTCCGAGCCGTGCTGCACCGGCAGGTGCAGGTGGCTCACCAGTTTGGGGATCTTTTCGTAGGCGTCGATCAGGCGCTGGGTGAACTCGTTGGGGTGGCTGGTCACGTAGCGGATGCGCTCGATGCCCGGCATGTCGGCCACGTATTCCAGCAGCAGCGCAAAGTCGGCGATCTCTGATGTTCCACCCATCTTGCCCCGGTAAGCGTTCACGTTTTGGCCCAGCAACGTGATCTCTTTCACACCCTGCGCGGCCAGCCCCGCCACCTCGACCAACACATCGTCAAACGGGCGAGAGACCTCTTCGCCCCGGGTGTAGGGCACCACGCAATAGCTGCAATATTTGCTGCACCCTTCCATGATCGAGACAAAGGCTGTGGCACCGTCCACCTTGGCGGGTGGCAGGTGATCGAACTTTTCAATCTCGGGGAAGCTGATGTCCACCTGCGGGCGCTGCTTGCGCTCGCGCTCGGCCAGCAGCTCGGGCAGGCGGTGCAGGGTCTGCGGGCCAAACACCACATCCACATAAGGTGCACGCTTGATGATCTCGGCGCCTTCCTGGCTGGCCACGCAGCCGCCCACGCCAATCAGCACGCCCTTGGCTTTCAGGTGTTGCACCCGGCCCAAGTCGCTGAACACTTTTTCTTGCGCCTTTTCGCGGACCGAGCAGGTGTTGAACAAAATCAGATCGGCCTCGTCCACGTCCTGCGTCGGCTCATAGCCCTGGGCCGCGCCCAGCACATCGGCCATCTTGTCCGAGTCGTACTCGTTCATCTGGCAGCCAAATGTTTTGATGAAGACCTTCTTGCTCATGCGGCCTCCACGTATTCAAGGGAGGTGATGAAGTCAAGGCAAAGCAAAGAACGCCAAAGTAAAGCACGCCCGGAGAGGGCCAAAGTGCAGCGGTTCATGGTGTAGATCCAGAGGCTGTGAAAAAGAAAAAGCGCACATGCGCTTTGGAAGCTGCAGATTATCGCAGGCGAGCCTCTGTCAGTTACCAGTGACCTCAGCGGCCTTTGGTTTGTAAAACATCGGATACGCCCTTTGCACCGTCGGGCTGTCATAGGCCCAGCTGTGGCATTGGCCCAAATGAAAAGGCGGCTTGGTCACGGTGGGCTGGGGCATACCCGCCAGTTCAAGGCGCTGCCATTGGCCGGACGGCAGGGTCTGGTAAGCGGCGGTGGCCATGTTGAAGAGCATTTCGCGCAGGTGGGTGCAGCCTTGGGTGCCGCCCACGTGTTCGTTGATGACCTTGCGCCAGCCCGGGCCCATGGTGCAGCCGATGAGTTTGTGCATGCCGTGCGGCGCACCAGCACATTCGGGGTGCGGAATGTCGTCCATTGACGTGGCAACGTCCTGAATGACCATGTGGTCGTTCAGAGTGACGCGGATTTTCAGGCCGTGAATGGGGTCTTGGGCCGGGAACGGGCGTTCAGTGGACACCCGAAAATCATAGGTTTTGACGTCTGTCAGCGCTGCCTCGATGTCCCACAGGCCGTCTTCGCGGTCAAAGCCTTGGTACACCACGGTTCGCGTATGTGACAGTTTTCGGGGGGTAGGGGGTGGAAGTGCCAATGGAAATCTCGCAGGTCTGATGTTCAATCTTTCAATCATAGCCACGCAAGAACCCAGAACATGTCCCTCTTTTCCAAATCCACCCTCCACCCTGCCGCTCGCCGTCAGACCATCGCCGATGCCTTGCGTCGCACGGCCATCCGCTTGCCAGCCAAGACCGGCATTGTTTGCGGGGCCACCACTTGGACGTATGCCGAGTTCGATGCGTTGGTTTCACGCTTGGCCGCAGGCCTGGCCAGCATCGGCGTGGCCGAGGGTGACAAAGTGGCGGTGCTGGCACGCAATTCACATGGGTTTGCGGCCTTGCGCTTTGCATTGGCACGCCGTGGCGCGGTGATGGTGCCGATCAACTTCATGCTCAAAGCCGAAGAGGTGGCCTTCATATTGCGGCATGCGGGCGCCAAAACCCTCGCCACCGACAGCGGTTTGGCTGAGCTGGCGCAGGCTGCGGCCCAACTGGACACGGCAGTGGCCCAGTTCATTTGGCTGCCTTCCGAAGACCCGAGTCAGCCAGTCCCAGGCATGCACCGCTTTGATGTGCTGGTCGCTTGCACCGACCCGCTGCCCGATGTGCAACTGGGCAGCGGCGATGTGGCGCAGATCGTCTACACCAGCGGCACCGAATCTTCACCCAAGGGCGCTCAGCTGACGCACGATGCGGTGATGTGGCAGTACGTCAGCTGCGTGATCGACGCCGAAATCGCCGAGGCCGACGTGGCCTTGCACGCGCTGCCGCTGTACCACTGCGCCCAGCTCGATGTGTTTTTTGGCCCGGCCATTTACATGGGCAGCACCAACGTCATCACCTCCAAGCCCACGCCTGACAAGCTGCTGCCCATGCTCGATAAGTGCGGCATCACCAGCTTCTTTGCACCCCCCACGGTGTGGATTGCGCTGCTGCGTTCGCCGTTGTTTGATGCGGACAAGCTCGCCAAACTGGCCAAGGGTTACTACGGCGCATCCATCATGCCGGTCGAGGTACTCAAAGAGCTGGCCTCGCGCCTGCCCCAAGTGCGGCTGTGGAACCTCTACGGCCAGACCGAAATCGCCCCACTGGCCACTCTGCTTGGCCCGGATGACCAGCTGCGCAAACCGGGTTCGTGCGGCAAGGCGGTGCGCAACGTCGAAACGCGTGTGGTCAACGAAGACATGCAGGACGTGGCCGTGGGTGAGGTCGGCGAGATCGTGCACCGCTCGCCGCACCTGATGCTGGCTTATTTTCACGACGATGAGCGCACCCAAGCCGCGTTTGAGGGCGGCTGGTTTCACAGTGGCGATTTGGGCACCATCGACGAAGAGGGCTACATCAGCGTGGTGGACCGCAAGAAAGACATGATCAAGTCAGGCGGTGAGAATGTGGCCAGCCGCGAAGTGGAAGAAATGATTTACCGCCTGCCGCAAGTGAGCGAAGTGGCGGTCATTGGCCTGCCCGACCCCCAATGGGTGGAAGCGGTGACGGCGGTGGTGGTGCTCAAAGTTGGGCAGGTGCTGGACGAGTCCGCCGTGATCGCGCATTGCGCCCAGCACATGGCCAGTTTCAAGACACCCAAGCGCGTGGTCTTCACCGACACGCTGCCTAAAAACCCCAGCGGCAAACTGCTCAAGCGGGATTTGCGGCTGCGTTACGCATGAAGCCCTTGCAATCATCCCGGGCTTGACCCGGGGTGACATTTGCTTTGTTCCGTCATCCCTGACGCGATCAGGGCGCCATGGTTTTGGCTCAGCGATCAGGGAAATCCCCGACTAAATGTCCCATGCATAAGACTTGAATGTCCTATTGACAGGACAATGGGACTGTTTCACGATGGCGCTCATGGATGCCCATTTGCCCTTGCCCAAATACCACCAGATTTATCTGGTGCTGCGTGAGCAGTTGCGCGAAGGTCGGTTTGACGCCGGGCTGCCCGGTGAGCTGGCTTTGATGGGGCAGTTTGGCGTGGCGCGGGTCACGGTGCGTCGTGCTTTGTCCCAGCTGGCCGAGGAAGGGCTGATTCGGCGTGAACCCGGACGTGGCACGCGGCCAGTGACGGCGCGTGCACAAGAGGCACAGTCGCAGGCTTCGACCATGGCCACGGGACAGCAGGCCCGTTTGACGGGTTTGCTCGAAAACCTGGTCACCATGGGCATGCGTACCCAGGTCAATGTGTTGTCGGTGGAGCGCATGCGTGCCCCGGTGGATGTCGCCGCTGCCCTGAATTTGCCCGGCACTGCTTGGGTGCAAAAAGCAGAACGCGTGCGCAGCACACCCGAAGGCCCTTTGTCGCACATCACCACTTGGGTGCCGGATGCGATTTCTGCTGGCTTTGGCAAACGTGAGTTGGCGCAAAAACCTATTCTTGTGTTGCTCGAAGAATCGGGCGTCAAGGTGGGTCGGGCCGAGCAAACCATTTCGGCCCGTCTGGCCGATGTGGGCATGGCCCGGCACTTGGATGTTTCCGTCGGATCGGCCTTGCTGGCGGTGCGGCGTTTGATTTACGACGAGGACGAGCGTCCCGTCCAATGGCTGCATGGCTTGTACCGCCCGGACCGGTACGAATACCAGATGCAGTTATCCCGCGTTGGCAGCATTGATGCCAAGGTTTGGGTAAGCCAAGAGCTGTCCGCCAACTTTCATTGATTTTTTTAAAGGATGTTCTCATGACCACACGTCGCCATTTCATGGGTCAGTCCGCTGTTGCGGCCTCGGCACTCGCGTTTCCTTTGGTCGGCGGGGCGCAGCCCAAGCCCATCAAAGTCGGTGTCTTGCACCCCGTCACAGGTGCTCTGGCTTATTCGGGCCAACAGTGCCGCATGGGCGCCTTGATGGCCATCGAAGACATCAACAAGGCGGGTGGTATCAAGTCCTTGGGGGGCGCCAAGATCGAGGCCATGTTGGGTGATGCCCAGTCCAGCCCACAAGCGGGTACAGCAGAAATCGAGAAGATGAACGAAGCCGGTGTGAGCGCCGTCGTAGGTGCATTCGCTTCGGCCATTTGTCTGGCCACCACGCAAGCCGCAGCCAAATACAACCTGCCCCATGTGGTCGATGTCGGTGTGGCCGACCAGATCGTTGAACGCGGCCTGAAAAACACCTTCCGCTTTGGTCCTGGCTACAAAAAGTGCGCCGAAGTGGCCGTGGCCAGCCTGCACGCCCTGAACACTGCCGCAGGCAAGCCCGCTCGCACCGTGATGATCGTGCATGAAGAATCGCTGTTTGGTACAGGCACAGCCAACTTGCTGGCCAAAGAGCTGCCCGGTTACGGCTACGAGGTGAAAGAAATCATCAAGCACGCCAACCCCACGCGTGACTTCAACAACATCGCGCTGCGCATCAAGCAGGTCAACCCCGACATCCTGATTCCAGCCAACTATTACAACGAATATGCATTGCTGGTGCGCACTTTGCAGCAGCAAAAGATCACACCCAAGGCCATTTATTCGGTGCTGGGTGGCGCAGCGTCGAGCTACAAGTTTGTCAAGGAGTTCCCGGAAGCGGCCAACGGCATCATCGACTGCAACCACTGGTTCAACCCCAAGGACAAGCGATCGGCTGAACTCAAAAAGCGTGTGGAAGCGCAAGGCCAGTTCTTCAGCTACGAAGTGTTCATGACCTACACCGCCATGATGCTGCTGGCCGATGCGATCGAACGCGCCAAGTCGCCCGACCGCGCCGCCATCATCGACGCGCTGGCCTCGAGCAAGTTCCAAAATCACATCATGCCCTACGGTCCGACACAGTTCGTCAATGGTCAGAACATGGGCGCACAGCCGTTGATGACCCAAGTTCACAAAGGCGATATCAAGGTCATCGTGCCACGCGATTACCGTGAAATTGAGCCGATTTTCCCACTCAAGGCCTGATCTGCCCTGAGCAGAAAAAACACCGATGCTCGACTTGAACATCCTGTTCCCGTCTGTGCTGAACGGCATCACCACAGGTGCCGTTTATGCGCTGATTGCGCTGGGACTCACGCTGATTTATGGCGTACTGCACATCATCAATTTCGCGCATGGCGCGGCCTTGATGGTGGCGCTGTACGGCGTGTACATGCTCAAGGAAAAACTCGGCATCGATCCCTACATGGCCTTGCCCATCATGGTGCCCGCCATGTTCGTGCTGGGCTATGCGCTGCAACGTGGTGTCATCAACCGCGCCAGCCATGGCAAGGATGAAAACATTCTGCTGGTCACGCTGGGCGTGTCCATCGTGCTGGAAAACCTGGCGCTTTTGTTTTTCAAGTCCGACACACGCAGCATCGAAACTGCGTACACCCTGACCACCGTCGAGATCGGCCCCGCATTCATTGCCTTGCCCAAGTTGGTCTCCTTTGCGGGGGCTTTGGTGGTGTCGGTCGTGATGCTGCTGATCGTGCAAAAAACCGATCTGGGTCGCGCCATTCGTGCGGTGTCCAAAGAAAAGCAGGGTGCCCGTTTGATGGGCATCGATGTGGACCATGTCTATGCCATGTGTTTTGGTTTGGGCTTGGCCAGTCTGGGCGCTGCGGCTTGCTTTTTGATGCCAGCCTATTACGTGAACCCGCAGGTGGGCAATGGCTTTGTGCTGGTGGCTTTTACCATTGTGGTGTTGGGCGGCATGGGCAGTTTTGCGGGGGCCTTGCTGGGGGGCTTGCTGATTGGCGTAGTCGAGTCGCTGGGCGGCTTGATTTTGGGTGAATCGCTGGGACAGGTGGGTATTTTTGTGATCTTCATTGCGGTGCTGATGCTGCGCCCACAAGGTTTTTTTGGAGCGAAGGCATGAAAGACTTTCGCCGCATTGCCTTGTTTACACTGGTCATCGGGGTCATTCCGTTTTTCACCCAGTCGGGTGTGATGCTCAACTTCGTCATGACCGCGCTGTATGCCTGTTTGCTCTCGCAAGCCTGGAATGTATTGGGCGGTTTTGGCGGACAGTTTTCGTTTGGCCATGCGCTGTTTTTTGGCACGGGCGCTTATGTGCAGGCCATTGCGCAAATGCAGTGGGGCCTGAGCCCTTGGGTGGCCTTGCCGCTGGCCATGGCCTTTGCAGCAGGTGTGGGCGCATTTGTGGGCGCGGCCTCATTTCGCTACGGCCTCAAGGGTTCGTATTTCGCGTTGGTCACGTTGGCCTTTGCCGAAGTGTTTCGCATTTTGGCCACTTCGGTGCCGTTTACCGGGGCGGGTGTGGGCCTGATGCTGCCGCTCAAGGAGTCGGCCGCCAACATGCAGTTCGCCAACCGGGCCGGGTTCATCTGGCTGATGCTGGGCTTGGTCACGCTGGCGCTGTGCATCACCGCTTGGCTGCGTCACTCGCGCTTTGGCGCTTATTTACAAGCGGTGCGCGACAACGAAGACGCGGCCCGCGCCATTGGCGTCAACCCCTTCAGTGTCAAATTGATCGCAACGGTTTTGTCGGGTGGTCTGATGGGCGCAGGCGGCGCGTTTTATGTGCAGGTGTTTCAATACATCGACCCGGGCATTGCCTTTGGCTCGCACACTTCGGTCGAGGCACTGGTGGGCGCCATCGTGGGCGGCTTGGGCACATTGTGGGGGCCGTTGCTAGGGGCCATCAGCCTGCACATTCTGGCTGACCTTACGCGCAATTTGTTCGGCCAGTTGCCCGGCATCAACATGGTCATTTATGGCGTTGTGCTGATCGTCATTGTGATGTTCTTGCCCCGTGGCATGGCCGGGTTGGGCGTCATCACGCCGCTGCAGTGGCTGCGTGGCAGCAAGCGGTCTGACGGAGAAAAATCATGAACACGCTGCTGCAAATCGAGGGCGTGGGCAAGTCCTTTGGCGGCTTGAAGGCTGTGCAAAACGTGAGCCTGTCTGTGACCGAAGGCCGCTTGAGCGCCTTGATCGGCCCCAATGGCGCTGGCAAGACAACTTTGTTTGCACTCATGTCCGGCTTCCTGACGCCCGACACAGGCCGTGTGGTGTTTGCGGGGCAAGACATCACAGGCCAAGCGCCGCACCTGAACGCCCGCATGGGCCTGACGCGCACTTTTCAGATCGTGCAGCCTTTTGCAGCGCAAACCGTGCGCGAAAACATTGCTGTGGGGGCGCACCTGCATTTGCCGCGCCGCGCTCAAGCGCTCGGGTTTGCCGAGTCGGTGGCGCAGCAGGTGGGCCTGTCGCCTCAACTTGATAAATTGGCCAGCGACCTGACGGTGGCCGGGCGCAAGCGCCTCGAGCTGGCCCGTGCTTTGGCCACGCGCCCGCGCCTGTTGCTGCTGGACGAGGTGCTGGCCGGGTTGAACCCACAAGAGATTGCCGAGATGATTCCGGTGGTGCAGGGCATTGCCCAAAGCGGAGTGACCGTGTTGATGATCGAGCATGTCATGCAGGCCGTGATGACTTTGGCGCAAGAGGTCTGGGTGCTCGCCCAAGGCCAACTCATTGCCCAAGGCAGCCCCGCCGAAGTGACCAACAACAAAGCCGTGGTGGAGGCCTATCTGGGCCACGGCACGGCCGAGCGTTTGCAGAAAAATGCGGCCCGCGTAACGGCGGCTGCCCAGGAGGCGCAGACATGAATGCCCTCTTGAATGTGCAAGGCCTCAAGTCAGGTTATGGCGTGGTCGAGGTCTTGCGCGGTGTGGACCTGAAGGTCATGCCCGGCGAGTTGGTGGCACTGTTGGGCAGCAACGGCGCGGGCAAGACCACCCTCAACCTCACGCTCAGCGGACTGGTGGCCACACGCGCAGGGCAGGTGCAGTTTGACGGCCAAGACATCACGGCCATGCACTACCAGAAGGTCGTCACGCATGGCCTGATTCAGGTGCCCGAAGGCCGCAAGGTTTTCCCCAATTTGAGCGTGCACGAAAACCTGGAGCTGGGGGCCTTTACACGGGGGCGTGAGCGCCGGGCGCAAAACCTGGACAAAGTGTATGAGACCTTTCCGCGCCTGAAAGAACGCGTGGCCCAGCTGGCGGGCACCCTGAGTGGCGGTGAGCAGCAGATGCTGGCCATTGGCCGCGGCCTGATGGCCGAACCGCGCTTGTTGATCCTGGACGAACCTTCACTGGGTTTGTCGCCCTTGCTGGTGGAGGAGTTGTTTGCTTTGATTTCTCAGCTGCGCAGCAGCGGCTTGGCGATCTTGTTGGTCGAGCAAAACGTGGGTCAGTCGCTGGACATCGCCGACCGCGCTTATGTGATGGAAAACGGCCAAATCCGTTTCACCGGCACCCCGGCCGAGTTGTTGGCCAGTGACACATTGCGTCAAGCTTATCTGGGCATGTGATCGGCCTGTGATGCTCAAGACCTGAATGCACGCCTGTCCCATCTCGCATGGGTTGGATTGAATGATTGCAACGGAGAATTTTCCATGACACACACAAAAATGCCCATGCGAAGAGCCCTGGTTTTGAGCGCTGCGCTGGCCTGTTCGGGTGTGGTCGGTCTGGCACAGGCCCAGACGCAGCCGCCCATCAAAATTCTGGTGGGAGCCCCCGCAGGCGGCACCACCGACACCATGGCCCGTACGTTGGCGCAGGTGTTGGGCACGCAACTGGGCCGCACCGTGGTGGTGGAAAACAAGCCCGGTGCGGGCGGTAATCTGGCCGCTGATGCGGTGGCCAAGGCTGCGCCCGATGGCAACACGCTGCTCATGAGCTTCACCAGCCACGCCATCAACGCTTCGCTCTACCCCAGCTTGCCGTTTGACCCGGTGAAAGACTTCACACCGTTGACCATGGTGTCCACCTCGCCCTCGATGCTGGTGGCCCATCCCAAGGTGCCTGCCAACAACGTCAATGAATTGATCGCCTTGGCCAAATCCAAGCCCGGACAGCTGAACTTTGCCATTGGTGCATTGGGCTCGTCGCTGCACATGGCGGGCGATGCGTTCAAGATGAAGTCGGGCGCTTACATCGTCAATATTCCTTACCGGGGCACCGCCCCTGCTGTGCAAGACGTGCTGGCCGGTCAGGTCGAGTTGATGTTTGCCGCCATTGGCAACGTGCAATCGCACATCAAGGCCGGCAAGCTCAAGGCCTTGGGCGTGACCAGTGCCAAGCGACTGGTCGCTTTCCCGGACGTGCCCAGCATTGGCGAGAGCTTGCCAGGCTATGAATCGAGCGCTTGGTTCGGCCTGTTTGGCCCGGGGCGCATGAGCCCTGAGTTGAGCAAACGCCTGGCCGATGCAGCCCGTGCTGCGGTGCAGTCGCCAGAGGTCAAGCGCCGCATCGAGCATGAAGGCGCAACGCCCGTGGGCAACAGCCCCGAAGAGTTTGCCCGCTTTGTGGACAGCGAGATCGTGCGCTGGCGGGCCGTGGTGCAGTACGCCGGAGCCAAGCCCGAATGAGCGCGAACATGTCCCAACCGCAAACCTTGGCCCAAAAACTCATTGCACGCGCCGCAGGGCGCAGCCATGTGGCGGTGGGGGAGGTGGTCACCTGCAATGTCGACCTGGCCATGTTCCACGATTCGTCTGGCCCGCGCCGCTTGAAGCCCATGCTCGACGAGCTGGGTGCGCAGATTTGGGACACCCAAAAGGTGGTGCTGGTGCTAGACCACTATGTGCCCGCACAAGACGCCGACGCGCAGCAAATCGTGCAGATCGCGCGTGACACCGCCAAACAATGGAAGCTGCCGCACGTCATAGACAGTGAGGGCATTTGCCATGTGGTGCTGCCTGAGCGGGGGCATTTGAAGCCCGGCATGTTTTGCGTGGGCGGTGATTCGCATTCGCCCACGGGCGGCGCCTTTGGTTGCTACATGTTCGGCATTGGCGCGACTGAAATGCTGGGCGTGTGCGTTACGGGCCAGATTTGGGTTCAGGTGCCGCGCACCTTGCGCATGCACTGGTCTGGCCGCTTGCAGGCCGGCGTGTCGGCCAAGGACATGATGTTGCACATGATTGGCCGGTTTGGCATGAATGGGGGTCAATACCAAGCCGTTGAGTTTGCCGGCACAGCCGTGCAAGCCTTGTCCATGGCCGAGCGCATGACCTTGTCCAATATGAGCGCCGAGATGGGTGCGCAAGCGGGCTTGATCGCGGCCGACGAGACCACCTTGAGCCATCTGCGCAGTATTGGTGTTGCCCCTGAAAAATTGGCCGGTGTCGAGCAATGGTTCACCGACGAAAACGCCGAGTGTGAGCAGCAAAACTTTGATGCCAGCGCCCTCAGCCCGCAGGTGGCCGCGCCGCACAGCCCGGCCAACACGCGGGATGTGGGCGACTTTGCCGATGTCGCCCCTCACATTGCCTACATCGGTGCCTGCACCGGGGCCAAGCTCGAAGACCTGAGGGCTGCCGCTTCGGTGCTCAAGGGTCAGCGGGTTGCTGCGGGGGTGCAACTCATGGTGGCCCCTGCCAGTGCCCGCGAACAAGCGCAGGCCACGCAAGAAGGTGTGATGCAAATTCTGCAAGACGCGGGAGCCACGGTGCTGCCCAACAGCTGCGGCGCATGCGCGGGCTATGGCGCGACTTTCCCCGAAGGGGCCACGGTGATTTCGACCACCGCCCGCAACTTCAAGGGCCGCATGGGCCCGGCCAGCGTGAACGTGTACCTGGCCTCGCCTTACACGGTGGCGGCCTCGGCTTTGCGCGGGCGCATCAGCGACGCACGGGATTTGCTGGCATGAACAAACGAACCTTTCAAAACGCCCGTGTGTGGCGCTTGGGTGCCGACGTGGACACCGATGCCCTGGCCCCCGGCGCCTACATGAAGCATGGCCTCGAAGTGATCGGCTGGCATTGTCTGGAAGCGGTGCGCACCGACTTTGCCTCTGGCGTGCACGAGGGCGATGTGATCGTGGCCGGTGCCAACTTTGGCATCGGCTCCTCGCGTGAACAGGCGGCTGGTGTGCTGCGGCATCTGGGCCTGGCAGCGGTGATTGCACCGTCTTACAGCGGTCTGTATTTTCGCAACGCCTTCAACCTCGGTTTGATGCTGCTGACCTGCCCGGAGGCCTTAAAAATCGAAGAGGGTGAGCGAGTGGCGTTGCAGTTTGAAGGCGACACGCCCTGTGTGGTGCGACCCAACGGTCAACGTCTGGTCTGTGCGCCGATTCCCGGATTTTTGATGGACATGGTCGACGCGGGTGGCTTGTTGCCCCTGCTCAAAAAAAGAAAGCAAGGATGAACCCGATGGCTTCAGTTTCACAAACCCCGGCCGCCATGGACCCGGTCACTTTGGCCGTACTGCGCGGTCGCTTGGAGCAAATCGCCGACGAGATGGATGCGACCTTGTACCGCAGCGCCTTCAACCCCATCATTGCCGAGGCACACGATGCCTGCCACGGCCTTTACGACGCACAAACGGGCGATACCCTGATTCAGGGCAAGTCGGGCTTGCCGGTGTTTGTGGGGGCGATGGCCTTTGCTGTGCGAGCGGCCATGCGCGTGGCCGCAGAGCGTGGCGGCATGCAGCCTGGTGATGTGTGGCTGTTCAATGATCCGTACGAGGGCGGCACCCACGCCAACGACTTCAAACTGGTGAAACCCTGCTTTCGCAATGGGCAGCTGTATTGCTTTTTGGCCTCGGCCGCGCACTGGCACGACGTGGGTGGCGCGGTGCCTGGCAACTACAACCCGGCGGCCACCGAATGCTGGCAAGAAGCGGTGCAAATTCCGCCGGTGCGCATTTTGCGGGCCGGTGTACTGGACGAGGATGTCTTGGCTATCTTGCGGGCCAATACGCGTCTGCCCGACAGCCTGTGGGGCGACCTGAATGGCCAGTTGGCTGCACTCGAGTTGGGCGCACGTCGGCTGGACGGCTTGCTCGACGAATACGGCGACGCCAAAGTGGCCCAGGCCCTGATAGAGCTGCGCAGCCGTGCTGTGCGCCTCATGCGCTCACACATCGGCAGCCTGCCCGATGGCTGTTACAGCTTTGAAGATGTGCTGGACAACGACGGCGTAAAAGACGAACTGCTGACGATTGCGCTGGACATGACGGTGGCCGGCGACCGACTGACGCTGGACTTTTCGCGCACCTCGGCGCAGTGCGCAGGGCCCGTGAACATCTCACGGGCCACGGCGGTGGCCGCTTGCTATGTGGCCTTGAAGCATGTCTTCCCCGATGTTCCGGCCAACGCGGGCGTGCTCGATGCGGTGGACTTTGTGATCCCCGATGGTCTGGTCATCAGCGCCTCGCGCCCGCGCCCTGTAGGTGGTTACACCGAAACCATTTTGCGCATGATCGACGTGATCTTCAGTGCCACGGCCCTGGCCGATCCTCAGCGTGCCGTGGCCCATGCCTACGGCACCATCAACGCCTTGTCGATCGCGGGCCACCGCACCGACGACAAGCGCAAGGGTCAGCGCTGGGTGATGTTCAGCTTTTTTGGTGGCGGCCATGGCGGCCACTCGGATGGCGATGGCTTGTCGCACGGCAACGCGCCCATCTCGACCGCCACGATCCCGCCCATGGAGATTCTGGAAGCGGCCTATCCGGTTCGCTTCACACAGTGGGCCTTGCGCCCTGGCTCGGGTGGTGACGGCCAGCACCGGGGCGGGCTGGGGGCGATTTACGAGATTGAATTGCTCGAAGACAGTGCCGAGGCCTTCATCTTCGGCGAGCGTGGCAAGTCAGCACCCAAGGGCATTCACGGTGGCCAGCCTGCGCTGCCCAACGTGTTTGAGTATTGCCAGAACGGCGAATGGAAGACACCACCGATGGTGTCCAAGATGCTCGGCATCCAATTGAAGAAGGGCGACCGTGTGCGCCTGCAAACCCCAGGCGGTGGTGGGTGGGGCGCCCCCGCAGACCGCTCGGAACAAGACCGTCAAAACGACACCGCATTGGGCTACACCAAGGAAAAAGCATGAGCGAGCAATCAGTGAGCCAGCCCCACTGGGTGGTCGGCGTGGACGTGGGTGGCACCTTCACCGACCTGTTCGTGCTGGATGAGAAAACCGGCCAGGCCCGCATCGTCAAGGTGCCATCGACCCGGGGCGAAGAAGCCCGGGGTTTCATGAACGGCATCGCCAAGGTCACCGGCCATGTAGGCGCTGATGGTGCCAAAGATATCGCCACCATCGTGCATGGCACCACGGTGGGCACCAACGCCCTGCTGGAGCGCAAGATCGCCCGCACCGGCATCATCACCACACGTGGTTTTCGTGACGTGCTGGAGATGCGCCGCCGCGACCGTCCGCAAACTTGGGGCCTGCGCGGCAGCTATACCCCGGTGGTGCCCCGCGCCTGGCGTCTGGAGGTGGACGAGCGTGTGTTGGCCGATGGGCAGTTGCACACGCCGGTCGACCTGGACCAAGTCCGCGAACAGGCCCGCGCCCTGCTGGCCGAAGGCTGTGAGGCGGTGTGCATTTTCTTTGTGCACGCCTATGCCAACCCCAGCAATGAGCAAGCCGCGGTAGCGGCGGTGCGCGAGATCTGGCCCAACAGTTACGTGACGGCGGCCAGCGAAGTGCTGCCCGAAATTCGCGAGTTCGAGCGCTGCTCCACCGCCACACTCAATGCCGCCTTGCAGCCCGTGGTGGGCAGCTATTTGCAGCGGCTGGACGGTGATCTGCGGGCCCAGGGCTTTGGCGGCGAACTGCTGATCGTGCAAAGCAATGGCGGCGTCATGTCGCGCCAGACCGCGTGCGATGTACCGGTGCGCACCGCACTGTCGGGGCCGGCGGCGGGCGTGATGGCCTGCGCTGAGATCGCCCGCGCTTCGGGTTTTCAGAATGTCATTACTGGCGACATCGGCGGCACCTCGTTTGATGTGTCGCTGGTGGCGGGCGGCGAGGCTGCACTGGCCGCGCAAACGTCCATCGAATTTGGCCTGGTTGTGCGTTCGCCCATGATCCAGATCGAGACCATCGGTGCCGGTGGCGGCTCGATTGCTTCGGTCGATGCGGGTGGCATGTTGCAGGTTGGCCCAGAGTCGGCTGGCAGCATTCCAGGCCCGGCCTGCTATGGGCGCGGCAACACCCGCCCGACCGTGACCGATGCCAATGTGCTGCTGGGCCGCATCGCGGCCGACCGGCCTTTGGGTGGCGGTTTGTTGCAGGCGTTGGACGCTGGCCTGTCTGAAAAAGCCATCGCGCAACACGTGGCCGAGCCTTTGAGCTTGACGGCGCTGGCTGCGGCCGAAGCGATTTTGACGGTGGCCAATGCCCGCATGGCGGGGGCCATTCGCGTGGTGTCGATCGAGCGCGGGCACGATCCGCGCCAGTTTGCCTACATGCCTTTTGGTGGTGGTGGCGGTCTGCATGTGTGCGCCATGATGCGTGAGGTGGGTGTGACCACTGGCATCGTGCCGCGTTACCCGGGTGTTACTTCGGCGCTGGGCTGCGTGATGGCCGACATGCGCCACGACGCGGTGCAAACCCTGAACGTGGCGTTGGCTGATGTGGCTTGGTCCGGCTTGTTGCAACGCACAGACAGCCTGGCTGAAGCCTGCCAGGTCCGCCTGGATTCTGCCGGTGTTCACTTTGTGCGCGTGGACGAAGTCATCAGCTTTGACATGCTTTACATGGGCCAGACGCACACCCTGCAAGTGCCGGTGAAGCGTGAGCAGTTGAATGCAGCGGGTTTGCTGGCCGCGTTTGAAGCGGCTTATCAGCACGCCTTTGGCCGCGTGCTGCAAGGCCCGGTGATCCGCGTGATGAACCTGCGTTATGCCCGCATCGGGCGGCGTCCCAAGTTTGATCTGGCAGTGCTGGCCCCGCAAGGCGAGGGCCGCACGGCCCCTGTGGGTGAACAGCAGGTCTACCACCAAGGCCAATGGTGGACAGCGCAGCGCTACGAGCGACTGAGCTTGCCTGTGGGCGCCGTGGTGCAAGGCCCTGCCATTCTGGAGCAGCCCGACACCACGGTCTGGCTCGAACCAGGCTTTGAAGGCCGGGTCGACAAGCTGGGCAACCTCTTGGTGGAGCGCAGCGCATGAACTTGCAAAACGCCAAACTGGGCATGGTCATCGTCGACCTGCAAAACGATTTTTTGGCCCCCGATGGGGCTTATGCCCGGGGCAACACCCTGAGCGCTGAGGCGGTCAAGCTGCCCGAGCGCATGGCCCCTGTGGCCCGCGCCATCAAAGGCCGGGGCGAAGGGCGTGGCGGTTTGGTCACGGCCAGCCTGTTCACGCTTTGGCCCGATGCGCAGGGTGAGCCCATGATTTCGGCGCACCTCAAAGAGCGCCGCCCGTTTTTGCGCAAGGGCGATTTCGCGCCCGGCAGCCGGGGCCAGGCCAATGTGGACTTGCTCGCGCCGCTGGTCGATGTGTCGGTGTTCAAGGTGGCGTACTCGGCCTTTTTCAACACGCAGCTCGACTGGGTGCTCAAGAAATCGGGCATCGACACGCTGGTGGTCTGCGGCATCGTGACCAACGGCGGTGTGGCCAGCACGGTGCGCGATGCCCATGTGCGTGACTACCACGTCATTGTCTTGTCGGACGGCTGCGCGGCCTTCAGCGAAACCGCGCACCAGGCTGCGCTGGCCGACATGGCCTCGGTGGCCGAGGTCATGGACAGCGCTGCCTTTTTGAAACAACTGGGCTGAAGCCATGAGCGCACCTTGGCCTCAAGTTTGTCCTGCTAACGCGTTGCAGACCGACGATCACACACAGGTGGTGATCGTGGGCGCAGGCGCTTGCGGCCTGACGGCGGCGCTGGCCTTGCACCGGCTGGGTGTGGCGTGCGTGGTGTTGGAACGCGATGCGTTTGCGGCAGGCTCCACGGCGTTGTCGTCGGGCTTTGTGCCCGCGCCGGGCACGCTGGCGCAAGAGGCGCAGGGCATCACCGACAGCGTGGCATTGTTTGCTGCCGACATCCAAGCCAAAGCCCACGGGCAGGCTGCGCCGCATCTGGTGCAGGCCTATGCCCAAAACATCGGTCCGGCCTTGGACGCCTTGGCTGTCCACCACAGTCTGCCCTGGCAGGTGTTGGACAACTTTTTGTACCCCGGCCACAGTGCTCACCGCATGCACGCCGTGCCCGAGAAAACCGGGGCTGGTTTGATGAGCCGCCTGCAAGCCGCGGCTGACGCAGCAGGCGTGCTGGTGCTCACGCAGGCGCAGGTGACCGAGCTGTGGGCCGACGACGCGCAGCGCCTTCACGGTGTGGGTTTTGTGCGCCCAGACGGGCAAACTGAGCGCATCCGCTGCGATGCGGTGCTGCTGGCTTGCAACGGATTTGGTGGGGCCACGACCATGGTCAAAAACCTGCTGCCCGAGATGTCCGAGGCCACTTATGCCGGCCATGTGGGCAACGATGGCAGTGCCATCGCTTGGGGTCAACAACTCGGCGCGCGTCTGGCTGATCTGGGCGCGTACCAGGGCCACGGCTCATGGGCGGTGCCGCAAGGCGCTTTGATTTCGTGGGCGCTGATGATGGAAGGTGGCGTGCAGATCAACGCCAAAGGCGAACGCTTTCACGACGAAACCCAAGGCTATTCGGAAGCGGCAGTGCATGTGCTGGCGCAGCCGGGCGGCGTGGCCTGGAATGTGTTTGACGATGCGCTGCTGAGCTTTGCACAAGACTTTCCGGATTTTGTGGCTGCGCAAGGCGCGGGCGCGGTGCAACACGCCGCCGATACCGTGGCGCTGGCGCAGCTGATCGCTTGCCCGCATGAAGCCTTGCAAGCCACTTTGAATGCGGTGCAGTCTGGCACCGATCCGGTCACAGGGCGGCATTTCAAACGCGCACTCCAAACGCCGCTTCATGCGATCAAGGTCACCGGCGCCTTGTTTCATACCCAGGGCGGTCTGGACATTGACGAGCATGCCCGTGTGCTGCGCGAAGACGGTACGCCTTTGCCCAATTTGCTGGCCGCAGGCGGTGCAGCAAGAGGTGTGTCGGGCCAGGCGGTCTGGGGTTACTTGTCGGGCAATGGCTTGCTCAGCGCCATCGCGGGTGGGCACATTGCAGCACGGACAGCACAACTACTTTTGAAGGATTCGGCACCATGAGCCAGCCCCATCGCGCGACCCAAACCTTAGGCCAGCGGCTGCAACAAGCCGAAGCCTTGCTGGCCCCTGGCGTGTACGACGCACTCACCGCACTGGTGGCGCAGCAGGCCGGTTTTGGGGCCGTGTACTTGTCGGGCGCATCGATTGCCTACACGCGCTTAGGCCGCTCAGACATCGGCCTGACCACGGCCACCGAGGTGGCGCAGACCCTGGCCCACATCACCGACCGGGTGAGCATTCCGGTCATCGTGGACGCTGACACCGGCTTTGGCAACGCGCTCAACACGCAACGCACGGTGCGCGACTTCGAGCGGGCCGGGGCCGCCATGATCCAGATCGAAGACCAGACTTTTCCCAAACGCTGTGGCCACCTGGATGGCAAAGGCGTGGTGCCGGTGGCCGAGATGCAGGGCAAACTGCGCGCCGCACTCGACGCCCGGCAGGACAAAAATACCCTGATCCTGGCGCGCACCGATGCGGTGGCGGTCGAGGGGCTGGACGCCGCGCTGGAGCGGGCTGAGCGTTATTTGGAATGCGGTGTGGATGCGCTGTTCATTGAGGCCTTGCGTTCGGACGAGCAGATGAACCGGGCTTGCGCCCAGTTCGCCAAGCGCGTGCCCCTGCTGGCCAACATGGTCGAAGGCGGCAAGACGCCGGTGCAAAGCGCGGCCGAGTTGGGCGGGCACGGGTTCAAGATCGTGATTTTTCCGGGCGGCACAGCGCGGGCGGTGCTGCACACGCTGCAAGGCTATTACGCCAGCTTGCACACGCACCAGACCACACGCCCATGGCAAGACCAGATGCTCGATTTTGACGGTCTGAACGCGGTCATAGAAACACCGCAACTGCTGGCGCTGGGACAAGGCTATGAAGGAGGCCTGCACGCATGACACCCACATGGACACTGCGCGGCCTGCAAGTGGGTGACATCGGCTGGGTCACGCATCGCCAAGGCATTTTGTACGCACAGGAATACGGATGGGATGGCACGTTCGAGGCCTTGGTGGCTGAAATTGCCGCGCAGTTTGTAAAGAATTTTGACGCTGCCTGCGAGAACGCCTGGATCGCTGAAATCGAGGGCCAGATCGTGGGCTCGGCGTTTCTGGTCAAGGTCTCTGACGAAGTGGCCAAGTTGCGTCTGCTGTATGTCGAACCTCGGGCACGCGGCTTGGGGCTGGGCCATGCCCTGACGAATGAATGCATCGCCTTTGCCCGGGCCAAGGGGTACCAGACCCTGACCCTTTGGACCAATGACCTTCTGGTCGCCGCCCGCCACATCTATCAGGCCGCTGGTTTTGTGCTGGTGGCCGAAGAAAGCCACCATTCTTTTGGCCACGATCTGGTGGGCCAGAACTGGGATCTGGCCTTGCAGCCCGCATCAACCATTGACCCACAACCGCTCAATTGAGCGCAGGAGAATCCCCCATGAGCATTCATCACACCTTGCCCCAACGCCCCTATCGGCGCATTGCCACCGAGGAGGCGTTTTCGCCACCCGAGATGCTGGACATCTACAGGCGCATCCTCGCCAAAGACGATGTGGATGTGGGTTTCAAGCACCTGATGGGTTTTTACATGAGCAGCCCCAGCGAAAGGGCCCAGCACATCATGCGTTGTCTGGTTGATCTGGATGAACTGCGTCTGGCCCACATGGATGCGGCGGGTGTCGATGTGCAGGTGATCGGCCTGACCTCGCCGGGGGTCCAGATCATGGACAAGGATACGGCGGTGGCTTTTGCACCAGAAGCCAACGACGTTTTGGCAGCAGCCACGCGACGCCACCCTGATCGCCTGGTGGGCATGATTGCCGTCGCGCCGCAAGACCCGGCCGCTGCAGCCAAAGAAATCCAGCGAGGCGTGAACCAGTTGGGCATGCATTCGGTGGTGATCAATTCCCACACGCAGGGGGAGTACTTGTCGGACACCAAGTTCTGGCCCATCTTTGAGGCGGCCGAGGCGATGGACACGCCCATCTATTTGCACCCCAACGCCATGCCCGCCAGCATGATCCAGCACTTCATTGAGGCCGGACTCGATGGTGCCATTTATGGTTTTGGTGTCGAGACGGGTTTGCACGCGTTGCGCCTGATCACCTCGGGTGTTTTTGACCGCTTCCCCAAGTTGCAAGTCATTTTGGGTCACATGGGCGAGGCCTTGCCGTTTTGGGCGTATCGCCTGGATTACATGCACGCGGCGACCGTGCGCTCGCAGCGTTACCCCAGCGTGCAGCCACTGAAACGCAAACCCAGCGACTACCTGCGCGAGAATTTTCACATCACCAACAGTGGCGTGGCGTGGGGCGCAGCACTCAAATTCACACAAGACTTCATGGGCCCCGACCGCGTGCTTTACGCCATGGACTACCCCTATCAATATGTGCCCGAAGAAGTGGCCATGCTGGAAAACCTGGACATGGCGCCGCAGGTGCGCAAGGCCTTCTTTCAGGACAACGCAGAGCGGCTGTTCAAGATTGCACCCGCCACATGAACGTTTGAAGCATCACTGTTAATCACCCCAAGGAGACAAAAATGAAAACCATGGATCGCCGACAACTGCTGGCACTCACTGCGGCTGTGTTCGCTTTTGCCAGCCCGGGTGTTTTTGCACAAGGCATTTACCCCACCCAGACCCTCAAAATCATTGTGCCCTTCACGCCGGGCACCGGCATGGACACCATCGCCCGTGTGGTGGCGCCGCGCCTGAGTGAGCGTCTGGGGCAGTCTGTTGTGGTGCAAAACCAGCCGGGTGCCAGCGGCAATATCGGTGCGGAGGCGGTGGCCAAATCCGCGCCCGATGGTTACACCGTCTTGATGGGCGCCAACACCATGCTGATGGCGTCACAGATGTACAAAGGTGTGGCCTTTGACCCGGTCAAGGATTTCGCACCCGTGTCGATGGCCGCGTATGGCTCCTTGATGCTGGTGGCCAACCCCAAGACGGGCATCAAGTCATTGCCCGAGCTGGTCAAGCAGGCCCAGGCTCGGCCAGGATCCATCAGCTTTGGTTCGCCGGGTGTGGGCACCCCGCACCACATGGCCATGGAGCTGTTCAAGCTGGAGTCCAACACCTTCATGCTGCATGTGCCGTACCGCGGTTCGGCTGGATACACACAAGACTTGTTGGGCGGTGAGCTCAATGTGGGATTTTTGCCTGTGCACATTGCGCAAGGTTTTGTGAAAAACGGACGGCTGAATGCCTTGGCAGTGGGCAGCCCGAAGCGGCATCCAGTGGCCCCCGATGTGCCGACGTTCGACGAAGTGGGCGTCAAGCGCGTGGATGTGGACCTCTGGTACGCGTTCTTTTTGCCCGCCAAGACACCGGCTGCCGTGGTCACGCGTTTGAACACCGAGATGGCGGCCATCTTGCGCCAAAACGATGTGAAGGATATTTTGGGCAAGGCAGGCATGGACGCTGTGCCATCCAGCCCGGCAGAGCTGTCGGCCATTGTGGCCAAAGACCACCCGCGCTGGGGCGCGGTGATTCGCACCAAACAAATTTCAGCCGACTGATTGAGCCAACAGAAAGGACAGCATGAACATGCGAACAGCCGATATTGCCATTGTGGGTGGCGGCGTAGGTGGGCTGGCCCTGGCCCTGCATTTGCACCAAAGAGGGGTGGCTTGCGAGGTCTTTGAGGCGGTGGCCGAGGTGCGCGAGCTGGGGGTGGGCATCACACTGTTGCCGCACGCCATGCGCGAATTGGCTGCGCTCGGGCTACAAGCCGCCATTGAAGCGGCAGGCATTGAAAACTACGACAGTGCATTTTTCAATCGCCATGGTCAATTCATCTACAGCGAGTTGCGCGGGCGTCATGCGGGCTATCCGGTTCCCGAAATCGGCATTCATCGGGGCAAGTTACACAAGATCTTGTTCGACGCAGCGGTGCAGCGACTGGGGGCCGATCGCATCCACACCGGCCATCGCTTTGCAGGGGTGACACACAGCGAAGAGGCCGTGACGATTGCCTTCAATGACCCCCACGGGCAGGCGCTGCCGCCGGTTCACAGTCGCGTGCTGGTCGCAGCCGATGGGGTCAATTCGGCGGTGCGCCGGATTTTTTACCCCGATGAAAAAATGGTGTTCACGGGCATCAATACCTGGCGCGGCGTGACGCGTTTTGCCCCGATCCTGACGGGCAAGACCTACATGCGCATTGGCTCGATCGAGACGGGCAAGATGGTCATCTACCCGATCGTCGACCAGGTCGATGGACAAGGTCACCAGTTGGTCAACTGGATGGCCGAGATCCGCATGGAGGGCCTGACGCAAAACGACTGGAACCGGCAAGGCCGTGTGGAAGACGTGTTGCCCTTGTTCAAGGACTGGAATTTTGACTGGCTGAATGTGCCGGAGTTGATCGCCAATGCCGAGTCGATCCTGGAGTACCCCATGGTGGACAAAGATCCGATTCCGCAATGGACCTTTGGGCGTGTGACCTTGCTGGGCGATGCCGCCCATCCGATGTATCCCCGGGGGTCCAATGGTTCGGCCCAAGCCTTGGTCGATGCCCGTACGCTGGCCGATGAGTTGGCCGCTACCCCGTCCGGCGATGACCTGGCGCATGCCTTGTACCGTTACGAGGCCGTGCGCTTGCCCTTGACGTCCAAGGTGGTCCTGACCAACCGCAGCACACCGCCCGACTTCATCAACATCAAGGTCGATGAGCTCACACAAGGTCGGCCTTTCCGACACATCGATGACGTGATCAGCCAGGCTGAGTTGCGCCAAATCTCGGACGATTACAAAAAAATTGCCGGTTTTTCACTTGAAGCATTGGCCCACAAACCCTGAGCGTTCAGCGTTCGTGACGCAGTCAAGGTTTTGTGGCTGAAGTCCAGCCCATTTCAAGCCAGTGCGCATAGCCGGGTTTGAAGGGCCATGCGGTGTATTGCACCGGCGTGCCCTCGGGCAGCACGTGTTCGGTCAGGTGGTCCAACCAGGGGCTGATCGCGCCGATTTTCTGTAGCCAGTCTTGTCCTTCTGGGCTCTCCATGGCCAATCCGGCTGCACACCTGTGTGCCAGGGGCAAGGCGGAACCCGTTGCTGTGCGGCCTGACATGCGGTCGTGCACGCTGCCCCAAGCCACTGGTTTCAAAGTGTTTTGCAGCGCTTGTAAACGGTGGCCCACGGCATCAAGGGGGGCACCTGTGAAGCGCAGTTGCCCCAGCACGTTGTCAAACCAAAAAAAGGCGTCGGGCATGGTTTTCACTGCCGCTGGCAAGCGGGCAAGACCATCGCCCGTGTGCAGGTGCAAGGCCGTTCCTTGGCGCTTCAAATCGCGTTCATGACGCCATCGAAACAAGGGTGCCGCCAAAGGGTCAATGTCCCAGGCGTGGATTTCGTCAAATTGCGCCAACCAGGCAGTCGGCAGCATCCAGCCCGCACTGGCACCGATCAACACCAACTGCTGGCGCGGCAGGGTCTGGGCCATCAGCCATTCTGAAATTTGTGCAGACGCGGCTGCCCAGCGGTCTTGCGATCGCCATGCGCGCCAATGCCAATGCCATCCACCTGTCAAGTTCATGCCCGCACTTTATCCCGTTTGGCAGGCCTTGCGCCCGTCGTCAGCGGATGCTGGCGTGGATCGCGTCACGCACGCGCGGCCAGACGGCCTCGCTGAAGTCACTGCAAACCATGTGCCAGCGATTTGGCTGCATTCAGTGCTTCGGAAGCTCTTTGGTGCTGCATTTGGGCCACCAGATGCCCGGGTTTGATGTGGCTTGTGCCCAGCTTGGGGCGCTAGCTGCTGGCAAAAGTTGCGCCAAGCTCGCCTAGATTGGGAAATTTTGTGTATAATTTTTGGCTTGACGATGCAAGTCGTTCAGTTTCAAACAATGCGTTTTGAAACCAGCGTTTATCCGGTGATATAGCTCAGTTGGTTAGAGCGCAGCATTCATAATGCTGATGTCGGTGGTTCAAATCCACCTATCACCACCAAATCAAAAGCCCACAGTCTGACGATTGTGGGCTTTTTGGTTTTTGTGCCTGGATTGTCTGAGCGCGCTGCCAGATCTGCGTTCAGGCGAGAACGTCCACCGCATCGCCCAAGCCATTCCAGTTCATTTTTCGGCGCTTGCCGCCCAAGCGGCTGTTTTTGGCGGTGGCATCGTTTTGGCCCGCCGATAACCGACCACGCCCCGCCACGGCATCTGGGGCCCTGCGTTTTTCCACACGCCCGACCTGGTCGATCACCGGCGACATGGGGCGCATGGTCTGGCTGATGGAGATGGGGGTGATTCGCATAGCGGCTTTCAGTGGGCTTGATTCATGTATCGGCACGACAAGCCAAAAGTGAAGCGAACGTGGACGTGGGCTTGACCGCCAAGCCCATTAAAAAAGCCCGCCGTGCAGGCACGGCGGGCCGGGTATGGACTTTGAAACCGCTTAACCGTTGACAAAGTTTGGCGCACGCTTGTTCAAAAATGCGTCCATGCCTTCTTTTTGGTCGGCGGTGGCAAACAGGCCGTGGAACATGCGGCGCTCGAACATCACGCCGTCTGACAGGCCGCTTTCAAAGGCGCGGTTGACGCTCTCCTTGGCGGCCATGGTGGCCAGTTGGCCGTAACCACAGATCATCAGTGCCGCGCCCAGGGCTTCATCCATCAGCTTGTCCAGTGGCACCACGCGGCTCACCAAACCGCCGCGCTCGGCCTCGGCGGCGTCCATCATGCGACCCGTCAGTACCAAGTCCATGGCCTTGGATTTGCCCATGGCGCGGGGCAGGCGCTGTGTGCCGCCTGCGCCGGGGATGATGCCGATCTTGATTTCTGGCTGGCCGAACTTGGCGTTGTCGGCGGCGATGATGAAATCGCACATCATGGCCAGCTCGCAGCCGCCGCCCAGCGCAAAACCAGCCACGGCCGCGATCACCGGCTTGCGGATGCTGCGGATGGTTTCCCAGTTGCGGGTGATGAAGTCCTGTTTGTAGACCTCGTGAAAGTTGTACTTGGCCATGGCCGAAATGTCGGCACCTGCGGCGAATGCTTTTTCACTGCCGGTGATGACCATGCAGCCAATGGCTTCGTCGGCATCGAAAGCCTTGAGAGCCGCGCCCAGCTCGTCCATGAGCTGGCTGTTCAGCGCATTGAGCGCTTTGGGGCGGTTCAGGGTGATGATGCCGACTTTGCCGCCTTCGGTGCGGACTTCGATGGTTTCGTAGCTCAAGTGCTTCTCCAAAAGGGTGTGAAATTCTGTGTTCACTATAACCACGCGCCCTGAATACAGGCTGTCAACTCAGGCTCCCGTATGAGGGAAAACATTAACCAACCGAGCGGTCGGGTAATGGTACATTCACGGATTCAGGAGACATCACATGACCGAATCGACCGCATCGGTGTTGTACGAGGTGCGAGGCGCGGTGGCGCTGGTCACCCTCAACCGCCCCCAAGCCCTCAACAGCTTCACCCGCGAAATGCACCAAACCCTGTGGTCGGTGCTGGACCAGGCTGAGGCCAATCCTGCCGTGCGTGCGCTGGTGCTCACCGGGGCAGGCCGCGGTTTTTGTGCCGGTCTGGACCTGTCCGAACTCGACTTCACGCCCGGTCCCGGCTTGCTGGAACGCGCTGACCCCGGTCCGGTGATCCACGACGCTTTTAATCCCACCACGCGCCGCCTGCAATCGCTGGGTATGCCGGTCATTTGTGCGGTCAACGGCGTGGCCGCTGGCGCAGGCGCCTCGGTGGCCATGGCGTGCGACATCGCCATTGCCGCACCCACGGCCAGCTTTGTACAGGCCTTCAGCAAGATCGGCCTGATTCCCGATGCGGGTGGCAGCTGGCTGCTGGTCGAACGTCTGGGCCTGCCCCGCGCTTTGGCGCTGGCCATGACCGGTGACAAGCTGAGCGCAGACAAAGCCAAAGAGTGGGGACTGATCTGGGACGTGGCCGACGACTGCGTAGCCGCTGCTCTGGCGCTGGCCGATAAGCTGGCAGTGATGCCGACCAAGGCCCTGGTCGCCACCCGCCACCTGTTGCGCGATGCGGGCACTCGTTCCTTGGATGCGCATCTGAATGTCGAGCGCGACACGCAATCTGCTCTGGGCAAAACGCATGACTATATGGAAGGCGTCAACGCTTTCCTTGAAAAACGTGCCCCTCAATTCAAAGGCGAATGATGAACGACCCCAAAGCCTTGGCCCGTTTGGTGGGCGAAACCATGTTCGCCGTCGATGTGGCCTCCAAAGACACCATGGGCATGGCGCTGTTGGCCTGCGAGCCCGGCCGCGCCGTGATGCGCATGGTCGTCAAAGCGTTGCACCTGAACGGCCATCAAATTTGCCACGGTGGCTTTATCTTCACCCTGGCAGATTCGACTTTTGCCTTTGCTTGCAACAGCTACAACAAGAACGCGGTGGCCGCAGGCTGCAGCATCGAGTTTTTGAAGCCCGGCAAGTTGGGCGATGTGCTGACCTGCGAAGGCATAGAGCAAACGCTCAGTGGCCGTCACGGCATCTATGACATGAAAGTCACGAACCAGAACGGTGAAGTGATCGCCATGTTCCGTGGCAAGAGTGCGCAGATTCCGGGCACCGTGGTGCCGGAATGACGTGAGTCACTCCCGCGTGTCCTTGGTCATGCTCGCGTGTCCTTTGTCATTCCCGCGTGTCCTTTGTCATTCCCGCGCAGGCGGGAATCCATGCCTCCAAGCGCCCGCACCTGCATACCGCCCTTATTGAATTTTGATTTCGGAGTCACACATGACTGAAAAAGCTTTCCCCTTGGAGCCGATTGAAAAGGCCAGCATCGACGAGTTGCGCAGCCTGCAACTCAAGCGCCTGCAGCAGACGCTGCAGCATGCCTATGCCAATTCGCCGGTTTACCGTGCCAAGTTCGACGCCGCAGGCGTGCACCCGGACGACTGCAAAACGCTGGCCGACATCGCCAAGTTCCCCTTCACCACCAAGTCGGACCTGCGCGACAGCTACCCGTTTGGCATGTTCGCCGTGCCGCGTGAAAAGTGCGCACGCATCCACGCCTCTAGCGGCACCACCGGCAAACCCACGGTGGTGGGCTACACGCTCAAAGACATCGACACCTGGTCCACCGTAGTCGCCCGCAGCATCCGCGCAGGCGGTGCCAAGCCAGGCGACATGGTGCACATCAGCTACGGGTACGGCTTGTTCACTGGTGGCATGGGTGCTCACTATGGCGCCGAAAAGCTGGGCTTGACGGTCGTGCCTTTTGGTGGCGGCCAGACCGAGCGCCAGGTGCAGCTGATCCAGGACTTCAAGTCCAACATCATCATGGTCACGCCCAGTTACATGCTGGCGATTGCAGACGAGTTTGAGCGTCAGGGCATCGACCCCAAGACCAGTTCACTGCGCATCGGCATCTTCGGGGCCGAGCCTTGGACCAACGACATGCGTGCCGCGATCGAAAAACGCATGAACATCGACGCCGTGGACATTTATGGCTTGTCTGAGGTGATGGGACCAGGCGTGGCCAGCGAATGCATCGAGACCAAGGACGGCCCGACCATCTGGGAAGACCATTTTTACCCCGAAATCATCCATCCCGAAACGGGCGAGCCCGTGGCCGACGGCGAGATGGGCGAGCTGGTCTTCACCAGCCTGACCAAAGAAGCATTGCCCATCATCCGTTACCGCACCCGCGACCTGACCCGTCTGCTGCCCGGTACCGCCCGCAGCATGCGCCGCATGGAAAAAATCACTGGCCGCAGTGACGACATGATGATCATCCGGGGCGTGAATGTGTTCCCCAGCCAGATCGAAGAGCTGATCTTGAAACGCAGTGAGCTGGCCCCGCATTACCAGTGTGTGCTGACCCGTGACGGCCCGATGGACGACTTGAAAGTGTTGATCGAAACCCGGCCCGGCGTGTCACCCGACAGCATCGAAGCCCGTGCCGCAGCCAAGATGTTGCAGCACGAGATCAAGGTTTACATTGGCTCGAGCGTGGCGATCGAGCTGAAGGCCGAAGGCGGCGTTGAGCGCAGCCAAGGCAAGGCCAAACGCGTGGTTGATTTGCGCGGCAAGTGAAGCTCAGCTAGCCGATCAGACGGCGGGCCACTGGCCCGCTTTTCTTTGCGCAGGCATTGCCAGTTTCCAGCTGCTGGCCTGTGCGGGCACTTTCAGGTGCAAGCGCAGCAGGCGTTTGTCGCGCGAAACCAGCGCCACCAGTTGGTGTTCACGGCCCAACAAGGCGGGCAGGTCGTCCAGTTTGTTCAGACGCCAGCTGCCGCCTTGGGCGCGGGCTGCCGGTGTTTCCCCCACATCCAGCCCCAGCCATTCATCGCCCGCTGCCATCCCGGCCGCTTCGGCGGCGCTGCCACGCAGCACGCCTTTGATGTGCACGTTCCCCCCGGCTTCGCTCACGCGCAAACCCAGGCGCTGCGCCATGGTGGCGATCTCGGCGCTGACTTCGATGCTTTGTCCTGACAATAAATCGCGCAGCGGCAGGTCTGCTGTGCTGTGCACCCAGGTCTGGATTTCAGGTTGCCAGCTGCGTCCGGTGCGGGCGTGCAGTTCGTCCAGCAGGTCTTGTTCGCGCATGGGGCCGGCTTTGCAGCGTTTCCAGAGGCCACGCATCACGGCGTCCAGCGTGTGTCCTTCTTTGCGCAATGCCAGATCCAGGCACAGCGCCACCAGCGAGCCCTTGGTGTAGTAACTCACGGTCGCGTTGGGGGTGTTTTCGTCTTGCCGGTAGTACTTCACCCAAGCATCAAAGCTGGCCTGTGCCACCGTCTGTACGTGGCGGCCAGGGGTTTGCTGAACTTGGGCGATGGTTTTGCCCAGCAGCTTGAGATAGGTGGCATCGTCGATCAGGCCTGCGCGCCGCAGCAGCAGGTCGTCGTAATAGCTGGTGAAACCCTCGAAGAACCACAGCAGCTGTGTGTGGTTTTCTTGTGTGTAGTCGTAACGGGCGAAGGCATCGGGGCGCAGCTGTTTGACGTTCCAGGTGTGAAAGTATTCGTGGCTGATCAGACCCAGCAAGGTGGTGTAGCCCTCGTTGGTGTGCTGACTGGCATGCTGGTTTGTTTGGCGCGGCAGATCGGCTCGGTTGCAGATCAGGGCGGTGCTGTTGCGGTGTTCCAGTCCGCCGTAGCCGTCGTGCACGGCGTTGAGCATGAACAGGTAATTTTTGTGCGGCGCCTTGCTGCCCGCTTGTTTGCCTGCGCCGTGCCAGAAGCGGATTTCGGCTTCGCAGATTTTTTGCGTGTCGGCCAACAGTCGGCTGCCATCAAATGAGGGCAGGGCTCCGGCCACCACAAAGCGGTGCGGGATGCCGCAGGCCACAAATTGGCCGCTCCAGAATGTGCCCATTTCCACCGGGCAGTCCACCAGTTCGTCGTAGTCGGCTGCCTGGTACAAGCCAAAGCCTTTTTTGTCGGTCTTGATGGGGGTCAGGCCCGTTGCCGCTTGCCAATCGGCTTGGCCCTTGACTGGGTTCAGCTGCAGTTGGTGCGGCTGTGCTTCTTGCCCGTGCACCCGCAGGCACAGGCTGGTGCCGTTGAAAAAGCCGCGCTGGCTGTCGAGCCAGGCGGTACGCACCGAGTTGTCAAAGGCACAGACCTCGTAGCTCAGCACCAGCGGCTGGCCCGGCTTGCAGGCGATGTCCCAAGTGCATTTGTCACGTTGGGCCAACGCCAATGTGCGGCGGCCTTGTTTTGCCGTCAGGTTTTGCAGGTTTTTGGCAAACTCGCGCACCAGATAACTGCCCGGAATCCAGACCGGCAGCGACACCGTTTGCTGTGATGCGGGTTGGGTGATGGTGAGCGTCACCCGAAACAGGTGTGCATGCAGATCGGCAGCTTCAACGCTGTAGTGGATGGCGGTCATGCTTGTTTCGTGCGTGTTGTGGTGTCAGGTTGCGCCCGCGGCCAAAAAACAGCTCAGGCTGGCCACGATGGTCAGCTGCAAGCGCATGGGCAACCAAGGTGCCAGGCCCGCTGCAGGCCAGGTGCGGCGGTCCATGACATAACAGCCAATCAACACAAAGCCCAGCAGAGGCAAGCCGGCAAAGGCCGGCATCATCACGGCCACCCAGGCCAGCAAGGAGGGCACCACGCCCCAAGTGAAATGGATGCGCGGTGCGCTGGGGGTGATCAGCGCATTGCGAAAACCCACGCCCCAATGGATGCCGCCCAGAAACGACACGATCACCGCGCCGTAGCTTTGCATGGACAGCGCCACATAAGGGTGCAGGTCCGGGCCGACCAGCCACAGACACAAGGCCAAAAAGACGAACGGGATCAGTCCGGCGTAGCCGAGGCGGCGAATCAAGTGCCAGGTCGGATCTTCGGTGTGGGGTGTTTGCATCATTTGATTTCAGCCAGCATTTTTTCGACTTGGGTAATGGGCACGGCGCCCGGCAAGCGTGTGCCGTCGGCAAACAAGATCATCGGCGTGCCGGTGATGCGTTGCTTTTTGCCAAACTCCACGATGGTGTCGATGGAAGATGCATCGCAGTTGGCGGTGGCCGGTGTGGTGCCGTTGATCATCCAGTCGTTCCAGGTTTTGGCCTTGTCTTTGGCGCACCAAATGTTGCGCGATTTGGTGCGTGAATCCTCTCCCAAAATGGGGTACAGAAAGTGGTGAATGGTCACGTTGTCCAATTTTTGCAGGTCTTTCTCGAAGCGCTTGCAGTAGCCGCAGTTGGGGTCGGCAAACACGGCCAGTTTGCGTTTGCCATTGCCACGCACCTGAGTGAAGGCGGTTTTCAAAGGCAATTGGTCAAACGGAATGGACGACAGTTTCTCCATGCGTTCTTCGGTCAGGTTGCGCTTTTGCTTCACGTCGATCAGCGCCCCCTGAATCAAAAAGTTGCCCTCGGCATCGCTGTACATCACCTCGTTGCCCATGCGCACTTCATACAAGCCGTTCATGGGGGTTTTGCTGATCTCGTCGATTTTGGGCAGATTGGCCAAGCGCTCGCTCAGGTTTTTACGGATGGTGGCTTCTTGTGCAAAAACAAGGCTGGTGGACAGGGATGCCAGCGCCAACAGCGACACTTGCATCAAGCGGACAAACTTCATTGGATTTCTTTCGGATTCAAAAAGAGAGGGGTTCAGAGGGTCAACGCGAACCAGGTGCCGACTGGCCCATGGCTTGTTGCGTCATCCATTGTTTGATCGGGCCGCTGCGGTCAAAGCCATGCATGCCCCAGTTGCGCAGGTTTTGCCAGACTGGGCCAGGCTGAGCAAACAAGCGTTGCAGCCCGTCTGTCACCAGCCCCATGGCCTGCACATCGGCTTGGCGGGCGCGTTCGTAGCGGCGCAGCAGTTTCAGGTCGTGCAGTGGCCGCCAAAATTCTTTGGCCCGGATCACGCGCACCAACTCGGCCACATCGGCAAGGCCCATGTTCAGGCCTTGGCCCGCCAGCGGGTGCACAGTGTGGGCGGCGTCACCAGCCAGGGCAAAAGACTGTTTGGCGGAGCCGGGCATGGCACCGATCCAGCGCTTGGCGCGGGCCAGTTGCAGCGGCCATACCGCACGCGATGCCGACAATTGCATGCCTCCCAAAGCGTGTCCGCAGGCTTGGGCCAGCGCGGCGGCAAAGTCTTCGGGGGGCAGTGACATCAACTCTTGCGCCCGCAGCGGGTGGACCGACCAGACCAAGGCCACCTCGTGCCCGCCGTCATCTCCGCCCATGGGCAGCAAAGCCAGAATTTCGGCCTGGGCTTGCGACATGCCGGGCACTTGGCTCCAGCCAAACCATTGTCGTGCGATGCCCTGGTGTGCTTGTTCGCAGACCAAACGGGTCGCCACGGCATGCTGCTCGTAATGCGTGATGTCAAAGCCCACCCCCAGCTCGGCCCGGGTTTGGCTGGCGCGGCCTTCGCACACCACGGTGAGCGGCGCTGCCACCGGGGCATTCACCAGTTGAATGTGGGGCTGAAACTGCACGGCCTGGGCCAGCCGGTCTTGTAGCACCGGCACGTCCACCATCCAGTTGAGTTCACCTACACCGAGCGCGTTTGCGCCAAAGTTCAGCTGGCCGCCATGATCGCCCCACACCTGCATTTGGTGCACGGGCGTGACCGCAGGGCTTTCTGGCCAGCAGCGCAGGTCTTGCAGCAAAGCCATGGCTGCGCCGTTGAGCGAGTAAGCCCGCACGTCAGCGGTGGTCTCTGGGGTGGGGGCCTCGACCAAGGCCACGTTCAGCTGTTCACGGGCCAGCAACAAGGCCAAAGTGCGGCCCACAATGCCGGCACCACGGATGCAAATATCGGGAGGGTTTGCCATGCCCGCATTGTAGGTGGCCACCCGGGGCACACCCAGCCGTTAAAATCACAGGTTACTTCCCGAATCACCGAAAGCCTTCCATGAGCCTCAAATGCGGCATCGTGGGTTTGCCCAACGTTGGCAAATCTACCCTTTTCAACGCCCTGACCAAAGCCGGCATCGCCGCTGAAAACTACCCCCAAGGCAGGGGTGTTTGAAAAAGCCCTCTGGCTCAAGCACTTACATGGATTCATCGGGTTTCGGGAGCTGTTCCAGGACAAAGAAGCGCTGACCGAATCGTCAACGACAAGGCCATCTTAGGATGGCCTTTTGCTTTTGTCGGGTGTCTGAAGAGGTTGTTACGATGTCAACATGAGCATCAAGGAATTTACTGACTATGTGACTCTTGCAGGGGCTGTAATCGCTGCAACAGCAGGCGTCTGGAATCTGATTTTGCAAATCCGTGGTAAGCGAGATTTGTTCCTTGTCCGGCTGGGTTCGCTGGCCCCTGCGATAGAAGAGGAGACGATGCTGTCGGTTGTCAGTCGCTCAGATCACCCGATCCGACTGATCGATTGGGGCTTCATTGAGGCAAACGGGAGCTTCACCTCCTTCATCTTGGAGTGGGAGGTTGGCGGGTTACACAGTGAAGAAATCACAGCGCGTGGTACTCCTCGCCTAGAAAACTTCGGACAACACTTTGAAACTGGCTATGTGCGCCGAGAGAGTCCGATGGGTGCTTATGCGATCAGCGCTACACAACGAAGGCCAGTCCTCACGTTCGATACAGAAATGCCAATCTGGCGGAGGGGCTGGATTCGGCTGCGACTTGTTTTCCTGCCGAACTACTTGGCTTGGTGAACTCTGTACATTGTCTAGAAAATACGGGAGTGCAGAACCTTAGCTTTGGTTTCCAAGGTCGGCAGGTTTAAGATCAAACCCATAACCAATGTATTGTGCTTGCTCGTGCAATATTTCCCGAGCCATTAAAGAAAGAGCCAAGAAGAATGCCAGGACCCCGTGATCTGCTGAAACAACTCTTCGGGTACATCGAAGAACAACTCAAGGATGTGGACCCACGGGGTTATCACCTTAGCAAGATCAACGGGTTCAAGCTCAACCCAGAGGACCTGCGGCAGCTGCCAGGCATTGAACTGGACCTCAAAACCGAAGGCGATCACATTTGGTTCAAGATTGATCGGCTTGAGGTGACCCAGCCCCCACAGATCAGCGACAAGACGATGAATGGGCTGATTAACGTCAGCAACCAGCCCAACGGGCCGGCACCCAGCGCAGACGAAGCGGCCATCTTGCATCGCGTGGACTTGATGGCTGGAGCCGAGGCCACCCCCGAACAACGGCAGCAAGTTGAAGAGGAAGTGCGCGCTGAGACGACTGAGGTCCTGAAAAGCTACGGTCCACAGTGGCAACGCTGGGCGCAAGTCGAAACCCTGCGCCGCCGCACCATCGGTCTGTATTCGGACATCTTTTCGCTGATCCGCATCATTTCATCGACCGAGACCAGCAAGCCAATCGAGTTTGTCTGTGGCATGGGGGTGTCGGCCTGGCGCATCGCCACCGAGGGCAGCGCCGTCAACTTTCAATACCCCTTGCTCAATCACCCGCTGGAAATCACGCTGAATTCCAGCAGCATGGCCATCGAAGTGCGGCCTAGGGCCGTCGAAACTCGGGCCGAGCTGGATGCACTGATCGCCTGCGGCATCGATGGTGCGGCAGAGGTGGAAAAACAAGTCCGTCAACACCTGGCCTATCAAAAGGATCGTCCAGTCACGCCGTTTGACGCGTCCAGTTGCCAGGATGTGCTGAAGCTGATTGCCCGCAGTCTGGACAGCAAAGGGGTCTACCTGGAGCGTGGTGACACCAATGATTTTCCTGAGCCTGGCGAGCAGCTGGTGGTCAGTGAATCGTGGCTGCTCTATACGCGGCCAAAGAACAACAATTTCCTGGTGGAAGACCTGCGCCGGTTGCAGGACAACCTCGATGCTGGGGTTGAAATCCCCGGTGGCCCGCTGGCTTTGGTTAGCCCCCCCTCAGATGAGATGGTGAAGTTTCAGGCCGTCAACTTCCGTGGCATTTCCAGCCGTGGCGATGGCAGCTCAGCACCCCGCGAACTGTATTTCCCGTTGCCGTACAACCAGGAACAGGTGACGATCATCCAGCGCCTTGAGACCTCCAACGGCGTCACCGTTCAAGGGCCACCAGGCACCGGCAAAACCCACACCATCGCCAACATCATCTGCCACTACCTTGCCTCGGGAAAGCGCATCCTGGTGACCTCCCGGGGCGAACAGGCATTGAAGGTTTTGCAGTCCAAAGTGCCTGAGGAGCTGCAGCCGCTGACAGTGGCTTTGCTGACCAATGATCGGGAAGGCATTCGGCAATTCCAAGGCTCGATCGAGGCGATCCAGCATCAGGTTTCTCAGCTCAACCCCGAACAGGCATTACTCGATATCGAGCGCTTGAATCAGTCGATCGAACGCACCCATTCGGAATTGGTCAACATCGATCGTCGGGTCGATGAAATAGCCGCTAGCCAGTTAGCTGAGATAGAAGTCGATGGCCAGCCCATGCGGGCCCAAAAAATGGCCGAACTGGTGGTGTCAGGCCAGGTGAAATATGGGTGGTTTGACGATGCCCTGTCTCTGCAAGAGCAACACAAAGCAGGTATCACGGACGAAGAGGCCAATGAACTGCGCCGGGCTCGCCGTGTTCTGCAGGATCGTCTGGTCTACGTGACGGCGAAGGTGCCGCAGGCGCAGACGCTGCCCACCATTGCCGAAGTGGTTGAGCTGCATGGCATCCTGTCCAAGATCAAAGAAATTGCCAGTGCCGAGGAATCGGGTCAACTGCTGCCACTTAAAGCCATCACCCAGGAAGTTTTCGACAAGGCGCAAAGTCTGGTTACTCTTGTCGATGAATCTCTGGACATCCTGCGTGACATGGAAGCTGGCGAATCCGAATGGCGTCATACTCTTCGGTTGAACTTGCGACAAAAAGACAACACCAGCGAAATTGCTGCTTTGGAGGCGTTGTTTTCTGAGGTTGAAGAAATTGTCGAGGCCCGGTCTCAGTTCCTGCAAAAACCGGTAGACCTGCCCACACAGCTGTTAACTTCCAGCAAGGCCAAGGAAGCGGTACAAAAGGCGGCGCAAACAGGCAAACCGTTTGGAGCCTTCAGCTTCGGCAAAGGTGATTTGAAAGAGCAGCTGGCCAGCATCAAAGTTAACGGCCTGCCTCCTAGCACCACCGAAGACTGGTCTCAAGTGGATCGGTTTTTTGCTTTGGGTGAGCGTTTGATTTCTTTCAGCACCCGCTGGAATCGTTTTTCCGACGTGCTCAGCATTCCGGTGGTCAGCCAGGACATTAACAATCTGCGGGCCGTTGAAAAAATCGCGGTCGGTGCCAAGCGAACACATGAGTTATGCCTGCGGCTGGAAGTGGCCATGCTGCGACTGGCCGAGGAAGTCTTTCAAGATGCGCCGCAGACTTTGCTGCTGGGAAATTCCAGCCACCTCAACCAGGTCAAGAGCTACCTGCTAAGCCACATCACCAAAAACAAATTGGTTCACGCCTCCAGCCAACTGGTGAAGTTGCAGGAAAAACTGGCGAACTGCAGTGGCCCCATCACTGAAAAATTGCGGGTCTTCATCACCCACGAATTGGGCAACGAAGCGCTAGAAAGCACTCGCATCGCGTCGGCTTATGGTGAACTGCTCGAAGAATTGCGCAGCATCGCCGGCCATGCGCAGGATATTGCTGTGGTCAACGATTTGACCAATCGGATCGCCGAAAACGGCACCCCAAAATTTGCCAAGCGTTTGCGTACGCAGGCTGTATCGCAAACGGGTGAGGATCGAGTATTTCCTTCCGATTGGCGTCAGGCTTGGACCTGGTCACGGCTGCGCAGCCATTTGGAAGCGATTGAAGCCCGTCAAGAACTGATCGACATGGCTCAGCGCCGTACCACTCTCGAAATTGGTCTGTCACGCCTTTACAAAGAAGTGGTAGCCAAACAAGCATGGCTGGCAACAAAACGCAACGCCACCCCCAAGGTGCTGCAGGCTCTTGCAGGGTATGCAGTGGCAATACGCAAAATTGGACAGGGCACCGGTCCGAACGCTTTCCGCTACCGACGCGATGCGCAGTCTGCGATGCTGGAGGCGGCCGGTGCCGTGCCGTGTTGGATCATGAGTCACGCCAAGATTTCCGAATCAATGCCCCCCAACATTGGCGCGTTCGATTTGGTCATAGTGGATGAAGCCAGTCAATCGGACTTGTGGGCTCTTCCGGCGATCGTGCGCGGTAAAAAAATCCTAGTGGTAGGCGACGACAAACAAGTGTCGCCCGATGGTGGGTTCATTTCCAGCGGCAAGATCAATGATCTGATGACGCGGTTCTTATCCGATCAGCCGTACAAAGAGGAAATGACACCCGAGAAATCGCTGTATGACTTGGCCGCTCGTGTCTTTGCTGCTCAGCAGGTCATGCTGCGCGAACATTTCCGCTGTGTGCAGCCGATCATCAGTTATTCGAACCGAGTGTTTTACCGCGGTGGCATCCAGCCGCTGCGCATTCCTAAGGCTTCCGAGCGCATCGATCCGCCGCTGGTGGACATCCTGGTCGAGGGTGGCATGCGCGACAAACAAGACCGCAACCATGCCGAGGCCGAAGCCATCGCGCAGGAAATTGGCGTGATCTTGAATGATCCTAAATTCGCCGATCGCACAATTGGCGTGGTGTCTTTGCTTGGATTCGACCAAGCCAAACTGATCGACAGCATGGTGCGCGACCAATGTGATGCGGGCGAACTACAGCGGCGTGAGTTTGAATGTGGTGATGCGCGGACCTTCCAGGGCAGTGAACGCGACATCATTTTCTTGTCCATGGTTGTCGATCGCACCAGTGCCAAAGCGCTGTCTGGCAACATGTTCGAGCAACGGTTCAATGTGGCGGCCAGCCGTGCCCGCGATCGCATGTACCTGGTGCGATCCGTCAAAGGGAGTGAGCTGTCTGATAAAGACCTCCGCTTGTCTTTATTGCAGCACTTTGACAAACCAATCGTGATTGACCAGGATGAAAACGCTCAGCTGATCGACCTTTGTGACAGCGAGTTTGAAAAAGAGGTCTTCATTTTGCTGACCGGCAAAGGCTACAAAGTGACGCCGCAGGTCAAATCTGGAGCCTATCGGATCGACATGGTGGTCGAGGGCGCTGTTGATGCGCGCTTGGCGATCGAGTTGGATGGAGACGAGTACCACGGGCCCGACCGATGGCAGCACGACATGCAGCGCCAGCGCATCTTGGAGCGAGCCGGGTGGGTGTTTTGGCGGTGCTTCGCGTCAACGTGGACGCTGCGCAAAGATGAAGTGCTGGAAGAGTTGATCGCGTACCTGACCGACTTGAATATCCAGCCGATCGGGGCTATCAATTCAATCCCAAGCCTGGTGGAAAAGCGAACGTGGAAACGCGCTACTTATGACGATCGAGCCTCGCAAGAAGTTGAGGCTAGTCGCTGAACCTGCCCCAATGACCACGGTCCACCCATCGGTGCCTTGATGCCTAGCGCGTTCAGCCGTTCGACCATTGCCCGCCTGGTCAAACCTTGTGCCTTCATGCCCTCAAGTACGGGCTGCAGCCGCTCACGAAAATCCTGAGCATTTTGCTGGCGCTGGTCGTTGCAGGTCTTGAGGTTCGTGGGACCGGTAGCTCCCAGCACAACGCCACGAGCTTTCGCCGCAGCTAAGGCATCTCGGGTGCGTTCGCTTATGCGTCGGGCCTCATGCTCGGCAAATGCTGCCATGATGTGGATCGTCAATTGGTTCGCTTCGGGAAGGTCACACGCCAAGAAGCTGACCTTGCTCTCCATGAGTCCTGAAACGAAGTGAACGTTTCGCGCCAGTCGGTCCAGTTTTGCGATCAGCAAGGTGGCCCCGGTCTTCTTGCACAGGTCAAGCGCTAATCGAAGCTGTGGGCGCTTGGACAGCGGGTCAGCACCTTTGCCGGTCTCGATCTCCAAAAACTCGCCTACGGTCGTTCTATGGACTCCTGAGAGGTACTGGGCAACCGTCTGACGCTGGGCATCAAGTCCGAGACCGGATGCGCCCTGCCGTTGGGTTGAAACTCGATAGTAGGTGACGAACTTGTCGGGGGTGTTTTTCATGGTCTTCCTTGGTCTTGTCCACATGACAGGACGCTCGTCCTGTGTGAGTACAGACTGTAGGAAGGGCCCACCGGAAAGCCAAGGGTGGTGTTGTATCGGCGAGGATTTGATGCAAAAACTCGCAGGGCTTCGGTTTTGGGTGTAAGTGTCTTGAAACCCATGCAGCATGCGGGTTGTAGCAAAAATAGTCATCGCGCGGACTATAAGGAAAGCATAGTCAAACTGTAAGAGAAAACCTGATTTTGAAACCTTACATAAAGCCTGACGACGACGGTCAATCAATCCCGAGTGAGGGAAAAGTGGAAGTCCTAGACGGGAGCCGAAGTTCCGTGTGTATTGTGTTCATCATTCCGGTATCGGTGTGACGAATCCTTATACAGAACGCCGCAGCAGAGCGGAACCGGGGAGGGCGGTACGCCCTCGCGTTCCGGCTGCATACGTCAGGACTTTCATTCCGAGGTGGTAGCCCTTTCGGAGGAAGATAAAAACCTCGTGGCGCGTCAGCGCCGCTTTAGTTCATATCTTTCCTTTTTCGACATTTCATTACTTCTATTCTTTAGCGTCGGAAATGACCTTCCAGTTCATCGGACCCGCTCCAAATAAGGCTTTGCGAGGATCATCTACCCGAGAGGTGCCCGGGAGCTACCCCGAGAGGTCCCCGAGAAATACCCCGCAAGTACCCGACCCGTGCCCTCAACATCGTCACAAACTCCCTCCCAGTGCTGCCATGCCGCCTGTCGGAAGCCAGCTTTCCAGACTTTTCAGACTCTGCGACACCGTCTTCGCGTCTTGCGGTGGGGTGCCCGAGATGAAGCCAGCCAAGCGAGCAACTTGCGCCCCCGATGCCGTCTCGCCAAGGTAATACTTGGCTTGTGCACGGGCCAGCAGTCGGTCACTGTTGCCCAAGTTAGGCTGTCGTTCTCGCCAGCGAGCCAGAGCAGTTCGAATGACGGCCTGAGGTGACTGAATGCTGCGATTGTTTGGTCCTCGTGTCGGTTTTGAAAATGACTCCATATGTTTTTTCGTGCTGTCGGTCCGCAAGGAGAACATCTGGCATTGCTGATATGGCGTCAGGCCAAGCACCTCACCGGTTCGGTAGTTGTTGCTCCATACCTGCTGAGCGAATTGTTCTGCCAGATCAAAATCAAACGGCGTGGCGTGGTCAAACAGGGGAATCCATTGTTCACGTTCTGGGTCCACGTTGACGAACTCTTTCTGAGCATGAAGCCAGTGTGACTCGATCACGAGCCGGTCCCGCTGAATTGCGTGCTCATGATCGGCGCACTTGTCCCTTGGTCTTTGCGACAGCTTCGGCCAGGGGCGAAAGCAAGGTGACCACAAACCAAGCGTGTTGATCTGGATATGTAGGGTGCACCATTCCTCCCTCACGCTGTCGAAGGCGCTGTGGCTTGTGATGCGCGCTGCCAATTCATGCAACCTATGTGCGAGTTTCGAATGGTTGGTGGTTACCTGCACATCTGCCGGCGTTGGGAAACTGTAGCCAGAACGTGTGGCTGAAGGCGCTGTTGCGAACAAGGACGCGGGACGCGCTGCTTTCGGCGTTGTGACGGTCTCTGTACCAGCCGAATAAGCAGGTTCCGATGCAGTTGAGCTTGCTGGCGGAACTTTGTCAACAAGGTCGCCCAGCAAATCATCGAGCTCCTGCATGCGTTCGGCTTCTTTTGTCTTCTCCCACTCCTCGAGAGTCAAATGTGGCGCAACTCCTGGTGGACGGTAGATCATCGATGCACCTCTCTACTGTTGAAGGTATGAGTCATGCGCCCGCCCCAATCAGCAGATGAAGTCCATCCAAATTATGATTCTTGATGCAGATGAACGGTGTTTCGTCGTTGCCATTGGTTCCAACCAGCATCGTGAAGCCATCGCAACGATCGTCTTCAAGGTCGATTTCCGCGCCCAAGAGAAAAAGTTGCAGTTGCGCCGAAGTCAGCCGGTAGTACATATAGCCAGGCCGTGGGCAAGTCTCGGACAGCAGGTGCGGACCTGTACGCAGCCAAGCTCTGAACTCCTGAAGCCACGCGACGCTGATCTTTTGTCCGTCGGGCAGCATTGGCCTCGTGGCTTCAGGATCGAAAAGGGTGTCCAGAATCTCGCTTGAATTGGGCATTTCTGCTCCTCAGTTGTTGATGAGGACTGCAGTGGAGCATTCGATATTAGGCAGTTCAAGGGGTTTTGTAGGAGGAATGCACTTTCGATGCAAATCCTCCCATTCACGCTTTCGCAAGTCTTACAGGTGGCGTCAAGCTGATGCCCAACGCACCGCACTCACAATGCCCCAGCTACCGGATGCATTAGGCCGTCGCCACTTGGCAACACCCATGCGCCTCAGGTGTGCCAACGCCTCGTCGAAGTCCTCGAACTGAACTTCGTCGTCCTTCTCCCCCACTGTGAACTTGCCGTCACGCTTCAGGTGAGGTCCAAAGTGACTGCCATCAGCTGCATAGGGCACTAACGTGATCTCTGGAGGGCGTTTCTTGAGCTTTACGGGCGCGTCCGTGAACAAGTCCTTGATCTGTATACCCAACGCGACTGCCAGCACTTCAATCGCGTCTATGGATGGGTTAGCACCCCCGCGTTCGACGCGGCTCATGTATGACCGAGCAAAGCCGCACTTATCCGCGAAGGCTTCTTGGGAAAGACCTGTGGCAGCACGTAGTTCTTTGATGCGGGTACCTAGTTGCTGACGAATGTTGATTTTTTGCACAAATCAACTGTCATGCCATGTGATATAAAAGGCCACGCACCTAAAGTAGACGCACTATTCGGAACAATTTGATGAATATTCGAACAGCACTATTGATACTCATGCTGTCCTCTGTTTCTTGGCATGCAAAATCTGACCCGTACAGAGATTGGGCAAACGAAGTGAACAAGGCTACTAAAGGCTTGGAAATTTGCTCGCGTGAATATGCGAAGGCCATACAAGATAGAGAGCTCATGACATATGCCCAAAGAACTTGCGGCACTATGAAAGGTCTTTTTGATACGACCATGCTCACGGTCAGGTCGAACGTTAATGGAATTGATGATGTTCTAGCGTCATTTCATAGGCTTGGCAACGCTGCCTTCGATGAAATGAAGCCGAAGCAGAATGAATCACCTTTGACGTATCTCGATAGAGAACTGAAGGCGCGTTTTTTGGTTGCAAAAATGCAGTTGCAATTAACTGCCTTGGACGGTGGACATTGACCGAGCTCATAGGTCATATCAACGCTTCATCATCGAGTCCAGTTCCTCCTGAATACGTTGCAGCCCCTCCCGCACATCCCGATCGGTCAACCCGACATAGTGCCGGTTCAGCACATCGGTCTTGGGAGCCGTGTGGTTGAGGATGCGCCTCAGTACGGCATCTCCAAGCCCTAACTTCTGACCGACAGTCGCCACCATCTTGCGCAGATCATGCAGCATGAATCGTGGCGCGCCATGACGCATTGCCATCTCCCACATATGGTCAGCACTGACCCCCTTGAACAACAAGTCCTCGGGCTCCAGGTCCGCGCAACGGCGCTCTAGGATCGCTTTCATGCGTGGGGTTAGGGGTAGAGTGTGCGGACGCCCAGTTTTCGTCTCTGGCACGCTTAAAACACCTTCCGTGAGGTTAATGTCCATGTGTCGAAGGTCTCGGGCCTCGTTTCTGCGAAGCCCGGTGTACAGGACAAGATACAAGTAGTCACGCTGGCGCTGGCCCAGCTTGTCCACGGCTTCACGCCACTGGGGTAGCTCTGACTCCTGCAAGACCCGCGCTCGGGGCTGTGTGCGCTCTGGAAGTAGCCCCGCACCAGCCAAACGCACGAACGGCGACACCACGTTGAGACCATAGACCGCGTTCACGTACTTGATGACCGCGCCAATGACACCCCGACCGAGTTCCACCAGTGACTTCCCGGTATTTTGGGCAAAGTCATGGCAGTGCTCGGCAAATGCGCCATGACCCATGTGATCGACGGGGCGATCCAGCCAAGGCCCGAAGTGGGTTCGATAAAACGACTCGTAGCGTCGTTGGCTTGATGGTTTGATCCCTTTGGCTTTGCAGTAGGCGATATAGGCTTCCCGAAGCGTTGGGAGGTCTTGAGGCACCTTCCGGCTAGGTTGCTCACCGTTTCGACATTGACGGAGCACGTCCATCGCTTTGCTACGGGCTTCCTCGACGCTCATGAGGGGCCAGTAGCCCAGCATCATGCGGAACTGCTTGCCTCTGACGCTGGTTGCCACCAGAAAGGTGCGTTTTCGGGCATTCAGACGCACGCCAAAGCCAGAAAGCACCCGATCACGAAGGATGCGCCCATCGGTAGCGGTGGACCGCATCAGCAGGGATTCGCTGATAAGTACAATCATGACCATACACCCCAGGGCAAAACCAGGACAAAAAACGCGCGTTCGGCGCGGTTTTTGAAGGTATGACCTGCACTTTGGCTATCACGTATCTGCGCGGATCGGGCACTTCGACCACGCGGGTGTTGGGCTCGATGGTGCAACTGGGGTCTTGATTTACAAGGAAAAAATTCATGAGCCTCAAATGCGGCATCGTGGGTTTGCCCAACGTGGGCAAATCCACCCTTTTTAACGCCCTGACCAAAGCCGGCATCGCGGCTGAAAACTACCCCTTTTGCACCATCGAGCCCAACACCGGCGTCGTCGAGGTGCCCGATCCGCGTCTGCAGCAGTTGGCCGAGATCATCACGCCCGAGCGCATCGTGCCTGCCATTGTCGAGTTTGTGGACATTGCGGGCTTGGTGGCCGGTGCCAGCACGGGCGAAGGTCTGGGCAACAAGTTTTTGGCCCACATCCGCGAAACCGATGCCATCGTCAACGTGGTGCGCTGCTTTGAAGACGACAACGTGATCCACGTCGCCAACAAGGTGGACCCGATTGCCGATATCGAGGTCATTCAGACCGAGTTGTGCCTGGCCGATTTGGCTGCGGTCGAAAAAGCACTGCACCGCGTGAGCAAGACCGCCCGCTCGGGTGACAAAGAGTCCATCAAGCAGTTGGCGGTGCTGGAAAAATGCCAGACGGCCCTGAACGACACCCAGCCGGTGCGCACGATTGACTTCAGCAAGGAAGAACGCGCCCAGTTGCAGCAGTTTTTCCTGATCACGGCCAAGCCCGCCATGTTCGTGGCCAACGTGTCTGAAGACGGCTTTGAGAACAACCCTTTCTTGGACCGCCTCAAGGCCTTTGCCGCCAAGCAAAACGCGCCCGTGGTGGCCATCTGCGCCAAGATCGAAGCCGAGTTGTCCGAGATGGACGACGCCGACCGCCTGGAATTCTTGAAGGAAATTGGCCAGGACGAGCCCGGCCTGAACCGCCTGATCCGCTCGGCTTACACCCTGCTGGGCCTGCAAACCTACTTCACTGCTGGCGTCAAAGAAGTCCGTGCCTGGACCATTCATGTGGGTGACACCGGCCCGCAAGCGGCTGGCGTGATCCATACCGACTTTGAGAAGGGCTACATCCGCGCCCAGACCATCGCGTTTGATGACTTCATCGCCTTCAAGGGCGAGCAAGGCGCCAAAGACGCGGGCAAGATGCGCGCCGAAGGCAAGGACTACGTCGTCAAAGATGGCGATGTGATGAACTTTTTGTTCAGCTCTTGATTCAGCTCTTGATTCAGCTCTTGATTCAGCCCCGCTCAGCCAAAAACCGCTCCAACTGAGCGGTTTTTTTGTGGATGAACGGGCCTGCTGGTATTCAGCCAACCCAGAATGCCATGAGGATTCTGTCGCTGTCCCGCAAGCAGCAGCATCACCTGCATGTGCCCGTCTTGCGGACATTACACTTCGCCCTTTGTGGCAAAGCATGGCGACTTGTGCCGGAATCTGCGGCAAGTCGAGACAGGTTTGCCCATGCTTGTGCTCGTGCTGAACGTTGTCACTGTTGACGGACGCACAAAACAAACACCCGAAGGAGTTGCCATGGTCGAAAACGGATTTCTGAAAATTGAATCGATGCAGCCGCGTTGCTCACCGTCCGAGTGGCAGGCCCGTGTGGACTTGGCCGCTTGTTACCGGCTGGTGGCCATTTACGGCATGTCCGACATGATGGCCAACCACATTTCGTCTCGGGTGCCCGGAGAGGACGGTGCCTTTCTCATCAATGCCTACGGCATGATGTACGAAGAAATCACCGCCTCCAGCCTGATCAAGATCGACCACGATGGCAACATCTTGTCCACGCCTGATTTCGGCGCTTTGAACTACGGCATCAACAAGGCCGGTTATGTCATCCACAGCGCGGTGCATGCAGCCAGACCCGAGGTGGATTGTGTGATTCACACGCACAGCTGGGCCTCGATGGCGGTGTCTTCGCTCGAATGCGGCTTGTTGCCCATCACACAAACCGCGATGCGCTTCCTCAAGATCGGCTACCACGACTACCAGGGCGTGGTGCTGAATCTGGACGAACAAGCCTCGTTGGTGCAAGACCTGGGGCAGGGCGAAGCCCTGATTTTGCGCAACCACGGCGCACTCACCGTGGGGCGCAGCGTGGGTGAGGCCTTCAATTGGATGCACCGTTTGGAGTTGTCGTGTCACGCCCAGTTGGCGGCCATGGGCTGCAACACCCCATTTGTGAAAGTGGCGCCGGATGTGCTGGAAGAAACCTGGAACAACTACCAGCCCAGCACCCGCAGGCCCTATGGCCTGATGGAGTGGCCGGCCTTGCTGCGCAAGCTGGACCGCATGGACCCGAGCTACAAGACTTGAGGCCTCCGTTGAACCGACAACACCCCCAACCCCTGCGCATCCTGATGTCGCAGCCCAGCATGGCGCAACTGGGCGAAGCGGTGGCTGAGGTCATGGGCGCACAGCCTTATGAGTTGATGGCGCTTGACGCCGCTGTGGCTTCGAATCGCACCGACGCCGATGTGGCCTTCATCTCGCGCGAGGTCACGGGTGCCTCGACCAAGCACGAAATTCACCCGGCTCTGCAGCAGGTGTATGACTTGTTGAGCCAATCGCCAGGCTTGCAGTGGGTGCACATTCACTCGGCTGGAGCCGATCGTCAGATTTACCTGGACTTGCGCGCCAGGGGGGTGCAAATCGCCACTTCATCCGGGGCCAACGCGCAAGTCGTGGCGACCATGGCTTTGGCGGGGCTGCTGGCTCTGGCGCGGCGTTTTCCGATGCTGTGGGCCGAGCAACAGGCGCAGCAATGGATACCCATGCTCGGAGAGCGCATGCCACGCGACCTGCCGGGTCAGACGGCCACCATCGTGGGCTGGGGGCCAATTGGCCAAAAGCTCAGCAGTTTGTTGCAGGCGCTGGGGCTCAACGTGGTGGCGGTGCGTCAGCAGGCAGGGCCGCAAACCCCGTTGCAGGCCGATGCCGTGGAGAGGGTCACGTTTGAGCAGCTGCAGCAGGTGTTGCCCCGCACTGATTGGTTGATTCTGGCGTGCCCCTTGACCGACAAAACACGCCAGCTGGTCAATGCGCATGCGCTGGCCGCCTTGCCCAAAGGGGCACATTTGATCAATGTGGCGCGTGGTGAGGTGGTTGACCAGTCTGCTTTGGTTGCAGCGCTTCAAAGCGGGCACCTGGGCGGTGCGTTTCTGGACGTGTTTCAGCATGAACCCTTGCAGCGCGACTCACCGCTGTGGGCCATGCCGCAGGTCATGGTCACGCCCCATGCCGCGGGTCATTCGGACGGCAACGAAAAACGGGTCAGTCAGATGTTTTTGGACAACTTGCGCCGATTTGCATCGGGGCAACCGCTGCACCAAGTGGTGCGCTGACAGCGCGTGAAACTATCCGGGGAACACCCACAGCAGCAATGCCGTCATGACCAGATAGCGCACGAATTTACCAATGGCCATGTACAGGGTGCAAGGCCAGAATGGCATCTTGAGCCAACCCGCCACGGCACAAATCGGGTCGCCCACCACCGGCAACCACGACAGCAGGCAAGCTTTGGGGCCGAGTTTTTCAAGCCATTTCAGGGCCTGCCGGTCTGAGCTGGATTGTTTCCAGCGGTCCACCGCTTGGTGCGTGCCCCAGCCCATCCACCAGCTGAGCATGCCGCCCAGAGTGTTGCCCGCAGTGGCCACCCCAATGACGGGCCAGAACAGTTCGGGGTTGAGTTTGACCAAGCCAAATACGGCGGGCTCAGAGCCCATGGGCAGCAGGGTGGCCGAAATGAAAGACACCACAAACACGGTGCTGAGGCCGTGCTGTGGCAAAGCCAGCCATTGCAGCAATTGATTGAGCCAGATTTCCATCGGACTCAGTGTAGCGGGGTGCATAAGGCGTTGAGTGATGGGGCGTTTGCGTTGCATCAGCGCTTAGCACATTCACATGTCAGCTGCTGAAATATTAAGCAACTACAATCGTGCCTCCTATTCAGGCGCCCCCCACATTCCAGCACCTACCAGTCATGCAGATTGGCCCTTACCCATTGCCGAACAACTTGTTCGTTGCCCCCATGGCGGGCGTGACGGACCGGCCTTTTCGCCAGCTGTGCAGACAGTTCGGGGCGGGCTATGCCGTGAGCGAAATGGTGACATCCCGGCCCGACCTGTGGGCATCGCTCAAAACATCGCGCCGCGCCAACCACGATGGCGAGCCGGGGCCGATTGCCGTGCAGATTGCCGGCACCGAAGCGCAAATGATGGCCGATGCCACGCGTTACAACATCGACCGGGGTGCGCAAATCATCGACATCAACATGGGCTGTCCGGCCAAAAAGGTCTGCAACAAATGGGCGGGTTCCGCCCTGATGCAAGACGAGCCGCTGGCGCTGGAGATCATTTCTGCCGTGGTGGCGGCAGCACAGCCGCACGGCGTGCCCGTGACCTTGAAGATGCGCACGGGCTGGTGTGATGCCGAAAAGAACGCCCTGAGTTTGGCCCGTGCCGCCGAAAGTGCCGGCGTTCAAATGGTCACCGTGCACGGCCGCACCCGTGAGCAGGGCTACAAAGGTTTGGCCGAATACGACACCGTGGCCGCCGTGAAAGCCTCTTTGCGCATTCCGGTCGTTGCCAATGGCGACATCGATTCACCTGAAAAAGCCCGCGATGTGCTGAAGTTCACCGGAGCCGACGCCGTGATGGTGGGTCGCGCCGCGCAAGGCAGCCCCTGGATTTTTCGCGAAATCGAGCACTTTCTGGCCACGGGCGAGCACCTGGCCCCACCGCTGGTGGCCGAAGTGCGCCGCGCTTTGCTTGAGCACTTGCAAGACCATTACAGCCTGTATGGCGAATACACCGGAGTGCGTTCGGCCCGCAAACACATCGGTTGGTACGTGCGTCACTTGCCCGGTGGCGACGCATTTCGAGACCACATGAACACCCTGAACACCGCCCCGCAGCAGTTGGCTGCGGTGGCCCATTACCTGGACGGCTTGGCCAACCAGATGGACCGCTTGCCCGCACAGCGTGCACAACCGGTTTTGGAGACATTGCAATGAGCGAACCCCAATCGATTGAAACCTGCATCCGGGACAATCTGGACAACTACTTCCGCGACTTGGATGGCACCGACCCGACCGGCCTGTACGACATGCTGGTCAAGCTGGTGGAAAAACCCCTGCTTGATGTGGTGATGAGCCAGTCTGGCCAAAACCAGTCCCGCGCCGCCGAATGGCTGGGCCTTAACCGCAATACCTTGCGCAAAAAATTGCTGGAGCACGATCTCCTGAAATAAACAACGGCGCAAAACACGGTTCAAAAACCTGTGACTTGCGCGATCCGCTGATTTTTAAAAATACGCACCCTCCTCGCCGAAACCGTTTACCTCGGCCTATTTCCTGCCCTGATTCCTGATTGAGAAAGCTATTTATGCGCGCCCTGATTTCCGTCTCTGACAAAACCGGCATCGTCGACCTGGCGAAAGAACTGCATGCCTTGGGCGTGAGCCTGATTTCTACTGGCGGCACCGCCAAACTGTTGGCCGAGCAAGGCCTGCCCGTGACCGAGGTGGCCGAAGTCACCCAGTTCCCTGAAATGCTGGACGGCCGTGTCAAAACCCTGCATCCCAAAGTGCACGGCGGCCTGCTGGCGCGCCGCGACACGCCCGAGCACATGGCCGCTTTGCAGGCGCATGGCATCGATACGATTGATTTGCTGATTGTGAATTTGTACCCGTTTGAAGCCACCGTGGCCAAACCCGGTTGCACGCTGGCCGACGCGATTGAAAACATCGACATCGGCGGCCCCGCCATGGTGCGCTCTGCCGCCAAGAACTGGAAAGACGTGGGCATCGTGACCGACGCCAGCCAATACCCGGCGGTGATGGCCGAGCTCAAAGCCAGCGGCAAACTCAGTGACAAGTTGCGCTTTGCCCTGTCTGTGGCCGCGTTCAACCGCATCAGCCAATACGACGGCGCGATCAGCAACTACTTGTCCAGCGTGAACTTTGAAGCTGAAAAACTGAGTGAAGAATACGTGCCCGAGCGTGCCCAATTCAGCGGCCAATTCAACGAGCAATACGTCAAAGTGCAAGACCTGCGCTATGGCGAAAACAGCCACCAGCAAGCGGCGTGGTACCGCGACCTGTCGCCCGCAGCCGGTTCGCTGGCCACAGGCGTGCAACTGCAGGGCAAAGAGCTGAGCTACAACAACATCGCCGATGCCGATGCGGCATGGGAATGTGTGAAGAGTTTTGACACCTCTGCGTGTGTGATCGTCAAACACGCCAACCCCTGTGGCGTGGCCGTGGGCGCGACCGCCTTGGAGGCCTACAGCAAGGCCTTCCAAACCGACCCCACCAGCGCCTTTGGCGGCATCATCGCCTTCAATCGCCCAGTCGACAAAGCCGCGGCCGAGGCCGTGAGCAAGCAGTTCGTCGAAGTGCTGATGGCCCCCGATTTCAGCGCTGAAGCACTCGACGTGTTCAAGAGCAAAGTCAATGTGCGCCTGATGAAAATTGCGCTGCCTGCCAACTATGGTGACGTGCGCAACGCGCTCGAAACCAAGCGCGTGGGCTCAGGCCTGTTGCTGCAAAGCGCTGACAACCACGAGTTGGCATTGGCTGATCTCAAGATCGTCACGGTCAAGCAACCCACCCCCGAAGAACTGCACGACCTGTTGTTCGCCTGGAAAGTGGCCAAGTTTGTCAAATCCAACGCCATCGTGTTCTGCAAAAACGGCATGACCATGGGCGTGGGCGCAGGCCAGATGAGCCGCTTGGACTCCGCCCGCATCGCCAGCATCAAGGCCGAAGCGGCCAAGCTGAGCCTGCAAAACACGGTGGTGGCCAGCGACGCTTTCTTCCCCTTCCGCGACGGCTTGGATGTGGTGGTGGACGCAGGCGCGACTTGCGTGGCACAGCCCGGTGGCTCGATGCGTGACCAGGAAGTGATCGACGCGGCGAATGAGCGTGGCGTGGCGATGGTGTTCACCGGCGTGCGCCATTTCCGGCATTGAAGCGAAAAATCGCTTCTATTCCCACTGACAGAAAGATTGCATTGACATTTGAATCACTCGGCCTGACCCCCGCGCTCTTGCGTGCCGTGGGCGACATGGGCTTGTACGCCCCCACCCCCATTCAGGCCGAGGCGATTCCCGCTGTCCTGAAGTCTGCCGACGTGTGGGCCACCGCGCCTACCGGTTCGGGCAAGACGCTGGCTTTTGCGCTGCCGCTGTTGCAGCACTTGCTGGCCGCACCGCGCCAGACCAACTTTCGCCGTCCCGTGCGTACGCTGGTGCTGGTGCCGACGCGCGAATTGGCGGTGCAGGTGGGCGATGTGCTGGCCAATCTGGCTTACAAGCTGCCGCAGTCGCTCAAGGTGAACACCGTGTTTGGTGGCGTCTCGGTCAACCCGCAAATGATGGCGCTGCGCGGCGGTGCCGACATCGTGGTGGCCACGCCCGGCCGTTTGCTCGACCTGATCGAGCAAAACGCCGTGCGCTTGGCCGACGTGCAGCACTTGGTGCTGGACGAAGCCGATCGCTTGCTGGATCTGGGTTTTGCCGACGAGTTGCAGCGTGTGCTGGCGCTGCTGCCCGCCCAGCGCCAGACCTTGCTGTTTTCGGCCACCTTTGCGCCCGAAGTGGAAGCTTTGGCGGCCAAGTTGCTGCGCGATCCGCTGCGCATCACGGTGGAGGCCTTTGAGGGTCACAAGCCCGACATCAGCCAACGTGCCATCGCCGTGGACGAGAAAAGCCGCACCGCCTTGCTACGCCACCTGATCAGCGAAAACGGCTGGAAGCAGGTGCTGGTGTTTGTCGCCACGCGCTACGCCTGCGAGCATGTGGCCAACAAACTCTACAAAGCGGGCGTGTTCGCCACGCCTTTCCATGGCGAGATGAGCCAAGGCGCACGCCAGGAGGTTTTGAGCGAATTCAAAGCCGGCCGCTGGGACGTGGTGGTCACCACCGACCTGGCCTCACGCGGCATCGACATCGCCATGCTGCCCGTGGTCGTCAACTACGACCTGCCGCGCTCGGCCACCGATTACACCCACCGCATTGGCCGCACGGGCCGGGCCGGGGCGCACGGTGATGCAGTGAGCTTTGTCACTGCCGCTGCGCTGGCGCACTGGCAGCTGATCCAGAAACGCGAAAGCCTGGAACTGCCGCTGGAGCAATTGCCCGGCTTTGAGCAAACCGAAACCCCGCCTCCGCCTTCTCCAGGCAACGGTGGTATCAAGGGTTCACGTTTGAGCAAGAAAGACAAACTGCGGGCTGCTGCTGCTGCGGGTTCGAACTAACCCGATCAGAGCGAGAAATCGCCCCCTGGGTTTTGTCACACCCGATTTGATACGGTATCCAGGGTGATGGGTCATGGATACCCGCGTGCGCGGGTATGACAGTTTCTTGCCACGCCCGATTTGATACGGTATCCAGGGTGATGGGGTCATGGATACCCGCGTGCGCGGGTATGACAGTTTCTTGCCACGCCCGATTTGATCCGGCATCCAGGGTGATGGGGTCATTGATACCCGCGTGCGCAGGTATGACATTTTTTGTCATGCCCGACTTGATCGGGCATCCATTTCTTGGGGCTTTGTGGGGGCCTGAGCCCGGAAAATCAGGCGTTGTTCAGATCGTCGAAATGCGCATCAGCATCACCTTGATCCTGCGCCTTGAGCACGCGCACGCCGTGCTTGCTCAAAATCTCGACATACACCGAGGTCGCACCTGTCTTGGCCGCAGCGTCCACCGCTTCGATCACGGCACTCACGCGCACCACTTCGGCGGTGTCGGCGGATAAACCTACTTTGCAGTCAAAGTCCCAAAAGTCCACGCCTTTGGGCACGGCGCGGTTGCGCTCGCGCTTGAAGTATTTGCGAATCTCGTGCTTGACGGCTTCGAGCACGCGGTCGGGGTGCTTGCCTTCAGCTTGCAGGGGAAAGTTCTTTTTCATGGGGAAGTCCTTGGGGTGGGCAAGCGCCCGGTCCGGACGTGAATGCAGGGGCGGATTATCGCCGGTTTAAGGTCGGCCGATAGATGGCAAACGGTCAGTCAATCAAAGTGTTTTGAACACGTCGCCTGCCACCCGCACGGTTTCAGCGATGTCGGCTTCGGTGTGGGCGGCGCTCACAAAACCGGCTTCGTACAGGGCGGGCGCAATGTAGACGCCGCCATCCAGCAAACCATGGAACAGCTTGTTGAACTTGGGGCTGTCGCTGGTCATGACCTGGGCATAGTTTTGGGCCAGATCAGGCAGCAAGAAAAAGCCGAACATACCGCCTTGGCAGTCGGCACTGAAGGGCACGCCCGCAGCAGCAGCAGCGCCTTTGAGTCCGTCGACCAGGCTTTGTGTGCTAGCGCTCAAGGCGTCCCAGAAGCCGGGTTTGGCGATCTCGCGCAGCGTGGTCAGGCCGCAGGCGGTGGCCACCGGGTTGCCGCTGAGCGTGCCCGCTTGGTAAACCGGGCCGGTGGGGGCCAGCTGGCGCATGATCTCGCGCGGGCCGCCAAAGGCCGCTAAAGGCATGCCGCCGCCAATCACTTTGCCCAGCACCGTCATGTCGGGTTTGAAGCCGGGGATGGCTTGTGCATAAACGCTTTGCGCGCTGCCCAATGCGACGCGAAAACCGGACATGACTTCGTCAAACACCAGCAAGGCACCGTATTCGGTACACAGCTCGCGGCAGCGCTTCATGAAGGGCACGCTGGCCCGCACAAAGTTCATGTTGCCAGCGATGGGTTCGATCATCACGCAGGCCAGTTCCTTGCCGTGCAGGGCAAAGGTTTCTTCGAGGGCGGTGATGTTGTTGTACTCCAGCACGAGGGTGTCGCGTACCACTTCGGGCGGCACGCCCGCGCTGGTGGGGTTGCCAAAAGTGGCCAGGCCCGAGCCGGCTTTGACCAGCAGCGCGTCGGCATGGCCGTGGTAACAGCCTTCAAACTTGATGAACTTGCTGCGACCTGTGGCCCCACGTGCCAGACGCAGGGCGCTCATGCCCGCTTCGGTGCCCGAACTGACCAGGCGCACCATTTCCATCGAAGGTACGTGTTTCAGGATTTCTTCGGCCAGCTCGATCTCGCGCTCGGTGGGTGCACCGAAAGAAAAGCCGTCGAGAGCTGCTTTTTGCACCGCTTCGAGCACAGCGGGGTGGCCGTGGCCCAGGATCATCGGGCCCCAAGAGCCGATGTAGTCGATGTATTTTTGCCCGTTGGCGTCCCAAAAATAGGCACCTTGGGCGCGTTGCACAAAACGCGGTGTGCCGCCCACGGCGCGAAAAGCACGCACAGGCGAGTTGACACCACCGGGGATCACCAGGGCGGCGCGGTCAAAAAGGGTTTGGTTGCGGTCGGTCATTTCAGGTCTCAAAGCTCAGTGTTTGGTTTCGTTGAAAGGCACTTCAAAGTAGTCTGCACCGGGGTGCACTTCGGGGCCGTCTTCTGCGTCGGTGTCTTCGTCGTCGGGCAGTGCCCAGAATAGGCGGTCCGGAATGACCTGGCCCATGCCGGGCCTGAAGCCTTCGTCCAGGCAACGGTCCAGGTAATGCAAAGCTTCGTTGGTGGCTTCGGGCAAGTCCATGCCGGTGGCCAGCAGCGCAGCCAGCGCAGCGGTCAGGGTGTCGCCAGCGCCTGCAAAAACCGCTTCAATGCGTTCAAACTTTTCGTGGGCCATCACCGTTTCAGGCGAGGCCAGTGCGTTGTCTATGTGCTGGTCCGGCAGGGGCAGGCCGGTAACCAAGGTGTAGGGCACGCCCAATTCAGCGGCGGCCTTGGCAATGTCGCGGGGACCGGGGTTGCGCTCGCCGGTCCATTCGGGCAGCAGCCAGCGCCGTAAGGTGCTGTGGTGGCCCACCAGCACGCTGGTTTGCGGCAGCAGCAGTTCGCGAAAAGCGTCCAGATAGGCGTCGATCTTGTCGTCTTCCCACCAAGACAAGTTGGGCATGTAGGCCACTACGGGCACGCCGTCGTAGTCGTCGGCCAGCGCCGCAATGGTGGCCAGGCTTTCAGGTGTTCCAGCAAAGCCGACTTTGATGACTTGCACCGGCACGTCTTCGGCCACAGCGCGGGCTTGGTCGTTCACGGCTTCTTCGTCGAGCGGGTAAAAATCGGTGATGCTGCTGGTGTCGCGCACATAAGCGCCTGTGCACACAGGCAGGCAATGCGCGCCGACCGAGGCCATGGCTGTGGCGTCGCAGCTCAGGCCGCCCGCACCGCTGGGATCGTTCGCATTGAACGACAGCACGCAGGCCAAGCCGACAGATTCTTCCTCAGCGTTGAGGATCTCGGTTTCTGGGGGGGATTCGGGGTGGTGGTCGGTCATGAAAGGCGAATTGCAGGGGGCTTCAGAAGGCCTTCAGCCGGGCACTCGGCGGGGCCCGATACAATCAATTCATTCTATTCGACTCTTTGATTGCGACACTGTGATGGAACACAAAACCTGGATGTGCCTGATTTGCGGCTGGATTTATGACGAAGCCGAGGGCGACCCCGAGCATGGCATTGCACCGGGCACCAAATGGGAAGATGTCCCCATGAACTGGACATGCCCCGAGTGCGCTGCCCGCAAAGAAGATTTCGAGATGGTGGCCATCTGATCGGTATGGCATCCCGCAGGTCGGGACTAAAGCCGTCAACTGACAGTTCCTTTTTCTGCCAGTTAAGCCGTCTTATTCAGACGGCTTTTTCTTGACCACGGCATACCTTTCCAGCGTTTTTTCGCGGGCTTCGGCGTGGTCCACGACGGGCGCCGGATAGGTTTTGCCGATGACCACGTCTGCCGCTTGCAGCTCAAGTGGCTTGGCGAGCCAGGGGGCGTGCAGGTCTTTGGCCGGCAAAGCCGCCAATTCGGGCACATAGCGGCGGATGAATTTACCCTCGGGATCGAATTTTTCGCTCTGGCTGATGGGGTTGAAGATGCGGAAATACGGCTGTGCATCGCACCCACTGGAGCTGGCCCATTGCCAGCCACCGTTGTTGGCCGAGAGGTCAAAGTCGTTCAGGTGGGTGGCAAAGTATTTTTCGCCCCAGCGCCAATCGATGCCCAAATCCTTGACCAAAAAGCTGGCCACCACCATGCGCAAGCGGTTGTGCATGTAGCCGGTCTGGTTCAGTTGCCGCATGGCCGCGTCCACCAGCGGGTAGCCGGTGCGCGCTTCGCACCAGGCCTTGAACAGTTTGTGGGCGTGCGGGCCGTGCTCCCAGGCAATGGCGTCGTAGTCGGGCTTGAAGCTTTGGCCATGGCCCACATGGGCAAAGTTGTGCAGCACCTGCACATAAAAGTCACGCCAGATCAATTCGGACAGCCAAACACTGGCCCCCACGCTGCCCGCCAGCATGCGCGGGTGTGCCTCGCGGGCAAGTTGGCGAATCGACACGGTGCCAAAGCGCAAATGCACGCTCAAATAGCTGGGCCCCTTGACGGCCGGGAAGTTGCGCGTGTCTTCGTATGCATCGATACGCGTCAAAAAGTCGTGCAACAAGGCCTGGGCACCCGACTCGCCGGTCGGGATTTTCAGGACTTTGAGGTTGGTGGGCTCAAACCCGATGTCTTGCAAGCTGGGCACAGGTTTGGCCAGATCGTCGGGGCGCGGCGCCAGGCGCTTGGCCAGTGGGGCCACGTCAAAAGCTTGCAGGTCTTCAGGGGTGACTTTTTTCAGCCAGGCGTTTTTGTAAGGGGTAAAGACGCTGAAGGGCTTGGCCATCTGGGTCAGCACTTCGTTGCGCTCAAAGACCACATGGTCCTTGAAGGTGTGCAGCACGATGCCGTGGTCAGCCAAATGGCCGCGTACTTGAATGTCGCGCGCCAGCGCCTGGGGCTCGTCGTCGTGGTTGGCAAACACCGCTTGGGCTTGCAGGTGCTGGGCCAGTTTGACGATTTTGTCTTGGGCCACCCCGTGTCGCACGATCAGGCCCGCCTGGGGGTGTCCAGCCAGTTCGCGCAGTTGGGCATCGACTTCGACCAGAGATTCCCGGATGAATTCCACCCGGCGGTCGGCACGGGGCAGGGTGTCCAGTATTGCGGTGTCAAACACAAACACCACATGCACGCGTTGGCAATGCTTCAGGGCTTGGTACAGGGCCGCATGGTCGGTCACGCGCAGGTCGCGTCGCAGCCAGACCAGACCACAAGAAAAAGGGGTTTCCATCAGGGTTTGCCGGGTTGGATCAATCAAGGCACCTTCAGCCCAAGCCGCAGGGGCCAGACCGCTAAAATCGGTGCATGACAGATTGTGCCTCCATCGACCTCAAGCATCATTTCCTGATCGCCATGCCCGGGTTGGAGGATGAGACTTTCGCCCGCAGCGTCATCTATGTGTGCGAACACAGCGCCCGTGGGGCCATGGGCCTGATCATCAATAAACCGGCCGACATCAGCATGCGCCTCCTGTTTGACAAGGTGGATTTGCCTTTGCGCCGCGAAGACCTGGTGCAAAACCCGGTTTCGCAGGGCGGCCCGGTGCAGACCGAGCGGGGCTTTGTGCTGCACGACCCCGTGGTGATCGAAAAAACCGAAGAGGGGGGCGGCGCTGTCTACGCTTCCACCCTCACGGTGCCGGGCGGTCTCGACATGACCACCTCGCGCGATGTGCTGGAAGCCTTGTCTTCTGGGGCCGGACCTCGTCGGGTGTTGATCACGCTGGGTTATTCGTCTTGGGGCGAGGGCCAGTTGGAGTCTGAGTTGGGCGAAAACACCTGGCTTACGGTGCCAGCGTCGGCCGAGGTGATTTTTGACGTCCCCATGGCTGAGCGCTATGACCGCGCCTTGGACTTGTTGGGCCTCAAAAGCTGGATGCTCTCGCCAGAAGCGGGGCACGCATGAGTGCGTTGCCTGACCACGCTGTTCCTGCCAACCAGCAGACATTTCTGGCGTTTGACTACGGCCTCAAGCGCACTGGCGTGGCGGTGGGCAACCGTTTGATGAAAACGGCCACCCCGCAAGGCACGATTGCTGCCGAGGGCGATGCCCGGTTTGCCAAGATCGCTGAACGCATCAAAGAGTGGCAGCCTGATGCGTTGGTGATTGGTGTGCCCACCCACCCCGATGGCGGCGAACACGAAAACACCTTGCGCGCCCGCAAGTTTGGCCGTCAGCTGCGGGGCCGCTTTGGCTTGGCGGTGTATGAGGTCGACGAGCGTTACACCACCACCGAAGCCCATTCGCAAGGCGCGAAAGACGCCGACGCGGCGGCTGCTGCGATCATTCTGGAACAGTTTTTAAGGAATATCCCATGAGCGCTTTGGCCCTCGACGCACAGGCCTTGTACCTTGAATTGCTGCGCGGCGTGCGCAGCCTGTGCAAGCCCGACACCCGCCTGGTGGGCATCACCTCTGGCGGTGCCTGGCTGGCTGAGCGTCTGCAGCGTGATCTGAGCCTGAGCGGTGAAGCGGGTCAGGTGTCTTCTGTCATGCACCGTGACGACTTCGCGCAGCGTGGCCTCTCGGCAGGGGGCCAAACCCACTTGCCGTTTGAGGTCGATGGCGCTGACATTCTGGTGCTGGACGACGTGCTGTATACCGGCCGCACCATCCGCGCAGTGCTGAATGAGATTTTTGACTACGGCCGACCTGCCCGCGTGCAGCTGGCCGTGCTGGTGGACCGAGGTGGTCGCCAGTTGCCCATCCAGGCCGATTTTGCTGCCGCCCGCGTGGCACTGCCCGAAACGCAATCGCTGGCGCTGGCCCGTGATGCGGCAGGCAATTTCAGTTTTGAAGTGGAGATCAAAGCCCCGCTTTCTTGAAAGCGCAGCCACAAGCTACGAGGTGAAAACAACATGCTCTACAAACGCAACAACCCCCAACTCAACAAGAACGGCGAGCTGATCCACCTGCTCTCCACCGAAGGCCTGTCCAAGGACATCCTGACGCACATTCTGGACACGGCGGCCAGCTTCGTCAGCGTGAGCGACCGCGAAGTCAAAAAAGTGCCTCTTTTGCGCGGCAAAAGCGTGTTCAACCTGTTTTTTGAAAACAGCACCCGCACCCGCACCACCTTCGACATCGCGGCCACCCGCCTGTCGGCCGACGTTTACACCCTCGACATTGCACGCTCGTCGGCCAGCAAGGGCGAGTCGCTGCTGGACACCATCGCCAACCTGAGCGCCATGGCGGCCGATATCTTTGTGGTGCGCCACAGCGAGTCGGGTGCCCCTTATTTGATCGCGCAGCACGTTGCGCCGCATGTGCATGTGGTCAACGCAGGTGATGGCCGTCATGCCCACCCTACCCAGGGTTTGCTGGACATGTACACCATCCGGCACTACAAAAAAGACTTCACCAACCTCACCGTGGCCATCGTGGGCGACGTGTTGCACTCGCGTGTCGCGCGGTCTGACATCCATGCGCTGACCACCTTGGGTTGCGCTGAAGTGCGTGTGGTGGGCCCCAAAACCCTGGTGCCCGCTGACATGGCGCAAATGGGCGTGCGGGTGTTCAACAACCTGGAAGAAGGCATCAAGGACTGCGACGTGGTCATCATGCTGCGTTTGCAAAATGAGCGCATGAGCGGCGCGTTGCTGCCCTCCAGCCAGGAATACTTCGAGAGCTTTGGCCTCACCCCCGAAAAACTGCAGCTGGCCAAGCCCGATGCCATCGTCATGCACCCTGGCCCGATCAACCGGGGCGTCGAGATCGACTCTGCGGTGGTGGACGGCCAACAAAGCGTGATCTTGCCGCAGGTGACTTTCGGCATTGCCGTGCGCATGGCGGTGATGAGCATCGTGGCCGGTAACGAGGCATAAGGACAAGAACATGAAGATCCTCATTCAAAACGGCCGCGTGATTGACCCTGCCCGCGGCATCGATCAAGCGGCGGATGTGGCCATTGCGGCCGGACGCATTGTGGCGGTGGGCCAAGCGCCTGCCGACTTCGGCCCCAACCGCGTGATCGACGCCAAGGACTGCATCGTGGCCCCTGGTTTGGTGGACTTGGCCGCACGTTTGCGCGAACCCGGTCAGGAACACGCTGGCATGCTTGAAAGCGAAATGGCCGCAGCGGTTGCCGGTGGTGTGACCAGTTTGGTTTGCTCACCCGACACCGACCCGGTGCTCGATGAGCCGGGGCTGGTCGAGATGCTGCGTTACCGTGCCGAAAAATTGCACCAAGCCCGCGTGCTGCCTTTGGGTGCACTCACGCTGGGCCTGAAAGGCGATGTGCTGACCGAGATGGGTCAGCTGACGGCGGCGGGTTGCGTTGGCTTCAGTCAGGCCGAGGTACCGATCCCGAGCACACAGGTGTTGCAGCGTGCCTTGCAATATGCCAGCACGTTTGACTACACCGTCTGGCTGCGCCCGCAAGAGTTGCATCTTGGCAAAGGTGTGGCCGCCAGCGGCCCTCTGGCCACGCGCATGGGTTTGTCCGGTGTGTCTGTGGCTGCCGAGACCATCGCTTTGCACACCATTTTTGAACTGGTCCGCAGCACCCGTGCCCGCGTTCACTTGTGCCGTATCAGCAGCGCCCAAGGCGTTGAGTTGGTGCGCCAAGCCAAGGCCGAGGGCTTGCCCATCACCGCTGACGTGAGCATCAATTCTTTGCACTTGACCGATGCCGACATGGGCTACTTTGACAGCCGCGCGCGTCTGACGCCCGTGCTGCGCCAGCAGCGTGACCGGGACGCCTTGCGTGCGGGCCTGGCCGATGGCACTCTGGATGCGTTGGTGTCTGACCACACCCCGGTCGATGCCGACGCCAAAGCGCTGCCATTTGCCGAAGCTGAACCCGGAGCCACCGGCTTGGAGTTGCTGTGGAGCTTGGCCCTCAAGTGGGGGCAAGACGCTGGCGTGCCCTTGTCTCAGGTCATCTCGCGCATCACCGCCGATCCGGCGCGTGTGTTGGGCAAGTCGCTGGGCACATTGCAAGCCTCGGTGGGGCAGTTGGCGGTGGGTGGCGTGGCCGACGTCTGTGTGTTGTCAGCCGAAGGGCACTGGCCTGTGACCGCAGCCGCGTTGCGCAGCCAAGGCAAGAGCACCCCATTCTCGGGCTATGAGTTGCCTGGCCGCGTGCTGGCCACCGTGGTCAGCGGGCATGTGGCGTTCGAAGCTTGAGGGCATGACGCTCGCCTTGCGTGCGATCTGGAAACTGCTGCGCGGCGTGTGGCATGTGCTGGTCGGCATGTGGCTGATTTACGTCCGATTTCCCCAGTTGGCGCCTGAACAACGAGAAATGCGTGTGCAGGCTTGGGCCTTGCAGTTGCTGGCCTTGTGGGACATTCACCTCAAAGTGACGGGCCAAGCTGTTCCAAATGGGCCGGCACTCATTGTGGCCAACCACATCTCATGGCTGGACATCTCGGTCATCCATGCGGCGCGGCATTGTCGCTTTGTCTCCAAGTCCGACATCCGCGACTGGCCTTTGGTGGGCACCTTGGCCACAGGCGCAGGCACCCTCTACATCGAACGCACCAGTCGCAAAGACGCCCTGCGCATGGTCAAGGACATGGCTGATGCCATGAAAAACGGCGATGTGGTGGCGGTTTTCCCTGAAGGCACCACCAGTGACGGTCGCGATTTGTTGCCCTTTCACGCCAACCTGATCCAGTCAGCCATTCAGGCCAACGCCCCTGTGCAGCCGATGTCGATTCAGTTTGTGGATGCCCAAAGCGGTGAGCCGAGTTTTGCGCCTTGCTACATCGGTGACGACACCTTGCTGGGCTCTATTTGGCGCACGTTGACCGCGCCGCGCATCACGGCGGTGGTCCATTTTGGTCCATTGCAGTTTGCCCAAGGCCGTGATCGCCGCGCTTGGGCCAGTGACTTGCGCGAAGAGGTGATTCGCTTGCGTGACGCCGTCAACTGAGGGCACGGGCCTGAAGATCGGCAAGTGCCCGATTCAACAAATGCGATGGGCGATTTGTGAATGGGTGAGCTGGGGTCGATGTAGAACAAGCCTTGGTCATTGAGCGTGAGGGCTTCCCACTTGGTGCTGGCTGCAGCGCTTTGGCTCAGGACCAGTGAAAAGCCCAGTATGGGTGATGAACCACCGTTGGATGGCGGCTGTTGCGCTGGAGCCGAGATCGGCTCATCAGCGGCAAAAACGGTCAGGTTCTGCGGTTGAGCAGCTGAGACGCCAGCATCACCATGGCTTGACGGTGCGCGTTGTCTGGCAGTTGCATGGCGGCGACGATGGCGCGCTGGGCTTCGGATGCAGCCGCGTTGCGTGTGGCCTCTAGGGCGCCTGTTTCGCGCACGATGGCGACGATCTCGGGAAGTCGGTCAACGCTGCCGGTTTCAATGGCTTCACGAACGGTTTGGCGCTGAGCTTCGCTGCCGCGTTGCATGGCCAAAATCAGCGGCAGTGTGGCTTTGCCTTCGCGCAAGTCATCGCCCAGATTTTTGCCCATTTCAGCGGCATTGCCGTCGTAATCGAGCACATCGTCGATCACCTGAAAAGCGGTGCCCAAGGCTTGGCCGTAGTCAGCGCAGGCCGCTTCAACAGAGGCGGTGCTGCCTGCCAAAATTGCCCCCAGTCGTGCGCTGGCTTCGAACAATTTGGCCGTTTTTGAGCGAATCACCCGCAAATAGCCTTCTTCGTCGAGTGAGGCGTCGTGCATGTTCATCAGTTGCAGCACTTCGCCTTCGGCGATCACGTTGGTGGCATCGGCCAGTGTTTGCATGACCCGCATGCTCTCGGCATCCACCATCATCTGGAAAGCGCGGGAATATAAAAAGTCGCCCACCAGCACGCTGGCCGGGTTGCCAAAACTCTCGTTTGCGGTGGGGCGACCGCGCCGCAAGGTGGATTCGTCCACCACATCGTCATGCAACAAGGTGGCCGTGTGGATGAATTCGACCACGGCGGCCAGGTTGTGGCGCTGCTTGCCCGTGTAACCCAGTGCGCCGCAAGTCAACAGCAAAAGCACTGGGCGCAGGCGTTTGCCACCAGCAGAAATGATGTAACGCGCCACCTCACCCACCAAGGGCACGCCCGAATCCAGCCGTTGGGCAATCACCCGGTCGACTTCGGCCATGTCGGAGGCCACGAGGTCAAGGACGGCGGCAGTGCGGTGTTCTGAGTCAGACAAATGGAATATCCAGCAGGGTTACTCGGTTGGGCCGAGGCGGGAAGGACAGGAATACGGGCATATTTTGAATGCACACACATTATAGGGACTGCCCCTGAGGGCAAGGCCTCTGGCAGGAGGCCAGCTTGTTCGGTTTGTCCTGATGCTTGTCTTTTGGCAAGGGGCCGTGCTAGAATCTCGGGTTCCTTGGGGATTAGCCCTTGGAAACTTCCATTCAAAGAGGTCATTTATGTACGCGGTCATAAAAACCGGTGGCAAACAGTATCGTGTTGTCGCTGGCGAAAAAATTAAAGTAGAACAGATTGCTGCGGACGTTGGCCAGGAAATCGTGATTGATCAAGTTTTGGCCGTCGGTACCGGCGCTGAACTCAAGATCGGCACGCCCCTGGTGTCCGGCGCCACAGTCAAAGCCACAGTTTTGGCACATGGCAAGCACGACAAAGTGCACATCTTCAAGATGCGCCGTCGTAAGCACTATCAGAAACGTCAGGGTCACCGCCAGCAGTTCACAGAACTGCAAATCGGCGCGATCTCTGCCTGAGGAGAATAGGTCATGGCACAGAAAAAAGGCGGCGGCTCTACGCGCAACGGTCGTGATTCCAAGCCAAAGATGCTGGGTGTCAAGGCTTTCGGTGGTGAACTGATCAGCGCTGGCTCGATCATCGTTCGTCAACGTGGTACCAAGTTCCATGCTGGCAACAATGTCGGTATCGGCAAAGACCACACTTTGTTTGCCCTGGTGGACGGCCACGTGTCGTTCTCCACCAAAGGTGAGCTCAGCAAGCACATGGTGAACGTGACTCCGGCTGTTTAAGCCTGTCTCGCCCATTGCGAAGAGGAGCCCCGCAAGCCGGGGCTTTTCGCATTTTGGTCCGCTTGAATTTTGACGGCGGGCCCAAGCTACACTGGAAATCTCATGAAGTTCGTTGACGAAGCCTATATTGACATCTCCGCAGGTGACGGCGGGAACGGCTGCGTCTCGTTCCGCCATGAAAAGTACAAAGAATTCGGCGGCCCCAACGGCGGCGACGGTGGTCGTGGCGGGCATGTGTTTGCCTTTGCCGACATCAATCTGAACACCCTGGTCGATTACCGCTATTCGCGCCGCCATGATGCCAAGCGTGGCCAGCACGGCATGGGCTCTGACATGTTTGGTGCTGCCGGTGATGATGTCACCCTGAAAATGCCTGTGGGCACCATCATCACCGATGCCGAAACCGGCGAAGTGCTGTATGAATTGCTGGTGCCGGGCGAAACCATCATGATCGCCAAGGGCGGTGACGGTGGCTTTGGCAACATGCGTTTCAAAAGCGCCATCAACCGTGCCCCACGCCAAAAAACACCGGGCTGGCTCGGTGAAAAGAAAGAGCTCAAGCTCGAATTGAAGGTGCTGGCTGACGTGGGTCTGCTCGGCATGCCCAATGCGGGCAAATCCACTTTCATTGCGGCTGTTTCCAACGCCCGCCCCAAAATCGCCGATTACCCCTTCACCACTTTGCACCCCAACTTGGGTGTTGTCCGCGTGGGCCCAGAGCAAAGCTTTGTGGTGGCCGATGTGCCGGGCTTGATTGAAGGTGCCTCTGAAGGTGCCGGTTTGGGGCATTTGTTCTTGCGCCATTTGCAGCGCACCCGTTTGCTGCTGCATGTGGTCGACTTTGCGCCGTTTGACGAGAACGTCGATCCGGTGCAGCAAGCCAAGGCCATTGTGGCCGAGCTCAAAAAATACGATCCAGGCCTGTACAACAAACCGCGCTGGTTGGTGCTCAACAAACTTGACATGGTGCCTGCCGAAGAGCGCGAAGCCCGTGTCAAGGACTTCATCAAGCGCATGCGCTACAAAGGCCCGGTCTTCCAGATTTCGGCCTTGACCCGCGAAGGTTGTGAGCCGTTGATCAAAGAGATCTACAAGCACATCAGGGCGCAGCAGATCATCGAGCAAGGTGTTGTGGACATTGATCCCCGTTTCACGGAACAGGACAAGCCACAAGAGCCCGATGCAGACGATCCACGGTTCAAGACGATGCCTACGGATGCCGAGTAACACGGCGTTTCACGTCGGATTTTGCCGCCCGCTGTTTCAACGCCAAGCACACACCCGAGCATGACCTCTCCTGCCGTTTCCACCCTGTTGCGTGACGCCCGCCGCATCGTTGTCAAAGTGGGCTCTAGCTTGGTGACCAACGAGGGCAGGGGGCTTGACGAGGGCGCGATTGGCGAATGGTGTCGCCAGATGGCACTGCTCAGCGCCCAAGGCAAAGAGGTGGTGATGGTGTCCAGCGGTGCCATCGCTGAAGGCATGAAGCGCCTGGGCTGGACCACACGCCCCAGCGAAGTGCCTGCCTTGCAAGCGGCGGCAGCCGTGGGCCAGATGGGTCTGGCGCAGATGTACGAAACCAAGCTGCGCGAAAACGGCATGGGCAGCGCCCAAGTGCTGCTCACGCATGCCGACCTGGCTGACCGCGAGCGTTACCTCAATGCCCGCTCTACATTGCTGACTTTGTTGCAGCACCGCGTGCTGCCAGTCATCAATGAAAACGACACGGTGGTCAATGACGAGATCAAGTTCGGTGACAACGACACCTTGGGTGCTCTGGTGGCCAACTTGATTGAGGCGGATCTTTTGGTCATCTTGACCGATCAAAAAGGCCTGTACACCGCCGACCCGCGCAAAGACCCTGCCGCCACCTTTGTGCACGAAGCCCGAGCGGGTGATGTGGCGCTCGAAGCCATGGCCGGTGGTGCCGGTTCGAGCCTCGGCAAAGGCGGCATGATCACCAAAATTCTGGCGGCCAAGCGTGCTGCGGGTTCGGGGGCCTCAACCGTGATTGCCTGGGGGCGAGAGCCCGATGCGCTGCTGCGCCTGAGCCAGGGTGACAACATGGGCACTTTGCTGGTGGCCCAAACGGCCAAACAACAAGCCCGCAAACAATGGATGGCCGATCACCTGCAATTGCGGGGTTCGGTCACGGTGGACGCCGGTGCGGCCCACAAGGTGCTGACCGAAGGCAAAAGCTTGCTGCCGATTGGCATGACCGGGGTGGCCGGTGATTTTTCACGTGGCGATGTGATTGCCATCAAAGACGAGCAAGGTGCAGAAATTGCCCGCGGCCTGGCCAACTACGCCAGTGCCGAAGCCCGCTTGTTGTGCCGCAAGCCCTCGCACGACTACGAGGCGTTGCTGGGCTACACTGCCGAGCCCGAAATGGTGCACCGCGACAACCTGATCCTCAGTCGTTGAAGCCAAAAAAGCCCGCATGTGCGGGCTTTTTGTTGTTCACCCTTGCGGATTAGGGTCGAAGCTGGCGCCCGGGGGCAGTTCCATGTGCGGCGGGGCTTGCATCTCCATGCCGCCGTTTTCAGCTTCCATGCCTTCGCGTGGGCCACGATTGGCGCCTCTCAAATAGCGGTTTTGCCGGTCATTGCGTGGCAGAAAACGGGAGAGCTCGGTCAGCGCCATTTCATAAACCCCGCGCTTGAATTCCACGACGACATCGAGTGGTACCCAATAGTCGTTCCAACGCCAAGCGTCAAACTCTGGGTGGTCGGTGGCGCGCAGGTTCAGGTGGTGGTCGTGCGTGACCATCTGAAGCAGGAACCAGATTTGTTTCTGGCCCTTGTAAAAGCCGCGAGCATCCCTGCGGATGAAGCGGTCTGGCACCTCATAGCGCAACCAGTCACGGGTCCGGGCCACGATGCGCACATGCTCCGGATGGAGCCCCACTTCTTCGTGCAGTTCTCGGAACATGGCTTGTTCAGGGCTTTCGCCCCGGTCAATGCCACCTTGCGGAAATTGCCAGCTGTGGGTGCGTATGCGCTTGCCCCAGAAAACCTGGTTTCTCTGGTTGAGCAGAATGATGCCGACGTTCGGCCTAAAGCCTTCACGGTCAAGCATAATCAACCTCAAATTTTTAAATTGTGTCCATTATGCACGCCGTACAAGCGCTCGCTATTGGATGTTTCCCCTGATGCCCCTGTCATTGAGTCTGCCGCGATGAAAGCTTCCCAATTTCTTATTTCCACCCTCAAAGAAGCGCCTGCTGATGCAGAAGTCGTCAGCCACAAACTGATGACCCGGGCCGGACTGATCAAAAAATTGGGTGCTGGCATTTACAACTACATGCCCATGGGTTTGCGCGTGATTCGCAAGGTCGAGGCCATCGTGCGCGAAGAGATGAACCGTGCGGGTGCCATCGAGATGACCATGCCCGTGGTGCAGCCCGCCGAACTCTGGCAAGAGACAGGCCGCTTTGACAAGATGGGCCCAGAACTCTTGCGCATCAAAGACCGCCATGGTCGTGATTTCGTGATCCAGCCCACCAGCGAAGAGGTGGTGACCGACGTGGTGCGCCAGGAAGTGCGCAGCTACAAACAGCTGCCCAAGAATTTTTACCAGATTCAGACCAAATTCCGTGATGAGCGCCGTCCCCGCTTTGGCCTGATGCGCGGACGCGAGTTCACCATGAAAGACGCCTACAGCTTTGACCGCGACATGGCAAGCGCCAAGGCCAGCTACCAGGTCATGGCCGGGGCTTACCGCAAGGTCTTTGATCGTTTTGGTCTGACTTACCGTGCTGTGGCCGCTGACAGCGGCGCCATTGGGGGCGACTTGAGCGAAGAGTTTCAGGTGATTGCTGCCACGGGTGAAGACGCCATCGTGTATTGCCCCACCAGCCGCTATGCCGCCAACATGGAAAAAGCCGAGGCCTTGGCTCCGAGCCAGCCACGCGGTGCTGCCACACAAGCCTTGACGAAGACCGCTACGCCCGGCAAGAGCACCTGTGAAGACGTGGCCGCTTTGCTGAATGTGCCTTTGTCCACCACCGTCAAGTCCTTGGTGCTGGCCACCGACACCCTGAACGAGCAGGGCGAAATTGTGAAGTCGCAAGTTTGGCTGTTGTTGCTGCGTGGCGACCACGACATGAACGAGGTCAAGGTCGGCAAGCTGCCCGGCATGGAAGGTGGTTTCCGCTTTGCAACGCTCAGCGAGATCGAAGACCACTTTGGCTGCAAGCCTGGTTATTTGGGGCCGTTGAACCTGAAGAAACTGGTGCACCTTGTGGCTGACCGCGACGTGGCGGTGATGGCCGACTGGATCTGCGGTGCCAACGAAGTCGATTTCCACACCACGGGCGTGAATTGGGGCCGTGACTTGCCCGAGCCCGCCTTGGTGGCCGACATTCGCAACGTGGTGGCAGGCGACAAGTCGCCCGACGGCCAGGGTGAGTTGGCGATTGAGCGCGGCATCGAAGTGGGCCATGTGTTCTATTTGGGCACCAAGTATTCCAAGGCCATGAACGCCACTTTCTTGGACGAGAACGGCAAGCCACAGTTCCTGGAAATGGGCTGCTACGGCATTGGCATCACACGCTTGCCTGCCGCTGCCATTGAGCAAAACCACGACGAGCGCGGCATCATTTGGCCTGACGCGATTGCCCCTTTCACAGCCGTGGTTTGCCCTATCGGCATGGACCGAAGCGAAGCCGTCAAGGCCGAGGCCGAGCGCATCTACGGCGCTTTGCTGGCCGATGGTGTGGACGTGATCCTCGACGACCGTGGCGAGCGCCCCGGTGCCATGTTTGCCGACTGGGAGTTGATTGGTGTGCCGCACCGCATCACCATCGGTGACAAAGGTCTGAAGGACGGTTTGGTCGAGTACCAGCATCGCCGCGATGCAGAAGCGACCAAGGTGGCTGTGGCTGACATCTTGTCGCACATCCAAAGTCGCATGGCGGCTTGAGCCGTTTTGGGGCATCTCATCTGCCACTGCCCCTGGTTGTGAATTGAGGTCACGCCGTCAGGCCGTTCAGCGCCTGGCGAGCGCCGCCTTCGTGGGCGTTGGTCTCAGCGTTTTACCTTTCACGCCAGCCCATGCCCAATGGCTGCATGCCGTGGACTGAATCAGTCTTTGGTGGCGTGACGTTGCACGCACGCGATGTAGGCCTCGCCATCGGGCATGCGCCCTGAGCGCTGGCTTTCGTGGACCATGCGACCCAAGCATTCCATGGCTTGGTGGTGGGCATCGTGCAGCGAGTTGAGTCTGTGGGTCAGCAGTTCCACCGCCTGGCGGATACCGCGCGGCTGATCGATGCTGCATTGTTCGCTGATGGACAGGTGCATGGACAGGTGCAAAAAGGGGTTTTCCCTGTTCGGATCGGCTTGGTGCATGCTGGCCAGCGCGGCATCCATGTCGGCCAGTTCGGCGTGGTATTCGGGGTGCTCATCAATCCATTGGCTGACGAGCATTTCCATGGGTTCGAGCGTTGCAGCGGTTTTGGCCTTGGCATAGACGCCGCAAAAAAAGCGCCGCACATCGGCTTGTGAGGGTTGGATCAGCATGGTGCAATTGTCCTTCATGTCTGCACTGGGTAGCCTGAGATGGGGCCATAGGGAATGGGCTCAGAGGCGCTTCGCTTTGCCACATTACCCCGGCCCCTGACCCCATCACACTTGTGTGGGAGATTGCGATCACAAGGCCACGCAACGAGCCATGGGTACGGGCGGCGCTGTTCGGGCGATGTGGCAAAGCGAAGCGCCTCTGAGCCCGGGCAGTGCCGCCCGTACCCATTGCGGATTCAACACCTAAAATCAATTCAGCCCAGCATCAAAACATGCAATAAAATGCATGCAACATCAATTCGGAGACTCAAAACATGAACCAAGCCTACATTTGCGACGCGATTCGTACCCCATTTGGCCGTTACGGTGGCGCTCTGTCCAGCGTTCGCGCGGACGATTTGGGCGCTGTGCCCTTGCGTGCCCTGATGGCCCGCAACCCGAATGTGGACTGGGCCGCCGTGACCGACGTGCTGTACGGCTGCGCCAATCAAGCCGGTGAAGACAACCGCAACGTGGCCCACATGAGCAGCTTGCTGGCCGGTTTGCCGGTCGATGTGCCCGGCGCCACCATCAACCGCCTGTGCGGTTCGGGCTTGGACGCGATTGGCACCGCTGCTCGCGCCATCAAGGCAGGCGAGGCCGGTTTGATGATTGCCGGTGGTGTGGAGAGCATGAGCCGCGCTCCTTTCGTGATGCCCAAAGCCGAGAGCGCTTTCAGCCGCAACAACGCGGTCTATGACACCACCATTGGCTGGCGCTTTGTCAACAAACTGATGAAGGCGCAGTACGGCGTTGACTCGATGCCCGAGACCGCCGAGAACGTCGCGACCGACTACAAAATTGAACGCGAAGCGCAAGATCTGATGGCCTACAACAGCCAGCTGCGTGCGGTGGCTGCCATCAAGGCCGGCCATCTGGCCCGTGAAATTGTGGGCGTGAGCATCCCCCAGAAAAAGGGCGATGCTGTTTGGGTGGACACCGATGAACACCCACGTGAGACCAGCCTCGAAGCGCTGGCCAAGCTCAAAGGCGTGGTGCGTCCGGACGGCACCGTGACCGCAGGCAATGCCTCGGGCGTGAACGATGGCGCATGCGCCTTGTTGTTGGCCGACGAAGCCACCGCCGCCAAAAACGGCCTGACGCCCAAAGCACGCATCGTGGGCATGGCCACAGCCGGTGTGGCACCGCGCGTCATGGGCATTGGCCCGGCCCCTGCCACGCTCAAGGTGTTGGCGCAAACCGGCTTGACCATCGACCACATGGATGTGATCGAACTGAACGAAGCTTTTGCCGCACAAGGCCTGGCCGTGCTGCGCATGTTGGGTCTGAAAGACGACGATGCCCGCGTGAACGCCTGGGGCGGTGCGATTGCTTTGGGTCACCCGCTGGGGGCATCGGGTGCCCGCCTGGCCACCACGGCCATCAACCGTTTGCAGCAAACAGCAGGCCGCTATGCGCTGTGCACCATGTGCATTGGCGTGGGTCAGGGCATTGCACTGATCATCGAGCGGGTTTGAGGGATGGACCCTGGGTCAAGCCCGGGGTCACCATTCAGCTAAGCCAGGGATGACCGATCAGCCCCTGGATGCGCGTACATTGGACCGATGGCGTTTAAATGCCACCCGGATGCGCCAGCTCAGTTTGACCAACAGGTAAGACAAGACGGCGCCGCCGAATCCAAAAATCCCCATGCCCAGCAGGACAGGGCCACCGATTTCCCGCAAACTTTCACCCCATCCCATGGTCGGCAAGGCGTCAGGGGTGATCGGCAGCTCTAGAAAAAAGCTGCCAACAGGGTAAGCCAACCACAGCCAAAAACCGAATGTCAAAGGATTGGTGAGCATGGTCATGATGGCTGCCGCTGGAATATTGCCTCGCCACCAAGTGCAGTGTGCTGCCGCCGCAAAAGTTTGACCCAGCGGGATCACAAACGCCCAAAAAGTCCCAATCGCCACGCCCCTTGCCACCGACTCGTGTTGCAGTCGCCACAATTGTGGATGCAGCAGCTGGTGAGCGATCGGTTGGAGCCAGCTGTGTTGTGCAAGGGTTTCGCGGGTGGGCATGGCTTTTTGCACAAGCGACCGCAGTGAGTTGAAAAGGGACATGGCACATCCAGTGGACAGATTCCGTGCATGTTGCCCATTGCGAGCGTTATTTAACAGCACCAATTCCAAGTGCTACATTCTGTTTTTTCAAGAGTGTCATGTTAAGTAACTCAGTAAAATAAATGAGGTTAATCGGTGTAGTTAGCGCGTGACAGGGTGCCTCTTTCACCCGCTAATGCAGGTCTTTTTGACCGTTGAATTGTCTTTAATAACGCAAAGGTGTTTTATGGAAACCATCGCGCCCCTGTGGCTCTGGGCTTCTTTTGTGGCCATCGTGCTGGTATCGCTGTTTGTGGATTTTGTGGTGCTCAAAAAACAGGGCTCGCATGATATTGGCGTCAAAGAAGCGCTGAACTGGTCACTGATCTGGATCGCACTCAGCTTCTTGTTCAACGGTTTGTTCTGGTGGGCTATCAAGGACACCACGGGTTCGGTGGAGATCGCCAACACCAAATCTTTGGAGTTTCTCACCGGGTATCTGATTGAAAAATCATTGGCAGTGGACAACATTTTTGTCTTCTTGATGATTTTTACTTATTTCGCTGTGCCCACAAATTTCCAGAAGCGTGTGCTCATGATCGGCATCATTGGTGCCATCGTGCTGCGCACCCTCATGATTTTGGTGGGGGGCTGGTTGTTGTCAGAGTTCCACTGGGTGTTGTATGTGTTTGGCGCTTTCTTGATCCTCACGGGCGTCAAGATGTGGTGGGCAGCGGGCCAGGAGCCCGACCTAGAAGACAACCCAGCGCTGAAGTTGCTGCGCAAAGTTTTGCCTGTCAGCCAGAATTACGATGGTGAAAAATTCTGGACTTTTGAAAACGGCAAGAAGATCGCAACACCCCTGTTCATGGTCATTTGCTTGATCGCATTGACCGACGTGATCTTTGCCGTGGATTCGATACCGGCGATTTTTGCCATCACCTCGGACCCTTTCATCGTCTTGACCAGCAACGTGTTCGCTATCCTGGGTTTGCGTGCCATGTACTTTTTGTTGGCGGCTGTGGCCAACAAGTTCCACCTGCTCAACTACGGTCTGGCCGTGATCCTGGTGTTTATCGGCACCAAGATGTGCTTGATTGACGTGTTCAAGATTCCAGTGGGCATTTCCTTGGGTGTGGTGGTGGGCATCTTGGCCGCGACCATGCTGCTGAGCGTGCGCTCTGCCAAGTCCTGAAGCGCAGCGTGTCTCCAAAAGCCCCCGTGTCATTCGTACCGGGGGCTTTTTTCTTTTCAGTCGGCTGAGTTTGTGGCTTGCAAAAGCTGCTGAACCAGCGGGTGTTGCACTTTCTTTTCGGTGCCGATGGCGAAGAAGTTTTCTTTCACGCCTTCGCACGGTCCCAGCCGTTGCACGTCGTAGTGCGCCAATAACTCGTCGTGTACCCATTCGGCGGCTGGGAACACACCCATGCCACTTTCACCAAAGGTTTTGAGCAAGGCGCTGTCTTCGAACTCACCCACGATGCGAGGTGTGATGGCATGTTGCTCGAACCAGTGGTCCAGTCGGGTGCGCACCGCGGTGTGGCCAGTGGGCAGCAGCACAGGCACTTCGGCGAGGCTGGCTGGAAAATTGATTTTGGCCGACTTGACCAGCGCTGCGCTGCCATACCACGACACGGCTGACGAGCCCAGTGCATGGTTGTACAGCTTGATGTTGGCATTGCTCGGAGCGGGGCGGTCTGACAAGACCACGTCCAGGCGGTGCAGGGCCAAGTCACCCAACAGCCTGTCAAATTCTCCTTCGTGGCATATCAATCGTAAATTAGGTTCGCCCATCACGGCTTGCATCAGGCGGCGCACCACCAGCTTGGGCAGGCCGTCAGAGATGCCTGCCGCCAAACGCACGGTGGGTGAGCTGACGGCGTCTCGGACCTTGGATGGCAGGTCTTCACCCAACTGAAAAATTTGATCGGCTTGCTGCATGGCCGCCAGTCCCGCATCGGTCAGCACCAGTCCGCGCCCTGAGGGTTTGAGCAAGGCGTAACCCAACGAGCGCTCCAGTTCACGCACTTGGGCGCTGACGGTTTGCACGGCCATGTCGAGTTTGTCTGCAGCCCGGGTGATGCCGCCTTCCTTGGCAACAACCCAAAAATAATACAAATGCTTGTAGTTAAAGGTGGTGCGCATGATGAGGTTTTTCGGGATTATGAGTCAGCAATTATCTGCTTTTTCATTGCTATTTGGAGCGGTAAAATTCCAGCACCAATGACTCGAAAAATCACTGCTGAAAAATCTGCAACGGCTTTAAACCAATGCTTCGTTTGTCCAAATTCAAAGGCGTCATCATGAAATGTCCCACCTGCACTGACACCCCTCTCGTCATGGCCGAGCGCCAGGGTGTCGAGATCGACTATTGCCCAGCCTGCCGAGGCATTTGGCTGGACCGTGGCGAGCTGGACAAATTGCTCGAGCGCGCTGTCGCGGTGACACCGGTACAAGTTGCGCCGATGCATCAGGCCGGCCAAAGCGCCCCAACGCCGCCTCATCAGCCAGCTTATGGGGATCAGCGCTTTGGCTACGGAGACAGAGACGGGTACAAGCGCAAGAAGTCATGGTTGCACGAGATCTTTGACTGATGCTTGGAGATTGAAATGAGCAACTTCACCGATCCCGCCATTTTGTTCTTTGTGTTCGGCATTTTGGCCGGTTCTTTGAAGTCAAATCTGGAAATTCCCCCACCCATTTCCCGTTTCTTGTCTCTGTATTTGCTCATGGCCTTGGGCCTGAAGGGTGGGTTTGCTTTGGCTCAGTCGGGGCTGACCCCTGGCGTCCTTGTGGACTTAGGGGCTGCACTGGCTATGGCATTTTCTGTGCCGCTGATCGGTTACGTGGTGTTGCGCCGTTTCTTGTCAGGCTTTGATGCGGCGGCCGTTGCTGCCACTTACGGATCGGTCAGTGCCGTCACTTTCATCACGGCCTCGCAGTATTTGGACAACCACGGTGTGGCATTTGGTGGCCACATGGCGGCTGCCATGGCCCTGATGGAGTCGCCAGCAATCGTGTTCGCGGTGGTCATGGCCAACCATGTGCGTCGCCGCATGAACAGCCGTGCTGGCCCCGACTTGGCTGAGCGTGGCGAGAAGCCGCTGCTCGGCAGCAACCCGCCACTGGGGAAAATATTGCACGAAGCGCTGACGGACGGTGCACAACTGCTTTTGCTTGGCGCCATGCTGATTGGTTTGATGACGGGCGAAGCGGGTCAGTCGGCCATGAAGCCGTTTTCTGTGGACCTGTTCAAAGGCATGCTCGCCTTCTTCTTGCTTGATATGGGCTTGCTGGCGGCGCGCAACATGGGGCAGCTCAAAGGGCAATCGCCCTGGCTCGTGGTGTATGCCGTGCTGGGCCCCCTGGTTCATGCCGGCTTGGCATTGTTGTTGGCATGGACGTTGGGCATGTCGGCGGGTAACGGTGCCTTGTTGATGGTGTTGTCGGCCAGTGCGTCTTACATTGCGGTGCCCGCGGTCATCCGCCATGCCATTCCAGAGGCCAGCCCCTCGCTGTACTTTGGCATGTCCTTGGGGCTTACTTTTCCGTTCAATATTTTGTTGGGTATCCCGCTCTATCTGCTGGCCGCACAACAGGTATTGGCGTGAGGTTTTGAGTGCCCCACTTTTAAGTGCGGTGCCGCACTGTTTATTTGAATTGCACAGCTTATAAATTCACAACTGGCAGAGGCCGCTTGGTGCGGTGTTCTGCATCTTGGGCATCTGTCTTGGGTGCCGTGAATGGAGCGTTGGCTGTGAAAAAATTCTGGGCAGGTGTACTTTGCGGGCTCATGGGCACCTGTCATGCCTATGACGGGTTGAGCAGCGAACTGGCCCACGCCGCAGGCGGGGGCTTGTTGGCGGGAGCTGTCACACGGTTTTACAGCGATTCAGAGGACCGCGCATGGATCGGTTTTGCCGTCAGCAGCGCGGGCATCGTGCTTTCAGAGAGCTACCAAATATCGAAGGGTGCCAAGCGCTCGAGTGCCTATTTGGACATGGCCTCGCACATCGCGGGGGCGGCTTTGGGCGCGTGGTGGATGGACCGGTACGGGCTCATGCCCGTCATTGGCCGCCAGTCTGTGGGCTTGGTGGTGTGGCGTCAGTTTTGAGTGGCGTTGGCGTTGGTGCTTCAAACCGCTTTGACCCGCACGCCGCCAATCACCCCCGCCACCAGCAGCGCAATGCCGGTCAGCGTGAGTGGTTCGGGCCATTGGCCACGCAGCCAAAAGGCGTAAGCCAGCGCCGCCAAGGTTTCGAACACGATCAGTTGCCCGGCCAGCGCGGTGGGCAGGCGTTGGCTGGCCGCATTCCAGCACAGCGTGCCCAGCCAAGAAGCGAACAGGCCAATGGCCATCATGAGGCCGATGAATTCGAATGGGCGTGGCCCCAGCGGCATGGGCAGTGGGTCGTGGGTGACGCTCGTCCACAGCCAAAAAGCGGCATAACCCAGCAGGGCGAGCGGCAAGGTGGCCAGGCCTTGCGCTGTGGCCCAGACGCGGGGGTTGCGGTCGGGGTGGCCGCGCAGCCAGTCGGCGTTTTTCAGGGGGTACCAAGTCCAGCAAACCACCGCGCCCACGGCCAGCACGGCACCCGTGATGTAGCGCGTTGTGTCGCCCGCCGGGTTTTGCACGAGGGCCGTCCATTCCACATGGTTGACACAGGCAATGCCCAGCAGGATCAGCGCCAGCGGGGGGGCGAGTTTCAGCCAAGGAAACCGCCCGTCACGCTGGTGGTTGAGCACGTTGGCCGAGATGGCGATCACCACGGGCAAAGTGCCGATGATCATGGTGGGCAGCGCGCCACCGGCACGCTGAATGGCGCTGGCCAGGAACAGGTAATAAAGCACATTGCCAATAGCGGCCAGCTTGAGTGCGGCGAGCCAGTCGGTGCGGCTGAGACGTCGGATGTCAGCGCGGTCCACAAATGCCAGCGGCAGCGCGATGAGGCCAAAGGCCAAATAGCGGCCGAAGGTGTGCAGCGCGGCGGGGTACTCGGGCAGCATCAAGGGACCTACAAACACCAGACCCCACATGAGCCCGGCCGCCAGCGAAAACAGGAGGCCGCCAAGCAAGGCAGGGGCGTTTGGGTTCATGGGGTTTCAGGCGTCGGTGATTCAGGCGCGCCAGGCGGGTAATTGCCAGTTGCGCCAAAGCGCCAAGGCGCGCAAGCCCACGGTCACGACGAGACAGCCCAGCAGCGCCAACCAGCCGGGTGCATCGAGGGTCCACAGGCCCACATAGGTCCAGCCCCCTGCAAAGGCGCACACCGCATAGGGCCGATGGTCCTTGAAGGCGGTGGGGATTTCATTGCACACCATGTCGCGCAGTACGCCACCAAACACCCCGGTGATCAGGCCCATCAGCACCGCAACCACGCCGGGCATGAGCGCTTGCAGCGCGTGGTGTACACCCGTTGCGGTGAACAGGCCCAGGCCCAGCGCGTCGGGCCAGAGAATGGCTTTTTCTGTGACCTCAAAATGCCGTTGGCGCATGAACAACATGGCCATCACGCACAGGGCCAGCACGCCCCAGAGCATCTCGGTGTGTTGAACCCAAAAGAAGGGGCGTTGGTCGAGCAGCAAATCACGCAGCGTGCCGCCACCAAACGCAGTCAAAAATGCCACCACACACACGCCGACCGCATCGAGCCGCTTGCGCGCCGCTTCCATCAGGCCAGAAAGGGCAAAGGCTGCGGTCGCCGACAACTCGACCAGCAAGCGCAGGGTGTCACCCCAGGATTGAATTCCGTACATGGCTGGGATTATCGGGCTTGTTAATAACCTCGATCAGACTCACCGCCATGTGAATCCACGCACTTTCAAACTCCGCAACTTTAAAACAGCAAAGGATCATGAAATCGGTATTGGCGACCACGCTCGTTGACCGTGGCCAAATAATCCAGTGCGGGCTTGTCGCCAATGCCCTCTTTGCGTAATGCCGCATAAAGTTGGTAGAACTCGCCATTCAGGTCACCCGCAAAAATACCAGGGTCGTCCGAACCCAAAGACACCATGATTTCCGGATCACCCGACACCGCATGACCGGGCACCCGCATCCACCGCAAAGCGTGGTGTTCCTGAAAATTCTGGTAGTGGCTGATTCGCACATTGCTTGAGGGCAAGGTCTCAATCACCACCTTGCGGTAGCTCACCTCGGCCATAAGCACTTGTTGCAGGCGCAGCAGTGTCGGCGCATCAAAAAAGGCTGCTGGCACTTCGTGCATGGCCTCGCTGCGCTTCCAAAGACCAGGGTCACTTTGCCAGGTCCACAGCAAATCAAGGTCTTCCTGGCTGTGGCTTTTGGCCTCGTGAACCAATTTGGCTTCTGAACGCCAAAGATCGTTCATGGTTGCAGCTTGCCAGCTCCAGCGGTTGTTTTGCGAAGCCCTGACAAAGTGAGGGTTTAGGTGACGCAGCGCCATGGCACGCTCTAGCGCCGCACAGCTCACATCGCGCCCAAAAATAAAGCTGGCTGACTGTGCCAACGCGCATTCAACCCGGTTCACTTCTTTGCTTGCATCGGGCAAACGCCGCAGCAAACGCCAGGCGCCCAGCAAGTCCAGCATCCATTCGCCCTTGCTCAATAGCAACTCACCCGGCATGCGGCCCAGCCAGAGTTGTGGCGATATGCCCATGGCGGTGCCGTGCCCGATGCGGTTGCCATCGCGCAAATCAAGCAACTCCAGTGCATCCAGCATGTGCCGCAAGCCCGTTAGCAGGTGCGGAAAATCTTCGCCTGCGTGATAGGTACGGTGCGTCAAACCCGCTTGACGGCACATGCGAAAGCAACTTGCAAATACCTCTGGTGGCGCATGCAGTTCGTTTGCGGCTGCGTCTATGCCTCGTACCCATTGGCTTAGGCGAGGGTATGCCTTCAGAGTGCGCAGCAAAGCGGCAGCTCTCAACTCCACATCTTTGCGGAGTGCGAAAAACCGATAAGGCCCTGCTTTTTTTGCCGGTTCTGCGCTCCAGGGTTTTTTGACAAAGTGCGCCGCCAGTGCCAAGCGGTGACGGGCACGGTTATCGCGAACTTCATTTCCGAAATGCTCGTCCAGCTTTTCGAGCAACTTGCTCATCGTGTGGGGTGTTTTGCGTCGGTCTTCGCCCAGTTTTGGCTCAGGACCAAGGTATTGCCAATAACCGCCCAAAATGGACTGAAACAATTCGGTGTTTTTGATCAGACTGTCTTTGGGCGCAAAACGTCCTTCCAAATAGCCCGTTCGGCTGCGATGGGCTTGTTGGCCATGCATGACCTGAAAGCGGTGCAGAAAATTTTCCTCTGTCGGATCACGCAGCTTTGTGTAAGTGATTTTCTGAAATTGGTCAAAACCAAACTGCTCTTCGCTTTGCACCAATAACCGGTAATACTGGTTTTGCAACACCAAGTAGCACAGCAACATTCTGTCCAAAACCCCACTGGGCTTGCTTTGGAGGTGGGCCAGCAATGCGCTGATCCAGGCCACTTCATCTTGGCTGTTGCTGCTTGGAGAGAGCGCCCATTGCAGATGGAGCAAGTCGGACGCATCGAACTTAGACCCTGAAGCCAATGCGTCAAAACTCCTTGGCAATGGCTGGTCTGGGGCTATTCGGCCATTGGCCGCCAGCACCAACCATTGCCGCAATTTGGCGGCTATCCGCAACTGTTGTTCGAACACACTGGGGCTGAAATCTGGGTTGATGGCACGGATGAGCTCTTGCACCCTGAGCGTTTCTGCATCGGTCGTTTTGGCCCAAACCCTGGTGAAGTCTTTGGCTTCTGCCTTGGGCGCCCGCAAGGCCCTAAGCCAACAAGCCTCTGCATGGGTGCTTCCACTCAGGTGTAAATGTGTTTCATGGAGACCCTCGCGATCAATGTAGTCTTCCACCATGGCATCGTGCGGGCTGAGCAAAGGCGATGCCCAAAGCCCCCGGTTGGGCGTGTCGCGCAGCGACGGGCTTGCCGATTGAATACCCCGTATGCCGGCCTTAGTGACCGCCCCGTAGGCCGAGCCCACTGCGTCAAACTGTGCTGCCGCTTGCACGGGCACCCCGGATATGCGGCTCAACACACTTTGCTGCCAAGCGCCAAACTTGTTCAGCTTCACCACCATCGTGCCATGCTTGGGTTCCAAGAACTCTTGAGCAATCACACGCAATGCCATAGCTGCCCAATGCGGTTCATCGCCCTTGTCCTTGATGGGCAAAGCGGCCCGGCCATCGCTGACAAATTTCTCCCAGGCGCTGCGAAAAACGTGGTCCGGGTACCGCGCCGCCCAGGGTTGATATGTGAGGTAAACGGCTTCTTGAAAGTCGCTGTCGCGTATGGGCTTAAGAAACGGCCTGCCCATGATGAGATTCAGCACCCTGTAGCTGGATAGCAGCGAGGTGGCAAGTGTGCTGCACGCCGCGCACCCCAATTCTTCTAATTGGGGTGTCATGGGGCTTCTGTGGGTTCGTTTGGTCCCGACTCTGGATTGGTACGATTCCTTCCAATGATTTCAGCCATGGTTAAGAAATCAGGTGATTTTGCGAGTTTGGGTGCGGGCCATTTTTGGCCAGCTATATAAGACTTTTCGATGTGATTCCAGGCATTGATGTTGCAGAGATATTCTAGACTGGCTCCATACCCTGATAATTTTTCAATCATTACTTGGTAAATACTATTTGAGCTTACTGCTGCTTTACTCACCTTCTTCGTTTGGCTATTTTTGTCTTTCGAAAGTAAACCCAATACCAATGGGCAACTGGCAATCAAAAAGGTCAGGGGCAGCTCATTTTCATTAAACGTTGAATTGCTGAATTTGTTTGCAAATTCTTTGGGCGAGCTCACGGGGTTCTCCCTCTTCATTTGACCGTCAGCAGTTACCTGGGAAAGGTTGCCATTGGGCTCAGTCGTAATACTTCTCAGATCAAGTAAGTGGTGATCTAACTCTTCGACCAAAAAGGCATTGATCACGCACAGCGCAAATAACTCCATCAAGCTGGCCGCCCCCAGCTTATTACCCTCATCAGCGACTTTCTCAAGGCTGAAATACAGACGAGTCCAGATCTTTCCAATCATTACAGCTGAAGGCTTTAGGTTTGCTCGCAATTTATAAGTAGCGTTGAGCCAGTTGGTAACCCTCTCAGTCATATTTTCAAGCTGCTCGCCAACATCTTCGCTCGGTGCAACTTCTTCTGATTCATCATCCACCGTACTCTCCTCCCTGCCTTGCCATCCTGGGCGCGAGATGGTGGGTGTTTGGTAGACCTTGGCTAATTCTTTACCAATATCAACGTTCAACTCTTCTAGACTTGGACTCGTAAGACTTAACAGACGGCCCATCAATCCCAAAATATTAAAGATGGATGCATATTCACCAACACCTGGACCAGATGCATCAATCAGGCTGAATGCAAATGCAGGAAATGAATTGTTTCTCGCACACACCTTGATCGCTGACCTGGCGGTTTGTCCCCCTGTTGCATGTTTTGGTTGGCGCTTATTAAGTCCAATGACACCACAATAAATTACTTTTTTCTTGGGGCTTGCGGCATAGGGGTCGGTAAGTAGGGTGCTGGTGTGCCAGGCCCAATTCAAGGCATCTTCCCTGCGTCCGGTCCCAATGTAATTTTTGAACTCGGTGCGCAATTCATCGACCTTGATTTGCCCACCTTTGATTGCCTTATTATTTTGACTTACTACCTGACCCCAAAGTGCCACGCTGCCTGGTCCCCCAAACAAGTACAAAAGCAAGTTGTTTGGGTTGTTTGCGCAAAATCTTGACACGTCAGTGGCCAACGAAGAAAAGCTGCTATTGAGTGCTGCATCTCTGGACTGGGGGCGCAGATAGGCACCGGTATCAAACTCTCCATCGCGCACTACCAGCTCAAATACGGCATCGACCAAGGCGGGCATTTCCAGCGCGCCAATCGCATCTACATCCACTCCATATTTATAAAAACTGCCCAGTGCCATGGACCTCAAGCCTTCGCTGAGCTTTTCTGAAAGCGATTCATCCCAGTCTTTTGATGCATCGCCGGCATAGTCCGTCTTGGATAAATGTTCTGCGCAGCGTGAGAGCACCTGCAATATTGAACGAATCGGCTGTTTGAGCAAATACGAACGATACAACTCAATGTCGTGCGTGCTTTTTACCCGCAAACCTCGGCGAATCAACTCATTGATGACGCTTTTGATGGATCGAGAATTCGACACACCATCATGTTTCCAGCTCAGTTGGATGCTTTGTTCTTGGCTACGCTCTGATGCATCAATCAAATTCCAGATCGGCCCCAATTGGATGCGCCTTCGAATAGGAAAGAGTTTGAGAAGGTATTGGTCTTCCAGGTGGTCGACCATTTTGGTGCGCTGCACGCGCCGCTCGCCGTCCATTGATGTGAGGTGCCTGCCCATGCTTTCGTAAAAGTGGTCACGTACTTGTTGCGAGTACAACTCCATATCGCCCGTGACCAAGATCACCAGTTGCGGTGTGTCCAGGTATTTGCGGATGCACTCCAGCACCTTCATCGCACTGGATGCGTTGGTGTCGGCATCGTCAAAGGCTAGCAGCAAAGCCTTGGCTTTCAAGATTCTGCAGGTGATGCTGATTAACTTGTGCAGGTTGTCACGCAGTGCCGCGCTATCGCCCACACGCTCCAGGCCCCAGTCCAAAAACAAGTCTGCATCCAAGTCTTTCAGTTGGTCATGGCCATTTTGAAAGAGACTAAGACCGCCTGCAATGGCTTTGAAACTCTTGCGAAATTCAGCATAGTCAGTTTCAGCTTGACGTGTAGAAAGCCCTTGTAGTTGATCGTCCACTTGCTGCCTTAACTCCTTGAGAACAAACAGCAAGATGTTTTCGGATTGTTCGATGCGGCTGGGATCAATGTAGGCAAGTTGCTTTAGCTCGCCACTCACAGCACCGGCTGCCGATTCGTACACGGTCTGCAAAAAGGTGGTTTTCCCCGCGCCCCGGGTGCCATCGATAAAGTAAACGAAGCCACTGCCCATGGGGTAGCCTGTGTTCTGTTTGTGTTCGATTTTTTTGGCCAGATCGCGCTTGATTTCGTCAGTTAATTTCGTGTAGCAAGCCTGCTGCACGAGGCCCCCCTGATCGACGTTGCTATTGACATCAGATTCATCCAGATTGATGGTGATGTCTTTGGTGGCTTTTTGATCTTCTGACATGGGGCTCCCCGCTAGTTGTTTGTGCTGGGGATATTACCTTTTTTGCAATAATTATAATTATTAAAAAATTTGAAATAAATTAAAAATATTATTTTTTGTTGTTTTTCATGATATTTCTATATTTAGTCACTTCGGCCGATGAATCCATGAACATTTCTCCTGTCTCAATATCTGTCATCTCCATCTGATTGGGCGTCCATGGCTTCGGCAGCGATGGATGCCCGGTCGAGCCGGGCACGACAGTGATTAATGCCAAGCATGACGTTGGCTACGCAAGACATGTCTCTGCGTTAATTCTCCAGCCAGACCTTCTGGTAGCGGCCTTGGGGGTCGTGGTCTTGTGTTTGTTTGACGGGGTTGAAGCGCCTGCCCACACGCGGGTCGGTGCCCCGGCCACTGACATACAGCCAGTTGCCTTGGTTGCTGCAGACGTCAAAGTCGACCAGCTGCGACTCGAACCAGGCCGCACCCGCACGCCAGTCGCAGGACAGGTCGTGCACCAGATAGCTGGCCACGATCTGGCGCATTCGGTTGGAGGTGAAGCCCGTGGCGGCCAGCTCGCGCATGCCCGCATCGACGATGGGCTCGCCCGTATTGCCGCTGCACCAGCGCTGAAAGTCTTTTGGAAAATGGGAGGGCGCGGGCAGCCGCGACAAGCCCCGTGCGGCATACAGCTGGCGGCCCTGTTGCCGGTGCAAAAACCGAAAGTTGTCGCGCCACAGCAGTTCAAACCACAGCCAATAGGTGCCATCGTTGGCACCGTGTTGTTGCTCGTAAGCTTGCAACGCTGTCCACACAGTGCGCGCCGATACCGCGCCCGTGGCCAGCCAGGGTGACCAGTGGCTGCTGGTGTGTCGTCCTTGCAAGGCATTGCGGGTTTGCTTGTAGCGGTCGGGCCAAGGGGGCGTGAGGTAGTTTTGCAGGTGCGCCAAGGCGCTGCTTTCGCCGCCCCGGCAATGGGCTTGGGTGTAGGGAAAGTTGGCGCGTTCGTGCGCGGCATCTTGAGTGTGTGCTTGCAGCAGCGTGGCGGCGTCTGCTGTCCAGCCGGGCAGGGTGGTCAAGGCTTCCGGCGGCGCGGGCAGCTGCACAGGGGCTGGCAACGGTGGCAAGGGCTGAAGGCCCGCAGCTTCGATGCGTTGGCGAAACACCGTGAACACTTGCGGCATTTCGGTCACATCAAAAGGCAGGGTCTCGGGCTCGAGCAGGCTGGATTGCCACACGGTGTGCACCGTGAGACCGGCATCACGCAAGGCCTGTACCTGGGCTTGTTCTTCGGGTGCGGCGATGTCTTCGCCAAACACGGTGTCGGCTGCAAAGTGGCGTGCGCAGGCGGGCAGCACGTCGGCCACGGCACCGTGCAATAAAACCAGCTGTTGGCCCAGGGCGTGCAACGAAGCTTGCAGCTCATGCAGCGTGTCAGCCACAAAGCGCCTGCGGTGTTGACCCATGCGGCGAAAGCCCCATGCGGTCGCGTCGTCTTGCGCGGGTTCGTGCACATAGACGAGCAGCAGGCGCTGGCTGTGCGCAATGGCGTGTGCCGCCGCGCGTTGTAGGGCGCGCTGGTCGTGCAGGCGCAAGTCGTTTCGAAACCAGAAAAGGGTGGTGCGCATGTTCAAAAGTCAAAGCCCAGCTGCGGGCTGGGTGAGGTGTTGTCGGTCACTGATTGCCGTGATGTGCTGCGAGCACCTGAGCGGGTCGTGCCTTTTGTTTTTGTGGTTTTCAAGCCGTTGATGCGGCGCGAGGCGTGCTTGTCGACGATGGCTTTTTTTCCGGCTTTGACATCGGGCTCGGCCCGACGCGCGTGCAGCGCCGCTTTGGATGTGCGGGTGGCTTCGGCCAGATCGACCAGGGGCTCGGGAATGTCTGCGTCCGGCCCTGTGCCCACGGTCAGGCCACAGTGGCGCAGCACTTCGGGTGGCATACGCCACGGTTCAAAAAGCCAGGTGTCGGGCACGCGCCGCATGTGCGGCAGCCAGCGGCGCACAAAAATACCTTTGGGATCGTGGTCTTGTGCTTGTTTGATGGGGTTGTAAACCCGTGTGGTGTTGATGCCCGTGGTGCCTGACTGCATTTGCAACTGGCTCCAATGGATGCCCGGTTCGTAGTCCAGGAACTGGGTGGCCAGCCATTGGCCTACTGGCCGCCAGTCGAGCCACAACGGGTATGCCGCCACCGACACCAGCATGGCCCGCATGCGAAAGTTGAGCCAACCCGTTTCGTGCAGCATGACCACGCAGGCGTCCACCATGGGCCAACCGGTGCGCGCTGAAGTCAGTGCCGCAAAGTGCTCGTCTCTCCAGCCGTCTTCGCGCAGGCCGTCGTAGCCGGGGTGCATGTTGCGCCACTCGATTTCGGGCTCACTCTCGAGCTTCTGGATGAAGTGGCAGTGCCAATACAAGCGGCTCATGAAACCCACCAGGCCTGCCCGGTGCCGACCCGCTTGCGGCGGCAGGGCATCCAGCATGGCGCGCGTGCTTTGCACCACTTCGCGCAGACTGATGCAACCCCAGGCCAGGTAGGCGGACAGGCGTGAACACGCATCGGGCGAAGACAGCGGCGACGAGATGCCGCCCCGGTAACCCAGCGCCCGTGCGTCCAAAAAACTGTGCAGGGTGCTCAGTGCCGCGCTGCGTCCACCACGCTGGCGCTGCGCAGGGTTGTGCTGCAGGCCGGGCGGTGGGGCCATCACTTCAGGGCCGCTATTTTCAGACGAATTAAAAAAGCGTAAATCCGGCAATACGGCTTGCGGTGCGGCCATGTGGGCTTCCCAACGGGCTTGCCAGGTGTTGCGACTTTTCAGGCGTCGTACGACGCCAAACTGAGCCATTTCGGTCCAGGCAACACCTTGGTTTCGGCACCATGCACCCACTTGCAAATCACGTTCGAAAGTGAAGGCGTTGCCGGTTTCCTCGTGCGCCACGAGCTCGGCAAATGGCGCTTGCGCGTGCAGCGTGGCCAGCACCTGCACGGCATTGCCAGCGCGCACTTGCAAACTGCCGCCCAGTGTGTGCAGCGCGTGCTGCAGTTCCTGCAGGGATTCGTGCACAAATTCGAAGTGTTGCAAAGCCGCATCCGGCTGCGCCCACAAATCGGGCTCGACAATGTAGAGGCACAGCACGGGCCCTTGGCGTGCGGCGTGCGCCAGGGCGGCGTGGTCTTGTAGGCGCAGGTCGCGTTTGAACCAGACGACGCGGTAAGTCATGGGCGGTCTTTCACGCTCAGGTCGACAGGTCCGAGACCGCCCGGTCCTTGGCCGTAACGCACGAGGTCGATCTCGAAGCAATCGAGCAGGGATTCAGGCCACGTTTCATGCAATTGAGCCCAAATTGCGGGGGCTTGCTGGCGCAGGTAGCGGCGCACAAAATTGGCGGCATGCCACGGGGCGGTGGAGCCACTCCAGACCGCGCTGTCCTGGATTTGCCAGACACCCTCTGTCTGGCGCAAAAACAAGATGCTGGGGTTGAGTGTTTTGAAGGTCACCTCAGCCAAGGCCCAATTGCCCTGCTGGCGCAATTGCAAAAGCTGGGCCTCTTTTGAATCGGGCAGGCTGTGTTGCTGGATGGCCTGTAGCACCGCGTTGGCGGTGGCCTGGGGCACATCGCTGTTGACCCCTCGGCAATCCGTGTGAAGTTGCCGCCAGTGTTCCGATGCCCAGCCTTTGGGGTCAAACACGCGGCCACTCACTTCCAACAAGGTGCCGTCGTCATGCGGGACCCAGTTGACATGGCTGTCAACGACCAACAGGCCCAAAACCACCAAAAGGGTGGCTGCGACATGGCGTTTCATCAGGCTGACTTCGCGGGTGACGATGTCGGTAACTTGCTGGGGGTGCCGATCACGCCTGCTCTTGCAGCGAGATGCCTTCGTGTGCGGCCACCATTTGCAGCGCTTCTTCAAACAAGGCCCGCGCCGAGGCGGCCATGGTGTTCAGGTGGGTGTGCAGTTCGGTGTCTTTGGGGCTCTGGTTCAGACAGTCGCGGCTGTACTCTTCGAACCGACCCAGTTGCCCGATGAGCTCGGCCACATGTTTCGGGCATTCACACAGCACTTGGCTGGGGATGTTGGCCACACGCTGAAGCACCGCGTCGGAAAACTGCCGTGGAGGGATCGCTTGCCCGGTATCACGCCATGACCGTGTGGGCGCCACCCACGCAGGGCGGGCGCTTTGGACGATGTCGGCCAATGCTGAATCGTCCAGTGTGTTGCGGTGTACTTGGCATGCGGCGCGGCTCAGTTGAGCGAGCGCGTGGGTCTGGCCATAGCCATACAGCACCACCGTGAGTCTGGCGTTGTGGTGTTGCGACAGAGTCAGAATCTGCTGCGCTGCCTGGTCATTCAAACTGTTGACCGACACCAGCAAGACATCCAAGCGCTCGTCCGATGGGCCAGCCAGTGGGCCGTTCAGGGCTTCATTCAGGTCGGCCCACACCCGCCTCATGTGCAGGGCGTGACCCTGGCGCGATGCTTGGAAGTCTGTCGATTGCAATCGTTCGGCCAGGCTTTTTCCCACCACGCCCCACGCGCCCTGACTTGGGCTGGCGGCTTCTTGGCTTTGCAAGGGGGCTCGCGCCATATCGGCACTGGTTTGCAGCAGTTGTTGCAGCTGGGCGTTGGTCAAACCTGCAATCAAGCTGATGGCGTGACCCTGGCGGGTCAGGGTTTTGAGAAGCGCTGCCTTGCGTAAATCATCGTCGTTGTACAGCCGGTGTTGCCCTTGCGTTGTGGCGGGCGAAAACGCGTTGTAACGCGTTTGCCAGACACGCAAGGTCGGCACCGGGATGCCGCTGAGCTTCGAGATCGCGCCGATGCGGTAAAACGCCGGACTTTGCAAGTGCTGGGTGTTCATGTCTTTGTCTATGTATTGAATAGGTATTTTATGCCATAAAGATATTTATTTGGGGTAAAAACAGGTAATGCATGGTTTTTGTTTGTTTAAACAATACAATAACCACTCAAACTAGGAGCGAACCATGATCTTGAAGAAAACAGCCAAAGCCGTCGATATCGCGGTTTTTATTACTTCTCGTTCAGTCGTGGAACCCGTGACAACGGAAGAAATTGCCTCGGGTTTAGGGCTATCGTCCTCGTACACCGAGTCGATCCTGAAAGAGCTGCGCGAGGCCGGTCTGATCCGCGCGCACCGTGGTCCGGGCGGCGGTTACCAGATTCGTGGCAATCCGGAAGACATCACTTTGTGGGACGTGGTGAAGCACTTCGAAGTGGTGCACAGCTTTGACGAGGTGTACCCGGATGACGCACACCCGATGAAGTCGCTGGAGTCCGAGATTCAGCGGCATCTCCAGGAAGCCCTTTCGGAGCAGACCCTTGACGATGTGGCGGTGCCCTTGGTCCCCCGTGATGCGCGTGTCACATCCATGCTCGGTCAATTCCGACTGAAGCCCATGCCAGCGCCTTTCATCCCGAGAGCGCCCAACTCGGTATTCCAGTTGAGCATGATGCTCTGAACTTGGCCGGAGGGTCTGTACCCTCCGATGGGCATGGCATGCACCGATCGGTGAATGTTCAAAGGCCTGCGTGAGGCCTAGCATGGTGGTGTGAACATTCACCGCCACTCCCGCTCTGTTGATGTCCCGCGTCCCGGGCCCATGTTGGACCGCTGGGCACACACCCAGTTGTCGCCTTACACGCATGGTGTTTCTACAGCGTCTTTGCGGATGGCGTTTGACGACTGGGTGACACACCTGTTTTTGAACCCTGCTGAACAACTCAAGCTGCTGCAACTCGCGGTGCAAAGTCTGCAGCAGTGGACGCAATTCGTTGCCCTAGCCCAAATAGACGACTGCAAACCCTGCATTGAGCCCTTGCTGTACGACACGCGTTTTGTGCACCCGGCTTGGCAGGCATGGCCGTTCAATGCGATGAGCCAGTCTTTTTTGCTCACGCAACAATGGTGGCAAGAGGCGACGACTGGGGTGCGTGGGGTTTCGCCACACCACGAGTCGGTGGTCAATTTCGCGGCCCGCCAGTGTCTTGACATGGTCTCTCCCGCCAATTTCGTCATGACCAACCCCGAGGTGCTGGAGCGCACCCAGCAAACCATGGGGGCCAATTTGCGTCAGGGTTTTCAGAACTGGCTGGAGGACACCCATCGCTGGCAGACGGGCCAGCCACCCCATGGTGCCGAGGCTTACCAAGTGGGGCGCAATGTGGCCGTTACGCCGGGGCGGGTCATTTACCGCAACCCACTGATGGAGCTGATCCAGTACACACCCACCACCGACCAGGTGCACCCCGAGCCGGTGTTGATCGTGCCGTCGTGGATCATGAAGTACTACATCCTTGATTTGTCGCCGCACAACTCGCTGATCAAGTATCTGGTGGATCAGGGGCACACCGTGTTGGCCATGTCCTGGGCCAATCCCGGGGGCGATGACCGCGACCTGGATCTGGACGATTATTTGCGCATGGGCGTGATGGATGCCTTGGAGGTGGTGTGCGCCGTGTTGCCCAGACGCAAAGTGCATGCAGTCGGGTATTGCCTGGGCGGTACGCTGCTGAGCATTGCGGCTGCGGCCATGGCCAGAGACGCCGACGACCGCTTGGCCAGCATCACGCTGCTGGCAGCACAGACCGACTTTACCGAGCCCGGTGAGCTGGAGCTGTTCATCGATGACAGCCAGGTCGCGCACTTGGAAGACATCATGTGGGACCGAGGCTATCTGGACAGCACGCAAATGGCGGGTGCGTTCCAGTGGATGAACTCGAACGATCTGATCTGGTCGCGTTTGTTGAAAGATTATTTATTGGGCGAGCGCGCACCCATGAGCGATCTGATGGCCTGGAACGCCGATGGCACCCGCTTGCCCTACCGCATGCATGCCGAATATTTAAGGCGCATGTTTTTGAACAACGATCTGGCCAGCGGCCGTTACCCCGTGAACGGCAAGCCGGTGGCTTTGACCGCAATTCAATGTCCGATCTATGCCATTGGCACCGAGCGTGACCACGTCGCACCATGGCGTTCGGTGCATAAATTGCATCTGCTGACGAATGTGGACACCACCTTCTTGTTGACGTCAGGGGGGCACAACGTGGGCATCGTCAACCCGCCTGGAGTGCCGGGGCGCAGCTACCGAGTGCTGACCCGGCCACACGACGGGCCGTATCTGGACCCCGATGCTTGGCTACAAGCGGCAGCCAGGCTTGACGGTTCGTGGTGGCCGCATTGGCAGGCTTGGTTGCGAGACCATTCTGGCGAACTGGGGGCATTGCCCGGCATGGGCGCACCCGACATGGGTTTGTCGCCCCTGGACGATGCACCCGGACACTACGTAATGGAAAAATAAGGGGCACAGCACATGGACACCCGCCACCCTCCATTTCACGAAATTTTTGCGCAACTGGGCTTGCCCTGCGATGCGGTGAGCATGTTGCAAAACATCGCGGTGTCACAAAAAATTAACGCAAACGACTTTTCTGTGTCATTGCACCTTTGGATCATGGCGTCATTGATTCAAAGGAGAGCTGGACATGAAAGAGTTGCCAAATCCAACGTTCGCGTTGTCCCCGATCAGTTTGCCCAGGGGGTTACTTCATCCGGCGCAGTCCAACTCCGCTGTGGATTTCTTGCCTCGCCGCGCCCAAAACGCTATTCACGTCACTTGGGCAAAGCATCAAGACGAAGTCCGCGAAGCGCAAAGACTGAGGTTTGACGTCTTTGGCACCGAAATGGGGGCGCGCTTGTCGTGCAAGGTGCCCGGTCATGACATCGATTTATTTGACGATTATTGCGAACACCTGTTGGTGCGGCACAGCCAAACGGCGCGGGTGATCGGCACTTACCGTGTGCTCACGCCTGCCCAAGCCAAACGCGCAGGCAGTACTTACAGTGACACCGAGTTTGATTTGACCCGCCTGCGCGGCATGCGCAACCGCATGGTGGAGCTGGGCCGCAGTTGTGTGCATGCCGAGCACCGCCAGGGCGGTGTGATCATGGCCTTGTGGGGGGCTTTGTTCGAGTTCATGGACCGCAACCGTCTGGACACCATGATCGGTTGCGCCAGCATCCCCATGTTGCACAACGGCGTGGTCACAGGCAATGTGGCTGCCAGCATCTGGCACCAGTTGCGCCAAACCCACCTGGCCGATATCCAGCACCATGTCCGGCCCCGCCTGCCTTTGCCGGTGGAAGAGCTGGACCACAGTTTGCCGATCGAGCCGCCTGCGCTCATCAAAGGCTATTTGAGACTGGGTGCCAAGGTTTTGGGGGCACCCGCCTGGGACCCGGACTTCAATACCGCCGACTTGCCCATGATGATGCGCACGGCGGATTTGCCTGCACGCTACCGCAAGCATTTTTCGGCGGGTTCGGCATGATCCTCCCACCGGCCCCGCAGCAAAATACGGCACTTTTTAAAACCGCACATGCGGATCTTGAGAGTGCTTTTCGTCTGGATTCGCCAATGACGAATGCGGGCGGTGGTGAGGGTTTTGATGACCAAGATACGCCAGCAGGCCGACCGCGCTTGCGGGCGATTTTCATTTCAGACTTGCACATTGGCACGCCAGGTTTTCAGGCCGAGGCTTTGCTCGATTTTTTGAAACACCACCCCAGCGACATGCTGTACCTGGTGGGCGATATTGTGGATGGTTGGCAGTTGCGCAGACGTTGGTTTTGGCCGCAAAGCCACAACGATGTGGTGCAAAAACTGTTGCGCCGAGCGCGCAAAGGCTGCCGCGTGATCTACGTGCCGGGCAACCACGATGAATTTGCCCGGCATTTTGTGGGGCACGCGTTTGGCGGTGTCGAGGTGGTGCACGACACCGCACACACCACGGCCACGGGACTCAAGCTCTGGGTGGTGCATGGCGACCATTTTGATGGTGTGATCCAGTGCGCCAAGTGGCTGGCGCATGTGGGGGACTGGTTGTACGAGTTGACCCTCAAGATCAACCGGCACCTGAACAGCTTCAGGGCCCGCATCGGGCTGGAATACTGGTCTTTGTCAGCCTACCTCAAGCTCAAGGTCAAAAAGGCGGTCAACTTCATCAGCGACTTCGAAGTGGCCGTCGCGCACGAGGCACAGCGCCGTGGTTTTGATGGCGTGGTGTGCGGGCACATTCACCATGCCGAAATCCGCGATGTGAATGGCATTTTGTATTGCAACGACGGCGATTGGGTGGAAAGCCGAACGGCCTTGGTCGAGCATGCAGACGGGCGACTGGAGATCATCCACTGGGGTGCCCAGGCGCTGGTCGTGAACCGAGCGCTAGCGACCGAGGCGGTGGTCGCATGAAACTGGCACTGATCACCGACGCTTGGCATCCGCAAGTCAATGGCGTGGTCACGACCTTGCACGAATTGGTACGAGCGTTGGGGCCTTTGGGGGTGGATGTCTCGGTGCTGCACCCTGGTTTGTTCAAAAACCGCAGTTGCCCAGGCTATGCCGGCATCGACTTGGCGGTGCGTCCCTACAAAGCCTTGGCTGCGATGCTCGATGCCCTGCAACCCGACGCGGTCCACATTGCCACCGAAGGCCCATTGGGTTGGGCAGCGCGCAAACATTGTCTGAAAAAGGGGTGGAAATTCACCACCGCGTTTCACACCAAGTTTCCTGAAATTCTCAAGGCCGCATTGCGCGTGCCCCTGTTTTTGGGTTACGGCTTGTTTCGCCACTTTCACAGGCCGTCATCGGGTGTGATGGTGCCCACGCAAGGCGTTCTCAATATGTTGCAAAGCCGTGGCTTCAAGTCGCTCAAGCCCTGGACGCACGGTGTCGATCTGGATTTGTTTGAGCACCGTGCCGTGCCCTTGGAAATCCCAGAATTGCAAGGCCGGGATCGCCCCTATGCGCTGTTTGTTGGCCGTGTTTCGTACGAAAAAAACATCGATGCCTTTCTGGACTTGCAACTGCAGGGCACCCGCATCGTGTGTGGCGTGGGCCCGCTGGAGGCGCAACTCAAGGCGCGATACCCGGATGTGGTTTGGATGGGCGTGCTGCCACGCCAGCAGTTGGCCGATGTGTACGCCGCTGCCGATGTGTTTGTGTTCCCTTCGCGCAACGAAACATTCGGTTTGGTCATGCTCGAAGCCATGGCCTGTGGCACACCTGTGGCGGCCTTTCCGGTGGACGGGCCCTTGCAGGTTTTAGGTGATGGCGATGGCGAGGCCACGGGTGGCGTGTTGTCTGAAGATCTGAGCGCCGCGTTTCAACAGTGTCTGCAAGTGCCGCGCAGCGAAGCGCGTCAACGCGCCGAGGCTTTTGGCTGGCCGAGGACGGTAGAGATGTTCAAGTCGAATTTGGTTTCTGTGGGCGGAGACGCGCACCCACGTGCCTGATTCACTGACTTGTCATCAAATTGACACGGCACATTCCTAGAATAAATTTTTGATTCCTTCAAGCAACGCCATGGTTCATACAAAAGTCGAGACTTCAGCAGCAGACGATCGGCAAGCCCTGCTGGACCGCGATCTGAGCATTTTGGCCTTCAACGAGCGTGTGCTCGATTGGGCGCATCGCCCGGAAGTGCCGGTGTTAGAACGCCTGCGCTACCTGTGCATCGTGTCGTCCAATCTGGATGAGTTTTTTGAGGTGCGCGCCGAGCCGCATGTGATGGGCAGTTTGCAGGGTCTGAAATCGGGGCCCTACACACAAAAAAGTCTGGCCGCCATTGCCGAAAGAACCGGTGCCATGGTGGCGCGCCAATATGCGCTGTACAACGAGGATTTGTTGCCCACCTTGCAGCGCAAGGGCTACCGCATCTTGTCGCATGGTGAGCGCAATGCCGCGCAGCGCCAGTGGGTGCGCAGCTACTTTCAGCGCGAAGTCCAGCCCTTGCTGGTGCCTGTGGGCTTGGACCCTGCGCACCCCTTCCCTCAGGTGGCCAACAAGTCATTGAATTTCATTGTTCAGTTGTCCGGCAAAGACGCGTTTGGTCGGTCCAATGAAATTGCGATTGTCAAAGTCCCACGTGTGCTACCGCGCTTGATTCCTTTGCCGGCCAGGGTGTGTGATGGCACCACCGCTTATGTCTTGTTGTCCAGCGTGATTCGGGCGCACTTGGCCGAATTGTTTCCGGGTCGCGAAGTCGGGCAGTTCTCGCAGTTTCGGGTGACCCGCAACTCCGAATTGGCGGTGGACGAAGACGAAATTGCCAATTTGCGCATGGCCTTGCGCCAAGGTCTGCAGCACCGGCACTACGGTCAGGCGGTGCGGTTGGAGGTGTCTGCCAACTGCGCACCGCGATTGGCAGAATTTTTGCGCAAAGAATTCCAGTTGCCAGAGGAGGCCGTTTTCCGGGTCAACGGGCCGGTGAATTTGGTCCGCTTGATGCAGTTGATTGATCTGGTCAATGCGCCGGAATTGCTCTTTCCGCCTTACGCGGCCAGTTTCCCTGCGCAGGTGCCGCAACACGGTTCGGTGTTTGCACGTCTCAAAGCGGGCGACGTGATGATTCACCAGCCGTTCGAGAGTTTCGATGGCGTGCTCGCGTTTTTGCGCGAAGCCGTCATGGACCCGAATGTGCTGGCGATCAAGCAGACGATTTACCGGGCTGGTAGCGACCCGACCATGATGGATTTGCTGCGCGAGGCCGTTCGCCGTGGCAAGGAAGTCACGGCCGTGGTCGAGCTGAAAGCGCGTTTTGACGAAGAGGCCAACATCAACTGGGCCGAACAGCTTGAATCGATTGGCGTGCAGGTGGTGTACGGCATTGTCGGGCTCAAGACGCACGCCAAAATGCTGTTGGTCACACGCCGTGAAGGGCGATTTTTGCGGCGATATGGGCATTTGTCGACCGGCAATTACAACCGCCGCACGGCCGCGCTGTATACGGACATCAGCTACCTCACGGCCGATGCCGAGATCACGTCGGACATGGACCAGCTGTTTGGCCACTTGGCCAGCCAGAGCCGGTTGCCGAAAATGAAGCGTCTTTTGGTGGCCCCTTTTCAGCTGCACGCCGACATGCAGGCGCGCATTGCCGCCGTGGGTGAAGCGGCTGCGCGGGGCGCTTCAGGCCGCATTGTCATCAAAATGAATGCGCTGACCGACATGCCCTTGATCGAGGCTTTGCTCGAGGCGGGGCAAAAAGGGGCCCGCATTGATTTGATCGTGCGGGGCGCTTGCATGCTGCCTGCCCGCGTTGCGGGTTTGAGTGAAAACATCCGGGTGCGCTCGGTCATCGGCCGCTTTTTAGAGCATTCCCGTGTGTTTTATTTTTGCGCCGACCAAGACGAGTCGCTGTATTTGTCGAGCGCCGACTGGATGAGCCGCAACATGACGCGCAGGATCGAATTGGCCTGGCCCGTGACAGACCCGCTTTTGCGTCAACGCATCATCGACGAATGTCTGCTGGCCTACCTGCACGACGGGCTTGATGCCTGGGACTTGGCACCCGACGGTCAGTACCACCGGGTGGGATTGACTGCACCGGGCCATGGTGCTCAAAACGCCTTGATGCAGCGGTACAGCGCCGCGACCCGCCAGGAGTGAGTGCGATGGACTTGATTGTTTGGCGTCATGCCGAAGCCCATGATGCAGAGCCCGGTGACGACGACATGCAAAGGGCCTTGACGCCCCGTGGGCGCAAACAAGCCGAACGCATGGCGGCTTGGCTTGAAAGCCAATTGCCGCAAGGCACACGCATCTTGAGCAGCCCTGCCGTCAGGGCCGAGCAAACAGTGCGTGCCTTGGCGCGTAAATACAAAGTGCGCGATGCCTTGTCACCCGGTGCGTCGGTGCAGGATGTGCTCGAAACCTCAGGTTGGCCCGATGCCAAGTACCCGGTGCTGCTGGTGGGGCATCAGCCCGCATTGGGCGGCGTGATTGCCCAGTTGCTGCACATGCCGGATGACGCTTGCGCCATCCGCAAAGGGGCTGTTTGGTGGTTGCGTCGACGCAGCCGTGAAGGCCTCGACCAAACAGTGCTTTTGGCCGTGACCTCTCCGGAAAAACTCTAGCCTGCGTCAGTCTTTGGCGGGGCGACCGGTCTTGATGGTCGGAACGCTGGCCAGGGCCTTTTTGAAGGCGGCGTCGGTCATGCCGCTGAGTGCGCTCAAGCCCGCACGAATCAATTCGCTTTTCTTGACGCCAACGCCCAGCGTCAAAGCACGCTTTTTCATCTCGCCGATTTGCAGTAGCTCGGTTTTTGGGATGGTGAAGCTGTCACGCACGACTTTGACTTTTTTGTCTTTCAATGGCTTGGTGGGGCTTGTTGCTTGCTTGTTCACTGTGGGCTTGGTGCTTGGCTTTGGCGACACTGTTTTGGCCGATTTGGCGGGCGATTTTGCCGGCGCTGTTGCAGGCGATTTGGCGACAGGCTTGACCTTTTTGACGGCCTTTGGCTTGACGGCAGGTTTCACAGCAGGTTTCACAGCTGGTTTTACACTGGACTTGACCGTGGGCTTGACTGCTGGCTTCACGGACGCGGACTGCGTGCGCCGGGTTTTGGGGGCTGCCTTGGTGGGCGCAGCGCTTGCCGGGACGGCGGTTTTCTTGCTTGCTGGCGCCGTGGCTTTGCTGGTCACGGGGGCGTTGGCGGCGTTGGCCGAAGGTGTGGCTGGGGCGGATGTGGCGGAAGGTGAGTTCATGGTCAATGAGTTTTTGAAATTAACGGTGTATACAGTTTATACCGTTGATTAAAAAATCACAAGCCAGCCGTTCAATCTGTTTGAACCTGAAGCGCCCAGTCTGTTTTTTGCCAAGCGGTTTTTTCTTCACGCAAAAGGTGGGCTGACTGAGGCCACAGTTCGGCCCAGCTTTGGCTGATGCGCAGACGAGCGCTGCGGCGCAGTGGGTCGCAGTCGATGTTCAGACCCGACAAGTCCGGGTCCCTTCGTGCATGGCACAAGATGACCGCCAGCCGCAGGGCCATGAGCTGTTGCACAAAGCTGGCGTCCACCATGTTGACTTCGAGTTTGCGCAATTTTCCCCGGTGGCCCAGCACCAATTGGCTTAGTCGGTGCAACTCGTCCAGGGTGAAGCCGGGCAGGTCGGTGTTGTCCAGAATGTAAGCACCATGCTTGTGGTAATCGCTGTGCGAGATGCGCAGGCCGGTTTCGTGCAACTGGCAAGCCCAATGCAGTTTTTGCAAATAGCGCTGACGCTCGCCGGCGGGTGTGTCCGCGGTGTCTGGAATCAGGGCTGCCAGCACATGTTGGGCAGTTCGGGACACCCGTTCGGCTTGCAGTTTGTCGGTGCCAAAGCGCTGTGCCAGCCAATCGACCATCGAAGAGCGAACGTCTTGTGTGCCTTCGCGGTCGATCAGGTCGTACAGTGCACCATGCCTGAGCGCGCCTTGGGCGGCTTGCATTTCATCGATTTGCAGCAAGTCAAATACCGCTTGCAAGACGGCCAGCCCACCGCCAATGACGGGCTTGCGGTCTTCCTTGACGCCTTCGAGCCGAAGGTTGTCCGGCTTGTGGGCTTTGAGCAAACGGTCTTTCAGCCAGGCCAGACCTTCGCGGGTGATTTTGCCCTCAGGCCAGCCTGAAGCGGTCAAGACATCGGACACCGCCCCCACCGTGCCCGACGAGCCGTAGCACTTGTCCCAGTGGCTGCGGTTGAAAAAGGTCAAGGCTTCGTCCAGCACCGCTTTGGCTGCGATTTCGGCAGACTTGAAGGCCGATGCAGTCCACACACCCTCTGGAAAAAACTTCATCGACCACGCCACACTGCCCACGCGGTAAGACTCCAGGGTGTTGGCGCTTTCGTTCTGGCCCAAAATCATTTCGGTGGATCGACCCCCAATGTCCACCACCAAGCGCCGTTCAGGCGACTGTGGCAGCAAGTGCGAGACGCCCAGATAGATCAGACGGGCTTCTTCTTTGCCCGCAATCACTTCAATTGGAAAGCCCAGTATGCGTTTGGCTTTGGCCAAAAAAACGTCGCGGTTACGCGCTTCGCGCAGGGTTTGGGTGGCCACTGCACGCACCTGGCTGGGCCTGAAACCCGCAATGCGTTCGCCGAAACGGGCCAGGCAGTCCCAGCCCCGTTCCATGGCTTCATCGGTCAGGTTGCGATCGGCATCCAGACCGTTGCCTTGCCGAACGGTCTCTTTGATGTACTCCACGCGCCGTAACTGACCCGCATCCATTTGGCCGATTTCGAGCCGAAAACTGTTGGAGCCCAGATCAATGGCAGCGAAGAGAGACTTGGTTTGCATGGGGGAGAGCGACGTGGGCAAAAGAAGTTTCAGATTATGTGACGAACGTGTGTCGACTTGATGACAAAGCACCCTAAATCGAAACCCAGGCCGCTAAGGGCCGCAGGCACCAAGGGCCTTTGCAGCACTGCGTCCGATGTTCAGCCGTTGCGCTGTCCACAAGCTGCCAGAGGCATCTCGGCACAGGGCACACCTTGGCAGCAGTGGTCGGTCAAAAAACCGACCAAGCTTTGCATGGCGGGCATGTCGGCGCAGTAACGCAAAAATCGCCCTTCGCGTTGCACGCTGACCAAGCCAGCGTGGTGCAGTTCCTTGAGGTGGAAGGACAGGGTGTTGGCCGGTATGTCCAGCGTTTGAGACAACTGGCCCGGCTGCATGCCCTCAAGGCCCGCACCCACGATGGCCCGGAACACACGCAGGCGCGAGCTTTGTGCCAAAGCTGCCAGGGCCTTGACGGCCAGTTCTTCGTCCATGGTGCTCAACAGCGCGTTGGCGTTCATGGCGCACCCGATGGCTCAGAAAGAGCGCTTTGCACCCGCAAGCCCATAGGCAAGCGCAAGGTGGTGAGCCAGCACACCAGCAGCATGAGTGCCGAGCCCAACAAGGCATACAGCAGACCGCCCCATTGGTACAGCAGGCCCGACAGCAGCGTGCCCATGAAGCGTCCGAGCGCATTGGCGGCGTAATAAAAGCCCACATCTTCGGCGGCTTTTTCTGAGCCCGCATAGGCCAAGATCAGATAGCTGTGGACAGACGAGTTGATGGCAAAAGCAAAACCGAAAAGGCTCAGGCCGCCCACCACCCACCACTGCAAATGGGGTGCTTGCAGCCACAAGGCGGCGGCAATCCCCAGCGGAATGAGCGTGAGCACAGCCGACCACCAACGCGCTGCGGGCACCTCACGGCTCAGGCCATCGGCGCTGCGCCGCACCAGTTGTGGCGCCAGCGCCTGCACCAGGCCATAGCCAATGGTCCAGGCCGCCAAAAAGCCACCCACCATGGTGAAGGTCCAGCCCACGGAATACAAAAATACGGGCACACCCACCACAAACCACACATCGCGTGCGCCAAACAAGACCACGCGAGCAGCCGCCAGCGCGTTGATGCCGTCATTTTTGGCAAACAATTCTCGTGCCGAACTGGAAGGTTTGCTCTTGCCCATCATGGGTGGCAAGCTGCTCACCACCCCGATCAGCACCACACCCAACAGGCCCGACATCGCCCACAGAGAGCCTTGAAACCCCAACGTTTCCAGCAGCAAACCGCCCAGAAAAAAGCCAAAACCTTTCATGGCATTTTTGCTGCCAGTGAACCAGGCCACCCATTTGAACAACTGGCCGTTGCCCGTGTCTTTGGCTTGCGCTTGCGTGATCTTGATGGCCGACTTGCTGGCGGTCTTGGTCAGGTCTTTGGCCACACCGCACACCCCTTGCGACAACACGACCCATGCCACCGACATGCTGGCTGTCCAGTCGGGTTGCAGTGCTGACAGCAAGCCAAAGCCGATGATTTGCGTGACCAAGCCCACCGTGAGCATGCGGGCAATGCCATAACGTGTGGCCAGCCAGCCGCCGATCAGGTTGGCCAATACGCCTGCAGCTTCGTACAGCAAGAACAAAAAGGCCAGCGTGAAAGGCGAGTACCCCAGCTTGTAAAAATGCAGCAGCACCAACATGCGCAAAGCGCCGTCGGTGAGGGTAAAGCCCCAATAAGCGGCCGTCACGATGCCGTAATGGCGTTCAGCTGCGTTCATATCAGAGGCCGACTTCGTTCATGTGGCAGGCCAAGTCCACCATGCGGCAGGCATAGCCCATTTCGTTGTCGTACCAGGCATAGACCTTGAGCATCGTGCCATCGGTCACCAGGGTGGACAGCGCGTCGACGATGGCGCTGCGTGTGTCGTGGGCGTAATCGACGCTGACCAAGGGGCGGGCTTCGTAGCCCAAAATGCCCGCCAACGGGCCTTGCGCTGCAGCGGCAAACAAGGCGTTGACTTCTTCGGCGCTGGTCTCACGCTTCATTTCGAACACGCAATCGGTCAGCGAAGCGTTGAGCACGGGGGCACGCACGGCGTGGCCGTTGAGTTTGCCCTTGAGTTCAGGGTAGATCAGGGCAATGGCCGTGGCGCTGCCTGTGGTGGTGGGGGCCAGGCTGGTCATGGCGCTGCGGGCGCGGCGCAGGTCTTTGTGCGGCGCATCGACCACCAAGTTGGTGTTGGTGGGGTCGTGGATGGTGGTGATTTGTCCGTGCCGAATGCCAATGGCTTCGTGCACCACTTTGACCACCGGAGCCAGGCAGTTGGTGGTGCAAGAGGCCGCTGTGACGATGCGGTCTTTGGCGGGGTTGTATTGGGTGTGGTTGATGCCCACCACGATGTTCAACACATCGCCCACCTTCACGGGGGCGGCCACGATGACACGTTTGGCGCCTCGGTCCAGGTGCCCCTGAATGGTTTCTGGGGTCAAAAATCTGCCTGTGCATTCGAGCACCAGGTCCACACCCATGTCGCCCCACGGAATGTCGGCCGGGTTCGCGTGTGATGAAAAGCCCAGGGTGCGCTCGCCGATGTGGATCTGGCTCTCGCCTTCGGCTTCGATGCGCTCGCGCCACTTGCCCTGCACGCTGTCAAAGGCCAGCAAATGCGCTGTGGCCGCTGCGCCACCTTTGAGTTCGTTCAGGTGCACCACCTCCAGGCGGTTGCCTGCGCGGGGGTCATCTTGCTGGCGCTCGGCAGCGCCCATGGCCGCACGCAGGGCCAAACGGCCAATGCGGCCCATGCCGTTGATACCGACTTTCATGCTTGATCTTTCAATGATTCTGGAAATGTGGTCTTTGAATTTTGTCATGCATTTATGACGGTGCCATGACGCACCTGTTCGGTACTTGTTCGGCACCTTTTCAGCGCCTCTGCCCTTTGGGTGTCTTCAAATTGTCAAAATAAAGCCATGATGCCGTCACAGTAAAACCATGAAATCAAGTTTTTCTAACTGGAGCTTTTCATGTCCAACCACGACTTTGACCCTGTTTGTAACACCTCTGACAACCTACATTTTCAGGACGTATTGGCCCAGTCCTTGCAAAACCCCATGCGACGTGGCCTGTTGCGCGGTGGTTTGGGATTGGCCGGTCTGGCCATGTTGCCCGGCTGCGCAACCCTGACTTCTGGCATGGCCGCTGCGCCCAGTGCCTTGGGTTTTGCAGCGGTAGAAAAAAGCCTGCTCGACAACGTGATGCTGCCCCCGGGCTACCAATACAGCGTGTTGCACGCCACGGGTGATGCACTGGACTCGGCTCTGGCCGCTTACTCCAACCGAGGCCTCGAATCGGACGACTGGTCACGCCGTGTTGGCGATCACCACGATGGCATGGACATTTATTACATCGATGCGAATGGCCGTTATTCCGACAAAGAAACCGGCCGCGCCGTGCTGTGCGTCAACCACGAAAGCTCGGCCGACTCGCATTTTCTGCACCCCAATGGCCAGACGTCCAACAACGTCAGCGGCAAAAAATTCGACCAGTTTGGCGAATGGGATTTGGGCACCCGCCCCGAGTTGGAAGTGCTCAAAGAGATCAACCTTCATGGCGTTTCGGTGGTCGAAATTGTCAAGACTCCGCAAGGCTGGCGCGTCAAGCAAGACTCGGCGCTGAACCGCCGCATCACGGCGCAAACCCCCGTGCGCGTCAGCGGCCCCCGTGCGCACATCGAACACGTTCGCAACTTCATGGTCAGCCGCTGGGACACAGCAGGGGCCATGGCCCGTGGCACGCTCAATAACTGCGGCCATGGCAAAACCCCATGGGGCACTTATCTGGGTTGCGAGGAAAACTGGGCCTATTACTTCCAGACCACCGGCGCAGGCGCGGCATTGTCTGCCAAGGAAGTGGCATCGCGCAAACGCTACGGCGTGGCTGCAGCGGCACCCGCTGCGGGGGCCAAAAAAGCCGCCAGCCAAGGCTGGCACACCGTGTCGACCACGGACGACCGCTTTACCCGTTGGAACTTGGCGGCCTTGGGTGCCAATGCCGAGAAAGATTTCCGCAACGAAGCCAACACCTTTGGTTTCATCGTCGAGATCGACCCGCTGGCGCCCAATTCCACCCCTGCCAAGCGCACGGCCATGGGCCGCTTTGCACACGAAGCCGCTGTGTGTGGCGTGCCCAAGGCGGGCGAACCGCTCGCGTTTTACATGGGCTGTGACTCGCGCAACGAGTACATCTACAAGTTTGTGACCGCTGCCGTGTGGGACCCGCGTGATGTGGGTGGCGGCATGCTGGCCGGCGACAAATACCTGAGCGAAGGCAAGTTGTACGCCGCACGTTTTGACGCGAGCGGCCAGGGTGAATGGCTGGAGCTGAACATCGCTGACCCGCGCGTTGCTCAGCACGTGCCTTATCAATTTGCCAATCAGGCCGATGTGTTGATCAACGCCCGCCATGCCGCAGACGCGGTGGGGGCCACCAAGATGGACCGTCCAGAGTGGGGCGCAGTCAACCACCGCAATGGCGAAATCTATTTCGCGCTGACCAACAACAGCGCCGCCAACCGCACGCCCACCAAGGTGGACTCGGCCAACCCCCGCGCCTACATGGACTTGGACGGCAAAAAAGTGGCTGGCAACCCCAACGGTCACATCATCCGTTTCAAAGAGGCTGGCCACACCAGTACCGCCAAGACATTTGCCTGGGACATCTTTTTGTTTGGCGCTGAAGAAGATTCGGGCGATGCCAACTTGTCGGGCCTGACAGCCAAGAATGCGTTTTCGTCGCCTGACGGCTTGTGGTTCAGCAAAGCCACCGGCATCTGCTGGATCCAGACAGACGATGGTGCCTTCACCGACGAAACCAACTGCATGATGCTGGCCGCCATTCCTGGTCAGGTGGGCGACGGCGGCAAGGTCACGGTCAAAAACAAGATGGTGGTGGGTGGTGTTGAGCAAACAGGCACCCAAGAAACTTTCTTGGGCGCTGCTTTGGGTGATGCCAAATTGCGCCGCTTCCTGGTGGCCCCCAAAGGCGCAGAAGTCACGGGCATCACCGAAACCGCCGATGGCCGCACCTTGTTTGTGAACATCCAGCACCCAGGCGAGTTGTCCAAGCCCTTGTCGTCCGGCGAAGCGCTCCAGAGCACTTGGCCTGGCAATCAGGGTGTCGGTCCCCAGGGTCGTCCACGCTCAGCCACCATCGTCATCACCCGCCAAGATGGTGGCTTGATCGGCCTGTAAATCGGCTCATGTGCGCGTTGCCCGTTGTGGGTGCGCGCACATGAAAATACCCCCATGCCATTGGATTGACTGGGCGATGGGCTGTTCCATTTTGAGGTCTGTGCGCCTGGTCAGCTGGGGTAAGCCGACCAGCCGCTGGCACGTCGACCAGGCGCTAATGTGGGCCAGAAAAATGTGCATGTGACCCGCTTCAACCGAGGTGTTCCGGTCCGTTAATGTGATTTTTGACACAGTATTGTCACAATACACCGCTAAAGTTGCATCAGTCCCCACGAAAGCCTTGTGGGTGATATCTAGAATTTTCACCCCTGAACAGGAGTTGACATGTTGAAATTGAAATCATTTGTGGCCGCCATTGGCCTGAGCGCTGTTGCTGCTGCCAGCTTTGCCGCCGACATCACCGGCGCTGGTGCCACATTCCCATTCCCCATCTACGCCAAGTGGGCCGAAGGCTACAAAGCCGCCACTGGCACTGGCATGAACTACCAATCCATCGGCTCATCCGGTGGCATCAAGCAAATCCGTGCCAAAACCGTGACTTTCGGTGCGACCGACGCGCCCGTCAAAGGTGAAGACCTCGACAAAGACGGCATGGTCCAGTTTCCGGCCATCATCGGCGGCACTGTTCCTGTGATCAACCTGGACGGTTTCAAGCCAGGTGAACTGCGCGTGACCGGTCCTGTGATGGCCGAGATGTTCATGGGCAAGATCAGCAAGTGGAACGACCCCAAGTTTGCGGCGTTGAACCCTGGCAAAAATCTGCCCAACGAAATCATCACCATCGTGCACCGTGCCGACGGTTCGGGCACCACCTTCAACTGGACCGATTACCTGAGCGCCGTCAGCAAAGACTGGGCTGACTCGGTGGGCAAGGGCGCTGCGGTCAAGTGGCCAGCCCCGACATCGGTCGGCGGCAAGGGCAACGAAGGTGTGGCTGCCAACGTGAACCGCGTCAAAGGCTCTTTGGGTTACGTGGAATACGCCTATGTCAAGAAGAACAAGATGACATTCATGCAAATTCAAAACGCCGATGGCAAATACGTCAGCCCAGACGATTTGACATTCGCAGCGGCTGCTGCCAGCGCCGACTGGTTCAGCGTGCCGGGCATGGGCGTGTCCATGGTCAACGCCAAAGGTGCGACCAGCTGGCCTGTCAGCACGGCTTCCTTCATCTTGATGTACAAGAACCCCGCAGACAAAGCGGCCTCTGCCGAAGCTCTGAAGTTCTTTGACTACGCCTTCAAAAATGGCAAGAAAATGGCCGCTGACCTGGACTATGTGGCATTGCCTGACAGCTTGACCGATCAGATCCGTTCCAAAGTCTGGTCACAAATTCAGAAGTAATCCAGGCCCATGCCTGCCATCCGTCGGTTGTTATCCAGCGACCGGCGGATCTTTTTTTTAATTGGATGAGATTTGTTTGATGGGCCAAGACATGCAAACCCCCCTTTCCGGTGCAGACAGCGCAAGCAATATGCAGGCCGTGGTCAAGCGGCAGCGGCTGCAAGACATGGTGTTTCACCGCCTGACACAGCTGTTCTCTTTGTTGGTTCTGGTGGCTTTGGCGGGGATCATCGTGTCCTTGTTCATCAATGCGTGGCCCACATTTGCCAAGTTCGGCACCCACTTCATTTGGTACGTTGAATGGGACATCATCAACGCAGAATTTGGTGCAGCGATTGCCATCGTGGGCACACTGGCCAGCGCAGGCATTGCGATGCTGGTGGCTGTGCCCTTGGCCTTCGGCATTGCGGTTTTTCTGACCGAAACCTGCCCTGTTTGGTTGCGTCGCCCCTTGGGCACTGCCATCGAGTTGCTGGCGGCCGTGCCGTCCATCATTTATGGCATGTTCGGCCTGTTCGTTTTCGCCCCCTTGTTTGCCGATTACGTTCAAGTGCCCCTGCGTGATTTGTTGGGGGGCATGCCCCTGATCGGTTTCCTGTTTGGTGGCGCCCCCAACGGCATGGGCATCATGGCGGCCGGCATTGTGCTGGCCTTCATGGTCTTGCCATTTGTGGCCGCCGTGATGCGCGATGTGTTCGAAATCACACCGCCCATCCTGCGCGAGTCGGCCTATGGGCTGGGTTGCACCACTTGGGAGGTCGTGCGCAAAATCGTGCTGCCGTACACCCAAAAAGGTGTGATCGGCGGCATCATGCTGGGCTTGGGCCGTGCATTGGGTGAAACCATGGCGGTGACCTTTGTGATTGGCAACGCCAACCGCATGCCCACGTCCTTGTTTTCGCCAGGCACCTCCATCGCTTCCACGCTCGCCAACGAGTTTGGTGAAGCCGATGACCTCCATATTTCTTCTCTTTTTGCGCTCGGCTTCTTGCTGTTTGTGATCACTTTCGTGGTTTTGGCGGCTGCCAAAATCATGATCAACCGGGCTGAAAAAGCCAAGGGGTTCTGACATGGCGATGAACATGAATGAAGGTTTGTACCGCCGTCGCCGTCTGGCCAATGCATGGGGCATGGTGACTTCCATGGTCGCCATGGGTTTGGGCCTGACGGTCTTGTTGTGGATTTTGGCGGTGTTGTTTTCCAACGGTTTCGCCGCCCTGGATTTGAACTTGCTGACCCAAGACACGCCAGCTCCCGGCACCGAAGGCGGTGGCTTGCGCAACGCCATTGTGGGCAGCTTGATGATGGTCGGACTCACCGTGCTGGTGGCTACGCCCGTTGGCATTTTGGCGGGCATTTACCTGACCGAATACGGTGACCAGAGCAAGACTGCCGAGCTGACCCGTTTTGTCACAGACATCATGTTGTCGGCGCCGTCCATCGTGATCGGCTTGTTTGTCTACGCGATTGCGGTGGCCACTTTGGGCTCGTTTTCTGGTTACGCCGGCAGCTTGGCTTTGACCCTGATTGCCGTGCCGGTGATCATGCGGACCACTGAAAACATGCTGCGCCTGGTGCCTGGTAATTTGCGTGAGGCCGCTTTTGCACTGGGTGCACCGCGCTGGAAAGTGTCACTCTCGGTGACATTGCGTGCGGCCAAGAGCGGCGTGATCACTGGCTTGCTGTTGGCCGTTGCGCGCATCAGTGGCGAAACCGCACCTTTGCTGTTCACGGCGCTGAACAACCAGTTCTTCAATGCCGACATGAGCAAGCCCATGGCCAACCTGCCTGTGGTGATTTTCCAATTTGCCATGAGCCCCTACGACAACTGGATTCGTCTGGCTTGGGCGGGTGCCTTGCTGGTGACCTTGACCGTTTTGATCTTGAACATTTTGGCTCGCGCATTCTTCCGCGATAAAGCCCAAGCCTAATTTTTGAATGATGGGACCCACATGCCTGTAACTCAACCGCTGCCTTTGAAAAGTGCGATTCAAATTCGCAATTTGAATTTTTTCTACGGAACCTTCAAAGGCCTGAAAAACGTCAACCTCGATATTGCCGAGAACAAGGTCACGGCCTTCATCGGTCCTTCGGGCTGTGGCAAATCCACTTTGCTGCGCACACTCAACCGCATGTACAGCCTGTACCCCGGTCAGCGTGCCGAAGGCGAGATCAATTTTGATGGGCAAAACATCTTGGATGCCAAGCAAGACCTGAACTTGCTGCGTGCCCGTGTTGGCATGGTGTTTCAAAAGCCGACACCCTTCCCGATGTCCATCTACGACAACATTGCCTTTGGCATTCGCTTGTACGAAAAGTTGGGCCGTGCCGACATGGACGAGCGTGTGGAATGGGCTTTGACCAAGGCGGCCATCTGGAACGAAGTCAAAGACAAGCTGGGCCAAAGCGGTTTGTCGTTGTCGGGTGGTCAGCAGCAGCGTCTGTGCATTGCCCGCAGTGTGGCCGTCAAGCCTGCTGTGATTTTGCTGGACGAGCCCACTTCTGCGCTGGACCCCATCTCGACGGCCAAAGTCGAAGAGCTGGTCAGTGAGTTGAAGAAAGACCATACCGTGGCCATCGTCACGCACAACATGCAACAAGCGGCCCGTGTGTCAGATTTCACGGCGTACATGTATTTGGGCGAGTTGGTCGAGTTCGGTCAAACCGAACAGATCTTCATGAAGCCCGCCCGTCAAGAGACCGAAGACTACATCACTGGCCGTTTTGGCTGATCAGGAGAAGCACCATGGAAAAACACATTTCTAGCCAATTCGATGCCGATTTGACCAACGTGTCATCGCGCGTTCTGGAGCTCGGTGGTTTGGTGGAGTCGCAAACGCGCCATGCCGTCTACTCCCTGGCCCAGTTCAACATGGAAGTCGCCAACCAGGTCATTGCCACTGAAAAGCAAGTCAACACCCTCGAGGTCGAAATTGACGCCGAGTTGGCTTCCATCATTGCCCGTCGCCAGCCCACCGCACGCGATCTGCGCTTGTTGATGGCGATCTCTAAGATCACAGGCAACCTCGAACGCGCGGGTGACGAAGCCGAGCGCATTGCCCGCATGGTCAAACAAATTCTGGAACAAGGCAGCCCACGCAACCTGCCTTCATCCGAGTTGAGAATTGCTTCGGATTTGGCATCGGGCTTGCTGCGCAAAGCGCTGGACGCCTTTGCGCGTCTGGATGTCAACACCGCGCTGGTCATCCTGAAAGAAGACGATTTGATCGACGCCGAATTCAACGGCTTTGTGCGCAAGTTGATCACTTACATGATGGAAGATCCGCGCACCATTTCGGCCAGTCTGGATCTGTTGTTCGTGGCCAAGGCGATCGAGCGCATTGGCGATCACGCCAAGAACATTGCCGAGTTTGTGATTTACGTGGTCAAGGGTGCCGATGTGCGCCACACCGCATTGACGGACATTGAAAAAGCGGTCCAATGAGAAGCCTGCCCAGAATTCTGATCGTGGAGGATGAGTCCGCGATCGCCGAGCTGATTTCTGTGAACTTGCGCCACAACGGTTTTCAACCTGTGTGGGCCATGGACTCGGAATCGGCTCAGCGCGAATTGGACGACATCTTGCCCGATGTGATTTTGCTGGACTGGATGCTGCCCGGTGAAAGCGGTTTGGCATTGGCCCGACGCTGGCGCGCATCCGCACGGACCAAGGCTGTCCCGATTCTCATGCTCACAGCGCGAGGCGACGAAGCCGATCGTGTGGCGGGCTTGGACGCTGGCGCCGACGACTACATCGTCAAGCCGTTTTCACCGCGCGAATTGCTGGCCCGAATTCGCGCTGTGTTGCGCCGTCGGGTGCCTGAATCTGTGGGCGGGGCCTTCATGCTCGGTGGTTTGCAATTGGATGCGGACACTTACCGCGTGAGCTGGCAAGACAAGCCCATCAAGGTCGGCCCCACCGAATTCAAGCTCTTGCAATACCTGATGCGGCACCCGGAGCGTGTGCACACGCGCGGTATGTTGCTGGACAAAATCTGGGGTGATCACGTTTACATCGAAGAGCGAACGGTGGATGTGCACGTCAAGCGCTTGCGAGAATCCTTGGGTGAGGCGGGCAGTATGATCGAAACCGTTCGCGGTGCCGGGTACCGCATGACCGGTTCACCTTCGACATAACTTTGTATTTGAATGCTCGTCTCATTGCTTGAGCTTTTTTTGGGGACCGCCGTCGTCGCCCTGCCGGTCTGGTGGTGGACTGGCTTGACTGAGGCCGCTATGGCGGCTTTGCTGGCGGCGTTGGTTTTGGCGGTCTTTTTGATCTGGAAAACCTACCGTATTGAACGGTGGTTGTCCCAAGCTGACCTGCATACGCCGTTGCCTTGGACAGGTGTTTGGTCTGAGATCGCCCACCGCATTCAACGCTTGTTGAGGCAACGCGAAAAGCAGGCAGCCGCCGCAGAGCAGCGTTTGCAGTATTTCTTGCAAGCCATTCAAGCCTCTCCCAACGGGGTGACTTTGCTGGATGCCCAGGGCCGCATTGAGTGGTGCAATTCCACCGCATCGAGCCACTTGGGTCTGGATGCCCGACGGGATTTGAACCAGCACATCGTTCACTTGGTGCGCGACCCGATTTTTTCCAAGTATTTCGCCCTGGATGTGCACGACTCGGACGTGGTCATGGATGGCCGAGCCAGTTCCTTGGCACAAACCCCCAAGTTGTCGGTGCAGTTGCATGCCTATGGCGAGGGGCAGCTGTTGTTGCTGACCCGCGACATCACCTCCGTGACGTTGGCCGATGCCATGCGCCGTGATTTTGTGGCGAATGTGTCGCACGAGATTCGAACACCCTTGACGGTACTGAGCGGTTTTGTTGAAACCCTGCAATCCATTCCCTTGGAAGACGCAGAAAAACAGCGCTATTTGCAACTGATGGCTGTGCAAGCAGAACGCATGCAAAGCCTGGTGGCCGATTTGTTGACCTTGTCACAGCTCGAAGGCAGTTTGCCACCGGGTTTGTACGAAAAGGTGGACTTGCCTGGCTTGATGAGCCGCTTGGCCGCTGATGCGGTGGCGCTGTCCAGCGTGTTGTCCGGGCACGATGGGGAGGAACGCGGGCCGGTTCACGATTTGGTGTTTGAGCCTGCACCGCGTTGGGCCTTGTTGGGTGTGCAGTCTGAATTGCTCAGTGCCATGTCTAATTTGGTGAGCAATGCCATCCGCTACACCCCAGCCGGTGGTGTGATTCGTGTGGCTTGGTCCCGCACGTCGGACGGTGCCATTTTTTCGGTGAGCGACACTGGGCCAGGGATTTCGCCTGAGCACTTGCCACGCTTGTCAGAGCGGTTTTATCGCGTAGACCGCAGCCGATCACGCGAAACAGGTGGCACAGGTTTGGGGCTGGCCATTGCCAAGCATGTGGTTCAACGCCATGGCGGTGAGTTGCGTATCCAGAGCGAAGTGGGCAAAGGCTCGACATTCATGTTGGTTTTGCCCGCGAGCCGTATCGAAGCGTTGACCGACTGAGACGCCTGGTTTCGTATTTCAGTGCGATCTGAAATTCGGTGAATGAGCATCCGGTTCCCCTAGCCTTTTTGTCTGCAGCGCCCCTCAAGCTACCTTTGCAATAGGTCATCTTTTGTGATGTTGGCCGCTTGTGGCCGGTGCCCCCCTTTTAAGAGCCCCTTCATGTCAGGCCTTTAATCTTCAAGCTGAGATGAAAGGTCGATTTCATGTTGAATTTCAGAAAATTCCGGCGCATGGCCGTGGAAACGGGTATCGGGCTTGCTTTGATCGGCGGCTTGCCGGCCATGGCGGTCACACCTCAAACAGAATTGTTGCGTTGGCAACAAGCTGCCGGACAAACAGGTGATGCGGCCAAGGGGCAAGTGTTCTTTGGTCAGCGGCATGGTGGTGAATGGTCATGCGCGTCATGCCACGGTCAGCCACCGACCCGCGATAACCAACACGCGTCTACGGGCAAAAAGATCGCAGCTTTGGCCCCGGCCTTCAATGCCGAGCGCTTGACCGACAGTGCCAAGGTGGACAAATGGTTCAAACGCAATTGCAAAGATGTGTTGTCACGCGAGTGCACGGCCATTGAAAAGGCGGATGTGCTGGCTTACCTGATTGGTTTGAAATGAAGCGCCATTTTTTTTGGAAATCAGCGTCTTTTCATGGCTTGTTCTGTGCTGTAGTCTGGGCCGTGTCTGTCCCTGCTGTGGCCGATGGACGCCTCATGCCCACGCAGGTGCCAACGGTCTACAAGCAGGAATGTGCGGCCTGTCACATGGCCTACCCGCCGGGCATGTTGCCCGCGCCATCGTGGCGACGCATCATGACAGGGCTTGACCGTCATTACGGCACCGATGCATCGCTGGAGCCTGCTCAGGTGCAGCAAGTGTCTGCCTGGCTACTGGCCAACGCAGGAACCTACAAGCGTGTGCGCGAAGAGCCGCCAGAAGACCGAATCACCCGTTCGGCCTGGTTTGCCCGCAAGCACCGCGAGGTGGATCCGGCTGTTTGGAAGCGCGTCAGCATCAAGAGTGCCGCCCAATGCAGCACTTGCCACACCCAAGCCGAGCAGGGCAATTTTGATGAACATCAAGTGCGTATTCCACGCTGATGTTGGGCAAGGTTCACGAACACCAGGAGCTTGAAATGATGTCGAATACTTCTTCGTTAGGGCATGTGCAGACCGATGCACCGACACCCACCCGGCGGACGGTGGATGTGTTCACTCGCGTCTTGCATGCCTTGCTGGCTTTGAGTTTTGTGGGGGCTTACATCACTGCCGAAAGCGAAATATTCAGGCTGGTGCATGTGAGTCTGGGCTACACGCTGGGCGGTTTGCTGCTTGTTCGTGTGGTGTGGGGTTTGCTGGGGCCTCGCCATGCACGCCTGTCTGCGATGTGGGGCAAGTTGCGAGGTCTGGGCGCTTGGTGGAATGGCGTGCGCACAGGCCAGGCCTCTTGGCGGCAGACACAAAACCTGTACATGGCGCTGTCGGTGGTCCTTGTTTTGCTGACCATCGCACCCGTGGTTTTGTCGGGTTATGTCACCTACCAGGAGTTCACCGGGGAGTGGATGGAAGAGGTGCACGAGTTCTTTGGCAACGTGATGCTGCTGGCGGTGTTGGCGCACGTTTCGGGTGTGATCGGTCTCAGCTTGCTGCGCCGACGCAATCTGGCGACCCCCATGCTCACCGGGCGTGTGGAGGGCGCAGGGCCTGACTTGATCAAGTCGAACCACTCGATTTTGGCGCTTTTGCTGTTGGCTGCTGTGCTGTCTTTCTGGGGCTGGCAGTGGCAGACTTCTCCGCAGACCCCGTCTGACCCTGGCGTCAGTGCGCTGCTCGCTGCACCCGGGAAGGCACAATCTGAAGACCATGACGATTGATTTTTCATTCACCCATTCAGGATTCTCAGATGCGCGTTTTACTGGCTGAAGATGATGAATTGCTGGGTTCCGGCCTCAAGGCGGGGCTGCAGCAGCAGGGTTTCCTGGTCGATTGGGTGCGCGACGGTGTGGCGGCCGAACGCGAGTTGTTGACCGGTGTCTATCAGGCCTCGGTGCTGGATTTGGGCTTGCCTCGCCAAGATGGGATGCAATGCCTGTCGGCGGTGCGACGGCAAAAAATCACCACGCCGGTGTTGATCTTGACCGCTCGCGATGGTGTGCCCGACCGCATCGCGGGCTTGGATGCCGGTGCCGACGATTATTTGGTCAAGCCTGTCGATCTGTTGGAGCTGGCTGCTCGTTTGCGCGCCTTGGTACGCAGGGCCCATGGGGTCGCAGAACCCAGCTTGGAGGCGGGGGCTTTGCGCCTGGACCCGGTGTCCCGTCAGGTCTGGCTCGATGAGCGACTTGTGGAGTTGTCGTTGCGCGAATACGAGGTGCTGCAAATCTTCATGCTGCATGTAGGCCGTGTTTTGACGCGTGGGCAAATTGAGCAGCACCTGTACCAGTGGGGCACCGAGGTGAGCAGTAACACGGTGGAGGTGCACATTTACAACCTGCGCAAAAAACTCCGTGCCGATGTGATCGAGACCTTGCGGGGTGTGGGCTATATGTTGCCCCAGCAGATCAAGTCGCTTGCCCGGACAGACCCTCCTTTGGGTACCGCATGACAGCCTGGCGTACAACTTCTTTGCAGTGGCGTTTGACGCTGAGTTTGTTGTTCGTCACCACGCTGGTCTGGGCGCTGGTGTTGGTGATGACCTGGTTCAAGACCGAGCACGAGCTCAGTGAGTTGCTGGACGCCCATTTGGCGCAAACCGCGGCTGTGCTGGCGGTGCAAACCAGCGATGAGCACGATGACGACTTCACCACGGCGGCTGTGCTGCACAAATACCAACCGCGCGTGGCTTTTCAGATCTGGCACGAGAAGGACTTGATCTTCCGTTCAAACGAAGCCCCTTTGGTGCCCTTGGCACCCCTGGGGCAAAGCGGTATTTCCAATCAATGGCAAGCACAGCAAGCTTGGCGGGTCTTTGCCACACCCGGACGCGAAAGCGATGTTTGGGTGGTGGTGGCTGAGTTACAAACGGCGCGCAACGACATTTTGAACGCAGGATTGCAGTCGGCCATCGTGCCCATGTTGTTGGCTTTGCCGGTGTTGGCTTTGTTGATCTGGGGCACCATTTTTCAGTCTTTGGGCACTTTGCGCCAACTGAGTCAAACGGTCGCGCAGCGTCACCCCGATGCCCGTCAGCCTTTGAGCGAGGTGGTTTCTGCAGAGGTGCAACCGTTGGTGCGGGCGCTCAATCGATTGTTTGATCAGATGGCGCAACAAATGGACGGTGAACGCCGCTTCACAGCCGATGCCGCGCATGAATTGCGAACGCCGATTGCGGCCATTCGCATGCAGGCGCAAGTGGCCCGTGGCACCGACACGGGCAGCGAGCGCCAAAACGCGCTGGACGCTGTGCTGCAAGGCTGCGACCGCGCCACTCGGCTGGTGGCCCAGTTGTTGCAATTGGCCCGGTTGGATGCCGGTGGCGTGGCACAGGCGGCTGTGGCGTGTGATGCTGTGGCTGAAACCCGCGCGACCTTGGCCGACCTGGGGCCGCAGGCTGTGGCCAAGCAGCAAACCCTGAGTCTGGACGCCCCGGAGTCATTGCCCTTGTCGATGCCGCCCGGTTTGGTGGGGGTGCTGGTGGGCAATTTGGTGGACAACGCCCAGCGCTATAGCCCAGCAGGTGCCCGCATTCAGGTGGCATGGGATGCATTGCCCTTGCCGCGTCTGGTGGTGCAAGACAGTGGTCCGGGATTGAGCGATGCGGATCTGTCACGTCTGGGTGACCGGTTTTTCCGAGTGCCCGGCAATGGTGCCGATGGCAGTGGCTTGGGCTGGTCGATCGTGCGTCGCTTGGCGCAGCGTTATCGCCTGCACGTCCTGGTGGAGCGCAGCGCTGAACTGGGCGGCTTGCGGGTGGTGTTGACTTGGCCTGCGCCCTAGCAAAGTCTTGTCCGTGCCAGAGCAGGCCTTGCAGCGGCCACCCATTGCAGCAGCGACACGCTGACCCCACTGAGCAAGCCCGATGCTGTCGCGATGAGCGTTGGCCAGACGGGCAAAGGCTCGAACTTCAACGGCTCAGCCAACCAGGGCCAATGGATGGCCAGGGCCAGTAAGACCCAAGCCAGTCCGATCACCCCATAAGCCACGAAGTTGGGCGTGCGCAAGTGCTGCCAGAAATGGCCGCCACCCGCACGGTTGGACAAGATCAGGGCGGTATTGCCCGTGATCAAGGTGATGAAGACCATGGCACGTATTTGTGCTTCACTCAGCAAGCCCAGGTTCAGTTCGGCTGGCCAGTGGTTGCCCAAGGCGGTGGGCCATGCCCCCGAGCCCACCTGTGCCAAAGCGAAGGTCAGTGCCACACCGGCCAGCACGCACAGGCCTTGGCCCAAGGCCAAGAGGATGGCTTGGGCGCCGAACAGCGGTGCATGGGTGTCACGCGGTGGGCGCTGCATCACATCGGCTTCTTCGGGCTCGCTTTCAAAGGCCAAAGAGCAGGCCGGGTCAATCACCAGTTCCAGCAAGGCGACATGCAGGGGCAGCATCAGGGCAGGCCAGCCCATGACCATGGGGATCAGTGCGATACCGGCAATCGGGATGTGGATGGCAAAGATGTACTGCATCGACTTTTGCAGATTGCCGAAGATGCGTCGGCCCAAGCGTATGCCACGCACGATGGATGCAAAGTTGTCGTCTACCAGCACCAGGTCGGCGGCTTCCCGCGCCACATCGGTGCCGCGTGCACCCATGGCGATGCCCACATGTGCGGCTTTCAGGGCCGGTGCATCGTTCACGCCGTCGCCCGTCATGGCCACCACTTCACCGTTGGCTTGCAGCGCTTGCACAATGCGCAGCTTTTGGTGCGGCGAGATGCGTGCGCACACTGTGACGTGGCTCAAGCGCTCACGCAAGGCCGCATCGCTCAGGCGGTCGAGTTCTTCGCCGCTCAGCGTGGTGCCTTCGGGCAGCCCGGCTTGCCGTGCGATTTCGCGGGCGGTGACCGGGAAGTCGCCCGTGATCACGATGACCTGGATGCCCGCCGATTGGCAGTCGGCCACGGCTTGCGGAATTTCGGGGCGCAAGGGGTCGGTCAAGCCGATCAGGCCCAGCCATTCAAAGTCAAAAGCGTGCGGTGTATCTGGGTAGTCATCGCCTTCAAAGCGACTGTGCGCCACCGCCAGCACACGCAAGCCCTGCGCGGCCATCTGCGCGACGCAGGCCAGCCAACGTTGGCGCTCGCCATCACTCAGGTGGCACAGGTCCATGATGGCCTCGGGTGCGCCTTTGGCCGAAACAACGCGGTCCTCTGCTTGCTCAAATTGCCAGACATGCGACATGGCTTTGAGGTTGGGGCTGAGGGCGTAGCTTTGCACCAGTTGGCCCTCGCCGAACGCCCGGTTGGTGTCCTTGAGTTGGCGTTGGCCCATGGCATGGAATGCGGTTTCCATCGGGTCAAAGGGCGTGGGGGCGCTGGCCAAAATAGCGTGTTCGATCAAGGGGTGAAACGCCGCAGACAAAGGGGCCTCGGCGATGGGTGTTGGACAGGCCGTGCCCGAAGGATCGGTCCAGTGCACGATATCGCCAGGGTCCGCGTCTGGCCGACGGGGCACCGCGAGCGCGGTCACGGTCATGCGGTTTTGCGTCAGAGTGCCGGTTTTGTCTGTGCACAACACACTGGTCGCCCCCAGGGTTTCGATGGCATTGATGTGGCGGGTGAGCACGCCTTCGCGTGTCAGTCGGCGTGCACCCATGGCCGGAAACAGCGTGAGTACCACCGAATATTCTTCCGGCAGGATGGCCATGGCCAAAGCGATGCCCGCCAGCAAAGCGGGCAGCCATTGCCCGGTGCGCCAACCCAGGGTCAGCACCATCACAACACAGAGCACCCCCACCAGGCTGGCCAGCACTTTGACCAGCCGTGCGGTTTGTCGCTGCAAGGGGGTGTCGGCCTGCTGCACTTGGGCCAGCGCTTGGCCGATTTGGCCAATCTGGCTGTGCATACCAGTGGCGGTGACTTGTGCCCGCCCACTGCCGCGAACCACAAAAGTGCCGCCATGAACGCACGAGGCGGGTGGTGGGGTCTGGTCAGCCGGACGACCTGTGGCTGGCAGCTCGGGCAGCACCTTGTCAACGGCCATGGATTCACCCGTCAGCAGGGATTCGTCAATCTGCAGGTTGTTGGCCGTCAGCAGCCTGCCATCGGCGGCCACCCTGTCGCCCTCTGACAGCAACAGCCAGTCGCCCACAACGACGTTGGTGGCAGGAATCAGCTGCGTCTGCCCGTCTCGCAGCACCCTTGCCTGCGGTTGTGTGAGTTGCCGCAGGGCCTCGATGGCCGCTTCGGATTGCCCTTCTTGATAAAAACTGAGCACCAGCACCGCCAGCACAAACACGGAGAGGGTCATGCCCTCGGTCAGGTCCCCCAGCAGCATGTACAGCACTGCTGCCGTGACCAGCAAGGCAAACATGGGTTGGCGCAACATGTCGGCCAGGCGACGCCACACGGAGCGTTGGGTGGCTTGCTCGATTTCATTGGTGCCGTCTTGTGCCAGTCGTGTGGCCGCCTGGGCTGTTGTCAGGCCCTGTGTGGTGTTATGGTGATCCGCTGCCATGGTTCAGTGTGCGAGGCACGACGCCTGTAGGCTTTGACGAAAGTCAAGCAGGCCAAGGATGTGGCCCGCTTTGAACCGTTGTGTGAACCGGGTGTGTCTGCCCATGCCCGTGCAAGGAGCCCTCATGAACCCCAAAATTCAGGAATTTCTGGACCGCATTCAGCAACTGGAAGCGGCCATAGAGCAAGAGGCCAAAAGCCGACGTCAGCAGTGGCAGGCTGATTTTGAGGTGCACAAAGTGCGCTTTGAAAAAGAAGTGCTGGCCCAGCAAAAGCGGTTCAAAGCCGGTTTGTGGGGCTATGTGCTGACAGCTGAGTGGCGGCATGTGCTGTGTGTGCCCTTCATTTACCCGGTGCTTTTTCCGATGCTGTTGCTCGATGCTTTTGTCACGCTGTACCAGTGGGTTTGTTTCCCGTTGTGCGGCATTCCCCGAGTCAAACGGGCCGACTATTTTGTGTTCGATCGCACTCACTTGGCCTATTTGAACTGGCTTGAAAAAATCAATTGTGCGTACTGTTCTTACGGCAACGGCTTGATGGCGTATGGCCGCGAGGTGGTGGGCCTGACCGAGCAATACTGGTGCCCCATCAAGCACGCGCGCCGCACGATGCAGGCCCATGCGCACTACCACGGCTTTGCCGATTACGGTGATGCCGAAAATTACCGTGCCGAGCTGGCCCGCTTGCGTGCCGATTTGCTCAAAATGCGCACGGACGCAGCCGATTCAGTGCGCTGACGGGGCACCGCCGGTCGGCGCCGAAAAACGACAGCGGCGGCGACCGGACCTGTCAGGCTCAGCAGGTTCAGTGGCATTGGCATGCGGTCACAATCGGCGCAAGAGTAGGGGGAATTTTGACCATCTCATTGGCCAGTGTCCCAACATCGACAGCCCTGTTTTGACAAGCTGAATACAGTGGGCGCATGAAAACATTTGCAACCTTGGCCGATTTGGCCGCCTGCGTCGGCCAGGATGTGGCCGCGACCGAATGGGTGGAGATCACCCAACAGCAAGTCAACCAGTTTGCCGAGGCGACGGGCGATCACCAATGGATCCATGTCGACCTGGAGAGGGCCAAGCAAGGCCCCTTTGGTGCACCCATCGCGCACGGCTTTTTGACCTTGTCCTTGTTGTCGCAATTTTTTGACAAAACCATCGTCGTCACTTCGGCACGCATGGGGGTCAATTACGGCCTGAACAAGGTGCGATTCATGGCCCCCGTGCCGGTGGGCAGCCGTTTGCGAGCGCATTTGCATTTGCATTCGGCCACGCCCATTGAGGGCAATGGCTTGCAATTGCAGTGGAATGTGACCTTGGAACGTGAAGGCAGCGACAAACCGGTGTGTGCAGCCGAGTCGCTGGTGCGTCTTTACGGCTGAACAGCCCCGCTCGGGTCAGCGCTGGCCCCGCCAAACTCGTTTTGCCGCCAGGCTTCGAACACACTGACCGCCACGGCGTTGGACAGATTCAGGCTGCGCTGGCCTTCGCGCATGGGCAAGCGGATGCGTTGGGCTGGCGCAAACTGCTCGCGCAGTTCAGGTGCCAGACCCCGAGTTTCAGAGCCAAACACCAACCAGTCGCCGGGCGCAAAGGCCACGCCGTGGGCAGCGCGACTGCCTCGGGTGGTCAAAGCAAACATGCGTTGGGGATCGGGCTTTTCGCTGTTCAAAAAAGAGGCCCAATCGGCATGACGGCGCAAGTCGGCGTACTCGTGGTAATCCAGACCCGCGCGGCGCATGTGTTTGTCGTCCATTGAAAAGCCCAGGGGCTCAATCAGGTGCAGCGTACAGCCGGTGTTGGCGGCCAGCCGGATGACGTTGCCGGTGTTCGGCGGGATTTCGGGCTCAACCAGGACGATATGGAACATGGCCCGTATTGTGCCTTGGCTGTTGCGGTCACCTATGGGGGATTCAGGCGTCGTGGTGTGTTTCGGTCCGTGCCAGTACCAGGGCGCTGATGTGCACCACGCCAGCTTGGCGCAACACGCGGGCGGCAGTGTGCAACGAGGCGCCGCTGGTCATCACGTCGTCCACCAGAACCACCTTTTTGCCGCGCAGTTGTGCGGCCCGCAAGGGCTCTACCGCAAAAGCGCCTACCAGGTTGGCCAACCGATCGGCCCGGGGCAGGCTGCGCTGTGAGGGTGTGTCGCGGGTGCGCAGCAGCATATGGGCATCGGCATTGTGCGGGCTGAGCTGACGTGCCAGCAGCCATGCCTGGTTGTAGCCGCGCTCGGCCAGACGCTGTGCTGACAGCGGGATGGGCAGCACCCAGTCGGCCGCGTCCAAGGTGTCTTCTGCCCAAGGGGCGCTCAGCATCAGGGTGGCCAAAGGCCCGACCCATCCTGGCCTTTGGTGAAATTTGTAGTCGGCAATCAGGTCGACCCAGGGCCAGGCGTAGGCCGTGGCGGTCAGGCACAAATCCAGTGGGGGCGGGGATTTCAGGCAAGTGCCGCATCGTTCGGCCAGATGGGCCAAGGGCAGGGCGCAGGTGAGGCAGCGGTGCTGCGGTTGCGCAAAGCGACTGATGCAGGCATCACACAAGGGGGCTTGTGGCCAGCTTTGGCAGACTGCGCAGCGGCTGGGCAGCCAGCCCCAAGCACGGTCCGGTCGGTGCATCGTGGGCGTTGAGCCTATTGCCTTGAACCAGTTGGGCCACATGAAATCAATATACTGCCGCCACCCCCTGACCACAAGGATCGAACCTGTTGTTCGCCTGGAACAGGCTTCCTTTTTTTATTGCCTTGGCCATGTCTGCACCCGAACGCCCCCCGTCGCTGGACCCTGTTGCTGCTGCCCGTTGGGCGGCGTACCCCGTAGGGATGGCATCGCCCTGGCTGCACGAAGAGGTGGCCTCTCGCATGCAGGACAGGCTGGACTTCATCAAACTGCAGCCGACCACTTGGGCCCATTGGGAGCCTGCGCGTGGCGGCCTGTTGGCGCATAAGGCTTTGCAAAAACGCTACCCAAAGGCCCAGGTGTGGCTGAACAGCGCGTACGCTGACCAGGCGTTGGCGGCACGATCGGCGGTGCAGGGGCACTGGTGGCAAGCTGCTCGCTGGCTGGGGCCGCGCATTCAGGTGGGGCTGCCACCAGAGGGGCAAGTCCAGATGCTGTGGGCCAACATGCTGTTGCACACCGCTGCCCAACCTCAAAAATTGCTGAAAACCTGGCACAGCGCTTTGGCGGTGGATGGGTTTTTGATGTTTTCCTGTTTGGGCCCCGATACTTTGCGGGAATTGCGCAACGCCTATGCCCAGCAAGGCTGGCCGGAGCCCGCCCATGAATTTACCGACATGCACGATTGGGGCGACATGCTGGTCGAGGCGGGTTTTGCAGAGCCTGTGATGGACATGGAGCGCATCACCCTCACTTACGAAACACCCGAGCGCATGCTGGCCGAATTGCGTGAGTTGGGGCGAAACCTCCATGTTCAGCGTTTTGCTGGTTTGCGCGGACGCCGTTGGCGCGAGCAACTGGACCAGCTTTTGTTGACCCTGGCCCGACCCGAAGAGGGCGGGCGGTTGACGCTGAGTTTCGAAATTGTGTATGGTCATGCCCTCAAACCCCGGCCGCGCGTCAAAGTGAGTGCGCAAACAGAGATTGGTCTTGAGCAGATGCGGCAAATGTTGCACAGCACGACGGGTAAAGCCGACAAAGTTTGAGTTGAATCAAAACCCTTTCGTAACTCGGGTAAAATCCGCCCGGTTTTAGCCACAATACATGCTTGATAGCGTGTTAGGTTATTGAAAGTTGACGCGTGTCAAATCCCACATACCAGTTCGCACAAGAGTCTGGCCACGCCATTCATTGGCGGCTCAGGCGCAATTGCTCGGTAACACCCGCCCAGTTGGGTTGGCTTTACCTGTCTTTGTGTTTGGTGTCACTGGGGATTGGGCTGTTTTTCTGGCTGCAGGGTGCTACTTTGGTATTGGCATTTGCTGGCTTGGAAATCACGCTGGTTGGCTTGGCTTTTTTGGCCTATGCACGGCACGCGACCGATGGTGAGTGGATTTCATTGCAAGGCACCAGCCTGGTGGTGGAATGTGAATCTGCCGGGCGCCTTGAGCGGGCAGAGTTTGCGCGTCAATGGGTCAGAGTGGAGCCAAAGTCTGGCGACCACAGCCTGATTGAATTGTCGGGCGAGGGTCGTTCGATCGAGGTGGGGCGTTTTGTGCGCCCCGAGTTGCGCCAAGTGTTGGCGCGAGAAATCAGAAGGGCGTTGCGTTCGGCGTGATGCCTGGCGGCAAACGGGGCCTAGCCTGGTTTGCCAAGGGTGTGAGTTCAACAGAGTCTTGGAAGTTAGTGAGAACCATGAAGAATATTTCCAACCAATTGGCTTCGCTGCTATCCCGCGCGGGCATTTTTGCGGGTGCATGGCTGGCCACGGCTGCTCATGCGGTCAATGACTTGCCGGGCGGCCCTGCGGTCAATCAGCTCAACTTCGCACCTGCAGCGACCAAAATCGCTGAAGAGCAGCACTGGCTGCACTGGTTCATGTTGATCCTCTGCACGGTGATTTTCATTGCCGTTTTCGCGGTGATGTTCTATTCCATCTGGAAGCACCGCAAATCAGTGGGTCACAAGCCCGCGACTTTCACCGAGTCCATCACAGTCGAGGTGATTTGGACCGCAGTGCCTTTCCTGATCGTGATCCTGATGGCTTTGCCTGCCACCAAAGTGTTGGTGGCCCAAAAAGACACCACCAACGCCGATCTGACCGTCAAGGCCACTGGTTACCAGTGGAAATGGGGTTATGACTACATCAAAGGCGAAGGCGAAGGTCTGAGCTACATCTCCACCTTGGACTCTACTCAGCGCGCGATGTCCGATGCTGGCAAGCCCGAGGGCGACAACTACTTGCTGAAAGTGGACAACCCGCTGGTGGTGCCCGTGGGTCAGAAAGTGCGTGTGATTACCACCGCCAACGACGTGATTCATGCGTTTGCCGTGCCTGCTTTCGGTATCAAGCAAGACGCTATTCCGGGTTTCGTGCGCGACACTTGGTTCCGCGCAGAGAAGACGGGCGACTTCTACGGCCAGTGCCAGGAACTGTGCGGTAAAGAGCACGCTTACATGCCCATCCATGTGAAGGTGTTGTCTGCAGAAGACTACGCGGCTTGGGTTGTGGCAGAGAAGAAAAAACAAGCGGCAAAAGCCGATGATCCAGCCAAAGTCTGGGCCTTGGACGATCTGTCCAAGCGTGGCGAGAAAGTCTATGCGGCCAACTGTGCTGCCTGCCACCAGGCTAACGGCAAAGGCGCTGGCGCCATCAAGCCTGTAGACGGTTCGGCTGTCGTGTTGGATGCCGACAAGTCCAAGCAGATTGCTGTCTTGTTGAATGGTCAAAACAATGGCGCCATGCCCGCATGGAAACAGTTGTCCGACACCGAGATCGCTGCTGTGATCACCTACACCAAAAACAACTGGTCCAACAAGACCGGGCAAATCGTGCAACCGGCTGAAGTTCTGGCCGCTCGCAAATAAGCCGTACCGTATTCAAATCAAAGGAAATCAAGATGAGTGCCGTTCTAGACCATCACGATCACGCCCATGACGATCACGGTCACGCGCCTGCGGGCTGGCGTCGTTGGGTGTATGCCACCAACCACAAAGACATTGGTACTTTGTACCTGCTGTTCAGCTTCACCATGCTCATGATTGGTGGCGTGCTGGCACTTGGCATCCGTGCTGAGTTGTTCCAACCTGGCCTGCAAGTGGTCAACCCTGAACTGTTCAACCAGTTCACCACCATGCACGGCATCATCATGGTGTTCGGCGCGATCATGCCCGCCTTTGTGGGCTTTGCGAACTGGATGCTGCCTTTGCAAATCGGCGCGTCAGACATGGCTTTTGCCCGCATGAATAACTTCAGCTTCTGGCTGATGATTCCTGCCGCTGGCATGCTGGTCGGTTCGTTCTTCATGCCTGGCGGCGCACCTGCTGCTGGCTGGACCCTGTACGCACCCCTGACCCTGCAAATGGGCCCTTCGATGGACGCTGGTATTTTTGCCATGCACATCCTGGGTGCTTCGTCCATCATGGGTTCGATCAACATCATCGTGACCATCCTGAACATGCGCGCGCCTGGCATGACCTTGATGAAGATGCCCATGTTCGCCTGGACCTGGCTCATCACTGCTTACCTGTTGATCGCCGTGATGCCTGTTTTGGCTGGCGCGATCACCATGACACTGACTGACCGTCACTTCGGCACCAGCTTCTTCAACCCCGCTGGTGGCGGTGACCCGGTCATGTACCAGCACATTTTCTGGTTCTTCGGTCACCCCGAGGTGTACATCATGATCTTGCCGGCTTTCGGCATCATCAGCCAGATCGTGCCCGCTTTTGCACGCAAGAAGCTGTTTGGTTACGCCTCCATGGTGTACGCCACATCGTCGATCGCCATTCTGTCGTTCATCGTGTGGGCTCACCACATGTTCACGACCGGCATGCCCGTGACTGGCCAGTTGTTCTTCATGTACGCCACGATGCTGATTGCCGTGCCGACCGCTGTGAAGATCTTCAACTGGATCGCGACCATGTGGCGTGGCTCCATGACTTTTGAAACCCCCATGCTGTTCGCTGTGGGCTTCATCTTCGTGTTCACCATGGGTGGCTTCACCGGTCTGATCTTGGCCATGGCCCCGATCGACATTCAGTTGCAAGACACTTATTACGTGGTGGCTCACTTCCACTACGTGTTGGTGGCGGGTTCCTTGTTTGCTCTGTTCGCTGGTTTCTACTACTGGGTGCCCAAGTGGACCGGTGTGATGTACCACGAGACACGCGGCAAGATTCACTTCTGGTGGTCGTTGATTTCGTTCAACGTCACATTCTTCCCGATGCACTTCTTGGGTCTGGCGGGCATGCCACGTCGCTATGCCGACTACCCCATGCAGTTCACCGACTTCAACATGATTGCTTCGGTTGGCGCTTTCTTCTTCGGTTTTGCACAGGTTTACTTCTTCTTGTTCGTGGTGGTGCCAACCATGCGCGGTCAAGGCGAAAAAGCACCTCAAAAACCTTGGGAAGCTGCCGAAGGGCTCGAGTGGGAAGTGCCATCTCCAGCACCTTTCCACACCTTTGAAAACCCACCCAAGCTGGACGCCACTGCGACCCGCGTGATTGGTTGATCGATATGGCCGTGACACCTGAGCAAAGAAAAAGCAATGTGCGCCTGGGCCTGATTTTGGCCTCGGTGGCACTCGCCGTGTTGGTCGGGTTCGTGGCCAAGTTGCTGTTGCTGAACCGCTGAAAGACCCGAGATGAATCTGCGCGGCGAAAATCTGAAGATGGTGGGCAAGCTGGCGGTTGTGACCGCTGGCATGTTCTGCTTCGGGTACGCGCTGGTTCCCATCTACAAGGCCATCTGCGAGATGACAGGCATCAACATCCTGTCGATTTCAGAAACCCAGATCCCTGGCAATGCCAAGGCGGGTAAAGCGGCCGAAGTGCTGCGTAACAGCCAGGTCGACACCACACGCACCATCACCGTCGAGTTCGATGCCAATGTGCGCGGCCCTTGGGAGTTCAAACCCGAAAAGCGCTCCATGCAGGTTCACCCGGGTGAACTGAGTACCGTGATGTATGAGTTCCAGAATGTGCAAAACCGCCGCATGGCGGCTCAAGCCATTCCCAGCTATGCACCACGCGAAGCGGCCAACCACTTCAATAAGCTCGAATGTTTCTGTTTCAACCAGTACACATTGGAGCCGGGTGAGAAGAAGTCCTGGCCCGTCGCCTTTGTGATCGACCCCAAGTTGTCCAAAGACGTCACCACCATCACGCTGTCGTACACCTTCTTTGAAGTGGGCGGCAAGACACCTGCCGCACCCACAGCGCCTTTGGCCGCTGCTGTGCAGCCCGTGGCCGTCAAGTCGGGTCTGGGTTCATGAGCAATCCAAACCTGTCGCCTGAGCGCAAAACATCCTGGGTGCGTACCATTCAGGCGGTTTTGTGGTCATTTGTTGGCCTTCGCAAGAATGCCGACTACCAGCAAGATATTGAAAAGCTCAACCCGTTCCACATCATTGGTGTGGCCATCGGGCTGGCATTGTTATTTGTTCTGGGGCTCATCGCCCTGGTCAATTGGGTTGTGCTTCAGCCAACGGGTCTGTAAGCAGCAAGATTAGAGTTCGAAAGAAGAGAGCAGGAGTCCCCATGAGTTCAGCAGCACACGGCACCACGCCTTATTACTTTGTTCCGCACGAGTCGCGCCATCCCGTCATGGCGGCCATCGGCTTGTTCTTTCTGATCCTGGGTGCAGGTCAATGGATCAACGGTGCCGATTGGGGCATGTATTGCCTGTTTTTCGGCATGGCTTGGTGGTTGATTGTCTTGTACCAATGGTTCTCTGAGGCGGTTCAAGAGAGCGAAGGCGGCATGTACGGTCGCAAGATCGATTTGTCTTACCGCTGGAGCATGACCTGGTTCATCTTCTCTGAAGTCATGTTCTTCGGTGCTTTTTTCACTGCACTGTGGTGGGCTCGTTCGCATTCGGTGCCCGCACTGGGCAGCCTCGACAATGCACTGCTCTGGCCTGACTTCAAAGCGGCTTGGCCAAGCCTGATGGCCGGTGCCACAACATCGCCAGCAGGCATCATTGAGCCCTTCCAGACCGTTGGGCCATTTTGGTTGCCCACCATCAACACGGCTTTGTTGTTGACCTCGGGTGTGACTTTGACCATTGCGCACCATGCATTGCAAGTGGGTGACCGCAGCAAGACCATCAAGTTCATGTGGATGACGGTGTTGTTGGGTGTGATTTTCCTGATTGTGCAGGGCTATGAATACGCCCATGCTTGGGGTGATCTGAACCTCAAACTGTCCTCCGGCATTTATGGTTCCACCTTTTACATGTTGACCGGCTTTCACGGTTTCCACGTTTTTGTCGGCATGTTGATGTTGTTGTTCATCACTTTGCGTTTGCAAAAAGGCCACTTCACCCAAGACCGTCACTTCGGTTTTGAGGGCGCTGCCTGGTATTGGCACTTTGTGGACGTGGTGTGGTTGGGCTTGTACATCCTGGTGTATTGGATGTAAGTCCGATATTGCCGATGCAAAAAAGCGCCCTTGGGCGCTTTTTTGTTGGTGGAACGGCAGGCTTGGTTTGAGCTGGGCGAAATTTGTTCAGTCTGCAGGTGGCACCTTATTGGCAATCCCCGCAAAAACCCATCAAGCGCCTGGCGGAATGCCCGTGGGCTGTATCCAGCCCATCTTCCATGAAATCAGCACGCAAATGAAGAGGACAATCGAGAACCCAACGCGAAAGGCCAGCGCTGTGGCCATGTTGTTTTTTTTGGGCAGCTGCTCTTCAGACGATGCAGGGCGGCCCCGCATCATGTGGACCAAAGCCCAGACCAGACTCGCCAAGATGGCAACAAATGCGATGGCAACCAGAATTTTCATGAGCACATTATCCAATGACTGAGAAATCCCCGATCTGGCAAAGATGGTTGGTGCTTGGCATGGCCCTGCTGGGCATGGGCGTCACCTTTTCCTTGGGTCTGTGGCAACTGGGTCGCGCAGCCGAAAAAACAGCCTTCCAAGACGCCAAAACACAGCAAGCAGACAAAGTGGCCTTGGATGGCCGCACCTTGGGGTCTGCGTTGGATGATCAAGCGCAACGCGCAGGGTTGATACACCGGCGCATGGTGCTGATGGGCCGCTGGTTGCCGCAGCATTCGGTGTTCTTGGAAAATCGGCAGATGAATGCCAAGCCGGGGTTTTTTGTGCTGACGCCCTTGCAAATTGAGGGCACCAACGGGGTGGTCCTGGTGCAGCGCGGTTGGGCGCAGCGGTCGTTTACCGATCGGGCCGCGTTGCCAGCCATCCAGACACCCGAAGGACAAGTCGAGATTGAGGGGCATTTGGCCCCATGGCCATCAAGGCTCTACGATTTTGGCGGAGTTGAACAAGGCCCGATACGGCAAAATCTCGACCTGCAAGCATTTCGCCAAGAAACCGGTCTTGGTTTGCTGGATGTTTCCTTGTTGCAGTCGGGCCCGGCTTCTGAAGGGCTGCTGCGTGAATGGCCTGTGGTGGCCAGTGGTGTCGAAAAGCACCACGGATACGCTTTTCAATGGTTTGGCCTGAGTGGTCTGATCGCTTTACTTTATGTCTGGTTCCAAATTGTCCAACCCCGCCGCCAAAAAAGAACTGCCTGACAGCCCCTTGTCCATGACGGTGCATGACATGCCCTTGCCGGGCGATGTGGTGCAGGCCGATGCGCAACGCACGCGCATGGGCCGCTGGAAGATGATCGCCATGATGCTGATCTGCGCCTCGCCGGTCATTGCCTCGTATTTCACTTATTACGTGGTGCGCCCGGAGGGGCGTCGTGTTTATGGCGAACTGATTCAGCCGCAAAAAGACATGCCCCAAGCCACCGCTAAAAACCTGCAAGGCGAGCCAGTGACCTTGGACAGCCTGCGCGGTCAGTGGTTGTTGGTCACAGTGTCCTCGGGCGCTTGCGACGAGCGGTGCCAGCAAAACCTTTATTTCCAGCGCCAGTTGCGCGAAATTTTGGGGCGTGACAAAGACCGCGTGGACCGCCTCTGGCTGATCAGCGATGACGCACCTGTGGCACAAACGCTGTTGCCCGCACTGAGCACGGCGCATGTGCTTCGGCTGGACGAGGCCAGTGTGCAAAGCTGGATCAGCCCCGCTGCAGGGCAGCAACTGCAAGACCATTTGTATGTGGTGGACCCGATGGGTAATTTCATGATGCGTTTCCCGGCCCACATGGACGTGCCCAGTGCCTCCAAAGCCAAGCGCGATCTGGAACGTTTGCTCAAGGCGTCTGCCTCTTGGGACAAGGCCGGGCGATAAAACATGACCGAAGTTGACCTGTACAACCTCGCGCCGACTTTGCAGCTCATGGCTGTGGGCTTGGCTGTGGCGGCATTGCCCTTGGGCTGGTGGCTCTGGCGGCAACGCAGCGCCACGCCGTCCGGGCGTTTGAAGGCCCTGACCCTGATTACCTTGTTCCTGACCTTTGACTTGGTGTTGTTCGGCGCCTTCACGCGCCTGACCGATTCGGGATTGGGTTGCCCGGATTGGCCCGGTTGCTATGGCAGTGCCAGCCCGATGGGCGCCAGCACCCACATCACGGCAGCCGAAACTGCCATGCCCACCGGCCCTGTGACGCAAGGCAAAGCCTGGATCGAGATGGTGCACCGTTATCTGGCAAGCGGGGTGGGGGTGTTGATCCTGAGCTTGGCCATCATGACTTGGTGGCAGCGCCGCCAAAGCGACAGCATCAGCCCCTGGTGGCCCACCTTCACGCTGGTGTGGGTGTGTCTGCAAGGTGCATTTGGGGCGTTGACCGTGACCATGAAGTTGTTTCCGGCCATCGTCACCTTGCACCTCATGTTTGGCATTGGCTTGTTGGCCTTGCTGACGGCGCAAGCCGTGCGCTATGGCGGAGCAGGCTCAAGGCCCGTACCGGCGGGTTTGCGTGCGGGTTTATGGACCGGCTTTGTCTTGTTGTGGCTGCAAATTGCCTTGGGTGGATGGGTCAGCACCAATTACGCGGTACTGGCTTGCCCCGATTTCCCGACCTGCAACGGCCAATGGGTCCCTGCGATGGACTGGCAGGGGTTTAGCCTGTGGCGCGAGTTGGGCCACACACCCGATGGCCAGATCCTGCCCTTTCTGGCCTTGTCGTCTATTCACTTTGTGCACCGCTCGGCCGCATGGGTGGTGCTGGCGGTGTTGTTGTGGGTGGGTTGGCGTTTGCGCCAGCAACCAGGCCTCATCTCTGCTGGCCGCTGGTTGTTGCGTTTGTCGGCCCTGCAGTTCATCACAGGACTGAGCAATGTCGTGCTGGGCTGGCCTTTGCTGGCCGCCGTGCTGCACACCGGTGGCGCAGCCGCCATGGTCGTCACCTTGACCTGGGCGCTGTGCATCAGCCGCGCCGAACTTTCTTCTCGTTCACTTACCCCATCAAGGCCCGCCGCATGACCGCAGCCACTGCCCCATTGCCAACGTCCGCTTGGCGCCAGTACTACGCACTGACCAAGCCGCGCGTGGTTCAACTGATCGTTTTTTGTGCCTTGATCGGCATGGTCCTGGCCGTGCCGGGTGCACCCAGCATGGCCGAGTTGAGGTTGGGCCTGTGGGCTTGCGTCGGCATCTGGCTGGTGGCGGGTGCGGCGGCGGCTTTCAATTGCCTGGTCGAAAAAACCATCGATGCCAAGATGAAACGCACCGCCTGGCGTCCGACCGCCAAGGGCGAGTTGAGCGACCGCCAAGCCTTGTTGTTTTCGGGCGTTCTGTGCGCTTTGGGCTCGGCTGTGTTGTACGCGATGGTCAACCCGCTCACCATGTGGCTGACCTTTGCCACCTTCGTGGGATATGCCATCGTCTACACCGTGATTTTGAAACCGCTCACGCCACAAAACATCGTGATCGGTGGGGCCAGCGGGGCCATGCCCCCGGTGCTGGGGTGGGCGGCCATGACGGGCCAAGTGGGGCCAGAAGCGCTGATCTTGTTCTTGATCATTTTCTTGTGGACACCGCCGCACTTCTGGGCACTGGCCTTGTATCGGGTTGAGGATTATCGCAAGTCCGGCCTGCCCATGTTGCCTGTGACGCACGGCAACGAATTCACGCGTCTGCAAATTCTGCTTTACACCGTTGTTTTGATGGCATCTTGCCTCATGCCTTTTGTTTATGGCATGAGCTCGTGGTTGTATCTGGCCGTCGCCGTGGTGCTGAGCATCGGTTTCATTGGCTATGCGGTGGCGCTGTACCGTGAATACTCGGACGAATTGGCCCGCAAAACTTTCCGTTTTTCACTGATCCATCTGAGCGCTTTGTTTGCCGCCTTGCTGCTCGATCACTACATTTTTTAAGGCCTGACATGGTGCAACGCAGAATTTTCCCCCAGTGGGCCTTGGCGCTGGGCATGGTCAGCGGTCTGGTGGCTCTGGTGGGTTGTGGCCAGGACAAGCCCACATTTCGCGGGGTGGACATCACCGGTGCTGACTATGCACAAGGCTGGGAATTGAGTGACCAGAATGGCCAGGTCCGTACCTTGAAAGACTATGCAGGCAAGGCGGTTGTGGTGTTTTTTGGCTATACCCAATGCCCTGATGTCTGCCCTACGGCCTTGCAAGAGATGGCCGAGGCCAAGCAGTTGTTGGGGGCCGATGGGGCGCGTTTGCAAAGCATCTTCATCACGGTCGACCCCGAGCGTGACACCCCCGAGCTTTTGCAGGCCTATATGGCCAATTTCGGCGCCGACTTTGTGGCCTTGCGCCCCACAGCCGAGCAACTGCCCAAGGTCACCAAAGACTTCAAGATCTATTACAAAAAGGTCGAAGGCAAAACCCCTACCAGCTACACCATGGACCACTCTGCAGGCAGCTTCACCTTTGATCCGCAGGGCCGCATCCGTCTGTACAACCGCCACGCCAGTGGTGCGGCAGCGCTGGCAGCCGATGTCAAAATTTTGCTCAGCGGCAAGTGATGAAGGCGGGCACCGACGGCGCTTGCCCCCCCCTGAGCGCCACTGCAAAACGGACAGCACCGGCACCGGCACCCGCAGGCGATCAATTCAGTTCGATTTTTTGATGGCGAATGATCTCGCCCAAAGCCTGGGTGTCTGCATCGATGCGGTTGCGCAAACCTTCGGGCGAAGAGCCCACCACTTGCCAGCCCTGCTGGAACAAACGCGCCCGCATGTCAGGGCTGCGCACGATGTCGCTGACTAGCGCCGACAATTTGCTGGCCACGGCTGCTGGCATCGAAACGGGAGCGGCCACGGCATTCCAGATCTCGAGCTGGTAGTTTTTCACGCCGATCTCGGCCAGACTGGGCACCTCGGGTGCGACCGGGCTGCGCCCAGTGCTGGTGGTGCCGATGGCTCTTAATTTGCCACCTTTCACCTGAGCAGCCGCCATGGCCGGCGGCAGCAACGCCAATTGCACTTGGCCGCCCAGCATGGCTGTGATGATCTGTGGGTTGCCAGGGTAGGGCACATGCACGGGGGCGATGCCTGCTTTGCTTTTCAGCAGCTCCATGCCCAAATGTGCGACGGTGCCCACGCCAGGTGAGGCATAGCTGAGCGTGTTGCCCGCTTTTTGGGCTTGGGTCAGCCACTCGGCTGCAGTCTGGCCGGGCGCATTGGCAGGCACGGTGAGGACCAAGGGGGCTTTGCCGATCAGGCTGATCGGTGCCAGATGCTTCAAGGGGTCGTACGGTACTTTGGGGTTCAGGATGCGGGCAATCGTCATGTTGCCGTTGATCATCAAACCCAAGGTATGACCGTCGGTGGACTTGGCCACAAAATCGGCCGCGATGTTGCCACCGGCACCGACCTTGTTTTCCACCACGACGTTTTGGCCCAGTGCTTTGGCCAAAGGCTCTGTCAAAGCGCGAGCGCTCAGGTCGGGGCTGGAGCCTGCGGGAAAGCCCACCACCAGGCGCACGGTTTGGGTGGGCCAATCGGCGGCCCAAGCCGGGGCCATGCCCAGTGCCAACAAGGCGCAGGCGGCATGATGCGCCCAGCGAGGTGAAAGCTGTAACCGCTTGCCGATGTTCATGGTGAATTCCTCAAGATGCAAAACAGCCGTCACTTTAGCGCAGCGCGGGCACTTGTTTGGGGATCGTCCTTGGCCGTGACAGCCCAAAAAAATACCCGGTCAAGACCGGGTATGGCGCTCGGTGGCAGTGGCAAAAGCCAAGCTGCAGATCAGGCGAATTCGACCAAGGCTTTCTTCATTTTCTTCATGGCCGCCACTTCAATCTGACGGATGCGCTCGGCGCTCACGCCGTATTCGTCGGCCAGGTCGTGCAGAGTCATGCCACCGGAGCCGTTGTCATTCACTTTGAGCCAGCGCTCTTCCACGATGCGGCGACTGCGATCGTCCAGTGCATTGAGCGCAGTAGCCAAGCCATCGCTGGCCATCACGTCACGCTGGTGCGCTTCGATCATGGCCGTGGGTTCGTGGTTGACGTCGGCCAAGTAGGCAATCGGGCCAAAGGCCTGCTCGCCATCGTCAGAAGGTGCGGGGTCCAAAAGCACATCGCCGCCAGACATGCGCATTTCCATCTCGCGCACTTCTTCGCGCTTGACGTTCAGGCTGTGGGCCATCGAGTCAACCTGCGCTGGTGTCAGCGTGTCGCGGTGCGTGCCTTCATCGGCGTCTGCTTTGTAACCTTGCTTCATCGAGCGCAGGTTGAAAAACAGTTTGCGCTGGGCCTTGGTGGTCGCCACCTTGACCATGCGCCAGTTTTTCAGGATGTATTCGTGAATCTCGGCCTTGATCCAGTGCAGCGCGTAGCTCACCAGGCGCACGCCTTGGTCGGGGTCGAAACGCTTGACGGCCTTCATCAGGCCCACGTTGCCTTCCTGAATCAGGTCGCCATGTGGCAGGCCATAGCCCAAGTATTGGCGGGACACCGACACCACCAAGCGCAGGTGCGAGAGCACCAGCTTGCGGGCGGCTTCGATGTCGTCGTTGGCCCTGAGCTGGCGGGCGGCCTCTTGCTCTTCCTCAAGGGTGAGCATGGGCATGCGGTTGACCGCAGAAATGTAAGCGTCCAGATGGCCGAGCGAGGGCACCACAGCCCATGGATTGCTCAGCGTCATCGCAGTGGTGGGCGAACCAGTTTGAATGTTCATACCAGAACTCCTTTCAGAATACTGAGATATTAGCACTCCACAGGGGAGAGTGCTAAGTGGTGTGGGCTGATGCCGCGAGGGCATCAGGGTTTTCCATGATTTTGCAGGGCGTTGCAGGCGGTGGTCTGTGGGCTGGCTGACATTCCAGACCCTTATTTCGGCGTGATCTGTGGCTTGAATTCGGCTGGGCAATCAGCTCAAAAGGGCCTGTGCAAACTCCCGGGCATCGAAGGTTTCGAGGTCTTCCAGCTTTTCGCCCACCCCGATGAAATACACCGGAATCGGTTTTTCGCGGGCAATGGCGCACAGCACGCCGCCTTTGGCCGTGCCATCGAGCTTGGTCACGATCAGGCCGGTCAGGCCCAAAGTGTCGTCAAAGGCCCGCACTTGGGCCAGGGCGTTCTGGCCGGTGTTGCCGTCGATCACCAGCAGCACCTCGTGCGGGGCCGTGCTGTCGGCTTTTTGCACCACGCGCTTGATTTTTTTCAACTCTTCCATCAGGTGCGTTTGTGTCGGCAAACGGCCGGCCGTGTCCACCAGCACCACATCGCGGCCCCGGGCGCGGCCTGCGGTGACGGCATCAAAGCTGACGGCAGCCGGGTCGCCGCCTTGCTGGCTGACAATCTCGACAGTGTTGCGGTCGGCCCAAACGGCCAGTTGCTCCTTGGCCGCCGCACGGAAGGTGTCGGCCGCCGCCAACAGCACGCTCAGGCCTTCGTCGGCCAGGTGCTTGGTCAATTTGCCAATGGAGGTGGTTTTCCCTGCGCCATTGACGCCCGCCACCATGATCACGGTGGGTTGGTGGTCGCCAATCGACAAGGGTTTTTGCAGGGGCAAAAGCAGGTCGGTGATGGCATCGGCCAGCAAGGTCTTGACCTGTGAGGCTTCAGTGGTTTTGGTCTCTTTTACGCGGCGTTTGAGGTCTTGCAGCAAATGCTCGGTGGCTTTGACGCCTGTATCGGCCATCAGCAACGCTGTTTCCAGCTCTTCATAGAGTTCGTCGTCAATCCGGGTGCCGGTGAAGACGGTGGCGATGCTGGAGCCCGTCTTGCGCAAGCCCGCCTTCAAACGGTCCAGCCAAGCTTGGCGGGCCACAGGGGGTGCTGTCGGGGGTGCCGTCGGCGGGGTTGCTGCGGCGTTGGGCACCGGCGTGGCCGCCTCGATGGCGGTGAGCGCCGCGGGGCCAGTTACCGCGTCTGAGGCAGCAGCAGATGGCTGCGACACAGGCTCAGCTTGGGCTGCAGCAGGTGCTGCGACCAAGCCCGAGACCGGGGCTGGAACGGATTGAGCCTCGGGTGGTGGGGATTTTTTTTTGAAGAAACTGAACATGGTGTGGATTTCAAGGATCATGCATTCTATGAAACCGAACTTTCTCTGGGGTATCGCTGTCGCCACCGCCTTGCTGGTCGCAGCTGGGGGCGTATCGGCCCAAGCCCCTCAAGCCAGGCAGGCAGCCACCGGGCAAGCCAGCGGCACAGCCTCGGCCCAGGTGCACAACTTCACTTTGGCCAACGGCATGGCGCTGTGGGTCAAACCCGACCGCCGAGCCCCCACTGCCGTGCACATGGTCTGGCTACGGGTGGGCTCGATGGACGAGGTAGATGGCACCAGTGGCGTGGCCCATGTGCTCGAGCACATGCTGTTCAAGGGCACGCCCAATTTGGCTGCGGGTGAATTTTCGCGCCGGGTGGCCGCTTTGGGTGGGCGCGAAAACGCTTTCACCTCCAAAGACTACACAGGCTATTACCAGCAAATTCCGTCCAGCCAGCTGGAAGCTGTGATGCGCCTGGAGGCTGACCGCTTTGCCAACAACCAGTGGCCCGATGCCGAATTTGCCAAAGAGCTGGAGGTGGTCAAAGAGGAGCGTCGCCTGCGCACCGACGACAACCCCCGTGCCCAGTTGCACGAAATGCTGGCATCCACCGCTTTGTCGGCATCGCCGTATCGCCGCCCTATCGTGGGCTGGATGAGCGATCTGGAAGCCATGACGGCGCAAGACGCCCGAGATTTTTACCGCAAGTGGTACACACCGGCCAACGCGGTCGTGGTGGTCGCGGGCGATGTCGATCCTTTGCAGGTGAAAGCACTGGCCGAAAAATACTACGGTGTGATGCCTGCCCGGCCCGTGGCCGAGCGCAAGCCTCAGCAAGAGCCCGCTCAGCAAGGCTTGCGCCGGTTCGAGTTCAAAGCGCCTGCCGAACAGTCGTATGTCGCGCTGGCCTTCAAAGTGCCGCGCCTGGCCAGTCTGGAGGTCACACCCGAGCACGACGATGCCTTGGCCTTGACGGTGCTGGCGGCGGTGCTGGATGGCTACAGCGGTGCCCGCTTGGAGCGGGCCTTGACGCAGGGTGAGCAGCGTTTGGCCGACAGCGTGGGCGCACACAATGGTTTGATGGGCCGTGGCCCGCAGTTCTTTTATCTGGAAGGCGTGCCTGCTCCGGGCCAAACGCCCGAAGCGCTGGAAGTGGCCTTGCGTGCCCAGATCCAGCGCGTGGCCACCGCAGGGGTGACCGATGCCGAGTTGCAGCGTGTCAAGACCCAATGGGTGGCCAGTGAAATCTACAAGCTCGACTCGGTCTTCAACCAAGCCCGCGAATTGGGCGTGGCCTGGACGCTGGGCTTGCCAGCCGATCACGGCGCCCAATTGATCCAGCGCTTGCGCCAAGTGACCCCGTCCCAAGTGCAGGCAGTGGCTCAAAAATACTTTGGCGACGACAGCCTCACGGTCGCGACTTTGCGGCCGCAAGCGGTGTCGGGGCAGCCCCGTGCCAAGCGCGTTGTCCCTGGTGCGCGTCATTGAGTTGGGCATCGCCATTGGCCACTGACGTGAATGCACTTGCTTTGTTCTTTGCGGCGGGGTTCGGCTTCGGTTTTGACCGGTGTCTCGACCTGGATCTCGATGGCTGCCCCCAGCGAAACCCCGTGTGAAAGTAAACCCTCTATGTTGTTGATGTCTTCTGGTTCGCCTCACCCGCTTCGTTCATGGGGGCGACTGTCCCGTGTGGCCTGGCTGGCCAGTTGTTTGCTGGCCAGCACTTGGGCGCATGCCGCTTTGCCCATTCAACACTGGACACAAGCCAGTGGGGCCCGCGTGTACCTGGTCGAAAGCCACGCGATTCCCATGGTGGACGTGCAAATTGACCTGGATGCAGGCAGCCGCCGTGACCCCGCTGCGCAAGCGGGTCTGGCCTCGGTGATGGCCGGACAAATGTCCAGTGGTTTGCGTTCGGCACCTGCCAGGTCGGGGGCTTATGTGCAGGCACTGGATGAAAATCAAATCGGTGAAGCCTGGGCCGATCTGGGGGCCAGTTTTGGGGCCAGTGCGGGTGCGGACCGCATGGGTTTTTCGCTGCGCAGCCTGAGTTACCCAGACCTGCTGGACAAAGCCGTCGCGCTTGCCGCCCGGCAAATGGCTCACCCGTCGTTTCCCGAGGCCGTTTGGCTGCGTGACCGCGAACGCATCAGTGCAGCCATCCGAGAATCTCTGACGAAACCCGCCACCTTGGTGCAACAAAAATTTGCTTCGGCGGTGTACGGTGTGCACCCTTACGGTTACCGCACCACACCCGAGTCCTTGTCACGCATCGGTGTGCAGGACCTGCACACTTTGCATGCCCAATCCTTGCAAACTTGCCGCGCATCGGTGAGCGTGGTGGGGGCACTCACCCGGGCGCAGACCGATGCGCTGGTCACGCGTTTGCTGGCGCTGTGGCCCAACACCTCGGCGTGCAAGCCCTTGCCTACGGTGCCCGAAGTGGCCCCTTTGGCTGAAGCACAAAACCTGAGCGTGCCTTTTGATTCGGCCCAGGCCCACGTGTTGATCGGCCAGCCGGGTTACAAGCGCAATGACCCGGATTTCTTTGCCTTGTTGGTGGGCAACCACATTTTGGGTGGCGGGGGATTCGTGTCGCGCCTGAGCGAACAGGTGCGCGAAAAGCGCGGCTTGAGCTACAGCGTGTACAGCTATTTTTCACCCGGCTTGCATGCCGGGGCGTTCACGGTGGGTTTGCAAACCCGCCCTGACCAGGCCACCCAAGCCGTGGCCGTGGCCAAAGAAGTGGTGCAAGGCTTTGTGAGCGCAGGCCCAACCGAGGCCGAATTGATGGCCGCCAAATCCAATCTGGTGGGCGGATTCGCGCTGCGCATCGACAGCAACCGCAAGCTGCTGGACAACGTGGCCAACATCGCCTGGAACCGCTTGCCACTCAATTACCTGGACACCTGGACCCAGCAAGTCGAGCGCGTGAGCCTGGACGATGTGCGCCGCGCCATGGCCCGGGTGCTGCAGCCTCAGCGCATGGTCACCGTGGTGCTGGGCGCGCAGCCCTGAGGCGCGAATGTGGGGTCATGGCCTTTACACTTGCAGCCTATGCCCTCATCCAAATCTACACGCCAGGCGACCAGCGGCGCAGCCCGAAAGCCCGCCGCTAAAAAGCCCCAGCACCGGGTCCCCAAAGGCCCGCCTTCGCACGAAATCCGCATCATTGGCGGGCAATGGCGCCGCACCCGGCTGAAAGTCATCGACAAACCGGGTCTGCGCCCCACCCCCGACCGCGTGCGTGAAACCCTGTTCAACTGGCTGGGCCAAGATCTGAGTGGCTGGCGCTGCGTGGATGCGTTTGCGGGCACGGGTGTGCTGGGGCTGGAGGCTGCATCGCGCGGCGCGGCCCATGTGCTGATGGTCGAGCAAGACGCCGTGTTGGTGCGTGACTTGCAAGGCAATGCCATGCGCCTCAAAGCCAGCATGGTCAGTGTGCAGCGCGGGGATGCTGTGACCACGTTGGCCCGTTTGCCTGCGGGCAGCGTGGATTTGGTGTTCATCGACCCCCCCTTTGACGGCCCTTTGTTTGAACCCGCCCTGAAAGCCGCAGCCAAAGCGGTGCCTGCAGGCGGCTGGATCTACCTCGAAGCGCCCGTGCAGTGGCCGGACGAGGCCTTGGCTGCTTTGGGCTTGCAATGCGAGCGCCACCTCAAAGCGGGTGCGGTGCATGCCCACCTGTTGCAGCGCACCGCATAAATTCCCGATGTCACTTCATCTGCCCGCAAGGAGCCTGCCATGAGCCGATCCGCCTCTGTCACCGCTGTGTATTCCGGCACGTTTGACCCGCTGACCCTGGGCCACGAAGATGCGATCCGGCGTGCCGCGCAGATGTTTGACCAAGTCATCATTGCTGTGGCCCGTGCGCATCATAAAAACACCATGTTCTCGCTGGATGAGCGCTTGGCGCTTGCGCAGGCCGCACTGGTCGATTGCCCCAACGTGAAGGCGATGCCGTTTGACGGCCTGATCGTGGAGTTTGTGCGTGCGCAAAACGCGCAGCTCATCGTGCGCGGTTTGCGCTCGGTGACCGATTACGACTACGAAACTCAAATGGCGGGCATGAACCGCCATCTGGCCCCTGAGGTGGACACCGTGTTTTTGCACACCAGTGCGGGCGTGCAACACATCAGCAGCACCTTGGTGCGCGAGATCTCCAAACTGGGTGGTGATGTGTCGGGCTTGGTCTCAGCGCCGGTGCTCAATGCTTTGCAAGCCAAGGTGGCGACCAAGCACTGAGGCTCAAAGCTCCGCGCCTTCCACCAAAAATCGCACCCGCTTTTGGCCCTGCCACTCGTCGGCGTCCAGCCGATAAGCCAGTTTCACCCGTGCAGGCAAAGGCTCGGTGCGGCCAAACCAGATACCGTCGACCGGCTGGCCTTGGTGTTTCATCTTGAGTGACAGGTGCTTTTCGCCCACCAGCCGCTGCGACACCACTTCGATTTCTTCGCAAAACACGGGCGGCGCAAAACCTTGCCCCCAGACTTCGTGGTGCAGCATCTCCACCAAGTCCACCCGGCGGTATTCGGCGGGCAAGGGGCCGTCGGTTTCCAAGCGGCGCTGCAGCGTGGCGGCGTCCAGCCATTCCAGCGCCACTTGGCTCAGCGTTTCCTCGAACACATCCAGGTGTTCTTCGTCAATGGTGCAGCCCGCCGCCATGGCATGGCCGCCAAAGCGCAGCAGCACGCCGGGCGCGCGTTTGGCCACAAGGTCGAGCGCGTCGCGCAAATGGAAGCCTGCAATCGAGCGGCCCGAGCCCTTGAGTTCGTGTTCTTTGCCCGGTGCGCTGCTGGCAGCAAAGACAAAGGTGGGGCGGTGCAGTTTGTCCTTGATGCGCGAGGCCACGATGCCCACCACGCCTTCGTGAAAATCCGGATCGAACACGCAAATGGCGGGTGGTGGCTCGTCGCCTTCGTCAAAAAGCGACTCGGCCATCTCCATCGCCATCTCGCGCATGTCGCCCTCGATCACGCGGCGCTCGCGGTTGATCGCGTCCAGCTGTTTGGCCAGTTCGTCGGCGCGGCCCGTGTCGTCGGTCAGCAGGCACTCGATGCCCAGCGTCATGTCGGCCAGACGGCCTGCGGCGTTGATGCGCGGTCCCAAAGCGAAGCCAAAGTCAAAGGTGGTGGCTTTGGCGGTTTCGCGGCTGGCTGCACGCATCAGCGCCGCCATGCCCGGCGGCAAAGCACCCGCACGCACGCGGCGCAGGCCTTGCGCCACCAAGCGGCGGTTGTTGGGGTCGAGCTTGACCACGTCGGCCACGGTGCCCAAAGCCACCAGCGGCAGCAGGGCGTCCAGCCGGGGCTGGTTGCTGGCATCAAATACCCCTCTTTGGCGCAGCTCGGCCCGCAGGGCCAGCAGCACATAAAACATCACGCCCACGCCCGCGATGGATTTGCTGGTGAAGTTGCAGCCCGGTTGGTTGGGGTTGACGATGACTTCGGCGCTGGGCAATTCGCTGCCCGGCAGGTGGTGGTCGGTCACCAGCACCTGCAGGCCCAGCGCTTGCGCCGCCTGCACACCCGCCACGCTGGCGATGCCGTTGTCCACGGTGATCAAGACATCTGCGCCCTGGGCGTGCACCCGCTGGGCGATGGTGGGGGTCAGGCCATAGCCGTCCACCACCCGGTCGGGCACCAAATAGCTGACGTTTTGGGCGCCCAGCATGCGCAGACCGCGCACGCCCACGGCGCAGGCCGTGGCCCCGTCGCAGTCGTAATCGGCCACGATGCACAGGCGCTTGCTCTGCGCCATGGCGTCAGCGAGCATCTTGGCCGCTTCGTTGGTGCCCAACATGCCGGCCGGAGGCAGTAGCAAGTTCAGCGCGTCGTCGAGTTCGTCTTTGGACTGCACGCCACGGGCCGCATACAGGCGGGCCAGCAGCGGGTGGATGCCCGCTTGTTCCAGTGCCCAGGCGCTGCGGGGTGGCACATCTCGGGTGAGCAAATTCATGGGGTGATCAAGGCGGTCAATGCCGCCGCAGGTGAGGTTTTGTTGAAGACACGCGCAATGCGCTGGTGCCAGGCGGCAGGGGCGGGCGTGTAGGTGTGGGCGGTGTGCTCGCTGCACAGGCTGAGCGTGCCCTGACCGGTGGCTTTCAGGTGCTTGAGCATGTCGGCCACCGCTGTGGCGTCCAGCGTTTGCCAGGTTTTTCGCCAGGTTTGCATGTCGCCGTGCAAGGCGCTGGAGCGCAAGGCCTCTGACACGGTCACGGACTGCGCCGTCGCTTGGCTGCCCACAGGCAAGGTGCCTGCGCCGTGCATCCAAAAGGCATTGACGGTGTGCTGCCTGCGGGCGTCGCGGGCATCGTTGACCGGGTGGTTGTACAGCAGCATCTGCATCTCGCTTTGCAGACGCTGCAAAGGCCGCAAGGCCGGGTGCTCGGGCATCCAGTGCTTCACGTTTTGGCCAATCACACGGTCCAGCGAGGCGGCGGGCACGTCGGCCAGCATCTTGCCTTGGGCATGCCAGCGCAAAGCGCTGTGCCAGGTGACTTGCAGGCCGTCTTCTTGCAAAAACGGCTGCATGGCCTGCAGCAGTTGCTGTGATTCTTCGTCAGACAGGTGCAAATGCGAAGGGTCGGCCATCACCACTTGGTCCATGCCAATTTGCCAGTGGCAGGGCGTCATCCAGGCTTGTGGGGCGGCACTGACTGCGCCTTGCTGTGACTGGTGCCATGCGGCCCAGGGCAGGGTGTCGGTCTCGTGGGGCCAGCCCAGGGCTTGGGCTTGCAGGCGTTCGTGTGGCAGGTGCAGCGGTGTGCGTTCGGCGTCTTGCAGCACCTGCTGGCGCTGCAAAAGGGCCAACAGCGCTTGCAAATTCGGCAAGGGTAAGCCCGCCAAAGCCTCTTGGCCGTTGAAGCTGTGGCTGGCCGCGTAGGGAATGATCAGGTGCATGGGCCCGATTGTCGCAGGCCCCCTCTTTAGAGCCAGCGGGGCCTGATGAATTTCAGGACCGGTGCAAATGACGCAAGGACATGCGCTCGATGAGCTTGTCTTTCAAAATCCAGTGGTGACCCAAGGCGGCAGCTATGTGCAATCCGATCAGCCAATAGCTGACCACACCCATGGTTTCGTGCAAATCCTTGATTTGTTTGGAAAAAGCTTTGTCCGGTGCGATCAACGCAGGCAACTCAAACCCCAAAAATGGGATGGGTTTTCCGGCTGCACTCAGGGACAACCAACCTAACAGGGGCATGCCAATCATCACGACGTAAAGCGCAATATGGGCCAACTGAGCCAAGCCATTGACCAAAGCCCCACCCGGAATAGGGGCGGGTTTGGGCTGTGGAGTGAGGACTCGGCTTGCGATGCGCAACAAAGCCAGGGACAACACGACCAGGCCGACGATGAAATGAATGGTTTTCATCATCTCGCGCGGTTCAGTGCCTTTTTCAAACAGCACACGCAATTCAATGCTGGCAAATACGGCGATGAAAAGCCCAAACATGATCCAGTGCAATGCGATCACGGTGGGGCTGTAATGCGCTGCAGCGGGCGTGTTCGTGGAGGATGGGATTTTCATGGCAGTGGTTAAAAATGAGTTATTTGGTTTGTTAATTATTCTTGCGCTAGATGATGTCAGTCTGAAGACACAGGCCTTCAGAAGTTGGCCAGGGTCCGCGCCCTTGCACAGGGCGCTCAGCCTGCGTGTCCGGGTCTTGGGTCGATATGGGGCGATCCGCTTGGGGTATTCGTCACAATAGGGCCATGTCATTTTTCAAAAACATTCCCTACGAGCTGGTGCTGGGTTGGCGCTATACGCGTGCAGGCCGCGCCACCCGGCGCAATGGCTTCATTTCCTTTATCTCGGGTGTGTCCATGATGGGCATTGGCCTGGGCGTGGCGGCGCTGATCATCGTGCTGAGCGTGATGAACGGGTTTCAAAAAGAAGTGCGCGACCGCATGCTGGGCGTGGTCTCGCACATCGAGGTCTATGCCGCCGATGGCGCTGCCGTGGCCGATTTGCCTGCTTTGCTGGCTCGCCTGAAGGCCCACCCGCAGGTGGTGGGTGCGGCGCCCTTCATCACGGCGCAGGCTTTGCTGGCGCGGGGCGAGGACATGAAGGGCGTGCTGGTGCGCGGCATTGACCCGGCCTTGGAGCCTGAAGTCAGTGATTTGTCATCGGACACGCAGGTCGGGGTGTTGTCGCGTTTGCAATCGGGCGGTTTTGGTTTGGTGTTGGGGCGCGATTTGGCCAGCAACCTGGGGGTGCAGTCGGGCGACCCGGTGACTTTGGTCTCTCCTTCGGGCCAGATCACACCTGCGGGCGTGGTGCCGCGCATGAAACAGCTGGGTGTGGTGGGCACGTTTTCTTCAGGCCACTACGAATACGACTCGGCCCTGGCGCTCATGCACGTTGATGATGCTGCCCGCATGTTCCGCTTGGAAGGCCCCAGCGGCGTGCGCCTGAAGTTGCGTGATTTGCATTTGGCGCGTGAAGTGGCGCGTGACTTGCAATTGGTTTTGGGCCCGCAGTTTTTTGTGCGCGACTGGACCCAGCAAAACAAGACCTGGTTTGCTGCCGTGCAGGTCGAAAAACGCATGATGTTCATCATCCTCACCCTCATCGTGGCGGTGGCGGCCTTCAACCTGGTCAGCACGCTGGTGATGACAGTCACCGACAAGCGCGCCGACATCGCCATCTTGCGCACGCTGGGTGCCAGCCCACGCAGCATCATGGGCATATTTGTGGTGCAAGGTGCCACCGTGGGCGTGATCGGCACCATGAGTGGCTTGTTGTTGGGCCTGTTGGTGGCCTTCAACATTGACGTGATCGTGCCCGCGCTGGAAACGCTGTTCAATGCCAGCTTTTTGCCACGCGACATTTACCTGATCAGCCGCATGCCCAGCGAACCGCTGGCCAGCGACATTTTCCCGGTGGCGATCATTTCCTTGGTGCTGGCTTTTGTGGCCACGCTCTACCCCAGCTGGCGTGCCAGCCAGGTCAATCCGGCAGAGGCGCTGCGTTATGAATGAGATGAAAAACGAAGTGGTGCTGAAGGCCCAGGGCCTGACCAAGCGCTTCACCGAAGGGCGTTTGGACGTGACCGTGCTGCAAGGCGTCGATCTGGAGGTCCACGCAGGACAGACCTTGGCCATCGTGGGTGCTTCGGGTTCGGGCAAAAGCACCTTGCTGCATTTGCTGGGCGGGCTGGATGCGCCCACCCAGGGCACGGTGCAGCTCAAAGGGCAGTTGTTGTCGGCCTTGAGTGCCACCGAGCAAGGCCAGTGGCGCAACCGCTACCTCGGCTTTGTCTACCAATTCCACCATTTGCTGCCCGAGTTCAGCGCTTTGGACAACGTGGCCATGCCCTTATGGATTCGCAGGCAAGACCGCGCCGAAGCCGCCGCTGTGGCTACCCAGTGGTTGCAGCGTGTGGGCTTGGGTGAACGTGTTCACCACCGTCCTTCAGAGCTGTCAGGTGGCGAGCGCCAGCGCGTGGCCCTGGCCCGCGCCTTGGTGAACGACCCGGCCTGTGTGCTGGCCGACGAGCCCACCGGCAACCTGGACCGCGAAACCGCCGACGGTGTGTTTGCGCTGATGCTGCAACTGGCCCGCGAACGTGGCACCGCTTTTGTGGTGGTCACGCACGACCAGGCCTTGGCCGCACGCTGCGACCGGCAGTTGCACTTGGTCAAGGGCGTGCTGCAAGCACCTGTTTGAGTCCGCTAGAAAATTCTGACGCAGGATGTGGATCGACACCCATTGCCATCTGGATGCGGCCGAGTTTGACGCCGACCGCGATGCGGTGCGCCATGCGGCCCGACAGGCGGGTGTAGCGCGCTGCGTGATCCCGGCGGTGCACGCCAAACACTGGGCCGAAGTGGCGCAATTGGCCGAGCAGCATGGCGATGCCTATGCTTTGGGCATCCACCCTATGTATGTGCCGCAGGCCCAAGAGGCCGATTTGCTATTGCTTGACCGTGCCCTGACCGAGCGCTGTGGTGACCCGCGCTTGGTGGCGGTGGGCGAGATCGGTCTGGATTTTTTTGTACCTGCGCTGTGCACAGCCGAGATGCGCGCACGCCAATGGTTTTTTTACACCGCGCAACTGAAACTGGCGCAGCAGCACGGTCTGCCCGTGATCTTGCATGTGCGCCGTTCAGCCGATCTTTTGCTCAAAGGCTTGCGCCAGTGGCCGGTCACTTCGGGCATCGCGCACGCCTTCAATGGCAGCAGCCAACAAGCGCAAGCTTTTGTCGACCGGGGCTTTGCTTTGGGTTTTGGCGGCACGCTGACGTACGAGCGGTCTTTGCAGCTGCGCCGCTTGGCCTGCGATCTGCCTTTGAGCGCCATCGTGCTGGAAACCGATGCGCCCGACATTCCGCCGCACTGGCTTTACCAAACCGCAGAGCAGCGGGCGCAGGGCGCAGCACAAGGGCGCAACAGTCCGGCCGAGTTGCCCCGCATCGCGCAGGTGCTGGCCGAATTGCGGGGCGCATCGCTTGCCGATGTGGCCGCAGCCACCTGTTGCAATGCGCAGCGGGCCTTGCCCAAACTGGCGGCTTTATGACGGCGTGTGTACCTGGGGTGCCCCCGGTTGCGGGCACGCCCACCCGTTTGCAAGGGCTTCCGCCTTTGGTGGGGCCCCACACGCGGGTGCTGGTGCTGGGCAGTTTCCCCAGCGTCAAGTCCTTGCAGTTGCAGCAGTATTACGCCCACCCGCAAAACCATTTTTGGCCCATCATGCAGGCCCTGTGGCCCGATGCGCCTTGGCCGGGCGACAAAGATTACGCGTGGCGCTGCCAGTGTTTGCTGGCGCAGGGCGTTGGCGTGTGGGATGTGTATGCGCAATGCGAGCGCGAGGGCAGCCTGGACAGCGCCATTCGTGCGGCGCAGCTGAACGACTTTCCGGCTTTGCTGAAGCGCTGCCCCAACTTGGACGTTATCGCCCACAACGGCGGCGAAAGCTTTCGCCACGCCAAAGCGCTCGGAAAAATGCTGGCGTTGGCCGGTTTGGCCGAAAGAGTTGAGCTGCATCGCCTACCATCGACCAGTCCAGCGAATGCGTCGTGGACCTTTGAACAAAAACTCACTGCCTGGCGGGCAGTGCTGACCCCATGAGCCGAAAAAAATCCTCCACCCCCAGCCTTGAGCTGCCCGAAGTCAATTTCTCCGAAGACGGCGAGATCCGTTACCTGCACTTGGGCACCGAATGGATTCAGGGCTCGATGTTCCTGGACAGGCCCTTCGACATCGAGCTGGAATATGTACAGCGCATGTTTGGCTGGTTGCTCTTTTTCCCGCACGCGGAAGTCAAGGGCGCGCACGCCATGCAGCTGGGTTTGGGCGCGGGCACCATCACCAAGTTTTGCTACAAAAAACTCAAGATGACCTGCACTGCGGTCGAGCTCAACCCCGGTGTGCTGCACGCCTGCCGGGGCTGGTTCCGTCTGCCGCCGGACGACGAGCGCTTGCGTGTCGTGCTGGCCGATGCGGCCCTGGAAATTCAAAAGGACGAATGGCGTGGCACGGTCGATGCCCTGCAAGTCGATCTGTATGACGAAGAAGCGGCTGCGCCTGTGCTGGATACGCCCGACTTTTACCGTCACTGCCGTGAACTGCTGACCCAGCAAGGCTGTATGACTGTGAATTTGTTTGGCCGTTCGTCCAGTTATGGCGAAAGCGTTGAGAAGATTTGCGCGGCATTTGGCGAAGACGCGGTGTGGATTTTCAAACCCACCCGTGAAGGCAACGCCATTGTGCTGGCCCAGCGCACCGCCACTCGCCCGTCGCGCGATGCCCTGATGTCGGCTGCCGCCGCCATGGAGACCCAATGGGGTCTGCCCGCACCGAAATGGCTCAAGGTCTTCAAACCCTTGACCAAATAAGTCCACGCCAAGCCACGCCGTAGCATGTGCATGCACGAAGATTACCTAGGGTAAACCATGGGTTCTTTGCCCCTGAGGCATAGGTGTAAGCCACATCGCTGCAGCGGCAATGTTCACGCAGAATCTCAACAACTCAAATCAGAGGAGATATCTCGTGAACATCAAGAGTCAAAAAGACTTTTTTTCCGGACTGTTCTACACAGTCACAGGTGCAGCCTTCGCCTACGGAGCCACCAACTACACAGTCGGCAGTGGTGCCCGCATGGGGCCCGGCTATTTTCCGTTGTTGCTGGGCATTTTATTGGCCGTGATCGGTGCCTTCGTCATGTTCAAGTCTTTGACGGTCGAGACCCAGGACGGTGAAAAGATTGGGGCATGGGCCTGGAAGCCTTTGTTCTTCATCATTGCCGGCAACGTGCTGTTTGGCATTTTGTTGGGCGGGTTGCCCAGTTTGGGTCTGCCTGCCATGGGTTTGATCGTGGCGATTTTTGGCACCACCCTGGTGGTCAGCTTGGCAGGTGACACCTTCAGGCTCAAAGAAGTGCTGGTTCTGGCGACGATCTTGTCGATCGGCAGCTACGGCGCTTTCGTGTTGCTGCTCAAACTGCAGTTTCCCGTCTGGCCCACATTCATCACCGGTTGAGGAGAGAAATTCATGGAACTGTTTGACAATCTTGCTCTCGGTTTTGGGGTCGCGTTCACCTTTCAAAACCTGCTTTACGCGCTGATTGGTTGCCTTTTGGGCACCCTGATTGGTGTGTTGCCTGGTATTGGCCCAGTGGCCACCATCGCCATGCTGCTGCCTGCCACCTACGCACTGCCTCCAGTGGCTGCGTTGATCATGCTGGCCGGTATTTATTACGGCGCTCAATACGGCGGCTCCACCACCGCCATCTTGGTTAACTTGCCCGGTGAAGCCTCGTCGGTCGTGACCATGATCGATGGTTACCAAATGGCCCGCAAAGGCCGCGCTGGCCCTGCTTTGGCCGCGGCTGGTCTGGGTTCTTTCTTTGCCGGTTGCGTGGGAACTCTGGTTTTGGCGGCCTTCGCTGGCCCCTTGACCGAAGTGGCTTTCAAGTTTGGTCCTGCTGAATATTTCTCGCTGATGATTTTGGGCTTGATCGGTGCTGTGGTGCTGGCTTCTGGCTCCTTGGTTAAAGCGGTGGGCATGATCGTGCTGGGTTTGTTGATGGGCCTGATCGGCACCGACGTGAACTCTGGCGTGGCACGTTTCAGCTTCGATATTCCTGAATTGACCGACGGCGTGGGTTTCATCACCATCGCCATGGGCGTGTTCGGTTACGGCGAGATCATCTCTAACTTGTCCCAAAAAGAAGAAGACCGCGAAGTTTTCACCGCCAAGGTGACGGGGCTGATGCCGACCGCTGAAGACTTCAAGAACATGGTTCCAGCAGTCTTGCGCGGTACTTTCTTAGGCGCTGCTTTGGGCATTTTGCCCGGTGGCGGTGCCTTGCTGGCTTCTTTTGCGGCATACACAATTGAAAAGAAAACCAAGCTCAAACCAGGCGAAGTGCCTTTTGGTCAAGGCAACATCCGTGGTGTGGCTGCACCTGAGTCGGCCAACAACTCGGCTTCGCAAACCTCTTTCATTCCTTTGCTGACTTTGGGCATCCCACCCAACGCGGTGATGGCTTTGATGGTGGGTGCCATGACCATTCACAATATTCAGCCTGGCCCTCAGGTCATGACCAGCAACCCCGAGTTGTTCTGGGGCCTGATTGCTTCGATGTGGATCGGTAATGCGATGTTGGTGATCCTGAACCTGCCGTTGATTGGCATCTGGATCAAGTTGCTGTCGGTGCCTTACCGCTGGTTGTTCCCCGCCATCGTGCTGTTCTGTGCGATTGGTGTTTACTCGACCAACAACAACACCTTCGATATCTGGCTGGTGGCTTTGTTTGGTGTGGTGGGTTACAGCTTCATTAAGCTGGGCATGGAGCCTGCACCTTTGTTGTTGGGCTTCATCTTGGGCCCGATGATGGAAGAAAATCTGCGCCGAGCTATGTTGCTGTCACGCGGCGACTGGAGCGTGTTTGTCACGCGTCCTTTGTCTGCCAGCTTGTTGGCTGCTTCGCTTGTTCTCTTGGTGATCGTGACCTTGCCATCGATCAAGTCCAAGCGCGAAGAGGCTTTCGTGGAAGAGTGATTTTTTCCACTTGACTGTGTACAACGGCCTCTTCGGAGGCCGTTGTCATTGGTACTGCACGTATCGAGTGTGGCCATGTCACTTGGGTGCAGCATGCACGCACTGTGTCTGAGAAAATCGTCTTCTTTGTTGCTTGGCAAGTTCGTCTTGCAGAGGATTGCTTCCATGAAAAAAAGACATTTCCTGAGTGGTTTGTGTGTCGCGGCCCTTGCCTTTGGCAGTGGCGGCATGGCGCAAGCCCAGTCCTACCCCGTCAAATCCGTGCGTTTGATCGTGCCGTTCCCGGCCGGTGGTGCCACCGATTTGTTTGCCCGAACGCTGTCACAAAAGCTCGGCGAAAAAATGGGCACGACGCTGGTGGTCGAGAACCGCCCAGGCGCTGGCGGCACTCTGGGCTCCGACTTGGCAGCCAAGGCCAGCCCCGATGGCTACACCTTGTTGCTGTCCACCTCCAGCACGCACTCGATTGGCCCGAACCTGAACCCGCGCATGCCCTATGACGCGGTCAAAGACTTCACCCCTATCAGCCAAGTGGGCAACGCGCCCAGCATCATGCTGGTGCCCAACAGCTCCCCAGCCAAGACGGTGAAGGAATGGATCGAGTACGCCCAAAAAAATCCGGGTCGCTTGAACTACGCCTCTAGCGGCAACGGCACCATCGTGCAGTTGACGGCCGAGTTGTTCAAAGCCCAGGCCAATCTGTTTGTGGTGCACATACCCTACAAAGGCACGGCTTTGGCCATTCCCGACCTCGTCAGTGGCAAAGTGGACGTGCTGTTTGACAGCTTGCCCACCGGCTTGCCGCATGTGCGCGATGGCCGTTTACGTGCGCTGGGTGTGACATCGCTCAAAGCCACGCCGCTGGCTCCAGGTGTGCCGCCAATCGCCGATGTTTTGCCTGGTTACGAATCCACCACCTGGTTTGGCTTGTTTGGCCCCAAGGGTTTGCCGCCTGAGGTGGTTGCCCGCGTCAACACCGCTGCCAACCAAGTGTTGCAAGACCCAGAAGTCATCGACAAGCTGCAACGCTTTGGCATCGAGCCCGTGGGCGGCACGCCAGCGCAATTTACCAGCATGCTGGCCAAAGAGTCAGCCAAATGGAAAAAGACCATTACCGAACGCAAGATCACCCTGGACTGACATGCATTTTCAAAACCAATACCCCTACACCAGCACCCGCTTGCCCCTGTTTGCCCGCAACGTGGTGTCCACCTCGCACCCGCTGGCCGCGCAAGCGGGCTTGCGCATGATGCTCAAGGGCGGCAACGCGGTCGATGCCGCCATCGCCGCGGCGGCCGTCATCACCTTGACCGAGCCCGTGAGCTGCGGCCTGGGCTCGGATGCGTTTGCCATTTTGTGGGACGGCAAAGAGCTGCACGGCCTGAACTCGTCAGGCCCGGCCCCCGCCACCTGGACGCCTGATTACTTTCACCGCAAATACGGCACCGATGCCCTCACGCCACCCAAGCGGGGCTTTGACTCGGTCACCGTGCCCGGTGCGGTGGCGGGTTGGGTCGCTTTGAGTGAGCGCTTTGGCAAGTTGCCTTTTGCCGACCTGCTGGAGCCCGCCATCGAAGTGGCTGAGCGCGGTTATTTGATTCCTGTGGTGGTGCAGCAAAAGTGGGCAGCGGCCACGCCCGAGCTGCAGTCGCAACCCGGTTTTGCGCAGAGCTTTTTGCCTTGGGGCCGTGCGCCCGAGGTGGGTGAGCTGTTTCAGTTCAAAAACGCGGCGCGAGGCCTCAAAGCCATTGCCGCAACCAAGGGCCAGGCTTTGTACGGTGGCGAGATTGCCGAGGCCATTGAACGCTTTGCCAAAGAAAATGGCGGCAGCATCACCGCCAAAGACTTGGCCGACTTCAAGCCCGAGTGGGTCAAGCCGATTGCGCAAGACTACCGGGGCTACACCCTGCACGAGATTCCGCCCAACGGGCAGGGCATCGCCGCGCTGATCGCCCTCGGAATTCTGTCCAACTTTGACTTGGCCAGCCACGCTGTGGACGGTGTCGATTCGCAGCACCTGCAAATCGAAGCCATGAAGCTGGCCTTTGCCGATGTGTACCGCTATGTGGCCGATCCACGCTACATGGAAGTCACGCCTGAGCAGATGCTGGACCCGGCCTATTTGGCCAGCCGTGCCAAGCTCATCGACATGAAGAAGGCGCAAAACTTCCAGGCCGGCAACCCGGTCAAGGGCGGCACGATCTACCTCACGGCTGCCGATGAAAACGGCATGATGGTCAGCTTCATCCAGAGCAATTTCATGGGTTTTGGTTCGGGCGTGGTGGAGCCGACTTACGGCATCAGCCTGCAAAACAGGGGGCACGGTTTCAGCACCAACCCCCATGGCCCGAACATGGCCAATCTGGTCATGCCCGGCAAACGGCCTTTCCAGACCATCATCCCGGCCTTCCTGACCCAAGACGGCCAGCCGGTCATGAGCTACGGCGTGATGGGCGGCAATATGCAACCGCAGGGTCACATGCAAACCCTGGTGCGCATGCTCGACTACAAGCAAAACCCGCAAGCCGCTTGCGACGCACCGCGCTGGCGTTACAACACCGGCATGAACATCAACGTCGAAGCCGCGATGAATGGCCAGACCGTGCAGGACCTGATCGCCCGTGGTCATCAGCTGGACATCATCAACGACTCTTACCAAGACTTTGGTGCAGGCCAGTTCATTTGGCGCATGGGCGATCCAGCGGTAGAGGGCTACATGGCCGCCAGCGACCCACGCCGTGACGGGCAGGCTGTGGGCTTTTGATGCGCCCCTGCGCAACGCTACTTGCGCTCGTCCTTGCAGGTCTTTTGTCCGGCAGTCCGGCATGGGCCGAGCCGGTTTCTTGCGGCGTGGTGTTGATGCATGGCAAATGGGGAATGCCCCAATCGCCTAACCTCAAGCTTGTGGTGCAAAAGCTCGAGCCCGCTTGCCAGGTCAAGTTGCTGGAGATGCCCTGGTCTCGCCTGCGTTTGTATGACAAACCCTACGCCGAAGCTGTGGCGCAAATCCGCCAGGCTGTGAGCGAGTTCAGACAAGCGGGTGTGCAATGGGTCGCCGTGGGTGGGCAAAGTTTTGGTGCCAACGCCACGTTGGCGTACATGGCCCAAGTGGGTGATGTCGACGCAGTGCTGCCCATGGCACCGGGCCATGTGCCTGAAAACTTTTATCCGATACCTGAAGTTCGTCGCGGCATTGATGCCGCACGTCAAGCGGTGGCATCCGGGCAAGGCGATGCTTTGGTGGAGATGACCGACATCAACCAAGGCCAGCGCCGGGTGGTCAAGGCCCCTGCGGCTGCGTTGTGGAGTTATTTTGATCCGCAGGGCTGGGGCAATATGGCACTCAGCGCCCAGAACTCTCGCAAACCTGTACCGGTGTTCTGGGCCATTGGCACCCATGACTCGCTGTACCCTTCCAGCTCTGCCGCGATTTACCAAAAATTGCCTGCGCACGCTGACAGCCAATACCTGGTGGTGCAAGCGAACCATGCCACTACACCCGAGGTCGCGTCTGAAGCGTTGTTGAACTGGGTCAAAGCCCGCACGGGCCGTTGAACCATGCCTTCTTTCAAGTCTTCCAATATGACGGCCGGTTTGCTGATGGCCATGGCCGGTTCTATCGCCTTCAGTGGCAAGGCCATCATCGTCAAGCTGGCTTACCGTCATGGCGTGGACGCGGTCACGCTGGTCATGTACCGCATGCTGTTTGCCTTGCCCCTGTTTTTGCTCATGGCCTGGTGGGCCGGGCGCGGCAAGCCCCGCATCGCCGGGCGTGACTGGCTGGGCATTTTGGGCTTGGGTTTCAGTGGTTACTACCTGGCTTCATTTCTGGACTTTTGGGGGCTCGAATACATCAGCGCCTCGCTGGAGCGCTTGATCCTTTACCTCAACCCCACGCTGGTCTTGGTGCTGGGCTGGTTGCTTTATGGCCGCAAGATCAGTTATCGCCAAGGCGTGGGCATGCTGATCAGCTATGCCGGTGTGATGCTGGTGTTCGGACACGAAGCGGCTTTGGATGGCAAGAACGCCGTTTTGGGCGCAGCGCTGGTGCTGGGCAGCGCCATCAGTTACGCGCTGTACCTGAGCTACAGCGGCCAGATGGTGCAGCGCCTGGGTTCTTTGCGGTTGGCGGGCTGGGCCACCTCGGTGGCTTGCGTGTTTTGCATCGGCCAGTTTGTGGTGTTGCGCCCGTTATCGACGGCGCTGGTGGCCGAGCCCGTGCTTTGGTTGTCGCTGCTCAACGCCACTGCCTGCACGGCCGTGCCCGTGGTGCTGGTCATGATGGCCATCGAACGCATCGGCTCGGGCCTCACGGCACAGACGGGCATGATTGGCCCGATGTCCACGCTGCTCATGGGCGTGCTCATTTTGGACGAGCCCTTCAACATGTGGATTGTGGGCGGCACCGTGCTGGTGCTGTCCGGCGTTTTCTGGGTGACTCGTTCACCCAAAGTTTGAAATCAACTGGAGATCAAGATGGATTTAGGCATTGCAGGCAAATGGGCTTTGGTGGGTGGCGCGAGCAAAGGCTTGGGCTGGGGTTGCGCACGCGCCTTGGCCCTGGAAGGCGTGAACGTGGTCATGGTGGCGCGAGGCGCCGAGGTGCTGAACAAGGCGGTTGAAGACTTGCGTGCCGAAACAGGCGGCCAAGTGCAATTGATTGCCGTGGCGCAAGACATCACCACCGAAGCCGGGCGCGAAGCCATCTGGAACGTGGCCGGTGGCCCCGGCAAAGACTACGACATCGTGGTGACCAATGCGGGCGGTCCGCCTCCGGGCGACTTCCGTGACTGGGACCGTGAGGCCTGGCTCAAGGCCATCGACGGCAACATGCTCACGCCGATTGAGCTGATCAAAGCCACGGTCGACCGCATGGCGGCACGCGGGTTTGGCCGCATCATCAACATCACCTCCAGCGCAGTGAAAGCGCCCATCGATGTACTGGGCCTGTCCAACGGCGCACGCAGTGGCCTGACGGGTTTTGTGGCTGGCGCATCGCGCAGCAAAATCGCCACGCAAGGCGTGACCATCAACAACTTGCTGCCCGGCAAGTTCGACACCGACCGCATCCGCGCCACGCTGCCTGCGATGGCACAAAAACAGGGCAAGACGGTGGAAGAAATGCGTGCCATCCAGCAAGCGCAAATTCCGGCAGGGCGCTATGGCAACCCGCAAGAGTTTGGTGCGATCTGCGCCTTCTTGTGCAGCCAGCAAGCGGCCTACATGACGGGGCAAAACGTGCTGGCCGATGGCGGGGCTTACGCTGGGACGTTTTGACAGTGGCTTGGTGACTTGGCTGAGGGTTTGCAATGGCTATTGGGCCATTGCAGTGGCCCTGGTTTGTTTTTTAGCTTGAGGTCAGTGGTCTTTTTTAGGCTGGAAGCAGCCCTTGGAAGCTGTACGATTGACAGATAGCATTCGATCAATAGCTGACGCTCGAAGATGGCCGCCTTAGCCTAGAGCGCACGGACGCTATCCATTAGGCATGCTGATAATCAGTCACCACGAATCAACAAGGAGCCCGCATGCAACCAAAAACCATCGCCGAGCAGCTGTTCTTTACGACGGTGCGAATCGATACGATTGCCGGAAATGGTGCGCCTGGTTCTGGTACGGGGTTCTTTTTTTCTCACAAAATTGGCGAAGAAAACTACCCATTTGTGGTGACGAACAAGCATGTAGTGGAAGGCATGAATGAGGGGGCGTTGACATTCCTCCAACGTCGGGATGCTGCTCCCATTCTCGGAAATGGTTTTCGTCTCCGTATTGATAATTGGGCACAGGTTTGGTTCGGTCATCCGGACCCGAATGTTGATATCGCCATTTGCCCTTTCGCACCACTGGAAGCGCACGTGAAGCATCAGCACAATGTTGATCTCTTCTATCGCTATGTTTCGAATGACATGATTCCAACGCCGCAACAGATTTCAGAGTTGGATGCGGTGGAATCGGTAACCTTTATTGGCTATCCGAACGGTGTTTGGGATAGCAAGAACCTACTGCCTGTAGCACGCCGTGGAAGCACGGCGAGCCCCCTTGAAGTGGACTTCGAGGGTTCTCCGCGTTTCCTCGTCGATGCGTCAGTATTCGGTGGCTCTAGTGGCAGTCCAGTTTTCATATTGAATCAGGGCTCATGGGCCACGAAAGATGGTGGTCTTGTAGCAGGATCTCGCCTTCACTTCATAGGGGTAGTTGCTGCAGTTTTTTACCGTACCCATCTGAATCAAATCATTCCTGTTCCGATTCCCACACAAGTTCAGCCAATGGCACAACAGCAGGAGATGATCGACCTCGGAATCGTATTCAAAGCGCGTACTGTTGTTGAGACCATTGAAGCGTTCCTAGATGCGAATAACGTATCCATGGCTGCGCCCATCACGTCTTCGCTTGTCTAACAACAACATATTCCTGCAATAGGGGGTAGGCGTGAAAGCCAGAAAGTCGATCGCTGTACCGGAACTGCCTGCAAATATGAGCGACTTGACACGAGCGGCACTCCAAGAGCTGGAGCCCGCCGGGCCTCCGCGTTCGCCTGAGGAAGGACGCGGGCTAATGTTGTCGGCGCGAACAGAGGCCGGTCGAAGCCTTCCGCCCTACTACCTTGTCTATTTTCTTCTCGTTGATCTACTCAAGTTCCCGAGTCTTGGTCAAGGGGAAAAGACCGCGTGGACGGTACCCGTCAGGTTCCGCGGTCGCCTGTACGGCATAGAGCATCGAAAGATGGGTCTCGGCGTCTTCGAGCCCAATCTCGACCCTAACTCGAGAATGAGCGGTCGGCCAAGTCAGCAAGGTGAAAAGGACGCGACCGCTATTGTCGAAGCGATCAAGAAGGCCGTCTCAGTTGCAGCCCCATACTTCCAGTGGCGTGCACAGCAAGCAATTGCGACATCTGATCTGAACGTCGTCAACAAAAACTCTGATCTGTTCGAGCGCTACGAGTATTTTCGCGACCAATTCAACGCACAGATCGTTGAAAGCAAAGCGCTGGAAAGTAAGGCGAAGGACAGAGTAAGCGAATCCTCTGGGACGTTCAAATCCGAGCTCATCTCATCGTGGTTGTCGGTTAAGAAGCAAGTGAACTGGCATGCGCTGGCTGCCATTGAAGCTTTCTTCAGTTGGACTGAGCACGCGTTTATCCATCTCGCGATACTTCAGGGAAAGCTGAACGTCGGTACGCAAGTCGCGGAACTCGCCGAGGACAACTGGAATGCGAAATTCAAGGCCGCACTCGACATCTCGAATAAAGACACCAAAGCGCACTACGACAAGCTCTTGGATCTTCGTGCGCAGGTAAGGAACTTCGTGGCTCACGGGGCGTTTGGCAAAGAGGGCCAGGCGTTTCTTTTCCACTCGGGTGCGGGCTCCGTCCCCGTTCTGCTGAACAACGACCGAGACCATCAAGTGAGCTTCACAGGTCGCGTCGCCTTCGATGAGGTGGCGGCGATAACGGAGATCGGCTCGTTTCTTGACCACCTATGGGCGGGAGCACTGGTGCCCGCAAGGCACTATCTCTTCAGTGACCTTCCTAGCATTCTGTCGTATGCGACTGATGGTACCTACGCACGCGCTATGCAGTCCGAGGAGGACATGCTCAGTTTCGTTGACGGCCTGACTCGTCGGTTCGAGCAGGCTGCGGACATGGATTGGTAGACCCGCGATGCTGCAGAAACGCACGGTAGTATCGGCGCAAATGACTATTAAGATGCCTCCACTATGGGCGGTTTGAGTATGGCGGCTCGTTGATTTCGCGAGCAGAGATATTTGCTTGACCTCGACGGCTGGCGTCCGCTTTGCAGCGTCATCCTCCGGTCGCCTGAACAACTGGAAGACTGCAATCGCTGCAAAAGAGTCTTTTGCTAAATTACCACCTGCACTCGCAGCATGAATCCACTTCAGAAATTCCTGATGCAGCAGGACAAAATTCTTGTGGTTTATTGCCGGGCCGTCACCACAATCCCGCCCACAATCAGCGCGAACACAGCCACGTGATACAGGTGGTGCAACTCACCCAAAAATGCAGCCGAGAAGATGGCCTTAAACAGTGGTGTGAGGTTGGCAAAGAATCCGGCCACTGCAGAAATCCGCTTCCCCAAGTCGCCCGCAAAAAACTGTTGACGCGTACTTGGCCTGTGCCATCTGGTGCCACGCCTGCCATGGTTTGTTCTTGTCAGTTGTCCAGGGTGTCGGGCTTGTTGAGCGATTTCTTGTCTTCAGACTGCAAGCGCCGTTCGACCTTTTTGACGTCTTCTTCCGGGGGCAGGCTTTCGGGGCGAATGCCTCGTTCCAGCAGGGTGTTGCGCACCGCTTGGTTGTTGGTGATGTGCTCTTTGGAGATTTGCCCCTCTCGGTCCATCTGGTGTTGGCGGGCGTTGAAGATGGTGATTTCGGTGGCGAAGTCTTTGGCCTTGAGCAAAATCGTGGGCGCAAAGTCGGCCAGAGGGCGGCTGTCGGACACTTTCCACTGGGCTTTCATGGCCTGGGTGCTTTTGCCAAACAGGGCGTGGTCGCCTTTGCTGCGGATGAGCGCAAAGTCTTGGTTGCCGCCAGTCTGTTCGTAGATGACTTGTGAGAGTTCTTTTTCTGTCTCGGTGAATTTTTTGCGTGCGTGGATGCGTTCACCGTCCAGCATGCGTTGCTCGATCAGCTCGGCCTTTCGGGTTTGCACCGCAAAGTAGGTCTGGGCAAAAGCAATTTCGGCTTTGCGCGGGTCACCGTTTTGCGCAATCAGGTAACACGCATAGCGGGTGACCATGATGTCGTCGATTTCGCGCTGGCTACCCGAGCCCAAGTCGACCATTTTGTTGACGTCAACAAAATGGTCTGTGACCCGTTGACCACTCACTTCGCAGGCGGTCTTGGCCTTGCTGATCACGAGTCCAAAGTTGCGCCATTCCGCGTAGCCCAGGAGGTGCTGAATGTCTCTCGCCAGCCAGTACTCCACGCCAGTTTCGGTCTGTTGTGCATGGCCCTCAAAGGTGTCTGTGAGGGTTTGGATCAACTCTTTTTTCATGGTGCGGCTCCCTTTTGACCTCGTTCAGCATGGCGTTCAATTGCGCCTGTACCTTGCCTGCAAAGTCTTTTTGCATGGCGTACACGTCGGTGAATTCAGCTTGGCGACGTGATACTTTGATTTTTTGGGTGGGCTGTCCCGTTTCATCCAGCTCCCAGCGCTGACTTGGATGGTCTCAGGGCGAGTTGAGGATGGGTTTTTCGAAAAAGAGGTTGCTCATCCGGCTACAAGTTCTATTTTTAAAATGAGTTCTATCGTAATCGGAAAACACATTTTTCTAGTGACTCGCCCGGAAGTTAGGTCAATGCCTAGACGACACCCAAATCCCGCCAATGATCAGCGCAAATGCTAACGCGTGATACAGGTGGGGCAACTCACCCAAAAATGCAGCCGAGAAGATGGCCGCAAACAAGGGTGTGAGGTTGGCAAAGAAACCGGCCACGGCAGGTCCGGCTTGCTGCACGCCGATGCCCCAGCAGCGGTAGGCCAGCACCGCAGGTCCCACGGCCACAAAGGCAAGTGCGCTGATCAGTGGCCAACCCCAAGTGATGTGGGCGTCGGTCAAGGTCCATTCCAGCCCGGCAAACAGGCCTGACCAGACTAGACCAAACACCACTTGCGCCAGCAAGAAGGCGGCCCAGTCGTTGCGGATGGCATCGGGCTCGTCGCGGCGGCTGAGCAACCAGCTGTACCAGGACCAGCAAGCCACGGCCAGCAAAACGAACAGGTCGCCCGCCACCAGGCGGACCGCCATGAGCTGCGCCCAATCGCCCCGCGACATCACCACCAACACGCCGAGTATGGAGAGCGTCGCGCCATAGACTTGTGCGCGGCGCACCGGAGCCTGGAAAAAAAGCGCCCCGATGGCCAGCATCCACACGGGGCCACTGGCGGCCACCAAGGTCACGTTGAGCGGGGTGGATGTTTGCAAGGCCAGGTATTGCAGCGCGTTATAGCAACCCACGCCCAACAAGCTGAGCAGTGCAAAGCGCCGCCAGTGTGACCACAGTCCACTGCTGCGCCGCAACACCCAAGAGGCCAGTGGCAGCAAGATGAGCAAGGCGACGGCCCAGCGTAAAAAGTTGAGTGTGATGGGCGGCACCAAGGTGCTGACCAGTCGGCCCACCACCGCATTGCCTGCCCAAAGCAGGGGGGGGACCGTTAGGAGCAGGGCGGTCATGGGCGAGAGTTTTTGAGACATGCGGCACTGTATCGGCATTCGGGTTTTCCCGCTGTCGCGAAGCTGTCCCCGCCCCGCACACAGGCATGAGATTCGTGGCAAAGTCACGCATCGTTTGCTTTCACCCATTCAGGAGAATTCCATGAGCCTTGCAGTCCAGATCGACCAAAACGGCGGCCCCGAAGTCATGAAACTGGTCGATGTGACCGTGGGTGAGCCCGGCCCCGGCGAGATTCGCATCCGCCACAAGGCCATCGGCTTGAACTTCATTGACGTGTACCAGCGTGGTGGTTTGTACCCGCTGCCCATGCCGCTCAAGCTGGGCATGGAAGCCTCGGGCGTGGTCGAGGCGGTGGGCGAGGGCGTTACGCATTTGAAAGTGGGTGACCGCGCAGCCTATGCCAGCCAGCCGCCCGGCAGCTATTGCGAGGTGCGCGTGATGCCTGCCAAGTGTGTGTGCAAATTGCCCGATGCGATCTCGTTTGAGACGGGCGCGGCCATGATGCTCAAGGGCCTGACGGCGCAATATTTGCTCAAGCGCACGCTGCCCCAGGGTGGCCTGAAGGCCGGGGACTTTGTGCTGTTTCATGCCGCTGCCGGTGGTGTGGGCCTGATCGCTTGCCAGTGGGCCAAGGCTTTGGGCTTGCGCTTGATTGGCACAGCGGGCAGCGATGCCAAGTGCGCATTGGCCAAAGCCAACGGTGCCGAGTTTTGCATCAATTATTCGACCGATGACTTCCAGGCTCGGGTGAAAGAAATCACGGGCGGCAAAGGTGTGAAGGTGGTTTACGACTCGGTGGGCAAAGACACTTGGGACAAATCACTCGACTGCCTAGCCCCGTTTGGCCTGATGGCCAGCTTTGGCAATGCTTCGGGCGCGGTAGCGCCGTTCTCGCCGGGCATTTTGGGCCCCAAGGGTTCGGTCTATGTGACGCGCCAGACTTTGTTCAGCCACATCACCACGCGTGAAAGCACCCAAGAGATGGCCGATGATTTGTTCGAGGCGGTGACCAGTGGCAAGGTCAAGATCCACATCGACCAGACCTTCCCCTTGGCCAATATCCAGGATGCGCACATCGCCCTGGAAGCCCGCAAGACAACGGGTTGCACCATCATCACGCTGTAAAAACGAGTCTGAATTGAAAAAGCCCGCTTCGGCGGGCTTTTTTGTGGGCGGATGCGAATCAGCGACCGCGTCTCACCCGCAAGATTTCATCCAGGATCAGCAAGGCTGCGCCCACGCTGATGCCGGCATCGGCCACGTTGAAAGCCGGGAAGTGCCAAGCGCCCCAATAAAAGTCCAGAAAGTCGACCACGTAGCCGTGTAGCAGGCGGTCCACGACGTTGCCAATGGCCCCGCCCAAAATGAGCGCGATGGCCAGGCTGAACAGTTTTTGGCCCGCATGTGAGCGCAGCATCCAGACCATGAACAGTGCAGCGACTACGCCGATGCCCGTGAAGAACCAGCGCTGCCAGCCGCCTGCACCTGCCAGAAACGAGAAGGCCGCACCGTGGTTGTGTGCCCGTACCAGGTTGAAAAACGAGGTGATCGGCGTGCTGTCACCCAGCTGAAAAGCGCCCAGCACCAGCACCTTGGTGAACTGGTCTAGCAAGAGCACCAAAAGGGCAATGCCCAGCCAGAGCGCCATGCCCTGGCTTTTGCTGGAGCCTCCATTGCCGAATTTTTTGGAGCTGGCCATGGGCTTGCCTTGTCTTTTAGGAGGGGGTGAAATTCAGGCGATCAAGCGCGTTTCGCCTGCGCCGTGCAGGTTGCTGACGCAGCGGCCACAAATCGTGGGGTGAGCGGCGTCGTGGCCCACGTCGTCAGCGTAGTGCCAGCAGCGTTCGCATTTGGTGGCTTGGCTGGCGGTCACTTGCACCGCCAGAGTTTCGCCCGCCTGCAAAGTCACTTTGGAGGTGATGAACACGAACTTGATGTCTTCGCCCAGGCTGGCCAGCAAGGCATGGTCAGCGGCAGGCGCTTGCAAGGTGATATCGGCTTGCAGCGACGCGCCCACTTGGCCTGCGGTGCGCAAGGTTTCGATGTCCTTGTTGACCAGATCGCGGATTTCGCGGATGCGGGCCCATTTGGCCAAAAGCGCGGTGTTTTCTGCCGCATCTGCCGAGCCGAAGTCGCTGAAGGTTTCCATGAAGATGGATTCGGATGTGCCGAAAGTGCCCCAGGCTTCTTCGGCCGTGAAGGACAGGAAAGGTGCCATCCAGCGCAGCATGCCGTGGGTGATGCGGTAGAGCGCTGTTTGCGCACTGCGGCGGGCCAACGATTTTGGGGCCGTGGTGTACAGGCGGTCTTTCAGCACGTCGAGATAAAACGCGCCCAGGTCTTCTGAGCAATAGATTTGCAACTTGGAGACCACGGGGTGGAACTCATACGCGTCGAAGTGGGCGCGGATATCGGCTTGCAACTCGGCCGCACGGGCCAGGGCAAAGCGGTCGATTTCCAGCAGCTGGTCATCGGGCACGGTGTCGGTGGCCGGGTTGAAGTCGCTCACGTTGGCCATCAAAAAGCGCAAGGTGTTGCGGATGCGGCGGTACGCATCGACCACGCGGGCCAGGATCTTGTCGTCGATGTTGAGGTCGCCCGAGTAGTCGGTGCTGGCCACCCACAGGCGCACGATTTCAGCGCCCATTTTGCTGTTGATGGTTTGCGGCTCAACGGTATTGCCCAGCGACTTGCTCATCTTGCGGCCTTGGCCGTCGGTGGCAAAACCGTGGGTCAACAGGCCCCGGTAAGGGGCGCGGTCGTAAAGGGCGCAGCCCAGCAGCAGCGAGCTGTGGAACCAGCCACGGTGCTGGTCGTGGCCTTCCAGGTACAGATCGGCCTCCGGGCCTTGGCCATGGAAAGGTGGCACGCCGTACGCGTCTTTGTGGCTGCCGCGCAGCACATGCTGGAAGGTGCTGCCCGAGTCGAACCACACTTCCAGAATGTCGGTGCTCTTGGTGTAGCTGGGGGCGTCGGTCGCGCCCAGAATCTCTTCGACCGTGACACGGCTCCAGGCTTCGATGCCGCCTTTTTCGACAATGTCAGCGGCCTGGTCCAGGATGGCCATGGTGCGCGGGTGCAGCTCGCCACTGTCTTTGTGCAAGAAGAAAGGCACGGGCACGCCCCACGAGCGCTGGCGCGAGATGCACCAGTCGGGTCGGTTGGCGATCATGTCGCGCAGGCGGGTTTTGCCGTTTTCGGGATAAAACTGGGTTTGCTCAATGGCGTCCAAGGCCAGCTGGCGCAGGGTCTTGGGGGCTTTGTCTTGGGTGAAGACACCCTCGCCCTCGTCCATGCGCACAAACCATTGCGCCGCAGCGCGGTAGATGACGGGGGTTTTGTGACGCCAGCAGTGCGGGTAGCTGTGGGTGATTTCGACTGTGGCCATCAGGCGGTCGCTTTGGCCCAGCACCTCGATCACGCGGGCACAGGCTTTCCAGATGTGCTGGCCACCGAAGAAGGGCAGCTCTTCGGCATACACGCCGTTGCCTTGAACCGGGTTGAGGATGTCGTCGTATTTCAGGCCGTGGGCCACACAGGAGTTGAAGTCGTCCACGCCATAGGCTGGGGCCGAGTGCACGATGCCGGTGCCGTCGGTGGCGGTCACGTAGTCGGCCAGGTACAGCGGCGAGGTGCGGCGGTAGCTGTATTCACCGCCTTCTTCGGCGGTCACGGTGTCGTGCAGCGGGTGGCGAAACACCAGGCCGCGAAGCTTCTCACCCACGGCGGTGGCGATCACGGTGCCTTGCAACTTGTAGCGCTCAAGGCATTTCTCGACCAAGCTGGCGGCCAGCAGCAGCACGCCACGGGGCGTGTCCACCAGCGCGTATTCCAGCTCGGGGTGGGCGTTGAGCGCCTGGTTGGCTGGGATGGTCCAAGCGGTGGTGGTCCAGATCACGGCAAAGGCTTTTTTGCCGCCTGTGGCCAGTGATTCGGGCAGTGCGCTCAGGCCAAAGGCTGCAGCCAATGCGGCGGTGTTGTCGGCTTCAAAGGCCACGTCCAGCGTGTCGCTTTTCTTGTCGGCGTATTCGATCTCGAATTCGGCCAGCGACGAGCCGCAGTCAAAGCACCAGTAAACGGGCTTGAGGCCGCGATAGACAAAGCCGCGCTCAATCACGCGCTTGAAGGCGCGAATTTCACCGGCTTCGTTGGCCGGGTCCATGGTGCGGTAGGGGCGTTCCCAGTCGCCCAACACGCCCAGGCGCTTGAAGTCTTCGCGTTGCTGGTTGATTTGCTCAGTGGCAAAGGCGCGGCTTTTGGCCTGCATGTCGTCTCGGCTCAGCTTGCGGCCATGCAGTTTTTCAATGGCGTTTTCGATCGGCAGACCGTGGCAGTCCCAGCCGGGGATGTATTGCGCATCGAAACCAGCGAGCTGCTTGGACTTGACGATCATGTCCTTGAGCACTTTGTTCAGCGCGTGACCAATGTGCAGTTTGCCGTTGGCGTAGGGCGGGCCGTCGTGCAGCACAAACAGCGGGGCACCTTGACGGGCTGCGCGCAGTTTTTTGTACAGGCCGCCTTCGTTCCAGTCGTTCACCCAGCCTGGCTCGCGTTTGGGCAGGTCACCGCGCATGGGAAAGGGCGTGTCGGCCAGATTGAGTGTGGCGCGGTAGTCGGTGCTGGCTGGGGTTGTGGCTTCGGTCATGGTGCTTCAAGTCGGGAGGGCTTCGACAAGCTCAGCCCGAGCGGCGGGCCGTTCGGAGAGATCAAAAGGAGGTGGGCCGTTGAGGTCGTTCGCCCTGAGCCTGTCGAAGGGCAGCAAACGAGGGCCGGATCGTCAAATTCGGTCGCGGGTGGTCTGGCGGCTCAAAGACTGGGCATTGTCGCCACGGCGTGTCGCAAACCACGCTTGTGCGTCTTCGCAGTCTTTGGCAATGCCCTTTGTCAGGGCGTCCAGACCGTCGTATTTGAGTTCGTCGTGTAGTTTGTGCAGCAGATCCACGCGGATGATTTTACCGTAGCCCCCCTCGGGGCCCAGATCGGCGGGCCAGTCGAAGGCGTGGGTCTCCAGCAGCACCCGGCCACCGTTCACATCGGTGGGGTCCAAAGAGGGCCTGATGCCCAGATTGGCCACGCCTTTCAATGGGCTTTGAGTCAAGCCATGCACTTGCACCACAAAGATGCCGCTGGCAGCAGGTTTCCAGTGCGAAAAACGCAAATTCAGGGTCCGAAAACCATCCCCCGCGCCTTCTGCGGTGGCAGCCAGTTCGCGCCCGAGCTTGCGCCCATGCACCACATGGCCGCTGATGCTGTAGGGGCGACCCAGCAGGGCTTGCACATCTTGCAGGCGACCCTGACCCAGGGCATCGCGCACGGCCGAGCTGGATACACGCAGGCCATGCACTTCGTAGCTGTTCATGCGAGCCACATCAAAGCCCAGACGCTGGCCCGCAGCGTCGAGCATGGCGTAGTCGCCCGCCCGCTTGGCCCCAAAGCGGAAATCGTCGCCGACTTGCACATAGCGCACGCCCAGGCCCTGGAGCAGCACTTGCTGGATGAAGTCATCGGGCGATTGGCTGGCCAGTTCGGCATCGAAGGGCAAGACCACCACTTGGTCTACGCCGCAGCGCTCCAGCTCTTGCAGTTTGTCGCGCAGTGTGGCGATGCGGGCAGGGGCCAGTTCGGGCTTGTTCAGCGCCTTGGCAAAGTAATCGCGCGGGTGCGGCTCGAAGGTCATCACGCAACTGGGCACGCCCCGGTGGGCCGCTTCGCTGCGCAACAGCGCCAGCATGGCCTGATGCCCGCGGTGCACGCCATCGAAGTTGCCGATGGTCAGGGCGCAGGCGGGGGCCAGGTCAGGGTGATGGAAGCCGCGGAAAACCTTCATGTCGCTTGGGTGTTGCCCGCCTGGCCAGCAAAGCGCCAGCATTCACGGGATTGTCAAAGTAAGAGGGTATATTGTGACTGAGCCCGATCCTCTAGGCGGTGGCCTTTTGCAGCTTTGAAGTGAGACCTTTTTTCAAGCCATGCAGGACAGGATCGAGACGGAACTTTTCGTGTCAGTGGTTTTTGAACTGTTGAATGGAGGCGTCTGTGAAGGTTTTGAAACTCTCGGCCCAAGGGCTGCCGCAATCTTGGATTTCACTCGAGCAGGCGGTCACCCACTACGCCGCAGACGAAGTGCGTTGGGAAGCAGGGCAGCAAGTCGCTGTTTTTCGTGGCGGGCACAACGCGCTCACGGGTCAGCAATCCATCATCACCGTCAACAGCATCATCGGTACCCAGGGCGTGCCCCGCATCAACCCGTTTGACATGCGTTCGGGGCTGACCAATCCCAAACTGTTTGTGCGTGACCGCAATGTGTGCGCTTATTGTGGTGGGCATTTTCACGAATCGGTGCTGACGCGCGAGCACATTGTTCCGCTGTGCCAAAACGGCCCCGACCACTGGATGAACGTGGTCACGGCCTGTCGATCTTGTAACCACCGCAAAAGCAGTCGCACCCCCGAGCAGGCCCGCATGCCGCTGCTGTACGCACCTTATGTGCCCAGCCTCTGGGAAGATTTCATTTTGCGCAACCGCCGCATCTTGTCGGACCAGATGGCGTTCTTGATGGCGCATGTACCCAAGAATTCGCGTTTGATGGTTTGAGTGCGCCGGACCAGTGAGGCTGCTTGCACAGTGCGGGTGCTTGCACTGTCAGGCCAACAGCCGCATGATGTCTTTCTGAATATAAAAGGCCAAAATTAAAGGCCTTACACCCTCAGGGAGACACGCCATGCAGACACCGACATTTGTCCAGGCCTTGGGCACTGAACTGTTCTACCCACAAGACAAGCACCGGCACCCGTCGCTTGCCGTTGCCCCGACGCATGACCCGGTCTATGACGCGGTTAATGGCCCGGTTAATGGCCCGGTTAATGGCCCGGGCTTGAACCGGCGGCAGACTTTGTTCGCGCTGTGGATGGGTGCATGGCTGGCCCCTGACGCTGAGGCCAAAGATGACAGTGCGCCAGAAGCCCCGGCGCAAGTTCAAGTGCAAGTTCAAGTGCAATTGGCCACCTCCTGGCCCCTTGGTCGATCACCGCAAGGCTTTTCGGTCAGTGAAAAATTCGACGGTGTGCGCGCCGTCTGGGACGGTCGGGTTTTGCGCTTTCGCAGCGGACGTTTGCTGGCTGCTCCAAGCTGGTTTGTGTCGGCCTTGCCTGCCACCCCGTTGGACGGCGAACTCTGGATGGGGCGAGGGCAGTTTGACCGTTTGTCGGGCGTGGTGCGCCAAGCGGTACCCGATGACGAGGCCTGGCGTGCAGTGAAATACCTGGTGTTTGACACCCCTCAAAATACCGCACCGTTCAAAGACCGGGTGCGCCTTGTTCAATCAGCCGTGGCGGCTGCGCGAGTGCCTTGGTTGGTGCCGGTGGGACAAGAGCTTGTCAACGATGCACCGGCTTTGCAGGCGCTGTTGCAAGAGACCGTGCGCAACGGTGGTGAAGGCTTGATGTTGCACCGGACCGACGCCCTTTGGCGAGCCGGGCGATCAGATGCGCTTTACAAATTCAAGCCAGAAGCTGACGAAGAGGCTCGGCTGGTGGGATACCAGCCGGGCAAGGGGCGCTTGCAGGGGCAAACCGGGGCATTGCTCTTGCAAATGCCCTCAGGGCAGCGGTTTGCCTTGGGCGCAGGCTTAAGTGATGCGTTGCGGCGGGATCCGCCGCCGGTTGGCGCTTGGGTGACTTACCTCTACCGTGACCGCACCCCGTCGGGTTTGCCGCGTTTTGCCAGCTTTGTGCGGGTCCGAGATCCTGAATGAACAAGGGCTCCTTGCGGAGCCCTTGTTGAAGGTTGCAAGCCGGATCAGGCAAACACGCCTGCGGTTTCTTGCATGCGTGCCGACACCTCGCCCAGTTGGTGCAATGTGTCGCCAAAGCTCATGTCCAGCTGCGTCAATTTCTTGAAGTAGTGGCTCACGATGTATTCGTCTGTGACGGCAATGCCGCCGTGCAATTGCACCGCTTGCTGCCCGATAAAGCGCATGGACACACCCAGCTGGTATTTGGCGCGGGCCATGGCGCGACGGCGTTCATCGGCAGGGGCATGCAATTTCAGGCTGGCGTAGTAGCTCATGGAGCGGCCCAGTTCCAGTTGCATCTTCATGTCGGCTACGCGGTGGCGCAAGGCCTGAAAACTGGCGATGTTCACACCAAATTGCTTGCGCGTGTTCATGTAGTCAACGGTGATGGCCAAGGTCTTGTCCATCACGCCCACGGCTTCGGCACAAACGCAGGCCATGCCGATGTCCACTGCTTCTTCAAGGGCAGTCAGGCCATTCAAGGTGATCAGCTGTGCCGGGGCTTGGTTCAGCATCACTTCGGCGGCGCGTGAACCGTCTTGTGTGATGTAGCCCTGGGTGCTCACACCACTGGCGCTGCGTTCGACCAAAAACAGGGCGATCTGGCCGTTCACAGTGGCAGGCACCACAAAGGCATCGGCTTGGTCGCCCACGGCCACCACGCTCTTGGTGCCGCTGACCGACCATGAGCCGTTGGATTCGCTGCCTTGTGCAGCGCAGCGGCTCAGTTGGTAGCGTGCGCCACGTTCTTGGTGCGCCAAGACCACGATCGCTTCGCCAGCCGCCATGCGCGGCAGCCACGCTGATTGCAGTGCGGCAGGGGCATGGGTTTGCAGTGTGGCGCTGGTGATCAGGGTCTGTGTCAGGGGTTCGAGCACAATGCCGCGACCGAGCTCTTCCATGGTCACCATGGCTTCGGTGGGGCCCATGCCCATACCGCCGTGCTCTTCGCTCACGTACAGGCCGGTCAGGCCCAGCTCGGCCAGCTCGCCATAGGCAGCGCGGTCAAAACCGCCCGCCGCCACGATGGCCCGGCGACGGTCAAAGTCGTAACCCTTGTCCACCCATTTGCGCACCGCGTCGCGCAGTTGTTCTTGATCGTCAGAAAAATCGAAATCCATTTTGAAATCCTTTCGGGTCAGCCGAGCACGGTTTGCGCGACGATGTTGCGTTGCACTTCGTTGCTGCCACCATAAATGGTGGTCTTGCGCATGTTGAAGTAGTTGGCCGCCAAAGGCGCATTGGCGACCACGCCACCGGGGAAGTTGCCTTGCCAGCCAGCGTCCATGGCTTCAAAGATGTAAGGCAGGGCAAAGGGCCCTGCGGCTTGCATCATCAGCTCGGAGTAGCGCTGCTGGATTTCGCTGCCCTTGATCTTCAACAGGCCCGCGATGTCGAGCGAGTTCTTGCCCGATTTTTCGGCAGACAAGACGCGCAGCACCAGCATTTCGAGGGCGACGATGTCCACTTCGAGTTTGGCAATTTCGTCGCGAAAGCGCAGGTCGTCGTACACACCTTCGGCTTTGGCAATGCGCTTGAGGCGCTCCAACTCGCGCTTGGCGCGGTTGACATCGGCGATGTTGGTGCGCTCGTGGGCCAGCAGATGTTTGGCGTAGTTCCAGCCCTTGTTTTCTTCACCGACCAGGTTTTCGGCGGGCACTTCGACGTTGTCAAACCAGACTTCATTGACCTCGCATTCGCCGTCGAGCAGTTTGATGGGGCGCACAGTGATGCCGGGCGACTTCATGTCGATCAGCAAGAAAGAAATGCCGGTTTGCGGTTTGCCTTCGGTGCTGGTGCGCACCAGGCAAAAAATCCATTCGCCATATTGGCCCAACGTGGTCCAGGTTTTCTGGCCGTTCACGATGTATTTGTCGCCGACGCGTTCGGCTCGGGTTTTCAACGAGGCCAGGTCTGAGCCTGCACCGGGTTCGCTGTAGCCCTGGCTCCACCAAACTTCGCCGCTGGCGATGCCCGGCAAAAAGCGTTTGTGCTGCTCGGCATTGCCAAAAGCCATGATCACGGGCGCGACCATGACGGGGCCAAAAGGCACCACGCGAGGCGCTCCGGCCAGGGCGCATTCTTCTTCAAACAAATGTTTGTGAATGGCATTCCAGCCCGGACCGCCGAATTGTGTGGGCCAGCCCCAGCCTAACCACCCTTTTTTGCCCAAAATCTTGGCCCAGCGCTGCATGTCCTCGCGTGTCAGACGCATGGCGTTGTGCACTTTGTGTGAAATGTCGGCGGGCAAGTTGTCCTTGACCCAGGTGCGAATTTCGTCGCGGAAAGCGAGTTCTTCGGGTGTGAATGCCAAATCCATGGGGGACTTTCTCCGGTGGGGTGGGGCTGCTCGAATGCGCAGCTCAAGCAAAATCAAACGGTCGTGCTTTTTATCACGGCCCATCGGCGGGGTGCTGTCTTGGGTGCGACAAAACAGCCGCGCTCAGGTGTCTGAGGCGTCTGACCCTTTCATTTGGATGGCGCAGCGGTGCAGGGATAATTGGGCGCAAACCATGAAAAACATTGTCATTTTGATTTCCGGCTCGGGCTCCAACATGGCCGCCATCGTGCGTGCAGCAGAGCAAGGCCGTTGGGGTGAGCGCTTGCACGCTCGCGTGGCTGCGGTGGTGAGCAACCGGGCCGATGCGCAAGGGCTGGCCTTTGCCAAAGACCACGGCATCCCCACGGCGGTGTTGGACCACAAGGCGTTTGCCAGTCGTGAAGATTTTGACGCCGCGTTGATGGCTCAAATCGATCGTTTTTCTCCAGATTTGGTGGTGCTGGCGGGCTTCATGCGCATCCTCACGCCCGCTTTTGTGGCGCACTACACGGGGCGCTTGCTCAACATCCACCCATCGCTGTTGCCCGCTTTTGCCGGACTGAACACGCACCAGCGTGCCATCGATGCAGGATGCCGTTTTGCCGGTGCCACCGTGCACCAGGTCACGGCCGAGCTGGACCATGGCCAAATTTTGGCTCAGGCGGTGGTGCCTGTGCTGCCCGGTGACACCGCTCAGGCCTTGGCCGCGCGCGTGCTCACGCAAGAGCATCTGATTTACCCGCGTGCTGTCGCTGGTTTTTTCAGTCGCCAATTCGGGTGAATCGGGGCTGGACTTTTCCGTTGAACTCAGCCACATCCGCGAACATGGCCGCAGGCCTGACCCACAGGCCTTGCTCGCCATAAAGGGCTTGGTACAGCGTCATGGCTTGCAGGTCTTCGCTGTGGCGCACGGTGCCCAGCACGCGGTACAGACCGCCTTTGTAGTGCTGGTACAGGCCCTTTTGGGTTTCGATCAAGGGGGGCAGTGGCTCGGACATGGGGACTTTCTTGGAAAGAGGTCAATTGGCAAGGGTTCGGGATGGGACAATACGCCCCATGCATCCAAAAGCCCTTTTAGACGCCTGTGCCGATCTGGTCAGGCTGGTTCTCCAATTTGAACATCCCGCCGACGCTGTGGTGTCGCGTTATTTCCGTGAGCACCGCTCGCTGGGTCCCCGTGAGCGGGCCACTCTGGCTGAAACGGCCTTTGCCGTTTTGCGCAAAAAATTGCTGTTTGAGCAATTGGCCCGATCAGGCTCTGGCGGCAAAGAGCGCAAGCTGGCGATTCTGGGTTTTTTTGGCCCACGCGACTTTTTGGCCGCAGCCCTGAACGACACCGAAAAGCAGTGGTTGGCCACTTGCGATGCCATCCCGGCTGACGCATTGATGGCCCCACACCGCCACAACCTGCCTGAGTGGATGGCGCAGGCCCTGCAAGCCCAATTGGGCGAAGATTTCTGGGCCTTGGCCGAGCATTTGCAGCAACCAGGCACGCTCGACTTGCGGGTCAATATGTTTCAGGCCAAACGCAGCGATATCCAGAAAGAACTGGCGCAAGCGGGCATTCCGTCCAAAGTCACGCCTTACTCGCCTTGGGGTTTGCGCCTCGAAGGCAAACCCGCCTTGCAAAAGACCGATGCCTTCACCCGGGGTGCCATCGAAGTGCAAGACGAAGGCTCTCAGTTGCTGGCCTTGCTGGTGGACGCGCACCGCGGCGAAATGGTGGTTGATTTTTGTGCCGGTGCGGGCGGTAAAACGCTGGCGCTGGGCGCGGCCATGCGCAGCACGGGCCGTTTGTATGCCTTTGACGTGTCGGGTCATCGCCTGGACGCCCTCAAACCGCGCATGGCCCGCAGCGGTTTGTCCAACGTGCATCCTGCCGCTATTGCGCATGAGCGCGACGACCGCGTTAAACGGCTGGCAGGCAAGATCGACCGCGTGTTGGTCGATGCCCCTTGCTCGGGCCTTGGCACCTTGCGCCGGAACCCTGACTTGAAATGGCGTCAGAAGCCCCAAGCTGTGCAGGAGTTGACTGAAAAGCAGCAAGCCATCTTGCAAAGTGCCTCGCGCATGGTCAAGTCGGGTGGGCGGCTGGTTTATGCCACTTGCAGTGTCTTGCCAGAAGAGAATGAGCTGATCGCGCAAGCTTTCAGTGCCGCCAATCCTGACTTTGTGCCCTTGAACGTCGCCCAGGAGTTGGAGCGGCTCAAGGTGCCAGACGCGGCCAGTTTGTGTTCTCCAGCACCATCGGGCGATGCCAACCCCGATGCCCTGCCGGCTGGCACGTTTCTGCGCTTGTGGCCCCATCGCCATGCCACAGATGGATTTTTTGCCGCAGCTTGGGTCCGAATGTAAATTTTAAGACTCATTATTGGCGGATTCGGTCGAAAAAGCTGTCCTTTTGAGGACGGAAAACTTAAAATCGATAAATTGCCTGAAATCAGGCGTCAGTAGAAAGACAAACTCATGTTGTTGCCTGATTGGGCCTTTTGGGATTCTGTGATTCAGTGGATGGGCCACGGCTTGTTCGACTTCTCTTGGTGGCAAATGGTGTTCATCACCTTGGGCTTGACCCACATCACCATCGCCAGCGTCACGATTTTCCTGCACCGTCACCAAGCGCACCGCGCGCTGGACTTGCATGCGATTCCTTCGCACTTCTTCCGTTTCTGGCTGTGGTTGACCACGGGCCAGGTCACCAAAGAGTGGGCGGCTATTCACCGCAAGCACCACGCCAAGTGTGAGCAAGCCGAAGACCCGCACAGCCCGCACGTGCACGGCATCAAAACCGTGCTGTTCACGGGTGCCGAGTTGTACCGCAAGGAATCCAAGAACCTGGAAACCATGAAGCGCTTTGGCCACGGCACGCCAGACGATTGGATCGAGCGCAACTTGTACACCCGTTTTTCATGGCAGGGCGTGGCCTTGATGTTGATCATTGACGTGGCTTTGTTCGGTTTTCTGGGTTTGACCGTGTGGGCGGTCCAAATGGCCTGGATCCCGATCACGGCGGCCGGCATCATCAACGGTGCGGCGCACTATTGGGGTTACCGTAACTTTGAGGCCCACGACGCCAGCACCAACATTTCGCCTTGGGGCATCCTGATCGGTGGCGAAGAGTTGCACAACAACCACCACACTTACCCCACATCAGCCAAGCTGTCGGTCAAGCCTTACGAGTTCGACATTGGCTGGCTGTACATCCGCATCCTTGAAACTCTGGGCATGGCCACCGTCAAAAAGACGCCGCCCCGTCTGGCTTATGGCGATATCCGCCCTGTGGCCGACGAGAAGACATTGGAAGCCCTGATCGCCAACCGTTACGAGGTCATGGCCAACTACGCTCGCAATCTGCACAGCGTGTTGCAACAAGAGGCCAGCAAACTCAAGGTGGACGCCAGCGTGATGCAGGCGGCCAATCGCTGGTTGCACCGTGACGCAGCCAAGGTGCCTGCTGATGCCCAAGCGCAGCTCAAGCAAGCCCGTGCAGCCAGTCCGGTCCTCGACAAAATGGTGCAAATGCGTGAAGAACTCAGCCAGATTTGGCTCAACACCTCGCATTCGCGTGAGCAACTTGCTGCTGATTTGCAAGCCTGGTGCCGCCGTGCTGAAGAAAGCGGCATTGCTGCTTTGCGTGACTTCTCGGTGAAGCTGCGAGCTGTTCGCCAGACGGCCTGACGGCTTCCGGCGTTCAATCCAAAAGGGCCTTCGGGCCCTTTTTCTATGGAATTGATCAGGTTTTAACCCCTGCTTTGGATGCCGGCCTGGGCATTTGATGCCATTCCAGCAAGCGTGATGTCAGCCGGGCTTGACCCGGGGTCCATCTTTGGGTTTATTCAAAGTGCTGGCTCGGGCGCATGGTTCCCGGGTCCCTGTCCCCTGTCCCAGGTCAGGTTCGGGATGGCCGTTGTGGCGAGGGCGCTCTCAACAGCCACCGACCGGTCAATTCGACTTTGGATCAGACAACAAAAAACCCGCCAGAGGCGGGTTTTTTGTGAGAAGGCTCAGGCTGAATTACTTCAGCTTGATTTCCTTGTATTCAACGTGCTTGCGAGCTTTTGGGTCGAACTTCATGATCGACATTTTCTCGGGCATTGTTTTTTTGTTTTTGCTGGTCGTGTAGAAGTGACCAGTGCCAGCTGTGGATTCCAGCTTGATTTTTTCGCGTCCGCCTTTGGTTGCCATGGTGTATGACTCCTAATGTTCTGGGTTTAGGCTTGACCGCGTGCGCGCAGGTCTGCGAGCACGGCATCGATGCCGTTTTTGTCGATCAGGCGCAGAGCAGCGCTGGAAACGCGCAGACGCACCCAACGGTTTTCTGTTTCAACCCAGAAACGACGGTATTGCAGGTTCGGCAGGAACCGGCGCTTGGTTTTGTTGTTGGCGTGGGAAACGTTGTTTCCCGTCATTGGGCCTTTGCCCGTTACGTCGCAAACGCGTGCCATGTGGACACTCCGATACTTTTAAAACAGCTGGTGCCGATGGGTCTCATGCAGAACTGCATGGGGCCTGGCGTTCCAGCCTCACCTCGCCAAGATGGGTGGCGGTATCCCAGATCGCTGACTCTGTGATCCCGGTCGAAAAGTCCGGGCAGAAGCAGCAAAGCCTTGGATTATAGCCAGAAAGCCGGGGCTTGGGCTCTTGGGTTGGGGTTTGTGACAAATGGATGTTTGGTTTGCCCGCGCTGCTGAGGCGTTGCGGGTGCCTGCCGGGGTTCAGAGGCGCTTCGCTTTGACACATCATCCCAGCAGGCACCCGCAACGCCTTTGCTCAGGTGCGCAGGCGGCACCCAAGCGTCCTTTCAGCCTGCTGTACTGACCAAGGTGCAGCCGTCAACCGTTGTTTTGTTCCAGAAAGCGCTGAGCATCCAGCGCGGCCATGCAGCCCGTGCCGGCACTGGTGATGGCCTGGCGGTAAACGTGGTCTTGCACATCGCCGGCGGCGAAAACACCGGGTACCGAGGTTTGGGTGGCAAAACCTTTCAAACCGCTTTGGGTCACGATGTAGCCGTTTTCCAGTTCGAGTTGGCCCTGGAAAATTTCGGTGTTGGGGGCGTGCCCGATGGCAATGAAGCAGCCTTTGAGTTCGATGTCATGCAAGCTGCCATCTACCGTGCTTTTCAGGCGCACGCCCGTCACGCCCGATGCGTCACCCAGCACTTCTTCCAGAGTCTGGAAGGTTTTGAGCACGATCTTGCCTGCAGCGACCTTCTCCATCAGCTTGTCGACCAAGATCGGTTCGGCCTTGAACTTGTCGCGGCGGTGAATCAAATAGACCGTGCTGGCGATGTTGGACAAGTAGAGTGCTTCTTCGACGGCGGTGTTGCCGCCACCGACCACGCAGCACAGCTGTTCGCGGTAGAAAAAGCCGTCGCAGGTGGCGCAGCCGCTCACGCCTCGTCCCATGAAGGCGGTTTCGGAAGGCAGACCCAGGTATTTGGCCGAAGCGCCTGTGGCGATGATCAGCGAATCGCAGGTGTAGGTCCCGCTGTCACCGATGAGGGTGAATGGACGCTGGTCGAGTTTGACGGTGTGGATGTGGTCGAACACGATTTCGGTGTTGAAGCGCTCGGCGTGCTCCTGGAAGCGCTGCATCAGCTCGGGGCCCTGCACGCCATTCACGTCAGCAGGCCAGTTGTCGACTTCGGTCGTGGTCATGAGCTGGCCGCCTTGGGCCATGCCGGTGATCAACAAAGGCTTCAGGTTGGCGCGAGCGGCGTAAACGGCGGCGGTGTAACCGGCAGGGCCGGAGCCGAGGATCAGGACTTGGGCGTGTTTGGATGTGGCGGACATGGTGTGCAATCGGGTTAGGCGGTCGGTTGAAATACAAAGTCAATGCAATGCATCGGATGGGGTGATTGTAAGAAACCACCAAAGTCAGCAGGCCGAGAGGGTTTCATGCAGGCGCGTGCGCTGTCTGAACGGAGGCTTGATCGGGTAAGCTTGAGGCCTAATTTATGACCTATTCACTGCACACATTGATCAACCCCACGGCCCGAGCCAAGGAGGTTGAGGAACCTCAAACGTTTTGGGCGCGATTTGCCCAAGAAATCGCTTTGTTGATGGGCGGCGCCTTGCTTTTGCTGTGCATTTTGGCTTTGCTGAGTTATCAAGCATCCGATCCTGCCTGGTCCACCTCTGGGAGCGGACAAACGGTACGCAACTGGATTGGTCGGGGCGGGGCCTTGTTGGCTGACCTGGCTTATTTTGGACTCGGCTATTCCGTTTGGTGGTGTCTGGCGGCAGCTGCGCGCGCCTGGTTGGTGGGACTGGCTCGCTGGATGAGAGGTTCAGCGGGAGAGGACACGTCCCCTGCGGCCCACGAGCGGCGCAGTCGTTGGACTTTCTGGATCGGCTTGCTGGTTTTGCTGTCGGCAAGCGCCAGCATCGAGTGGGCCCGTTTGTACCGCTTGGAGGCGCATTTGCCTGGCCACAGTGGCGGCGCATTGGGTTATTTGGTGGGCACAGTCAGCGTGCGCTGGTTCGGCTTTACGGGTGCGGCATTGGTGGGGATCGCGCTGGTGGTCTCGGGCGTTGCGATGGTGTTCCGCTTTTCTTGGGGCCAGCTGGCCGAGGTGGTGGGCGGGCGCATTGATGGCTTGATCCAGTACCGCCACGAAAAGCGAGAAATTCAGGAAGACTTGGCACTGGGCCAGCAGGCTTTGCGCGAACGTCAACAAGCCATGCCCAAGCAAGCCATTGAGCCGCAGTGGGACATGGACCCTTTGGCCCCAGCGCCTGGGGGGCAGCTGGATCTGGAGCCGTTGCCAATCCCTGCACCGCAGCCCCCAGCGATGGTGATTGAGCCTGCCGTCATGGATGTGCCGCGCAGTGACCGGGTGGTCAAAGAGCGTCAAAAACCACTGTTCACAGAATTGCCCGACAGCAAGCTGCCGCAAGTGGGTTTGCTCGACAGTCTGTCGATCCGGCAAGAAACAGTGTCGCCCGAGACGCTGGAGATGACCAGCCGCCTGATTGAGAAAAAGCTCAAGGATTTTGGTGTCGAGGTGCGCGTGGTGGCTGCGGCCCCCGGCCCGGTGATTACGCGTTACGAGATCGAGCCTGCCACGGGCGTCAAAGGCTCGCAGGTGGTGAACCTGGCCAAAGACTTGGCGCGTTCGCTCAGCCTGGTGTCGATTCGAGTGATCGAAACTATTCCTGGCAAAAACTTCATGGCGCTGGAGTTGCCCAATGCCAAACGCCAGTCGATCAAGCTGAGCGAAATATTGGGCTCTCAGGTCTATCACGAGGCCAAGTCCATGCTGACCATGGGGCTGGGCAAGGACATCATTGGCAACCCGGTGGTGGCCGATCTGGCCAAGATGCCCCACGTGTTGGTGGCGGGTACCACCGGCTCGGGTAAGTCGGTCGGTATCAACGCCATGATTTTGTCGTTGCTCTACAAGGCCGAAGCCCGCGATGTGCGCTTGCTGATGATCGACCCCAAGATGCTGGAGATGTCGGTCTACGAAGGTATTCCGCACCTGCTGGCCCCGGTGGTCACCGACATGCGCCAGGCCGCGCACGGCCTCAACTGGTGTGTGGCCGAGATGGAAAAGCGCTACAAGCTGATGAGCAAGATGGGCGTGCGCAATTTGGCCGGTTACAACGTCAAGATTGACGAAGCCACGGCCCGTGAAGAGTTCATCTACAACCCGTTCAGCCTGACCCCAGACGATCCCGAGCCGCTCAAGCGTTTGCCGCACATCGTGGTGGTGATCGACGAGTTGGCCGATTTGATGATGGTGGTGGGCAAGAAGATCGAAGAGTTGATCGCCCGTCTGGCCCAAAAAGCCCGCGCGGCCGGTATCCACTTGATCTTGGCCACACAGCGCCCCAGCGTGGACGTGATCACCGGCCTGATCAAGGCCAATATCCCAACCCGCATCGCGTTTCAAGTGTCGAGCAAAATTGACAGCCGCACCATCCTCGACCAAATGGGGGCCGAAGCCTTGTTGGGCATGGGCGACATGCTGTACATGCCTTCGGGCACCGGTTTTCCGATCCGTGTACACGGTGCTTTTGTCAGTGATGAAGAAGTGCACCGCGTGGTGAACTACCTCAAAAGCCAGGGTGCGCCTGATTACATCGAAGGCGTGCTCGAAGGCGGCACGGTGGACGACGATGGCGGCATGCTGGGCGAGGGAGACAACGCAGAAAAAGACCCGATGTACGACCAAGCGGTCGAGGTGGTCCTGAAGAACCGCAAAGCCAGCATCTCCTTGGTCCAGCGTCATCTCAAGATCGGCTACAACCGTGCAGCCCGCTTGGTGGAGGACATGGAAAAAGCCGGCTTGGTCAGCAGCATGAGCGGCAGCGGTCAGCGTGAAATATTGGTCCCTGCACGGGCCGAGTGACCACGATGCAAAACAAATTTGGGTCGCGCCGCACGGTGCTGGTATTCATGGGCAAGGGCTTGTTGGCCGTGTCGACAATGGCTTTGGGCGTTCATGCCCAAGCCGATGGCGTTGACCTGTTGGCCCAGTTCATGAAACAAGCCCGCAGCGGGCGTGCGCAGTTCACGCAGGTGGTCACTTCGCCCAGCAGGGCAGGGCAGGTACCTCGCACCAAAACATCCAGTGGCAGTTTTGAATTCCAGCGGCCAGGCAAGTTTCGCTTTGATTACCGCAAGCCTTTTGTGCAAACCTTGGTGGCCGATGGCCAAACACTTTGGCTGCACGATGTCGAGTTGAACCAGGTCACTGCGCGCAAGCAGTCGCAGGTACTGGGCTCGACCCCGGCCGCCTTGTTGACGGCCGCATCGGACTTGCAAGCCTTGAAAGCCGATTTTCAATTCGCACCCGAGCCCGAACGGGATGGGTTGCAGTGGGTGCGTGCCACGCCTCAATCGCCGGACGGGCAAATTCGCGCTGTGATGGTGGGTTTGCGTTCTGCGGCCGCAGGGCCTGAATTGGCCGTGCTGGATGTGCAGGACAACCTGGGCCAGCGTTCGGTGCTGACGTTCTCGGGTTTTGAGATCAACCCGACCTTGCCTGCCCATACATTTGCATTCAAAGTCCCTGCCGGTGTTGATGTGATCAAGCCTTGATGTGTGAGCAGGTCGGATGAAAGCTGTCAATTTGTCGCCCCATGCCCCGTTGGCCGAGCGCCTGCGTCCAAAGCACCTGGGTGAGGTGATTGGCCAGCAGCATTTGCTGGGTGAGGGCATGGCCTTGCGTTTGGCGTTCGAGTCGGGCCAGCCGCACAGCTGTATTTTGTGGGGCCCGCCGGGGGTGGGTAAAACCACCATTGCCCGCTTGATGGCCGATGCATTTGATGCCCAATTTTTGAGCATCAGCGCTGTTTTAGGCGGTGTCAAAGACATCCGTGAAGCGGTTGAAAAGGCCGAGGCTGCCCGCACTGGCCTGCACCCGCAGCGCACCATCATGTTTGTGGACGAGGTGCACCGCTTCAACAAAAGCCAGCAAGATGCGTTTTTGCCGCACGTTGAAAGCGGCTTGTTTACTTTCATTGGTGCCACCACCGAAAACCCTTCTTTCGAGGTGAATTCGGCCTTGCTCTCGCGGGCTGCCGTGTACGTGCTTCAGCCCTTGACCGAAGACGACCTGCAAAAAATCGTGGTTCGGGCGCAAGGTATCAACGCGATTCCTTCAATCGAGCCCGAGGCGCTGGCCCGTTTGCTGGCCTATGCCGATGGCGATGCCAGGCGCTTGCTCAACACGCTCGAAACCTTGTCCATGGCGGCCAAGCAAGAGGCCATCGATCCGGTCACGGACACCTGGTTGATGCGGGTCTTGGGTGAACGCATGCGCCGCTACGACAAAGGCGGCGAGCAGTTCTACGACACCATCAGTGCCTTGCACAAGTCCGTGCGTGGCTCAGACCCCGATGCCGCCCTGTATTGGTTCGTTCGTATGCTTGATGGTGGTGCAGACCCGCGCTACATGGCCAGGCGATTGATCCGCATGGCCAGCGAAGACATTGGCTTGGCCGATCCGCGTGCCCTGCGCATGGCGCTGGACGCCGCCGATGTGTACGAGCGCCTGGGCAGTCCCGAGGGCGAGTTGACGCTGGCGCAGGGCGTGATTTATTTGGCCATGGCCCCCAAATCAAATGCCGCTTACAAAGCCTTCAACGAGGCCAAGGCATTCGTCAAAAAAGACGGTACCCGCCCGGTGCCCATGCACTTGCGCAATGCCCCGACCCAGCTGATGAAAAACCTGGATTACGGCAAGGGCTATCGCTACGCGCACGACGAAGAAGGCGGCTTTGCGGCGGGTGAGCGCTATTTGCCCGACGGCATGGCCGAACCAGGCTTTTACAGGCCTGTGCGCAGGGGGTTGGAGATCAAAATTGCGGACAAACTGGAAGAACTGCGAAAGAGAAATTCAGGCACAGGGTAATTCCCGAGTAAATTGAATACTGACGCGATACTTTCTTTCACTACAATCCCGCCACCCCGCCCGATGTTGCGCAGATCTGGCGGGTTTTTTGCTAGTGGTCAGGGCTTGCCCAAAAGGTGTGCCTGACTTGATAACAACAACCGACGCGAAGACCTGCTAAGCGCAGGTCAAAACACGGAGAAATATATGGACGTCTTCTTCCAGCAGGTCATCAACGGCCTGGTCATGGGCAGCATGTACGCCTTGGTGGCCTTGGGCTACACCATGGTCTACGGCATCATCAACTTGATCAATTTTGCACACGGTGAAGTGCTGATGGTGGGGGCTTTGACGAGCTGGACCGCCATCGGCATGATGCGAGACGCCATGCCGGGTGCACCAGGATGGGTCATCCTGATTTTGGCCACACTGATCGCTTGTGTGGTGGCCGTGGTCTTGAATTTTTCCATTGAAAAGATCGCTTACCGACCTTTGCGCAACAGCCCCAAGTTGGCTCCCCTGATCACCGCCATCGGCATGAGCATCTTGCTGCAGACGCTGGCCATGATCATCTGGAAGCCCAATTACAAGGCATACCCCACATTGCTGTCGAGCACCCCCATCAACATGGGCGGCGTCGTCATCACACCCACACAAATCATGATTTTGGGCGTGACCGCTGTCGCATTGGCTGTGCTGATGTGGTTGGTCAACTACACCCGCCTGGGCCGCGCCATGCGGGCCACGGCCGAGAACCCCCGCGTGGCGGGCCTCATGGGCGTGAAGCCTGACATGGTGATTTCGGCCACCTTTGTGATCGGTGCCATTCTGGCGGCCATTGCGGGCGTTATGTACGCTTCCAACTACGGCACAGCACAACATGCCATGGGCTTTTTGCCTGGCTTGAAGGCTTTCACTGCAGCGGTGTTTGGCGGCATTGGCAACTTGTCGGGTGCGGTGATCGGCGGCATTTTGTTGGGGCTGATCGAAGCCATTGGCTCGGGTTACATCGGCCAACTGACGGGCGGTGTGCTGGGCAGCCATTACACCGACATTTTTGCGTTCATCGTGTTGATCATCGTGCTGACTCTGCGCCCCTCGGGCCTGATGGGTGAGCGCGTGGCCGATCGCGCTTGATGGAGGTCGACATGAAAAACAACAAAACATTTCAATTCCTTCTGATCGGTGCGGCGCTCATCGCCTTGCCCTTGATCCTTCAGATCTTTGGCAACGCCTGGGTGCGCATTGCCGACATGGCTTTGCTCTACATCTTGTTGGCCATCGGCCTGAACATCGTGGTGGGCTATGCCGGTTTGCTCGATTTGGGCTATGTGGCCTTCTTTGCGGTGGGGGCCTACATGTACGGCCTGCTGTCTTCGCCACACCTGACCAACACGTTCGAGTGGATCGCTGCCGCGTTTCCTGCGGGCATGCACATGCCGATTTGGCTCATCGTGCCCGTCGGGGCCGCGTTGGCGGGCCTGTTTGGCATGTTGCTGGGGGCGCCCACACTCAAGTTGCGCGGTGACTATCTGGCCATCGTGACTCTGGGTTTTGGCGAGATCATCCGCGTGTTCATGAACAACCTGGACCATCCCGTCAACATCACCAACGGCCCCAAAGGTCTGGACCAGATCGATCCGATCTCGATCTTTGGCCTGAACCTGGGCAAGAAGCTGGTGATTGGCGATTTTGAAATCGCCTCGGTGTCGCTGTATTACTACCTGTTCTTGACCTTGGTGCTGGTGGCCATCTTGATCTCGCACCGCTTGGAAATCTCGCGCATTGGCCGCGCTTGGATGGCTATTCGTGAAGACGAAATCGCGGCCAAGGCCATGGGCTTGAACACCCGCAACCTGAAGTTGCTGGCTTTTGGTATGGGCGCCACTTTTGGCGGCGTGTCGGGTGCCATGTTTGCCGGTTTCCAGGGCTTCATTTCGCCCGAGTCCTTCAGCCTGATGGAGTCGGTGATGATTGTGGCGATGGTCGTGCTGGGTGGCTTGGGCTACTTACCGGGTGTGATTTTGGGCGCGATCTTGTTGTCGGCATTGCCCGAAGTGCTGCGCTACGTGGCGGGCCCTTTGCAAGAGTTGACCGGGGGCCGTCTCGATGCCTCCATCATGCGTCAGTTGTTGGTGGCGTTGGCCATGATCGTGATCATGTTGATGCGTCCTCGGGGGCTGTGGCCTTCGCCTGAGCATGGCAAATCGCTCAAGACGAAATGAAGGAGCAGAACATGAATCCAACAGCCAACAAAGACACCGTTCTCAACGTTTCGGGTATTTCCAAGCGGTTCGGCGGTTTGCAAGCCCTCACCGATGTGGGCATGACCATTCAGCGCGGTCAGGTCTATGGCCTGATCGGTCCCAACGGCGCGGGCAAGACCACGTTTTTCAACGTGATCACCGGTTTGTACACGCCCGACAGCGGCACCTTCGAACTGGCAGGCAAGCCTTACCAGCCCACGGCGGTGCACGAAGTCGCCAAGGCTGGCATTGCCCGAACGTTTCAAAACATCCGTTTGTTCGCTGAAATGACAGCGCTGGAAAACGTGATGGTGGGCCGCCATGTGCGCACCCACTCGGGTTTGCTGGGGGCGATTTTCCGCACACCCAGCTTCAAAGCCGAAGAGGCAGCCATTGCCCAACGTGCACAAGAGTTGCTCGACTACGTGGGCATTGGCAAATACGCCGATTACAAAGCCCGCACGCTGTCTTATGGCGATCAACGTCGCCTTGAGATCGCCCGCGCCTTGGCCACCGATCCTCAACTGATCGCCTTGGACGAACCTGCCGCTGGCATGAACGCGACCGAAAAAGTGCAGCTGCGCGAGTTGATCGACCAGATCCGCAAAGACAACCGCACCATCTTGCTGATCGAGCACGATGTGAAGCTGGTCATGGGCCTGTGTGACCGCGTCACGGTGCTCGACTACGGCAAGCAAATTGCCGAAGGCACGCCTGCCGATGTGCAGAAAAATGAAAAAGTGATTGAAGCCTATTTGGGCACGGGAGGACACTGAGATGGCCGACATCCTTTTGAAAGTCAAAGACCTGCAAGTCGGCTACGGCGGCATTCAGGCCGTCAAGGGCGTGAGCCTCGAAGTGCGCGAAGGCGAACTGGTGTCGCTGATCGGCTCCAACGGTGCGGGCAAAACCACCACCATGAAGGCGATCACGGGCACCTTGCCCTTGCAAGCCGGTGACATCGAATATTTGGGCAAGAGCATCAAAGGCCAAGGCCCTTGGGACTTGGTGAAGCAAGGTCTGGCCATGGTGCCGGAAGGCCGTGGCGTGTTCACCCGCATGACCATCACCGAAAACCTGCAAATGGGCGCTTACATCCGCTCGGATGCCGCTGGCATCGCAGATGACATCGAGAAGATGTTCACCATCTTCCCGCGTCTGCGCGAACGCAAGGACCAGTTGGCGGGCACCATGTCGGGTGGCGAGCAGCAGATGCTGGCGATGGGCCGTGCCTTGATGAGCCGTCCCAAAGTCTTGCTGCTGGATGAGCCTTCCATGGGCTTGTCGCCCATCATGGTCGACAAGATTTTTGAAGTGGTGCGCGACGTGTACGCGCAAGGCGTCACGGTGTTGCTGGTGGAACAAAACGCCAGCCGCGCATTGGCCATTGCCGATCGCGGCTACGTGATGGATTCCGGCCTCATCACCATGACCGGTGTGGGCAAAGACATGCTGGAAGACCCCAAGGTGCGTGCCGCCTATTTGGGCGAGTGATTTGCATTTGCCCGGCAACGGGCAGTTGACTCATCAGACCGTCACCCCGGACTTGATCCGGGGTCCATCTCCTTGGTTCGTTGGCAGCTAGCTCAGTCCACCCGTGCGCCGCTGGCCTTGACCACGTTTTCATAGCGAGCCAGCTCTTTCTTCATGAAAGCGCCAAATTGCTCGGGTGTGTTGCCCACGGGTTCGGCCAGCAGTTGTGCGAAGCGTGTTTTGGTTTCGGGCGCTTGCAGCGCGGCAACAAAAGCCCTGTTCAGCTTGTCCACCACATCGCGCGGCGTGTCCGCAGGTGCGACCAAACCCCACCAAGTGTCGATAGAGAAGTCTTTCAAGGTTTCGCTCATGGCCGGGATGTCGGGCAGTGCGCCGCTGCGTTGCGCCGTGGTCACGGCCAAGGCCTTGAGTCGTCCCGCTTTGATGTTGGCCGCTGCAGTGGCCAGGTTGTCGAAGTTGAAGTCGACCTGCCCTGACAACAAGGCCAACTGGGCCGGGTTGCCCCCGCTGTAGGGGATGTGCACCGCAAAAATGCCCGCTGCACGTTTGAACATTTCACCCGCCAGGTGGCCCGCACTGCCGTTGCCGCCAGAGCCAAAGTTCAGCTTGGCCGGGTTGGCTTTGGCATAAGCCACCAAATCGGCCAAGGTGTTGATGTGCAGGCGCTGCGCCGTTTCAGCATTCATCACCAGCACGTTGGGCACGCGCAGCATTTGCGTGATGGGCGCAAAGTCGCGGCTGGCGTCATACGGCATCTTGGCAAACAACCAGGGGTTGATGGCATGCGTGGCCGTGGCCGCGATGCCGATCGTCAGACCGTCGGGTGCGGCTTTGGCCACCAGGTCGGCGCCCAGATTGCCACCAGCGCCGGGGCGGTTCTCGATGATCACGGTGCCCAAACTGTCTTTGACCCGCTCTGCCAGTGCCCGCGCCGTGACGTCAATCGGACCACCCGGTGCATAGGGCACGATGATGCGGATCGGCTTGCCTTGCGCCCAAGCCGGGGCAGTCAAACTGGCAGTCAAAGCGCTCAGGCAAAAATCACGGCGATGCATGGTGTGTCCTTTTCATGTGGGTCGGTGGTTTGAGCTCTGCGATGGGCCTGAACCGATGCCATCGTGTCGTCGCGGAAACTCCGACCGACACGAAACGGCATCGCAGCATTCCCGTCAGCTTTTCGCCTTGTCAGCCTCAGACGTGAACGAGTCAGCGTAAAACTCTTCTTCGGGCAAACCGCCTTGGCTCACATAGTCGCGCTTGGCCGAGTCCACCACGATGGGTGCGCCGCAGGCATAGACCTGGTGGCCCGACAGGTCCGGAAAGTCTTGCAACACGGCCTGGTGTACAAAGCCCGTGCGGCCCGTCCATGAGTCTTGTGCCTCGGCATTCGAGATCACCGGCACATAGCGCAGGTTGGGCATCTCGGCCAAGCGGGCTTCAACCCAGTCGGCCATGTACAGGTCTGACGGACGGCGACCGCCCCAATACAGCGTGGCAGGGCGGGTGATGCCGCGGTGCTGCATGTGCTCAATCAAGGCCTTGATGGGCGCAAAGCCGGTGCCCGAAGCCAGCAGCACGATGGGTTTGTCGCTGTCTTCGCGCAGGTAAAAACTGCCGTACGGGCCTTCGGCACGCAAGATGTCTTTTTCCTTCATGGTGGTGAAAACCGGGTCGGTGAACTTGCCGCCGGGCATGTGGCGGATGTGCAGCTCCACCGTGGGCGGTGCCACTTCCAATGTGTGTGGGGCGTTGGCCATGCTGTAGCTGCGTCGTGAACCGTCGCGCAGCAAAAACTCGATGTACTGGCCAGCGTGGAACTTCATCACGTCGTTGGCCGGCAACTGCAGTTTGAGCACGATCACGTCGTGTGATTTTTTCTCCAGGCTGACCACGCGCACCGGCATCTTCTTGACGGGCAAGCCGCCTTCGGCGGTGACCTGCTTGGATTCGAGCACCACATCGCTTTGGGCGGTGGCGCAGCAAGTCAGCACCAGGCCTTGTGCTTCTTCTTCGTCACTCAGGGCTTTGGCCTGGTGTGCGCCGTGCACCACGGTGCCCGAGATTTTTTTGCATTTGCACGAGCCGCAGGCGCCGTCTTTGCAGCCGTAAGGCAAGCCGATGCCCTGGCGGATGCCAGCGACCAACAGGGTTTCGTTGTCATCGGCAGTGAAGCTGCGGCCACTGGGCTGTACGGAAATTTGAAAGCTCATCTTTTGGGTATCCTTGAGGGGTTGCATTCGACCCGGAACCCCTGATTTTGCCCTCAAACCAAACCCCCTTGGGCGCTTTGCCTGCCCGCTTCCGTCGCCAACGCATCCTGATCGTGGGTTGTGGCGATGTGGGCTTGCGCACAGCAGGCCAATTGGGTGCGCCTCAAAGTCAGCGTGTGCGCTTGATGGCGCTGACCTCTTCGCCCGAGCGTGTGCGTTTGCTGCGGGCCTGCGGCATCACCCCTTTGCAGGGCAATCTGGACGATGCGGGCAGTTTGAAACGCTTGGCCGGTATTGCCCACCGAGTGATTCACTTGGCCCCTCCACCCACCGATCGCCGTGGCGAGTCTGCACGAGACCCGCGCAGCCTGGCCTTGGTGCGTGCTTTGCGTTTGCGCACGCCGCCCTTGGTGCTGGTCTATGGCTCGACCACAGGGGTGTATGGCGATTGCGCTGGACAACGGGTTGGTGAAACGCGCCCTGTTAAACCGCATACACCCCGCGCACAGCGCCGGGTCGATGCCGAGAGTTTGATGCGATTTTTGGGGCGCAGCGGCGTGCGCGTGAGCGTGCTGCGCATTCCCGGTATCTATGCGCCTGACCGCGAGGGCGGCACGCCCCGTGAACGCTTGCTCAAGGGCACGCCCGTGTTGGTGGCCAAAGAAGATGTGTACACCAATCACATCCATGCCAACGATCTGGCGCGGGCTTGTGCCGCCGCTTTGTGGCGTGGCAAACCGCAGCGCGTGGTCAATGTGACCGATGACACCGATCTGAAAATGGGCGACTACTTTGACTTGGCCGCCAACTTGTACGGCTTGCCCAAGCCACCTCGCATTTCACGCCACGATGCCAACGCAGCCTTGCCTTTGATGTTGTTGAGCTTCATGAACGAGTCAAGGCGTCTGGACAACACCCGCATGAAGAAAGAACTGAAGATCCAGCTTCGCTATCCGCATGTGCGTGATGGCTTGAGCCCGCAAGGCGCCTTGTTTGCGAGGGCGCGATGAGCTCGCTGCGCATCGACAAATGGCTGTGGGCCGCACGTTTTTACAAAACCCGCAGCATCGCCAGCGATGAGGTGGGCAAAAATCGTGTGCAGGTCAATGGACAAGACGCCAAGCCTTCTAAAGAAATCAAACCGGGCGATACGGTGCGCCTGCGACAAGGGGCTGTTGAGCGCACGGTCGTGGTGCAGGGTTTGAGTGCGGTGCGCGGCCCGGCCCCGGTGGCGCAGTTGCTGTACACAGAAACCCCAGAAAGCATCGAGGCCCGCCAAAAAGCCGCCGAACAAAACCGCCTAGCCCGCGAGCCCGCCCACAGCATCGAGCAAGGCCGCCCCACCAAACGCGATCGGCGGCAAATCGAAAAAACGTGGGACAACCGTTGGAGTGCGGGGATCGATTGATTTGAAACGCCCAAGAAAAAAGCCGCAAGTTGCGAGAACTTGCGGCTTAGGTCTGGTGCCCGGGGCCGGACTCGAACCGGCACGCCTTGCGGCGGGGGATTTTGAGTCCCCTGAGTCTACCAATTTCACCACCCGGGCGGTATTCGTGAAGACGCAAATTATGGCATATTTTTTCGCCATTCCGGACGGTGTGCCGCAAAAATCAAAACTTCCTGCTCGCACCCATCGCCCTCTCAAGTCCCCAGAAGCCCAAGTCCCCTCTAATTCTTGTGCAGCGTCGCGCTCCGCACGGGGTTTTGGTCTTGGCCTTGGCCTTTAAACCACGGCAATCTTGCCTGCGGCGTCCCGTGCACGTTGAAGTGCGTTGCTGCCTTTGGCCAGGGCCACGGCCATGCGACGGTAGGGGCGGGTGGTGGGCTTGCCGAAGATGCGCACGTCCACGCCGGGCTCGCTTAAAGCGGACTCGACGCCGGTAAAGCGCGGGTCTTTGCCTTCTTTGTCGGCCAGCACCACGGCGCTGGCACCTTCCACACATTCGATCTGCGGGATAGGCAGGCCAAGAATGGCGCGCGCGTGCAGGTCGAATTCGCTCAGGTTCTGGCTGATGAGGGTGACCATGCCCGTGTCGTGCGGGCGGGGGCTCAGTTCGCTGAAAATGACTTCGTCTTTCGTCACGAAAAATTCCACGCCAAACAGGCCTGCGCCGCCCAGGTCGGTGGTGACTTTTTCGGCCATGACTTGTGCGGCTTTCAAATAGTCGAGCTTCATGGGCTGGGGCTGCCAGCTGTATTGGTAGTCACCGCGCTCTTGAACGTGGCCGATGGGCTCGCAAAACAAGGTCTGACCGTTGCGTTGACGGATGGTGAGCAGGGTGATTTCAAACTCGAAATTGATGAATTCTTCGACGATGACTTTTTGGCGATCACCACGCATGCCTGCGCAGGCGTAGTCCCAGCTGGCCTGCACGTCGGCGGTTGTTTTGGCCACGCTTTGGCCTTTGCCCGATGAGCTCATGACGGGCTTGATGACGACCGGGAAACCGATTTCGGTGGCACGGGCCAACAGCTCGGCGGCCGAGTCTGCATAGCTGAATTTGGCGGTGCGCACGCCCAGGCCCACGGCCACGTCGCGGATGCGGTCGCGGTTCATGGTCAGGTTGGCAGCGCGGGCGCTGGGGATGACTTCAAAGCCTTCTTTTTCGACATCGAGCAGCACTTCGGTGCGGATGGCTTCGATCTCGGGGACGATCAGGTCAGGCTGGTATTTGGCAATGGCGGCACGCAGTGGGGCTTCGTCGAGCATGCTGAAGACACAAAATTCGTCGGCCACTTGCATGGCGGGCGCACCCGCATAGCTGTCGCAGGCAATGACGTGGCAGCCCAGACGCTTGGCGCTGATGACAAATTCTTTGCCGAGTTCACCGGAGCCAAGGAGAAGGATTTTTTTCATGTTCAGACCTTTTGAAAATCGGTGTGAATCGCTTGCATTTGCGCCACCGTCAGGCGGTTGCCGTGCTGGCTGACCACGGCTGCCGCGGTGCGGTTGGCCAGCGCCGCAGCTTGTGTGGGCGTGTTGCCGTGGGTGATGCCGTACAAAAAGGTGCCGGCAAACATGTCGCCTGCGCCGTTGGTGTCCACCGCTTGGGTGGGTACGGCGGGCACTTCGGTTCGGTCGCTGCCGTGCACCACGATGCAGCCTTTGGGGCCACGGGTCAGGCACACGGTTTTGGCCAAGGGTGACAGCTGGCCGATGATGGCGTCGAGGTCGGTGGTGCCGCACCAGGTTTGCGCCTCTTCTTCGTTGGCAAACAAATAGTCCAGGCCGTCGCCGATCATGGCCTCAAGGCCCGCTTTGCAGAAGTTGATCATGCTCACGTCACTGAGCGTGAGGGCCGTCGCGACACGGTTTTCAATCGCGATCTGGCGGCCTTTGACGGCGGCGTCCAGGCCCGTGGGCGATGCGGCCAGATAGCCTTCCATGTAATAAATCTGAGACTTTTCAATGTCGTGCTGGTGCAGAGCGCTGGCGTCAAGCTGCGCAGTGGCACCTAAAAAGGTGCACATGCTGCGCTCGGCGTCGGGGGTGACCAGCACCATGCAGCTGCCGGTTTGGCCTTCGGGCGGGCGCGTGTGTGTCAGGTTGGTGGCCACGCCGTTGGCTTGCAGGTCTTGTGTGTAAAAAGCGCCCAGCTCATCGTCGGCCACGCGGCACGAGTAAAACGCCTGGCCGCCCAATTGCGCCAGTGCCACCACCGTGTTGCCTGCCGAGCCGCCGCCTGTGCGACGCGCGTGCAGGCCCTGTACATGGGTCAGCAATTCGGCGCGTTGGGGGGTGTCGATCAGCGTCATGTGCCGCTTGCTCACGCCCATGGCGCTCAGCAGTTCGTCAGAAACTTCGTATTCGGTATCGACCAAGGCGTTGCCAATGGCGTAGAGGTGGTAATGGGACATGGCTGCAGCGGAGAGGAAAAAACAACGAGTTTAGCGGCTGCACATGCCGGCTCTGCGGTCATGCCCGGCTTGACCGGGTGTCCACGACAGCCAAAGGCCTTACATCAAGCCTTGTTCCGCCATCGAAAATGCCTGTCCTTGCCCCACGATGATGTGGTCAAGCACTCGCACATCGACCAGAGCCAAAGATGCTTTCAATGTCTGGGTGAGGTGTTCGTCGGCCTTGCTGGGTTGCACCGAGCCGCTGGGATGGTTGTGGCTCAAGACCACGGCGGCGGCTTGGTGGTGCAGGGCACGCAGGACGACTTCACGCGGATAAACGCTGGTCTGGCTGAGGGTGCCGCGAAAGAGTTCTTCCAGGGCCAGCAGGCGGTTTTGGTTGTCCAGAAACAGCACGGCAAACACCTCGTGGTTTTTGTGGGCCAGCTGCAGCTGCAGGTAATGTTTGACGGCATCGGGCGTATGGAAGGCTTCGCGCTCTTTCAGCCGCTGGCTCAAAGCACGGCGGGCCAGCTCCAACACGGCCAGCAGTTCGGCCTGTTTGGCGGGCCCCAGCCCTTTGACCAATTTGAGCGACTGTGCTGTGGCTTGCAGCAGGCCCGCGATGCCGTCTGGCCCCAGCAGTTCTTCTGACAGTTGGAATACGTTTTTACCCGCCATGCCGGTGCGCAGCAAGATGGCCAGCAGCTCCACATCGCTCAGGGCCTGGGGGCCTCGGGCAAGCAACTTCTCACGCGGCCGCGCTTCGGCGGGCAAGTCCTTGATGCTCATCTGAAGCCCCTCCCCGGAGCTGCCGTCGGTCCTTCTTGTCCCTTTTACGGGGTGGGTCGGCCGGGCTTTTTACAATAGTGCCTTCTTTATGCCTGTTGGGCCGCGTTTGCGGCATTCCAGAAAACCCTTATGTCCATTGTCGAACCCGCATCTTTCTTGACGCTTCACTACCGCCTGGCTGGGCCGCAGGGGGACATCATCAACACGTTTAACGAAAAACCCGCGACCTTGTCGCTGGGCTCGGGCACTTTGTCACCCGCTGTCGAACAGCGTTTGTTGGGACTTTCCGAAGGCACCCGGGTGGTGATGGAGATTCCGGCAGGCGAGGCCTTTGGCGAGCACATTCCGGACATGCAGCAATGGGTGGCCCGCAAGTTGCTGAATGAACTGGGTGACCCGACCGAAAAATACGCAGCGGGCGATGTGGTGCAGTTTCCGACGCCCGATGGCCTGGGCTCTTATGCCGGCACGGTGCTGGAGGTGGGCGAGGCGGGTGCGGTGTTGTTTGACTTCAACCATCCTCTAGCCGGACAGCCTGTGACCTTTGAGGTTGAACTGATCGGGGTGCTGTAATGACCGAGATTTTTTTGGCCGAACCCCGTGGCTTTTGCGCCGGGGTCGACCGGGCGATCGACATTGTGGAGCACGCACTGGCCAAGTTTGGGCGTCCTATTTATGTGCGCCATGAGATCGTGCACAACACCTATGTGGTGAACGACTTGAAGGCCAAGGGCGCGATTTTCATTGAAGAATTGTCAGATGTGCCGCCGGGCGCGACGCTGATTTTCAGTGCGCATGGGGTGAGCCGGGCGATCCAAGACGAGGCCCAGGCGCGGGGCTTTCGCATTTTTGATGCGACCTGCCCTCTGGTGACCAAGGTGCATGTGGAGTTGGCCAAGCTGGACAAAGAGGGTTACGAGTTCATCATGATCGGCCACAAGGGCCACCCTGAGGTGGAAGGCACCATGGGCCAGCTCGACAGCGGTATCCACTTGGTGGAAGACGTGGCCGATGTGGCCAAGGTGCAGCCGACCCAGACCGACTTGCTGGCTGTGGTGACGCAAACCACCTTGAGTGTGGACGACGCCGCCGAGATCGTGGCGGCCGTCAAGGCGCGTTTTCCGCAGGTGCGCGAGCCCAAACAACAAGACATTTGCTACGCCACCCAAAACCGCCAGGACGCCGTCAAGCTGATGAGTCCGCAGGTGGATGTGGTGATTGTGGTGGGCAGCCCCACCAGTTCCAACAGCAACCGCCTGCGCGAGTTGGCCGACCGCTTGGGCACCCCGGCCTATATGGTGGACAGCGCCGCTGACCTCGATGGGGCTTGGTTTTCGGGTGCGCAAAAAGTGGGCCTGACGGCAGGGGCCTCGGCCCCGGATGTGTTGGTGCAAGAGGTGATTGCGCGCCTAAGGGCCTTGGGTGCCGTGTCGGTGCGCACGCTGGACGGCATTCAGGAAACCATCAAGTTTCCGCTGCCCAAGGGCTTGAAGCTTTGATGTTGTTTGACTGCTGACCAGCCCCGCCCCTCTGTCATGCACGTCCTGACCGGGTAACCCCAAATCCGTCATGCCCGGCTTGACCGGGTATCCACCGCCGTCGAAGGCATGGACCCCCGATCTAGTCGGGGGTGACGAATTCGGGAAGCCTTGACCTTAGATCACGCGGGGGGTGACGAATTCGGGGCATGGCCCCCCGATCAAGCCGGCGGTGACAACCGGTTTGCCATACCCGCGAACGCGGGTCACTACAATCTGTCCCATGCTTGATATTGTTCTTCTCCGCAAAGATCTCGACGCTGCCGTGGCGCGTTTGCAGACCCGTAAAAATCCCCAGGCTTTCCTGAACGTAGAGGCGTTTCGCACGCTGGAGGGCGAGCGCAAAGCGCTGCAAACCCGCACAGAAGAGTTGCAAAGCCAGCGCAACAACTTCTCCAAGCAAATTGGCATGCTCAAGGGCAAAGGCCAGCACGCTGAGGCCGATGCCGTGATGACCCAGGTGGGCACCATCAAGGAAGAGCTAGACGCTTCGGCCCAGCGCCTGGAGGTCATTCAGTCCGAATTGCAAACCCTGTTGCTGGCGGTGCCCAATTTGCCGCACGAGTCGGTGCCTGTGGGGGCCGATGAGCATGGCAACGTCGAGGTGCGTCGCTGGGGCACGGTGCCGAGCTTTGACTTCGAGGTCAAGGACCATGTAGACATTGGTGAAAAGCTGGGTCTGGACTTTGCTACCGGCACCAAGTTGACGGGTTCGCGTTTCACGTTCATGCGCGGACCTATGGCCCGCCTGCATCGTGCGTTGGCTCAGTTCATGCTGGATGTGCAGACCAACGAGCATGGTTACACCGAGTGCTATACGCCTTACATCGTGAACGGCGACACGCTGCGCGGCACAGGCCAGTTGCCCAAGTTTGAAGCCGATTTGTTTGCTGCCAACAAGGGCGGTCAGGATGGCAGCGAAGAAAACCAGGCGCTGTACCTGATCCCCACATCCGAAGTCACGCTGACCAACGTCGTGCGTGACGAGGTGCTGTCAGAGTCCGATTTGCCGATCAAGTTGACCGCGCACACGCCGTGCTTCAGGTCTGAAGCGGGTAGTGCCGGACGCGATACCCGTGGCCTGATCCGCCAGCACCAGTTTGACAAAGTCGAGATGGTGCAGATCGTGCACCCCGAGAAAAGCTACGAAGCCCTCGAAGCCATGACTGGCCACGCTGAGGCAATCTTGCAAAAGCTGGGCTTGCCTTACCGCGTGATGAGCTTGTGCACGGGCGACATGGGTTTTGGCGCCAGCAAAACCTATGACCTCGAAGTGTGGGTGCCTGCACAAAACACCTACCGTGAGATCAGTTCGGTGTCCAACTGTGAAGCCTTTCAGGCGCGGCGCTTGCAGGCGCGTTTCAAGAACGCGCAAGGTAAAAACGAACTGGTGCACACCTTGAATGGTTCGGGCTTGGCGGTGGGCCGTGCACTGGTGGCCGTGCTCGAAAATTACCAGAATGCCGATGGCTCGGTTACAGTGCCCGAGGCACTGCGCCCTTACATGGGTGGTGTGGCCTTGCTCAGTGCTTGACCTTCTTATTTTCACCCGGAGTGTTTGAATGAAGACCTTTCATCGTTGTTTGGGAACACTCTTGGTGGCGATTTTGGCGGGCGCAGGTTTGATCGGCTGTGCCAGTACGAACAACACGCCTGCTGTAGGTGTGGGTGCCGATGGCAAAGTTCAAAATCCTTTGCAGTTGCTGGGGCAGTTGCCTTTGCCGCCTGGTGCCATGATTCGTGCTGAGCAGTCCTTGATCATTGGCGCCGGAGACAACTGGGTGGGCCGTGTGGTGTTCGATGTGGGGCGCGATTTTGATGGGGCCTACCGGTTCTTCCTTGAGACCTATCCGGCACAAGGCTGGACCGTGGTGTCGGCGGTGCGAGGCAAAAATAGCTTCATGGTCATGACGCGGCAAGAGCGAACAGCCACGTTCGAGATGGTCGATGGCGGTATGTGGGCTGGCAGTGTGGTGGCGATGACCATGGCCCCGCGCAACGCGGCTGTGATGGTGCCCAAAAAGCCTTGAAACGCTCTGCTAGAATCACGGCTTCGACAAATACTCAGGAGGGGTGGCAGAGTGGTCGAATGTACCTGACTCGAAATCAGGCGTAGTGGCAACACTACCGAGGGTTCGAATCCCTCCTCCTCCGCCAGTTAAAAACCCCGCATTGGTTTGCCAGTGCGGGGTTTTTTTATGGCCTGCATGGCCTTTCATGCGGGCCAATGCTTTTTAAAAACTTTTACCTTTTCACCATGAAATCTCTGTTTGTGTTCTTGTCTTGCGCCGTTCTGGCTGTGGGCCTTTCAGGCTGCACGGTATTGGCCATCGCCGATGCAGCGGGCTCTGCTGTGGTCTATGGTGTGAAGACGACTGTGAATGTGCTGGACGCAGTGACGCCCGACATCATCAACAAGAAAAAGAACTGAGCTGTGCGGTCCTGACTGTCACAAGTCCGGCGCTCGATTCGGGCAATCGCAGTCGCAATGCAAAACCGGCACAGATGTGCCGGTTGTCAGAAAAAACAGGCACAAAAGGTGCCTGTTTTGCTTTAAATACCCAACCAGCCGTTGGTGCGTGCAAAGTGCAGCGCTTGTGTACGGCTGTTGACGCCCAAGCGGCGAAACAGGCGCCAGAAGTGCACCTTGACTGTGTGCTCGCTGATGTCGAGTTTTTCGGCAATTTCGCGGTTGGACAAACCTTGGTCCAGCATCAAGATCAATTGCTTTTGGCGCTTGGACAGTTTGGTCGGGCCTGCAGGTGCGGCGTCTTCACTGGCTTCTTCTTCTTCCGTGATCAGCAAACTGCGCAAGGCTGCAATGATTTGCGTCGGGCTGTTGGATTTTTCGATGAAAGCGTTGGCACCCGCCTCAAGGCAGCGTGCTTCAAACTCACTGGCGCTCGCGCTGGTGACGACGGCCAACGGCACATTTGGAAATTTGGCTTTCAGAACCTGAACACCTGACATGCCCAATGTGTCTGGCAGTTGCAAGTCAAGGCAGAAGAGTTCTGGGGCACCATTTTTTTCGACCGTGGATTCAACCACGTTCAATTTATGGATCGGGATGATTTTCAGTCCTGGCTTGACACGGTGCACGAGCATGGTCAGCGCATCGCGCATCAAGGGGTGGTCATCGATGACGTATACAGTCATGTTTTAGATCTCTGCATTAGGCTTAAAGTTTAAGGATACACTGGTTTGTGGTTTTTGGCAATACAAACCGGCAAATGTGTAAAAAATTATTTAACTGTTTTTTGTTGAGTTTGATAAATATTCCAGCGCCTGAGCCAGCAAAGGTTCTTTATCTGGCGTCAATGGGACCAGTACGTGGTTCAAATCCGGCAAGCTGGCAATGCCGTCTGTTTGCAAGCGGGCAATGGTCTGGCCCGCTTCTTTGGGCGAGGCAAAGCCCTTGCTTTGCAAGATCAGCAAGCCTTGCGCATCGACCAGTTTGAAGTAGAACTGTCCGTCTTTTTCGCGGTATTGCTTGAAACTGGGTGCGGTGGTTTTGGCTTCTTTGGCCGCTGGCGTGGCGGTGCCCGATGACAGGGCGCGCAAGCCGACCGCATGACGCACTTCGCGCATGAAGGGTGTGGCCAGTTGCCGGGCTTTGTCGGCGCCGGCCAACAAAATTTTGTCCATTTGGGCCGGGTTGTTGATCAGTGCCTGGTACTGCTCACGCATGGGCGCGATTTCGCGGTCGATGCGCTCAAACAGCATTTGCTTGGCGTCGCCCCAAGCAATACCGTCGGCATAGGCTTGGGCCATGGCGGCGGTTTCTTCGGCATTGGCAAAGGCCTGGTAAATCTGGAACAGCGCAGAACCTTCTGTGGTTTTGGGTTCGCCCGGGGCTTTGGAGTCGGTCACGATGCCGGCAATTTGCTTGCGCATTTGAGCGGCAGGGGCAAACAGTGGGATGGTGTTGTCGTAGCTCTTGCTCATTTTGCGGCCATCCAGGCCGGGCAACAGGGCCACGGATTCTTCGATCACGGCTTCGGGCAGCACAAAGTGTTCGCCGTACAGGTGGTTGAAGCTGGAGGCCATGTCGCGAGCCATCTCGATGTGCTGGATCTGGTCGCGGCCAACCGGTACTTTGTGGGCCTTGAACATCAAAATGTCAGCACCCATCAGCACCGGGTACATGAACAGGCCGGCGCTCACGTCGCTGTCCGGGTCATGGCCAGCGGCGTTGTTCTTGTCGACAGCCGCTTTGTAGGCGTGTGCGCGGTTGAGCACGCCTTTGCCGGTCACGCAGGTCAAAAACCAGGTGAGTTCGGCAATCTCGGGGATGTCGGATTGGCGGTAAAAGGTGACTTTTTCAGGGTCTAGGCCTGAGGCGATCCAGCTGGCGGCGATCTCGAGTGTCGAGCGCTGAATGCGCGCGGGCTCATCGCACTTGATGAGTGCATGGTAGTCGGCCAGAAAGTAAAAACCATTGGTCTGGCTGTCCCGGCTGGCTTGCACGGTGGGGCGGATGGCACCCACATAGTTGCCCAGGTGGGGCGTGCCAGTGGTGGTGATGCCGGTGAGGACGCGGATACGGGGCTTGGAGGTCATGGAAAAAAGGAATTCGAAAAAAATCAGCGCAGCAGGGCGGCGAGTGGGCTGAGCGTCAGCTTGAGCAAGTCAAAGGTGACGCCCATCAAGGGTTGCATCCACCAGGCGCTGATGACGCCCGTGATGACCAGCGCCATGACGATGAAAAAGCCCCAAGGCTCGACCCGGGAGAACAGCACAGCCTGCCGCCATGGCAGCAAGCCCACCAGAATGCGGCCGCCATCGAGCGGGGGCAGTGGAAACAGGTTGAAGGCGAACATGACCACGTTGGTCAGCATGCCGGCTTTGCACATTTCAAGAAAGAAGCGTTCGGTCATGCCGCTGCCCGCCAGCACGTAGAGCAATGCGCCCCAAAGCAGGGCTTGCAGCAGATTAGATGCTGGCCCCGCCAGTGCCACCCAGACCATGTCGCGTTTGGGGTGCCTCAGTTGGTCAAAGCGCACGGGAACGGGTTTGGCGTAGCCAAACAAAAAAGCACCTCCGGTGCTGAAGTAAAGCAGCAGGGGCAGCAAGATGGTGCCCATGGGGTCGATGTGGGGCAATGGGTTGAGCGTGACACGCCCCATCATGGCCGCGGTGTTGTCGCCCAGACGCTGCGCGGCATAACCGTGAGCGGCCTCATGCAGGGTGATCGCAAAGATCACTGGCAGGGCATAAATGAGGACGGTTTGGATGAGTTCAGACATGTTCACCCCTTGATTGTCTCAGACCTGGCTTTAAAGGCCCAAGAGCGCTGGATCACCTTGGCCGCGCCGCAGCACTTGGGTTTCGTCGCCACTCATGTCGATCACGGTGGTGGGCTCCAGCGAGCAGGCGCCAGCATCAATGACTGCGCCTACATGGTGCTCCAGGCGTTCACGAATCTCTTCGGGGTCGTTCAGTGGCAGGTCTTCGCCGGGCATGATGAGTGTGGCTGCCAACAGCGGCGCAGCGTGCAGGGCCAGCAGCGCTTGAAGCACTGTGTGATCGGGCACACGCAGGCCGATGGTCTTGCGCTGGGGGTGGCTGACCCGGCGCGGCACTTCTTTGGTGGCTTCCAGAATGAAGGTGAAAGGCCCGGGTGTGGCTTGTTTGATGGCGCGAAACTGCTGGTTGTCCACTCGGGCGTAGTTGGCCAGCTCGCTCAGGTCTCGGCACAGCAGCGTCAGGTGGTGTTTGTCGTCAACGCCTCGAATGCGGCGCAACTGGTCTGCGGCATTTTTGTCGTCCAGATGGCAGACCAGCGCATAGCTGGAGTCGGTGGGCACCGCCAAAACGTTGCCTTGGTTGAGCAGTTGCACGGCTTGCTTGAGCAGCCGGGCTTGCGGGTTTTCGGGTGTGAACAGTAAAAAACTGGGCCATAGGGTCTTGCGGTCAGGGGTAGGGAATGTGCGGGCGGTGTGCTCGAACCTCAGATCAGGATTCTGGTGGCTGGATGGCAATGCGGGTTTCGCGCACTGTGAGCCACGCACCCAAGGCTCCGCAAAGCGCCACCAAGCCCATGCCTACGATGGTCCATTGGTCTGGCAGGTGGTCAAAGACGAGCCAGCCACCCATCACGGCAAAACCAATTTGCGCGTACATATAGGGTGTGAGCGTGGCAGCCGGTGCTCGGCCATAGGCCAGGATCAGCAAGAAATGCCCGATTGAGGCCAACACACCCATCAACAGCAGTTGCAGCCAAACCGTCCAGTCATGCGGCATTTCCCAGACAAACGGCAGGATCAATGAGGACAAGATGGTGCCGATCCAGCCTGTGTAAAAGTGCATGGTGATCGGGTCTTCGGTTTGGGTCATCTTGCTGGTCAGGATCTGAAAGCCCGCATTGGTGGCCACCAGCATCAGCGGCAAGATCACGGTCCAGTCAAAGTGGTGGCTGCCGGGCCGAATGATGACCAACGTGCCCACAAATCCGCCAGCCACCAAGAGCCAGCGCAACGGGCGAATTTTCTCCTTCAGCATCCAGGCTGCCAGCAAGGTGATGACCAGTGGGGCCAAAAGCGCGATGGATGTGAATTCGCCGACCGGCATGTACTTGAGGCTGTAAAAAGCCAGGATGCTGCAGGCAAACAGCAACAGACCACGCGCCAGCTGGAAACGGGGGTGTTGGGTCAGCAGCACACTGCGGCCACGGCCTGGCCAGACCACGGCGGTGGTGATGAGTGCCTGGATGGCGTAGCGAAACCACAGTGCCACCAAAACAGAAAAACCCGCACTGATGTGCCGAGTGGTGGTGTCCAGCGTGGCAAAGCACGCAGTGGCCAGGACAGCAAAGCCGATGCCGTGAAGCGTATGGCGGGCGTGCGCTTGGCTCACTGGATGCGGTCGGCCAGCAGTTGCCAGACCGGGGTCAGTTGGCCCGGCAAGAGGGGCAGGGTGCCCAGGTCGATTCGGCTTTCAGTGGGGCTGTGAAAGTCACTGCCGCGAGAGGCTGCAAGGTCAAATTCGAGGGCGGTTTCCGCGTAACGCACGGCTTCTTGCGACGAGTGGCTGCCGGTGATGACTTCCACACCACGTCCGCCGTGGGCCTTGAATTCGCTGAACAGCGCGTACTCTTCGTTGGGCGTGAAACCGTAGCGTGCCGGGTGGGCAATCACGGCAATGCCGCCGGCATCGGTGATCCATTGCACCGCTTCTTGCAGACGCGCCCAGCGGTGGGGCACGTAGCCGGGTTTGCCTTCGGTCAGGTATTTGCGAAACACCTCAGAGGTGTCGCTGCACACGGCGGTTTCCACCAGATGCCTGGCAAAGTGGGTGCGTGAAATCAGTTCGGGGTTGCCCACATATTTCAGCGCGCCTTCGTAGGCATTCAGGATGCCGACCTTGGCCAGGCCGTCTGACATTTCTTGGGCGCGTTCGCTGCGGCCACCTCGGGTGCGGTGCAAACCTTCAACCAGGGCCGTGTTATGTGCGTCAAAGCCCAAGCCCACGATGTGCACGGTCTGGTTGGCAAATGTGACCGAAATTTCTGTACCTGTCAGGTAAGGCAGACCTTGTGAGCGCGCTGCGGCCAGTGCGCGGTCCTGCCCACCCACTTCGTCGTGGTCGGTCAGTGCCCACAGTTCAACGCCATTGGTTTTGGCGCGTTCGGCCAGGGCTTCGGGGGTGAGGGTGCCGTCAGAGACAACGGAGTGGCAGTGCAGGTCAGCGTTCATGATGGGGTTCCTGCATCTTATTTTAGGCGTTTGACGCCGGATGAATCTTGCCCCTAAGCAAAGGCCTGCCGACCTGAGCAGCCCTGCCGGTCCTCGGGGTGTTGTGGGTGGCCGATAATCGGGCCATGAATTTGACGCTTACCTGTGTGGAGCTTGTTGCATGGCACTGATGATCACCGATGAATGCATCAACTGCGATGTGTGTGAGCCCGAGTGCCCGAACCAGGCCATTTATCTGGGCGAAGAGATTTATGAAATCGACCCGTCCAAGTGCACTGAATGCGTTGGCCATTTCGATGAGCCCCAATGCGTGCAGGTCTGTCCAGTGGCTTGCATCCCGGTCAACCCGCAGCATGTTGAAAACCAGGAATCTCTGTGGGCCAAATACCGGCGCTTGCAGGGTCAGTGAACTGCGGGCTTCGTGCTTGATTAGGCCGAGCGTTTTGTGACCCATGCCGCCCGAATCACTCGGGTGCGCCTTCCTCTGCGGCAGGTGCTTTGACGGGTCTTGGCGGTTTGGGTCGAGGGGGCTTGCTGGTGTGAATTTGAACCATGGCCTTTTCCATTTCGCCAGCCAGCAACAGCGGCAAAGCCTTGACTGAGCGATGGATGCTGTCTTCGATGGCTTTTCGGTGCTCCAGCATCGGCTTTTTGAGGACCCAACTGACCACTTCGGCCTTGTCGCCCGGATGGCCCACACCAATGCGCAAACGCCAATAGTCTGCGGTGCCCAGTTGCGCATGAATGTCACGCAGGCCGTTGTGCCCGGCGTGGCTGCCACCCAGTTTGAGCTTGGCTTCACCCGGAACAATGTCCAGTTCGTCGTGGGCCACCAGTATTTCTTGTGGCTGAATCTTGAAGAACCGGGCCAAGGCACTGACCGATTTACCCGACAGGTTCATGAAGGTCTGGGGTTCGAGCAACCACACCGTTTGGCCGTTAACGGTGGTGCGTGCCATCAGACCGTGGTAACTGCGCTCGGGCACCAATGACACTTTGAGCTCGCGCGCGACCGTATCAATCCACCAAAAACCGGCGTTGTGGCGGGTGTCTTCGTATTCGTTGCCCGGGTTGCCCAGGCCGACTAAGAGTTTGATCATGGTGCGTGATTATCCTTGGCACTCGGTGAGCCGGCATGAGTGCCGGGGCACCAAAGCAAAAGGCCCGCAGTGCGGGCCTTTTGCAGGAAGGCGTTTCAGCCAAAGACGAGAAGATTACTTCTTGCCTTTGCCCTTGCCTTTGGCGTCTGCAGGTGCAGCGGCCACAGGGGCTGCCACAACTTCTTCCACAGGAGCCACCGCAGTCACCAAGACTGGGTTTTTCTTGCCGTGGGTCACAGGCTTGCAGCCAGCGGGCAAAGTGATGTCATTCAGGTGCAGCGACACGCCTTTGGTCAGGCCAGTCAAGCTCACAGCAATGAACTCAGGCAGGTTGGCGGGCAAGCAAGCGACTTCGATTTCGGTCACGACGTGGTTGATCGTGCACTTGTCGGTCTTGAAGGCTTCAGACTCTTCTTCGCCGCTGAAGTGCAATGGCACTTTCATGTGCAAAGTGGTGTTGGCATCGACGCGCTGGAAGTCGATGTGTTGCACCAACTGCTTGTAGGGGTGCATCTGGTAGTCACGCAGCAAAACCTGGGTGGACTTGCCGTCGAATTCCATCTCGAGAATCGAAGCGTGGAAAGCTTCTTTTTTCAGGGCGTGCCACAAAGCGTTGTGGTCCAGCTCGATGAGTTGGGGGGCCGTTGTGGAACCGTAAACGATACCAGGTGTGCGACCGGAATTGCGGAGACGGCGGCTCGCACCCGTGCCCTGCTTGGAGCGCTCAAAAGCGACAAATTTCATACATTTCTCCTTCTAGGGTCCACCGCGACCAGTGCGACCCTGACTCAAAAAAGCCAGCCAGTCCACAAGGACGGCTGGCCGCTGTTGGCCTCTTTCCGATCAGCTTGGATCGGAGAACAGGCTCATCACCGACTCACCGTGCGCAATCCGGTTGATCGTTTCGGCGATCAGCGGAGCCACGGAGAGTTGGCGAATCTTGGCACACGCTGCGGCTTCTGCCGACAACGGGATGGTGTTGGTGACCACGACTTCATCGAGGGCTTCGCCCTTGGCGATGCGGTCGATGGCCGGACCCGAGAAAATCGGGTGGGTGCAATAAGCGTAGACTTTTTTGGCGCCGCGTTCTTTCAGCACTTCGGCTGCTTTGACCAAGGTGCCTGCCGTGTCGATCATGTCATCCATGATCACGCAGTTGCGACCGTCGATCTCGCCGATCACGTGCATGACTTCACTGACGTTGGCTTTCGGACGACGCTTGTCGATGATGGCCAAGTCGCAGCCAAGTTGTTTGGCCAAGGCGCGTGCTCGCACCACGCCACCCACGTCTGGTGACACGACGATCAGGTCGTCGTAATTTTGCTGGCGCAGGTCGCCCAACAAAACAGGCGACGCATAAATGTTGTCGACCGGGATGTCAAAGAAGCCCTGAATCTGGTCGGCGTGCAAGTCCATGGTCAGGACGCGGTCAACGCCAACGGCTTGCAACATGTTCGCGACCACTTTGGCCGAGATCGGCACGCGGGTAGAGCGTGGGCGGCGGTCTTGACGGGCGTAACCAAAGTAAGGAATGACGGCACTGATGCGACCTGCCGAAGCGCGTTTGAGCGCGTCGACCATGATCAGCAGTTCCATCAGGTTTTCGTTGGTTGGCGCGCAGGTGGACTGAACCACAAAAACTTCGCGAGCGCGGACGTTTTGTTTGAGCTCGACGGTGACTTCACCGTCAGAGAAACGACCCACATCGACAGCGCCGAGCTGTGTGCCCAAGCAACGGGCAATTTCGGCCGCCAAAACAGGATTGGCGTTGCCGGTGAACAGCATGTATTCGGGGGGGAGTGAAGCAGGCTGCATGTGCATTCCAGCGATCAGAAAAAAGGGCCTGTACGAATGAACGTATTTGGCAGGGGAAGAAGGACTCGAACCTTCGCATGCTGGAATCAAAATCCAGTGCCTTAACCAACTTGGCGACTCCCCTACACGGGTTGACCGCTGAAACAGCGATCTACCGATCAACTTTCGCTGGATGCCCAGCCCAATAAAGGGTGAACCTCCATATTGCTGCATTTGCGCATTTGCCAGTGGTCTGGGACCGGACTCGGCGTCATGCCTGTTGTGCAATGTGCGAACACTGCACTGCCAGAACCTGTCATCTTGCTGTTCATGCCTGCTTTAGAAAGCACTTGAAGTGCCTTAGAAACATCAGGACAGATTGCTTGAGCAACAGGTTGCAGATCATTGTGACCGAAGTCATATGGCGCTGCAGCGAAGACCGAAATTATAGCAGGCTTTGTGGCGCGTTCAAGCTCTGGGTGCGTAAAAATTTGAGAAGTCTCGACACCTGAGTCGGGTTTGAGCACCCAAAACTGCGCCGGAGGCAAGGAAATCGGGGTGATTTGCTCGCCCACGCCCTCTACCCAAGCGTTGTGTCCACGCAAGAAAAAAGGCACGTCCGCACCCAGTTGCAGCCCCAGTTTTTCGAGCGTGGGCAGGCCCAGCTTCAATTCCCACAGCTGGTTGAGTGCCAGCAGGCATGTGGCTGCGTCAGAAGACCCGCCGCCCATGCCAGCTTGGGCCGGAATCTGCTTTTCGACGGCGATGTGTACGCCCTCTGTGCAGCCCGTGTGCCGTTGCAGCAGTCTGGCGGCGCGGGTGATCAGGTCGTCGGCAGGCAGAGCGATGGTCAGGTCTTCGCGACTGATGGCACCGTCTGAGCGTTTTTCGAAGTGCAGGGTGTCGCACCAATCAATGAGCATGAACACCGATTGAAGCAGGTGATAGCCATCAGGGCGTTGGCCTGTGATGTGCAAAAACAAATTGAGTTTGGCCGGTGCAGGCACGTCGTGCAGCTGTTTCATGGGCAAGATTATCGTCAGCGTCTGGGCGTGTCTGGTCAGCGGTCGAGCAGGATGCGCAAAACAGCTTCGGGCGCAGGGGTGCTTCTGCGTGCGGTCAAACGGCCTTCGGGGTGTGCGGAAAAGTTCACTTGCCAGCCGGGCACATCGGCGGCTTTGCCCTCCAGCCATTCAAACAGAGCGGCAATGGGCAAGTCTGTGCCCGTTAGACGTTGGCTCAGGCTTTGCAGGTTGCTGCTTTCGGTCTTGTCTTGGCCTTGTTCTAGCCAGGCGGCGTGGGGCGTCCAGCTGAGGCGTGCCAAGGTGGTTCCGATGGGGCTGAGCAAAGTCATTTGGCCTTGTTCGGCTGAGCCTTGCAGTTCAAAACTGGCGCTCCAACTCTGCGGTGGCGTGCTGAGCAGTTGCAGCGCCAGACGCCCGGACCAGAACGTTGTGGTGTCAGTGGCTTGGGGACGCGGGGTGGCGCAGCCTGCCAAAGCCAGCATGCCCAAACCACACACGCTCAACCATGCTCGCCGCTGTGCCGCGTCTCGCTTCATGGTTTGAAGTTGAAGCGTTTGAGAGTTTCAACCAGGGTTTCGTTGTCGGCTTTGAGCAGCAGGCCTTCGCGCCAGATGGTGCCAGCTTCACGGGTTTGGCCTGTGGTCCAGAGTACTTCGCCCAAGTGGGCTGCAATCTCGGCATCGGGCCTGGATTTGTAGGCCGCCTGCAAAATAGCCAAAGCCTCTTTGTGCTTGCCCTGACGGAATGTGACCCAACCCAGGCTGTCTTGAATGTAGGCGTCCTGAGGAGACAATTGCACGGCTTTTTCGATCAGCTGTTGTGCCTCGTCCAGGCGAATATTCCGGTCCGCCAGCGAGTAACCCAGTGCATTGAATGCGTGGGCGTCTTGGGGGGCTTTGGCCATGAGTTGGCGCAGCAGGGCTTCCATCTCGTCAACGCGTTTGAGCTTTTCGCAAATCAGGGCCAACTCGGACAGCAACTCGGTGTCATCGGGTTTGTTGTCCAGCGCCGCTTTGACCAGTGTGTAAGCGGCTTGGGCTTCGCGGTGTTCACGCAGCCAGAACGATTGGGTCAAAACCTTGCGTCGGGCTTGTTCTGCGTTGGCAGGTTTGATCTGTGCCAGCACGCGTCGTGCTTCGTCCAAGCGACCTTGTTGGGCCAGCAGGTCGGCTTGTCGGCTGGCCAATTTGATGGGGTCTGCGCCAGCAGGCATTCGAGCCAGCCATTGGTTGGCTCGTTCCAGTTGTCCATTTTTTTGAGCGATTTGCGCCAGCGCCATCAACGCTTCGGCCAGTCCGGCTTGGTGTTCTGGTGTTTTGCTGTTGGCGATCAGGTCCACATACTTTTCGAGGCGTCTTTCTGCCTCGGGCAGCTGGCCGTTTTCCTGCAACACCAGGCCATGAATCAGCCAGCCTTCTGCGAAATCGGGGTGTTTGGCGTTGAGTTGCATCAGTTGCCCAACGGCCTCTGCAGAAAGCTGCAGGGTGAGCAAGGTCCTGGCATAGCCCAAGCGCAATTCAGGCACGACATCGGTTTTCATGGCCGCGTCGACCATCGGTTTGAGGCTGCTGTTGGCGCTGACCATCAAACTCAGGGCCAGTACCAATGGGCCTGTGGCCTTGGGATCTGCTGCGTGCCCTTTGGTGGCGGCATCGACCGCGCGGCTAATTTGACCTGCGTCGCGCCGCATTCGGCCCACGGTTGTCCACGCAGATGCAGACGTTCGGGGATGGTTGAGCGCTTGGGTCAAAGCTTTTTCGACCACGTCAGCGGCCAACTGCTTGTCTTGCACCACACCAAACAAACGCGGCACTGAGGCAATGGCACCCGGCTGCTCGTCGAGAGGTAGTTCATGAATCGATACAGCGAGGGCTTTGCCTGCTTCTTCGATGCGGTTCAAGGCAAGCAAAATTTGAAGCACATAGCGGTTGGCTTCAATCGCGGTGGGGATTTCTCTTTTCCAGCTCTGTGCCGCTTGCAACGCGGCATCGCCGGAGCGGGCTTGCAGTGCCATGTCGACGGCGCGTTGGAACAAGGCCGGGTCGCGGGTTTTACGGGCGGCGTCGAGCAGGATGGAAAAACCACTGCCTGGCGAGCCTTGGCGGGCATTCAACTCACCCAGCAAAATTTGGTAAAACAGGACGGCGTCGAGGGCCGACTGTGGGGGCGGAGCCTCTGCTTGGGGTGCTGCAGGCTGCGCCCAAGCACCGACGACGCACGAGGACAAGACAGCAAGTCGAAACCAGAATTTCATGTCGGCCATCATAATCCAGCCACCTTTTAATCAAGTGCGTCCAGGGCAGATTGCCCTCTTCGGCGCCTAACCCTTCGCATGCCAGAGCTCCCCGAAGTTGAAGTGACCCGTCGCAGTTTTGCGGACCGGATAGCCTCCGCCAAAATTTTGGCTTTGCACATGGGCAAACCCCTGCGCTGGCCCTTGGGGCTATCACCTCAAGGCTTAGTGGGGCAGCAGGTGCTGGGTGTTCGCCGACGCGGCAAATACCTGTTGCTCGATCTGGATCAGGGTTTGTTGTTGGTGCACCTGGGCATGTCGGGCAGCTTGAATTTCGCGCCCACTCAGCCCGAAGCCGGGCCGCATGACCACATGGATCTGGTCACCGACAGGGGGGTGTTGCGCTTGCATGACCCGCGCCGTTTTGGTGCGGTGGTCTGGGCTCCCTCAGAGGCATCCCCCGAAGCGCAGAAGTTGCTGGGGCGGCTGGGGGTGGAGCCGTTGAATGGCCAGTTTGATGTCGCCGCTTTTGCCGACGCCCTGAAAAAGCGCCAGTCCGCCATCAAGCAGGTGCTGTTGGCGGGCGATGTGGTGGTGGGTGTGGGCAATATTTATGCCTCAGAAGCTTTGTTCATGGCCGGTATCCGGCCGACCACCAAGGCGGCGCGTTTGTCCAGGCCGCGTGTGGCCAAGTTGCATGCCGCCATTGTTCAGGTGCTGACCCGCGCGGTAGAACAGGGCGGCAGTTCACTCAAAGATTTTGTCAGCGCCGAAGGCCGTACCGGCTACTTTCAGCTCGAGGCGGCCGTGTACGGCCGTGCGGGCGAGCCTTGCCGTGTCTGTGGCACCCCGATCCGGTCCATGCTGCAAGGCCAACGCACTACTTTTTATTGCCCCGTATGCCAGAAACCTTGATGCGTCCACTCCAAGATTTGCCCGAAGGTTTTGCCCGTCTCATGGTGGATTGGCAGCGCCAGCACGGCCGCCAAAGCTTGCCGTGGCAAAACACCCAAGACCCTTACCGCGTCTGGTTGTCCGAGATCATGTTGCAGCAGACCCAGGTGACGACCGTGCTCGACTACTTCCCCCGGTTCTTGACACGTTTTCCTGATGTGACTGCTTTGGCTGCTGCGCCACAAGACGATGTGTTGGCGTTGTGGAGTGGCTTGGGGTATTACAGCCGCGCGCGCAATTTGCACAAGTGTGCGCAAGAGGTGATGGGGCGCTTTGGCGGGGCGTTTCCCCGCCGTGCCGAAGACCTGCAAACCCTGCCGGGCATTGGCCGCTCCACCGCTGCCGCGATTGCGGCGTTTTGCTTTCAGGAGCGTGCAGCTATTTTGGACGGCAATGTCAAACGCGTGCTGACCCGCGTGCTGGGCTATGGCGATGACTTGGCTGTGCTCAAAAATGAAAGGGCTTTGTGGGCTCTGGCGCAAGAACTGTTGCCAGAAAAACCAGCCGACATGCCGCGCTATACCCAAGCCCTGATGGATTTGGGTGCCACCGTTTGTTTGCCGCGCAAGGTGCAGTGCGAAGCGTGCCCGGTCAGCGGTTTGTGCCAGGCCAAAGCGCAGGGTGAGCCTCTGGCTTATCCCGTCAAGACCCGCAAACTCAAGCGCTCCAGCGCCACTTTGTGGTTGCTGTGGGCGGTCAATGCACAGGGTCAGGTTTGGCTGCAAAAACGGCCCGACAAAGGCATCTGGGCGGGCTTATTCAGTTTGCCAGTATTTGATTCAGAAGATGAATTGCTGGCGGCTTGGGTGCAAGGGCATGGTACGAACTACATTGAGCCGTGGAAGCATGTGTTGACCCACCGTGATCTTTATTTGCACCCCGTTCGGATGACGGGCAGCGTTCAACATTTACCGGCCTGCGACGGTCAGTGGGTGGATGCTGCGATGTGGCCCAACATGGGCTTGCCTGCCCCGATCAGGACCTTGTTGATGGCCTGATTCACGGCAGATCCTTGGCTTTGGCCTCGACCTCCAAAACGAACGACGTCAGATGGCGTCAAGTTCGCGATGCCGTTTGAGTGTGAGCCAGCGGGCTCCAAAGTTGTGTGCCAATTGCTCGACCATGAAGACCGAGCGGTGTTGGCCCCCGGTGCAACCGATGGCCACCGTGACATAGCTGCGGTGATCGCGCTCAATGGCAGGAATCCATTGCTTGAGAAAGCCTTCAATCTGAAGCTGCATTTGGACGAATTCTTCTGACTGGCGCAGGTAAGCCTGCACAGGCTCATCACGTCCGGTCAAGGGTTTCAATGCGCTTTCGTAATGCGGATTGGGCAGCATGCGCACGTCAAATACATAGTCTGCATCGGTGGGAATGCCGCGCTTGAAAGCAAAGGATTCAAACACCAGCGTCAGTTGGGCCAAGGGGGCGCTGACCAGGGTTTTGATGTAGGTTTGCAGTTGAGCAGAGCGCAGCAAACTGGTGTCAATGACGTGCGCGCGTTCGCGCAAGTCGGCCAGCAATTCACGTTCGAACTCGATGGTTTCAAAAAGCGCTTTGTCACTTTGGGGCTTGCTGCCGCCCGACAAGGGGTGTTTGCGGCGCGTTTCTGAATAGCGGCGCTGCAAGGTGTCAGAGGTGGCGTCCAAAAACACAGATTTAACCGTCATGCCCATGTCGCGCAGCAGGGCCATTTGCTCGGGCATCAGGTGCAATGAGTTGGCACTGCGCACATCGATGGCAATGGCCAAGCGTTGCTCTTTTTGCTGCTCTTCGAGTTTGACAAAGGGGATCAACAACTCGGGTGGCAGGTTGTCGACGCAGTAGTAACCAGCGTCTTCGAGCGCGTGCAAGGCGACCGATTTGCCGGAGCCGGACATGCCGGTGATCAAGATGATGTCCATGCTCAGTTGTGTGTGGCTTTTCGGCCCGTGGATTTCAAAGGGGCATCGCCCAGCATTTCTCTGGCGTGGGCCAAGGTGGTGGCCGACAGCTTTTCGCCACCCAGCATGCGGGCGATTTCGCTCACGCGCTCTTCGCTTTCGACAGCCCGCACCTGGCTGCTGACTTGTCCATGGGCAGCAGCTTTGCTGACCAGCAAATGGTGGTCAGCACAGGCGGCTACCTGGGGCAGGTGAGTGACGGCCAACACTTGGCGGTGCACACCCAGCTGTTTCATCAGGCGGCCCACGGTTTCAGCCACAGCGCCGCCCACACCCGAGTCGACTTCGTCAAAAATCAGGGTGCCGGCCTCGCCCAGTTCGCTGGTGGTGACCGCAATGGCCAGCGCGATGCGAGAGAGTTCACCGCCAGAGGCCACTTTGCCCACCGGGCGGGGTGTGCTGCCTTCGTGCCCGGCGACCAAAAAGCTGACTTCTTCGAGGCCATGCTGCGCAGGCGCATCCAGCGCGTGCAGTTGCACTTCAAAGCGGCCGCCTTGCATGCCCAGTTGTTGCATGGCACTGCTGACGGCTTGGGCCAGTGGCTTGGCCGCCTGTTGGCGTTGGCGAGAGACCGCTTTGGCTTCTTTCATGCAGGCTGTTTGTGCGGCTTGTTCGGCTTTTTGTAGGCTGTTCAGATCGGCCGCGGCATCGAGTTGGGCCAATTCTTGACGCCACGATTGGCGTGTCAGAGGCAATTCGTCGGGTGTTTTTTTGTAGCGGCGAGCCAGCGACAACCACTGGCCCATGCGTTCGTCGAGTTGGGCCAGGTGTGCTGGGTCAAGGTCGGTTTTGCGCAAGTAGCTGTGCAGGCTGTGTGCCACGTCTTCGGTTTGGGCTTGGGCCGAGGTCAGCAGGTCGGCCAGCGCATGGAACTCAGGCTCAAATTGCCCCAGCGACTGCAGTGTTTGAATGGCGCGTGACAACTGGCGCAACGCGCCGCCCTCGTCATCGCCTTCGAGCAAAAGGGTGGCTTGGTTGGCCCCGTCGATCAAGGCCTGCGCGTTGGCCAAGCGGCTGTGCTGTGCGCTCAGGTCTTGCCATTCGCCCGCTTGGGGATTGAGTTTTTCCAGTTCACCAATTTGCCAGGCCAGCCGTTCGCGTTCGTTGGCCAATGTGCTTTGCGCTTGCTGGGCTTCGGCCAGGGCTTGTTGGGCTTGTCGCCAAACTTGCCACGCGGCTTTGAGTGGTCGGATATCGGTGCCCGCATAGGCGTCGAGCAGGCCACGCACCGCGTCGGGTCGGGTCAGGCTTTGCCAGGCGTGTTGGCCATGGATGTCCAGCAGTTGTTCGCCCAGTTCACGCAATTGTGTGGCGGTGGCCGGGCTGCCATTGATCCAGGCGCGGCTTTTGCCCGAGGTGTCCACCGTGCGGCGCAGCAGCAATTCGGCGTTGGCATCAAAACCGGCGGCTTCGAGCCAAGCTTGGATGGCGTGCGTGGGCTCGAATTCGGCGCAGACTTCGCAGCGGTTGGCGCCTTCGCGCACCACACCCGATTCGGCGCGGGCACCCAAGGCCAGTTGCAGAGCGTCAATCAAGATGGATTTGCCAGCACCGGTTTCGCCGGTCAGCACGCTGAAGCCGCTGCCCAGATCGAGTTCGAGTTCGTGCACGATCACAAAGTCGCGCAGGGTGATGTGCGTCAGTGCCACGGCTTAAACGCCCTCGTTCCAGTGCATTTTTTTGCGCAAGGTGTCAAAGTAGTTCCAGCCTGCGGGGTGCAAAAAGCGCACTTTGTGCTCGGATCGTTGCACCGTGATGCGGTCACCCAGCATCAGTTCGGCCAGCGATTGCATGTCAAAGTTGGCGCTGACGTAGCGCCCAGCCACGATTTCGATGCTGATCTCTGACGATTCTGGCAACACGATCGGGCGGTTAGACAAGGTGTGCGGTGCGATGGGGGCCATGACCCAGCCACCAATGGACGGGTGCATCAATGGGCCGCCCACCGACAGTGAATAAGCGGTGGAGCCCGTGGGCGTGGCGATGATCAGGCCGTCAGCACGCTGGGTGGCCACAAAGCGGCCATCGACTTCGACGCGCAGCTCCACCATGCCGGAGGTGCCGCCTCGGTTGACGACCACGTCGTTCATGGCCAAAGCGCTGAACACGCTGCGCTGGTCACGCATGACGTGAGCTTGCAACAAGCTGCGGTCTTCGGTCTGGTAATTGCCTTGCAGCATAGGCTGCAGCACATCTTGGTAGCTTTGAATCGGGATGTCCGTGATGAAGCCGAGACGCCCCTGGTTGATGCCGATCAGGGGCAGGGCGTAGCGGGCCATCTGGCGACCAATGCCCAGCATGGTGCCGTCGCCGCCAATCACCAAACCCAAATCGCACTGCTTGCCGATCTCGGCCATCTCCAGCATGGGGTATTGGTTCAGGCCGGTGTGCAGGGCGGTCTCTTTGTCCAGCACCACATCGCAACCTTGGCGTGTCAGGAACTGGGCCACATCGTCCAGAACACGTCGCGAACTCTCAAGCCCCCCACCGTGGGCGGTGGTGTGGTACTTGCCAAAGAGCGCAACGTGACGGAATTTGGATCTCATCCGCAAATTACATCATTAAAATGACCGGATGCTAGATGATCGTGCCAAGTTATTGCTCAAAGCGCTGGTTGAACGCTATATCGCGGACGGCCAACCCGTGGGCTCGCGCACGCTCTCCAAAGCCTCGGGCCTGGACTTGTCGCCCGCCACCATCCGAAACGTCATGTCGGACCTGGAGGAGCTGGGTCTGATTGCCAGCCCGCACACCTCTGCCGGGCGCATTCCGACCAGCCGAGGTTACCGGCTCTTTGTGGACACCATGCTCACGGTTCAGCGCGATGGTCTGGAGACTCCGGCGCTGACGCCAGACCAACCGCAAAGGGTGATTGCCAGCGCAGCCAATTTGTTGTCGAACTTGTCCCACTTTGTGGGCGTGGTCATGACGCCGCGCAGACCGTCTGTGTTTCGTCACATCGAGTTTCTGCGATTGTCCGAGCGCCGTTTGTTGGTGATCATTGTTTCCCCTGAGGGCGATGTTCAAAACAGGATCTTGTTGACGGAGACGGACTACTCCCAAAGTCAGCTGCTGGAAACTTCGAATTTCCTCAACTCGCACTACGCCGGCATGGCCATTGAGCAAGTGCGCAGCCGGGTGCAGCAAGAACTGGTCAGTTTGCAAAGCGAAATCGCCACGCTCATGCAGGCGGCCGTCAAGGTCAGCACCGAGGCTTTGGCCGAAGACCAAAACGAAGTGGTCATCGCGGGCGAGCGCAACTTGTTGTCGGTGAGCGACTTTTCCAGTGACATGGGGCATTTGCGCAGGGCGTTTGATCTTTTTGAGCAAAAAACCCAGCTCATGCGCTTGTTGGATGTGTCCAGCCAGGCCGAGGGTGTGCGTATTTATATAGGCGGCGAGAGCCAGATCGTGCCCATGCAGGAACTGTCGGTCGTCAGCTCCCCTTATGAGGTGGATGGCCAGATTGTGGGCACCTTGGGCGTGATCGGCCCGACCCGCATGCCCTACGACCGAATGATTCAGATCGTCAACATCACCTCGCGCTTGGTCAGCAACGCGTTGAGCCAGTCTAAATAAATGGCCGTGTGGCCCGACTACAATCAGCAGCTGTAGTGGGGCGTTAGCTCAGTTGGTTAGAGCAGAGGACTCATAAAAATTGTGCACCGAGGCAGGAAACTCCTCGCGTGAATGGCGTCAAATTCGGTGAAAGCTAAGTGCAGCGATGCATACGCCAATGCCGAGCCAAGCGCAGTGAGAAATCACTGTGAAGGTGTAGAGACTAGACGGCGCCCGTCTAAGGCGAAAGCTACGATGAAGGCATAGTCCAGGGAGTGGCGAAAGTCACACAAACCAGAATCCTTTGGTCCACGGTTCAAGTCCGTGACGCCCTACCATTTATCACCCGTGAACTGTTCTCCATACCGTTCATGGAGCCTGCTGTGGCCCTGTAATTGCGCCATTCTTGAAAAAATCTCTTGGCCGTGAATGGTCAGGAAATCGGGAACGGGCCATTTTTTGCCCAGAAATCTCTCTCTTTCTCTGTTTTCTCTTGGTCGTATCCAAGGGCGCGACCCAGGATTCATGCGGGTTCGGACTAGGGAGTTTGATGTGAATTTTGCGTCCCATAAATGACTAAGGTACAAAATTCATTGCTGATTTAGGACGGCAGAGCCCGAACAGGCGTGTTTAGGCTGAAGGCGGTCGGTCGAGTTGCGGTGGCCTATGTCGGCGATCGTGAATACACGACATTGGCCCACGTGCGCGGTTTAATCGTCGCAGTTGGCCACAGCACGGATGTTGATGTCGACGAGAACGGTCGTTGCCCGTCGAGTCAGCCAACTTCAGCAGCGACATGTCGCCGCAGTCGACAGGGAAGAAAGTAACTGAGGCGGCCATTATTGAGCCTCTTTGTTTTAATACATGCTAAAGTTAACTGCATCTTAGTATCCACAACAGATGGAACTCGACCAACTCTTTGACACATACAGTCTTCGCGCGCGGCACCTGCCGACCGTGCTCGTTATCGCGCCGCCGCTGATGGTCGCGTCGCTGCTGTTTCCGAAGGTTTACGACCGTATGGGCGCAAGCATTGTTGCCGCCGACCGAAAACTGACCATCTAAACCTAGGAGTGCCGACTCAAAATTGACCAGGGTGTTCAACTGGCCTGCTGAAATATTCAGCAGGAGAGATAGAAGGTGATCACCATGGAAATGATAGGTAAGGTCAGGCGCATGAAGTTGCGCGAGCAACTCTCCAACAGCGAGATTGCCAAGCGCACGGGACTGTCGCGCAACACGGTCAAAAAATGGCTCAAAGCCCCTGGCGACCAGGCTCCCAAGTACAAAAGGCAAAGCGGATTCACCAAGCTCAGCGCGTTTGAGGCGACGTTGGTGCAGGCACTCAAAGCCGATTCCCATCGACCCAAACATGCCCGGCGCAGTGCGCGGGCGCTGTTGGCGCAGTTGCAGGCGCAGGGCTATCGGGGCGGCTACAGCCGATTGACGGATTTCATTCGGGGTTGGCGCGAGCAAGAGGGCAAGGCGGCATCCAAGGCGTATGTGCCTTTGAGTTTCGAGCTGGGCGAGGCGTTTCAGTTTGACTGGAGCGAGGAAGGGTTGCTCATTGGCGGGGTGTACCACCACATGCAGGTCTCACATCTCAAGCTGTGCGCCAGCCGGGCGTTCTGGGTGGTGGCTTACCCCAGCCAGGGACACGAGATGTTGTTTGACGCGCACACCCGCAGTTTTGCGGCGCTGGGCGGTGTGGCGCGCCGGGGCATTTACGACAACATGAAGACGGCGGTGGACAAGGTCAAGAAAGGCAAAGGTCGCATCGTCAATGCCCGCTTCAATGCGCTGTGCAGCCACTACCTGTTCGAGCCGGACTTTTGCAACGTGGCCTCGGGTTGGGAGAAAGGGGTGGTGGAGAAGAACGTGCAGGACAGCCGCAGGCGTATCTGGATAGAGGCTGGCACCAAGCGGTTTGGCTCGTTTGCTGAGCTCAATGCTTGGTTGGCTGAGCGCTGCCGCTCGATCTGGGCCGAAACACCGCACCCTGAGCAAAAGCAGTTCACGCTGGCCGAGATGCTGGATTTGGAGCATGAGCACTTGATGAGCATGCCCGAGCCGTTTGATGGGTATGTGGAGAATCCGGCCCGGGTGAGCAGCACCTGTTTGGTCAATGTGGCGCGCAACAAATATTCGGTGCCGTGCGAGTGGGCTGGGCAGATGGTCAGTACAAGGCTGTATCCGGGCCGAGTCGATGTGGTGGCCCAAGACGCCATCGTGGCCAGTCACGCAAGGCTGACCAACCGGGCGCAAATCAGCTACGACTGGCAGCATTACATCGACCTGGTGCAACGCAAGCCGGGGGCGCTGAGGAATGGCACACCGTTTCTGGACTTGCCGCCTGCGCTGTTGAAGCTGCGGCAATCGCTGATGCGCCATGCTGGAGGTGACCGGGTGATGGCCCAGGTGCTGGCCGTGGTGCCGCAAGCGGGGCTGGACGCTGTATTGGTGGCGGTGGAGGTTTTGCTGGAAGGCGCCACCCCCAACGGTGGCATCAGCGTGGAGCATGTGCGCAACGTGTTGGCGCGCTTGAGCAGTCCACCGATGCCGCAGCAAGCCGAAACATCGCTGCAGCTCAGTGAGGTGCCGATGGCCAACACGGCGCGCTACGACGGCCTGCGGTCCAGCGTGGAGGTGACGCATGACTGAGTACAAGCCAACACAGCGGGACATCCAGGCCGAACTTAAAGGGCTCAGACTGAGCGGCATGGCCATGGCATGGGCGGATCTGGTGGAGCAAGGTGGCAATGCCGAGCTGCAGGCATCTCGCTGGCTGATCGAGCACTTGCTGCAAGCCGAAGCAGTCAACCGCCATATGCGATCGATTGCGCATCAAACCAAGGCCGCGCGGTTCCCGGTGCACCGGGATTTGGCGGGCTTCAACTTTGAGGCGTCACAAGTGGACCGGGCATTGGTGCACAAACTGGCCGATCTGTCGTTCACGCAGGATGCGCAAAACGTGGTGCTCATAGGGGGGCCGGGGACGGGCAAAACGCACCTGGCCACGGCGCTGGGCATCTCGGGGCTGACGCAACACGGCAAAAAGGTCAGGTTCTACTCGACGGTGGACCTGGTCAACGCGCTGGAACAAGAGAAGGCTCAAGGCAAGGCAGGTCGGCTTGCGTTGAGTTTGTCGCGCATGGACTTGGTGGTACTCGATGAGTTGGGGTATTTGCCGTTCAGCCAAGCCGGAGGGGCACTGCTGTTTCACTTGCTGTCCAAGCTGTATGAACGGGTGAGCGTGCTGATCACGACGAACCTGACGTTTGCCGAATGGTCTAGCGTGTTTGGGGATGCCAAGATGACGACGGCGCTGCTGGACCGGTTGACGCACCACTGCCACATTGTGGAAACGGGCAATGAGTCCTACCGATTCAGGCACAGCTCCAATGAGGCGAGGGGCCGAATTAAAGCCAGGGAGCAGGCAAGAAAAGCGGAGAGAAAGGGGATGCGGGACGACAATTAAACTTATAGTTATCCACAGCCAGCGGAGATAAAAGCTGGCTCAAGCCCCTGGTCAAAATTCAATCGGCACAGGTGGTCAATATTGGATCGGCGTCAACAGTCTAGCGGTAAGGTGGACGATTGGCAATCGACCTGATGCCGTGCTGGTCAACACTAAGTTGGATGCGGCCATCAAAACAGCTACGGTTCGTGAGGGCAGGCCTGTTGTTTATTAGGATAGTGGCGATCACAATCTCTGGAGCGGATGGCTCTTTCGCATGAATGATGCAAATTTGGTTTGGTCTCTGTCACGCAAGGGTGTTCGCCTGACAACGTCGAGTGTGAAGGATTCTTTGGGAAGTTGAAGACTGAAGTGTTCTTCCACCCGACTGGCAGAGCGTCACCGTCAAGCAGTTTATCCAAACCGTTCACGCTCATGATGTGACACACTAGTCCTTACTGCGCCAAGTAGAGGTGCGAACGCCCTAGGGGAGCGGCTTTCTTGGCAGTTTTGTTTCAAAACGTCGGTATTTAATAATAAGTACCTATGGTTTGAAATATCTGAAGCCAACGAGGGATGGTGGTCCGGATGATGAGTAGACCAGCCAAAGCGGTGGCTACGATAATCACCGCTCATTCACTCTCTAGCGCTACCCAGCATGATTGAGCGTGAATAGGAGGTTGGTCATTGGCCAGCCGCCCGCTACCACTTCTCTTCCTGACTGTTCATAAACAGTGCCCACGCCACAGCCTGTGGCGTGCAGATGCATCAGCGCGGCAACCCGCGCCCAGCCTTCAGCCCGTATTTCTCAAGCCCGCCGCAATCCCGTTGATCGAGATGTGGATACCGCGCTGCACCCGTTCGTCGGCCAAGCCCGCGCGGTAGCGGCGGATGAGCTCGACTTGCAGGTGGTGCAGTGGGTCGATGTATGGGAAGCGGTGGCGAATCGAGCGGTCCAGTGCCGGGTTGCTGGCCAGGCGGTTCTTTTCACCGGTGATCTGGGCCAGGGCGTCGGCGGTGCGGTGCCATTCGGCTTCGATGGCGGTGAAGATTTTTTTGCGCAAACGGCTGTCGCTGACCAACTCGGCGTAACGCGAGGCCAGCGCCAAATCGCTTTTGGCCAACACCATGTCCATGTTGGACAGCAAGGTGCGAAAGAACGGCCATTGGCGGTACATCTTTTGCAGCAGGGCCAGCGCGGCTTTGCGCTCGGCCGCTTCGGGCTTGTCCAGGTAGGTGGCCACCGCCGAGCCAAAGCCCAGCCAGCCGGGCAAGGTCAGGCGGCATTGGCCCCAACTGAAACCCCAGGGAATAGCCCGCAGGTCTTCGATTTTTTCGAGGGCTTTGCGCGAGGCGGGGCGCGAGCCGATGTTCAGTTGCGCCAGTTCTTTCAGCGGGGTTGCGCCAAAGAAGTACTCGGTGAAGCCGGGTGTTTCGTAGACCAAGGCGCGGTAGGCGTCCATGCTGGCTTCGGACAGTTCGGCTGCGGCGTCCAAAAAGGCCCGGGTGGCGGGCTTGGTTGGTTGCAGCAGTGTGGCCTCGAGCGTGGCGGCGACCAAAGTTTCGAGGTTGCGGCGGCCAATCTCGGGGTTGGCGTATTTGGAGCCGATGACCTCGCCTTGTTCGGTCAGGCGAATCTGGCCGCGCACGGTGCCCGGTGGCTGCGCCAAGATCGCTTGGTAGCTGGGGCCACCGCCTCGGCCCACCGTGCCGCCACGGCCATGGAACATGCGCAAAGTGATGCCGTGGCTGCCTTGGAGTTTGTCAAACAGGTCCACCAAGGCGATCTCGGCGCGGTAAAGCTCCCAGTTGCTGGTGAAGATGCCGCCATCTTTGTTGCTGTCCGAATAGCCCAGCATGATGTCTTGCTCACCACCGGAGCGTTGCAGCAGCGCGGCCACCCCGGGCAGGGCATAAAAGTCGCGCATGATGGGTGCGGCATTGCGCAGGTCTTCAATCGTCTCAAACAGCGGCACCACGATCAGGTCGTTGCGGGCTTCGCCGTCGAGCGTGCCGCGCAGCAGCCCGGCTTCTTTTTGCAGCAACAGCACTTCCAGCAAGTCGCTCACGGTTTCGGTGTGGCTGATGATGTAGTGGCGAATGGCCTGTTTGCCAAAGCTGGCAAGCATGCGTCGTGCCATCTCAAAAATTGCCAGCTCAGATGTGGCGTGGGCGCTGTAATCGGCACCCGGCACGCGCAGCGGGCGGGCGTCGTTCAGCAGGCCCAGCAGCAGGGCTTGTTTGGCGTGTTCGTCGAGTTGGCTGTAGTTCTTTTCCACCCGCGCGGTGGTCAGCAGTTCGGCCACCACCTCTTCGTGTTTGTCCGAGCTTTGGCGCAGGTCCACGGTGGCCAGGTGAAAGCCGAACACCTCAACGGCGCGGATCAGCGGGTGCAAGCGTTGTGCCGCCAGCGCTTCGGCGTGGTGGCTGCACAGCGATGCCTCGATCACGCGCAGGTCGGCCAAAAATGCTTCGGCGTTGGCATAAGGGTTTTGCGGTGCCACGGCGTGGCGTGCTGCTTCGCCCCCAGTCAAGTGGGTCAGCGTGGCGGCCAAGCGGGCATACATGCCGGTCAGTGCGCGCCGATACGGCTCGTCCTGGCGGTGTTCGTTGGTATCGGGCGACTGCGCGGCCAGGGCTTGCATCTCGGGGCCAAAGGGCACCAGCATGGCCGACAGCGACAGTTCGCTGCCCAAGAAATGCACTTCGGTCAGGTAGTGGCGCAGGGCCACATCGCTTTGGCGGGTCAGCGCGTGTTCCAGGGTTTGCGCGGTCACATTGGGGTTGCCATCGCGGTCGCCACCAATCCATTGGCCCATGCGCAAAAAGCTGGCAATGGGCTGTCCCGGCAGGGCTTCTTCAAGCTCGGCATACAGCTTGGGGATTTCGCGCAGGAAAGTGGCTTCGTAATAGCTCAGCGCGTTTTCAATCTCGTCGGCCACCGTGAGTTTGGTAAAGCGCAGCAAGCGGGTTTGCCACAGCTGCATCACACGGGCACGCATTTGCAACTCATTGGCCGCCAGCTCTTTGGGGGTGAGTGCGTCTTTGGCCGCATTGACGGCCGCAGCGCGGGCCTTGATGGCGTCGCGCTCGGTCAGCAGGTGGGCGATGTCGCGCTCGGCATCCAAAATGCTTTTGCGCTGGACTTCGGTGGGGTGCGCGGTCAGCACCGGGGCCACGTAGCTGGTGGCCAGCATGTCCGAGATGCTTTTGGGGGTGATGCCCGCCCAGCGCAGGCGCTGCAGCGCCACATCGATGCTGCCTTCTTGAGTGTGGCCAGCGCGTTCGTGGATGGCGCGGCGGCGGATGTGATGGCGGTCTTCGGCCAAGTTGGCCAGATGCGAAAAATAGGTGAAGGCACGGATCACGCTCACGGCCCGGTCGCCGGGGAGGCTTTTGAGCAGTTTTTTCAGGGCCTTGTCGGCCTCGTGGTCGGCATCACGCCGAAATGCCACCGACAGCTTGCGTATCTGCTCGACCAGCTCATAGGCCTCAGGGCCTTCCTGTGTCCGGATCACGTCACCCAAGATGCGACCCAGCAATCGGATGTCTTCAACCAATGGCCGTTCGCTGTCGCGTTTTTCCGTGCGTTGGCTGGTGCGGGTTGTTTGGGTTGTGCCGAGAGTGTCTGGGGAGGCCTGTTTCATCGGGATCGGTTCGGTGAAGGGGTGGTTTGGCTGAGGCGTGTCGAGGCTTGTGGCCTCGTTACCTCATGCTAGCATCGCCCGGACCCTATTAATTACCAACTGGTTTCATCGTGATGAGGCCTATTCAACGAGAAATTCAACGTGTCTTCGACTTCTGCCCCCTCCATCGTGATCGCTACCCGTGAAAGCCGTTTGGCGCTTTGGCAAGCAGAGCATGTCAAAGCCCTGCTCGAGGGTTTGGGCTGTCGTGTCAGTCTGCTGGGCATGACCACGCAAGGTGACCAGATCCTGGACCGCAGTCTGAGCAAGGTCGGCGGCAAGGGCTTGTTCGTCAAGGAACTCGAAGTTGCCCTGCAGGAGGGGCGTGCTGACATTGCCGTGCACTCCCTGAAGGATGTGCCCATGGACATGCCAGAAGGATTTGATCTGGCCTGTGTGATGGAGCGCGAAGATCCCCGCGATGCCTGGGTGTCTGCCGCTTATGCCCGTCTGGAAGACCTGCCACAAGGCGCGGTGGTGGGCACATCGAGTTTGCGTCGCACGGTGTTGCTGCGCGCTTTGCGCCCCGATTTGAAGATCGAACCTTTGCGCGGCAATCTGGACACCCGTTTGCGCAAACTCGACGAAGGCCAATACGCAGGCATTGTGTTGGCCGCTGCGGGCCTCAAGCGGCTGGGTTTGACCCAGCGCATTCGGCACATTTTTGAAACCGACCAGATGCTGCCTGCTGCAGGCCAGGGTGCTTTGGGCATTGAAATTTGCAGTGACCGTGCAGATTTGCGCGCCTTGCTGGCACCGCTGGCCGACGCGCCGTCGTGGCGTCGGGTGGCGGCCGAGCGTGCCGTGAGCCGGGCCATGGGCGGCAGTTGCTCCATGCCTTTGGCGGCCCACGCCACCATCGAAGGCGGCGTGCTCAAGCTGCGTGCCGCTTGGGGCGAACCGGAGGGCGCGACTGAGCTGGTCATGGCCAATGACGAGTCGCCGGTGGCTGACCTGCCCGCTGCAGAGGCTTTGGGCCTGCGCGTGGCCCAGGCTTTGCGCCAGGCTGGCGCGCATTGACCCTTCAAAAATCGCATGGCTGAAACCCCTGTGGTGATCGTCACCCGGCCAGAGCGTGAGGCCGAGTCTTGGGCGACGGCCTTGCTCGCTTGTGGTGTTCGCACCGACATCCTTCCCCTGATTCAGATCGCCCCTTTGCCCGATGCATCGGCTTTGCGTGCCGCTTGGGCCAACGTGCCCCGGCATTTGGCGGTGATGTTTGTGAGCGCCAATGCGGTGCGGTTTTTCATGGCTGAGCGCCCTGCGGGGCTGGGCCTGCAAGCTTGCCGTGCCTGGTCTACCGGGCCTGGCACCCATGCCGCCTTGTTGGCCTGCGGTTGGCCAGCCGATCAAATCGATTCGCCCGATGCCGATGCAAGTCAGTTTGATTCGGAGGCCTTGTGGACGTTGGTTGCAGGGCGCGTGCAATCAACAGAGCGGGCTTCGGTGCTGATTGTTCGCGGGGCCGATGCCCAGGGCCAGTTGGCCGGGCGTGACTGGTTGGCACAAAAACTGGCAGACGCTGGCATTCAGGTGACGCAAGCCGTGGCTTATGTGCGCCAGACCCCCGTGCTGTCGCCCAGCCAAAAGCAAAGGGCTGCGCAGGCGATGACCGATGGCAGCTGGTGGCTGTTCAGCAGCTCCGAGGCGGTGCATCACTTGTTGCAGCTTTGCCCTGACTTGCCATTGGGGCAGGCTAGAGCGTTGGCCACGCACCCCCGCATTGCCCAAAGACTGTGTGCCATGGGCTGGGGGCGGGTGGATACGGTGCCCGCAGGTCTGGAAGCACAAGCCGAGTCTATAAAATCGCTCACATGACCTCCAAGCCCGAATCCGCATCTTCTCTTGTCGAGCCTGTGGCTACGACCTCCCGGCCCGTGCTTCGGGGCTGGTGGTTGGCTTTGGGCGTGGCCTGCTTGGCTTTGCTGGTGTCTGTTTTGCTGTGGCAAAAGCTGTCGCGGATTCAGGAGCAATTGGCGCGGCAAAGCGCCGATGCCGGGCAGCAGTCCATGGAAGCCAAAGCCTGGGCCAAGCAGGCACAAGAAACCGTGAAAGACAGTGCGGCTCGGCTGACGCTGTTGGAAACCCGCTTGGGCGAGGTGGCATTGCAACGTGGGCAGCTGGAGGAGTTGATCCAAAGTCTGTCGCGGTCGCGCGATGAAAATTTGGTCGTGGACATTGAAGCGGCGTTGCGCATGGCTCAGCAGCAGTCGCAGTTGACGGGCAGCATGGAGCCCCTGCTGGCTGCGCTCAAGTCGGCGCAGTTGCGTGTGCAGCGGGCCGCACAGCCCCGATTGGCGCCGGTGCTCCGCGCCCTTGAAAAAGATCAGGAACGATTGAACACCACGGCCGTGTTTGATTTGCCCGGTTTGCTGATCAAACTGGATGAAGGCGTGGCCTTGGTGGATGGCTTGGTGCTGGCCAATCAGGAATTGCCCACTGTGGCGATGAACCGGTCTGTGGCCCAAGAGGGGGTTGCCGGGCCTGCGCCCTCTTGGTGGCTGGCCGGCTTGATGCAGTTTGCCGATCAGCTCAAGGGTTTGGTGCGGGTGAGTCGCATCGAGCTGCCTGAAGCCGCGCTGATGTCCCCTGAGCAAGGGTTTTTCTTGCGCGAAAACCTCAAGCTCAAATTGCTCAATGCCCGTCTGGGCCTGCTGGCACGCCAAAAAGATGCGGCCCGGGCCGATCTGGCGTCTGCCGCCGTGACCGTTCGTCGCTATGCCGATGCTTCGTCGCGCAAAACCACCCAGTTGCTTCAGTTGCTGGAGCAATCCGGAACCCAATTAAAAGCCAGTGAGATGCCGCGCCTGGAAGGGTCGTTGACGGCATTGTCCACTGCGGCGGCAGGAAGGTAAGACCGCATGCGCGCAGCTCTTTGGCTCATCAGTTTGTTTTCTTTGGCTGCAGCTGCAGCATGGCTGGCTTGGCACAACAACGGCACAGTGGCCTTGTTCTTGATGTCCTACAGGGTCGACTTCTCACTCAATTTGGTTCTGTTGGTGCTGGGCCTTGTCGTGCTGGTGGTGGTGTTGGCCCAGCAGGCTTTGTCGGCCTTGCTGTCTTTGCCCAAGCACGCACACAGCTGGCGCTTGCAGCAAAAAGAAAGGGCTGCTCACGCCGCGCTGCTCGAGTCGATCAGCAGCTTCATGGCCGGGCGGTTTTTGCGGGCCCGAAAGGCGGCGCAAACGGCGCTTGAAAAGGAGTCGCATTTGAACGACGCTGGCCTTCAGCTAGACCATGCGGTTTCCTTGCGCACCGTGGCGCACATCATGGCGGCCGAGTCGGCACACGCGTTGCAAGACCGAGTGTTGCGTCAATCGCATTTGCAGGCAGCCCTCGAAACGGCGAAACAAGGCGCTGTTTCTGAGCGCCAGACCTTGACCGATGGGGCTCAATTGCGTGCAGCCAGGTGGTTGCTGGATGACCGTGATGCCTCGGGGAGCTTGGGCCTTTTGAAGGCTTTGCCCAATGCGACCGGGCGTCGCGTGGTGGCCATGCGCATGCAGCTGAAGGCTGCCCGATTGGCGGGGCAACCCGCGCTGGCTTTGGACACAGCTGTTTTGCTGGCCAAACACCGTGCGTTCACGCCGTCAACTGCTGACAGTCTGGTGCGTGGCCTGATCCTGGCATGGTTGTCGAACATGCACGATGCCGACGCTCTTGAGCGTTGGTGGCTCAATTTGAATCCCGTGCAACGCGCTATGCCGGACATTGCAGCGGAAGCCGCTTTGCGTTTTGTGGCTTTGGGTGGCTCGGGTGCGGTGGCCAGGCCATGGCTCCAGCCTTTGTGGACACCTTTGCAGTCGCAGCAGTCCAGTTGGACGCCCGATCAGTTGGCTCGCATGGTCCAAGCCATGGAGGCCAGTTTGGCAGATGCCCAGGCACCTGATGCCCGGCAATGGCTGGCCCGCATCGAAGCGACTCAGCAAGCCCAGCCTCAAGATGCGCGATTGCAGTATCTGGCTGGCATGGTGTGCTTGCGCCACCAGCTGTGGGGCAAGGCGCAAAGTCTGTTGAGCCAAGCGGTCAAGGGTTTGCAGACCCCCGCCTTGAAGCGTCGGGCTTGGTGTGCTCTGGCTGAATTGGCCGAACAACGCCAAGAGCCTGTTGCGGCAGCGCAGGCCTGGAAACAGGCTGCCTTGGTGGCCCAACCCTGAGGTTTTGTTGGGTGCCTCAAGGAAGGGCATTCTCGTCCTCGGTTGCTGGCACTTCCAGCAGACGGTGCTTTCATGCCCTCGATGCACATGGATAGCCGGTCAAGCCGGGCATGACAAAGCTCTTAAAGCCGGCTTGCCGCAGTTCAAGACGGTGACGCCAAAGCGATTAAAACGGTTTTGAGCGGACGAAAAAAAACCGGGCCATGAGCCCGGTTTTTTTGTCAAGCGCTCAAGCACTTGATGGGTTAGATCAGAACGGCAAGTTCATGTCCTTCAGGTCTTTGCGTGTTTCCACCAAAACCAAGGGGCCATCATTCAAGACAACCGCGGGTGGGCGTTCGCGCGGCACGCGAACTGGCTTGGGTTCTGCCGAAATGGCGGCTTGAACGGCGGCCACTTTGCCTGCGTCAGAGTTCACCCAAACCAAACCGGAGCCTTGCGCCACTTGGTGCAGGCTGTCGATTTGCAGGGTGTAGCTGGCCACGGACGGCAAGCCAGCGCGCGTTGCCTCTGGTGAGGTTGCCACTGCGGCGGGTGCTACTGCGGGTGCGGCGGCGGGTGCAGCAGGTGGCGTGACGGCAACAGGTGCGGCCACAGCGGCAGGCGCTTCGGTGTTGGCAACAGAGGTTTCGGCAACGGGTGCTGCAACTGTTGCGGCCATTGGTGCGGCCATTGGTGTGGTTGCGGCTTGCTGTGCACGCTCAAAGTAAGAGCGTGGTGCAGGACGGTCTTCACCAGTGGTTTGCGTGGCTTGAGTGGCTTGTGCGGCTGGCGCAGCGGCTGTGGTGTCGGTATTCAAGTTGCCTTGAGTTTCCTCGCCAGTGCTGTCCTGGCGTGGCTCGCCTGCGCGTTCGCGACGGTCACGGCCGTAGCGGTCACGCGAGCGGCGCTCACGGCGTTCGCCGTTGTTTTCAGACGCGGCACCACCTTCTTGAGGCGCGTTCGCATCTTGCCCTTCAGTGGCGATCACTGCTGACTCTGGGGCATTGGCATCGCTGGAAGCGGTGTCTGCCTGGCGGCGTTCACCACCACGCTCGCCACGTTCACGACGGCCTTCACCACCGCGCTCACCACGTTCACGGCGACCTTCGCCACGGGGTGCACGTTCATTGCGCACTTCGGTGCCATCGGCGCTCAGCTCAGGCTGCGCATCGCTGCGGTCTTCGCTTCGGCTTTCATTTCGGTTATCGCTGCGACCATCACGACGGCCTTCGCGGGGCGCACGCTCGCCAGCAGGCCGCTCTGCGCGTTCACCACGCTCAGAACGTTCGCCGCGTGCGGGACGGGCTTCGCCTTCGCGCAATTCATTGCGACCCTCTGATCGGCCTTCACTGCGTTCACCGCGGCCTTCGCCACGGCGACCGCCTTCGCGGGGTGCGCGGATCTCGCCTGCGGTGCCTTCGCTGCGTTCGCCACGGCGGCCATCGCGACCACCACGGCGGCCATCGCGACCACCTTCACGGCGTTCGCCATCGCGACCACCTTCGCGGCTTTCATTGCGGCGTTCACCGTTGCGGCCTTCGCGTGCCTTGTCGTCTTTTTTGCCCACGGTGGCTGGCGCTGCTTCAGTGGCGCTGCCACCGAACAGGTTTTTCAGCCAGCCGAAGAAACCGCCTGTGGCTGCTGGAGCGGCCACGGGTGCTGCTGCAGCCTTACGGGCAGGTTTGGCTGCGGCCACCGGGGCTTCTGGCTTGACTGGCGCGATCGGCGCTGGCGCATCGGGCAAAACACCCTTGATGACTGGCGTTTGCTTGTTGGTAGGCTCTTGCGAACGGCGCGTCACGGTGGTGGCGTCTTCGATCTCTTCGGCCATCTTGTAGCTGGCTTCGATGCGGTCCAAGCGTGGATCGTCGTGCTTCAAACGCTCGAGTTTGTAATGCGGTGTTTCCAGCGACTTGTTGGGCACCAGCAGCACGTTGATGCGTTGCTGCAGTTCGATCTTGGCGATTTCTGAGCGCTTTTCGTTCAGCAGGAAAGACGCCACTTCGACCGGCACTTGGGCGTGCACAGCGGCGCTGTTGTCCTTCATGGACTCTTCCTGGATGATGCGCAGGATTTGCAATGCCGAGCTCTCGGTATCGCGAATGTGGCCAGCGCCGCCGCAACGTGGGCAGGGGATGGACGCACCTTCTGACAGGGCTGGCTTCAAGCGCTGTCGGCTCATTTCCATGAGGCCGAACTTGCTGATGGTGCCGAACTGCACGCGGGCACGGTCTTGGCGCAGTGCGTCGCGCAAGCGGTTTTCCACTTCGCGGCGGTTCTTCGACTCTTCCATGTCGATGAAGTCGATCACGATCAGGCCACCCAGGTCGCGCAGGCGCATCTGGCGGGCTACTTCATCAGCGGCTTCGAGGTTGGTGCGGGTGGCGGTTTCTTCAATGTCACCGCCCTTGATGGCACGGGCCGAGTTCACGTCCACCGACACCAAGGCTTCGGTGTGGTCAATCACGATGGCGCCGCCAGAAGGCAGTTGCACGGTGCGGGCGTAGGCCGATTCGATCTGGTGTTCGATCTGGAAGCGGCTGAACAGCGGTGCGTCGTCGCGGTAGCGCTTCACGCGGTTCGCAAACTCAGGCATGACGTGGCTCATGAACTGCTGAGCCTGGTCATAGATGTCATCGGTGTCGATCAGGATGTCGCCGATGTCGTTGTTGAAGTAATCGCGGATGGCGCGGATCACCAAGCTTGATTCCTGGTAAATCAGGAATGCACCTTTGCCGCCTTTGGATGCGCCGTCGATGGCGGTCCAGAGCTTGAGCAAGTAGTTCAGGTCCCACTGCAGTTCGGGCGCGGAACGGCCAATGCCTGCGGTGCGCGCGATGATGGACATGCCTTTGGGATATTCCAGCTGGTCCATGGCTTCTTTGAGCTCGGCCCGGTCGTCACCTTCGATGCGGCGGCTGACGCCACCGCCACGCGGGTTGTTGGGCATGAGCACCACATAACGGCCAGCCAGGCTGACGAAGGTAGTGAGGGCTGCACCCTTGTTGCCGCGCTCTTCTTTTTCGACCTGCACCAAGAGGGACTGGCCTTCTTTGATGACGTCCTGGATGCGTGCTTGGCTGACGGACACGCCTTCAGCAAAGTATTGGCGGGAGATTTCCTTGAAGGGCAAAAAGCCGTGGCGGTCTTCGCCGTAGTCCACAAAGCAGGCTTCGAGCGAGGGCTCGACACGGGTCACCACCGCTTGGTAGATGTTGCCCTTGCGCTGTTCGCGGCCTTCGATTTCGATTTCGTAGTCGAGGAGTTTTTGTCCATCGACGATGGCCAGGCGGCGCTCTTCAGCTTGCGTGGCGTTGATCAGCATCCGTTTCATGATGCGTTCCTTCTCTTGTCAGCGTGGTCCAGTTGCAGAGAAATGTCTGCGGCCTGGAGCCTGTTTACACAACTGGCTTTGGATTCCTGGGAACCTCAAAGCCTCCGTTGCCGGAGCTGACGCCTGAAACGAAGGGAATTGCCGAAGGTGATCGCCATTCAGCCGTGCGTGAGCACAGGAATGGGGATCGTGGCGCGTGGATGGGGCGAGGCAAAAGGCGTGTAAAGGTTTGTCCACTGCCGGGGGCTTCCCCCGGTGTCCAAGACAAACTGTTGGGCACAAGGCGTGACTGTGGAGCCCGGCTTCGTGAGCCACTCCAAACACATCAGCAAAGTTCCGAACAACACAACCATCTCGCTTTGATCCGTCCAACAGCCTGAAGGGCTATTGGACTTGGGGTATTCCGTATCTGGGTTTCTGGACGTCGGCCCAACCTCCGGGGCGATTGGCCACTGTTGGCGTTGGCCTTCAGTCTGCAAATCGTGCCGAGGGTGGCATCGACCATCTGGTTTGGCGCGGTGGTGGTGGACTAAACTCCTGTCTTCAGGAATTCATTTCCATTTGAATCAACCACTTACAGCCAATTGCCAGTGAATCACATTATAGGGGCCCAAACCGCTGCCGCGGTGCCCGCCGTCAAATGGTTGTTGGTAGACGAAGAGTCTGCCGGTCAGCGATTGGACAACTTTTTGCTACGGCATCTCAAGGGCGTGCCCAAAACCCATGTTTATCGAATCATTCGCAGTGGCGAGGTTCGCGTCAACAAAGGACGAGCTTCCGCTGAAACGCGGGTCGAGACCGGCGACCAAGTGCGTTTGCCGCCCGTGCGCATTTCTGAAAAAGTAGCCGAAAAGGCCGCGCATCCTGCACCTGGGCGTGAATTTCCGCTGTTGCTGGAAGATGACAGCCTGATGGCGATCAACAAACCGGCGGGTGTGGCGGTGCACGGTGGCTCGGGGGTGAGCTTTGGTGTGATTGAGCAATTGCGGCAGGCGCGACCTCAGGCGAAGTTACTGGAATTGGTGCATCGCCTGGACCGCGACACCAGCGGCATTTTGTTGGTGGCCAAAAAGCGCAGTGCCTTGAAGCAGCTGCAAGATCAGTTTCGTGAGCGCGAAACAGGCAAGACTTATCTGGCGCTGGTCAAAGGCGAGTGGCCCGCTAAATTGAAGGTGATCGACCAGCCGCTGCACAAATTTTTGCTGCCCAACGGTGAGCGCCGCGTCAAAGTAACCACGCCAGAAGACCCGGAGGGCATGCGCTCGATTACCTTGGTCAAGGTGTCCAAGCGTTTGCCGGGGGCGACCTTGCTGGAGGTGACCATCAAGACCGGGCGCACCCACCAGATCAGGGTGCATTTGTCTTCGCAAGGTCACCCAATTGCCGGTGATGACAAATACGGTGACTTTGACTGGAATCGCCAGCTTCAAAAGCCAGGCACCAGCCCCAGTCTTAAACGCATGTTTTTACACGCCTGGCGCTTGCAGTTCAACCACCCGGTGACTGCCGAGCGCGTGGCCTTGCAAGCCGATTTGCCCCCTGAATTGAAAGCGTATGTTGACCATGTCAGCCCATCTGAATGAATTTCGGCCTCGCCAGTTTGACCTGATCGCATTTGATTGGGACGGCACGCTGTTCGATTCCACGGCCATCATCACCCGCTGCATCCAGCGGGCCGTAGTGGATGTGGGCGGGCAGGAGCCGACCCGCGAAGCCGCCTCTTATGTGATTGGCATGGCCTTGATGCCTGCCTTGGCCCATGCTGCGCCGGATGTGCCAAAAGACAAGTACCCCGCTTTGGGTGAGCGTTACCGCCACCATTACATCCAACACCAAAACGACATCAGCCTGTTTGATGGCGTGCTCGAATTGTTGGACGACCTCAAAGCCCGACACCATTGGGTGACGGTGGCCACCGGTAAAAGCCGCCAAGGCCTGAACGAGTCCTTGCAGGCGGTTGAGCTGCGCCACCGCTTTGACGGCTCTCGCACCGCCGATGAAACGGCAGGCAAGCCTCATCCGCTCATGCTGCATGAACTGATGCGCGAGTTTGGCGTGGACCCCGAGCGCACCCTGATGATCGGCGACACCACGCATGACCTTCAGATGGCTGTGAACGCCGGTTGTGCCAGTGTGGGCGTGAGTTACGGTGCGCACGAGCCCGACGCCTTCCACGCCCTGAATCCGCGCCATGTGGCGCACAGCGTGCGTGATTTGCACGACTGGTTGCTGCAAAACGCCTGAAAAGGAGCTTTTCATGGAGCCAATAGTCCCTTTGTGCAACAGTGCAGATTTGGTCAATGGTGGCCGTGCTGTGCCTTTCGACATCGTTTATGCCGGGCAGACCTGCCGCGCATTCGCCATCCGTTACCAAGGCCAGGTGCATGCCTACTTGAACCGCTGCACCCATGTGGCGATGGAAATGGATTACCAGCCCGCCCGTTTTTTTGACGACACCGGGCGCTGGTTGATGTGTGCCACACACGGTGCCACTTACCAGCCCGATACCGGCGCTTGCTCGGGTGGTCCTTGCCGCGGAGGCCTTGTGCAAATAGACCTTTCAGAGCGGGACGGCGTGGTTCACTGGCATACTGCCTACAACTTGAAACCCCTTGAATTTTGACCATGCAAGACCCTCTGGACAACACGTCCGCCTCGGCCTCCAATGAATCTGTGAAAGCTGCTGCTGCCGCCCTCGATGAAGGCTGGGCGCGTGACACGCTGGCGCAGTTGGCCTTTGCCAATCTGAACGAGCAAAAAACCGCCCGCCGCTGGAAGGTGGGCTTGCGCATGGCGTGGTTGTTGTTGCTGGCGTTGGTGTTTTGGCAGGCGTTCAGCTTCAACTCACCGACCAGTAACCCCAGCTTGCCGCACACGGCGATGGTGTCCATCGTGGGTGAAATCGGCTCGGAAACCCAAGCCAGTGCAGAAAATGTGATGTCTTCCATGCGCTTGGCACTGGAAGATTCCGGCTCGCAAGCCTTGGTGTTGTTGATCAACTCACCCGGTGGCAGCCCTGTACAAGCGGGTCTCATCAACGACGAAATCATCCGCCTGCGGGCTTTGCACAACAAGCCCATTTACGCTGTGGTGGAAGAGTCTTGCGCTTCTGCTGCCTATTACATTGCGGCTGCCGCTGACCAGATTTATGTGGACAAGGCCAGCATCGTGGGCAGCATTGGTGTGCTCATGGACGGTTTCGGCTTCACGGGCCTGATGGACAAACTGGGTGTGGAGCGCCGCCTTATGACGGCTGGCGCCAACAAGGGTTTTCTGGACCCATTCAGCCCACAAACCGAGGCGCAGCGCAAACACGCTCAGGCCATGCTTGACCAAATCCACACCCAGTTCATTGACGTGGTCAAAAAAGGCCGGGGTGACCGCCTGAAGGAAACGCCAGAGATGTTCAGCGGCTTGTTCTGGAGCGGCCAACAGGCCGTGGACCTGGGTTTGGCCGACAGTTTGGGCAGCCTCGATGGCGTGGCGCGCGAAGTGGTCAAGGCGCCGGATGTCATTGATTACACCCAGCGCGAGAACGTGGCCGAACGCTTGGTCAAGCGCTTTGGTGCGGCAGTGGGCGAAGGTTCTGTCCGCGCCGTGCGCGCGAGCACCGGACTGCGCTGAGCCGCCTGAGCTGTTCAGTGCTTTAAGGCCCGATGGCGTAGACCGCGGGCGTGTGACCGTCAGGGCCTTTCAGGCCCTTTTTCCATTGCGCCACAGTGTGGCTTTGAATGTGGGCCGAAGGCAGTGTCAGCCCGCTGGCAATCGCCAGGCGTGTGTTGGCCTGCAGGCTTTGCAGCAGGCCGCTGAGCATGGCGGCGTTGCGGTAGGGCGTTTCGATCCACAGCTGGGTCTGGCCGGTTTTCAGTGCCAGTGATTCCAGTTGTTTCAGGCGTGCCCCGCGTTCAGCGGCGTCCTGCGGCAAGTAGCCTACAAATGCGAAATTTTGACCATTGAGGCCGCTGGCTGCCAAGGCCAGTAGCAAGGACACAGGCCCGACCAATGGCACCACGGTGATGCCCAGGTCGTGCGCCGCACGCACCACGGAGCTGCCAGGGTCGGCTACGGCCGGCATGCCTGCTTCGCTGATCAGGCCCACATCGTGACCTTGCAAGGCAGCAGTCAACAGCGGTTTGCCGTCAAAGCCGGATTGGTGGTCGCCTTTTTTGTGCACATGGCGCGGCAACTCGGTGATGGTTTGCTCAGGCAGTGGCGCGATCAGCGGGTGGGTTTCGCCCACGCGTTTCAAAAAGGCGCGTGTGGTTTTGGCGTTTTCGCAGACCCAATGCCGAATGCCTGCGGCCGAGGCCAAGCTGGCTTCTGGCAGCACATGGGTGATCGGAGCTTGTTCGGTGCAGCCAAAGTCCAGTGGCGTGGGCACCAGAAACAGACGGCCTTGAGATCGGGGGGCGTTCACAGCAGTTTCACTCCAGCTTGGCGCAGCAGGCGGGCTGTGCGGATGAGGGGCAAGCCGACCAAGGCGGTCGGGTCGTCGTTGTCGATGGATTCCAGCAAGGCAATGCCCAAGCCTTCGCTTTTGGCGCTGCCTGCGCAGTCGTAAGGTTTTTCGGCTTGCAAATAAGCCTCGATCTCGTCGTTGCTGAGATCGCGAAACACCACCCGAACTTCGGCCAAATCGACCTGCTCAAAGCCGGTGGCCAGGCAAACCACGGCCAGCGCGGTTTGGAAAATCACGGTTTGGCCGCGCATTTGGCGCAGTTGTTGTACGGCGCGACTGTGTTCACCGGGTTTGCCCAAGGGTTGACCCGCCAGATCGGCCACTTGGTCTGAACCGATGACGACCGCCTCGGGATGCAATGTCGCCACGGCCTTGGCTTTGGCCAAAGCCAGCCGGAGGGCTAAATTTTTAGGAGTTTCGCCTGCCTGCGGGGTTTCGTCCACTTCGGGCGCGGTCACACTGAAGGGGATGCGCAAACGCTCCAGCAATTCGCGCCGATAGCGCGAGGTGGAGCCCAGCACGACCGGGCGGCTGGGTGTATTGAGAGAGAGGGCAGGGGCAAAAGTCGTTGTCAAAGCGCAAACCCAGGTTGAAATTCGGATGGGTGATTCTCTTACACTGCAGCCATGGAAAAAAAATTGGACCCCCAACACCTGGACATGGTGTCTTTTGCCCGTGATGCCATCAGCCTCAAGGGCGAGGGCCACTTGGCCGATTGGCTTCGTTTGGCCGATGAACGATACGGTGATGTGCTCCCTGCTGGCCCGGTAGTTTGGCATTTGCAAGGCCGATCAGTCCCTCAGCCTGATGGCGTTGACCAAATTTGGCTTGACTTGAAAGCTTCGGTTGATTTGCCCATGCAGTGCCAGCGTTGCCTGACGCCTGTGCTCGAGCCTGTGGAGGCCGAGCGTTCGTTCCGCTTTGTGGCCGATGAGGCGACTGCGGCGGCCCTGGATGACGAAGCAGAGGAAGATATTTTGGTCATCAGCCGTGACTTCGATGCATTGGCCTTGGTCGAGGATGAGCTGATTTTGTCTTTGCCGTTGGTGCCTTTGCACGAGGTTTGCCCTGAAACAGTGCCCATGTCCGCAGTCGACCCTGAATTTGAAGTGGCTGCCGAACGTCCTAACCCGTTTGGTGTTTTGGCGGGCCTTAAAACGGGCATTTCCAAGTAAGTGCTCAATGAAGTCCTTCCAAAGGTCTTCGGCTTAGGCTATAATTTATGGCTTCGCCCAGTTTTTTCTGGGTGACATTCTCATCAACCAGAAGCTGCGTCTTGATTAGCGCGGCATCCAAGCTTCCAAGGAGCCATCATGGCTGTTCAGCAAAACAAAAAGTCGCCTTCCAAGCGTGGTATGCACCGTTCGCACAATGCCCTGAACGTGCCGGGCATCGCTGTCGAGCCAACAACAGGCGAAATCCACCTGCGTCATCACATCAGCCCCAACGGTTTTTACCGTGGCCGCCAAGTGTTGAAAAACAAGTCAGAAGCCTGATCGGCGTCAGCCCTCAAGCCTGAAGAGGCCCGGCGCTACTTTATAAGTAGCATCGGGCTTTTGTTTTTGTGGCTTTGAATTTTTCTCTACGGTTTTGAGCTCAAGGATTCCATGACCTCGCCCACCCCGATCACCCTGGCTGTCGATTGCATGGGCGGCGACCACGGTCCCCGCGTCACGCTGGGGGCATGCCGCCGTTTCTTGTCCACTCACCCTGATGCCCGGCTGCTGCTGGTGGGGCGTGCAGAAGCGCTGGCCGGTTTTGCCGATCCCCGAGCCGTTGTGGTGGCTGCGACTGAAGTGGTCGAGATGGACGATTCGCTCGAAATCGCCCTGCGCAAGAAAAAAAACTCCTCTATGCGCATTGCCATCGAGCAAGTGCGGGATGGCCAAGCTGCGGCGGCCATTTCAGCAGGCAATACGGGTGCCTTGATGGCGATTGCCCGTTATGTGCTCAAAACCATGGACGGCATTGACCGTCCCGCCATTGCAGGCCAGATGCCCAACTTCAAAGGCGGCGGCACCACCATGCTCGATTTGGGGGCCAATGTCGATTGCACACCCGAGCATTTGTTGCAGTTTGCTGTCATGGGGTCGGCGCTGGTCTCGGTGCTGCAAAACAAACAAAATCCCACTGTGGGCCTGCTCAATATCGGCGAAGAGGCGATCAAGGGCAATGAAATCATCAAAAAATCGGGCGAATTGCTGCGATCTGCGGCCAGTTCGGGTGATTTGAATTTCCACGGCAATGTGGAAGGCAACGACATTTTCAAGGGCACGGTGGATATCGTGGTCTGTGATGGCTTTGTCGGTAATGTGGCCTTGAAGGCCAGCGAAGGGCTGGCAACCATGATTGGTGGTTTTTTGAAAACCGAGTTTTCGCGCAATATTTTCACGAAAATTGCCGCGATCTTGGCTTATCCGGTCCTTTCTGCCTTTAAAGATCGTGTAGACCATCGTCGTTACAACGGCGCAGCCCTGCTGGGTTTGCGTGGCTTGGTGTTCAAAAGCCACGGTTCGGCTGACGAGGTGGCTTTTGAGACCGCCTTGAACCGGGCTTATGATGCAGCTCGAAACCAATTGCTGGACCGCGTTCGTGAACGCATCGCCCATGCCGCCCCTTTGTTGATGGGCGCGCAGGCCGATCGGGCTGAACCAGCGGTCACACCCGTATGAGAATTTATTCCCGCATTTTGGGCACCGGCAGCTACCTGCCGGAAAACCGCCTGACCAACGCCGATCTGGCCGCCCAACTGGCGCAGCAAGGTGTTGAAACCTCCGACGACTGGATCGTGGAGCGTACGGGCATCCGTGCCCGCCACTTTGCTGCCGACAACCAAGGCTGCAGCGATTTGGCGACCGAAGCAGCCCGTAAAGCGCTGGCCGCCGCCGGAATTTCCGCCGATGAACTTGATTTGATCATCGTGGGCACATCAACACCTGACATGGTCTTTCCGTCTGTGGCGACCATGGTGCAGCACAAGCTGGGCACCGCAGGCTGCCCCGCGTTTGACGTGCAGGCCGTGTGCAGCGGCTTTATTTATGCCCTGACGATCGCCGATTCGATGATCCAGTCCGGCTCGGCCAAGCGCGCCTTGGTGATCGGCGCCGAAGTGTTCAGCCGTATCCTCGATTTCAAGGACCGCACAACCTGCGTGTTGTTCGGTGACGGCGCAGGCGCTGTGGTGCTCGAGGCTGCTGACCAGCCCGGTATTTTGGCCACCGATTTGCATGCCGATGGCAAGTACAAAGACATTTTGTGTGTGCCTGGTCATGTGAACCGGGGCGGTATTCTGGGCGACCCGGTACTCAAGATGGACGGCCAAGCCGTCTTCAAGCTCGCCGTGGGCGTGCTCGAGGAAACTGCCCGTGCCAGCTTGGCAAAAGCCAACCTGACCGATGCCGATATCGACTGGCTGATCCCTCACCAGGCCAATATTCGCATCATGCAAAGCACGGCCAAGAAGCTCAAAATGAGCGCTGACAAAGTGGTGGTGACAGTCGATCAGCACGGCAACACCTCGGCCGCATCAATCCCACTGGCACTGGACACCGCCGTGCGCGATGGCCGCATTCAGCGCGGCCAGACCCTCATGCTCGAAGGCGTGGGCGGCGGCTTCACTTGGGGCTCGGTGCTCTTGCGTTATTGACGCGCTATTGATTTGACAGGCCCGGGTCAGCGATGCGCGGCACGCTCATCCGGATTCTTTCCAGATACAGAATTTGCACATGAACACATTTGCTTTTGTTTTTCCCGGTCAGGGCTCCCAGTCGGTGGGCATGCTTGATGCCTGGGGTGACCACCCCGTGGTGCTCGAAACCCTGAAAGAAGCCTCTGAAGCCCTTGGCGAAGACGTGGCTCAACTGATCCACGAAGGACCCAAGGAAGCGCTGGCCATGACCACCAACACCCAGCCTGTGATGCTGGTGTCGGCCGTGGCGGCCTATCGCGCCTGGCTGGCCGAAGGCGGTGCCAAGCCGTCCGTGGTGGCTGGTCACTCGTTAGGTGAATACAGCGCTTTGGTCGCTTCGGGCGTGTTGACGCTGGCACAAGCAGCGCCATTGGTGCGCTTGCGTGCCGCCGCCATGCAAGAAGCTGTTCCCGTGGGTGTGGGGGCCATGGCCGCCATTTTGGGGCTGGCCTCAGACAAAGTCATTGCAGGCTGCAAAGAGGCGCAGGCCACATTTGCGGCAGGCAGCGCTGAGGTGGTTGAGGCTGTGAACTTCAACGACGCAGCGCAAACGGTGATCGCAGGCAGCAAGGCAGCGGTCGACAAGGCCTGCGAAGTGCTCAAGGGCATGGGCGCCAAGCGCGCGTTGCTGTTGCCGGTGTCGGCCCCTTTTCATTCGAGCCTGATGAAGCCCGCTGCTGAAAAGCTGCGTGAAAAACTGGCCACCCTGACTTTGGGGGTGCCGCAGATCCCGGTGCTCAATAACATCGACGTGGCCATCGAAACCGATGCTGACCGCATCCGGGACGCGCTGTACCGTCAGGCTTTTGGCCCGGTGCGCTGGGTCGAGTGCGTGCAGGCCATCAAGGCCCGAGGCGTGACGACATTGGTCGAATGCGGCCCCGGCAAGGTGTTGGCTGGCATGACCAAGCGCATAGATGCCGAACTGACTGGTGTGGCTCTGTACGATCCGGCCACTTTGGCCGAAGTAAAAGGACTCCTCGCATGAGCGAAGTACAAAAATCTGAAAATAAACAGGTCGCGCTGGTCACGGGTGCTTCCCGTGGCATCGGTGCAGCCATTGCCCTGCATTTGGCCCAAGCGGGTTATGTCGTGATCGGCACAGCCACCAGCGATGACGGCGCCGCCAAGATCAGCCAAGCCCTTGCCGCGTATCCCGCAAGTCGTGGTGCGAATCTGGATGTCAATGATGCTGCTGCAGGCGAAGCCCTGATTGACGCCATTGTCAAAGAGCACGGCGGCCTGCAGGTGCTGGTCAACAACGCGGGCATCACCCGTGACCAGCTCGCCATGCGCATGAAAGACGACGATTGGGATGCGGTGCTGGACACCAACCTCAAGGCGGTGTTCCGCATGAGCCGCGCCGTGATCCGTCCCATGATGAAGCAGCGCTATGGCCGCATTATCAGCATCACCAGCGTGGTGGGTGCCTCTGGTAACCCCGGCCAGGCCAACTACGCTGCCGCCAAGGCGGGTGTGGCAGGCATGACCCGTGCGTTGGCTCGTGAGCTGGGCAGTCGCAACATCACGGTCAACTGCGTGGCCCCCGGTTTCATCGAAACCGACATGACCGCCAGCCTGCCCGAAGAACAACAAAAAGCCTTGCTGGGCCAGATTCCTCTGGGCCATCTGGGCAAACCCGATGACATCGCTCACGCGGTGGCCTACCTGGCCGGAAGCCATGCGGGCTATGTCACTGGACAAGAATTGCATGTCAATGGTGGCATGTTCATGGCCTGATTTTCGGAAACCCCTTCCGGACAGGTAAAATCTTCATTTTTCACAACCCTCAGAGGGACCCCATGAGCGATATCGAAGCACGTGTCAAGAAAATCATTGCTGAACAACTCGGCGTTGAAGAGTCACAAGTTACCAACGAAAAAGCCTTTGTGGCCGATCTGGGTGCCGACTCCCTGGACACGGTGGAACTGGTGATGGCACTCGAAGACGAGTTTGGCATCGAAATTCCTGACGAAGACGCAGAGAAAATCACGACAGTGCAAGCGGCGATCGACTACGCCCAAAGCAAGAAGGCCTGATCGAAGATGACCCGGCGCCGCGTTGTTGTCACGGGTTTGGGATGTATCAGCCCCGTGGGCAACACGGTCGCTGATGCATGGTCCAACTTGCTTGCCGGTCAGTCCGGCATTGGTCCCATCACTCGTTTTGATGCTTCAGCCATGTCCTGCCGGATAGCGGGTGAAGTTAAAAACTTTGACCTCGAGTCCTACATGTCCTCTAAAGAGGCCAGGACGATGGACCGTTTCATCCATTACGGCGTTGCTGCTGCCGCGCAGGCCATTCAAGATTCGGGCTTGCCTACGGGCGATGCACTGGATGAAGAAGCTGCATGCCGAATGGGTGTGGTGATTGGTTCTGGTATCGGTGGCTTGCCGCTGATTGAAGACACCCACACCGAATACACGGCGCGCGGTGCGCGTCGAATTTCCCCATTTTTCGTGCCGGCCTCGATCATCAACATGATCTCAGGCCATGTATCGATGCGCAGTGGTTTCAAAGGCCCTAACCTGGCCGTCGTGACCGCTTGCACCACAGGTTTGCACTCCATTGGCGAAGCCGGTCGTTTGATCGAATACGGCGATGCCGATGTGATGGTCGCTGGAGGATCTGAAGGCTGCGTGTCGCCGCTGGGTGTGGGTGGCTTTGCAGCCATGCGCGCTTTGTCGACCCGCAACGACGACCCCTCGGCGGCATCGCGTCCTTGGGACAAAGACCGTGATGGTTTTGTGCTGGGTGAAGGTGCTGGTGTGATGGTGCTCGAAGAGTACGAACACGCCAAAGCCCGTGGTGCCAAGATTTACGCCGAGCTGTCGGGCTATGGCATGAGCGCGGATGCTGGTCACATGACCGCCCCGAACATGGACGGCCCCCGCCGCGCCATGATCAACGCCATGCGCAATGCCGGTGTCAACGCAGACCAGATTGACTATCTGAATGCCCACGGTACCTCAACGCCGCTGGGTGACATCAACGAAACCAGTGCCATCAAGGCGGCTTTGGGCGATCATGCGTATAAAACCGTGGTCAGCTCGACCAAGTCCATGACGGGTCATCTTTTGGGTGGCGCGGGCGGCATTGAGAGCGTGTTCACCGTGTTGGCACTGCACCATCAAAAAGTGCCGCCAACGATCAACCTGGTCAACCCTGACCCGGAGTGTGATCTGGACTACTGTGCCAACACAGCACGCGATATGAAAATCGATGTGGCCCTGAAAAACAACTTTGGCTTTGGTGGTACCAACGGTTCTCTGGTGTTCAAACGCATCTGAACTGAGTCGTCATCATGCACAACGCCCCACCTGTGGTTTTCCCGGTGGGGCGTTTTGTTTGGGGGCGCTGGATTTTGGTCCTGCTGGCGTTGATCGGTGCCTTCGGCTTGTACTTTGTGCAGAGCTTGGGGGTTACCGCTTCGCTGCCATGGGCCTGGGCATGGGCTTCGGCCTTGTGGGCCGTTCTGGTCATGGTGTCGCTGTTTATTTACTTGAAAGAATGGTTGACTGAGGGCTCTCTGGCCTGGAGCGGAGAGGCTTGGTGCTGGCGTGATGCACGCGGGCATGAAACAGGGATTCAACTGGTGGTTCTGGCTGATGTGGGCTCGGCGCTTTGGGTGGCTGTGCGCATGCTGAATAACGCGGGGTGGCCCACCCAGCGCTTTGCCTGGATGGTGGGTCGTGAAATGCCTCAGGCGTGGCACGGATTTCGCTGCGCGGTATATTCGTGCCCAAGGCCTGAGCGAAAGATGGCCGAGCGTGAAGTCGATGAATATTGAAGACTTGAAGTCGACGCTGTTGACATTATTTATTGTTGAATCAGCAGATGGTTATGAAGCCCAAGGAGGCATTGGTGTTCAAAAAAATTTGTAAAAAATGCACAGTGACTGTGCTGGTTGCCGCAAGCTGGTTCGGCGTATTGAGCTTGGGCGTTTCTGGTGCAGCCATGGCGCAAAGCGCCGGGTCTTCCGTCAGGGGCTTGCCGGATTTCACTGAACTGGTGGAGCAGGTAGGTCCTTCGGTGGTGAACATTCGCACACTGGAGAAAGCACGGCCAAGCGAAGTCAGCCCGGGTGGCTCTGACGAAGAAATGCAGGAACTGTTCAGGCGTTTCTTTGGTGTGCCCATTCCCAACGTTCCGCGCCAGGCACCACGACAAAACAGACCGCAGGAAGACGCGCAACCGAAAGGGGTGGGCTCTGGTTTTATCTTGAGCGCCGATGGTTTCATCATGACCAATGCCCACGTCGTGGAGGGCGCAGACGAAGTGCTGGTGACACTGACCGACAAACGGGAATTCAAGGCCCGCATTGTGGGGGCTGACAAACGCACCGATGTTGCAGTGGTGAAAATCCAGGCCACTGACTTGCCTGCGGTGAAGGTGGGTGACGTGAACCGCTTGCGGGTGGGTGAGTGGGTGATGGCCATCGGCTCGCCCTTTGGCTTGGAGAACACGGTCACGGCGGGCATTGTGAGCGCCAAGCAGCGCGACACAGGCGACTACCTGTCATTTATTCAGACCGATGTGGCGATCAATCCGGGTAATTCGGGGGGCCCTTTGATCAATATGCGCGGTGAGGTGGTGGGCATCAACAGTCAAATTTATTCCCGTTCGGGTGGATTCATGGGCATCTCGTTTGCCATTCCCATGGATGAGGCGATGCGAGTCAGTGAGCAACTGCGTGCGAGTGGCCGCGTCAGCCGTGGTCGCATTGGTGTCCAGATTGCGCCGGTGACCAAAGACGTTGCCGAGTCCATCGGTCTGGGCAAGGCGCAAGGTGTTTTGGTGCGCGGTGTTGAAGAAGGCTCGCCCGCAGAAAAGGCGGGCTTGGAAGCCGGTGACATCATCACGCGCTTTGATGGCAAGCCCATTGAAAAGCCCGCAGATTTGCCCCGTGCGGTTGGCAATACCAAGCCGGGGAGCAAAGTGGGCATGACGGTTTTCCGTCGTGGTGGCCATAAGGAGTTGAGCATCACCGTGGCCGAAATCGAGGTCGACAAAGTGGCTGCGGCGTCGCCCGAGAAAAAAGCACCCGTCGCCACTGGCCAGCATTGGGGTTTGGCGGTCAGTGGTTTGACTGAGGCACAAAAGAAAGAGTTTCGTGTCCGTGGTGGCGTGCGCGTTGACGCGGCCACCGAAGCGGCCGCCCGAGCGGGTATTCGCGAAGGTGATTTGATCGTGGCCATTGCCAATGCCGAAGTGACTTCGCTCAAGGAGTTTGAGCTGATCATGTCCCGTGTGGATAAAAATCGCCCCATCAGCGTCCTCATTCGCCGAGGTGATGGGGCGCAATATGTGCTGATTCGACCCGCTAAATGAAAGCGCCGACTTGTCAAAAGCCCACAGCACTCAGGAGGGCATTGGGCTCAATTCAAGGCTTTCAGCGGGCTGAGTTCAAAAATTTTGGGTTTCTTTAAAAGATTTTTAAAGTTTGCGCCAACTGACTTTGTTGGGCTCTCATAACGAATTTGGATAAAATTAGGGGTCTTGACCATTGATTGATGGCATAAAGCGCAGGGGTGAATTCACGATGCGAGATTCCACACAGGAGTCCACCGCTGATCCACAGATGGCCCACAAGTTGTTCAGCAAGATGTTATGTTTGCTGTGGATAACATGTGCATAAAATCCATGTTGCAAAGCAGCAACGACCTGCCAAACGTGTTTTTGGGGCTGTGCGTGTGGGCCAATTTGCCTACAATGAAGTCCCAACTATCGCAGTTGCCATAGATTGTTGGTTCAGGGCGCGTCGACACCAGACGCGCCCTTTTTTCTTTTACGGATCCTAGATCCACAAACACTTGCAGACGTTGCTTGATGAATCACATCAGAAATTTTTCGATCATTGCCCACATTGACCATGGCAAATCCACGCTGGCCGATCGCTTGATCCAACGCTGTGGGGGTCTCGAAGCGCGCGACATGGAAGCCCAAGTTCTGGACTCGATGGACATCGAGAAAGAGCGCGGCATCACCATCAAGGCGCAAACCGCTGCGCTGCAGTACAAAGCCCGTGACGGCCAGGTTTACAACCTGAACTTGATTGACACGCCTGGCCATGTGGACTTCTCATACGAAGTGTCGCGTTCGCTGTCAGCCTGCGAAGGTGCCTTGCTGGTGGTGGATGCCAGTCAGGGTGTAGAAGCCCAGACGGTGGCCAATTGCTACACCGCGCTCGATTTGGGTGTGGAAGTGGTGCCGGTGCTGAACAAAATGGATTTGCCCAACGCCGATCCCGATAACGCCAAGTCCGAAATCGAGGACGTGATTGGCATTGATGCCGATGATGCGATCCCTTGCTCGGCCAAAACCGGTATGGGCGTTGATGAGATTTTGGAGGCGGTGGTCGCCCGTATTCCGCCACCCAAAGGCAACCCCGATGCGCCCTTGCGGGCCATGATCGTCGACAGCTGGTTTGACAGTTATGTGGGTGTGGTCATGTTGGTGCGTGTGGTCGATGGCCAGTTGCTTAAGGGCGAGCGCATTCGGATGATGGCCAGCAATGCCGTCTACGAGGCGGGCAGTCTGGGCGTGTTCACCCCTGCCAACCAGCCACGCGAATCGCTCAAGGCGGGCGAGGTGGGTTACATCATTGCCGGCATCAAGGAATTGCAGGCCGCCAAGGTGGGCGACACCGTCACACTGGAAAAGAAGTTGCCCAACAACCAAGGCCCAGCCACAGAGGCGTTGCCCGGTTTCAAGGAAATCCAGCCTCAGGTGTTTGCGGGTCTCTACCCCACCGAAGCCAACCAATATGACGGGCTGCGTGATGCGCTCGAAAAGCTCAAGCTCAACGACGCATCTTTGCATTACGAACCCGAAGTCTCGCAAGCGTTGGGCTTTGGTTTCCGTTGCGGCTTTTTGGGTTTGCTGCACATGGAAATCGTGCAGGAGCGTCTAGAGCGCGAATTCGACCAGGACCTGATCACCACAGCGCCCAGCGTGGTTTACCAAGTGGTCAAGCCGGACGGCGAAGTTGTCATGGTCGAAAACCCGTCCAAGATGCCCGATCAAGGCAAGATGCAGGAAATCCGGGAGCCGATCGTCACGGTGCACCTGTACATGCCGCAAGATTACGTTGGCCCTGTCATGACGCTGGCCAATCTGAAGCGCGGCGTGCAACTCAACATGGCCTACCACGGTCGTCAGGTCATGCTGACTTACGAAATGCCTTTGGGTGAAATCGTGCTCGACTTCTTTGACAAGCTCAAATCGGTCAGCAGAGGCTATGCGTCCATGGACTATGAGTTCAAGGAGTTCCGCGCATCGGACGTGGTGAAAGTCGATATTTTGCTCAACGGCGAAAAGGTCGATGCGTTGTCCATCATCGTGCACCGCACCCAGTCTCAGTACCGTGGTCGCGCTGTGGTGGCCAAAATGCGCGAAATCATCAGCCGCCAGATGTTCGACGTGGCCATTCAAGCGGCGATTGGTGCCAACATCATTGCCCGTGAGAGCATCAAGGCGCTGCGCAAGAACGTGCTGGCCAAGTGTTACGGCGGCGATATTTCGCGCAAACGCAAGCTGTTGGAAAAGCAAAAAGCGGGTAAAAAGCGCATGAAACAAATTGGTTCGGTCGAGGTGCCTCAAGAGGCGTTCTTGGCCATTTTGCAGGTGGAAGATTGATGCAGTTTTTAACGTCTTTGGTGCTGGCTGCTTTTGTGGGTTATGCCGGCAGTTGGTACCTTGGGTTCATTGAGGGCAACTTCGCGCTGCTCTTGCTCTTGGCTACAGTCGTCACGGGCATTTACTGGCTGGCTGAGCGCTTTGTTTTTCTGCCCCAGCGCCAAAAGGCGGCAGCCCAGCTTGAGGCCGAAACCGCGCAGCGCCGTGCAGAACTGACCAAGATGGGCATCGATAAGGTGGACACCGATATTCAGGAGGCCCGTGAAAAGCTGTTGATGCAGCCGTGGTGGCTCGACTGGACTGCAGGTCTGTTCCCGGTCATCGTGGTTGTTTTCATCTTGCGCTCGTTCCTTTTCGAGCCCTTCAAGATTCCCTCGGGCTCCATGATTCCGACCCTGCACATTGGCGACCTGATTCTGGTCAATAAGTTTCATTACGGTGTCCGTCTGCCAGTGGCCAACATCAAGCTCACCGAGGGCACGCCCGTGCAGCGCGGCGACGTGATGGTGTTCCGTTACCCGCCCAAGCCCACAGTCGACTACATCAAGCGTGTGGTGGGCGTGCCGGGTGACGAGGTGGCTTATCTGAACAAGAAGCTCACCATCAACGGCAAGCCTGTTCCAACCCAAGACTTGCCTGATTTTTTTGATGAATCCACCATGCGGTATTTCAAACACCGCAGCGAAACATTGGGTGTCAAGCCACACCAAACTATCCAGGACGATGACCGTCCCGCCTTCATCCCCGGCGCTGATCAGTTCGCAGGGCGCGAAAACTGCAACTACACGGTCGAAGGTGTGACCTGCAAGGTGCCTGCGGGCCATTACTTCATGATGGGCGACAACCGCGACAATTCGCTGGATTCTCGCTATTGGGGTTTTGTGCCCGATGCCAATATCGTCGGCAAAGCCTTTTTTGTCTGGATGAACTTTGGCAACCTCAAGCGCATTGGCGCTTTTGATTGAGGTGAGCGTGGCCACATCCTCCGCTGTACCTCCTGCCTTGTCCGAGCTGCAAATTCGCTTGGGCTATGCCTTTCGCCAAGTGGGTTTGCTGCAGCAGGCACTGACGCACCGCAGTTTCAGCGCCGATCACTACGAGCGTTTGGAATTCCTGGGTGATTCCGTGCTCAATTTGGCTGTGTCGCACATGCTCTATGCCCAACTGGTCGACATGCCCGAAGGTGATTTGTCGCGTGTCCGGGCCAATCTGGTCAAACAAGACACCTTGCATCAGTTGGCCAAAACGCTGGATGTTTCTGCCGTGATGCGATTGGGTGAAGGCGAGATGCGCTCGGGTGGGCAAGGCCGGCCCTCCATATTGGCTGACATGGTCGAAGCCATCATCGGTGCGGTGTACCTCGATGGCGGTTACAAAGACGCACAAGCCTTGGTCGAGCGCCTGTTTGCCAAGGTGGACATCAAACCCGATATGCAGGCAGTGGGCAAAGATCCCAAGACCGAGCTGCAAGAGTGGTTGCAAGGACGTAAGCTCGCGCTGCCCAAATACACGGTGGTCGGCACCTCCGGGGCCGCACACCGCCAGCAATTCGAGGTCTCTTGTGAAGTGACCGAATTGCGCCAAACACAACAAGGCTCGGGCGCGTCGCGTCGCGCTGCCGAACAAGCAGCGGCAGCCGCCATGCTGCAAACTCTGAAATCCGAAAGCGCCGCATGAGCACCGACAAAAAAACCGCCCAATCCGAATCTGAACCCGAACGCATGCCGCAAGAACAAGCCATGCGCCGTCCCGTTCAAATCGCGGGTGTGACCATTCAGCCGCGTGATGCGTCGGAAGACGCTGCTTTGCCCGCTGTGGTGGTGGCTGCCCCCGTGCCCGTGGCAGGCCAGCGCTGCGGCTTGGTGGCCATTGTGGGCAAGCCCAACGTGGGCAAGTCCACTTTGCTCAACGCCTTGGTCGGCCAAAAAATCAGCATCACCTCGCGCAAGGCACAAACCACGCGCCACCGCATCACCGGCATCCGCACGCAGGGTGCGGCGCAGTATGTGTTTGTCGATACACCGGGGTTTCAGACCATCCACGGCACAGCGCTCAACAAATCGCTGAACAAAACCGTGGTCGGTGCTGTGAGCGATGTGGACCTGGTGCTGTTCGTGGTCGAAGCGGGCAGTTTCACCACGGCCGATGCCAAAGTGCTGGCGCTGCTCAAGCCCGGTATCCCGGTTTTGCTGGTGGCCAACAAGCTCGACAACGTGCACCGCCGTGGCGACATCGCGCCTTGGTTGCAAAGCATGCAAGAGCGCCACGCCTTCACCGAGTTCGTGCCCATGTCGGCCAAACAGCCCAAAGACATCGTGCGCTTGCTCGACATCTGCGAAAAATACCTGCCCGAGCAAGCTTGGTGGCATGCCGAAGACGAGTTGACCGACCGCAGCGAAAAGTTCTTGGCCAGCGAAATGGTGCGCGAAAAACTCTTCCGCCTGACGGGTGACGAGTTGCCCTACACCTCCACCGTGGTGATCGACAAGTTCGAGGAAGAAGCCGGACGCACCTCTAAGCGCATGTTGCGCATTGCGGCCACCATCGTGGTCGAGCGCGAAGGCCACAAGGCCATGGTGATTGGTGACAAGGGCGAAAAACTCAAGCGCATCGGCACTGAAACGCGTGTCGAGCTGGAAAAACTGCTGGACGCCAAGGTCTTCATCGAGCTGTGGGTCAAAGTGCGTTCAGGTTGGGCCGACGACGAAGCGCGCGTGCGCAGCTTCGGCTACGAGTAATTTCAGCGCCAATGGCCACCCAGCGGATCGCAGACGAGCCAGCCTATGTGCTGCACCGCTACGACTGGAGCGAAACCAGCCTGATCCTGGAGGTCTTTACCCGCCACCACGGTCGGGTGGCGCTGGTGGCCAAGGGCGCCAAGCGACCCACCTCGAGCTTTCGTCCTGTGTTGTTGCCCTTGCAGCCGTTGTCGCTGGCTTTTGGCGGTGATGGCGACATCCGCACCCTCAAGTCTGCCGAATGGGTGGGTGGGCACGTCATGCCCACCGGTGAGGCGCTGCTGTCGGGCTATTACCTCAACGAATTGCTCATGCGCTTGACGGCGCGAGATGACCCGCACCCGCAGTTGTTTGACGTGTACGCGGCTGCTGTGCGCTTGCTCGCCAGCGGCGACCCCGACGCCCTGCAATGGGCTTTGCGTGGGTTTGAGCTGTTGTTGCTCAAAAACATGGGCTTGCTGCCCGCACTCAACTTGCAAACCCTGACCCTCAAGCCACTGGAGCCGGAAGGCTTTTACACCCTGGTGCCCGAGGCCGGCTTGCAATGGGTGCCCGAAGACAGCCGACACGCTTTGCGCGGTGCGCAGTGGCTGGCGCTGCAAACGGCACTGGACGACCCCAGTCCGTTGGCCGCCTTGCTGCGCGCGTGTGCCGACTTGCTCGGGCCGCTGCAGCGCCCTTTGCGCTTGATGCTCAACTACCATTGCGGTGTCGGCGCATTGCGCACCCGTCAAATGATGCTGGACTTGCAAACCTTATGAACACAAATTCTGAACGCGTGGCCTTGTCGGTCAACGTCAACAAAGTCGCCTTGTTGCGCAACTCCCGTCACCTGGGCATTCCCAGTGTGGTCCGAGCCGCCGAAATGTGCCTCCACGCGGGTGCGCAGGGCATCACCATCCACCCCAGGCCCGACGAGCGCCACATCCGTGCCAGCGACGTGGCCGAGCTCAATGCCTTGATGCAGGCCTGGCCCGACCGCGAGTTCAACATTGAAGGCAACCCCTTTCACAACCTGATGGACCACGTGCGCGTGGTGCGTCCGCAGCAAGTGACCTTTGTGCCCGACAGCGAAGGCCAGTTCACCAGCGACCATGGCTGGACTTTCCCGCAAGATGCCGAGCGCCTGAAGCCCTTGATCGACGAGTGCAAGGCGCGGGGTGTGCGGGTGAGCCTGTTCATGGACCCGCTGCCTGAGCAAATGGCAGCGGCCCGTGCCGTGGGCGCAGACCGTGTTGAGCTGTACACCGAGCCTTATGCCGCCAGCTGGGGCACGCCCGATAACGCCGTGCAGTTGCAACGCTACGCCGATGCGGCAGCCGCGGCCACGCAAGCGGGCTTGGGCCTGAACGCAGGGCACGACCTCAACCGTGACAACTTGCCCGCCTTTGTGACGGCGGTGAAGGGCTTGCAAGAAGTCTCGATTGGCCACGCCTTCATGGCCGACGCCTTGGAGCTGGGTTACAGCGCCACGGTACAGGCCTACTTGGCTTGCCTTGCAAAATGATCTACGGCATTGGCACCGACATCTGCGACATCCGCCGCATTCAAGCCAGCCTGGACAGGCATGGTGAGCGCTTTGCGGCCAAGGTGCTGAGCGACGCCGAAATGGCCACCTGGAAAGCCCGCAGTGCCCGCTGGCCCGAACGTGGTGTGCGCTATCTGGCCACACGCTTTTCGGCCAAAGAGGCCTTCAGCAAAGCCATTGGCTTGGGCATGCGCATGCCCATGACTTGGCGCTTGTGCGAAATCGGCAAACTGCCCAGTGGCCAACCGGTCATCGTGTTGCACGGCGTGTTGAAAGAATGGTTCGAAGCCAAAGGCCTGAGCGCACACATCACCGTGACCGATGAATCGGAGTACGCCGCCAGTTTTTGTGTGGTCGAGACCGCACCCTCGGCAGCTTTACCGATTGCCGTCAGCGCGGCCCCTTGATATGGGGCGGTTCACCCCGAACTGCCTGTTGAACTTGAAACACCCATGAACCTTCACGCCCCCCTGATTCTGGACATTGCCGGCACCACATTGACCGACACGGATCGCCGCCGCCTGGCGCATCCGCTGGTGGGCGGCATGATCCTGTTTGGCCGCAACTGGCAAAACCGTGCGCAGTTGAGCGACTTGTGTGCCGACATCAAAAACACCCGCTCTGACCTGCTGATTGCGGTGGACCACGAAGGTGGCCGCGTGCAGCGCTTTCGCACCGATGGCTTCACCCATTTGCCACCCATGCGCGCCCTGGGCGAACTTTGGGGCCAAGACGACAAGGGTCAACCCGGCTCGGGTGTGCTCAAGGCCTGCGAAGCGGCCACATCGGCTGGCTTTGTGCTGGCCAGTGAGTTGCGCGCTTGCGGTGTCGATTTCAGCTTTACCCCGGTGCTCGATCTGGACCACGGCGAAAGTGGCGTGATTGGCGACCGCGCTTTCGCCCGCGACCCACGTGTCGTGAGCCTGCTTGCCCGCAGCCTGATGCAGGGCCTGCTGCAGGCCGGTATGGGCAACTGCGGCAAGCATTTCCCCGGGCACGGCGCGGTCAAGGCCGACTCGCATGTGGCGCTGCCCGTGGACAAACGCGGCCTCAAAGCCATCTTGGCCGACGACGCGCAGCCCTACCGCTGGCTGGGCAGTGTGCTCACCGCCGTCATGCCCGCCCATGTGATCTACAGCAAGGTCGACAGCCGCCCGGCGGGTTTTTCGCCGCGTTGGCTGCAAGACATCCTGCGCGGACAGTTGGGCTTTCAGGGCGTGGTTTGTACCGACGACTTGTCGATGGCGGCCGCCCGTCAGCTTGATGGGCGCACGCTCAGCTACACCGAAGCGGTGATCACTGCGCTGCACGCGGGCTGCGACTTGGCCTTGCTGTGCAACCGCTCGGCAGTGAACGAGGGCATTGAGCTCGACGAAGTTCTTGATCAATTGGCCGAAGCCCAGCTCAAAGGCCACTGGAAGCCCAGCGAAATCAGCGAAGAACGGCGTTTGAATCTCTTGCCCCGATCACCCGCACGCCCTTGGGACGAGTTGGTCCGCTCGAGCGACTACATGCAGGCGCTGGACCGCTTGCCTTGATCTGAACAGGACACGTCAATGAACTGGATTGCGCGCATCGTCATGGGACTCTTAGGTCTCGTATTTCTGGCGGGCCTCTTGGCCGCGCTGGGCCTTTACATCGTGTTCGCCACCATCCGCTGGCTGCTCACGGGCCGCAAACCCCAAGTGGTGATGGTTTGGCAGCAGTTCAATGCCATGCGCAAGAGCCCACGCTGGGGCGGCCCGCGTGGCTTTGAAACGGGTACGCCATCCGGGTTCGAAGCGCAAAGCCAAGGCGATATCGTCGATGTAGAAGTGCGCGAGGTGGTGGAAGACGCGCCACGCTTGCCGCCCCGCCAGCAGAGCTGAGGCCTAACACCCTGAAACAACAAACCCGGCTAAGGCCGGGTTTGTTGTTGGGGCTTTGCGCGTTTATTCCTGAATGTGCCTCAGGGCCGGGAACAGGATCACGTCGCGGATGCTGGCGCTGTCGGTCAGCAGCATCATCAGTCGGTCAATGCCGATGCCGCAGCCGCCCGCTGGCGGCATGCCGTATTCGAGGGCACGCACAAAGTCGTGGTCGTAGTACATGGCTTCGTCGTCGCCGTCGTCTTTGGCGGCCACTTGCGCGTGAAAGCGTGCAGCTTGGTCTTCGGCGTCGTTCAACTCACTGAAGCCATTGCCAAATTCGCGGCCTGTGATGTAGAGCTCAAAGCGCTCAGTCACTTCGGGGCGGCTGTCGTTGGCGCGGGCCAGCGGGCTGATTTCGGTCGGGTGTTCCATGATGAAGGTCGGCTCCCAGAGCTTGTCTTCCACGGTTTCCTCGAAATAGAACACCTGCAGGCTGGCCAGGGTGCGGGTGGACAGCTTGTTCTTTTCTTCGTTCATGCCCAGCTTTTTCAGGGCGTTGATCAGCCACTCGGCGTTGTCCACGTTGTCACCCGCTTCGGTGTGCTTGACGATCGCTTCGCGGATGGTCATGCGGGCAAAAGGCTTGTTCAGGTCAACCGGCTTGCCGTTGTAGCTCAAGTCCAACGTGCCCGCCGCGATCATGGCGGCGTCGCGAATCAGCTCTTCAGTGAAACCCATCAGGTCCTGGTAGTTCCAATACGCCGCGTAGAACTCCATCATGGTGAATTCGGGGTTGTGGCGCACCGAAATGCCTTCGTTGCGGAAGTTGCGGTTGATCTCGAACACGCGCTCAAAGCCACCGACCAGCAAGCGCTTGAGGTACAGCTCGGGTGCAATGCGCAAGAACATCTCTTGTTCGAGCGCGTTGTGGTGCGTCACAAAGGGTTTGGCGTTGGCACCACCGGGAATGGGGTGCAGCATGGGCGTTTCAACTTCGAGGAAGCCGTGCTTGACCATGAATTCGCGGATGCCACTGACGGCCTTGCTGCGGGCCATGAAGCGCTTGCGAGCGGCTTCGTCGGTCATCAAGTCCACGTAGCGTTGGCGGTATTTGACCTCTTGGTCGGCCACGCCATGGAACTTGTCGGGCATGGGGCGCAAGCTCTTGGTGAGCATGCGGATCGAGGTGGCATGGATCGACAACTCGCCCGTGCGGGTTTTGAACAGGTGGCCTTCGACGCCCACGATGTCGCCCAGATCCCAGTGCTTGAACAGAGCGTACAGATCTTCGCCCACGTCGTCGCGGGTGACATAGACCTGGATGCGGCCAGTGGCGTCTTGCAATGTGGCAAAGCTGGCCTTGCCCATCACGCGCTTGAGCATCATGCGGCCAGCCACTTTGGCCGTGGTTTTGGCCACGCCTTCACCGTTCAGCGCTTCGGCGGCTTTTTCGCCATGGGCTTGGTGCAGGTTGGCGGCGTGGTGCTCGGGCTTGAAATCGTTGGGAAAGGCCACGCCCTTGCCATCGGCCTGCGCTTGGCGCATGGCCTTGAGTTTTTCGCGGCGCTCTGCGATCAGTTGGTTTTCATCCTGGAGCGCGTGGACTTGCGCGGCAGCGGCGTTGGCAGTCGTGTCAGACATGGCGAGGTGCGGTTGGGCTCGGGTGCGGCTGGCCGCCCGATCCGGGGTTGTAAAGGTGCGCGAATGCGCAAAGCCTTCTATTTTAAGAGTTTGCGGGCGGTTTCTGGTCGGCGCTGCCGCCAGAAGGTGTTGATTCCACCATGTCGCCCACCAATTCCAGACGCATCAAGGGTTCTCGCAGCGTGAACAGGCGGTATTTCATGGCCAGAGGCAGGGGCAGCAACTCGCACCAGCGGTGAGACAGCCATGCGCAATCGTCCAGCGCCCAAGGCTGTGGCCAGTGGGGCAGGACGCTGTCCTGCGCGCTCAATGTTGCCAGCGCTGCCTGGATTTGCGGGATCAGATATTGAAGGTGATCCGGCACGGGCATGTGGGGCTCGGTTGGCAAGTCTTGCACTTGGCCGCGCCACAGACCGTCGCTGCGCTGTTGGGTGCTGTGAATCTCAAACCGTTCTACACCCCGGCACCACACCAGCACCACGCCTGCTTGTGGGCGTTCGATGCGCTCGATCTGGACCCGCGTGCCGATGGGTTCGAACTGCTCTGCCACAGCGCCTGGGCGGTGCACTTCACGGCCTTGTGTCAACGTGACCACTCCAAAACCGGTGCCCAGGCGCTCGCATTCGCCAATCATTTGCAGGTAACGCAGTTCAAACAATTGCAAAGGCAACAAGGCGCCAGGAAACAGCACGGTGCCCAGCGGAAACAAGGGCAATTCCGTCAAGGAGGCGGGAGATGGGGCGTCGTTGTCAGGCATCTGGGTATCATCGCACGAGCAGGAGAAATTCAATGTTGTTTCAGATGGTCAGTATGGTGTTGGACATGGTTGCGGGCTTGATCGCAGGCACATGTTTGCTGCGGTTTTTGATGCAGTGGCAGCGCATTTCCTTTCATCAGCCCTTGGGCCAGTTTGTGTTTGCGGTGACCGACTGGCTGCTGTTGCCGCTGCGCCGGGTGATTCCGGCATGGTCGGCCTGGGATTTGTCGAGCCTGGTGGGGGCGTTTCTCATCAAATTGGTGCAATACACCTTGTTGTGGTTGGTCGCAGGAGGCCAAGGGGCCTTGGGCTTGTTGCCTTTGGTGAGCCTGGTCGGTTTGGCCCAGTTGGTGGTGTCTGCCCTGAGCGCGTTGGTGCTGGTGCTGGCGGTGTTGTCGTGGATCAACCCCGGCTCGCCTATGTACAGCCTGGTGGCACGCTTGGGTCAACCATTCTTGCGGCCTTTTCAGCGGCTGGTGCCTCTGATTGGCGGGGTAGATTTGTCGCCCATAGCCCTGTTGCTGGTGCTGCAGCTATTGGGCATGGTGTTCGCGCGGTTGCAGATGAGCTGGATGTACTGAGCCGCCTAACTCCCGCCTAACACGCGCCCAAAACGAAAGGCCCTCCGAAGAGGGCCTTTGTTTTTGAGGGGCAGAGCCGGTCAGCTCACCGCATCGGCGCTCTGGCGTTGCAGCATGGCCAGTGTGCTGGCGATGGTTTTGCGCAGTTCGCGGCGGTCACAAATGAAGTCCACCGCGCCCTTGGTTTGCAGGAACTCGGCGCGCTGGAAGCCTTCGGGCAGGGTCACGCGCACGGTGCTCTCGATCACGCGGGGGCCTGCAAAACCGATCAGGGCTTTGGGCTCGGCAATCACCACATCGCCCAAAAAGGCAAAACCGGCCGATACGCCACCCATGGTCGGGTCGGTCAGCACGCTGATGTAGGGCAGGCCTTTTTTGGCCAGTCGGGTCAGGGCCGCATTGGTTTTGGCCATTTGCATGAGCGACAGCAGACCTTCTTGCATGCGGGCACCGCCTGTGGCGGTGAAGCAAACGAAGGGCACTTTTTGTTCGATGGCGGTTTCGACACCGCGCACAAAACGCTCACCCACCACGGAGCCCATAGAGCCGCCCATGAAATCGAATTCGAAGCAGGCCACCACCAGGGGAATGCTGTGCACCGCCCCACCCATGACGACCAAGGCGTCTGTTTCGCCCGTGTTGTTCATGGCTTCTTTGAGGCGTTCGGGGTATTTGCGGCTGTCCTTGAACTTCAGGGCATCGACCGGCAACACTTCCTGGCCGATTTCGTAGCGGCCTTCACCGTCCAGAAAACCGTTCAGGCGTGCGCGCGCACCAATGCGCATGTGGTGCGAGCAACCTGGGCAAACGTTTTGGTTTTCTTCGAGCGCGGTCTTGTAAAGCACGGTCTCGCAGCTGGGGCATTTGATCCACAAGCCTTCAGGCACAGACCGGCGATCGGCCGGGTCGGTGTGCTGGATCTTGGGGGGGAGCAGTTTTTCAAGCCAACTCATTTGATTCTCCTGTTGGGGGGATTATCGTTGAAGCCTTCCGAGGAAGGCCGTAGTGCTGACCGACGTGTCAGCGGAGCACGTTCAGTCGCCGTGGCAGCCTGTTGCAAGGCCGCAGGGTCATTGGTCTAGAGCCTGGCGGATGCCCGAGAGAAATTCACCTGCCACGGCGTTGATGCTTCCTGCCGGTGCGGCGTCGATCAGCTGGATCAGGCGTGAGCCGATCACCACCGCATCGGCGACTTTGCCAATGGCTTTGGCGGTGGCCGCATCACGGATGCCAAAGCCCACGCCCACGGGAATGTGCACATGCTGGCGAATGCGCGGCAGCATGGCCTCGACCGCATCGGTGTCCAACGTGCCCGAGCCCGTGACGCCTTTGAGCGACACGTAATACACGTAGCCGCTGGCCACTTGAGCCACTTGCTGCATGCGTTCTTCGGTGCTGGTGGGGGCCAGCAAAAAGATCAGATCCATGCTGTGGGCGCGCAGTTTGGCGGCAAATTCCACGCATTCTTCGGGTGGGTAGTCGACGATCAACACGCCGTCCACACCTGCAGCCGAGGCATCGCGGATGAAGCTGTCTGTGCCGTGTTTCTGGTCATAACGCTCTACCGGGTTGGCGTAACCCATCAACACCACGGGAGTTGTGTTGTTGGTCTGTCGAAACTCGCGAACCATGGCCAGCACCTGCACGGTGCCAATGCCCAAGGCCAGCGCTTTGTCGCCGGCTTTTTGGATCACCGGGCCGTCGGCTGAAGGGTCAGAAAACGGCACACCCAGCTCAATGACATCGGCCCCGGCTTGGGCCATGGCGTGCATCAAGGGCACGGTGGTTGTGGCTTGGGGAAAGCCTGCCGTGACATACGGGATCAGGGCTTTACGTCCCTGGGCTTTCAGGGCGGAGAGGGTGGCGTCAATGCGGCTCATGGGTGACCTTGGATTTTTGTTGGGGACCGCCCCTGCGCGTGAACGCTGGGGGCGAATCCTTCGCGAGCATGGGCTCGCGCCTAGAGGGTTATTTGACGAAGTTCACCGGCTGCTCAGCGCCTTTGACCGACTGGCCTTGGCAGCTGGGGCGGCAGTAAAAGTCGGCATTCGACAGATCGGCCACCGTGCCGATGTCCTTGTCGCCACGGCCAGACAGGTTCACCAGAATCGATTGGTCCGGGCGCATGGTTTTGGCCAGCTTCATGGCATAGGCCACGGCGTGGCTCGACTCCAGGGCGGGGATAATGCCTTCGGTTCGGCACAGGTAGTGAAACGCTTCCAGTGCTTCCTTGTCGGTGATGCCCACGTACTCGGCGCGGCCAATGTCCTTGAGGAAAGCATGCTCGGGGCCAACGCCTGGGTAGTCCAGACCGGCGCTCACGCTGTGCGTTTCTGTGATCTGGCCATTCTCGTCTTGCAAAATATAAGTGCGGTTGCCGTGCAGCACGCCGGGTGTGCCCAGTTGCAGTGAGGCAGAGTGCTTGTTTGTGTCCATGCCTTCGCCCGCCGCTTCCACGCCGATCAGACGGGTTTTTTCGTGCGAAATGTAGGGGTAGAAGATGCCCATCGCGTTGCTGCCACCACCCACGCAAGCGATGACCGCATCAGGCTGCTGTTCGGCCATTTTCAAGCTCTTGAACATCTCGGGCATTTGCGTCAGGCACTCTTCGCCGATCACGCTCTGGAAGTCGCGCACCATCATCGGGTAGGGGTGTGGGCCTGCCACGGTACCGATGATGTAGAAGGTGTTGTCCACGTTGGCCACCCAGTCGCGCATGGCTTCGTTCAGGGCGTCTTTGAGGGTTTTGCTGCCCGACTCAACTGGCACCACGGTCGCGCCCAGCAGTTTCATGCGGTACACGTTGGGGCTTTGACGTTTGACGTCTTCAGCCCCCATGTACACCACGCACTCCAGCCCGTAGCGGGCACAGATGGTGGCGGTGGCCACGCCGTGCTGGCCAGCACCCGTCTCGGCGATCACACGCGGCTTGCCCATGCGCTTGGCCAGCATGGCCTGGCCGATGGTGTTGTTGATCTTGTGGGCGCCGGTGTGGTTGAGGTCTTCGCGCTTCAAGAAGATTTGTGCACCGCCCATTTCACGGCTCATGCGCGCCGCGTGGTAGACGGGTGAGGGGCGGCCCACAAAGTGGGCCAGTTCAGACTTGAACTCGGCGATGAATTCGGGGTCGTGCTGGTACTTGGCGTAGGCCGCTTTGAGTTCGTTGATGGCGTGCGTCAGGGTTTCGCTGACGAAGCTGCCGCCATAAATGCCGAAATGGCCCTTGGCATCGGGTTGTTGGTAGTCGTACATGGCAGATGGTGCCGGGGTTGAAGCCGGAAAAATTTCAAAGGAGGTCAGCATCAGCGGCACGGACGGCCGCCACAAATTGCTGGATTTTTTCGGCATCTTTCAGGCCTTTGCCTGCTTCGATGCCTGAGCTCACGTCAACGGCCAGAGACAGGCCGTGCGAGCGCAGCGCCCGAATGCCATCGGCCACGTTTGCAGGTGTGAGTCCACCAGACAAAACGAGGTGAGCATTGACGTTTGGTGGCAGCAGTGACCAATTGAATGTTTTTCCGCCCCCGCCGTATCCGTCGACATGGGCGTCGAGCAAGAGGGCTTGGGCTTTTGGGTGAATGAGGGCAAATTCTAGCAAGTCGAAGTGGGCCGCTTCCGACAGGGGGATTCGGGCCGCCTTCAGGTGCGGGCGGCCGGTGAGTTGGCTCATGGCTTCGCAAAATTCGGGCGTTTCGTCGCCGTGAAACTGCAGCAAAGCGCCTGGCACTGCCGCACAAGCGGTCTTGATGCGCTCGGCCGTGTCGTTGACGAACAGCAATACCGGCGTTGCAAAGGCCGGCAGCAAGCGGGCGAGTTCGGCTGCGCGCTCGATGCTCACGTTGCGCGGGCTGGGCGGGTACAACACAAAGCCAATGGCGTCTGCCCCAGAGGCACAGGCCGCCAGCACATCGGCTTCGCGGGTGAAGCCGCACATCTTGATGCGGGTGCGTTGCTGAGGTGAGACGGCTTGCGGCTTGTTCGGCTGGGTCATGGCAACCAATCAAAAGCGGGGGTGGTGTCGGGCAAGCCCCATTCCGGGCTGTAGATCGGCCCGGCAAAGTAGAGGCCATCGGGCGAAAACGTGGGGGCTGCGGCATCGCGGCTTTTGGCCAGCAACACCTCGCGCATCCAGTCTGGCGACTGGTTGCCTTGGCCAATGCTGACCAGGCAGCCCATGATGTTGCGGATCATGTGGTGCAAAAAAGCGTTGCCTTCAAACTCAAAGCGCCAATAAGCACCGCGCTTCGAAATCTGGATGTGCCGTAGCGTCTTGACCGGTGACAGGGCCTGGCAACTGCTGGCCCTGAAAGAAGAAAAGTCGTGTTCACCCAATAAATGCAAGCTGGCTTGGCGCATGGCATCTTCGCTCAGTGGGCGATAAATCCAGCCGACGCGGCCGGTCTCCAGACTGGGGCGCACCGCTGAATCCAGCAGGATGTAGACGTAACGGCGGCCAGTGGCACTGGCGCGGCAGTGAAAGCTCTCGGGCACCACTTGGGCCCATTGCACGGCGATGTCGGAGGGCAAATACCGGTTGGTGCCGCGCACCCAAGAGGACGCATCGCGCTCCAGCGGGGTGTCAAAGTGCACCACCTGCATCAGGCCGTGCACGCCCGCATCGGTGCGGCCTGCGCACAAGGTGCTGACGCGGGCAACATCGCAAAATTGCGCCAGGGCTTTTTCGAGCTTGTCCTGGATGGTCAAGCCCGAGCTTTGGCTTTGCCAGCCTTGGTAGGCTGTGCCTGAATAGCAGACACCAAGCGCGAGTCTCACGTTTTGGAACCCGATGGTGTGAACACATTTGGGGCTTCTTTGGCTTCAGGCGAGGGTGTCAGATTCAAGTCCAGATTGGCAAACTGAGGCGGCAAGCCCGAGCTGAAGAGGGGTGGCGTGGGGGTCGATGCCGGTGCTTTTTCGGGCGTGCCCTTGCTGCCAAACAAATCGACATTCGATTCCCTGTTGCGCCTGACAAGCCACACCGAACCCACCATGGCCGCCAAAAGACCCACCACCCACGCCCAGGTGGACTGGTTGTGGCTGACCTGCTCCAGCAAGGAGCGGGGTGCCGCTTGTGCGGCTGCCGTGGGCAGCTTGGGTTTCAAGGCCGATGGCTCGTCAGGGTTTGTTTTTTCGGTATCCGGGCTTGCCGACAGAGACTTCAATGTTTCCAGGTTCTTTTTCAGTGCGGCCAGTTGCTCGGTTTTGTCCTGTATTTCACGCTCAACCGCCAGACGGGCTTCGTCGCTGTCGGTGGTGACTTCCCGTTTGCTCAGGGTCAATTTGTCTTGCGCGGGCTCGGCCGGTGCCGGCGTGGGTAATTTGGGGGCGATTTTGCCGGTCATTTCACGGTTGGCGCTGTCTGTGGCTTTCAGCGTGGATTGCGCCAGGCGGCGGGCATAAGCCACAAAGTCCACGGTTTGCGCGATGACCGTTTGCCGTGCTTCTTCGGCAGAAATCTGCGCCGCTTCTTGCGCGTTGGGCAGAAGAACCTGAACGCCTTCGCGCAACAGGTTCACATTGCCTTCAATGAACGCCTCAGGGTTGGCGCGCACCATGGCCAGCAGCATTTGGTCGAGTGACACACCCGCAGGCATTTTTTGCAAAACCAGCCTGGAGGCAGTGTCGCCAGCACGCACCGTGATGGCGTCTTCAGCGCCGCGGACTGCGCTCGGCATCACAGGCGCTGCAAGGGGGACCAAAGCCTGGGGCGAAACCACTGGAGCGATGACTGTGGCATCGCCCTTGGGTTTTTCAGCGGAGTTTTTCAGTGCACCAACAGGCGAGACCAGCAGCGTGTAGTTCATGGCCAAGCGGCCTGAAGGCCATTGCGCTTCCACGATGACATCCACGAAGTGGTCGGTCACAGGTATTTGCCCGGCCAAGGCGATGTAGGGCTTGCCATCGCCCCGAAACTCAAGACGCGCTTGCAAGCCGTTCAAGGCGGGGTTGAACGCCATGCCTGCTTGCTCAAAACTGGCGGATTCAGCCAGCTGGATCTTGAGTTTGCGAAGGTCTTCTACTTTGTATTGCGTGATTTCAATGGCGGCCCGAAGTGGTTGGCCCAAACCTGACTCCACCGAAAGCGGGCCCAGAGTCACCGCATTGGCCAACAAGCTGGCGCAGGCCAGCGCCGACGCCATGGCCCAAGACCTGGCAGGGTGATGGGCCGTGTGGGGGTAGCAGCTCGTGCGCAGCATGTTTAGGATGCCGTTGGACGCAAGACCATCACGCGTCCAACAAGATGCGCAACATGCGGCGCAGCGGCTCTGCCGCGCCCCACAGCAGTTGGTCACCGATGGTGAACGCGCCCACATATTCAGGGCCCATGGCCAGTTTGCGCACGCGGCCCACTGGGATGGTCATGGTGCCGGTCACGGCCACGGGGGTCAGGTCTTTCACCGTGGCTTCGCGGGTGTTGGGCACCAGTTTGACCCACTCGTTGTCGGCGGCGATCATGGCTTCGATGTCGGCCACGGGCACGTCTTTTTTCAGTTTGAAGGTCAGCGCTTGGCTGTGGCAGCGCATGGCACCCACACGCACGCAGAAGCCGTCGACGGGAATGGCGGCAGAGTTGAAGCCTTCGCCTAGCCCCAAAATCTTGTTGGTTTCGGCCATGCCTTTCCACTCTTCTTTGGACATGCCGTTGCCCAGGTCCTTGTCGATCCAGGGGATCAACGAGCCGCCCAGTGGCACGCCAAAGTTGGCGGTTTCAGTGGCGGTCAGCGCACGTTGCTTGGCCACCACCATGCGGTCGATTTCCAGAATCGCGCTCTTGGGGTCGTCCAGCAGGGCTTTGACTTCGGCGTTCAGGGTGCCGTATTGGGTCAGCAGCTCGCGCATGTGTTGTGCACCGCCGCCGGATGCGGCTTGGTAAGTCTGGGTGCTCATCCACTCCACCAAACCGGCTTTGTACAAAGCGCCCACGCCCATCAGCATGCACGACACCGTGCAGTTGCCACCCACCCAGTTGTTGCCACCGTGGGCCAAGGCGTTCTTGATCACGGGCATGTTGACCGGGTCCAAGATGATGACCGCGTCTTTTTCCATGCGCAGGGTCGATGCGGCATCGATCCAGTGGCCGTTCCAACCGGCAGCGCGCAGCTTGGGGAAGACTTCTGAGGTGTAGTCGCCACCTTGGGCGGTGATGATGATGTCGCAGCGCTTGAGCTGCTCGATGTTGAAGGCGTCTTGCAGCGTGGTTTCGTTCTTGGCCATCGAGGGGGCTTTGCCGCCCGCGTTCGATGTGGAGAAGAACAAGGGCTCGATCAGGTCAAAGTCTTTTTCCTGAATCATGCGGTCCATCAGAACCGAGCCGACCATGCCACGCCAGCCAACCAAACCTACTAACTTGCTCATTTCAACGCCCTTTCAGTTTTTAAAACAGTGTTTGACCAGACTGTTTGCCCGGCTCGTCTGGCCGGGGGGGCGCACGACGAACCAGGCCGGATCAGCCCTTAATGGTCGTGGTTTTTGTGGAAGTTGCACGCGCGCCGACGACTGCCGTAGAGGCAGAAGCGAAGTTCAGGGAGAACAAGCGGGCGTGGAACATGGCCGAAATTGTAATGGATGCTGCCTGAGTCATTCCTGACAGTTGCACTGGCAGCATCCATGGGGGCAATCAGCCCAGAGCCTTGACCACCGCATCACCCATTTCACGGGTGCTGACTTTGGTGGTGCCAGCGCTGTAAATGTCGCCGGTGCGCAGGCCTTGGGCCAGCACTTTTTGCACAGCGGCTTCGATGCGTTCGGCCGCTGCACCTTGGTTCAGGCTGAAGCGCAGCATCATGGCCGCACTCAAAATGGTGGCCAGTGGGTTGGCGATGCCTTTGCCGGCGATGTCGGGGGCGCTGCCGTGGCTGGGCTCGTACAGGCCTTGGTTCTTCGTGTTCAGGCTGGCCGAAGGCAGCATGCCGATCGAGCCCGTGAGCATGGAGGCTTCGTCGCTCAGGATGTCGCCAAACATATTGCCCGTGACCACCACGTCAAAGCGCTTGGGCTCCTTGACCAGCTGCATGGCGGCGTTGTCCACGTACATGTGATCGAGTGCAATGTCGGGGTACTCTTTGCCGACTTCGGTGACCACGTCTTTCCAGAACTGGAAGGTTTCCAGCACGTTGGCTTTGTCGACGCTGGTCACACGGCCCTCAAAGCCAGCAGCTTTGCGCTTGCGGGCTGCCTGGAAGGCCACATGCGCGATGCGCTCGATCTCTGGCTTGGAATAGCGCATGGTGTCAAACGCTTCTTCGGCACCGGGGAAGTGGCCGTCGGTGGCGATGCGGCGACCGCGTGGCTGGCCGAAATAAATGTCACCCGTGAGCTCGCGGATGATCAGGATGTCCAGACCCGAAATCAGCTCGGGCTTGAGGCTCGATGCGCCGACCAATTGCTCGTAGCAAATGGCGGGGCGGAAGTTGGCAAACAGGCCCATGTTTTTGCGCAAGCCCAAAATGGCTTGCTCGGGGCGCAGAGGCCGTTCGAGCTTGTCGTATTTCCAGTCGCCCACCGCGCCAAACAGCACGGCATCACTGTCCATGGCCAGCTTGAGCGTGGCTTCGGGCAGGGGGTGGCCATAGGCGTCGTAAGCGGCACCACCGACCAAGGCGGTTTCCATCTCGAACTTCAGGTCGAGCACATTCAGGACTTTGACGGCTTCGGCGACGATTTCGGTGCCGATGCCATCACCGGGGAGGACTGCGATTTTCATGGGTATTCCAGGGTACTTTTATGCGTTGACAGCGGTGTGCGCCAGCCAGGGCTTGGTGGCCAAGCGTTCGGCTTCAAAGGCCTTGATCTTGTCGGCATGGCGCAGGGTCAGGCCAATGTCGTCCAGGCCGTTGAGCAGGCAGTACTTGCGGAAGGCCTGCACTTCGAACGGGATTTCTTCGCCTTGGGGCTTGACGATCACCTGGCGCTCCAGGTCCACCGTGAGTTGGTAGCCCGGGAAGGCGGCGATTTCGTCGAACAACTGGGCCACGACGGCTTCGGGCAGCACGATGGGCAGCAGGCCGTTTTTGAAGCAGTTGTTGAAGAAGATGTCGGCAAAGCTGGGTGCGATCACGGCGCGAAAACCGTATTGGTCAATGGCCCAGGGCGCATGCTCGCGCGAGGAGCCGCAGCCAAAGTTTTTGCGGGCCAACAAAACGCTGGCACCTTGGTAGCGCGGTTGGTTCAGCACGAAGTCTGGGTTGGGCTTTCGGCTGGCCGGGTCCTGGCCGGGGTAGCCCACGTCCAGATAGCGCCATTCGTCGAACAGGTTAGGGCCAAAGCCGGTTTTGCGGATCGACTTCAGGAATTGCTTGGGAATGATGGCGTCGGTGTCCACGTTGGCGCGGTCCATCGGGGCCACCAGGCCTTTGAGGAGAGTGAATTTTTGCATGGCTTTATTTCTTGGCAACGCCTTCAATGGCGGAGCCCAGTTTCTCAATATCTTGTCCGATGCCGCGCATGGTGTTGCACGCGGCCAGACTCAGCACAGAGGCGATCAGGATCAGGCGGATCAGGGTTTTCATGACCAGGCTCCTTGGGTTCAGGCGAATTTACGAATGTCGACAAAGTGGCCGTGGATAGCCGCAGCAGCAGCCATTGCGGGGCTCACCAAGTGGGTGCGACCCCCAGCGCCTTGACGGCCTTCGAAGTTTCGGTTGCTGGTAGAGGCGCAGCGCTCGCCTGCCTCCAGGCGGTCGGCGTTCATGGCTAAGCACATCGAGCAGCCGGGCTCACGCCACTCAAAGCCTGCGGCCTTGAAGATTTCATGCAAGCCTTCTTGCTCAGCTTGTACTTTGACCAAGCCGGAGCCCGGCACCACCATGGCCAGTTTGACGTTTTTCGCCACTTTTTGGCCGAGCTTTTTGACCACGGCAGCGGCCTCGCGCATGTCTTCGATGCGGCTGTTGGTACAAGAGCCGATGAAGACTTTGTCGATGGTGATGTCGGACAGCGCCTTACCGGGCTGCAGGCCCATGTAGGTCAGTGCCCGCTCGATGGCGTCGCGCTTGACATCGTCTTTTTCTTTGTCCGGGTCAGGCGTGTGGCCGTCGATGCCCAGCACCATCTCGGGCGAGGTGCCCCAGGTGACTTGCGGCACGATGGTGCTGGCGTCCAGCTCCACCACGGCGTCAAAGTGCGCACCAGCGTCGGATTGCAAGCTTTTCCAATAAGTCACTGCCTGGTCCCACTCCGCACCACCGACGAACTGGCCCGTTTTCGGATCGGTGCCTGGTGAGAGCAAACGGCCTTTGACGTACTCGATGGTCTTGTCGTCCACCGCCACCAAACCAGCGCGTGCGCCGCCTTCGATGGCCATGTTGCAGACCGTCATGCGGCCTTCCATGCTCAAGCTGCGGATGGCCGAGCCTGCGAATTCGATGGTGTAGCCGGTGCCGCCAGCGGTACCGATCTTGCCGATGATGGCCAACACAATGTCTTTGCCGGTCACGCCTTTGGCCAATGTGCCCTCGACCTTGATGAGCATGTTCTTGGCTTTTTTGGCCAGCAGGGTCTGCGTGGCCATGACGTGCTCGACCTCAGAGGTGCCGATGCCGTGGGCCAGTGCACCAAATGCACCGTGGGTGGAGGTGTGCGAGTCACCGCAGACCACGGTCATGCCGGGCAGGGTGGCACCGTTTTCCGGGCCAATGACGTGCACGATGCCCTGGCGTTTGGACAGGAAGGGGAAAAAGGCTGCCGAGCCGTATTCCTTCATGTTCGCGTCGAGCGTGGTGATTTGTTCTTTGCTGATGGGGTCTGTGATGCCGTCGTAGCCCATCTCCCAACCGGTGGTGGGGGTGTTGTGGTCGGCGGTGGCCACGATGGAGCTGACGCGCCAGACTTTGCGGCCCGCTTGGCGAATGCCTTCGAAGGCTTGCGGGCTGGTGACTTCGTGTACCAAATGACGGTCAATGTAGAGGACGGAGGTGCCGTCTTCTTCGGTGTGGACGACGTGTTCGTCCCAGATCTTGTCGTAGAGCGTGCGTGCCATGGAGCTTCCTTGCTGTGCAGCCTGCCATTTTATGCGGTTCGCATGACTTCTTTGTCGCGTTGGCTGATGCTGAGCCATGGTTTGTGGAAACCGACAGAAGAAGTGTCACCCTTGCGTGGACTTGAGTGGCCGAATCCGGGGTCTGGCAGGCCTCATTAGTCGCTTCGCGCCAGCAAATCGGCCAGTCAGGCCCCGGACCCGTCCCCTCAAGTTGTGGTGATTTGTAGGTCGGTGGCTTCAGTCCCGACAGCGGGTCAATGGCACCGTGCCGGGGGCTAAATCCGCCAACCTAGCGCGTTCCATGTGAGCGCAGTGATCATAAAAAAAGCCCGCACAAGGCGGGCTTTGGGCTTCGGTTAAAAACCGATCAACGCTGCACGTCGCGGCGTGGTGAGCCGGTGAACAACTGACGTGGGCGGCCGATTTTGTACTCGGGGTCGCTGATCATTTCGTTCAGTTGGGCGATCCAGCCGACGGTGCGGGCCAAGGCGAAGATGCCGGTGAACAGGTTCACAGGAATGCCGATGGCGCGTTGCACGATGCCGGAGTAGAAGTCCACGTTGGGGTAGAGCTTGCGGCTGACGAAGTATTCGTCTTCCAGAGCGATTTTTTCCAACTCTTTGGCCAACTTGAACAGGGGGTCGTTTTCCAGGCCCAGTTCTTTCAGCACTTCGTCGCAAGTTTCTTGCATCAACTTGGCGCGTGGGTCGTAGTTTTTATACACGCGGTGACCGAAGCCCATCAGCTTGACGCCGGAGTTCTTGTCTTTCACCTGGTTCATGAATTCACCGACCTTGGAGACGCCGCCCATTTTCTGAATGTCTTCCAGCATGTTCAGGCAAGCCTCGTTGGCGCCGCCGTGTGCTGGGCCCCACAGGCAGGCTACGCCCGCTGCAATGGCTGCAAACGGATTGGTGCCGGACGAGCCGCACAGGCGCACGGTCGATGTCGAGGCGTTTTGCTCGTGGTCTGCGTGCAGGGTGAAGATGCGGTCCATGGCGCGTTCGAGCACGGGGTTGACCTTGTACTCTTCGCAAGGAGTGCCAAACATCATGCGCAGGAAGTTGCCTGCGTAAGACAGGTCGTTGCGGGGGTACATGAAAGGCTGACCGACGCCATATTTGTAGGCCATGGACACCAGCGTAGGCATCTTGGCGATCAAGCGGATCGCGGCGATGTGGCGGTGTTCTGGGTTGTTGATGTCGGTGCTGTCATGGTAGAAGGCCGACAAAGCGCCCACCAGACCGGTCAACACGGCCATGGGGTGAGCATCACGACGGAAGCCGCGCAGGAAAAACTGCATCTGCTCGTTCACCATGGTGTGGTTGTTCACCAGCTTGTGGAAGTCCTTGCTTTGCTGACCGACAGGCAATTCGCCGTTCAGCAACAAGTAGCAGGTGTCCAGGTAGTCGGCTTTGTTGGCCAGTTGTTCGATGGGGTAGCCACGGTACAGCAGCTCACCTTTGTCACCATCAATGTAGGTGATCGCCGATTGGCAAGATGCCGTCGACAAGAAGCCAGGATCGTAGGTGAACATGCCGCTTTGTGCGTACAGCTTGCGGATGTCGATCACGTCAGGACCGATGTTGCCCGAGTAAACGGGCATGTCGATGCTGGGGCTGCCATTGGAGAACGACAGGGTGGCTTTGTTATCAGCGAGTTTCATGGTGGGTTTCCTCTAAATTTCCAGGTGTGAACCATTTCGGGTTCACGCTCTCAGCATGTCCAGGACTTCACGCACCTCTTCGGTGCTGATCTCGGGCTGCAGTGCCTTGCGGCGCAACAGCAAGTCCATGAGATCGTTGTCTGACAGGTCCATCAGCACGTACATGCCCCGGGCCTGACCAACCGTCAAGCAAGCTGCATGCCGGTTGAAGAAGCGCTCGATGAACAAATCGTTTTCGAGCAATCCGCGACGGCTGCGCCAACGCAGCTTGCTCAGCGACCGCTCGCTCAAAGGAGCGAGGCGGTCAGCGCCGACCAGAGACGCGTCTTCCAGGATAGGGGTGACGGTCATCAGACAGCGCGGCGAACCATCATCTCTTTGATCTTGCCAATCGCCTTGGTGGGGTTCAGACCCTTGGGGCAGACATCGACGCAGTTCATGATGGTGTGGCAGCGGAACAGACGGTAAGGGTCTTCCAGGTTGTCCAAGCGCTCGGCGGTGGCTTCGTCGCGGCTGTCGGCAATGAAGCGGTAGGCTTGCAGCAGACCGGCTGGGCCCACGAACTTGTCGGGGTTCCACCAGAAGCTGGGGCAGCTGGTCGAGCAGCTGGCGCACAAGATGCATTCGTACAGACCGTTGAGCTCATCACGCTCTTCCGGGCTTTGCAGGCGCTCGGTTTCGGGTGGGATATTGCTGTTGATCAAGTAAGGCTTGATCGAGTGGTACTGCTTGAAGAACTGGGTCATGTCCACGATCACGTCGCGAATCACGGGCAGACCTGGCAGCGGCTTCAACACGATGGTACCGGGCAGGGTGTTCATGTTGGTCAGGCAAGCCAGACCGTTTTTGCCGTTGATGTTCATCGCGTCCGAACCGCACACGCCTTCGCGGCAAGAGCGGCGGAACGAAATGGTGGGGTCAACTGCCTTGAGTTTCATCAGGGCGTCCAGCAACATGCGTTCGTTGCCGTCCAGTTCGACCTGGATGGTTTGCATGTAAGGCTTGGCGTCCTTATCGGGGTCGTAGCGGTAGATCTGAAAAGTGCGTAGGGTCATGGAAGAACTCCTGTTGGATTCTGGTGGTGGACCGCTGGCCTTGGGCGAGCGGTCCAGACAATCTTTAGAACGTGCGAACCTTGGGTGGCACAGAGTCCACGGTCAGGGGTTTGAGTTTCACAGGCTTGTAAGTCAGGCTGTTCGATTCGCTGTGCCACAGGGTGTGTTTCATCCAGTTGGCATCATCACGACCCAATGGTGCGATTGGATCGTCCACTGCACGCTCGTAGTCGCTTACGGTGTGGGCGCCACGGCATTCGCGGCGTGCTGCAGCCGAGACCATGGTGGCCTGTGCGCTTTCGATCAGGTTTTCCACTTCCAGCGCTTCGATGCGGGCGGTGTTGAACACTTTGGAAGTGTCTTTCAGGCCGATCGCATTGACACGCTCGCGGATGGCGGCGATCTTTTGCACGCCTTCGTCCATGCTGGCTTGTGTGCGGAACACGCCAGCGTGTTGCTGCATGACTGCACGCATGTCGTTGGCCACGTCCTGGGCGTATTCGCCGCCACGGCCTTCGAGTTTGTTCAGGCGTTCCAGTGTGAGGTCGGTGGCATCGGCCGGCAATGGCTTGTGCGATTTGGTCTTGGAGGCGAAGTCGACAATGTGGTTGCCTGCAGCGCGGCCAAACACCAGCAAGTCGAGCAGCGAGTTGGTGCCCAGGCGGTTGGCGCCGTGCACCGACACGCAAGAGCATTCGCCCACAGCGTACAAGCCGTTGACGACCGCGTTGTTGTCGGTGGCGTTTTGTGTGACCACTTGACCGTTGATGTTGGTCGGGATACCGCCCATTTGGTAGTGAATGGTCGGCACAACGGGGATCGGCTCTTTGGTGATGTCGACGTTGGCGAAGTTGACGCCGATTTCGTACACCGAGGGCAGGCGTTTGTGGATGGTGTCGGCGCCCAGGTGATCCAACTTGAGCAACACGTGGTCTTTGTTCGGACCGCAGCCACGGCCTTCCTTGATCTCTTGGTCCATGCAGCGGGACACGAAGTCGCGTGGGGCCAGATCTTTCAGGGTGGGCGCATAGCGCTCCATGAAGCGTTCGCCATTGCTGTTGAGCAAGATCGCGCCTTCGCCGCGGCAGCCTTCGGTCAACAACACGCCAGCACCGGCCACGCCGGTGGGGTGGAATTGCCAGAACTCCATGTCTTCGAGTGGAATGCCTGCGCGAGCCGCCATGCCCAAACCGTCGCCAGTGTTGATGAAGGCGTTGGTCGATGCGGCATAAATGCGGCCTGCGCCACCCGTGGCCATCAGCACGGTTTTGGCGTGCAAGACGTGCAGGTCACCGGTTTCCATTTCGAGTGCGGTCACGCCGACCACGTCGCCTTCGGCGTCACGGATCAGGTCAAGGGCCATCCACTCCACGAAGAAGCTGGTTTTGGCTGCGACGTTTTGCTGGTACAGGGTGTGCAGCATGGCGTGACCGGTGCGGTCAGCGGCAGCGCAAGCGCGTTGCACGGGCTTTTCGCCGTAGTTGGCGGTGTGGCCACCAAAGGGGCGCTGGTAAATAGTGCCGTCCGGGTTGCGGTCAAAAGGCATGCCCATGTGCTCCAGGTCATAGACGACCTTGGGTGCTTCGCGGCACATGAATTCGATGGCATCTTGGTCGCCGAGCCAGTCGGAGCCCTTGATGGTGTCGTAGAAGTGGTAGTGCCAGTTGTCGTCGGACATATTGCCCAGCGATGCACCGATGCCGCCTTGGGCCGCCACAGTGTGCGAACGGGTGGGGAACACTTTGGACAGCACGGCCACGTTCAGGCCAGCGCGGGCCAGTTGCAGCGAGGCACGCATTCCCGAACCGCCGGCGCCGATGATCACGACGTCAAACTTGCGGGTGGTGATTTGATCTTTGGTATAGCTCATGGTTTCTCAATCTTGTTATGAGTTCAGCTCAATCGCGGGCGATCACAGACGCCAGAGGGCTTGCACGGCCCAACCGGCACAGCCGATCAGCCAGACCAGTGTGAAAACGTGCAAAACCAAGCGCACAGCCAGGGGTTTTACATAGTCCATCCAGATGTCGCGCATGCCCACCCAGACGTGGTACAGCAAAGAAAGGATGACGCAGAAGGTCAGGACCTTCATCCATTGGGAGGCAAAGATGCCGGCCCATTCTTCGTAGCCGATAGGGCCGGAGGTGAAGATCACCTGGGCCAACAAGATCACGGTGAAAAGGGCCATCAGGGTGCCGGTCACGCGTTGTGCGAGCCAGTCACGAAAGCCGTAGCCTGCACCAGTGACGATGCGTTTGGAGCCGTAGTTGACGGACGACATAGGTCAGTTTCCTTTTGTTGTTCTGTGGGGCTGATCAGTACAGGCCAAACATCTTGGCACCCAGCACAGCGGTCAGGCCGATGCTGAGAGTCAAAGTGACGATGGCCGAAGATTTGCCGAATTCTTTGGTCACGGCATGGCACACGTCCATGTACAGGTGGCGCAAACCGGCGATGAAGTGGTGCAAATAGGCCCAGATCAAGGCCAAAGCCACCAGTTTCATGAACCAGCCCGGCACAAAGCCGATGCCGATATTGAAAGCGGCTGAGAGTTTCGCGAAAGAAATCTCTGACGTGATGGAACTGTCAAACATCCAGATGATGAGTGGCATCAACAAAAACATCAGGAAACCGCTGATGCGGTGCAGGATGGACACAATGCCAGCGACTGGGAGGCGGTAAGACGGGAGGTCTTTCAGGGCGTTGATGTTGCGGAATTCAGGCCGCTTTCGAGCGAGTTCAGTCATGTGGGTACTTTCTGGGTGTAACGCGTTCGTAATTTGGGTGACAAACCGGTGGATTCTATTGCAACGCAACAAACTGACATGAGCATTGCACACGAGGTGCACTGGGAGATTTTTTCAATCAAGCCGGGTGGGTCAGCTCAAGGCATTTCGGTAGTGGTGGCTTTCGGTGCGGTAAAAGCCGCGCCGCAGCTCCATGGGGGTGTCGTTGTAGGTATAAGCAATGCGTTCGACGCTCAGCAAAGGGGTTCCTGAGGCAATCTGCAGCAATTGGCTTTGGGCTTCGTCGGGCAGCACGGCGCGAATTTTTTCATCGGCACGGACCATGCGCACGCCAAATTCGGTTTCAAACAGGGCGTACATGGGGCCGTGGTATTCGGCCAGGCGCTCGGCTGTCAGGCCTTTGAAGGGGCCGCCGGGCAGCCACAAGTCTTCAAGAATGGTGGGGACGCCCGCAAAAGACAGCACACGGCGAACCTGCAAAACGGCATCGCCAGCCCTGAGGGCCAGTGCGCGAGCGATGTCGGCCGTGGCGCGTAAGCGCTTGCAATCGACGATTTCACGTTGGGCCGGGCCTTCGGCGTCGAGATTGCCGCTGTCCGGAACCAATTTGAGAAAACGGTATTGAACATGGTGCTCGGCATGCGTGGCGACAAATGTGCCTTTGCCTTGGCGACGCACCAGCAGGTTGTCGCCAGCCAGCTCGTCGATGGCTTTGCGGACAGTGCCCTGGCTGACCCGGTAGCGGGCAGCCAATTCCATCTCACTGGGAATCGACTCGCCGGGTTTCCACTCGCCAGACTGCAGGTTTTGCAGGATCAATCCCTTGATTTGCTGGTATAGCGGGCTGAACGCGGGTGTCAGCGCCGAAGATTCGGCGTCTGAAAAGCTGCTGTCTGCCGATGGGGATGTGTTGTTCATGGGGCTTGAATTTGGCGTGCAGGTCAGTTGCACGTCAGGAGCGACATCATATCTTATATAAGACATAAGACAAATTGACGAATCAGGGTTTTCGCGGGTACACTCCCCAGCTGTTTGCTTGCGGTCATCTCAACTTGGTCGGGATTGATGCGCGGGTCCGGTGCGCCGGACAGACCTGCTGACAAAAGTTGTCGGCCAGGGCTGCGACCCTTGTTTTCAACACTTCTGGAGTTTCCACCATGAGCAAAAAGCCCGTCCGCGTTGCCGTTACCGGCGCAGCAGGTCAAATCGGTTACGCATTGTTGTTCCGCATCGCCTCTGGCGAAATGCTGGGCAAAGACCAGCCCGTCATCCTGCAGTTGCTGGAAGTGCCCGTCGAAGGCCCCCAAAAAGCCCTGCGCGGCGTGATGATGGAATTGGAAGACTGCGCATTCCCCTTGTTGGTGGGCATGGAAGCCCATGGCGACCCGATGACGGCTTTCAAAGACGTCGACTATGCTTTGTTGGTCGGCTCGCGCCCACGCGGTCCAGGCATGGAGCGTGCCGAGTTGCTCGCCATTAACGGCGCCATCTTCACTGCACAGGGCAAGGCTCTGAACGCCGTGGCTTCGCGTGATGTGAAAGTGCTGGTCGTGGGCAACCCCGCCAACACCAACGCTTACATCGCCATGAAGGCCGCTCCTGATCTGAAGCCAGGCAACTTCACTGCCATGCTGCGTTTGGACCACAACCGCGCTGCTTCGCAAATCGCTGCCAAGACCGGCAAAGCCGTGGCCGATATCGAAAAATTGTGCGTGTGGGGCAACCACTCGCCCACCATGTACGCTGATTACCGCTTCGCCACCATCAAGGGCGAGTCGGTCAAGACCATGATCAACGACCAGGAATGGAACGCCAACGTGTTCTTGCCCACCGTCGGCAAGCGTGGCGCGGCCATCATCGAAGCGCGTGGCCTGTCTTCGGCAGCCTCAGCTGCCAACGCGGCCATCGACCACATGCGCGATTGGGCTTTGGGCACCAACGGCAAGTGGGTCACCATGGGCATCCCATCGCAAGGCTGGTACGGCATCCCCAAAGATGTCATGTTCGGCTTCCCTGTCACTTGCGAAAACGGCCAATACACCGTGGTTGAAGGTCTGGAAATCGACGCGTTCAGCCAAGGTTGCATTGACAAGACTCTGAAAGAGTTGACCGACGAGCAAGCTGGCGTTGCTCACTTGATCTGATTCTCAGCAGAGAAGCAGAGTGACCCATCCGCGCGATATTTTGCTGGGGGCGCAAGCCGGTAGCGTTCAGCTGCCGGTGTGTGACCATTACAGCGGAGTGGAGGCGCGGATGCGCAAAAGCCTGCAATTGCAGGCTGAAATGACCCAAGAATTCGGCACTTGCGTCTTTGATGTCACCCTCGATTGCGAAGACGGTGCGCCCATCGGTGGCGAAGCCGAACACGCGGCACTGGTCACAGAAATGGCGCTCGCCACGACCGCTGCCACACCGGATGCGCGCATTGCTGTGCGCGTTCATCCTGTCGATCACCCCAGTTTTGACGCCGACATGGCCCACGTTGCAGGTCGCGCGGGGCGGGTTTTGACGCACATCATGGTGCCCAAGGTCGAATCCGTGGCCGACGTCGATCGTGCCCAAGCTGCCCTGATCAACGCGGGTGCCGCAGACTTGCCTTTGCACGTGCTGATCGAGTCGCCCGCCGCCGTGCACCGCGCTTTTGACATCGCTGCCCATCCCCGCGTGCAGTCGATCAGCTTTGGCCTGATGGATTTTGTCTCCGCCCATGGCGGCGCGATTCCCGCCGATGGCATGGGTATCCAAGGCCAGTTCACCCACCCCTTGGTGCTGCGCGCCAAGCTCGAGATCGCCAGCGCCTGCCACGCGCACGGCAAGGTGCCTTCGCACTGCGTGGTCACTGAATTCAAAAACGCCGATGCTGTTCGCATGGCGGCCCAAAAAGCGGCGCAAGAGCTGGGTTACACCCGTATGTGGAGCATCCATCCTGATCAGATTCGCCCGATCTTGGAGGCCATGGCCCCCAGCGAAGCGCAAATCGACCAAGCCAGCGAGATCATTTTGGCCGCACAGGCCGCCCAATGGGCCCCCATTAGCCACGCCGGGCAATTGCACGACCGGGCCAGCTACCGGTTTTTCTGGCAACTGCTGGAGCGCGCACACCAAACCGGTCGCCCCTTGCTAGGGGCCATCCAGGCATTTTTTGCCGTGACAGGCAGGCGATGATGGGCTATTCGATGAAAGTGCTGCTCATGTTCAAAACCTTCTTGTTTGCTTTTGTGGTCTGGTCTGGCGTTTGCCTGGCCGAGACCGCCGTGGTCAAAAAACAGGCCGCACATCCCGTTGCAAAGGCGCGCACAGCATCGGCCAGCACCCGCGCCACCACCGCAGCGCAGGCCCGCTTGGCCGCCGAAGCCACAGCCGCTTTGCAAGCCCAAGCGATTTCAGACGCGGCCACCAGCCTTCGTACACCAGAGCGTAAGGCGGCGTCCTTGCCCCCAGTGCCAGCGGTTTCTGCGTTGGCACCGTCAGTTCGCCCAGGTGCGCAAACCGACCTGAACCTTGAAGAGTTGGCAATTGCCGAGCGCATCCATCAAGGTGTGATGCCCTGCGAACTGGGGGCCAGCGTCCGGCTCGAAGCCGATGCCGCCAAGCCCGGCTACTTCCATGTACTGGGCAAAGGTTTTCGCTATCACATGCAACCGGTACGTACCAGTTCCGGGGCCATCCGCCTTGAAGACAAAAAAGCCGGTGCAGTTTGGCTGCAACTGGCCAATAAATCCATGCTCATGGACCAGACCAAAGGCCGTCGCTTGGCCGATGAGTGTGCGAACCCCGAGCAAGTGGCCTTTGCCGAAACCATGAAAACCAATCCCCCGCCCAGCCTGATCGATACGACAGGCATGGGGCGATAAATCTTGAAACCTTGACTGACAGGAGAAAAAACCATGTTGAAAGCCTACCGTGACCATGTGACCGAGCGCGCAGCGCTGGGTATCCCGCCACTGCCTTTGGACGCCAAGCAAACGGCTGAATTGATCGAACTGATCAAAGCACCCGCCGCAGGCGAAGAAGCGTTCTTGATGGACTTGCTGACGCACCGCGTGCCACCGGGCGTGGACGATGCCGCCAAAGTCAAGGCGTCCTTTTTGGCCGCTGTGGCGCACGGCGAGATCCAAGTTGCTTTGATCTCCAAATCCAAGGCCGCCGAGTTGCTCGGCACCATGGTGGGTGGCTATAACGTGCACCCCCTGATCGAATTGCTCGACGACGCAGAAGTGGCCGCCGTGGCCGCGCAAGCCTTGAAGAAAACTTTGTTGATGTTTGACTTTTTCAACGACGTCGCTGAAAAAGCCAAGGCCGGCAACGCCAAAGCCAAAGAAGTCATGCAAAGCTGGGCCGATGCCGAGTGGTTCACCACACGCCCTGAAGTCGAGAAAAAAATCACCATCACCGTGTTCAAGGTGCCTGGCGAAACCAACACCGACGACTTGTCTCCAGCGCCTGACGCCTGGAGCCGTCCAGACATCCCATTGCACTACTTGGCGATGTTGAAGAACACCCGCGAAGGTGCAGCGTTCAAGCCCGAAGAAGACGGCAAGCGCGGCCCCATGGCCATGATTGAAGAGCTGAAGAAAAAAGGCAACTTGGTGTCTTATGTCGGCGACGTGGTCGGCACTGGCTCTTCACGCAAGTCGGCCACCAACAGCATCATCTGGGGCTTTGGTGAAGACATTCCGTTTGTGCCCAACAAGCGTTTCGGTGGTGTCACTTTGGGCGGCAAGATTGCCCCTATCTTCTTCAACACGCAAGAAGATTCGGGCGCGCTGCCGATCGAAGTGGACGTGACCGCACTCAACATGGGTGACGTGGTCGATGTATTGCCCTACGAAGGCAAGATCGTGCGCAACGGTGAAACCGTGACCACATTCCAGCTCAAGAGCGATGTGCTGTTTGACGAAGTGCGCGCTGGTGGCCGTATCAACCTGATCATTGGCCGCAGCTTGACCGCTAAGGCGCGCGAGTTCTTGGGCTTGCCCGTCTCCACTGTGTTCCGTTTGCCGACTGCGCCGATCAGTACCCAAGCCGGTTTCACATTGGCGCAAAAAATGGTGGGCCGTGCCGTTGGTTTGCCAGAAGGCCAAGGCGTTCGCCCTGGCACTTACTGCGAACCCAAAATGACCACTGTGGGTTCGCAAGACACCACAGGCCCCATGACCCGCGACGAGTTGAAAGACCTGGCTTGCCTGGGCTTCTCGGCCGACATGGTCATGCAATCGTTCTGCCACACAGCGGCCTACCCCAAGTCTGTTGACGTGAAAACGCACCGCGAACTGCCTGCGTTCATCAGCAACCGCGGCGGCGTGTCCCTGCGTCCCGGTGACGGCGTGATTCACTCCTGGTTGAACCGTTTGTTGTTGCCTGACACCGTCGGCACCGGCGGCGACTCGCACACCCGTTTCCCCATCGGTATCAGCTTCCCCGCCGGTTCGGGCTTGGTGGCCTTCGGTGCAGCCACCGGCGTGATGCCTTTGGACATGCCCGAGTCCATCCTGGTTCGCTTCAAAGGTGAAATGCAACCCGGCGTGACCTTGCGCGACTTGGTTCATGCCATTCCTTTGTACGCGATCAAGCAAGGTTTGTTGACTGTGGCCAAGGCCGGCAAGATCAACGAATTCTCAGGCCGTATCCTGGAAATCGAAGGCCTGCCCAACCTCAAGGTTGAGCAAGCGTTTGAATTGTCTGACGCGTCTGCCGAGCGTTCTGCCGCCGGTTGCTCAATCAAGCTCAACAAAGAGCCTGTGGCCGAGTACCTGAAGTCCAACGTGGTTCTGATGAAGAACATGATCGCCGACGGCTACGCCGATGCACGCACTTTGGCCCGCCGCATCGAGAAAGTCGAAGCCTGGTTGGCCGCACCCGAATTGCTCGAAGCCGACAAAAACGCAGAATACGCGCACGTCATTGAAATCGATTTGGCCGACATCAAAGAGCCTATCGTTTGCTGCCCGAACGATCCGGACGACGCCAAGTTCTTGTCTGAAGTGTCTGGCACCAAGATCGACGAAGCCTTCATCGGTTCTTGCATGACCAACATTGGCCACTTCCGTGCAGCCGCCACACTGCTCGGCGGTCAACGTGACATTCCCGTCAAGCTGTGGGTGGCACCCCCAACCAAGATGGACGAAAGCGAGTTGATCAAAGAAGGCCACTACGCCGCATTTGGCACCGCCGGTGCGCGCACCGAAATGCCAGGCTGCTCTTTGTGCATGGGCAACCAAGCACAAGTGCGCGAAGGCGCGACGGTGGTGTCCACTTCCACACGCAACTTCCCCAACCGTTTGGGCAAGAACACCAACGTGTACTTGGCCTCTGCTGAGTTGGCGGCCATCACCTCGAAGATGGGCAAGTTCCCAACGGTGGCCGAATACCATGAAGCCATGGGCGTGGTGAACAAAGACGGTGCTGCCATTTACAAGTACCTGAACTTCAACCAGATCGAAGAGTACGTGGAAAACGCCAAGGGCGTGACCGCCTGAGTCCGGTTGTGATCTCAATGCTTTGAGGTCAGAATGAAAAAGCCCCGCCAGTGCAAACTGTGCGGGGCTTTTCTTTTGGCGAACGCTGTAAGACGGGTTTTGCGGTCCGACCAGAATGGTCAAAACATCCGAGCGATCAGTGCGCCATCAGCCGGGCCCTGCATCGGAATCCACACCCTGAGTGGGCTGCCGGGGGCCACCTCAATGGCTTCTCCTTTGACGTTCTTCATGGCCTTGAGTTGCACCTTGCGGTTGCCGCTGGGGTGAATGATTTCAATCGTGTCGCCCACCGAAAACTTGTTCTTGGTTTCCACCTCGGCCCAGTCGCCTTGCACGCCGCGCACCTCGCCCACAAACTGGCTGCGGTGGCCGACCGAGTGGCCGGTTTCGTAGTTTTGATAGTCCTGCGCGGGGCGGCGCTCTAAAAAGCCCGAGGTGTAGCCGCGTGAGGCCAGCCCGTCGAGTTCGCTGATGAGCTCGGGGTTGAAGGGCCGGCCCGCCACGGCGTCGTCGATGGCGCGGCGGTACACCTGCGCGGTGCGGCTGACGTAATACAGGCTCTTGGTGCGGCCTTCGATCTTGAGCGAGTCCACGCCGATCTTGACCAGCCGCTCAATCAGCTCGACCGCGCGCAGGTCTTTGCTGTTCATGATGTAGGTGCCGTGCTCGTCTTCCATGATGGGCATGAGCTGGCCGGGGCGACCGGCCTCTTCAATCAGGTAGACCTTGTCGGCAGCAGGGTGGCGCTGGCCGTCGCCGCAGGCTGAGAAGTTTTTCTCGGCGGCTTCTTGCTCTTGCTCGAAGCTGAAGTCGCCGTCCATACGGGTCGGTTTGACCTCGCCCGAATCGGTCTCGTCGGTGGCTTCTTGTGTGCCATAGCTCCAGCGGCAGGCGTTGGTGCAAGTGCCCTGGTTGGGGTCGCGCCGGTTGAAGTAGCCCGACAGCAGGCAGCGGCCCGAGTAGGCGATGCACAGCGCGCCGTGCACAAAAACTTCGAGCTCCATGTCGGCGCATTCTTGGCGGATTTTTTCGACTTCGTCCAGGCTCAGTTCGCGGCTCAAAATGATGCGGGCCACGCCCATTTTTTGCCAAAACTTCACCGCCGCCCAGTTGACGGTGTTGGCCTGCACCGAAAGATGGATGGGCATCTCGGGCCATTTCTCGCGCACCATCATGATCAGGCCAGGGTCGGCCATGATCAGGGCGTCCGGCTGCATGGCGATCACTGGCTCGATGTCGCGCAGGTAGGTGCGCACTTTGTCGTTGTGCGGCAGCAAGTTGCTGGTGACAAAAAACTTTTTCCCACGCGCATGGGCTTCGGCAATGCCGATGCCGATTTGCTCCAGCTTGAATTCGTTGTTGCGTGCCCGCAGGCTGTAGCGCGGCTGGCCCGCATAAATCGCGTCGGCGCCAAAGTCGTAAGCGGCCCGCATTTTGTCGAGCGAGCCAGCAGGCAATAAAAGTTCAGGAGATTTGAGCATCGTCATGGTTTTCAATTGTCCAATCTTTGGGTGCAGTACGGCACCGTGCACAATTGATGTATGACAAGAAGCATGGCAAAAGGTGGGCTTAAACAGGTGTTGGTCGCAGGCGGCGGCATTGGTGGCTTGGCTGCTGCCGTGGCCTGTGCGCGGCAGGGCGTGCCGGTTCAGCTGCTGGAGCGGGCAACGCAGCTGAGCGAGGTGGGCGCTGGCATCCAGATGGGGCCGAACGTGACGCGCATTTTGCAGGCCTGGGGTTTGGGCGATGCCTTGGCGCAAGTGGCAGCGTTTCCCAAGCTTTTGCAAGCCCGCGATGCCCAAACAGGGCGGGTGCTGGGCAGCTTGCGTTTGGGCGAGCGGGCTCAGGCACTTTACGGCGCGCCATACGCCACCATCCACCGGGCCGACTTGCAGGGCCTGTTGCAGGTTGCAGTCAAGGCCGCAGATGTGGATGTGCAACTGGGGCAAACGGTGCAGGGCTGGCAAGCCGGTGCCCAAGGGCTGGATGTGCACAGCGCACAGGGGCAGCACTGGCAGGCCGATGCCTTGATCGGTGCCGATGGTGTGTGGAGCGCGGTGCGCCAGCAACTGCTGGGCGATGCGCCTGCCCGCTTCACGGGGCAGCTGGCGTACCGGGCCTTGGTGGCGCAAGCCGATTTGCCCGTGCATTTACGCACCCATGAAGTCACGGTCTGGATGGGGCCGCGCCTGCATGTGGTGCATTACCCGGTGCGCAGCGGCGAATGGTTGAATTTGGTGGCCATCGTGCACGGCGACAAACCCGCGCACGCCGAGGCTTGGGACGCAGCAGGCCACTCCCAAGCGCTGATGCAAGCGATGGGCGCCGTGTCGGGTGCAGTGGGACGAGATTTGCAGGAACGTCTGGCCTCGGTTTCGGCCTGGCGGCAATGGGCGCTTCACGACCGCGCTCCCTTGGCTTGCGCGCATGAAATGGCCCAAGGACTGGTGGCCTTGCTGGGTGATGCCGCACACCCGATGCGGCCCTTTTTGGCGCAAGGCGCGGGCATGGCGATTGAAGACGCGCAGGTGCTGGCGCAGTGCTTGGCCCACGGTGGGGGCCGCGTGCCCGACCGTTTGCAGTCCTATGCCGAGCAGCGCTGGGCGCGCAACGCCCGTGTGCAGGCACGCGCCATCCGCAATGGCCAGATTTTTCACGCCCAAGGCGCATTGGCCTTGGGCCGCAACTGGGGCCTGCGCTTGGGGGGCGAACGCTTGATGGATCTGCCTTGGCTGTACAGCGGTATCTTGTAACGCGGTCCTCGAAGCGCCTGCGTTGGTCCCCTTAAACCACCAAAGGCAAAGCCCGCAGCCGTTTGCCCGTGAGCGCAAACAGGGCATTGCCCACAGCCGGGGCCACGGGCGGCACTGCCGGTTCGCCCACCCCTGCGGGCGCTCGGGTGCTGGGTACGATGTGGGTGTCCACCTGCGGTGCCTGCGCCAAGGTGACCAGCGGGTAAGCCGGAAAGTTGCTTTGTTGGACCACCCCGCCCACGATGTCGATCTTGCCAAACAGGGCGGCACTCAGGCCATACAGCACGCTGCTTTCGACCTGCTGGGCCACGGTGTCCGGGTTGACCACGGTGCCGCAGTCGATGGCGCAGACCACACGGTGCACGCGGATCTGGCCGTGGTCGAGCGACACTTCGGCCACTTGCGCGGTGATGGAGCCAAACGACTCGTGCAAGGCCAGGCCCTGTGCATGGCCCGCAGGCAAGGCTTTGCCCCAGCCCGCTTTGTCAGCGGCCAACTGGAGCACGGCGGCATAGCGCGGCGCTTCTTTGAGCCAGTGCAGGCGAAAAGCCAGAGGGTCTTGTCGGCTGGCAAGGGCCAGTTCGTCGATGAAGCTTTCGGAGAAAAAAGCGTTGTGCGAATGGCCGACCGAGCGCCAAAAACCGACCGGTACGCCTGACCGGGTGGCCACATGGCTCATGTGTTGGCTGGCAAAGCCGTAGGGCAGGTCAAACAGGCCTTCCGATGCGGTTTTGTCGGGCATGTCGATGGGGCCAGACAGGTGGGGCGCTGCACGCGCCATCCAGCGCGGGGTGATGGCGTCACCCGCCGATTTGATGCGCAGGCTGGTGACCGTGCCTTGGGGATCAAGCGAGGCCTGGAACTTGGCCAGGTGCATGGGGCGGTAAAAGTCGTGCGCCATGTCTTCTTCGCGCGACCAGCTCAGCTGCACAGGGACGCCGTTGCAGGCCATGGCCACTTGCACGGCTTGGCCCACAAAATCGACTTCGAGCCTGCGGCCAAAACCGCCGCCCAACAAAGTCACATGCACAGTGACTTGCTCTTCTTTGACGCCCGCCACTTTGGCCGCCATGGCGCGGGCCATTTGGGGCACTTGGGTGGGCACCCAAATCTCGACCCGCCCGTCTTTGACCTGCGCGGTGCAGTTCATGGGCTCCATGGTGGCGTGGGCCAAATAGGGCGCTTGGTACAGGGCATCGATGCGGCTGGCCGCGGCTTTTTCGGCCTGGGTGGGCACGCCTTGTTCATGGAAGGTGAAGCCGCTTTCGGTGTTCAAGGCCTTGAGCAAATCGGCTTGGATGCGGGTGGTGTCTGCAGCGCCAGCTGCGGGGGGCTGCCACTGCACTTTGACTGCTTGTGCGCCTTGCAACGCATGCCAAGTGGTGAGGCCCACCACGGCCAGACCGGCGGTGCCGCCACCCCAGGCGTCGAGCGGAACCACCTTGGACACACCGGGCAGTGCCAATGCCGCTTGGCTGTCCATGGACGCGGCTGACCCACCCAGCATGGGGCACATTTGCACGGCAGCAAACAGCATGCCCGGCAGGCGCACATCGGCCCCAAAACGGGCCTCGCCTGTCACTTTGGCAGGAATGTCGGTGCGGGGCGCGGCTTGGCCAATGAGCTTCCACTGCGCACGTGGTTTGGTGCTGATGCCTTGGGGCGTGGCACCCGCAGCAGCTGCGGCCATGTCGCCGAAGTGTGCGGACTTGCCCGAAGCATGCTTCATCAGGCCGTCGGCGATGGTGATGTCGCTGGCAGACACTTGCCAGGCCAGTGCCGCTGTTTGCACCAGGCTGGCCCGCGCTGTGGCAGCTGCCATGCGCAAAGGCGCCCACAGGTCAGCGATGCTGGACGAGCCCCCCGTGGCGTTGATGCCCAACTCGCGGGCGATCTTGCCCACCAGCCATTCCCCCATTTTGATTTTGACGGGTTTGTGTTCGCCTTCGCTGTCCAGCGGGTGAAAAGGCAGGCTGGCCACCAGCATGGCCACGTTGCCGTAAATGCTGTCCGAGCCAGCTTGTTCCAAGCGCACGCGGCTCAGCGGCACATCGAGCTCTTCGGCCACCAGCATGGCCAGCGCGGTGTGCACGCCTTGGCCCATTTCGCTGCGGGGCATGGCCAAGATGACGCCGCCGTCTGCAGCGATCTTGATCCAGCCGTTCAGGGCCACATCGCCTTGACTGGGCAGCATCAAATCGGGGGAACCCAAGCGCGAGCGTGCAGGCATCGCGCCCCAGCCCACCACCAAAGCCCCGGTCGCGCCCAAGGCGCTCAAGATCCAGGTGCGGCGTTTCATGCGGCACCGCCTTTCTGGGCGTTTGGCGACTGCATGGTTTTTGCCGCGCGGTGAATGGCCGCACGCACGCGTTGGTACGTGCCGCAGCGGCACAAATTGGTCATGGCCGCGTCAATCTGGGCGTCGCTGGGCTGGGGTGTTTTGTCCAGCAAGGCGGCGGCGGCCATCAACATGCCGCTTTGGCAATAGCCGCATTGCGGCACTTGTTCTGCGATCCAGGCCGCTTGCAGTGGGTGGGGTTTTTCAGGGCTGCCCAAAGATTCAATGGTGCGGATGCGTTGGTGCGCGACCGCAGATGCTGGCGTGACGCACGAGCGCACGGCCTGTCCGTCGACATGCACGGTGCAGGCCCCGCAGGCGGCGATGCCGCAGCCGAACTTGGTGCCCGTGAGGTTCAGTTCATCGCGCAGCACCCACAACAAGGGCATGCCGGGCTCGGCTTGGCTGGTGCGGCTTTCGCCGTTGATGTTCAGTTGCACAGCGTCTCTCCAGTGGTGCGAGTCGGCATATTAGTGCAAATGAACGCACTTGTTTGTCGCCGGTTGATGCGCGCAGGCCGTGCCACTTCACAGCTGCGTGCGCAGCGTCCAGATTTCGGGGAAGAGCACCACATCGAGCATTTTGCGCAGGTAGCTCACGCCGCCGGTGCCCCCTGTGCCGCGCTTGAAACCGATCACGCGTTCCACGGTGGTCACATGGCGAAAGCGCCACAAACGAAAAGCGTCTTCCAGGTCGGTCAGCTCTTCGCCCAGTTGGTACAAGTCCCAGTGCTGTTGGGGGTCACGGTAGACCTGCAGCCAAGCGCTTTCTACGCCCTCGCTGGCCAGATAGGGCTGGCGCCAATCGCGCTGAGTGTGGCTGTCGGGCACAGCCAGACCGCGCCGCTTCAACAGGCGCAAACATTCGTCATACAGCGAAGGCGCTTCGTAGGCCGCTTGCACAATGGCAGACAGGTCAGGGCGGTGCGCGTGCGGTTGCAGCATGGCCGCGTTTTTGTTGCCCATGGCGAATTCGACACAGCGGTATTGCCAACTTTGGAAACCGCTGGACTGCAGTAGGTAAGGCCGAATGGCGCTGTATTCGGGCGGTGTCATGGTGGCCAGCACGTCCCATGCGTGCACGAGCTGCTCCATGATCTTGCTGACCCGTGCCAGCTTCTTGAACGCATCGGGCAGTTGGTCTGTCGCGATGCTGGCCACAGCCGCGTGCAACTCGTGCAGCATCAGCTTCATCCACAGTTCGCTGGTTTGGTGCTGCACGATGAACAGCATCTCGTTGTGGTCGGGCGAGAGCGGTGTTTGCGCGTTCAAGATGGCGTCAAGCTGCAGGTAGTCGCCGTAGCTCATGCGGCCATCGAAGTCGAGTTGCGCTTTTTCTTCGTGCACGATGCGCTCGCCTGCGGCGGTGCCTGCAGGGGGATTGCCGCTGACAGGGGCCGCATTGCCGTCGCTGGCGTGGAATGGACAGGCGCTCATGGTCGGGCTTTCAGGTGACAGCGTGTTTTTGGGCAAAGCGGGCGTCTTGCCATTCGCCGCTGGCCATGACTTGGCACAGCTGTTCGGCAGCGTTCCACACATCGGCAAATCCGATGTACAAGGGCGTGAAGCCAAAGCGCAAAATATCTGCGTGTTGGCCGCCATCACCGGCCCGGAAGTCGCCGATCACGCCGCGCGCGATCAGGGCTTGCACGATGGCGTAAGCGCCTTCGGCGCGGGTCAGGCTCACTTGCGAGCCGCGCAGGGCTTCTTGTGTGGGGGTGGCGATGCCAAAGCCGTGGCCATGCAAGCGCGTGCGCACCAACTGCATGAACAAGCCCGTCAATGCCAGCGACTTTTGGCGCAAGGCCGCCATGCCACCCAGCGGTTCAGCGGCCAGCATCGTGTCCAGACCACAGTCCAGCGCGGACAAGCTCAAGATGGGCTGTGTGCCGCACTGGTAACGCGTGATGCCCTTGGCGGGTTGGTAGTCGGGTGTGAACGCAAATGGCGCAGCATGGCCCCACCAGCCAGCCAGTGGCTGCCAGAAGCGGTCGGTGTGTTGCGGATGGACCCATACAAAGGCCGGTGCACCGGGGCCACCGTTGAGGTATTTGTAGCCGCAACCGACGGCAAAGTCGGCGCCCGAGCCATTCAGGTCCACCGGTACGGCACCGGCACTGTGGGCCAAGTCCCAGACCGTCAAAATGCCTTGTGCATGGGCTTGCGCCGTCACGGCTTGCATTTCGTGCATGGCCCCGGTGCGGTAGTTGACGTGCGTGAGCATCAGCACCGCCACGTCGGCTTGCAAAGCGGCAGGAATGTCTTGCGCATCGATCAACTGCAAAGTGAAGCCGCGCTCTCGGCAGAGGGCTTCGGCGATGTAGAGGTCGGTCGGGAAGTTGCTGCGTTCGCTGACGATTTTGGTTTTGTGGGGATGGTCGGCTTGGGCCATGTGCAGCGCGGCAGCCAGCACTTTGAACAGGTTGATGGAGGTGCTGTCAGCGGCCACCACTTCGCCCGCTTGAGCACCAATGACACGGGCGATTTTGTCGCCCACGCGCTGGGGCAAGTTGAACCAGCCTGCGCTGTTCCAGCTTTGGATCAGGTCTTGTCCCCATTCTTGGGTGACGGCGTGGGCCACACGGGCTGGGGCGGTTTTGGGCATCACGCCCAGCGAATTGCCGTCGAGGTAAATCACGCCAGTCGGTAAATCGAATTGGTCGCGCAGGCTGCGCAATGGGTCTTGCTGGTCCAGCAGTTCGCAGTCTTGCAAGGTGGGGGTGAGGTTCATCATGAGGGGGCTTTCAAAAAGGCTTCAAAGTTCGCGCAAAACCGCGCGCACCGGGCTGGCGTCGGCGGTCATCAGTTTCAAGGGCAGGGCGATCAACTCGTAATCGCCTTCGGGCACATCGTCCAGCAGCAGGTTCTCCAGCACGCGCAGACCGCGTTGGCGAATGACTTGGTGGCTGGGCAGCGGCTTGCTGTCGGCGGGGTCGATGCTGGCGCTGTCGATGCCGATCAGTTGCACACCCAGGTCGGCCAAGTGCTGCACGGTGTCGGGGTGAAAGGCGCTCAGTTGGGGATCAAACTGCGTCAGCGGAAATTGTGGGCAGGTGCGCACCAGCACCCGTGGCGGCACATCGGCCAGCGCGTGTTGCAGGTGCGCGATCGTGACCAGTGGGCCTGCCGCCAGTGCATGGATGACACGGCAGTGCCCCAAAAATGGGCTCAGATCAAGCACGCCCACGGCGGCACCTTGTGCGTCGTAATGCAGTGGGGCATCGGCGTGCGCGCCCACGTGCGGCGACAAAGTGATGCCGCTCACGTTGACTGGGCAGGTCTCAGACAGCGTGGCCGCCCATTGCTGGGTGTAGGGTGTGTCGCCCGGAAAGACCGGGCTGCTGGCATCCACCGGGGGGGAAATGTCCCAAAGTTTTTTCATGGTGAGCGAAGGTAGCACCTGAGAAAAAACCATGGTGTCGGTTATTTCCAACACCCGTCAAAAAAGAATTCAGAGCGGCAGTGGGGGCAAGCCATGACGGCGTCGCGCGTGTTCGCAAGCGGGGCTGCCTTCTTCGAATTCGCGGCATGGCGAGGGGCGCCATTCGTAGATGCCGCAAACGGCTTTTTCGCCGGTTTTGCCATACAGCGCCGCGCAGCGCGGCGGGCTGTGGTCGGTGCCGCGCATGCGGCAGGTGTGTTCGGTGAGGGGGGAGGCCAGGCCTGCGGGCACATCGCCACCGCCTTCTTCGTATTCGAAGACCGAGAAATCCACGCGAAAGCTCACGCAGCAAGCGCCGCAGGTGGTGCAGTGGGACATGACGTAAAGAGGGTGTGGACCCCGGATCAAGTCCGGGGTGACAGACAAAAGGGAGTCTGTGGTGACCGATCAGGCAGTCACGCGGCCCAGCAACAAAAACTCCATCAGCGCTTTTTGCACATGCATGCGGTTTTCGGCTTCGTCCCACACGACCGATTGCGGGCCGTCGATGACTTCGGCGCTGACTTCTTCACCGCGGTGGGCAGGCAGGCAGTGCATGAACAGGGCATCGGGCTTGGCCACTTGCATCATGGCTTCGTCCACACACCAATCGGCAAACGCTTTTTTGCGGGCTTCGTTTTCGGCTTCGTAGCCCATGCTGGTCCACACATCGGTGGTGACCAGATCGGCACCCCGGCAGGCATCTTCGGGGTCTTTGAAGATTTTGTAGCTGTCAGCACTTCGCAAACCGGCCACAGCTTGGTCCACTTCGTAGCCACTGGGCGTGCTCAGGTGCACCGTGAAACCGAGCAACTCGGCCGCCTGCAACCAGGTGTTGGCCATGTTGTTGCCGTCGCCCACCCAGGCCACGACCTTGCCTTTGAGGTAGGCCGGATCAGGCTTGCCTTGGGCGTCCAAGCCCCGGTGCTCCAACAAAGTGAACAGGTCAGCCAAGATTTGGCAGGGGTGAAATTCATTGGTCAGGCCGTTGATCACGGGCACGCGCGAGTGCGAGGCAAAGCGCTCGATCTTGTCTTGGCCATAGGTGCGAATCATCACCAAGTCGGTCATGCGGCTGATGACGCGGGCGCTGTCTTCGATGGGCTCTGAGCGGCCCAGTTGGCTGTCGCCCGTGGTCAGATGCACCACCGAGCCGCCCAGTTGGTACATCCCGGCTTCAAAACTCACGCGGGTGCGGGTGCTGGCTTTTTCGAAAATCATGGCCAGCGTGCGGTCGGCCAGTGGGTGGTATTTTTCGTAGGCCTTGAACTTGCGTTTGATCTCGGCGGCACGGGCAAACAGGTGCGCGTAGTCATCCGCACTCAGGTCGGTGAACTGCAGGTAGTGCCGAACCGGCACAGCTTGGGCGAGGCTCATGCGGACTCCGTTAAAAAGGTTTTGATCAAGGGCACCAAAATGGCCACCACTTCGTCGGCCTCGGCCTCGGTCATGATCAGGGGCGGCACCAAGCGAATCACGCTGTCAGCGGTCACGCTCAGCAGCAGTCCGGCTTCGGCAGCACGGCTCCAGACGGGGCCGCAGGGGCGGTCGAGCTCAATGCCCAACATCAGGCCTTGGCCACGAATTTCTTTAATGCCTTGAACACCAGCCAGAGCGGTTTCAAGGGCGCTGCGCAAATGCGCACCGACCCGCGCGGCGTTGGCCATCAAGCCGTCTTTTTCCATGATGCGGATGGTTTCGACCCCGGCGCGCATGGCCAGTGGGTTGCCGCCAAAGGTGGTGCCGTGGTTGCCGGGTTGGAAGATGTGGGCGGCTTTGGGGCCAGCGACCACCGCGCCAATCGGCACACCCGAGCCCAGGCCTTTGGCCAGCGGCATCACGTCGGGCACGATGCCAGCCCACTGGTGGGCAAACCACTTGCCGGTGCGGCCCATGCCGCATTGCACTTCGTCGATCATCATCAACCAGTCGTTCTGGTCACACAAAGCGCGCACTTGTTGCAGGTATTCGGCACGCATGGGGTTGACGCCGCCTTCGCCTTGAATGGTCTCCATGAACACCGCCACCACGTTCGGATTGCCTTCGGTGGCTTTTTTCAGGGCTTCGATGTCGTTGACTGGCACGCGCACAAAGCCTTCGAGCATCGGGCCAAAGCCGGTTTTGAGCTTTTCATTCGCTGTGGCGCTCAGGGTGGCAATGCTGCGGCCGTGAAAGGCTTTTTCGTACACCACGATTTCGGGCTTGTCGATGCCCTTGTCGTGACCGAATTTGCGCGCGAGTTTGATCGCCGCTTCGTTGGCTTCTAGCCCCGTGCAGCAGAAAAACACATTGGTCATGCCCGACAACTCGACCAATTTGGCCGCCAGCACTTCGGCGTTGGGCACGTGGAAGTAGTTGCAGCTGTGGATCATCTTGCCGATCTGGTCTTGCAGCGCAGGCACCAAGTCGGGGTGGTTGTGGCCCAAGGTGTTCACAGCGATACCGGCCAGCGCGTCCAGATAAGACTTGCCATTGACGTCCCAGACTCGGCAACCTTGGCCATGGCTGAGTGCGATCGGCAGTCGGCCATAGGTGTTCATGGTGTGCGGTGAGGCGGCTTCAATGAAAGCGGACATGCGTGAACTCCTGAAATAAAAATCGGCCCAACGAAGAGGGCCGCTGAAACCAGATTTTAGAGGCAGAAATACCGGGCCAACTTGTAGGGCGTCACGGCTGTCTTGCCAAGTTACAAGTGGGTTTCAAGTCTTATATAAGATACAATACCCGGGTAAACCAGAGGGCGGCGATCCCGAACTCTGTGCTCCCTTGACTAACCCCTCTATCCGATGGTCTCCAACTCTGCCAAAGAAGTCTTTATCCTGGGTTTGACCTTGGACGGAAAGACATTCCGCCCCAGCGACTGGGCTGAGCGTCTGGCAGGCGTGATGAGCCAGTTTCGCCCCGGTGGCGCTGTGCCCGGTAGCCACCTGAGCTATTCGCCTTGGTGCATTCCCACCACCATGGGCAACGTCAAATGTGTGGTGGTCCACCATGACCTGCGCGATTACGATGTGATGGCTTGGGACTTCGTGATGAACTTTGCCCGTGACAACCACCTGCAAGTGGCTGAGGCTTGTTTGCTGCCCGACCCACCGCCCAAAAAATAAGTCAACGCGACCCACCGCCTTCGGGCGGTTTTTTTGTGCCCCTGAGCTGCCGTTTTTTTTAACAGGTGTTCAGACGAGTCTCGCTGAGTTGGGGGTATCGCCGGGTTCCTCATGGCTCGCTTCGCTCGCAAAATCGTCACCCGGCGATACCCCCAACTCAGCCTGCGCCCCCCCAACTCAGCCTTTGCCGCCCCCAGACTCAGCCTGCGCCTTGCCAGAAATTGGGCATGAAAAAACCGCCGAGGTTTGCACCTGGGCGGTTTAGTTTTCGCGGACAGCGCACCCGTTTCAAACGGCAGCGAGGACAAAACCTCGCCGGGCTGTTGATCTGGTGGAGCGGATCAGGCTGCGGCGAGAGCCAAAGTCTTGACTTTGGCGCTCAGGCGGCTCTTGTCACGAGCAGCCTTGTTTTTGTGGAAGATGCCCTTGTCGGCAATGATGTCCACCACGGTTTGCATTTTGGCAAACAACTCTGTGGCTTTGGTCTTGTCGCCAGCTGCAACGGCTTTTTCGACGTTTTTCACAGCAGTGCGGTATTTGGAACGCAGCGAAGAATTCGCAGCGTTGATTTTGACGTCTTGGCGGACGCGTTTACGGCCGGAAGCAAGACGGGGGTTTTTCTTTTTTGGTTTAGCGGATGCCATATATAAGTTCTTTCAATGTCTGAGGATGATGTCCGGCGAACCCGGCATTCTAGCAGACGCATGGCCATTTGCGGGCAGTTGGCCCACTCAACCCGAAAGTGACCCCTTGCAAGGCCGCTACACTCGCCCACTGTGAGCCTCCTCCGTTCTGCCTCTGTTGTGTCGATTTTCACCCTGGCCTCCCGGGTGACGGGGCTCGTGCGCGAGTTGCTGATCGCCTCGGCTTTCGGGGCCAGTGCTTTGACCGATGCCTTCAATGTGGCTTTTCGGATTCCGAATTTGTTCCGTCGCCTGTTTGCCGAAGGGGCCTTCAGTCAGGCTTTTGTGCCTGTTTTGGCGGCCAACCGAGCCCAGCATGGTGACGAAGCCACCAAAGAAGTGATCGACAGCGTGGCCACAGCCTTGGCTTGGTCGGTTTTGGTGCTGTCGGTTTTAGGGGTGATGGCCTCGCCCTGGCTGGTCTGGGCATTGGCCAGTGGTTTGCAACAAGACCCCCGGGGCTATGCCTCGGCCGTCAACATGACGCGCTGGATGTTTCCTTACATCGCCTTCATGTCGATGGTGGCCTTGTCGGCTGGAATTTTGAACACCTGGAAACGCTTTGCTGTGCCAGCCGCTACGCCAGTTCTGTTGAACGTGAGCGTGATTGCAGCAGCCTGGCTTTTGTCGCCTTGGCTAGCCCGGCAAGGGTTTGAAGCCATCTATGCGCTGCCTGCGGGCGTCATGGTGGGTGGCTTTTTGCAACTGGCTGTGCAAATTCCGGCATTGCATCGTCTGGGTTTGTTGCCCCGGTTGGGTATGGGCCCCGCTGCTGTCAAAAAAGCCTGGACCAACCCGGCCACCCGCAACATCTTGCGCCTCATGGCACCGGCTTTGCTGGGCGTGGGCGTGGCCCAGATTTCCTTGCTCATCAACACGCAGATTGCTTCGCACCTGGCTCCGGGCAGTGTCAGTTGGCTGACCTATGCCGACCGACTGATGGAGTTCCCGACGGCCATGCTGGGCGTGGCGTTGGGTGTGGTGCTGATGCCGCAACTGGCCTCAGCCAAAGCCACAGGCGACAGCGAGCGCTACGCCGCCATGCTTGATTGGGGTTTGCGTCTGGTGGTGTTGTTGACCTTGCCCTGTGCGGCAGCTTTGCTGGTGTTCTCGCAACCGCTGGTGTCGGTGCTTTACCACTACGGCGCGTTCACTGACCGCGATGTCCAGCAGACCACTTTGGCCTTGACCGGCTATGGCGTGGGTTTGCTGGGTCTGGTGGCCATCAAGGTGCTGGCCCCTGGTTATTACGCCAGCCAGGACATCCGCACCCCGGTGCGCATTGCGGTGGTGGTGCTGGTGCTGACGCAAGTGTTCAACCTGCTGTTGGTGCCCTACTTGGCCCATGCCGGGCTGGCGTTGTCGATAGGTTTGGGGGCTTTGGTGAATGCGCTTTGGCTGTTGGTCGGCTTGTTGCGCCGGGGTAGCTACAAGCCGCAAGCCGGGTGGCTGCGCTTTGTGTTGCAGGTGCTGTTGGCCACGGGCTTGCTCACAGGTCTGCTGGGATACGCCGCGCACCACCTGCCTTGGGTGGCCATGCGCCAAGACGCTTGGCAGCGCATCGGGTGGATGGTCTTGACCCTGTTTGCATCTGCGCTTTTGTATTTTGGTGTTTTGTGGGTGACCGGCTTGCGGCTGAAGGCCTTTTTGAAGCGTTGAAGGCGCAGATTCATGAACCTCAACTTCGCCACACCGTCGCCTCTAGATTACTTTGCCAGTTTGGTGCAAAGCGATGCTGACTTTCCTGTGTTGGAGGCCGCTGCCAGTTTGGCTCAGGACGAGGAGCCCGCGCTGGATGTGCAGCAGGTGTTGGACGATGTGGCCCGTCTGCTTAAAAGAATCACAGCCCGTGTGCCCAACGATGCCGACGACCTGACGCGTTTGGCCATCTTGACCCAAGTGTTTTACAAAGAAATGGGTTTTGGCGTCAATGCCAACGATTACTACGCCCCAGAAAACAGTTATCTGAACGAAGTCTTGCGCACCCGGCGTGGTTTGCCGATTTCACTGGCCGTGATCTGGTTGGAGTTGGCCCAAGGCTTGGGTCTGCACGCGCAGGGCGTTTCGTTTCCGGGCCATTTTTTGGTCAAAGTCACGCTGCAAGGCGGCTTGGTGGTGCTGGACCCGTTGACAGGTGAGTCTTTGGGCATTGACAACCTGGCCGAACGCCTAGGGCCTTATCGCAGCGCAGAAGACAAGTCTTCTGCCGCTGATCTGGACGATGGCGAGACCCCCATGGGCCTGTATTTGCAGCCCTGTCCATCGCGTGATTTGCTGGCCCGCATGCTGCGCAACCTCAAAGAGGTTTTCCGTTCTCAACAAGACTGGCCACGCATGCTGAATGTGTTGGACAGGCTGGTCGTGCTCTTGCCTGCAATTTGGGCTGAGCGGCGTGACCGGGGCTTGGTGTTGGCCGAACTGGGCCGCAAGCACGAAGCTTTGCAAGACCTGCAGATGTATTTGCAAGCCGAGCCTTTGGCCCCAGATCAGGATGCGTTGAGAGACCGCATCAGCGAGCTCTCAAGCACCTGAGTTGTTGCCCTCTCAGGCCACCACGACCTGAGCGCCGCTGCCTTGAGGCGCGATTTGGCCGATGACGTACACCTGCTCACCCGCTGTACGCAAGGTTTGGGCGCAGGTTTCGGCGTCAGCAGCATCCACCACCACCACCATGCCGATGCCGTTGTTGAAAGTGCGGTTCATCTCGGTGTCGTCGATGCCCGCTGTTTGTTGCAACCAGGCAAACAGTTCGGTCTGAGGCCAGCTGCCCTTTTGCAGGTGAGCGGCCAGGCCTTCGGGCAGCACACGGGGAATGTTTTCGAGCAAGCCGCCACCGGTGATGTGGGCCAGCGCCTTGATGCCCGAAGACGACTCGGGGTTCGTGGGATGGGCCGCCAACGCGGCCAATACGTTCAACACGTACAGGCGGGTTGGCTCCATCAAGGCTTGCTTGAAGGGCTTGCCATCCAACGTGGCCGGGGTGTTGCTGCCTGCGCGCTCGATGCACTTGCGCACCAAGCTAAAGCCGTTGGAGTGCACGCCGCTCGAAGCCAGCCCCAGCACCACGTCGCCTGCCTTGACGTTTTGGCCCGTGAGGATTTTTGATTTTTCGACCGCACCGACCGCAAAACCGGCCAGGTCGTATTCGCCAGCAGGGTACATGCCGGGCATCTCTGCCGTTTCGCCGCCGATCAAGGCGCAGCCTGACAGCTCGCAGCCTTTGGCAATGCCACCCACCACCGCAGCGGCGGTGTCCACATCCAGCTTGCCGCAGGCAAAGTAGTCGAGGAAAAACAAGGGCTCGGCCCCTTGCACCAGCACGTCGTTCACGCTCATGGCCACCAGGTCGATGCCCACGGTGTCGTGCATATTCCATTCAAAGGCCAACTTGAGCTTGGTGCCCACACCATCGGTGCCGCTCACCAGCACGGGTTCTTGGTAGCGCTTGGGCACTTCAAACAGGGCGCCAAAACCGCCGATGCCCGCCAGCACGCCTTCGCGCATGGTTTTTTTGGCCAAAGGCTTGATGCGCTCGACCAAGGCGTCGCCCGCAACGATGTCGACACCGGCGTCTTTGTAGGAAAGTGGAGTTTGACTCATGGTTTTGGCCCGAAAGGGGCAGTAAATAAGGAACGGGGGGCCAATAAACGGGCTGGCAGACTAAAATCAGCGCTTATTTTAAGGGTTGACCCTGACCGATTTGGACAGCCCGCCGCAAAAGACGAGACCCCCTTGCAAGCACCCCTTCCATTTTTGATGACCCGTCTGGCCGCTTGGCTGGGGGTGGCCTTGGTCGTGGCCCTGGTTTTTTGGTTGCTGGCACCGGTCTTGGCCCCCTTTGTGGTTGCCGCCGTCATGGCCTATGTCTTGCACCCCTTGGTCCTCCGGCTGGAGGGCTTTTCAAAAGGCCGTTTGCCCCGAGCCCTGGCTGTTGTGTTGGTCGAAGCCTTGGCCATTTTGGCGCTGCTGGGCATCTTGTTGCTGTTGGTGCCCATCTTGGTCAGAGAGTGGCCCTTGCTGCAACAGCAACTGCCCGTCTTGTTGGACCGTTTGGGCGACGCCATTAACCCCTTGTTGACGCAGTTGGGTTTGAATGTGTCGCTTGATTTGCGTGACTTAAAAACCCAATTGGTGGCATATCTGAGTGCCAACCGCGAAGACTGGTGGGCACCGCTGATGTCTTCGCTCAAGCTTGGCGGCAGCGCGGCCTTGGCATTGATGGGCTACGCCGTGCTGGTGCCTGTGGCACTGTTCTATCTGCTGCATGACTGGACACGCCTGGTGAGCAGCGTGACCGAGTTGGTGCCGCCCGCCTGGCGTGCCACGTTTGACAGCTTCATGCAGGAAAGCGACTCTGTGCTGGGTGAATACCTGCGTGGGCAATTGGGGGTCATGCTGGCATTGGCGGTGTTTTACGCCGTGGGCTTGCGGCTGTTTGGTTTGGATTTGGCCCTGCCGATCGGCGTGTTCACGGGCTTGGCCGTGTTTGTGCCCTATCTGGGTTTTGGTTTGGGCTTGGTGCTGGCTTTGTTGGCGGGCCTGCTGCAATTTGCATCTGCCCAAGCGCTGGTCATGGTGGCCGTGGTGTTTGGCTTGGGTCAGCTGATCGAGAGTTTTGTGCTCACGCCCCGCCTGGTGGGTGAGCGCATTGGGCTGCACCCCTTGGCCGTCATTTTGGCCTTGATGGCCTTTGGTCAGGTGTTGGGCTTTGTGGGTGTCTTGATCGCGTTACCCGCCAGCGCTGTGTTGCTGGTGGCTCTGCGCCGCCTGCGCGTGCGTTATCTGCAAAGTGATCTGTACCAAAAAAGTGGTTCAGTGGATGCGGGTCCGGGGCCTGACTCGGCATGAAGCAACTGGCTTTGGACATCGGTCTGGCATCTACACCCACGCTGGACAATTTTTTCGCAGGGCCCAACGAGGCCGCAGTGGCGCACCTGCGTTTGTGGACCGCCTCCAACAGCCGTTCACCCGTGCCCAGTTACCTCTGGGGCGAGAGCGGTTCGGGGAAAACCCATTTGTTGCACGCGGTTCACCATGCCTTGAAAGAGCAGGGTGCGCAAGTGGGTTGGCTCGATGCGCACACGCTGAACCCGCCCGAATTCAACGACGACTGGACGGCGGTGCTGATGGACGATGTGCATTTGTACAACACCGAACAGCAGCACACGGCGTTCAACTGGTTTGTGAATGCACTGACACCCCGTACAGGCTTGCCGCGTTGGGTGTTGGCTGCAGGCGCTTTGCCGCCAGCCGATCTGAAGCTGCGCGACGATCTGCGTTCGCGCCTCGGCTGGGGCCACATCGACGCCCTTCAGGTGCTGGATGAACCCGAGCGCCGGGCCGTGTTGCGCCAAGAAGCCGATGCCCGAGGCCTGTTTTTGAGCGATGACGTCATGTCTTACATGCTCAATCGCTTTTCGCGTGATCTGGGCAGTTTGATGCAATTGCTCGACAACCTTGACCAATACGCCTTGCAAACGCAGCGCGCCCTGACCATTCCCTTGGTGCGCGCCATGCTGGAGAACGAATGAAACTCGCCTTGTTTGACCTGGACCACACTTTGTTGCCGCTGGACTCGGACCACACTTGGGGCGTTTTCACGACCGAGATGGGCTGGAACGACCCCGCTGTGTTCAGCCAGCGCAATGACGAGTTTTATGCCCACTACCAGGCCGGCACGCTCGATATCCATGATTACGTGCGATTTGCCACCCGTGCCGCCCGCGAGCGCGGGGCGACCGCCGCAGCGCAAGCCCACGCACGCTACATGGACGATGTGATCCGGCCACGCATCACGCCCGAGGCGCTGGCGCTGGTACGATCGCACCAGCACGCAGGCGACACGGTCATGATCGTGACGGCCACCAACGAGTTTGTGACCCGCCCGATTGCCCAGGCTTTCGGGGTGAGCGAGCTGATTGCGGTGGAGCTTGAGCGCGATGCCACAGGCTGGATCACCGGCGAGATCCAGGGAACCCCTTCATTCCGCGAAGGTAAAGTCACCCGGGTCGCGCAGTGGCTAAGCCAGCAAGGCTTGGATTGGGGCGATGTGGAGATGACTTTCTACTCGGACTCCATGAACGACCTGCCGCTGCTGGAAAAAGCCCACCATCCGGTGGCAACGAACCCTGACGCTCGGTTGCGTCAACTGGCCACAGAACGTGGCTGGCGCATCCTCGAACTCTTTCAAGAATGATCAAACAATTCATCGACAAGCTGATGGGCAAAGCCCCCAAAAGCAACAAGCCCCATTTTGGCCGCCGCACAGAAGTGCCTGCATCGGTGCATGGCATCGACCCCAATTTGGTCGACGAACGCGCCATCCATGTGACGCGCACCCTGCAGCAAGCCGGGTTTGAGGCTTACATCGTGGGTGGCGCGGTGCGCGACTTGCTGCTGGGCTTGCGCCCCAAAGACTTTGATGTGGCCACTGACGCTACGCCCGAACAGGTCAAAAACCTGTTTCGCCGCGCGTTCATCATCGGACGCCGCTTTCGCATCGTGCACGTGGTGTACGGCCGGGGGCGTGACAACGAGGTGATCGAGGTCTCGACTTTTCGCGCTCACCTGGACAATGCGGCGGCCGAGCAAGTCAAAGGCAATGAACGGACCAGCAAACGCCAGCTCGAAGGCATGCACCACGCTGTGGACTCGACGGGCCGTGTTTTGCGGGACAACGTTTGGGGCCCGCAAGACGAAGACGCCACCCGCCGTGATTTCACCGTCAACGCCATGTACTACGACCCTGAGTCGCAGATCGTGGTGGATTACCACGGCGGTATTCCCGATGCCAAAAAGCGCGTTTTACGCATGATCGGTGACCCGGTGGCACGCTACCGCGAAGACCCGGTTCGCATCATCCGTGCTGTGCGTTTTGCCGCCAAGCTCAGCCCGTTGGGCTTCAAGCTCGAAGCCAAAACCGCCAAACCCCTGACGCAGTCGGCCACCTTGCTGGCCGATGTGCCGCAAAGCCGCTTGTTCGATGAGATGCTCAAACTGCTGCAAACCGGGCATGCCTTGGCCTCTATTGAGCAACTGAAAAAACTGGGCTTGGCCACTGGCATTTACCCCTTGCTCGACGTCGTGGTCGAGCGGGCTGAAAGTGCCTTTGTGCAAGTGGCATTGGCCGATACCGACCGCCGCGTGGGCGAGGGCAAACCTGTTGCGCCGAGCTTTTTGCTGGCCTGTGTCTTGTGGGCCGATGTGCGCGAAGGGTGGGCCAAACGCCTGGCCCGCAAAGAGCACCCGTATCCGGCTTTGCAAGATGCGATTGACGAGGTCTTTGATGCCCGCATTGGTGATGTGTCCGGTCGCGGCAAGTTGGCTGCTGACATGCGCGAAATCTGGATGATGCAACCGCGCTTTGAAAAGCGCGTGGGCAGCACGCCGTTTGGCTTGGTCGAGCAGCCGCGCTTTCGTGCTGGCTTTGACTTTTTGCGCTTGCGTGCCGACATCGAAGAGATTGATGTGCGCTTGGCCGACTGGTGGCAAGAATTCAGCATGGCCAGTGACGCCGAGCGCGAAGACTTGGTGCAAGCGGCCAAAGCGGAGCAAGCGGTTTCGCAAGCGGCTAAACCCCGTGTGCGCCGTGCGCCCAGGCCCGAAGGTGCTGCTGCACCACGACCCTCGGCAGGTCCAAGTGATGCGAGCCCTGCAGCACCCTCACCCGAGGTGGGTGATGACGACGCGCCCAAGAAACGGCGCCGCCGTCGTCGCAAGCCCGGTGCAGCGGGTGAGCAAGCTGGGGATTCGGGCAGCGCTGAATAAGCTTGCGCCTTCTTGCTGATGGAGGCCAACATGCGAGATCCCGTGACCGCTTACGTGGCGCTCGGGGCTAATTTGGGCGATGCCCTGCAGACGGTGTTGCACGCGCTGGATGCGCTGGCGATGTTGCCCGGCACGCGCGTCACAGGGCGCTCCCGACTTTACCGAACGGCCCCCTATGAAGCCCAGGGACCTGATTTCATCAACGCGGTGGCGCAGATCGAGACCCGTTTGAGCGCCCCTGCTTTGCTCGATGCCTTGCAGGCACTCGAACAGCTGGCCGGGCGTCAGCGGCCTTACGTCAATGCACCACGCACGCTGGATTTGGACCTGCTCATCTATGGCCAAGCCAGCATGAGCAGCCCGCGCTTGACTTTGCCGCACCCGCGCTGGCATGAGCGCGCATTTGTGCTGCGGCCCTTGGCCGACCTGGCGCCTGGCTGGGTGACAGCCGAAGATTGGGCACGCGTAGCAGATCAGACCATTGGTGTTTTGCCGGAGCCACCGCCATGACGGTCTTCACCAATTTGCCGATTTCCTTGCAGACGATTTTGCTTTTGCTGGCCAGCAACGTGTTCATGACCTTTGCCTGGTATGGCCACTTGCGCAACATGGCCACCGCGCCTTGGTATGCGGCTGCTTTGGTGAGCTGGGGCATTGCTTCAATGGAGTACATGTTCCAGGTCCCCGCCAACCGCATTGGTCATACACAATTCAGCGTGGGCCAGCTCAAGATCATGCAAGAGGTGATCACCTTGAGCGTTTTCGTGCCTTTTGCGATTTTTTACCTTAAAGAGCCATTCAAGCTGGATTACCTCTGGGCGGCCTTGTGCATGGTTGGTGCGGTTTATTTCATTTTCCGCAGCGCGTAAGTATTTCTCCGCTGGTCAATGCAGACTGAGCGGTTAAACTCGTCGCTGTCACAAAACCGTCACATTAGACACTTTCTCTTCATCAGGAGCTCACCATGCTGTTTGGCAAATTGCTGCCCAAAGAAGGCAACTTCTTCGAACTGTTCAACCAACATGCAGAGCGCATTGTTGAAGCGGCTCGGGCCTTCTCGAATCTGGTGGCCAATTACAACGATGTGCACTTGCGTGAAAAGTACAACCGCGATGTGGACAACGCCGAGCACGCTGCGGACCGCGTGACACAAGAAGTCAATCGCTTGATCCACACCACCTTCATCACGCCGATTGACCGTGAGCAGATCCATGCCCTGATCAATCTGATGGACGACGTGGCCGACTTGATTCAGGACTCGGCTGAAACCATGGCGCTGTATGACGTGCGGCACATGACCGAAGAAATCACACGCCTGACCGATTTGTCGGTCCGTTGCTGTGAACGTGTGCAAGATGCGGTCAAGCTGTTGGCCCGCATTGGCGAGCCTGCGGTGGCCGAATCGGCGCTCAAAACTTGCGAGGAAATCGACCGTTTGGAGTCGGACGCTGACCGCGTGATGCGCAGCGCGATGAGCAAGCTGTTTCGTGACGAACCCGATGTGCGCGAAATCATCAAGCTCAAGGCCATTTACGAACTGCTGGAAACGATCACCGACAAGTGCGAAGACGTGGCCAATCAGATCGAGGGCATCGTCCTCGAGAATTCCTGATCTCCAACCGGACTCCTGACTATGGAAACCGTACAAGCCGCCTTGTGGGTGGTGATCTTGCTGGTCGCCCTGGCGCTGATTTTTGACTTCATGAACGGGTTTCATGATGCCGCCAACTCGATTGCGACCGTGGTTTCCACGGGCGTTCTCAAGCCGGCTCAAGCGGTGGTGTTCGCTGCCTTTTTCAACTTCGTCGCTATTTTCATCTTCCACCTCAGTGTGGCGGCCACCGTGGGCAAAGGCATTGTCCAGCCGGGCATTGTGGACACCCATGTAGTGTTTGGCGCCTTGGTGGGTGCCATCACCTGGAACGTCATCACCTGGTACTACGGCATACCCAGCAGCTCATCGCATGCACTGATTGGTGGCATTGTGGGCGCGGTCATTGCCAAGGCCGGGGCGGGTGCCTTGGTGTCCACGGGCATCATGAAAACGGTGGCCTTCATCTTTGTCTCGCCCTTGCTGGGGTTTTTGCTGGGTTCTTTGATGATGGTGGCGGTGGCGCACATCTTCAGGCGCGCCAGACCATCTCGGGTAGACAAGTGGTTCCGCCGTTTGCAGCTGGTTTCTGCTGGTGCTTACAGTTTGGGGCATGGCGGTAACGACGCTCAAAAAACCATCGGCATCATTTGGATGATGTTGATTGCCACAGGCTACGCCACCACAGCCGATGCCTCGCCGCCAGGCTGGGTCATTGTCAGTTGCTATCTGGCGATTGGCCTGGGCACCATGTTTGGGGGCTGGCGCATTGTCAAAACGATGGGTCAAAAAATCACCAAACTCAAACCAGTGGGTGGTTTTTGCGCCGAGACGGGCGGGGCCATGACCTTGTTCTTGGCCACTTCCTTGGGCATTCCGGTCTCGACCACCCACACCATCACGGGTGCGATTGTGGGTGTGGGCTCCACCCAACGCGCCAGCGCGGTGCGCTGGGGTGTGGCGGGCAACATCGTCTGGGCTTGGGTCTTGACCATCCCCGCCAGCGCTTTTGTGGCCGCTGTCGCTTATTGGGTCAGTTTCAGGGTTTTCGATTGAAACACTGAGCAGCTCAATCTGGTGTTATCAACCCGCATGGGGGAATCCATAAAAACCGCCTGAAGCGATTCAGGCGGTTTTTTTATTGGCTGATTTGTCGGGCCGCTTCAATTTGGTATTCGAAATACCGTTGAAAGCTGAAGGCCAGACTCGACATCAGCATGGCGGTGCCAATCAGCAGGGCGATGGCAATGCCGATGACCGTGCCCCAGTTCGTTTGCCCAGACGCGGCCAGTGCATCGGCTTCGGGGTTGAATTTGGCATTCCATTTTTCTGTTGACATCAGGCCATACACGATGGCATTCAAGGCGCAGCCCGCGATCGTGAAGCCCAACAAAGGAATCAACAACCAGCTCAGCGTGTCGTCCAGTCCCAGTTGCTGGACCCTCTCCAGCCCGTAAATCCCGAGTGCGGTCGGGATGGGCAGCAGCCACGCCAGCATGTCGGCAAAGCCGTAAAGATAAAAGCGGTGCAAGCCCAAAGGCCCACCCCAAAAAGCCAACCAGGTCGCGTTTGTTTTGTTTTTCATGGTGCCGATTATTGCGGAGCGGTGCTGTCGCCAGCGCCCAAAGGCTTTTCCATCATCACGACGTCAAGCCAGCGGTCGAATTTCCAGCCGCATGACTTGAGAACGCCCACATGGCTGAAGCCCAACGACGCGTGCACGCCAATCGATCCAGCATTGGCTGAGTCTCCAATGACGGCCAGAAACTTTCGCACGCCAACGCGTTCGGCCTGAGTGCACAACTCTGCCAGCAGAGCGCGGCCCATGCCTTTGCGGTGAGCGTCTGGGGCCATGTAAATGGAATCTTCGGCCGAAAACCTGTAAGCCGGGCGGGGCTTGAACCAGTTGCAATAGGCAAAGCCCATCACAAGACCCTCATCTTCGACCACCAAATAGGGCAATCCCTTGGCCAGCACATCGGCGCGTCGACTGGCCATGTCGGCCTCGCTTGGGGGATCGATCTCAAAGGTTCCGGTCCCCGTGAGCACATGGTGACGGTAAATGGCGGTGATGGCGGCGATATCTTCGTCGCGGGCAGGTCGGATCAGAGGCAAGGCAAGGCTCCCGTTGTATAATGGTGGGCTTTTCAGTGTGTCACTGGCCGGGTGGCCAGTTGCGTGTCTCAAACGCTGAAGGATACCGGGCGTCTCGGCATTTGTTCCGAAGATACCCAACCACCCAAGGATAAATCATGGTTGTTATTCGTTTGAACCGCGGCGGCTCTAAAGCACGTCCTTTCTTCAACATCGTCGTTGCTGACAAGCGCGTGCGTCGCGATGGTCGCTTCCTCGAGCGCATCGGTTTCTACAACCCCACAGCCAAAGGCGGCGAAGAAGGTCTGCGCATTGCACAAGACCGTCTGACCTACTGGAAGAGCGTTGGTGCTCAGGCTTCTCCCACTGTGGAACGTCTGATCCGTCAAGCTGGCAAAGTCGCCGCCTGATCGGCTCGCCTTGGCCATGCGTCCCTCTTTGGAAACAGCCGCACTGCCGGCTGACGCCATCGAAATCGGGCGCATAGCCGATGCTTGGGGCATCAAAGGCTGGTTCAAGGTCTTGCCCCACAGCGCCTCGCCAGAGGCGCTTTTTTCTTCCAAGCGCTGGTTTTTGTTGCCGCCCGATCGGCCCATGAAACCCAAACGCGCAAGCGAGGCCGCAGCTGCCGCCTCTTTGCCGCAGGCCTGGACAGAGCCGTTGCTCCTGAATATCAAAGAAGTCAAAGACCATTCCAACACGGTGGTCGCTTGTGCCCACGATCTCAATGACCGCAATGCGGCCGAGGCCCTGCGTGGTGCGCGCATCTTTGTGCCCCGTTCAAGTTTTCCTACCGCGGGTGATGGCGAGTATTACTGGGTCGACCTGATCGGCCTGCAGGTGCTCAACCGCGAAGGCGTTGACCTCGGCCAGGTGCGGGACCTCATGTCTACCGGGCCTCAAACCGTGTTGGTCATTGAAGCGGCCCCAGAAGCCGAAGGTGGCAAACCTGTCGAGCGCATGATCCCCTTCGTGGCAGCGTTTGTGGATGGCGTCGACTTGCCGGGCAAGCGCATCACTGTTGACTGGCAGCCCGACTATTGAGCGGCTCCCGGCCGTGGAGGGCCATCCCCATGCGCTTTGACATCATCACCCTGTTTCCTGAACTGTTTGCGCCGCTGTTGACCAGCGGTATCACACGCCGTGCCTACGAAAGTGGCTTGGTTGATGTGCGTTTGTGGAACCCCCGCGACCATGCCGAAGGCAATTACCGCAGGGTGGACGATCGCTCTTTTGGCGGCGGTCCTGGCATGGTCATGTTGGCTGAGCCCTTGTTCAAGTGCCTCACGGCCATTCGTGCAGAGCGTCAAGAAGTCGCAGCTGCGCCCTTGCTGCTGTTTTCCCCGATTGGTCAGGCCCTCAACCACACCGCCGTAGCGCAGTGGTCTGACAGCGCTGGTGCTGTGTTGTTGTGTGGCCGCTACGAAGGCGTCGACCAGCGTTTCATTGACCAGTATGTGGACCAGCAAATCAGCTTGGGAGACTTTGTGCTGTCGGGCGGGGAAATCGCAGCCATGGCTTTGCTGGACGCGGTGGCCCGATTGCAGCCGGGTGTGCTTAACGATGAAGGCAGCCACCAGCTGGACAGCTTCAATCCCGCACTGGATGGTTTGCTGGACAGTCCGCATTACACGAGGCCTGAGGTTTGGCAAAACCAATCCGTTCCGGCTGAGTTGATGTCAGGCCACCACGCACACATCGCACGTTGGCGACGCGAGCAAAGTCTTCGTTTGACGTCGTTGCATCGTCCGGAATTGCTGGAACAAGCCCGTTTGTTGGGCCAGTTGAGTCGCCAGGATGAGGCTTACCTCAAAACGAGCCAGAGCCGCGCGGATATCGAAAATCCCAGTCACGGTTCTAAAAAGCTATAATCAAAGGCTTTTCGATCCTCTACCCGCCGCGATTTGGCTCAGTCATGCATTTAGCATGGCCTTTACAGCACAGAACGCCCCTTGTGTAGCGAGGCATGATCGGACGGAGTTCAAAAATGAATTTGATTCAAACTCTTGAGCAGGAAGAAATTGCCCGTTTGGGTAAAGTGCTTCCTGAATTTGCCCCCGGCGACACCGTGATCGTCAGCGTCAACGTGGTTGAAGGCGCGCGCAAGCGCGTCCAGGCCTACGAAGGTGTTGTGATCGCCAAGCGTAACCGTGGTCTGAACAGCGGCTTCACCGTGCGCAAGATCTCCAGTGGCGAAGGCGTGGAACGTACGTTCCAGACCTACAGCCCTGTGATCGCTAGCATCGAAGTCAAGCGTCGTGGTGATGTTCGCCGCGCCAAGCTGTACTACCTGCGTGACCGCAGCGGCAAGTCGGCACGTATCAAAGAAAAGTTGCCACAGCGCAAAGCAGCACCCGCTGTCAAAGCGTAAAGCCTTTTCGGCCATGCGAAAAAACCGCCCGGGTTTACACCCAGGGCGGTTTTTTTATGGCCGGTTCTAAACCATGAGTCATGAAACCGTCAGGCCATGAAAAAAGGCCTTGCCGGTGAAGGCAAGACCTTTTCAAGGACCTTGAAGTCCAAGGCTTAGCCCTGGAACAGCATGATCAACCGCGTGTGATTTTCAGCACACGGGTGCCGCCGCGTTTGCCCGCAGGGCCTTCGCCAGCTGCGGCGTGGGGTTTGAAGTTGCTGGCACCAAATTGCTTGGGGCCACGACCAAACTTGTCACCAGCAGCGCCAGCACCAGCGCCGCGAGGTGCTGGGCGAGCGGCATTGCGGTTGTCGCCGCCGCGATCTTCCCAGCGACCGCCTTGGCGGGGACCATCTTGACGAGCGTCTTGACGTGGAGCAGGGCGGCTGTCACCGCGATCCCAAGGGTGGGCTGGGGCAGCACGCTGCTCGAAGCGGTCACCGCCACGGTTGTCATTGCGGTTGTCACCGCGGGGCGCGTCAAAACGGCCACCTTCTTTGCGCTGATCGAAGCGGGGTTCGCTGCGTTGCTCAAAACGGGGTTGTTCGTCGCGGAAGTTGCCTCGTGGGGCGCGGTTGTCGAAACCACCGCCATCGCGGTCACGGTTGCCGCCAAAGTCGCGACCACCAGCGGGTGGACGACCACCGCGGAAGCCGCCGCCTGCGTTGGCGTAGTTGCGTTCGCCACCAAAGCGGTCACCGCCACGGCCCATGGGCTTGCGTGCTTCGGGCATGCGCACTTTGGGCTCCAGGCCTGGAATCACTTCGGCCTTGAATGGCTGGCGTGTGTAGGACTCGATGTCACCGATCTTGCGACGGTCACGGATCTCGGCAAAAGTCACGGCCAGGCCATCGCGCCCAGCGCGGCCTGTGCGGCCGATGCGGTGGGTGTAATCCTCGGCCTTCATCGGCAAGCCGAAGTTGAAGACGTGGGTGATGGTGGGCACGTCGATGCCGCGAGCAGCCACATCGGTGGCAACCAGAATCTGGACTTGGCCATTGCGCAGCGCCATCAAACGGCGGTTGCGCATGCCTTGGCTCAAGGCGCCGTGCAGGGCCACAGCCGAGAAGCCGTCTTGCTGCAAGTCTGCGGCCAAGCCGTCACATTCGATTTGGGTGCTGGAGAACACGATGGCTTGGTCGATCGTGGCGTCGCGCAGCCAATGGTCGAGCATCTGGCGCTTGTGTTGCGCGTTGTCGGCCCAGAAGAGCACCTGCTTGATGTTGTTGTGCTTTTCTTGGGGGTTGTCGATCTGGATTTTCTGGACCGAAGAACCACCGTCGTGCATCACGCGCATGGCCAGTTGTTGAATGCGAGGCGCAAACGTCGCACTGAACATCATGGTCTGGCGACGCTGGCTGGTCATGTCGTTGATGTCGGCCAGGTCGTCCGAGAAGCCCAGGTCAAGCATGCGGTCGGCTTCGTCCACCACCAAGAACTGGACTTGGTCCAGCTTGATTTGCATGGAGCGTTGCAAGTCGAGCAAACGGCCTGGGGTGGCCACGACCAGATTGGCGTTTTGCAGCTTGGCAATTTGCAATTGGTAAGGAATGCCACCGACCACGTTGGCCACGCGCAGGCCACGTGTGTGCTTGACCAGTTCGATGGCGTCTTGCGCCACCTGTTGAGCCAATTCACGGGTAGGGCACAGGATCAGGGCGCCGGGTGTGGGGGCCTTGAAGTTGCGTGGGTTGGTCGGGTCTTTGCGCTTGGAACGCTTGGGGGCTGGCTCGCCTTTGGCAACGGCATCGGCGCAGGCTTGTTCAAACTCGGCGCGCTCAGCGGCTTCTTGTTCGGCCATCTGCTGAATCAAGGTGTGCAAAACGGGCAGCAAGAAGGCCGCGGTTTTGCCGCTGCCGGTCTGGCTAGAGACCATCAGGTCGGTGTAGCCATTCGATTTGCCGTCTTTGGAGCCGCCCGCAGTGGGCAAAGCCAAAGGAATGGCGCGCAGTTGCACGGCGGTGGGCTGTGTGTAGCCCAGGTCAGCCACGGCTTGCACCAGTTCCGGGGCCAGGCCCAGTTCGACGAAACCATTGGGCACGTCGGCGGCTGCTTCAACCTCGGTCACTGCTTCGGCGGAAGCCTCTGCAGCAGGGGTATCTGCAGGCGTGATTTCGGCAGCAGCAGCGACCATGATTTCAGTGGCCAAGTTGGCCGCTGGCGTCACGGATGCGGACTCGGAAGAGATGGAAATGTTTTCGGCAGGCGACAAGTCGTCCTGCACTGTGTTCAAAGTGTCAGTCATGTGTGTAAAAAAACTCGCACGGAACAGCGGCCGCAAGGTATTGCTTAGGCCGCAGGCACCGCAAGGTTGAAAAAACATCAACCATCAAACGGTGCTCGCGAGAGGCGCTGGGCGTGGAGCCTGGCCGCTGTGAGTGACCCTATCGTTGGGTCAAGGCGTGAAGGGAGATGTATGAAACGCCGCACTCTTGTGCAGCGAGCCGCAAATTATGGCATGGATCAGAAAAAAACGCTAGGGTTTTCCCTGAAAAATTCACAACTTGATGAAATGCTCGCGGTAATGCGCCAATTCATCGATGGATTCGTGCACATCGGCCAGCGCCGTGTGCTTTTGTTGCTTCTTGAAGCTGGAATACACCTCGGGCTTCCAGCGGCGTGAGAGTTCCTTGAGGGTGCTGACGTCGAGGTTGCGGTAGTGAAAAAAGGCTTCCAGCTTGGGCATGAACTTGACCAAAAAACGGCGGTCCTGGCTGATGGTGTTCCCGCACAAGGGCGATGCGCTCTTGGGCAGGTACTTTTTAAGGAACGTGAGAATTTGCTCCTCGGCATCGGTTTCGCTGGTAGTGGAGGCTTTGACTTTGTCGATCAAGCCGCTTTTGCCATGCGTGCCCTTGTTCCAGGCGTCCATCTTGTTCAACAGTTCATCGCTTTGGTGGATGACCAAAACTGGGCCTTCGATGCGGGGCGTCAAGTGGGGGCCGGTCACGATGACGGCAATTTCCAGCAGGCGTTCTTTTTCCGGATCGAGTCCGGTCATTTCGCAATCGATCCAGACCAAATTTTGGTCTGATTTGGGCAATTCAATCACTTCGGCTGCGGTGGAGGGGGTGTGGGCTTGAGACATGCTTGGATTGTCGCTGATGCCAATGGCCCGGAGCGTGATTTCAATCTGCCCTACACTTTGCGCCCATGAATGCATCCCTCACTTTGACCCTGACGCTCGTGTTTGCCTTGCTCGCGCATGTGGCGCTCAAGTTCTGGCTCAATGCCCGCCAGGTCAGGCATGTGTCACTGCACCGAAGTGCTGTGCCTGCCACCTATGCCGATACGGTATCGCTGGCAGACCACCAAAAGGCGGCTGATTACACCCTCGCCAAGGCCCGCTTGTCGCAAATAGACATTGCATTGGATGCCGCAGTGCTGCTGGGCTGGACACTGCTCGGAGGACTGGATGCCTTGAACCAGGTTTTGCTGGACTGGATGGGCCCTGGCATGGCGCAGCAAATCGCGTTGGTATTGGGGTTCAGTTTGGTGGGCGGCTTGATCGGCTTGCCCTTGTCGCTGATGCAAACCTTTGGCGTAGAGCAGCGTTTTGGGTTCAACAAAATCACGTCCAAACTCTGGCTGGCGGACATGGTCAAAGGCCTGGTTTTGGGCCTGGCACTGGGCATGCCGCTGCTGTGGGTGGTGCTTTGGTTGATGCAGGTCGGCGGGGCTTGGTGGTGGCTTTGGGCGTGGGGCGTTTTGGTGGGGTGGCAGCTGTTTTTGATGGCCATCGCACCCAATGTCATCATGCCGCTGTTCAACAAGTTCACCCCGCTGGACGATGAATCTCTCAAGACCCGTGTGCAGGCTCTGATGCAGCGCGCAGGCTTCACAGCCAAAGGCTTTTTTGTGATGGACGGCAGCCGCCGTTCTGCTCATTCGAATGCATTTTTTACTGGCTTTGGTGCCAGCAAACGGGTGGTGTTTTTTGACACCTTGCTCAAGCAACTGAGCCCATCCGAAATGGAAGCGGTGCTGGCTCACGAACTGGGGCACTTCAAGCACAAGCACATCGTCAAGATGATGGCGACGAGCTTTGCGTTGACCTTGGCTGGCCTGGCACTCTTGGGCTGGTTGGCCCAGCAGGTCTGGTTTTACACAGGCCTGGGGGTCATGCCCAGCTTGACAGACAGCAACAATGCGCTGGCACTGGTGCTGTTCATGCTGGTGACCCCTGTGTTCACTTTGTTCTTTGCCCCTGTTGCGTCCTGGCGCTCACGTCAACAAGAGTTCGAGGCCGATGCTTATGCGGTTTCTCAAACCCCCGGCCAGGATTTGTCGTCGGCCTTGCTCAAGCTTTACCAAGACAACGCATCGACTTTGACGCCTGATCCTGTGTACGTGAAGTTTTATTATTCGCACCCTCCTGCGAGTGAGCGTCTGCTGAGGATGAAAACCGCATGACCCAAGCTGAAGTTCGCGCCCTCAAACCCACTGAAATTGTCTTGGCGCTCAGCCAGGTGACGGGCTGGACATTGTCGGGCGATGGCGAGTTCATCGCGATTGAAAAAACCTTTGAATTTACCGCGCATGCCCATGCGCTGTTGTTCGTCAACAGCGTTGGTTGGTTGTCTGAAAAACTCAAGCACCACCCCGAGCTTGTGCTCAATCACCGTCGCTGTGTTGTCCGTTGGCGCACGCACGATGTGCGAGGCCTGAGTCGTCTTGACTTTGATGCCGCCACCCAAACCGATACCTTGTTACCGACATGAAACTTCATGAGTAAACCCAAACAACGCCCGATCACGCCACTGGCTGGCGATCTGGAGCCCGGTCTGGTGGTGGCCACTTACGGTCGGCATTGTCTGGTGGAGACACCCGAAGGCAGACGCCTGATTTGTCACCCACGTGGCAAGAAGAACCAAGTGGTGGTGGGCGACCAAGTGCTGTGGCAAATTGCGGGTGACGAAGGCAGCATCGAAAAACTGCAAGACCGTCGCAATCTGTTTTACCGCCAAGATGAAATTCGCACCAAATCTTTTGCGGCCAACTTGGACCGTGTGCTGATCTTGATCGCTGCCGATCCCGAGTATTCGGAAAGCCAACTGTCGCGGGCCTTGGTGGCCGCTGAGGCCGAGCGCATCACGCCCATCATCGCGCTCAACAAAAGCGATCTGGCGCAGCCCTTTGCCCAAGCCTGGGAACGCTTGGCCCCTTACCGCGCCATGGGTTACAAGGTGATGCCCATCAGCCTGAGTCCGCGCAGCCCAGTGGCCGATGACGGTGTGCAGGCTTTGTGCGCACTTTTACAGGGCCTGACGACCTTGGTGCTGGGGCCATCCGGCAGCGGCAAAAGCACACTCATCAACCGCTTGGTGCCAGATGCGCAGGTGGAAACGGGTGAAATCTCGCTGGCACTCAACTCGGGCAAGCACACCACCACCAGCACGCGCTGGTATTGGGTGCCCGCACTCGACACACCCAACGCAGCCCATGCCGCCAGAACGGCCTTGATCGATTCACCCGGATTTCAGGAATTTGGCTTGCACCACATCGAGCCGACCCGACTGGCCGACTGCATGCCCGACTTACGCGCCCATGTGGGAGGCTGCAAGTTCTACAACTGCACGCACTTGCATGAGCCCGGTTGCGCCGTGCTCGCACAGGTTGAAAACGAACAGCAAACCGGCACCATCAGCGTGCGGCGTCACCGCATCTATGCGCAGTTGTTTGAAGAGTTGAGTCAGCAGCGCTGGTGAAGACGCTGTGTCAGCCCACCAGATTGGCCATGGTGAGCAAGGCCACCAGCACCAACCACATGATCACTGTGCGCCAGACCAAGCCGACCACTTGGGCAAAGTGAGCCACCTCGGGCGTTCGGCCTGGAGTGCTGTTTCCGCCAGGGGTGACGTTGGTTTCGTCGTCTTCATCGGTCGCTTGCAAGGGCGCTCCACCAAGGCGGATGTTGATGGCACCCGCTGTCGCAGCCAGGATCACCCCATCGTTGTCGTCTGGAAAGTTTTGTGCGTGGTTGCGCCAGCCGTCCATGGCATCTTCAAAGCTGCCCACAATCGCAAAACCCATGGCGGTCATGCGCGAAGGCAGCCAATCCATGGCTTGCCATGCCCGCGAGGCCACGGATTGCAGCGCTTCACTCATCACGGAGCCGTCGTCTTCGGTCGGTTTTTGCCAGCGGCGTTGCGCCAACTCGGTCAGGCGATAAACCACGGCACCGACAGGCCCCAAGCCAATGATCGACAGTGCTGCGTACCAAAAGAAAACACCAAACACGTGCCTGTGCGCAGCGATCATGGAGTATTCGATGACATGCCGCACGATTTCGCTACGCGGTATTTGGCCGACTTGCACTTGTTGCCACTCGGCCAGTAATTCGCGGGCTTGGGTTTCATCGCCGTCTTCCAGAGCTTCGCGGATGGCCGTGAAGTGGTGGCTGAACTGCCTGAATCCCAAAGTGATGTAAAGCAGTGCGACATGCCAGATCACGGCAGACAACCAGCCCAAACCCCACTCGAGCCCCCAGTGCACCAGCATCGCCACAAGCGCCGGGCCAATCACCGTGATGCCCCAAGTGATCCAGGCCTGGTGTCGCACCCCTGCATCAAATGTGCGGGCCACCCAGGCGACCCAGCGTTCCACGGTGGTGTAGATCACATTGACGGCATTGAGCGGGCGCGCTTGCTCCAGTACCAAAGCCAACAGGATTGCAAAAAAACTCATGGCATTCTCATTCCACTGGGTTGACCACTAAAAATCGATAGAAGTTACGAAGCATAGCGGCTGTAGCACCCCAAATGAAGCGCTCGACAAGGTCGATCTGACCATCTGCTGCACACCGTGGCTCTTGGTATGGCATTGAAAACCAATGTCGCTGGGTACCTTGCCATTCAAAGGCATGGCGACGGTGGTGTGCCGGATTCATCAAGAAAGCCAAGGGCACCTCAAAAATATCCTGTACTTCGTCGGCGTTGGGTGCCAGCTCAAATTCGGGTGACACCAAAGCAATCACGGGGGTGACCCAAAAAGCAGTTCCGGTCACATAAACCGGCAATTCGCCAATGACCTGAACATGCTTGGGGCGCAGGCCCACTTCTTCGTGGGCTTCGCGCAGCGCAGTGGCGTGTCTGCTGGTGTCTTGCGGGTCGACTTTACCGCCAGGAAAAGCGATTTGCCCTGAGTGTGTCGACATGTGGTTGGCCCGCTGGGTGAGTAAAACCGTGGATTCCGAGAATTCAGGCCCACGCAGCACGATGGGTACCAAAACCGCGGCATGGGCGGGCGATCTGTTGGTGAAAGAAGTTTCCCGTTCGACTTCAGGCTGCCAGATGGGGGGCTGCGCGAACCGGGCTTTCAGTGCGGCAGGCAACAAGTGCGCAGACGGCACCGCTGGCATATCGTGATCGATGCGCCAAATCGGAACATTGCGGGGGTCAAAAGACAAAGGTTTTGGCACAGGCGGTATTTATAACCGACCGCGGACGGCCAGCTTTAGAATGGCCGACGTTGCACTTTTTAGCAGCGCTATTTTTATTGATTTAGGTTGACACCATGAAGCGTGATTATTTTTCTCCAAGCACCTCGTCCGATCGCCGTTTTGGCGAACACCGCTCCGGCACCTGCATGGCGCTGATCGATGGCCGGTTCCTGATCTGGATGGCGCAACAAGGCGCTGTGGGTGCCACGGGCGAGTCGGTGAATCGCCAAGGCTTGCTCAGTTTGCTGTCGCAAGCACTGTTGCATGCCGGGCTCGATGTCGACTTGCGCCGTATTTATTGGTACAGCGACCGATCGGATGGCTTGATCATCGACGACCAGATCGTGCGCCTGGTGCAAACCCACGATGCCGATGGTGGCGCTTCCTTGCTCCGTTCCTTGGGCCATGACCTCAAGCAACTGGCTGAGCACCATGCCTGTGACCATGTGTTGGTGGCCAGCGACGATGAGCGGTTTTTGGCCACCATCGACGAAGCCCAGTTGAGCGGTGTGAGCGTGCATTTGCTGGCCGATGAATCGGCGCGCAACATGCCTCAAATGGTGCGCACCGATCCGGGTTGGGCCCGCTTGTTGGCCCAAGGTGACCGCCGTGTGGTGGTCAACTCGCAAGCCCTGGCCGACATGCTGCAAGGCAAATTGCCCACAGGCATGGGTTTGGCACTGGAAGATGTAGAAGAGCTGCGCAAGTCGATGCATGAAGTCATCACCGCTTGGTGGGCCGATGAGCCTGAAGACCTGCGTGAAGACCTGCGCGATGCACTGCAGATCAGCCGAGGCATTCCGCAAGAAGTGGACCGCCAACTCTTGCTGCGCATGCGCCAGCGCCTGGCCCGCGCCTTGAGCTTGCCGGAGAAAAAGATGTTGCGTGAAACACTGCGTTCGGTGGTGGCCGAACCCTCCGTGGCCTCTTCAGCTGCCGCTGGATCGGCACCTGGATCGACGCCTGCAACGATATTGCCAGGCCCCGACTTTCCGCCTGACAGTGACGCGTAAATCAACGCTGCGGGCCGCAGGGTCTGCCGCACAAAAAAAGCCCTGACTCGCAAGAGTCAGGGCTTTTTGTTGGGGGTACTGAGCAGATGAAGGTCCGGACCCCATTTTTTATGTCGATGCAGTCGAACTCAAAAATGGCGCGGCATCGGCTGCTCTCTGCACCTTATGGTTTGGCGTGGTACTGCGTCAATCGCTCGACTTCATTTTTCGAGCCCAGCACCACGCTCACGCGTTCGTGAAGTTGGCTCGGTTGCAAGTCGAGAATGCGCTCCTTGCCGTTGGTGGATGCGCCTCCTGCTTGCTCGATCAGCCAGCTCATGGGGTTGGCTTCGTACAGCAGGCGCAGTTTGCCGGGCTTGTGCGGTTCGCGTTTGTCCCAGGGGTACATGAACACACCGCCACGGGTCAGGATGCGGTGCACGTCGGCCACCATGCTGGCGATCCAGCGCATGTTGAAGTCCTTGCCGCGTGGACCTTCTTTGCCTTGCAGGCATTCGTCAATGTAGCGGCGCACGGGCTCGTCCCAGTGGCGCATGTTGCTCATGTTGATGGCGAACTCTTTGGTGTCGGCGGGCACTTGCACGTTTTCCTGTGTCAGTACGAAGGAGCCTTGTTCGCGGTCCAGCGTGAACATGGCCACGCCATCGCCCACGGTGAGCACCAGGGTGGTTTGTGGGCCATAGACGCAATAGCCTGCAGCCACTTGCTGCTTGCCTGGCTGCAGGAAGTCCTGTTCCGTCACGCCTTGGCCTCCTTCGGCTTTTTTGAGCACGCTGAAGATGGTGCCAATGCTGACGTTGACGTCGATGTTGGACGAGCCGTCCAACGGATCAAACAGCAAAAGGTATTCGCCTTGCGGGTAGCGGTTGGGCACCAAATAGATGCTGTCCATTTCTTCGGAGGCCATGGCCGCGAGGTGTCCGCCCCATTCGTTGGCTTCGAGCAGCACTTCGTTGGCGATGATGTCCAGTTTCTTTTGCACCTCGCCTTGCACGTTTTCGCTTTCGGCGCTGCCCAAAACACCGCCCAGAGCGCCTTTATTGACGGCGTGGCTGATGCTTTTGCAGGCGCGAGCGACCACTTCGAGCAACAAGCGCAGGTCAGCCGGGATGTGGCCTTTGTCGCGTTGTTGCTCCACCAAGTAGCGGGAAAGGGAGATTTTGTTGCTCATGTTCATTCCTCGGGTTCAGTGTGCTGTCAGGTGCTGCTCAGGGCGCGGCTGATCACCTCGCGCACATCGTTGGAGAGGTCGGCCTTGGCCGCCACACGCTCGATCGCCACGCGGGCGGCGCTGCGGTAGGGCTCGGCCAGTCGGCTCCAGCGGTCCATGGCGCGGGCCAGGCGGGCGGCTACTTGCGGGTTGATGGCATCCAAGGCGAGCACTTGTTCGCTCCAGTAAACATAACCTGCTGCATCGGCACGGTGGAAACCGGCGGGGTTGGCGCTGCAATAGCTGAAGATCAAACTGCGTGCGCGGTTGGGGTTGCGCAGGCTGAAGTCGGCGTGCTGCATGAGTTGGCGTACACGGGGCAAGACATCGCCAGCGCGGTCGGGTGCTCCGGCTTGCAAGGCAAACCACTTGTCGATCACCAAGGCTTCGTGCTGGAACAGCTTGTGGAACAGGGCCAGTGCGTCTTGTGCCAGGACATGGCCGCTGACCACCAACGCCGACAAGGCGTTGAAGCGGTCGGTCATGTTGCTGGCGTCCTTGAACTGCTGGTACACACGGCCGGGTGTGACGGCGTCACCGCTGTGCACGGCTGCCACGCACAGCATGCCCATGGCCAACCCGGCCAATGCGCGGCGACCACTCGACTGGGCATCGGGTGAGTAAGCGCCGTTGTTCTTGTGTGCGTCCCAAGCCCATTGCCAGTCGGCTTGCAAGGCCGTGGCCAGTTGCAGGCGCATGTTTTCTCGCAGCGCATGCACGCGCTGTGGGTCCACCACGTCCAGCTGGTCGGCGATGTAGTTTTCTGACGGCAGTGTGAGCGCCAGGTCTTTGAACGCGGCATCCAGTGTGGGGTGGCGCAGCACGTTGCGCAAGGCCGCGACCAGCGCTTCGGACAGCACAGGCTGACCCTTCAGGTCCTTGTTCTGCTGGATGGCATCGGTGGCGCTTTGCAGCATCAGGCGTTGGCTGGCTTCCCATTGGTTGAATGGGTCGCTGTCGTGGGCCAGCAAGATCAGCAGATCGGCCGCCGACAAGCCGTCTTCCAGCACCACGGGGGCGCTGAAACCTCGCAGCAGCGAGGGCACAGGTTCGCTGTCAATGTTGATAAAACTGTAGCTGGCGCTGGCTTCGGTCAGTACCAAGGTTTGCTGCGGCACCTCATCAGATGCACCTGCCAGTTGCAAGGGCAGGGCCTGACCATCGCGGCTGAGCAGGCCCAGCGTGACCGGGACGACGAAGGGCGCTTTGCGGTCTTGGTCTGGCGTGGCGGGGCAACTTTGGCTGAGGGTGAGCGTGTAAGTGCGCTCGGCAGCGTTGTATGCCCCTGAGGCCTGAAGGCGTGGCGTGCCCGCTTGGCTGTACCAGTGTTTGAACGCGGCCAGGTTGTGCGCCAGTGCCGAGCCGGGGTTGGCATCGGCAATCGCTTGCGCAAAGTCGTCACAAGTCACAGCTTGGCCATCGTGGCGCTCAAAGTAGAGCTTCATGCCCTTGGCAAAGCCGTCGCGCCCTTGCAGGTCAGCGGGCGTGGCCACAAGAGTCTGCATCATGCGAACGACTTCAGAGCCCTTTTCGTAGATGGTGACGGTGTAGAAGTTGTTGATTTCCACATAGCTGTCAGGGCGCACCGGGTGGGCCATGGGGCCTGCGTCTTCGGCAAATTGCACCGTACGCAGCACGCGCACGTCTTCGATGCGCTTGACGGCGCGGGCGCTGGTGTCGCCTGCCATGTCCTGGCTGAATTCCTGGTCGCGGAAAACCGTGAGGCCCTCTTTGAGTGACAGCTGGAACCAGTCGCGGCAGGTGATGCGGTTGCCCGTCCAGTTATGGAAATATTCGTGACCGACCACGCTTTCGATGTTGCCGAAATCCATGTCGGTGGCAGTGGCCGGATTCGCCAAAACGTACTTGGTGTTGAAGATGTTCAGGCCCTTGTTCTCCATCGCGCCCATGTTGAAGTCGCTGGTGGCGACGATCATGAAGCGCTCAAGGTCCAGCGGCAGACCAAAGCGGGCTTCGTCCCAGGCCACGCTGGCCATGAGCGAGTTCATGGCGTGTTCGGTCTTGTCCAGGTCGCCGGGGCGCACGAACACCTGCAACAAATGTTCTTTGCCACTGCGGCTGATGATGCGCTGTTCGCGTGCGACCAGTTGGCCCGCCACCAGTGCGAACAAATAGCAAGGCTTTTTGTGCGGGTCGACCCACTTGGCAAAGTGGCGTCCGTCGTCCAGTGTGCCTTGCTCAAGCAAGTTGCCGTTGGACAGCAGCACCGGGTATTTGGCCTTGTCGGCACGCAAGGTGACGGTGTAGCTGGCCATCACATCGGGGCGGTCCAGAAAGTAGGTGATGCGGCGAAACCCCTCGGCCTCGCACTGCGTGAAGAACGAATCGTTGCTGACGTACAAACCCATCAGTTGGGTGTTCTTCTCAGGGTTGCAGGTGGTGAAGATTTCCAGATCGAAGCCCTCTTGGCCCCCATCTTCCAAGCTCGGCAGGTTTTCCAGCACCAGCTGGCCACCGTCCATCTTGAACGAAGTGCCCGCGCCATTCACCAGCACGCGTGCCAGGTTCAGGTCTTCGCCGTCCAGGCGCAGCGGCTGGGCCGCCACATCCGGATTGCGGCGCAGGCGCATTTTGTTCAATACGCGGGTCTTGGCCGGGTCGAGGTCGAACGTCAGATCGACCGTGTCGATCCAGAAAGCCGGGGCGGCATAAGCCTCCCGGTGAATCGCGGTGGGTTGTCCTTCACGCATCACTAACTCCGATTTGGTTGAGGTCTGACCGGGTCAGAGGCCTTGTTTCAGTGAGGCTTCGATGAACGCATCCAGGTCGCCATCGAGCACCTTTTGAGTGGCCGAGATTTCGACGTTGGTGCGCAAATCCTTGATGCGGCTGTTGTCCAGCACATAGCTGCGAATCTGGTGACCCCAGCCCACATCGGTCTTGGTGTCTTCCAGCTTTTGCTGCTCTTCCATGCGCTTGCGCATTTCAAAGTCGTACAGGCGCGAGCGCAGGCGCTGCCATGCCACGTCACGGTTGCTGTGCTGGCTTCGGCCGTCCTGGCACTGCACCACGATGCCCGTCGGGATGTGCGTCAGGCGCACAGCCGAGTCCGTCTTGTTGATGTGCTGACCACCCGCACCGCTGGCACGGAAAGTGTCGGTACGCACGTCAGACGGGTTGATGTTGATCTCGATCGAGTCATCGATTTCGGGGTACACAAACAGCGAAGCGAACGAGGTGTGGCGGCCGCCCGACGAGTCGAATGGGCTTTTGCGCACCAAGCGGTGCACGCCGGTTTCGGTGCGCAGCAGACCAAAGGCGTATTCGCCCTCAATCTTGATGGTCGCGCCCTTGATGCCTGCGGTGTCGCCGGGGGTTTCTTCTTCTACGGTGGCCTTGAAGCCTTTGCGCTCGGCGTATTTGACGTACTGGCGCAGCAGCATGCTGGCCCAGTCGCAGGCTTCGGTGCCGCCTGCGCCTGCCTGGATGTCCACAAAGCAGTTCAGCGGGTCGGCCTCATGGCGGAACATGCGGCGGAATTCGAGGTCTTCGACCAGGCTGGCCAATTTGGCGGTTTCGGCCTCGATGGTCTTCAAACCATCGTCATCGCCTTCTTCCTTGCTCATCTCGAAGAGTTCAAGGTTGTCGGCCAGCTCGCTGGTCAGGTTGGTGATGGTCACCACCACGCCATCCAGGGCTTTTTTCTCTTTGCCCAGCTCTTGGGCTTTTTTCGGGTCGTTCCAGACCGAGGGATCTTCGAGCGATGCGTTGACGGTTCTCAGCCGTTCAGATTTGGCATCGTAGTCAAAGATACCCCCGTAACTCGTGGGTACGAGCGGTCAGGTCTGTGAGGGATGCGCCGATTTGGTTGATGTGTTCTGCGTCCATGGGGAATGTGTCCGGTTCGGTAAACCGGGCATTTTCTCATGAGTTGGCTGGGCACGGCCTCGGGCAGTCGGTTAAAACTGCCGTCCGTAAGAGAACATCAACGCCGCGGTGCCCAAGAACTTGAGTTGAACCGAGTCGTGCTGCGTCAGTTTGTAGCCAAGGGCAGGGATGATGGCAGGCGAGAACCCGTGGTAATTGAGGGGCACTTTGTTTTCATAAGGCGCCACGTAACCGTACATCAGGCCGCCCGTGACTTTGGCAAACAGTTGCGGCACCCCCAGCAGATTGTTGAACTGACGCCCGGCGTACACATACACCGAGGGTTGGCCAAAGGAGTTGCTGAACACGCTGACACCGCACAAACGGTCGCCCGGCAATTGCTCATCGATGGCGACCAAGACCACTTGTTTGTGATCTGGGTTCTGGCTCCAGTGGTGGGTGTACGGTGAAAACGTGAATTCGCCCCGGTGTGTGGGTTCGGGTGCACCTTTGACGGCCAACAGGTCGGGGCAATAGCGCGGAGAGCTGTCTGCGTGTGCCAGTGAGAACAAGCCTGACAAGGCCACCGGCAGTATGAAACGCAGAATGTGTACGGAGTGCATGGCAAACGATGATCAATATTAAAACGGTTTGATTCTAGGGGCTTGTCAGGCCAAGAACTTTTGCAGCAGTGCTGCCAGTGTTTGTGGCTGATCGTGGTGAAGCATGTGGCCTGCGTCCTGAATCACGGCTGTCTCCAGCGTCGGTACGCTTTTTAAACGTTCGTGAAACTCGGCCAGTGTGTATTGGCCTTTCCACCATTGGCCCAGAGAATCGTCGGCCGCCTCCACCGCCAGCACAGGGGCCGTGATGCGGCGGTATATCTCCAGCGCTTCTTCGACGCGGAACAAATACGGGTTGATCACTTTGTGAGCCGCATCGCCCAAGATGCGCCACTGCCCATCGCTGCCGGGTTTCGCCCAATGCTGTGCCAGCCAGTTGGCTTTGTCTGCGCTCAGACGGCGGTTGGTTTTCATCAAGCGCGCCGCGACACCTGCGGCATTGGCATAAGGTTTCAGGTCGCTGGCACCATCGCGCAGCGCTTTGAGCTCATCGAGCCATTGGCCCATGCGACCCGGGGCTTGGGCAGGGCGGGTGGCGGGCATGCCAAAGCCTTCGAGGTTGACCAGCCGGCGAATGCGTTCAGGCCGTGTGCCTGCGTACATCATCACCACGTTGCCGCCCATGCTGTGGCCGACCAAGTCAATCGTTTGCCCCGGATACAGCTGGTCCAGCAAGGCGTCCAAATCGGCCAGGTAATCGGGGAACCAATAACTGTCGGTGGGCGGGGCCTCGGTCAGTCCGTAGCCACGCCAGTCCATGGCGATGATGGGGCGTTGCTGGGCAAAGGCTTGGCTGAACGCATCCACCATGAATTGCCAGGATGCTGCCACGTCCATCCAGCCGTGCGCCAGAACCAAAGGGGTGGCACCCGGCGTGGGTGTGCCCCATTGACGGACGTGGTAACGGCAGCCGCGCAGCGGCACCCACAGGCTTTGAGATTCGCGTTGAACTTGGTACATACTTTCGATCATAAGGAGACCCACCATGAGCGTCAGTCGCAAGCAGGACCGCCAAAGTCAAGCCGCCCCCCAAGCCAACCCTCGAGCTGTCACTGACCCTTACCAAGTCATCCACCAAGGCTTTGGCTGGAAGGTGCCCAAGCACTTCAACATGGCCCAAGCTTGTTGCACGCAGTGGGCCGCGCAGCCTGCGACGGCCAAACGCCAAGCGGTGCGTGAGCATGTGGCAGGGCATGGTTTGGGCCGCAGCTGGACTTTTGGGCAGCTGCAGCAAGACGCCAATCGCCTGAGCCGGGTTTTGCATGCGCAGGGCGTGCGGCGGGGTGACCGGGTGGCCATCGTGATGCCCCAGCGCTTTGAGACCGCGGTGGCCTACATGGCGGTGCTGCAAATGGGGGCGGTGGCCATGCCACTGTCCATGCTGTTCGGGCCTGAAGCGCTGTCTTTTCGCATCAACGACAGCCAAGCCCGAGTGGCGGTGTGTGACGAGTCGACCCTTGACGCTTTGCTGCAAGCCCGCCCCGATTGCCCGGGCTTGCAAACCCTGATCGGCCTGGGGCAGGCGGGTGCCTTGGCCGACCTGGATGGCCACCGTGCCATGGCCGCCAGCCCTGGGACTTTCAAATCCGTAAGCACCTTGGCCGATGACCCTGCGGTGCTGATCTACACCAGCGGCACCACCGGCAACCCCAAAGGGGCCCTGATCCCGCACCGGGCGCTGTTGGGCAACCTCACCGGTTTTGTGTGCAGCCAGAACTGGTTTGGATTTGACCCCTTTGACACCACCCAACCGTCCCAAGCGGTGTTTTGGTCGCCCGCCGATTGGGCGTGGACAGGGGGTTTGATGGACGCCTTGCTGCCCAGCTTGTATTTTGGACGGCCCATCGTGGCCTTCAATGGGCGCTTTTCGCCAGAGACGGCATTTGAGATTTTGCAAAGCCATACCGTCACGCACACCTTTTTGTTCCCCACCGCCCTCAAGGCCATGATGAAGGCCGTACCCGATGTGAAAGCCCATTACAAACTGCAGCTGCAAGCCATGATGAGCGCGGGCGAAGCGGTGGGCGATGCGGTGTTCGACTATTGCCAAAAGCAGCTGGGTGTGACGGTCAACGAGATGTTTGGCCAGACCGAAATCAACTATGTGGTGGGCAACTGCACCCGCTTGTGGCCCGCCAAACCTGGCAGCATGGGCAAGGGCTATCCCGGCCACCGGGTGGCGGTGATCGACGATGCGGGCCGCGTGTGTCCTGCAGGCACGCCCGGTGAGGTGGCTGTCCACCGTTGCGATGTGCACGGCCACCCGGACCCGGTGTTCTTTTTGGGCTACTGGAAAAACGACAAAGCCACCCAGGCCAAATACACAGGCGACTGGTGCCGCACCGGCGACATGGCGGTGGCCGACGCAGAGGGTTACCTTTGGTACCAAGGGCGCACCGACGACATGTTCAAGGCGGCGGGCTACCGCATCGGCCCGGGTGAGATTGAAAACTGCTTGGTCAAACACCCTGCGGTGGCCAACGCCGCCGTGGTACCCAAGCCCGACCCCGATCGCGGCGCACTGGTCAAGGCTTATGTGGTCCTTTCACCCGACTGGCAAAGCCGCAGGCCTGCAGGCGCAGGACGAGCCGCGTTTGAAGAGCAGGTCAGGCGTGAACTGCAAGCCCATGTGAAGGGCTTGTTGGCCCCCTACGAATACCCCAAAGAGATCGAGTTCATCGAGCAGCTGCCCATGACCACCACGGGCAAAGTGCAGCGCCGCGTGCTGCGCTTGCAAGAAGAAGCCAGGGCAGCCGGCAAAGGTGCTTTGGCATGACAAAATAAGCGCTCGACAGGGTGGTGCGCTGCCAATCTGCGCTCCGTCCGAGCAAGGCGCTCACCTCAGGCCTCGGCCACCCCCGATTCAGCACAGCACAGGAAACACCATGAAACTCGTTCAACTCGGCCAATCCGACTTGCATGTCACTCCCATTTGCCTGGGCACCATGACTTTTGGCGAACAAGTCAACGAGGCCGATTCGCATGCCATCTTGGACCGATCGCTCGAAGCCGGCATCAACTTCATTGACACCGCTGAGATGTACGCCGTGCCCGCCACCGCCGCCACCTGCGGTTTCACCGAAACCTACATCGGCAACTGGTTTGCCAAAAACCCCGGTGCCCGCCAGAAGCTGGTGCTGGCCACCAAGGTGGCAGGCCCATCGCGTGGCATGCCCTGGATTCGAGAGGGCTCGGGCATGAGCGGGCAGGACATTTTGAATTCGTGTGATGCCAGCTTGCGCCGCCTGCAAACCGAGGTGATCGACCTGTATCAAATTCATTGGCCCGAGCGCCATGTGCCTGCGTTTGGCATGGCGTATTTTGACCCGAGCAAAGACAAGCCACTGACCTCGATTCATGAGCAACTCGAAGCCTTGTCCAAATTGGTCAAAGCCGGCAAGGTGCGTTATGTCGGCCTGTCGAACGAAACACCTTACGGCGTTCACGAATTCGTGCGCCTGGCCGAGCAGCATGGCCTGCCCCGTGTGGCCACGGTGCAAAACCCTTACTGCCTGGTCAACCGCACCTACGACAACGCACTGGATGAAACTTGCCACCGCCTGAACGTGTCGATGCTGGCTTATTCACCGCTGGGCTTTGGCTTGTTGACGGGCAAATACGACAACACGGATTTGACGGGCCCGTTGCTGCCCGAAGGTGGCCGCATTGCCCGCTACGATTCGATGCGCAAACAGCGCTGGGGCCGCCCCGAGGCGCTGGTGGCTGCACGTCGCTATAACCAGCTGGCCCGCGACAACGGCATGACCCCCACCCAAATGGCCTTGGCGTTTTGCTACCACCGCTGGAGCGTGGCCAGCACCATCATTGGCGTGACATCGGTCGCGCAATTGAACGAAGACTTGGCCGCGTGGTCGACCGAGTTGTCGCCTGAAGTGCTCAAGGCCATTGATGCGATTCGGTGGGACATGCGCGACCCGGCTTTGTGATCCTGGCCCATGGCCAAAAAAGACAAAGTCAGCGAAACCCCGGCCACGGCGCTCTTGCGCCAGCAGGGGGTCAGCTTCACCGAACATCCCTACGAATACCTGGAGCACGGCGGCGCACAACACAGCGCACAGGTCTTGGGCATGGACCCATTTGCCGTGGTCAAGACCCTGATCATGCAAGACCAAGATGCCAAACCGCTGGTGGTGCTGATGCATGGCAACCGCAAGGTATCGACCAAAAACCTCGCGCGGCAGGTGGGGCTCAAAGCCATCGAGCCCTGCGCGCCCGAAGTGGCCAACTGGCACAGCGGTTATCTGGTGGGCGGTACATCGCCCTTTGCCACGCGTCGGCAGATGCCGGTCTACATCGAGCAAACCATTTTGGCTTTGCCTCGCATTTGCATCAATGGGGGCAGGCGCGGTTATCTGGTGGGCATCGACCCGCAAGTGTGCGTGCAGTTGTTGGGCGCGCAGCCCGTCCAATGCGCACTGGCAGAATGACGCCCGTACAAGAACAAGGGAGCTTTCGATGGATGTGTTGATTCCGGTGGCCGTGGTGTTGGCCAGTTATTTGGTGGGCTCGCTCAGCTTTGCCGTCATTGTGAGCCGCTTGATGGGGTTGAACGACCCGCGCAGCTATGGCAGCAAAAACCCAGGTGCTACCAACGTGCTGCGCTCGGGCAGTAAAAAAGCCGCCATCCTGACCTTGCTGCTTGATGCAGTCAAGGGCTGGCTGCCAGTGGCGCTGGTGCTGGCCTATGGCCCCCAGCACGGGTTGGGTGCAGGCGTGGCCGCGCTGGCTGGTCTGGCCGCATTTTTGGGGCACCTGTACCCGGTGTTCTTTGGCTTTGTGGGCGGCAAAGGCGTGGCCACGGCGGTGGGTGTGCTGGTGGGCGTCAATGGCTTGCTGGCGCTGACGACCGTGCTCACATTTGCCATCGTGGTGTATTTCAGCCGCTATGTATCGCTGGCGTCCATGGTGGCTGCGGTGTTTGCGCCTGTGTTTTATGTGTTTGGCAGCGGCGTGGCCTGGGATGTGAATGCGACGGAGGTTTTCAGCTTGGCGGTGATGGCTTTGCTGCTGGTCTGGCGTCACCGTGAAAACATCAACCGCCTGCTGGCAGGTACCGAATCCAAACTGGGACAGAAAAAAGCATGAACCAAGACTTGCAAAGATTGCATGTGGCAGCCCGCTACAGCGAGGCGGCCATCTTCAATGGGGTGGTCTATTTGGCGGGCATGGTGCCCGAATGCGAAGCCACCGACATCCGCAGCCAGACCGCCGATGTGCTGCGCCAAATCGAGCAACGCTTGGCCGAAGCGGGCAGCGACAAGACGCGCATCCTGCGCACCCAGATCTACCTGAAAGACATCACCGACATCGCTGCCATGAACGAGGTATGGGACGCCTGGGTGGTGGCGGGCAGCGCACCACCAAGGGCCACCGTGCAAGCCGCGCTGGCCGTCCCGGCCTATCGGATTGAGGTGGTGGTGACTGCGGCGGTTAAGGCTTGAGCGAGGGTTGAAGGGCGAAAAAAATGGGCATCTTGGATGCCCATTTTTTTATGCCAAAAAAATGCTTTGGTGTTGATCTTCAGTGCAGCGTCTTTTTGTTTTGACAACCGATCAATGACAGCTGGTCAGCCAATTTTTGACCTGGACTGTATGTTTTTAGGTGAAACAGCCGAAGACTGTTGCTGTTTGAGTAAAACCTCAAGGACAGCGGTAACCACTTGTTTGTTGGTTTCATTGAGCAACTTGAAATCTTGTGTCAAAGACTTTTCGGCATTACGCAGTTCTAGGCGATTCGAACTTACAAGTTGATCGTAACTCTGGTTAACAGGTTCATCCACTGACATCGCTCCCCAACGTAGCCAATCTTCAGACGCATTGAGCATATTTGCTAACACGGCCAGCTTGTCCATTGTAGGCATGGCTTGTCCCATCAGCCATTTGCGCGTGGCATTAACCGTTACCGGCATACCCCTCCATCTCAGATTGAAATCTCTTGCTAACGCGGTCGGGCTAAGGGTTTTGCCTTTTTTTTCTAAAAGCATTTCAAGTCGAAGTGTGAATGCTTTGAGATCTTGATTTTTGTTGTCGGACATGCCTACAACTTTAAAGATCTGTTTGTGTAAAATTGCAACCAAGGTAATATGATAAAGTAACAAAGGTTGCAATCAAATCAAGTATCAATAAGAGTTGTTGCCGAAAGTGTTTTGGTCAAACAAAACCTGCGGTAGCTATGGCGATCGACTTTATCAATTGAAACAAGAATCACATTTTTTGCAGTTTTGCAGTCCAAGAAACTTGGCGCTTCAGGAATTGCACACCCACAAGAATGTCTTGTTGCTACAAGGTCCTGTGGGACCACTGTTTGGAAAATTGGCGAAAAATTTGCAGGCGAAAGGTGTAGCCGTTAGCAAAGTTTGTTTCAACGCCGGCGACGCCTTTGATTGGCGTTTCGTTCCAGATATAGCGGCGCATCATTTCCGTTGCTCAGCGACTGAGTGGCCTAGCTATTTCGAATCTCTGCTGTCAGCGCAGACCGCCACAGCCATCGTGTTGTTTGGACAGGCGCGGCGTTACCACCGGCAAGCCATTTCATTAGCGCAGGCAAAGGGCATCAAGGTCTTTGTGATGGAAGAGGGCTACTTTCGGCCCGGTTACGTCACGCTTGAAGTCAATGGTGTCAATGCACATTCCACAGCGATGATCGATGTCATCGATCTTTTGCCAATGGTTCCGACCATGGCCAAACCCGTGCCTGAAACTGTTGCGTGGCATTTCGCAAAAATGGCCTGGGCTGCAACGCAGCACTATGTAGCCATGTCGCTAGGGCGGGCGCGCTATCCCCACTATCAGCACCATCGCCACACTTCGCCTTCAAGTTACGCCTTGTACTGGCTGCGTTCGTGGGTCAGAAAGGCCATGCGTTGGCATCTAGACCACACCTTTGTCAGACAGCTGGTGCGACAAAGCAGTCTGTATTTTTTTGTGCCCTTGCAAAGCCCAGAAGACAGTCAAATTCATCTGCACAGTCGCTTTGAGAATATTGAAAGCTTCATTGATGAAGTCATTGAATCTTTCGCTGCCTATGCCCCATCAAAAGTTCAGTTGTTGTTCAAGCAGCACCCCATGAACCGTGGTGACGTGTTGTTAGAGCAATACATTCGGCATGCGGCACAAACTCGGGGTGTTGCCACCAGAATTCACTACGTGACCGAAGCGCACAACCCGACGGTGCTCGATCATTGCCAAGGTGTGGTCCTCATTAACAGCACGTTGGGGCTCCAGGCGTTGGCCAGATTGGTTCCTGTCAAAGCCTTGGGTGAATCTCTTTATGGCCAGCCAGGATTGACGGACCAACAAGCCTTAGCCACCTTCTGGCAGCAGCCCCAACGGCCAAGTGCTCACACACGCGACTGGCTTCATCTTCTCAAATGTCGCACGCAGATTCCTTGTTCGGTATATGCGTTCAAGGGTGAGCCATGGAAAGCGCTGGGCTAATCCATGACTCTTCCGACAGTCAGGACCCCTTTGCAGGTCACTTTTTCCGTATGGAAAGCATTGTTACTTCGCGAAGCACTTGGGCGCTTGTTTTCTGCCCGTGGGGCCTGGTTTTGGCTGTTCGCAGAGCCAGTGTTTCACATGGCTTACATGCTGGTTATTTTCAGTGTTGTTCGCGTGCGGCATGTGGGTGGCATCGAAACGCCCATTTGGCTCATGGTGGGATTGGTGGCTTTTTTCATGTTCAGGCAAACAGGCACGCAAGGGTCCAATGGCATCAGCGCCAACCGCGCACTCTTTACTTACCGGCAGGTCAAGCCTGTAGACACCGTGCTGGTGCGCAGTGCCCTGGAAGCGGTGTTATTGCTCTGTGTCATGGTCATCACGATGACGGGGCTGGGGCTGTTGGGGTTGGACGCCTTGCCCGCTAATCCGTTGATCGTGTTGCAAGCATTTTTTGCGTTGTGGCTGCTGGGGCTGGGTTATGGGCTGGTTATCTCTGTGGTCAGTGAACTCTTTCCAGAGCTCGACCGCATTCTGGCTTTCGCCATGATGCCGCTGTACCTGATCTCTGGCGTCGTCTTTCCGCTCAGTGCCGTACCGCAGCCATACCGTGACTGGGTCATGCTCAATCCTGTAGCGCACGGCATAGAAGCGACTCGTCTGGGTTTTTCGCCTTATTACCATGCTGTGCCCGAACTAAGCCTGCCCTATCTATTCGCCTGCGTGCTGGTGATGTTGTTGACGGGCTTGGTACTGCATCGGCGCTTTGCGCAGCGATTGGTCGCAGCATGATCACCGTCAAAGACGTGCACAAACGCTACCAAACCCCACATGGACCCGGCAAGTGGGTATTGCAAGGCGTGACCTTCACCATCCCAAGCAAACTGAACGTGGGTTTGGTGGGGGCCAATGGTGCTGGCAAATCTACCTTGTTGCGCATCATCGGTGGCGTAGACCATCCCACCCGAGGCCATGTGCAACGTGATTGTCGGGTGTCCTGGCCGATGGGTTTTGGCGGAGGTCTGCAAGGCTCACTCACGGGGCGGCAAAACACCCGATTTGTCAGCCGCATCCATGGCCACGAACACGATATTCCTGACCGTGTCGCCTTTGTTCAGGACTTTTCAGAACTGGCAGAAGCTTTTGACGAACCTGTCAAAACCTATTCATCGGGCATGAAAGCCCGCTTGCAATTTGGCCTGTCGCTGGCTTTTGACTTTGATGTCTATATCTCGGATGAAGTCACAGCCACCGGTGATGCACGATTCAAGACCAAGGCAGCAGCAGCCTTTAAGCAGGTTGCTGACCATGCCGGACTCATCATGGTTTCGCACGGCGAGGGTACTTTGCGCCAGTTTTGTCAAGCAGGGATCTGGATAGACGATGGCCGCGCCCATTGGTTTGACCAAATTGATGACGCTCTCAGGGCCTACAAGCAAAGTCAAACAGCATGATCCGCCGCACAGTTTTTTTCATTAATTTATTGCCGCGCATGCGCAAGCATCCTTTGCTTGCTATCGCTTTGATGGCCACTTTGCTGGCAGCGGTTTATTGGTTGCTGATCGCCTCAGACCGTTATGTGTCTGAAGCCCGAGTCGTCATCCAGCGCACCGACCTGCCCGGAGGGCAAAGCATTGACTTTGCCAGTCTGCTCGGTGGCACCTCTGGCGGCAGTCGCTCAGATCAACTGCTCTTGCGTGAACACCTCATGTCGGTGGACCTTCTGCGCAAACTCGATGCCCGGCTCGACCTGCGCTCGCACTACAGCAACAGCCAGCACGACCCGTTGTCGCGCATGTGGTTTACAGACGCCTCTATCGAATGGTTTCATCGTCACTACCTCTCTCGCGTCAGCGTCAACCTAGATGAATATGCGGGCGTGCTGGTTATCCAGGCTCAAGCCTACGACCCCAGCATGGCGCAAGCCATCACCAGCCAACTGGTGCAAGAGGGTGAACAGACCATGAATTACCTGGCCAACCAACTGGCCCAAGCCCAAGTACAGTTTTTGGAGCAGCAAGTCGATACCCTGCACCGGCAAGTGCTGCTAACCCGCAGCGCTGTGCTCGACTTTCAAGACAAAAAAGGCCTTGCCTCGCCCCAGTCCACGGCCGAAAGCATTGCCTCCATCGTGGCCCGCTTGGAGTCGCAGCGGTCTGAGCTGCAAACACAGCGCTCTGCTTTGCAAGCCTATCTGGTGCTCGACCACCCCAGCATCGTTTTGTTGGACCAGCAAATCGCGGCCATTCAACAGCAGATTCGCCAAGAGCAAGCCAAGCTGGCCTCGGGTAGTGGCAAAACCCTTAACCGCACTGTCGAGGCCTTTCAACGCTTGGAGATGAGAGCCAGCTTTGCTCAAGACGTTTACAAAACGGCCTTGATTGCACTGGAAAAAGGTCGTGTTGAAGCGACACGCACCTTCAAAAAAATGAGCTTGTTGCAAGCCCCCAGCCTGCCCGAATACCCCCTGCAGCCCACCCGCGTTCACAACCTGTTGGTCTTTGCCATCGTTGCCTTGTTGCTTGCCGGTGTGGCGCACCTGTTGATGGCCATCGTCAAAGACCATACCGACTGATGTCCTGCAGGCACCAAACAACCTGCTGATTGACTCTCACACATGACCCCCGTAAAAATGCAGCAACTCTGCGCCTTAGCGATGCTGGCTTTGTCTGGTGTTTGCGCTTTAGCACAGACGCGTATGCCCATAACCGCACCCGTTGCTTCGCTAACTTCAAATCAGGTAGCAGCACCGCAGCTCAACCCCAATGCGCCAGTCACAAGTGCAGTTGCAACCTTGCCAGAACACCAAACCAACCAACACAGCGATGTGTTTGGGGCCAACCTGTTCACCGGCAACTTTGCTCGCCAAGGTTCCACCCAGTTCAACCCCGACTATGCCGTCAGCGCGGGCGACCGAATTCAGGTGCGCTTGTGGGGTGCTTTTGAATTTGAGCAACTGCTCACGGTGGACCCCAAAGGCAACATCTTCATACCAAACACCGGGCCCGTTTTTGTGCAAGGCGTGCGCAACCAGGAGCTGCAGCGCGTTTTAGAAGGTGCCGTCGCTAAAGCATTCCGGCAAAACGTGAGCAGCTATGCCAGTTTGGCCGCAGCACAGCCCGTGCGTATTTTTGTGGGCGGCAACGTGGCGCGTCCCGGTCTGTATGCCGGCACCAGCATGGACAGCCTGTTGCACTACTTGGATCAAGCCGGTGGCATCGACCCTGATCGTGGCAGTTTTTTACAAATCGAAGTCAACCGTGGCTCACAACTGCGCACCAGTGTCAACCTGTATGACTTTTTGCTGAAAGGCCGCATGCCGCAAGTGCAACTGGCCGATGGCGATGTGATCTTTGTGCCCCCACGCCAATACAGTGCCAAAGTCAGCGGGCTGGCCAGCAACGCCAAGCGTTTTGAATTTACCGCCACAGCCCCCCCCACCGTAGCTGACTTGGCATTGTTGGCAATACCTCGCGCAGAGGCAACGCACATGCGCATCACCCGCAACACCGGCATGGTGCGTAACGTGGAATCCTACCCAATTGAAAACGCATTGAAAGTGGCGGTCAACAACGGTGACGAGGTGGAATTTATCGCTGACAAAAAGCCCGGCACCATCACCGTGCGTGTGGAAGGCGAGCACAGTAACCCTCAAGAATACGTGTTGCCCTATGGCAGTCGCTTGAGTGCACTGTTGGCCAAGGTTGAACCTGGCCCAGACGCCGACACGGCCAGCATTCAGTTTTTTCGCCAAAGCGTTAAACAGCGCCAAAAAGAACTGCTGGCCACCAGTCTGCGCAGCCTAGAAACCACGCTGCTGACCGCCCGCAGCGGCAGCAGCGATGAAGCCCGCCTTCGCAAAGACGAAGCCGACCTGACACTGCAATGGATCGAACGCGCCAAACAGGTGGAGCCACTGGGTCAAGTGCAAATTGCCCAAAACGCCAACAAGGGTGACATGCTTCTGGAAAACGGCGACATCTTGCGCATCCCCCGCCAAGACGCCTTGGTCTTGGTCAGCGGCGAAGTGTTGTTTCCTAACGCGGTGGCCTACCAAGCACAGCTGCGCTTGAGCGATTACATCCAACGCTCGGGTGGTTTCACGCAAAGCGCGGACGACAGCCGCGTGGTGATCGCCCGGCGCGATGGCCGCTTTGAACAAGTGGACACCGACCGCTGGCTGCCCAGTGGGCAAGTCATGCCTGGTGACCAAGTTTTGGTTTTGCCCAAGGTGAACGAAAAGAACCGCCAGTTTGCCCTCGACATCACCCGCATTCTGTCGCAGATTGCAATCACGGCAGGGGTTGTTCTGGGTTTTAGATAAAAAATAAAATTCTGTTTTAAAAATAAATTGTGTCTAAATTTTCCAATTTTCTTCAATATCCGCGTACGTTTTTCGGAGATACCCGATTTGAACGTTTGACAGGAATTAGTTATGCGATCTCCGGTTACATACAACCTTGGCGCAGAACCGCTTGGGTATTTAATGTCGCAAAATGGAAAAGGCCACTTTTGCAAAAGTATTTTCCATTTTATCGAATGAGATTTATTGCACTAAAGGAACAAGTCTATAACCACGACATAGCCATTAAATTGTCTATAAATCCAGTATTTATTGTCTGGGGAATGACACAACCGCATGATTTAAATGAATACGCAGCTAAATTCGAGATTCCAATCATCCGGGTGGAGGATGGCTTCTTTAGATCCATCGGGCTTGGGGCTCAACACACCTTGCCGTACTCGTTATGCATCGATAAATTGGGTATTTACTTCGACTCATCTCGTCCCTCAGATCTTGAGATTATCCTGAATAGCCATAATTTCAATAAGGATTTCAAGTTAATTGAAAGAGCCCGGCGCTGCTTGGAGGAAATCCGAGTCCATGGGCTAAGCAAATATAACCAAGTTATTCCGCCCAAGGCGCATATGTTGTATGGACCAAAGACTAAACCGCGTATTCTGGTCATTGGCCAAGTTGAGGACGATCAGTCGCTGCTATACGGTTGTAATAAAATCAGAAACAACGTCGAGTTGATCGAGCTAGCTGCCTCTGAAAACCCAGACGCACAGATTATTTATAAAACTCATCCGGATATCGTAGCTGGCAAGCGTAAGGAAATATCTAATCCGAAAGATTTGGCACACCTAGCCGAGATCATATCCACTTCTCTCACCATTAAGGACGCGCTCCATGAGGTGGATAGGGTGTACACATTAACGTCGCTGGCGGGCTTTGAAGCGTTGATCCATGGCGTTTCTGTCACGACAATTGGTGCACCTTTCTATGCAGGTTGGGGCCTAACCGACGACCGACAACCCGTTAGCAGGCGAACCCGACAGTTGAGCCTAGAAGAGGTGTTTGCTGGAGCCTACCTGCTGTATCCACGTTACTACGACCCTGAATTGAGGGCGCATGTTGACTTGCCACATGTCATCGAGAACTTCAAGGAGCAACTCTCAGAGACCCGGGTGCTGACCGCAGAAGACGAACTTGAGCGTCTCAATCCGTACAACTTTGCCACACGCAGCGCTGTCCACTCGAGGTTCATATACAACTCGACTATCGAGTCTGTGGCCATCATCACTGACAGCATCAACGCACTTGAAATCGCCAAAGGATTTGCCGCGAAGGGTAAGAACGTCACGATCCTGACCACACGAGATGCGCTGGCCAACGCGAATGAAATGCTGCTGACCTACGAGGAGAGCCAAAGCATCACGATCTCGTCATTACATAAGCGTTACAGCGTAGCCATGTCCGAGATCGAGCGGCAATCGGTCGATCTGGCCAAGACTTTCTCGTTCGATCTTGCGCATGTGCTGCGCAAGCTAGCAGGCAAGTTCTTGTCCGATGGCTTGATCGAAGCCATCACTATGGGCTTGGAAGACCATGTCTACTTTGAGGCCGTCCGGTTCCATGGCACGAGGGCTTGCCTAGATGAATTTGATACTACTATTCTGTTAATCGATAACCACAAAGGAAATATTGACGTCATCAAGTCTACGGCATACCACGCCGGAATCAACGGAAAGCTTGGTAAGGTCTATTTCAAAGCAATCGATGGCACCACACGAGAGCTCGTTGCTGATCTGTTCCAGCCCGAGAAGCTTGGCTTCGACGGCTTACTCGATGAGGCTTTGTTGATTTCAGGGTTTGCGTCCTTTTGGCACGATCTGCAAGACGAACGGTTCGATGACTACGCAAGTCTAAAAAACTACGTAGCCGTGTGCGGCAACGTAGCCAAAGAAAACTATGCTTACTTGCCGGCTTCTATGAAGCTTGTAGAAACGATTGTAAAGAATACCAATCAGCAATTGCTTTTCTATTCCTCCGGTCTGCTGAATGCCGAGGGCCAAGAGGAGGTCAAGACCCTGACGCTGATCGAACAGCTTAGTCCGCGTTGCACGGTCTACAACGGCTGCTTACCTCGCTATTCTGAAAAATATCCTGCCACTATCACCGACAGAGCCGAAATGTTCGGCTCCGGGGTGAACGCATGGTTCGTACAAACCGCATGCAAGCGGTTGCCCCACCAATTCTTAGATATTTTTCAACCTCGGCTTCAAAAATTCATCCAAGGTTTGTTCGCACAGATCATCTTCATTTCAGAGTCGATGCGCACCATGAGCCGCTGCTCGGGATTTGCGACCGCGATGGACCGCAGTATGACCTCACGTATTCTTGCTGCGATTGCGGACAGTCGGGGCATTCGGACGATAGGCATCCAGCCTCAGATTATTTCATCGTCGCCTCGGTACACCAAACCATCGGTGAACAGGCTAGGTGTGATCGACGACTCGCAAATTGATATCTACGAATCTATGGGTGGTCTGCGAAGTGCATTGACTGTAATTGGTTCGGTCAACATCACTTCACGATTGCGTCGCATCGAAGAATGCGAAACTGCATTTGGTAAGCCAGCCAATCCAAGGCGAATCCTGTTTGCGATGCAGCATTCAACGAATTTTGAGATGGTTTCGACTGCCTTGGCTTTAAGGGATATTTCAGTACGACTGGATATGGCTGTCGTTGTTAAGCCCCACCCGCACCAGGAACTTCCTGTTCTGCACGAAATCCGGCGAATCTTCTCCAACAACGGTAATGTCACAGTGCTGTCTCGAGAAAGCGATACCTATGAGGCAGTGGCGGACTGCGGGATAGTGGTCGGTCTTTTCAGTAGCGTGCTTCTGGAGTCGGCCTTGAGCGGCAAGCCAGTGGTGGTGTCGGCCTTCAGAAATATCCATCCATCCATCGATTTTTCAGTACGCGGGCTTGCCATGAAGGCACTAAATCCCGAGGAACTGGAGGCTCATTTAAATGACATCGTCGCTGGTGGGCCTGTTTCAGCGGGTGTCAAGCAGTCAACCTCCGAATACATGGACCGCAACCCTCAATTTAAGCGGCCCTACTCTGACGCCACGATCGAGCAATTTATCGAATCTTACCTGCGCTGACTAGCTACTTCACATGAACAAGACTGTACTCATCACCGGTGCCGATGGATTTATCGGCTCCCACTTAATCGAACTTCTCGTGCGCGAAGGGTACGTTGTCAAGGCGCTGTCCCAATACAACTCTTTCAACTATTGGGGTTGGCTAGAGGACGTAGATTGCCGCGATCAAATCGAGGTGGTCAACGGCGACGTTCGCGACCCTCACTATTGCAAGTACATCACCAAGAATATCGACATAATTTTTCACCTTGCCGCATTGATCGCAATTCCCTACTCTTATGTCGCACCTGACAGCTACGTAGATACAAACATCAAGGGCACGCTGAATATCTGTCAGGCAGCACTTGAAAACAGTGTCAAGCGCGTTATCCACACTTCCACCAGCGAGGTTTACGGCACTGCTCAGTACGTGCCAATCGACGAAAAGCACCCCCTGCAGCCGCAATCGCCTTACAGCGCTTCAAAAATCGGTGCGGACGCAATGGCTATGAGCTTTTTCAACGCCTTCGACCTCCCGCTGACCATTGCGCGTCCGTTCAACACCTACGGCCCTCGGCAATCTGCCCGCGCCGTCATTCCAACCATCATCAGCCAGATTGCCAACGGCAAGAAGCAAATCAAGCTGGGCGATGTGTCTCCCACACGCGACTTCAATTACGTTACCGACACCTGCCGCGGCTTCCTGGAGCTGGCACGTTGTGACAAAGCCATAGGCGAGACCGTCAACATTGGTTCGAATTTTGAAATATCTGTTGGCGACACCCTCAACATGATCAAAGAGTTGATGGGCAGCGACGTTGAGTTTCTGGCTGACGAACAGCGCCTGCGCCCCGGCAAGTCTGAGGTTTTCCGCTTGTGGTGTGACAACTCCAAAATCCGCGAACTTACCGGTTTTGAGCCCGCCTACGACATCCGCACCGGGCTCAAAGAAACCATCGACTGGTTTACCCGCGCTGAAAACCTGGCCAAGTACAAGGCCGACATCTACAACGTGTGAACCATGTTTGAAGCCCTGATCAAGTTCGTCCGCGAACACTACCGAAGCTCAGACTTCATCCCGCTGCATGCCCCGATTTTTGCGGGTCGCGAGCGGCAATACGTCGTTGACACCATCGACTCCACCTTTGTCTCCAGCGTCGGCGCCTACGTCGACCGCTTCGAGCGCAACATGGTCGCCTACACCGGCAGTCCGCGTGCTGTTGCCACCATGAATGGTACGGCTGCGCTGCACATCGCTCTGAAACTGGCCGGCGTCCAGCAAGGCGATCTGGTGATCACCCAGCCCCTGACCTTTGTGGCCACCTGCAACGCCATCGCCTACTGCGGCGCTGAACCCGTGTTCACCGACGTGGACTGCCAAACCCTAGGACTGTCGCCCCGAGCCATGGACGAGTGGCTGCACAGCCATGCCCAAATGGATGAAGACGGCGTTTGTCGAACCCGCGCCGACAAGTTGGTCATCCGGGCTTGCCTGCCCATGCACACTTTCGGCCACCCAGCCGACCTGGACGGCCTTGTTGAAGTCTGCGCCCGCTGGAACATTGCCTTGGTCGAAGACGCCGCCGAATCACTCGGCAGCCTGTACAAAGGTCGCCACACCGGCACCATCGGCCTCTTGGGCACGCTGAGTTTCAATGGCAACAAGATCATCACCACCGGCGGCGGCGGCATGGTCCTCACAAACGAGACTTTGGGCACCCGCGCCAAACACATCACTACCACCGCCAAGCAGCCCCATCCATATGAATACGTCCACGACGAGATCGGCTACAACTACCGCCTGCCCAACCTGAATGCGGCACTGGGTTGCGCCCAACTGGAACAACTCGAAGCCTTCGTCGCCAACAAGCGCGAGCTGGCCGCGCAATACGCCGCGCACTTCAGTGGCAGCGACCTGCAATTCGTCACCGAACCCGAAGCCTGCCGCTCCAACTACTGGCTCAACGCCGTGGTCTGCGACAGCCGCGAGCAGCGCGATCACTTGCTCAAGTCGACCAACGACGCTGGCGTCATGACCCGCCCAATTTGGGCACTCATGAACCGCCTGCCAGCCTACGCCCACTGCCGCCATGGCCCATTGACCCAGGCCGAGTGGCTAGAGGCTCGCGTGGTCAACCTACCCAGCAGCGTGCTGCCGCAATGAGCGTGAAACGAGTCGGTATCTTTGGCACCTCTGGCATGGCCAGGGAGGCCGGTGACGTGGCCAGCGACCTTGGATATACACCGCTTTATGTTGCACGCGATCAGGCCGAACTGAATGCCTGGAAGTATCCAGCCGAAGCCATTCTTGAATCCGATGTTCTTCGCTATCAAACGATGCCTTTTGTTATCGGCATCGGGGAAAACAACATCCGAGAAAACGTCGCTAATCGATACCGTGAAAAGCTCACTTTCTGCAATCTGATCCATACAAGCGCAACGTTTGGATATCTGCAACGCAAGGCCATTGAATGTCATCAGGGCATCATCGTTTGTGCTGGTGTCAGGTTTACCAACAGCATTCAGTTGGGCGATTTCTGCATCTTCAACCAGAGCGCAACCATTGCTCACGATGTTGTCATTGGTGACTTTGCCCATATCGCCCCTAGCAGCACGATTTCCGGGAATGTTGATATTGGCAAGAACTGCTGGATCGGTGCCGGCGCCGTGATCAACCAAGGCACACCTGTAAACAAGCTTCTCATTGGCAGCCACACCACCATTGGCAGTGGTGCCGTGGTGATTCGCTCCTGTGAATCCAATGCAGTCTATGCAGGCATACCCGCCCAGAAAATCAAATGAAAACCTTGATCATTGCCGAGGCCGGCGTCAACCACAACGGCGATATTGAATTGGCAAAACAACTAATTGCGGCTGCCAAGGCTGCCGGTGCTGACATTGTTAAATTCCAGACCTTCAAGACCGCAAAGCTTGTGACAAAAACAGCTGAAAAGGCCACGTACCAGAAGGGCACCACCGACGCCGACGAAAGCCAATACGCCATGATCCGCAAGCTGGAACTCTCCAGGGCGGACCATAAGGTACTCATCGAAGAGTGCCGTCACCAAGGCATCGGCTTTTTCTCCACCGCCTTCGACACCGATAGCTTCGACATGCTCGTCGAAATGGGCCTCGACCAAGTCAAGATCCCGTCCGGCGAACTGACCAACCTGCCACTGCTTCGCTACATGACCCGACTGGGCATGCCCGTCATGTTGTCAACCGGCATGGCCACCTTGGGCGAGATCGAGGCTGCGCTGGCGGTGATCGAACAAGCGGGCACGCCGCGCCACCTTATTACAGTGCTGCATTGCACGACCGAGTACCCCGCCCCGATGGCCGACGTCAACCTGCGCGCCATGCTCAGCATGAAGGCTGCTCTCGGTGTTGAAGTGGGTTACTCAGACCACACGCAGGGTATTGAGATTCCAGTAGCTGCCGTGGCGCTGGGCGCACGCGTGATCGAAAAACACTTCACGCTGGACCGAACCATGCCAGGCCCGGACCACCAAGCCAGCCTTGAGCCCCACGAACTCAAGGCTATGGTTGACGCGATCCGCAACGCAGAGCTTGCACTCGGTGACGGCGTCAAACGCCCCAGCACTAGCGAACTGAAAAATAAGCTCATCGCCCGCAAGTCACTCGTGGCCATCCGTGCCATCCGGGCGGGCGAGTCATTCAGCGCAGACAACATCGGCACTAAGCGGCCCGGCACCGGCATCTCGCCAATGCGCTGGGACGAGGTCATAGGGCGAGTTGCACTGCGTGAATTTTCTATCGACGAACTGATCGAACTATGAGCCGCAAGATTTGCGTTGTTACCGGCACACGTGCCGAGTTTGGCCTGCTGCGCTGGCTGATGCAGGAGATCGTGACGTCCGATGCGCTAACTCTGCAGGTGATAGCCACTGGTATGCACCTGTCGCCCGAGTTCGGTTCGACCTACCGCGAGATCGAACAGGCCGGCTTCAACATCGACGCCAAGGTGGAGATGCTGCTAAGCGCCGACACCGCCAGCGGCGTAAGCAAGTCCATGGGATTGGGGCTGATCGGCTATGCGGACGCATTCGCGCGCTTGGCACCAGACCTTGTAGTGGTGCTTGGCGATCGCTTCGAGATCTTTGCTGCAGCCTCCGCGGCCATGATTGCGGGTATTCCGATTGCACATCTGCACGGTGGCGAGACAACCGAGGGCGCATTGGATGAGGCCCTCCGTCACTCCATCACCAAGATGTCGCACCTACATTTTGTTGGCGCTGAGCCATATCGGAAGCGGGTTGTACAGCTGGGAGAGCATCCGGACAGGGTATTTTTGGTTGGTGGCCTCGGTGTCGATGCGATCGAACGGATTCAGCTGCTCAACCGCGAAGAGCTTGAAGCCTCTATTGATTTCAAGTTTGCGGCTAGAAATCTCCTGATCACGTTCCATCCCGTCACACTTGAATGCGGCAGTTCGGGTCAACAGATGCAGGAGCTGCTGGTGGCTCTTGGCGAGCTTGAGAATACCCATTTGATCTTCACCTTACCCAATGCAGACACTGGTGGTCGTGAACTGATCCAGATGGTTGAGGCGTTCGTGGAGGCGCATCCTCATGCTAAAGCATTCCAGTCCCTGGGGCAGAAACGCTACCTGTCTTGCCTGCAGTTCGTTGACGGCGTAGTGGGCAATTCGTCGAGCGGGATCGCCGAAGCACCCTCCTTCAAGACCGGCACCATCAACATCGGCGATCGTCAGAAGGGTCGCCTCTCGGCAACGAGCGTGATCGACTGCAAGCCCGAACGTGCGGATATCGGTCGGGCTCTGTGCCTTCTTTTCGATGCAGATTTCAGGCAGTCATTGGGTACCACCGTCAATCCGTATGGCCGTGGCGGAACAAGTAAAAAAATCATCGATGTGCTGAGACGGCACCCGCTGGATGGGCTGTTAAAGAAGTCCTTTCACAACATTGCTTTTTGACTGGTCTGCGATCAGGTATATCGAAGTTATCTCACGAACCATGACCATTTCCGCTATCACGCCAAACTGGCAAATCACCTTGATTCCCCTCGGATCCACTATCCGACAGGCCATACACAGCTTGGAGCAGTCTGCGTTGCAGGTAGTCCTAGTAATAACAGCTGAAAACAGATTGGTAGGGACCTTGACCGACGGAGACATCCGCCGAGCTTTCCTGAAAGGGCACCAGATGGACAGCAACATAGACCAGATCGTTAAGACTAACCCCCTCGCCGTGCCGGCAGACATGGGGCGGGAGATGGTGCTGCAACTGATGAAGATCAACAAGATTCATCAGTTGCCTGTTGTTGACCACAACAATTCGGTCATCGGTCTGCATGTGTGGAATTTTGTGCTCGAGCCCGCTATACGCGACAACAGTATGGTGATCATGGCGGGCGGCAAGGGTACTCGCCTACGACCGCATACAGAAAACTGCCCCAAACCCATGCTGGAAATTTCAGGAAAACCCATGCTTGAACACATTATCGATCGAGCCAAGAAGGACGGTTTCCGAAACTTCGTGATTTCGCTCAATTACCTCGGGCACATGATCGAAGATCACTTTGGTAATGGAGAACGCCACGGCGTAAATATCCAGTACCTTCGAGAAGATAGCCCTTTGGGTACAGCGGGCTGTCTGGGGTTATTCGAGGACACTCCTAAATCTCCACTCGTTGTGACCAACGGTGATGTGCTTACCGACATTCACTACAGCGATCTTTTAGACTTTCATGTCCGTCACCACGCCGATGCCACCATGGCCGTGCGACAGCATGAAATTCAAAATCAGTTCGGAGTTGTGATGACTCAAGGGCTGGAGATCGAAGGTTTTGAAGAAAAACCAATTTACAGGAGTCATATTAACGCGGGAGTGTATATTATTAATCCTGAATCGCTTACTCTTATAAATCGAAATCAAAAATGTGATATGCCGACATTGCTTGAGATGATCAAGGAAAGCGGCGGTCGGACTATTGTCTACCCGATGCACGAACCTTGGCTGGATGTTGGTAGGCCTGATGATTTGGATACGGCGAAAAACAGTATAGAAGGACGCAGATAAAATCATGTCACGGACGATGGCTATCATAAGCGCTAGAGGAGGATCTAAACGCATTCCCAAGAAGAACATTCTTAATATAGCTGGTCAACCCTTGATAGCTTGGACTATTCAAGCAGCACTTGCCTCTCGTTGCATTGATAGACTGATTTTAAGTACCGATGACAAGGAGATTGCAGATGTGGCGACCTGTTATGGCTGCGAAGTCCCCTTTATTCGACCACCACATCTCGCGACCGACAGTACATCAAGCAGCGATGTAATATCTCATGTGTTGAATAATTTGCCAGGATATTCAAATGTAATTCTTTTGCAACCCACGTCTCCGCTAAGAAGGTCGGAGCATATTGATGAGGCCTTCAAAATCTTCATAGATCAAGCTGCCGACAGTTGCATTTCTGTTAGAAGAGTGCGTGACAATCCTAACTGGATGCAGGTAAAAGGGCACGATGGATTTATTAAAAAACTAAATAATTTGGAATGTGATAAATATCCCATCAATACATCAGGATTATTTATCCCTAATGGCGCTATTTACATAATTTCAGTCGCCAAGTTCAAAGAGTACGGCGGTTTTTATACAGATAGAACTATACCTTACATAATGGGGGATGCTGATTCAGTCGACATAGATAACTTCGAGGACTTGTCATCCCCCTACCTCGCGGCACTTAATAGGAAGAGATCTGAATTTGATGAATAAAATTTCGGTATACGGTACATTTTCCAGAGGAATTATTAATAATCCTATCCTGCCCAGCTTCGGCTTTGCAGACGTGAAATATCAGTCTCTTTGGACTAAGCCGTATGTTGATACTTTACTTACATGGGGCAAGAAACCAAATTCGGAGCGTGCTCATGCTGCCGATCGAAGGTGTGGAATAAATGTGATAAGAATCGAAGATGGTTTCATCCGCTCTTTCGGGACAGGCGATACTCACCTGCCGTTGTCAATAGTTGTGGATTCAATCGGGATTTATTACGACAGCACCAGCTCCAGCGCCCTCGAGGTTTTACTTGCCAGTCCGAGCGATGTGTTGGCTGGTCATGAGGTTCTGGCAGACCAAGCCTTGCACGCGTTACTGGCGCACGGTCTGAGCAAGTACAACCACGCGCCGGATGTGGATGGGGGGGGGCTTTGTCGCTTCGCTGCTCGCAATGACGCAGGGGAACAGGGCAATGACATTCCTATTCAGCGTGTGCTGGTGGTAGACCAAACCGCTGGCGACATGAGTGTTTCGCTGGGTGGCGCATCGGCCCAATCTTTTGCCGACATGCTGGCAGCGGCCAAGGCAGAAAACCCCCTGGCCACTATTTACGTCAAAACCCACCCTGAAGTGTCGTCTGGTCGCAAATGCGGTTACCTGACCCAGGTGCAGCCCGATGATCGAACCGTGCTGCTGCGCGATGCGGTCAACCCCATCAGTCTGTTGGCGCACATGGACAAAGTTTATGTGGTTACCAGCACCATGGGTTTTGAGGCTTTGCTGGCGGGTAAGCCGGTGGTGTGCTTTGGTGTGCCGTGGTACGCCGGCTGGGGCGAGACAGATGACCGCTGTGCAGATTCACCCGCTTGGGGGCGGCGCACCCGCCAGCGCAATGTGAGCGAGCTGTTTGCTGCGGCTTATGTCCATTACACCCGTTACCTGGACCCTGTCACCCACAAGCGCGGCAATATTTTGGATGTGGTGGGGTGGCTGGTGCGTCAAAAAAACATGGCCACTCTCATGCATGGCACTCAGCGCAAGAGTCGGGTGCTGGGCGTTGGCTTTAGGCGCTGGAAGGCGGCCAACCTCAAGCCCATGCTGGGTTTGCATCAGGATCTGGTGTCTTTTTTGCCCGATGTGCATGCGCTCCAAGCCATGCGCCCCCAATTGGGTGACAGGGTGGTTTGCTGGGGGGCCACGCCACCGGCCGGCTTGGCAGAACAGGCTCGCCAAAGCTGGGTACGCCTACTGCACGTTGAAGACGGTTTTGTGCGTTCGGTGGGGCTGGGTTCAGACCTCATTCGCCCCCAGTCGCTGGTGTTGGACGAGCGCGGTATTTACTTTGATGCCACCCGCCCGTCAGACTTGGAGGTGTTGCTGGCCTCCCGAGATTTTTCGGTCGAAGACTTGACTCGGGCGCGGGCTGTGCGTGCGTTCATCGTGCAGCACGGCATCACCAAATACAACCTGGAGCCGCGCGAGCCAGCGCCGTGGGGCGTGGCCGCTCGCGCTTCGGGCCGCACGGTGGTGCTGGTGCCGGGGCAGGTGGAAGACGATGCGTCCATTCGCCTGGGTTGCACCACGGTGCGTACCAACTTGGCGTTGTTGCAAGCGGTGCGTGCGGCGAAGCCTGATGCTTTCATTGTTTACAAGCCACACCCCGATGTGCTCAGTGGCAATCGCAAGGGACGGTTGGCATTGCAAGCGGCACGGCGGTGGGCCGATCAAGTCGAGGTGCGGGTGTCTGTTGTCAGCTGTATCGAGGCGTGTGACGAGGTGCACACCATGACATCCCTGACGGGTTTTGATGCGTTGTTACGCGGCAAGCCGGTCGTGACCTATGGGCAGCCTTTTTATGCGGGTTGGGGGTTGACGCAAGATCGTGCCGAAAATGCCACGGCCTTTTTTCGTCGGCAGCGCAACTTGAGTCTGGACGAACTGGCTGCGGGTGCTTTGCTGCATTACCCCATTTATTGGGATTGGGACTTGAAGGGTTACACCACCTGCGAGGCGGTGCTGAACCGGATATTGGAAGAGAGAACAGCGCTGGAAGAGGGCGCTGGTCTGGAGAGCTTGCGTACAGGTTGGTTGCGCCGCCAAGGCCGCAAGCTGGCCGTGCTGTATCGGGCGTGGACCCAAAAAATTTAAGGGCGAGCGTGCCCTCATAACGTATTTTTTGAAAGAATAGGATGAGTTACACGAAGTCAGATGGGCATGTTTTGAAGCGTGCAGTAACGTCAGGGCTGTTTGCATGCGCTGCAGTGGTGCAGGCGCAAACAGGTTCGGTATGGGCTGACTGGCGCGAAGACGTGCAGGCCACGCGCTGGGAAACCGGTGCCGCCGTTGCTGGCGTGACGGCCTTGGGCGCTTACAGCTGGGATTGGGGCAGCAGCAAAAAATTCAAAATGAATTCCGAGGGTTGGTTTGGGGACAACACGGGCTCTGGCGGTGCCGACAAATTGGGCCATGCGTTTTCCAGTTATGCCCTGAACAATGTGTTGACAGACCGGCTGGTGCGCAAGGGGCGACCTGTTGAGCGTGCGGCATTGAGCGCAGCGCTCACCACGCAGGCCATCATGTTGTATGTAGAAGTGTTTGACGGCTTCTCCAACGACCATGGTTTTGCGCGTGAGGATGTGGCCATGAATTTGTTGGGCTCTGGCTTGTCGTACGTTCGCGCGGTCAACCCCAAAGTGCGGGATTTGGTGGATTTTCGGTTGGAGTACCAGTCGTCTGGCTACAAGGGCTTTCGTCCATTGTCGGATTACGCCGGTCAAAAGTACGTGGTGGCACTCAAGCTTTCAGGTGTGGACGCTTTGCGTCAGACACCACTTCGGTATCTTGAGCTTCAGACGGGTTATTACGCTCGAGGGTTTTCCAAGGCTGAACGCGATGCGGGCATAGACCGGTCGCGCCATCATTTTGTTGGTGTCGGCATCAACCTGGGTGAGCTGCTTTTTGGTCAGCGATCTGAACGAGAAACTGAGTTGCGCAATGCCGGTCGGGTGTTCTTTGAGCACATTCAGTTGCCGTCCACTGCGGCCAGATCAGACAGTGTTTTGTAACGGTAAATTTGCTCTAGAGTTCAATTTTCATCCAGAGCCTTCGGATCAAGCCCTGGGTGACATAAAAGGGAATTTGTGATGCCCGCGAATGCGGGTATCCATGGCAGCCGAAGGCATGGACACCCGATCAAGTCGGGTGTGACAAAGTTAAAGAGGCATGGACCCCCGGTCTGGCCGGGGGTGACAAACAAGGGAAACTTGTCATGCCCGCGAATGCGGGTATCCATGGCAGCCGAAGGCATGGACACCCGATCAAGTCGGGTGTGACAAAGTTAAAGAAGCATGGACCCCCGGTCTGGCCGGGGGTGACAAACAAGGGAAACTTGTCATGCCCGCGAATGCGGGTATCCATGGCAGCCGAAGGGATGGACACCCGATCAAGTCGGGTGTGACAAAGTTAAAGAGGCATGGACCCCTGGTCAGGCCGGGGGTGACAAACAAGGGAATTTGTCATGCCCGCGAATGCGGGTATCCATGGCAGCCGAAGGGATGGACACCCGATCAAGTCGGGTGTGACAGAGTTAAAGAGGCATGGACCCCCGGTCTGGCCGGGGGTGACAAAAAACCAGGATCACATGCGCTCGAAAATCGCTGCAATGCCTTGGCCGCCACCGATGCACATGGTCACCAGCGCATAGCGGCCATTCACGCGTTGCAGTTCGTACAGCGCTTTGACGGTGATCAGTGCGCCAGTCGCGCCAATGGGGTGGCCCAGCGAGATGCCCGAGCCGTTGGGGTTGACTTTGGCTGGGTCCAGACCCAGTTCGCGGGTCACGGCGCAGGCTTGCGCAGCAAAGGCTTCGTTGGCTTCGATGACGTCCAGATCGTTCACGCTCAGACCGGTTTTCTTGAGCACTGCTTGTGTGGCCGAGATCGGGCCAGCGCCCATGATTTTGGGGTCCAAACCCGTATGGGCATAACCCACCAGGCGGGCCAGCGGCTTGGCGCCACGGGCTTTGGCGGCACCGGCTTCCATCAGCACCACGGCAGCGGCAGCATCGTTGATGCCCGAGGCGTTGCCAGCCGTCACGGTGCCGTTTTCTTTGACGAACACGGGCTTGAGCTTCGCCATGTCTTCGAGCTTGCAGCCGGGGCGGAAATGTTCGTCGGTGGCGTAGGCCACTTCGCCTTTTTTGCTTTTCAGCATGACCGGCATGATCTGGTCTTTGAAGTAACCGGCCAGTGTGGCGCGTTCGGCGCGGTTGTGGCTTTCAACCGCCAGCGCGTCTTGCATTTCGCGTGTGATGCCGTATTTGGCCGCCACGTTTTCGGCGGTCACGCCCATGTGGATGGTGTGGAAGGGGTCGTGCAGCGCACCGACCACCATGTCGACCATTTTGGTGTCACCCATGCGGGCACCCCAACGGGCGCTCAGGCTGGCGTAGGGGCCACGGCTCATGTTTTCGGCACCGCCGCCAATCGCAATGTCGGCATCGCCCAGCAGAATGGATTGGCTGGCCGAAATGATGGCCTGCAAGCCAGAGCCGCACAGGCGGTTGACGTTGAAAGCCGGCGTGCCCTCGGCGCAACCACCGTTGATGGCGGCCACGCGTGACAAATACATGTCTTTGGGCTCGGTATTGACCACATGGCCGAACACCACATGGCCGACATCCTTGCCGTCGGTGCCTGCGCGGGCCAGGGCTTCGCGCACCACTTGCGCGGCCAGCTCGGTGGGCGCAATGTCCTTCAGGCTGCCGCCATAGGTACCAATGGCGGTGCGCACACCGCTGACAACAACAACTTCACGGCTCATGGGATGTCTCCAGAATTTAAAAATAGGAATGGGATAACCCACACAGTGTCAAGGTCAATCACTACATTGACCTGACAGCATTCGCCCGAAAAATGAGGTGGAATCAGCCCCGCACGTCTGCGACCGCTTGCTCGCCAAAGTCGGGCCTGGCCAGAAAGGCAAGCACCTGGCTGGCTGCTTGTGTCGCAGAGCTGAGCAGGCCTTTTTCCTTGAGCTGTGCAAAGCGGGCTTGGTCCGGGAAGGCCGCGGTGGCGGCACCGCGCAGTTGCACTTGCATGTCGGTGTCGATGACGCCGGGGGCCAAAGCGCAGACTTTGGCGCCATGGGGTTTGAGTGCTTCGTCCAAAGCCATGCAGCGGGTGAAATGGTCCATGCCCGCCTTGGCCGCGCAGTAGCCCGCTTGCGAAGCCATGGCATTGCGCCCCAAGCCAGAAGAAATGTTGAGCACCTTGCGCGGAATGCCCCAGTGTTCGGTGGCCTCCAAAAAAGCGGCGCACAGCTGCATGGGCGCTTCCAGGCCCACGCGCAGGGCTTGCGCCAAGTCGGCGGCATCGGCTTGGCTCAGGGGGCCAATGCGTGGGATGACGCCCGCGTTGTTGATCAGGCTGACGCTGGCATAAGCCGATGCGTGCAGGCCCTTAAGCCAATCGCGCAGGCGCTGGCTGGCACCTTGCCCATCGCTCAGGTCATGCGTCCATTGCGTCAGTGGGACATGGTTTTGTTGGGCGGCTGTGGCCAGTCCATCGTGGCTGTGGCGCGAGATGCACAGCAGCTTGTTGCCGGGTGTGAGCAGTTGCTGCGCCATCGCCAAGCCCATGCCCCGCGAGGCCCCCGTCAGGATGTAGAGGTGTTGTGTCATGCCCGAAATGGTATCGGCCTGAACCTGTCCGAGAGGTGCCGCACATGACAGCTGCGGAGGACTGATCAGCAAGGCAGATGAGCCCTGCTGATCAGTGGCCTTGCGCGGCGCGGATGCGGTTGACTTGCAAGGGCGTGACGTCGCTGGCCTGGTTGCCCCATTGGGTGCGCAGGTGGGTGAGCACGGCGGCGATGTCACGGTCGTCCAGTTCGAGCACCGCTGGCGGCATGCCAAAGGGCCGTGGGTGCAAGGCGGTGGACGGGCCATAGCCGCCATACAAGACCATTTGCACCAGATTGGTTGGGTCGCTGAGCAACACGGCGCGGTTGCCTGCCAGCACCGGGTAGGCCGTTGCACCTGCCGCCGTGTCAATGCCTTGGCCTTGTTCACCGTGGCATTGCGCGCAATGTCGGTCATAGATTTGCAGGCCTTTTGCAGCCACAGCCAGGCTCACTTTGGCCTGCACGGGTGGTTTCGGGGGGGCGGCTGTGGCAGTCGCTTTTTGTGCGCGAGACTTCAGATACACGGCCATGGCCAGCAAATCGGCTTCGCTCATGTATTGGGTGCCGTGTTGCACCACTTCGGCCATCGGGCCGCTGGTCTGAGCTTGCGCTGACTCGCCCGTGCGCAGCAGTTGCACGATGCTGGACAAAGCGCTTGTGGCCAGCCCGGTTTCGTGGTCGCTGGTCAGGTCGGGTGCATACCAGTTGATCACGGGCATCAGCCCACCAGACAAATCATCGACAGCGCCGCTGGCCCCCAAAGCGTTGCGTGGGCTGTGGCAAGCGGCGCAATGGCCCAGGCCTTGCACGAGGTAAGCGCCCCGGTTCCAATCGGCGGTTTGGGTGGAGTCGGGTTTGAACGGCGTGGGGCTGAAAAACAGGCTGCGCCAAACCGCCAAGGCTGGCTGTGTGCCCAAAGGCCACATGAGGGTGTGGGCTGGGGTGGGCTGGTTCACGGGTGCCAGGCTTTGCAGCCAGGCCAGCAGGTCGTCACTGTCAGCGCGGGTGATCACGCTGGTGTGGTTGTAGGGGAAGGCGGGGGTCAACAGGCGGCCATCTTTGGATCGGCCGTGGTGCAGTGCCCGCCAAAAATCCTCGGGGCTCCAGCGGCCAATGCCGGTGTGGGTGTCGGGCGTCAGGTTGCTGCTGTAGACAGCCCCGAAGGGTGTGTCGATGCGTCGGCCCCCAGCCAGCGGTGCGGATCCGCGTGCGCTGTGGCAAGCCACACAGTTGCCCGCGCGGGCCAAGTATTGGCCGCGTTCAATTTGCGCGCTCTGGGGTTGCGCGTTGCTTGCGGTGTTGGGGGCTTGACTCGTGGCTGGGGTAGCCGGTGTCGTCCAAGCATCGCCCCAGTTGTCCACCACAACGTAGGCGGTCAATGCCAAAAGTGCGCAGGCGACAAGCCAGCCGATGTAGGCAGTGCGTGCGAAGCGTGGGGCTTTCATGGCTGTCCTCCAGCTGTGCGTGACAGCTCGGGGGCGCTGCCGCAGCGCAAGGCCGCAGGCAGGGCTGGGCCTTCGGGCGGGCGTGGGGCGGGGTGCGTGTCGTGAGGTAAAGCTTGGCGTGCCAGCCAGCTGGACACCGCGATCAGTTCGTCGGCCGGGATGCGCTTGACCACTTCGGCCATGCAATCGGGCGCGTGGGCCTTGCGCTGGCCGGTTTGCCAAGCGCCCAGTTGTGCGTTCAGGTAATCCAGTGGCAGGCCCAGCAAGCCGGGCACGTTGGGTTGCACCCCCGTCAAGCGCACGCCGTGGCATTGCGTGCAAGCGGGCAAGCCCCGCGACGCATCGCCTTGTGTGACCAGTTGTTGGCCTTTGGCCAAGCGTTCGGCCGAAATCGTGTTGTTGGTGCTGGGTTTCGGGTAGGGCAATTCGAGAGATGAAAAATAGTGCGCCATCTCGCCCAAGTAGGCGTCAGACAGTGGGTCGATCAGGCGGGTCATCAGCTCGTAATGGCGTCGCCCTTGTGAAAAATTACGCAGCTGGTTGTGCAAGTACCCTGCGGGTTTTCCAGCCAGGCGCGGGTAATAACCATCTGGCCCAGCCCGGCCTTGGTCGCCGTGGCAGGCGGTGCAGGCCCGGGTGCGTTCGGCCATGTTGTCTTGAAAACGGGCGGTGGCTGCAGGCGAGGGTGCGGGTGCAGACGAAGGTGCCGTTGCGATTGCGGTTGCGGGTGCGGGTGCGGGTGCGGGTGCGGGTGCGGGTGCGGGTGCCGTGGCACCAGGCAGGGCCTGTTTTTGGGCTTGGGCGGCAGCGCAGATGAGCAAGGCGATACCCACAGTCCAGACTTTGTGTAATTTCAATAAGTTCAATGTCATCCTCATGCCTTGAAGATAACCGAAGCGGCGACAATACCGGGTTTGGCGCTGGGCATACCCGCCTGGCCAGCCCTTGTTTTTGAGTCTTTTTTCATTCCCATTCAAGCCATGTCCGATATCCAAGTCCGATTTGCCACCCTCCAAGATGCCCCCGCCGTGGCCGCATTGCATGCGAGCGCCTGCCGCGCCGCCTACGCAGGCCAAGTGCCCGATGCCCATTGGGACGCCACCCCCATGCCCAAACGCGTCTCCTTCTGGAAAGAAGCCATCGAATACGGCGAACCCCAAGTCATGGTGGCCACAGACGGCAAAGAGGTCGTTGGTTTTGTGGGCTTTGACCGTTCACGCGATCCCAAGTCCAAAAACACCACCGGCGAAATCTGGGCCATTTATGCAGCGCCCGACCGTTTGGGCCAAGGCATTGGCTTGGCGCTGTGGGACGCGGCCCGCGAAGGTCTGGAAGACGAAGGCTGCACCGATGTCACGGTCTGGTTGCCCTTGTTGCATGAAAAAACGCTGCGTTTCCACGACTTGGCTGGCTTCAAGCGCGAGATGAACACCGCCCGCACCGTGCCTTTGGGCGGCGTGAAAGTCGAAGAAGTGCGCCTCAAGCGCAAATTAGCCTGACGTTTTGACCGCATGTCCATGAGCCATTTGGGGGCGCGTGTCTTGTTGGCCCCGATGGAGGGCTTGCTGGACCACACCTTGCGCGACGTGCTCACCCGCGTGGGCGGGGTTGATTTGTGCGTGTCCGAATTCATCCGCGTCACCAACACCGTGTTGCCGCGCCGCGCCTTCATTCGGGTGGCCCCTGAGTTGCTCAACAACAGCTGCACCGTGGCAGGCGTGCCCGTCAGGGTGCAATTATTGGGGTCTGACCCCGATTATTTGGCGGCCAATGCGGCGGCTTTGGCCGAGCTGCAACCTGCGGGGATTGATTTGAATTTTGGGTGCCCCGCCAAAACCGTGAACCAGCACCGTGGTGGCGCGGTCTTGCTCGATGAACCCGAGCTGGTGGGCCAGATCGTGGCGGCGGTGCGGCGGGCGGTGCCTGCACACATTCCTGTCTCGGCCAAGATGCGCCTGGGCTTCAACGACGACAGCCGTGCCGAAGACTGCGCTTTGGCCATCGAGGCCGCAGGGGCCAGCGATTTGGTGGTGCACGCCCGCACCAAGGCCCATGGTTACAGGCCGCCCGCTTATTGGGACCGCATCGCCGATTTGAGGCAGCATGTGCGCCTGCCTATGGTGGCCAATGGCGAAATCTGGACATTGGCAGACGCTTTGCGTTGTCGCGAAGTGACGGGCTGTGATCGGTTGATGATTGGGCGGGGCATGGTCGCCGATCCTGGCCTGGCTTTGGCCATCACGCAATACGACGCCTTGACCCAAGGCGGCTCCATGCAAAGCGCCGTGGCTTGGACTCAGATATTGGGTTTGATGCGCCTGTTCTGGCAGGGCATTGCCTTGCGGGTGGCACCCCGGCACCGGGCAGGTCGGCTCAAGCAGTGGCTCAATTATTTGCGCCGGGTTTATCCGGAGGCGCAAGAGGCCTTTGACCAACTGCGCTTGCTGCACGACCCCGAAAAGATTGACCAGTGGCTGGCCGCTCAGGCCGCCGGATGAAGCGTCAGGTGAGTGGCCACTTCGGTGCGCAGCGCTTCCAGCTGAGGTGCCAAGCGGTTGTAGGCCGCCCGGACTTGTGAAGACTCACCGTGCTTGCTCAGGTGTTCGACGCTCACCACCAGCTCCACCAGACTGTCCACACAAAACACGGGTGTGAAACCTTTGAGTTGGTGTAGCAAGCGGTTCACGCCATGCATGTCGTCTTGTTGCAGCAGCGCCTCAATGCGCGGCAGGTCTTCGCCGAGGGTCTGGTGCAGTGTTTTGAGCAGCGACAAGACCCCGCCGGCATCACCAATGAACTCCATGGCCCTTGCAATGGACAGGTAAATCGGGGCAGATGGTTGGCTCATAAAGGCAGGGGCGTATCCGTAAAGGTTACAAATTGTAATTGCCCCGATTTTAATCAAGCAAAGCGGCCAATCCCAATTCCGGCTCAAAGCGCTTGTTTTTAAACAACAAGCGGGTTGGGCCAGGAAACGCAGGCTGCTGCACCGAGTGACGAGGGTCGCCCGGGTAGCAAATGGTTCGGATACCGTCCTGGTCAAAGGGCTCGGGCTCGACCACGGGGGGGCGGCGGCTCTGGGCTTCGGTCAGCGCACTCTGGGTGTGTGTGTGCCGGGCCAGCTGAACCAAGCCCATGATTTGCGGCGGTGCCAGCTCAATTTGGTGGTCCCAATAGCGGATCAAGGCCTCGCGCGGGGTGGTCCACAGCGTTTCGGTGGCCTCAAAGTTGTCGTGCTCGGCGGTTTGGCCTTCGGGCACTCGGGTGATGAAAAAACGGGTGTCAAAGCGTTTGCTGGTCACCGATGCTTGTCGAGGCGTGATCCACCGGGTCCACGGCACCAAGTGGTCGGTGGACAGCTGAAGCGACAGATTTTGAAACGCCTCAGACCAGCTTTGTCCGCTGGCCAAGGCGTTTTGCAGTGCTTGCAGCTTGAGGGGGTTCGTTGTGGCTTGCCCCAGCAAGATGCGGCATTCTTCAAACGCCTCGCGAATGGCCGCCACAAACAGGCCCGCTGCCCGTTCGGTGCCCAGTTCGGGCTCTGCCAGACGTTGCTGCAAGGTGGCGGCATCTTGGCTGAGTTTGGCAAGCAAGGCGGGGCTTTGGTCTGCCTGATCAAGCTTGCCGCCCGGAAACACAAAGGCCCCGCCCAGCACATTTGACGCTTGGTGGCGCTTGAGCAGCAGCACTTGCATGCCTTGCGCACTGTCGCGCAGCAAGACCACCGAAGCAGAGTCCAGCGGCGGGGTGGTGATGATGTCGGTGTTCAGTTCCATCGCGAGGTGTCAATCGTGCAACACAGCAAAGTCGCTGGCTGTTTTAAAGTGAGTGAGGGCTTCAATTGCCAGCCAGATTAGCAGATGGTGCTGCAACGCCCTGTCACCCATTCACACGCATTCAAGCAAGGAAACTCACATGAGCATCGAATTCAAAGGCCGCGTTGCCATCGTCACGGGCGCTGGCGGAGGTTTGGGCAAACAACACGCCTTGGCCTTGGCCGCGCGGGGCGCCAAAGTGCTGGTCAATGACTTGGGCGGCGATGTGCACGGCGTGGGCGGATCGGTGTCGGCGGCACAGGCCGTGGTCGATGAAATCCGTGCAGCGGGCGGCGAAGCCATGGCCAACGGCGCATCGGTCACCGATGCTGAGGCCGTCAAAGCCATGGTGCAGCAAGCCATGGACGCCTGGGGCCGGGTGGACATTTTGGTGAACAACGCGGGCATCTTGCGTGACAAGAGCTTTGGCAAGATGGCACTGGCTGACTTCAAGCTGGTCATGGACGTTCACGTCATGGGCGCTTTCCATTGCACCCAGGCCGTTTGGCCCATCATGCAGGCGCAAAACTATGGCCGCATCGTCATGACCACATCGTCCAGTGGGCTGTATGGCAACTTTGGCCAGGCCAACTACGGCGCGGCCAAGATGGCGCTGGCGGGCTTGATGCAAACCCTCTCGATCGAAGGCGAAAAACACCACATCCGCGTGAACTGTCTGGCACCCACTGCCGCCACCCGCATGACCGAAGGCCTCATGCCCGAGCAAGTGCTCAAGGCCCTGGAGCCCAGCGCCGTGGTGCCCGCCATGCTGGTCATGGCCAGCGAAGACGCGCCCAACCGCACCATCATTTGCGCGGGTGCGGGCAGCTTTGAAGTGGCGCACATCACCCTGACGCAAGGCGTGCACTTGGGCGTGGGCCCCGACACCGCCGAGCGCCTGCTTGCAGCCATGACGCAGGTCACCGACCGCCAAGGCGAGACCGTGCCGCGTTCGGGTTCAGAGCAAGGGGCGCTGGAAGTGGGCAAGGCGATGAAGGCGCACGGGGCTTGATGTGGTCAGAGCGGTCACGGTCAGTGCCTGGGACATAGGCCGCTTTGTTTCGAATAAGGGTGCGCAAAAACACATTCACGCATTGAAAATGACGGTTGGGTCAGCCTGATGTCAATCAAGTGTCCATACACTTGTCAAACACAGGAGATGAAATGGAAAGGCACCAAATTGAGGCCGCTGTTTTGATATTTGTATCAGCGGTTTTGTACTGGTTAGGTTATGAGTTTCAGGGGTGGCTTTTTCAGTTCACCGAGCACGTACCAGGTGTCAATTGGTTCTATTTGCCTGCAGGGTTGCGAGTGGTGTTTGTGTTGGTGGCAGGGTTGAATGGTGCTTTGGGCATCTTTGCGGCTACCGTTGTGATCAACCTGCTGCACATGAAAGATCTCAACGGCACACTCCTGTTGCTGACAGCCGTCGCATCAGGATTCGGTGCGTGGCTTGCTTTGTTGTTCATGCGCTGGCGCGGAAAGATTGACGCAGGGCTGACGGTTTTAACCAGTGCTGTGTTGATCCAATATGCACTGATCTACGCGCTGTTTAATGCCGTTTTTCATCAAGCTGTTTGGTGGATATTCCAGCGAGATGGTGCCATTTTCATGGTGGATGTTTGGCCCATGTTCGTGGGTGATCTGCTGGGTGCGCTGTTCTTTTTGTATGCATTGAAAGTGGTACCCAAGTTCAAGTCCTAGGCCCGTAACCCTTGTATCACTCAAGCGCAGTAAGCAGGCAGAAACAACCAAACGCGCCGAGCATTGATGGTTCACCGCAAACAAGGGCGAGTTGGCTAAGGACAAGTCGTCAATTCAGGTGATTCCCGAATGGCTGCATTGATTGAATTTTTGTTGAATGCTAGATATTCTTAAATGAAATTCCTCAAAGTCTTATGAAATACCTCAAGTTGTTATTGGTGTGTGGATTTTTCCTTTGGAGCAATGCTTGGGCGCAAACTGATTGCAGTCCATCCAATCCAGAAGATACAAAAGTCGTGGATCGCGGTCCGGTTAAAACGGTCACTGGACCGTTGGCAAATTTTGATCCTTGTCATAAATCTGTTCGGCTTGAGACGCCTTCTTTTTTTGCTAAAAAGCGAGGCGACAAACCACCGCTCGTGCTTATTGCACACGGCGGTGGCGGACTAGGCGGCTATGAGCGCGAATTCGCTAAGTTGATGAATCAGCAGGGATTTGCAACGCTGATTTTCGATGCGTTTGAGATGAATGGACTTGTTCCGCAGTCTGACCTGCTGCTCTACTACATGAGCAATGGTGGTCGGCAGAGGATGATCTACAAAGCCACTTTGGGTGCTTATCGTTGGGCCCTCAAAAGTGACAAGGTGGATACCAGCAAAATCTTCATTCAAGGTCTATCGAATGGCGCTGCTGTAGCTATCAATATGGCTGCAGCAGTTGATGGTGCCAATGTTCGTGGTGTCATTGCTGAAGGTGGCCCATCAGCTGGGATTGGGTTTCCAGATGACATCAAGGTTCCACTGTTGTTGATTTACGGCTTGGCTGATAACTATGGCGGCGTACAACAAGACGATTTGATGCATCTGAGAGCGATGCCTTGTAGCTATAACGACAACTATCAACTTGCACCCGCAGGCTTTACCCAGACCTGTAGCCGTATGTCAAACCCGATCAATCCCATGCCATCTCCGCAAATTTGGTACGAGAGGATTAAAGCCAAGGGACAGGAAATACGACTTGAGTTGGTTGATGGTGGGGGACACGGAATGATGTTTGCAGATTTCGTTTCGTCCTCTAGGCAGCTGGGAGGAGGGCGATGGTTCTACCGATCCCACGGAGCATCAGCAGATACAAGGCAGAAGCTACAAAAGCTGACAATTGATTTCATTGAATCCAAGCTCTGAGCTGCGTTGCAACTGTCGTGTCAAAGGACAAGTTGACTGTTGCCGGCCAACTTTCCAATCGATCAAACCCAACCCTGCAGCCAAACACCATCGTCTTGCAGTTCTCGCCAAGCGATGATCTGCGTGGCCTTGGAGAACACCGCTTCAATTTCCACCGATTCAATGGGCTCGGTAGGCTGCTCAGGTTGAATGACTCTGCTGACCAAAAAGTGCTTTTGTTTGGCCACGGGTTTGACCGCAGTCCATTTGGTCAACAGCAGTTTTTTGGGGTTCAGTGGATTCATGGCTGTGTCGTCAATTTGTGGGAATGCCTAGCGACTTGGCAACTTGAAAACCTGAGCCAAGGCGGTTGCAGGTGAGTTTTAAGACGCACTAAATCAGGCTGGGTTATTGAGAGCCCCAAAGGCTTGTGAGCAGCCTGATCATGAATTCGATGGCATCTCAATCAGCTTTTTCAGATAACGACCCGCACCATCGGCTGCACCCAAATCAGGGTGATTCAAGCAAAAGTCATCAATGCCGATGATTGCCGCTTCATGCGCTTTGGGATCGTCGTTGTATTTATCTTCTTTGCTTTTTTGAAGGCCCTTGAGGGTCAAACTGAGCGGGGCCAGAAAGGCATTTGTCCACGTACGCTTTTCGGCATATTCAAGCTTATGCCAAGACGCGCAGGAATGGTCGCCAAACAAGCTGACGCCATGGCTTGTTTGTGCGGACAAAGCCATGAACATCCATCCCAGCTTCATAACGCAGCTGAATGTGGCCGTTGTCAATGGGATGCGCATCATGCCGCTTGGTTTCGTCATCAAGTTGTGAAGTTTCAGTGGGTCAGCGCTTGTTTTGCAATTCCCGCGCCACCGCCTCCGCCAGCTCAATCACCGCCATGGCGTAATAACTGCTCCAGTTGTATCGGGTGATCGCATAGAAATTTTCGGTACCGGCCACATAACTGGGTGGGTTGCTGGCGTTGCGCAGTTCAATCAGGGCGAGTGGTCCAGCATGGCTGAGTGCCGCACCTTCCAGTGCTGCGCCTTTGCCCACAAAACTGGCCACGCTGAAGGTGGGCAGGATGTCCGGGGCCATCAGGCTGTCCATGTCGGTTTGGCCTGGTGTGAGGGTCACGGGGTAGTGGGTGGGCATGCCGGTGCGCCACTGAAAGGCCTTGAAGTAGTTAGCGACCGAGCCTATGGCATCGGCTGGGCTGCCAAACAGGTCGATGCGGCCATCGCCATCAAAGTCCACCGCAAATTTGGACCAGCTTGATGGCATGAATTGCGGCAAACCCAAAGCGCCTGCGTAGCTGCCCCGAATGGTTAAGGGGTCTGCGCCGCTGCGTGAGGTCAGCAGTAAAAATTGCTCCAACTCGCTGCGAAAGAAGGCTTGGCGTTCTGCGGCTCTGGGGTGGGCCTGCGGAAAATGAAAGGCCAAGGTGCCCAAAGCGTCCACCACACGAAAGTTGCCGGTGTTTTGGCCATACAGCGTTTCGACACCGATGATGCCGACGATGATGGCGGCGGGCACGCCGTACTCGCGCTCGGCCCGATCCAGCGTGTCCCGGTGTTTCTGCCAAAAGCGCAGGCCGGCCTGAATGCGCACGGGCTCAATGAAGCGTGCACGGTAAGCGCTCCAGTCTTTGGCCACGGGGCTGGTGGGGGGCAGCACCCATTTTTCGATCACCGGCAAGCGCTGGGTTTGCGCGATGGTTTTTTGCACCCAATCGGCATCGAGCTGCAGACGCCGGGCGGCATCTTGTGCCCAAATTGATACTTCGGGGTTTTGGTTCAAGGACGTGCCCGGTGCCACAGCGGTTTTTTTGCCGGGGTGCTTGCGTGTCGGGACGGAAGAATGGGCCGGTTTTTTCTTGGATTTTTTACTGGCGTGTTCAGCGTGCTTGGTTTTGGGGGCTTGCGCTTGCGCCGCATCCAGCCAGGCCAGCGACAAAGTCAGGCCAAGCAGTCCAACGCAGAGGGCGTTCAGGCGGCGCGGGGCCAGCCAGCTAAAGGGGTGAAGAAGAAAATTCATGCGGCTGTCAGTTTAATCGCCCGAGAGCGGGCTTACTGGGGCGAGTGGGCTTGGCGTGATAAGCTAAAAACAGTTAATCAATGCCAGTCATTTAAGAAATTCAACAACATTGTCAAGATGTTGAGCATGCAGGAAGATAAACCGTATGGGCGCGACAGGTTATTTCACACACCCCACATGCTGGAAACACGAAATGGGCGCGGGGCATCCGGAGTGCCCGGAGCGGCTCGGTGCCATCGAAGACCGTTTGCTGATCACGGGTCTCGACATGGCTTTGCAGCGCCGAGAGGCAGGGCCTGCGGCCTTGGCCGATATCGAGTTGGCCCACGGGCGCATGCATGTGGCGGCTTTGCGCGGTTTGGGCGATGCCTTGCGAGAAGACATGGCGGCGGGCGGGCCTCGCCACACATCGCTGGACCCGGACACGATGATCAACGCCCATACGTGGGATGCGGCTTTGTTGTCAGCGGGTGCCGCGATCGAGGCCACCGATGCCGTGCTGGCGGGGGAACTGGAAAACGCTTTTTGTGCCATTCGCCCACCCGGACATCACGCGTGTCGCGACAAGGCCATGGGGTTTTGCTTTTTCAACAACGTGGCCATTGCGGCCAAGCATGCGGTGGAACGCCATGGCCTCAAAAGGGTAGCCATCGTGGACTTTGATGTGCACCATGGCAATGGCACAGAAGACATCGTGGCGGGCGATGAGCGCATTTTGATGGTCAGTTTTTTCCAGCATCCGTTTTACCCGGAAGGCGGTTCGCAATCGAACGCGGCCAACCTGGTCAACTTGCCTGTACCCGCCTACACCAAGGGCATGGACATCCGCGAGTTGATTGACATGATGTGGATACCTCGGCTGGAAGCGCACAAGCCAGAGCTGATTTTCATCAGCGCAGGCTTTGATGCGCACCGTGAAGACGATATGGGGCAGATGGGTTTGGTTGAGCAGGATTACGCCTGGATCACCCAGCGCATCAAGGATGTGGCGCTGCGCCACGCCAAAGGCCGCATCGTCAGTTGCCTGGAGGGTGGCTACAACCTGAGTGCCTTGGGGCGCAGTGTAGAAGCGCACTTGCGTGTGCTGGCCGATGTTTGAAAAGGTCGACTGGGTTTGCGCCTGAGCGGCCGATTTGACTTGTGGTTTAGGCACAATCGGGCGCATGACTGATTCAACTTTACCCATCGCGGCAGACCTGTTGTTGCACCAACGCGATGCGCGTGGCATACACAGCCTGACCTTGAACAGCCCCGCCACCTTCAACACCCTGAGCGAGGCCATGCTCGAGGCTTTGCAAACAGCCCTGAACGCCATTGCACAAGACGAACAGGCGCGTGTGGTGGTGTTGGCTGCGACAGGCAAAGCTTTTTGCGCAGGGCACAACCTGAAAGAAATGCGTGCCCAGCCCGAGCAGGCTTACTACCAAAAGCTGTTTGCCCAATGCAGCCGCATGATGCTGTCGATTCAGAATTTGCCGGTGCCTGTGATTGCCCGTGTGCAAGGTTTGGCCACGGCAGCTGGTTGCCAGTTGGTGGCGCAATGCGATTTGGCTGTGTCGGTGGACAGCGCCACCTTTGGCGTCAATGGCATTGATGTGGGTTTGTTTTGCGCGACGCCCAGCGTGCCATTGGTGCGCAATATGCACGCCAAACAGGCCATGGAAATGTTGCTGACCGGTGGTTTTATTTCGGCCGATGAGGCCCGCAGCCGGGGGCTGCTCAACCGGGTGTGTGCCGCGACCGAGCTGGATGCACAGGTCGATGCCTTGGTCAATGCCATTTTGGGCAAGCCCCGTGAAGCGGTGCGCATGGGCAAGGCCTTGTTTTACAAGCAGCGCGAAATGGGCATTGAAGCCGCTTACCAATTGGCCGGTCAAACCATGGCCTGCAACATGATGGACGATGTGGCCCAAGAGGGCGTTCAGGCCTTCATCGACAAAAGGAAACCGACATGGCGAATTTGAAATCCCTGCACATTGCCGACCCGCTGGCTTGGCTGGACACCTTGGCCCGCGCCGAGTCGCTTCAGGTGCTGGGGGCGTTCGCGGTTTGTGTGGCGCTGGCCTGGCTTCTTGTCTGGGGTGTGCGCCGTGTTTTTGCCGCGCAAGATTTGTCGGTCTTGTTGGGCAAGCGCCTGATTGATGGGGTCTTGTTTCCAACAGTGTTGCTGGGCTTGACTTTTGCTGCCCGTACGCTGTTGACGGTTGACCACCCAGTGGCCTTGTTTGGCATTTTGTTGCCGGTATGCATCTCGCTGGCCTTGATCCGTTTTGGCGTCAAGGTCTTGCAAGTGGCGTTTGGCGAAGCCCCTTTTGTGCGGGTTTTAGAACGCACGATCTCGTGGATCGCCTGGTTGGCTGTGGTGCTGTGGGTCACGGGCATCTTGCCGCTGGTTCTGGATGAGCTGGACCAGATTCGCTGGAAGGTCGGTGGCTCCATGTTGTCGGTGCGCACGCTGATCGAGGGGGCGCTCACGGCGGGTGCGGTGTTGATCTTCACGCTCTGGATTTCTGCAGCGCTGGAGTCACGTTTGCTCAAATCGGCCACGGGCAGTGACTTGTCGTTGCGCAAGGTCATCAGCAACACGGTGCGGGCCTTGCTGATGTTTGTGGGTTTGCTGCTGGCCCTGTCTTCGGTGGGCATTGACTTGACGGCTTTGTCGGTGCTGGGCGGTGCGGTGGGGGTGGGCATTGGCTTTGGTTTACAAAAGCTGGCGGCCAACTATGTCAGTGGCTTCGTCATCCTGGCCGAGCGCAGCATGCGCATCGGAGACCTGGTGAAGGTGGACAACTTTGAGGGCCGCATCACCGACATCAAGGCCCGCTACACCTTGATCCGATCACCCACAGGCCGAGAGTCCATCGTGCCCAATGAGATGCTGATCACGCAGCGGGTAGAGAACCTGTCGTTGGCCGATGCCAAGGTGGCGCAAAGCACGGTGGTCTCGGTCGCCTACGATTCGCCTGTTGACCAGGTGATGGCCCTGCTTCAACAAGCTTGCCAGGCGCAGCCGCGCGTGTTGACCGACCCGGCCCCTTTGGTGGCCTTGTCGGCCTTTGGCGCTGATGGCTTGGAGTTCACCGTGAGCTATTGGTTTGAAGACCCCGCCAGTGGCCAGCTCAACCTCAAGTCAGACATCAATCGGGCCATTTTGAGCACCTTGCGCGAACATGGGATCGAGATCCCGTTTCCGCAGCGTGTTCTGATCAGTCCATCAGGGACGGCAGCCACAAACTCAGGGCGGGGAAGGCCAACAACAGCCCCAGCGTGACGATGAGCACCACTACCAGCGGCCATACGCCACGGAAGATGGTGCCCAGCCCCACTTTGGGCAGCAAGGTGTTGAGCACGAACAGGTTCATGCCCACAGGTGGCGAGATCAAGCCGATTTGAATCACCATCACGATCAGCACACCAAACCAGACCGGGTCAAAACCCAGCTGGATCACGATGGGAAAGAACAAGGGAATGGTCAGCAACACCATCGTGAGCTCTTCCATCACGGTGCCCAGCAAGATGTAAACCAACATCATGGCGGCCACGATCATGATGGGGGACAGGCCCAATCCGGTGATCCATTCTTTGAGCTCAAAGGGCATGCTGGTGAAGTTGACGAAGTTGGCGAAGATGGTCGCTGCGATCAACAAGGTGAACAGCATGGCCGTGGTGCGGGCCGACTCCACTAACACATCGAACAAGGCTTTCCAGTTCAGCGCCCCGCGTGCCAGCGCAAACAAAAACGCCCCCATCGCCCCCATGCCAGCGCCTTCAGTGGCGGTGAAGAAACCGCCATAAATACCGCCCAGCACAATGACCACCAACAACAAAACGCCCCAGATGCCGCGCAGCGCCGCCCAGCGTTGAGGCCAGGTGAACTTTTCGCCAGCAGGCGCGTGCTCTGGATCGCGTGCGGTCATGATGACCACGGCCACCATCATCAAGATGGCGGTCAATACCCCGGGAATCACGCCTGCGGCAAACAGTTTGCCGATGTGTGTCTCGGTGATGATGCCGTAGATCACCATGATGGTGGAGGGCGGAATCATGATGCCCAGGGTGCCGCCCGCAGCGATCACGCCCGTGGACAAGGCATCGCTGTAGCCGAGCTTTTTCATGGACGGGTAGGCGACCTTGCTCATGGTGGCGGCGGTCGCGATGGACGAGCCGCAGATGGCACCAAAGCCTGCACAAGCCGCAATCGTGGCATGCGCCAAGCCACCTCGGCGGTGGCCAATGAAGGTGTACGCCGCATGAAACAGCTCGTGTGCCAAGCCAGCGCGGGCCACGAAATTACCCATCAAGATGAACAAGGGAATGACCGACAAGGTGTAGGCAAAACCGGTGTCATAGACCACTTGCGCGGTACTGGCCATGGCCGGCATCCAGCCGCGTGTCAGGCCAATGCCGACCAAGCCGACCAGACCCATCGAGAAAGCCAAGGGCATGCGCAACAACGCCAGGCCAAAGATGGCCGCAAATCCAATCAGTGCTTCGATCACAGTGCGCCTCCTTCGGCTTCTTCATGGTCCAAAGGCTTGAACATCATGCTCAGATGGATCAGGCCGGTGAAACCACACAGCAAGCCCATGCCATGAATGAAGGGGGCTTTCAGGATTTTCAGTTGTGCCGTGGTCTCGCCGCTGGTCACAAAATCATTGCCGGTTTGCCACATGAGCCAAGCCAAGCCGATCAAGGCCGCTGCGCACAGCAAATGCACCAGTGCCCGCTGAATTTTTTTCAAGGTATCGGGCAAGATGGCATCGAGCGAGTCAAACACAACGTGTTCACCCCGTTCAGACACCAAAGGCAGTGCGCCAAAAATAACCACCACCATCAACAACTCGGTGAGTTCCAAAGACCCGGTGATCGAGTGGCTCAGCAGTTTCCGGCCGCTTACGTCCAAAAAGGTCAAGACCATGATGGCAAAAAGGGCCAAGCCGGCCAGGATGCCGCAGGCCGTTTCCAAGAGTTTTTTCAAAATCATTCCTTGATACAAAAAAGCGGTATCTGCCAGTCAGGGCGGATACCGCTGTGGGCTGAGAGGTTCTCAGCCTACCCGCTGTGGTTTTGCTGCGGCTTACTTTTCGAGTTTGGCGATTTCTGCGCGTAACTCGCCCAACACTTTGGCCGCATTTTTCAGGCCTTTGTCTTCCGCGGCCTTGACCCAGCCTTGCTCCAGTGGGGCTGTTTTGGCTTTGATGTCGGCCACAAATTTGGCATCGGCTTTGGTCACTTGAACGCCGTTGGCTTGCATCAGGCCAAATGCGCGACGGTCCACTTTGTCCCAGCCACGGCCAAAGATGCGGGCTGCGGTTTCACCGGAGATCGCGTCCACGGCTTTTTTGTCTTCCGCAGACAATTTGTCGTATTTGGCTTGGTTCATCATGAACACAAAGCTGGTGTTGTACAGGCCGCCTGGGAATGTGGTGGCGTGCTTGATGATCTTGTCGATTTTGAACGACTCGGTCGATTCGGCCGGGAACAAAGTGCCATCCATCACGCCGCTGGACAGCAGCTCATAAGAATCAGGCGCTGGCTTCAGGGTCACGTTCATGCCCAGGGCTTTGGACATTTCATTGACCATGCCGCCGCCGACGCGGAACTTCAAACCGCTCAGGTCGTCTGTCTTGGCAATGGCGCGCTTGGTGTTGAACACAATGCCGGGGCCATGCGAGAACAAGGTGATGACCTTGACGCCTTGGTGCTCAGCTGCAAATTCAGGGTGTTTGCCAGTCACGCGGCTCAGTGCCACCGAGATGGTTTCTGCGCTGTTGCCCAAGAAAGGCAATTCCGACATTTGTGTCATGACAAAACGGCCTGGGGTGTAACCGTGCACTGTGTACGACAGATCAGCCAAGCCATTTTTGATGGCGTCATAGGTGCCGGGTGCGGGTGTCACGCCGCGAGGCAAGATGTTGCACTTGATGCGGCCCTTGGTGTTGTCGGTCAGCAGGTCGCACCATTCTTTTTGCGCCATGCTGGCTGTGTGCGTGGGCGGGAGCCAGCTGGAGACGGTCAGCACCGTCTGCGCTTGCGCCACACCAGTCAAGCTTGTCAGGGCGACTGCCGCCATGGAAATCAGGGTTTTCTTCATCAGGATGCTCCGTCAAATTGGTTACAAAACATAATCTAATCTAGATTCGGCCAGAACGCACTCCATGCTAACCCTGATTCGCCAACCGATTGGTCGGTGAATTCCCGGGGTTAGGATATTGAAAAATGCCAAAATGCGATCTGAAAAATACGAACGACCGTGCTTTTCTGCCGATAATTCATTGTTTTAAAAGTGTTTTGATGCACAATTGACGTTTACGTTAACGTCAATTGGTTTCCCTCAATGGCGTGTTTCAAAACATCGCTGGTTTTGATCTATCAATGGAGATGCTTTCATGAAAATTCTGGTTCCCGTGAAGCGGGTCGTGGACTACAACGTCAAGGTGCGCGTCAAGTCCGATGGTTCGGGTGTAGACATTGCCAACGTCAAGATGAGCATGAATCCCTTTGACGAAATCGCCATCGAAGAAGCTGTCCGCCTGAAAGAAAAAGGCTTTGCCACCGAAGTGATCGCCGTTTCTTGTGGCGTGACACAGTGCCAGGAAACCCTGCGCACCGCCATGGCCATTGGTGCCGACCGCGGTATCTTGGTTGAAACCCCCGCCGATCTGGACCTGCAGCCCTTGGCTGTGGCCAAGCTGCTCAAGGCCTTGGTGGACAAAGAGCAACCGGGCCTGATCATCTTGGGCAAGCAAGCCATTGACGACGACTGCAACCAGACCGGCCAGATGCTGGCTGCTTTGGCCGACTTGCCGCAAGCGACTTTTGCTTCCAAAGTGGAAATCGTGGACGGCAAAGCCCAAGTGACGCGCGAAATCGACGGCGGCCTCGAAGTGCTGTCCATCAGCTTGCCTGCCGTGGTGACCACTGATTTGCGACTGAACGAGCCGCGCTATGTGACGTTGCCCAATATCATGAAGGCCAAGAAAAAACAGCTCGACACCTTCAAGCCCGAAGACCTGGGAGTCGACGTGGCCCCCCGCATCAAGACCCTGAAAGTGGCCGAGCCTGCCAAGCGCAGCGCTGGCATCAAGGTGCCCGATGTGGCTACGCTGGTGGATAAGTTGAAAAACGTGGCCAAAGTGATCTAAGGACAAAAGAACATGACTTCTCTCGTTATCGCAGAACACGACAGCGCCTCCATCAAAGGCGCCACCTTGAATACCATTACCGCAGCGATTGCTTGCGGGGGTGATGTGCATGTGCTGGTGGCGGGGCACAACGCCGCTGCGGCTGCGCAAGCGGCCTCCAAAATAGCTGGCGTCGCCAAAGTCATCCATGCCGACAGCGAATCTCTGGCCCACGGACTGGCCGAAAACGTGGCGGCCCAAGTGCTCGCCATTGCTGGCAATTACAGCCACATCCTGTTTCCTGCCACTGCAGGCGGCAAAAACGTGGCCCCCCGCGTGGCGGCCAAGCTGGATGTGGCACAGATCAGTGACGTGACCAAGGTGGACTCGGCCGACACCTTTGAGCGACCGATCTACGCTGGCAACGCCATTGCCACTGTGCAAAGCACCGACGCCACCAAAGTGATCACCGTGCGCACGACCGGCTTTGACGCCGCAGCCGCAACGGGTGGCAGCGCAGAGGTAGAAATTGCGGCAGCGCAAGCTGACAGCGGCAAGAGCAGCTTCAAGGGCAGCGAGATCGCCAAGAACGACCGCCCCGAGTTGACTGCTGCCAAGATCATTGTCTCGGGTGGTCGTGCTTTGGGCAGTGCTGAAAAGTTCAACGAAGTGATGACGCCGCTGGCCGACAAGCTGGGTGCTGCCATTGGTGCGAGCCGTGCGGCGGTCGATGCCGGTTACGCCGCCAACGACTTGCAGGTGGGCCAGACGGGCAAGATCGTCGCGCCGCAGTTGTATGTCGCGTGCGGCATTTCGGGTGCGATCCAGCACTTGGCGGGCATGAAGGATTCGAAGGTGATCGTGGCGATCAACAAGGACCCTGAGGCCCCGATTTTCAGCGTGGCCGACTTTGGTCTCGAAGCCGATTTGTTTGCGGCAGTGCCCGAGTTGACACAGGCACTTTGAGCCATCGGCGTACAAAAAAAGGCATCGCACGCGATGCCTTTTTTGTAGCCCTTGAGCACAGCTACCGGTTTGTTGGATTTCCGTTTTCAATCTGTTGCAGGAGACAAAAATGAGCTACATCGCCCCCTTGAAGGACATGCTTTTCAATATCGAACATCTGGCTCGAATCGACCAGATCGCGCAAATTCCGGGCTTTGAAGATGCAGGTCTTGAAACCGCGCAAGCCGTTCTCGAGGAGTGCGCCAAGCTCAACCAGGACGTGATCTCGCCGCTGAACTGGGAAGGTGACAAGAACCCGTCTTTTCACAACGGCAGCGGTGTGACCACCACGCCTGGCTTCAAAGAGGCTTATCAGCAATACGCCCAAGGCGGCTGGCAAGGCTTGCAGCACCCGACGGAGTTTGGTGGTCAAGGCCTGCCCAAAACCATTGGCGCGGCTTGCGGCGAAATGCTCAATTCGGCCAACATGGCGTTTGCGCTGTGCCCCTTGCTCACCGACGGTGCGATCGAAGCTTTGATCACCGCTGGCTCTGACGAGCTCAAAGCCATCTACCTCGAAAAACTGATTTCCGGCCAGTGGACAGGCACCATGAACCTGACCGAGCCACAGGCTGGATCGGACTTGGCCGCTGTGCGTACCCGCGCCGAGCCACAGCCCGATGGTTCTTTCAAAATTTTCGGCACCAAGATCTACATCACCTACGGTGAGCACGACATGGCCGAGAACATCGTGCACCTGGTGCTGGCCCGCGTGGCGGGTGCGCCTGAGGGCGTCAAAGGCATCAGCCTGTTCGTGGTGCCTAAATTCAGGGTCAATGCCGATGGTTCCTTGGGCGAGCGCAACGACGTGCATTGCGTGAGCATCGAACACAAAATGGGCATCAAGGCCAGCCCTACAGCCGTGCTGCAGTTTGGCGACAACGGTGGGGGCGTGGGTTATTTGGTCGGTCAAGAAAACCGGGGCCTTGAATACATGTTCATCATGATGAACGCAGCCCGTTATGCGGTCGGCGTGCAGGGTATCGCGATAGCTGAGCGCTCTTACCAGCGTGCCGTGCAGTACGCTCGCGACCGCGTGCAAAGCCGCCCTGTAGATGGCAGCTTGCCTGCAGCGGGCCCCATCATTCACCACCCCGATGTGCGTCGCATGCTGATGACCATGCGCGCCTATACCGAGGGATGCCGCGCCATGGCCTCTACCGCTGCCGCTGCTTACGACGCCTCGCACCACCACCCCGATGCCGAGGTGCGCAAGCAAAACCAGGCGTTTTACGAATTCATGGTGCCGCTGGTCAAGGGCTACAGCACCGAGATGAGTCTGGAAGTCACCAGCTTGGGCGTGCAAGTGCATGGTGGCATGGGCTTCATCGAAGAAACCGGTGCGGCGCAGTATTACCGCGATGCCAAGATTCTGACCATCTACGAAGGCACGACCGCGATCCAGGCGAACGACCTGGTGGGCCGCAAGACTGCGCGCGATGGTGGCCAAACCGCCAAGGCACTGGCCGCGCAAGTGGCGCAGACCGAAAGCGAACTGACCGCCTCCGGCAACGCTGATGCGCAAGCTGTGGCCCGTCGCCTCAAGGCCGCGCGTGAAGCCTTTGTGGACGTGGTCGATTTCGTGGCGGGCAACACCAAGGCCTACCCCAACGACGTGTTTGCAGGCAGCGTGCCGTACCTCATGCTGGCTGGTAACCTGATGGCGGGCTGGCAAATGGGCCGCGCTTTGCTGGTGGCACTCAGCCCGCAAGCGCAGGCGCAAGATGCCGCCTTCATGCTGGCCAAGGTCACCACCGCACGTTTTTACGCGGACCACATCCTGTCCAAGGCCCCCGGCCTGCGCGACAGCATCGTGGAAGGCGCTGGCAGCGTGACAGCGATGGCGCTTGACGCTTTCTGAATTTTCTCGACCGCGGCTGAAGACCGGCAGGCCCAACCTTCGGGCGTGGCTTGTTGGCTTTTGCTGTTTTCAAACTGGCTGGCGTGTCCCCGCGCCGACAGCCATCCCTGTTTCGGTCTTAGACAATTCGTCCACCATTTGAGGAGACCCCATGTCCAAGTTGCCACCCGTTCTGGCGAAGCTGCCATTTCCTGTCATCGCATCACCCTTGTTCATCATCAGCAACCCCAAGCTGGTCATTGAGCAGTGCAAAGCCGGCGTTGTGGGCTCAATGCCCGCTTTGAACGCCCGGCCTGCCGCGCAATTGGAAGATTGGCTGATCGAAATCACCGAAGCCCTGGCCGCCTACAACGCAGCCAACCCGGACAAGCCCGCTGCACCTTTCGCGATCAACCAAATCGTGCACAAGAGCAATGACCGCCTTGAGCACGATATGGCCATGTGCGTGAAATACAAGGTGCCGATCATCATCACTTCGCTGGGTGCGCGGGAAGAGATCAACCAAGCCGCACACAGCTACGGTGGTGTGGTGCTGCACGACATCATCAACAACAAGCATGCACACAAGGCGATCGAAAAGGGCGCTGATGGCCTGATTGCTGTGGCCGCTGGTGCGGGAGGCCATGCGGGCGTTAAAAGCCCGTTCGCCTTGGTCCAGGAAATTCGCCAGTGGTTCGATGGCCCAGTGGCCTTGTCGGGTTCGATCGCTTCAGGCGATGCCATTTTGGCGGCGCAGGCCTGTGGCGCAGACTTTGCCTACATTGGTTCGGCCTTTATCGCGACCCACGAGGCGCGTGCCGCAGATGACTACAAGCAAGCCATCGTCGACAGCAATTCGGACGACATCGTGTACAGCAACCTTTTTACAGGTGTGCACGGCAATTACCTGGCCCCATCGATCCGCGCTGCAGGCCTGGACCCAGAGAACCTGCCCGAGTCCGATCCGACCAAGATGAACTTTGGCGGCGATGCCAAAAAAGCCTGGAAAGACATTTGGGGTTGCGGCCAAGGTATTGGTGCCATTCAGGCGGTGGTGAGCACGGCCGAACTGGTGGCCAAGTTCAAGGCGCAATACCAAGCAGCACGCGTGCGCTTGGCACTGTGATGACGGCGGTGTTTGTCTGAACCCGGTGGTTTCCACGTTCGCAAAGCGCCCTTCGGGGCGCTCTTTTTTGATTGATGCGATCAAGGCCTCCGGCTGCTTGCTCATCGTGCTGCACCACATGGCGTTTTATGGCCCCATGTCGGATGTGGTGGCCGTTGCCTGGCCTGCTGTGCTGGATTGGCTTTATGACCACGGTCGTTTGGCGGTGCAGTTCTTTTTGGTGTGTGCGGGTTTCTTGACCGCAGGCAGTCTGGCGCGGTATGAGGCACTGGATTTGTCAGAGGCCCTGAAACTGGCCTGGCAACGCTATTTGCGCTTGGCTATTCCTTTGCTGGCGGCGCTCAGTTTCACCGTCTTGGTCACCGAATGGGTACGCCCTGACTTTGACCATGCCAGCCTGTCGGCCACGCCCGATTGGGGGCAGGCACTGGCACACATGCTGCTGCTGCAGCATGTGCTGGACATGGAGGCGCTGTCGGCTGGTATTTGGTACGTGGCCATCGATTTTCAGTTGTACGCCATGACCTTGTTCAGTCTGATGCTGGTCAAAGCCTGTCGTTCGGCGCACGCGGTGCACTCGGCTCGGACTTTGCGCTGGGGCCTGTGGTTGTGCTTGACCTGCACTTCTTTGTGGGGGTGGAACTTGCACGCTGGTCTGGACAACCACGGCGTTTATTTTTTTGGCTCTTACGGTTTGGGTTTGCTCGCTTGGGAGGCGCGTCAGCATGCCAGCTCGGGCATGCCTGGTGCACCCAATCAGCGTTGGCTGGCGTGGGCGTTGATGCTGGTGATTGGTGCCGTCGCTTGGTGGCTGGAGCCTCGCTTGCGCATTGCAACTGCGTTGGGCGTGGCCTGTTTGTTGATGGGCGTGCCTGCAGCGTGGTTGTCCGGTGATTTCATCCGCTCTTCATGGTGGGTGCAAGCCGTGCACTGGCTGTCCACCGTGTCGTATTCGGTGTTTTTGATCCATTTTGGCGTGACCGTGGTCGTCAGCGCAGGGGTCAGCGCCGTGTGGCCCGATGTGCTGTGGGCCAACACACTGGGCATGCTACTCGCCCTGTTGTTGTCACTGGTGGGTGGCGCATTGCTCTACCGGCTGGTGGAACGCCAGTCAGCGACTTTGTGGCGATGGTGGCTGTGGGCCGGTGTGTTCAAGGCCAGTGTGGCACTGGCCTTGTTCATGAACCCAGCTGCTTGAGGTCAAGCGCCGCTGGCTTTGACTTTCTCGGTGATGTAGGCCAAAGCCTCTTCCACCTGGTCGATCAAAATCAGGCACAGGTCACCCGCTGACAGGCGGCTCAAGGCCGTGTCAATCGCGTTGAACTCGCCCTGAATGTCTTGCACATAAGTGGTCCGCGCAGCGCCTTGCAAACCTTCGCGCAACAAGGTGATGACTTCACCGTCTTCACGTCCGCGCTGGCAGGCGTCTTGGTAGAGCAAGACATCGTCAAAGGCTTGGCCCAAAATTTTGGTTTGGTCGCGGATGTCTTGGTCGCGTCGGTCGCCTGCACCGCTGATGACCACCATGCGCTTTTTGGCAGGCATGTTGTCCACCGCTTGCACCAGCGCCTGAATGGCATCCGGGTTGTGGCCGTAGTCGGCGATCAGGGTGGCACCTCGGTAGTCAAACACATTGAAGCGGCCAGGCACGCCCTGGATGTCGCTGATGAAGGTGGCCACACCTTGGGCTATTGCATCCCACGGCACACCCACGGCCCAGGCAGCGCCAATGGAGGCCATGACGTTTTCGGTCTGGAACCCGATCTGGCCTTGTCGGGTGAGCGGCACTTGGGACAGGGGAATGCGTAAAATCTGTTTGCCCTTTTGGGCCACGATGTGGCCGTCTTCGGTGAACACGACACGCTTGCCTTGAGCGCGGTGCGTGGCCAGCACGGGCTGGTTGGCATCGAGCGCAAAAAAGGTCACATCACCAGGGCAGTGCGGTGCCATCGAAGCCACAGCCGGGTCGGCTGCGTTGAGCACGGCCATGCCGTTTTGCTCGACGTTGAGCACAATCACACGCTTCAAAACAGACAGGTCTTCGAGCGTGGTGATGTAGTTCAGGCCCAAGTGATCACCGCCGCCCATGTTGGTGACGATGGCCACATTGCAGCGGTCAAAGGCCAGGCCTTCGCGCAGCAGGCCACCGCGCGCGGTCTCGAACACGGCCGCATCCACATCGGGGTGCATCAGCACATTGCGGGCGCTGCGGGGGCCGCTGCAATCGCCGGAATCGGTTTGGCGGCCATTGACGTAAACGCCATCGGTGTTGGTCATGCCCACGCGCAGGCCCTGCGCCTTGAGCAAGTGCGCCGTCAAGCGCACTGTGGTGGTTTTGCCATTGGTGCCCGTGACCGCGATCACCGGAATGCGGCCGGTTGCGCCATTGGGGAACATCTGGTCGATCACGGCGTTGCCCACGTCACGGCCCTTGCCGTAAGACGGGCTGATGTGCATGCGCAAGCCCGGTGCGGCATTGACTTCGACAATGCCGCCGTTTTGTTCTTCGAGTGGGCGCAAAACAGATTCGCACACCACGTCCACACCGCAAATGTCCAAGCCCACCATCTGAGCTGCCTCGACCACGCGGGCGGCCACTTCAGGGTGCACATCGTCGGTCACGTCGGTGGCGCTGCCACCGGTTGACAGGTTGGCGTTGTTGCGCAAAATGACCCTTCGGCCTTTTTCGGGCACCGACTCAGGCTCCAGATCTTGGGCGTGCAAGCGACCGATGGCAATGTCGTCAAAACGGATTTTGGTCAATGAGGTCGAGTGACCGGTGCCGCGGCGCGGATCGGCGTTCACCAGATCCACCAATTGGCGCACAGTGTGTTTGCCATCACCCACCACCAACGGGGGCTCACGGCGTGCGGCGGCGATGAGCTTGTTGCCCACCACCAGCAGGCGGTAATCATGGCCGGGCAAAAACTTCTCGACCATCACGGTGCCATAGCGCTCGGCGGTGGCATAGGCGTTGTCAAACGCGCTGCGCTCGGTGATGTTGACCGTGACGCCTTTGCCTTGATTGCCGTCTTGTGGTTTGACCACCACAGGCAGGCCCACTTCCATGGCGATGGCCCAGGCTTCGTCGGGCGTTTGGGCCGGACGGCCCAAGGGCACAGGCACACCGGCTGCGTGCAGCAGTTTTTTGGTCAGGTCTTTGTCTTGCGCGATCGATTCGGCAATCGCGCTGGTGGAGTCAATCTCGGCCGCTTGAATGCGGCGCTGCTGCGAACCCCAGCCAAATTGGACCAGGCTGCCATCGGTCAGGCGGCGGAAGGGAACACCCCGCGCCACCGCTGCATCGACGATCGAACCGGTGGATGGCCCCAAACGCACATCTTCGTCCAATTCGTGGAGCTGGGCCAAAGCGCTTTCCAGGTCAAACCCGTGACTTTGCATGGCGGACTGGCAAAGCTTTTCAGCCAATTCCAGCGCCAGACGGCCCACAGCTTCTTCAGAATATTGGACCACCACTTGGTAAACCCCGGCCTCTTCGGTGGCCGTGGTGCGGCTGAAAGTGACAGGGCAGCCCGCTTGGGCTTGCAGAGCCAGCGTGACTTTTTCGAGAGCATGAGCCATCGAGGGTGCTTGGCCTGAGCGGCTGCCCTCGATGGGGCCTACCTCGGGAAAGATGCGGCGCAGGCGCTGCTCGATCGGGTGGTTGGCCGACAGGCTGCGTTCGGCCTCCGGGCAGGTCACGATGGCTTCAATGGCCGTGTGACGGCTCCACAAATTGGGGCCGCGCAGGGCGCGAATTCTTGACACTTCCATGAACCAGGATTCCTGTGATGCGGTAAGGCCGAAGGGCTCGTCGGGTGTTAATGAGGGGTGTTCTGGCCGAAGCTCTTGACGCCAGCCCGGATCAGATCCGTGCTGATGTCCAGCGCCCAAGCCACACAGGAGGCAATCAGCATGTCGTCGGTGCTGAGTTTGCCGTTTTGCAGCAAGCGTGACACCGCAGGTCGTTTGGCGGACAACACGAGCGACTCGCGCGGGCCTTCACTCAAAACCAGTTGTCCGTCACGCCAGAAAGCCACGCGGCCCCCTGCGGCGAGGTGGGCCAAAAGGCGAGGGTTGTTTTCGTCGTCAGCGTAAAAAATCACACTGCCATCGCAATAGCGTGCCAGATCGGCCGCTTGTTCGTCAGCCGCATTCAGCACGGCCGTGCCATGCGGCAAGATCACGTCGATTTGTGTGCGCACGTAGCTCGGCATTTTCTCGTCGTTGCCTGCGTACAAGTCGTCCAGACCTTGGGCCTTGGGCATGCGTGTGACGACGCCCACTTGGCAACGGTCATAGGGCAAGCCCTCGGCCAGCAAATGGCGTACATCGCTTTCAAAAACAGCGACCTGAACAGATCGGTTGATTAAAAGTCGCTGGGCATTGTCCCAGTCCATACCGCCGTGGCTTTGCAGCTGGCGCTGGTTCATGTACAAGCCGTCCGCACAGGCCAATCCGGTGTACAGGCCTTTCAGGTGCAACAGCCAGTCCACCAATTGCGCTGGGCGGGTCGTGTCGCCATCGCCCATGAGGCCAACCACCGGAATGCGGCCGGTATCAGCTGGTTTGAACAAGTGATTGGCGATGGCCAGACCGACGGGGCGAGGCTGGCCGACCGCGGGTTTCAGGTGCATCAACAAGCCGGGCCCAGCATTGACCTCGACGATGGCGCCACCTTGTGCGGCCAAGGGCTGCGAAATGTCTTGTGCGACCAGATCAACGCCTGCAATGTCCAGACCCACGACGCGTGCGGCCAGCACGGCTTGCGCAGCCACTTCGGGGTGAACTTCGTCGGTCACATCCAGCGCCATGTTGCCGGTGCGCATGATGAGCACGGATCGGTCTTTGTCTGGCACGCTGTCAGCCGTCAGGCCTTGGCGTTTGAGTTCCAGCACCGAGGTGGTGTGTTCGTCCAGGCGGATGGTGTCGAGCGGAAAATCTTCTTCTTCGCCACGGCGGGGATCGGAGTTGATCTGCAACTCGATCAATTCGGACACGGTGTGCACGCCATCACCCACCACGCTGGCTGTTTCGCCTTTGTTGGCCGCGGCCACATGGTCGCCTACCACCAACAGGCGATGTTCTTCGCCCCGGATAAAACTTTCAACGATGACCTCACTGCCTTCGGCGAGGGCGATGTCGTAGGCGGCTTCGATGTCTTCCTGTTTGGACAGTTCGAGTGACACGCCACGGGCATGGTTGCCATCGGTCGGTTTCACGCACACGGGCAAGCCAATGTCTTGCGCTGCTTCCCAGGCCTGCGCGGGGCTGCCCACGATTTGACCTTGCGGCACAGGCACACCGCACATGCTGAGCAGTTGCTTGGTCAGGTCTTTGTCTTTGGAGATGCCTTCGGCAATCGCGCTGGTGCGGTCGGTTTCGGCGGTCCAGATGCGACGCTGCTGGGCACCGTAGCCCAGTTGCACCAGGTTGCCATCGTTCAAGCGAATGGCAGGGATACCCCGGTCGCTGGCTGAATCCACGATGCTGGCCGTGCTGGGGCCGATGCACAGGCTGTCGACCATCTGCTTGAGGCGGTTGACTTCGGTCTTGACATCAAAAGCACGGTCCTCGATGGCGGCCAGGATCAGCTCACGCGCTGTCTCCAGTGCGCTTCGGCTGACAGCTTCGTGGCGCGTGCGGATCACCACTTTGTAGACGCCTCGTGGGCCAGCTTCGCGGGCCTTGCCAAAACCGGTTTGCATGCCGGCCTGGGTTTGCAGCTCCAGTGCAACGTGTTCCAGTACGTGGCCAGCCCAAGTGCCTTCTTCCAGCCGTTGCAAGAAACCGCCACGTTCACCCACGCTGCAGCGGTGTTCAATCAAACCGGGTAGCCAGCTTGTCAGACGTTGGTTGAATCCTGGCAAGGTGTTCGAAGGGAAGTCTTCCAGCGCGCCAATGTCAATCAGCGCCTCCATGACAGGACGGTAAGTCCAGATGTTGGGACCGCGCAAATGGGTCATGCGCAGAAATTGGATGTTTTTGGCGTTCATGAATGAAAAGGGCGGCTATACAATGACCGGCCCGTCACGGCGCTGGGAGATTGCTCTGGATTCAAAAGAGTCATGGACAGTTCATGTGCAGTCGTGTGCGACATCAATGGTTGTTTTTTGTCTCGTCGGCCGCCGTGGTCGTTCGAGTCGCTTCCGGTTCATCCTTCAATGACATCAACTTCTACTTTGGCCTCTGCATCCCGTCAGGTTCTTCCCGACGCTTGGCAGGTTGAAGTCCATTCTTGTCTGCAACCCGATGAAAACGCAACAGCCTGGCTGGAGGTTGACTTGGACGGCAGCTTGCGATTTGCCAAAAGTGCCGTCATTTTGACCGATCAGCGGGTCTTATCCCGCCTTGAGGGTGAAAAAAACTGGTCCAGCTGGGCTTTGCAGCCGGGTTTGTCTTTGAAACTCACTGACCATGCGGGTGTCGGGTGTCTGGCCTTGACCAGCCCAGAGGGGCAATTGGCGGTTTGGCGCTTCACGCTGGGTCTGCAGGCCGCAGTCGCCCGCTGGGCCGCACAGTTTGAAAGTCAGTTGGCGCAGCAGCTGATGCCATCGGGCAGTCCATCGGAAGGCCGTCCCTTGCAGGCGGTGTTGTCCGGCTCGGTGTGCCCGGTTTGCCAGACCGTCATGAGTGACGAGGACGAAGACTGTCCGAGTTGTGGTCGGGAAGACCTGGCGCCGCCTTCGACCTGGACACTTTTCAAGCTTTGGCGTTTTGCGCGGCCTTATCAGCGCTCTTTGCTGGCAGGTTTCTCTCTCACATTGGCGGCCACGGCCGCCACTTTGGTACCGCCATACCTGACCATGCCGCTGATGGACGACATTCTGATTCCTTATCAGAACGGCAAAGAAATCGATCCCACGTTGGTGTCCATGTATTTGCTGGGCTTACTGGCTTCTGCTTTGCTGGCTTGGGGTCTGGGCTGGGCCAAAACCTACATATTGGCGCTGGTTTCCGAGCGCATTGGCGCTGACTTGCGCACCACGACTTATGAACATTTGCTCAAACTCTCTCTGGAGTATTTTGGCGGGCGGCGCACGGGTGACCTGATTGCCCGCATTGGCAGCGAGACCGACCGCATCAACGTGTTCTTGTCTCTGCACCTGCTCGACTTTGCCACCGATGTGCTGATGATCCTGATGACGGCGGTCATCTTGTTCACCATCAACCCGACTTTGGCGCTGGTCACCTTGTTGCCCTTGCCTTTCATCGCCTGGTTGATCCATGTGGTGCGCGAAAAACTGCGCACCGGCTTTGAAAAGATCGACCGCGTCTGGGCCGAAGTGACCAACGTGCTGACCGACACCATTCCCGGCATTCGGGTGGTCAAAGCGTTTGCGCAAGAAGACCGTGAGGCCCAACGCTTCAAGGACGCCAACAAACACAACCTGTTGGTCAATGACCGATTGAACCGGGTGTGGTCGCTGTTCTCGCCTACGGTCACCTTGATGACCGAGATCGGCCTCTTGGTGGTCTGGGGTTTTGGCATCTGGTTGGTCTCGGACGATCAGATCACCGTCGGTGTGTTGACCGCCTTTTTGGCCTACATCGGCCGCTTTTACAGCCGCCTTGATTCGATGAGCCGGATCGTCTCGAACACGCAAAAGGCCGCTTCGGGGGCCAAGCGCATTTTTGACATCCTGGACCATGTGTCCAGCGTGCCCGAGCCCGTGAACCCGGTGGCTTTGCCGCCCCAGGTGCAAGGCCGCATTACCGTGCGCGATGCGGGGTTCCGCTATGGCAACCGCGCGGTCATTCGCCAACTCAACCTCGATATCCAGCCCGGCCAGATGATTGGTTTGGTGGGCCACAGCGGTTCGGGCAAGAGCACCTTGGTCAACCTGATTTGCCGTTTTTACGACTTGACCGATGGCGCGATTGAGCTGGACGGCACCGACATTCGCCAGCTGAAAGTCGCCGACTACCGCCGTCAAATCGGCTTGGTGTTGCAAGAACCATTCTTGTTCTTTGGCACCATCGCCGACAACATTGCCTATGGCAAGCCCGAAGCCACCCGCGAAGAAATCGTCGCGGCGGCCCGTGCTGCACATGCCCACGAGTTCATCTTGCGCATGCCGCAGGGTTATGACTCGCTGGTGGGTGAACGCGGTCAGGGTTTGTCAGGCGGCGAGCGCCAACGCATTTCGATTGCCCGCGCCTTGCTCATCAACCCGCGTATTTTGATTTTGGACGAGGCCACCTCCGCCGTGGACACCGAGACCGAAAAAGAGATTCAAAAAGCGCTGGACAACTTGGTGCGTGGTCGCACGACCATCGCCATTGCCCACCGCTTGTCGACCTTGCGCAAGGCCGACCGTCTGGTGGTGATGGACAAAGGCGTGGTGGTCGAAGAGGGCACGCACGATGTGTTGATCGAGGCCCAAGGCGCTTATTGGCGTCTGTACGAAGCCCAGCAGCGCCAGGCCGAAACCGAAGCGGTTTTGGGCGGGAGCCTTGAAGCTGCAGAACAAAAGGTGAGCGCATGAGCCCGTTTGACTTGCAACGCGATGCGTTTGGCCGCTGGGTGTTGACGATGCCCGACGGCACGCGGTATGTGCCTGTGACGGCTTTGCGTGCCTATCCCGTGTCGGCCCCTGACGCGGGCGTGGCGCTGATGGACGCGGACGGGCGCGAGATCGTCTGGATCGATGAGCTGGCGCAACTCGAAGCGCCACTGCGGGCCAGCGTGGTGCAAGCCCTGAACGAACGCGAGTTTTTGCCCGAAATTTTGCAGTTGACCGATGTCAGCAGCTTTGCCACACCCAGCACCTGGTCGGTGGTGACTGACCGGGGTGTCACGCAATTTTTGCTCAAAGGCGAAGAAGATATCCGTCGCCTGACTGGCACGGTGCTGCTCATCAACGACGCCAATGGCGTGCAATTCATGATCCGCGACCTGGCGGCCATGGACAAGCACTCGCGCAAACTGCTCGACCGCTTTTTGTAGGTCGGGCGTCGGCGCCGACCATGACAGCTTCTGCCGAGAAGCTGCAGCTTGTCCTGGACCTTGAAGTGCCTGTGCAGAGCAGGGTAGATCAGAGCAAAGTCAATCTACCGTTTGGCTACAAAGGCCAGACCGAACCGTGCTCGGGCACCATGGCGCGCCACTTGATTTCATGTTCGATGCGTTGGCGCAGCATGTCGGACGCCTCGCGTTCACCGTGGACCACATACACCTGACCTGGCGCACTGGGCATTTTGTGCAGCCAACTCAAAAGTTGGTTCGCGTCGGCGTGGGCCGAGGCCGATTCGATCTGTGCGACTTCAGCACGCACCGCGATATCCTGCGCATGGATGCGCACGCTGGATTGCCCGTTGGCCAGCGCCGCGCCACGGGTGCCAGGGGCCTGATAGCCCGTCAGGATGACTAAGTTGCGGTGATCGCCCAAGTATTGCGCCAAGTGGTGCAAGACCCGCCCGCCCGTGGCCATGCCGCTGGCTGCCAAGATCACCATGGGCCCGTGTCGGCGTGCCAGCGATTTCGATTGTTCGGGCGTTTCCAGCATGGTGGCCGCATGGTCCATGTTGCGCACCTCTTGTGCGTTCAGTCGGTGCTCACCAGGGTGGCGTTCAAACAAAGCGGTGGTGTGGATGGCCATGGGGCTGTCCAGAAAAATCGGCAAGCCTCGGGGTATTTCCCCTGCCGCCTTGAGCTGCGCGATGGTGTGCAGCACAGCTTGCGCTCGCCCTACTGCAAACACTGGCACCACGGCCACACCGCCACGAGCAGCCAGTTTTTTCAACAGAGGGCCGAGTTCTTCAAACAGTTTTTCTTTGGGGTGCTGGCGGTTGCCGTAGGTCGATTCGATCAAGACGGTGTCGGCCTGCGGCGGTGGCTCGGGCGGGTTCATCAAGGGGTCATCGGGGCGGCCCAGATCGCCTGAAAACAAAATGCGCCGACCGCCCACATCCAACAACAAACTGGCGGCACCCAAAATGTGACCGGCCGGCTGAAAGCGGGCCTTCCAGCCGCGGATGGGTTCGAACCACTGGCCCTGATGCTCTGCGTGCAATTGCTTGAGGCTGTGGATGGCCTCTTGTTGGGTGTACAGCGGCAGGGCGGGCGCGTGTTTGGAAAAGCCGTGCCGGTTGGCAAAAAAAGCATCTTCTTCCTGAATGTGCCCACTGTCAGGCAACAAGATGCTGGCCAAATCGCAAGTGGCTGAGGTGGCATGTACCCGGCCCCGAAAACCGTTTTTGACCAGCAAGGGCAGATACCCGCTGTGGTCGAGGTGTGCATGGGTCAGCACCACCGCATCGATGTGCGCGGGGTTGGCAGGCAGAGGGTTCCAGTTGCGCAAGCGCAGCTGTTTGTAACCCTGAAACAAGCCGCAATCGACCAGCAGCCGCTTCTGGTTGTGCTCAATCAGGTATTTGGAGCCGGTGACGGTGTCGGCCCCTCCAAGGAAGGTGATGGTGGCGCTCATGCTGGCATGCTGCGCTCAAAATATACAAGGGCGTTTGAGGCAAGTCATGTAGACGCTTGTTTTGCCAAACCGACGCACTGATAGTCATACCCGCGCACTAACTGTCATAGCGGCGTTCTAGCTGTCATAGCGGCGTTCTAGCTGTCATAGCGGCGTTCTAACTGTCATAGCGGCGCTCTAACTGTCATAGCGGCGCTCTAACTGTCATACCCGCGCATGCGGGTATCCATGGCGGCCGAAAGCATGGACCCCCGATCCAGTCGGGGGTGACCATTCACGTGTCATGCCCGCGCCCTATTTGTCATGCCTGCACCCTATTTGTCATACCCCCACCCTATTTGTCATACCCGCGGATGCGGGTATCCATGCAATTCGAAGGCCTAGACCCCCGATCGCGTCGGGGGTGACAAAGGTAAGGCAGGTCGCAGGTGACAAGCGCAGATCAACCGCCGAAAAAGCCTTTCAGCTTGTCGGTCCAGCTCTCGCCACTGGGCTGGTGTTTGCCGCCGCCTTTGGACAGCGACTCGTCAAATTCCTTGAGCAACTTGCGTTGGTGCTCGGTGAGCTTGACGGGGGTCTCCACTGTGATGTGGCAATACAAGTCGCCCGGGTAGCTGCCGCGCACGCCTTTGATGCCCTTGCCGCGCAGGCGGAACTGCTTGCCGGTCTGGGTGCCTTCGGGGATGTCGATGGCCGCTTTGCCGCCCAAAGTGGGCACATCGATTTCGCCGCCCAGGGCCGCTTTGGTGAAGCTGATGGGCACGGCGCAATGCAGGTCGTCGCCATCGCGCTCAAAAATAGAATGCTTCTTGAGGCGGATCTCGATGAACAGATCGCCCGGAGGCCCACCGTTGGTGCCCGGTTCGCCATTGCCCGCGCTGCGAATGCGCATGCCGTCGTCGATGCCCGCCGGGATTTTGACTTCCAGCGTCTTTTGTTTTTTGACCTTGCCTTGTCCGTGACAAGTGCCGCAGGGCTCGGGGATGATTTTTCCGGTCCCTCGGCATTGCGGGCAGGTTTGTTGCACGCTGAAAAAGCCCTGACGCATTTGCACTTGGCCTTGGCCATGGCAGGTCGAGCAGGTTTTGGCGCTGGTGCCTGGCTTGGCTCCGGTGCCGCTGCAGGTGTCGCAGGCGTCCCAGCTCGGGATGCGCAGTTGCGAGTCCTTGCCGTTGGCCGCTTCTTCGAGCGTGATTTCCATCGCGTAGCTCAGGTCTGCGCCACGGAAAACTTGACGGCCACCGCCGCGTCCGCCCCGGCCCTGGCCACCAAAAATGTCACCAAAGATGTCGCCAAAAGCGTCACCGAAACCACCGAAGCCTTCGGCACCACCGCGCATGTTGGGGTCGACGCCGGCGTGGCCGTGTTGGTCGTAGGCGGCACGCTTTTGCGCGTCCGACAGCATTTCGTAGGCTTCTTTGACTTCTTTGAATTTGGCCTCGGCTTCTTTGGCCTTGGCGTCTTCGCCCTGATTGCGGTCAGGGTGGTACTTCATCGCCAGCTTGCGATAAGCCTTTTTGATGTCTTCGTCCGAGGCGTTTTTGGCAACGCCCAGCACTTCGTAAAAATCTCGTTTTGTCGCCATGACTCTTGACCCTGGCCTTCAGGCCGTTTCATGCAAAAAGCGTCCCGAGCCATGCTCGGGACGCTGCAGCTTGTGGGTGGGAGGCCGCTCCTGCGGCCGAATGCATTCGCGAGCGGGGGCTCGCTCCCACAACATCACAGAGGGCGATCAGCCCTTTTTGACTTCCTTGACTTCAGCGTCCACGACGTTGTCGTCTTGTGGGGCTGCGGACTCTGCGGCACCTGCACCTGCAGCAGCTTGCTGGGCTTGCATGTCGGCATAGACCTTTTCGCCCAGCTTCTGGCTGGCCGTCATCAGGGCTTCGGTTTTGGCTTCGATGGCGTCTTTGTCTTCGCCCTTCAAAACTTCTTCCAATTCCTTGGTTGCCGCTTCGATGGCTTCTTTTTCAGCTGCTTCGATCTTGTCGCCGTGCTCGGCCAGGCTCTTCTTGACGCTGTGGGCAGCGGCTTCGCCTGCGTTGCGCGCTTGCACCAGTGCCAGTTTTTTCTTGTCTTCTTCGGCGTTCAGCTCGGCGTCTTTCACCATTTGCTGAATTTCGGCTTCGGACAAACCGGAGTTGGCCTTGATCGTGATCTTGTTCTCTTTGCCGGTGCCTTTGTCTTTGGCGCCCACATGCAAGATGCCGTTGGCGTCAATGTCAAAAGACACTTCAATTTGGGGTGTGCCGCGCGATGCTGGCGGAATGCCTTCGAGGTTGAACTCGCCCAGCGCTTTGTTGCCGCTGGCGATTTCGCGCTCACCCTGGAACACCTTGATCGTCACTGCAGGCTGATTGTCTTCAGCGGTCGAGAAAGTTTGTGCAAACTTGGTCGGAATGGTGGTGTTCTTGGTGATCATCTTGGTCATGACGCCGCCCATGGTCTCGATGCCCAAAGACAAAGGGGTCACGTCGAGCAGCAACACGTCGGTGCGGTCACCCGACAAGACCTGGCCCTGAATCGCAGCGCCCACGGCCACGGCTTCGTCGGGGTTCACGTCTTTGCGTGGCTCTTTGCCAAAGAATTCTTTGACCTTTTCTTGCACCTTGGGCATGCGGGACATGCCGCCGACCAAGATGATGTCGTCGATGTCACCGACAGCCACGCCAGCGTCTTTGATGGCCATGCGGCAAGGGGCAATGGTGCGCTCGATCAGCTCTTCGACCAACTGCTCCAGCTTGGCGCGGGTCAGTTTGACGTTCAGGTGCTTGGGGCCTGTGGCGTCTGCGGTGATGTAAGGCAGGTTGACATCGGTGGAGGCCGAGCTGGACAGCTCAATCTTGGCTTTTTCAGCGGCTTCTTTCAGGCGCTGCAAGGCCAGCACGTCTTTGGCCAGATCAACACCGGATTCTTTCTTGAACTCGGTGATGATGAAGTCGATGATGCGCTGGTCGAAGTCTTCGCCGCCCAGGAAAGTGTCGCCGTTGGTGGACAACACTTCGAACTGCTTTTCGCCATCGACATCGGCGATTTCGATGATGGACACGTCAAACGTGCCGCCGCCCAAGTCATACACGGCGATCTTGCGGTCGCCCTTTTCGGTCTTGTCCAAACCAAAGGCCAAAGCAGCAGCCGTGGGCTCATTGATGATGCGCTTGACGTCCAGACCGGCAATGCGGCCTGCGTCTTTGGTGGCCTGACGTTGTGCGTCGTTGAAGTAAGCGGGCACGGTGATGACGGCTTCGGTCACTTCTTCGCCGAGGTAGTCTTCGGCGGTTTTCTTCATCTTGCGCAGGATTTCAGCGCTGATTTGCGGTGGGGCCAGCTTGTTGCCGCGCACTTCCACCCAAGCGTCGCCGTTGTCGGCTTTGGCAATGGTGTAAGGCATCAGGTCGATGTCTTTTTGGACTTCTTTTTCAGCAAACTTGCGACCGATCAGGCGCTTGACTGCGTACAAGGTGTTGCGGGGGTTGGTGACCGCTTGGCGCTTGGCCGATGCGCCGACCAAGATCTCGCCGTCTTCTTGGTACGCAATGATCGACGGGGTGGTGCGAGCGCCTTCGGCGTTTTCGATCACTTTGGTCGTGTTGCCTTCCATGATGGCCACGCACGAGTTGGTGGTGCCCAGGTCAATACCGATGATTCTTCCCATTTTGATGCTCCGAAAATTAGTGAAAGTGCAGATGGTCTGCAAGTGGGGTGTCGCAGGGACTTTTCAAGTCCCCTTGCACGCGAAAATGCCCCAAAAAGGCCGAAAAGGTGTTTATTTGGGTGCTGTGACAGTCACCAAAGCAGGCCGCAAGACACGGTCAGCAATGGAATAGCCTTTTTGCAGCACATTGACCACGGTGTTGGCTTCCTGGTCTGCGGGCACCACGCTGATGGCTTGGTGGTGGTGCGGGTCGAATTTAGTGCCTGCTGCAGGCGCGATTTCGAGCACTTTGTTGCGCTCCAGCGCGCTTTTGAGCTGACGTAAGGTGGCTTCAGAGCCTTCGCGGATTTGCTCGATCGTCACATTTGGGATGGCCAAACCGGCTTCCAGGCTGTCCAGTACAGGCAGCAGGCTGTCGGCAAAACCTTCTACGGCGAACTTGCGGGCCTTGGCGATTTCGTCGTCGGCACGGCGGCGGGCGTTTTGCACATCGGCTTGGGCACGCAAAAACTGGTCGGCCAGATCGGCGTTTTGGGCCTTCAGGTTGACCAGCTCAGCTTGGGCATCGGCCAATGGGTCGGTCGAGGTGGCGGTCTGCGCGCTGGCAGTTGCAGCAGACTCTTCGTCGCTCAGTGCTTGGGGATTGGGGTTTTGAGTGGTGTCTGACATGAACAATGTCCGCAAAAAATGAATACCCCTCTTAAATAGGGGCGATGTTTCAGGCTTCAAGAGGGGTTTTGCGTTTGGAATCTGGCAGCGCAGGGCAAGAAAAAACCCGCCAAACGGCGGGTCCGGCTGAGCCAAGCACTGATCGGGATCAGTTCAGTGCCAGCAATTCCACGTCAAATTTGAGCGTTGCATTGGCCGGGATCACCCCGCCAGCGCCGCGTGCGCCGTAGCCCAATTCGGAAGGGATGATCAGGGTGCGCTGGCCGCCGACTTTCATGCCGGCCACGCCTTCGTCCCAGCCCTTGATGACCATGCCCGCCCCCAAACCAAACACAAAGGGGTCGCGGCGGTCGCGGCTGGAGTCAAATTTGGCACCTTGCTGGCCATCTTTGTACAGCCAGCCTGTGTAGTGCACGGTGACGTCTTGGCCCGGGGTGGCTTCGGCGCCTTCGCCCACGACAGTGTCTTCGTATTGCAGGCCGGAGGGGGTGGTGTTCATGGTGTTCTTTCAGGAAAAGGGGCCAGATGCAGCCCTGTTGCAAGCCGAAATTATGCCAGCAGGCCTCGCCGGGCCAGATCGCGCATGAGTGCGCTGACGCCATAGCGCCATGGCGGGGCTTGGTCGGAGGTGGTGACCCGGTTGACCAAGCTGCCCAAGTGAGGTGTGGAGACGCTCACCACATCCCCCACGACATGGGTGAAACCTTGGCCGGGGCCGTGGCGGTCTTGCGTGGGGGCAAACATGGTGCCCAGAAACAGCATCATGCCGTCGGGGTATTGGTGGTATTTGCCCATGGCCTGGTTGACCAGATCCAATGGATCGCGGCTGATCTGGGACAGGGCGCTGCTGCCTAGCAGAACAAAGCCTTCGGGGCCTTCCACTTTCAGGCTGAGGTCGCATTGGCGCACATCGTCCATGCCAAAGTGGGAGTCGAACAGGCGAATGAAAGGTCCAATGGCGCAACTGGCGTTGTTGTCCTTGGCCTTGCCCAGCAGCAATGCGCTGCGGCCTTCAAAGTCGCGCAGGTTCACGTCGTTGCCCAGCGTGGCCCCCACGACCTCGCCGCGCGAGTTGACCGCGAGCACGATCTCGGGTTCGGGGTTGTTCCATTGACTGGCTGGGTGAATCCCGACCATGGCACCCGTGCCGACCGCGCTCATGGCTTGCGCTTTGGTGAATATTTCGGCATCCGGACCGATGCCCACCTCCAAGTATTGCGACCACATGCCTTGGGCCAGCAGCACCTCCTTGAGCTTGACCGATTCGGGCGAGCCGGGTTTCACGCTGCGCAGGTTGTCACCAATGACTGCCACCACGGCCTGGCGCACGGCCTCGGCTCGGCTGGCATCGCCTCGGGCTTGCTCTTCGATCACCCGCTCCAGCATGCTGGCCACAAAGGTCACGCCTGCGGCCTTGATGGCTTGCAAATCGCAAGGGGCCATGAACCACGGCATGGCCGGGTCACGAACTGCCTCGTTGCTGTTGGCCAAAACCGCGTCCGTATCGGCCAGCCATGTGGCTTGCTCGTGGGCCATCCATTGCCTGACCCGCTGCGCGGGCTGGTCTTGTTCTAGCAAGGCACTGCAGGTGGGGGCCAATTTGGACAGGTCCAGCACGCTTTGAGGCGTGACTGCTACCAAAACGGGGCCGGTGTCGGGCAGCCAAAGGCGACCGATCAACAAGGCATGTTCACAAGACTGGGGCAAAGAGGTGGTGTTCATGGGCTGGTGGTGTTCATGGGCTGGTGGTGTTCATGAGCTGTATGTGCGAAGCAGTGTGGAATATCTTGACAGATCAAGAGGCGGCAAGCTGTCACGCACGGGCTTTCTCAAATCAGGGTGGGCGCTGATTTCAGAAGCAATTTGTTGCAAGCTTGTGCGGTGCGGCACCGAGACTTTGCGCAATTGACCCTAGAGTGGCTGACTTGGATTGAAAGGATCTTCCAGATGAACACGATGACTGCATTCAAAAGCGCTGGTGCGTTGACCTGTGCCTTGGCCATTTTGCTGACGGGTTGCGCGACGGCCACCCCCGAGCAAAAGGGCGCGGGGACCGGTGCCGTGATTGGCGCTGTGGCGGGGCAAATTTTGGGGCGCGACAGCAAGGCAACCGCCATTGGCGCGGGCTTGGGCGCCCTGGGCGGTTATATCTGGTCCAAAAACATGGAAGACAAAAAGCGCGCCATGGAGCAAGCCACGGCCGGTACCGGTACGGTGGTCACGCAAACGGCAGACAACCAGCTCAAGCTGAGTATTCCAAACGACATCTCGTTTGACACGGGCCGAGCCGACATCAAACCGAATTTGCGCCCGATCTTGGACCAGTTTGCCCAAGGCTTGGGCCAACAACCCAGCATGGAAGTGCGCATCGTGGGCCATACCGACAACACCGGCAGCGATGCCATCAACAACCCTCTGTCGGTGAACCGTGCGCAAAGTGCTCGGGATTACCTGGTGGCTCGGGGTGTGAGCAGCAGCCGCATTGCGATTGATGGACGCGGTTCGCGCGAACCGATTGCCGACAACACCACAGAGGCGGGTCGCGCACGCAACCGCCGCATTGACATTTTTCTGGCCGAACGCGGTCAGAGGTAAATTTTTTGCAGCAACGCCAGCAGCGTTTTGCGCTGCGCTGGCGTGAGCTTGGCGGTTTTTTCGATTTCCAGGTCGCTCGCGGTTTGCTCGGCTTGCACCATCAGGGCTTGGCCCTTGGGGGTGGCGTGCAGGCCCACGGCGCGGCCATCGTGCGGATGCGGTTTGCGCTCGATCAGGCCGCGTGACTCCAGTGACTGGATCAAGCCGACCAAATTGGGCGGCAACAAGTTGAGCGTGGCGCACAACTGGCGCGAGGTCACGCCCGGGTTGTGCTGGATGGTGGACATCACAGAGAAGTCCACCGGTTTCAGGCCGTAAGGGGCCAGCCGCTCCAAAAACAATTCGATGATGCTCAGCGCAGCACGGCGGGCGTTGTAGCCCATCAGAGTTTGCAGATAAGTGGTGTCCACTTGGTCTACGCACACGACAGAGGGCTTGGCCGCACTGGCTTGCTGGCGAGCCGTTTTGGCTGAAGCGAGCCGCATTTTTTTCTCTGCAGTGGTTGTCACCGCCACTTTTGCCGCTTTCTTGCGCGGTGTTGGGTTGGGCATGCGCTCGCTCATTTTGCGTCGGCACACTGCTGCGCGATGATGGCGCTGCGCATCTGGAACTCGGGCAGCACCCAACTGCGCAGGGCCTTGGCCGGGCTGAGCCAGCGGATATCGGCTTGGGGCGTGTCGGCGTCCACACCGGCTTCGATGCGCAACCAGGCCCAGTCCATCAGCACCAGAGCCACGGCACGCAGGTAGTCGTCGGCCACACGAAATGCCAACGCCGCGTCTTGCGGTGCCGCTTTGACGATCTGCTCGGTCACGGTGCGCAAGGTTTGAATGCGGATTTGTGCGGCGGCGCTGGCGTGGCCCGCTTGGGGCATGTCCGATGCGATGGTGTCCAGCAGGGCGTTGATGCTTTGGCCGCCATCGGCCAGCACCTTGCGCACCAGCAGGTCAATCGCTTGGATTTCGTTGGTGCCTTCGTAGATCATGGCCACGCGGGCATCGCGCACGATTTGCTCAATGCCCCATTCGCGCACATAGCCGTGGCCGCCAAACACCTGCAGGCAGTCGCTGCCGCCATGAAAGGCCTGGTGCGTGAAGACCGATTTCATGACCGGCGTGACCAAGGCGCACCAGCGCTGGGCAGCGGCTTGCGTGGCGGCATCGGTGCTGTGTTTGATCAGGTCGAGTTCGAGTGCGGTGCGGTAGGCCAGCACGCGCCCGGCATCGACCCAGGCCCGTTGTGTGTCCAGAATGCGGCGCATGGCGGGGTGCTCGCCAATCAAATCGGCTTCGCCCGCCGATTTGCCTTTGCCGGGTGCACGCATCTGGCGGCGTTCTTGTGCATAGGCATCGGCCTTTTGCCATGCAGCATCGAGCAGACCAATGCCTTGCAAGGCCACATGCAAGCGGGCGGCGTTCATCATCACAAACATCGCATTCAGGCCCTTGCCGGGTTCGCCCACGATGGCGCACACCGCTTCGTCAAAACGCATCACGCAGGTGGGGCTGCCGTGCAGACCCATTTTTTCTTCGATGCGGTCACAGTGCACGCGGCTGCGCGAGCCGTCGGGGTAAAACTTGGGCACCAAAAACAGCGACAGGCCTTTGGGGCCGGGTGGGGCGTCGGGCAGGCGTGCCAGCACCAGGTGCACGATGTTGTCGGTCAGGTCGTGTTCACCGCCCGAGATGAAAATTTTGGTGCCGCTGACGGCGTATTGGCCATCGGCCAACGGCACGGCTTTGGTGCGGGCCAAGCCCAAATCAGAGCCTGCATGGGGCTCGGTCAGGCACATGGTGGCCAGCCATTCGCCGGTGGCGACTTTCTCTAAATACAAGGCTTTGAGATCGTCGCTGGCGTGGTGCTTGATGCACTCATAAGCGCCGTGCAGCAAGCCTGGGGCCATGGTCCAACCGTGGTTGGCCGCTGACAGCATTTCGTACAGCATGGCTTCGAGCACGCTGGGCAGGCCCTGCCCACCGTCTTCGGCGCTGGCCGACAAGGCAGGCCAGCCCGATTGCCAAAAGGCTTGGTACGCGTCTTTGAAGCCCGGTGGCATGGTGACCACGCCGTCTTTCCATTGCGCACCGATCTCGTCGCCATCGCGGTTGAGGGGGGCGATCACCTCGCCCACGAACTTGCCCGCTTCATCCAGCACTTGCTGCATCAAGTCCGGGTCCACCTCGGCAAAGGCGGGCAGGGCTTGCAATTGGGCGGGCGCGTTCAGCACGCGGGACAACACAAACTGCATGTCGTCGGTGCGGGGTTGGTAGGCGTTCATGGGAGCACTTTTAACAATCAATAATGCCGGAGCACCCTCGCGGTGCTCCGGACAGGATCAGCCCGGTGGGCAGATCAGGAGTCGACGCTGAAGCCGATGCGCTTGATCAGTGGGCCCCAACGTTCGAGTTCAACTTGCGAGCTCTTGAGCTGGTCGGCAGGTGTGCCGCCGAAGGGTATCAGGCCGACCACGGTCAAGGCGTCTTGTACGCCTTTGTCTTTGAGTGCGGCATTGATGGCCGCATTGGCCGCTTGGATCACGGGCGCGGGTGTTTTGGCGGGGGCGTAAAAACCAAACCACTCTTCGACCGTCAGTTCGGGGAAGCCTTGTTCGGCAAAAGTGGCCACATCAGGCACAAAAGGCGAACGTGTTTTGCCCGAGGTGGCAATGATGCGCATCTTGCCGGCCTTGTGGTTGGCAATGAAGTCACCGTGCGGGGTGAACATGCAGGCGATCTGGCCGCCGACCACATCGGTCACGCCGGGCACCGAGCCACGGTAGGGCACGTGCTTGAACTCGAAGTTCTGGTTCAGGCCCAGCAAAGCGCCAATGAAGTGGGGCGTCGAGCCTGCGGCGGGTGAGCCATAGCTGGCAAGAGCTGGGTTGGCCTTGGCCCAGGCGATGAAGTCTTTCACGTTTTTGACGCTGGCAGGCACCATGGGTCCCACCGCAAAGCCGTGGTGAATCATGGAGGCTGTGCCCACGGGAGTGAAGTCTTCAAAAGGCTTGTATTGCAGATTTTTGAAGATGTGGGGGTAAAGCGAAATGGCCGAGAACGGGGTCATGGCCAACACCGAGCCGTCGGCGGGTGCGCTTTTGAGCAGGTTCAGGGCAATTTGACCGCCAGCCCCTGGGCGGCTGTCGATGATGCCGGCATTTTTGCTGTAAGGCGTGCCGCCAAATTTCTCGGCCACGCGGCGGGCGCAGATGTCGCCCGAGCTTCCGGGTGGGAAGCCATAGAGCACTTTGACTTGCTCGATGGGCAGGCCGCTTTGTGCCCAGGCTTGCTGGAAGGCGGTGCTGCCCAAAATGGCCGCTCCGATGGTGGATTGAATGAATTCGCGTCGGTTGCTCATGGTTGTCTCCTCTTTGGGGTGGTTGGAAAACGGGGGGGTCAGCTGCACAAAGCCTTGATGTCTTCGGGCACCGGGATGGCTTTGATGCGGTCCGGGTCTTCGGGGTGCTTGATGCAAAAGGCGCGCACTTCGGTGCCCTCGCACAGCACGGTGTCGCCGCGCATGACGACATGTTTGTGCACGATGACTTTTTCACGCCACTCCTGCACGCTGGTGTGCACCTGGATGGTTTCGCCATAGGTGGCAGGGCGGATGAATTTGGTGTTGATCTCGAGCAGTGGCGTGCCGATGATGCCGCGCGTCTTGACCAGCTCGCGCCAGGGCGGCACGCCGCATTGGACAAAGAAGTTCAAGGATGAAGCGTCCATCCACTTGGAGAAATTCGGAAAGAAGACGATGCCTGCGGGGTCGCAGTCACCGAACATCACTTGCACTTCGTAAACAACGGTTTTGCTCATGGGTGTTCTTTCAACGGGGGGCCATGCGCAAAGCACCGTCAAGGCGGATGACTTCGCCATTCAGGTGGTCGTTGCTGACAATGTGGCAGGCCAGTTCGGCAAATTCGCTGGGCTTGCCCAAGCGCGCGGGAAAGGGGATGCTGGCGGCCAGCGATTGCTGCACCGGCTCGGGCAAGCTTTTGAGCAAAGGGGTGGCAAACAAACCGGGGGCGATGGTGCACACGCGGATGCCGTGTTGTGCCAAGTCGCGTGCCATGGGCAAGGTCATACCCGCCACGCCGGCCTTGGATGCGCTGTAGGCTTGCTGGCCCACTTGGCCGTCAAATGCAGCGACCGAAGCAGTGAAAACCATCACGCCACGAGCGCCATCGCTTTGGCCATCTTGCGCCAAGGGGGCGAGCTTGGCGCAGGCGGCGGCAAACAGGCGCGCGGCGTTGTAAGTGCCGATCAGGTTGACGTTGATGACTTTGGCGAAATCTTCGAGCGGGGCGGCGTTGCCGTCTTTGCCAACCACGCGCTTGGCGCTGCCGATGCCAGCGATCTGCATCAGGATGCGGGCCGGGCCATGCGCTGCCGCAGCCGTTTCGATGGCATGCTGCATGCTGTCCGGGTCACTCACGTTGCACAGCACCGCAAGGCCGCCGATGTCTTGGGCCACGCGCTGCGCGTTGTCCATGTTGAGGTCGAGCACCGCGACCTTGGCGCCCAGACGGGCCAGTTCGCGCGCTGTGGCTTCGCCCAGGCCCGAGCCACCGCCGGTGACCAGAGCTGCTTGTCCTTGTATGTTCATGTTGGTTCCTTTAAGTAGGCGTCGTTCAGGTATTTGTCATGCCCGACTTGATCGGGCATCCAGGCTCAGCGAAGGCATGGATTCCCGCATTCGCGGGAGTGACAAAAAATTGAGAATGACATAGGTAGGGGAAGTCAAAGTCAATCGCATCAATTCAAGTGCCTTCTGGGTTTTCGATCAAGAGCGCAATGCCTTGGCCGCCGCCTACGCAGGCGCTGGAAATGCCGTAGCGCAGACCTGAGCGCTTGAGCTCACGTGCCAGCGTAATGGTCAAACGCACACCGGTTGCGGCCAGCGGATGGCCCAGCGCAATCGCGCCGCCGTTGACGTTGAGCTTGGACAAATCGAGACCGAGCTCACGGCCCACAGCCAGGGTTTGTGCGCCTTGGGCCTCGTTGATTTCAAAGCGGCCGATGTCGGACAGCTTCAAGCCTGTGCGCTCGAGCAACAAACGGATGGCGGGCGCCGGACCGATGCCCATGATCTCGGGTGGCACACCCACCGCTGCCGCGGCGACCACGCGCGCCAAAGGCTTTTTGCCGTGGGCAGAGGCATACGCGCCGGATGTGACCACGCAAGCCGCAGCAGCGTCGACCAAGGCCGCGCTGTTGCCCCCGGTTTGTACGCCGCCTTCATAGACTGGCCTGAGCTTGGCCAGCACTTCCACAGGCGAAATGCGGGCGTGGGTGTCAGCGTTGATTTCGGTGACTTTGCCTTGCAGCTTGATGCCACGGGCCTTGTAGCCTTCGAGCTCAAATTTTTCGGTGATCACCGGCACGATCTCGCCCGCATGAAATCCGGCTTCTTGCGCAGCCACCGCTTTGGCGAACGAGTCGGACGCAAACTGGTCCACTTCTTCGCGGGTGATGTTGTATTTTTTGGCCAAGTTCTCTGCGGTCTGGATCATGTTGATGCCAGCGGCCGGGTCTTTCAGTGCTTCCCACATGTAGTCCTTGAAGCCCACGGGCGCACCCAGCTTGAAGCCGGTGCGGTGGTCAAAGGCGGCAATCGGATTGCGCGTCATGCTCTCGGTGCCAACCACCAGCGCGGCTTCACAGGCGCCTGCTTCGATCTGTTCACCGGCTTGGCGGAACAACTCGAAGCCCGTGCCGCAAATGCGCTGGGTCATGATGGCGGGCACTTCTTGCGGCACACCCGCGTAAAGGCCGATGTGTCGGGGAAGGAAGAACTGGTCAAAGTCGCCAGGGGCCATGTTGCCGGTGATGACCGAACCGATTTCGGTGGCGGCGATGCCCGCGCGCTTCAGTGCCTCGCGAGCGGCCTTGATGCCCAGGTCGGTGGGCGAGATGTGACCCAATGCGCCGCAGTAATCGACCATGGGTGTGCGCACACCTTCGTGCATCCACACATCGGCAAACGCGTTGAAAAATCCTTTGGCTGTCATTATTTTTCCTAGAGTTTTGTCATGCCTGACTTGATCGGACATCCATGTTCATTGAAGGCATGGATACCCGCGTTCGCAGGTATGACAAGTGAATGGTTTACGTTTGGGGCTTGACGATGCAGTGCAGCGTGTCGCCATGCAAGGCGGCCACGGTGTCGGCCCGGTGCGTCAGCACTGAGCGCTGGTTGATCGAGCCTTTGTCGGTGATTTCGCCTTTGTCGATGGTGGGCGGTTCGGACAGCAGACACAGGCGGGCGATGCGGTTGGCACTGCCCGTGCCGGATTTGGCCAGTTCATTGACGATGACCTGAAATTTGGCCAGCACCGGGGCTGACGCCAGCACGTCTGCCATCGGCACCTCTGCGCCCAAGCCGCTCAACGCTCTGACGGCAGGCGTTGGGAAGATCATGGCGCCGACTTCTTTCATGTTGATGCCGGTGAGCACCGCGTCTTGAATGTAGGGCGCACCCGCGGCAATGATCTTGCCGCGCAGTGGGCCAACGCTGACAAAGGTGCCGGTGGCCAGCTTGAAGTCTTCGGCAATGCGGCCATCAAATTTCAGACCCAGGTGCACATCGGTTTCGTCGATCCACTTGACGGCATCACCGGTTTTGAAAAAGCCTTCTTCGTCAAAAGCGCCCGCGGTTTCCTCGGCGTTGCGCCAGTAGCCGGGTGTGATGTTGGGGCCACGGTAGCGCACCTCGGTTTTGCCCTGCATGTCCACCAGTTTGAGTTCCAAGCCAGGCGTGGGAACGCCCAGATCACCGGCCTGGACGAAGGGGGTGGTCACGAAGATGCCGAATGGACCTGACTCGGTCATGCCTAAACCTGTGCCCATGACGATGCGCTCGCCCACTTCACGTTCTTGCGATTCGTAGAGACTGTCCCAGATCGGTTGCGCCAGCGCGGCACCGGCGTAGAAGAACATCTGCACGCGCGACAACAGCGTCTTGCGCAGGGCATCGTCGGTCTTCATGGCGTTGGCAATCGCTTCAAAACCGGTGGGCACGTTGAAATACACCGTGGGGGCGATCTCGCGCAAATTGCGCAGCGTTTCGTTGATGAGCGCGGGCGTGGGCTTGCCGTCGTCAATGTACAAAGTGCCCCCGTGGTAAATCACCATGCCCACGTTGTGATTGCCACCAAAGGTGTGGTTCCAAGGCAGCCAGTCGACCAGTACCAGCTCTTTCTCGGCCAGCACGGGCATGGACTGCGCCATTTGCTGTTGGTTGGCACACCACAAGCGCTGGGTGTTGATGACGGCTTTGGGCAGCTTGGTCGAGCCGCTGGTGAACAAAAATTTGACGATGGTGTCGGGGCCAGTGGCGGCCATGGCGGCCTCAACGGCGGGTGTGGCAACGGTGGCACACAGGCTCTCGAATGTTGACACGTCGCGGCCTGTTACGTCGCCTTCGACCATCACCACTTCCATGTCATCACTGACGGTGGCTGCAATGGCTTTGGCGTAGCGGGCATCCGATGCGAACACCAGGCCCGGTGTGACCGTGCGCAGCACATGCTTGAGCTTGTCGTAGTCCACGCTCACCAAAGAGTAGGGCGGCGAGGTGGGCACATAAGGCACGCCCGCCACCATGGCACCCAGCGCGAGCAGGGCGTGTTCTAGGCTGTTTTCGCTCAAGATGACGATGGGCCGTTCGGCATTCAGCCCTCGGTTGATCAGGCCTTGTGCAATGCACCTGGCCGTGTCCCAGGCTTGGACGTAGCTGATGTGTTTCCAGTCACCCAGAGTGCCGTCGGCTTGCTTGACACGCCGCGCCATGAAGGTGCGCTCGGGTTTGGTTTGGGCCCAGTGCTGCAGGCGGTCGGTCATGCGTTGTGCAAACGGCTGCAAAGGCTGTTCTGCCGTCAGGTAATGCGTGCCGGGCACGCCGTCACGCAGATTGACACGGGTGACGCCGAACTTCAGGGGGCGGAATTTGGGGGCGCTCATATTTGTCTCCTGCGACCGTTGTTCAGTCGGCTTTTTTAACTTTGGCGGCCTTGCCTTCTAAAAAGGCACGCACGCGCGCTTTGGCTTCGGGCGCGGCCTGGGCGATCGACGAGATCAATGCCTCGGTGAAAAAGCCATGGTCAGCGGGTTGCTCGGCAATGCGGGGCAGGGCGTGCATCAGGGCGAAATTGGTCAGCGGTGCATTGGTCGCGATGCGTGTGGCCAGTTCCAACGCCTTGGCCAAGCTGGTGCCAGCAGGCACCAGGTATTGCGACAAGCCCACGCGCTCACCGTCTTGCGCGTTGTAGACACGGCCCGTCAACATCATGTCGGTCATGCGTGCAGCGCCAATGAGCTTGGGAATGCGCACCGAGCCGCCACCGCCTACAAAAATGCCGCGCGTCCCTTCGGGCAATGCAAAGAAGGTGCTGTCATCGGCCACGCGAATGTGGCAAGCACTGGCCAGCTCCAGACCACCACCCACCACAGCGCCGTGCAGGGCTGCGACCACAGGCACGCGGCCTTGCTCGACCGCGTTCAAAGCCACATGCCAGCTGCGCGAGTGGTGAATGCCTTCACCTGCATCGCGCTCTTTGAGTTCCGACAAATCGAGTCCGGCACAAAAGTGATCGCCTTCACCGTGGATCACGGCAGCACCGGCTTGGGCGGGCAGATTTTGAAACACATCGCGCAGCGCTTCAATCAGGCCGTCGTTCAAGGCGTTGCGCTTGGCTGGACGGCACAAACGCACCACGGCAACAGCACCTTGCATCTCCAAAGTGACGCCATGGGCAGCGGCGCGGTCGTAAATGGGCGTGTTCAAGTCAGTCATGTGCGTTGTGTCCGTTCAGGGCTCGGGTCAAACCGAGGGTGCTTAAAAGGTTATTGTTGATAACGATTATTGTGCGTGGTTCGTGCGTTTTATGAGCTTGGTGGTTTCCCTAGGTTGGACGCACTTCCATTTGAAATAGCCCACTTTGAAGTACCTCGCAGCAGCTTGCCCGCGGTCTGCGCGTCTGCCTTTTCCTTGTCTCAAGGGCGGCTGCTTTGGCGACCGTGCTGTCTATACTTGCCTTCCTCAGGACGTGATGTGTACCCGGCGCGGACGGGTGTGGGGTGACACCCAAATGGGAACTTTTTGATCATGGCGGCGGCCTTGTCCGCAGCCCACCGTTCCATCCTCTTGAAATTTTGGAGTGACCCCATGAGACACGAAGATCTGATCGCCATCGACATTCACACCCATGCCGAAGTGAGTTGCTGGAACCCCTTTGACAACTACGGCGAGGAATACGACCGAGCCGCCGACAAGTTTTTTGGCAGCAACCGCCGTCCAACCATTGACGAGACCGTGGCTTATTACCGCCAGCACAACATGGGGTTGGTCATGTTCACGGTGGACAGCGAATCTCAGTTGGGTCGCCGTCGCATTCCCAACGAAGAGATTGCCAAGGCCGCGCGTGAAAACAGCGACATGATGATTGCCTTTGCCAGCATTGACCCCCATAAGGGCAAGATGGGCGCACGCGAAGCCGAGCGCTTGATCAAGGAAGAAGGCATCCGGGGCTTCAAGTTTCACCCCACGGTGCAGGGCTACCACCCCTACGACAAGATGGCCTGGCCGATCTACGAAGTGATCAATGCGCACAAAATGCCAGCCATTTTTCACACGGGTCACAGTGGCATCGGGTCGGGTATGCGCTGTGGCGGTGGCCTGCGACTGGCCTACAGCAACCCCATGCACCTGGACGATGTGGCGATTGACTTCCCCGACATGCAGATCGTCATGGCTCACCCCAGCTTTCCGTGGCAGGACGAGGCGCTGAGTGTGGCTACGCACAAGCCCAATGTCTGGATCGACCTGTCGGGCTGGAGTCCCAAATACTTTCCCAAACAACTGATTCAGTACGCCAACACGCTCTTGAAAGACCGGATTTTGTTTGGCAGCGATTACCCGCTCATCACTCCGGAGCGCTGGATCAAGGACTTTGAAGTGGCGGGGTTCAAACCCGAAGTGATGCCCGGCATCTTGAAGGGCAACGCCGTGCGTTTGCTGGGCTTGGACAAGGCGAGTTGATGGCCACTCAGCGCGATGGCCCCCATGGCGTGAGCTTCACGGCAGCGGCTGTGACCACGCCATAAAGCACCATGGCCACTGCCACCAGCACGTAAAAATGGCCTGCAGTGGCCTGTTGTTGCGCCAGCCAGTAGCCTGCGCCGGCTACCAGAATCAGACGCACCGTGCCCGCCAGCACCGGCCCGATGACCTGTCCTGCGCCTTGCGATGCAAAGTAGAGCGTCAGGCCCAAGCCAAAAAATGCAAAGGCCGGACCGGTCGTTACCAGGTATTGCCTCGCATAGCTCAATACGGCTTCGTCTTGTGTGAACAAGCGCGCCCAAGCATCAGGGGCCAGCGTGACCACTGCACCGATCAGCCCCAAATTGAAAGCCGATACGGCACCTGCCACCCAAGCGACGCGCCTTGCCCGTGCCACCTGGCCCGCACCGATGGCCATGCCCACCATGGGCACCGAAGCCACGCCAATGCCGAAGGCAATGGGGATCAACAAAAATTCCAGCCGCTGACCGATGCCGTAACCGGCCAGTGCTTCCGTGCCCTTTTGGGCCAACAGGCCAGTGAAAATCAAAATCGCCAACACCGATTGCACGGGCGACAGGCAGGCCACAGCGCCCACTCTGAGGATGTCGGCAAACATGCGTCCTTGCAGCTGCAAGCTGTCCAGCTTGAGCGTCAGACGGCCTTGGCCGCTGACCAGGTACCAGAGGAAATACACCACCCCCGCCGCAGTGGCGATGATGTGCCCAAGCGCCACACCCACCATGCCCATGGCCGGCACGGGGCCCGCACCTAACGCAAGCACGCCGCCCAATGCGATTTGCAAAACCGCTGTGGCCACCAGTGCCACAGACGGCGCACGCATATTGCCCGTGCCCCGAACAATGGACGCCAGCGTGTTGATGAGCCAGACCAGCAAAGCGCCTGCAAACAAGACCTGGCCGTAGCGCACGGCTTCTGTGAGCACTTGGCCTTGGCCGCCCAGCAGGGCATAAAAAAATGGCCCCCAGATCAAAAAGATGGCGCTGTACAGCACACCCGCGCCCAAACCAATCACCAAGGCATGCAGCAGCAAGGTGTGTGCTCGCGGCAAGTCCGATGCGCCCAAGGCACGGCTGATGGCCGCCGACACACCACCGCCCATGGCCCCGGCCGACATCATTTGCGTGAGCATGGCAAACGGAAACACCAAGGCCATGGCCGCCAGTGGGGCGGTGCCCAGACGGCCTACGTAGTAAGTTTCGGCAATGCCCACCAGCACGGTCATGACCATGGCCATCACATTGGGTGCGGCCAAGCGCAGCAAGGTGGGCAAGATCGGGGCGGTCAGCAGGCGCTGCAGGTCATGGTGCGGAACAGTCATGCCAGCATCTTGGCAGCTTGCGAAGCCAGGGCGTTAGCTTAGGTGACAGGCTTGATCGGCTCTTTGGGGATTGGCGACTGCAGTAACTGGGCCATCGGCCAGTTGAGCAACTCCGCCAGGCGACACACCACCCAGCGTGCTTCGGCGGGCGAGACCACGGCGGGCTCGGCCAGCAGTCCCAGCTCGCATTGCTGCAGCACCAGTTCTTCGGTGATGCCCAGGGTGAATTGCATGTTGGCTGCTTTTTCGGTCAACAGGTTGGCCAGGTCTTCGCACAGCTCATAGCGTTCGACCATCTCGTGCTGGCCGATGCGCGGTTTGATTTTGCCGGGCAGCACATACAAGGCCGTGAAGCTCTCCGGCATGTCAATCTGGTTGTCTTCGCTCATGCCGATATCAGACTTTTTTCACAAACTCGGTTTTGAGCTGCATCGGGCCAAAGCCGTCAATCTTGCAATCAATGTCGTGGTCACCTTCGATCAGGCGGATGTTTTTGACCTTGGTGCCCACTTTCACGACCGAGGACGAGCCTTTGATCTTCAGGTCTTTGACCAAGGTCACGGTGTCGCCGTCTTGCAGCACATTGCCGTTGGCGTCTTTCCAGATTTTGGCGGCTTCTGCCGTGGGCGCTTCAGCGGGGTTCCATTCATGGCCGCAACTGGGGCAGATCAGCAGTTCGCCATCGGGGTAACTGAATTCGTCTTGGCATTGGGGGCAAGGGGGCAAAGTGTTCATGGTGGTCTGGTCAGGCGAAACCCAGATTGTCCTCTGCAAACACCCTGAAATCAGGCGGACGTTTTTGCCGGTATGCTCGCAACGACCATTTTTCGATGACTGCTGCCCATGTCCGCCTCTCCCAAATCGCTATCGGGCCTGGTCCCTTTTTTGAAGCCCTACCGTCTGGCCTTGGCTTTGGCCGCCTTGTTTTTGTTGTTGGCAGCGGGTACGACGCTGGCTTTCCCTTGGGTCTTGCGTCAGCTCATTGACCAAGGCCTGTCCACCGGGGCGTCGGTCGAACAGTTGTCGGGTAACTTTTTGCAGCTTTTTGGCGTAGCGGCGGCTTTGGCGGTGTTTTCTTCTGGGCGTTATTACACCGTCAGCTGGTTGGGTGAGCGCATCACAGGCGACCTGCGCAATGCGGTGTACAGCCATGTGCTCCGGCAAAGCCCTGCCTTTTTTGAAACCACGCAGTCGGGCGAAGTGCTGTCACGTTTGACCAGCGACACCACCCTGGTGCAAACCGTGGTGGGCTCGTCTTTTTCAATGGGCTTGCGCAACCTGGTCATGGGCGCTGGGGCCTTGGGCATGCTGGTCTGGACCAACCCCATTCTCATGCTGCAGGTGGTCGCGGTGCTGGTGGCGGTTATTTTGCCCAGCGTGTACCTTGGCCGCCGGGTGCGCCGTTTGTCGCGCGCCAGCCAGGACAGGGTGGCCGACTCCAGCGCCATCGCCTCCGAGGTGCTGAATGCCATCACCGTGGTGCAAAGCTACACCGCTGAGGGACGCGAAACCCGCCGCTTCATCGATTCAACCGCGCGCGCCCTGGGCACGGCGCTGGGCCGTATCCGTGCACGGGCGGTGCTGGTGGGTTTCATCATCATGGCCTCCAGCGCGGTCTTGCTGTGGGGTTTGTACATGGGCACGTTGGCCGTGCGGGCAGGCACCAGCACGGCGGGCCAGCTGGGCGAGACGGTTTTTTATGTCATCTTGCTGGCCAGCGCCTTTGCGGTGCTGGGTGAGGTTTATGGCGACATGCTGCGGGCCGCCGGCGCGACCGAACGCTTGATGGAATTGCTGCACACCGAGTCGAACCTGAAGATCGTCGCACAGCCGCAACAGCCCGCTTGGCCGCAGGGCGGTTCGTCTTTGCAGCTGGAGTCGGTTCGGTTTCACTACCCCTCACGCCCAGACACGTGGGCGCTGGACCAGCTCAATGGGCAAGTTCACCCGGGTCAAACGGTGGCGGTGGTCGGCCCTAGTGGTGCGGGCAAAACCACTGTGTTCGATTTGTTGATGCGCTTTCACGACCCACAGTTCGGCCGCATCGTGCTCGACGGCGTGCCGATTGACCAGATGGACCTGCACGATCTGCGCCAGCGCATGGCCATCGTGCCGCAAGAGCCGGTGATTTTTTCGGGCTCGGTGATCGAGAACATCCGTTACGGCAGGCCCGATGCAAGCCTGGCAGAAGTGCAGGCCGCAGCCGAAGCGGCCTATGCGCAGGAGTTCATTCGCGATCTGCCCGAGGGCTTTGACACTTACCTGGGTGATCGGGGCGTGCGCTTGTCGGGCGGCCAGCGTCAGCGCATCGCCATTGCGCGGGCGATTCTGAAAAACCCACCGCTCTTGTTGCTGGACGAAGCCACCAGCGCGCTGGATGCGCAAAGCGAAAAAATGGTGCAGGCTGCGCTGGACAAAGCCATGGTGGGCCGCACCACACTGGTGATTGCGCACCGCCTGGCCACGGTGCAACGCGCGGACGTGATCTGGGTGCTGGAGCGTGGTCGCCTGATGGAGCAGGGCACCCATGCCGAGTTGCAAGCCAAAGGCGGGCTTTACGCGAGCCTGGCTGCGCTGCAATTCAATGCCGCGAGTTGAGCCAGTTGGTGCAAGCCGCAGGGCTTACAACAAGGCATACCTCAGCAAACCGAGCACGACACAGGCTGCCAGCACGCGCACCACGGCATAGCCTTTCTTGACCAAGGCCCATGTTGCCAGCAGGGTCAGCAAGAGCGCGCTCAGGTCGGGCAGCATGTGCCAGCCGCCAGGCAGCCAGGTCTGGCGGGCAAACACACCAGCCAGGTGCACGATCACGCCGATCACGGCCGCCGTGATGCCTTGCAGTGGCCCGGTCAGCGAAGGCATATGACGTGTCGATTCGACCAGCGGCCCACCTGCCAGGATGAACACGAACGAAGGCAAAAACGTGAACCAGGTCACCACGCAAGCGGCCACAATGCCGCCCAGCAGTGGATAGCCCAGCAAGGCTTGGCTGTGCCCACCCAAAAAACCCACGAATGCGACCACCATGATCAGCGGTCCGGGTGTGGTCTCGCCAAGCGCCAGGCCGTCCATCATTTGCGCTGCCGTCAGCCAGCCGTATTGCACCACCGCTGCCTGCGTCACAAAAGGCAGTACGGCGTATGCGCCACCAAAAGTTAGTAAAGCCGCTTGTGTAAAAAAGCCACCCATTTGCGTGAGGGTGTGGCCTGCGCCGAACAGCAGGGCAATCAGCCCCAAACTCAGCGCCCACAAACCCACACCCAGGGCCAGTGCGCGCCATAAACGGTGCGGACTGAAATGGGTGTGTGGCTGCTGGGGCGAGTGGTCATTCAGCCAAGCGGCGGTCTCTGCGGCAAGGTTTGGCGTGGCGGCGTTCACTGGCACTGCTGCGGCAAAAGACGACACGTTTGCCGATGGGCGTGTGCGCTGCTCTGGATGCGTGCGTGACATCCAATAACCCACGCCTGCCGACCCCAAAATGATCAGTGGAAACGGCAAACCCCACAACATGCCCAGCAGGGACAAACTGGCCAGAACCCACAGCCAGCGCGCTTTCAGGGTGCGTTGGGCCATGCGGTGAGCGGCGTGCAGCACCAGTGCCGTCACGGCGGGCTTGAGGCCCCACAGCAGTGCCTGAGCCCAGGGGTGGTTGCCCCAAGCGGTGTAGGCCCAGCTCAACACCATCAACAACACCAAGGACGGCAGCACAAACAAGGCCCCCGCAGCGATACCGCCTCGGGTGCCGTGCATCAGCCAGCCGATGTAGGTGGCCAGTTGCTGCGCCTCGGGGCCGGGCAGCAGCATGCAGTAATGAAGTGCATGCAGGTAGCGCTTTTCCGATATCCAGCGGCGGCGCACCACCAGCTCTTCGTGCATCAGGGCGATCTGTCCGGCGGGCCCGCCAAAACTGATGCAGCCCAGCCGAAACCAGAATTGAAGTGCCTGCTTGAAGCTGACGGGCGACGGTGTGTGTGGCGTCATGGCGCACCCCAATGGTCGCGAAAGGCCTGTGCAAAGCTGGGCGTGCCGCTCAGGCTCAAGCTCAGTTCGATGCGCTGGTCTGAGGCCGGGGGCGTGATGGTGATGTCGCGGGTGACCGGGCTGAACGTGATGACCGCAGTCACCGGAGGCTGGCCGCTCGGGTGCAGTGTGGCTTGCAGGTCAAAGTCCCAGTTCGCACCGTCTTCCAGCGAACCGGGGCCTTGCGCGTCAAAACAGAAGGCCCAAGCCAACACCTGCGACACCTCTTGCAGCAGCGCGCTGTTGTGATGGGTTTGTGGCTGCGCCAAGGCGTCCCAGCAGACCACGCCATCGGCGTCTTCGCTGCAGTCAAAGTCCAGTAATCGCAAATCCATCAGGGCGCTCCTCGAATGAGGGCTTGATTGTCGCCGCCCTGAATCGCCACGCGAGGCATCTTGCTGAATACATAAACTATGTTTAATGCTTAAAAATTGGGCAAAAATCGAGGATTAAGGGATTGCCTGTATACAGGTTTGGCCTTCTTGGTGGTTTAATGCCATTTTTACCAGCCTGTCTATGTCTGTACCATCCGTTCGCATCCAGGAGTCTGAAGCTGCCGAAGAAGGCGGCTCGCAAGCCGTCAAGGCACAGCAACGCCTGCGCGAATGGATTTTGGCGGGCGACTTGCCCGGAGGGAGCCGGATCGCCGAATTGGCCTTGGTGGAGCGATTGGGCATGTCGCGTACCCCCATCCGTGCGGCCCTGATGCGCTTGGGCCAAGAAGGCTTGCTTGAAGCCCTGAGCAGTGGCGGTTATGCGGTGCGTACCTTTTCCGAGCGCGAAGTCGCCGATGCGATTGAGTTGCGCGGTACGTTGGAAGGCTTGGCCGCTCGCTTGGCAGCAGAGCGCGGTGTGCGCCCGGCGGTGCTCAAGCACGCCACAGAATGCCTCGACCAGATTGATCTGCTGCTGCGCCAAGGCGCACTGGACGACGACAGCTTTTCGGCTTATGTGCGTCTGAACGGGCAGTTTCACAAGCTGCTGTCTGGCATGGCCGACAGCGCGGTGCTGGCACGCGAGATCGAACGCGCATCGAGTTTGCCTTTCGCCTCTGCTTCGGGCTTTGTCGGTGTACAAGCCCACAACCCTGATGCCCGCGACATGCTGATGGTGGCGCAACACCAGCACCGGCAAGTGCTGGACGCCATTGCGCAGCGTGAAGCCGGTCGCGCAGAAGCCTTGATGCGAGAGCATTCGCGCTTGGCCAGGCACAACCTGGGCCTGGTCATGCAAAACCCGCAGCAAGGGGGCATGCCGGGTGTGCAGCTCATTCGCACGCAAAAGAACACACCGCTTTCTCAACGCTGACTTTTTAATTCTGCTTTCAACAACTGGAGACCTGCATGCAAAAACGATTTTTCCTCCGTGCCATCGCCTGCGCCGCTGTCGCGGCCAGTGCCACGACGGCCATGGCGCAAGACAAGTTCAAGATCGGCCTGATCTTGCCCATGACAGGCCCCTTTGCCTCGACCGGCAAGCAGATCGAAGCCGCAGCGCGCCTGTACATGGCGCAAAACGGCGACATGGTGGCGGGTAAAAAGGTGGAGCTGATCGTGAAAGACGACACCAGCGCCCCCGACGTGACCAAGCGCATTGCGCAAGAAATGGTCGTTAATGACAAAGTCAGCGTGCTGGCCGGTTTTGGTTTGACGCCGTTGGCGTTTGCCACGGCACCAATCGCCACCCAATCCAAAACCCCTTTGGTGGTGATGGCGGCAGCGACTTCGAGCATCACGCAAGCCTCTCCGTTCATCGTGCGCACCAGCTTCACCTTGCCCCAAGCCGCCGTGGCGATTGCCGATTGGGCACCCAACAATGGCATCAAGAAAGTTGTGACTCTGGTGGCCGATTACGGCCCAGGCATCGATGCAGAAAAGTACTTCAAGGACCGCCTGATCTTCAATGGCGGCCAGGTGCTCGACACCCTGCGCGTGCCCATGCGCAACCCCGACTTTGCCCCTTTCCTGCAAAAAGTACGTGATTTGAAGCCCGATGCGGTCTATGTGTTCGTGCCCTCGGGCGCAGGTGCTGCGCTGATGAAGCAATTCGCCGAGCGCGGCATGGACAAAGCGGGCATCAAGCTGATCGGTACCGGCGACATCACCGATGACGATATTTTGAACAGCATGGGCGATGTGGCCAATGGCGTGGTCACTTCGCACCACTACTCGGCATCGCATAACTCGCCCTTGAACAAGAAGTTCGTGGCTGCTTTCGAGAAAGCCAACAACGGCCTGCGTCCCAACTTCATGGCCGTGGGCGGTTACGACGGCATGCGCGTGATTTATGAAGCGGCCAAAGCCACCAAAGGTGCGGGCGGCCAGGCCTTGCTCGACGCGATGAAAGGCCAGGTGTTTGAAAGCCCCCGTGGCCCGATGTTCATCGACGCGCAAACCCGCGACGTGGTGCACAACATCTACATCCGCAAGGTGGAAAAGGTGGGCGGCCAGCTTTACAACCAAGAGTTCGCGACCATCAAGGACGTGAAAGATCCGGGCAAGGCCCGCTAATCTGGCAGATGACTGTCATGCCCGATGCGTTCGGGCATCCATCTCTTGCAGGCTCGCGCTGCGTGTGCGCAGCGTGAGCCGCACCCAACTTCAAAACACATGTTGACCATTCTTTTCGACGGCATCGCCTACGGCATGCTGCTTTTCATCCTGGCGGTCGGCTTGTCTGTGACCATGGGCTTGATGAACTTCATCAACCTGGCGCACGGTGCTTTTGCCATGGCGGGCGGGTATTTGACGGTGGTGCTGATGCAACGCTGGGATGTGCCCTTTTTGTGGTGTCTGCCCTTGGCATTTGCGGGCGCTGCCTTGTTGGGCGCGGTGCTCGAGCGCACGCTTTACCGCCACATGTACCGCAAGCCACACCTGGACCAGGTGTTGTTTTCGATTGGTTTGGCCTTCATGTCGGTGGCCAGCATGGATTACTTCATGGGTTCGCAGCAACAGATCATGCAGCTGCCCGAGTGGCTGCGCGGTCGCACCGAGTTGTGGGATGGCGCTTTGGGCATGGGTCATTACCGTTTGTTCATCATCGCCGTGTGTGCGGCGCTCACGGTGGGCCTGCAATTCATTCTGGCCAAGACCCGTTTTGGCAGTCGCTTGCGTGCCAGCGTGGACGATGCCCGTGTGGCCTCAGGGCTGGGCATTCGGGTGAACCTGGTGTTTGCCGCCACCTTTGCCGTGGGCTCTGGCCTGGCTGGTTTGGGCGGGGCTTTGGGCGCCGAAGTGCTGGGACTGGACCCCACCTTTCCGCTCAAGTTCATGGTGTACTTTTTGATCGTGGTGGCCGTGGGCGGCACCTCGTCGATCACCGGGCCGCTGTGGGCGGCGCTGTTGCTGGGCGTTGCCGACGTGGCGGGCAAGTACTACATGCCCAAGCTCGGTTCGTTCATCGTTTACTCGCTCATGATCGCGATCCTGATCTGGCGTCCGCAAGGGCTTTTTGTGCGCAAAGGAGGCCGCTGAAATGGAGGCTCGTCAACAACTTTTATCCAGCGCCCGCATTCGGGGCTGGGAGCCATTGGTCTGGCTGGTGGCTTTTGTCTTGCCTTTCGCATTGCCAGGTCATGCCCTGATCGTCAACGAGGTGGCCATCGTCGCTTTGTTTGCGGTGTCGCTTGACCTCGTGTTGGGCTATACCGGCATCGTGTCGCTGGGGCATGCGGCGTTTCTGGGTTTTGGTGCCTATGCCGCGGCCCTGTTTGCCAAGCATGTGATGCCCGACCCTTTGGCAGGACTGATTTTTGGCACTTTTTGCGCCACGCTGCTGGGCGCGGTCTGCTCGCTCACCATTTTGCGCGGCACCGATCTGACGCGACTCATGGTCACGCTGGGCATGGCGCTGATTTTGATGGAGCTGGCCAATAAGCTCGATTGGCTCACGGGCGGCTCGGATGGTTTGCAAGGTGTGGTGATGGGCCCGGTGCTGGGCCGGTTCGAGTTTGACCTGTATGGCCAAACCGCAGCCTGGTACTCGCTGACCGTCTTGCTGGCGCTGTTTGTGCTGGCGCGGCGCTTTGTGCATTCGCCCTGGGGCGCCACGTTGATGGCGGTGCGCGACAACCTGCTGCGGGCCATGGCCATTGGCATCCCGGTGCACAACCGCCTGGCTGTTGTCTATACCGTGGCGGCGGCTTTGGCTGGCGCAGCGGGTGCGTTGATGGCGCAGACCACTGGTTTTGCTTCGCTCGATGTGTTTGCGCTGGAGCGCTCGGCCGACGTGATGCTGATGCTGGTCATCGGCGGCGTGGGCTGGCTCTATGGCGGGGTGGTGGGTGCGGTGGTGTTCAAGCTCATGCACGACGTGATTTCCGGCATCACGCCGCAATACTGGACCTTCTGGATTGGCCTGTTTTTGGTGGTACTGGTCATGGTCGGGCGTGAACGCCTGATCCGCCCATGGCTGTGGGTTGGCCGTGCGGCTGACCAGAAAGGCGGTGCGCAATGAACGCATCAGTTGTTAACCCACCCATCGTGTTGAAGGCCCAAGGTCTGGTCAAGCAGTTTGGGGGCATCACGGCCACGGACAAGGTGGATCTGGCGTTGCGTCTGGGCGCACGCCATGCGCTGATTGGCCCAAACGGGGCGGGCAAGACCACGCTCATCAATTTGTTCACTGGCGTTTTGCCGCCCACTTCGGGCCGCATTGAGTTGCTGGGCGAAGACATTAGCCAGTTGGCCCCTTACCAGCGCGTGCGCCGAGGCCTGGTGCGCACCTTTCAGATCAACCAGTTGTTTGCCAGCATGACGCCTTTGGAAACTCTGGCCATGGTGGTCTCGCAGCAGCGCGGCCTGGGCGGGCGCTGGTGGCAGGTCTTGGGCCAAGACAGGGCGGTGGTTGAGCGCTGCGAAGCGCTGCTCGAATTGTTTCGCCTGACCGAAGTCATGCACCAGCGCACCGAGTTTTTGGCTTATGGCAAGCGCCGTTTGCTGGAGATGGCGATCGCGCTGGCCTGTGAGCCCAAGGTCTTGTTGCTCGATGAACCGGTGGCGGGCGTGCCCGCAGGCGAGCGCGAAGAGCTGCTGCAGACCGTGGCGGCCTTGCCTGCCGAGGTGTCGGTCTTGTTGATCGAACACGACATGGATCTGGTGTTTGAATTTGCCGACCGCATCACGGTGCTGGTCAATGGCGCTGTGTTAACCGAAGGCACACCCGAAGCGATTGCGGCCGATCCGCAAGTCAAAGCGGTGTACCTGGGGCATGGCGAGGAGGTGGCCCATGGCTGAATTGTTGAAAGTTGAAAACCTGCGTGCAGGTTATGGCGAAGCGGTGGTGTTGAACGACATCAGCCTGTCGCTGGGCGAGGGTGAAACCCTGGCCTTGCTGGGCCGCAACGGCACGGGCAAAACCACCCTGATGGACACGCTGGCCGGGGCCACGCGCCAACATTGCGGGCAGATCTTTTTGGGTGGCCAGCCGCTGCACACACTGCCTTCGCACGAGCGTGCTGCGGCGGGCATTGGCTGGGTGCCGCAAGAGCGCAATATTTTCAAATCGCTCACGGTGCACGAGAACCTGACGGCGGTGCAGCGGCCTGGGCGCAAAGGGCCAGGTGGGCGCGAGAGCCGAGCCTGGACACCCGAGCGCGTGTACGAGATGTTCCCGCGCCTGGCCGAGCGCAAGACCAACCTGGGCACGCAACTGTCGGGTGGCGAGCAACAAATGCTGGCCGTGGGCCGTGCGCTGGTACTCAACCCGCGTTTGCTGCTGCTCGATGAGCCGCTCGAAGGGCTGGCCCCGATCATCGTGGAAGAGCTGCTGCGTGCGATTGCCCGCATCACCCGCGAAGAGGGCTTGTCGGCCATCATTGTGGAGCAGCACCCGCAAGCGATTTTGCGCATCAGCCACCGCGCTGTGGTGCTGGACCACGGCAACGTGGTGCACGCCAGCGCTGCTGCCACCTTGCAGCAAGACCCCGAATTGCTGGACCGCTTGCTGGGCGTGGCCCGCAAGCTTTGAATTTTTTTGATCATCAAGAGGTGAAACATGTTCATTAAAAACACCTGGTATGTGGCCTGCGCCATGACCGAACTCGATGCCTTGGGCAGCAAGCCCCTGGGTCGCACCATTTGCAACGAAAAGATGGTTTTTTTTAAAGGCCCCGAGGGTCGGGTCGCGGCGGTGGAAGATTTTTGCCCGCACCGTGGTGCGCCCTTGTCTTTGGGCAATGTCTGTAACGGCAAGCTGGTGTGCGGCTACCACGGCCTTGAGATGGGCTGCGAGGGCAAAACCGTGCACATGCCCGGTCAGCGTGTGCGCGGTTTTCCGGCGGTCAAGAGCTATGCCGTGGTCGAGCGTTATGGCTTTGTCTGGGTCTGGCCCGGCGATCAAGCCCTAGCGGATGAGGCGCAAATGCCGGTGTTCGAATTTTTTGACAACCCGGCCTGGGCTTATGGCGGGGGGCTGTACCACGTGCAGGCCGACTACCGCCTGATGGTTGACAACCTGATGGACCTGACGCACGAGACTTATGTGCATGCCACCAGCATCGGCCAGCCCGAAATCGACGAGACGCCTTGCACCACCACGGTAGAGGGCGACAAAGTCATCTTGCAGCGCCACATGGAAGGCATTCAGGCCCCTCCGTTTTGGCAAATGGCCATGAGCGCCAACGGTCTTGACCCGCAGGCCAAGGTTGACCGCTGGCAAATTTGCCGCTTCAGCCCGCCCAGCCACATCATGATTGACGTGGGCGTGGCCCTTGCAGGCAAAGGTGGCTTTGACGCCGCGCCCGAGCACAAGGCCTACAGCGTGGTGGTGGACTTCATCACCCCCGAGAGCGAAACCTCGCATTGGTACCACTGGGGCATGGCCCGCCAGTTCAAGCCCGAAGACACGGCCTTGACCGACAAGATCCGCGCGGGACAGGGCGGCATTTTTGGCGAAGACATGGAAATGCTGCAATTGCAGCAAAAGAACATCACGGCTTGGCCGGACCGTAAGTTGTTGATGCTCAACATCGACTCAGGCGGCGTGCAATCGCGCCGCATCATTGACCGTTTGCTGGCCGAAGAAAACAAGCCCGGAGTGACCGCATGAACACCACAGACCTGACCCAAAGCCCCCTCACTGACGATGGCAGTTTTGAGGTGCAACTTGAAAAGAGCGGGCAAATTCTGCGGGTCACCAAAGACCAGTCGATTCTGAAGGTGCTGCAAGACGCGGGGCACGACGTGCCGTTTTCGTGCTCAGAAGGCATTTGCGGCACCTGCTTGACCAAGGTGGTCGCGGGCACACCTGACCACTGGGACATGTTTCTGACGCCCGAAGAACAAGAGGCCAATGACCAGATGCTGATTTGCTGCTCACGCAGCCAGACAGCGAGGCTGGTGCTTGATTTGTAAATTGGGCCAAGCGCTTGCCTGATCGCGTTCACACACACCACGATGAACTCAACTCTGGAAATTCTGGGCATCACCGGCCCCATTTACCTGGCCATTGCGCTGGGCTATGTGTTCACCCGACAAGGGGTGTTCGCCAAAGCCGACATGCAGGTGTTTGGCAAGTTCACCCTCAATTTGGCCTTGCCTGCGCTGCTGTTCAATGCGCTGTCGCAGCGCAGCATCGGTGAGATCCTCAATGCCCACTACCTGCTGGCCTATGCGCTGGGCTCGATGGGGGTGATTCTGGGCGGGCTGTTTTGGGCTCGCAAAGTCAAAGGCCACAGCCTGAGCTACAGCAGCATGATGGCCATGGGCATGTCTTGCCCCAACAGCGGCTTTGTGGGTTATCCGATCATGTTGCTCACTTTCGGCCCGGTGGCCGGGGTGGCGCTGGCGCTGAACATGGTGGTCGAGAACCTGTTGATGATTCCCTTTTTGTTGGCGGTGGCTGACGCAGACGGCGGCCATCCCGGTCAGTGGAAGCAGGTGCTGTGGCAAACCCTGAAGAACCTGGCCAAGAACCCCATGATCTGGGGCATCGTGGGCGGGTTTTTGTTCTCACTTTCAGGCTGGGCCATGCCCGCACCCCTGGGCCGCACGGTCAATTTGTTTGCACAGGCCAGTGCGGCCTTGTCGCTGTTTGTGATCGGCGGATCGCTGGTGGGCTTGAAGGCCGACGGCCTGCGGGGCACGGTGTCGCAAATCGCCTTCGGTAAATTGTTCTTGCATCCACTGGCCATGTGGGTGGTGTTGGTGTGGCTGGTGCCGATCGCCGATCCGGCTCTGCGCTCAGCCGCCTTGCTGACCGGGGCCTTGCCCATGCTGGGCATCTACACCATCTTGAGCCAGCGCCATGGGCACGGTGCCATCAGTGCCGCTTCCTTGCTGGTGACCACCGTGGTGTCGTTTTTCACGCTCAGTGCTTTGTTGTGGGTGATGCGGCTCTACCCCTTCTGAGCCGGTTTCAGTGCGGGGTGAGCCATTCACGGGCCATCTCGTCAATCAAGGTCAATGTAGCCTGCTGGGTCAAGGTGGTGGGCCGCAAAGAGCTGACAGCCGTGGTCAGTTGAATGGTCAGCGCTGGCGCTGACACCTGCCGCACCGAAAACGCCGAGGGCCGCACCGATCGCATGACGGCGTTGCGTGACAAGATGGCGTAGCCTGCGCCATCGGCCACCAAGTCCAGGATGGCGCTCACGCCGTCAATCTCCAATGCAATCTGCGGGCGGCAGCCAATGGCGGCCATTTCTGACTCGACATGCATGCGGATCGCGTTGGGCCGGGTGGGAATCACCAATGGCAGTCCGGCAACGTCTTGCAAGCGAATGGGCGGTGGAGGAGGGTCTTCTTGCAGGCCTGGTGGGCGTGGTTGCACCAGCAGCAATTCTTCTTGCACCAAGGGCCGGTGTTCGATGCCGGGCACTTGGCTCGGGTTGTAGAGCACGGCGATGTCCAGGCGTCCGTTTTGCAGGTTTTCTTGCATCGCACTCGACAGGCCTTCGCTGATGGACAGTTGGGCTTCTGGCATCTTTTGGCGGAACGCCCGCGTCAATGGCACGGTGAGCACCCGCGCCACACTGGGCGGCAGGCCCAAGGCCACACGTCCCGTCAGGCCGGTGCGCACCCGACCCAGCTCTTCGCGGGCACGCTCGACCTGGTGCAAGATGCCTCGCCCGTGCTCCAGCAACAACTGCCCGGCTTGCGTGGGGGTGGCGCCCCGGCCATTGCGGACCAGCAGGTTTTGCCGCAGCTCCACCTCCAGCAGGCGCACCTGGCGGCTGAGCGCGGGCTGGGCGACGTTCAAGGCCTGCGCGGCGCGGGTGAAACTGCCCAGTTCGGCCACGCGCACAAAGTATTCAAGTTGTTTGAGGTCCATGGGCATTCTTTCCGTTGCCATGATTTTGTCATATCCACGGCTTGGTTATGCGAATTTGTTCTAGCTGGTAGTGGGGACGGGTGCTGGGTTTTGGCCGAGTGAGCCTGCACAATCTGCGCTTGAAATCTTGCAGATCGCTGGCTTGAGCCCCGAAGATCTGTGCCCCGAAAACCAGGCCGAGGCTCAAGCCAGCGAGCTGCAGCCGTCGACCCAAAAAATGCCATCTACCGAGGAATCCGACATGAGCCAAACCAAGCCCTTGATCATTGACGTGCACGGTCACTACACCACCGCGCCCAAGGCGCTCGAAGACTGGCGCAACCGCCAGATCGCGGGCATCAAGGACCCCAGCATCAGCCCCAAAGTGTCCGAGCTGAAAATCAGCGACGACGAACTGCGCGAAACCATCGAAACCAACCAACTGGCCAAGATGAAAGAGCGCGGATCGGACATCACCATCTTCAGCCCCCGCGCCAGCTTCATGGCCCACCACATTGGCGATTTCAATGTCTCGTCCACCTGGGCGGCGATTTGCAACGAGCTGTGCTACCGCGTGGCGCAACTCTTTCCCGACCACTTTGTGCCTGCGGCCATGCTGCCCCAGTCGCCCGGTGTGGACCCGGCCACCTGCATCCCCGAGCTGGTCAAGTGCGTTGAGCAATACGGCAACGTCGGCATCAACCTCAACCCCGATCCGTCGGGCGGCCATTGGACATCGCCACCCTTGTCCGACAAAGCCTGGTACCCCATTTATGAAAAGATGGTCGAGTACGACATCCCCGCGATGATCCACGTGAGCACCAGCTGCAACAGCTGCTTTCACACCACCGGCGCGCACTACCTGAACGCCGACACCACCGCCTTCATGCAGTGCCTGACCAGCGACTTGTTCAAAGACTTTCCGACGCTGAAATTCTTGATCCCGCACGGCGGCGGCGCAGTGCCTTACCACTGGGGCCGTTTCCGCGGTTTGGCGCAAGAACTCAAAAAGCCCTTGCTGTCTGAGCACCTGCTGAACAACATCTTCTTTGACACCTGCGTTTACCACCAGCCGGGCATTGATTTGCTGACCAAGGTCATCCCGGTCAAGAACATTTTGTTCGCGTCTGAAATGATCGGCGCGGTGCGCGGCATCGACCCCGAAACCGGCCACTACTTTGACGACACCAAGCGCTATGTGCAAGCCACGGCCAACCTGAACGACCAAGAGCGTTACATGGTGTTTGAGGGCAACGCCCGCCGCGTGTTCAAGCGCCTGGACGACCAGTTGACGGCCAAGGGCCAGTGAGCAAGATCTTGTCAGTCACCTCGTTTTGTCGCTCTGCTGCCCTGTTGTCATGCCCGACTTGATCGGGCATCTATGCCCCTCGATCCCCGCCTTCTTGGGGATGACAAACACAGGATGCGTGCCCAATACGCGTTTTTCTGGCGTGATCGCCTAAATTTGAATCAGGAGAAAACCATGTACGAACTCGGCGTTGTTTACCGCAACATCACCCGCGCAGACCGCGCAACCGCTGACGGCTTGGCCGCTTTGGGCTCGGCCACGGTGCACGAAGCCATGGGCCGTGTCGGTCTCATGAAACCCTATATGCGCCCCGTCTATCCGGGCGTGCAAGTGTCGGGCACCGCCGTGACCGTGCTGCTGCAACCGGGCGACAACTGGATGATGCATGTGGCCGCTGAGCAGATTCAGCCAGGTGACATCGTGGTGGCGGCAGTGACTGCTGAATGCACCGATGGCTATTTTGGTGACCTGTTGGCCACCTCGTTTCAGGCTCGGGGTGCCCGCGCCTTGATCATCGATGCCGGTGTGCGCGATGTGAAAGAGCTGCAAAAAATGAATTTCCCGGTCTGGAGCAAAGCCATCTCTAGCAAAGGCACGATCAAGGCCACCTTGGGTTCGGTCAACGTGCCTGTGGTGTGTGCCGGCATGATCGTGCAGCCCGGTGATGTGATCGTGGCCGATGACGACGGCGTGGTGTGCGTGCCTGCCCACTTGGCCGCCAAGACCTTGGATGCCGCCCAAAAGCGCGAAAGCTTCGAAGGCGAAAAACGCGCCAAGCTCGCCTCTGGCGTGCTGGGCCTGGACATGTACAAGATGCGCGAGCCCTTGGCGGCAGCGGGTCTGAAGTACATCGATTGATCAACCTGCAACGACACAAAGGACAAGAGGCTGTGCAGCCTCTTGTCCGTTCACGAAGGAGCGAAGATGAGCAAACCCACAACAGGTGATTTCACCAAAACCGCTGGCTGGATGGACTGGTACAACGGTCCGAGCAAGCCGGCCTTCAAAGTGCCCGCAGGTGCGGTGGATGCGCACTGCCACGTCTTTGGACCCGGTGCCGAGTTTCCCTATGCGCCCGAGCGCAAATACACGCCTTGCGATGCCAGCAAGCACCAGCTGTACGCACTGCGTGACCACCTGGGGTTTGAGCGCAACGTGGTGGTGCAAGCCACCTGCCACGGCGCTGACAACCGCGCCATGGTCGATGCACTGCTCAACTCAGGCGGCAAAGCGCGTGGCGTGGCCACGGTCAAGCGCAGCGTGACGGACGAAGAAATCCAGGCCATGCACGACGCCGGTGTGCGCGGTGTGCGCTTCAACTTCGTTAAGCGTCTGGTGGATTTCACACCCAAAGACGAACTGATGGAGATTGCAGGCCGCATTGCCCAATGGGGCTGGCATGTGGTGATTTACTTTGAAGCCGTGGACTTGCCCGAGCTGTGGGACTTTTTCACCGCTTTGCCCACCACCGTGGTGGTGGACCACATGGGCCGCCCCGATGTGTCGCTGCCCGTGGACGGCCCGCAGTTTGCGTTGTTTCAAAAGTTCATGCGCGAGCACAAAAACGTGTGGAGCAAAGTGTCTTGCCCAGAGCGTTTGTCGGTGACTGGCCCCAAGGCTTTGAATGGCGAGAAAGACTTGGAGTCGGGCGCCTACAAAGACGTGATCCCGTTTGCCAAGCGCATCGTCGAAGAGTTCTCGGATCGCGTACTCTGGGGCACCGACTGGCCACACCCCAACCTGAAAGACCACATGCCCGATGACGGCCTGTTGGTGAACTTCATCCCGCACATCGCGCCAACTGCCGAGCTGCAAAAGAAGCTGCTGGTGGACAACCCGATGCGCTTGTATTGGCCCGAAGAGGGGGTCTGAGTCTTTATCCCTCATCTCCGTGACAGCGGGCATCCACTGAGTGCTGGGCCATTCTTGTAAAAACAGGCATCCATTGCCGTGGGGTTGTCCTCCTTGCGAAGGCGTGGGTCCTTGGTTTTAAAGGCATGAATTTCCGCACTCTCGAAAATGACAGAGAGACGAAACGATGACACAGACAACAGCGTTGCTTTGCTGAACAGAAACTGAAAGGAACTCGATATGGCTTTAGACAAACCCTACAAAGACGTGCCCGGCACCATCATTTTTGATGCCGAGCAGTCCCGCAAAGGCTACTGGATCAACCAGTTCTGCATGTCCCTCATGAAAGCCGAAAACCGCGAACGGTTCAAGGCCGACGAACGCGCTTATGTGGATGAGTGGCAAATGACCGAAGAGCAAAAGCAGGCGGTGCTGGCCCGCGACCTGAACTGGTGCATGCGCACGGGTGGCAACATTTATTTTCTCGCCAAGATTGGTTCAACCGACGGCAAGAGTTTCCAGCAGATGGCGGGCTCGATGACCGGCATGACCGAAGAGGAATACCGCAACATGATGATCAACGGTGGTCGCAGCGCAGAAGGCAATCGCTACATTGGCGAAAACGGCGATGCGCAGGCGCACAACCAGCCCCAAGGCGCCGCCGGTCAGCAGATTCACGCAGCGGCTCAATCGGCCCTCGCAGACGCCAAGAAAGGAAACTGAACATGGCCAAAATCACCGCCTCTGTTTTCACCTCGCATGTGCCCGCCATTGGCGCCGCCATGGATTTGGGTAAAACGCAAGAAGACTACTGGAAACCCGTTTTTGCGGGCTATGACTTCTCCAAGCAATGGATGAAGGACAACAAGCCCGATGTCATTTTTTTGGTCTACAACGACCACGCTACGGCGTTCAGTCTGGACATGATCCCGACTTTTGCCATCGGCACCGCCGCCGAGTTCACGCCCGCCGATGAAGGCTGGGGCCCACGCCCTGTGCCCGTGGTCAAAGGTCATCCCGAGTTGGCTTCGCACATCGCGCAGTCGGTCATTCAGCAAGACTTTGACTTGACCATCGTCAACAAGATGGACGTCGACCACGGCCTGACGGTGCCGCTGTCTTTGATGTGCGGCGAGCTGGATCCGGTGAAGGATGCTTGGCCTTGCCCGGTGATCCCCTTTGCGGTCAACGTGGTGCAGTACCCCGTGCCCAGCGGCCAGCGCTGCTTCAACTTAGGGCAAGCCATCCGCAAGGCGGTGGAGAGTTACGACGAAGACATCAACGTGCACATCTGGGGCACGGGCGGCATGAGCCACCAGCTGCAAGGTGCGCGTGCGGGCCTGATCAACCGCGAGTGGGACAACGCCTGGTTGGACCAGTTGATCAACGATCCGGTGGCGGCTGCAGCCACACCGCACATCGACTACGTGCGCGAAGCCGGCAGTGAGGGCATCGAGCTGGTCATGTGGCTGATCGCCCGTGGCGCGATGAGCGACATCCAGGATGGCAAAGTGATAGGCCCTGCGCCTAAATTGCGCCACCGCTTTTATCATGTGCCCGCCAGCAACACGGCGGTGGGGCACGCGATTCTGGAAAACAGTTGAACTGAATGGTCATCCCCGCGAATCTGGGCATGCATGAATGCATCGACCCTGTATCAAGTCCGGGGTGACAAGCCATTGTCAAACCCCCTATTGGAGAAAAGCATGAGCAAAACCATCAAAGTCGCCCTGGCGGGCGCGGGTGCCTTTGGCATCAAACACCTGGACGGCATCAAGAACATCGATGGCGTGGAAGTCGTCTCGCTGATCAGCCGGGACATTGAAAAAACCAAGGAAGTCGCTGCGCAATATGGCATTGCGCACGCCACAACCGATCTTGAAGAGTCGCTGGCTTTGAAAGAAGTTGACGCCGTGATTCTGTGCACGCCCACCCAGATGCACGCCAGCCAGACCCTGGCTTGCCTGAAGGCGGGCAAGCATGTGCAGGTCGAAATCCCGCTGTGTGACGTGTACAAGGAGGGCCAAGAAGTCCTGCGTGTGCAAAAAGAATCCGGCCTGGTGGCCATGGTGGGCCATACCCGCCGCTTCAACCCCAGCCACCAGTGGGTCAACCACAAGATCAAGGCCGGAGAGTTCAACATCCAGCAGATGGATGTGCAGACCTACTTCTTTCGCCGTACCAACATGAATGCGCTGGGCCAAGCCCGCAGCTGGACAGACCACCTGCTGTGGCACCACGCTGCCCACACGGTGGACCTGTTCGCCTACCAGTGCGGCAGTCCCATCGTTAAAGCCAATGCGGTGCAAGGCCCGATCCACCCCGCTTTGGGGATTGCCATGGACATGAGTATCCAGCTCCAGGCCGCCAATGGCGCGATCTGCACTTTGTCGCTCAGCTTCAACAACGATGGCCCTCTGGGCACCTACTTCCGCTACATCGGCGACACCGGCACTTATTTGGCCCGCTATGACGACTTGTTTACCGGCAAGGAAGAAAAGATCGATGTGTCACAAGTGGCCGTGTCGATGAACGGCATCGAGCTGCAAGACCGTGAGTTTTTTGCCGCGATCAAGGAAGGCCGTGAGCCCAATTCGAGCATTGCACAGGTCTTGCCTTGCTACCAGGTCTTGCACGATCTGGAGCAACAGCTGAACAGCTGATCGATGACCCCAGCGCAAACTGAGCGCAGCAGCTTGCGCGTGATGGGCCTGGCAGGTTTTGCCAGCATGGCTTCGATGCGCTTGTGCGATCCGATGCTGGTGGTGCTGGGTCAGGAGTTTCAGGTCACCACGGGCGAGGCCTCGCGCGTGGTGTCGTCTTTTGCAGTAGCTTATGGCGTACTGCAGTTGTTTTATGGTCCTCTGGGCGACCGATTTGGCAAGTTGCGCGTCATTGCTTTGGCCGTGCTCGCATGCGCCGTGTTCAGTGCCATCACCAGCATGGCTTCAGACCTGAAGCTGCTGGTGGTCATGCGCGGTCTCATGGGCGCTGCAGCGGCGGGCATCATCCCCTTGTCGATGGCCTGGATTGGCGATCAGGTGGCCTATGACCGCAGGCAAGAAACCTTGGCCAAGTTGATGGGCTACACCGTCAGCGGCATGATGGTCGGTCTGTGGTTTGGCGGCTTTGCAGCCGAGCACCTGGGCTGGCGCAATGCCTTTGCGGCGGTGTCGGCACTTTTTGCCACGGCCGCGTTCATGTTGTGGCGCAAGTTGCGCAGCACCCCTGCACCCGTTTTGCTTGCCGCAGCGCCCAGTGTCATGGCGTCTTTTGCCAACACTTTCCAGATGCTGAGAGTGGTGCGTGTGCGCCATGTCTTGACCGTCACGGCCATCGAAGGTGCCCTGGTGTTTGGTTCGATGGCTTTCATTCCCACCCACTTGCACCAGCAGTTCGACATGAGCGTGGTCTTTGCGGGCTCGGTCATGATGCTGTACGGCGTGGGTGGTTTGCTCTACAGCCAGCTGGCGCGCCGTTGGCTGGGCTGGCTGGGCGGTGAGCGCGGGTTGGTCAGAGCTGGAGCTGCCAGCATTGTGCTGGGTTTGCTCACGCTGGCTTGGGCGCATCAGCCCGCTTTGGGCATGTTGGGCTGTTTTGCAGCTGGTTTTGGCTTTTACATGCTGCACAACACCTTGCAGGTTCAGGCCACCCAAATGGCCCCCGCATCGCGTGGCACCGCAGTCACGTTGTTTGCCTGCCTGCTGTTCTTTGGCCAGTCCAGCGGTGTGCTGCTCATGGCCGAGAGCGTCGATCGTGGCTGGCTACCGCATGCCTTCAGTCTGGCTGCGGCGGGTGTGGCGGTGTTGGGTTTTTTTGTGCACCGGCTGGTGGGGCGGCACTGAGCCAGGTCATTGAGTGCTGCACGTCAGGCCCTGGCTGCGCCATCAACGCGCCGGTGGGCGCAGCGCCCCAAGTGTGGCATCGGTCAAGCCCGTCAGTTTGTCTGCATGCCCAGGCGATAAGATCACAGTCCAGATAGCCGGAACCTTTTTTCATGACAGACCGTTACGCCGTCATCGGCAACCCCATTGAGCAGAGCAAGTCGCCGCTCATCCACACCGCTTTCGCCCAAGTGACTGGGCAAGACATCGAATACACCAAGCTGTTGGCCCCTTTGGGCGGCTTTGCCGAGGTGGTGGACGCGTTTCGCACGTCGGGTGGCCGTGGCATGAATGTGACGGCGCCTTTCAAGTTGGACGCCTTTGCCTATGCCACCGATCTCGCGCCCAGTGCGCAGATGGCCGGTGCCGTCAATGCCATGAAGTTCGAAGGTGGCAAGGTCTATGCCGAAAATTTTGATGGCGTGGGCTTGGTGCGCGATCTGTTGCACAACTTGGCGTGTCCGCTGAAAGGTCGGCGGGTGTTGATTTTGGGTGCGGGCGGTGCCACACGTGGCGCTTTGCTGCCTTTGTTGGCCGAAGAGCCCGCCGAGCTGGTGATTGTCAACCGCACGCTCGCCAAGGCCGAGACCTTGGCCACTTTGGCCCAGAAGCACCAGACGGCCTCGGTGCCCGTGCAAGGTCTGGGCTACGCCGCTTTGCAAGGGCAGGCTTTTGACGTGGTGCTCAACGCCACATCGTCGAGCTTAACCGCCGAGTTGCCGCCCCTGCCTGCCAGTGTGTTTGCCCCGGGGTGTCTTGCTTATGACCTGACCTACGGAAAAGGTCTTACGCCATTTCTGAAGCTGGCCAGCGAGTCTGGCGTGACGCGCTTGGCCGATGGCGTGGGCATGCTGGCCGAGCAAGCCGCTGAGGCGTTTGCCTGGTGGCGAGGTGTGCGCCCTGACACCACGTCTGTGATCCAGCTACTCACGATTCCTTTGCGCTGACGGTCATGCCCCCCGGGGGGGCGGGGTCAAACCTGTGTGACGCCGTCTGGCGCATGCAGGTCGATGTACCTGCCAGCCATGAATGCGGTGAAAAATCCATTGAACCAATCCATGTTGATGGGTTTGGCCATGAAGATCGTGCCTTCTGGCAAGCCGCCTCTGGTTTCAATTTCTTCGGGTGTCAGTGCTGACAATACCAGCGTGGTCATTCGACTGAACTGCGAATTTTGACGCAAGGTGCGCAGCAATTCGAACCCGTCTACACCGGGCATGTCGAGATCGGTGATCAGAACGTCCGGTTTGATGCTGGAGATATCGATCAATGCTTCCAGCCCAGAAGACATGGCCATGCAATCAACCGGCATGCTGGATCGGTTGCAGTAACCACGCAGCATTTCGCGGGTAACGGCATCGTCCTCGACCAACAAGACACGCAGCCGGTTGTCACGCGGCTCGTTTTGGATGGTCAGCATGTTGTGCTTTCGCTGGTATTCGCGAATGGAGGGCATCGAAATCCGACGATGGCCTCCTTGCGTTTTCCAGGCTTGTAGCTCGTTCTTTTCGACCAAAGTCTGGATCGTACCGACCGACAGCCCCAATAATTTGGCTGCATAAGTGGTGCCGCAATAGTCTTCGGGAGTGTCAGGTGTGGTGTTTGTTTGCATGGTTGCTCATTTTAGTAATAAAAACGCAAAAAATAATCTTAAAACACTCTTAAAATTTGTTGAATAGAGTACTAAAAGGCAAAAAATGCTAAATAGTTGGTGTTTTCCCTTAAAAACACCTTATTGCACCCGTCTTCAGCCGCCCGGTTTGGTCCCCCCAGTGACAATCTCACGCCAGCCTCAAGTGCGCGTGGCGATTAACATGCAGCACAACATCATTACAGGAGACGGCTGATGCCCGCACATGCTGCTGTTTGGCCCGCGCGTTTGCCAGCCAAGATCACCGCGCCCGCGACATCGCTTTGGATGAATCTGGCCATCAGCGCTCTGCGATACCCGAACAAAGCCGCCTTGGTGTTCATGGGGCGTGTCTGGACGTTTCAAGACTTGGTGTCGAGCGCCGAACAAATGGCCAAGCAGTTGGCCGCAATCGGCGTCAAAACGGGTGACCGTGTGGTGCTCGACATGCAAAATTGCCCGCAGTTGGTGATCACCCATTTCGCGATTTTGCGGCTGGATGCGGTGGTGGTGCCGGTCAACCCGATGAACCGTGCCGAAGAGTTGAAGCACTACATCACCGACCCTGACACCCGAGTGGCGGTGACCACCGCAGATTTGGCCCCAGATTTGGCACAAGCCAGCGATGCGCTGCCGCCAGAGCAACGCTTGCAGCATCTGGTCGTGACGCAATTTACCGATGCGTTTGATCCCGCCGCCGTTGGCCCCGAAGATCTGCCTGATGCCTGGCGTGCCTGGCTGTTGCCTGTGCGTGCGTTGCCGATCATGGCGTCGGGCCAAGCCCATGCCTGGCATGCGCTGATGGCTGCGCCCTCAACAGCGCAGTTGCCTGCGGTCATGGCTGGCACGGATGATTTGGCGGTGCTGCCTTACACCAGCGGCACCACGGGTCTGCCCAAAGGCTGCATGCACACCCACGGCACCCTCATGCACAACGCGATGGCCAGTGGCCTGTGGGGCAGTGGCACACCCGAAAACGTGACGTTGTGCGTGGTGCCCATGTTCCACATCACCGGCATGGTGAGCGTGATGCACACCAACATCTTGTTGGGGTCCAGTTTGGTGATCATGCCGCGATGGGACCGCGATGTGGCCGGGCATTTGATCTCTAAATGGCGTGTGACGCACTGGACCAACATCCCGACGATGGTGATCGACTTGCTGGGCAGCCCGCACATGGGTCGCTATGACCTGAGTAGTCTGGTCTACATCGGCGGTGGCGGTGCGGCCATGCCTGAAGCTGTGGCCCAGCGTTTGCTTGACCAGTTTGGGCTGCGTTATGTCGAGGGCTATGGCCTGACCGAAACGGCGGCTCCTTCGCACACCAATCCGCCCGATGCCCCCAAAAAGCAGTGTTTGGGCGTCCCTTTCATGAGCGTCGAGTCTCGCATCGTGGACCCCGAGACCTTGGCCGAGTTGCCTGTGGGTGAGTCGGGGGAAATCGTGATCAGCGGCCCACAGGTGTTTAAGGGCTACTGGAAGCGCCCCGAGGCCACGGCGGCCGCGTTCTTTGAGCTTGATGGCCAGCGCTTTTTCCGTTCGGGCGACATGGGGCGGGTCGATGAAGAGGGGTACTTCTTCATGACCGACCGACTCAAACGCATGATCAATGCCAGTGGCTTCAAGGTCTGGCCCGCCGAGGTCGAGGCCTTGATGTTCCGCCACCCGGCCATCCAAGAAGCCTGCATCATCGCCACGCGGGATGCCTATCGGGGCGAATCAGTCAAAGCGGTGGTGGTTTTGCGGCAGGACCACAAAGGCCAAGTCAGCGCGCAAGACATCATCGACTGGTGCCGTGAGAACATGGCGGTTTATAAAATGCCCCGCGCTGTGAGCTTTGTCGATGCTTTGCCCAAGAGCGGCAGCGGCAAGGTGATGTGGCGGGCGCTGCAAGAGGCCGAAATGGCGGCCTTGGACACCCATACAAAACCTGAATGAGCCTGAAACTTTCCATCCTTGACCAATCCGCTGCAGCCTCCGGGCGCGGGCAAGACGCGACCATTCGCCAGACGCTGGCGTTGGCCCAACAAGCTGAGGCCTGGGGCTACCACCGCTTTTGGGTGAGCGAACACCACAGCCACCCCAGCATCGTGGGTTCCGCCCCTGAGGTCTTGATGGCCGCAATCGCCGCACGCACGCAGCGCATTCGCTTGGGCAGCGCGGGCGTCATGCTGCCGCATTATTCGGCCCTCAAGGTGGCCGAACAGTTTCGCGTACTCGACGCGCTGGCGCCCGGGCGCATCGATCTGGGGGTGGGGCGAGCGCCCGGCAGCGACGGCCGTACAGCGCAATTGCTCAACCCAGACCGCAACGCGTCCGAGCGTTTTCCCCAGCAGGTGATGGAACTGCAAGCTTGGGTGAATGGGCAAAACCTGCCCGCAAACCACCCCGGACACAACGTGTATGCCTACCCTCAGTCGGACACCGCGCCCGCGGTATGGATGCTGGGCAGCTCTGACTACGGCGCCCAATTGGCTGGCCATTTGGGCTTGCCCTATGCGTTTGCCTACTTCATCACCGACGGGCAGGGCGCTGACGAAGCGCTGCAGATTTACCGCGACACCTTTCGCCCCAGTGCGTCACTGCAAAAGCCCGCCGCTACCGTGTGCGTTTGGGCTTTGGCTGCTGAGACAGACGAGGAAGCGCTGCGCCTGTTCGAGAGCCGCGCCCGCTGGAAGCTGGACCGCAACCAGGGCCGCATCGGGCCACTCTTGCCACCTGAAGCAGCAGCGCGTGAATACAGCCCTGCCGAGCAGTTGGCACTGGCGCGCTTGCGTGACTCTGCGCTCATCGGTTCGGCAGCCACTTTAGGGCACAAGTTGCGCCAACTGGCTGCGCGGCTGCAGGTCGATGAACTGGTGCTCATCACCTGGACGCATGACCCTGCGGCCCAAATGCGTTCTTACGAGCTGCTCGCCCAAGAATTCGCCCTTGCGGCAAACTGCTGAGCATTGATTTTTTAACCCAAGGATTTTTGACATGTTTACCACCGCGATTGCTGGCAGCTTGCCCAAACCCGCCTGGCTGGCCGAGACCGAAAAACTCTGGCCCCAGTGGACCACCCAAGGCCCTGAGCTGCAACAAGCCAAAGCCGATGCCACGCTGTTGTGGATCAAGGCGCAAGAAGACGCAGGCCTTGACGTGATCGGTGACGGCGAGCAGGCCCGCCAGCACTTTGTGCACGGCTTTGTCGAGCAGGTTGAGGGCATCGACTTTGTCAACAAGGTCACCATGGGCATCCGCAACAACCGTTACGACGCGCAGGTGCCCCAGGTCATCGCGCCGCTGCGCCTCAAAGGCCGTGTGCACGCCTTCGAGGCCCAGTTGGCCCGCGCCCACACGCAAAAGAAACTCAAATTCACCTTGCCAGGTCCGATGACGATTGTGGACACCGTGGCCGACCGCTTTTATGGCGACAAGGTCAAGATGGCCATGGCCTTTGCCGAGCTGTTGAACCAAGAAGCGCTGGCCTTGCAGGCCGATGGCGTCGACATCATCCAGTTCGACGAACCCGCCTTCAACGTCTACATGGACGAGGCCGCTGACTGGGGCGTGAAGGCGCTGGAGGTTGCCGCGCGGGGCCTGACCTGCACCACGGCGGTCCACATTTGCTATGGCTATGGCATCGAAGCCAACAACAAATGGAAAGAGACCTTGGGCCAAGAGTGGCGTCAGTATGAAAAGGTGTTCCCGGCCTTGGCCAAGAGCAGCATCCAGCAAGTCAGCCTCGAGTGCATGCACTCGCATGTGCCGATGGAGATGATGAAACTGCTGGAAGGCAAAGACGTGATGGTGGGGGTGATCGATGTGGCTAACCCGGCCATCGAAACGCCTGAAGAAATCGCCGACACCATTGGCCGCGCCTTGCAGTTCGTGCCCAAGAACCGACTCATTGCCTGCACCAACTGCGGCCTGGCTCCCATGAGTCGCGCCGTGGCTGAAGCCAAGCTCAAGGCACTGGCTGAAGGTGCCAAGCTGGCCAGCCAGCGTTACGCTTAAACCCGAGACCCTTCATGCCCCAACAGTTATTGCCGCCCCCGTTGACATCACCCGACCTGCTGAGTGCTACTTTGGCCGATCAGGGGTTTGCGGTCTTGGGTTCTGCCAGTGTGTGCGCTTTGTCTGGCGTTTCGATAGAGTCCTTGCAAGCACTGGAACCGAGCTGGAACGATTTGCCGCCCGACCAGTACCTCAAGGACGGTGGGCGCTACCGCCGCCGCCGTCATGCCAGTTTTGAGGTCACGGCCGACAAGGCCCTGGCCATGCCGCACCGCGCCCATTGGCAGCCCGTGTCGTACAACGCCTTGCACGGCGGCATGCAGCGCTGGTTTGACCCCATGGCACCCGAGGTGGCGCAAAAAGATGCGTGGCAAAAATTGTTGGCTTGGTTGGCCCGTGTGGCCTCTGCTGCACAGGGCGATCAAACCTGGTTCACTGAGGCGCACCAGTTTCGCATCGACACCACCGACGGCATTGGTCGCCCCACGCCCGAAGGCGCGCACCGCGATGGAGTGAACTGGGTGGCGGTGTTTTTGGTGGGCCGCCACGGCATCAAAGGCGGCGAAACCCGGGTGTTCGACATGGACAGCCCACGGGGCCAGCGCTTCACATTGGCCGAGCCTTGGTCATTGCTGCTGCTGGACGACAGCCGAGTGATCCACGAAACCACCCCGATCCAGCCGGAGCAACAAGGCGGCTGGCGCGATACCTTGGTGATCACATTGCGCTCGGGCGGCTTTCTGGACGACCCTGCCTGAGCTGTTGGTGGGGCTTCCTGTGGCAAAGTCCTTGCGCATGGGGCCGTAGAGTTGTGGTGGTGGTGGTGCTCGGGGGCGCTTATTGCTGACGGATGCGTCATACCCGGCTTGACCGGGTATCCACGGCGATCAAAGGCTCAGCCCCATCAAGTCAGGGTGAAAGCAGGGGCTGTGTGGCCTTGAGCTGCGCGATAGCCACAAGCGAGGGCATGATGCCCCGCGCCATCAATCCCTGAAGTTGTCGAACGACAGGGGCAGATCGGGCATGTCTTTGCGCAGCACGGCCATGGCCGCTTGCAGATCGTCACGCTTAGTGCCAGTCACACGCACGGCATCGCCCTGAATGGACGCCTGGACTTTGATTTTGCTTTCCTTGATCAGCTTGGTGATCTTTTTGGCGTCTTCGGTCTCAATGCCGTTTTTCACCTTGATCACCTGCTTGACCTTGTCGCCGCCGATTTTTTCGACTTTGCCAATGTCCAGAAATCGCACATCCACGTTGCGCTTGGTCAGTTTGTTGCGCAGGATGTCTTCGACCTGCGTCAGTTGAAACTCGGCATCGCCGAACATCGTGATCTCTTTGTCCTTGAGTTCAATGTTGGCGGAGGTGCCTTTGAAGTCAAAGCGGGTGCCGATTTCTTTGGCGGAAGTGTCAACGGCGTTGCGCACTTCGACCATATTGGGTTCGCAAACGGTATCAAACGAGGGCATGGCAGAAAAAATCCGAGGTTGAGAATGCGACAATTCTCCCATGAACCTGGAGAAAAATGTCCCCCTGCAGCCGTACAACACGTTCGGCATCGCCGCCAAGGCCCAGGCTTTGGTGCGGGTGCACTCTGAAGCCGACCTCTTGGCCGTGCTGGCCGACCCGCAATTGGCCACCTTGCCCCGGCAAGTGTTGGGCGGCGGCAGCAACATTGTTTTGACGGGCGACGTCAAGGCGCTGGTGCTCAAGGTCGAGGTGCCCGGCTTGCGCCTGGCCTCTGAGACCGACAAACACTGGGTGATCGAGGCCGGTGCCGGTGAAAGCTGGCACGACTTGGTGGCTTGGTCACTCGACAACGGCTACCCCGGCCTGGAAAACATGGCCTTGATCCCTGGCACTGTGGGCGCATCGCCCGTGCAAAACATCGGGGCTTACGGCGTGGAGCTGCAAGACCGCTTCGACTCGCTCGACGCGATGGACATGTTCAGCGGCGAGCTGTTCAGTCTGAATGCGGCGCAGTGTGGCTTCAGCTACCGAGATTCGGTGTTCAAGCACGCATCGGGTGGCCCCGACGGTTTGGGCTTGGCTGGCCGAGCGGTGATTTTGCGGGTGCGCTTTGCGCTGGCCAAACGCTGGAAGCCTGAGTTGGGCTACCTCGATTTGGAGCGCAAGATGGCCGAGACGGGCATCCACAACCCCGATGCCCGGCAGATTTTTGACTGGGTGGTGGCGATCCGCCGCGCCAAACTGCCCGATCCACAGGTAATCGGCAACGCGGGCAGTTTCTTCAAGAACCCCACCGTGACCCCCGAGCAGTGTGCCGACATCATCGCCCGCGACCCGAAAGTGGTGCACTACCCCATGCCCGACGGCAGCATCAAATTGGCCGCAGGCTGGCTGATCGACGCTTGCGGCTGGAAAGGCAAGACCGTGGGCCACGCCGGGGTGTATGAAAAGCAGGCGCTGGTGCTGGTCAACAAAGGCGGGCGCGAAAACCCCTGTACTGGGGGCGAAGTGATGACCCTGGCCAAGGCGATTCAGACCAGTGTGTATGAGCGGTTCGGGATTCGGCTGGAGCCTGAACCTGTGGTGATTTGAGTTTTTTGGCGGATGTTTACGTTTTGTGTCATGGGTACTTCGCTCCGGTTCCGCGCCGGATTGGGGCCTGAGCGGTCGTCTTCATCACTCGCTTCGCTCGCCAAATCGGCCGATCCGCTCAGGCCCCAATCCGGCGCTGCGCTGCCAGAGACCTCAATACCCGCTTGTGTTTCAACGGATGCAGCCTTGGTGCGGGTGCCTGCCGGACTCACCGATTTGGCGAGCGAAGCGAGTTATGAGGTGAGCCGGCAGGCACCCGCGCCAAGGCGGAAAACACCCACAAAACCAAGCACACAACAAAAAACGGCCCGAAGGCCGTTTTTCATTAATGCTCAACAAGCATCACTTCTTGCCGCTGCCATCCAACTTGTAGATGTGGGGGCCTTCGCCCACCGACAGCAATCCAGCGTGCGCGTAGATGCCCAGCTTGGCGCGGGTGTCCACGATGTCGAGGTTGCGCATGGTCAGCTGGCCGATGCGGTCGAGCGGGCTGAACGGCGCGTCTTCCACTTTTTCCATGCTCAGGCGTTCTGGCTGATAAGTCAGGTTGGCGCTTTCGGTGTTCAGGATGCTGTAATCGTTGCCACGGCGCAGTTCCAGCGTCACGGTGCCGGTCACGGCGCGGGCCACCCAGCGCTGGGCAGTTTCGCGCAGCATGATGGACTGCGGGTCGAACCAACGGCCTTGGTACAGCAAGCGGCCCAAGCGCAGGCCGTTGATGCGGTACTGCTCGATGGTGTCTTCGTTGTGAATGCCGGTGACCAAACGCTCGTAGGCAATGTGCAGCAATGCCATGCCGGGGGCTTCGTAGATGCCGCGGCTCTTGGCTTCGATGATGCGGTTTTCGATCTGGTCGCTCATGCCCAGGCCGTGACGGCCACCGATTTCGTTGGCCTTGAGGAACAGCTCGACCGGGTCGGCGTATTCCACGCCATTCAGGGCCACGGGCATGCCTTCTTCAAAGCGCACGCTCACTTCTTCGGCTTTCACTTCGACTTCGGGCTTCCAGAACGCCACACCCATGATGGGGTTGACGATCTTCATGCCGCTTTGCAGGCTTTCCAGGTCTTTGGCTTCGTGGGTCGCGCCCAGCATGTTGCTGTCGGTGGAGTAGGCCTTTTCGGCGCTCATCTTGTAGCCAAAGCCGTTGGCGGTCATGAAGGCGCTCATTTCGGCGCGGCCACCCAACTCGTCGATGAACAGCTGGTCAAGCCAGGGCTTGTAGATCTTCAGGCTCGGGTTGGTCAGCAAACCGTAGCGGTAAAAGCGCTCGATGTCGTTGCCTTTGAAGGTGGAGCCGTCGCCCCAGATGTTGACGTCGTCTTCCTTCATCGCGGCCACCAGCATGGTGCCGGTCACGGCACGGCCCAGCGGGGTGGTGTTGAAGTAGGTGATGCCGCCGGTGCTGATGTGGAAAGCGCCGCACTGGATGGCGGCAATGCCTTCGTGTGCCAGTTGGGTGCGGCAGTCGACCAAGCGGGCTTTTTCGGCGCCGTATTCCATCGCCTTGCGTGGAATCTCGTTGTAGTCGGCTTCGTCAGGCTGACCCAGGTTGGCGGTGTAGGCGTAGGGCAGGGCGCCCTTTTGCTTCATCCACAAGAGGGCTGCGGAGGTGTCCAGGCCGCCGGAGAAGGCGATGCCGACTTTTTGCCCTTTGGGCAGGTTTTGCAAGATGGTGCTCATGTTCTGAATCCGATCAACCGAAGTGGCAGATGTAGTGGTAGGGCTCGGTCACGCGGATCTCGAACTTGGAGTTTCCAGGCACGTTGAACTCTTCGCCCGCGCTGGACTTGACCCATTCGCTGCTGCCATCGAGTTTGTATTCGCAATAACCGGCCACGCATTCCATGATTTCGGGTGCGCCGGTGTTGAAGGTCAGGGTGGCCGGCAGGATCACGCCGACCGACAGTTTGGTGCCGTCGGCCAGGGTCAGGCCGTGGCTGACGCATTTGCCGTCAAAGTAAACATTGGCTTGGGTGTTGACGGAGACGCCGTCGATTTTTTCGGTGGTCATGGGTGGTGCTTCCTGGGGCGGGATGGTCCCGCAGCTGTGAAAAAGGCGTCTTCAGACGCCCTTTGTGTCAAATCAAGCCCCCATTTTAGGGCAGACGGCCAGTCGGCCCCGAGACTGGTGTGCAGTGCTTTCAGCGCCAGTGACCGTGGCGCAGGCCGCCGTTCCAGCCCCAGCCCAGGTTGACGCTGGTGTAAACAGGTGGGTAACTGCGGTAGACCGGGGTGGGCACATAGACCACGCGGGATTCGTTGATCACGGTGGTGGGGACTGTGGCAGTGGCCACCACCACATCGGCTGCTGCGCCCGATCTGGGGGCGCTCATGGGCGTGACTTGCAGCGGAATGGTGGGGCCGGGGTCTTGTGGCAATTGCACGTTGTATTGTTTGCCCGCATATTCATAGACCACGTTGTAGCCAATCGGGCGGTTTTCGTACACCGTTTGCGTGGTGCATGTGGTTTGAGGTGGCGGTGGGTTGCCTTGTCCCTCGACTTTGTTGCCCAACACGGCACCACCAATCACTCCAGCCATGGTGGCGATGCCTTGGCTGTCGCGGCCACCCAACTGGCTGCCGATCAATCCCCCGGCGATCGCACCCACGATGGCGCCACCCCCTGATGTTGGCGTGGGGGGCTGAGGTGCGTTTTGCGTGCAGGTCTGGCGTGGCACCGCCACTTGTTGGTAAACGGCGGTGCGGGAGATCACTTGCCCCACTTCTTGCGCTTGTGCCCATACGGCTGTGAAGCACAACAAAGTGGCGGTGGCGAATGTTTTCATGGATGAAGTAGGGTGATGTTGGCGAGCTTGCAGTTTATGCCGGGGAATCTGCCGGTGTGCATGTGCTTGGGTAAAGTTTTGTGACAGGCGGCTTAACCCGGTTTGCCCCGACTTAGAGAGCCAGCCGTTCAAGCAGGCCATTGCTCGGGCGAAAAACCCACGGTGACTTGGCCAGAGGGCCAGGTGATGACGGGGCGTTTGATGGTGCTGGCGTGTTCGAGCATGACTTTTTTGGCGCTGCCGCTGTCGGTCACGCGGGCTTGCACGGCGGCGTCCAGCTTGCGCCAGGTGGTGCCTTTGCGGTTGAGCAGGGTTTCCCAGCCTGCAGCTTCCAGCCAGGTGTCCAGTTCGGCCGATGGCACGCCTTGCTTTTTGAAGTCATGGAAAGTGAATTCAATGCCATGGTCTGCCAGCCAGGTGCGGGCTTTTTTGACGGTGTCGCAATTGGGAATGCCGTAAACAATAGAGTGCATGGGGTTTGTTGAAGTTCAAAGGGACAAGACTGGGCGACAATCGCCGCCTATGAAGACTCTACAGGAATGGCTCGACTGGTGCGAGCAGCTACACCCCGTGGCCATTGACATGGGGCTTGACCGTGTCAAAACCGTGGCCGACCGCATGGATCTGCGGTTTGACTGTCCGGTGATCACCGTGGCGGGCACCAATGGCAAGGGTTCGACTTGCGCCATGCTCGAGGCGGTGTTGCTGCAGGCCGGTTACCGCACGGGCGTGTACACCTCGCCGCACTTGGTTCATTTTGAAGAACGCTGCCGTTTGCACGGGGAATCGGCCTCTGCTGAGGCGTTTGCCGAGGCTTTTGCGTCGGTTGAGGCCGCGCGCGGCGATGTCAGCCTGACCTATTTTGAGTTCAGCACCTTGGCCATCCTGCACTTGATGGCCCGATCCAATCTGGATGTGGCCATATTGGAAGTGGGCTTGGGCGGACGTCTGGACGCGGTCAACATCATCGATGCCGATTGCGCCGTGATCACCAGCATCGACATCGACCACACCGCCATTTTGGGCAAAGACCGGGAAAGCATTGGCTTGGAGAAGGCGGGCATCATGCGCAGCGGGCGTCCGGTGATCGTGAGCGACCCCGTGCCACCGCAAAGCGTGACCGACCATGCAGCCGCCATCGGGGCCGAGCTGTGGCAATTTGGCAAAGATTTCAATTTTTCGGGCGACAAGCTCCAATGGGCTTGGGCAGGGCGCGGCCGCCGTTACAGCGGCATGGCTTACCCCGCCTTGCGCGGCGCGAACCAGTTGATCAACGCATCGGGCGTGCTGGCGGCGCTGGATGCCTTGCGTCAGCGCATCCCCGTGACCGCGCAAGCCGTGCGCAACGGTCTGGCCATGGTGGAGCTGCCCGGCCGCTTCCAGATCGTGCCGGGTCAGCCGGTGCTGGTGCTGGATGTGGCGCACAACCCGCACTCGGTAGCGGCATTGGCCGTCAATCTGGATGCGATGGGCTTTTACCCCACCACCCACGCGGTGCTGGGGGCCATGGCCGACAAAGACCTTTTGCCCATGCTGCAGCGTGTCAATCCGATGGTTGACAAGTGGTATTTCACCGATTTGCCTTTGCCGCGGGCCGCCAAGGCGGTTGATTTGCAGACAACTTGGCAGACCCAAAACACCCGCACCGATACCCAGTCCAGTGTCCACGCCGACCCCATGCTGGCCCTGCAGGCGGCCATCGATGCCGCTGACCCGGCTGATAGAATCGTTGTCTTTGGCTCCTTCTATACCGTGGGTGGTGTTTTGAAAGACGGCATCCCGCGTCTCCAAGCCAAACACCTCACCCCGTGAGCACCCGTCATGGCCTTTTTCAAGTTTCGATTTCCTGGTCAAACCGCTTCAGTTGAGGCTGTAAGTTCTAGTCCCAACGAAAACATCGAAGTTGTCCGCCGCCGTGCGCGCCACCGCTTAATGGGGGCTGTCGTGCTGGTATTGACGGCCGTTGTGGGTTTTCCGCTGCTTTTTGACACCCAGCCCCGCCCTGTTGCTGTCGATACCCCTATCGTGATTCCCGATCGACAGAGCACATCGCCTTTGTCCAGTGCGTCGCCTGTGCCCGCTGCACAAGCGCCAGCCAAACCCTTGCTTCCCGCATCAGAGGCCGTATCGCCTCAAGCAAGTCTGGACGCTCGCGAAGAGGTGGTGCCTCCCGCAGCGCCCGTGGTGGCTGCGCCCGTGCCAGAGACACCCAAAGCGATCCCGTCCGCAGACAAAGGCAAAGAAAAAGAAGCAGTTGCACCAAAAACACCGGCAGCTCCTGTCAAGACCGAAAAGCCGGCACCTGCAGCCAAGCCCAAAGACGATGGCGGGAAAGCCCAATCATTGTTGGATGGCAAGTCTGCCAAGGCCACTGCGGGCCGCGCAGCCATTCAGGTCGGTGCGTTCAGCGATGCGGGCAAAGTGCGAGATGTCCGGCAGAAGCTGGAGCAAGCCGGTCTGAAAACCTACACCCAGGTGGTAGAAAAAGACGGCAAGAGCACCACACGAATCCGTGTGGGCCCCTATGAAACACGGGAAGAGGCGGACAAAGTCGCCGCGCGTATCCGCAAGCTCGATTTGCCGGCATCGGTTTTGAAGCTCTGACATGGCGATTGCCCTGACCGATTGGATATTGCTGGGGGTGTTGCTCGCCTCCATGGTGATCGGTCTTTGGCGTGGGCTGGTTTATGAGGTTTTGTCATTGGCCGGATGGGTCGCGGCTTTTGTCGTCGCCCAGTGGCTGGCTTCCGACGTGGTTGGGTGGTTGCCTTTTATCAAGGGTGCACCTGCTTCGGTGCAATACGCGGTGGCTTTTGCGGTGGTCTTTGTGGTCACCGTGTTTGTGGCGGGTCTGGTGTCTTGGTTGATCAAGAAACTGGTGGAAACCGTGGGCTTGCGTCCGGTTGACCGTACTTTGGGTGGTGTGTTTGGCTTGGCCCGTGGGCTGGTGCTGCTGCTCGCTTTGACGGTGGTGTTGCAGTTGACAGGGCTTTCGCGCGACGCATGGTGGACCACGGCACAAGGGCCTGTCTGGTTAGAGCTTGTCCTGACCGGGTTGAAGCCACTTTTGCCCCAAACCTTTGTGGAATATTTGCCCTGAATTTTTCGGGGTGGTTCGATTTTTGAACGGATAAAAGTATGTGTGGAATTGTCGGCGTTGTCAGCAGCGCACCGGTCAATCAGTTGATTTATGACGCCTTGTTGCTGTTGCAGCACCGTGGCCAGGACGCTGCGGGCATCGTCACGCAGTTGGACCGCAAGTTTTTCATGCACAAGGCCAAGGGCATGGTGCGCGACGTGTTTCGTACCCGCAACATGCGCAGCCTGCCTGGCAACTGTGGTTTGGGCCAGGTGCGTTACCCCACGGCAGGCAACGCTTTCAGTGAAGAAGAAGCGCAGCCGTTTTATGTGAACGCCCCCTTTGGGTTGGTGCTGGTGCACAACGGCAACCTGACCAATGCCCATGCGCTGAAGGCCGAGTTGTTTTCCAACGACCATCGCCATATCAATACCGAAAGCGATTCCGAGGTTTTGCTCAACGTGTTGGCCCACGAACTGGAGAAAACCACGCGCGGTTTGCCGCTCAAGCCCACCGATGTGTTTGAGGCGGTGCGCGGCGTCAACCGCCGTGTCAAAGGCTCTTATGCCGTGATCGCCTTGATCGCAGGCCATGGTTTGGTGGCCTTTCGCGACCCGCACGGCATTCGCCCTTTGTGCATGGGCCGAAGTGAAGATGGTTCCATCATGTTGGCCAGCGAGTCGGTTGCGCTGGATGGCACAGCCCATCAGTTTGAACGTGATGTGGCCCCAGGCGAGGCCATTTTTGTGGACTTGGAAGGCCAGATGCACACCCAGCACTGCGCTGAAAAGTCGCAGCTCAGCCCTTGTATCTTCGAATACGTGTACCTGGCCCGCCCGGACTCCACCATGGACGGGATATCGGTCTACCAAGCCCGCTTGAATTTGGGTGAGACTCTGGCCAAGCGCGTCATCTCGACCGTGCCGCCCAGCGACATCGATGTGGTGATTCCGATTCCGGAGTCCAGTCGCCCCAGCGCCACGCAGTTGGCCCATTTGTTGGGCATTCCTTACCGCGAAGGTTTTGTCAAAAACCGTTACGTGGGCCGCACCTTCATCATGCCCGGCCAAGCCGTGCGCAAAAAATCGGTCCGCCAAAAGCTCAACACCATCGTGAGCGAATTCAAGGGGCGCAATGTGTTGCTGGTGGATGACTCCATCGTACGCGGCACCACCAGCCGCGAGATCGTGCAAATGGCGCGTGACGCGGGTGCCCGCAAGGTCTACATGGCCAGCGCCGCGCCGCCAGTGCGCTACCCCAATGTGTATGGCATCGACATGCCCACCAAAGAAGAGCTGGTGGCCCACGGTCGCAGCATCGAAGAAATCCGCGAGATCATTGGTTGTGATGCGCTGATTTACCAAGATGTGGACGCCATGAAAACCGCAGTGGCCCAAGCGCGTGTCAACGCAGCCGGTGTGCTTTCGGACTTCGATGCCTCTTGCTTTGACGGGGTTTATGTCACCGGCGATATTTCGGCCGATGACATCAACCGCTTGAACGAAACCCGACTCCAGGTGGAAGAGGGTGACGATGACAATTCGCGTTTGGCACTGCCCAACGCCAGCGTGTGAGAACTTGCCATGAACGAATCTTCACGATTTGACGATCTGCACATCGAAACCCTGGCGGTGCGTGCCGCTGTTGAGCGAAGCCAGTATGGTGAAAACTCTGAAGCGCTCTACCTGACCAGTGGCTATGTTCAGCCCACGGCAGAAGCTGCGGCACGGCGTTTTGCCGGGGACGAAGAAGGCTTTACCTACGGCCGCTACGGCAACCCCACGGTCAGCAGCATGGAAATGCGTTTGGCTGCCTTGGAGGGCACGGAAGCCGCCATGGGCACAGCGTCGGGCATGTCGGCCATTTTGATGATGTGCATGGGCTTGCTCAAGGCGGGTGACCATGTGGTGTGTTCACGTTCCATGTTCGGCTCGACCATCAAACTCATCGGCTCTGATTTGGCCAAGTTCGGTGTCGAGTCGAGCTTTGTATCGCAGACCGACTTGAAAGAATGGCAAGCGGCGATTCGCTCCAACACACGCTTGCTGTTTGCCGAAACCCCCACCAACCCGCTGACCGAAGTTTGCGACATCCAGGCTCTGGCCGACATGGCCCACAACGCCGGTGCTTTGCTGGCGGTTGACAACTGCTTTGCCACGCCCGCCTTGCAACGCCCAGCCGCGATGGGCGCCGACATCATCATGCATTCGGGCACCAAGTACCTCGATGGTCAGGGCCGAGTGATGGCCGGTGCCTTGTGTGCTTCGCAGCAAATGATCACCGAAAAGTTTTTACCGGTGCTCAAAAGCGGTGGCATGACATTGGCGCCTTTCAATGCTTGGGTGGTGCTTAAAGGCCTTGAGACACTGGACTTGCGCATGCGTGCGCAGACCGCCCGCGCACAAATTCTGGCCGAGTGGCTGGAAAAGCATCCATCGGTGGCGCGCGTTTACTACCCCGGTTTGGCAAGCCACCCTCAGCACGATTTGGCCATGCGCCAAATGTCGGGCTTGGGCGGCGCGGTTTTGTCTTTTGATGTGAAAGCCGATGGCCCTGAGCAATCTCGCGCACGCGCATTCCATGTGCTCGATTCGATGCAAATGCTGTCCTTGTCCACCAATCTGGGCGACACCAAAACCTTGGTGGCTCATCCTGCCAGCACCTCGCATGGCCGCCTGACCGAGGCCCAGCGCCAAGCTGCGGGCATTGGCCAGGGGCTGGTCCGCGTAGCGGTTGGCCTCGAATACCCGCAAGACATCCAAAAAGACCTCTCCCGTGGTCTCGATACCCTTTGATATGACAACCACTGCACGCACGCGCACCCGCTTTGCCCCATCGCCCACCGGCTTCATTCATCTGGGCAACATCCGCTCGGCTTTGTACCCTTGGGCTTTTGCCCGCGCCACCGGTGGCGACTTCATTTTGCGCATCGAAGACACCGATCTGGACCGTTCCACACAAGCTTCGGTCGATGTGATCATCGAAGGCATGGCCTGGCTCGGCCTGGACCACGACGAAGGCCCGTTCTACCAAATGCAGCGCATGGACCGCTACAAGGTGGTGCTGACTGAATTGATCGATGCAGGCCATGTCTACCCTTGTTACATGAGCATGGCCGAGCTTGACGCTTTGCGCGAGCACCAGATGGCCAACAAGGAAAAGCCCCGTTACGACGGCACATGGCGGCCCATGCCGGGTAAAACTTTGCCCGCGATCCCTGAGGGCGTGAAGCCGGTGCTGCGTTTCAAAAATCCGATCGGTGGTGTGGTGGCTTGGGACGACAAGGTCAAAGGCCGCATCGAGATCAGCAACGATGAACTGGACGACCTGGTCATTGCCCGCCCGGATGGCACCCCCACCTACAACTTCTGCGTGGTGGTGGATGACATCGACATGCAGATCACCCATGTGATCCGTGGCGACGACCATGTGAACAACACCCCCCGCCAGATCAACATCTTTCAAGCTTTGGGCAAGGAGACGCCGATCTATGCCCATCTGCCTACCGTGCTCAATGAGCAAGGCGAGAAGATGAGCAAGCGCAACGGTGCCAAGGCGGTCACGGCTTACCGTGATGAGGGCTATTTGCCCGATGCCATGGTCAACTATCTGGCGCGTTTGGGTTGGAGTCACGGTGACGACGAAATTTTCAGCCGTGCACAGTTTTTGGAGTGGTTCAACCTCGACCACTTGGGCCGCAGTGCCGCGCAGTTTGACGAGGCCAAACTCAATTGGGTCAACGCCCAGCACCTCAAGGCCATGGACGATGCAGAACTGGCCGAACGCGTTCAGCCATTCTTGGCCAAACTGGGTGTGGTGGCTGATCAGCGCTTGTCCAGTATTTGCGGCTTGTTCAAAGACCGTTGCGATACCTTGGTGGTTTTGGCCCAGTGGGTCTCGGCCTTTTATCTGGACGTGGTTCCCAACGCAGACGAGAGAGCCCAGCATGTGACAGACGCGGTCAAACCTGCATTGGCCGTGTTGTCAGGCAAGTTGGCTGCATGTGCGTGGGACAAGCCAGCCATCGCTGCGGCGATCAAGGAAACCTTGGCCGAAACCGGCCTCAAGATGCCGCAAATTGCGATGCCTGTAAGGGTGTTGGTGATGGGCACAGCACAGACCCCATCGCTGGATGCGGTGCTCGCGTTAAGTCAAAGAGAAAAAATTATCGGCTGCTTGAAAAACGCCTAAATTTCTGTCTATAATTCAAGTCTCGACACCAACGAGGCATAACGAAAAAGCAGCAATGCTCGACGTTGTACCAAAGGGGGTATAGCTCAGCTGGGAGAGCGCTTGCATGGCATGCAAGAGGTCAGCGGTTCGATCCCGCTTACCTCCACCAAAGTGTCGAAAATGTTCGCAAGAACAAGATTCGAAAGAATCAGTCCAGGTTATGACCCTATCGTCTAGAGGCCTAGGACATCACCCTTTCACGGTGAGTACCGGGGTTCGAATCCCCGTAGGGTCGCCAAGTTTTGTAGCACTTGGTCAGTTTGCATAAGCACTCTGACAAAAGTTACAGCTACCAGGAGTGGTAGTTCAGTTGGTTAGAATACCGGCCTGTCACGCCGGGGGTCGCGGGTTCGAGTCCCGTCCACTCCGCCAAAACGTAAAAACCCTTGTAAGTTTGACTTGCAAGGGTTTTTTACTTTCTGGGCCACCTCTTCACCCGCATTTGCACTTGCGCCAGAGGCTTGCAGCCCAGCAATGCGCGTGGCCGGTGGGCATTCGCATCGCTGTGAAGGCCTATACAGCGGTGATGGACAACTCAAATTGCTTGTCGCTTGACCAATAAGCTGATCAGCTCGGGCATCAGCGCTTGCGGGGTGCCTTCTTGGCAGGCTTTTTCCAATGTGTTTTTTACTGCTTGCGCTACGGAGTGGTCGGCGTGGGTGTCTATGGCCATTTGGTTGTAGTAACTCAGGTCTTTCAGTGCGTTGCTCATCGAAAATCTCAGACCCGAGGTGTCGCCGTTGGCCAGCGTCGGTTTGAGGCGCTCCAATGCTGCGCCCCAGCCGCCGCCCATGGCCAGCACGTCGACAAAGGTTTGCGCGTTCACGCCTGACAGCTGGGCGCAGGCAGCGGCCTCGGCCAACAAAGTCACGGTGCCCAGTGACACGTAGTTGTGCAAGAGTTTCATGCGGTGACCGGAGCCGATCGGGCCGGTGTGCACGATGTTTTCTGCAAAACAAGACAAGATAGGTTTGCAGGTTTCGAACAGGGCCGCATCGCCACCCACCAGCAAATTCAGGCGCCCTTCGGCGGCTTCTTTGGGTGTGCGCGTCATCGGCGCGTCCAGAAACTGGCCGCCTTGTGCGATCACCAGGGCGGCGACTTTTTCGGTGGAGGCGGGCACGGCCGTGGAGCAGTCGATGAGGATGGTGCCGGGCCGCAGTCCCTGGAGCACACCATCGTCGCCCAAAAGCACAGCCTCGACCTGCGGCGTCCCCGTGACGCACAGAATGATGACGTCGGATTGTTGCGCCAATGCTTGAGCTGTTTGGAACGTGCGTGCCCCAGCTGACAGCAGGGCGTCGAGTGGCTGGTTGCCCGGGTGTTCCAGTACCGACAGACTTTGCCCGTGCTTAAGCAAATTGCTTGCGATGCCGTGACCCATCATGCCGATGCCGATCATGCCGATTGTTTTCATAGGTGCTTTCGAAAATAAAAACGTCTCTGCGGCAAATATAACCACAGTGAAGGGATTTACCGCAGCAGCCCAAAGTCTTGGGCCAACTGTTGGTATTCCTTTGTTTGGTGCTGGATCAGTTGCTCCAGTGCGGCACCCGTGAGTGCTGTTTTCTGCAGGCCTGCACGCGTGAGCAATTGTTCGAATTTCGGGTTAGCTGTGGCGCGTGACAGTGCCTCGCCCCATTCTTTTCGCTCGCCTTCGTTCACGTCAGGCCCCAGATAAACGCCTCGCAAAATAGGCCAACGGATGTCGTAGCCCTGCTCTTTGGCTGTGGGCACTTGCGACCAACGACCGGGCAGACGTGTGTCTGCCAGCACGGCCAAAATCCTGACTTTGGCACCCTGATCGACTTGCTGCCCCACTTCTGCGGCATCTCCTGCGAGAACCTGGACATGCCCACCACTGAGTGCAGAAAGGGCTTCACCACCGCCCTCAAAAGCCACAAATCGCATGGTCTTGTGGCTGATGCCCGCAGCGCGGGCGAGCAAGGCGGCTTTGAACCAGTCTTGGCTGCCAATGGAGCCGCCGGCTCCAAAAATCATGTTTTGTGGTGCCTCATTCAGTGCGGCCACCAGTTGTGCCAAATTTTTGTAGGGGGCATTTTGGCGTACCGCGATCACGCCGTAGTCCATGCCAACGCTGTAGAGCCAGCGTACGTTAGCAGCGGTGTAGGGCCCAAAGCGACCCTGTGCAAGGTTGAGCAGGGAGCCTGATGAAAATGCCACGACGGTTGTGCCATCGGCCGGGTTTTGTGTCACCACGTTTTTGAACGTTAAGGCACCAATTCCTCCGGGTTGGTATGTGATGCTGAGGGGAGATCGCGTCACACCGCTGGCCTGCAGGCTGTCTCTTAGCAATTGACAAGTCAGGTCAAAGCCTCCGCCAGGCTTGGCGGGTGCGATGCATCTGGCATTTTTGGCGGGTCCGGCCTGTGCCAAAGCTGCCGAGAGAGTCAACAAAAGAATGAAGCGTTTTATGGGCATGGCCACTCCAGGGTGACGGTGTGACTGGGGCCCGGTGTTGGGGGCTGGGATTGCAAGCGGCCACCATGGCGTGTCATCACCGAATAGGCAATGGCGAGCCCCAGCCCCGAACCTCGGCTGCTTTGGCTTTTGACAAATCGTTGCCCTATCCGGTTGATAACTTCTCTTGGCATTCCCGGGCCATCGTCGCTGACTTGTAGCCATTGCACTGGTTGTGCGATGCCGGCTTTCAGGGTCACTGTGCCTTGTGGTTTGCCGTGTTCGATGGCGTTGTGGGTGATGTTCAGCCAGGCTTGTTCCAGCAGATGACGGTCGCCTTGGGCGAACAAAGCCGTGTCGGGCATGTCAACGCCCAAATCGATGCGCTTGGCGCGCGCGAGTGGCAAAAGGGCCATGGCCACGGCCCTTGCCAGTTGGCTCAGATCAACGGTTTCGTATTGTGCGATGCCGGCTTTCAGGGTCACTGTGCCTTGTGGTTTGCCGTGTTCGATGGCGTTGTGGGTGATGTTCAGCCAGGCTTGTTCCAGCAGATGACGGTCGCCTTGGGCGAACAAAGCCGTGTCGGGCATGTCAACGCCCAAATCGATGCGCTTGGCGCGCGCGAGTGGCAAAAGGGCCATGGCCACGGCCCTTGCCAGTTGGCTCAGATCAACGGTTTCGTATTCAATTCGACTGGCATCGCTTTGACCCAGTGTGAGCAACTGGTTGGTTGCACGGATGGCATGGGTGAGTTCGTCTGATAAGGCTTGTATGGCAGCTTTTTGTCGGTCTGGCTGGCTTTCACGCAGCGTGTAATCCACCTGCGTTTTAAGAACAGACAAGGGCGTGCGCAGCTGATGAGATGCATCGTCAATGAAGCTTCTGCGCTCAGCCATCAGGTCTTGCGTGCGGGCCAACTGCTGGTTCACGGCGTCAACTAGCGGTCGCAGATCGTGTGGCAACCCGTCCGTCGGCAGTGCGCGCAAGTCATCGACCTGGCGTGCCCTTGTTTGTGCTGCAAGTCGTGTCAACGGGCGCAGGGCCAGAGTCAGACCCAAGATCACGGCCAGGCTCATGGCGAGCCATAACCAAAAATCACGCCATGCGGCCCGGCGCATCAGGTCTGCCGTGAACCGTTCTCTGGATGCGGTGCTTTCCGCCACTTGAATGACCAGCTGCCCGCCCTTTGCGCTGGCTGGCTCCAACGGGCGCGAGAATGCCCCGATGCGGACCGTTTCTCCGAAATAGACCGCATCGTAAAAAACGGGTTGGCCTGTCTGGAGTGGCACGGGCGGCTGAGGCAGGTCGGGGTTGCCGATTTCAACCAAGCCATCGGCCGTGGCCACCCGGAAATACACATTCCCGGTTGCTGTGAGCTGGAAGAACTCAAACAGGCGGTAAGGCAGTTCGACTGACAACCCGCCCGATGCGGTGGAGGTGTTGAGATCCAGCGATTTGATGGCGCCCAGCAAGGAACGGTCGTAAGCGGCATTGCCCGAGTTGAGCGCGTCGGTGTGCGTAAACCACAAGCTGGTTGCAGTCACCAGGGCCATGGTGGGAAGCAGCAGGGCCAAAAGCCTGAACTTGATGCTGGCTTGCTCAAGCTTTTTCCAAGACATAGCCTAAACCCCGGTAGGTTTGTATGCACACGCCACTGCCTTCCAGTCGCTTGCGCAAGCGGTGCATGAGGACATCGATGGCGCTGGATTGCACATCGTCTTCATCCTTGAAAATGCGGTCCAAAATTTGTTGGCGAGACAAAGGTTCGCCGCTGCGCTGAATCAACAGCCGCAGCAGGCTGTGTTCGCGTGGAGACAATGACAGGTGTTCTTCGCCAAGCGAGAACAGTCGGCTGATCGCGTCGTAAGTGAGTGGCCCCAGGCTCATCCGGGGGTGTTCGTTGCCTCTCGCTCGGCGGATCAATGCACTCAGCCGGGCTTCCAGTTCGGCCATTGCAAACGGTTTGGCCAGAAAATCGTCGGCGCCCTTGTTCAGGCTGTTGACACGGTCAAGCAGCGAGTCCCGCGCCGTCAGAATGAGCACTGGCAGTCGCAAATCCTTGGCCCTCAGGCTTTGCAGAATGTCCTGACCCGATCGACCAGGCAGGCCCAGGTCCAGGATCAAACCATCGTAGTCGTGGTCGATCAGTGCGCGCTCCACCAGACGGCCATCAGTCAGCCAGTCCACCCGGTAGTCACTTTGCGCCAAGGCTTTGCTCAGCCATTCGCCCAAGGCATGTTCGTCTTCTGCCAACAAAATTTTCATGCCTCAGATTATGGCGGGACGCAGCGTGGCGTCGGAAGCCTGCGTTGATAGGCAATTGAGAGGTGGTGCGTGGCACGATAAAGAACTTCATTTTTTAAAAACACAGGAGATATGACATGACCCATGCCCATTTCAACCGCCGGGATTTTTTGGCGACCGGTGCCGCCTCTGCCGCAGGACTGTGGCTGCCGCAGTCGCATGCACAGTCGGCTTGGCCAGCGAAGCCTTTGCGCTTGGTGGTGCCGTTTGCCACAGGTGGCAGCTCCGAAATCGTCGCCCGCGCTGTGGCGGGTGAACTGGGCAAAACCATTGGGCAAAGTGTGTTCGTTGACAACAAGCCGGGAGCTGCCGGCAATATCGCGATGCAGGAAGTGGCCAACAGCACGGACGAGCACACCCTGATCCTGGGGCACATCGGCACACTGGCCGTTAACCCTTACATTTTCCCTAAATTGCCTTACGACGCCAACCGTGACTTTGCCCCGCTGACCTTGGTGGCGAAGGTGCCCAGCCTGTATGTGGTGCACCCCGACCTGCCGGTCAAGAACCTCAAAGAGTTTGTCGCTTATGCCAAGGCCAAACCTGGCCAGCTCAATTACGGCTCCGCAGGCAATGGCAGTGCCGGGCATCTGGCGTTCGAGTACCTCAAGATGGCCAGCGAAACCTTCGTGTTGCACGTGCCTTACCGGGGAACAGGCCCCATGCTGACCGACTTGATGGCCGGTCGACTGCATGCGGCCTCTGTCGGAGCCCCTGCACTGATGGCGTTCATCAAGGCGGGAAAATTGCGCTGCATTGCTACAGGCACTTCGCAGCGTTTGCCACAGTTGCCCGATGTGCCCACTGTGGCCGAACAGGGTTTCAAGGGCTTTGAGATGACCCAGTGGTATGGCCTAATGGCCCCCTCAAAGTGGCCCAAAGCCAACTTGGCCCGCATCGAGGCCGAGTCGATCAAGGCGGCACGCAGTTCATTGGTCAAAGAAAAACTCGCCCATGAAACGGCCGTGGCGGTTGGCAATTCTGGCGCTGAGTTCGATGCATTCATCAAGACCGAGCAGACCCGCTGGAAGCAAGTGATTGCACGCGCCCAGATCAAACCCGAAGGGATGGGTTGAACGAACTCAGCGATTGAGGTCCAGAGAAAGCAGGGCCCCGGATCATCAGGGCAAGCCCTGATGATCCGGGGCCTGCAGGCCACCTATACTTGTCCAATGAACCAGTTGGTACATTTTAAAAAATCCAAAGCAACCGAGCCCGAGGTGCCCAGAGAGACCGGGCGCACCAACGACCCGGCGCGCACCATGGCGGAGATCCTCACGGTCGCCACGCACGAGTTTGCCGACAAGGGTCTGACTGGCGCGCGCATCGACGAGATCGCAGCGGCCACGCGCAGCAGCAAGCGCATGATTTATTACTACTTCGGCAACAAGGATGGTCTGTACCTTGCCGTGCTCGAAGAAGCCTATCGGCGCATGCGAGCCATTGAGGCTGATTTGCATCTTGACGACTTGTTGCCCCTGGCCGCCTTGCGCAAGTTGGTCGAGTTCACCTATGACCATCACCGGGACAACGAAGATTTCATTCGGCTGGTGATGAACGAGAACATCCAGCGCGGCGACTATTTGCGCCAGAGCAAGAGCATCCAGGCCCTCAACAGCAACGCCATTCAGTCAGTGCGCGCGGTTTACGAGCGCGGGGTGGCGCAGGGGGTGTTCAGGCCTGGCCTCGATCCGGTGGACATTCATTCGGCCATTTCGGCGTTCACGTTTTTTAATGTGTCCAACCGGCACACCTTTGGTGTGATTTTTCAGGACCGAGCGAGCCAAGACAAAGCCCAAACCCTCAAGCGTGAGCATGTGGTGGAGTTGATTTTGCGATTTGTTGGCCATTCCGTTTCGGCATAACTGATAGCGAGTTGTTCAATTCGCGAGTTAGGGAAACCCCTTATCTCAAAAAACTAACCAGTTCGTACATTATTGGTAACCCTTTTCAGGAGATGTGTGGTGGTTCAAAAATTCATTGACGGGTTTTGCAAAGCCCTGAACGCCGTGATTGCGGTGTGTCTGGCCGTGATGGTGGTCCTGGTGTTTGGCAACGTGGTCATGCGCTACGGCTTCAACTCGGGCATCACCTTGTCCGAAGAGTTGTCGCGTTGGTTGTTTGTCTGGATGACCTTCATGGGCGCGATCGTGGCCCTGCGCGAGCATGGTCACTTGGGCACCGACATGTTGGTGGGCAAGCTGGGGCCTGCGGGCAAGAAGTTTTGCCTGGGTTTGTCTTACGTGCTTATGTTGTTCATTTGCTGGTTGCTGTTCAGCGGTGCCTACCAGCAAGCCATGATCAACCTGGACAGCACCAGTGCGGTGATGGAGGTGTCCATGGCCTGGATTTATGCCCCCGGTGTGGTGTTTGCGGTGTTGGGCGGCTTGATATTGCTGACTGAATTGCTGCGTTTGTTGACGGGGCAAATGCGTGAAGAAGACCTGGTCATGATCCAGGAATCAGAAGAGTCGCCCCACGGCGGCGCTGACAAAGCCTGAGTGACTGGAGACTGAGATGACGATTGCTATTTTTGTTTTTTCATTGATCGGTGCGATGGCCATTGGCATCCCGATCGCATTTTCTTTGCTGATCTGCGGTGTGGCCTTGATGTGGCACATGGACATGTTCGATGCCCAGATCCTCGCGCAAAACCTGCTCGAAGGCGCCAACAGCTTTCCTTTGTTGGCGGTGCCGTTTTTCATGCTGGCGGGTGAAATCATGAACGCGGGCGGTCTGTCGCGCCGCATTGTGAACTTTGCGATGGCTTGTGTCGGCCACATCAAAGGCGGTCTGGGTTATGTGACCATCATGGCGGCTGTGATCATGGCTGCCTTGTCGGGCTCGGCTGTGGCCGATGCGGCTGCGCTGGCCTCGTTGTTGTTGCCCATGATGGTGGCCGCAGGCCACGACAAAGGCCGATCGGCTGGACTGATTGCATCGGCCGGCATCATCGCCCCGGTCATTCCGCCCAGCATTGGCTTTGTGATTTTTGGCGTGGCGGGCAACGTGTCCATCTCGAAGCTCTTCATGGCCGGTATCTTTCCGGGCATCATGTTGGGCGCATCGCTTTGGATGACCTGGTGGTGGCTGGCGCGCCGCGAAGTGGTGCAAGTCCCTCCGCGCAAATCCATGGGCGAGATCATGGTGGCCATGCGCGAGGCCACTTGGGCCCTCGTGTTGCCGCTGATCGTGGTGTTCGGCCTGAAGTTTGGTGTGTTCACCCCGACCGAGGCGGCTGTGGTGGCCGCCGTGTATGCCTTGTTGATCTCGACCTTCATTTACCGTGAATTGAGCCTCAAAGACCTGTACCCCTTGTTTGTGGCCTCGGCCAAAACCAGTGCCATCGTCATGTTTTTGGTTGCAGCGGCCATGGTCTCTGCCTGGTTGATCACGGTGGCCAATTTGCCTGCCGAGTTGATCTCTTTGCTGCAACCGCTGCTCGACAGCCCCCGTCTGCTCATGTTGACCATCATGGTCATCACCATGGTGGTGGGCACGGCGCTGGACATGACACCGACCATCTTGCTCTTGACGCCCGTGCTGATGCCGGTGGTCATGGCCGCTGGCATTGACCCGGTGTATTTCGGTGTGTTGTTCATCATCAACAATGCCATCGGCTTGATCACCCCGCCTGTGGGCACGGTGCTCAATGCGGTGGCCGGTGTGGGCAAGATCAGCATGGACGAGGTGACCCGTGGGGTGATCCCGTTCATGATCGCGCAGTTCGCCATCATGTTTGCGATGGTGGCATTCCCCGCTTTGGTGATGGTGCCAGCCCGCTGGTTCTATTGATGCTTGGCCTTGTGGTCTGACCGGGTACGCCAGACGACAAGCCTTTTGATGGTGGCGTACGTCCGATTCACTTTATTTTCTGGAGACCTCTCATGAAACGTGTATTTATCAAATCCCTGATCGCAACCGTCGCATTGGCGGCTGTGGGCGTGGCATCGGCCCAAGACAAAACCATCAAGTTCGCCAACCAGAACGTAGCCGGTCACCCCATCGTGCTGGGCATGGAAAAGTTCAAGGAAATCGTCGAGAAAAACTCCGGCGGCAAGATCAAGGTCAATGTGTTCCCCGGTGGCGCTTTGGGCAGCGACCAGGCCAACGTGTCCGCCATTCAGGGCGGCACACTGGAGATGGCTTCGATGAACTCGGGCATCTTTGCTTCGCAGGTCAAGGAATTCGCCATTTTTGATTTCCCCTTCATGTTCGGCTCCGGCAAAGAAGCTGACGCCGCTGTGGACGGTGCATTCGGCAAGAAGCTGCACGCCAAGCTGGAAGACAAGGGCATCATCGGCCTGGGTTTTTATGAGCTGGGTTTCCGCAACATCACCAACAGCAAGCGCGCCATCAACAAGGTGGAAGACCTGGAAGGCCTGAAGCTGCGCGTGATCCCCAACCCGATCAACGTGGACTGGGTCAAAGCCTTGGGTGCCAACCCCACACCACTGCCATGGCCTGAGGTCTATGCCGCTTTGGAACAAAAAGCGGTTGACGGCCAGGAAAACCCTGTCGCCACCATCAACGGTGCCAAGTTGTACGAAGTGCAAAAGCACCTGGCCCTGACCGGTCACCAGTACAACCCACAGTCGGTCATCATCAGCAAGAAATTCTGGGAAAAGTTGTCGGCTGCCGAGAAAAAAATTGTGGGTGACGCGGTGACCGAGTCGGCCAAGTTCCAGCGTGAGAAAGCACGCGCCCTCGAAGCCAGCATTCTGGACAACCTCAAGAAAAACGGCATGCAAGTGTCGCAGTTGCCAGAAGCCGAAATGGCCAAGCTGCGCGACAAGATGCGCCCTGTGACCGCCAAGTACGGCGTGACCGTGGGTCAGGATCTGGTCAAGGAACTGCAAGCTGAAATCGACAAGGTGCGTTCGGCTGCCGCTGCACCCGCCAAGAAGTCGGGCAAGTAATTGCGCGGTTGAAGGCTTCGCCGCGTGTGCGGCGAAGCCTTGTTTGTCTATTTAAAGGATTTGTCATGAAAGTCTTGATGCTGCACGGCGTGAACCACAACATGTTCGGCAAACGCGATCCCAAGCAATACGGCACCATCACCTTGGATGAGATCAACACCAACTTGCAAGTGCTGGGCAAAGAACTGGGCGCCCAAGTTGAGTGCTATCAGACCAACCATGAAGGTGACATGTGCGAGCGCATTCACCAGGCTTATTTCGACCAGGTCGATGCCGTGCTGATCAACGCCGGTGCCTGGACGCACTACAGCTATGCGATTCGCGATGCGCTGGCTGTGCTGACCTGCCCCGTGGTGGAGTTGCACATGTCCAACATCCATGCGCGCGAAGAATTCCGACACAAATCGGTGTTCGCCGAGATCGTCAAAGGCCAGATCTGTGGCTTTGGCGCTGACAGCTATTTGCTGGCTTTGCGTGCAGGCGTGTCTGCCGCTCAAGCCGTTTGATGTGACAGGCCGGGGCTGGCAAATGTCCCGCGCTGCCCCAGTCTGAATGACCGAAATTTTTACCCCATGATCAACGGCAACACAGAAATCATCGCCCACATCGGCTACCCCACGCACACCTTCAAGTCGCCGATGATCTACAACCCGTACTTCGAAGAAGCGGGTATCAATGCGGTGGTGGTGCCTATGGGCTGCAAGCCCGAGAACTACCCGACGTTCCTCGAAGCGGTTTTCACGCTCGAGAACATCCGGGGCGCCCTGATCACCATGCCGCACAAAGTCACCACCGTGGCTTTGCTCGACGAAGTGACCGCCACCGTGCGTGTGGCGGGTGCTTGCAATGCGGTCAAGCGTTTGCCCGATGGCCGCTTGGTGGGTGACATGTTTGATGGCGCTGGTTTTGTGCGCGGCGTGCAGCGCAAAGGTTTTGAGCTGACCGGCAAACGCGTGCTGGTGGTGGGCACCGGCGGTGTGGGTTGCGCTATTGCGGCCTCTCTGGCGGGCGCGGGCATTGCCGCCATCAGCTTGTTCGATGTGAACACCGCTGGCTGCGACGCCTTGGCGCAGCGCCTGAAAGCCAATTACCCCCACATCGATGTGCGCACCGGCTCAAATGACCCGGTCGATCACGATCTGGTGGTGAACGCCACGCCCATGGGCATGAACGAAGGCGACCCGCTGCCCATGGACGTGTCGCGCCTGTCGCCCGACACCTTTGTGGGGGAAGTCGTGATGAAGGCTGAGACCACCGCATTTTTGGCCGCTGCGCAAGCCCGTGGCTGCCGTACGCAGGTGGGCACCGACATGTTGTATGAACAAATTCCAGCGTATCTGGAATATTTTGGTTTGCCGACCACCACCGCAGAAGTGCTGCGCCGTGGTGCCAAGTTGAGCTACTGAACCCCTTGCGTTTGAATTCCCCAGATGGAGTGCACAGATGAGCCTGAACAAAGTTGACCGCGAAGCCGTCCCTGAAATGCCCAACCGCTTGGGGCTGTCGGGCATTGAGTTCATCGAATACGCCACCAGCCGCCCGCAAGCGCTGGGCCAGGTGCTCGAAAACATGGGTTTTCGCCCTGTGGCTCGCCACCGCTCGCGTGAGGTGACCTTGTACCGTCAGGGCGACATGAACCTGGTGGTCAATGCCAACCCCGACGACGCTCGCGTGAGCGGCACTGTCGATGGCCAGCCGGTTATTTCTGCCGTGGCTTTTCGCGTGCAAGACGCACTGAAAGCGCACAACCGTTGCATGGATCTGGGGGCTTGGAGCGTGGGCAGTCACGCGCAGGCCATGGAGCTGCACATCCCCGCGATCCATGGTCCGGGCGGCAGCCGCTTTTACTTTGTCGACCGCTGGCAAGAATTCTCGATCTACGACATCGACTTCAAGCCGATTCCGACCGTTGATCCCAACCCGCCTGCACTGGCGGGCATGGGCTATTTTGGCGTCGTGCAATACATCGGTGCGGCCCGCAGCGCCGACTGGCAAACCTATTACGAACACATGTTCGATTTCAGCAGCATCCCTGACGAAGAGCGCTTTGGCATCTTGCCCAAGGGCAAGTTGATGAAAAGCCCTTGCGGCACCTTCTTGTGGCAATTGGTGGAGCCCGACATCTGGATGGATGGCGACGACAGCCCCGAGTGCCTGCAACGCATTGGCTTTGGTGTGCCGAACGTGGCAGAGGCTGTGGCCGCGCTCAAGGCGCGTGGCGTCGAGTTCGTTGAATCGACCCAGCTGCACCCCGAAGACCGCGGGGCCTTGACGCGCAACACGCTGGGTTCTGTTGCGTTTGAACTCGTCCACAAATAAGCCAGGAGCTGTTATGAACTTGCTCGACGGCTACGGCATGGACACCATCACCATGGCCGGCACCCTGGAGGCCAAGCTGGCCGCCATGAAGGGCGTAGGCTTTTCTCAGGTGATGCTGATGGCCCGTGATCTGGTCACGCACCCTGGCGGCGTCAAGGCCGCTGTGGCCGCTGTGCACGCCAGCGGCATGCGGCCCACAGGCTTTCAGGTGCTGCGCGACTTTGAAGGGCTTTCGGGCCATCTGCACAGCTACAAGCTGGACATCGCCAAGTCGATGCTGGAGATGTGCGCGGCCACAGGCAGCAAGGTCTTGCTGGCTTGCTCGTCCACCTCGCGTCATGCCACACAAGACCTGGATCTGATCGCCGCCGATCTGAAAAAGCTGGCCATGCTGGCAGTGCCACTGGGCATCAAGGTGGCTTATGAGGCGTTGTCGTGGGGCCGCACGGTCAACGAATTCCCCACCAGCTGGGATGTGGTTTGCCGCGCCGACTGCCCCAATCTGGGCATTGGTCTCGACTCCTTCCACATCTTTGCAGCCAAGACGCCGTTGGATGCGATCGAGGAACTGGACCCGTCCAAAATCTTTTTGGTGCAGCTGTCGGACTTCATGTGGCAAGAAACACCGACCTTTGAAGAGCGCATGACCACGGCCCGCACTTTCCGTGTGTTTCCGGGAGAGGGCGTGCACAGCGAACAACTGGCCGATTTGGTGCTGCGACTCGACCGCATTGGTTACCGGGGCGACTACAGCTTCGAGGTCTTCAACGACGACTACCAGCAACTGCCATTGGAAACCGTGGCCGAACGTGCCCGCAAGAGCGCGACCTGGTTGCACCAGGACGTGCTGCACAAGTCGGCACCGCTGCCGGACTGGGCGCGCCAGCGGGCTTGAGGTCTGCGCTCATCGCGCAGACAGAGACTGCCTGGCTAGCGGAACAAGCTGGGCGGAGAGACCACGCCAAAGTCAGGACCGATGCCGCCTGACGGGGGTTGTGGGCACTGCGTGCTCAGCTGGATGGTGATGGTTTTGTCCTTTTTCGAAGCGTCAACAATGCGCGCGCAGGCAAAGCTGGAAATGGGCAGGTCGGCATGTGCCGCGATGCTGGTGACCATGGGCAAAGTCACATATTCACATGACTTGTCGTTGGCGGCACTGCAGTCGTCCACTGTGTCGAATAAGGTGGTTTTTGAGCCGGGCTCGATCCAGATTTTGTCGCCGATGCTCAACTCGACCGGGTTTCTGTCTTCGACCAAATCCCTGAAGGTGTTGACATCGTTTTTATCAGTCAGCAGCGATGACCACTGAAACGTTTTGCAGGGGTCAACAGGTTTGTCATCGAAGGCCTGCAGCACCAGCAAATAGGCTTGTCCTGTCAATGGGTTGATGGTGGGCGCTGGCGGTTGGGCGCTGCTGTTCCAGTAGGTGTCGTAAACACACTGGTTGGCGACCAAGGGAAACAAGCCACCAGGTTCAATGGTGCCTGGGCTGGTCATGCCCGCGACGGCCGTGACGGACAGGGGGGTGGAAAAAATATTCCAAAGGCGTGCAAAAAAAGTGGCCACCTCGCCGTCGTTTTGCCCAGAGCCTTTGGTGAGCGTGACCTGAACGGCTGGCACATCGTTGGCTGTCGGTGTCATCGGCAGCAGTTGCAATGCCGAATTGACTTGCTTGGGGTTCCAGTAGCCCGATTGCACGGTACCGGTCGACAGCATTTTTCCATCTGCGGCATTGAATGCGATGGCGTTGAATGCCCTTGTCTCAGCGGTGGACCACTGTGGTGTGGCCGAAGTGGTGCTGCGCAAATGCCGGGCTCCCGCGAGCGCCGCGGCATCGGCGTCGTTTTGCAGTTCATTGCGAACGATCTGCACATAGGCCACGTCGATCACCAGGGCCGCAATGCTGAGAAACACCGGGATCATGAAGGCCACCAACACGGTGACTGCACCGCGTTCGGCGCGTGGGTGTGTTTTCATCATTCCCTCACCATGACTGTGGTTGATGTCAATACCAGGGGTGAACCCATGGCACTCAGCAAATTGCCCAATGCCAAACCCCTGAAGGTGTAGCTCACGCGGACGGCCAGATGCTCGGGGTTGGTTTGAACAGGAAAGTCAACCGTGATCGGGCTGGCCGCACCCAAAGTCAACAAGGCGTTGCCCGTGTAGTTCAACACGCGTGTCGAAATTTCGTTGGTGCTGACGGGTGGCACCCGCAACACAATGCCTGCACGCGCCCCTTCGCGGCTGGCGTTGGTGATCACGGCTTTGTCGTACAGCGCCATGCCGAATTCAACAATCCCCGAGACGATCAACAGCAGCAAGGGCAATAACAAACCGAATTCAACCGTGGCCGTGCCCCTTTGCGCTTGTGCCAGCTTGTGGGGGGGCGATAGAGGGCGAATGAATGATTGCCCCCGAACATCAACCATGCTTTGCGTCATTGGTGAAATCCTTTTGTCATAGACATGATGGGTTGTGGGCCGCCGGACGATTGGCTAGCCCCAATGCAAACCATATGAAAAAAGCAGATCAGGCACCGTGGTCTGTCGCACAAAAAATCAAAAAAATGAGCACGGCACGCCATAACGGTGCCCTGTGCAACAGACGGTTGCGTCAGCCGCTCATAAATTCATGACCACACAGATGCAGCAAGTGTCTGTGTTGGAGGGGCACTCTGCTTGACCATCTCTGCCATTCAAGGGCAATCACGAAGAGCGGAATCGGCACCCAATTTTTCAAATCAAAAAGGAGTTTTGTCATGAAGCATGTCATGCGCGTATTTAAGAATTTCACACACGACGAGGGTGGGGCGACGGCCATTGAATATGGCTTGCTTGCGGCACTGGTGGCCTTGGGCATTGCCGTGGGTGCAAGCGCATTGGGCGCTGAATTGGGTTTGTTTTTTGGTCGCATTGCCACACGGCTTTCTACGGCCGCATGAAATAAGAGCTTCGCCGATGTGCGTGAACCTGCCCATCTTTGCCGGTGGGTACGGTAGCTAACAGACGCGAGGCTTTCATTTTTTTAAAGTTCAAGCACGGTGATCGAAAAAACCACCGTTGCAAAGAAGGCGTCTTTGTTATTGATGAGCGCAGAGCGCCATCGCTGGCAAGTGAACGTCTCTTGAAGTTCATCAACCTTGATCTGGAGTTAGTCAATATGAAAACGCAAATCCAAAACTTTATCAACGACGAGTCGGGTGCAACGGCCATCGAATACGGCTTGCTGGCCGCTTTGGTTGCATTGGGCATTGCGGCCGGTGCCACAGCGCTGGGTACGCAATTGGGTGCACTGTTCACCCGCATCTCGACACGCCTTTCTGCTGCCGTATTTCCTGCTTGAACCGCATCAGCAGAACCCAGGAACCGATCATGCCGACCTTGTCATTGGAGTTTGTCAGCTTGTTGGCCTTGACCACATTGCTGGTGCTCGCCGGTTGGCACGACTTGCGCATGCGACTGATTCCCAACACCTTGGTGCTCTGGGGTTTGATCAATGCGCTGGTCTTGTCGATGACCCCTCGGGGCATTGGGCTGTCGTCCGCAATGCTGGGTGGTATGACCGGTTTTCTGGTGTTTTTGTTTTTGCACTTGTTCAAGATGGTCGGTGCTGGCGACGTCAAATTGGTGGCAGCGGTCGGCATGTTCGTCGGTTGGCCAGACATGGCGAAGGTCTGCTTGACCATCTTGATTGCAGGCGGTCTGGTGTCCGTGGCGTGGGCACTCTGGACATCGCGGTGGCAGACGGTTTTAAAAAATCTGCAGACCGGTGTGATGCAACACCTTCGGTCTGGGCTGATGCCGCAAATCGGTCAGCCCCTGATCACTCAGGTCTCCCCCGAGCGTGTGCCTTATGCCTTGGCCGTTGGTTTGGGCACAGCGGCTTATTACGCCGTGCCATTGTGATGGCGTCGTCACGGAATTTGGAAGAGGAACAACATGATGAACAAACGTCCGGTTTTGATGATGGTTGCGGCGACCACCGCGGCCTTGGCAACCGTTTCTATGGCCGCTATCTGGTTGAAGCAAAAAGACGATAACAACACCATCAAGGTGGTGGTCGCGACCAGGGACCTGCAAATCGGCACACGCTTGCAGCCTGCCATGCTGGAGACAGTGAGTTGGCCCATCGCTGCGCCCATCAAATCGCCTTTGCAATCAACCGAGCAGGCGTATGACCGCGTGATCAACATGCCCATCTTGAAAGGTGAGCCGATACAAGAAACCAAATTGGCGGCGCTGGGGCAACAAGGCGGTCTGTCCTCGGTCTTGAAAGACGGCAAGCGTGCTGTCACTGTGAAAGTCAATGAAATTGTGGGTGTGGCCGGATTTGCTTTACCCGGTAATTTTGTGGATGTGATGGCCAACATCCCAGACAAAGACAACAACCCGGTTTCCAAAATTGTGCTGGAGCGGATTCAGGTACTGGCTGTTGCACAAGATGTGGCCAGCACTGAAAACAAGCCGCGTGTGGTGAGTGCAGTGACTTTGGAGGTCACCCCGCAAGAAGCTGAAATCATTGATTTGGCCCGAAGTGTCGGTGCCTTGTCTTTGGTCTTGCGCAGCCAGGTGGATGTTGCCAGCGTGGAAACACTGGGCTCACGCAAAGCAGATTTGTTGCAACGGGCTGGGCAACTTCAATCCAAGTTGGCCGATGCGTCTCCAACGGCTTTGCAAAACGCCGCTTCGCGTTCAGCACCTGTGCGTGTGGTCAGACGTGTGAGCACGACTGCGCCGTCCAAAGGGATGGAAAAAATGGAAGTGATTCGTGGGATTAAAAAATCCCAAGAGTCGGCCGAATAAAACCGCTTTTTTGTCTGTGGATCACATCAGTATGAAAAAAATCATCTCAACATTTTCGGCACATGGATTGGCCATCGCATTGAGTTTCGCTTTCCCCTTATTGGCCGCTGAAATCGAAACAGCACCGCCTAAAAAAATAAGCAAGCCGGTGGCTACTGCCCCATCAGAAAAGTCGCTCGCGTCGCAGGGGCCCGTCGAGTTGTTGCCTGGCGTCGATCTGAGCACGGGAAAGTCCACCCTGCTCAAGCTGTCAGAACCGGCGCTGCGCATCTCGATCGGTAACCCGGATGTGGCCGATGTCACCTTGATCAACGCCAAAGAGGTGTATGTGCTGGGTAAAAAATCCGGCGTCACCAATTTGATCGTCTGGTCTGCCAATGGAAAAACCACTTTGCGCGATGTCACCGTGGGGCTGGACACTGCCATGCTGGAGTCCAGACTGGCCAAGTGGGTCCCTACCAAAGAGCCCTTGATGGTCGATGTGATGGCCGACACGGTGGTGTTGCGCGGGCGCGTGCCCGATTCAACCAAAGTGCACCGGATTGTGAGCTTGGCCGAGGCCTACACGGGGGGCAAAAAAGTCATCAACATGCTTCGTGTGGAGGGCTCTCAGCAGGTCATGCTGGAAGTTAAGGTGGCCGAGGTGTCGCGTACGCTGCTCGATGAATTGGGGGTGGACATCAACCTCACCCGCACAGCGGGCAGCACCTCGGTGTCCTTGCTTTCGCAATTCTTGTCCAGTGGTGCAACGGCCTTGACCACGGCACGGGCCAATGGCAATACCACCATCACACTCACGGCAGAAATGAAAAAGGGTTTGGTCAAAATCCTGGCCGAACCCACCATCACCGCCATCAGTGGGCAGGAAGGCTCGTTTCTGGCGGGCGGCAAGATCTTCATCCCTGTCCCGCAGGGGGGCTCCAGCAACAGCATTACCCTCGAAGAAAAAGAGTTCGGTGTCGGCTTGAGTTTCACGCCCACCGTGTTGGAGGAAGGGCTGATCAATCTGAAAGTGACGCCCGAAGTGTCTGAGCTGTCCCAGTTGGGGGCAACGGTCAAGGCGCTCAATGGTCAGGTCAGTGTCTTGCCTTCCATCACCACCCGGCGAGCCTCTACCACCGTGCAGCTGAGAGACGGTGAAAGCTTCGCCATTGGCGGCTTGATCAAAAGCAATGTGACTGAGGCGATTCGCGCATTGCCCTTGTTGGGGGAACTGCCCGTGCTGGGGGCCTTGTTCCGCAGCAATGCGTTCCAAACTGAAAAATCCGAATTGCTGTTCGTGATCACGCCTCGATTGGCCAAAACAGCTGAGCAGACATTGGCCTTGCCCACGGACCATTTCAAGCCGCCCACCCGAGCCGAATTCATGGTCGAGGGCTTGATGGAACCCACACCATCGACATCCGCAGACAAGCCAGCCGCTGCCCCTGCCCCAGCAGATGAGGCTGCTGCCGTGCCCCCACAAACCTCGACTCCAGGAGAGATGAAATGACCGCAATCACTATCGGCAAAGTCCAAAACCTGTGCGCGTGGCTGCTGGTGAGTTTGGCTGCAACGGGTTGTGCCAACACGCCTTATGCGGACGCACCGCAAGCAGGGCAATCGGTTCGCCAGGCGTGGGCTGCGCAAACACTGAATGTGGAGGCAGGACAAAAAAAATGGCCACTGGCTGACAGCGATGGCGTTGCCATGAAGTCGGCCATTGACCGCTACCAAAGTTCCTTTGACAAGCCACCCGCTCCGGTGAATGTCATGAGCATTGGAATCGGTGGCTCGTCCAGCGCTGCTGGTCGTTGAAAGGACTGACATGAACACGTATTTACTGGCACCGGATGCCGCCACGGTCGAATTGTTGCGCAACACAGTGCAGTCGCAGAGTTTGACGGTCAAGTCGGCCCTTGTACGCGCCGCAGGACAGTCGTTGCTGCCTCTCCTCCAAAATATCGAGTCGGGCATTTTGCTGCTGTGCAGTAGCCAAGCGCAATTGGCCGAAGACCTCGAAACACTGGAATCCATGACCTGGTCCAACCCGCAGCTCAGTGTGGTTCTGATCAGTGACAGTGATACCAAAGAGGGTTTGATGCGTGCCATGCGCGCGGGCATTCGCGAGGTGGTGGCGTCACCACCCGCCCAGTCTGATCTGATTGCCGCTTTGCGCCGTGTCGTGGGGCATCATGGAAAAACCCGCAATGCCGATGACAGTTTCGTTGGGACCGGAAAAGTCGTGGCCTTCATTTCGTGCAAAGGTGGCAGCGGATCGACTTTTTTAGCCACCAACATGGCTTACTTGATCGCCGACACGTTCAACCGCCGGTGTGTTCTTGTTGATCTGGATCTGCAGTACGGCGATGCCTCGTATTACATGAGTCAGGACGATGCCAAAAACAACATCAGCGACTTAACGCAACAAATTGATCGCCTTGACGCGCAGTTGTTGAGCAGTTGCATGCAGCGTATTACCCCAAGGCTGAATTTGCTGGCAGCCCCCAATGAGCCAGGTGTGGCCTTGGCCATCACCGCCAACCAACTTGAGCAGGTCTTGACATTGGCCAAACGCATGCATGAGTTTGTGGTGCTCGATTTGGACAGCGCCATTGATGCGGTCACGCTCAAAGCATTGGACATGGCAGATGTTGTCTTTGTGACGATGGAGTGCAACCTGCCCGTGGTGCGCAACGCCAAACGACTGGTCAAGCTTTTCCACTCTTTGGGGTATGGCGACGACAAGCTGAAATTGCTGGTGAACAAATTCCAGTCTGATGGTGTGCTGGATGTCAAAAGCATCGAGCAAGCCGTGGCCATCAAAGTTAACCACACCATTCCCAATCAGGTCGAGGCAGTGACCGAGGCTTTTAATTTGGGTCGACCGCTGGAACTGTTGCACCCACAGAACGGCGTGCTCAAAGCCTTGCGCGAAATCACATCGTCGCTGTTGCACACCCCATTGCCCAAAACCCGTGGCTGGATGGATCGTTTGATGGGTAAAGCCGCCTGAATGGCGATCCGCAACAAAAGGAGACTGCTTTGAAAATGGACATCCGCCAGCATTTTGAGTCGCACGCATCCATTCCGATCGCGCTGGCGACTGCACAGTCTCCCAACAGGGTGACCGCGGTTCGGCTTGAATCCATCAAGTCTCAAATACACCGAGAAATTCTGGCGCAGGTGGATCTGCGGCGCATGGAGACGATTTCGCCCGAAGCCCTGCGCCAAGAGCTCAAGGGGCTGACCCAAAGGTTGCTCGATGAAAGCGGCTTGGCCATCAACGAAGCAGAGCGTCGGCAGATTGTCCAGGGCATCCAGGATGAAATGTTGGGCTTGGGCCCCATTGAGCCTTTGTTGGCAGACCCCACTGTGTCCGACATATTGGTCAATGGTCCGCACAGTGTGTATGTCGAGCGCAAAGGCAAGATCGAGTCGACCAACATTGAATTTGACAGCGAGGCGCATCTGATGCGCGTGATCGATCGCATCGTCTCTCGCATAGGCCGCCGTGTGGATGAGATGAATCCCATGGTCGATGCCCGATTGCCGGATGGTTCCCGCGTCAACGCGGTGATCCCCCCTTTGGCCATTGACGGCCCCTTGCTGTCGATTCGCCGTTTTTCGGTGGTACCTTACACCATGATGGATTTGCTGGCGTTTCACACCCTCAATGCAGAGATGTCTGAACTCATCAATGGTTTGGTCAAGGCCAAGATCAATTTGTTGGTATCGGGTGGGACAGGCAGCGGAAAAACCACTTTTTTGAATGTCATTTCGGCCAGCATTCCCCATGATGAACGGATTGTCACCATCGAAGATGCGGCTGAATTGCAATTGCAGCAACCGCATGTGGTGCGCATGGAAACCCGGCCTCAAAACATCGAGGGCAAGGGAGAAATCAGCCAACGTGCCTTGTTGCGAAACAGCCTGCGCATGCGACCAGACCGCATCATTTTGGGCGAGGTTCGCGGTGCTGAAGTGCTAGACATGTTGCAAGCCATGAACACCGGACACGATGGCTCCATGACCACCATCCATGCCAATTCGCCGCGTGATGCCATCACCCGTCTGGAGCACATGTTGGGCATGGCCGGACTGAACGTGGATGCGCGCTCGATGCGTCAGCAAATCAGTGCTGCATTGACCGTGATCGTGCAGGTTTCTCGCTTGTCAGATGGTCGGCGCAAGGTGACCAGTCTGCAAGAAATCACGGGCATGGAAGGAGATGTGCTCAGCATGCAGGAAATTTTTAAATTTGACCAAACAGGCATCTCCCCTGAAGGCCAGGTTCAGGGCCGCTTTGTGGCCACGGGGATTCGCCCCAAGTTTGTGCAGCGCCTGAAAACACGCGGCATTCAATTGCGAGAAGACTTGTTTTATCCTTTGAACTTTCGAGGTACATGATGGACTTGGCCTATTGGTTCATTTTGGGCTCGTGCGGCATCGCCAGTTTTTTGATGCTGTTGGGCTTGTACGAGGCTTGGCGTATTCACTGGAGCCCCCGTCAAAAATTGCTCGACCACAGGATGCACCAGATGTTCAGGCACGAGCAGCAGCATGCTCATACGCCCCTTGTTCACAGACGCACACTGAGTCGTTTCGACACGCTGGATCGTTGGTTGAGTCAAGTGCCCGGCATAGACGGTTTCGACCGCTTCCTTCGTCAAACCGATTTGCCCCTGGATGTTTCTCAGAGCCTGATGATGGGTTTGCTGTTGGTTGTAGCGGCTGGCCTTGTGGGTGTGGGGCTGCACTTGCCTGTGCTTTTGACGGGCCTGTTGGTGCTGGGTACTTTGGGCAGCGCCCTGTATTACCTCAAGTACCGCGGCGTGCAAAGGATCATCGCCATCGAAAAACAACTGCCCGATGCGCTCGACCTCATGGTTCGGGCTCAGCAATCGGGCCACGCCTTTATCAGCGCCCTGCAGATCACTGCGACCGAGTCCCGCCCGCCCATTTCGCTGGAGCTGCGCAAGGTATTTGATGAGATCAATCTGGGCATGAGTGTCCAGTCGGCCATGAACCATTTGGCTGAGCGCATCGACAGCAAGGAGATCCGCTATTTTGTGGTGGCTGTGCTGATTCAAAACGAGACGGGCGGCAATCTGGCCGATGTCTTGCGCAAGACAGCCACTTTGATCCGGGAGCGTCAAAAGATTGCGGGCGTGGTTCGGGTTTTGTCAGCCGAGGGCCGTATCTCTGCCTGGATCTTGTCTGTCATGCCATTTTTGCTGGCATTTTTGTTGCACCTCATCAATCCCGAGTTCGTTTCGGCTCTTTGGAAAGACCCGATGGGTCTGGCCATGCTGGGTGTTTCTTTGGGTTTGATGTTGGTGGGGATTTTTTGGATGTCCCGACTGGTTCAAATCAAAGTCTGAAAGCGTGTCATGTCCACCTTGAATTTTCTTTTTCTGGGCTTTTTGTTCCTGCTTGTAGCCTCTTTGGTTTATCTCGCCTTGAACCAATGGACCTCCGATGATTTCGAAAAGCGCCGATTGGGCTTGGTTCAACCCAGCCGACCTGCAGAACACGCTTGGCTCAAGCGCATGCAATCGAAGATGATGGCCTTGCTTTTAAGGATGAGCCCCTGGGCTGGCACGGCGGCACCAGAAGATGTTTTGCAGCCAAGCGCTTTGCAGATGCGGCTGTTGAATGCGGGCATTCGGTCCGGTCTGGCGGTACCGGTTTTTCTCGGCTTGAAGACATTTTTGACTTTTTTTCTGCCCGCGTGTTTCGTGATGCTGACGTGGTTGTTGCAGTTGTCGTGGTCTGAGCTGATGTTTTGGACCGGCGTTATGGCTGCGGCTGCGCTGGGGTACTACACGCCCAATGCGGTTTTGCACCAGCTGGTCAAGAAGCAGCAAAAGATCTTGTTTCATGCCGTGCCGGATGCACTGGATTTGATGCGTTTGTGCGTGCAGGCCGGCTTGGGCTTGGATGCCGCCATTGAAAGGGTGGGGCGTGAGATGCGTTTGTCTTATCCACAGTTGTCGGACGAGTTCGCCTTGACGGGGCTCGAGCTGCGAGCTGGGTCTTCACGCGCAGAAGCGCTGCGCCATCTTTCCCAGCGCATGGGTTTGCCCGATATCGAAGGCTTGGTGGCCATGCTCATCCAAGCAGACCGGTTTGGCACCAGCATTGCGGAGTCACTCGAGGTGCATTCCGATGCGCTCAGAACCAAGCGCCGGTTGATTGCCGAAGAAGCTGCGGCCAAGTTGCCCATCAAACTGTTGATCCCCTTGATTTTTTGTGTTTTTCCTGCCTTGATGACGGTCCTTCTGGGGCCGGTCGTGATCAGCATCACGCAGCACTTGTTTCCTTTGGTCAATGGGTAAGCCTCGCTCAATGCGAGTGGGGCCGCATGAAGGGGGGCATTGCCCCCCTTTTTTATTGTCCTTTCAACAAGCCAATGTTGGGATGGAATCAGGCGAGTCGGATTCTGACTCGCCTGAGGTCTCCGGGGTTTCAAACCACAAAGTGCTCAATGTCCAGGCTGGCCGCGTCAACGCCCAGCAAAAGGATGGACAACTCGGCGGGGTTGCCGCCCGAGACTTGGCCGTCGGTGTCCAGGTAGAGCATCGCACCGTCCATGTGCTGTTCCGCCCAGATGGCGTGCGCTTGCGGACCGTCTGCCATCTGGAGTTCCAGACCCAAGGCACTGAAATCGATGTGGTCGTTGGCCATGTCGAAGTCGGTGATGGTTTCCAGGCGGCCGGCGTGTTCACTGCCATGGTCACCAGCTTGTTCATCTCCGCCGTCCGATTCGCCTCGTGAGGGCGCATCGCTGGTGGCCTGGTAGACAAACACATCGGCACCCCGACCACCGGTGAGCTGGTCTGGACCTGCGCCTCCGATCAGCACGTCTTTGCCATTGCCCCCCATCAGCACATCGGGGCCGCCTTCGCCCATGAGCAGGTCTTTGCCGTTGCCAGCGTCCACCCAATCCGGCCCGCCGCCAGCCCAGACCTCGTCTTGGCCGTTGCCGGTGTGGATGGTCTGGCTGCCGCCGCCCGCTTCGATCAGGTCGTCAAATTGAGTGCCGGTGATGACCGCAGCTTCATCGCCAAAGTCGCCGCCATGATCATCGCCATGATCGCTGTCCTGGCCATCGCCTTGTGCTTCGTCACCATCGGCACCGCTGTCGTCATCGACGCTGGCCAAGGCCAATTCGTCCGCACTGAAGGCCAACACAGGCTCGGCCATCGGCACCGCAGGCGTTGCGATTAGAACGGCCCCTGTTTCGTGCATGAAGTTGATCACCGCGCGGGCATCATCGGCCGCTTGCGCAAAGTCATTCACACCCGACGCCGTTGCAGCTTGGGACTCGAATGTCTTGCCATCTGCGCTCAGGCTCAGATAGGCATCGGTCCACTCGGCATTTTTAAACACGGCTTCGAGCAGGCTCATCTGCACCTGTTCCAAGTCTGTGCTGTCGCCGTCGGTATCGGCATACCACTGCAGCCAGACCCCTTCAAAGCGGGCCTCGCGGTCGTAGTTGTAGGTTTCTAGGGTGCCATTGCTGAAATCAAAATAGTCCACCTGCGGCTGGCCACCCACTTGGGTGACTGTGTTCACACCCAGCACCGTGTTTTGGTAAAGCACGGCATCTAAGCTGATGGGGGCTGATTTTGAAAAAGCGGCACCCAGCAAACTGGCAGGATCCCAGTCGGGCGATGTCTCATTGGGGCCCAGCAGGCCTTGCAGCGATTCGGGCCAAAATTCGATGACCGCTGGCCATGATGACTTGCCGCCTGCGGTCATCAGGGATTGATAAAGCGCCAGGTTTTCCAGGGGCGAATCGATGGTCACGCCATCGCAAACGATGCGACCCGCCGGATCGACACTGAGCACGGTGGCGGCGTCAATTTTGGCCATGGCAGCGTCGAGTGATTTTTCCATCACTTTGTCGGGGGCGCGGGCCACGTTGGCGCGTTCGAGGTCAACCGTCTGGGTCAAGGCCACTTGATCGGCCGGGATTTCATAGTCGCCATCGATGTTGGCAACATAGTAAATAGGCAAGCCGTTGGAGCCAACCAAGATTGGCTGCCCGTTGGCATCCAGAACCGGCTCTCCGTTGCCGCCGCCGTCAGTGGGGTTCACATCGCGCAGCAGCACGTATTGGTCACCGTACAAGTCGCCTTTTTTGCTGCCAGCGCCTTCCGGTTTTCCGCCGCCTGAGCCGCCGCCCTCACCGTCGCCGCCGCCAGAGCCGCCGCCGCCAGAGCCGCCGCCGCCAGAGCCGCCGCCGCCAGAGCCGCCGCCGCCGCTGCCACCGCCACCGGTGCCGGTGCCGGTGCCGGTGCCGGTGCCGGTGCCGGTGCCGGTGCCGCCGCCAGAGCCGCTCCCGCCGCGTGCAGCGGCCGCCAACCAATCGCTGGGCGTGGCTTCGTTCATCATGGATGTGTCTGTGATTTTTTTCATGGTCTTTACCTTTGAAGTTTCAGTTTGGAAAGAAGGTGCTCAGCCTGAATGGCGAGCATCGGAACAGCCATACGAGGATGGCGAGATGGGCTCAGCGCGTGCGCAGTTGTTACTGTTCCTGGCTGCGCATTTGCGTTTGCGTTTGTGCCAAGGTTTGCTTTTGCGTGCGGTGCTGGTTTTGCATCTGAGCGGCGTTGCCCCGCGATGCGTTGGGCCCAGCCCCCAGGACCGCGCCCGAAGGACTTGCCGGACCACCCGCACCTGATCCCGTGCCGGAGCCTGCACTTCCCCCTGCGCCACCTCCAGAACCATCACTCGCCCCACCTGCGGCTTGCAAGCTGGCGCAAGCGAGCAAGGTGAGCATGGCCCCGAGTTGTTTCAAATGCTTTGTGTTCATGGATCGTTCATTGGTTGATTTCAGAAAATTCGCGCAGTTCATCCGCTTGTGTGCCGGTTGTTGCGCCTTGAAACGCTGCTTGCAGCGTTCACTTCAGTCCGGTGCGATGGCACGGCGAAGTGGCTTCATTCTGAAAAAAAGGAAGCGATTTTTGAATTGATCTTCGGGTCTGTTTGGCTATGCAGTTCGGCCTAAATCGGGTCTGGATCAAAGGGTGTGCACACCGTCAAAAAGCCTCAGCTGTGCAACTGGTGCGTGATGCCATGGGGGTGTACGTGCACTTCCAGCACCTGTCCGTCGGGCCAGACTGGCAAGGCTTGTAGACCCGCAGGCAAAGCCGCCGGGTGGCTAGACCAGGCGAGCAAACCGGGGCTTGCCGCTGCATGCAAGTCACCTCCGCGCCGCACGGCAAACACGCGCTCAGGGTGTTCGTGGAACAGCACCCCCACACACACCTGGCCTTGCACCAAGCCCAGCGCACGGTGCAGGGCTTGCACCGGATCGCTCTGGCAGGAGGCGTCGATCAGGTGGGCCAGCAGTTCGGCATCGCTGTCGCTTTTGAAGTGGTAGTCCCGTTCGGTCAAGGCTTCGCGCAGCGCGGGGCTGGCTTGCAGCATGCCGTGCAACACCACGGCCACGCGGGTGGGGCTGTTGAGGTGGGCCTTAGGGCCGTGGCTCAGTTGGGGCAAGGCTTGTTGCAAGTCCTGCGGGCCGGTGCCGCCAGAGGGCCCGGTGTGGCCCAGGGCCACGCAGCCATGCAAGCCGTTCAACCCGTTCAGGCTCTGCGCGCTGTTCGCGTTCAAGGGCGACTCGTTGAAGGGCTGTGCCAGAGGACTTTCGCGCAGTGGTTGCAGCCAGGCGGCCGCGCCTTGCGCACGGCGGTGGCGGTGCAGACGTGGTGGGCTGGGCGTGTGGCCCTGGCGACCGTGCACCACCAGACCGCAGTGATGGTGACCGCTTGGGGCCAGTTGCTGCAAGCCTTGCAAGCCTTGCAACACGCCGTGCAGGGCGTTGCCCGTGGATGCGATGCCGATGATGCCGCTCATGGGACTTTCCTCTCGCGTTGGGCTGAGGTTTGGCTGAATGGGCCTGCGCCCTCGGAGGGGGCGGGTTCAACCGCAAAAAAATCAACGCTCGCGCAGTGCCTGCGTGAGGGCTTGCACCGGGCGCAGCAGGTATTCCAGAACGGTCTTTTGGCCGGTCTTGATTTCCACCAGCGCCGACATGCCGGGGCTGGCGCGCATGTCCATGCCATGGCGGTGCAGTTGGGTGTCGGTGATGCGCACCAAAATCCGGTAGTGGCCTTCTTCGAGGTTCACAGGCGGACTGCCAGGCGCTCGGCCCTTGCCATCGCCGGTCAAAGTGTCGGGGCTGATGTGCTCGAGCACGCCTTGCAGGCCGCCGTATTTGTTGAAGTCAAAGGCGCTCAGCTTCACAACGGCGGGCTGGTTGACTTTCAGGAAAGCCACTTCTGAGGGTTTGACATAGGCCTCCACCACCATCTCGTCTTGCACCGGCACGATCTCCAGAATACTTTGGCCGCTCTGGATGACAGCGCCCAAGGTGGTGTATTGCACGTTTTTCACGATGCCATCCATAGGGGTTCGAACCACCGTTTTTCGCAGTGCGTCTTCGCGAGCCAAGGTGTTCTCACGCGTTTGTGCCAGATCTGACTCGACGCGCACCAACTCGTTGCTGGCCTCGGTCAGGTAGCGGTTGCGCCGCTCTGACATGGTCGACTGCAAGTCGGCTTGCTGGCGCTTGAGGCGCAGCAATTCGACCTGCGACATCACGCCCTGCGCCACCAGTGGGGCGACCAGGTCCAGCTCGGCACTCAGTTGTGTCAGAGACTGCTGCATGGCGGTCATTTGCTCGTTCAGGGCTTGCCTGCGGGCCCGAAAGGCCTGGGTTTCGCGCTTGACAATGTCGGTCTGGCTTTGCACATGGACCGGAAAACGCAGCGGCATGCCATAGGCCTCGGCCTGCAGCCGTGCGGCTTGAGCTGACAGCGCCAGCCATTTTTCGCGCGCTTCGCGGAACATCGGGCCAGTCCGCGCATCGTCGATGCGCAGCAGCACCTGGCCTTTGACCACTGCGTCGCCTTCGTGCACCAGCATTTCGGCCAAAACGCCCGTGTCCAGGCTTTGAATCACTTGCTCGCGGCTGGAGGGGATGACCTTGCCCGTGCCCCGCGTGATCTCGTCGAGCTGAAAGCTGGCGGCCCAGATCAATGCGACGGCCAGCACCAGGGCCATGGTGCGGATGAGGTAGCGGCTGGTGCGCCGCTCGTCGTCTTCGATGCTGCGCCCGGACAGGGCTGCAGCGGCTGAGGGTTTGCGTGAAAAAAGGGACATGTGAACTCCTGGGGCTTCAAGCGGCGGCTTGGGCGGGGGCTGTCTGTGCTGACGCCTGCTCTGGCGCATGACCTGGAGAAGGTGGGCTGCTGCCCGCCTTGGCCGGGGTTGTTCTGGCCTTGCGGGGTGACGGCGCTGCGCTGAGTTTTTTCACCATCTCGTCGCGCGGGCCTTCGGCCAACAAGCGACCGTGTTCGATCAGGGCGATCCGGTCGACCCAGGCGAGCAGCTGCAGGCGGTGGGTGCTCAAGACGAGGGTGCGCCCTTTCAGCCAATGGCCCAGCACCTCGATCACCCGCGCTTCGCTGGCCTGGTCCATCATCGAGGTGGGCTCGTCCAAGAACACCAGGGCTGGATCGCGCAGCATCAGCCGGGCCACTGCCAGCATTTGCCGCTGCCCGCCCGACAGGCCACCACCGGCCTCGGTCAGGGGCATGTCCAGGCCTCGGGGGTGTTGTGCCACCAAGCTGTAAAGGTCCAGCTTCTGCAGCACCTCGGTCACGCGGGCATCGCTGATCCAGCTGTCTGACAGCACCAGGTTGTCACGCAGCGTGCCCAGAAACAATTGCGCCTCTTGCCCCACATAGCCAATGCGGCCGCGCAGCTCTGCCGGTTCGATTTGTTGCAGGTCGATGCCGTCGATCAGCACTTGGCCGCTTTGCGGGGTGTAGAGCCCGGCCAGCAAACGCAGCAGCGTGCTTTTGCCACTGCCGATCTTGCCCAGCATCGCCAGGTGTTGGCCCGCGGGCAGCGTCAGTGATATTTCTCGGATGACCGGAATCGGTTGTTCGGCGGGGTAAGCAAAGGACAGCGCCTGCGCTCGCAGTTCACCGGCGATGTGCTGGGGTACCACATAGCGGCGCGAGCCGTCGCGGTCACGCGGGCGTTTCATGAGTGCGTCCAGCGTGTCCAGTGCGGTGCGCGCTTGCTGGTAGCGTGCTGCCAGCGACATGACGCTGCCCAGCGGCGTGATGGCGCGGCCGGCCAGAATCACGCAGGCGATCAGTCCGCCCAGGGTGAGCGTGTTGTCACCGATCATGTAAACGCCAAAGACCACCATGCCCACGGTCACCAGCTGCTGCATGCTGGCCGTCAGGCCCAGCATCAGGTTGCTCAGGGCGCGAATTTTTTTGTATGAATCGGTGGTGGCCAGGTTGGCTTTTTCCCAACGCCGTTGCAGGTAGCTTTCGGCGTTGTGGGCCTTGAGCAGTTCCAGATTGAGCAAAGACTCGACCAGCACGCTTTGCTTGTCGCCGCTTTCTTTCATGTTCTCGCGCATGGCCCGCATCAGGGGCCGCTGTGCCCACACGCCCACCAGCACCAGCAAGGGCACGGCCAGCACCGCGATCCAGGCCAAGGGCCCACCGATCAGGCCGATCAGGGCCAGGAACAGCAAAATAAAGGGCATGTCCACGAGCATCACCATGGAGGCCGAGGACATGAAGTCGCGCAGCGATTCGAAGTCGCGCATGGAGCTGGCAAAGATGCCAATCGACTGGGGCCGGTGCTCTAGCCGGATGGCCATGATTTCGCGCAGCAGTGTGGCGTTCAGGCTCAGGTCGGCCTTGCGCCCGGCCAGATCGACCAAGCGTGCTTTGAGCCAGCGGATGCCGAACTCCAGCACGATGGCCAGCGTGGTGCCCAGAGCCAGGGTCCACAGCGAGGTGTAGGCCTGGCTGGGCACTACTTTGTCGTAGACCGTCATGGCAAAAAACACGGCTGCGAGGGTCAACACATTGGCCACAGCAGCGGCCAGCATGGCTTCGATGTAGAAGCCTTTGTGCCGCCATACCGTGCTCCAGAACCAGGCCAGCGCTTCGCCTTGGTAGGGCACCATTTGCTGGGCCGAGCTTTGCGCGGCGGGCTTGACCACCAAGACTTCGCTGTGTGCCAGCGCTTGCAGCTCTGGCAGGGGCATTTCAATCTCGGTCATACCCGATTCGGCCAGCAGCACGCGTGCGGTTTGTCCGCTTTGCGCCAGCAGCACAGCGGCGCGGCCGTCGAGCAGAGGCACGATGACGGGCAGCACATAGGGCGGCAGGGTCGCCAGCGTGGTGCGTGACCACAGCGCCACCATGCCGTGCAGTCTCGCCAGGTCGGGGTAGGCGCTCCAGGGGATGCGGCCTTCGTCGTCCACCGCAAAACCCGCACGCAGTGTTGACAGGTGTACCTCGCGGTCGATGCGTTTGGCCGTGAGCGCCAGGCACACCAGCAGTGGGTCGCGCTCGGGCGGCGCCACGCGGTGCGGCGCGAGGGCCTTGTCCAGAAGCGACGTGGCAGTGGAAATTGAGCTTGGCATGTCCATGGTGTTACCGGGGTGTGGTGGGTGTATCGGGGCTGACTGCAAAGGCGTCGGCCAGCTGGCCGAGCGTGGCCAGCACGCGGGCCTGTGCGGTGCGTGCTTCGTGGCTGGCCGTGAGCGCGGCGCTTTGGTAGGTGTAAAGGTCGCTCTGGATGTTGAGCAGGTCCAGCAAGGCGCGGCGGCCCACCCTGAACTGCTGCGCGTAGCCGGTGGCCAGTTGCTGGGCTGTCAGGGTTTGTTGCTGGCCCAGTTCGGCGCGGGTGATCGCTGATTGCCAGTCGCTCCAAGCGATGGCCAGTTGCTCTTGCAGCACCAGTCGGGCTTCTTGCAGCTGTGACTCGATGACTTGCACCCGCGCCAAGGCGGCTTCTTCGGCCCCTTGTGCGCTGCCACCGTCCAGCAGTGGCAGGTTGAGCTGGAGCTGCGTGACAAAGCGGCCTTCGTCCACACCGTTGGTGGCCAACTTGCTGTGTGTGAGGTTGAGCGTGGGCGCACTTTGGGCACGGGCATAGCGCACGCTGGCCAGCGCTGCGTCGCGCTGGGCCAGCCACTGCGCCAACACCGGGTGCTGGTCGTGCAGGTCTTGTTGCGCTTGGGCCAGATCGGCGTGGCGTGTGGGCAGCGCAAAGTCAAGGCCTACCGGCTCGGCTGGCAGCGGTGCCATCAGCAGGCGGGCCAGGCGCTGGGCGGCTGCGTCCAGTTCGGTCAGGGTTTTAAGTTGGATCAGTCGGGCGTTGTCGTGGCGCACGCGGGCCTGGTCCAGGTCGATGCGGCGGCCGGTGTCGACTTGGGCAATTTTTTCGAAATCGTTCAGAATGCTCGCGTGCTGGGCCAAGTTGTCTTGCGCCAGGGTCAGCATGCTTTGTTGATGGGCCCATTGCAAATAGGCTTCGGTGCTCAGCAGGGCCACCTCGTCGCGGGTGATGTGCTGCTGCTTCTGGCTGGCCAAGGCCAGCGCTTGGGCGCGTTCCACATCCGACTGGATGCGGCCGCCGGACCACAGGTTCAGGCTGAGATTGGGGGTCTGGAACCAGCGCTCGGTGCTGCCTGCAAGAGGGTGGCTGGCGTATCGGGCCGACCAAGAGAGCTGAGGCCAGTGTGCGGCACGGGCGCGAGCGATGTCGGCCTGAGCTGCCTCGCTTTGGTAGCGCGCTGCGCTCACGCTGGGGTAGTCGGTCAGGGCTTTTTGGACGGCTTGCTGCAGGCTTTGCGCGGCGCCAGTGCCGGGCAGGCTGGCCAGCAGTCCCGCCGCCAGCAGGCTGGCAACGCGTGTACAGGGCGGCAGCCACAAGGGTGTGCAGTGGTGGGGCAGGGTGAGGGTCATGAAAGAAGAGGGGCAATGCAGAAAAAATCCGGAAGCTTCAGCTTAGGCGGGCGGCATGGCTGGGGGCATTCCGGAAAATGACTAGGGGGCTTACCGGCAAAACGGTAAACCCCCTGTCAAACGGGTAAGCCCAAGCGATGGGCTTTGACTCAGGCTTTGTTTGGCCGTGTCAAGGTAGCAACAAAGCGTGATTCGGTCATGACCCTGTCATCACACGCCCAGGTAGTAAGCGTTGTCGATGTCCTGCACCGGCGCGTAAGCGGTGCTGGCCATGACTTGGGCATCGCCCGAGTTTTGTCCCAAGGCGAAAGGCGCCTCGAAGATGTATTCGGCCAAGTCTCCTGGTGCCAGATCGCCCCACAGCCAATCGCTGCCATCGGCCCCGCCATTGAGGTCAAAGGCCTCATCGCTCAACGTCAAGTTTTTCAGGGTGACGGTCCCGTTGTTGAGCGCCGTGTACTTGAACAGAGGGTCGATGCCCGAGGCCTGCGACAGCAGGGGGCCTGTGAGCGCATTCGCGTCCTGCCAACTCTCGCCTCCGTCCACCGAGACGTACTTGGTCAGGTCGATCTGCGCGTCATAGATCACCGTCACGCCTTCAGAGTCGGTCAGTGGAGCGGTTTGGTCGGTGTCGGCTGTGGCGTAGTTTTCGATCTGGCGATTGCCGCCGCCATCGCTGTCCAGATCCGACTGCTGCAGGACGTAGCTGCCCGTGTAGGTCTGCGTGGCACCCGGTGCGAGTGTGGCGAGGACCTGGTCAAGCTTGGTCAGATCGTCCACCACATGCAGGTTGGTGACGGTGACGGTGCCCAGGTTGGTGACGGTGAAGCTGTAGTTCAGCACATCGCCTGCAAAGTCGGCCAAACCGTTGTTGTTGCCGCCGCTCACGCCCTCAAACTCTTTATCAAAAGCCATGCCGATGCTGCGCAGCAGGGGCACCGATTCGGTGTCGCTGGCGGTCGGGGTCTCCAAGCTGTCTGCTGTGACGATGTTGTCCACATAACCATCACCGCCGCCGTTGTCGTTCAGATCGGCTTGCGTCAGGGTGTAGGTCACGTTGTAAACCTTCACATCACCGGGGTCCAAGACCAAGCCCTTATCGGTCAGGCCCGTCAGGTTTTCAACGAGCGACACATCGGTGAGCGTGACGTTGCCAGGGTTGGCCAGCAGGATCTGGTAATTGAGTTGGTCTCCCACCGCATCGACCAAGTTGTTGCCGTTGCCACCGGTCACGTTCACAAATGATTTGTTCACGAACAAGATGGGCTTGGCCAGCAACTGCACGGTTTCGGTGTCGGTGACGGGCATGGTTTCGTTTGAATCGGCGACCGAGGTGTTTTCCAGATAACCGTTGCCGCCGCCGTTGTCGTCCAGGTCTGCTTGCTTCAGTGTGTAGTCGGCGGTGTAAGTGGTGCTTTCGCCCGGTGCCAGGCTGGGAATAGTTTGTGCCAGGTCGGTCAAAGCGTCGGTGACGGTCACACCGGTGAGGGTCACGGTGCCGGCGTTATAGACCCGGATGGTGTAGTGAATGATGTCTCCGGCCGAGTCGGCAAACTGGTTGAGGATTCCCCCTTCGATGCTGGTGACTTTTTTCTCCAGTCCCAGCCCGACGGTGCGCAACAAGGCAGTGGACTCGGTGTCGCTCAGTGCCAAGGTCTGGTCCGAATCGGCAGTGGCGGTGTTGTCGATGTAGCCATCGCCGCCGCCTCCGCCGCCGCCGTTGTTGTCCAAGTCAGCCTGGGTTATCACATAGCTTGTTTCAACCACCTTGCTTTCGCCGGGGACCAAGGTCAGGCCCTTGATGTCCAAGCCGGTACTGGGGTCCACCACACTGACGTTGGTGAGTGTCAGTACGCCCAGGTTGCTCACGGTCACGCTGTAGTTCAGTCGATCACCTGCGGCATCGGCCACGCTGTTCAGATTGCCGTTGGTGATGCTGATCAAGGTTTTGTCGATGGACAAAGCGGCGCGCACAAAAAGCTCAATCTCTTCGGTGTCGCTGACGGCGTTTGTCTGGAGGCTATCGGCCGTGGCGGTGTTTTCGATAAAACCATCGCCCCCGCCATAACCGTCCAAGTCGTCCTGCGTCACGCTGTAGCTGGTTAGATAGGTTTGGCTGGCACCGGGGGCCAAGGTCACGCCCGTGATGCTCAGTCCGGTCAAGGGGTCGTTGACGGTGACCTGACTCAGCGTCTGGTTGCCGGTGTTGCTGACCGTGACCGCGTAGCTGATCACGTCGTTCACGGCATCCACACTGCCGTTGCCATTGCCACCCGCCACACCCAGGATGGCCTTGTCGATGGCCAAGCTCGGTTTTTGTTCAACAGGCACCGAAGCATCGTCGGTGTCGGGGGCGGTTTGGTCCGAGTCGGCTGTGGCGACGTTGAGGATGTTTTGGCTAGCATCGATTTCGGCCTGCGTGACGGTGTGGCTGCCGGTGTAAGTCCAAGTCTCGCCAACGCCCAGTTTGCCGTCTTCAGATGCGGCATCCTCCACCAAGGTCAGGTTTGTGATGAAGGGGTCGGTCACGTCCACACCGGTCAGGGTCTGGTTGCCCTGGTTTTGCACCGTGACGGTGTAGTTGATGATTTCTCCAGCGCTGTCGGCGGTGCCGCCATCGATGCTGGCTTGCTTGACGATGTTGAGCAGGGGTTTTTGATCAACAGGCACCGAAGCATCGTCCGTGTCGGGGGCGGTTTGGTCCGAGTCGGCTGTGGCAACGTTGAGGATGTTTTGGCCGACATCGATTTCGCCCTGCGTGACGGTGTGGCTGCCGGTGTAAGTCCAGGTCTCGCCCACGCCCAGCTTGCCGTCTTCAGATGCAGCATCTTTCACCAAGGTCAATGCGCCGATGAAGGGGTCAGTCACGCTAACACCGGTCAGGGTCTGGTTGCCCTGGTTTTCCACTGTGACGGTGTAGTTGATGATTTCTCCGGCGCTGTCGGCGGTGCCGCCATCGATGCTGGCTTGCTTGACGATGTTGAGCAGGGGTTTTTGTGCAACAGGCACCGAAGCGTCGTCAGTGTCAGACCCGGTCTGGTCCGAGTCGGCTGTGGCGACGTTGAGGATGTTTTGGCCAGCATCGATCTCGGCTTGTGTGACGAGGTGCGTGGCGCTGTAGTACCAAGTTTCACCCACGTCCAACTCGCCGTCTGCAGTGGTCGCTGGATCGACCAGCAGAGTCAGGTTGCTGATGAAGGTGTCGGTAACTGTGACACCCGTCAATGCCTGGTTGCCGGTGTTTTCAACTGAGATGTTGTAGTTGATGACATCGCCTGCTGCATCGGCGAAGCCACCATCAATGGCCGCGTCTTTGACAATGTTCAGACCTGGCTTAAGCATCATGTTGCCAAAGTCCACATTCATTTCTTTGGGATCCAGCGCCGTGATGAGGATGGGCGCTGGGTTGGTGGTGGTCTGTACCCAGCCAGCTTGCTGCACTTCGCGAACGGTGTAGGGGTCGTTGTCGGTGTCTGTGCGGTCCGAGTCTGGGACCACCGACAGGGCGTACTTGCCATCTGCACCGGTCAGAGCGAATTGTTCGTTCGAATCCCAAACGCCATCCTTGTCATGGTCAATGTAGATTTTCCAGTTGGTGAGGCCGACTTCGTCATCGGCTGTGCCCAGTTGGTTGTCGACGCCATCGGCATCGCGAATGCCGTTGCCGTCCATATCGCTGTATTTCACGCCGCTGATCTCGCCCACGATGATGGCCGAAGGTGCCAGCTGGATAGACGTGGCACCGCTGCCTCCAATGTCCACTGTGGTTTGCAGGGAGCCACCTGTCCACGCGTTGGCGCCATCGGTCATGCCTTTGCCTTGGTCGGGCACATCACCGGGGGCGGCAATCAGCAGACCGTACTGGATTTCGGCACCGCCATAGGTGGTGTTGGGGCCGGTGTAGACAAATGAGATGGTGACGACGGCGTCTTTAGAACTGCTCGAGCTGCCGTTGTAGGTCACGCCACTGACGTTGGTGATGTTGGCGTTGACCGTGTAAAACGACCCCTGCATGCCGCCACCGTTGGTGAAGGTGCTGTCGGGTAGCGTGTCCCCACCAGCAAAGCTGCCCGGGCTGCGGTCAGCGTTGGGCGATGTCATGTAGACAAACCCGCCCGCATTGGTGTTGCTCTGGTAGTAGTTGTAGGTCACGTTGAACGAGTAGGTCTGACCGTTGATCAAGGGTGTGTTGTTACTGGCCTTGTAGAAATAGGCATGAGGGACCACTTCGCCTTCGAAGTAATCCGATTTGCTGTCCGAGAGGATGTTGTTGTTCCATTCGGGGGTGGTTCCCTTGGCGGCATCGCCATCGGCCCAATGCTGGTAGACCTTGCTGACGTTGGTGCTGGGGTAGGTGATGGCGCTGGGTGTGGGGGCTGACACTGTGAGGGTCGGCACCGATGCCATGCTGCTGAGGGCTGCGATGCGTTGTCCATCAAGAGATGAATCGCTGGTGTCGGTGTCGTCGTGTTCGGCTTTCAGCGAGAAAGGTTTTTTACCGAAGGTGGCATGTTTGGTCATGATGAACTCCTTGTGCTGTCGCGGCTCTCGAGGCCGACAAATCTTGATCTGTTTCCCGATCAGGGAGCTGCAAGTTTCTGGCTGGCGGCACAAGCATGTTCTTCACTCGAGGGGCGTCTGCCCATTCAGCATTGGGTGTGTTTTGACTGAACCGAGGTTGTCAGCCTGTGGTTATGTACCGGTCGCTAGAAGGCGATATGCCAAAAGAAACACACCATGCGTGATCTTGATTTGTGAGGCACATCCGATGTCGAATCGGAACCCCTTTTCCGCCTATCAAAAACGATGACGTATATGCCTTGTTAAATCAAGCCATTACCGTTTTTTGATTATCTTTTTCGGGTAGCCAATGCGCCCGAAAGCCGTTTGATCGTTGGATATATGTCTGCATGCATACACGATCAAATCATTTGATCAGTGGTGATTCATTTTCAATTGAACCAATATGAAGTCAAGCGACGGGGGATGTATTGATCCTTTGTTGAATTTCCCCAAGTTAATGACTGGATTGACCATGCTTTCAAAACCTTTGCCATCAACAGCGTCATGGCCAAAAGCCATTGTCAGCCCGGAGGAAATCGATGCTTTGTTGCACGGCATATTTCCTTTGAGTCCATCCCCGCTGATTGCAAACCCTTGCGGGCCTGCAGGCTTGGGGGGGGTGTCATGGCCGGATTTTGGCGAGCAACGCCAGAGCGTTGCAGAAATTTCAGTTGGTTTGATTTTGTGAATGGAAGCGCCTTGGCGCGAGAAAGGATTGTTATGTCTTACCCCATCACCGACAGTGCCCGTCAAAACCGAATTTTGGCGGGTATTCCCTTGAGTCACTATGCACGCTTGTCAGAGCAACTCAAACCCGTCCATCTGGCGGCAGGACAGGTGATTTGCGAGTCTGGAGAATCGTTGGAATTTGTTTATTTTCCAACCACCTGCACCGCCTCATTGGTTTCACACACCGCCGATGGCGACAGTTCAGAGTTGGCCATGACCGGTCGGGATGGCATGGTGGGTGTTTCCTTGGTTTTGGGCAGCGGCTCTATGAACCACCGAGCCGTGGTCCAGTGTGCGGGTCAGGCCTACAGAATGCCGGTCGACGTCTTTCAAGCTGAACTCAGCCGGTGCCGCGAGTTACAGCAACTGGCCCTTTGTTATGTCCAGTCCCTGATCATGCAAATGTCCCAGAGTATTGTTTGCGTAACCCACCACTCGGTCATCGAGCGTCTTTCTTATTGGCTCTTGTTCAATCAGGATGCTGTTGGCAGTGACCAATTGAACGTGACCCATGAAACGATTGCCAATATGTTGGGTGTGCGCCGTGAGTCGATCACGCAGGCCTTGGGCAAATTGCAGACGGCAGGGCTGGTGTCCAGTGGTCGCGGCAAAATCCATATTCGGGATCGGGATGGTTTGAGCGACACGGTTTGTGAGTGTTTCTCGTTGATTTGCGCTGAGACACGGCGTTTGTATGAGCGGCAGGCGCGTTCACAGGAAGTCGCCGAGGAATTGCAACTGCAAGGCCATGAATCCGACGGGCAAGACCATGCGCTTTTGCACAAATACCAAGACGCCTACGATTTTGCCCCGGTCGGATTTGTCAGCCTCGATCGACAAGGTCGGGTGGTTCAAACCAATTTAGCCGGCGCGATCATGCTGGACATCCAGCGTTCGCAGCGCACGCTGAGCCCGCTGATGGACTTTGTGGTGCCATCCGATCGGGCCACGCTGATGGATTTCCATCAGGAAGTTTTGAGTGGCAAGTGCCGTCGCTATTGCGAGGTGACTCTCTGTGCCACCGCGCACCGTGCAGAGGTGGTCGTCAGAGTCGATGCCACGCTTGACGAATTGGGCGATGAGTGCCGCCTGGTAATGATCGATATGACCGAAGAGAAAAAAATCACGGCCCAAGAACTGGCGATCGAGCGTCAGCAGCAAGAGTTGTTGGCCACACAGCCTTTCATGCTGTGGTTCAAAGACCCCCAGGGGCGTTTGATCTCGGCCAATGCGACCTTGGTCCAAGACTGGCGGCACTTTGCACAAGATGCTGCATTGGAAAAAATTGATTTTCAGAGCATGCCGACGCCGTTTTTCCATCCTGCCGGTCCAGGCTTTGCTGCAGAGGCCAGCAAGTCCACCTGAGTCTGCTGGCGGCCTCGTTGGCAGGCCTGGCCTATCGGGGCCGTTTTGTGCCTGTTGCCATGCCATGTCAGGCCATGAGTGAGGACACGGGCTGTTTCGGTCGATTTGTATCCTTGGCGTTACATCTGTGCCCTCCGATCGCCGAAAATCGCGCTTGTTGTTCTTTACCAAGAGTCGATCATGAATGTGGGTCTCCTGCAGCGCTGGCAGCGTCGGGTTTTGTTTGTCGTACTCGGCGTGTGGGTGCTGTGGGCGATCAGTTGGGCGGCAGTGCCGGCACTGGTTCAGTGGCAAATTGAAAAGCAAGGCACCCAAACGCTGGGGCGTGTGGTCACGGCTGAGCAAGTGGTTTTCCGGCCTTGGTCAATGCGCTTGATCGTGCGTGGTTTGCGCGTGGCTTCAGCCGGTGCTCCAGATCCGTTGCACCAAGCCCAGTTGAGCATCGACGAGGTCGAGGTCAATGTCTCCATGCAGTCGCTGTTCTTGTGGGCACCCGTGGCCGATGCTGTGCTGGTGCGCAATCCGCAGCTGCAGCTGGCGTACCGAGGGCAAGGCCGTTTTGACATCGACGATGTGCTGGCCGTTTTTGCGGCTTCGGAAACCCAAGGCGCGGGTGTTCCCCGTTTTTCCTTGTTCAATATTCAGATTGCTGGCGGAGGCGTGCAGTTTCGTGATGAGCCCAAATCCGTCACCCACACACTGAGCGACGTGCATCTGGCGATTCCCTTTTTGAGCAACATCGGCGGACGGCGCGAGGTGGCCACCCACCCCAGGCTGGCCTTCCAGTTCAATGGTTCTGCCTTTGACACGGATGCAGAAACAACCCCCTTTGTTCCGGACAGGCACACGCAAGCCCGCTTTCAGGTCAAGGGGTTCGATGTCAAGCCCTATCTGCCCTATTGGCCTGCAGTCTGGCCTGTACGGCTGGTAGACGGGCGGCTGGAGATGGACATTCGCCTTGATTTCCGGCAACAAACTGCGCCCGAGTTGTCTGTGTCGGGCCATCTGGCTTTGCAAAACCTGCAACTCCATGAGACGCTCAAGAGCACCGATTGGCCTTTGTTGCAGTTGGGCAGGATGGATTTGAAAATCGATGCGTGGCGTCCTTTGGAAGGTGTTTTCAAACTGGACACCCTGAGGCTGGACAAGCCGGTGTTGAGCCTTCGGCGTGATCCTGATGGTGAATTGAACTGGGTCCGCTTGCAGCGGTTTTTTGTGCCGCAAACGACGATTGCGCAGGCCCCCGCAAGCAAGGGGGCTGACTTCGCCCTCAAGCGGCTTCAGATCAGTTCAGGACAACTCAATTGGCAAGACGCTGCAGTCGCCATGCCGGCCAGTCTGGCACTGACTGAGCTGGCGATCGAAGGCCAGGACTTCAGTTGGCCGAGCCGCCAGCTGGCCTCCTTCCACGGTCAGGCCCTGTTGCAGGGGGCGAATGTGTCTTGGGATGGAACGACCGACCTGAGCAGTGCCCAGACACGCATGACGTGGCGCGATGTGCCTTTGATAAGCGTTGCGCCCTATTGGTACGAATTGTTTCGCCCGGGCTTGTCTGGCAAATCTTCTGCAGAGCTGAGTCTGGACTGGCGAGCCGCAGCAGGCACCCTACCGGCTTCTTTGCTGCTCAAGGCGCCCCAGATCCGCATGACCGACGTGTTGCTGGGCACGCCTGAGCAGCCCGAGGCCGGGTGGGCCGAATTGGCCCTCGAACAGGTCGAGTTGGATGTCTTTGCGCAGCAGGCGCGTGTGGGACGCGTGGCCTGGAGTCGGCCGTTGTTGAATGCCCGCCGCAACCCCCAGGGTCGCTGGATGGTCGAGGACTGGCGGGTCGAAACCCCCTCGGGCCCCTCACAAGAGGCGATCGCCAAGCCCTGGCAACTGGTGTTGGGGCCGTTGCAAGTCACGAGCGGCGTACTGAATCTGGATGACCGTTTTGTGCCCGGTGGTGCCAAGTTGGATGCGCGGGATTTGAACCTCAGTGTGGGTGCCTGGCAGCCCTTGGCGACATCGCCGCAAATGACCACAGTCAAAGTTGATTTCACCACCGGAACCCAGCGCCGTCAGTCGGGCAAGCTGGGTTTTGACGGGGCTTTTCGATTGCCGTCTGTGGCCGCCGGGCAAGCCAAAGCCACGCCGCTGCAGCTGAAAGGGCGTTTGGAGCTGAGCCGTTTCCCCTTGCACAGGCTGCAGGCTTATTGGGCGGACCGGGTTCATTTCGATCTGCGAAGGGCTGAGTTGAGTTACTCGGGTGGGCTGAATCTGGCGCTGCCCGATGCAGGGCTGGGGCTGGATGTGCAGGGCAATCTGACGCTTGATCAGCTGCATGCGCTGAACCGCTCAGACGCGGAGACCTTGCTGGACACCCAGGCCTTGAGCCTGCGCGGGGTTGAGCTGAAGGTTGACGGCGGGGCGATGAAGCGGCTGAAAATTGCAGAAACGGTCTTGAGCGATTTCTTGGCCCGCGTGGCCATCGATGACCAGGGCCACCTCAACTTGCAAAATCTGGTCAAGACCGAGCCGTCCATTGCGGCGCAGACACCCGATGTGCCGGCTTTGATCGAGTTGGGTCCAATCGGCGTGCTCAAAGGCCGGGTTTTGTTTTCTGACCAGTTCATTCGGCCCAACTATTCGGCAGACATCACCGAGCTGGCCGGCAGTTTGGGTGCCGTTTCTAGCCAGGTAAAGGGTGCCGATGCGGCCTTGGCCGACTTGAGTTTGCGCGGGCGGGTGGCCGGCTCAGGCAGCCTGGATGTCACGGGGCGCATCAACCCGCTCACGCGCCCTGTCGCTTTGGATGTGCGTGGCCTGGTGCGCGATCTCGAGCTGCCCCAACTCTCGCCCTACAGCAGCAAATATGCGGGCTACGGCATTGAGCGAGGCAAGCTTTCGGCTGAAGTTAATTACCAGATCGATGCTGCGGGTCAACTTGAAGCAAAGCATCAAATTGTGTTGAACCAATTGCGTTTCGGTGAGCGGTCGGACAGTGCGGATGCCCCCAACTTGCCGGTCAAACTGGCGGTCGCCTTGCTGGCCGACCGCAACGGGGTGATTGACATCAACCTGCCGGTCAGCGGCTCCATCAATGACCCCGATTTCCGTGTGGGGCCCATCATCTGGAAAATGGTTCTTAGCCTGATTGGCAAAACCGTCATCGCGCCTTTCAGTTTGATTTCGGGCGCTTTTGCGACCGAAGACCCGTTGCAGCAAATGAACTTTGCACCCGGCCGTGCCGAGTTGGACGATGAGACCCAGCAGAAACTGAAGACGGTGGCGCAGTTGATGCTGGACAAACCTGCGCTGCGTCTGACCATCGTGGGTGAGGCCCATCTGGACAAAGAGCGCGAGGCTTTGCGCAAGTTGCTGCTGCACGAATCGGTGTTGGCAGAAAAACGGCGACGCATGACCCGGGATGGTCAGGACGTCTCGGCGGTGACCGACGTGAGCCCAGAGGAATATCCTGCTTTGCTCAAATTGGTTTACAGGCGCTCGCCGATTCCGAAGCCGCGCAATCTGCTGGGCCTGGTCAAGGATTTGCCGTCAGCCGACATGGAAGCCTTGTTGCTGGCGGCCATATCGGTAGACGACGCGAACATGCGCAAGCTGGCACAAGCCCGCGCCAGTCATGTTCGGTCGGTTTTGCTTGCGTTGAATGTGCCCGCAGAGCAGTTGTTCCTGGGCGCGCCGGTGCTGGCATCCACATGGGCCCCTCGGGTGACATTGGTGGTCTCAAGCGATTGAGCTGACCGCTCTCGCACAAGGTGAATTCAGGCCTTGAAGTGTGCGCAGTCCATCACCTTAAGGTCTCAGGCTTGTACAAATGGGCGGCTTTTGGTCAGGCATTCGGCGGCCCAATCGTGGACTGATGTGTTCGCCTCGCGACCAAAGTTCACCACCTCTACGCTCACCGGAAGGTCTGCGGGCAGGGCGTCAAAAAGGCCTTGCACATCGATGTTGCCGTCGCCGGGCAGCAAACGCTCGCAGCGGGCGGTGTGGATCATTTGCTCTGTGCTGAAGTTCAGCCCGGCCTGGGCGTCGCAAATTTGTGCGTAGTGCAGCAACTCACGCGGGATGGCGCGGATGTCATCGAGCGTGGTGGTGGACCGGCCAAAGTGCAGCGCATCTACCAAAATGCCGGCGTTGGCAGGCATGCCCGCACCTTGCACGATGCGCAGCGCTGACTTGGCGTCTTTCACCGCAGTCCAGGGCATGAACTCCAGATCGGCGCTCATGCCAAACGGCTTCATCACCTCGCACAGGCGGGCGTAGTGGTCGGTCAGCCGGGCTTCATCGGGGTCATCACCCGCCACCAAAATGGCCTTGGCTTTGAGGGCAGCACCTGCGTCGTAAAGCGCGTCCCAGGTGTGAGGGTCAAACTGTTCGCCGATGCGGATGATCTCCAGATCAAACACGCCCACGCCGGTGTCGCGTTGCGCCGCCAGGGTTTCGCGCAAAACCTCAGGCTGGCCGAGCAACTGCTGCTGTGGGGCGCCCGCTGCGTTGGGCCACAGGCGCAGGCCCACAAAGTGGTAGCCGGTTTGCGCGGCGACCCCGATCGCCTGTGCCGGTGTGCAACGGTGCGAACTGAGGTAGGCCAGAGAGTAGATGCGTTGGCTCATGACGGTTGTTTTGTGGGGGCTAAGGCGTCTAGAGGGCCATGGTCATTTCAAAGGTGACACGGCTGTGGGCATGGCGATGGTGGAGACCATGTGCGTGGTCAGGTGGGCGGGGCCCCCTTTGGGCGGCCAGATGCCTTGGGCCACGGCCTCGCCGCGAATCTGGCTGCGGGCGTTCAGGCTGTCATAAGCCCAGATGTTGGTGAAGCGCAGCGGGCCGTCCAGTGCGACCATGGCCACGACGCATGGCGAGAGTTTGTCGCGTGCGGGCACGTACTGTTCCCACAGGTCGATGGTGGGCTGCACGCCGCCGGTTCGGATGCCATAGGTGCGGATTTCGTACACCGGGCCAGCGATGCCCGACTCGGCGCTGGGGCGCACCGGCTTCATCCAGGGGAAGCCTTTGTAGCTGTGCTGCTCCAGTGTCTGGAAAATCTCGCCGCAACCAAAGGGGTTGCTGTGTTTTTGCGTGCGATCGCGTTCGGCTTGCAAAGCGTCGAGCGTGGCAAAGCCGCGCAGCACGACCATCTGGTTGAGCACGCCGATGTCGGTGAACCAGCAGCCCAGCAGTTCGCCCTGCGCTTCGGGGGCGCTGGCAAAAGCCTGCACCTGGGTGGCGGCTTGGCCTGCGGTGCCAAAGGGCAAAGTCATGGTAGCGAGTTCGTAGTACATGGTGTTGTCTTTCGGGGTGTTGGTGGATGTGTTTGGAACCGGAAATTCGCAGGTGTCTGACGGGTCGCGCCCTGCGGCATGGTGTGCGGCAATGAAGCCAAAAGTCATGGCCGGGCCCAGCGTGATGCCGCCCGCCGGGTAGTGGCCACCCATCATGCTGCTCAGGTCATTGCCGCCGGCATACAGGCCGGCAATGGCTTGCCCATGTGCGTCGATGACCTGTGCATGGTCGTTCACACGCAAGCCGGCAAAGGTGCCTAAGCTGCCCATGACGACTTTGACCGCATAAAAGGGGCCCTGCGTGATGGGGCCCATGCAGGGGTTGCGCAGGCCGTGACGAGCGGCCCTGATGGCGTCGCCCTGGATGCGGTTGTAGGGTGTTTCGCCTTTGCCAAAGTCGCGGTCTTTGCCGTCTTGCGCCAGCGCGTTGTAGCGCTGCACAGTGGCTTGCAAGGCTTGGGCGTTGATGCCGCAGTTCTTGGCCAATTCGGTCAGGTTATGGCCGCGTTTCAGGTAACCGTTTTTCAGCCAGGGGCTCAGCAGCATGGGCGCGGGTTTGACGGCACCCAGCCCGTAATAGCGGATGAAAGCGTGGTCGCAGACCAACCAGGCTTCAGGTGCTTGGCCAGCAGGCGTGGTGGCCAGCAGACCTTGCATGAAGTCGTGGTACGAGTTGGCCTCGTTGGTGAAACGTTGGCCTTGCACGTTGACCGCGATCAGGCCGGGCTTGGCGCGTTCGATCAGGTGCGGGAAGTGGGCCACGCTGCCCTGGTTGCGCTTGCTGCCCGGGTTCGCGCGGGGCACCAGCGAAACAGGGGCCAGCGCGGCGGCTTGCACCAGATCGTCCGCCACCACACCGCCAGCGCTTTCGCCCATTCGCAGACCGTCGCCGGTGTTGCCCCGGTTGCCCGCCGACCAGTGTTCGTGGCCCGTGGGCGCGTGGGGCAGCAGTTGCTGTTTGCGCGCCGGGTCGTGCGGAAAGCCGCCAGTGGCCAGCACCACACCGCAACGCGCACGGATGCTTTGTTCACCTTGCGGTGTTTGAACCACCGCCCCGTTCACCCGGCCTTCGCCGTGCAGCAGGCGCACAGCCGGACTGTTCACGCGAATGTCGACGCCCAAATCGAAGGCGGACTTGGCCAGTGCGCCAATCAGTGCGTTGCCATTGACCAAGCGCGTGCCACGGCGGTGCACCAGCAGGTCACGCCAGTGGCGCAGCACCAGCTGGCTGACGATCCAGAACGACGAGGGTTTGCTCAGGGCGTTCAGAAAGTGGCGCAGTTCTGCGCCCGAGGCGATGCCCATGCCCCACAGCGTGGTCTCGTGCAGCGGGGGCTTGAGGTCGTGCAAGCGTGCGCCCAGCTGACGGGCGTCAAACGGCGCTGCGCAAATCGAGCGGCCACCCAAGGCCGCGTCAGGGGTGTGGCCGTGAAAGTCGGGAATGGCGTTGCCGTCGATGAATTGCAGTGCGGTGTGGCGACGGAAGAACTCGACCATGCGCGGGCCGTTGTTCAAGAAGGCGAGGGCGCGGGATTCATCGAACTTGTCGCCCAGCTCGCGGCGCAGGTAAGACAGGGGTTTTTCGATGCGCTCCAGCAGGCCCGCTTGCACGGCCAGCGGGTTGCGCGGCACCCACATCCAGCCGCCCGACCAGGCTGTGGTGCCGCCGTATTGCGTGTCTTTCTCGACCACGATGACTTTGAGCCCCAGGTGCGCTGCGGTCACGGCGGTCGACAGCGCGCCCGCGCCAGAGCCCACCACCAGCAGGTCGCAGGTGTCATCAGGTGGGGGGGTCGAAGGCATGGGCAATTCGCTGAGGTCAGACTGCGTAAATCGGCTTGCGTCCATCGGTGGACGCGGCGCTGCCGGTTTCGGCGGTGAGGCTGAAGAAGGGCGACGCGCCACTCGACGCGGCCAGTTGCTGCGTGATGCTGATCAGCTCGGGCGCGAGGGTTTGCATTTTTTCGGGCGTGAAGCGCACAGTGGGGCCGGCAACGGTCACCACACCAAAAGCGGCCTGACCCGCAAAACGCACCGGGGCCGACATGGCCGACAGGCCGATGCTGTAGGTGTCGGTGGTCATGCTGTAGCCGCGCTCGCGGGTTTGGGCCACCGCCGCCATCACCGCTTGCAGGCTGGTGGGGGCGGCAGGGCCGAATTGTTCGCGCAGGCCCAGACCTTGTTTGGCGACCAAGGCCAAAGCCTCGTCATCGCTCAGCGTGGACAGCAAAGCCCAGCCCGAGGACGAGCATGACAGCCGCGCATCACTGCCCATGTCGGGGTCGTAGCGCAGACCTTGCCGGGCACCTTGTGCACGCGCCACCCAGGTCAGGCGCTCTCCGTCGACCACCGACAGGCGCACCAGCTCGCCCGAGACTTCGGCCAGGCGGTTGAGCAGTGGCTGCGCAATGTCCACGATGCCGCTGTTGCTCAGGTAGGACAGGCCCATCGACACCAGTTTGGTGGTCAGCAGGTAGTCGCCGTGGCCGCGTGTCTGGCGCACATAACCCAGGCGCACCAGGTCGGTCAACAGGCGGTGCGTGCCGCTGCGCGGGATGTCGAGTTGGTCGGCAATGGCCGCCAGCTCCAGGCCTTCGCCGTGCTGCGACAGCAATTCCAGTATGCCCAGGGTTCGTTCGAGTACGCCGCTCATGTGTTTTCCTTCATGGCTGGAATGCCGGACAGATGTGCCGCTGCCCGGTGCGGGCCGCTTGCAGCAAGGCCTGTGTGGCCTGCAAGGTGCGCCAGCCATCCCGTGCCGAGCAGATCGGTGTTTCGCGCCGCTCGGCCACGGCACGGAAGTGCCGCAGTTGTTGCACGTACACGTCGATCTCGTGCAGATTGCTTTGTTCGCGGGTCATTTCGTGGTGCCAGTGACGCTCGCCGGTGTAGTGCCACAGCGCTAAGTCGGGCAGCGACAACGCGCCCTGAGTGCCCGACAGGAAATGCGACTGCACGTTTTGGCGGGGGTACTGGCTTTGCTCGCCTGCACACAAGTCCCAGCACCAGGGGGATGCAGCGGTGTCTGACACCGTCATCACCGCTTGTGTGCCGCAGGCAAATTCGAGCAAGGCCGCACCGGTGTCTTCGACCTCAAAGCCCCGCACCGCGCTGGACAGACTGCCTTGCACCGCGTGCACATCGCCCAGCAAATACACCAGCATGTCGATGTCGTGGATCAGGTTGATCAACACCGGTCCACCACCGGCCTGGCGGCGCCAGGCCACATCGAAGTAGGCGGCAGGTTTGTAAAAGTGGGCCATCACGTTGGCGCTGACCACCTGGCCCAGGCGTCCATCCTGAATGATCTTGCGGGCTTTTTGCAAGATCGGATTCTGGCGGCGGTGGTGCCCCACCAGCACCGGCACGGCAGTGTCTTTTTCGAGCCGGATCAGACGCTCGGCGGCAGCCAAGGTGTCGGCCACGGGTTTCTCAATCAGCACCGCAATGCCCCGCGCCATGCAGTCGGCGGCCACGTCCACATGGGTGGCGTTGGGCGTGGCAATGACCACGCCTTGGGGCTGGGTGGCGTCCAGCAAAGCGGCGTGGTTTTCAAAAGTGGGGATGTTGCGCTCGGCACACCACTGGCGGCCTGCCTCGCCCGGTTCAGCCACGCCCACCAGAGTGAAATCGGGTGTTTTCAGGATGCGTTCGATGTGGGTCCGGCCAATCACGCCAGCGCCAATCACGGCCAGAGGGAACGTGTGCATGTGTTTTGTGTGCGGTGTGGTGCGTCGATGGCCGCAGTATATTGATTTTTGGAAATAAATTCAAAAATGGAATCAAATTCCGTTTTTATGTATCATCCCGGCCATGAACTCGAGCCATTCTTTGAATCTTGACGGCGCATCGCGCATCCATTTCATCGTGGGCGACCCGATTGCCCAGGTCAAATCGCCCGCAGGCGTGAGTCAGGCCTTTCAGGCAGCAGGCCTGAATGCCTTGTGCATCCCGGCCCATGTGGCCCCGGCCGATCTGGCGGCCTGGACGGCGGGCGTGTCCTTGTGCCAAAACGTGGACGGCATCATCGTCACGGTGCCACACAAGTTTGCTTTTTTTGACGTGTGCGCCACCACCTCGGACCGGGGCGCTTTCCTTCAGTCCATCAACACCTTGCGCCGCAACGCCGATGGCAGCTGGCATGGCGACATGTTTGACGGCATGGGCTACGCCCAGGCTCTGGCGCTCAAGGGCTGCACCCTGAAAGGCCAAAAGGCTTTGCTGGTGGGCGCAGGTGGGGCGGGTTCGGCGATTGCTTATTCGCTGGCCACAGGTGGCGTGCGCGAGCTGGCCATCCACGACGAAGACACCGCCCGGCGCGACGCGCTCGTCCAGCGCCTGGCTTCGCTGGGCCAATGCCGTGTGGTGGTGGGCAGCAGAGACCCAACGGGTTTTGACGTGGCCATCAACGCCACACCGGTGGGCATGAAAGCAGGTGATCCGCACCCAATCGATTCAAGCCAATTCACGCCCAGCATGTTTGTGGGTTGTGTGATCACCGCGCCCGCCGTGCCGCCCATGATCGCGGCGGCGCGGGCTGTGGGTTGCAACACCCTCACGGGCGCTGACATGTTCGCGCAGGTGAAAGGCCTGATGGTCGAATTCTTGATGGGGGCGTGAGATGCAAGTCCTGAAGAACGGTCTCGACCGTCTGGCTGGTGGTTTGCAAGATGGTGCCGAATTTGATCTGGTGGTCATCGGTGCTGGCGGTGCGGGCCTGTCGGCAGCAGTGTTTGCCGCCATCGACGGTGCCAAGGTGCTGGTGGTCGAGCGCACCGAGTTCGTGGGCGGTACCACCGCCTGGTCGGCGGGCACCACTTGGGTGCCGGGCACGCACCACAGCGCCGCGGTCAATCCGGCAGACACATTGGCCGATGCTGAAAAATACCTGAACCACGCCGTGGGCGAGCAAGCCCCGGCCGCTTTGCGTGAAGCCTTTTTGAAACACGGTGCCCAAGCCGTGGCGAAAATCGAAGCGCAGTCGTCGGTGCAGTACCGGCCTTACGCCAAACACCCCGACTACATCAGCGATTTGCCGGGCGCTACCTTGAGTGGCCGTGCATTGGAGCCGCTGCCTTTTGATGGCCGTTTGCTCGGTGAGTTGTTCCCTTTGCTGCGTCCGCCAATCCCTGAGTTCACCGTGCTTGGCGGCATGATGGTTGACCGCACCGACATCAACCATTTGTTGGCGATGACCCAGTCCTGGGCTTCGCTCAAGCACTCGGTGCGCATTGTCTTGCGCCACCTGAGTGACCGTTTGAGCCACGCACGCGGCACGCGCCTGGTCATGGGCAATGCGCTGGTGGGCCGCTTGCTGCATTCCCTGTCGCAGCACGCCCACGCCACATTGGCACTGAACACTTCGGTCGATGCGCTGGAGCGCGATGCCAGTGGCCGCGTCGTGGCTGTGGGCTTGAGCAGCGCCACTGGCCAGGCCCGTGTGTTGGCCAAAAAAGGCGTGGTGCTGGCCAGTGGCGGGTTCAACCGCGACCCGGTTTTGCGTTCACAAAAATTGCCCGGCATTCCCGCCGAGTGGTGCCCGGCAGCGCCCGGCCACACGGGCGAGGCGCTGGCCCTGGCGCGCAGTCTGGGCGCGGTAGAAGGGCAGGGCGCACAGAGTCCCGCGTTTTGGGCACCTGTGTCTTTGCGTCGACGTGCCGATGGCAGCACCGCCGCCTTTCCACACTTTGTAATGGACCGCGCCAAGCCCGGCATGATCACCGTCAACCAAGCCGGCGAGCGCTTTGTCAATGAAAGCACTTCGTACCACCTGTTTGCGCTGGGCATGCAGACGGCCCAGCAAGCGGTGCCTGCTTATTTGGTGGCTGACGCCAAAGCCCTGCGCCAATACGGCATGGGCATGGTGCGCCCCGGTGGTAAAGGACTGAAGCCGTTTTTGGCCGATGGCTACCTGACCGAAGGCCTGAGCTTGGCCGAATTGGCCAACAAGCTGGGCATTTCGGCACAAGGGCTGGCCCAAACGGTGGCTGACCACAACGCTTTTGCCCAAACGGGTGTGGACACACAGTTCGGGCGCGGCGTGACCGCTTACCAGCAGAACATTGGCGACGCCACGGCCGGTGGTCGCAACCCCAATCTGGGCGAACTGAGCCAAGGGCCTTACTACGCCGTCAAGCTCTACCCTGGCGACATTGGCGCGGCGCAGGGCTTGCAGACCAACGCGCACGCGCAAGTGCTGAACGCACAAGGCCAGGCCATTGCGGGTTTGTACGCGGTGGGCAACGACATGAACGCCATCATGGGCGGCGTGTACCCGGCCCCTGGCATCACGATTGGGCCGGGTCTGGTGTTTGCCTACGCAGCGGCGCTGCACGCTTTGGCGTCCCCAGTGACCCTCGGGTCTAACCCCTAATACGTACGATCATTGAACGTATTTGAGCGATTATCGATCGTATCTGCTCTTTAAATTGACAAGATTATTCAAATTCCCCCTACATTCATTTCACCTTGCCTTGCATGGAAAAAAGTTTTTCAACCCCACGGCCTTGCCTATTGGCCTGATTCCACCCCCGAGGAGACCTTTGTGAAAGCAACCCTGAAAACCTTGGCCATCTGCGCCGCATTGTCTGTATCCGGCATGGCTCAAGCCCAAGACATCAAAATCGCCAACATTGTTGAAATGTCTGGACCCGGTACCACTTCTGGCGTGATGTTCAAACAAGGCGTTGAGATGGCCATCAAGGAAATCAACGCAGCGGGTGGTATCTCGGGTCGAAAAATCAGTTTCACCTCCGAAGACACGCAAACCAACCCGGGTGTGGCCAAAGGCTTGACGCAAAAAGCGGTTGACAATGATGTGTTTGCCATCATGGGGCCCGTTTATTCGGGCTCCATCATGGTTTCCATGACCGAAAGCAAGCGCGGCGAGATTCCTAACTTCACGGGCGGTGAAGCAGCTGCCATCACACAGCAGGGCAATCCCTGGGTGTTCCGTACGGCTTTTGGCCAAAGCGTTTCCTTCCCCAAATTGGCTCGCTACGTTCAAGGCAAATCCAAAAAGTTGGCCGTCTTGTACGTGAACAACGACTTCGGCAAAGGTGGTCAATCCACCATCAAAGGTTTGCTGGCAACGGGTCCTACGCAAATCGTGGCTGAAATTTCTACAGAATCTGGCCAAGTGGACTTCTCTGCTGCCGTGATTCAAGCCAAGCAATCTGGCGCTGATGCTTTGTTCGCTTACACCAACGAAGAAGAATCCGCACGTCTGTTGCGTGAATTGCGCAAGCAAGGCTGGAACAAGCCCATCATTGGTGAAACCGTGTTGACCAGCGCGAAGGTGGTTGAGTTGGCAGGTGAAGCCGCTAATGGTGCAGTTGCCCACGTGGGTTTGACGGTTGAAGCTCCTCAGCTCCAAGCTTGGGGCAAGAAGTACCAAGCCATGTACAACACGGCCTCTGATCACAACGGCGTGAAAGGCTACACAGCGGTTTATGTTTTGAAAGCCGCTATTGAAAAATCTGGCAAGGTTGACCGTAAGGCTGCAGCTGCGGCCATTCGCAACAGCTGTTTCTCAGCCAAACAACATCCTGGCATCTTGATGGACGTTTGTTTTGACGACAAAGGCGACATTGACCGCGAAAGCTTCATCACTGAAATCCGCAATGGCAAAACAGTGGTGGCAGAGACATTGCCGCCTTTGAACAAGAAGTGATCGCGCGGCGTTAACTTTGCACAGGTACTTGAAATGTCTGACAAGCGATTTGTTTTAGCGGGGGTCATGGGTTGGCCCGTGGCTCACACCCGGTCTCCCGCCATTCACAACCACTGGATTGCCAAGCATGAGCTCAAAGGTGCGTATGTGCAGTTGCCAGTGCAACCCGAGAAACTGGAAGCCGCCATTCGCGGACTGTCTGCTCTGGGTTTTGCGGGTTGCAACGTCACAGTGCCTCACAAAGTTAACGCCATGAAACTCATGGACGAGTTGACGCCTGCGGCGCGTCACATCGCAGCCATCAACACCATTGTGGTTCGCCCCGACGGCAGTTTGCTGGGCGCCAACAACGATGGGAATGGCTATATCCAAAGCCTTCGGGACGCCAACCCTGCTTGGCGCGGTGATGCTGGTGCCGCTTTGGTCTTAGGTGCCGGCGGTGCAGCACGAGCCATCGTCGTAGGCTTGCTTGAACAAGGCGTGCCCGAAGTACGGATTGCCAATAGAACCCAAGAACGTGCACAAGCTTTGGCGGACGCATTTGGCCCTCGCGTGAAAGTTGTTTCATGGGCAGAGCGCAACGAAGCCATGGCCGATGTCAAGTTACTGGTGAACACCACCACACAGGGCATGCATGGCCAACCCGCACTCGATGTGCAATTGGATGCACTGCCCGCCAACGCCATGGTGTCGGATGCCATCTACATTCCACTGGAAACACCTCTGCTGGAACAGGCTCGTCAACGCGGCCATGTCACAGTCAATGGTCTGGGCATGTTGCTCAATCAAGCTGTGCCTGCTTTTGAAGCCTGGTTTGGTGTGCGGCCCGAAGTCACGGCCGAATTGCGGGCCATTGTTCAAGCCACTTTTTAATTGCAGCTTGACCGATGAATATCTTCGATCGACCTAAGATCGATGGCCATTGTCATGTCCTCGATCCAGTGCGTTTTCCATACCCTGCAGAGGTTCCTTATCACCCACAGGGCCAAGAAATAGGGACGGCCGACTATTACAAGCATGTCATGGACGCGTATGGCACGCGACATGCCTTGCTGGTAGGCCCTAACTCTGGCTATGGCTTGGACAACCGTTGTTTGCTGGATGCCATAGCGCAGGGCGGTAACCGGTTTAAAGGCATCGCAGTGGTTCGTGCCGACATCAGCAAGCAAGCGCTGAAAGATTTACAAACCCAAGGCATTGTGGGCATTGCCTTCAACACCTCATTTCATGGCCTGGACTATTACGCCGACATTGACCCCTTGCTTGCGCATTTGCGCGAACTGGACATGTGGGCGCAGTTTCAAGTGTCTGCCAATCAACTTGAGGCCTTGTGGCCGCGCATTCAACGCATTGGCGTCAAAACCATGATTGACCATTGCGGCAGACCGAACTTAGCCGACGGCCCCAATGCGCCGGGGTTGCAAGCACTTTGGAAATTGGCTGACAGCGGCTTGGGTGTGATCAAAATTTCTGGCTTTGGCAAATTTTCTGAAACAGGTTTCCCATTTGACGACACGCATGAGCACGTCATGAAAGTGTGGAGTGGTTTTGGCCCTGATCGTTGTATTTGGGCTTCTGACTGGCCGCACCTTCGAGGCACCTACCGCCTCGATTATGGAACCCTACTCAAATTGACGGAGCGTTGGTTCGCCCCGGCGCAACTTCAATCCATGATGTGGGATACCCCCGCCAAAATTTTAGGATGGTGAAAAGACGATGACCGATTTTCTGCAACTCTTTTTTAGCGGCCTGGCAACAGGCAGCATCTATGCGCTTGCTGCGCTAGGTTTTACTTTGCTATGGCAAGCCTCAGGCACCATCAACTTTGCCCAGGGTGAATTTGTCATGTTGCCCGCCTTCATCATGGTCATCATGTTGCACAACGGCATGGCGTTGTCTGCCAGTTTTGCCATCAGCGTGGTGTTATCTGTCTTGGTGCTGGGTTGGTTATTCAAGCGCGGCTTGGTTGACCCCCTCTTCAAGTACGGCATGATGCCGATTGTGGTGGCCACCATTGGTTTGTCCATTGCCATGCGCAATGGTGTGCGCGCGGGCTACAGCTCCGAGCCTCAACCCTTTCCCATGATCTTCCCTGACCAAGTCTATAACTTGGCTGGTATCAATATTTCAGCGTCCGACATTGGAACCTTCATCATGGCGCTGGGTCTAGTGCTGTTGACACAAGCCTTCTTGGCCAGAACTGTCACAGGCCGTGCCATGCAAGCGGTGGCACAGAACACCGAAAGTGCATCGGTACTGGGCATCAATGTCCCTCGTATGATTTTTTATACCTTTGCTATCAATGCCATTTTGGCAGCGGCAGCGGCACTCTTGGTCACGCCCATTTATTTGGCGAAGTTCGACATGGGTGAGTCATTGGGCACCAAGGCTTTCTTTGCCGCCATCATTGGTGGCTTTAACAACACGCGCGGTGCCTTGCTGGGCGGTTTGATTGTGGGTGTCTCCGAAAATCTGGCAGCGGCATACATTTCGTCAGCCTACAAAGATGCGGTGGCCTTGATTATTTTCATGGTGGTGATTTTGTTTAAGCCACAAGGCCTCTTGGGTCGCAAAGAGGAGCGCAAAGTATGAAAAAGTTGAATCTATTTTTAGGCTTGGCTTTGTTGCTTGCCATGGCCATTGCGCCGGCCTATTTTAAAAATTATGGGATTCACATCTTCACAACATGGCTGGTGTTCATCATTGCCACCATGGGTTTGAATTTGACTGTCGGTTATGCCGGCCAAAAATCTTTGGGGCACGCGGCTTTCTTTGGTATTGGCGCTTACACAGTGGCTATTTGCTTGAAGGCCGGAATCAGTTTCTGGTTGGCCTTGCCCGCTGGTGGCTTGTTGTGTTTCTTTACCGGCTTGGTTGTAGGCTTTCCTGCGCTGCGTGTGCAAACCATTTACTTGGCATTTGCCACCTTGGGATTCAACACCGCTGCCTGGTTGGTGATGCGCAACGAAGAGTGGCTCACAGGCGGCACCTTCGGTATCAACAACATTGCACGGCCTAGTTTGGGCGGTATCAGCTTTGACGGCAATTTGGCTTACTACCGCATGGTCTTGGTGTTCACCGTGATACTTGCTGTGTTCATGTGGGCGCTGTTGCGATCGCCCTGGGGCAAGGCCTTCACGGCCCTTCGTGACAACCCTATTCGTGCGGAGAGTTTGGGCATTGACACACGAAGCTACACACTGCTGAGCTTTGCCATTGGCGCCACCTTTGCTGGCCTTGCAGGTGGACTTTATGCATCGCAAGTAGGTTTCATTGACCCGGCTTTGTTCACCGTCGGCGCGTCCATCATGATGTATTTGATGGTGGTGGTGGGCGGTCCAGGTTATTTCCTCGGCCCCATCCTCGGTTCTGCGGTGGGTGTGGTATTGCCCGAATGGTTGCGTTTTGCACAAGCCTGGTATTTGTTTGTCTTTGGCGCCGCTGTGGTGGTGCTCATGATCTGGCTGCCCGATGGCTTGCTCAGCATCCCCGACCGGATCAAGGCGCGTCGCCAATCACGCGCAGCTTCGGCTGCCCGCGCTGCACAAGGAGTCAAAGCATGATCCAGCCTGTTCTCAAAGTCACCAACATGAAGAAGGCCTATGGTGCGATTCAGGCCGTGGGCGGTGTGTCGTTTGAAGTGCGCCCTGGCGAAATCTTCGGCGTGATCGGCCCCAACGGTTCGGGCAAGACCACCTTGTTCAACAGCATGCTGGGCCAGATCACCCCTGACGAGGGCAAGATCGAACTCAACGGGGAAGACGTGACCACACTGGGTCCGTTTGAATTGAACCGCCGTGGTGTGGGCCGCACTTTTCAGACGCTGCAGGTGTTTGGCAAGATGACCGTGCGCGACAACCTGATCGTGGCCGCGCAAGAGCATCACGGCAGCATGTTCAGCCGCATGTTCGCGCCCTCCGATTCGGGTCTGGGGGACAAGGCCGATGCCCTGATCGACCAGTTTCACATCCGCCATGTGGCCGACAAAAAGGCGGGCGAGTTGAGCTACGGTCAGCAAAAACTGGTGGACATCGCCATGGCCTTCATGAGCGAGCCCGATCTGGTTTTGCTCGACGAGCCATGCGCCGGTGTGAACCCGTCGTTGGTGGGGGGCATCAGTACCTTGTTGAAAGAATTGAACCGAAGCCGAAGAGCAGACGGCAAGTCCAGCAGCTTCGTCGTGATTGAACACAACATGGACTTTGTGATGGACTTGTGCCACCGCATCATGGTCATGGTGGAAGGTCAGGTCTTGGCAATAGGCACGCCCGATGAAATTCGTGCCAACAAGCAAGTGCTTGACGCCTATTTGGGGAACTGAAATGACAGCACACACCACCGCAGACACCTGCATCGAGTTCGACGATGTGGTCGCAGGTTACAAGGACTTCATGATCCTGAACAACCTGTCCTTCAAAGTGCCCAAAGGCTCCATTACTTTGTTGATTGGCCCCAACGGTGCAGGCAAGTCCACCGTGCTCAAAACCCTGTTTGGTTTGCTCAAGCCCCGCCAGGGCAAGGTTTACCTCAATGGCAAAGACATCACGGGTGCTTCGCAAAAGTCTTTGCTGGCCGACGGCATTGCCTTTGTGCCCCAGGGCCGAAATCTGTTTGGTCAGCTCAGCGTGTATGAAAACCTGGAGCTGGGCGGTATCACGCTGGGCATGAAGACCACGCACGAGCGCATCCCTGAAGTGCTGGAGTTTTTCCCCCGCGTCAAAGAGCGCATGAATTCGCGTGCCTCGGCCTTGTCGGGCGGTGAACAAAAGCAGCTCGAAATCGGTCGCGCTTTGTTGCTGCGCCCCAAGGTTTTGTTGATCGACGAACCCTCTATTGGCCTGTCGCCCATGGTGGTGCAAGACGTGTTCAAGTTGCTGCGCAAATTGGCCGACCAAGGCACCACGGTGTTGATGGTCGAGCAAAACGTCAAGAGCGCACTCAAGTACTCGGACAACGCCATTGCGCTGGAGTCGGGTCGTTTGGTGTTGTACAAATCGGCGGCTGAAATTTTGGCCGATCCGCAGATGGAGCGCCTGTTCTTGGGCGGTGCGCACACCACCACGGCAGCAGCAACGGCGGCCTGACGTCAGTGCAAAATTCTGGTGCCCGTTGCCGGAGCCCCTGCGCTGGCTTAGAGCAAGCTCAGAGCAGTGGGCGTAGGCTATGCGCCGACTCTTGCAAGACGGGCAGTACACGGTTTAGGGCGTGGTCTGACTCTTCGCGGTTGATGGGCATGGTGATGCTGATCGCACCGAGCACATTGCTTTGCCGGTCCAGTAAGGGCACGGCAATGCCGCGGTAGTTCAACTCCAGTTGCTCTTCGGACACGGCCCAACCCTGACGCTTGAATGCGAGCAGGGTTTTTTTCAAGACGGCTTTGCTGGACAGCGTGAACGACGTGAAGGCTCGCAAGTCGTATGTCTTGAGCCATTCATCAATGAAAGCCTCGTCGCTGTAGGCCAGCATGATCATGCCTGCTGCTGTCACTTGGGTGGGCACCCGGGTGCCCGTCATGTAACCGCTGGCCATGTGCCGTTGCAGTCCACTGCGTGCAATGAAAATGGTGTCGCCACCGTCAAGAACGCCCAAGTAGGCAATTTCTTCTGTTCCCGCTGTGATGCGTTGTAAAAACGGCTGAACCAAGCGCGGTAGTCGGGCCGACTCCAGATAAGCGTGACCTAATCGCAAGATTCGAGGCATCAGCCAGTACAGCTTGCCATCAGTGCCAACATAGCCCAAATGGGCCAGAGTTTTCAAATAGCGTCGGGCTGCGGTTCGTGTCATGCCGCAACGTTCTCCCATTTCGGTCGACGTCAGGCGCGGGTGTTCGGCGTCAAAAGCCTCAATGATGGCCAGCCCTTTTTCCAGGCCCGCAATCCAGTCGCGTGCGTCCAGGGTCTCGGACTTGGGGTTGAGAGGGTGGGATTCAAGCATCTTGCGATCGATTGTCGCTCATTCGCGTGCGTTTGTGGATCACGTGAAGCCCACCCATGCCTGTTTGAGCGTCTAAGATAATGCCCATGAAAACTCGAAAAATTGCCTCTTTCAACGTCAGCGCCATCGGGCTGGGCTGCATGAACTTAAGCCATGCCTATGGCGCGCCTGTTTCGGCCAAACAAGGCGAACGGGTGCTGCTCACGGCCCTTGACCAAGGGGTGGACTTTTTTGACACGGCAGGCCTCTACGGCTTCGGGGCCAATGAAACCCTGGTGGGTCAAGTCATGAAACCGCATCGCCGAAAATTCACCCTGGCCAGCAAATGCGGCATGCAAGGGGTTGAGCAAAGCGACGGCAGCAAAGTGCGCGTGATTGACGGCCGTCCCGAGACCCTCAAAAAGACTTGCGAAGACGCGCTGCGCCGTTTGCAGACCGATGTGATCGACCTGTATTACCTGCACCGATGGGACAAGAAAGTGCCGATCGAAGACAGCGTTGGCGCACTCAGCGACTTGGTGCGCCAGGGCAAGATCCAGACCATTGGTTTGTCCGAAGTGTCTGCCGGCACGCTGCGCAAAGCCCACGCCGTGCACCCAATTGCCGCCGTGCAGACCGAGTATTCGCTGTGGACGCGCAACCCCGAGATCGCCGTGTTGCAAGCCTGCCGTGAACTGGGTGTGGCGTTTGTGGCCTTCAGCCCTGTGGCGCGGGGCTTCTTGTGCGGCCCGCTCGATGTCGCGGGTTTTGATGCCAAAGACATCCGCCGCAGCATGCCGCGTTTTGCGCCCGACCATTACGCGGCCAACCTGAAGCTCTTGCCCGCCTACAACGCACTGGCTCAAGAAGTTGGCTGCAGCCCTTCGCAGCTCGCGCTGGCCTGGTTGCTGCACCAAGGCGAAGACATCATCCCGATCCCAGGCACCACTTCAGTTGATCACTTGCTGGACGATTTGGGCGCCGTCCAGGTGCAGCTCGATGCCGGTTTGATGGCACGTCTGAACGCTCTCATTAATGAGCGCACCGTGGCGGGCGACCGCTACAACGCCCAGGCCAACAGCGAAGTCGATACCGAGACCTTTGCCTGCCTTTGAAGCAGGCCGGGCATGTGTGCTGTATGAGCTCAGGCGTCGGGTTGCGCCATCGGCGCTGCGAGCTTGAACGCATCCAGCTCGCCGCACGCTTTGTCGACCGCACTGATCAGTGGCCACCGGGCCATGTCCACTTTGAAGCGGCGAGCGCTTTCGACTTGGGGAATCAGATACACATCTGCGATGGAGGGCGCGTCACCGAAGCTGAAACGGCCACGTTGGCTGTCTGTCGCCATCAACGCTTCGTAGGCGTCAAATCCGGCGCTGATCCAGGTGCCGCACCAGGCGTTGATCGCCTCTTCGTTGGCACCGAATTGCTTGCGCAGAGTTTCCAGAATGCGGCGGTTGTTGATGGGGTGGATGTCGCAACCCACGATGGCGGCCAGCGCTCGGACATGCGCGCGTGCGTTGGCCCCTGCTGGTAGCAGGGCGGGCGTGGGGTATTTTTCTTCCAGCCACTCGATGATGGCGGGCGACTGGATCAGCACCTGCTCGCCGGTGTCAAGCGCGGGCACCAGTTGCTGTGGGTTGACCGATTTGAAGGCGTCTTTGAGGTGTTCTTCGACGCGCAAGTCCACCGCCACGTAATCGGTGGCGATGCCCTTGAGGTTGAGCGCAATGCGCAGGCGGTGCGAGGTGCCGCTGCGGAAAAAGTTGTAAAGCTTCATGGTGAGGTCCTGTTCAAGGGCGTGCAGACACCAAGGTTTGGCGTCTGCGTGGGTCTGATTATTCTGCAGCGCCGACGGTCAGGGCCACTTCGGCCACACCTTCGACCCGGCCTGTGATCTTGTCGCCGGTGACCACAGCGCCCACACCCTCGGGTGTGCCGGTGTAGATCAGGTCGCCGGGCTGCAGGTGGTAGTAGGTGGACAGGTCGGCGATGATTTCACGGATGTTCCAGATCAGCTTGTCCACGTCGGATGACTGCTTGGTGGCGCCGTTGACTTCGAGGGCAATGGCACCGCGCTCGATCACCACGCCGGGCATGGGCACGATCTCGGAGCAAACCGAGCCTTGCTCGATGTCCTTGCCCGTGTCCCAAGGGCGGCCCTTGTCGCGCGCGACCAATTGCAAGTCGCGGCGCGTCATGTCCAGGCCTACGGCGTAGCCATAGACCAGCTCATGCGCGTTGGCTTCGCTCACACGAAAGCCCGCTTTGCCAATGGCCAGCACCAGCTCCATTTCGAAGTGGTAGTTGCTGGTGCGGGGAGGGTAGTCGACCACCGCAACAGAGTCCACGCCGCTTTCCACCAAGGTCTGGGGCGACTTGGTGAAGTAAAAGGCCTGCTCGACGCTCTTGTCGACCGGGCGGCCCATCTCGACGGCATGCGCGTGGTAGTTGCGGCCCACGCAAAAGATGCGGTTGATCGGGAAGCGCTCGGTTTTGCCACGGATGGGCAGGGATTGGACGGCAGGGGGATTGAAGAGGTATTGGGTCATAAGGTCGTTCAAAGAAAAGGCAGTCATGCCAGGAATGGCAGTCATGTCGGGAATGGCAGTCATGCCGGGAATGGCAGTCATGTCGGGAATGGCAGTCATGCCGAAAAAAATTCAGCTGTCATGCCCGACTTGATCGGGCATCTATGGATCCTCGGGTCAAGCCCGAGGATGACAGCTTGCGCTTTAGCCGCGGTTTTCGTACACACCCAGCTTGCGGTGCAGAGGCGATTCGTCGGCGATGAAGATGAAAGCGGGCTGATCCGCATTCAAATTGGTCAGCGTCACGGCTTCGTAGCCCGGCGCGCAGCAGGTGTCGGCCTCGGCCAGCGTGAAGGTGCTGGCCACGATCTGCGCCTGCACCGCGCCTTCGATGACGTGGAACACCTGCGCGGGCGAGCGTGCAGGCAATCGCAGCGTTTGGCCTGGGCGCAGCATCAGGGCGTAAAAGCCCAAGATGTTTTCCGCATCACCCCCGGTTTCGGGGTTGGTGTAGGTCACTTGCACTTGCTCGGGCGCGGATTCGTCTGCGGCCAGGGCTTCAAGCGCCGCCTTGGCATCTGCCCAGGCATAGCGCAGCATGGGGTAGGCCTTTTTGCTGCGATCAAACACATGCGAGGGCACCACGCCGCCACGGGCGTATTGCTTGTCGCCTTGGCCGGGCACCACGGTCTGGCGCTCGCCATTGATGTGGTAGCTGGCCTCCATGTAATAGACCAAGGGCAGGTCCAGCACATCGAGCCAGATGACCGGCTCGGTACCGTCATGGCCGTGTTCGTGCCAAAGGCCGGTGGGCGTGAGGATGAGGTCGCCCCGGCTCATGGGGCATTTTTCGCCATCGACGGTGGTCCAAGCGCCTTCGCCTTCGACGACCATGCGCACCGCGTTGGGGGTGTGGCGGTGGCTGGGGGCCCACTCGCCGGGCATGAGCAGTTGCATGCCCAAATACATGGCGGCAGAGGCCTGCATTTTTTCAAGGCCGTGGCCTGGGTTGGCCAGCACCAGCACGCGGCGCTCGGCTTTTTCGATCGGGGTCAGCTCGCCGGCTTTGAGCAGCAGGGGCTTGATGTCACGATAGGCCCAGCAGGTGGGCTGGGTTTGGCGGGTGGGCACTTTGGGGGGCAGCACGCCCCGCAGGCTGGGCCAAAGGGGCACCAGGTTCAGATCGCGCAAATCTTGCACGTAGTCCTTGGGCAGGTCTTCGAGTCGTCCGAGTTCGTTCATGGGGTGTCTCCGTGCAATCAAGTGTTTTGGGCGGCGTCGAGGCAGTTGTCCACGTTCCAGCCATACAGCCATGCCATCGCATCATAAAAGCGCTCTGCGCTGCGGCCGCGCCACAGGTCATTGCGCACCAGGCGTTCGACCCCTTTGGCGTGGTAGATGCGGCCCATCTCGCGGCTGGACAGCACGATGCGCGCGGTGCGGGCCACGCGGGCGCGCTGGTACATGTCCAACGCTTTGGGCCAGTCGTTGTGGTGGGTGCGCAGGGCTTCGCCCAGTGTCACGGCGTCTTCCATGGCCATGCAAGCGCCTTGTGCCATGTATTGCGTGGTGGGGTGGGCGGCGTCGCCCAGCAAGGTCACGCGGCCATAAGTCCATTGGCCAATGGGCTCGCGGTCGGCGGTGGCCCAGCGCTTCCAGGTCTTGGGCAAGTCAATCAATTGCCGCGCTCTGGGGCAAATGCCCTGGAAGTAGCTTTGCACTTCTTCCTTGCTGCCATCGGTCACGCCCCATTCTTCTTGTTGCCGGCTGTGAAAGGTCACGACCACGTTGTATTGCTCGCCACCACGCAGCGGGTAGTGGACCAGGTGGCAGTTCGGGCCGACCCAGATGGCGGCGGCGTTCCATTGAAGGTCTTGCGGAAAGTCTTTTTTGTCGACCACGGCGCGGTACACCACATGGCCGGTCACGCGAGCCAGATCGCCCACAAACTGTTCGCGCACCACCGACTTCACGCCATCGGCACCAATCAGTGCGCAGCCGTGGAAGGCTTTGCCGTTTTGGTCCCACACGGTCACGCTGCTGTCGTCTTGCTCGATGCGCACCACGCGGGTGTTGGTGTGAAATTCGACCTGTCCGGTTTCCTGGGCGCCTTCGAGCAAAGACAAATGCACGTCGGCTCTGTGGATCACGGCGTAGGGGTTGCCAAAGCGTTGGCGGAATTTTTCGTCGGTGGGAATCTTGCCCACCTGGTATTCGTCAATCGCGTCGTGCATGACCATGTAGTCGGTGTAAACCGCACGGCTCCGGGCCTTGTCGCCAATGCCCAAAGCGTCAAACGCGTGGAAGGCGTTGGGGCCCAACTGAATGCCCGCACCGATCTCACCGATCTCCGGTGCTTGTTCCAGCACGGTGACTTGAAAGCCCTGGCGCACCAAGGCAAGCGCGGCGGCCAAGCCACCAATGCCACCGCCAGCGACGATGACGGGAAGTTGAGAAGGGGCAGTGCTCATGGGGGGCTCCAACAGGTGAACATGAAGAAAGTGTTGAGATTATATGCATGCTTATTAATTTAGAAAGACCCCAAAGGATTCCCTTCGCTCATCGAAAACCCTAGGAGGCTTCCCGGATGGGCGTGCGCTCAAACCGACTAGAATTTCCCGACCGCCCGGTTGGTTAATTCAAGCAGACCGGGTTTGAACTTCACAGAAAGCGCATTCCCATGTCCCAAGTCCTGCAAAGTTTCATCGGTGGCCAATGGATCGGCCAGCAAGGCGCACAAAACTTGCGCAGTGCCATCAACGGCCAAACGGTGTACCAAACCCATGCCGAGGCCATCGACTTTGGTGATGCCGTGCACCACGCACGCACGGTGGGCTTGCCCAATTTGCTCAAGCTCGATTTCCAAGAGCGTGCCCAGCGCCTCAAAGCCCTGGCCAAGTACTTGGGGGAGCACAAAGAAACGCTGTACGCCATCTCGGCCCACACCGGTGCCACCCGCGCCGACAGCTGGGTCGATATCGAGGGCGGTGCGGGCACCTTGTTTGCCTATGCCGGCATGGGCAGCAATGAGTTGCCCAGCGGTAACCTGATCCACGAAGGCCCAGCTTTTGCGCTGGGCAAAAAAGGCGGCTTTGCGGGCACGCACATTCTGGTGCCGCGTGGTGGCATTGCAGTGCACATCAACGCCTTCAACTTCCCCATCTGGGGCCTCTTGGAAAAGTTTGCGCCCAGCTTTTTGGCGGGCATGCCCTGCATCGGCAAACCCGCATCGTCCACCAGCTATCTGACCGAGGCCATGGTGCGTTTGGTGGCGCAATCGGGCATCTTGCCTGAGGGCAGTCTGCAGTTGGTGATTGGCTCGACCGGTGATCTGCTCGACCGCCTGAACGGTCAGGATGTGGTGACCTTCACCGGCTCGGCCGACACCGCCGCCATGCTGCGCGTGCACCCCAATGTGGTCAAGCACAGCATCCCTTTCAACGCCGAGGCCGACTCGCTCAACTGCGCCATCCTCGCGCCCGATGTCTCGCCCGATGACGAAGAGTTTGACCTGTTCGTGAAAGAAGTCGCCCGAGAGATGACGGTCAAAGCCGGACAAAAATGCACGGCGATTCGCCGCGCCATCGTGCCGCGTCAGCACCTCGATGCGGTGGCCGAAAAGCTCAAAGCACGGCTTGCCAAAGTGCTGGTGGGCGATCCGTCGGTCGAAGGCGTGAAGATGGGCGCATTGGCCTCGCACGCCCAGCAGGCCGACGTGGCCGAGCGCGTGGCCTTGCTGCGCCAAAGCGCTGAACTGGTGTTTGGCGGCGGTGCCGATTTCAAGCCGGTGGGGCAGGGCGTCGAAGGCGGCGCTTTCTTTCAGCCCACGCTGCTGCTGTGCCAGAAACCTATGCACACCGACAGCGTGCACGACATCGAGGCCTTCGGCCCGGTCAGCACCCTCATGCCTTACGACGGCATGGACGAAGCCCTGCAACTGGCCGCACGCGGTCAGGGCAGCTTGGTCGGCACCTTGGTTACCAAAGACCCACAAATCGCTGCCCGCATGATTCCGGTGGCCGCCGCCTTGCATGGCCGCCTGCACATCCTGGACCGCGAATCGGCGGTCGAATCCACCGGTCATGGATCGCCGCTGCCGCCGCTCAAGCACGGCGGCCCCGGTCGCGCAGGCGGTGGTGAAGAGCTTGGTGGCATCCGCGCCGTCAAGCACCTGATGCAGCGCACCGCGCTGCAAGGCTCGCCCACCATGATCGCTGCCGTCACCGGCGAGTACATGCGGGGTGCCAAGCTGATCGAGACCGAGGTTCACCCTTTCCGTCGTTACTTCGAAGAGTTGCAAATTGGCGAGAGCCTGCTGACCCACCGCCGCACCGTGGGCGAGGCCGATATCGTGGCCTTTGGTGGTTTGTCGGGTGACTATTTCTACATGCACTTCGACGAAATCGCGGCCAAGGATTCGCCCTTTGGCAAGCGCATCGCGCACGGCTACTTTGTGCTGTCTGCCGCTGCGGGCTTGTTTGTCTCGCCCGCACCCGGCCCGGTGCTGGCCAACTACGGCTTGGACACCCTGCGCTTTGTGAAACCTGTGGGCATTGGCGACACCATCCAGGCCCGCTTGACGGCCAAGCGCAAGATCGACCGCAACAAGAAAGACGCCAACGGCGTGGGCCAGGGTGTGGTCGCATGGGATGTGGAAGTCACCAACCAGTTGGGCGAAGTTGTGGCCAGCTACGACATCTTGACCTTGGTGGCCAAGCGGGGTTGACAGGGCTTGATCGCGTCATTCTGTGTGTCCTGAGCGCGGTGACAATACGTACATGAACTGGTACGACCGTCACTTGCTGCCCTATTTGATCGACTTCGCCTGCGGCTTGCCTATGGTTCAGCAGCAGCGCCGCCAACTGGTGCCCAAGGCCCATGGCCGGGTGCTGGAGATCGGCATGGGCACCGGGCGCAACTTGCCGTTTTATGACCGCAGTCGCGTCACCCGTCTGGTAGGCGTAGACCCGGCCATGCAAATGCACCACTTGGCTCAAAAGCGCAGCCAAAAGGCGGGCATTGATGTCGAACTGATGGGTCTGTCGGCTGAGCAGCTGCCCACCGCCGACGCCAGTTTTGACACGGTGGTCTGCACCTATACCTTGTGCAGCATTCCCGACGCGGTTCAGGCCCTGCGTGAGATGCGCCGGGTGCTGGTGCCGGGCGGCCAGCTGCTGTTTTGCGAGCATGGCCGGGCACCTGATCCGGGCGTGCGGCGCTGGCAAGACCGGCTGCAGCCGCTGTGGGGGCCTTTGGCCGGTGGCTGCCAGTTGGGCCGTGACATTCCCGGTTTGCTGGCCGAAGCAGGCTTTACGGCCAACACGCAATCGGCTTATCTCGCCGGCCCACGCCCAATGACTTTTCATTATTGGGGTGAGGCGCAGGCCGATTGAATGTTCTGTTGTTTGGCAAGTTGGCCGCGCACATCCGGGGATAATCAGCCCCATGAGATCCCCCATTGCCGTCGTTGACGTTGACCGCTGCGAAACCTGGACCCGTTACAAAAACGGCTTGTGCGACACCTGTGCGGCCAACTGCTGCACCATGCCGGTCGAGGTCAAGCTGGCCGATCTGGTGCGGCTGGAGCTGGTTGACCCTTTTGAGGCCGAGCACGAAGACCCCAAGCAGATCGCCAAACGCCTGAGCAAAGCCGGACTGATCGAGCACTTCAACTTCAAAAACAGCATCTTCAGCTTGGCCCGCCGCGCCAGTGGCGACTGCCAGTTTCTCGATGCCAAGACCCGCCGCTGCACGGTGTACGACAAGCGGCCCAACACCTGCCGCTTGCACCCCCAAGTGGGGCCGCGCCCCAACCACTGCCCTTACGGCAACAAAGCACAGTCGCGTTGAGCGCTCGCAGGTGAGAGAGCTGTCCCCTTTTGCCCAGCTCATTCATGTCATCCAAAGATGACTTGGTGTTTCTCTGGATTTTCAAGCCGAGTCTGTTGTTGATAATCCTTGTATGACAGAAATCATGGGGCACTACGCCGAGCTCATCTCGCCAGACAAGCACAGATTCCGGGCGTTTGTTGCACATCCGTCAAAGCCAGCACGAGGGGTTTTGGTCTTGTTGCATGAGATGGATGCACGATCGGCCAATCGCGATTCAAGTGCCTACCAAAACCCCATGCCCGGGCTGAGTCAGCGCATCAGGGCTTTGGTCAACGAACATGCGGCCAGGGGTTATCTTGTGGTTGCGCCATCGCTCTTTGGCCGTGGCAGGGCGGGGCAGTATCATGGCTATAAATACCAAATGGCTTCCATGGGCGAGCAACTACTGAAGCCTTTGCAGCCCGTTGATTCAAGCCTTGCGATGATGGACATCGAGACTGTCGTGGCTTGGGCCCAAGCCCAGATCCCGCAGGGCAGAGTGGGCATCATGGGCTTTTGCTGGGGGGGCTTGCTTGCTTGGCAAGCGGCGTGCACTTTGCCGCAAGTTTTCGCGGCGACTTCATTTTATGGAGGGGGTATGACCAACCCGGAGGTGCGCAGTTGGCGGCCCATGTGTCCAGTTCTGATCCATCTGCCCTCAAAAGGCGCATTGATGACGCAAGAATCCATGGATGAATTCATCGCTGTACAGCGTGAACACTTTTCGTCGCATGGCCAGACCAGCCCTGGTCAAAAAATGTCCATGGTGCAAATTGAGCAGTACAACGCAGCTTATGGGTTTGATCACGCCGGCAGCCGACAGCACGATCCGCATGCATCGCAATCGGCCAGACTGAAGACCTCTACCTTCTTTGACCGTTACCTCAACGGCTAAGCGTTTCAGAAAGCGGCTTCACACGCTTTCGTTGGAACCAAATGGGTTGGTAAGGCGATCAGTTGCTGGAGCTTCAAAGGCTTTGAATAAAAATAACCCTGTGCTTGTTGGCAACCCAGGCTGATCAGAGTGTCTTGCTGGAATTGGTTTTCCACGCCTTCTGCTGTCGTCTCCAGTTGCAGAGATCGGGCCAGCGCCAAAATACCGGAAATGATTTTGATGTTCTCTTCGCGCTGCATTCCGGCAGTGAAAGACATGTCAATTTTTAATTTTTGAATGGGCATGCTTGCAAGCCGGGAAAGAGAAGAATAGGACTTGCCGAAATCGTCAATGGCGATTCGCACGCCTAAACCCATGATGGCCTGAAGTTGACTCGCCAGCTCTCCTTGGCTGATAGAAAAGTCCGTTTCCGTGATTTCGAGAACAAACCCTTCCAATCCGTTTTCATGCTCCGCTGCCAGATGTGAAAGTATCGTCAAGAGACGCTTTCCGGACAGCAACTGAGGTGATGAATTCAAGGCGATCTTCGCGTCAGGAAAGTAGTTTCGGATCGTGTGACTGTCTTTGACGACTTGGCCAAACAGGCTCTGTGTCAGCGGGTCTATGGCCCCAGACTGCTCAGCCAGAGGGATGAACTCAGCAGGACTGACCATGCCCAGTTCTTCGTCGTGCCAACGTGCCAAGGCCTCAAACCCAATGATTTTCCCGGTCAGCAAATCCACCTCGGGTTGGTAATGCGGATGGATTCGACCTTCGCGAATGGCCACGGCCAGCTTGCTATCGACTTTGGTTTTTCGGGAAGTGGCCGTCATCATCTGGGCATTGAGCCATTTGATTTGATTGCGCCCAGATTCCTTAGCGCTCAGCAAGGCTGTGTCCGCATAAATGAGGAGCTCATGGATCGATTGAGAGTGATCGGGAAACAACGCAGCCCCAGCACTGAAGGTGGCTGTGATGTGCACGGTACCCATGTGATTGACGGTGAAAACAGCCGATTTGAAGACCTGTTTCAACTTTTCCTGGAAATCAGTGATCGGTTGATGAACATCCAGAACGGCAATGAATTCATCCCCTGAACGTCGACATAAAAAATTCCCAGCGGGCAATTCGGTCTTGAGATGTTGCGCGATTTGTCGAATCACCTCATCGCCTTGATCGTGCCCAAAGGTGTCGTTGATGTTCTTGAAGTTATCCAGATCGATGAACAATATCGCGAAGTTAGCGCCAGCCCCTTTGCTCTGGATATATTCCAGAAACCCCCTGTAGTTGGGTAGGCCTGTCAGCTGGTCTTCATTGAGAAGATCCTTGAGTCTTTTCTCAGCGTCACGAATCGCTCTGATGTCTGAGAAAACAGAAACATGGCCTTGGCTCATGCCATCGGCATCCAGCAAAGTGGACACCGAAAGCAGTACGGGCAACTGGGTTTTTTGCTTGCTTAAAAAATAGGTTTCACCTCGCCATGCACCGTGTCTGCGAACGGATTCAGCGATGGTGGGCAAATCAATGCCGATCTCGTCCTTGATATACAGCCGACCTGCGGGCTGGTTGACCAACTCCTCTTTGGTATAGCCGGTCATGTCGGTCAATGCCGCATTGACATCCATCACCAGCCCCTGTTTGTTGGTGATCAAAATGGCCTCGGCAGCGGTCTCGAACACCCTGGAAAAAACAGCCTGCTTCTGCGTTGCGATTCTTTGCTTTTGCAGCATGCTCTGCAGGGCGGTTGAAACTTTGGAAATTTCATCGCCTGAGTTGTCCATCAAGCTTTGATTGCTGCGCCCTTGGACGGTATCGGATGCCAGTTGCACAAGGTCATCGAGTCGTTGTGTGGTGCGTTCTGAAAATTGGCGTGTCCAGCGCCTGAGCCTGATGAACAGCAGGCCACCAAATGCCAATGAGACCGCCAGACCTGTCATGACGAACAGAAAGGCCGACAAATAGCTTTGCTGGAGTTGAATATGGATGGCGTAGTCATGGCCGGCATCGGTCCATTTAAATTTGAATGCTTCACTGTGTTTAGAAAGAGCGGACGCATCTTGGACAAATGGGATCAGGCTGTAATTGACTTCCAGGTCATCAGGAAAGTTCAAAGTCGCCATGATCCTGTCCAGATCAAGCTGGAGCAAAACCATGCCGATGGTGCTGTCCGTGAAATTGGCTGTGACAGGGACGCTGACCGTCAGGTAATCAGACTGGTCGATGGTCACCAATTCCAGATGGGTCTGGCTGTCCTCGATTGTTTTCTGGATGTTGGCAGGCGTGTCCAAAAGCAAACCCGCTGTGTTGTCGCTCTGAATAAAAAATCTGCCGAGGTAATCCAGAAGGTCAAATTTGTAGTTCTTGTGTTGATTGGCTTTTTCCAAAAGAGGCAGGAGATACGATCCCCGTCCTGACGAGTCAGTCAGCCCAGTCCAGACCTCGGGTGAATGGGCCAAGTCGTTGGCTTGCCTGAAGGATGCACTGATTTCAGAATCCAGTCGGGTCGATACCAGCGCCTTGTAGTGCTTGAATTCTTCTTGTTGGTAGAAAAAAATGCCATACACGGCCAACAGCATGCTGATGGATGTCACGCCGAAGATGTAGGTTCCAAACAACCTGAAAACGTCATGGCTGATCTGGGCTTTGAGCGTTTTCAAGCGGACCATGTCAGTCTTGCGGAATCAATTGACCGGAAGGGGTTAATTTCACAAAAAGGACTTGCGATTTGTCCAGGGCATCATGTCGCTGGCTTGTGAAGGGCTTGGCGTAGTGCCTGACAGCACCATTGAATGCAGGCAATTTTTCCAATGCATCCCTGACTTTCTGGGGCGATGTAGTTTGTGCGATTTCAATGGCTTTGGCCAGAAGATGGACCGTGTCATAGGCATGAGCGGCCCCAACGGGACTGGGAATCTCGAGTGTGCTTTTCAGGCCGTTGTTTTTTAAGATCCACTCGGCCAGAAAGACGGCACGAGGACGCTTGTTGTTGATGAACGTGAAAGTCTGGATGAAATCAATGCGGACCATCGACAGTTCTTCTTTCACCAGCTCGTGCAATGTGCCGCCCACAGCGCCCCAATGGGCAACCACGGGCAGGCGCATGGGCGGAGTTTGCGTCGCAATTTCCTTGACCAAAATCGCACCTTCTTTTTCATTGCCTACAAACAAAAGACCTTGTGTGCGTGAATCCAGGCACGCCTTGTAATGCTCCTTTAAGGATGCGTCGCCCCAGTTGTACCAACGCACCACCGAGAATTTTGTGGTGCTTTGCGCTGACTTTTCCTGAATCACTTTCTCTGCTGAACGGCCCCATGCCGTGTTGGGCAAGATGGCGCAGGCTTGCCGGACCATGTACTTTGAGGACAGCCGTTTCATCATCGCTTCGACACCCCAGTCATCCTTGAGTGAGACGCGAAACGAGTAAGAGGGTTTCTGGTCGTGGTCTGTGATGGGGTCTGCTGAACCCCAGACGCTGATCAAGGGGACGTTCAGTCGATGCGCTTCGGGCAGCATTTCCACGCTGATCGGACTGTATTTGCCACTCAAAACGGCGACCAGATCCTTGGTGCCAGCCAGTTGGACAAAATTGTCCTTGCCTCTGGCGGAGACACCTTTGTTGTCAGTGGTCATCAGTTTCAGGGGCCGCCCATTGAGAACGCCCCCGTTGTTGTTGATCTCTTCCATAGCGGCTTTGATGCCCCACTCGCTGACGATGGCGGATGTGTTGGTTTTCACGCCATAGGCATCGTCAAAACCGATCCATACAGGCGGGTTTTGTGTGAGGGCCGGACTCTGAGCCAATGCCTGAGCGGCCCATGCGCCGACAAGAAAAACCAGAACCTGTGCCATTTTTAGCCGGCCAACACACGGGCCAGGCAACGGTGTTGAAAAATGCTTAGCCATTGAACGTTTTCTCCCATAAAGACGAAATGAGCTGCCTGGTAGAGCTGTTCGCTGGGCTCACCGTTGTGTATCGCCCTGAAAAAAGTTTGCAGATCATGGCGTTGCGCTGTGCTTTGCTGTCGTATTCAAAAGTGGCAGCCAGCAGGGCTTGGTTTTGACGCACGGGTTGGATCATCACGCGACCCACGTTTTGCACTGTCAGGCTGGCCGTTCCTTTTTTGAAAAGGGCACTGCTTGTTTGTGGCATGGCCAATTTGCACCCATCGACACTGGCATCGATGATTTGAACCGGGTAGTTGGACTCGCCATCGTGGGCGACCCCCGTTTCAGCCAAGAAGAACCGCTCTTCTTTTCGCAAGCGTGGGCCCTCAAAACAAAGTAACGCAGCCAAACCGAGGGTGACGACATTCAGCATCGACCAAAACATCGCGATGGGGAAAAATTCATCGTGTGACACCACCGCCAGTTCTGGCACCACGTTCAGCAACAAGCCCATCAGTGTCAGAGCCATGCACCCCAAAATCATGCCGAGGCTGAAGAAATCCACTTGCCGACCATTGGCTGCATCCGACCCCTTTGGGGTCACCTTAAACGGTTTGCCAAAGGGTTTGATGAGCGAGGCCACCACCGTCGGCCCCAGTCTGAAACTGGAAAACAAACCGACAGGCCCCGAGACCAACGGAGAAAAATGTCCCCCGACCAGCCAGCGCATGGCGAGAAAAAATGACAGGAAAACGGGCAGTTGATAAAACACCATGTCTGCTGTGTCCGTGAAATGGAAAGGCAGCCAGCCCAATAGCAAATAAGCCAGGGGAATGGCGATCAACATCAGACGAACGGTGTATTGCGTCAACCAGCTGGTGGGGAAGAACAGGATACGTTGCATGGTGCTCAGGCCCGGACCCAAGGGACCTGCGGTCAGGAACAAAGACTGAATAGCGCCACGACACCAGCGTTCGCGCTGGACAAAGAAGCCTTCGATCGATTCAGCGGCCAGTCCCATACTCAATCGCTCGTTGAGGTAAATCGTTTGGTATCCCTGGCGCAACATCACCAAGGTGGTCAGCAGATCCTCAGTGATGCTTTGCGTGGGGATGCCCCCAATGGCATCGACGGCTTGGCGACGCATGATGCTGCATGAACCGCAGCAAAACGCTGCCTGCCATGCATCTCGGGAAGCGGCCATCTGGTCAAAAAACAAGCGTTGTTCGTCAGGGTAGATTTGCATCAAGCCCAAGTTGGTCTGGATCGGATCCTTGTTGTAAAAATGTTGTGGCGTCTGCACGATGCCAACTGACGGGTCGCTGAAAAAGCCCAATGTGCGCCGGATGAAGTTCTGAGATGGCACAAAGTCCGCATCAAACACCGCAATGAATTGCCCCTGAGCATGTTTCAACGCGTGGTTCATGTTGCCGGCTTTGGCATGCAGCTTGTCTGCTCGGGTCAGATAGCGAACGCCCAACTCTTCGCAAAACGTGCGCAACCAATCGCGCTTGCCATCGTCCAGAACCCAGACGGTTTTGTGCGGGTAGTCCACGGCTGTAGCGGCCACGATGGTTTTTTCCAAAACATCCAGGGGCTCGTTGTATGTCGGAATGAAAATGTCCACCGCAGGCAGGGGGCTGGGCATCTGGTGTTGATCGGCTTGCTTGCTGCGGGTGTTGGTTCGGCTCATGATCAATAAGAAGACCGCCACTTCGATGCAGGCCAAAACTTCAACGCTCCATACGCCCCATATCCACGATTGCGCCAAGAGGCTGTCATCGCTTTCGGTCCACACCGTGCTGACCAAACGCCAGGTCATGTATTGGATGCAGAGCAAGACGGGCAACAAGCACACCATTTGTCTGAGCTTGTGATGGGTTCGAGGGGCGTCCCACACCCACAGGAAAAATCCGGAGACCAACAACAAGGGGATGTAGTCCATGGTCAGGTTCACATCAGGAATGAACTGATTCGGCTGAACCACACCGATGGACGCCATTCACGGGGGACTTTGACGTCCACTTTGCGGCCAGCAAAACACAAATTCTCCTCAGGCTTGCCAAGGTCAGAAGACTGGATCTTGACGAAAATCCTGGCATCCTTTTTTTCCCGTTGCAGTTGCGCGACCAAGGTCACATCCTGCAAGTTGTTGCCGCTGCCCGTGACCGCTTGGATGTGACCCAGCAGCCACTTGGCGCTGCCAATCAGGCGGTATTGCACAGGTTTGCCGATTTCAAAAGATTCGAGGGACGATTCCGGCACCGCCACATCCAGAAACACGTTGTCGCAGGTGATCACATGCGCCAAGTCTGTACCAATGACGACCTCGGTTCCGTTGCCGCCGAATTTTCTCCACAAGACACCGTTGCTTGGCGAATGTATGAGTACCTCGCGGGACGCGGCCATGTTGTCCCTCTCCTTGCGGATCTGCAATTGGACATCCGAGCTGCGTTGCTCGTTCTCGCGCAAGCGCGCTGCGACATCGGTGATTTGCAAGCGCACGTCATCGAGCCGCTGCTGTGTGTATGGAACATCGTTGCGCCCCTCACCAAGGTAGACAAATTGTTTGACCGCTTGCTTCTCGGTTTCAAGCAGTCGGATTCGGGCCTGGTAGATTTCCAGTCGGCTTCGAGTGACCTCTAGTGCGTATTGCGCAGCCTCGTTTTGGGCTGAAGAGATGAAGTTTTCTTTCAAGAGCAAGGTGTTGCGTTGTGCGAGCACTTGCTGTTCACGGATCAGGCTTTCTTGTGCTTTTTTCTCGGCTTGTGCTTGGGCCAGTTGTTCTTCAAGGCGAAGAAATTCGTGCGTGCGGTGGACGGAGACCCGGTTATCCAACTCTTTTTGCAATTGCTGAAGATTTTTGAGGTGTTGCTGCAGGCCTAGGCTTCTTTTAGCCAAGGTTTTTTGTTCCACCTCCATTTCATTGACCGCACTTTCCTTGAATCGTGGGTTGCTGATCCTGACCAATTCCTCACCTTGCTTTATGGGCTGGCCTGGCATTTTTGAAAAGTCGTGCAGGGCCCCTTCGATGGGTGTTTTGATCACCACATAGTGTGTGTTCACGATGGCGTTGATGCTTTGAAAACTGGCCATTGCCGGAACCAGCACCACTGCAGCGATGAAGGCAATGCCCAAACCCATGGCACGTTTTGAGTTTTTCAAAGAGGTCAACATGCCCATGATTCGAAGTGCTTGTTTGTTGCTTTTCAATGCTGCATGGCAGGGTGCATGACCCGATAGCATTCACAGGCTTTTGCCTCCAGTCCCGGTCGGTCCAGAACCTCCAATTGGCCACGAGTGACTTCGATCAGTCCCTCTTGGCTCAATTTGCCAGCCGCCAGAGTGACTGATTCCCTGCGTATGCCCAGCGTGTCTGCAATCTCTTGGTGGGTGATTTGAAGCGTGTGCCCCTGGGTTTTGTCTAGGGTGTTCATGATCCAGCGAACGATCTGTTGTTCATTGCTGTGTTTGCTGCTGCAGACGGTGGGCATGGCAATTTGCAAAATCATTTGACGTGTGGTGGCCATCCAGATTTTCAAAAATGAGGTGTCCTGGCTCAGTTCAGTCTGGAATACGCTCAACGGCAATTTGTAGGCAAAACCTGGAAATCTGACACGCGCCCGGCTGAAGTTCTGGTTGCCGCCCATGACGCCACTGCCGACCATGCCTTCTTTGCCGATCAACACAATGTCGGCCGAGGAACCGTCCGAGATGTCGATTTGCATAGCGATGATGGCGCTGACCGGAAAGAAGACGAACTGAATGGCTTCGTGGGGCCTGAAGATCAACTGGTCCGTTGACAAGCAAACCAGTTGAAAAGACGGAAGCAATTTTTCATACTTTTCAGCAGCTAATTGCTCAATCATTGAATTATTTGCTGGACTTAACATTTGGTTTATTTTTTACAACTGTTGACATTATTTTTAATGAAAACCACATTTTCTAATGTTCGCCATCGAACATACAAATTGACTATTTCGTGATAAAAGATAAAAAATCCCCTTATTCGTCCCTGCAAATAGTTATTTCAAGCCAGCGCCCTGCGCGGACTGTGTTTTGCAGCCGGTTGCTGTCCAGGAGAGTGGCCGTCTGTTGTCGCACCGACACCCCGCACAGGCAGGCGACATGATGGATTTGTGACGCACTGGCTTTTGCTTCGCTTTGACGGCTTCCGTCAGCGTCAAAAGCACTCAGGTTCGTTGCTGATTGATCAAGGAGCCATGATGGGCAAACTACTGACGGCAGGGGGGATTTGCAAACGCAAAGTCAGCGTGGGCTACCGGCAAACCAGTTTGGTGGCCGCCGCGCAGCTCATGCGCGAAGACCATGTGGGTTGTTTGGTGGTGGTGGATGACGCAAATGGCAGCCGCCAAGTGTGTGGGCTGATCACGGACCGAGACATTGTGATGGCGGTGGTGGCCACGGGCCTGGACCCCGAACCGCTGTGCCTGGAGGACATCATGGCGCAGCGGGTGGTGACGGCCAACGAAGCCGACTCCTTGCTGGACCTGATGCGTGCCATGCGCGAGCACGGTGTGCGCCGTGTGCCTGTGGTCGGCTTGCAGGATGAGTTGATGGGCATGGTCACGATGGACGATGTGCTCAAACTGCTCGCTCAGGAAATGAACATGCTCGTCGGAGCCATGGGCGCGGGCATCCAAATGGAGCGCATGCGCCGTCAGTGACCTCGGTGGGTTGCAATCTGCAATCTGAAATAGGCCTTGTCGCATGGTTGCCGCGTCCATGGACGCCTGCAAGGCGCTTGACTGGCAGAGCTTGGTTTTGTCTCTGCCGCTGTTTCGCCGAGGCCCAAGGCGCTGTGCGTGCGTTATTTGCCCGCTTCGGTTTTGGTGCTGACTCTCTGACCGTCGGTGATGGTGCCAGGGTAGAGCAGCACCAAATCGCCAGCACGCACGCCCCCTTTTTCATCGGCTTGAACCCAGGCCACGTCGGCGTTGCGTTCTTTGACGGTCACATTTTTGGCATGTGCACGGCCGTTTTGGACCACCAAAACTCGCCAGCCCGTGCCTTCGCGCAAGAGTGCGGCACTGGGCACCAGCAGGGCGTTGTCTTGCTCGAACAGCGTGATGTGCGCGTCTACCCGAAAGCCCTCACCCAGGCGTTGCGTACTGTCCGGCAAGCGGTCCATGTCGATGATCACATTGACCCGTTGTTCTTCGATTCCCAGTGCTGATACTTTTGTGAAGGCCACGGGTTCAATCCGGGTGACATGGCCAGAAAAGGGCGGTGTGCCAACGCCTGCTGAAATGAGCACGGTGGCCCCCGTTGTCATCTGCCGTGCATCTGATGACAGAACATCCACGACAGCCTCCATGTCACGGACATCACCGATCTCCAGCAAAGCTTGCCCTGCCAAAACCGGCGCACTGCTGCTCAGGTGCAGTTTGACCACCTGACCATCGACCGGGCTTTTGAGCGACAAGGTGTTTGTGGGCGTCAGGCTCGAAGGGTGTGATTGGGTCAACGCCGCTTGAGACTCGGCCAGCGTGAATTCTGCTGCGCGCAATTGGGCCTGCCCCGCGGCCAATGCCTGCGCTGCGGCACGTTGGGCCAGCAAAGCCTGGTCCAGCGCTGCAGTGGCAATGAAGTTTTCGCTGGCGAGTTTTTGGGCCCGTTGCGCTTCCAGTTCGGTTTGGGTCAAAGTGGTTTGCAGGCGTTGCAGTTGCGCTGCGGCAGCCATGCGTGCGGCGTCGTCTCGGCCTACACGTTGTTGCAGCACCCGTTGGTTGCGGTCGTCGATCATGTTAGGCGCCAGTGGTGTCAGCCTGGCCACCACATCCCCCGCGTGAATGTTGTCACCGACTTTGAGTGTGGGTCTGACCAGTTCGGCAGGCATGGGGGCTGAAATGACATAACGGTTTTTCACGCGCAACTGGCCGTCTTCGTCAATCGCCTGCTCAAAGCGTCCGGTGCTGACCGTGCCGACCTCTGCGACCAAGGGGCGCGGCATCAGTGCCCAGTACATCAGGGCGATGACGCCCAATGCAGCCAAGCCCCAAGGCCCCCAGCGTTTCAGAAAACCAGGTGAGGTGTTCGGGTTCATTCGCGTACTTTCAAAACGGCGACCAGATCCAGCTGGTCAATTTTTCGACGCACCAGCAAGGCGCTGACCAAGCCAGCCGCCAAGACAATCAGCCCAGCCGAGGCATAAGTTGATGGTGCGATGACGACGGGAAAATCGATGTTGTCGGAAGACATCAAGCGCATCAGGACTGTGGCCAGTCCCCAACCCGCTGCCGCGCCCAGGGGCAGGGCCAGCAAGAGTTCGGCAGCCAGTTGGCCCAGCAACAAGACCGAGACTTCGGCGCGTGTCATGCCCAGCACCCGCAGACTGGCCAATTCCCAGGCACGTTCTGACAGGCTGATGCGTGCGGCGTTGTAGACAATGCCCACTGCCATGGCGACAGCAAACAGCGTGAGAATGCTGCTGAAAACCCCCATGCTCCTTGATGTGGTTTCCTGGAAGCTGGCCAGTGATGCGGCCTTGTCGAATACGGCGGTGATGAGCGGGGCTTGTTTGACGGCTTGCCAAAACGCACCCATGGCCAAAGGGTCGACTTGCAGGGTGGCTTCACTCGCGACCGAGCCATCACGCGACAAAGTGTTCATGGTGGCAAAGTCCATGAAGGCCTGCTTGCCCATCAGGGTGTGCACGATTTCGACCACCTCGACCGTGGCGCGGGCCTGATGCCACATGCGGAACTCCACCTCGACCCGATCGCCCACCTGCAACCCCAGTCTTTTGGCCAACAGCCATGAGACCGCCAGGCCTTGAGGCGGTATTCGGACAGGGCCGCGCTGTTCGTCCACCGGCCGCAGCAGCCGCGTGGTGCCCAGCAAGCCCAGCAGATTTCCGTCTTCGGCCAGGCCGCGCCAGTGCAGGCGCACGGCTTCACTTCGGTAGGGTTCGGCGTGGATCACCCCTGGCAGTCGTTTCAGTTCTTGCGCCACAGTGGGGGCGACGGGGTGCTGAAAATTCACCACCACATTGCCGCGCTGGGTTTGGCGAAACTGGATGTCCACGATGTGTGCGATGGCATCCAGCCAGAAGGCCCCCGAAATTTGCAAGGCGACCGCCAAGGCAATGCCCGTGACGGTGAACACCGAACGCCAGGGGCGTCGCTCAAAGTTGCGCACCACCATGAGGGTCCCCACACTGACGTGTCGGCCGAGGCCCAGTCTCTCGATCAGTGTTTGCTGGTAAGTCGGGGGCGATGGCGGCTGCATGGCAACGGCGGGTTTCAGCCGCACCACGGTGCGTATGGCCCCCCAGGTGCCCATGATGGCGGCGGCCAGTGCGACGCTTGCGGCGGCGACGACCAGCCAGGGCTTGGTGCCATATGCCAACTGGTTGAAGCGAAAAATGTCGTCATACATGTCCAAAACGAGCAGGCCGATCCATCGGCTGAGCAGCAAGCCAGCCAGCAGACCGAGGCCGGCGATGGCCATGGCCAGGCCCAGGTAATGCCAGACGATCGCGCTGTCGTCGTACCCCAAGGCCTTGAGCGCCGCGATTTGGCTGCGTTGCGTTGCCACTTGGCGGCTCACCACGACATTCAGGATGAACATGGAGACAAGCAAAAAAATCGAGGGCAATACCGTGCCCATGACCTTCAGTTGCGAGAGTTCGTCGCTCACAATCCGCGCAGAAATTTGTTGGTCGCGCCCCACCGCACCCCGTGTGCCATAGGCGTCCAGCAGGCGGTCTGTTTGGACAATCACCGCTTGCAGCCAAGCAGGATCGTGCAGGCGCAGCGCGGCCTGGTTGAACGCGCCTTGCATGTCAAACACTTGGGTCATGCGTTCTTGGTCAACCCACCAGACGCCAAATGTCCGGTCATCTGGCGCACCACCCCGCGAGGCAAACACGTATTCGGGTGACACGACGGTCCCCACCAGATGAATGTTTTGCAGCCGACCGTTCAGGATGGCATTGACACGATCGCCGGGTTTCAGCTGCCTGGCGACAGCGAAACGGTCGCTCACCACAGCCTCCATCACATGCCCCCGCTCTGGCCAGCGACCACTGCGCAGGCTCAGGGCGTTCAGGCCTTGCCGTTGTCCATGCACCCGTGTCAGGTCGATGCCGATGAAGCGGCCCGTCACGGGCGCCTGTGCATCGGGCAGGGCGATTTGTGCGTCCATCACCACACTGAGCTGGACTTCGGCGACGCCTTCGATGGCTGCAAGGTGATCACGCAAGACCACTGGCGCCCGTTTCAGGTGAATGAACACATCGGCCAGACGGTTGTCACGGTAAAAGCTGTCGCGAGAGCCTTTGAGCGATTCGTGCACCGAGAACATGCCCACAAAACCGGCTACGCCAATGGCCACCACGACAGCAATGGTGAGCACCTGCGCCCACAGTCGGTGCAGGTCGCGCCACAGTTTGGTGTGCAGTGCTGTCATGGCCAGATCACCATCGCAGCGTGGCTGCGGCGACTTTATGGGGGTTCAAGCGGATGTCAACGATGCGGCCATCGGCCATGCGCATCACGCGGTCGGCCATGTCGGCAATGGGCGCATTGTGCGTGATGACCACAGTGGTCGTGCCCAGTTCGCGGTTGACTTTTTCGATGGCCTGCAACACCACGATGCCGGTGGCACAGTCGAGCGCACCCGTGGGTTCGTCGCAAAGCAGCACCTGAGGCCGTTTGGCGATGGCGCGGGCAATGGCCACGCGTTGCTGTTCGCCACCGGAGAGTTGAGACACAAAGTGGTTCATGCGGTCCCTCAAGCCCACCAAAGCCAAAGCGTCTTCAGGACGCATGGGATCTTGTGCAATGTCTGTGACCAGCGCCACGTTCTCCAGCGCTGTGAGGCTCGGGATCAGGTTGTAGAACTGGAACACAAAGCCCACATGCTCGCGCCGGTAACGGGTGAGTTCCGCGTCACTGGCTCCCGTCAGGTCGTGTGTTTCACCCTGATGGACCCATTGTGCGGTTCCGGCCGTGGCGCTGTCTAAGCCTCCCAGAATGTTGAGCAAGGTCGATTTTCCGCTGCCAGAAGCCCCCAGTAAGACCACAAACTCGCCCGGCGTGATGCGCAGATCCACCCCGCGCAGAGCCTGAACCGCAGTAGCCCCTTCGCCATAGACCTTGGTGAGGTTTTGGGCAATGAAAACGCATTCGGTTGGCGTGGTCTGTTGGGGCATTTCAGGGGTGTGGACGTTGCGGGCATACATCAGCTCAGGAATGCACAAGCGCAGGCAGAGCAGCAACTTTTGCCAAATCTTTGGATTGGCGCATGAACCCGTTTGCAAGGGCTTGATGTCGATCAACCTAAGGCCAGACATGACCGAGAGGTGATGGTCGCGATGCCAAAAGCGCTATGCCGTCAGATCAATTGACCCCTGAGTGGTCATCCCAAAAAATCAACACATCATTCACCCGAAAAAAAAAAGGATCAGGCCATGCCTCAAAAACATTGGATCTTGGTGGCCAACGCTTCGCATGCAAGGGTTTTTGAGCGCGCCTCCTTCACCGCGCCTTTGGTGGAGCTGACCGACTGGCTTCACCCGGAAAGTCGCATGCCCGCCAGAGACACCGAGCGCACGCCATTGGGGCATTCGGAGGCGGGGCGGGCGGGTCTGGCGCCCCGGTCAGACCTCAAGCATTTGCACCGCAGCGAGTTTGCAACAACGCTGGCCAAGTATTTTCATGAAGCCGTTTTGAACCACCGCGTCAATGCCTTGGCCTTCTTCGTTTCCAACCCATTGATGGGGGAGTTGTTGTCGCACCTGGACGCTTCAGTGCAACACACCCTTGTGGCCAAACATGTGCTGGATTTGACGTCCTTGAGCGTGACCGAGCTGGATAAACGCCTACGCCGTGAATTTCGTTTGTAGCAACGCCAACACCTGTGCATCGTCTATCTGTGGGAACTCTTGGTAAAACTGCGCTACGGCCATGAAGTCTTCAGGGGCAGACAGGCAGACCGTTTCATCGGCCAGCGGTTTGATGTTGGCCAAGGCATCCGGGCTGGCCACCGGAATGGCGCAGACCAAACGCTGTGGATGGTGTTGGCGCAGGGCCTTCAGTGCGGACATCATGGTGGCCCCTGTGGCCAAGCCATCGTCCACCACGATGACCACGCGCCCCTGGACCGGAATGGGGGGTCGGATTTGGCTGTATTGCCCGCGCCGCGACTTCAGCGTTTTCATCTGGCGCTTGATTTCATCTTTCACATATTGCGGGTCGAGACCCCATGTCGTGGCACAGGGCGATAAATAAGCCAGCCCTGTTTCGTCCACTGCGCCGATGGCCACTTCGGGCTGAGACGGTGCGCGCAGTTTGCGCACCAGCACCACATCCATTTGCCCATTCAAGGCATCGGCGATCCATGCGGTCATGGGCACAGCGCCCCGCGGAATGGCCAGCACCAAGGGGTTTTGGCCTCGGTATTTTTTCAAAGCCAGGGCCAATTGGCGGGCAGCATCAAGGCGGTCTTTGAACATGGGGGGGCTTCCGTTGGCGTGGTTTGGCTGGATTGTCCAAACAAGCCGCCCCGACTGTCTGTGTCGGCTGCCACAAACCAGGCATCCGCCAACACGTCGTTGATGCGGGACGTTTCGGCGATGCCCAACTTGAACGCAAAAAGCCGCTCAACGGGTGTTGAGCGGCTCTTGCTGGCCCCTGATCTCGTCTGGGGCTTGGCGTTTGCTTGGGGCTTACAGACCCGCAGCCGCTTTCAGTGCGGCAGCGCGGTCGGTGCGCTCCCAGGTGAAGTCGGGCTCGTCGCGGCCAAAGTGGCCATAAGCGGCGGTCTTGCTGTAGATCGGGCGCAGCAGGTCCAACATCTGGATGATGCCTTTGGGGCGCAGGTCAAAGTGCTCAGCCACCAGTGCCGACAACTTGTCGTCCGAAATCACGCCAGTACCGGCAGTGTTCACGGTGATGTTCATCGGGCGGGCCACGCCAATCGCGTAAGCCACTTGCACTTGGCACTGGGTGGCCAGACCGGCCGCCACGATGTTTTTGGCCACGTAGCGTGCAGCGTATGCAGCCGAACGGTCGACCTTGGACGGGTCTTTGCCAGAGAACGCGCCACCACCGTGCGGGCATGCGCCGCCGTAGGTGTCGACAATGATTTTGCGACCGGTCAAGCCGCAATCGCCCTGAGGGCCGCCGATGACGAAACGGCCTGTCGGGTTGATCAGGTATTTCGTGTCTTGCAGCCACTCTTTGGGCAGCACGGGCTTGATGATCTCTTCGATGATGGCTTCGGTGAAGCTGGCCTTCATCTTGGTGGAGGTCTCTGACTGGTCGGGGCTGTGTTGGGTGGACAGCACCACCGTGTCAATGCTGTGCGGCTTGCCATCGACATAGCGCATGGTCACTTGGCTTTTGGCGTCGGGGCGCAAGAAGGGCAGACGGCCGTCTTTGCGCAGCTGGGCCTGACGCTCGACCAAGCGGTGTGCGTAGTAAATGGGGGCGGGCATCAGCTCAGGCGTTTCGCTGCAAGCGTAGCCGAACATCAGGCCTTGGTCGCCCGCGCCGATGTTCAGGTGGTCATCCGAGGCGTGGTCCACGCCCTGGGCGATGTCATTGCTTTGCTTGTCATAGCAAACCATCACCGCGCAGCCTTTGTAGTCGATGCCGTATTCGGTGTTGTCGTAGCCGATGCGCTTGATGGTGTCGCGCGCCACCTGGATGTAGTCCACATGCGCGTTGGTGGTGATTTCACCGGCCAGCACCACCAGACCGGTGTTGGTCAGGGTTTCGGCGGCCACGCGGCTGCGGGGGTCTTGCTCGAAGATGGCGTCCAAAATCGCGTCAGAGATTTGGTCGGCGACCTTGTCGGGGTGGCCTTCGGAGACGGATTCCGAGGTGAAGAGGTAGTTGCTGGACATGAAAAAGGCTCCTTTGTTTCAGTGGTTTGTCGGCGTTGCCGACCCTGAAAACCCGGAGCCTGGCGAACGCTTTAGCAGGTTTTGTGAATCGCCCTGCAAGTAGTTCAGATAACTCGGCGATGCGCGAATTATAAAAGATGCCAAATTCCCGTTAGAAATCATGTCCAATACAGCCCATGGACATTCCAACCCCTATTGAAAACCGCCTGGTCGACTTGGAAATCAAGGCAGGATTTACCGAAGACTTGCTGGACCAGCTCAACGCGCAGGTCTACCGCCAGCAGCAGCAAATTGACGCGCTCATTCAAGAGCTGCGCCAGATGCGTGATCGCTTGCCCGAGTCGGGCGGTGGCGCTGAAATGCGCAATTTGCGCGACGAAATTCCGCCGCATTACTGAGCGCCTTGGGCTTGAAGTCGATGCACAGCGTTCAGGACATCCGCGACCACTTGCGCGCCTTAGGGGCCAATGAGCGCCACGAACAACGTGTACTCCGGCTGTGGGCGCAAGCCAAACCGCAAGACAGCGGGCGTCGAGCGCTGGAGAGTTTCATGCCCGCCGCTGTGCGCGATGCGCTGCCTGCTTTGAGCCATGCTTTGGCGGGCCTGGCCACGCTGCGCGAGCAGCATCCGGGGCAAGACGGTTCGGCCCGTTTGCTGGTGGGTTTGCACGATGGCCAAACCGTGGAAAGCGTGTTGTTGCCCCGCGACGGCGTGTGTGTGTCGTCGCAAGTGGGCTGTGCCGTGGGTTGTGTGTTTTGCATGACCGGGCGAGAAGGCCTGATCCGGCAGGTGGGCAGTGCCGAGATCGTGGCGCAAGTGGTGCTGGCCCGCACACTGCGGCCGGTCAAAAAAGTCGTTTTCATGGGCATGGGCGAGCCCTCGCACAACCTGGACGCAGTGATGGACGCCATCGATTTGCTTGGCACCGTCGGCAACGTAGGGCACAAAAATCTGGTGTTTTCTACCGTGGGCGATGCGCGGGTGTTTGAGCGTTTGCCACAAGGCCGCGTCAAGCCCGCATTGGCTTTGTCATTGCACACCACCCGCGCCGATTTGCGGGCGCAGTTACTGCCACGAGCCCCACGCTTTGATCCGCAGGATTTGGTTGAGGCGGGCGAGGTTTATGCCCGTGCCACAGGCTATCCAATTCAATACCAGTGGACGCTGATCGAAGGCGTGAACGACAGCGCCGAAGAAATCGATGGCATCGTGCGTTTGTTGAAGGGCAAATACGCGTTGATGAACATGATCCCCTACAACGCCGTGCCGGATTTGCCTTATGCCCGGCCCACATGGGAACGCGCAGCCGAGATCGCCCGCACGCTGCACCAACGCGGCGTATTGACCAAGTTGCGCCAATCAGCAGGGCAGGATGTCGATGGAGGCTGTGGACAGCTCAGGGCGCGCGATGTGGTGCAGCGCGAGCATCGGGTGCACATTCACGCCAAACTCAACGCCCCGGCAGCTTGACCAGGCCACTGGACAGGGCGGTGCCCACCAAGATCACCGCGCCGCATAACAACATCCAGGCGGTCACGGCCTCGCCCAAAAACAGCACACCGTAGGCGATGGCAAAAACCGGCACCAAAAAGGTGACGGTGAGGGCCCGCGCAGGCCCTGATTTTTCGATCAACTTGAAGTACAGGATGTAGGCCACCCCCGTGCACATGACGCCCACCACCAGCAATGACCACCATGCGGATGCGCTGGGCCAATGGTCGGGGCGAAACCACAGCGCCGGCAAGGCCAAAGCCAAAGTGGCACCGATTTGGCTGCCGGTGGCCGTGACCAATGGCGGCAGGCTGGGGATGTGTTTTTTGGTGAAACTCGCAGCCAGCGCATAGCAGGTGGTGGCCCCCAGACAGGCCAGCACCGCCCAAGCCGGCGCAATGCCCGATGCGTTGGGCTTGAAGCTGGCTTGTCCGCCTGCCAAAAGCACCACACCGCCAAAGCCGATGGCCAGACCCACCGTGCGCGACAAGCTGGGCTTGTCACCCAACCAAATCCAGGCCACGACCGCGCCAAACAGGGGCACGGTGGCGTTCAAAATGGACGAAAACCCCGTGGTGATGTGCATCACCGCAAACGAATACAGCGCGAAAGGCACGCCGCTGTTGAGCACACCCACAAACAGCACAGGCTTCCAGTGTTGACGCAACTCAGCCCAATGGCCTTTGGCCAACATCAGGGGCAACAGAAAAACCGAGGCAATGGCCACCCGAATGGCAGCCGTCGGCAACGCGCCCAGCTCCAGGGCTGCCACACGCATGAACAAAAATGAAGAGCCCCAGATGGCGGCCAAGATCAAGAAATCGGCCAGCCAGCCTTTGGCATGTGAAGTGGTCATTGAGGGGTGTTATTCAGACAGCCGTGTGGCCTTCGAGTTTCAGCAGCGCTTGTTTGCGCCATACCCCACCTGCATAGCCGGTGAGTTGGCCGCCTGCCCCCAAAATGCGGTGGCAGGGCACGATGATACTCACCGGGTTGCGTCCCACCGCCCCGCCCACGGCGCGCACGGCATGGGGCTTGTCAATCTGTTTGGCCAGATCGCCATACGACTGGATTTGCCCGCAGGGGATGCGCAGCAAGGCATGCCAGACCGATTGCTGGAATGGGGTGCCCGTCGACAGGTCCAGCGGCAAATCGAAATGGCGAAGTGAGCCTGAGAAATAGGCGCGCAATTGATCGGCAGCCGCTTGCAACAGCGCGTTGGCGGCGTTGGGCGTCCAGCTTTGCATGCGTTCTGCGCTGGGGCCATGGCGCTGACCTTCAAACCAGACGCCGCTCAAACCCTGGCCCGTGGCCGTCAAAATCACAGTCCCCAAGGGGCTGTCGAAGTGGAGGGTGTCGGTGGGTTTCATGGGCTTGCGGCTCGGCTTGAAGACGAAAGGCGCAGTTGGCAACTGCAAGAGGGGCCATGTTAGCGACAAATGCAGCTTACGGGTGAATGCAGAGGTCTTGGGGTCGTCGGCGGAAGTGCCGTAGGGCCAAGTCCCCCGCCTACAATGCGGGGGCAATCCTGTGGCCGGCCTCAGTGGCCCTTTTATTTGGTTCAACCATGCAAGTGACCCCCTCGATTTTTAAAGCCTATGACATCCGTGGCGTGGTGCCGTCCACCTTGAACGAGGCTGTGGCCGAAGGCCTGGGCAAAGCCTTTGGCACCCGGGCGCTGGCCGAGGGCCAAACCACGGTGGCGGTGGGGCGCGATGGCCGATTGAGCGGGCCAAGCCTTTCGGCTGCTTTGATTCGCGGCTTGGTGGCGGCGGGTGTGCAGGTTATCGACATTGGTCTGGCGACCACACCCATGCTGTACTTTGCAGCCAACACCGCCTGCCAAAGTGGCATTCAGGTGACGGGCAGTCACAACCCCAAGGACTACAACGGCTTCAAGATGGTGTTGGCGGGCCGCGCCATTTATGGCGATGAAATTCAGGCCCTGCGCCAGATGATGGAAACCGAAACCTGGCAACTGCAATCGGGCGGCAGCGTCACGCAGATGGATGTGCTGGCCGATTACACCCAGCGCATCGTGGGCGACATCCAGTTGTCTCGCCCCATGAAAATCGTGATCGATTCTGGCAACGGCATTGCAGGGGCTTCGGCCCCCGGCATCTTCCGGGCGTTGGGCTGCGAGGTGATCGAGCTGTTCAGCGAGGTTGACGGCGAGTTTCCCAATCACCATCCCGACCCCAGCAAACCCGAAAACTTGCAAGACCTCATGCAGGCCCTGAAAACCACAGGCGCTGAATTGGGCTTGGCCTTTGACGGTGACGGCGACCGCTTAGGGATCGTCACCGCCGATGGCCACAACATCTACCCTGACCGCCAGATGCAATTGTTTGCGCAAGACGTGCTCAGCCGCGTGCCGGGTGGCACCATTTTGTTTGACGTGAAGTGTTCACAACGCTTGGCCCCGGCCATCGAGGCTGCAGGCGGCAAGCCCCTGATGTACAAAACAGGCCACTCGCTGATCAAGGCGAAGATGCGGGCCATTGAGGCCGCCGGCGGGCAAGCCCCTTTGGGCGGCGAGATGAGCGGGCACATCTTCTTCAAGGAGCGTTGGTACGGCTTTGACGATGGCACTTACGCAGGCTGCCGTTTGCTCGAAATCGTGAGCCAATCCCCCGATGCCAATGCCGTTTTGAACGCCTTGCCCACCAGCTTCAGCACGCCCGAGCTGAACGTGTCTTGCGCCGAAGGCGAGCCGCACAGCGTGACCAAAGCCTTACAAGCCAAAGCCGCTGGCGCCTTCCGTGCACCGGCTCAGGTGTCCGACATCGATGGCCTGCGCGTGGACTGGCCCGATGGGTTTGGTTTGATCCGCGCTTCCAACACCACGCCAGTGTTGGTGCTGCGCTTTGAAGGCCAGACCGAAGCCGCACTGCACCGCATTGAGGCCGATATGCTGGCGCTGTTGCGCACGGTCAAACCCGATGCGCTGATTCAGGCTTCGGCGCATTGAGCGGATCAGCCCAGGAAAAGCATCCATGAACACACCTGATTCTTTGTTGAGCAATGACCCGGAGGTCATCGTTTTCAACCTGAAGCAGCGCTACACCGGCGTGTCCGCCACCATCAACGCGCTGGTGCCTTTACAGGCCAAGCAGTGGCGATTGGGCTTTTGTGGCACGCGCATGTCCAATGGCATCGATGGCATGACGCTGAGCCAGGCGATTGGCTTGTCACGCAAACCGCCAGCAGGGCGGCCTTTTCGCATCTGGCATGTGCGGCGCGACCCTGAAATGATGGCGGCGATTTTTGCGCGTGATGTGTTGCGTCTGCCGATCAAGCTGGTGTTCACTTCGGCAGCTCAGCATTTGCATGGGCGCTTTCCGCGTTGGTTGATTTCAAAAATGGACGCAGTGATCTCGACTACGCCATTGGCAGCCAGCTTTGTGCCCAACACCACCGCCGTGGTGCCGCATGGCATCGATCTGTCTCGCTTCAGCCCGCCACCGGACAAACTGACAGCTTGGGCCGATTCGGGCTTGCCCGGTCAATACGGCATCGGTGTATTTGGCCGGGTTCGCCCCGACAAAGGCAGCGATGTGTTCGTGCACGCCATGATCCAGGCCTTGCCCCAGTTACCGGGTGCGACAGCCGTCATTGCGGGCTTGGCCCAAGCCCAACATCAGGCCTATCAGCAAGACTTGCAGCGACAGATTGACGAAGCCGGTCTGCACGATCGCATTGTCTTTCTGGGCGAAGTGCCCGCAGGCGATGTGCACCGTTGGTACCAGCGTTGCTTGCTGTGCGTGGCTTGCCCGCGTTATGAACCGTTTGGTCTGACGCCGTTTGAGGCGGCGGCGACGGGATGTGCGCTGGTCTGTTCTCGGACGGGGGCTTTTGACCAGTTGGCCATACCCCAGGTGACCGGTGAAATGGTGGACACCGACGACGTGCAAGGATTGACCCAGGCGGTGTTGTCTGTACTGCGCGATCCACAGCATGCAATCCAAATGGGTGAGGCTGCGCGAGCGAGGGTGACCGAGCGCTTTTCGCTGGACCGAGAGGCCAAGGGCATTGGCCGTGTGTACCAGCAACTGTTTGATACCGCATGCGCCTGAGCTTGCTGCAACGTGCATCCCTGTGGCTCTATGGCTGGGCCATGTGGCTCTTAGTGCCTGTGCTCAAACGCAAGCTACGCCGCCGTGGGGCACAAGAGTCCGGCTATTTGAAGCACATCGAGCAGCGCTGGGGGACTTACCCCGGCATACCAGCTTGCACGGGCGCTGTATGGGTGCATGCCGTTTCTTTGGGTGAAACGCGTGCAGCTGCCATTTTGATCAAGGCCTTGCGCCAGCAATCCCCTGGAATTCGCATCTTACTCACCCATGGAACTGCCACGGGGCGCGCCGAAGGGCTGGGGCTTTTGCAAGCGGGTGACGTGCAAGCATGGCAACCGTGGGACATGCCCAGCGCGGTGCAAGGCTTCTTGGACCATTTTCAGCCGTGCATGGGTGTGCTGCTGGAAACCGAAGTCTGGCCGCAACTCATCCACACGTGCGCGCAGCGAGGCTTGCCTGTGCACTTGGTCAACGCCCGCATGAGCGAGCGCAGCTTGCGTAAAGCGCTGCGACAAAGGGCCTTGGCTTTACCCGCCTATGGCCGTTTGACCAGCGTCTTGGCGCAAACCGAAGCCGATGCCCAGCGCTTGTGCCAGTTGGGCGCACCCGTGACGGCGGTGATGGGCAATCTCAAATACGACATCCAGATCGACCCAAGCCAAGCAGCCTTGGGTCAGCAGTGGCGCGCCGGCGCCCAACGTCCGGTGGTGATGTTCGCCAGCAGCCGTGAAGGCGAAGAGGCACAGTGGCTTGCCTTGCTGGACCAGATCAGCCCCCAAGAGCAAGCGTCGGTACAGTGGTTGGTGGTGCCGCGTCACCCGCAGCGTTTTAACGCCGTGGCTCAATTGATCGAAGCAGCCGGTTGGTCGGTGCAGCGCCGCAGCCATTGGCCTGTCGAGTCAGTCCCCGCAGCCAAGCCCAAGACCGTGTGGCTGGGCGATTCGCTGGGCGAGATGCAGGCTTACTACCAACTGGCCAGCGTGGCTTGGCTGGGGGGCAGCTTTGAGCCACTGGGTGGGCAAAACCTGATCGAGGCCGCAGCCTGCGGCTGCCCCATCATCATGGGACCGCACACCTTTAACTTCTGCGAAGCCGCCATTCAAGCCGAGCAGCATGGGGCAGCCGTTCGCGTGCACAGCATGGCCGAAGCTTGGGTGGCCACGCAGCGCTCGGTCAACCAGCCTGAAGCAGCGCAAACAGCCCAAGACGGTGCACGCCGGTGGCTGGCCCAGGGGCAGGGCGCTGCCCATGCCTGTGCACAATCACTGCTAATCACCACACACCCATGAGCCCCTCCGCCCCCGCCCTTTTGAACCTCGTGACAGTCATCGTGGTCACGTACAACAGCGCCCATTGTTTGGCCGCGCTGCACCCGCTTTTGCAGCATTGCCCACACATCATCGTGTCGGACAACGCCAGCGGCGATGACACCGCAGCCCAAGCTCAAGCGCGCTGGCCGCAAGCCGTTGTGATGAAGCACGAGCGCAACCTTGGTTTTGGGGCCGCGAACAACCGCGCCTTGGCCCAAGTGCAAACCCCTTTTGCTTTGCTGCTCAACCCCGATTGTGAAATGTCGGTGGCGCAGTTGCAGCAGCTGTTGGCCGTAGCCGATCAGTTCCCAGAAGCCGCCATGCTGGCACCGCAGTTGGTCGATGCCCATGGTCAGCCCGAGGTGAACTACCGTTGGCCCAGCACCCTGTGGGTCTCCAAAGGGCCAGCAGCAAGCGGCCCGATCAGCGTGGGCTTTGTGTGCGGCGCGGCCATGTTGCTGCGCATGGGTGTTTGCCGGCCCACAGGTTTTTTTGATGAAACGTTTTTCTTGTATTACGAGGACGACGATCTCTGCCTGCGCTTTTTCAAAGCCCGTTTGCCCATGGTCATCGTCCCACAGGTGCAGACTTTGCACCGTTCGCGCGGCTCGGTCAAAGGCAAGTCGCCATGGCGCAGCGAGTACTGGCGCGGCTATCACCATGCGCAGTCCAAGATCACTTTTGTCGCGAAGCATTTTGGGGGGCATGAAGCTTCCAAGAAGCGTTATCGCCTTATCGGAATAACCACGGTGGCCTTGTGCATCCGCGTCTTGTTGCCTTCACCCAAACATATTGCCCGAATGGTGGGGCGGTTTCGTGGGCTTATCAACTACCAAAATCCTTTTCAATGATCGAACTACAGACCTATGTGATCAATTTGGATCGATCCAAAGACCGATTGGATGCGATTACCCGTCAGTTGGGTGAGATTGGTTTGTCTTTCTCGCGAATTCCAGCAGTCGATGGCAAGCAAGCCAGTCCAGAGCAAATGGCTTGTATTGATGAGCAGTCTTATCAAAGAAAGCACGGGAAACCTTCGTTGCCTGGTGAGTTGGGTTGCTATTTATCGCATGTGAAGGCCATTCGGACTTTTTTATTGTCAGAGGCCCAGTTTGCTTTGATCCTAGAAGATGATGCGATCTTTGACAGAGGACTCCTTGATGTCGTCGATGAATTGATCCGACATCCAAAGAGCTGGGACATGGTCAAGCTCTCCGGCGTACACTCAGGCACGCCTGTTTCAGTGCTTGCTTTGAATTCCAAATATGATTTAGCAGTTATGTTCAGCAAATGCACATGTTCCAGTGCATATTTGATCAATCGTGAAGCTGCTCAAGCTTATAGTGAAAAACTTTTGCCGATGACGCTGCCATATGATCATGAATTCGATCGTGGGTGGAAGTATGGAATTCAAGTCAGAGCAGTTCGTCCTTTTCCAGTGATTCACAACGAAGCAGCCCCAACAACCATCGTTGGCGGTTCTGTACCCAACTTGAAATTTCGTGGCCGCAAACGATGGCCAACCCATTTGTACAGGCTTAGGACTGAGTTTTCACGCTTTACTTACGCTGTTTTCAATTATTTGCGCTCCCGACTATGAGCTACCAAATTGCAATTTTTTCTTATAACCGTGGTCCCTATCTGCGCAACTGCGTGGAGTCGGTGCAACGGCACTGTCCCGGGGTGCCATTTACGGTTTACGACGATGGCAGCGATGAACCTCAGTTGGTCAATTACCTCAAAGGCTTGGGCTCATCGGTCCGCCATATGCAGGCCGCAAACACGAGCCGCCACGGCGGCTTCTACACCAATATGCAAGCGGCCTTGGACGAGTCCAAAGCAGACGTGCTGTTGCTCTTGCAAGACGACGTTCAAGTAGTGCGCGATGTCAATAACTCGGATGTGCAAGCTTGGTCTGCCTACTGGGGCCAGCACCCTGACTGTGCTTTTTTAAACCCCGTGTTCATGAAGGGTGGCCGCCGCGCAGACTTTCTTCGTCATTACCAGCCTGATCCCCAAGAGCGCGTTTACCACTGGGTGGAATTTCCGGAAAATCCCAGCAAAGACGGTCCAGTGCCTCGTTTTTACATGGATGTGTGCTTGTGTAACGCCAAGCGCTTGAAATCGACTTCCTGGCATTACCACTGCAGTGAGTTCCTCAATGGGCAGCAAGCGGGGGCCAATTTCGCGCACGGTATGCCTCAGTTGCCAGAGCCGTTTGTGTTTTACGTGCCGGAGGAGCCGGTTTACCGGGAGCGAGTCAAGACCAAAGGCACAGCCATGGCCGAGCGCTTGCTGGTCAAGCGGTTAAACGTTTTGTGAGCATGAGCCCCTTTGAGGTCGAACGTTTTCGGGCTCGAGACTTGTCGACGTACCCTTTTGCTGAAGACTTTATTCACACCCAAGACCCGAGCGTTCAGCGTCCGTACCGCTTCAATGTGTATCGCACGCATTGGCTGGCACGGGTGGTCAACAAACTAGAAAAATTATGGAAAAAATAGACACCCCTTACCGGTATTTCCCATGGTTCACGGGCGCGCTTATGGCTGGCGTATTGGTCGTTCCAGGGTTTTATGCCTTGCTGTCGCTGTGGCTAGCTCTTTTTGGAGCTTGGCACGTAAGGGGTTGGACACAGCGTATTTGGCGACCTTCCTTGGCCATCGGCGCCATGCCTATTTGGGTGGGTATGGCCGTGTATGTGTTGTTTGGGGTGACAACAGGCTTGTTCCATGGCTACAAAGCAGCCTACTTTGAAGCCTATGTCCCTATGTTTTTGGCTCCGTTCATTGTTAATGCTGTCGTGGTCGCGCGTCCGCCGGTGAAGATGCTTTGGCTTGGGGCCGCCACTGCCGCCGTTCTAGCGGGTCTCGTGGGTAGTTACCAGTCTTTGTACTTGCTAATGGGCAGAGCAGGTGGGGTCATGAACAACGTCATCATGTTTGGTGATTTGGCGGTGGTGCTGGCAATGGTTTCCGCTTTTGGCGCTTTTTTTGGCGTTAATGATGCGGACCCGAAGTGGATGCGGCGATTCATGTTTCTGGGTGCGGCCATGGGTGTTTGGGCTTCACTACTCAGCGGGTCTAAGGGGGGGTGGATCTCCATTTTGATGTTATCTGTGATTTTGGTTTGGATGGCTTTACGTCATTGGCATTGGGTTCGGCGTGTAGCGGTGGCAGGTGCCGTGCTCGGTGGCGTCGTGGCGGCTGCTTTTTTGGCTCCGCCGGATTTAGTCGTCAATCGGATTTCTCAAGGGTTGCAAGGAGCGAGTGCTTGGTTCACGACAGGGCAAATCACGGAAGGCTCTGTCAGTATCCGTTTAGAAAAATGGAAGCAAGCAATTGGCATGGTTGCCGATAAGCCCTTGACGGGCTGGACGACAGAGGGGTCCGTGATTGAAATTGACAAACGACTTCGCCAAACCAGCGCGGGTGCATATCCTGGTGGTGGTCGGTGGACTCAAACCGAAAACGACCTTTTGCAAGCCGCCATTGTTCATGGCGTACCAGGTTTGGCATCTTGTTTGTTTCTTTACATTGGTTTTTTATGGGGGTTCATTCGAATTCGTCAACAAGATGTACAAAATGCACTGTGGGTTGGGGTGGCTGCTGTGGGCGCACTGTTGGTTGTACTGATGTTGGAATTTGGTCTCTCGGTTGTGGTTCTGGGGCGCAATGCCTTTAGGCACACCCTGATTGCTTGGGCCATGTTGGCCCTGGCCTACTTGATTCTTTTTCGGTCACAACGGCCTGCGCAAAAATGAAACTGATTTGGCTGTGCCACCCCATCAAAAAAGCCGTGGGTGGGGTGAAGGTGATCTACCGACAAGCTGAGTTGGTTGATACTTTGCTGAAGCCTTTGGGTCACCAGTCTGTGGTCATGCACCCCAATACTTGGTCATTCAGGGTCAAGTGGTTTGATTCCACGGTTTCTGTCGAACACCAATTTTTTAAATGGCGCTGGGTTGGAAAACCCTCTATGTCAGGGATTGAGGGGCGTTTTGACCCCGAGCAAGACCTGGTGGTTTTGCCGGAATTGTGGGCGCGCAAGTACGGTGATCAGCTCGCTCATATGGGCGTGCCTTATGCCATTTATGTGCAAAACGGCTATTACATAAGCAAAGGTGCCCCGGCTGTTCTGAATGTGGCTTATGCGGGTGCTCGGTGCATCTTGACGATTTCGGACGACGCGAGTCGCTGTGTCGCCATGGCATTCCCTCGCACGGACGGCCGGATTTTGCGGGTTCACTACTCGGTCGACGCTGCGCGTTTTAACCCCTATCAAACCAAAGAGAACCTCATCACCTACATGCCACGCAAGTTGGCTGATCACTCATCCAAGGTTTTGTTTTTCTTGCGCAACCATTTGCCAGCCCATTGGCGAATTCAAGCCATCGATGGCTTGAACGAGGTGGGCGTAGCTGACTTACTTCAGCGCTCCAAGATCTTCATGTCGTTCAGCCATTTCGAGGGTTGCCCCTTGCCCCCGTTGGAGGCAGCGCTGTCGGGTAACCAAGTTATTGGCTACACGGGGCAGGGAGCCCAAGAATATTGGGTTCCTGAGATCTTTGAGGCCGTCGAGTCTGGCAACGTGGTGGGCTTTGCGCAGAGCGTTTTGCGCAAGGTAAAACAGCTTGATGCTTTGTCGTGCTTTCCAATCGAGGTCCAAGCGATTGACACCTTGAGCAAGCGGTACAGCCCCACCCAAGAACGCGCAGATATGCAAGCCTTTATTCAGTTGATGGGGTTGACCGCTTAAGTCCGTTTGGTATGCGATTGTTCCCAGACCCATGCATGCCGCACCATGGTCTCAAGGTCGGTATATTGGGGTTGCCAGCCCAGTTGCTGTCTCGCCAGTGTGGCGTCCGCCACCAGTCTAGCCGGGTCGCCGTCTCGTCGAGCTGCGTCGCGGACGGTAACCGGTCGGCCCGTCACCCGTTTGGCTGTGTCGATCACTTCTTGAACTGAAAATCCGTTGCCATTGCCCAAGTTGTAGCGCTGGCTACCACCACCTTTCATCAGGCTTTGCAGCCCCAGCCAGTGCGCGGTGCAGAGGTCGTTGATGTGGATGTAGTCGCGGATGCAGGTGCCGTCGGGTGTATCGTAGTTGCGGCCAAATACCTCAATATGGGCACGCCGCCCCGATGCGGCTTGCAATACCAGGGGGATCAGGTGTGTTTCGGGCTCATGTCGCTCGCCCAGTTCACCGTCTGGGTCGGCCCCTGCTGCGTTGAAGTAACGCAGACACACGGACTTCAAACCGTATGCCCGGTCATAGTCCTCCAGCACCTGTTCGATCATCAGCTTGCTGCGGCCATAAGGATTGATGGGATTCTGAGGGTGAACTTCATCAATCGGCGTGTACTGCGGCGCGCCAAAAGTGGCGGCAGTTGACGAGAAAATGAACCGCTTTACATCCGCCGTTCGCATCGCATCCAACAAATTCAGCGTGTTTGTGACATTGTTTTCGTAATATTTGGCCGGGTCCTTCACGGACTCGCCAACTTGGATAAACGATGCAAAATGCATGACAGCGTCATAACAGCCTGATTGCAACAATTTAGCTAACAAGGTGCGGTCGGCCAGATCGCCCTCTACAAACGCACCGAACAACACGGCCTCACGATGGCCGCTGCTCAAATTATCCAATGTGGTCACTTCGCAGCCCATGCGGCCGAGCAGTTTGACCATGTGAGAGCCTATATAGCCTGCACCACCAATCACCAAAATATTCATTCTTGTATTTCGTATTCAAGAGCGCCCTCAAAGGGCATATTCAATTCAATGATGGTGAAAAGTGCTTGGGGTGAGCGAAGCACGCATTACTGCAAGAAATGGACCCCACGCCATTTATTTCAGCAACTTGCTGATGTTGAGCACATCCTCGTCCTTCAACACCCCCGCCGCCTGACGCAGCTTCAACTGGCCCAGCAGCACGTCATACCGGGCTTTGGCCAAATCGCGCTTGGTCTGGAAGAGTTGGCTTTGGCTGTTGAGCACATCGATGTTGATGCGCACGCCCACTTGGTAACCCAGTTTGTTGGCATCAAGAGCGCTTTGGCTGGAGGCTTCGGCCGCTTCAAGGGCTTTGACTTGTCCGAGGCCTGACTGCACGCCAAAGAAAGCGGTGCGGGTGGCTTGGGAGACGCTGCGCTGCGCCGCGTCGAGGTCGTTGCGGGCTTTTTCTTCCAGCGCCACGGTTTCTTGGATGCGATTTTGGGTGGCGTTGCCTGCGTACAAGGGCAGGTTAAAGGCCAAGCCAATGGTGGTGGCGTTGTTGTCTACCCGAGATGTCAAGTTGCCGTTGCGAAAGCGCGTGCCGCCATAAGAAGCGGTCAAGTCCAATGTCGGCATGTGGCCGGCTTTGGCTTTTTCGGTTTCGAGTTGGGCCACTTCCAAACCAATGCGGGCTTGCTCAATGGCCGGGCTTTGTTCGGTGGCTTGTTGAACCCAGGTTTGTGCATCACCGCCAGCGGCTGCGTTAAGGGCTGCGTCCGCCTTGAGTGCCAAGGGCTGCGCGTTGGTGGTGCCGACAGATTGGTCAAGTGCCAACTTTTTGACCCGCAAATCGTTCTCGGCTGCAATTTCTTGCGCCGTCACCAAGTCAAAGCGCGCTTGCGCTTCGCGCGTGTCGGTGATGGTGGAGGTGCCCACTTCAAAGTTGCGCTTGGCTGCGGCCAATTGTTCGGACACCGCTGACTTTTGCGCTTTCACGAAGGCCAGGCTTTCTTGGGCGGTGAGCACATCGAAATAGACTTGGCTCACACGCACGATGAGCTCTTGCTCCGCCGCCTTGAGCTGGGCTTGGGCCAAGTCCAATTGTTTTTGGCCTTGGCGGTAGCCAGCCAAGTTGGCCGGGCGATACAGTGGCTGGCTGGCGCTGAGCGTGGCTGTGCGTGTGCCGTATTGGGCATCCGCATTGGTGCTGGTTCGGTTGTCAAAGTCGGTCTCACTGACCGTTGCCCCCAGTCCGGCGCTGGGGCGCAGCAAGGCTTTGGCTTGTGCTGCTTTGGCCAAGTTGGCTTGGTATTGCGCCTGCGCAGCTTTGAACGACGCGTCGTACACCTTGGCGGCCTCATAAAGTTGGACCAGACTTTGGGCTTGAGCTGCGCCTGTGAAAACAGCGGCCAGGGAAAGGGTCAAGGGCAAGATGCGCAGTTTCATGGGGGATTCTTTCAAAACTCAGTGAGGCCAGCCGGCTCAATAAACCGGGATGGTGGGGTCGACTTGCATGGACCATGCATGGATGCCGCCCGAGACGTTGGCGACTTGGTAGCCGTGTTGGCTCAAAAAGGAGGCCACTTGCATGCTGCGGCCACCGTGGTGGCACAGGCAGGCAATGGGGCGGGACTTGTCCAGTTCGTCCAATCGAGCCGGTATGGTTTGCATGGGCATGTGCACCAGGTCCAAGCCTTCGGTTTGGACGCTAGCCGTTTGCACTTCCCAGCCTTCACGCACATCGAGCAAGACAGGGCGCAGCGCTTGGCCTTTGGCCCATTCGGCGACTTGTGCAGGGCTGATTTGTTCCATGGTGCGCCTGCGTCAGAACTGGAAGCGTGAGGGCTCGGCAAAACCCGTCAAACGTGGGGCGTTGCAATCCCAAGGCTCGGTGGTTGTCCAGCTGCTTTCGCTGGTGCGGGTGATGACGGTGGCACGCATCATGGGCTCGTCCCCCACGATGGCGGCCAAGCGCCCCCCCACGCTGAGTTGCTGCAACAAGGCGCTGGGCACTTCGGCCACAGAGCCGTTGAGCAAAATGACATCAAACGGGCCATCGGCCACGGCGCCTTGGCTGCCATCGGCGTGGCGCACGGTGGCATTGCTCACGCCGGCTTTTTGCAAGTTGGCTTGGGCTTGTGCAGCCAGATCGGCATCGACCTCCAGGCTCAACACGTGCGCCGCTTGGTGGGCCAGCAGGGCGGCCATGAAGCCCGAACCGGTGCCAATGTCGAGCACTTTGTCGGTTTTTTGCACAGCCAGGTCTTGCAGCAAGCGAGCCTGAACCCGTGGTGCCAGCATGACCTGGTTGGGCGCTGCGCCCAGGGGGATTTCCATGTCCACAAAGGCCAGTGCTTTGTGTGCCAAGGGCACAAAGTCTTCACGGCGCACGACCGAGAGCAGGGCCAGCACTTGCGGGTCCAGCACTTCCCAAGGGCGGATTTGCTGTTCGATCATGTTGAATCGGGCTTGATTCAGATCCATGGGGTACTCCTGAAAGGGTTATCGCTAAATGAGGGTGATTTTAAGGGGCGGGAGCGTCATGTCCCTGACGGCTTGGGGGCAAGGCCCGCTTTACGGCGAATCCATTGCGCCAGGTCATCCATGTAGCAATACACCACAGGGACCACCACCAGGGTCAGCAGCGACGAGGTGATGACACCACCGATCACGGCCTGGCCCATAGGGGCGCGTTGTTCCGAGCCTTCGGTCATGGCAAAAGCCAAGGGCACCATGCCGAAAATCATGGCCAAAGTGGTCATCAAAATCGGGCGCAAACGCACCTTGGCGGCCATCAAGAGCGCAGCGCTGCGCTCCATGCCGGGGATGCGTCGGCCATCGGCGTCCGTTTGGTCCTCTCGGGCGCGAATGGCAAAGTCCACCAGCAAAATGGCGTTTTTGGTGACCAAGCCCATCAGCATGATGACCCCGATGATGGAGAACATCGACAAGGTCGAGCGGAAAGCCATCAGGGCCAGCACCACGCCGATCAAGGTGAGTGGCAGGGCCGTCATCAAGGCCAAGGGTTGCAAAAAGCTCTTGAACTGGCTGGCCAAGATCATGTAGATGAAGATCACCGCCATCGCCAAGGCCGACACCGCATAGCCAAACGACTCGGCCATGTTTTTGGTGGAGCCACCAAACTGGAAGCGGTAACCCGGTGGCAGGCTCACGCCCTCCATGACCTTGCGGATGTCTGCAGATACTTCGCCAGCAGCTCGGCCGTAGGTGTTGGCGTTGATGGCCACTTCGCGCGTCAGGTCGCGGCGGTTGATTTGGTTGGAGCCCGTCGATTCGGTGATTTTGGCCACTTGGCCCAAGCGCACCACACGCGGGTTGCCATCGGCCCCGGCAGCCACGGCAAAGGGCAGGCGTTTCAGGTCTTGTGGGGCATTGCGGCTTTCGGGTGACAGACGCACATTCACGTCATAGGTCTGGTCGTCGGGCGCGCGCCAGTTGCCCACGGTTTGGCCTGCGACCAAGGTGCGCAAAGGCCCAGCCAATTGCCCGGTTCCCAGTCCCAGGTCGGCCGCCGAGTCGCGCAGCACCTCCACGCGGATGGTGGGTTTGTTGGCCTTGACGCTGGAGTCCAAGTCCACCAGTCCGGGGATGTGGCGCACTTTGTCCATCACGCCCAAGGCCAGTCGCTCCAGCTCGCGCTGGTCTGGGCCTTGCAGCGAAAACTCGACTTGCTTGTTGCCACCCACCGAGTCCAGCAGGCCCACATGCGTGACGGTGATGCCGGGAATCTTGTTGAGCCGATCGCGCAACACGCCCGACATCTCGTCCACGCTGCGCTGTCGGCTTTTGCGATCGACCAAGCGAACATAAATGCTGCTGTTGTTTTTGCCCAAGGCGTTGCCGGTGTTGAGGGTGGCCAAGGTGTAGCGAACCTCAGGCAACTCACGGATGATGGCTTCGACTTGCCGGGCTTTGGCTTCGGTGGCTTGCAGCGAGCTGCCCACAGGCGTCTGGAAACTCACGGTGGTTTCTGAAAAATCGGCCTTGGGCACAAACTCGGTGCCGACGAAGCGGATCATGAAAATGCTCAGTGCAAAAACACCGACCGCCATCAGCACGGTTTTGCGTTTGTGCACCAGCGACCAAGCCAAGATTTTTTGATAGCCCTCGGCCAATTGGTCGGTGCCGCGCTCAAACCAGCCCGTTACCCGACCAATGGTTTTGTCGTAAAGGGTCACGGGCGCATGGTGCTTGCCATGCGCTTCGATGCTCGGGTCGTGCCAGATGCTCGACAGCATGGGGTCGAGTGTGAAGCTCACAAACATCGAGATCATCACCGCTGCCACGATGGTGATGCCGAACTCGTGGAAGAACTTGCCGATGATGCCTTCCATGAAGCCGATCGGCAAAAACACCGCCACGATGGACAGTGTGGTGGCCAGCACAGCCAAGCCAATTTCTTGCGTTCCGTCGAGCGAGGCATTCCAGGCATTTTTGCCCATTTGCACATGGCGCACGATGTTCTCGCGCACCACGATGGCGTCGTCAATCAGCAAGCCCACGCACAGCGACAAGGCCATCAGCGTGATCATGTTGATGGTGAAGCCAAACATCTGCATGAACATGAAGGTGCCGATCAGCGAGATCGGCAAGGTCAAGCCCGTGATGACGGTGGAGCGCCAAGAATTCAAAAACAGGAAAACAATCAGCACCGTCAGGATGGCCCCTTCGATCAGGGTGCGCCGAACGTTGTCGACCGCCACGCGGATGGGGCGCGAACTGTCCGTGATGGGCTCCAGTCGGATGCCCGCAGGTGCCTGGCTTTTCATCTCGGCCACGGTCTTGATCAGGCCATCAATCACGTCGATGGTGTTTTCGTCCTGGGCTTTTTGCACCGTCATCAGCAGCGTGCGCTGGCCGTTGTACAGAGCCATGGTTTCAAGCTCTTGGGCACCGTCTTGCACCCGAGCCACCTGAGACAAGCGCACCGAAGTGTTGCCTTTGCGGGCCACGATGATGCGTTCAAAGTCCTCGGGGCGCTTCACGCGCGATTCGATTTGAACCATGCGCTCTTGCTCCAGCGAGCGGATCGCGCCCACAGGTAAGTCCTGGTTCTCGTTGCGCACCGCATTGACCACTTGCTCAGCGGTCACGCCCAAGGCCTCCATGGCAGTCGGCTGCAAATACAAATTGATTTCGCGCCGGGTGCCGCCCACCAAGGACACCGAGCCCACGCCGCGCACGTTCTCCAGGCGTTTTTTGAGTACTTGTTCAGACCAGTTGGTCAGCTCCACCGCACTCAGCGCGGGGCCTTTGGCTGTGTTGGTGCTGGCATCAGGCACCACAGCCAGCGACCAGATGGCGCGGGCCGACGGGTCGAAGCGCAGCACTTTGGGTTCTTTGACTTCGCTGCGCAGGCTGGGGCGAATGGCGGCCACTTTTTCGCGCACATCTTCAGCGGCCTTGCGACCGTTGATATTCAGCTGAAACTCAATCACCACCACCGATTGGTTTTCGTAGCTGCGCGAGGTGAGGGCGCTGATGCCCGCGATCGAGTTGACGCCTTCTTCGATCTTTTTGGAGACTTCGCTCTCGACAATTTCAGGCGATGCACCGGGGTACTCGGTGCTGACCACCACCACCGGGAAGTCGATGTTGGGAAACTGATCGACTTTGAGCCGTTGGTAAGAGAACAGGCCCAGCACCACCAAGGCCAGCATGACCATGGTGGCAAAGACGGGGTTTTTCAGGCTAACGCGTGTGAACCACATGAGTCGGCCTTTTTCAGCGCACGCCAGCGGTGAACTTCACCTGCGTGCCTTCGCGAACCGCGCCTGCGCTGGCCGTGAGCACTTGGGCCCCTTCGGCAAGCCCTTGCACTTCGACCCAGGTCAGGGTGATGTTTTGCGTTGTTTTTTCAGAACGGGTACCGGTTTGCACGGTCACATGACGCACTTGGTCTGCCTCGACCACTTGCACATAAGGCTGCGGCTTGTCGGTGCGCACGCTTGACAGCGGCACGGCCAAGGCCTTGACGGTGCGGGTGCCCAAGGTGCCTTCGGCAAACAAGCCCTGTCGCAAGCCATCTTGCCCGACCACACCCAGATAGACCAAGACACTGCGGCTGCCAGCTTGGGCGGCAGGGCTGATGCGCAAAACCTTGGCCGTGACGGGTTCGTCCATGCCTTCGATCTTCAACTGCGCTTTCATGCCTGCGCGCACCAGACTGGCGTCGGCGGAGGGCAAAGCCGCTTCGAGTTCGAGTTGGCTGAGGTTGACCACTTCCACAATGCGGGCGTCCAGTGCCATGCGCTCGCCGGGTTGTGCCAGGCGCTGGGCAATCTGCCCGCTGATGGGCGAGCGGATGCTGGCATCGTCCAAAGCCTTGCGGGCCACATCCAGTGCCGCCATGGCGGCCATGTGGGTGGCCTTGGCGCCATTCAGGCTGGCGGATGAGTTTTGCAAAGCGGTTTGCGAGATGAAGCCCTGGTCCACCAGCGCTTTGTTGTTGTCGAACTGCTTTTGTGCAATCTCGACTTGGGCCAGTGCGGCATCGGCTTGCTGTTTGGCTTGGCGTTCACGCGCTTGGTACTCGGTCGGGTCGATGCGGGCAATTACCTGGCCGGCTTTGACCTCGTCGCCTTCACGCACCACCAAATCCATCAACTCACCTGCCACGCGGGCTTTGACCATGGCGCTTTGGCTGGCCTTGAGCGTGCCCGAAACCGGCAAACCCAGCACCATGTCCATTTGGGTGGCCGGTACCACATCGCTGGCACTCAGCTCAATCTGGTTGGCGACCGGGGTCGTTTGGACCACGTTGGCTGCGGGCTTGCGCTGGCTGGCCCAGCGTGCTGTGCCAGCGATCACGACGGCCGCAGCCACGGCTGACAGGATCCAGAGGGTAGAACGTTTCATGGGGATTCAGACAATGAAAGACCACGCACCAGCAATCGGGCGTGTTGGGAGATGAATTTTTCGGGCTGGATTTGCTCTGACACCGGGCAGCATGGGCCCATGGAATGTTTCCACATCACCAAGAACAGCAAGGGTGCCATGACCGAATGCAAGGCCAACTCGACATCCACCGGGCTGAATTCACCTTGGTCGATGCCGCGTTGCAAAGCGTTGCGCACCAGCGTATGACCGGGCTCAATCACTTCGGTACGGTAAAACTGGGCCAGTTCCGGGAAGTTACTGGCCTCGCTCATCACCAGTTTGGAAATGCCCGATGCCTTGGTGTCGCCATAGCGGTGCCACCATTGCAGCATCATCCACTCCAGCAGTTCGCCTATCGTGCCTTTGAAGTTCGCCATTTCAGCGGCACCTTGGCTTACCGGCTCAATGACATTGGCACGCACCACGGCTTTGAACAGGTCTTCCTTGCTGGGAAAGTACAAAAACAGCGTGCCTTTGGACACGCCAGCGCGAGCGGCTACTTCTTCTACCCGGGTCGCGGCAAAGCCTTTTTCGACAAACAAGTCCAAAGCGGCATCGAGCAGCTCGCCGGGGCGGTCTTGCTTGCGACGTTCGCGCTTGTGCGCGACTGGGTGGTCGGAGGGGTTCACAAAGTCCTATTAATGACTGACTGGTTAGTAATGTAAGCCTTGGCTGGCACTTCGTCAAGCCGTCAGCGCACACTGCTGGGTAAAGCGCAGATCAAGAAAAAAGGGGCCGAAGCCCCTGGGTGTTGCAGCTGAGTGCTTGTCAATAGAAAGCCTGCAAGCCGGTTTGGGCGCGACCCAAAATCAGCGCGTGCACATCGTGCGTGCCTTCGTAGGTGTTGACGGTTTCCAGGTTGATCATGTGGCGGATGACGTGGTATTCGTCGTGGATGCCGTTGCCGCCGTGCATGTCGCGTGACATGCGGGCGATGTCCAGCGCCTTGCCGCAGCTGTTGCGCTTGATCATGCTGATCATCTCAGGCACCGCTTTGCCCTCGTCCATCAGGCGGCCCACGCGCAGGCAGGCTTGCAGACCCAAGGTGATTTCGGTTTGCATGTCGGCCAGTTTTTTCTGGATCAACTGGTTTTGCGCCAGCGGGCGACCAAACTGCACACGGTCCAGGGTGTATTGGCGGGCACGGTGCCAGCAGTCTTCGGCAGCACCCAGTGCGCCCCAGGCGATGCCGTAGCGCGCCTTGTTCAGGCAACCGAACGGGCCTTTGAGGCCGTTCACGTTGGGCATCAGGTTTTCGGACGGCACAAACACATCGTCCATCACGATCTCGCCGGTGATGCTGGCGCGCAGGCTCATCTTGCCTTCGATCTTGGGGGCGGTCAGGCCCTTCATGCCTTTTTCGAGGATGAAGCCGTGAATGGCTTCCTGGCCACCGACGGTGCCGTCTTCGTTTTCCAGCTTGGCCCAGACCACAAACACGTCGGCAATCGGCGAGTTGGTGATCCACATCTTGGCCCCCTTGAGGATAAAACCCCCGTCTACCGGCTTGGCGCGGGTCAGCATGCTGGCTGGGTCAGAGCCGTGGTTGGGTTCGGTCAGACCAAAGCAGCCCACCCATTCGCCCGTAGCCAACTTGGGCAGGTATTTTTGGCGCTGCGCTTCGCTGCCGTATTCGTTGATCGGGTGCATGACCAGTGAGCTTTGCACGCTGATGGCGCTGCGGTACCCGCTGTCCACGCGCTCGACTTCGCGGGCGATCAGGCCATAGGCCACATAGCTCAGGCCCGCACAGCCATAGCCTTCGATGGTGGAGCCCAAAAAGCCCATGGCCCCGGCCTCGTTCATGATCTCGCGATCGAATTTTTCATGGCGGGCCGCTTGCAGCACGCGGGTTTGCAGGCGTTCCTGGCAAAAGGTGTGGGCGGCTTCGACGATGGCGCGTTCGTCATCGGAAAGTTGCTCGCTCAGCAAAAAGGGGTCATTCCATTGGAAAGTAGGCTTCATTTTGGGTCTCCTGGGTCAGTGCTTAACTATTAGATCAGTGTGTCATACCCGTCACAGCGGTGATCCATGGCTTTTTTAACGCCATGGAGGGCTTTCCATTGCGACGGAGCGCCTTCTATCAAGACGGAGCGCTTTTTATCGATACAGAGCGCTTTTTATCAAGACGGAGCGCTTTCTATCGAGACGGAGCGCTTTCTATCGAGACGGAGCGCTTTCTATCGAGACGGAGCGCTTTCTATCGCGGTGGAAGGCTTTTTTACACGGTGTCATGCCCGCGAATGCGGGTATCCATGACTTTGCAACGGTGCCATTGTTGGCACTTCATGAATAGTTGTCTAATATTGATTATCGATGCAGCAATACATTTTTTAAATCCATGGAATTCCGTCACCTGCGTTACTTCCTCATGCTGGCCGAAGAGCTGCATTTTGGCCGCGCCGCCCAGCGCCTGTCGATTTCGCAGCCGCCTTTGAGCTTGAACATTCAACAGCTTGAAGCCTCGGTTGGGGCGCAATTGTTCAACCGCAACAGCCGGGGTGTGCAGCTCACCGCAGCGGGTTTGGCCTTTGTGCCTGCGGCGCGGGCTTTGTTGGCGCAAGCCGGTGCGGCGGCCCGCGAGGCACGCGATGTTGCCGAGGGCCAATCGGGCCAGTTGCTCATTGGCTTTCCCGGCACCATGCTGTATTGCGGTTTGCCGCAAGTCCTGAGCCGCTTTCAGGCCAGTCACCCGCGTTTGCGACTGGTGTTGCGCGAGCTCAGTTCGTCAGAGCAATTGTCCGAGTTGCTGCGCGACCGACTGGATGCGGGTTTTGTACACACGCCCCGTGTGCCGCCCGGGTTTGAGCATATTTTGGTGGCCAGCCAGCCCTTGGTGGCCTGCTTGCCTGCCAGCCATCCCTTGGCGGGTGCGGCCAGTCTGAGCTTGAATGCGCTGTCAGGGCAAGACTTGGTGGTGGTGTCCCGCACTGTATCGCCCGATTACCACGAGCGCATTGTGATGTTGTGCGAGCAAGCCGGCTGGATGCCACCTGTGGTGCACGAGTTGCGCCACTGGCTGAGCGTGGTGTCCTTGGTTTCGCAGGGTTTGGGTGTGGCGCTGGTGCCGCAGGCGTTGCAGCAATCGGCGCTGGCGGGCGCGGTGTTCGTGCCGCTGCGCGAGGTGGAGGTGCGTTATGACACGCGATGCCTGTGGCGCAGCGACCGAGACCAAACGGCGCTGGGGGACTTTGTTCAGGCGGTGCAGGCTGGGCTTGTGGGCGACCGATAATTCAAATGGCTTTGGGTGGGCTCGGGGCGCCTTGGGGGGCATTGGGCAGGGGATGGATCCCGCATCCAGTGCGGGATGACAAGCAAACCCATCACCCCTGACTCGATTCAGAGGTTGATCCGGACTCGATTCGGAGTTTGTACTCTGTCACCCCGGACCTGATCCGGGGTCCATCTTCAAAATCGCAATAGGAACAAACATGACAGAAACTTTGGTTTTGGGCGGCGGGTGCTTTTGGTGCACCGAGGCGGTGTACGTCAAGGTGCAGGGCGTGGCCGACGTGGAGTCGGGCTATTGCAACGGCCAAACCACAGCGCCTACTTACGAAGCAGTGTGCACAGGCCGCACCGGTCACAACGAGGTGGTCAAGCTGGCATACGACCCGACACAGATCAGCACCCGTGAGTTGCTGGAGATTTTCTTTGTCATCCACGACCCGACCACCCTCAACCGCCAGGGCAACGACACAGGCACACAGTACCGCAGCGGCATTTACTTCACCTCGCCCGAACAGGCCGAGGTGGCTCAGGCGCTGATCGCCGAGTTGACGGCTGCCAACGCGTTCGGTCAGCCCATCGTGACCGAGGTGCTGGCGCTGAACAACTACAGCGCGGCCGAGGATTACCACCAAGACTTTTTTGAGCGCAACCCCTACCAAGGTTATTGCATGGCCGTGGCTGCGCCCAAGGTGACCAAGTTCAAGAAGACGTTTGCGCGTCTGGTGCGTGAGTGAAAATACCGGCTGTCAATGTCAGCTGATACCCCACTTGAACGCAGTTGCTGCAACGGTGATCAGCCCATTTTCAAAAGGAAACGCATGCAAAAAATAGCTTTTTTTCTCATCGCCCTGACCTTGTCTTGGGGAGCCTCAGCCCAACACAGCAGCAAAGAAACCCAAGAAGACATCACGCGCCACCGCGCCATGGCCACGGCCCATGAGGCGGCAGCCAAATGCCTCGAATCCGGCAAAAAGCCTGAACAATGCACCAAGGAATTGCAAGCCGCTTGCAAGGGTTTTGCGCTGGGCAAGAGCTGCGGAATGAAGCACGTCCACTGAACGCTTATAGCCAGAAGAGCGCGCCAAGCCTTTGGTTTGGATGTGGCGTGTGCGGTTGCTGTGCTGGGGGGCTAAGTGGTTTCCGCTGAGAAATGACGCTGGCAGACCGGGATAATCCAGTCATGAACCTTGATCACCCCGTCCTGTCCTCGCTGCTGCCTGTGGTGTTGCTGATCTTCATTGGCTTTGTCGCCGGCAAGGCCAAGTTGGTGCGCGGTGAGTCGGTGCGTGATTTGTCCAATTTGGTGTTTCTGGTACTGACCCAGGCCTTGCTGTTTCGCACCATGAGCAGCGTGCACATCGAGCAGCTCGATTTCAAACCCGTGATGCAGTACTTCCTGGTGGCGGGGTCTTTGTTTGTTGCCATGCTCTGGCTCTACGGCAGCAACAGCCGTGCTTCGGTATTGGCATTGGCCAGCATTTTCAGCAACACCTTGATGATCGGCGTGCCGCTGATCGGTCTGGCTTATGGGCAAGAAGGGCAGGTGCTGCTGTTCACCCTGATTTCATTGCACGCCTTGGTGTTGTTGAGCGCGGCCACACTGGTGCTTGAGTTGCAAGTCGCACAAGAACAGGCGGCCTTGTCGGGTGAGCGACGGCCCATCTGGCGCACCGTGGCGTCGGCTATCCGCAACGCCATCATTCACCCTGTGCCGCTGCCGATTTTGGTAGGGCTGGCTTATGCGCAGACCGGCTGGGGCTTGCACCCCATCGTGGACCGCCCATTGGCTTTGCTGGGCAGTGCTTTTGGGCCCGTGGCCCTGGTGTTGGTAGGCATCACTTTGGCGCTCACGCCCATCGGACGGCAGCTCGGTCTGGCGCTGCGTTTGTCCTTGGTGAAAACCGTGTTGCACCCGATGCTCATGTTGGCGGCGGGCTGGCTGTTGGGCCTGCGTGGGCTGCATTTGGCGGTGATGACGGTGGCAGCGGCACTGCCGATTGGCGCTAATGTCTTTTTGTTTTCGCAGCGTTACCGCAAGGAAGAAGATGCCGTGACAGCCGGCGTGGCCGTGTCCACCGCCATGGCGGTGTTGAGCGTGTCGGCGGTCATGGCGGTGCTGCCCTTGTTACCCGCCTGAATACCTGTCTGATTACCCGCCTGATGCGGCCAGTTTGGGTCAGGGTGCCAGGCGCTCGCGCAACCAATCGCCGCCATCCTGGGTGTAACGCAAACGGTCATGCAAACGGCTTTTGCGTCCTTGCCAGAACTGCCATTGGTCGGGTACCAGGCGGTAACCGCCCCAGTGAGGCGGGCGAGGTGGTTGCAGCATGAACTGCGCGGCATATTTGGCGGCGTTGGTCACCAGCACAGTGCGACCGTCGATCACCTGGCTTTGAGGGGAAGCCCAAGCACCGATGCGCGAGTCCAGCGGGCGGCTGTGAAAGTAAGCATCGCTCTCTTCGGCGCTGACTTTTTCCACGCGGCCTTCAATGCGCACGACGCGCTCTAACTCGACCCAGTGGAACTGCAAAGCCGCAAACGGATTGCCACCCAGTTCCTGGCCTTTTTGGCTGTCGTAATTGGTGTACCAGACGATGCCGCGATCGTCGTAGCCCTTGATCAACACCACCCGTGTGCTGGGTCGCAGGTTGTTGGCCACGGTGGCCAGCGTCATGGCGTTAGGTTCGGGCACTTCGGATGAGATGGCTTCTTGCAGCCATTGCTCAAATTGCTTCAAGGGGTCGGCGTGGGAGGCGTTTTCGTTGAGCTCGGCTTTTTCGTAGCTCTTGCGCAGGTCGGCGATGTTCATGGCTTGAGTATAGGCAGAGCTTGTGTGTGCAGACCGACTTGGGGCGGGTGGGCTTGGGGTGGACGGGGGCTTGGTGAGCGGGCGGCCACGGGTGCTTCAGTCGGCGTGGCGCAGCAGGGCGGCCAAAGCCCGGTCTTCAATGCCGTGGGCCAGCAGGCTTTCATGGGTTTTGCGGGCATAGTCCAGCGTGGTGCCAAATCTGCCACAGGCTTGCTGAAAGATCTGCCGGTACGTTTGAGCGGGTAAATGCCCCGTGAAGCTGGCGCTGCTGCGGGGAAGGGTAAAGGCCAGCGCTTTGACCGGGCCATGTGGTGTCGCGCAAGACAGCCAGTTGGGGGTGTAAACGTCCATGGGCATCTCGCGTTCCCAGAGCCGTACCAATACCTCGTCGGCCTGATCTTGGGCCACCCGGTAGACCACGCCTTGGCAACTGCCGCCAGGCAACAAGGCAAACACCAAGCCTGGACATTCCGGGCTGCCCCGGTTCAGTCGGCTCCACATTTTCAGGGCGCGGTGCCAGCCCCAAACGCGGGTGATGTGCTGCTCTGTTGCCTCGAATTCGGGCCGCCAAAGCAGCGAGGCATAGCCGAACACCCACAAATCCTGACCTGCTGCTTGTGTTCGAAAGCGGTCGAGTAAATCACCCTGAAATCCCGCACATGAAGTCGCGGGAGCGGGCTGAACTTGGGAATCCAGTTCTGTGTCAGTCATGTGCAAAGAGGCCCCATTACAATCTGGCCACTATTTTCGGAGAAAACAAACATGTCGACCCCTCAAGATGACAACCAACCCGTAGTTTGGGCCGTTCTGGTGGCCGTGATCGTGCTGACCATTGGCTTGGCCGTCGGTTTTGGCATTGCCAAAAGCAAAAAGGCCGCCCCAGCAGCGCCCGCTGCTGTCACTGTACCTGTTGCAGAAGCTTCTGCGCCAGCCCCAGACGCGTCTGCACCCGCCGCTGCCGCACCAGCAGCCGATGCTTCTGTTGCCAAGTAATTCAGCACGTGACGCAACAAAAAACCCGCTTCGGCGGGTTTTTTGTTGCCTTATCGGTTTCGCTCACGACTTGTACCCAGTCTGTAACCGCCCAAACGAACCAAAACAGGGGAACACGGTTACCATCGGTCATGTAATTTAGTTACCACGTCTGACCCGACGTCAAAACATGACCCTCCACCCCATACTGGTCGCTGTGACCGCCCGCATCACTGAGCGCAGCCGTCCGACCCGACAGGCCTATTTGCAACAGGTCGATGCAGCCGCCCACAAAGACCCCGGTGCCCAGCGCCTGGGCTGCGCCAACGTGGCCCACGCCTTTGCCGCCATGCCCGAAGGCGACAAAGGCCGCGCCACCGCACTCGACAAAATCAAGGTGGTGGCCCCGCGTGCCCCGAATATCGGCATCGTCAATGCCTACAACGACCTGCTGTCTGCCCATGCGCCGCTGCAGCACTACCCCGACCTGATCAAGGACGAAGCCCGCAAGCTGGGCGCCACCGCCCAAGTGGCGGGCGGCGTGCCCGCCATGTGTGACGGCGTGACCCAAGGCACCCCCGGCATGGAACTGAGCCTGTTCAGCCGCGACGTGATCGCCATGGCCACGGCGGTGTCGCTCAGCCACGATGTGTTTGACGCGGCCTTGATGCTGGGTGTGTGCGACAAGATCGTGCCCGGCCTCTTGATTGGCGCTTTGCAGTTTGGCCATTTGCCCACGGTGTTTGTGCCCGCAGGCCCCATGACCAGCGGTTTGTCCAACAGTGAAAAGTCCAAGGTGCGCGAGAAAGCCGCACTGGGGCAGGTGGGCCGCGCCGAGCTGTTGGAAGCCGAATCCAAGGCTTACCACGGCGAAGGCACTTGCACTTTTTATGGCACGGCCAACAGCAACCAAATGCTGCTCGAAGCCATGGGCTTGCACGTGCCTGGCACGGCCTTCATCAACCCCGCCGAGGGCGTGCGTGCCGAGCTGACCCGCGAGGCGGCCCGCACCGTGCTGGCGCTGGTCAAGGGGCAAAACTTCACGCCCATTGGCCGTTTGGTCGACGAGCGTTGCATCGTCAACGCCATGGTCGCCTTGTTGGCCACGGGCGGCTCGACCAACCACTTGATCCACTGGGTGGCGGTGGCCCGTGCAGCGGGCATCGTGATCGACTGGGACGATTTTTCGGCCCTGTCGGACGTGGTGCCCTTGTTGACCCGCGTCTACCCCAACGGCAGCGCCGATGTGAACCAGTTCCAGGCCGCAGGCGGGCCGGGCTATGTGATCCGCGAGTTGCTCGACGCCGGGCTGATGCACGCCGATGTGCTCACGGTGCGCCCCGGTGGCCTGCGCGAATTCACCCGCATCCCCTCGGCACCAAACGGCCAACTGCTTTGGCAGGACGCCGGTGCCAGCAAAGACGACACCGTGGTGCGCCCCGCCAGTAGCCCCTTCAGCACCACGGGTGGCCTCAAGCTTTTGCAAGGCAATCTGGGCCGCAGCGTGATCAAAATCTCGGCCGTGCCTGAAGAGCTACACGTCATCGAAGCGCCAGCCCGCGTGTTCAGTTCGCAAGACGAGTTGCATGCCGCCTTCAAGGCAGGCGAGTTGGAGCGCGACATCGTCTGCGTGGTGCGCTGGCAAGGGCCACAAGCCAACGGCATGCCTGAGCTGCACAAACTCACACCGCCGCTGGCCGTGCTGCAAGGCAAAGGCTTCAAGGTGGCACTGGTCACCGATGGCCGCATGAGTGGTGCCTCGGGCAAAGTGCCTGCGGCCATCCACATCTCGCCCGAAGCCGCTGCCGGTGGCCCCTTGGCCAAGGTCCAAGACGGTGACCTGATCCGCCTCGATGGCGTGGCGGGCACCTTGCAAGTGCTGGTGAGCGAGGCCGAATGGGCCGCTCGCCCCTTGGCCCAAATGCCCGCCGAACTGTCCGCCGCCAATGGCGTGGGCATGGGCCGTGAACTGTTTGCCAACCTGCGCCGCAACGCGCTCAAAGCCGAAGAAGGAGCCTGTACATGGCTGTGAATCTGAATGGTCCTCTGACCGCCCTGCAAGTGATGCAGGACGCCCCCGTGATCCCCGTGATCGTGCTGAGCGACGTGGCCCACGCCGTGCCCATGGCCCGTGCCCTGGTGGCGGGCGGCATCCGCATGTTGGAAGTCACCCTTCGCACCCCGCAGGCGCTGGCCTGCATGGAAGCCATTGCCAAAGAAGTGCCCGGCGCTGTGGTCGGGGCAGGCACGGTGCGCAGCCCCGCGGATGCGGCAGCAGCGGCCAAAGCCGGTGCGCGTTTTGCGGTCAGCCCGGGCTACACCAAACTGGTGGGCCAGGCTTGCCGCGACAACGGCCTGTCATTGTTGCCCGGTGTGGCCACCGGCAGCGAAATCATGATGGCCCAAGAAGACGGCTACACCGAACTCAAATTTTTCCCGGCCATGCAAGCGGGTGGCCCAAACATGCTCAAGGCCTGGAGCGGCCCGTTCTTTGATGTGAAGTTTTGCCCCACGGGCGGTGTCACGCAGCAAAACGCCAACGACTTGCTGAGCTTGCCCAATGTGGCTTGCGTGGGCGGCTCGTGGTTGGTGCCTGCCGATGCGCTGGCAAAAGGCGACTGGGCTCGCATCGAAGCTCTGGCCCGAGAAGCCAGCCAGTTGCTGCGCTGATTCTCGGTGTGTCATACCCGACTCGACCGGGTATCCCTGTTTAATTCTGTCATACCCGGCTTGACCGGGTATTTATGTTTCAGTTTGTCATACCCGGCTGGACCGGGTATCCATGGTGGTCGAAGGTATGGACCCCCGATCGGGTCGGGGGTGACAGGGTTTGGTCATGGACCCCCGATCAGGTCGGGGGTGACTGGGGTTCTGGGTTTAGCGCAGCCCTTGTCCACCTGCAAACTCGGCTCGCTGAATCAGCTCGACCTTGTAACCATCGGGGTCGGTCACAAAGGCGATCACGGTGCTGCCGCCTTTGACCGGGCCGGCCTCGCGCGTCACGTTGCCGCCGTTGGCCTTGATTTTTTCGCAGGCGGCATACGCGTCGGGCACGCCTAAAGCGATGTGACCGTAGGCGGTGCCCATCTCATAGCTCTCAACGCCCCAGTTCCAGGTCAGCTCCAGCTCGGCGTGGTCGGGGTTGCTGCCGTAACCCACAAAGGCCAGCGAGTATTTGTACTCGGGGTTTTCGGAGGTGCGCAGCAGTTTCATGCCCAGCACCTGCGTGTAAAAGTCAACTGAGCGTTGCAGGTTGCCCACGCGCAGCATGGTGTGAAGAAGTCTCATTTTTGAGTTCCGGTGGTGGCTGAAGTGGGCATGTCAAACACCAGGCAGGCGGTGCTGGCATGGGCATAGAGTGTGCCATCCGGCCCGACCAATCGCGCTTCGGCGGTGGCCAGCTGACGGCCGCAGTGCACCACTTGGCCAATGGCCCGTACGCGCTGGACTTTCGGGGTCAGGGCCTTGACCAGTTTCACGCTCAGATCGGCCGTGGTGTAGCCGCGTCCCGGCGGCATCATGGTGTGCACGGCGCAGCCCAGAGCCGAGTCAAGCAAGGTGGCAAACCAGCCCCCATGCACCGTGCCCAGTGGGTTCATGTGCTGCAGGCCGGGCGTGCCCTGAAAAATCGCCTGGCCCGGGCTGACCTCGATCAACACAAAGTCCAGTGTTTTGGCGATGCTGGCGTAGGGCAGCTCGCCAGAGAGCAAGCCTTGCATGACCTCTAAGCCTGTTTTGCCCGCGATTTGGTCGGGGCGGGCCACGCCGGGGCCTGCGCCCGCATTCAGGCGGGTTCGTATTTCTTGTTCTTGCGCCATCCAGGCGTCGAGCAAATTGACCGGTGTGTTCATGGTGTTGTCGAGATCAAAAAAGAAGGATGTTTCATGCCCGAGGGCAGCTGTTTGTGCTGACGATTTCATCAAAGACTCAGCTTGCCTCGGTTCAGGCCCCCAAAGCAACCACATTGGCGACTTGCCGGGGTCTGTTCACGGGCTTTCTCACGCGTCGCTTCAAGTACCATTACCCGAATTCAATTCGCCCGATGCCGGGTATTAACGGAGAAAGCCATGTTCAGCCATGTGATGTTGGGTGTGAATGACCTCGAGGTCTCCAAAAAGTTTTATGACGCCGTGCTCGGCACCCTGGGCCACGGCCCCGGCGTGGCCAACAAAAACCGCTATTTTTACCGCAGTCCCACGGGCACCTTCGCCATCACCACGCCCATCAACGGCGAGCCCGCCTGCCACGGCAACGGCAGCACCATTGGGTTCACCGTGCCATCGGCCGAGCAGGGCGATGCCTTCCATGCGGCGGGCGTAGCCAACGGCGGCACCACTTGCGAAGACCCACCCGGTTTCCGTGAAACGCCAGCGGGCAAGCTGTACCTGGCTTATTTGCGCGACCCGGACGGCAACAAGCTCTGCGCCTTGCATCGCCCTGGATGAAGGCTCCCCCCAGACTGCAGACCCTCGTCGACGAGGGGCTGATCGACACCGTGGTGCGCCAGCTCATGAGCGGCAAAGAGGCCATGGTGTTCGTGGTGCGCTGCGGTGACGAAACCCGCTGCGCCAAGATTTACAAAGAAGCCACCCACCGCAGCTTCCGGCAAGCGGTGGACTACACCGAAAACCGCAAGGTTAAAAATTCGCGCTCTGCCCGTGCCATGGCCAAGGGCAGCAAGTTTGGCCGGCAAGAACAGGAAGCCGCCTGGCAAAGCGCCGAGGTCGATGCGCTTTACCGCCTGGCTGCAGCTGGGGTACGTGTGCCCAAGCCCTTTAACTTTTTTGATGGCGTGCTGCTGATGGAGCTGGTGACCGACGCCCATGGCGACGCCGCGCCGCGTCTGAACGATGTGGCCTTCACGCCCGAGCAAGCGCGGCAGCACCACGCCACCCTGATCGCCGAAGTGGTGCGCATGCTTTGCGCGGGGGTGGTGCACGGTGACTTGTCCGAGTTCAACATCTTGTTGGCGCACTTGCCGGGTGAAGGCGACCAGCCTGGGGTGGACGAGCCGGTCATCATCGACCTGCCGCAGGCGGTGGATGCTGCGGGTAACAACCACGCCCAACGCATGCTGCTGCGCGATGTGGGCAACCTGCGAGATTTCTTTGGTCAGTTCGCGCCCGAACTGCTCCAGACCGAATACGGCCCCGAAATCTGGAGCCTGTATCAGGCCGGACTGTTGAGCAACGAGACACCGCTGACAGGTCACTACGAGCGTTCAACTGCCGATGTGGACATGCAGGCCGTGTTGCGCGAAATCGACGACGCCCGCGACGAAGAGGCTGCACGTCGTTTGCGCATGGCCACGCCTGCAGCTTGAGGATCGGCCATTCTTCCCATGTCGCCCACGCCCATGCCTGTCGCAGTGCCTGTCGCCGTGCCTGCATCACGTTCTGCGCTGGAACCCCATGCCGTTTCGCGCCTGCGCACCGCGCGTCTGGCCCGAAGCGCCAAACCCTTCATGGCCCGTGGTGGCATCAAGGGCGAGCGCTGCCCCGGTTGTCGTTTGGTGCCCAGCCATTGCTTGTGTGACGTGCGTCCCGAAGTGCCGACGACGTCAGGCATGTGTTTGCTGATGGCCGACATCGAACCGCTCAAGCCCAGCAACACCGGCTGGCTGATTGCCGATGTGGTGCACGACACCTTTGCTTTTGGTTGGGCCCGCACCGAAGTCGACCCTGCTCTGCTGGCGCTGCTGGCCGATCCCCAGTGGCAACCTTATGTGGTGTTTCCGGGTGAGTTTGTTGCGCCCGAGCGTGTGGTGCACTCGGTACCAACCACGCCATCAGGCAAGCGGGCACTGTTCATTTTGCTTGACGCTACTTGGCCCGAGGCGCGCAAGATGTTCCGCAAAAGCCCGTACCTGAATGCCTTGCCTGTGCTCAGCCTGAACCCTGAACAGGTCTCGCGCTACCAGCTGCGCCGCTCGCGCCGTGATGACCATTTTTGCACCAGCGAAGTCGCATCGCTTTGCCTGGAGCTGGCAGATGAATCCCATGCCGCACACACCTTGCAGGCCTATCTGGACGTGTACACCCACCATTACCTGCAAGCCAAACACCAGTTGCCGCCTGACTTGAACGGGCCTGCGCATTCACAGTTACGAGCATTGAATCTGGCGTGAACCGCCCCCTTAAGTTGAAAGGAGACCTTTGTGTCCAACAATGCATCTACTCACCCAGTCGTCATTGCCCGCACGGTCGAGCGCCTGGTCATTGGCCAGGCCACATCCGATGGCGCAGGCGTCAAGCTCAGCCGCATCCTCACACAAGATTTGCAGCACCGGCTTGACCCATTTTTGATGCTCGATGCCTTTGGCAGCGACAAGCCCGATGACTACATTGCCGGTTTTCCTGACCACCCGCACCGGGGCTTTGAAACCGTGACCTACATGATTGCTGGGCGCATGCTGCACCGCGACAGCGCGGGCCACGAAGGCCTGTTGCAAAACGGCGGCGTGCAATGGATGACCGCAGGCCAAGGCGTGATCCATTCCGAAATTCCGCAGCAAACCGATGGCGTGATGGAGGGCTTTCAGCTGTGGCTGAACTTGCACAGCTCAGAAAAGATGAACGCCCCTTGGTACCGCGATTTTCAAAACGACCAGCTGCCGCAGTTCCAAACGCCTGAGGGCGTGGCGGTCACGGTGATCGCCGGGGCCAGCCACAGCGTGCAAGGCGCGGTCAGCCGCGAGATCACCCAACCGGTTTATCTGGATGTGCACATGCCCCAAGGCACGCGCTTTGAGCAGACGCTGCCCGCTGGGCACAACGCCTTTGTGTACGTGTACCGGGGAGAAGTCAGCATCGCAGGGCAAACCGTGCCCGTGCAGCGCATGGCGATTTTGGCCAACACGGCTCAATCCGACGGGGTGGTCATCGAGGCCAGCGCCGATGCCAAGCTCATCTTGGTGGCGGGCCAACCGCTCAAGGAGCCCATCGTTCAATATGGCCCGTTTGTGATGAACACCAAAGAAGAGATCTACCAGGCTTTGGCCGATTTTCGGGATGGGCGCTTGGGCGAAAAAGCCTGAGGGGTGGCGTGTGAGGCGTCAGGCCTTGAACGCGCGTACGAATTCGGCGGCGTTGTCACGCACCTGCTGCGCAGAACGCCCCGGCGCGTACAAGGCCGAGCCAAGGCCAAACCCGCTGGCCCCAGCGCTTTGGTAAGCGGCCATGTTGCCGGGCGTGATGCCACCGACTGGCATCAAGGCGGCTTCTGGGGGCAGCACGGCCCGAAGGGCTTTGACGGTGGCCGGTGAAATCATTTCGGCTGGGAACAGTTTGAGCCCGTGTGCCCCCGCATCGAGTGCCGCAAAAGCTTCGCTGGGTGTGGCCACACCAGGCAGCACCACCATGTTCAGGGCCAAGGCTTGCGCCACGACCGCAGGGTTGAAGTTGGGGGCCACGATCAAGCGGCCCCCGGCTGCGTGCACGTCTTTGACATGCTGCGCGTTCAGCACTGTGCCTGCGCCAATCAGGGTTTGCGGAAATTGCTGCGCCAGCGCGGCGATGCTTCGCAAAGGCTCGGGCGAGTTGAGCGGCACTTCGATGATGGCAAAGCCGCTGGTCACCAACGCTTCGCCGATGGCCGGTGCCTCTGCGGGCGTGAGGCCGCGCAGGATGGCGATCAGGGGCAGTTGGGTCATGGCTTGTGCCAAGAGCGCATGCGGGGTGGATGTGGGGTTCAAGGTGTTCATGGCGTGCGCGTTAAATTGACGGCCAAGGCATGCAAACCTGCCCAAGTGGCTTCGGCCCCCCGCCGCTGGCAGGTCAAGCCCAAATGTTGCAGGGCGAGGGTGTAACGCCGCGTGAGGGCATCGCTGCCCATCAAAATCAATGGGGCTGCATTGGCCTTGTTGGCTGTATCGACCTGTGTGCGCAGCTCTTCGCCAATCAGCAAGCCCGACAAATAGCTAGGCAGAACAGCTGCGCTCATGCGTTCAAACAAGCCCAGTGTGCGCACCGCAAACAGTTTGTTGAGCACGCTGCCCGCTTGCTGGCTTTGGTCTATACCGCGTAAGAAAGCCGTTTCATCAAAAGCACCGTTCAAGTCCAGCGTCTTGCCCAAAATTGAATGCTGGCTCATCAGGGCAAACACCTCACCCGTCATGAAGGTCTGGAAACGCGTGACGCGGCCGCCTTGCACTTGCGCCCACTTACTGTGTGTGCCGGGCAGCACCAGTGTGGCGCTGTCGCGGCCTGCCAGTTGCAGTGCCCCAAAAATTTGCACTTCTTCGCCACGCATCACGTCGGGAATGTTCAAAGGGCCGCCCGACATGCAGCTCAAGCCGGGCACCAAGGCGATCCGATCGGCTTGCAGCCACAAAAGGTGTTGACCCAGTTCGTCAAAGCCAGCGGGGCAGGGGCAGTAGGGCGCTTCTTGCCAGCCCTGTCGGCTGCCTGCCATGCCCGATATCAGGCATAGCGCATGGGGCGAGTCCATCCAGTCGCCAAAGAGGTCATTGAACACGGCTTCAAACTGACCAGGTGGCACGCTCAGGATGCCTCGTGCAAATTCACGCGATTCAAGCACCTGACCGGCGGGCCCAAGGCGCGCACCACGCAGTGAAGTGGTACCCCAGTCGATGGCGATCAAGGCGCGCTGGGCGAGGTTCATGCTTGGGGGGCTTTCGCCGAGCTCAGCACCTTCAGCACGGCTTCACGTTGCGGCAAGGGCGCGACCGCGCCGTAACCTTGCACAGACAAAGACGCTGCAACGTTGGCGTAAGCGGTGGCGTCCCACAAGGATTGGCCACACGACAAACGCGCCAGCAAGTTGCCCGCAAAACAATCACCTGCACCTGTGGCGTCCACGGCCTGAACTGCATGGCCGGGCACCAGGCGCTGCTGATGCCCGTCGCTGGCCAGGGCACCGTCGGCGCCTAGCTTGAGCACCACTTGTGCTGCGCCTTGGGCGTGGCTCCAGCCGATGATGTCTTGCGCTTGCGTGAGGCCGGTGAGCGCCGTCATGTCTTCCATGCTGGGCAAAAACAGATCGCACAGGCTGACCGCGTGGCGCATGCAGGCTTGAGCGCGGTCGAGTGGCCAGAGCGACAAACGCAAATTGGAGTCGAGTGCCACTTGCGTGCCAGCGGTGCGGGCATGGCGCATGGCCGCAAAGGCCGCGTCGCAGGCCGATGCCGAAATGGCCAATGAAATCCCTGACAGGTGCAGCCACTGGCTTTGAGCAATGGATTCGCCCCAGTGCTGCGCCACATCTTGCACTTGCATGCGGCTGGCGGCTGATCCGGCGCGGGCGTAGCTGAAGTGGTGGCCCTGCGCATCGTGACTCACAAAGTACATGCCCGTGGGCGCTTGGGCGTCGCGCACCACGGCGGTGGTGTCGACGTTTTCGCGCTGCCACAAATCCATCAGGCGATCTCCCCAGCGGTCTGTGCCCAAGCGGCTGAGGTAGGCCACACGGGCACCCGCGCGGGCGGCGGCAATGGCGGCGTTGCTGGTGTCGCCGCCGAAGCCTTGCAGGTACATGGGTGGTGCGTCAACTGGCTGGTTTTTGGTCTGGTTGAACTCGACCATGGCTTCGCCCAAGGCGACGATGTCGAGTGCTTTGATGGAGGTTGTCACTTCAAACCGTTCAAGGCTTCGGCAGGGTAACCGGGCCGGGTTTTGCAGTCTGCGATGTACTGTTCGATGATGGCCTCGAAGCTGGCATCGGCTTTCAGGCCCAGGGCATTGGCGCGGTCAAAGGTCGAACCCTTGGCCCAGTTGGCCACAATGCCCGCAACGCGTTCATCGCGTTCAAACTTCACGCGTGCGCGAACGGTCGGGCCCGCCACTTTTTCAAGCGCAGCCAGCATGTCGCTCACCTTCACATTCAGGCCCGGCAGGTTGAGTGCCATGCGCCCACCCAGAGCTTCACGGCTGGCTTCGAATACGGTGATCAGGCCGTGGATGGTGTTGCCCGGCGATGACACGGGGTGCGATACATCCGGGTCCACCGGGCAGGTGGTATCGGTGCCCGCCAGAGGCTCGCGGATGATGCCGCTGAAAAACGAGGACGCCGCGCCATTGGGTTTGCCGGGGCGCACTGTCACCGTCATCAGGCGTGCTGCACGGCCGTCGATGAAGCCTTTGCGGGTGTAGTCGGCCACCATGTACTCGATCATCAGCTTGTGCGTGCCGTAAGAGGTTTGCGGCGTGGGCAAGGTGGTGTCGGTCACGCGTTCTGGCATCGGGTTGCCTACGTCGGGGCCGAACACCGCCACCGAGCTGGCAAATACAAAGCGCGATGCTTTGCCCGATGCCCGAATGCTGTCCAGTAGCAAGCGGCTGCTGTCTACGTTGGAGCGCAGGCCCAGATCAAAGTCGAGTTCGCATTCGCCCGACACGGCCGATGCCAAATGAAAAACGCCGTCAAAGCCGCTCTTGAACAAATCGCCTTGTTCCAGCATGGGGCCAGCGTGGCCCTTCACGCGCGGATCGGCCAGCAGGTCGGCAGGGGCCGGGAAAAGGTCGGCAATGACCAGTTCGCTCACGCTTTGGCCATTTAATTGACCACGTTTCAAAATTTCACGGGCCAGGCGGGCACCTATAAATCCGGCACCGCCGGTGATCAAAATACGCATAAAAATTCTCCTGAATGAGGGAACGAATAAGGGGTATCAAAACCCGGATGTCATACCGGGCTTGATCGGTTCAACGTATCGGGCTGTCATGCCGGGCTTGATCGGCTTAACGAACCGGTCTGTCATGCCAGGCTTGATCGGGTTAACGTACGGGTCTGTCATGCCGGACTTGATCCGGCATCCATGGTGGTGCACAGATGGATCCCGGGTCAAGCCCAGGATGACAAAGTCATTGGAGCCGGGGATGACAAAGTCATTAGAGTTCACGATGACAAAGTCATTGGAGTCCGGGATGACAACGTCATTGGCGCTCGGGACGACCATCTCAATGGTTGTCTTTGGGCACGGCTGCGCCGCGTTGGCCAACCAGAAAGTCCATGTCGGCGCCTTCGTCGGCTTGCAGCACATGGTCGATGTAGAGCTTCCAATAGCCCGACTGCATGGCAGGTGCTGGCTTTTCCCACAAAGCCAATCGGCGCGCCAGCTCTTCGTCACTGATGAGCAGTTGCAGCTTGCGCTCGGGCACGTTGAGTTCAATCATGTCGCCGTTTTGCACCACGGCCAGCGGGCCACCGGCAGCGGCTTCGGGCGTGGTGTGCAGCACCACGGTGCCATAGGCGGTGCCGCTCATGCGGGCATCGCTGATGCGCACCATGTCGGTGATGCCTTTGCGCAGCACCTTGGGTGGCAGTGGCATATTGCCCACTTCAGCCATGCCGGGGTAGCCCTTGGGGCCGCAGTTCTTGAGCACCAAAATGCAGTTTTCGTCCACATCCAGGCTCTCGTCGTCGATGCGCTTGTGAAAGTCATGGCTGTCCTCAAACACCACGGCACGCCCGGTATGCACCATGAGCGCAGGCGTGGCCGCGCTGGGCTTGATGACCGCGCCACGCGGGGCCAGGTTGCCACGCAAGATGGCGATGCCCGCTTTTTCCTTGAAGGGTTCGTCGAACTTCTTGATCACGCGCGGGTCGTAGTTCACTGCGCTGGCAATGTTCTCGCTGACGGTCTTGCCGCTCACGGTCACGATGTTTTTGTGCAGCAGGTGTTCGATCTCTTTCATCACCACCGGCAGGCCACCGGCATAACAGAAGTCTTCCATCAGGTGCTCGCCAGACGGCTGCAGGTTCAACAGGCATGGCAACTCGCTGCCCAGTCGTTCAAAGTCGTCCACAGTCAGCTTGAGGCCCAAGCGGCCGGCAATGGCGATCAGGTGGATCACCGCGTTGGTCGATCCGCCAATGGCCGCCAGGGTGCGGATGGCATTTTCGAACGCTTCACGGGTCAGCACTTGGCTGATGGTCTGGTCGGTGTGCACCATCTCGACGATGCGGCGACCCGATTCCCGGGCCAGCACATTGCGGCGTCCATCGACGGCGGGGAAGGTGGCGTTGCCCGGCAAGCCGATGCCCAAGGCCTCGACCATGCTGGCCATGGTGCTGGCGGTGCCCATGGTCATGCAATGGCCGTGGCTGCGGTGCATGCAGCTTTCGGCTTCAAAAAAGTCCGTCAGTTTGAGCGTGCCTGCACGAACCTGCTCGCTCATGCTCCATACGCCAGTACCCGATCCGAGTTCTTGCCCGCGCCATTTGCCATTCAGCATGGGGCCACCCGAGACGCCAATGGTGGGTAAGCCAGCGCTCGATGCGCCCATCAGCAAGCTGGGCGTTGTCTTGTCGCAGCCCATGAGCAGCACCACGCCGTCAATCGGGTTGCCGCGGATGGACTCTTCGACGTCCATGCTGGCCAGGTTGCGGTAGAGCATGGCGGTGGGGCGCAGCAGGGTTTCGCCGAGCGACATGACCGGGAATTCGAGCGGGAAGCCACCGGCCTCGTACACACCGATCTTGACCTGCTCGGCCAGCGTGCGGAAGTGCGAATTGCAAGGGGTGAGTTCGCTGAAAGTGTTGCAAATGCCAATGACGGGGCGACCGTCAAACTGGTCGTGCGGAACGCCCTTGCCCTTGACCCAACTGCGGTAGGCAAAGCCATCGCGGTCTTGACGGCCAAACCATTGCTGGCTGCGGAGCTCTTCGGGTTTTTTGCGGGGCAGATCGTCAGATTCTTTGCTCATTTTGAGGTTCGCAGTCTTGCTGTTTGAATGTTGATAGGGTGGGTTTTGGAGCCGATTTTCAGATGTTGATCACCATTCAGCAAAGCTGCCGTCGGTGTGTCGCCAAACGGGATTGCGCCAGCGGTGTCCTTTTTGTGCACGTTCACGCACGTAGTCTTCATTGACGTCGATGCCCAGACCCGGGCCTTTTGGAATGCCTACCATGCCATCTTCGTAGGCAAAGACTTCCCTGTTGGTCACGTAGTCGAGCAAATCGTTCGAACCGTTGTAATGAATGCCCAAGCTTTGCTCTTGAATGAATGCGTTGTAGCAAACCGCGTCGAGCTGCAAATTGGCCGCCAGCGCAATCGGTCCCAGCGGGCAGTGCAAGGCCAACGCAACGTCATAGGCTTCGGCCATGCTGGCGATCTTGCGGGTTTCGGTGATGCCTCCTGCATGCGAGGGATCGGGCTGAATGATGTCTACATAGCCTTCGGACAGAATCCGTTTGAAATCCCAGCGTGAATAAAGCCGCTCACCCAACGCAATGGGCGTGGAGGTCAGTGGGGCGATTTCCTTGAGCGCCTCGTAATGCTCGCTGAGCACGGGTTCCTCGATGAACATCAGGCGGTACGCTTCGAGTTCTTTGACCAGTACTTTGGCCATCGGCTTGTGCACGCGCCCGTGAAAATCCACGCCGATACCCACGTTGGGTCCAACGGCCTCGCGCACGGCCGCCACGTTTTGCAGGCAACGGTCTACCTTGTCGAAAGTGTCCACGTATTGCAATTCTTCGGTGCCGTTCATCTTCACTGCTGTAAAACCGCGTTCTACAGCGGCTTTGGCCGCAGCTGTCGTTTCGCTGGGGCGGTCGCCGCCAATCCAGCTGTACACGCGAATGCGGTCCCGCACCGGGCCGCCCAGCAGATCGGCCACCGGGACACCCAAGGCTTTGCCTTTGATGTCCCACAGTGCTTGGTCGATGCCTGCAATGGCGCTCATGTGGACGCCGCCGCCCCGATAAAAACCGCCCCGGTACATCACTGTCCAGTGGTCTTCGATGTGACGCGGGTCTTTACCGATCAGGTAGTCCGAGAGTTCTTCTACGGCAGCCGCGACGGTGTGGGCGCGGCCTTCCAGCACGGGTTCACCCCAGCCGGTGATGCCTTCATCGGTTTCGATTTTGAGGAAACACCAGCGGGGGGGCACCAAAAAGGTGGTGAGTTTGGTGATTTTCATGACAAGTCTTTGTCAGGGCAGCACGGGCATGGTGTGCGAGACTGCTTTGCGTGGGCTTGTCGCACGCGCAGGCACTAATTCGCGCAGGTCTTCCTCGGCACCGGCGATCAGAATTAGCGCAGCCTGTTCAGCGGCATCGGCATCACCTCGTTCAATTGCTTCGCACAAGGCCTCGTGCAGAGGCAACGAGTGTGCAGGGCCACCGGGTTTGGTTGTAATGACATCAAAATTTACGCGCAGCAAGGCGGCCATGGCGTCTTGCATCTGACGCACAAACTGGTTGCCACAGGCCGACAAAATGATGGTGTGAAAGCTCAGGTCGGCTTTGACGTAGTCGCCCTTGCCTGCTACAGCGCGGGCCATGGCCATGTAGGCCGACCGCAGATTGCGACGGTCTTCGTCACTGGCGCGTAGTGCCGTCATGCGCACAGCTGCTGGCTCGATGATGCGTCGTATTTCCATCAGGTCACGCGAGAGGGTGGGGTCAAACACCGCCGATTGCGCACGCCAGCCGATGATGTCCGGGTCAAACAGGTTCCAGCGGGTGGGCTCCAGCACCAATGTGCCCACGCGCCGGGTGACTTCGATCAGGCCCTTGGCAGCCAATGATTTGATGGCCTCGCGGATCACGATGCGACTGAAGCCAAATCGGCTGCACAGCTCGGGCTCTGGGGGCAGCAATTGACCAGGACGAATCTTCCCACTGCAAATATCCCGCCCCAGTGCCTCCAAGACTTGCTCTTGAAAGGTGGCTCGGGGTGCGGGTGATTTGAGGTTCATAGATTGCTAATAAGGTATGACCAAAGATTTTTGAATCATTTTCAATTGCCGTAAGTATCTATCAGGAATGACGTTTGAACATCTAAGGGTTTTCTATAGGTATTTAAACGTCATACGTCATATACATTTGCGGGCATGAAATCGACCAGCTCTCCTGCATTTTTTGATCTGAGAGGCCGCACGGCCTTGGTCACTGGTTCCAGCCGAGGTATCGGCTTGGCCTTGGCCCGTGGTTTGGCCGAGTCCGGTGCCAAAGTGATCCTCAACAGTCGCCAGACTGCGGCGGTCGATGAGGCAGTGGCTGGGCTTCGGTCTCTTGGCTTGGATGTCCAAGGCGCAGCCTTTGACGTGGCCGATCAGGCCTCGGTTGATGCGGCCTTTGCCCAGTTTGACCGTGCTGGCTTGGCCATTGACATCCTCGTCAACAACGCCGGCATCCAGCACCGCCAGCCGATGCTGGATGTTTCGCTGGAAGACTGGAACCGCGTCATCAACACCAACCTCACGGCGGCTTTTTTGGTGGGTCGGGCCGCGGCGCGCCGCATGATCGACCGGGGTACCGGCGGCAAGATCATCAACATCGGCTCGCTCACCAGCGAGGCGGCACGCGCCACGGTGGCGCCTTACACGGTAGCCAAGGGCGGTATCAAAATGCTCTCTAAAGCCATGGCGGCCGAGTGGGCGCAGCACAACATTCAGGCCAACTCGATTGGCCCGGGCTACATCCTGACCGACATGAACGAGGCGCTGGTGAACAACCCTTCGTTTGACGCCTGGGTCAAAAGCAGCAACCCTGCGCAGCGCTGGGGTCGCCCTGAGGAGCTCGTGGGCACCGCCATTTACCTGGCCTCGGGCGCATCCAACTACGTCAACGGCCAGATCATCTATGTGGATGGTGGCTGGCTGTCGGTGCTCTGATTTCCTCGTCACGCATTTCATCTAAGACAAACTTCATGAGCACGCTGATCACCGACGTCAAAGTCATCCTGACCGCCCCCGAAGGCATCAACCTGCTGGTGGTCAAGGTCGAAACCAACCAGCCCGGTTTGTATGGGCTAGGTTGCGGTACTTTTGCTTATCGCCATCTGGCGGTCAAGTGCCTGATTGAAGAGTATCTGCGGCCTTTGGTGGTGGGGCGTGATGTGCACGCCATCGAAGAAATCTGGCAGCTGATGCACCAGAACGCCTACTGGCGTAACGGCCCGATCGAGAACAACGCGATCTCTGGCATCGACATGGCCCTGTGGGACATCAAGGGCAAGCTGGCCAACATGCCGCTATACCAGCTTTTTGGTGGCAAGGTGCGTGAAGCCGTGCCGATTTATCGCCACGCCGACGGCCAGGATTTGAGCGAGCTGTGCGACAACATCCAGAAGTACCGAGAGCAGGGCATCACCCACATCCGTTGCCAAAGCGGCGGTTATGGCGGTGGTGCTTATGGCGCGGCCCCGGCCCACGCGCCCAGCAATGCGCCGGACGGGGTGTACCTCGATGCGCGCAAGTACATGCGCGAAACCGTCAAGATGTTTGACGGCATCCGCAGCCGCGTGGGCTTTGATGTGGCGTTGTGCCACGACGTGCACGAACGACTCAAGCCCATTGAGGCGATCCGTTTTGCGCAATCCCTTGAGCCGTTTGACTTGTTCTTTCTGGAGGATGCCATTCCGCTTGAAGAGGGTGAATGGATTCGCCAGTTGCGAGACAAGACCAATATCCCATTGGCGCAGGGTGAGTTGTTCAACCACCCCTTTGAGTGGCGCAACCTGATCGCTGAGCGCTTGATTGATTTCATCCGCGTGCATCTGAGCCAGGTGGGTGGCATCACACCTGCCCGCAAGCTGCAGTTGTTTGCCGAGCAATACGGTGTGCGCACCGCTTGGCATGGCCCGGGCGACATGTCGCCACTGGCCCATGCGGCCAATATCCACATCGATCTGGCGTCGCGCAACTTCGGGGTGCAAGAGTGGTCAGGCACCGAGCCACCCAACTTTGTGATCCAAGAGCTCAAAGGCCCCAGAGACGCATTGCTGGATGTTTTTCCCGGCTTGCCCGAGTTTCGAAAAGGCTATGTCTATGCGAACGATTTGCCCGGTTTGGGCGTGGACATCGACGAAGCCCAAGCCGCCCAATACCCTTGTGAAAGTGGCCTCACCACCTGGACTCAGACGCGTTTGGCCGATGGCACATTGCACACCCCTTGATTTTCCCGTTGCAGCAGTGTGAGCGCTTGGGCTGGCGCTGCTGATTCATTTCAAACCACCAAGAAGGAGACATTCCATGATTCAAAAGACTTCCTCCCTGCGCCGATCCACACTGTTGGCGGCTGCTTGCCTCGCCCTTTGCTCTGGTGCGGCTTTTGCTGAGGTCAAGGCCAAAATCGGCCATGCCATGCCCGATTCCCATCCTCAAGCGATGGCAATGAACAAGTTTTCTGAACTGGCAGCCCAATACACCGGCAACAACGTGAAGGTTCAGGTTTTCCATGGCGCTGTTTTGGGCAGTGACGAGAAGCAGCTGCAAGCTGTTCAGGCTGGCACGCAGGAGCTGTACATCGGCACATTGGCCCCGCTGTCATCCAAGGTCAAGGAAGTGCAGATCTGGGATCTGCCTTTCATGTTCGCCAATGAAAAAGAAGTTTACGCAGTGCTCGATGGCGCTTCGTCCAAAACGATTTTCCAGAAAATCGAGCCCAGTGGTCTGGTCGGTCTGACTTGGACTGGCATGGGCTTTCGCAATTTGTCCAACAGCAAACGCGCTGTTACCAAACTCGAAGACGTCAGTGGCTTGAAGGTGCGCGTGATGGCCAACCCCGTGGCGCTGGAGACCTGGAAAACCATCGGCGCCAACGCTGTGCCCATGGCGTTCTCTGAAGTCTTCCCCGCACTGGAAACCAAGGCTCTGGATGGTCAAGAGAACCCGCTGGTGCACATGTACGCCAACAAGATGCAGGAAGTGCAAAAGCACATTTCCCTGACCAACCATGTGTACACCCCTGTCGCGCTGGTTGCTTCCAAAAAATTCTGGGATACCTTGTCGGCCAGTGACAAGGCCGGTGTGCAAAAAGCTGCCACCGAAGCCGGTTTGCTGCAACGCAAATACCTGGAAGAGGGCGACAAGGATGTGGTCGGTAAATTTGCCAAAGCCGGTGTGACCGTGAGCTCCGTGCCTGCAGCTGAACTCGCCCGCATTCAGGACAAAGTCAAATCGGTTGTGACCAAGTTTGCCCCGATCATTGGCGAAGATTTTGTCAAGCAGTTTTATGCCGAAATCGACAAGGCCCGTTCGGCCAAGTAAAGCCTGAACCCTGATCGTCCCGAGGATTAATCCATGAGCAAAGCAATACAAACAGTCATCGACGGCATTTTCAAAATTTTTGAAACCGTGATGGTGATCTGCATCGCCACGATGTTGGTGATGGTGTTTGGCAACGTGATGTTGCGCATTTTCTTCAACACGGGCATAGACCTGTCCGAGGAAATTCCGCGATTTGCTTTTGTGTGGATGACGTTCATCGGGGCGATTGTGGGCATGCGGAAGCATGCACACTTGGGAGTCGATGTCATCACCCAACTGCTGCCTTTGGCAGGCAAAAAAGTCTGCTGGGGCATCAGTCAATTCATCATGGCCGTGTGCTGTGGCTACATCGTGTATGGCACTTGGTTGCAGCACGAAATTCTGGAGGGCAATGCCTCACCGGTGGCTCAGATCAGCATGATCTGGGTATTTGGCGTGAGCTATTTGACCGGGACATTCATCGGCATCATGTGTCTGTTCAATTTGTACCGTTTGCTCACAGGACAGGTCGATGAGTCTCAACTGTCTGACGTGATGGAAGAGGGCATGTCGGAGATTGACGATCTGAATGCCCAAGTAACCAAGTAACGACAAGAAAAAAAATACCATGACTATCCTCGTTTTTATTGGTTCTTTGCTGGGGTTGATGGCGCTGGGCATGCCGATTGCTTTTGCCTTGATTGGTTGCGGTCTGGCGATGATGTACTACATGGGCGTTACCGATCCGCAAATCGTGATCCAGAACATGTGGGACGGCTCTAACAGTTTTCCTTTGCTGGCCGTGCCCTTCTTCATGCTGGCTGGCGAGTTCATGAATGCGGGCGGCATGACCCGCCGCATCATCAACATGGCCATGGCCTGGATCGGTCACATTCCTGGCGGTCTGGGTTATGTGGCAGTTACTGCGGCTGTGATCATGGCCTCGCTGTCGGGATCGGCCGTGGCCGATACAGCGGCACTGGCTGCCGTGTTGGTGCCCATGATGCGTAAGGCGGGCTACGACGTGAACCGTTCTTGTGGCCTGATCGCCTGCGGCGGCATCATCGCCCCGGTGATCCCGCCATCGATTGGCATGATCATTTTTGGCGTCGCTGGTGGCGTCAGCATCACCAAGCTGTTTATCGCGGGCATCGTGCCCGGTATTTTGATGGGCGTGGCCATCATGATCGCCTGGCGTTGGTCCATCAAACGCGACAAGATATCGGTCGAGCCCAAGCGCAGCATGGAAGAACGCTGGTCTGAAACCCGCAAGTCGCTGTGGGCGTTGACATTGCCCTTGGTCATCATTGGCGGCCTGAAGATTGGTTTTTTCACCCCGACCGAAGCGGCGGTCATCGCTGCAGCCTATTCGTTGATTGTCGGCTTGTTTGTTTACCGCGAGATCCATTACAAAGAGCTGTTTCATCTCTTCTACCGTGCTGCAGAGACGACAGCGATCGTGATGTTCCTGGTGGCCGCTGCCGGTGTCTCAGCCTGGTTGATCACCACAGCCAGCATCCCCCAGCAAGTCGCCGATCTGGTTCGACCTTTCATGGACAACAAGATGCTTTTGATGTTCATCCTGATGCTGATGGTGTTCATCATCGGCACTGCCTTGGATTTCACCCCCACGGTCTTGATCATGACACCCGTGTTGATGCCGGTGGTCAAGGAGGCGGGCATTGATCCGGTCTACTTTGGCGTGCTGTTCATCATCAACAACGCCATCGGCTTGGTGACACCGCCTGTGGGCACGGTATTGAACGTGGTGTGCAGCATCGCAAAAATTCCCATGTCGGGGGCGATCAAAGGGGTCATGCCTTTCATGATTGCTCAGACGACGGTCATGTTGTTGTTGATCATTTTTCCTCAGATCGTCATGTGGCCTTTGCACATGATGACTCGTTAAGCCTGAAATTTCCCCACCCCATCTAACCTAGGAGACATCATGAAAAAACCATCTCGCAGACTGCTCTCTCAATCCTTGCTGGCCTTGGCCAGTGCCACTTTGCTTTGGGGTGCTGCCCCATCGGCTGGGGCGCAAGAGGTAAAAAAGGCCAAACTTGGCCATTCATTTACCGACGCGCATCCACGTGCCTCAGCGATGAAGCAATTCGCTGCATCAGTGTCCAAGGCGACCCAAGGAAAAGTGGTTATCGAAGTGTTTGGAAATGCCACGCTTGGCTCTGAAGACAAAATGCTGATCGCTACCCAAAGCGGTGTCCAGGACCTTTACATGGGGGCTATGGCGCCTATTGCCGCTCGCAAAAAGGAAATGCAGATTTTCGATTTTCCTTTTATTTTTGGCAGCGATGCTGAGGCTGCCTTTGTTCTTGACGGCCCTGTCGGTCGCAAGATGCTCGACGGTCTTAACGACATGAGCATGCATGGCTTGGTTTGGGCGGGCGGGGCTTTTAGGAATCTTTCCAATAGCAAGCGCCCTATTGGTACCGTCGCCGAAATGAAGGGCCTTAAAGTTCGTGTGATGCCCAGCCCCATGGCGCTGGCGAGTTTCAATGCCATGGGTTTGAATGCCGTACCAATGGCGTTTACTGAGGTGTATCCCGCGTTGGAAACTAAAGCCTTGGATGGCTATGAGCATCCTTTCGTGGACATGTACGCCAATAAAATGTACGAGGTGCAGAAATACCTGACTGTTACCAATCATGTGTACACCCCTGTTGCGCTTGTGGCCTCATCAAAGTGGTGGGCAGGCTTGACGCCTGATCAGCAAACAGCGGTGCAAAAAGCTGCAGAGGAAACACGCACTTTTCAGCGCAAGGCTGAATTGGCTGATGCAAGCAACGTTGTGAGTCAGCTCAAAGCCAAAGGCATGAGCGTGACAGATATGCCTGCTGTCGAGCTCGATAAGATCCGTGTGGCAGTGCAGCCGGTACTTGACAAGAACAGCGAGGCGATTGGTTCGGAGTTTGTGCAGTCCTTCTACGCTGAGCTCAAAAAATTCCGGACACGCAAGTAAAAAAATCTTATTTAAATGTCCGTTCGTAAATTAAAACCCCGCCAAGACGTAAGCCTTGGCGGGGTTTTCTATGTGGGCATCGTCGCAAGGGTGTTCAGTCGCTCCAGCGCGTGTGGAACTTGCCTGGACGGTCCACCCGTTGGTAAGTGTGTGCGCCAAAGTAATCGCGCTGTGCTTGCAGCAAATTGGCGGGTAAGCGGGCGGAGCGGTAGGCGTCGTAGTAGCAGAGGGCGCTCATGAACGAGGGCACCGCCACGCCATGCAAGGCACCCATCGCCACGACTTCTCTCAGGTCTTGTTGGCAGCGTGCCATCACGCCCGAAAAGTGGCTGTCCATCAGCAGGTTGTCCAGTGCAGGTGAGCGCTCGTGTGCGTTTCGAATGTCTTCGAGCAATCGCGCGCGAATGATGCAGCCCGCTCGCCAGACCGAGGCCACCGTGCCCATGGGCAGTGCCCATTGGTGCTCTTTGTCTGCGGCTTTGAGCAGGCTGAAGCCTTGGGCATAAGCGCAAATCTTGGCGGCCAGCAAGGCTTTCTGAATGCTGCCCAGCACCGTTTGCCGGTCACCCGCGGTCAGGGTAATGGGCCCGGCCAACACCTTGGATGCTTTGACGCGTTCGGGCTGCAAGGCACTGATGGTGCGTGCGAACACGGCATTGGCAATCGTGGGCGCGGTCACGCCCAGGTCGAGTGCGACCTGACTGGCCCATTTGCCCGTGCCTTTTTGTTCGGCGGTGTCGAGGATCAGGTTGACCAGAGCGTCGCCTGTTTCGGGATCGGTGTGCGCCAGAATGTCGGCTGTGATGCCCATCAGGTAGCTGGCCAGCTCACCCTTATTCCACTCCCGGAACACGTCACTCATCTCGGCCGGGCTCATGCCCAGCAAGTTGTGCATCAGCCAATAGGCTTCACAGATGGTTTGCATGTCGGCGTATTCAATGCCGTTGTGCACCATCTTCACAAAGTGGCCCGAGCCACCGGGACCCATCCATTCGCAGCAGGGCTGGCCGTCTTCTGCTTGGGCTGAAATGGCTTGCAGCATGGGCTTGAGCAGCGGCCACGCTTGTGTCGACCCACCCGGCATCAGGGCAGGGCCGCGCAGTGCACCTTCTTCACCACCGCTGACACCCGCACCCACAAACAAAATGCCGGTGCCCTCCAGCGACTGGATGCGGCGCTGTGTGTCTGTGTAGAGCGTGTTGCCACCGTCCATCACCACGTCGCCAGGGCTCAGCAGTGGGCGCAACTCGGCCAACACGGCATCGACCGCAGCGCCTGCAGGCACCATCAGCCAGATGCGGCGTGGCTGTTGCAGGCTGTTCACCAGTTCGGTCAGTGACTGGACCGCTTGTGCATTCAGGCCTTGTGTGCGCTGGCCAAAGCTGTCGCGTTTGCCTGAATCCAGGTCAAAGCCACTGACAGAAAAACCATTGCGCTCCAGATTGAGCGCCAGGTTTTCACCCATGACGCCCAGGCCCACCAGGCCGATGTCCATTTTCTGCATAGGCTGATTTATCCCCGACCCACAAACGGCATGTTGGTGGCCATCACGGTGGTGAACAAGATGTTGGCAGACAGTGGCAAGCGAGACATGGAGAGGAAAGTCTCGACCACGGCCGACATGTCCATGCGCGGTTCGGCCTTGATGGTGCCATCGGCTTGGGGCACACCTTTGGCCATTTTTTCGGTCATGTCGGAGGCCACGTTGCCAATGTCGATTTGGCCCACGGCGATGCTGAAAGCCCGGCCATCCAGCGATGCGGCACGGGTCAGACCCGAAATGGCGTGCTTGGTGGCGGTATAGGCAATCGAGCCATAGCGCGGCACATGGGCCGAGATGGAACCGTTGTTGATGATGCGGCCCCCTTGCGGGCTTTGCTCTTGCATCAGCTTGAAGGCGTGTGACAGGCAATAAAAAGCGCCGTTCAAGTTGACATCGACCATGCGACGCCAGTCGTCACCCGACACATCACCGGGCAAGGTGGTGGGCAGCGAGATACCGGCGTTGTTGAACAGCAAGTCGAGGCGACCGAACTGGGCGCGGACCTTGTCGAACAGGGCCTTGACCTGGGCTTCGTCAGAGACGTCTGCCGGCATGGCCACGCCATTGGCGGCGTTGGCACCGGCTTTGGCGATGGTTTCTTGCAAGGCTTCGGTGCGGCGACCGACCAGCACCACATGCCAGCCTTCTTGGAGTAAACCGAGTGCGCAGGCCTGACCAATGCCAGAACTGGCGCCTGTGACAAGAGCCACTTTTTTCATGAGAAATTCCTCGTTTGAAATTTAAAAAATCAAGCCAGGGCGTCGGCAAAGGCAATTTGCACTTTGAGCGACTGGCTCTTGTCGGCTGCCAGATCGAAGGCTTCGATGGCGCGGTCCACAGGCAAGATGCCCGTGATCACCGGCTTGCCGTTGACCAGGCCTTCGTTCAAAAAGCGCACGGCGGTGGCAAATTCGGCATGGAATCGGAAGGTGCCACGCATGTCGACTTCCTTGGCCACGATCTGCGTCATGGGCAGGCTGATGTCGCCGCCCATGCCCACGGTGATCAAGACCCCACGCGGTGCGATGGTGTCCAGGCCTACGCGCAAGGCCGCTTCGCTGCCCGAGGCCTCGAACACGGCGTCGAACTGGCCCTTGTCCACCTTGTAGCGGTCGAGTGCGTCGGCCTGGGTCTTGAGGTTGATGGTCTCGTCTGCGCCCATTTCTTTGGCGCATTTCAAAGGCAAATCGGCAATATCGGCGGCCACAATGCGGGCCGCACCGGCGCGGCGCAATGCGCCGATCAACAGTGAGCCGATGGGGCCGCACCCGGTCACCAACACCTGCTTGCCCAGCACGCTGCCCGCACGCTGAATGGCATGCAAGCCGACCGACAAGGGTTCTGCCAAAGCGGCTTGAGACAGGCTCAGGTGGTCGGCGATCGGGTGGGCTTGGTAGCCCTCGATGATCAACTGTTCGCTGAAAGCCCCCTGGATGTGAGGGAAGGGCATGGCGCTGCCGTAAAAACGCATGTTCAGGCAGTGGTTGTGCTGGCCTGCTTGGCAAAAGCGGCAGTGGCCGCAAGGGCGCGAGGGCGAGATGGCGATGCGCTGGCCTATCTTGACGCCGGTGACCGCTGTGCCGAAACCATCCACAACGCCCGAAATTTCGTGGCCCAGAGCGATGGGCTGTTTGATGCGCACAGTGCCAAAGCCGCCATGCTGGTAGTAATGCAGGTCGGATCCGCAAATGCCGCCAAAGGCCACATTCACGCGCAACTGGTGCTCGCCCAAAGCGGGCAATTCGGTGTGTTCAACGCGAAGGTCTTTGGCCGAGTGACAGACAACGGATTTCATGGCAGTTTCTTTGAAATAGATGAATGGATTTTAGAGTGTGGCGGTCACGCCACCATCGACATAAAGGACATGGCCGTTCACAAAGCGTGAGGCGTCAGAGGCCAAAAAGACCGCCGCACCGCCCAGGTCTTGCACATCGCCCCAACGGCGGCTGGGTGTGCGGCCCAGCAGCCAGCCGCTGAAGGTGGGGTCGTCCACCAGCTTTTGATTCAACTCGGTTTTGAAGTAGCCCGGGCCGATGCCGTTGACGTTGATACCGAACTGGCCCCAGTCAATCGCCATGCCTTTGGTCAGCATCTTCACTGCGCCTTTGGTGGCGGTGTAAGGCGCAATGCCGGGGCGGCCCAGCTCGCTTTGCACCGAGCAAATGTTGATGATCTTGCCGCGACCCCGTGGGATCATCTTTTTGGCCACCGCCTGACCCACGTAGTACACGCTGTCCAGGTTGGTCTTCATGATGGTGTGCCAGTCGGCATCTTGGTACTCGTGCAAAGGTCCGCGAATTTGCATGCCCGCGTTGTTGATCAGGATGTCGATCGGGCCTTGCGCTTCAATTTGATCCACGGCGGCACGCACACTGTCGGCATCGGTCACATCAAATACCGAGGTGCTGACGGACAAGCCTTGCGCATTCAGGGTCTGGGCTGCGGCATCGACCTTGCTGGCCGTGCGGCCATTCAGAATGACGTGGGCTCCGGCTTGTGCCAGCGCCTCGGCCAAGGCCAAGCCAATACCAGCCGAAGAACCAGTGATCAGGGCGCGACGGCCCTGAAGTTGAAAAGTGTCAAGGACGTTCATTTCATCAGCAACCATTTGAGGGGCATCATCACCAGGCTCGGGAAGGCAATCAAGGCCCCCATGACGACCACTTGGGAGAACAAGAATGGCATGACGCCACGAATGACGTCGTGCATCGGGATGCGGCCCACACCGCACACCACATTGAGCACGGTGCCCACGGGCGGCGTGAGCAAACCGATGGCGTTGTTGACGATGAACAGAACGCCAAAGTAAACCGGGTCAATGCCCGCTTCGCGCACCAAAGGCATCAGCACTGGCGTGAGGATCAGCACGGTGGGCGCAAAGTCGAGCGCTGTGCCCACAATCATCACCAACAGCATCAACATGACCATCAACAAGGTCTGGTTGTCGATGAAGGGGCGCAGGATTTCGACAATCTGTGCGGGAATGTTGGCCACGGTGATCAGCCAGGCCGATACCAGCGCAGCAGCCACCAGAAACATCACGACGGAAGATGTTTTGGCCGCAGCCAGGATGATGCCGTAGAGGTCTTTGAACTTGATTTCGCGGTAAATGAACAGGCCCACTACCAACGAATAAACCACAGCCACCACAGCCGCTTCGGTGGGCGTGAAGATGCCCATCTTCATGCCGCCGATGATGGTAATAGCCAGCAAGAAAGACCAAAACGCGTTGATGGTCACAGAGATGCGTTTTTTGAACGGCACCTTTTCGGCCACCACCACTTTGTCTTTTCGGGCCACGACCCACCAGGTCACGATCAGGGCCAAGCCCATCAGGATGCCCGGAAAGATGCCCGCCATGAACAGCTTGGAGATCGACACGCCGCCGATCACACCGAACAGGATGAAACCAATCGACGGGGGAATCACGGGTGCGATGATGCCGCCCGCGGCAATCAGGCCGGCCGAGCGGTCCATGCGGTAGCCTGCGTCGCGCATCATGGGCATCAACACGGCCGCTAATGCGGCTGTATCGGCCACGGCCGAGCCTGACAAGCTGGCCATGACGATGGCGGCAAACACCGCCACATAACCCAGACCACCTCTGAAGTGGCCAACCCAGACCATGGCCGAGTTGACGATGCGGCGGCTCATGCCGCCTGCGTTCATCAGCTCACCGGCCAGCATGAAAAAGGGCACGGCCATGAGCGGGAAGTTGTCGGCACCATTGATCAGGTTTTGCGACACGATTTGCGTGTCGAAGTTGTCCAGGTGGAGCATGAGCGCCACACCTGAGACCAGCAATGAAAAGGCCAAGGGCATGCCCAGCGCCATGGCCGCGAGCAGGGAAACAATGAAAACAAGAACGGTCATTTGGCAGCCTCTTGGGTATGGGCAGTCACGACTTCTTCAGAGTCTTGCACCTGAATCAGATCGGCCTCGTTGAAGTTGCCTTTGGCCAGCTGAACCAGCTTGCCGATGATCATCAAACCCATGGCCACGCTGGTGATGTAGCCCACACCGTACACCCAGCTCATGGGTATTTGGGTGACTGCGGAGGTCGTGCTGGCGTTGATGCCGTGTTGCTTGAGGGTGCCGTAAAACATCAGGCCGCAGCAACCGAGCATGAGCACGTTGGACACGGCAAAGGCTATTTTTTTGCCGCTCAAGCTGAGCTTGCGCACGATCGAGTCCAGTCCCAGGTGACCGTTTTCACGCATCGTGACGATGGCCCCCAGGAAGGTGATCCAAATGAATAAAAATCGCGACAACTCTTCCGAGCTGATGATGCCGTCGTTGAAGCCGTAACGCAAAACCACGTTGCCAAACACCATGATGACCATGGCTGACAACATGATGACCAGCGTGAACTCCGCCAGCCGAAAGAACAGGTCGTTGATTTTTTTCATACATTCATCAAAAAAAGCCCCCTCCGAAGAGGGGGCGTGATCACACTCAAACCATCACTTGGTGTCTTCAATGGCTTTCAGCAAAGCGGTGCCGCTTTTCTCGCCAAAGGTTTTGGCGATTTCAGCCGACACGATCTTCTGGAACGGCGCCATGTCCACGTTCTCGATCACTTGCATGCCAGACTTCTTCAGCTCGGCAATCACCTTGCCCGCGTTTTGTGCGTTCAGGTTGCGTTGGTAAGTGGCGGCTTCACGGGCGGCATCGACCACGACTTTTTGATAGTTCGCAGGCAGTGTGTCGAACTTGGCCTTGTTCATGGCCACGACCAGCGGCGAGTAAACGTGGTTGCTCACGGTCAGGTGCTTTTGCACTTCGTAGAACTTGGACGACCAAGTCACGTTGATCGGGTGCTCTTGGGCATCAAAGGTGCCGGTTTCCAAGGCGGTGTACAGCTCGGCGATCGGCATGGGCGATGGGTTCATGCCCAGCAGTTTGAAAGCCTGGATGTGGTACGGGTTGGGTGTCGAGCGGATCTTCAGGCCCTTGAGGTCTTCGGGCTTGTTGACTGGACGCTTGTTGTTGGTGAAAGCGCGCCAGCCGTTTTCCCAATAAGCCAGACCCTTCATGCCGTGGGGGGCCAGTTCGTTCAGAACGCCAGTACCCACAGCACCGTCGAGCACGTTGTAGGCATGTTGCGCGTTGCGGAACACAAAGGGCAACTCCATCGCTGCCGTGTTGGGCACGATGCCGTTGTAGTTGGATGCACCGCTGGAGACGATGTCGATCGTTCCACCGCGCACGCCGTTGATCATGGCCGCGTCATTGCCCAGCTGGTTGGCAGGGAAGATGGTGATTTCAACATCGCCGTTGGTGCGTTGCTTTACCAACTCGGCCAGCTTCATGGCGGCGGCATGTTGGCCGTCGGTCGTGTTGACCGCGTGGCCCATTTTCAGGTTGAACTTGGCGGCGTAAGCGCTGGAGCCGACGGCAGCCACGAGGCAGGCGAGAAGGATGCGGGAAAGTTTCATGGTTTTTGTCTCCTGGTTAAAAAAAGGTCTGTCGAAAAAACTCAATCGGTGGGCAGCGCGTATTCGTCCGCGCTGAAGACGGTGTGAAACACGGTGCCATCGAACATGGCGATCAGGTCTTTGGACACTTCGCGGCTTTCCATGCGCACAGCCGAGGCCAATGCGATCTCGATCGATTCGCGGCTGGGGTAGCGCACCGACAGCACCATGCCAAAGTGAGGATCTGCCACATCGCTCTCGACTTGGCGCAGTACACGCACTTCCTGTGCGCCGGGAAAGCGGGTCCACAGGGGCACCAGTTTCTCGCGGATGTAGCGGTTGAACGCGTCTTCCATGCCGGGTTTGACGTTGCCTTGGAAGAATGCACAGCGGATGAACATGAGGGAGCTTTCTAAAAAATCAGAGGGCAGGGTGCCGGTGTGTCTGCAAAGCGGCAAGCGCTTGCATGACCATGTCCTGCACCGGTTCGGTGATGGGCAGACGGATCACGTCGGTCTCATCGGCTTCGGGTTTTTCGAGGGTGCGAAACTGGCTGTCCAGCAAGCCTGGCTGCATGTAGTGGCCGACGCGCTGCTGCATGCGTTTTTGAATCAGCTCAAAGCTGCCGTCGAGGAAGACAAAACAGACATCGCCGGCTTGCTCGCGGATGCGGTCGCGGTAAACACGCTTGAGCGCCGAGCAGGCCACCACGCGGCCTTGCGCATGGGGCTGTGACAGGTACTCGCCAATGCGGTCCAGCCAGGGCCAACGGTCGTCGTCCTGCAAGGCGATGCCTGAACGCATTTTTGCCACGCTCGCGCTCAGGTGCAGGTCGTCACCGTCCACCATGTCCAGGCCCAGACGTTCGCCCAGAGCGGCAGCCATGGTCGATTTGCCGCAACCGGACACACCCATGACGATGAGGCGCAAAGGCAGTTGATTCATAGGGGCTCGCAGCCTGTCACTTCACCAGCGCCGCGCACTCGGGCACGGGCGTGCGCAAGGCTTGCCCTGATGTGCCCGCCTGCATGTTGGCAAATGCCAGATCGGCCATGGCTTGGCGGGTTTCGGTGGTGGCACTGGCCATGTGCGGCGTCAGCACCACGTTGTTCAGGGTCCAGAGCACTTCGGGCACGTTGGGTTCGTTGGCAAACACGTCAAGGCCTGCGCCTGCGATGGTGCCGTTTTGCAGGGCTTCGATCAACGCTTGTTCATCGACCACACTGCCTCGTGCTACGTTGATCAAAAAGCCGCGAGCGCCCAGTGCCTTGAGCACCTCGGCATTGATCAGGTGTTTGGTGCCTGCGCCACCGGGCGTGATGACGACTAAAAAATCCACATTCGCGGCCAGCTCGGCAGCCGATGGGAAGAATTTGAAGCCGGAATCGGCTTTTTCGGTGCGTGCGGTATAGGCAATTGACATGCCAAAGCCGCTTGCGCGTCGTGCGATGGCCTTGCCAATGCGGCCCAAGCCCACGATGCCCAAACGGGCACCCGACACCTTGCGGCCCAAAGCCATCGGGCCGCTGGGCCATTGGCCGGCACGCACAAATTTGTCGGCTTGCGGGATGGTGCGGCCCACCGACAGCACCAAGCCCATGGCCAGATCAGCCACGTCGTCGGTCAGCACATCGGGTGTGTGCGTGACGGGAATACCGTGCTCAATGGCTGCAGCCACATCCACGCCGTCATAGCCCACGCCAAACACCGAGACCACTTTGGCGTTCGTCACCTGTGCCAAAAGGCTGCGCGGCACGCTGGCCTCGCCGGTGCCGGCAACGCCCACAATGCGCGGAGCCAATGCAGCAAATGCGGCAGGATCGGTGATGTGGGTGCGGTCGTGCACCGTGTAGACCGACTCCAGTGCTTTTTGATAGAAGGGGTGGAGTTTGGCGACAGCCAGTACATCGGGTTTGGACACGTCAATCACTCCAGTGAAAACAGCTTGCTTGGACAGCGCTGTCCAAGACATTCAAAAAAAATGACCAGCGAAATTTGAAATTTTTCAAGGCAAATCAGGGTTTTCCACGAATCTGCAAAATTTCCGCTGAAAACTTTGGGATAGCGCTATCCTATCGGCAGCTGAAATGAATTTTCCTCCGGATTAACCCTTGCCCAACGCTGTTTCTTCACCTCCAAAGACCGTCAAAAGCCACCGAGCCACAGGCCGCGTCACCCTGAGTGATGTGGCCCAAGCCGCTGGCGTCAGCCCCAGCACGGTGTCGCGGGCTTTGCGGGGTGAGCGTGCGGTCGATCCCGCCTTGATTGAGCGCGTCCAGGCGGTCTCCAGCAGGCTCGGCTATGTACCCGACCCCGCGGCGCGTGCCTTGGCTTCGCAGCGCAGCAACCATGTGGCCATTTTGATTCCCTTGCTGTCGAATGCCCTGTTTGTTGACCTGCTGGATGCGGCACAAAAAACCTTGCGGGCAGCCGGTTTCCAGACCCTGATGGGTGTGACCCACTACGACGCCAGCGAAGAAGAACAATTGCTGCGCGAGCAATTGCTGCACCGCCCGGCGGGTCTTTTGGTCACCGGGCTGGACCACAACCCGGTCACGCGCAAACTCATGGACGGCAGCCAGGTGCCTTGTGTGCACTTGATGGATCTGCCCACCAGCAACAGCAACAGCAACAGCAACAGCACCAACGACGCTGCCCCTTATTGCGTTGGGTTTCGTCAAACCGAAGCGGGCGCTGCACTGACGCGGCATTTGTTGGCGAGCGGTCGCCAGCGGATTGCGTTTGCGGCAGCACAGCTGGACCCGCGCGTCATGCAGCGGCTGTATGGCTGGCGCAGTGCATTGCAAGAAGCGGGGGTTTATGAGCCCACCCTGGAGTTCCTCAACCCCGCCCCCTCGTCCCTCGCTTTGGGCGGCGTGATGTTTGAGCAAATCATGCAGCAGCGCCCGGCGGTCGATGCGATCTTTTTTTGCAACGACGACTTGGCCCAGGGTGCTTTGATGGCGGCGTTGCGCCTGGGTATTTCGGTGCCCTCACAAGTGGCGATTGCGGGCTTCAACGACCTGACGGGCAGCGACCAGATGTTGCCTGCCCTGACCACGGTGCGCACGCCACGCGCCCGAATTGGCGAGGCGGCAGCCCAAATGTTGCTCACGCTCATGCGGGGTGAGGCACCTGAATTGCCGCAACTTGACCTGGGCTTCGAAATCATTCAACGCCAAAGCAGCTGAGCCATTTTGGGGCTTGGTGAGGCCTGCAGGTGCCAGCACCTGAGGCTGTGGGAGCGAACTCCCCTCTCGCGACGGCTTGTTCAGCGCGGACCGTGCAGCACGTTGATCAGTGCCTCGCCCCGACTCAGTCGGGCAATGTTGTCAGCCAAAGTTTCTTGACGTCGGCGCACCGTGCCCGAGGTCCAGCCTGACATGTGTGGTGTCATCAGCACATTGTCCAGCGCCGCAAAGTCGTATTGCGACGGTGCGCATTCGGTCTGTGTGGGCGTGGGGTATTGGTACCAGGTGTCGATGACGGCCCCGCCGATTTGACGCGAGGCGAGTGCGTCGTAAAGTGCTTTTTCGTCAATCACCGCGCCGCGGCCTACGTTCATCAACACAGCATCGGGTCGCATGGCAGCGATGGCCTGCGCATCCACCAAGCCTTTCGTGTTGTCGGTCAGCGGCAAGCTCACCACCACAGCGTCGACCGATCCCATGAAGTTGTGCAGCGCGTCGAGCGTCCAGCTTTGGTCAACGCTGGGGTGTTGAATGGGACTGCGGTTGGCTACATGCACCCGCATGCCCATGGCTTTGGCGCGTTGTGCCACGGTTTGGGCAATGTGACCGAAACCGAGCAGGCCAATCGTTTGCGAACCCAGCTCGGTGCGCAAAGCGGTAGGACGGCCTGCCCAGTAGGTCCAGCGTTGCTGGCGCAAGTCTTGGTCTGCCCGTGCCAGCGGCACATGGCGCATCAGCAGGGCGGCGATCACGTATTCGGCAATGGCGTTTTCGTGGCCAAAGCAATTGGCCAGGGTGCACTGCACGGGCAGCAATGCGGTGTTGACCGCATCCGTCCCTGCGGCCGGGGCATGGAACAAACGGGCCTTGAGCGGCACGGGCATGCCGCTTTGCAGCTTGATGCCCACCACCACATCGGCGCTTTCGTAGTGCGCCTGTTCTCCGGGCAGGTCGAGCGCATCGCTCAAGTCGAGGATCTGGTGCTCAGCGGCAATCAGGTGTTCAAAGCCTTGACGAAAATTGGCGGCGTTTTGGCCGTGGAAAACGATTTTCATGGGAGAGGTGGTCCTGTTGTCTCGTGTCGGTATTAGGGGTGCATGGACATCAACTGTGTGTGACTATGCCAGATGCACTGCGCACGTCCTCAGGCCCGGTGACGGCTCGGCGACAATCGTGCTTCCCTATTTCTCACGAGACACACAGTCATGACGCAGCTGAAAAAAGTCATTCTCTTTACCGATACCGATGGCCGCGCACGCTTTCGCGATGAATTTGTGGCCCTGACCGAAGGCACGCCACAAAGCCAGTTGTCGGCCTTGATGCCGGCGGCTGCGTGCCAGTTGCGACAAAGCCCGGTGGGTTTTCGCAGCTCGTTTCATTGCTCGGGAAATCCGCAGTGGCTGTTCGTGCTGTGCGGGCAGATGGAGATTTTTTTGCAAGACGGCAGCTCGCGTGTTTTTGGCCCCGGTGAGTTTTTCTATTCAGCCGACACCTTGCCTGAAGGTGCCACGTTTGACCCCACGGTGCATGGGCACTGGAGCCGTCAAGTCGGCCCCGATCCGCTGGTGACTTTGTTCGTGCGCGATTGACTGACCCTAGGCTGGAGCGCGCGATTTTGTCATCCCGGGCTTGACCCGGCATGACCCATAAAAAGAGCCCGCATGTTGCGGGCTCTGTTCATGGGGCAAGGCGCTGATCAGCGACCGAAGCCACGGCCACCGCCGCCAAAGCCGCGGTTGCCACCGCCGCCATTACCGCCATTGCCGCCACCGTTGCCGCCGCCATAACCACCACCACCGCCACGGCGGCGGTTGCCGCTGGCCAGGCTGTCAATGCTGGTGCGTGTCGGGTCAGGCTGGCCGCTGGTGCGAACGGGGTTGCGGTTAGGCAAGTCCAAACGCGCAAACTGCGTGGTTTTCAACGGGTCAATGTGGCGAGGCAGCTCGTCGCTGTCGTTGCGGCGACGGTCTTGACCACCGCCTTGGCCACCTTGTGCACCACGGGCCGGGCCACGGCCCTCAGGACGTGGACCACGGGGAGCGGGACGACCTTGGCCATCGCCACGGTTGTCAAAACGGGGATCGCCACGTTGTTCTTGACCGCGCCCACCTTCACGGCCACCATCGCGACCGCCTTCACGGCGGCCATCGCCCTGGCCTTCAAAGCGGGGTGCGCCTTGAGGGCCATTGCGGCGTGAAGGTGCTGGACCGTTGCGTGATGGACGGGCAGGGCCCTGACCTTCGCCACGCGCTTGGCGTGGGCCTTGTCCACCACCGCCACCGCCGACAGCGACTTTGTTGTCTCGGATGCGCTGCATCATGTCCTGGCGAGCGGCCTTGGCGGCTGCGGCCATCACATCACGGCCTGGTGGCTTGCCTGCGCCGCCCCACAAGGTCTGACGACCCATGGCGATGGGCTCGGCCACTTCACCTGTGTCGGGGCCAAAACCTTCGAGCAGTTGCACTGGAATCTCTTGCTTGGTGAAGCGCTCGATGTCCATCATGAAGCCTTCTTCGTCCAGACAGACCAGGCTCACGGCCTCGCCGCTGGCGCCCGCACGGCCTGTGCGGCCAATGCGGTGCACGTAGTCTTCGGACACGTTCGGAATTTCAAAGTTCACGACGTGCGGCAAGTCTTCGATGTCGATGCCGCGAGCAGCGATGTCGGTGGCCACCAGTGCGCGGATCTCGCCACTCTTGAAGCCAGCCAGCGCCTGTGTGCGGGCGGTCTGGCTTTTGTTGCCGTGCAAAGCCATGGACTTGACGCCATTTTTGGTCAAGAAGTCGGCCACATTGTTGGCACCAAACTTGGTGCGCGTGAACACCAGCACCTGGCTCCAGTCGTGCTTCTGGATGATGTGCAGCAGCACGTCTTTTTTCTTGTTGCGGCCCACAGGGTGAATCACCTGCGTGATGCGCTGCACCGTGGTGTTGCTGGGGGTGACCTGGATGCTTTGCGGGTTCTTGAGCAAGTTGCCCGCCAGTTCGCGGATCTCGTCGCTGAAGGTGGCCGAGAACAACAAGCTCTGCTTGTCTTTGGGCACCAAAGCCAGCACTTTTTTCACGTCGTGGATGAAGCCCATGTCCAGCATGCGGTCGGCTTCGTCGAGCACCAGAATTTCGATGCTGGACAAGTCCAGGAAGCCCTGGCCTTGCAGGTCAAGCAAACGTCCCGGTGTAGCCACCAGAATGTCCACGCCTTTTTTGATCTTGCTGATTTGCGGGTTCATGCCCACGCCGCCAAAAATCACGGTGGAGTCGAGTTGCAGGTATTTGCCATAGTCTCGCACCGACTCTTCGACCTGAGCGGCCAATTCGCGGGTGGGCGTGAGCACCAAAGCGCGGATGGCTTTGCCGCCAAAGCGGTTTTTGCCCGGCTCACTCAAGCTCAGCTTGTGCAGCAGGGGCAAGGTGAACGCGGCGGTTTTGCCGGTGCCGGTTTGCGCACCTGCCAACAAGTCTTGTCCGGCCAGAACGGCAGGAATCGCTTGCGCCTGAATAGGCGTGGGGGTTTCATAGCCGAGCTCGCGCACGGCTTGCATGATGGCCGGAGCCAGATTCAATTCTTCAAAGTTCATTTTTCACAGAGCGCCACGTCCGGCGCAGGTATCGGCTCATTCAACTGCGTTTGGCAGTTACCAGAGTTGGCCGATAAGTCTTAAGGTGGGCATGGAAACCGCAGGCGCTTGTTTTGAGCGTTGCCCGGGTCAGGCCCCAGCAGAAGTGCTGATGTTGTAGCAACTGGAGGCCACAACGGCGTGCATTGTCGCACAAAGCCCGGCAAAGCCGCGATGTGATCATTTGTTGGTGAGCGTGTCGTCTTCGGGTCATGGGTTCAAACCCCAATTCAAATGTGCAGGCGGTGGCCATAGACTGCTATTTTTATTCTTCTGTTTTCTCACCGGTCAATCCCTATGCCCATGCAACAAAACAAGCCACGCCGACATTTCCTGAAAGCCGCCACAGCGGTGGCGACCACCGCCTTGGGCAGCAGTGCGTTGCTGAGCCCCGCTTGGGCGCAAGCTAAGTGGCCTTCCAAGCCCATTCGGATCATTGTGGCTTTTCCGCCCGGTGGCTTGACCGACGCTTTGGCCCGCAGCTATGGCGAGCACCTGTCAGCCAAGCTGGGGGTGCCGGTGGTGATCGACAACAAACCCGGCGCGGGAGCCATCATCGGCATCGATGCGGCCGCCAAATCACCCGCCGACGGCTACACCTTGGTCATGAGCACCTCGGGCACGTTCTGGCAAAACCGCATCTTGTACTCCAAGCTGCCCTACAACCTCGACAAAGACCTGACGCCCGTCACCGTGTTCCCTTCGGGCCCCTTGGTGGTGGGCATCAACGACAAAATCCCGGCCAACAACATGGCCGAATTTGTGGCCTGGGCCAAAAAGAACCCCACCTCCATGGGCACGTATGCACCGGGTTCTTACCCACACATGGTGGCCGACCAGACCAACCGCATCCACGGCACCCAAATACAGTCGGTGCACTACCGGGGCGAAGCGCCCATGTGGCTTGACGTGGCCTCGGGTCAATCGCAAATTGCGGTGGGCAGCTACCTGGCCTTCAATGCCGTGGCCAGCCGAGGCGTGCGTGCCATTGGCGTGACCGGCAGCTACCGCTCGCCCAAGCTGCCCAATGTGCCCACCCTCATGGAACAAGGCGACATGGCCAAGCTCGTCACGCTGGAAGGCGGACTGCCGCTGGTGGCCCCAGCGGGCACGCCCGAGGCTGTGCTCAAACTCTTGGCCGATGAAGCCGTGGCCTGGTCCAACACCGACAAAGCGGCCAAATTGCGCGAAACCTTTGCCATCCCCAACAAGCCCAAAAACCTGGCAGACACCCGCAAAGACTGGGAAGGCGAAGTGCCCGTCTGGATCAAGCTGGCAGTCGATCTGGGGATCAAGCTCGACTGATTGCGGCGCGTGTGCAAGAGAAGCGCCACCTTGTGGTGCTGATCTTGCTGAATGTTGGTGGTTTTGGCCCCTCCAGGCGGTCAGCCTTGCGGTTTAATCTCGACCTATGAACAAAACCGACCAACTGAGTTTTTTCGACTTTGATGCTGCACCCGTTGCCGCGAGACCCGTCAAATCGGCCAAGCCAGGCAAAGCTGCTGTGCCCACCAGCGCGTCTGAGCCCGTGGTCACGACGGTGGACATGCCCGCAGAAATGCCTGCTGAAGTGCCCGCAGAGATTCCTGAGTTGAAGGTGCCTGAACGGGCATCTGAAAAGTTGACTGAACGGACCCAGCCAATGGTCGCTGCGGCCCCTGCTGTTCCCCCACCCGAGCGTTCGGGCGACGCCGACCCCGAAGCCATGGCCCAAACCCTGGCGCAGCACCCGGACTTTCGGGTTTTGCGCCGCCTGGTGCCTCACACAGATTACGGTGCATTGACCGGCCAGGCCACCCAGCGCGTGGTCGTTTTGGACACCGAAACCACCGGGCTCGACAGCAAGACCGAAAAAGTCATTGAGCTGGCCATGTTGTCGGTGTTGATCGACGCCAACACGGGTTTGCCTGTGGGCCCTGTGTCGATTTACGAGTCGTTTGAAGACCCCGGCAAGCCGATTCCGCCCCAGATCACCGAGATCACCGGGATCGACGACAGCATGGTGCAGGGGCAGCGCATCGACGATGCCGCTGTGACGGCGATGGTGGCGCAGGCCGACTTGATCGTGGCGCACAACGCCGGGTTTGACAGGCCATTTGTTGAAGGCCGCTGGCCCGTCTTTGCGGGCAAGGCCTGGGGCTGTTCTTTTCAAGGCATCGACTGGAAGAAAGAGGGCAGTGGCTCGGCCAAGCTGGAGTTTTTGGCGTCCGAGCGCGGTTGGTTTTACGACGCGCACCGGGCGCAGGTCGATTGCCATGCCTTGTTGCAGGTGCTGGCTTCGCCGCTGGCCGATGGTCAAACCGGTTTGTCGCGCCTTTTAGCGGGTGCCGGACAGACGCGCTACAAACTGCGTGCCACGGGTGCGCCGTTTGAGGCCAAAGACAAGCTCAAGTCGCGTGGTTACCGCTGGGATGGCGAGGGCCGTGTGTGGTGGTGCAGTCTGGCCTCAGACGAGTCGCTGGACGCCGAATGCGACTGGCTGCGGGCCGAGGTCTATGGCACGCGCAGCGCCCGGGTTCAGCTCGAAGCGTTGAACAGCCTGGTGCAGTTTTCCAGCCGTTCAGGCAAGTTGTCCGAGCGCTCGCTCTGATTTTTCTTTGTGCAGCCTGGCAAGCTGGGATAATGCCGGGTTGCATACACCGCAACAGAGCCCATATGCAGGGCTGCGGTGCAGAGCTGACGCCCTTGGGGTGATGGGTCTCTGCCCTTTTTTATTCAGGTTTACACATGGCTCAATACGTATTTTCGATGAACCGGGTTGGCAAGATCGTGCCGCCCAAGCGTCACATTCTCAAAGACATTTCGCTGTCTTTCTTCCCCGGTGCCAAGATTGGCGTGCTGGGCACGAACGGCTCGGGCAAGTCCACTTTGCTCAAGATCATGGCCGGTATCGACAAGGAAATCGAAGGCGAAGCCATCCCGATGGCGGGTCTGAAAATCGGGTATTTGCCCCAAGAACCCGTGATGGACCCCGAGCAGACTGTGCGCGAAGCCGTTGAAAGCGGCATGGGCGAAGTCAAAGCCGCACAAGCCCGCCTGGAAGAGGTTTATGCGGCTTACGCCGAAGAAGACGCCGACTTTGACGCCTTGGCTGCCGAGCAGGCCCAGCTCGAAGCCATCATTTCGACCGCAGGCGACGCCTCCGAGCACCAATTGGAAATCGCCGCTGACGCGCTGCGCTTGCCCGCTTGGGACGCCATCATCGGCAAATTGTCGGGGGGTGAAAAACGCCGCGTGGCCCTGTGCCGCTTGTTGCTGTCGCGCCCCGACATGCTGCTGCTCGACGAACCAACCAACCACTTGGATGCCGAATCGGTGGACTGGCTCGAGCTGTTCTTGCAGCGTTTTTCGGGCACTGTGGTGGCCATTACCCACGACCGTTATTTCTTGGACAACGCCGCCGAGTGGATTTTGGAACTCGACCGGGGCTCCGGCATTCCGTACAAAGGCAACTACTCCAGCTGGCTGGAGCAAAAAGACGCCCGATTGGCCACCGAGCAGCGCACCGAAGATGCCCGCTCCAAAGCCATGAAGAAAGAACTGGAATGGGCCCGCTCCAACCCCAAAGGCCGTCAGGCCAAGAGCAAGGCGCGTCTGGCCCGCTTCGAAGAGCTGTCTGACCACGATTACCAAAAACGCAACGAGACCCAGGAGATCTTCATCCCCGTGGCCGAGCGTCTGGGCAATGAAGTGTTTGAGTTCAATGGTGTCAGCAAGTCTTTTGGCGATCGCTTGTTGATCGACAACCTGAGCTTCAAGGTGCCTGCGGGCGCCATCGTCGGCATCATCGGCCCCAACGGGGCTGGTAAATCGACTTTGTTCAAGCTGATCGCCGGTAAAGAGCAGCCCGACAGCGGTGAAGTCACCATCGGTCAGACCGTGCGCATGGCCTTTGTAGACCAGAACCGCGACGACCTGGACAACAACAAAACCGTTTGGGAAGATGTCTCGGGCGGTCTGGACATCATCAACGTCGGTAAGTTCCAGATGGCCAGCCGGGCTTATTGCGGGCGTTTTAACTTCAACGGCGGCGACCAGCAAAAAAAGGTCGGCATGCTGTCAGGCGGCGAGCGCGGCCGTTTGCACCTCGCTAAAACGCTGATCGAAGGCGGCAACGTGTTGCTGCTGGACGAGCCATCAAACGATTTGGATGTGGAAACACTGCGCGCCTTGGAAGATGCGCTGCTGGAATTTGCGGGCTCCATCATGGTCATCAGCCACGATCGCTGGTTCCTGGACCGCATTGCCACCCACATCCTGGCCGCCGAGGGCGATAGCCAGTGGGTGTTCTTTGACGGCAACTACCAGGAATACGAAGCCGATAAGAAACGCCGTCTGGGTGAAGAGGGTGCCAAGCCCAAGCGCGTGCGCTTCAAGGCTTTGAAGTAATTCACTGCTTTGCACAATGACAACGGGCCCTTCGGGGCCCGTTGTCATTTGGGGTGGCTTGTCGCTTGGTGGCTTCAGCCCCGAAGCGCGGTGGCTTTTTTAGGGCGCCATGTCCGGGCTGAAGCCGCCGACCTTGTGACGCATCATGGCCGCCAATTGGCTGCCAATCTACTGAGCTGAGAGCTTGGCCCGTGCCTTGTCGGCCCACAATTGCAGGTTATCGAACAGGTCTTTTTGGCTGAACGAGCAGCTTTCGCCGCTGAACAGGGCGCTGGCTTCCAAGCGGTCGAGTAAATCACCTAGCACGTGGCCATATTTGTCGGGCAAGGCCAGGCTGGCCGCGCCGCTGCGCCACAGCTGGATCATCTCTTGTTGTGGCGATGCACCTTGGCTGCAGGCGGCCAAGGCATTGGTCATGCGGGTGAGGGTTTCAAGGGCTGCGCTCATGGGCGGTGTCTCCTGCAAAAAGTGGGGCCGTTTCGCGGCGACAATCATGCCCCATGAAAGCCAAATCTCTCAAACCCATGCGCCTTGAAGACATCTTGTACTGCCAGGGCTTTGGCACCCGCCGCGTGTGTGCCGGACTGGTTCAGCAAGGCCATGTGCAAGTCAACGGCGAAACCGTGACCGATTCGGGCGAATTCTTCGAACTCGAAGACCTGCATTTCAAGGTGCAGGGCACAGACTGGCCGTTCAAGGAAAAAGCCTATGTGCTGTTGCACAAGCCCGCAGGCACCGAGTGTTCGCAAAAACCGTCGACATGGCCGAGCATTTACACCTTGTTGCCAGCCCCTTTGCGCCAGCGCCCCCAAAAAGCGGCGGTGCAGGGCGTGCAGGCCGTGGGTCGACTCGATCAGGACACCACGGGCTTGCTCTTGCTGACCGATGACGGCCAATTCATCCACAAAATGAGCTCTCCAAAGCACCATGTGCCCAAGGTGTACGAGGTGACCACCAAACACCCGATCACGCCCGAGATGGTCGACAAACTGTTGACCGGTGTGGTGCTGGACGATGACCCCAAACCCGTCAAAGCCGCTGCCTGCGAGGCGGTGGGCGAACTGCACCTGAAGCTGACCCTGACCGAAGGCAAATACCACCAGGTCAAGCGCATGCTGGCGGCGGTGGGCAACCGGGTCGAGGGCCTGCACCGTTCGCAAATTGGCGGGTTGGTGTTGAACGACTTGGCACCAGGCCAGTGGCGCTGGTTGAACGACGAAGACTTGGCTTTGCTCAAGCCCTGACTTACAGAGCGCTCATGAAGGCCTGTACCGCTTGCGCCACCGCTTCGGGCTGGTCGCGGTGGGGGGAATGGCCGCAATGGGCCAGCTTGAGCAACTGCGTTTGGGGCACGGCCCGGGCGATGTCGTCGATCTGGGCCATCGTGCCGTAGGGGTCGGCCTCGCCCTGAATGGCCAGCAAAGGTGCGCAAATGCCGCCCAGCTCTGGTCGGATGTCAAATGGGCGAAACGTGTCGCTCAACCACACATCGTTCCATTGCCAAAATGCGCAGTCCACATCGGCGTGGTAGGGCTCTAGACGCTGGCGCAGGGGGCCGTTTTGGTAGGCGTCGCGGGCAGCCGTGATGGCTTTGACTGAAATGTCTTCGACCACCACATGCGGGGCCATGACCACGCACCCTGCCACGTCGAAACGGCTGGCATGGATCAGCGCAATGGTGCCGCCGTCCGAGTGGCCCAGCAGCACCGGGCGCTCAATGTCCAATGCCTGCAGCAAGGCAGGCAAGATCTCCAGCGCTTCGCGGTGCATGTAGTCGGGCAGCAAACGGCCGTGGCGTTGGCCAGCCGCTTGAGCCGAAGGTCCGCGCACATCCGGCACCGCATCTGACTGGCCATAACCCTGCCTTGAATACACCAACCCTTGGCAGCCCAAGCGCGCGCACAGCTGGGTGGGCCAGTCACGCCACATGGCCACGCTGCCCAAGCCCTCATGCAAAAAAACCAGCACGGGAGCGCCTGGACCGTTTGACTCGGCGATGCGCTGAACCTCCAGCGCAATGCCATGAATTTTGATTTTTGATGAAAGGTTGACCTGCATCTGAATTCCTGTGGAGGTGGGCGATTACACTCAAGCGCGATTAAAGAAAGCGTTTGTGAACTTGTTGTCTCTATTTTTCCGATTTTTGGCTTCTGGTCTGTTGGTGGTTTTGACCCATGCGGCCTCGGCCCAGACCCCGGCTCCGGTTTTTGTTCTCAACTCGCTTGAAGGCAATGTGAGCGTAATCGATCCGGTCACCTGGACCGAGAAAAAACGGATACCTACAGGCAAAGAGCCGCACCATCTGTACATGACCCCCGATGAAAAATCGGTCATTGTCGCCAATGCCCTGAGCGATTCGCTCACTTTTATTCATCCGCGCACAGCCGAGGTGCAGCGCACGGTGACCGGCATTCTGGACCCGTATCAACTGCGTTTTTCGCCCGATATGAAATGGTTTGTCACGGCGGCCAACCGACTGAACCACGTTGATATTTACCGTTGGGACGGCCAAACCCCTACGCTGGCCAAGCGCATAGCCACCGGCAAAACGCCCAGCCACCTCTGGATCGACAGCAAAAGCACCACCATCTGGGCCACCATGCAGGACAGCGACGAGCTGGTCACGATTGATTTGGCCACTCAAACCCTGAAGAGCCGGGTGCCCACCGGACCCATGCCCGCTGATGTCTTTGGCACGCCCGATGACAAAACGCTGCTGGTGGGGCTGACGGGCGGTGAAGGCGTCGAGGTTTACGACGTGAGCAGCGGAACACCGCGCAAGGTCAAGATGTTGCCTACGGGCAAGGGGGCCCACGCTTTCAGGGCGTTGGGCGACAAGCGCCATGTGTTGGTCAGCAACCGCGTGGCCAATACGGTCAGCCAGATCGACTACGTCAGCATGGTCGTGGTGGCCGAGCTGCCCGGCCCCTCGGGCCCGGACTGCATGGACGTGAGCAAAGATGGCAAAACATTGTTGTTGGCTTCGCGTTGGGCCAAAAAGCTCACCGTGATCGACATCGCCAGCCGCCAGGTGGTGCGACAGGTGCGTGTGGGCAAATCGCCTCATGGGGTGTGGACGCTGGACCATGCGGGTCGCAACTGACATCCTGACAGGCCTGTTGCTGGCCATCGCATGGCCGTTGTCTGCGCTTGCACAAACGCCTTCGCCATCGTTGGCTTCATCGCCGAGCTGCACGCACCCGGTCTACCTCACGTTTGACACCGGCCACATGGGCGTTGCGCCCTTGATTGCCGAGGTGTTGCAGCGCCAACAAGTGAAAGTCACTTTTTTTGCGGCGCATGAAAAGACCCGAGAGGGCGATGGCACGCTGGGCCAGCACTGGGCCTCTTGGTGGAAAGCCCGAGCATCGGAGGGGCATGCATTTGCCTCGCACACCTGGGACCACGCCTACTGGCGTGGCGATGTGCAAGAAGGCGGTATTCAGAAATTTCGCATGCGTCCCAGCGCGGGGGCACAAGCAGGCCAAAGCCTCACATGGACGCCGCAACAGTACTGTGACAACTTGCGGCAGGCAGCCCGGCGTTTGCAAAACATGACCGGACAAGCTCCGTTGCCCCTGTTCAGGGCCCCTGGCGGAAAAACCTCGCCTCGCCTGATTGAGGCGGCGCGGCAATGCGGCTTCGATCATGTGGGTTGGGCCGATGCCGGTTTTTTGGGTGACGAACTGCCCAGCGACAGCTACCCCAACGCGCAGTTGCTGCAAAAAGCCTTGAAAAACATCCGGCAAGGTGACATTCTGATGGCGCATCTGGGCATTTGGTCACGCCAAGACCCGTGGGCGCCGACTGTGCTGGAGCCGCTGATCGTGGGCCTGAAGGCCCGTGGCCTGTGCTTTGCCACTTTGCGCGAACACCCCGCTTACCGCGACTGGGTTCGCCAGCACCCCTTGGCACTGCCGGGTTTGCCCGATTCGCGACAATAAGCGCATGGACTTTTTGCTTGACAGTTTTGCCTGGTTGCAAGAGACGCTTTACGAAGTGGTGGTGCAACCCATCGCCTTTGCCGCAGGGCAGGGCCACCTGCTGGAAAAAGCCTACGAAGGCACGGGTTGGGTGGTGGTGGGCCTGCTGCAGATTGCCGTCATGCTCGTGGTCATCGGCCCACTGCAACGCTTGTGGCCTGTAGAGGCACAGACCCACGCCAAGGCAGCACGGGTCGATGTGCTCTACACCCTGATTCACCGCCTGGGCCTGTTCAAGCTGGGCATGTTTTTCACGCTCGATTACGCGTTTGAGCAAGGCTGGGGCGTGCTGCGCGGCATGGGCTGGCCCACCTTGCACCTTGATGGCCTGTGGCCCGGCGTGACCGACCAAGCGCTGCCTGGTTTTTTGCTTTATTTGGTGGTGTTCGATTTTGTGCATTACTGGATTCACCGGGCGCAGCACCAGTCCAACACTTGGTGGGCTTTGCATTCGCTGCACCACGCGCAACGCCAAATGACCATGTGGACCGACAACCGCAACCACTTGCTGGACGACATCGTGACCAGCCTGATCTTGTCCACGGTGGCCGTGCTGATCGGTGTGGGGCCGGGGCAATTTGTGGCGCTGGTGGCCATCAGCCAGTTGAGCGAAAACTTTCAGCATGCCAATTTGCGCGTGTGGTTTGGCCGCATAGGCGAGCGCCTGTGGGTTAGCCCGCGCTTTCACCGCAGGCACCACAGCATTGGCATCGGCCACGAGTCGCACTTTCAAGGTCGAACCGTTTTGGGCGGCAGCAACTTCGGGGTGTTGTTGCCATGGTGGGACATGCTTTTTGGCACCGCAGATTTTCAGCTGCGGTATGACCCCACCGGCGTGCGCGACCAGGTGGAGCAGGGGCGCGACTACGGGAGCGGCTTTTGGGCTCAGCAGCGGCAAGGCTTGCTGCGGCTGCTGGGTCGGGCCTGAGCTTCGGGGCTGGCTGCCAAGCCCGGTTCAACTGTTAAGCTTTGAGCCATGAAACTGTTGATCGATTCTTTTTGGCGTGCTGCGATGTATTGCCTCTACCCCCGGGTGATCGGCTTGTCGGTTTTGCCGCTGGTGTTGATCGTGGCCCTGTCCTGGTTGCTGGGTTATTGGTACTGGGACATCGCCGTGACTTGGGTGCGGGCCTGGCTGGATGCGTCCAGTTGGTTGGCGGTGGTGTGGCGTTGGCTGGAGGGCATTGGCTTGCCCGACCTGAAAACCGTGGTGGCCCCGTTGTTGGTGATTTTTTCAGTCACGCCCCTTGTTGTTGTCGCGTGCTTGCTGGCGGTGTCTTTTTTGATGACGCCATCGCTCACGCGTTTGGTGGCCGATCGGCGCTTTGCGGGCCTGCAGCGCAAACAGGGCGGCAGTTGGCTGTTCAGTTTGTGGTGGACTTTTTTGTCTTTGCTGCTGGCCTTGGGTGCTTTGTTGTTGACCTTGCCCATGTGGCTGGTGCCGCCGCTGGCCATGCTTTTGCCCGCACTGATTTGGGGTTGGCTGACCTACCGCGTCATGGCCTTTGAGGTGTTGGCCGAATTTGCCAGTGCCGACGAGCGCCACACCCTGATGGCACGCCACCGCATGAGCCTGCTGGGCATGGGTGTGGTCACGGGCCTCATGGGTGCAGCACCCAGTTTGGTGTGGGCCTCGGGTGCTTTGTTTGCCGCAGCGTTTGTGATTTTGGTGCCTGTGGCCATCTGGATCTACACCTTGGTGTTTGCCTTTTCCTCGCTGTGGTTTGCCCACTTTGCCTTGGCTACTTTGTCCGCGCTGCGTGATGAACCTCAGCACGCCGCAGTCGATGAGGTTTTGCCCGCCGTGCCCCCTTCGCCCCATGTTGCCGCCCGATTGGGCGAAGACGCGGGCGACACGCCGGACGGTGTGACCGATGTCGTACCCCGACCCAGCCTTTGAATTCTTAGAACCCTTTGAGCCAACTCCAACTCCCCATGACCAGCACGACCCCCACCTTTGGCCTGATCATCATTGGCGACGAAATCATGTCCGGCAAACGCCAGGACAAGCACATGCCCAAAGTCATTGAGCTCATGTCGGCCCGAGGGCTGACGCTGAGTTGGGCCGACTATGTGGGCGATTCGCCCGAGCGCATCACCGCCACACTGCAGCGGGCCTTGGCTTCGGCCGATGTGGTGTTCAGTTGCGGCGGCATTGGCGCCACGCCTGACGACCACACCCGGCAATGCGCCGCACGGGCCCTCGGGGTGCCTTTGGCCTTGCACCCGCAAGCCAAGCTGCTGATTCAAGAGCGCATGCAAGACACAGCCAAAGAGCAGGGCACGGCCTACGAGCCAGATCGCCCTGACAACATCCACCGGCTCAACATGGGCGTGTTCCCTGAGGGCGCGACCATCATCCGCAATCCTTACAACAAGATTCCCGGCTTCAGTTGCCAGGGCGCGGGTGGCGGTGCGGTGCATTTTGTGCCCGGTTTCCCGGTCATGGCCTGGCCCATGATCGAGTCGGTGCTGGACACCCAATACAGCGCCCACTTTTGTCAGAACGCCTACGTTGAAAAATCGGTGGTCATTTTGGGCGCCATGGAGGCCACGCTGACCCCGCTGATGGAAGCCATCGAAGCCGCGCACCCCGGCGTCAAGGTGTTCAGCTTGCCCAGTGTGGATCACCCGCAGTGGGGCCGCCACATCGAATTGGGGGTCAAGGGAGAGCCCGGCCGTGCCGACGCGGCCTACGCAGACTTGCGACTGGGGCTGAATGCGTTCCAGCTGAAATATGGCCCTGAATTGGTGCGTTGATTTAAAATTCACCAAAATAGTGCGGTTTTGCACAATTTTAGTGCAAATTGACGAGGGCTCTGGAGACGTTGGCACTGGGTGTTCCCTGAAAACCCGTGCTGCAAGGGCCCATGTTGGATCGCAAAACCCGGTTGGGGTACTTTTTTTACAGCGGGCAGATGCGCAAGCGGCTTGGGTCAAGGCACAATCTTGGACTGTTCGGGTGTGGTCCGCTGAGCCAAGTTGGCATAGAAACTGCAAGACCTGTACGACAGCTTTTTAACCCCCTTTCCATTCAGGAGAATTTGATGGCCAAGACCGTCGCAGACGTGATGAAGATGGTGAAAGAGAACGAAGTCAAGTTCGTTGACTTCCGTTTCACCGATACCCGTGGTAAGTGGCAGCACATCACTGCACCCGTGTCGCAGTTTGACGAAAGCAAGTTCGAAGAAGGCCAAGCCTTTGACGGCTCTTCGATCGCTGGCTGGAAAGGCATCGAAGCTTCGGACATGTTGTTGATCCCCGATGCCAACAGCGCCATCATTGACCCCTTCTTCGAAGAAGTCACTTTGGTCCTGATCTGCGACGTGATCGAGCCCACAGACGGCAAGGCCTATGAGCGTGACCCACGTTCCATTGCCAAGCGTGCCGAGACTTACCTCAAGCAATCGGGCCTGGGCGACACCGCCTACTTTGGTCCCGAGCCAGAATTCTTCTTGTTTGACGACGTGCGCTGGAGCACCGAGCCGAACAACACCTTCTACGCCATCGACGAAGCCGAAGCCCCATGGAACAGCGGCACCAAGATGGACAACGGCAACAGCGGTCACCGTAACCGCGTCAAAGGTGGCTACTTCCCAGTGCCTCCCGTTGACAGCACGCACGACATGCGCAGCGAGATGTCCTTGATCCTCGAATCCGTGGGCATCCCGGTCGAAGTTCACCACCACGAAGTGGCTGGCGCAGGTCAGTGCGAAATCGGTACCCGTTTCTCCACACTGGTGGAGCGCGCCGACTGGACATTGCTGCAAAAGTACGTGATCCACAACGTGGCCAACGCCTACGGCAAAACCGCCACCTTCATGCCCAAGCCTTACGCTGGCGACAACGGTTCCGGCATGCACGTTCACCAGTCCATCTGGAAAGACGGCAAGAACCTGTTCGCAGGCAATGGCTACGCTGGCTTGTCTGAATTCGCCCTGTACTACATCGGCGGCATCATCAAGCACGCTCGCGCCCTGAACGCGATCACTAACCCTGGCACCAACAGCTACAAGCGTTTGGTTCCACACTACGAAGCCCCTGTGAAATTGGCCTACTCGGCCAAGAACCGCTCGGCTTCGATCCGTATCCCCAACGTCGCCAGCGACAAGGGCCGTCGCGTGGAAGCCCGCTTCCCCGATCCATTGTGCAACCCTTACCTCGGCTTCGCAGCCTTGTTGATGGCTGGCTTGGACGGTATCGAAAACAAGATCCACCCCGGCGAAGCAGCGACCAAAGACCTGTACCACTTGCCTCCAGAAGAAGACAAGTTGGTCCCCACTGTGTGCTCCAGCCTCGACCAGGCACTGGACGCGCTCAATGCAGACCGCACTTTCTTGACCAAGGGTGGCGTGTTCACCGACTCGTGGATCGACGCTTACATCGAATTGAAGATGCAAGAAGTCAACCGCAGCCGCGTTGAAGTGTCGCCTGTCGAATACGACATGTACTACTCGCTGTAAGAGGCATGACATTGCACATTCCAGTGCAATACCAAAAGGACGGCTTTGGCCGTCCTTTTTTTCTGGTTCAGTGCCATTCGAATTTTGCAAAAATCAGCCCACATCGGAGTCGCAAGATGAAGCATCAGGCGGTCATTGAGCGCTGTGGCACCGAATACACCAATGCCCCACGCGACATGACGCAGTGTGAGCGTTTGACCGAACAGGCCGTCACGGTCATTTCGGGTTTGCGCCCTTCATCCGCACGCACCAGTGTGATGGCCGATGCGCCTGGGGTGTACGAACTGCGCACCAAAACAGAGCCTGCTCGGCCTGTAACCGCCCTGCAAGGTGAGCGCGATGTTCAGGCGCGCACCATTCTGGATCAAGAGCTGCAGCGGGTGCAGAAACAGCACCAAGGTTTGGTGCAAGAGTACAAGCAGGGCGCGCCAGTCAAATGGGCAAGCGAACAGGCCGCGCCCCACAAATACCAGGACCGCGTGACCGCGCTCAAAGCCGCCATTGACCGGGCACAGCGCGATATCGACAGTTTGCAACGCGAGTTGGCACATCGCCCACTGGCCATGAAAACCTTGAAGCCATGACCACGTCAGTTCTCCGATTTCAGGCCTTTGATTTGTTGGCCACTCCCGTGGCCGTGTTGCAGGGCCAAGGTCGTGTGCGCTTTGTCAATGCGGCTCTTGAAGACGCCTTGGGCATGTCCCGGCGCACCCTTTACGACACCTACCTGCCCGACTGCTTTTTGGACCCGCAGCCTTTGGCTGCGGCCCTGGTGGGGGCGCAGTCCAACGAGTTTGCCGCGCTGCGCTACGAAGCCCAGCTGCGCCGACTGCACCACGAAGACCCCTTGCCTGTGCATGTGATCGTAGCCCCGTCGGACCAGGCTGACGAAGTGATCGTGGAGCTTTTGCCCGTTGAACAGCAAACCCGCCAAGAGCGCGAAGAGCGTCTGCTGGAGCAGGCCCAGGCCAACAAAGAACTGATTCGCAACCTGGCCCACGAGATCAAGAACCCTTTGGGCGGCATCCGGGGATCGGCCCAGCTGCTGGAGATGGAGCTTGAAAACAAAGAGCTGACCGAATACACCCAGGTCATCATCCACGAGGCCGACCGCCTGCAAACCTTGGTGGACCGCCTGCTGGCGCCCCACCGCCGCCCGCATGTCGTGGGTGATGTGAACATCCATGAGGTGTGTGAGCGGGTGCGCACGCTGATCCTGGCCGAGTTTCCTCGGGGGCTCAAAGTGGTGCGCGATTACGACATCTCGATTCCTGAGTTTCGCGGTGACCGTGAGCAGCTGATTCAGGCGGTGCTGAACATCGCGCACAACGCTTCGCAGGCCCTGCAAGAGCGCATTGCGCAAGGCGATGGCCAGATCATACTCAAGAGCCGCATCTTGCGGCAAGTCACATTTGGCAAGCAGCGTTACCGCCTGGCATTGGAATTGCATGTCATCGACAACGGGCCTGGTGTACCAGACTCGATCAAGGACCGCATTTTCTTCCCGTTGATCTCGGGGCGCGAAGGCGGCTCCGGCTTGGGGCTCACATTGGCGCAAACCTTTGTTCAGCAACACCACGGCATGATCGAGTGTGACAGCGAGCCCGGCCGTACGGATTTCAAGATTTTGATTCCGTTGCCTTGAGAACCACAGAAAGTGCCACGTTGATGAAGCCGATCTGGATCGTAGACGATGACCAATCCATTCGCTTTGTGCTTGAAAAAGCACTGCTACGCGAAGGCTTGCCCACACGCAGCTTCACCAACCCGCGCGAGGTCCTGAAGGCGCTGGACTCAGAAAGCGAAGCCGATGGCCCGCAGGTGCTGGTCAGCGACATTCGCATGCCCGGCGGCTCGGGGCTGGATTTGCTGGCCACCATCAAGCAGCGCATGCCCGGTTTGCCGGTCATCATCATGACCGCGTTTTCCGATCTGGACAGCGCCGTGTCTGCCTTCTCCAGCGGCGCCTTCGAATACCTGCCCAAGCCCTTTGACCTGCCCAAGGCGGTGGAGTTGATCCGTCGTGCCGTGGGCGAGAGCCAGCGCGAAGACGTGGCCGAAGAAAAGATGGCCGATGCGCCAGAAATGCTGGGCCAAGCCCCGGCCATGCAAGATGTGTTTCGCGGCATTGGCCGCTTGGCGCAAAGCCATGTCACGGTGCTCATCACGGGCGAATCGGGCTCGGGCAAAGAGCTGGTGGCGCATGCGCTGCACAAACACTCGCCCCGCGCCAACCAGCCCTTTGTGGCCATCAACACCGCCGCCATTCCCAAAGATTTGCTTGAGAGCGAACTGTTTGGGCACGAGCGCGGTGCCTTCACGGGCGCTCAGGCCTCGCGCCGGGGTCGCTTTGAACAGGCCGATGGCGGCACGCTGTTTTTGGACGAAATTGGCGACATGCCGTTTGACCTGCAAACCCGCTTGCTGCGCGTTTTGTCAGATGGCAATTTTTACCGAGTCGGTGGGCACAGCGCCGTCAAAGCCAATGTGCGCGTGATCGCCGCCACGCACCAAGACCTGGAGCAACGCGTCAAGGAAGGCGTGTTCCGCGAAGACCTGTACCACCGCCTGAACGTGATTCGCCTGCGCCTGCCGGCTTTGCGCGAACGGCGCGAAGACGTGCCCGTGTTGGCGCGTTACTTCTTGCAGCGCAGTGCCCAGCAGTTGGGTGTTGAGCCCAAGCGCATTGCCGACGCAGCCCTTGAACGCTTGAGCCATTTCCAGTTTCCAGGCAACGTGCGCCAGCTGGAAAACATCTGCCATTGGCTGACCGTGATGGCCCCTGCGCAAGTGATTGAAGTCAAGGACTTGCCACCCGAAGTGCTGGAAAGCCGCCCCAGCTTGGCCCCGGCTGCAGTGCCTTTCACCGCACTGTCGTCGGGTGTCACCGCCTCTGTGCTTGCCTCTGGGACGCAGCCGAGTGGCGCGGGGCTGGATGTGTCGATGGACGCCCATGAGGCGACTTCGTCGGCTGTGTCTGAACTCTCAGCCACCGGAGATGTTTTTGCGCTGGGTGTTTCTGGTGCGTCTGCGGTGACCGCTTCGACATGGGAGCCGAGTTTGGAGCAAGAGGCGTTGGCCCTGCTGAATGCCGGGCGCACCGATGTCTGGGATGTGCTGACCCGCCGGTTTGAGACCAGCCTGATTCAAGCTGCGCTGGCCACAACACGGGGCCGCCGCATCGAAGCTGCACAGAAGCTGGGTATTGGCCGCAACACCATCACCCGCAAAATTCAGGAACTGGGCATCGACGACTGACGGTTGCTCAGTTCTTGCGGGCCACCCAATAGGTGGCGCCTTCGGGGCCGTATTGCTCTGCATGGGGTTCGTCGCGGGACAACGCGAACTCGTCGCCCGGAGTCAGGTAGCGCTTTTGGTGGCTGCCGTCTGGCGCTGTGCAGCTCAGCCACATTTGCCCAGCAATGAGGCGGGCTTTGACCGCAAACGGGTGGGTGTGCACATCCAGCACCACATGGGGCTCCCAGTGTCGTTCCAGTACCTCGTCAAAACCTTCGGCCAAGGCTTGTTGTTGGAAGTCTTCAAAAGTCATCATCGGTGCCATCTTGAATGCGCCGTATGGGGCATGGGCTGACCAATCCGTCGGGGCAGAAAACGCCATCGGCGCATCGGTGAACGGGTGCGGAAATGCCAGCGACTGCGCGTGCAGCATCAAGCGCGGGCTGAGGGCCCGCACGGGAGCAGGGGCGTAGAGTGCATCGCCCAGCATGGGGTGGCCAATGCTTTGCAGGTGCACGCGCAGTTGGTGCGTGCGGCCTGTGACGGGTTCCAGTTCTAGCAGCGTGGCGGTGTCGCTGCTTTGCAAAGCACGCCAACGGCTGCGGCTGGGTTTGCCATCGGGGTGCACGATGTGAATTGGGCGGCGCTCCCAGTCCAGCAGGATTGGCCCGTCGATGGTGCGCCAGCCGTCTTCGTCGGTGGGCACCTCGTGTTGGGTTTGCAGCACTTGCCCGGCCACCACGGCCACATAGCGTTTGTGTACCTGGCGGGTTTCAAACAGGCGGCTCATGCGGCGTTGCGCCTCAATGCCACGGGCCATGACCAGCAGGCCCGAGGTGTCTTGGTCCAGGCGATGCACCACCAGCGCTTCGGGGTAAATCGCTTGCACACGGCTGGCCAGGCAGTCTTGCTTGTCGGGGCCGCGACCGGGCACCGACAACAAGCCGCTGGGTTTTGCCAGCACCAACAGGTGTTCGTCTTCGTGGATCGGGGTCATGTGTTGCAGCGCCAATCAAACCGCCGTGGCGGCAGGCTGTTCCAGCACCACGTTGGACATGGGCCGTGCCACGCAGGGCAGCACCAGCCCCTCGGCCTTTTCTTCGGCCGACAGGCCAGGCCATTCCACGGTGTAAGTCACTTGGCCGCTCACCAGCTGGCAAATGCAGGTGCGGCAGGTGCCGTTCCGGCACGAGCTGGGCAATTGCACCCTCGACATTTCGGCCGCTTCGAGCAGGGTCAGGTCGCCCTCGACATCGAATTGCAAGTCAGCGGGCAGCACCCGGGCAGTGAAGATCTGGAAATTCTCAGGCATGTGCGGAGGCGTGTGCAGGCAGGCTGGCTGGCCCAGCCATGCTGGGCAGTGGTGCGCTTTGTCTGTGCGCTTTATTTGTCTTTGACTTTGCCGCGAGGCGCCACAAAGGTGGCGGGTGCCATCGGGCGGTCCGATGTGAACGTCTTGGGGGGAGACGTGTCTTTCTTTGGCTTCTTGGCCATTTTGTTGCTGCGTTGTTCGCCTTTGGCCATGTTCGTTTCCTTGTAGACCTTCCCGAATTGGGAGCCCTCTGATGTTAAAGCACAAAGCCGCAGGGTCTGCGGCTTTGTACAGGGCTTCGTGTGGCGATGGCTTGCCGTTACAGCGGCAGGCACCCCGTCACGTTACTTCACTTCGGTGACGAATGTTTCACGCGGACGGCGGACCTTTTTCAGGTTGGCCAACCAGTCGCCTTCACTGGCGCGGTAACCCAGGGGCACGATCACCACGCTGCGCAGGCCGCGAGCGCGCAGGCCCAGAATCTCGTCCACGGCTTTGGGGTCAAAGCCTTCCATCGGGGTCGCGTCGACTTCTTCAAAAGCGGCAGCAATCAAGGATGCGCCCAAGCCAATGTAGGCTTGGCGAGCGGCATGCTCGAAGTTGACTTGTTCATCGCGTGCGGGGTAGTTGTTGAGCAACATTTGGCGGTAGTTTTCCCAGCCTTCGTTGGTGCCGCCGCGCTGCGCGTTGGTGAGGTCAAACATCATGTTGATGCGATCGGCCGTGTAGTTGTCCCAAGCCGCAAACACCAACAGGTGCGAGCCGTCGGTAACCTGACCTTGACCCCAGGCTTTGGGCTTGATCTGCTCGCGCACGGCAGTGTTGGTGACCACGAAAACTTCAAACGGCTGCAAGCCGCTGGAGGTGGGGGCCAAACGGGCGGCTTCGACAATGCGGTCCACTTTTTCTTGGGGCACGACCTTGGTCGGGTCCATTTTTTTGCAGGCGTAGCGCCATTCGAGTTTGTTCAGCAATTCAGACATTTGGGTTCCACTCAGGTGTTGACGATGCGTGATTGTGTCTGAAGACGCAGGACGTCGTTGTCACGCGTTTTCAAGCACTTTTTAGAGGCGTGTGCTCAGGCCGATACTTCTTGCCAGGTGCCGCTGGGCAGCCCGTCCAGGTTGTAGGGCCCCACGGCGGTGCGAATCAAACGCAGTGTGGGCAAGCCCACGGCAGCGGTCATTCGCCGCACCTGGCGGTTGCGGCCTTCGCGAATACTCAGTTCCAGCCACGAAGTCGGAATGCTCTGCCGCTCGCGAATGGGCGGATTGCGCGGCCACAGGTCGGCAGGCGCTGGCACTGCACGGGCGCGGGCGGGCAGGGTGGGGCCATCGTTCAGTGTCACGCCCCGAGCCAAGGCGGTCAGGGCTTTGTCGTCCACCACGCCCTCCACCTGCACCCAATAGGTTTTTTCCATCTTGAAGCGCGGATCGGCAATGCGGGCCTGCAATGGACCATCGTCGGTCAGCAGCAGCAAGCCTTCGCTGTCGGCATCCAGCCGTCCCGCCACGTACACGCCGGGCAGGTCGATGTGGTCTTTCAGCCCGCGCCAGCGACCCTCGGGGGTGAACTGGCTGAGCACGCCATAAGGTTTGTTGAAGCGGATCAGCATGGGCAAGTCATGAGGTGCATGGGCAAGGGCGTGAGCGTATCAGGTCGGTTAGCATCCAAGCATGAGCACCCAATACGAATGCCTGAAAAGCGCAGACCTGTACGCCGAAGCCTTTGGCATCGCCCCCCCTGAAACCTTGCTGGGCAAAGAAGTCTGGCCACGTCAACAAGGCTTTTTCATCCGCAAAGCCTTTGTGCCTGGGCAGCCAACCCCAGAAACCGGCGCTGAACCCACTTCGGAGGCTGGCGCATCCGCTGCCAACATTTCAGACGCCATGACAGACCCTGTTCCTGCCCCCACCAGTCCGCTGGTGATGGAGCTGGCGCAAGGCCAGTTTGGTTTGGTGCCCACTTGGGTCAAGTCGGCCTCAGACGCCAAACTGCGCTCGACCAAGTTGGCCGTCACACGCTACGAAACCATGAGCACCGCGACGCCCACGCGTGAGACTTGGCTCAACGCGCAGCGGTGCATCATCCCGATGCAAGCCTTTATTGAAGACGACTGGCGCAATCGCAAAGCCGTGCCCACCCGCATTGCCCGCGTGGACGGTAAACCCATGGGCGTGGCAGGCCTGTGGGAGCGCTGGACCCAGGACGGCGAAGAAATCATCAGCTACACCCTGCTCACGGTCAACGCCAACAGCCACGCTTTGATGAACCGTTATGGGCAAAACGGCAACGAGAAACGCATGCCAGCCATCCTGAATGAGGGCGCTTATGGGGCCTGGCTGACGGCACCGCTGGAAAAAGCCCGTGAGTTCATGCGGGCCTACCCGACCCAATTGTTGCTGGCCAACCCGGTGCAAAAAAAGTAAGCCCCTGCGGCACAGCCAACCCGTTCGGGCGCTTCAAGCGCTTTGCACCACAGCCACATTGGCCAGCGCCAAGGCCCTAAAGCCCTCAGAAATACGCCCATCTGTGGCAGCCGTTTGCCAAAACTGTGCCGCCAAAGCCTTGGCTTGCGGCCACACCGCCAAGGTGCTGGCGCTGGGGTGCAGAGGTCGGGCAGCAAAATCCCGCGCCACGACTTCGCCTTGGATGGGCGCATACAGCATGGGCAACATGTCGTAGGTGGGCGACAACTGCCAATCGTCCTTGTGCAGCAAAAAGGAAATGTTGCCGTAATGCCGGTCAGTGTTGCCAATCAGCTGGCCATAGGCGTCAAGCAGCTTCAGGTGCCCGGCATCTTGCGCGGTGACCAATTGCCGCGCTGCCATGCGCTGCGCCGTGGCGGCCCAGTTGTCCATTTGGCCCACGTATTGCGCGTCGTAGACCAGCAGCGACACCATGCCCAGACGCCCTTGTGCCGTGCGGTCAAAGCGCGTGGACTCCAAAAACACCCGCCCGCCTGCCGCCACGATGCGCGTTTGCGCAGCGGGCAAGCCGGCATCGGCCAATGTTTGCAGCGCCAAGTGCTCGCACACCAGCAGATCTCGGGTGCGCTGATCGGCCGGGGCATCGCCTGCGGGAGAAAACTTCACCAACACCGGGCGTTGATGGGCGGGTTCGTCCAAGCGGGCGCAAAACTTGGGTTGCTCACCCCCGGCCGATGAACCCGCTTGCGTGCCCTGCATCACCAAATCGGCCAAGCGCGGGTAATCGAGATCGGGCTGCGCCACATCGGCTTGGGGCGGTACTTGCCGCAAATACCGGTCCAGCGCAGGCTGCCCTACGATCAGGTTGCCCGGCAGGTCGTCGCCCATTTGCACCAAGGCCCTGAGCGCATCGTCATCGCTCCAGTAGCGCAAGTCGGCGGGCAAATTCAGCTCGGGGTGGGCCTGCACAAAAGTGCGTCCCATGAAACCCTGGGGCCGCATGTCGCTCAAAAACCAGGGCAAGCCGTCGTGCAGCTCGGTCACACCATCGGCCTCATCGACCCAAAACCGCCCACCCTGCAAAGCCACCATGCGCCCAAAGGGGCTGACCTGACCGTGCACATCGACCCGCATGATGGGCACTTCGGCCCCCACGCCATCGATCGGGCGCGGCAACAAATAGCGCTGCGACCGAGCCGCCCCGACCTTGAGCACCGTGCCCGCGCGCAGCAAGCCTGACAGCGCCCGTGACACCGTGGCCTGGCTCACGCCCAAGCGCGTTTGCAGCTCGGCGCTGCTGGCGGCGCCGCCCAGCTGGCGCAGTGCGTCGGTCAAGCGGGTGCTGAGGTCGGTGGTGGCGGGCATGGCATCTCTTGGTGAATAGATAGTGAATGCCTAATTTAACACGGCTCAGTGATTGTTTGAATTGATTTATGAATAGATATTTTTAATCTGAACATGTCAGCATGCTGCGCACGCATGGCCAGTCTTCCTGGCTCTCGAACCCCCCTTCGACCCAGTGCCTGTTGAACAGGCACCGCCTGCCAAGCCATGCGGGGCAAGGGTTTGCGCGGATGTCCACGGTGTTGTCCACAGCTTCATGCACAGACATCTGGAACAACTTGGTCCCCTTGCCGGTGCACAGACCTCAAAGCGACTGCTGGTAGCGCTCCAGCATCTGGGCCTGGGTTTCGGCTTCGGTCTCTTGGCCATGGAAGGCCCGCATCTGATCACGCAACATCTCGCCCATGCTGGGCATCTGCGACCGGTCTGTGTGTTGCGAAGCGTCCCAAAGCTTGGAGCGCATGAAGGCCTTGGCGCAATGCAAGTACACCGACGCCACCGCCAGACGGATCACCAGAGCGGGCGTGCGCCGCGCATCGGCACACAGCGCCAAATCGGCCGGGTCGGTGGACAGCACGGCGCGGCCATTCACACGCAAGGTTTCGTCAAAGCCCGGCACCATGAACAAAGTGCCCAAGCGGCCCGTGGCAACAATGTTTTCGAGTGTGTCCAACCGGTTGTTGCCCGGCGCATCGGGGATCAGCAGGGTTTGCGCGTCCAGCACCTTGACGAAGCCCGCATCGCCCCCGCGAGGCGAAGCGTCCATGTGCCCGTGCGCATCGCTGCTGGCCAGCACAACAAAGGGCGACAAGCCGATGAACTGCACCGCATGCGCGTCGAGCGCCGGGATTTCTTTTTTGACCGAACGCTCACGGGCAGGGCCGTAGAGCTGGCGCAGGGCGGGGAGGGTGGTGATGTGCATGGATAACTTCAGCGAAATCAATTCACACGGCATTGCCAATACGCAGGCCGACGGTGCAAATGGGCGACGGCCACGATCAGAATGCCTTGTTCATCTTGGCTGTAAATCACGCCGTATGGAAATCTCCGCAGTCGGCAGCGACGCGTCTGGTTTGAAAGTGGATGCCAGCCAGTTGGATGGCGCTCAATGAGCTGGATGGTGCGAAGAAACTCCACCAAGAACGAATCGCCCAAGCCTGGCGCTTGTTGAGCGTACCAATGGATGGCCTCGTCCAGCTCAACTTGAGCGGCGGGCAGCAGCCTCACGCTCATGTCGTTTTGATTTGGTATTTGGCAATGACGTCGTTCAGTGGGATGGCTTTAACCTCACCCCGGCGGTAAGCGGCCAGACGACTTTCTGCTTCTTGTGCCCATTGCGCGTCCAGTGAGCTGTCACGTTCGTCCAACGTATCCAAAATTTGATCGACCAAGGCCATGCGCTCTTCTGGGGGCAGTTGTGATGCTTGATCGCAGAGTTGTTTGGCGGTGGGCATGTGGGGCTCCAAAAGGCAGTGGAAAGTCAGTTTAGCGAAGTTCAGCGCTCATGGAAATTCAAGCCGTTATCTGACCAAGTTCTGCAGCATGGCCGCACCTGAATACCAAGCTGTGAGGGTTAAAACCCCGACCCCGACCCACTCAAAAACGCCAGCTTCTCAGGCGTGGACTCGCGTACCAACATGGCACAGATTTGGAATAAATGGGTGGGGGTAGCGGCCAAAGCGCAGGGTGTGTGGCTGAGCCAGAAATGATGGGCGAGCTTTATGTGTCAATATCCGCACGGTGAGCGAAGACCTGAAAAACATATTTGCTGACAACGAGTTAGAGGAAGCGGCAGTTAGCCGGAATTTCCGGATAACTGGTGCTCTACGCAGCCATGGAAGCCCAAGAGACGGTGGTCCTGCTGACCCTTCGGCAGCATCGGCAACTCTCGTTTGACTTTGCGCGGCTGTGGCCGGGAGGTTCTTAAACGAATGGGTGTTCAATTCGGTATTAATTCTCACTTTGTGAAGGAATACATTCAATGTGACGAATAAACTCTTTGATCATCATTTTTTTTGAAGTACTTCAAAAAATTTCAATCGACTTCAACCAAATCGTTTACGTGTTGACCAACCCCGCCATGCCAGGGCTGATCAAAATTGGCATGACCACCCAAATGGAGGTGGAAGCGCGGATGAAGCAGCTCTACAGCACGGGTGTGCCGGTGCCCTACGACTGCGCGTTTGCGTGTCAAGTCAAAGACGCCAGCGAGGTGGAGCGCACCTTGCACTATGCGTTTGGCAAAGACCGGATCAACCCCAACCGGGAGTTCTTTCGAATCGAGGCGGACCGGGTGATCGCGGTCTTGAAGCTCTTGCAGGTCGAGGACATCACCGACGCGGTGGAGAAAACCATCGAGGCGGACACCGATGCGGCAGACAAACAATCCGCCGAGGTGATGAAAGAAGCCCGCCGCCCGCGCATGAATTTTCATGAGCTGGGCATCCCCAGCGGCTCGGTGCTGGTCTTCAAAGACGGCAGCCGCCAAGTCACCGTGGCGAGCGACAAGAAGGTGATGTTTGAAGGGCACGAATGCTCGTTGTCGGCGGCCACTCGCGTCGTTTTGGGTTTGCCCAAAGACTATGCCATTCAGCCCTCACCGCACTGGACGTTCAACGGCAAGTCGCTGCACGAGATCTACGACGACACACACAGCGGCCAAGAATGACCTGAGCCTCGCGCTTGATATGCTTACCTGCAACGGGCGAGGTTCAAAAAGTCGAGCCAAACGCCCCCGATTCACCCCAAAAAACGACAAGGTTTCAGTATGACGAGCATCCTCGACAAGTTCGACGCCGACAGCAAAGTCAAGCTGTTCGAATCGCAGAACATTCGCAGCGAATGGGATGCCGAGGCTGAAAAATGGTGGTTTTCGGTGGTCGACGTTGTGGCGGTGCTGACCGATCAGCCGGACTACACGCGGGCGCGCAAGTACTGGAGCGTGCTCAAAGTTCGCCTGAAAAACGAAGGCAGTCAGTTGGCTACAAACTGTAGTCAACTGAAATTGACCGCCGCCGATGGCAAAAAATACCTGACCGATGTGGCGGACACCGAGCAAATCTTGCGGCTCATCCAGTCCATCCCCAGCAAGCGGGCCGAACCCTTCAAGCTCTGGCTGGCCGAAGTGGGCAGCCAGCGCCTGGACCAGCTGCAAGACCCGGAGCTGAGCATCGAGCAGGCCATGCTCGACTACAAGCGCCTGGGGTACACAGACAATTGGATCAACCAGCGGCTCAAGAGCATCGAGATCTGCAAAGAGCTGACCGACGAGTGGAAAAAGCACGGCTTGCAAGAAGGGCCGCAATTCGCATTTTTGACCGACGTGATTTACAAAACCTGGGCCGACAAAACCGCCAAGGAATACAAGCAGCACAAGGGCCTGAAGAAAGAAAACCTGCGTGACAACATGACCAACAAAGAGTTGATCATGAGCATGCTGGCCGAGCTGTCCACCAAGGAAATTTCAGAAGCCGTGCAGCCGCAAACGCTAGACGACCACGAAGACGTGGCCAAGCGCGGCGGCGGGGTGGCCCGGCAGGCGCGGCTGAAGCTTGAAGCCGAAACTGGCAAAAAGCTGGTCAGCCCGCAAAGCGCCAAGCAGTTGCGTACTTTGGGGCAGAACCCCAGCAAAAAAGCAGGGGGCAAGAGGTGAACACGTACAAGTTCACCACGCGCGAGCAAACCACCGAGTTTCTGCTTTAAAGCTCTAGGCACTTTCTGGTCAGTCAGCATTTGTGCTGATGACGCCTTGCCGCTTGACCTCGTCCAAAGTCTTGCCGGATGCCGTTTTCCATTCAACCCAGCCATTTGCTGATCGGCCCATGACTGCCATGGCGGCTGTGCTGGGGCTTGAAAACAGGTGGTCGCGTGTGAAAACCAGCAGAGATCCAGCACTGCCAGCGATTTCGGTCAGAACGCCTTCAGTAATTAACTGGCTGCGCATGCGCTCGTGAGAAGTTCCCTGAATTGAAGGAACGATCTCTGCTCGCCCCTTCGAACCTTTGTGCACCACAAAACCTTCGGTGGTGTATTCGCCCACGCCGTCGGCCCCCGAGCCCTTGCAATAGAACAATTCGACGATGCCTTTAGCGGTTGGGGCACTGGTCAAGGGTTCAAAAATGGGCTGGCCCAACGTGGCCAACAAAGTGGCTGAGGTTTCGTGAATCTCATGACAATCCGCTTGCAAAGGAGCAGGTGTGTAGGGCTGCGAACCGGTGTTGCCATTCTCTAGACCATAACGTCCTGCCTTGGTGGCTTCTGCAATAGCCAGCCATTCCAAAAACAATGCATGAGTTTGCGTCAAGCTGTTGGTCAGCGAGATGACCACGAAAGCGCGGTTCCAAAAATCTTTGTTCTGATGGTGTTGCTCCAAGCGCTTGCCCACACTGCCTGACTGTCCGATGTAAGTGCGAGGTAAACCCGCCTCAGACAATTCGCCCATCAAAAAGTACACGCCCACTTGCTGGGCCTCTGGCATCTTCAGGAAGTCGGCCAGTTGGCTGCGCGGCACCTCGATCACACGAACAATGCGGGTTGTGATCTCGGCCACGCGCATGCCGCGTGGGTCGCCGGATGGGAGAAATATTTGGATGGTTTGAGGGCGTGAGCTCAATTCATTTGCCCCAACTGTCCTTCAACCCCGTCACCCGATTGAATACCGGCTTGGCTCCCGCCACATGATCCAAGCGGTCCGCCACAAAGTACCCAAACCGCTCAAACTGAAACTTCTGGTCCGGCTGCGCCCCGGCCAATGACGGTTCCACGTACGCGGTGACAACCTTCAAGCTGTCCGGGTTGAGCGATTGCAAGAAGTCTTTGCCGCCCGCATCAGGATGCGCTTCTGCAAAGAGGCGGTCGTACAGGCGCACTTCGGCTTGCACGCCGTCGGCCACGGCCACCCAGGTGATGGCGGCTTTGGCTTTGACGCTGTCGGCACCGGGTGTGCCGCTCTTGGTGCCAGGGATCACTTTGGCGTGCACCTCGGTCACATTGCCCGCCGCATCGCGTGCGCAGCCGGTGCATTCGATCACGTAGCCGCCTTTCAGGCGCACCACGTTGCCGGGGAACAAGCGTTTGTAGCCCTTGGGCGGCACTTCTTCAAAGTCTTCGCGCTCGATCCACACTTCTTTGCCGATCAGGAAAGAGCGGTCGGCTGGCGGCGTTTGGCCCTCGGCCACTGCGCTGTGGGGCAGGGCGGGTTGGGTGCAGGCCTCGGTGTAGCCGTCGCTGCCAAAGGCCTCGGCCCAGTTGCTCAACACGAGCTTGACGGGGTCGAGCACGGCCATGCCGCGGTGGGCTTTGTTTTCCAGATCTTCGCGCAGGCACCCTTCGAGCGTGCTGTAGTCGATCCAGCTGTCGCTCTTGGTCACGCCAATGCGGTCGGCAAACAGGCGCAGACTTGTCGGGGTGTAGCCCCGGCGGCGCAGGCCCACGATGGTCGGCATGCGCGGGTCGTCCCAGCCGTTGACTTTGCCTTCGGTCACCAGTTGCGCCAGCTTGCGTTTGCTGGTGATGACATAGGTCAGGTTCAGGCGGGCAAATTCGTATTGTTTGGGGCTGGGCGCAGCCAGCAGGCCGCATTCGCACAGGCGTTCCATCAGCCAGTCGTAAAACGGGCGCTGGTCTTCAAACTCCAGCGTGCACAGGCTGTGGGTGATTTGCTCCAGCGCGTCCTCAATCGGGTGGGCAAAGGTGTACATCGGGTAGATGCACCATTTGTCGCCCGTGTGGTGGTGGGTGGCGCGGCGGATGCGGTAGATGGCCGGGTCGCGCAGGTTGATGTTGGGGGACTGCATGCTGATCTTGGCGCGCAGTACGGCAGCGCCGTCGGCCAGCTTGCCATCACGCATTTCGCGAAAGCGTGCCAAGTTTTCGGCCACGGTGCGGGTGCGGAAGGGGCTGTCCACGCCGGGTTTGACAAAGTCACCCCGGTTGGCACGCATGTCCTCGGCGCTTTGCTCGTCCACATAGGCGTGACCGGCTTCGATCAGCGCCTCGGCTGCGCGGTACATGAAGTCGAAGTAGTCGCTGGCCTGGTAGGGCGCGGCGTCGGCTGCGCCATTCCAGTCAAAACCCAGCCATTTCACGGCATCGATGATGGAGTTGACGTATTCGGTGTCTTCTTTTTCGGGGTTGGTGTCGTCAAAGCGCAGGTGGCACACGCCGCCGTACTCTTGCGCCAAGCCAAAGTTGATGCAAATGCTTTTGGCGTGTCCTACATGCAAATAGCCGTTGGGTTCGGGCGGAAAGCGGGTGCGGATCTTGGCTGGGTCCGGTTCGCCTGCTGCGTGGTGCGCGGCATCGCCGGGGCTGCCTGCCCAGCGGCGAGCGGCGTAGGTGCCTTTTTCCAGATCGTTTCCAATGATTTGGCGCAGGAAGTTGCTGACTTTGTGTTCGGCGGGAGCAGCAGCGGCGCTGGCGGTGGCTTTGTCGGTGGGGGAGGTCATAGCGCTTGATTTTAGAGGGAAGCGCGTGCGTGCTCTGGGTGATCTGGTTACGACTGGAAACCATTGTGAAGCCCGCTTTGTCCGCGAAAAATGCGCTTGAAGCGCTACAGGTGCAGGCGGATCAAGGGTTCGCCGTCACTTTCAAAGGAATGCACATGGCCACGTTGGCTCTCAAAACCTGGACCCGAAAATCGCTGTTGCTGTGCACTCTGGCCTTGGGCCTGTCGCAAGTGGGCTGCGCCCATCCGGTGGCGGTGTCGCCATCGGTGGTGTTTTCTTCCCAAATCGGCCATGCCCCGGTCTATGCACAGGTCGGCATCCATGGCCCCATGGTGGTCATGCCGCAGCCTCGCGTCTTTTATGCACCTACGCCGCCACCTCGGGTTGTTTATGTGCCTCAGGTGTACCGGCCAGCGCCAAGCTGGGGGCGTGACCATGGCCGTCGGCATGAGGGGCGTGATCGCCGAGATGATCGCGACCATGACGGTGGCCGTGGTCATGGCCGCGGTCATGGCCATGTACAGCGCTGAGATCGCTGGCTTCAGCCCTGACTGACAGAGGCAAGGGCGTGCGCAGACCTGAATCAGGTGTGCTGGTCTTGGTGTGTGTTGAGTTTCAACAGCCGCAGGGCCCTTGCGTTTAGCACCCCTGAAAAAAAGCCGTACAGGGCGCTGATGCCGATGGCCGTTTGCAGGCTGTGCAAGCTCTCTGGGGCCGTCGCGGCCAGCATGCCCACCACAAACTTGCAAGCAAAAATGGCCATGAACAGGGCCAAGGGCATCCAGCTGCCGGGCACGGTGTAGTGACGGGTTTCTTGGTCGTAGCGGGCCCCGCCTGGCGCGGCACCTTGACCGAGCGCCCATGCCACCAGCAAACCCATGGCGGCCCAGCTGAGGAGGCTCGTTGTCAGCCACGGCGTCAGCCGCCACTGCTGGACCACGCCCACCAAGGTGAACACGGTCAGTGCGATGTTGATGCCCAAAAGGCGTTGCTTGCGAACACGGCGTGTGCGCGTTTGTACCAAACCCAGAGCAATGAGACCGATCAGTAAAGCGAAGACCCAAACGGGGATGTGTTGCAGTGTTTGCATGGCGACTTTTTTGAATCCAGACTTGGTTAGTTTGACCAGATCAAATTACCCAGGTAACGCCCAGGGACCAATGTGAATGCACCTGCAACTAGGCACGCACTGACGTACAGCCATTGCATGGTTTTGCGGTGACCTTGGATGTTGCCTTGAAGCAGGTAGACAAATGCGCGGTACAGGCTGAAAAACGTGAGCGGAATCAGCAGGTGGATCGGTGTGTACCCCATGGCATTGGGCAGTTGGAAGTCACGGATGAATATCGCGCTCAAGGCTGCTGTGATCATGCAAGTTACCCAGGCATAGCCCAGGGCGCGGTGCAGGCGCGGACGGGTGGTGCGGCCTAGCCGGGCCCACAGCGCAACTGGCCCCAACAAGACCGCCGTGATGGCGGCGCTCATGTGAATGGCGATGGTGGGGGTCATTTGCATGGTGTGGGTGTTTTCAGAACGGTTGGGAACGGGGCCAAGGGTGGCCTTGAATGTAATTCAAAGTAACTCTTACCTGTGTCTGATTGCGATGAAACGGTGTTGCCGTGGTGAGAAACGCCTGAAAGGCGACTTTTCAAGTCGCCCCAGCGTGGCGCAGGTCGGATCGCCAGACTGGGCTTGTGAAGTCGCGATAATCCTGCATTCTTCAAAGGATTGTTCGTGGATTCAATGCTGTTGTTCAAAGCCGCCGTGATGGGCGTGGTCGAGGGTTTGACCGAGTTTTTGCCGATTTCGTCCACTGGGCATTTGATTTTGGCGGGTGCCTTGCTCGGCTTTGACGATGACAAGGCCAAGGTGTTTGACATCGCCATCCAAACCGGGGCGATTTTGGCGGTGATCATTGTGTATTGGCAAAAGATCAGCTCGACCGTTCGCGCCTTGCCGCGCAATGCCGATGCGCAGCGTTTTGCGCTCAATGTGTTCATCGCTTTTGTGCCTGCCGTCGTGCTGGGCCTGTTGTTTGGCAAGGCCATCAAGGCCAATTTTTTTACGCCCGAGGTGGTGGCCACCACCTTCATCTTGGGTGGCTTGGTGATTTTGTGGGCCGAGCGGCGTCCGGCCAGCACGGTGCGCATCCAAGAGGTCGAAGACATGCGCGGGCGCGATGCGCTCAAAGTGGGGCTGGTGCAGTGCTTGGCCATGATTCCGGGCACCAGCCGCAGCGGGGCCACCATCATTGGTGGCATGTTGCTGGGCATGTCGCGCAAGGCGGCGACCGACTTTTCTTTTTACCTGGCCATTCCCACCTTGATCGGCGCAGGGGCGTACAGCCTCTACAAAGACCGCGCCTTGCTCAGCGTGGCCGATGCGCCGCTGTTTGGCGTGGGCTTGGTGTTTTCGTTCTTGAGCGCTTGGGTGTGTGTGCGCTGGTTGCTGCGCTTCATCTCCAGCCACAGCTTTGAGGTGTTTGCCTGGTACCGGATCGTTTTTGGTCTGGTGGTGCTGGGCTCCAGCTACAGCGGGCTGGTGACTTGGGCGGCTTGATCAAGCCCCGATGTTGCGCAGCGATGCTTCGATCGCTGCTGCCGTGGCCAGCGGTTTTTCCATGGGGAACAGGTGTGAGCCGTCGATCATCATGACGCGGCCCTTGACCACCTTGTGTGTCAGGTCAACGCCCGCTTGCTGCATTTCAGCCGAATGGGTTCCGCCGATGAAGGCCGCTGGGCATTTGAGCGGGTGGCGCTTGAGCAGGCTGTCGAGTTTGTGTGGCAGACCATTGTAGATGGCGGTTTCCACGTCGCGGTCAAAGCTCAGATGACGTTGACCGCCGGCATCGTGCGTGCCGTGTTCGATGTAGTCGCGCAGCACCTGCGGGTCCCAGCGGGCAAACGATTTTTTCTGCTGAAAGCTTTCGAGCGCTTCGGTCGCGTTGGGCCAGTGTTGGCGGCGTTTTTGGCTGATGCGCCCCGGCGACAGTGAGCCAATGAGTGGCGTGCGTTTGGCCAAACCCAAGGTGGTGGCACGCCAGCCGCCAATGACGGGCGAGTCGATCAGCACCACGCCACGGGCCAGCTCGGGGTGGCGGGCCGCACACATCAGGCTCAGGATGCCGCCCAGCGAATGCCCGATCAGAAAAGCCGGTTCGCCATCGCCTTGTTTGGCGCGGGCGAAGTCAGCCAGTTGTTGCACCAGATGGGGCCAGTTGTTGGTGACCGGGTACTGCGGATCATGGCCATACATCTCCACCGCATCAACCTCAAAGCCGCGCTGGCGGAGGCTGCCCAGCATCACCTTGTAGGTGCTGGCTGGAAAACTGTTGCCGTGCGAGAAAACGATGCGAGGGGTCATTGATTAGTAGTGTTAGTCAGTGGTGTGCTGTAAACCACAGTTTCATCTATTGCATAGAGCAGGCAGGCCTGTTTGGCTCTTTCGGCACAGCGCGACAAGGCCGATTTCACTGATTCTTCATCACCGGTGTTCCATGCCCAAAACTGTCGATCAGGCGCCACGGCAAATGCTTTTGGTGTCATTGCGTTCAAGTATTTTTGGTAATTATCGATACCAGCTTTCAGGTCAAGTGGAACTTTGCCGATTTCGTCTGCTGTTGCATATCCAGATGCGGATGGTGCTGGCATAAATGTTTGACGTAACTGCACTTGGTCTGGACTGGGTTTGAGCGATAAATCAGTGATGACACCTCTTGTGAGCGCATTCGTTTGAAGTGCTTCGCAACCCAAGGGGCGTTTGCTTTCCGTGCCTTTGCAAAAGTAAGTCATTGGCAATTCAGCTTTACGTTGTGGCATGAATGCAACCATGCCTTGGGCGATTGCAATGTTGATCCATTGATTAACCAAGACTTCGTCGGCCTTGCCGTCTGAATGTTTGACTATCCATCGAAATAGCCCCTGATCTTGAACACTTTTTGAGTTCAGCTGACCCTCGTTGTTGTAGTGGCCGTGAAATCCTACAAATGTTTTCTCGGGCGAATAGTCGTCTGAGAAGTACCGCTTGATCCCGCCTAAAAACATCCGAGAGCATGAGGAAACGCAATAGCCGGATACGCTGGTCTCAATGCGTTGATCTCGAAAAATTTCACCAACACGATACCCCGTCCAAGCATCGCCACCCCAGGAGTTCCTGAGAACGACGTGCTGAATTGTTGGCGTTTCTTGCAGAATATTCTTCAGTTTGACAAGGTCACCTGTGACCACTGCACCAGACATGATCAATGTGCGCTCATGACCTTGGAATTCCATGCCTAACGCATTTGAAAAATTGAAACTGCTCAATATCAATAACACCAACCCAAAGACGCGGTTCATTTTTCCACCCGTGTTTGATCAGATCAGCTTCTCATCCGGCGTGGTGATTTTTTTGAGCAAGGCGTTGCGAGTGGGCGGCACCATCAGCGGGATGTCAGTCGCGCCGCCGTGCCACATTGGGTCTTCGATGCTGTCGAACATTTGGCGCAGTTTGTCGCCCCAGCTGGAGCGCAGCATTTGGAAGTAGGGGTTGTGCTCGTCGATGCACATGATGCGGTCGGTTTGCAGGCTGCCCGCTTGGTAAACCACCATGTCCAGCGGCAGGCCGACCGACAGGTTGGATTTGAGGGTCGAGTCCATCGACACCAAAGCGCATTTCGCGGCTTCATCCAGCGGCGTGTCGGGGGTGATGACGCGGTCGAGCACGGGTTTGCCGTATTTGGATTCACCAATCTGGAAGTAAGGCGTTTCGTCGGTGGCTTCGATGAAGTTGCCGGGCGAATAGACCTGGAACAGGCGCATGCCTTCGTTGCCGATTTGGCCGCCAAAGATCATGGAGACGTTGAACTCCACACCCGAGGCTTTGAGGGCCGCTGCATCGCGCTCGTACACGCGGCGCACAGCGGCACCCAACACGCGGGTGGCATCGAACATGCTCTTGGCATTCCAGATGGTCAACGGTTCGTCTTGGCCGGGTTCGACCAATTTTTCAATTTGCAGCACCTCGCGCACCGACTGTGAAATGCTCAGGTTGCCCGCTGACAGCAGCGTCATGAAGCGGTCGCCTGCTTTTTCGTAGACGATCATTTTGCGGAAGGTGCTGATCTGGTCCAGGCCCGCATTGGTGCGGGAATCGGACAAAAACACCAGACCGGCGCGGGTTTTGACGGCAACGCAATAAGTCATGAATCAACTCTTTAATTTTTGGGCAGCAAGCGCTGCAAAGCATACAGGGCGTCGAGCGCTTCGCGGGGGCTGAGCGCGTCGGGATTGATTTGGGCCAGCGCCACTTCGATGGGGCTTGGCCCGCTGGCTTCGGATTCGGGTGGTGCGGCAAACAGGTCCACTTGCTGTCGGCTTTCGCTGGCACCGGCTTCGAGCGCACTCAGGGCGTGGCGGGCATGGGTCAGCACACCCGCAGGCATGCCCGCCAAACGCGCCACTTGCACGCCGTAGCTTTTGCTGGCCGGGCCGGGTTGTAGCTCGTGCAAAAACACAATGGACGCGCCCGATTCGGCTGCGCTCACGTGCATGTTTACCGCCGCTGTGTGCGTGGCCGGGAACTCGGTCAGCTCAAAGTAGTGGGTGGCAAACAGCGCAAAAGCTTGCGTTTTGTTGTGCAAGTGCGTGGCAATGCCGCTGGCCAAGGCCAGGCCGTCAAAGGTGGAGGTGCCGCGACCGATCTCGTCCATCAGCACCAGGCTGTGCGGCGTGGCGCTGTGCAAAATTTGCGCGGCCTCGGTCATCTCCAGCATGAAGGTCGATTGGGCGTTGGCCAGGTCGTCGGCAGCGCCAATGCGGGTGTGGATGGCGTCGATGGGCCCTAAGCGGCAGCGGCTGGCGGGCACATGGCTGCCGATGCTGGCCAACAGCACGATGAGTGCCACTTGGCGCATGTAGGTCGATTTACCGCCCATGTTGGGGCCGGTGATGATTTGTAAGCGCTGGCGCTGGCCCAGCACCGTGTCGTTGGCGATGAAGCTGGCGCCAGACATTTCGGCCAAGCGTGCCTCCACCACCGGGTGGCGCCCTTGTCGGATTTCAATGCACGGCTCTTTAGCAAACTCGGGGGCGCACCAGTTCAGGGTGAGTGAGCGCTCGGTCAAGGCACACAGCACATCGAGCGAGGCCATGGCCTGCGCCAAAGCGGTGAGCGCGGGCACAAAGGGTTGCAGTTGGTCAAGCAAGCCTTCGTACAGCCATTTCTCGCGGGCCAAGGCGCGCTCTTGCGCCGACAGGGCCTTGTCTTCAAAGGTCTTGAGCTCGGGCGTGATGAAGCGCTCGGCGTTTTTCAGGGTCTGGCGGCGGCGGTAGTCGTCCGGCACTTTGTCGAGCTGGCCCTGCGTGACCTCGATGTAAAAGCCGTGCACTTTGTTGAATTGCACGCGCAAATTGGCAATGCCGGTGCGCTCTTTTTCGCGGGTTTCCAGGTCGAGCAAAAACGCATCGCAGTTGGTCTGGATGTTACGCAGCTCGTCCAGCTCGGCGTCCAGGCCGTCGGCAATCACGCCACCGTCGCGCACCAGCGCAGCGGGCTCTTCGAGCAGGGCCATTTGCAGCAGCTCGGCGCAGTGGGTGGGTGGCGTGAGCCAGCGGGCCATGCCTGCAAGCAGGCTGCCTGCTTCGGGTTGCAGGGCTTGCAATTGCAACGACAGCGAGGCCGCACGCACCAGCGCATGGCGCAGCGCCACCAGCTCGCGCGGGCGCACTTGGCGCAGCGCGGTGCGGGCGGTGATGCGCTCCACATCGCTGGCGCCTTTGAGCTGTTCGCGCAGGCGTTTGTAGGCGGGACCGGCATGGTGCAGGTCGTCCTCGCGTCTGGCGTCCTGAATGCCATCCTCGGGCTTGACCCGAGGAGCCATGTCTTCCCGCGTGCTGGGCAATGCCGTGAGCATGGCGATGGCGTTCAGCCGTTGTTGAGCCACATTGCGATCACGCGGCGGGCTGAGCAACCAGCTTCGGAGCAAGCGGCTGCCCATGCCGGTCATGCAGGTGTCGAGCAGGGCAAACAGCGTGGGCGAGTTGGCCGCGCTTTCACCGCGCAGGGTTTGCGTCAGCTCCAGATTGCGGCGGGTGCTGGCAGGCAGGTCGATCAGCGCGTCCGAGCGCTGCACTTGCACCCGCTGCACATGCGGCAGACTGCGGCCTTGGGTGTGTTCGGCATAGGTCAGCAAGGCGGCAGCGGCGGCGTGTGCGTCGTGCAGGGTGTCGGCGCTCCATGCTGCCAGCGATGCCGCTTGCAGTTGCTCCAGCAGTTTGCGTTGGCCCAGACCGGCATCAAACTGGAAGTCGGGTCGCAGGGCAAAAGCCCAAGCACCACGTCCGCCGGTTTTGAGGCCGCGCAGTTTTTGCTCAAAGGTGGGCGTCATGCCCGCGCTGGCCAAAAGCTCGCTCGGGCTGATGCGGTCGATCCAGTCGGCCAGTTCGTCCTGGGCGCATTCGGCCAAGTGCACCACGCCTTGCGTGACGCTCAACCAGGCCAAGCCGCAGCGGTTTTTGGCGGCTTGGTGCACAGCCAGCAAGATGGCTTCGCTTTTGTCGGGCAGCAACTCGGTGTCGGTCAAGGTGCCAGGGGTGACCACGCGCACCACTTTGCGCTCGACCGGGCCTTTGGCCGTGGCCACATCGCCCACTTGTTCGCACAGTGCCACCGATTCGCCCAACTTGATTAGCCGGGCCAGATAGGTTTCGACCGAGTGAAAGGGCACACCTGCCATGACCACGGGCTGGCCCGCAGATTGACCGCGCCGGGTGAGGGTGATGTCGAGCAGGCCAGCGGCTTTTTCGGCATCGGCAAAGAACAACTCATAAAAGTCGCCCATGCGGTAGAACACCAGCGTGTCAGGGAACTCCGCTTTGATGCCCAAGTACTGCGCCATCATGGGCGTGTGTCCGGAATAGTCAGCGGGGTTAAGGGCAGGGGAAATGTCGTTTGGCATCAATGACTTGGCCGACCCTGAAGAAAACGTGCGTACAAAAAGGCTGCAATGGCTTCAGGGATGATTTGAATGGGTTTTACTGCTGAAATTATCTTTAAAAATCAAGCACTTATCTTTGGTCTTAGAAATTTATTTCCATCCTCGTGTTGGCCGGATCATCGGGGTCTTGAGGTGTAGCGCTGAATGGCCCGTGTGACGGCGCATCATTGGCTACCATTGGCCATCGAACAAGGGGTAAAAAACCGTGGATTTTCTGAAAAATTATTGGCCCATGCTGGCCTTGGTGGCTTGGTTTGGCTACAAGTGGTGGAACGCCCGGCGGGTGGTGGCTTTGTTGCCCGCTTTGAAGCAGCAGGGCGCTACTTTGTTGGATGTGCGGTCCATGGCCGAGTTTGCGCAGGCCAGCGCACCGGGCACGGTGAACATTCCGTTGCAAGAACTGGCTACCCGATTGGACGAAATTCCCAAGGCATTGCCCGTGGTGGTCGGCTGTGCCAGCGGTACACGCAGCGGCATGGCCAAGCTGTTGCTCAAAAAGAAGGGCTATTCGGCGGTTCACAACATTGGGGCTTGGGGCAACTTCTTGAAGTGATGGCCGATCAGGCCTGGCAAGGGCCTTGGTGGCGATCTCGTGAGCGGTATGCCGCTCCAGGCACAAAAAAAGCATCAGGTAACTGATGCTTTTTTGGTTTGTACTCTTCAGCCTGTAAGCCACTCAGCCACTCAGCCAATCAGCGAGCAGGCGATGGCTGGGCCGGCACACTGGTGGTGCCCGTGGCGTCCTTAAAACGGCGCGTCTTTGTGTGCGTCGGTTTCACCGCTGGCGTCGTCGTCTTGACCTTCGGCGTCCATGTCGTGGCTGTCTGAGGTGCGTTCGCGGCTCAGGGTTTCGACCGCCGAGCGCACAGCAGCTTTGTCGCCTGCACTGGCGAACTTGCTGAATTTGCCCAAGATGCTGACCAACTGGCCGTAAATGCGTGGCGCACCGGCCAGGCATTCTTTTTGTTCCAAAAAGTCGGACTCGCCCGTGAAGTTGCCAATCAAACCACCGGCTTCGGTGACCAACAGCGATCCTGCGGCCACGTCCCAAGGCGACAGCCCAGTTTCAAAGAAACCGTCGGTAAAGCCTGCGGCTACATAGGCCAAATCGAGTGCGGCGGAACCTGGGCGGCGCAGGCCGGCGGTGCGTTGCATCACGTCGCCCATCATGCGCAGGTATTGGTTAAAGTTGTCGCCCTTGCGGAAAGGAAAGCCTGTGGAAATGATGCATTCCTGCAGACGAATGCGCTTGCTCACGCGCAGGCGACGGTCGTTCATGAACGCGCCACGGCCTTTGGTGGCCGTAAACAGGTCGTTGCGGGTGGGGTCGTAAATGACGGCTTGCTCGATCTTGCCGCGCACTTGCAGGGCAATGCTCACGCAATAAACAGGGAAGCCGTGGATGAAGTTGGTGGTGCCGTCCAGGGGGTCGATGATCCAGATGTGGTCAGCGGCCGGGTTGCCGTGTGTGCTGCCCGACTCTTCGGCCAGGATGCCGTGGTCAGGGTAGGCGGTCAGCAAGGTGTCGATGATGACTTTTTCACTGGCATGGTCGATCTCGGTCACAAAATCGTTGACTTGTTTTTGCGAGATGCGAACCGCTTCAACGTCAAGCGCGGCACGGTTGATGATGGCGCCAGCGGCGCGTGCAGCCTTGATGGCCACGTTGAGCATGGGGTGGAGATTGGACGACATAAATTGTTGGAAGAACCTGGCTAGCCCACGCACGATCGCGGCGGCGAAGCGGGCATTTTCTCATGAAAAAAGGGTGTGTTCGTCATTTTGGCGTCATGAAGCGCATGTGACGCGTCTCAGTGGGTGTCTCAGCATGGACAATCGGGGCATGAAGACGCGATTTATCTTGATAGAGACCAGCCATGCTGGCAACGTGGGCGCTGCTGCCCGTGCCCTGAAGGTCATGGGTTTTGACGAGCTGGTGCTGGTGGCACCGCGATGGCCCAATGTGCTGCGCAAAGAAGAAACCATTCAGCGGGCCAGCGGGGCCAATGATGTGCTGGCCAAGGCCCGGGTGGTCGACACACTGGACGAAGCGCTGGATGGCGTGACCCACCTGTGCGCTACCGCCATGACGCCGCGCGATTTTGGTCCACCCACACGTTCGCCGCGCGAGCACTTTGCCGAGCTGACGAAACCCGGTGCGCCCGAGCAGTGCGTGGCATTTTTGTTTGGCTCTGAGCGCTTTGGCATGAAAAACGAAGACGTTTACCGTTGCCATGTGGCGCTGTCGATTCCCACGAATCCGCAGTTTGGCTCGCTCAATTTGGGTTCGGCCATTCAGGTCATTGCTTACGACTGGCGTGTGGCTTTGGGCGGATTCCCGGTGCAAGACGCCGTGGCACCCGCCGACAAGGCGGATGCCCAGCAGGTCGCGGGCATGCTGACGCACTTTGAACAGGCGCTGACCGACATTGGCTTTCTGGACCCCGCCGCGCCCAAAAAGCTCATGCCACGTTTGAACCAATTGTTCAACCGCGCTGATCTGAGCCCGGAAGAAATCCACATATTGCGCGGGGTGGCCAAGGCCATGATCCAGAGCGCTGAATCTAAAAGCCCGACCAAGCGATAGACTCAGTGCCTATGTTTTCTCGCCTTCGCTCCGACATCCAATGCATCCTTGACCGGGACCCTGCTGCCCGCACCGCTTGGGAGGTGCTGACCTGTTATCCGGGGCTGCACGCCTTGGTGCTGCACCGCCGCGCGCACTGGTGCTGGAACCACGGCTTCAAGTGGCTGGGCCGCTTCATTTCTCATGTGTCGCGGGGGTTGACGGGTATCGAAATCCACCCCGGCGCCAAGATCGGTGAACGCGTTTTCTTTGACCACGCCATGGGTGTGGTGGTGGGCGAAACCGCCGAGATTGGCGACGGCTGCACGATTTACCAGGGTGTCACGTTAGGCGGTACATCGCTCTACAAAGGGGCCAAACGCCACCCGACGCTGGGCCGCGATGTGGTGGTCAGTGCCGGGGCCAAGGTGCTGGGCGGCTTTGAGGTGGGCGACGGGGCCAAGATCGGCAGCAATGCGGTGGTCATCAAGCCGGTGCCTGCCGGGGCCACGGCGGTGGGCATTCCGGCCCGCATCATCCCGTCCAAGGCGGGTGAAAGTGCCGATGTGTCGGGCACCGAGCGCAAGTTCAGTGCCTATGGCATCACCCAAGACGATGACCCGGTGAGCCAGGCCCTGCGCGGCTTGATTGACAATGCAGCCGGCCAAGAGCACCAGATCGCCATGATCTGGAAAGCGCTCGAGCAGCTGTGCGCCCAGCAGCCAGCGCAAATGCCGGGTGACGCGGCCACCCGCGAAACCTTCGAGGCCGACAAGCTCAACCAGCTATTGGACAAGTGATTTCGACCTGAGCTCGTTTTTTATTGGGCTGCTTGCAGTGCAGCCGCTGCGGCCATCAGCTCTTTGCGCCGTTCGTGCAGGCTGCGCCAGCGTTGTTGGGCTTCGGGGTCTTGCCCGGTGCTGGCTTGGCTCAGGGCTTCGGTTTCGAGCTGCTTGAGCCGGTCGATCATCAACATGGTGAGCAGACGGCGCAGCTCTTGTCGGGCTTCTTGGGGGTCGGGCGGGGCTGCAGGGTCTTGGCCTGACGTGTTGCCCAGGTTTTCTTGGGCCATCCAGCGTTTGGCATCTTCTGCAAAAGTCAGGCCTTGCATTTCGCTTTGCAAGGCGGACCAACCCAAAGCCCCTTGTTCGTGAAACTGCGACTCCAGCCAAGCAAACAAAGGGCCGTGGGGCGCCGGCAAAGCGCAGAGCATGGCGTGGTCTTCGCTGGCCAGCGTTTCCCACAAGGCCATATTGCCCAGCAGCAAGCGGACAGCATGGTCGGCCCGACTCGCGGGCACTGTGCGAGGTCCGGTGTACACAGGGGCTTGGTCGCGCTTGTACCGGCTGTTGCCGAATTTGCTGTTGGGCGTCCAGTTTGAAGTCTTGCGCTGGCCTGAGTTGCCGTATGAGCTGCCACCGCCGTAACCACCAGTCCCACCGTTTGAATAGGCACCGCCTGCATAACCACCGCCGGGTGCGTTGGTTTGTCCATAACCGCTGTCGCCCGCCCAGGCCGGGGGCTCGCCGTATTGCGGCTCAAAGTGTTGTGGGTCCGCCCCTGCGCTGGCGGCTTGGCTGAAGGCGGCATTGGCCGCTTGCATGGGCGAGGGCGCAGGCGCGTTGGGGCTGCGGCCTGCGGGTGCAAAGCGTTGCTCACTGGCCGCTTGCTGGCCCCAGAGTTTTTCGAGTCCGGCGGTTTCGAGCTGAATCAATTGCGCCAGCTCGGACAGCAGTTGTTGCTTGAGTGCGCCGTCGGGCAAGAGTTGCCACAGGGGGCGTGCTTGGCTGGACAGGCGGGCGCGGCCTTCGGCGGTTTGCAAGTCGCAGTCGGCACTGGCCGCTTCGATCAAAAAGCGCGACAGCGGCATGGCCAGCTTGATCTGCTCGGCAAAAGCCTCTTGGCCAAATTCGCGCACATAGCTGTCGGGGTCATGCTCGGCGGGCAAAAACAAGAACTTGATGCTGCGCACATCGGTGGCGTAGGGCAAAGCGCCGTCCAGCGCCTTGCGTGCGGCGCGACGGCCTGCGCCGTCACCGTCAAAGCTGAAGACCACCGCATCGGTGAAACGAAACAGTTTTTGCACATGGTCGGGTGTGCAGGCCGTGCCCAAGGTGGCCACAGCGTTGGCAAAGCCCAGCTGGGCCAGCGCCACCACGTCCATATAGCCTTCGGTCACCAGCACGTAGCCCGCGTTGTGCAGGGCTTCGCGGGCTTCGTACAGGCCATACAGCTCACGGCCTTTGTGGAACACCGGGGTTTCGGGCGAGTTCAAATACTTGGGTGTGCCCGAGCCGATCACTCGCCCACCAAAGCCGATGCACTCACCTTTGATGTTGCGGATCGGGAACATGATGCGGTCGCGAAAGCGGTCATAGCGCTTGTCGTCTTCTTCGTTGACGATGACCAAGCCCGATTCGGCCAAGAGTGGGTCGTCGTATTTGGGGAAGATGCTGGCCAGCGAACGCCAGCCTTCGGGCGCATAGCCCAGGCCAAAGCGCTTGGCAATTTGGCCCGACAGGCCACGGCCCTTGAGGTATTCGATGGCGCGGGGCGTGGATTTGAGTTCTTCTCGGTAGGCGCTGCCCGCTTTTTCGAGCACGTCGCTCAGGCTGTCTTGCTTGGCTTTTTGCGCGGCGGCTTTGGCGCGGTCTTCGGGCGATTGCTGCTCTTCGGGCACGACCATGCCCGTTTGCTGGGCCAGGTCTTTCACCGCTTCGATGAAGGTCATGCCGGCGTGCTCCATCAGAAAGCCGATGGCGTTGCCGTTTTTGCCGCAGCCAAAGCAGTGAAAAAACTGCTTGGTGGGGCTGACGCTGAAGCTGGGCGATTTTTCGCCGTGAAAGGGGCACAGGCCCATGAAGTTGGCGCCGCCTTTCTTGAGTTGCACGTATTTGCCCACGATGTCGACCACGTCGACGCGGGACAGCAACTCCTGGATGAAAGACTGGGGGATGGCCATCGGGCTATTTTCGCCGATAAGACGGGTCCTTTTCGGGGCAAACCAGCATGGATTTCAGTCCCAGGTCAGGCAAACTGATTCCAATCAAATCGCAACATGACTCAGGAATTCGCCATGAACCCCAGCGCCATCAGCATCTTTGACCAGGATTTGCCCCCCAACCCGGCCAACCACGCCCCGATGTCGCCGCTGGCATTCATTGAGCGCACAGCCGAGGTCTATCCCCAGCGCTTGGCCATCGTGCACGGTGATGTGCGGCAGGACTGGGCCACCACTTACCGGCGTTGCCGCCAGTTGGCCAGTGCCTTGGTGCAGGCGGGCATTGGCAAAAACGACACGGTGGCGGTGATGTTGCCCAACACCCTGCCCATGGTAGAGGCGCATTTTGGCGTGCCCATGGCGGGGGCGGTGCTCAATGCCCTCAACACCCGTTTGGACCCGGAAACCATCGCCTTCATGTTGGACCACGGCGAAGCCAAGGCGGTGATCGTGGACCCGGAGTTTTCGGGGGTGATGAAAAAAGCGTTGGCCCTGCGCCAGTCCGCCAAGCCTTTGTGGGTGGTGGATGTGGAGGATGCGCTGTACACCGGCCCGTCTGAAAAACTGGGCTCGATCGGCTACGAGGCTTTGGTGGCCAGTGGCGATGCGGCGTTTGCCTGGAGCTTGCCCGCCAACGAGTGGGATGCGATTGCCCTGAACTACACCAGCGGCACCACCGGCAACCCCAAGGGCGTGGTGTACCACCACCGGGGGGCGGCCACGAATGCGATCTCCAATATTTTGGAATGGGACATGCCCAAGCATGCGGTGTATTTGTGGACGCTGCCGATGTTCCACTGCAATGGCTGGTGCTTTCCGTGGACAGTGGCGGCGCGTGCGGGGGTGAACGTGTGTTTGCGCCGGGTCGATGCACAGGCGATTTTCGACGCCATTCGCCAGCAAGGCGTGACCCATTACTGCGGTGCGCCCATCGTGCATGGCTTGCTGGTCAACGCACCGGTAGCGATGAAGCTAGGCTTGCCCTCGGGCGTCAAGGCGATGGTCGCGGGTGCAGCGCCTCCAGCTTCGATGATCGAGGGCATGGAAAAAATGGGCTTTGATTTGACCCATGTGTATGGCTTGACCGAGGTGTATGGCCCTGCGACGGTGTGTGCCAAACACGATGACTGGAATGCATTGGACATTGGCGAGCGCGCCCGCCTGAATGCCCGCCAGGGCGTGCGTTACCACTTGGAGCGCGACGTGCGTGTGCTCAACCCCGACACCTTGCAGCCGGTGCCCCAAGACGGCGAGACCATGGGCGAGATCATGTTCAGGGGCAATATCGCGATGAAGGGTTATCTGAAGAACCCCAAGGCCACGCAAGAGGCTTTTGCGGGCGGCTGGTTCCACAGCGGTGACCTGGCGGTGCAGTACCCGGATGGCTACATCAAGATCAAGGACCGCAGCAAGGACATCATCATCTCGGGCGGTGAGAACATTTCATCGATCGAGGTCGAAGATGTGCTTTACCGCCACCCCGATGTGCTGGCCGCTGCGGTGGTGGCCAAAGCCGATGCGCGTTGGGGCGAGACGCCTTGTGCGTTTGTCGAGCTGAAAGCCGGTGCGCAGACCACGCCCGAGCAGATCGTGGCGCATTGCAAGCAGCATTTGGCCAGCTTCAAGGTGCCGCGTGCGGTGGTGTTTGGCGAGTTGCCCAAGACGAGCACGGGCAAGATCCAGAAGTTCGAATTGCGCAAGCAGGCCGGCTCGGCTGCGGCCATCGATGTTTGAGTTGTTGTGGCTTATTTGGCGCCGATCCTGTCGTTCCAAAAGCAAAGGCCACCCGCGGGTGGCCTTTGCTTTTGGGTTTGATTTTTTTCAAACCTGAATTGAAGAGGTTGACACTTTAATTATTTGGCTTTGCTCTTCTTTGATTTTTTGCTTTTCTTTGTGGCCTTGTGGGCCGCCTTTTTCTTGGCAGGTGCTTCTGCTTTCACCTTAGCGGGTACTGGAGCAGGTGTGACGGCCGGTACTGCTGTCACGGCAGGCGCCACAGCAGGTGCTGGCGCTGGTGTAGCGTTTTGGGCCATGGCGGCGGCAGCCAACAAGCTGCTCAGAACGGTTGTGATGGACTTGATCATGCTAAGCCTTTGGAAAATCCGATGAAAGTAAGAAAACGCAATCGTATTATGAGAGCGCATGAGCGGCTTTTGGCCTAGGGCTTTTTATTTTTTACGAGATGTCAAATGCGTGGGTGACAAAGTGACCTGCACGCCGGTCGGCAAAATAGTGTTCCAAAGTTTCTTTGACGGTTCTGAACGCCAAATCATCCCAAGGAATTTCAGACTCTTTGAACAGCCGCGCTTCCATGGTTTCGTGGCCGGGATCGAACACATCGCTGGTCAAGCGGGCGCGGTAGTACAAGTGCACTTGGCCCACGCGGGGCACGCTCATCACGGTGAACAGGTCTTCCATGATGAACTGCGCGCCGGCTTCTTCGGTGGTTTCGCGGGCCGCGCCCTCTGAGGTGGATTCGCCCAACTCCATGAAGCCTGCGGGTAGAGTCCATTTGCCTTTGCGCGGCTCGATGTTGCGCTTGCACAGCAAGACCTGGTCGCCCAGCCAAGGCACGGTGCCCACCACATTGAGGGGGTTTTCGTAATGGACTGTGTTGCAGGCGGTGCAGATGGCCCGCAGCTTGGTGTCGCCGTCGTCAGGCAAGCGGCGGGCCACGAGGGCACCGCATTGGCGGCAATGACGGATGGTGCGGTCAAACATCATGAAAGGGGCTCGAAGTGGGTGAGGGCGGAGGGTGAGGAGGAGGGGGCGCAGGTCAGTGCCAGAGTCTAACCATTTCGGCCAGAAAAAAAGCCCCCGTGGCGAGAACCCCGGAGGCTTGGCTGGGCCATGTTGTGAACCGGCTCAGGTCAGGTATTGGATCAGGAACAGCGAGATGCCGGGGAAGAACAACAACAGCAAGGTGCGGATGGTGTCGCTGATCAAGAAGGGCATGATGCCTTTGTAGCTTTCGCTCAGCGGCACGTCTTTGGCCATGCCGTTGACAACATACACGTTCAGCCCCACTGGCGGAGCCAGCATGCCAAAGCCCACGGTCATCAGCACCATGATGCCGAACCAGATCGCAGTGTGTTCCGGGGTCATGCCGAAGTCGAGCTTCATGATGATCGGGAAGAAGATCGGGATGGTCAGCAGCAGCATGGACAGCTCGTCCATCACCGCGCCCAACACCACGTACAGCAGCAAGATACCGCCCACCACCATCAAAGGTGCCAAGTTCATGGCGACCACCATTTCAGCCAACTGACCTGGTACTTGTGTGCGCGCTAAAGCGGCATTCATCACGTCAGCGCCCATGAAGATCATGAAGATCATGGCCGAGCTGATGGCGGTCGCATGGAAGCATTCTAGGAACTTGGCCCAAGTCAGTTCGCGTTTGAGCAAAGCTGCCACAAAGGTGGATGCTGCCCCCACGGCTGCCCCCTCAGTCGGCGTGAAGAAGCCGGCATAGATGCCACCGAACACGATGATGAAGATGGTGGCGATGGGCAAGATGCCTTTGAGCGACTCGAACGTCAGTCTTTCACGCTCTTCCTGATCCGGTGCCTGGCCAGGCACTACGCGCACGTAAATGGCGATGGCGATCATGTAGCCGACCATGGCGATGATGCCGGGCATCATCGCTGCAGCGAACAGTTTGGCGATGTTTTGCTCGGTCAGGATGGCGTAGATCACCAGAGGCACCGATGGCGGGATCAGGATCCCCAGGGTGCCGCCTGCGGCCAAGGTGCCCGTGGCCAGTCGGCCTGAGTAGCCGTGGCGCTTCATTTCTGGCAAAGCTACACCGGTGATGGTGGCAGCTGTCGCCACAGAGGAGCCACAAATGGCGCCAAATGCGCCGCAAGCGAGCACAGCGCCCATGGCCAGACCACCTTTGAAGCGGCCCATGACCGCTGCGGCAAACTGGAACAAGGCTTTGCTGATGCCGCCCTGGGTGGCAAAGTGGCCCATCAGGATGAACAAGGGAATCACCGACAGGTCATAGTTGGCCAGTCGGGCAAAAGCGAGGTTGTTCAGGAAGTTCAAAAAGGGTTGCACACCTGTCTGGATGACGAAGCCTGCGGTGCCCGCCAAGAACATGGCGCCCGAGATAGGCACGCGAACCACCATAAGGAGCAGCATGATGCCGAAAATCAGCAAAGCCAGAGTGATCGGAGTCATGATGTGGCCTTGTTTTTGTTAAATTGAGAGAGTGCTTGCATGGCGGCAATCAATGCCGTGATGCCAAAGGGAATGGACATGCTGGTGAAGACGATCCAGTCGGGGAAGCCCAGCAACATGGATGCCCCCATGGTTTCCTTGGCGTTGATGGCCGCAGCGCCGCAACGCCAGGCCAGCAGAAAGAAAATCACGGTCATGAACAGGTCACCCAGTCGGTCGAGGCGGAAGTTGAAGGCCTCACTCCGGTTGGCCGTGAAGAAGTCCACGATGATGTTTTCACGCTTGAATTGGCAAATTGGCATGAACAGGGCGATGGCGGCACCTGCGCCTACGCCGGTCAGCTCAAAGTCGCCGATCAAGGCCGAGTCGAAAAAATTTCGGCCAATCAGGCTATAGCAGGTCATCAGCATCAAGCCGGTCATGACCAACCCGCCCAATATGCTGCAGAGACGGGCAACCCGCTCCAGTTCGTTTGAAAACATCATGGTGTGTGCAAAAGGTAAATAAAAATGAAATCAGGGCTGCATACCGGCAGGATATTTCGGCCGTTCGAAGGCGCCGCAAGCCATAAAAAAACCTGAGCAGACCGTCAGGGACTGCTCAGGTTAACCGAGACACGAATTTACTTCGTATATTGCTTGATCATATCGGTGGCCGTTTGCAACATGCCTTTGCCGTCAAAACCTTTGCCGGTCATTTCTGCCACCCATGCATCGTCCAGTGCGTCAGTGGCTTTTTTCCATTTTTCCAGTTCGGCTTTGGGAATCACGCTGATTTTCTGGTTGGCAGAAGCTTCAAACACTTTCTTGCTGGGAACGTCTTGCCCGGCCTGTGTTTTGCCCAAGAAGGCCGAGAACTCGCGGCCCGAGTTCTTGTCGATGACCGCTTTCAGATCGGCTGGCAGCGAGTCGTACTTGGCCTTGTTCATGGGCACCACAAACACGGTGGTGTAAAGCGCGTTGTAGCTGCGATCGGTCTCGGCTGTGAAGTTGGTCAACTCGTTGACCTTCAGGCCGGGGGCCACTTCGTAAGGGATCACCGCGCCATCAATCACCCCTTTAGACAGCGCTTCGGGCACTTGTGGCACAGGCATGGCCACGGGGGTTGCGCCCATCATGGCGACCATCTTGTTGACCTGGCGGGTCGGGGCACGCACTTTCAGGCCCTTGAGGTCGGCCATGGTGTTAACGGCTTTGCTTTTGGTGTAAATGTTGCCTGGACCGTGAACGTGAACGGCCAGCATCTTGACGTCCTTGAAGTCGTCCTGAGCATATTTCTGGGCATAGTCCCAAGCCGCACGGCTGGTGGCTTCGGCGTTGGTCATCATGAAGGGCAGCTCGAACACTTCCAGCTTGGCCAGCTTGGGTGTGTAGGCTTGCAGTGTCCAAGCCACATCGATCACGCCGTCACGGGCTTGTTCATAGAGCTGCACAGGGGTGCCGCCCAGTTGCATCGCAGGAAAGATGTCGCACTTGAGGCGGTCTTTGGAGTCACGCGCGATGTTTTTGCACCAGTCACCCATCATGGTGGTGTGCTGGATGGACTGTGGTCCTAAGAAGTGGTGAACTTTCAGGGTGATGGTCTGGGCGTGAACGCCAAAACCAACAGCCAAAAGACCTGCTGCCAGAGCGGTGTGGTTCAAAAGCTTTTTCATGGGATGGTCTCCTTGATTTGCGTATTAATGGATTAAAAACCAACCGATGGGTCGGTTAATTGCGCCGAATGTGAATTATGTTGCAAGAAATTAGCGCGGAAATAAGGGTAAACGCCAAGTATTTCAGGTTTCTTGCACTTTTGTTCATTATTTGATGGCTACTTTCAGTTGACCCAAACCGGCCACTTCGCCAACCAGCATGTCGCCAGAGACCACGGCAGCAACCCCTTCTGGTGTGCCCGTGTAAATCAGGTCGCCGGCTTGCAGTTCCCAAGCGGCAGACAAATGCTCGATGGTTTCAGCCACGTTCCAGATCAGTTTGGCCACGTTGCTGCGCTGGCGATCTGTGCCGTTGACCAGCAGACTGATCTCGGCGTTGTTCACGTCGCCAGCTTGCGCGATGGGCGTGATGGGGCCGATGGGGGCCGAATGGTCAAAAGCCTTGCCAATGCACCAAGGGCGACCTTGTTTTTTCATCTCGTTTTGCAAGTCGCGGCGGGTCATGTCCAGACCCACGGCGTAGCCGTAGATGTGCTGGGCCGCATCGGCCGCCAAAATGTTGCGCCCGCCTTTGCCGATGGCCACGACCAGTTCGATCTCGTGGTGCAGGTTCTGTGTCAGGCTGGGGTAGGGCATTTGGCCGGTCTGGCTGCTTTCGACCACGACCAAGCTGTCAGTGGGCTTCAGAAAGAAGAAGGGCGGCTCGCGGCCGGTGAAACCCATCTCTTTGGCGTGTTCTTCGTAATTGCGGCCGACGCAATAAATGCGGTGCACTGGAAAGCGTTCAGCATGGCCCAAGACGGGCACTGAGACCGTGGGCGTTGGGGGGACTACAAAACTCATGAAGCACTTTCTAAAGTGGAGGATGTGAGAGGTGGGTCAAAAAATTTACTAAGCGCGCTTACTATAGGAGCCAGCGCCAGCACAGCGATTGGTGATAACCCTTGCGATCCATGGAGAAAACCAGAAATGACCACCAGCTTTGATTTGAACGCCGCGCCGGGACATCTGATCAGGCGGGCGCACCAAATTTCTGTGGCTGTTTTTAACAGGCATTTGGCCGCAGCCGATGTCACGCCTGTTCAGTTCGCGATCTTGAATGCCTTGCTCGATACCCCTGGCATTGACCAGAGCACTTTGGCCAAGCATGTCGCGTTTGATCCGGCCACATCCGGGTCGGTGATTGGCCGTTTGGAAAGCAAGGGCTGGGTTGAGCGCCGTGCTGATGAGGTCGACCGCCGTCGCAAGTTGCTTGTGCTGACACCGCTGGGCTTGGAGGCATTGGCGGGCATGCAAGCCGATGTGGCGCAGGTTCAGGCCGACATCCTGTCGCCGCTTGCGGCGCATGAGCAAGCGCAGTTCATGCACTTGCTCAGACAGTTCGTGGCAGGTCACGAGACGCCTTGACAACGATGGCTTGCCTTGGCCGGTGGACTTATTGGGACTTGGCGGTCAGCTCGAAGTGTTCGACGTGAGGCGGTGCGGCAAAGAATGGACCGACGATGGCACGCCACTCAGTGAACAGCGGTGATTGACGGAAACCCACGGTGTGGTCTTCCAGCGTGTCCCAGAAGATTTGCAACACATAGCGTTCAGGGCTTTCAATGCCGCGGTTGACTTTTCCACCTTGAAAACCTTTGGCTTTGCTGGCCACGGTGTTCAGGCCCAGTTCAATGGCTTGTTCAAATGCAGCTTGTTGGCCGGGGTGGATGCGGATATCGGCGAGTTCGAGGATCATGGTTTGATTCGTGTCGAAGTGAATTGACCCTCCACCTTAACGCATCTTGGAGGGCGAATGGCCTCCGGCTTGTCAACTTCCGAGGGTCATGCCCGTGATTCAGGCAGGGGTTGTTCGGGTTGGTGCGGGGCGAGATGCATGCCAGACCATGGCCGCAAAAAGCACCGAAACCAAAGCCAGTGCCGCCGTGCTGGTGATCCAGAATGTGTCCACGCTGGCACGCCGAGGCCAGCCCGCCCAATCGACGCCTTGATAGGCCAAGCGATAGCCGCCGTACAAGCCCACACCCCACAGCAGTGCGGTGTAGACCACCAGTGGCATAACAGTGATGCGGTAACAGCGCAAAAGATAGGCGCACACCGCTTGCACGGCATCGGCCAAGTGATAAAGGGCGACCCAAGCCAGCCAGACTGTGGCCGCTTGCACCACGCTGGGATCGTTGCTGAATGCGTTGGCCAACGCTTCGCGGCCCATGAACAAGAGGGCCGCCCCTAACAATGCCGCGCCAATGGCCAGACCAATCCCTGTGCCTGCCGCGCGGCGGGCCTTGTGTGCCTGCCCCGCCCCGAGCCAATAGCCTGTGCGTGCGCTGCTGGCAATGCCCAAGGCCAGAGGCACCATGTAGAGCACTGCGGCCAGGCTGGCAGCAATTTGGTGGCTGGCCAATGCCACAGCGCCCAGACGTGCGATGAACAAGGCCATCAATGTGAACGAAGTCACCTCGACCATGATGGACAAACCGGCAGGCACACCCAGTGCCAAAAAGCGCCGGATCACGGGCCAGTCTGGTCGTTCGGGGCGTATCCACAATCGGTAGGGTTGGTAAATATCTTGCGTGCGCAACAGCCACAGGCCTGCCAGCAGCATGAGGGTGTTGACCACCAGCGTCGCCCAAGCACAGCCCACGACCCCCATGCCGCCCAAACCAGCAGTGCCAAAAGTCAATGCAAACGACAGCGGCACCTTGACCAACAAGGCACCCGCTTGCAGCCAGGTCACCAAGCGTGGATGCCCCAGGCTTTGGTTGAGGGTGCTGTACATGCGAAACAGCAGCGAGGGCACCAAGGCCAGCGCCAGGATGCGCAAATAAGCCCGCACATCGGGCCACAGAGCCTCAGGCACCTCGGTGGCCGACAGCCAAAGGTCTGGAAACCACAAGCCGCTGATGCCGATCACGGCAGCCCCTGCCGCAATGTAGAGTGCCTGCCGCACCGAGCGTCCTACCTCGGCTTGGCGGCCACCGCCTTGCAGCTCAGCCCAAACAGGCAGCAAAGCTTGCAGCAGCCCGTTCAAAGCCACATAAATGCTGATGTAAATGGACGAGGCCAAGGACAAAACAGCCAAGGCCTGAGGGCTGTAGCGGCCCGCGATCAAGGTGTCGGCGATGCCAAATGACATCACGGCCAGTTGCCCCACCAGCACGGTGCCTGCATGGCGGGCGATGATGCGCAGCTCGGACATGGCTCAGCGCGCGGACGGGTCTGAAGGGGTGCTGGGCGTTGTGGCTGGCCGAAAAATGACCAGGGTTTCAACTTTGTCGGTGGGCCGCTTGATGGCCGCCACTTCCTCCCAACCCAAGGACTTGATTTTGGCCGACAGCAAAGACCGGTTGGCGTTGTCGATGACCAGCCAGGCGCAGCCAGGCTGCGGTGTTTGCATGGGCACGAGCCGAGCTGGGGCGTGGTACATCAACGCCGCGCCTTGTGCTTTGGAGATGCCTGCGTACTGGAGGCACGCGGTGGGGCCGGTAGTGCGCGTGATTTTTTGGACCAAGGGCGCGTAGCTGCGGGCGTAGTCGAGCAAGGGCAGCCACAAAGTGGTCAACAGCAACCAGCACAACACTGCGCCACCTGCGGGCAACACCAGGCTTTTCCAGATGGCGGCGCGGTGGTAGCCCGTGCGCCACTTCACCAGTGCCGCCCAGGCCAGCGTGGCCAGCAGTGCAACGGCAAAAGCACCGACAGAAAACGACGGTATAAATTCGGGCGCCAGCCGTGCCACATTGGCCGCCGGTCTGGCCGGGGTGCCCGTTTGCATGGCCACCCAAACCACCCAAATGGTGAGCGCGCAGACACTGAAAAACAGCAAAGTGAACCAGTCAATCAGTGCGCCCAAACTGCGTTTGAGGGTGGGCAGCGCCAAGGCTGCCAAAGCGGCAATGGCGGGGAGCGAGGTCAGCAGCGCCCGGTCAGACAGGCCCGTGAACCAAGTGGCGCCCACCGTCACCAACACAAACCACAGCGGCAAACCTAAGTGCGGGTAGCGCCAGCCCTGTGACAACTGACCGCGCCAGCGCCACAAAGCCCACAGGGCCAAAGGCCAGGCGGGCCAAGTGAACCAGGCGATCAACTTGGCCAGAATGTGCACGTCAACCATGGTGTGAGGCACAACGCGCCAACGCCACAAATCCAGCGCTCCGGCGGTGGTGATGCACAACAGGCCAATGAGGGCCATCAGGCCCAAGTCGAGCATGCTCAAACGGCGTTGTGCCGGATCTGCTTGCGCACTGGCGCAGATGACCGAGCCACCGATGCCCAGCCACAGCGCCAAAGTCGGCGCGCCAGACAAGGTCAGGCCCAGCATGCCGATGGCCACTGCGGCGGCACTCTGAATGCGGTGGCGGGCCCAAGTTGCCAAGCCGAAAAACAACAAAGCCCCAAAGCACAGCTGACTGAGCGCGGGCGTGGTTTCGTGTGCAAGCCGGGCCAGGCCCAGGCAAGCCAACAGCGCCAGCAAACCCCCATCGGCCATGGCGCGGGCGTAGTCCGCTGGTTTGGCCTCGCCGCCAAACGCAAAGGCCACCGGCTGTGCTGCGGGGTGGCGCGTCAGTGCATACACCGCGTACCAAGTGGCGGTCAGTGTGGCGATCAGCATGCCGATAAATGGCAATCGGGCAAAGAGGTCTTCGAAGCCTGCGGGTGCCAGTCGAATGAAGGCGGCACCCAACCAATAGGGCAACAAGGCCAGGTTGCTGTCGGTGCTGCCCAGCAGCGTGGGTTTGAGCCAGCTGATGGCTTCGCCTGCTGCAGGTTGCGCCAGCTGCAGCATGTAGCCGAAGGCTTCAATGTCTTGCGCTTTCCAAAGCGATCGGCCCCAAAAGCCAGGCAACACATAGGCCGCGCACAACAAAAGCAAGGCCACACGCGGCAGCCTGCGCACGGCACTTTGTGCCACGATGGCGGGGGTAGGGAAGTTCACAGGATCTAAGATATCAGGTCAGGTTTGGGCCAGGCATGGGATTGTCTTTGCAAAGCGTGCGTCGGCGGCTTTGGCCAGCCCACGGGCTTAGCACCCTACTTTCCACCATACAAAAAGGGCAGGCCGGTTGCCCGGGCTGCCCTTTGCGGTACACCAAGAATGAATTACTTGGCGATGGTGGTTGTCTTGCCGAAGCGGTTGCGGAATTTCTCCACGCGGCCACCCATGTTGTCGACCGACTTTTGTGTGCCGGTGTAGAAGGGGTGCGACTCGCTGGTCGTGTCCAGCTTGTACAAAGGCAACTCGCGACCGTCTTCCATTTTGATCATTTCTTTGGTGTTAGCGCATGAGCGAGTCACGAACTTGAAACCATTGGACATGTCCTGGAAGCAAATTTCACGGTAGTTGGGGTGAATGCCGTCTTTCATGGGGAAATCCTTTTATTTTCGCTACGGTAGCCACACTTCAGCCTATCTGAGTGCACTTTCCGCAAAACCTGTCGATTATAGGGCATCAGCCGCCGCGTCGCATCATGTCAAAGAACTCAGAGTTGTTCTTTGTCGCTTTCATGCTCTTCAAGACCATTTCCATGGCTTCGATTTCGTCCATGTTGTACATGAATTGACGCAAGATGCGGGTTTTTTGCAGCACTTCGGGCTGCAACAGCAGTTCTTCACGGCGTGTGCCACTGCGGTTGAGGTTGATGGCGGGGAACACACGTTTTTCGTACAAACGGCGCTCGAGGTGGATTTCGCAGTTGCCCGTGCCCTTGAATTCTTCAAAGATCACTTCGTCCATGCGGCTGCCGGTGTCGACCAAGGCGGTGGCAATGATGGTCAGGCTGCCGCCTTCTTCCACATTGCGGGCCGCGCCAAAGAAGCGCTTGGGGCGCTGCAGGGCGTTGGCGTCCACGCCGCCAGACAGCACTTTGCCCGACGAGGGCACCACGTTGTTGTAGGCGCGGGCCAGACGGGTGATCGAATCCAGCAAGATGACCACGTCTTTTTTCAGCTCAACCAGGCGCTTGGCACGTTCGATCACCATTTCGGCGACGTGCACATGACGCGAAGCGGGTTCATCGAAGGTGGAGGAGATGACTTCGCCGCGCACGCTGCGCTGCATCTCGGTCACTTCTTCTGGGCGCTCGTCGACCAGCAACACCATCAAATGCACATCGGGGTAGTTGGCGGTGATGGCGTGCGCGATCTGCTGCATCATCACGGTCTTGCCCGACTTGGGCTGCGCCACGATCAGGGCGCGTTGGCCGCGGCCGATGGGGGCAATGATGTCAATCACGCGGCTGGTGATGTTTTCTTCACCTTTGATGTCGCGCTCCAGACGCATCTGCTCTTTGGGGAACAGGGGCGTCAAGTTCTCGAACATCACCTTGTGTTTGTTGTTTTCCGGCAGATCACCGTTGACTTGGTCCAGCTTAGTCAAGGCAAAGTAGCGTTCGCCATCTTTGGGGATACGGACTTCGCCTTCGATCATGTCGCCGGTGTGCAGATTGAAGCGGCGCACCTGGCTGGGGCTGATGTAGATGTCGTCGGTGCTGGCCGTGTAGCTCGAGTCGGGGCTGCGCAAAAAACCAAAGCCGTCGGGCAAAATTTCGAGCACGCCGTCGGCAAACACCTGTTCGCCCGCTTTGGCTCGCTTTTTGATGATGGCAAACATCAGCTCCTGTTTGCGCATGCGACCGGTGTTCTCGATTTCGAGTGTGTCGGCTTGCTTCAGGAGTTCGGACACATGAAGTGCCTTGAGTTCATTCAAATGCATGGATTTGGCCTGTGGCGAATCGGTCCGTCGGGGACCGTTTTCAGATAAGCGGGTGGAAATGTTCAGAACCGGTTGCCGCCCGGGGTTGGGGGCTGGTGCTTCCGGCAATCAAGGCGCTGGTCCCTGTTCGGGTTGCCTTGCGGAAATTATGACAGGTTTTGAAGTAGGCCAAAAAACAAAAAACCGGGCCATTGGGGCCCGGTTCTGGAGGCTTGGCCTGAGTCAGTCAGGCCCAAGTCGACATCAAGCCAATTGCTGGTCGATGAAAGCGGTCAATTGTGACTTGCTCATGGCACCCACTTTGGTGGCGGCCAATTGACCATCCTTGAAGATCATCAGGGTCGGGATGCCGCGGATACCGAACTTGGCGGGAATGTCGCGGTTGTCGTCCACGTTCATCTTGGTGATCTGCAGCTTGCCTTCGTAGGTGCCCGCCACTTCGTCCAAAATGGGTGCAATCATTTTGCAAGGGCCGCACCATTCAGCCCAGAAGTCGACCACCACGGGTTGGCTCGACTGGAGAACGTCGGCTTCGAAAGTGGCGTCGGTAATGTGTTTGATCAGATCGCTGGCCATGGCCTTTTCCTTGTGAACATTGAAGATGCGGCTAAAGTTGCGGCTATTTTGACAGAATCCCAACGCGCTCGCCTGTCGCGCAGGCGTTGCCATCACATAAATTCATGACTTCCTCTGCTGCTGCTTCCTCCGCTTCGTCCGATTTTCCCGTGCTCGAGGCCCAGGTGGCCATTGTGGGCGGTGGCCCCGCCGGACTGATGGCCGCAGAGGTGTTGTCGCAGGCGGGCGTTTCTGTTCATTTGTTCGACGCCATGCCGTCTGTTGGCCGTAAATTTTTGTTGGCCGGCAAGGGGGGCTTGAACCTCACGCATGCCGAGGCGCCGGAGTTGTTTCGCACCCGTTATGGCGATCAGCAAATCCAAGCAGGCCAATGGCTTGACCAGATGGATGCTCAAGCCGTTCGTGATTGGGCCAAGGGCCTGGGGGTGGACACTTTTGTGGGCACTTCAGGTCGGGTGTTCCCCGAGGAAATGAAGGCAGCGCCTTTGCTCAGGGCTTGGTTGCATCGTTTGCGGCATCCGGCTTCAGGCGTGCCGGTGCAATTTCACATGCGCCACCGCTGGCAAGGCTGGGTAGGAGAACATCTGGTTTTTCAGCCCACAGGTCAAGTGGGCGTGACGCGTGTTCATGCCCGCGCGACCTTGCTGGCTTTGGGGGGCGCCAGTTGGCCGCGCCTGGGTTCCGATGGCGCCTGGGTACCGCTGCTGGCAGAACAGCATGTGCCCATCACCCCACTGAAGCCTGCCAATTGCGGGTTTGATGTTTTGGGCCGGGAAGGCCAGGGTTGGACTGAACACTTTCGCAGCCGCTATGCGGGCCACCCGCTCAAATCGATCGCACTCAGGGTTGAGGCCGCTGTGGACCCGCAGGGTCAGCCGGAGGGCGAAGCCCGATTTGAGCGCAAAGGCGAGTTTGTCGTCACCGACACCGGGGTGGAAGGCAGCCTGATTTACGCTGCATCGGCTTGGTTGCGCGATGACCTGGCCCAAGGGCCTGGGCAATTGGTGCTGGATTTGTTGCCCGATAAATCGCTGGATCAGGTCCGTTCAGAGGTGCGCTGGCCGCGCGGTAGCCGCAGTTTGTCCAGTCATCTCAAAAGCCGCTTGGGCATTGATGGCGTGAAGCTGGGGCTTTTGTATGAGCTTTGCTCGCCTGAAACCATCGCCAACCCGGAGGCTTTGGCGCTCAGCTTGAAGGGCTTGCCTGTCCCTCTTAAAAGCGCCAGGCCGGTGGAAGAAGCCATCAGCACGGCGGGTGGGGTCGATTTGGCAGGATTGACACCTGAGTTGATGCTGACCCAAAGACCTGGTGTGTACTGCGCTGGCGAGATGCTGGACTGGGAAGCCCCGACGGGCGGCTATTTGTTGACCGCTTGTTTGGCGAGCGGCTACCGTGCAGGTTTGGGTATTTTGACGAATTTGTAACAATTCAACACAAATGGTGTATTCCAAGAGGTCATGTGCTGCGTTGTTGTTCTGTGAGTAACTTCATCCTTAACGAGGTCGACATGACGCCAGAAGCTTCCCAGGAATACCAGCGTGCCGTTGAAGAGGCCGCCAACGCCTTCATGAAAGTGATGGCATTGCGTGGTTTCAATGTTCGCGATTACCCCCAAAATTTTGTGGCTCAAATGGCGAATCAGACGCGCTTGACCTTTGAGACCAACCGAAATGGGGCTCACAAAAACGCCGATCACTTGGTGTCTGAGTTGCTGCGCGCTGCCCCGGCTGCCCCTCAACTGGTGACCGCGGCCAAAGTCAAATCTTTGCCTTTTCCAGCGCTGCGCCGTCGCATGGCCTGATTCTTTGCTGACCCACTTTCGAATCGGTGGTGTCGGCAGTATCGGCGGACGGCAAGATATTGGTGACAATAGCCGCCATGCAATGGCACTTTTGGACTGAACGCCTTTACCTGATGAGCTGCCGTTTTGCCGGCTACGTCATGCTCAATGTGGCAGACGATGCGGCGATGCTGGCTTTGGTTTTTTGCTGAGGTGACAGCAAAAAAGGGCTTGTTTGCAAGACTTGTCGCGCTGAAAGTCCTTGAAATCGCCCGAATAAATGTAAGTTGACGAGCCTTGACCCCGGCACTGGCTCCACAGTTAGGGCTGCTTGGTTCCCCACCTGACCCGGTTGGCCGCTTCACCATGCGGGAAGGCCCGTCGGGATCCATTGTAGGCGAGCTTGCTGGTGCTTTTTTGTCTTTGGCCGTTTTTTCCTGTTTTCCACAAGGCCAAGCTGCGGGCTTGACCGATTGCACGCGACGTGCCAAAACAAGCCCCAAATAGTGCCTCGTCAGCCCGATAGAATCAGGCCCATGTCTTACCTTGTTCTCGCGCGCAAATACCGCCCTCGCAATTTCACCGAAATGGTGGGGCAAGAGCACGTGGTTCAGGCCCTGACCAATGCTTTGGTGCAGCAGCGCCTGCACCATGCCTACTTGTTCACGGGCACTCGGGGGGTGGGCAAGACCACCGTGTCGCGCATTTTGGCCAAGTCTCTCAACTGCCAGGGTGCGAACGGGCAGGGCGGCATCACCGCCGAGCCCTGCGGTGTTTGCCAGGCCTGCCGCGACATCGACGCGGGTCGTTTTGTGGATTACACCGAGCTGGACGCAGCCTCTAACCGGGGTGTGGACGAGGTGCAGAGCCTGCTGGAGCAGGCGGTCTACAAACCCGTGCAAGGGCGCTTCAAGGTCTTCATGATCGACGAGGTCCACATGTTGACCAACACCGCGTTCAATGCGATGTTGAAGACGCTGGAAGAGCCGCCTGAGTATTTGAAGTTTGTATTGGCCACAACCGACCCGCAAAAAGTGCCTGTCACGGTGCTGTCGCGTTGTTTGCAATTCAACCTGCGCCCGATGGCCCCTGAGACCGTGTTTGAACACCTGACGCAGGTGCTGGCTGCAGAGCAGTTGCCTGCCGAGCCTTTGGCGTTGCGTTTGCTGGCCCGTGCAGCCCGAGGCTCCATGCGCGATGCTTTGAGCCTGACCGATCAGGCGATTGCCTTCGGCAATGGCTTGGTGCAAGAAGCCGGTGTGCGGCAAATGCTGGGCAGCGTGGACCGCAGCCATGTGCTGCACATGATCCGTGCGCTGACCGATGGCGACGGTGCTGCCGTGGTGGGCCAGGTCAATGCTCTGCGCTTGCAAGGCGTTTCGGCTGCCGCCACCCTGGAAGACATGGCCATGCTGCTGCAACGCATGGCGGTCATGCAGATGGTGCCCAGCATGGCGCAAGACGGCGATGACCCCGATACCCAAGGTTTGGCCGAACTGGCCCAAGCCATGCCAGCCGAAGAAACCCAGCTGTTGTATAGCCTGTGCCTGCACGGTCGCACCGAGTTGGGCTTGGCCCCGGACGAATACGCGGCGCTGACCATGGTATTGCTGCGCTTGCTGGCTTTCAAACCCCAGGCGGGATTGGCTGAAAAAAAAAGCCCGCGAATCAACACCCAGTCAGTAACTGAAACGCTATCGCGAGGGCCGACCACGGTCGTTGCACCTGCTGCCCCCCTTGTAACTGCGCCTCTTGTAACTGCCCCCGCAGCGGCCCCTGTCGTTTTGCCAGCCATGGCGCCAAAGCAGCCAGAGGCGGTTGGTATGTCGCCAGCAGCAAAGCCAGACCGCATGGACAAGCCGATGGCGGCAGCCGCCCAGATGACCGACCGCCATCCCATGGCTGAACCACCGCCTTGGGAGGACTGGCCCGACACGACCGACTACGCCGATCAAGGTTCACACGCCGCGGCATCCGGACACACTGAGGCTCTTGCCCCAGCGTTGCGGTCTTTGCCGGTGCGCGAGGCTTCCGAGCCTTCGGCCCGGGTGGACATCCCTCGGCAAACCACGCCTGCGGCTGTGGAGACGACCCCTGAAGGCAGTGTCTGGCTCGAGGCGGTGCAAGGCCTGATGGCGCAAGAGGCCATCACTGCCTTGGTGCGCGAGTTGGCTTTGCAGTCTCAATTGCTGGCCCGCGATGCGGAGCAATGGCACTTGCGCGTAGAGCGTGAGACCCTTAACCATGCGGCAAGCCGGGAGCGTTTGCAAGCCGCTTTGCTGGCCGCAGGGCATGGCGATGTCAAATTGCACATTGAAATCGGTCCTGTTACTGACAGCCCTGCCAAGCGTCTGGCCGTGCTGGCAGCTGCCAAAATGGTGGCCGCCCAGGAACTGATCCAGAGCGACCCGCTGGTGCAGGCCATGGTGCGCGACTTTGGCGCACGCATTGTGCCCGGCAGCATCCAGCTGATTTGATTTTCCCGCAACACTTTTCATATCCCCCTTAAAGGAAACCCCCATGTTCAACAAAGGACAACTCGCCGGCTTGATGAAACAAGCCCAAGCCATGCAGGACAACCTTAAAAAAGCCCAGGACGAACTGGCTTTTGTCGAGGTGGAAGGCCAATCTGGCTCGGGCATGGTCAAGGTGCTGATGACCTGCAAGCACAGCGTGCGTCGCGTGACCATCGACCCCAGTCTGCTGGCCGATGACAAAGACATGCTGGAAGACCTGGTGGCAGCGGCTTTCAACGACGCTGTGCGCATGGCTGAAGAAGTCTCACAACAAAAAATGGGCAAGCTGACCGCCGGTTTGCCGCCCGGCATGAAGTTGCCTTTCTGATCGACTGACCGCTCGATATGGCCGATACCCACGCGCTTGCCACTTTGGTCCAGGCCCTCAAGGGCTTGCCGGGGGTGGGCATCAAGTCGGCTCAACGCATGGCTTTTCAGCTGTTGCAAAACGACCGGGCCACGGCACGGCAGTTGGCCGCTGCTTTGGGCAATGCCGTCGAGAAAATTCGGCATTGCGCCTGTTGCCACACCTTCACCGAAGCCGAGTTGTGTGACACCTGCCTGGACATGACGCGCGACCGCACGCTGTTGTGCGTGATCGAGACCCCCGCAGACCAATCGGCCATTGAGCGCACTGGCACGTATCGGGGTTTGTATTTTGTGCTTATGGGCAAACTCAGCCCTTTGGATGGCATTGGCCCGCACGACATTGGTCTGGCCAAGCTCAAGCAGCGTGTGGCCGATGGGGTGCTGACCGAGGTGATTTTGGCCACCAACTTCACGGCCGAGGGTGAGGCCACGGCCCATGTGATCTCGGAGATGATCCGCCAGCAAGGCTTGAAAGTGACCCGACTGGCTCGTGGCGTGCCCGCAGGCAGCGAGCTGGAATATGTGGATTTGGGCACCATTGCCCATGCCTTGGTCGATCGGCGCTGAGGAGCCGCACAGCCGGGAGCGACGTCACGGCTTGGGGGCGGCTCTTTGGACAGCAACACCGGCTTGCACGAGGTGCGCTCCTAGTTGAAATCCATTACGTGAAAACCCGCTTGGGATCAATCCTGATGCGTGATTCCGGGCTTGTCCTTATGCTCAAGTCATCGAATTTTCGATGGTCTTTTGGAGCCCAGTTGTGTCTGACCTCGTGTGGCGGCGACGTTCTTTTTTGCTGTCGGCGATGGCCGCCTTGGCAGGGCCGTCGGCATCTTGGGCCGCGGTGGATCCTTTGCGGGGCGTGCAGCGTGTCACCATCGCTTTGGCGGCCAGGCAAAGCCTGTATCACTTGCCACTGACCCTCGCAGAGCACTTGGGTTATTTCAGGCAGGCGGGCATCGCGGTCACATGGTTGCCCCAAGAATCGGGTGCCAAGGCCTTGGCCAGTGCATTGCAAGGGCAGGCCGATGTGGTGGCTGGCGCATTTGAGCATTTGTTTGGCTTGCAGCACAAAGGCTTGAGTTACCAGGCGTTTGTTCAGATGGGACGAACCCCGCAGGTCAGTTTTGGCGTGGCGCCCCGTTTCGAGTTCCGTTCGGTGATGGCGCTGAAGGGTGCCCGTGTAGGGATTACTTCGCTGGATTCCAGCACCCACTGGATGACCTGTCAGTGGCTTTTGCAAAATGGATTGCTGCCCGAAGACGTGGTTTTTGTCGAGGTCGGCTCCTCTGCTGGGGTGGTCGATGCACTGCGCACAGGCGCTATCGACGCGTTATGCAACCCCGATCCGGTCATGTATGGGCTTGAGCAAAAAAACGAAATACGTGTGATGGGGGAAACGCGCACCCTGGTGTCCACCCGCAAATTGATGGGTGGTCCGGTCCCAGGGGCCTGCTTGTTTGCAAGGGCTGATTTTTTGCAGCGTCAGTCCGATGTGGCGCAGGCTTTGAGCGATGCCGTGGTGCACGCCCTGAAGTGGTTGCAAACGGCCGGTTTGACCGACATTCTGAAGACGGTCCCCGCACCGCACTGGTTCGGAGACCGGGCGGTTTACCTGGGCGCGTTTGAGAAGTTGCGTGAGTCGTACGCGCTGGATGGCCTGATCGATGGCGATGCCGTGCGCACTGCCTGGCGAGCCCATTCCCGTTTGCCCGGTCGTTTGAATGGGGTGCGCTTGTCTGTGGCACCCACTTACACCAATGCGTTTGCCGTCAAATCCAAAAGCCGCTTCTCCGCTTGAGGGCCGTTTGGCCCGCAAGTGACCGCTTGTTCAGCGTTGGTTTTTGGGCTTGTTGGCCTGCTTGCGCTTTGGCGCGGGTGCTTTGGTGGTGGCTGGCTTGTTGGGTGTTGAACGGCTCACCCGACGTGACCCTTGGGAAGGCACCAGGATGGTCAGGTTTTGACCGGTGGCCACGCGCGCATTGGCTTTGAGGCTGTTCCAGGCGAGCATGTTCGCCTCAGATACGCCATGCCGAGCAGCCAGACTCGCCAAGGTGTCGCCCTTGCGTGCTTTGACCGCAATCCTTTTGAGCACCACTTCGGGTGCAAGCCCCAGCTGACCGTTGTCTGCCAGATGCTCAGTCACGTCGTTGTCCAGGCGTCCTTTGCGGTGCACCAGCAAGGTGGAGCCCGAGGTGACCATCATGCGCGGCGGTATGCCGTTGACTGAGCGCAGTTGGTCGAGGGGCATGTCCAGTTGTTGCGCGACATCTTCGAGCTTCATGGTTCTGGGGGCTTGCCATGCGGTCCACGTCGCCAATGGTCGGTTGGCGTGGGCTTGCAGGTTGCGCTCAAAAATCTTGGCGTTGTCCCACGGCAGCAAAATTTGGGGTGTGCCGGCAGCCAGGATCACTGGGCGATTCATCGATGGGTTGAGTGCCTTGAAATCCTCCAGACTGACGGCGGCTAGTTTCACGGCGATCGCCACATCAATGTCACGCTCAATCGGGACGCTTTTGAAATAGGGGTGGTTTTGGATCAGTGGCAGCTGCGTGTTGAAGGTCTCGGGTTGAGCCACGATGTTTTTGACCGCTTGCAGCTTGGGCACGTAGTAGCGGGTTTCGTTGGGCATGTTCAGGTCGCTGTAGGTCAGCGGCTTGCCCTGGGCTTTGTTGCGCGCCAAGGCACGACCCACGCTGCCTTCGCCCCAGTTGTAGGCGGCCAAGGCCAGGTGCCAATCGCCGAACATGCCATAGAGTTTTTGCAGGTAATCGAGTGCCGCGCGGGTGGACTCGAGCACATCTCGGCGGTCGTCGCGGAACAGGTTTTGCTTCAGGTCAAAAAATTTGCCTGTGGCGGGCATGAACTGCCACATGCCGGCGGCTTTGGCGCTGGACACGGCTTGGGGGTTGAATGCGGATTCGATGAAGGGCAGCAAGGCCAGCTCGGTCGGCATGTTGCGGCGCTCCAGTTCTTCCACCACATGGAACAGGTAAGGGCGTGAGCGCTCGGTCATGCGCAGCATGTAGTCGGGGCGACCCGAATACCACTGCTCACGGTTGCGCACCAGGTCGCTGTCCAGATCGGGCATGGCAAAGCCACGGCGAATGCGTTCCCACACATCGGTCGGCGGGGTCAGCCCCAAGTTGCTGCGGGGTTTGAGGGGCAGCACGGGTTCTTGTGGGTTGATCACCGCTTTTTCGGCGGCGGCTGGGGTGTCCTTTGCCTCGGTTGACGGTGCCGCAGATGGCGGCGGGGTCAACTCGGGTGTCGACGAAGGCGCGGTGGCGCAAGCGCCCAACAACAGGGTCAGGCCCAAACACAGGGCCGTGGCCCAGTGCCGTCCGTCCGCTAGAGAGGAAACAAGGCCAGTGGTGCCCGGCGGGGTGAGAGAGTTCATCAAAATTCGTTTTTCCATGTGCGCAGTGCTGCAAAGGTGGTCACGACATCCAGTGCACGTGCGTCGCGTTGCCTGACGGCGGTCGAGACAGCGCTGCTGCGGCTTCGCAAAAAAGGGTTGATTGCCAGTTCAGTCGACAAGGGAACGGGCAGGGTGGCTTGGTTTTGTTGGCGCAGCAGGGCGCAGGCCTGAGCGTAGGTGCGCAGGCTGCTGTTGTCCGGGTCAACCGCCAAGGCGAATTTCAGATTCGACAGCGTGTATTCGTGGGCACAGCAGACACGGGTGTCGCCCGGCAGTGCCGCCAAACGGTCGAGTGAATCGAGCATTTGGGCGGGCGTGCCTTCAAACAGCCGACCGCATCCACCCGAAAACAGGGTGTCGCCACAAAAGAGAAGAGGGGCTTGCCCGGCAGGTTGAGCCCAAAAAGCAATATGGCCTGCGGTGTGGCCAGGCACATCGTGCACATTCAGCGTCAGGCCATGCCAGTAAACAAGGTCATCTTGCCGCAAGCCCGTGGCCGCTGTGGGCAATACTTCGGTGGCCGGACCCCAAACGGCGGCTTGCGTTTGCGCGACCAAGTCGGCGATGCCGCCAGTGTGGTCGGCATGGTGGTGCGTGACTAAAATCGTGTCCAGCTGCACGCCCGGATGCTGCTGCAACCAGGCCATGACAGGCGCACTGTCGCCGGGGTCGACCACCAGCGCTTGGTGGTCGTTGTGCAACAACCAGATGTAGTTGTCAGAGAATGCGGGCAGTGCAATGAGTTTCATGGAGAGTCAGATTATAGAAAGCAAGCATTCGCGAGACACTTGGTTGGCCCATTTAGGTCAGCCGGTAGCGTCACGCTTGCTGTCATGGGAGCAGCAACAGGCCGATGAGTTGTTGGCCGATGTCTTTGGCTACCATGCGGTGCAACTGGGTTGGCCCGATTTGCGGGCTTTGCGCTGCAACCGAATGCCTCACCGCTGGCAAGCGCAGGCCGAGTTCGAATGGCCCGATGCGAGCCATGATCTGGCTGTGCCCAGCGTGGGCCACTTGTCCATGGGTGAGTCGGATGTCTGGATCGACAGTCGGGCCTGGCCTTGGCCGGCTGACAGCCTCGACTTGGTGGTTTTGCCCCACACCCTAGAGCGTTCAGCCGACCCCCATGCTTGTTTGCGCGAAGTGGAGCGTGTGCTGATTCCTGAGGGACAGGTGTTGATCACAGGCTTGAATCCCTTCAGTTTGTGGGGCTGGCAGCAATCGCGTGCCGGCCAGGGTGGTCAGACCGGTGCGCCGGTGCAGCCCTTGATCGCTTATCGGCGCTTGCGGGATTGGTTGCGTTTATTGGGTTTTGAGGTTCAGGTCAGCCGTTTTGGGGGCTGGACTCCCGCCTTGCGCCGTGAAACCTGGATGCAGCGTCTGGGCTGGATGGAGGCTGTCGGTGCGCGTTGGTGGCCGATTTTTGGCGGAGCCTACCTGTTGATGGCGACCAAAAAAGTGCCCGGCGGCCGCCTGATCGATGCGCGTCGCTGGCGCACGGTACGATCGCCCGCTGCGGCGACTGCACCTGTCGCTCGCGCCGACACCACCATGAGCCGTCAGCCGGCCCCGAAAGACACCGTTGAACCACGTTGAAATCCACACAGATGGCGCCTGCAAAGGCAATCCCGGCCCCGGGGGCTGGGGCGTTCGCCTTCAGTCCGGCCAGCATGTGCAAGAGTTGTTCGGTGGCGAGCTGAACACCACCAACAACCGGATGGAGATGACCGCTGTCATCGAGGGCCTGATGGCCCTCAAGCGGCCCTGTCAGGTGACCTTGTATCTGGACAGCGAATACGTGCGCAAAGGCATCACCGAGTGGATTCATGGCTGGAAAGCCCGTGGCTGGCGCACAGCGGCCAAGCAAGCTGTCAAAAATGCCGATCTGTGGCAAAAATTGGACGCCGTCGTGTCTACTTCGGGACACCAGATTGACTGGCGCTGGGTCAAGGGCCACAACGGCGATCCGGGCAACGAGCGGGCCGATGCGCTGGCCAATCAGGGCGTGGACAAAGCGCTGGGCCGCTGACAGACTGAAATTCGGAGACGGCGGTCTTGTTGGACGAGGTCTTTCAACCCCCCAAAAAAACCCACAATTTCCGCAAAATGTCCCATTGGGTAAATTGAGCGGCGCTGTTACATTCTGTCAGTCTTGGTGAATTCAACCTAAAAGAGATCTTTGAATGGCTTACAAGAAGAAATACGCCGTGATGGCGTTGTTGGGTGTTTGTGCTGCTTCGGGTGTGGCTTGGTGGGGTCAAAACAAATCGGCACCATCGGGCGATGCGGCAAAACCTGCCGTTACGGCGGCGCCTGGTGCCGGTCCTGCCAAAGCCACCGCTGTCGAGGTGGCCAAGGTGGACACCATGACCTTGGTGGACGAAACCCAGGCCGTGGGCAGCTTGCGGTCTCGCCAGGGTGTGATGTTGCGCCCGGAGGTGGGTGGGCGCGTCAAACAAATTTTCTTCGCTGACGGCCAACGCGTGCGCAAAGGGCAGGTGATGGTCCAGTTTGAAGACCAGCTCCAGCAAGCCCAGTTGTCACAGGCCAAGGCCGAGCTGTCAATTGCCGAGGCCAATCACAAGCGCAACCAGGAATTGGTGACGCAAAACTTCATCAGCAAGCGTTCGCTCGACGAAAGCGGCGCGGCACTCGAGGTCTCTCGCGCCAAGTTGGCGCTGGCCGACGCCACTTTGCAGCGTCTGAAGGTGCTGGCCCCATTTGATGGCATCACGGGCCTCAAGCAGGTCAACGTGGGCGACTACCTGAAAGACGGCGCGGACATGGTCAACGTCGAAGACATGGATGCTGTCTTGCTCGATTTCCGTTTGCCAGAGCGCTTTCAGGCCAAGATTCGCGCAGGACAAAAAGCACAGCTGACCGTTGACGCCTTGCCCGGCCGCCCTTTCAGTGCCATCGTGCAGGCCGTGGACCCCTTGATCGAGGCCAATGGCCGTTCGGTGGGGGTACGAGGTTGTATTGACAACCGCCAGCAGCAACTGCGCCCGGGCATGTTTGCCCGTGTGAACGCGGTGTTTGGCTCGCGTGAAAACGCCATGGTGATTCCTGAAGAAGCGATCATCCCTCAGGGGGGGCGCACCTTTGTGGTCAAAGTGGTGGCGGGCGAAAAACCCGACACCCTGGTTTCCGAGCGCGTGCCCGTCAAAGTCGGTTTGCGTCAACCGGGCAAGGTCGAGATTCTGGAAGGTCTGGCTGCAGGTGACACCGTGGTCACCGCAGGTCACCAGCGCTTGCAAAAAGACGGCACAACAGTTCGCGTGGTTGACCTGTCTCAGCCCGGTGCTGGCAAGCCTGCCGGTGGTCCTGCCGCGGCGGGTGCACCAGCTGCACCAGCTGCACCAGCTGCACCCGCCGCAATGTCCAAGCCGGGCGCGGCTGCCAAAAACGTGGCCTTGACAGGCCCCAACCCTTGCCTGAGGGGTGCCGATGCAGCTCGCTGAAACCTCCATCCGGCGGCCTGTTCTGGCCGTCGTGATGTCCTTGCTGATTGTGCTCATTGGTGCGGTCAGCTTCAAAAGCCTGTCCTTGCGTGAGTACCCCAAGATCGATGAACCCACGGTCACCGTGACCACCCGTTATGTGGGCGCTTCGGCCGAGGTGATCGAATCTCAGGTGACCAAACCGCTGGAAGATTCGATTGCGGGCATTGACGCGGTGGACGTCATCACCTCCATCAGCCGTGCCGAGCAGTCGCAGATCACGGTGCGCTTTCGCCTCGAAAAAGACGCCGACACGGCGGCGGCTGAAGTGCGTGACCGTACCTCTCGCGTGCGCAACCGTTTGCCGCAAGCCATTGAAGAGCCTGTGATTGCCAAAGTCGAGGCCGATGCGTTTCCGGTGATCTGGCTGGCTTTTTCGAGCGATACGCTGAATGCATTGCAAATCAACGACCTGGTCAACCGCATCGTCAAACCCCGTTTGCAAACCGTGACGGGTGTGGCCGATGTGCGCATTTTTGGTGAGCGCAAATACGCCATGCTGGTGTCGCTGGACCATGCCCGGTTGTCGTCTTTCAAACTGACGCCGCAAGATGTCGAAGATGCCATCCGGCGCAGCAACCTGGAGTTGCCTGCTGGCCGAATCGAGTCCAGCAACCGCGAGTTCAGTGTGTCGTCGCAAACCGACCTGGCACGTCCTGGGCAGTTTGGCGATATCGTGATCCGCAGCGTCAATGGTTTTCCGGTCAAGCTGCGTGATGTCGCTCAGATCAAGGAAGACGCCGCCAACGACCGAAGTGTGGTGCGGCTGAACGGTCAACCGGCCATTTCTGCGGGCGTGATCCGGCAGGCAACCGCCAACCCGCTGGAATTGTCCAAGGGTGTGCGAGAGATGATTCCGCGTTTGAAGGCCGACTTGCCCGGCGACATGTCGATTGATGTGGCCAACGACAACTCGGTGTTCATTGACCGCTCGGTCAAGAACGTGTTCCAGACCATCGTGGAAGCGGTGGTTTTGGTGGCTTTGGTGATTTTTGTTTTCTTGCGCACCATTCGCGCATCGATCATCCCCATCATCACCATCCCGGTCAGCTTGATTGGCGCTTTCGCCATGATGGCCTTGGCCGGTTTCACCATCAACACCCTGACTTTGCTGGCGCTGGTGCTGGCCATTGGCCTGGTGGTGGACGATGCGATTGTGGTGCTGGAGAACATTTACCGGCACATTGAAGAGGGACTTGATCCGTTTTCTGCGGCCATCAAAGGGGTGCGAGAAATCAGTTTTGCGGTCGTGGCCATGACCATGACGCTGGCGGCGGTGTTTGCGCCCTTGGCCTTCACACCTGGGCGCACAGGCAAGCTGTTTGGCGAGTTTGCGCTGGCGCTGGCCGGGGCTGTGATTGTGTCGGGCTTTGTGGCATTGACCCTGGCCCCCATGCTGAGCTCCAAATTGCTGCGCCACAACCCCAACCCCAGCTGGTTTGACCGGAACATGGAGCGTTGGCTCACGGCGCTGTCGAACGGCTATGAAAACCTGCTGCGTCTGATTTTGACCCGCGCCCGTTGGGCGGTGGTCTTGGTCATGATCGGCTCGGGCGTGGGTATTGCGCTGATTTACCCGACCATGAAGCAAGAACTCGCGCCGCTGGAAGACCGGGGCACGATTTTGGCCACCGTCAACGCGCCCGACGGCTCCACCTTGCAGTACACCGATCGCTATGCCCGTTCGCTGGAAAAGTTCGGCCAAGCCTACCCGGAGTTCGACCGCATTTTTGCCAACATCGGCAACCCTACGGTGGGCCAGGGCACGGTGGTTTACCGCGCGGTCGACTGGGACGAGCGCAAGCGCACGACCTTGGAGATTGCCCGTGAAATGGGTGCCAAGTTCAACAGCCTGCCCGGAGTCAATGCTTTTCCGATCACACCGCCTTCGTTGGGCCAAGGTTTCCGTGAACGGCCTTTGAACTTCGTGATTCAAACCTCTGACAGTTACCAAAACTTGAACTTGCTGACCCGCCAGTTGATGGACGAGGTGGCCAAGAACCCGGGCATTTTGTCACCCGATGTGGACTTGCGCTTGAACAAACCCGAGTTGCGGGTCGAGGTTGACCGCGTCAAAGCCGCCGAACTGGGCGTGAGCATCGAGGTGGTTGCTAAAACCATTGAGACCATGTTGGGTGGGCGCGTGGTGACGCGTTACAAGCGCGATGCAGAGCAATACGATGTGATCGTGCAAACCCTGCCGTCGGCCCGCAACACGCCGGACGACATTGACGTGATCCAGGTGCGTGGCCGCAACGACACCATGATCCCCTTGTCGAGTTTGGTGAAGGTGCGTGAGAGCGTGTCGCCGCGCGAGTTGAACCACTTCGGTCAGCGCCGCTCGGTGTCCATCACAGCCAATTTGGCCCCTGACTACTCGCTGGGTGAAGCCCTGAAGTTCATGGACGAAACCGCAGCCAAAGTTTTGAAGCCAGGCTACACCACCGAGCTGAACGGCACTTCGCGCGAATTCAAAAATTCGCAAGGCGCTTTGGTGATCGTGTTTGTGCTGGCGCTGTTCTTCATCTTTTTGGTGCTGGCAGCCCAGTTCGAAAGCTTCATCGACCCCTTTGTGATCATGCTGTCGGTGCCACTGTCGATGATTGGTGCGCTGTTGGCGCTCAAGTTCACGGGCGGCTCGCTCAACGTGTACTCCCAAATCGGCCTCATCACGCTGGTGGGCTTGATCACCAAGCACGGTATTTTGATTGTGGAGTTCACCAACCAGTTGCGTGAGCAGGGCTTGGCCATGCAAGAAGCCCTGATCAAGGCTTCTGCCCAGCGCTTGCGTCCGATCTTGATGACGACCGGGGCCATGGTGCTGGGGGCGGTGCCGTTGGCGCTGGCCACTGGCGCAGGGGCCGAGAGCCGCACGCAAATCGGTTGGGTCATTGTGGGTGGCATGAGCCTGGGCACTTTGCTGGCCATCTTTGTGGTGCCCACCATGTACTCGTTGCTGGCACGCAAGACAGTGCCGGGGCCGAACAAAACCATTGCCCTCGACGAACCTGTGGCCGATGGCCATTCGGCCTCGCATTGATTGTTCGGGGTTGACCATTCAAAAGGGCTGCATGTGCAGCCCTTTTTTTGGGGAGAAGTGGTCGGCTTTATGACGGACGTTGTGTCGGGGCCGACCTTAAAGGTGCCCATCAAACATCATCACATCCACTTCGTCGCCCACAGCCACATGGCCTTGCGTGTGGCCCAGTACGATCAGGCCATTGGCCTGCACCATGGAGCTGAGCACGCCCGAGCCCTGGTTGCCGGTGATGCTCACTTGCAGTTGGCCCGCCGCGTTGGTGCTGACGATGCCGCGCTGGTACTCGGTGCGGCCTGGTTTTTTGCGCAAGGCCTCCGTGCTTTTGGCCTTGAGCAAAGGCAAGGGCGGGGCTTGCCAGCCCATGAGTTGTTGCAGGGCAGGGCGCACAAAGGCGGCAAAGGTCACCATCACCGCGACCGGGTTGCCCGGCAATCCAAACAGAGCGGCGGCGCGTTCACCGCGTTGGATGCGGCCCACGGCCATGGGGCGGCCCGGGCGCATGGCGATGCGCCAGAAGGCCACATCGCCGAGCTTTTTCATCATGGCTTTGGTGTGATCGGCTTCACCCACGCTCACGCCGCCGCTGGTGATGATGGCGTCGGCCTTGTCGGCAGCGTTACGAAAGGCTTGCTCTAGCGCCGACGGTTCGTCGCGCACCACGCCCATGTCGATCAGCTCGCAGCCCAGCGCCTGCACCATGCCGGCCACGGTGTAGCGGTTGCTGTCGTACACAGCACCTTCTCGTGGCGCTTCGCCCAGGCTCAGAATTTCGTCACCCGTAGAAAAGTAAGCCACCTTGGGCCTGCGCCAGACCGATACCGTGGGCAAGCCCAGGCTGGCCAGCAAGCCGCAGGCAGCCGGGGTCAATCGGGTGCCTGCGCGCAGGGCGGGCATGCCCGCCATCAGGTCTTCGCCAGCCAAGCGGCGGTTGTCGCCCGTTTGCAGCAGGCCGGGCGGAATGTGCACGGTGTCGCTTTTGGGGTCCGCGATTTTTACCAGCTCTTGCGGCGCCACAGTGTCCAGGCCTGCAGGCATGATGGCGCCGGTCATGATGCGCACGCATTCACCCGCTTGCACCGTGCCTTGCCAGGCTGCACCCGCGAAGGCCGTGCCCACTACTTTCAAGGGGGTGGGCTGGTTCGTCAGCAGTTCCGTACCCCGAAATGCGTACCCGTCCATGGCCGAGTTGTCGTGAGGCGGCACGCTGATGGGCGAGACCACATCCTGCGCCAGGATGCGGCCATGCGCCTGCATCAGGGGCACGCTGTCTTGCTCGCACACGGGTTGCACCAGTTGGGCCAAAAAATCGTTCACATGGCGGGCTGACAGGGCTTGCGGGTCGTAGCCTTGCAGGCGCTCGGCGATCTCACTCAGCGACAAGGCGGGTGACATGGCGTTGAACAAGTTCGGGGTCGGTGGCGTGGTCATGGTCTGCGCGGTCACTGCAAGAGAGACGGGGTGGTCAAAGAGATTCGAGTTGCTGCAGTTCGGCCAGCGTGTTGGCGTTGGCAAAGGCTTGGGTGCTGTCGCCTGGCAAATCAAAGGTCACGATGGCGCAGCGGTGCTGGCCAGTCCAGGCGTCGATCTTGCGGCCACCGCCTTGGGTGAACTTGACCAGACTTTCAAGCAGGTCAGTTTTGAGCAGACAAAACACCGGCTGTGGGCGCAGCGTGCCATCGGCCTCGGTCGCGGCGGCCATGGCGATGTCGGCTTCTTGCGCCTTCATGGCCGAGTAAAGGCGCTCGACCAGATCCAGTGGAAACAGGGGCGTGTCGCACGGCACAGTCAGCAAGAGCGGTGTTTCGCAGCGTTCCAAACCCGTCTGAAAGCCCGCCAGCGGACCGGCAAAACCATCGATGCTGTCGGGCCAGACTGGTACGCCCAGCGATTCGTAGGCGGCGAGGTTGCGGTTGGCGTTGATGAGCACTTCTTGCAGCGGCAGGCTTTGCAGTTGCAGCCGCATCAGGGTTTGCAAGGCCAGTGGCAGGCCGTGGAAGTTTTGCAGGCCTTTGTCGGTGCCGCCCATGCGCGAGCCGCGCCCGCCCGCGAGGATCAGGCCGGTGATGCCTGGGTTGTTGTCATTCATGGCGCTTAGCCTCCGATGTAGCTCATTTCCACCCGGCGGCCGGGGCCGCTGGCGGTGTCCGGCCCGCGCAGGCTGCGCAGCACCGAGTATTGGTCGGTGCGCCCGCGCCAGATGGCGTCCACCGTGGCGGCCAGCGCCGTGTCGCTCTGCGTTGGGTCGCGCAGCAAGTGGCGCAGGTCGTAGCCCTGGCTGGCAAACAGGCACAAATACAAGCGGCCTTCGGTCGACAAACGGGCGCGGTTGCAGTCGCCACAAAACGCTTGCGTCACGCTGCTGATGACGCCAACCTCGCCCAGGGCCGGGTCGTATTCGCCTTGCGCGTTGGCATAACCCCAGCGCTCGGCGGTCTCGCCCGGGGCTGCGGGGTCCAGTTGCACCAAGGGCAGCTCGGTTTGCAGCAGTCGGATCACCTCGGCGCTGGGCAGCACCTCGTCCATGCACCAGCCATTCGTCGCGCCCACGTCCATGTATTCGATGAAGCGCAGCACAATGCCCGTGCCCCTGAAGTGCCGCGCCATGGGCAAAATTTCGTGCTCGTTGGTGCCACGTTTGACGACCATGTTGACCTTGATCGGCCCCAGGCCCGCAGCTTGGGCCGCGTCGATGCCGGCCAGCACGTCGGCAACCGGAAAGTCCACATCGTTCATTTTGCGGAAAACCGCGTCATCCAGTCCGTCCAAACTGACCGTCACGCGCTGCAGTCCGGCGTCTTTCAGGCTTTGGGCCTTGCGTGCCAAAAGCGAGCCGTTGGTGGTCAGCGTCAAATCCAGCGGGTCGCCGTCGGGCGTGCGCAGCGCGGCCAATTGCGCGATCAGGATCTCGATGTTTTTGCGCAGCAGCGGCTCACCACCCGTCAGGCGGATTTTGCGCACCCCTCGGCCCACAAACACAGTGGCGATGCGGGTGATTTCCTCAAAGCTCAAAAGGTGGCTGTGCGGCAGGTAGGCGTAGTCCTTGTCAAAGACTTCTTTGGGCATGCAATAGCTGCACCTGAAGTTGCAGCGGTCGGTCACGCTGATGCGCAAATCGGTCAAGGGGCGGCGCAGGCCGTCGAGCGGCAGGCTGCTCAGATCTTGCTCCGCGACCAAGACGGGCAAAGGCAAGCTGGGGTGGCGCTGGTCAACCAGCGGAATGACGCGTTCAGACATAGCCGCTGATTGTGCCCGAGTGCCCACCCCCTGCGAGTGCAGGGGTCAAGCCTAGGGCCATGTCAGCCGCGCCCCGGTTTTTCATGTCCGACCTGATGGGGCATCCATGTCTTCTGGGTTTTTAACCGTGGGCAATCGCCACGGTTTTGAGGGTGGTGAAGCCCAGCAGCGCCTCAAAGCCTTTTTCGCGGCCGTAGCCCGATGATTTGACGCCGCCAAACGGCAGCTCCACCCCGCCACCTGCGCCGTAGTTGTTGATGAACACCTGGCCGCTGCGCAAGCGCTTGGCCATGCGAAATTGGCGTGCGCCGTCGCGTGTCCAGACACCCGCCACCAGCCCGAATTCTGTGGCGTTGGCCAGTTCCACGGCGTGGTCTTCGTCGGTGAAAGACATGGCCGACAGCACGGGGCCGAACACTTCTTCTTGCGCCAGACGGTGCATTACCGGCACATCGCGAAGCAAAGTGGGGGCTTGGTAAAAACCACCAACGGGCACACCCGGGGCAATTTGCCCCTGCGCCACGGTGGCAATGCCATCGGCTTTGGCTTGCGCCAAAAAGCCGGTGACGCGTTCCAGTTGGCTGGCGCGAATCAATGGCCCCAGATCGAGGTTCATGGTGGCCGAGCCCACTTGCAAGCGGCCAAAGGCCTCGCCCAGGCGTTGCAGCAGGGCTTCGTAAATGCTTTGCTGAATCAAAACGCGCGAGCCCGCGCTGCACGTTTGCCCTGCGTTTTGCACGATGGCGTTGACCACCACGGGAATGGCCGCATCCAGGTCTGCGTCTTCAAAGATGATTTGCGGGCTTTTGCCGCCCAACTCCAGCGTGACCGGGCAATGGCGCTCGGCCGCCACCTGCTGAATCAGCGTGCCCACGCGGGGGCTGCCGGTGAAGCTGATGTGGTCAATGCCCGGGTGGCGTGCCAGCGCATCGCCCACTTCGTGGCCGTAGCCGGTGACGATGTTGATGGCACCGGGCGGAAAACCCACCTCGGCGGCCAGTTGGGCCACCCGGATCAGGCTCAGGCAGGCGTCTTCGGCGGGCTTGACCACGCAGGCATTGCCCGCTGCCAAAGCCCCGCCCACGCTGCGGCCAAAAATCTGCATCGGGTAGTTCCAGGGAATCACATGGCCCGTGACGCCATGCGGCTCGCGCCAGGTCAACACGCTGTAGCCGTTTTGGTAGGGCAAGGTCTCGCCATGCAGCTTGTCGCACGAGCCAGCATAAAACTCAAAATACCGGGCCAAGGCCACCGCATCGGCGGCGGCCTGCTTGGTTGGTTTGCCGCAGTCGCGTTGTTCCAAGGCGGCCAGCTCGCTCGCATGCTCGCTCACTTTTTGCGACAACTTCATCAGCAAACGGCCACGTTCCATGGCGCTCAATTTCCCCCAAGCGCCGTTGAAAGCGGCGCGGGCTGCTTGCACGGCTTGGTCCATGTCAGCCGCTTGGCTGCGTGGGATCTGCTCGAACACCTGCCCGTCAGACGGGTCGAGCACGTCGATGGTTTGGCCTGCCAGGGCGGGGGTGGATTGGTTGGCGATGAAATTGAATTGCATGGGACGATTGTCCGCTGGCTGCAGGTCTTGGAAATCACGCAAGGGACAGGCGCTGACCCGCAAGCCCTGTGAAAGTAAAATCGGGGTTAATCCCTAAGATTCGCATTCCCCTTAACTTTTCCAACGAGACACCCATGTCCCTGAACAAAGTCACCCCCGGCAGCAAAGTGCCCGAAGCATTTAACGTGATCATCGAAATCCCGATGAACGCCGACCCGATCAAGTACGAAGTGGACAAAGAGTCCGGCGCTTTGTTTGTGGACCGTTTCATGGGCACCGCCATGCACTACCCCACCAACTACGGTTATGTGCCCCAGACCATTGCCGGTGACGGCGACCCGGTCGATGTCTTGGTGATGACCCCCTTCCCCTTGCCTCCGGGTGTGGTCGTGCCTTGCCGCGCCATTGGCATCTTGTTGATGGAAGACGAAGGCGGCATGGACGGCAAAGTTTTGGCTGTGCCCACCGAAAAAATCTTGCCCATTTACGCCAACATCAAGTCCTTGGCCGATGTGCATGAGTTGCAACTCAAGCAAATCGCCCATTTCTTTGAGCACTACAAAGACCTCGAAAAAGGCAAGTGGGTCAAGGTCAAGGGCTGGGAGGGCGTGGAGTCCGCAGCCAAGGAGTTGTTGGACGGCATCGCCAACTACAACAAGGCTTGATCGCTGGCCTCAAGGGTTTGCGTTGCAAACCCTTGTCGCCCACAACGCCTGCCCGGTTTGCACCGCGCAGGCGTTTTTCATGGCGGTTTTTTCAGCGGAGAATGCTGGTGCAATGCGTCCAAGTAGTTGTCAACGCCCGCTTTTTCGCGCTCCAAAAACCGCGCCACCGCCTCTGAAAACGATGGGTTGGCCAGCCAGTGGGCGCTGTGCGTGGGGGTGGGCAGCAAGGCGCGGGCCATTTTGTGCTCGCCTTGAGCCCCGCCTTCAAAGCGCTGCACACCCTGCGTGATGCACCATTCGATCGGCTGGTAGTAACAAGCCTCAAAGTGCAGACAGTCCACCCGCGCCAATGCGCCCCAATAGCGACCGTAGGCCACTTCCGCCTGGCCCTGCGCATCCAGGTGCAGACCGATCAAGCTGATGCCCATGGGCAGACCCGCCCGCTCGGCCACAAACAAGAGCCAATGCTGCGCCATGTCGGTGCGCATGGTTTCAAAAAATGCGGGTGTCAGGTAGGGCGCGTTGCCGTGTTCCCAATAGGTTTGCTGGTAGCAGCTCAGCAGCAAAGCCCAGTCGGCTTCACTCATGTTGGGGCCACGCGCAGCGCGGAACGTGACGCCCGCTTCTTGCACTTTGCGGCGTTCTTGCCGGATCTTTTTGCGTTTTTCTTGCGTCAGGCTGCTTAAAAAATCATCAAAATCTCGCCAGCCTTGGTTTTGCCAGTGGAACTGGACTTGACCACGCTGCAACAAACCCGCGTGTTCGCAGGCTTGCAGGTCTTGGGGGCTGGCAAACAAAATATGCAACGACGGGATGTCGTTGGCTTGGCAAAGCTCCAGCAAGCTGGCCAGCAGGGCTTGGCGGGCGGCGTCTGATTCGGCCAGCAAACGGCTGCCAGGCACGGGCGTGAAGGGCGATGCGACCAGTGCTTTGGGGTAGTAGGGCAGGCCATGGCGCTCATAGGCATCGGCCCAGGCGTGGTCAAACACGTATTCGCCGCGCGAATGGGTCTTGAGGTACAGCGGGCATGCCGCCGCCAACACAGGGCCTTGCGGGGTGTCGCGCCACAGGCTGATCAGTTGCAAGGTCCAGCCGGTCTCGGGCGTGGCCGATTGACTGGTCTGCATGGCCGACAAATAAGCGTGCCGCATGAAGGGGCTTGGCGCGTCTTGCTTCGAGAGCAAGTCGTCCCAAGCTGAGGGCTCGATGCCGCCCAAGTCATCCTGCACCCGGGTGACATAATTCAAGCTCACATTTTTCAGCACCTGTATGACTCTCCAAATTCGTGTGGCCCAGCTCAACTTTGTCGTCGGTGACATGCCGGGCAATGCCCGCAAAATCATTGATGCCGCCATTCGCGCCTATGCCGATGGTGCACGCTTGCTGATCACGCCCGAGCTGTCGATTTGCGGTTACGCCGCCGAGGACTTGTTGCTGCGCCCGGCCTTCATTGACGCCTGCGATGATGCCCTGAAAACAGTGGCCCACGCCTTGGCCGGGTTAAAAGGCTTGCATGTGGTGGTGGGCCACCCCGAAGGCGGCGGCCTGCACACCCGCAGCGTGGCGGTGACGCGCCGCCACAACCGCGCATCGGTGTTGTGCGAGGGCCAGGTGGTCGCGCATTACGACAAACGTGAACTGCCCAACTACCAGGTGTTCGATGAGCGCCGTTATTTCACGCCGGGCCAAGGCGTGGGGGTGTTCGAGGTCGAGGGCGTTCAGGTTGGCTTGCTCATTTGCGAGGATGCTTGGTTTGACGAGCCTGCTCGATTGGCCCGTGACGCCGGGGCCCAGGTGCTGGCGGTACTCAACGCTTCACCTTTTCATGCGGGCAAAGGCGCTGAGCGCGAGCAACGCATGCGCGAGCGGGTGGCCGATTGCGGTTTGCCCTTGATTTATGCGCATTTGGTGGGGGGGCAAGACGAGGTGATTTTTGAAGGTCGCTCGTTTGCCTTGAATGCCCAAGGCCAGGTGGTGGCGCGGGCCGAGGGCTTTCGCGAGGCCGACATGGCGGTGCAGGTGACCCCTTCGGCCGGTGGCCCCAAAGGCATTGATTTGATCGCCTCGGCCAATGCCTTGGTGCCTTTGGCCACACCCGATGCCGAACTGTGGGACGCACTGGTGCTGGGTGTGCGCGACTATTTGGGCAAGAACGGCTTCAAAGGCGCGATTTTGGGGCTGTCCGGTGGCATCGATTCGGCGCTCGTTTTGGCGATTGCGGTGGATGCCATTGGGGCCGACAAGATCCACGCGGTGATGATGCCTTCGCCCTACACCGCAGACATCAGCTGGATCGATTCGCGTGACATGGTCAAGCGCCTGGGAGTGCGTTACGACGAAATCTCGATTGCGCCCTTGTTTGACGGCTTCAAGCAAGCGCTGTCGGCCGAGTTTGAAGGGTTGAAAGAAGACACCACCGAAGAAAATATCCAGGCCCGCATTCGCGGCACTCTGCTGATGGCGCTGTCCAACAAGACGGGCGCCATTGTGCTGACGACGGGCAACAAGAGCGAGATGGCCACCGGTTATTGCACTTTGTACGGCGACATGGCAGGCGGCTTTGCAGTGATCAAAGACGTCGTCAAAACGCGGGTTTTTGACTTGGCTCGCTGGCGCAACCAGAACGATCCCTATGGCACGGGCAGCCAGCCGATTCCTGAACGCATCATCACCCGCCCCCCGAGCGCTGAACTGCGTCCGGACCAGAAAGACCAGGACAGCCTGCCCGCTTATGAGGTGCTCGACGCCATCATCCAGCGCTATATGGAAAACGACGAAGGCGTTGAAGCGCTGATTGCGGATGGGTTTGAGCGCGCTGATGTGGAAAAGGTCACCCGCCTGATCAAGCTCAACGAATACAAGCGCCGTCAATCTCCGGTGGGCATTCGTGTGACGCACCGCAGTTTTGGCAAGGATTGGCGTTATCCTATGACCAACAAATTCCGCGCCTGAACTCAGGCTGAAACCCCTTATTCGAGGACATTTCCCCATGAAACAAATCACCGCTGTCATCAAGCCTTTCAAACTCGAAGAAGTCCGTGAAGGCTTGGCCGAATGTGGCGTGACCGGTCTCACGGTGACCGAAGTCAAGGGCTTTGGCCGTCAAAAAGGCCACACCGAGCTCTACCGTGGTGCCGAGTATGTGGTCGACTTTTTGCCCAAAGTCAAAGTGGAGGTGGTGGTCAAGGACGAGGACGTGGACACCTGTGTGGACGCTATCGTCAAAGCCGCCCGTACTGGCAAGATCGGTGACGGTAAAATTTTTGTCACCTCGGTCGAGCGCGTGGTCCGCATCCGCACAGGCGAGCAAGACGAAACCGCGATTTGAGCGGAATGGGGGCAGGATCACGCCCCAAAAAATGGGTCTTGCCTTGTGAGTTTGAGTCTCGGGGTGGTTCTGGGTGGCTCAGGCTGGCTTGGGCACCCGCCGTTGCCTACTCAGCCGGTCAGATCAAATTAGCTCAGTGTGGGCGCGGGGCGAAAACCCCGCTTTTTGCACCAAGGCCTGTAACAGCGCCTCAGGCTCGGTGCCCAGCGTCACCAGCCCTGTTTGCCAATCGGCCATGAAACCGTCTTGGACCACTTGGTCAATGAAAGTCATCAACCCGTCGTAGTAACCCAGGCTGTTGAGGATGCCCACGGGCTTGTCGTGGTAACCGAGCTGACGCCAAGTCCAGACTTCGAACAATTCTTCAAACGTGCCAATGCCGCCGGGCAAGGCCAAAAACGCATCCGCCTTATCGGCCATCAGGCGTTTGCGTTCGTGCATGGTGTCCACCACATGCAGCTCGGTGCAACCGTGGTGCGCCCATTCCTTTTCGACCAAGGCGGTCGGAATGATGCCGACCACAGTGCCACCCGCGGCCATGGTGGCTTCGGCCACCAAGCCCATCAGGCCATTGCGCCCGCCGCCGTAGACCAATTGACCGCCGTGAGAGCCAATCCAGCGACCGACTTGGACCGCGATTTGGGCAAATTCAGGCTTGTTGCCAGGCTTTGAGCCGCAATAAACACAGACCGAAAAGGCGGGTTGATGGTTTGTTTGATTCATGGCGGTCAAGCGAATCGATGCCAAACGGCAGCGGACCAAATGCCGACGCACAACAGCAAGCTGAGCAGCACAGCTGCGCTGCCCATGTCTTTGGCACGCTTGGACAAATCGTGCCATTCAGGGCCGATGCGGTCGATGGCAGATTCAACGCTCGTGTTCAGCAGTTCCACGATCATCACGAGCAACACCGAGCCTGCCAACAAGGCGGTTTCAGTCCAGTTTTGGCCCAACCAGAAAGCCAGTGGCACCAAGACCACAGACAAGATGGCTTCTTGGCGAAACGCGGTTTCGCCCCAGCCCGCAAGCAAGCCCTGAACGGAATAACCACCTGCATGCAGGATGCGGTCCATGCCTTTGCGGGCTTTTTGAGGGTTGACTTCGTGGGCTTGAAGTTTTGACGGTTCTTGCATGAGGCAGCTTCGGGTGGGGTTAGCGCACGGAAATCAGGCGTGTTCCAGCCAGGGCATCGTGCCAGAACTGGCGCTGTGGATGAAATCGGCTCAGCAAAGCCCAGATGGCCACCCAGCCGAGGGTCAGGATGGTGACTTCGATGACCGACAAATGCAGAGGTGCCGAGGCGGCCATGGGTGGGATGAACCAGAGCCAGCTGGCCATATAGCGCTTGAAAGCCATTTTGTGACTTACTTTTTGCCCCCGTGCGTCCACCATTTCAATGCGCCATGTTTTCATGGCCAAGGTCTGTCCACGGTGCCACATCCAGATGAAATACACGCCCAACACCAAAAAACTGATGGCTTGCAGGCCTGATTTGAGCAAGGGGTGGATGTTCATGTCGCCGGGTGCGATGCCTGTCAGCCAATAAGCGGCGATGAAGTAAACCAGCCCAGAAGACACCATGACCCCAAAAAGGAGCATGCCTTCGTACAGCCAGCAGGCCATGCGGCGGGTGAGAGCGGGCGGGGTGAGATCCAGTGCGGGCGAAGTTGCCGTGCCGATTTGCGTCATGAAGGGGCTGATCCAGTGGCTTGCTGCACGGTGTCGGTTGTTCCCGGCTGCTTGGGTGCAGTAGGGGCCGGGGCCGTCAAAGAGGGTGTTGGGGGCAAAAGCGTTTTTCGGTCAATCGCGGTGGGCTGTGCCTGGTCTTTGGAGGTCGGGCGCACGGTTGTTTTGACCACACGATGGGCTTCTAGCGGTTTGGCTGTGGGCGCTGCACTCTTGGTTGGCGCCGCCGAACCCGCGGAAAGCAAACGCCTTTCTTCGGCTGAAAGGGCTTGATAAGCCTCCCATTGGGCTTTTTTATCTTCTTTTGGAAGCTTTTGAATGGTGTTGAAGTTCAGTCTCGCCAAATTGCGTTGCTGTGGACTCAAGGCGACCCAGTCAGCCATTCTCGCGTGCATGGTGATTTGTTCGGGCACGGACAGCTGCGCAAAATTCTGCGAAATGGCCAACCATTTGTTTTGCTGTTGCCCTGTCAAAGCACCCCATTGCGCACCCAAGGGTGCCAAGGCCTGTTTTTGCTGGGGGTTGAGTTGCTGCCATGCAGTCGATGCTGGTGGGGTCGGCACTTTCTGCGCACTGGCATTGGTTTGCATGAGTGGTGATACTTCTTGTGCAACTGTTTGCGCGAAAGCGCTGGCCAAACAGGCCGAAACAAGCCATGCACACCCCGTTTTCAGGGCCACCTTCGTGGGGCTGAATGGTGGGCTGTTTGCCATGTCAGTCATGCGCTGCGTTGACCCCGAGACGCTGTTTTAGAAACTGGGCAAAACCGGCATCAATGTAAGCGTCAGGGGGCAATTCATCGGTGAGCAAGGCCGAGTCGGTCGCCGCCATTTCGGAGGTGATGTTGTCTTGTTGTACCCATTGAATCGCCATCAAGCCGACCACCAAGGCCAGCAAGGGCAGAGCCGAACCCAGAATGCTCCAAAGGTTCAAGCCTTCGTCAGAGGGGCCGGTCAGCGTGCCGTTGTGGTTGATCTGGGCGTTTTTAACCAAACGCGATTGCACCAATGGCTTGCGTTGTGCCATTGCCAAATGACGTGCGACGCGGAGACGTTCGGTGATGTCATGGGGCAAGCCCGGTGTTGCCAGTGTTAATTGGCTAGAAAAGTACTGTCCCAAGCGGTCGACATCTTGCTCGGTCGGTGTGTTTGGGTGTTTCATGGTCTGATTCCTTGTGTTCCCAATGTTTTACTCAGGGCTTGAATGGCCCTTGAACAATGGGTTTTGACGCTGCCTTCTGAGCAGCCCATCACTGCAGCGGTTTCTGCAACATCCAGCTCCTCAGAGTAACGCAGCAGGAAGGCTTCTCGTTGACGTGGGGGCAAAGCCATCACGGCAGTTTCGATGTGTTCTAAAGTCTGAAGTCGATCCACCCATTGTTCTGCGCTTTCCGAGCTTGCATCGCCGGAGGTGTAGGCTGTGACTTCCAATAAATCAAAATCGCCATCCCCGTCGCCCGAGTTGAAGTCACTCAAATTGGTGAACAGTGCATTTCTTGTTTTTTGCCTGCGAAACCAGTCCAGCATGGTGTTGGACAGGATGCGCTGAAACAGCAGCGGCAGCTCGGCAACAGGCTTGTCTGCGTAGTTGGTGCACAGCTTGATCATGCTGTCTTGCAAGATATCAAGGGCCGCATCTTCGTTCCGGACATGGTAATAAGCGCGTTTGAACGCCTTTTTTTCCATGTTTTTCAGAAATTCTGAGAGTTCAGAGTCGGATGCCAACTTTTTTCAGCGCTCGCATCAGCGGTGCTTTTGCCTGTATTTGAGGGGGTGAACTCGTTAGCCGCAGGGCTGAAGTTCGAACGGTGAGAATTATGGCATCAGTGGCTTGGTCCGAATCTGTTTTGAAAGTGCTTTTTACAAATGCGATAATGCGCGATTGCAATTGAAAAAAAGCAAACGGATCACCGTCCGGCACTTTTACAGTTTGGTGCCCATGTCTGTGGTCTTAAGTCCCAAAGCCACTCCATAAGAGTCGAGCCCAGGGGCACCCAAGGTTTTTCGTTAGAGAAATTCACAAAGGTTGAATATGGAAATGAACAAAGCCGAATCGGCATCTACACCTGCGGGCGCTCAAGAATTGCGCGGTGCAGAAATCCTTGTCAAAGCGCTTCAGGCTGAAAACGTGCAGTACATCTGGGGTTACCCCGGTGGTGCCGTTCTGCACATTTACGACGCTTTCTACAAGCAAGACACCATTCAGCACGTTTTGGTGCGCCATGAGCAGGCCGCTGTGCATGCGGCCGACGGTTTTGCCCGAGCCACAGGCGAAGTGGGCGTGGCGCTGGTCACTTCTGGCCCCGGTCTGACCAACGCCGTGACCGGTATTGCGACGGCCTACATGGACAGCATCCCGATGGTCATCATCAGCGGGCAGGTGCCCACTGCGGCCATCGGTCTGGATGCGTTCCAGGAGTGCGATGCCGTAGGCATTACCCGCCCGATCGTGAAGCACAACTTCTTGGTCAAAGATGCCAAAGACATGGCCGAGGTCATGAAAAAGGCTTTCCACATTGCCCGCAGCGGCCGCCCTGGCCCTGTGGTGGTGGACATTCCTAAAGACGTTTCTTTCAACAAGGCGCTTTACACGGGCTATCCCGACTCGGTTGAGATGCGCTCCTACAACCCCGTGCGCAAAGGCCACGGCGGTCAGATCCGCAAGGCTTTGCAGCTGTTGATGGCGGCCAAGCGCCCTTATATCTACACCGGTGGTGGTGTGTTGATGAGCGAAGCCAGCGGCGAATTACGCGCTTTGGTGGACATGCTCAATTACCCGGTGACCAACACCTTGATGGGCCTGGGCGCTTTTCCGGCCAACGACCGCCGATTCCTTGGCATGCTGGGCATGCACGGCACGCTTGAAGCCAACAACGCCATGCAAAACTGCGATGTGCTGCTGGCTGTGGGTGCCCGTTTTGACGACCGTGTGATTGGCAATCCCAAGCACTTTGCCTCTGTGGACCGCAAAATCATCCACATCGACATCGATCCGTCCAGCATTTCCAAGCGCGTGAAAGTTGACGTGCCGATCGTGGGCGATGTCAAGGATGTATTGACCGAGCTCATGGGCATGATCCGCGAGTCGGGCCTCAAGCCTGACGCGCAGGCCCTCGGCCAGTGGTGGGAGACCATCGAAGCCTGGCGCAGCCGCGATTGCATGAAATACGACAACAGCAACAGCTTGGTCATCAAGCCCCAGAAAGTCATTGAGACTTTGTGGGACATGACCAAGGATGCCGATGCGTACATCACGTCCGACGTGGGCCAGCACCAGATGTGGGCAGCCCAGTACTACAAGTTCAACGAACCACGCCGTTGGATCAACTCCGGTGGCTTGGGCACCATGGGCGTGGGCATTCCCTACGCCATGGGCATCAAGCTGGCCAAGCCCGACAGTGAAGTGTTCTGCGTGACGGGCGAAGGCTCGGTGCAGATGTGCATTCAGGAACTGTCGACCTGCCTGCAATACAACACCCCCATCAAGATCGTGGCGCTGAACAACCGCTACTTGGGCATGGTGCGACAGTGGCAAGAGATTGAATACTCGGGTCGCTACAGCCACAGCTACATGGACGCTTTGCCCAATTTTGTGAAGCTGGCCGAAGCCTATGGCCACGTCGGCATCTTGGTTGAAAAACCCGAAGATGTGGAGCCCGCGCTGCGTGAATCACGTCGGCTCAAGGACCGCACGGTGTTTCTGGACATCCGCACCGACCCCACGGAGAACGTGTTCCCCATGGTGAAGGCGGGTAAGGGCATCACCGAGATGCTGCTGGGCTCGGAGGATCTGTAATCATGAAACACATCATTGCTGTACTGATTGAAAACGAAGCGGGTGCTTTGTCCCGTGTGGTGGGTTTGTTCTCGGCCCGTGGCTACAACATCGAGTCACTGACCGTTGCCCCGACCGAAGACCCAAGCCTGTCTCGCATGACCATCCAGACCGCTGGCTCTGACGATGTGATCGAGCAGATCACGAAACACCTGAACCGCCTGATCGAGGTGGTGAAAGTGGTGGACCTGACCGAAGGTGCTTACACCGAACGCGAGCTGATGCTGGTGAAGGTGCGTGCCGTGGGCAAGGAACGCGAAGAAATGAAACGCATGGCCGACATTTTCCGTGGCCGTGTGATTGATGTGACCGACAAGAGCTACACCATTGAGCTCACCGGTGACCAGTCCAAGAACGACGCCTTTTTGGAGGCGATCGACCGCAGCGCCATCTTGGAGACCGTGCGCACGGGTGCGTGCGGTATCGGGCGCGGCGAGCGCATCCTGCGCGTCTAAACCCACTCATTGAACCTGTTTATTCCTAAGGAGAACCCTGTGAAAGTTTTTTACGACAAAGATTGCGATCTGAGCGTCATCAAGGGCAAGACTGTTGCCATCATTGGTTACGGCTCGCAAGGCCACGCACACGCCCAGAACCTGAACGACAGCGGCGTCAAAGTGGTCGTCGGTCTGCGCAAAGGCGGCGCATCGTGGGACAAAGTCGGCAAAGCCGGTTTGACCGTGATGGAAGTCAATGACGCTGTCAAAGCCGCCGACGTGGTCATGATCTTGTTGCCCGACGAGCAAATTGCCGACGTGTACAACAACAACGTCGCTCCCAACATCAAGCCCGGCGCATCGCTGGCGTTTGCCCACGGTTTTAACGTGCATTACAACCAGGTCGTTCCTCGCGAAGACCTGGACGTGTGGATGGTCGCGCCCAAGGCCCCTGGCCACACCGTGCGCAACACTTACACCCAAGGCGGCGGCGTGCCCCACTTGGTGGCGATTCATCAGGACAAGAGCGGCAAGGCCCGTGCTTTGGCCCTGAGCTACGCCATGGCCAACGGTGGCGGCAAAGCCGGCATCATCGAAACCAACTTCAAAGAAGAGACTGAAACCGACTTGTTCGGCGAGCAGGCTGTTCTGTGCGGTGGTGCGGTCGAACTGATCAAAATGGGTTATGAGACTTTGGTCGAAGCCGGTTACGCCCCTGAAATGGCTTACTTCGAGTGCTTGCACGAGCTGAAGCTGATCGTTGACCTGATCTACGAAGGTGGCATCGGCAACATGAACTACTCGATCTCGAACAACGCTGAGTACGGCGAATACGTGACAGGTCCTGAAGTCATCAACGAGCAAAGCCGTGAAGCCATGCGCAATGCCTTGAAGCGCATTCAGACTGGTGAATACGCCAAGATGTTCATCCTGGAAGGCAAGACCAACTACCCAAGCATGACCGCTCGTCGTCGCTTGACATCCGAGCACTCCATTGAAGTGGTGGGCGCTCAATTGCGCGCCATGATGCCTTGGATTGCCAAAAACAAGCTGGTTGACAAGACCCGCAACTGATCTCGCCTTGTCAGGTGATTTCAAAAAAGGCCACTGCGGTGGCCTTTTTCAATGGGCGCTCACACTGGCTTAAACTCGTGTGATCGAGGTTTGAGCAGTGCCCCCCCTTACAGGAACAGAAGATGAACAACGACAGCGAAAAATCTGAAGACATGGATGCACCCATGCCTGCGCGCAAGCCCTCCAAGGGCATTTACATGTTGCCCAACATGATCACCTTGGCCGCCTTGTTTGCCGGGTTTTACGCCGTGGTCATGGCGATTAACGGTCGTTTTGATCTCGCCACGGTCGGCATCTTTTGCGCCATGGTGCTGGACAGTCTGGATGGCCGTGTGGCCCGCATGACGAACACCCAAAGCGCGTTTGGTGAGCAGATGGATTCGCTGTCCGATATGGTTTCGTTTGGCGCTGCGCCCGCATTGATCGCATATGTCTGGACGCTCAAAGAGCTGGGTCGTTGGGGTTGGATTGCTGCTTTCGTTTATTGCGCTTGCGCAGCCTTGCGTTTGGCCCGTTTCAATGTCAATACTGCCGTGGTGGACAAGCGTTATTTTCAGGGCCTCCCATCACCCGCAGCAGCAGCCTTGGTGATGGGCTTTGTGTGGATCATGTTTGAAAACGCGGTCTCTGCCAAAACAGTGGCTTGGGGCATGTTTGCGGTGTGCCTGTTTGCAGGCTTGACCATGGTGACCAATGTGCCGTTTTACAGCTTCAAGGACATGCACATGAAAAAGAGTGTGCCTTTTGCAACTTTGGTGCTGGTGGCTTTGGGGATTGCCGTGGTCAACATCGATCCACCCACAGTGCTTTTCGCGGTCTTCGTGGGCTACGGTTTAAGCGGTTATGTGATCTATATCTGGCGCAAAGCCAAAGGCCAACCCACCAGCATGATCAGCACATCCACCGATGAGCCGGAAGAGCGCGGGCTGCACCAGTGACGTCACGCACAAGACAAAGTCGGTTTTGAACTGTGCTACAGTATTTCTATGAAATTTTCTTTGTTTGCGCTACTGCTACTGCCCAACGGGCGGGATGTGTAGCGCACGCAAACATTTTCCCAAAAGGCCCGTATGCCATCCGCAACGGGCCTTTTGCATTTTTGCTTGGACTTGCGGGTTTTTGACCAGGAGTGAATATGACTGACAAACTGATTATTTTCGACACCACCTTGCGTGACGGCGAGCAGTCGCCGGGCGCATCCATGACCCGCGACGAGAAGCTGCGCATTGCACGGCAACTGGAGCGTCTGCGCGTGGACGTGATCGAAGCCGGTTTTGCGGCCAGCTCCAATGGCGACTTTGAGGCAGTGAAGTCGATTGCCGATGCGATCAAGGACTCCACCATTTGCTCGTTGTCCCGCGCCAATGACCGTGATATTTCACGGGCTGCTGAAGCGCTCAAAGGGGCTAACAGCGGCCGTATTCATACTTTCATCGCGACATCACCCTTGCACATGGAGAAGAAGCTGCGCATGACACCCGACCAGGTGTTCGAGCAGGCCAAGCAGTCTGTGCGTTTTGCGCGCAATCTGGTGGGCGATGTCGAGTTCAGCCCGGAGGACGGTTACCGCAGTGACATGGACTTTCTGTGCCGCGTGCTGGAAGCCGTGATCGCCGAAGGGGCCACCACCATCAACGTGCCCGATACCGTGGGTTATGCGGTGCCGGAGTTGTATGGCCAGTTCATCAAAACCTTGCGCGAGCGCATCCCCAACTCCGACAAAGCCATCTGGTCCGTGCATTGCCACAACGACTTGGGCATGGCGGTGGCCAACTCATTGGCGGGTGTCAAGATTGGCGGCGCACGTCAGGTCGAGTGCACGATCAATGGTTTGGGCGAACGTGCGGGCAACTGTTCGCTGGAAGAGGTGGTCATGGCGGTTAAAACACGCCGCGACTATTTTGGTTTGGATGTGGGCATCGACACCAGCCACATCGTGGCGGCCAGTCGCATGGTCAGCCAAACTACCGGCTTTGTGGTTCAGCCCAACAAAGCGGTGGTCGGGGCTAATGCCTTCGCCCACGCTTCTGGCATCCACCAAGATGGCGTACTCAAGGCTCGCGACACCTACGAGATCATGCGTGCCGAGGACGTGGGCTGGACCACTAACAAAATTGTGCTCGGCAAACTCAGTGGCCGCAATGCCTTCAAGCAGCGTTTGCAGGACTTGGGCGTCACCTTGGACAGCGAAACCGAAATCAACAACGCATTTGCCAAATTCAAGGAACTGGCCGACCGCAAGAGCGAGATTTTTGACGAAGACATTTTGGCCCTGGTGGGTGATGAAAGTGTCACCGTTGAGAAAGAGCAATACGGTTTTGTGTCGATGGCTCAGCACAGTGAGACCGGCGAACGACCTCATGCTGCGGTCGTCTTCACTGTCGGTGGCAAGGAGGTTCGCGCTGAGTCGGATGGCAATGGCCCGGTGGATGCCTCGTTGAAGGCCATTGAGTCGCATGTCAAAAGTGGCGCGGAAATGGTGCTTTATTCCGTCAACGCCATCAGTGGCTCGACCGAGAGCCAAGGCGAAGTAACCGTGCGCTTGCAAAACAGCGGCCGTGTCGTCAATGGTGTGGGGTCCGACCCGGATATCGTGGTCGCATCAGCCAAGGCCTATCTGAGTGCACTCAATAAATTGCAGAGCAAAGCGGATCGGGTCGCTGCACAAGGCTGAAATTAGCCATTTGGTTGTAATATCTGGCTTCAATAAAGTCACGCAAGTCATTGTTCTTGCGTGACTTTTTTTATTTGAGTACACTTGGCGACAATTTACCAAATCAGTGACTCAAGATGTCTTTAATGCGATTCGTTTCCTTGCTCCCTTTGCAAGTTTCTGGCCGATGGGCTCAAGGACTTGTAACCGCCTTGACCGCAGGCGCGTTGTTTGCTGTATCCGCTTCGCCTACCGCCGCTTGGGCACAGAACAAAACCGCAGCAGCCAGCAAGCGGCCAGCCGCATCGGCGGTCAAAACCGTTCATAAGACCAAGGCCAGCGTCAAAAAAACGACCAAGAAACGGGTGCTTGTGTCGGCACAAACAGCAGTTCCCATGCGTGCTTCTTACGGACAGATGGCGGGTCTTCATGCCGCATCTGACCCCTTGGACTTGCGATCCAGCGTGGCGTTGGTCATTGATCAAGACACGCGCGAAGTGCTGTTTCGTAAAAATGACCACGCTGTGCTGCCTATTGCCTCGCTGACTAAATTGATGACCGGTTTGGTCATTTCTGAAGCGCATTTGTCCATGTCCGAGATGATTGCCATCACTCAAGCTGATGTCGACACTGAAAAGGGCAGCTCCTCTCGTTTGGCTGTGGGCACTGTGCTCAGCCGTGGAGATTTGCTGCACTTGGCCTTGATGTCCAGTGAAAACCGTGCTGCTCATGCGTTGGGCCGCAGCTTCCCTGGTGGGCTAGACACCTTTGTGTCGCGCATGAACGCACGGGCCCAGGCTTTGGGCATGTCCGATACACGCTATGTGGAGCCCACAGGGTTGTCCAGCCGCAACCAATCCAGCGCCAGTGATCTGGCCGTTTTGGTCGGTGCCGCCTACAAAGAGCCAGTGCTGCGGGAATTGTCCACTTCGCACGGTCGCGAGATCGAAGTGGGCCGCCGCACCCTGCAATACAACAACACCAACCGCTTGGTGAAAAGTGCCGAGTGGGACATTGGCTTGCAAAAAACCGGCTACATCTCCGAAGCTGGGCAATGCCTTGTCATGCAAGCGCAAGTGGCCGGACGCAAGCTGATCATGGTGTTCCTTGACTCTGCAGGCAAACTCAGCCGCATTGCCGACGCAGAACGTGTCCGCCGTTGGGTTGAAAAATCATCCGGAGCGCCGGGCGTCAGACATTCGGCTTTGGCCGATCGGTTGCCCGGTTGACGCGGCGGGTGACACCCTAAAAAAAAGGCCTCAACGAGGCCTTTTTTTATGACTGCATTGAATCAATGGTCGCCGTGATAACCCAGCGTTTTGGAGATATCGAGTGCGGTGGCCTGCAGTTTGGGAAGCCAGGCTTCGTCAAGACGGTCTGCCGGGGCAGAGATGGACAGACCTGCCAATAATTTGCCTTGGTCGTCGTAGATGCCTGCCGCAATGCAACGCACGCCCATTTCAAGCTCTTCATTGTCCCGAGCAATACCGTATTGCTTGACGCGAGCCAGTTCTCTTTCCAAGACTTGTTGTTGCGTGATGCTGTTGCGTGTCTGGCCTACCAAACCCGTGCGGGTGGCATAGGAGCGAACGCGCAAAGGGTCGTCTGCCGCCAAGAAAAGCTTGCCCACCGAGGTCAGGTGCAAAGGCGCTCGCCCACCGATGGCCCGTACCACTTGCATGCCGGAACGTTCGCTGTAGGCGCGTTCGATGTAAACGATTTCGTCGCCTTGTCGCATGCTGAGGTTCACGGGCTGCTGAATGAGCTTGTGCAGTTCGCGCATGGGTGTCAGCGCCGCATCGCGCACGTTCAAGCGCCCTTTGACCAGATTGCCCAGTTCCAGAAGTCGCATGCCCAAACGGTAGTTGCCTGCTTCTGGACGGTCTACAAATCGGCCTGTGGCCAAGTCATTCAAGATGCGGTGTGCTGTTGAGGGATGCAGGCCCGTTTTCTGGCTGATTTCTTTCAGGGAGATGGCTTCTTCTCGGGAAGCGAGCACATCAATCAGCGAGAACATGCGCTCAATGACCTGGATCGTGGGCGTCGGCGTGAGGGCAGGGTCTTTTTTCATGGTGTCCGTGAGCAATCGATAAATTTTACACTGTGAAAATTGTAAGGTTGTTCATGTCAAGGTTTGCCATTGGCCCTGTACCCGTATTTCGCAAGGGCTGAACCTTGATTTGTAGTTCATTTTGGGGCTGCTCTCGATCCAGTAACCCAGGTAAACATACGGCAACTCGAGCTTTGCAGCTTGTTGAATTTGCCACAGAACGCCATAAGTGCCGAAGCTGGCCTTGTCTTCTGGCTCGTAAAAAGTGTAGACCGCCGACAAGCCATGGTTCAAGACATCCACAATGCTGATCATTTTCAGAGACCCCAAAGTCCCCTCTGATGATGGCATTCGAAACTCGATGATGCGGGAGTTGACCCGGCTTTGCAGCAAAAATTGGTTGTATTGGTCCACGCTGTCGTGGTCCATGCCGCCACCCGGGTGGCGACTTGTTTGGTAGCGCAAATACAAGGCGTAATGATCGGGGTCGAATTGCAAGTCGAGTACACGAACCTGCAAGTCCTGATGACTGCGCCAAGCGCGGCGTTGGCTGTGGTTTGGCTTGAACTCTGCAACTTTGACACGCAAAGGTTGACAGGCTTGGCAGCCATCGCAATAAGGGCGATAAGTGAACACGCCGCTGCGCCGAAAGCCCTGTTCCACCAGGTCGGAGTAGACCTCGTTTTGAATCAGGTGGCTGGGTGTCGCAACCTGTGAGCGCGCTGAGCGGTCAGGCAGATAGCTGCATGCGTAGGGTGCCGTGGCATAAAACTGCAAGGCCTGGATGGGGAGGTCTTTGAGATGGGTCATGCCGCGCTGTCCAAAGTCGTTAACGCATCCCAAGACAAAGATTGCTGCGCCCAGGCAATGGGGGGCTTTTGGCGTGCCTGCTTGAGCTGCGCCAAAAAGTCAGTGCGCGGTATTTCTTGAGCGCCCAGCGAGGCCAAATGCCGGGTGTTTTGCTGACAGTCGATGACCTCAACGCCGTGTTGCAGGCAAACACTGACCAAGCTGGCCAAGGCCATTTTGGAGCCATCTGTCACGGTGGTGAACATCGACTCCCCGAACACGGCATGGCCCAAGGCCACGAAGTAAAGGCCTGCGACCAACACGCCGTCTTGCCAGACTTCGGCACTGTGTGCATGACCTGCACGGTGCAGGTCTTCGTAGGCCCCGACCATGGCCGGCACAATCCAGGTGCCGCTTTGCCCGGGCCTGGGTGAAGCACTGCACCGTCGCATGACTTGGCTGAAGTCGCGGTCAAAAGTCAATGAAAAACCAGGCTGGCGCAAGCAGCGTTTCAGTGTTTGACGCAATGAGCGGTGGAACCGAAAACGCGCCACATGCAACACCATGCGGGGATCAGGACTCCACCAGAGCACGGGTTGGCCAGCACTGAACCAGGGAAAAATACCTTCGCTGTACGAAGCCTGCAGCCTTGCGGCAGACAAATCATGGCTGGCCGCCAGCAAGCCTGGGGCGGGTGATTCTGCACCCCAGGCCAGGTGCGCTGGGGGCAGGTGTTCGTCAGCTTCGATCCAGCGCAGGTCGGGTGTTTGGGCGGCACGTGGCATGGGTGCATTACACATGAAAAGCGAGCTGCTGCGGCTGGCTGGGGGCGCGTGTCGGGCGGTTTTTAGGTTTATCCTCAAATCCATCACACCTGTCCCGCAGTTTTCTGCGGGGCCTTCAATGGACATGCCCGCCCTATGACTTCGCCCTTTCACAATGGACTTCGACCTGTCTGGCCCGCGCCTCCCCAAGTGCAAGCCTTGATGACCGATCGCCATGGCGGCGTGTCTCAGGCCCCTTGGGACAGCATGAATTTGGGCGACCATGTGGGGGATTCTCCGCAAAGCACACAGGTCAACCGTCAGCGCCTGCACGACACCTTGGGCACTCGGCCCGTTTTTTTAAAACAAGTTCATGGCGTTCAATCCGTTTTGCTGGACAACGCCAGCGAAGACGGCGCAGAAGCCGACGCGTGCATTTCGGTCGCCCCAGGGGTGGCTTGCACCATCATGGTGGCTGATTGTTTACCGGTTTTGATGTGCGACGCCTCCGGGCGCTGGGTGGCTGCTGCGCATGCGGGCTGGCGCGGACTTGCCGGCGATACAGGCCATGGGGTACTTGAGGCCTTGCTGGCCGCCTCGCCCCTGTGCGACACAGAACCTGACGGTATTTTGGTGTGGCTTGGCCCCTGTATTGGCCCTCAGGCTTTTGAAGTGGGGGCGGAGGTGGTGGCGGCTTTTTGTGACTGCGATCCGGCAGCAGCCGGCTTGTTTAAGCCTTTGCCGAATAACAAGTGGTTGGCTGATTTGGCGGGTTTGGCCAGGTTGCGCTTGCACAGCCTGGGCGTGACGCGTGTTTATGGCAACGACGGTGATGCTGCGTGGTGCACCGTGACTCAGGCGTCAACGTTCTTTTCCCACAGACGAGACAGTCCTGTCTTCGGGCACTCCGGACGCATGGCTGCTTGCATCTGGCTCGGGTCGTGATGCGGGGGGGGATGCGGGTGGTGCGGCTTCAGGCGCTGTCATCTCTTCGGCTTGTCGCCGTGCTTTCCGGCGCAAGGGCGTTCCCATCAAGTAAACCACCAAGGACATGGGCAGCACGCCGTATAAAAGAAAGGTAATGATGGCCCCTAAAACGCTGCCTTGGGTGCTGAAGGCTTCGGCCAGACCCATCAGCAAAGTCACATAAAGCCAGGCGATCACGATCAGGTACATTTTTTGGTCTTTGTAATTTAGGTGACATCAATTTGACAGATACTCGAGGTAATCGATATCAAAAAAACAATTTTCAGGAGACAAGGCATGAGTTCATCCAAGCCGGAATTTTGGGCCCAAATGAGTGAAGGGTTTCAGCAAAATCTGTCCAAAAGCTGGGGGCAGGCCATGCAGCACTTTCAGTCCATCGATCTGGGTGGTCTCAAGCCTGGCGCCGATCCGGCTGGCCCGCAACTCAAATTCTCGCCTGAAAAGCTCCAAACGCTGCAAGGGCAATACTTTAAAGACGCCTCAGACCTGTGGAATCAGAGCTTGCACAACAGCTTGCAGGTCAAGGACCGTCGGTTTTCAAGTGAAGCCTGGGCGTCCAACCCGGTAGCCGCCTTCAATGCGGCCACGTATTTGCTGAATGCCCGCACGATGATGGGCTTGGCCGATGCGGTGGAGGCCGATGAAAAATCCCGGACCCGAATCCGTTTTGCCATCGAGCAATGGGTGGCCGCCGCTGCGCCCAGTAATTTCCTGGCTTTCAATGCCGAAGCGCAAAAGAAAGCCGTCGATACCCAAGGTGAAAGCATTGCCAAAGGGTTGAAAAACCTGATGCACGACATGCAGCAGGGGCATGTCTCAATGACCGATGAAAGCCTTTTCGAGGTGGGTAAAAACGTTGCCACCACCGAAGGTGCCGTGGTGTTTGAAAATGAGTTTTTTCAGCTGATTGAGTACAAACCGCTGACCGCAAAAGTCTATGAAAAGCCATTTTTGCTGGTGCCACCCTGCATCAACAAGTTTTATATCCTCGATCTTCAGCCTGAAAATTCGCTGATCCGCTATGCGGTCAGCCAAGGTCACCGCACGTTTGTGGTGAGCTGGCGCAACCCCGATGAATCGATGGCCCAAAAGACCTGGGACGACTACATTGAGCATGCAGCGATCCAAGCCATCCACACGGTGCAGGGCATCACCGGTGCACCCAAGATCAATGCCTTGGGTTTTTGTGTGGGCGGCACGATCCTGTCTACTGCGCTTGCCGTGTTGGCCGCGCGTGGCGAAAAGCCGGTGGCCAGTGCCACCTTCCTGACCACGCTGATCAACTTCACCGACACTGGCATTCTGGATGTGTTCATTGACGACAACTTCGTCAAATTCCGTGAAATGCAAATGGGTCAGGGCGGTTTGCTCAAAGGGCAAGACTTGGCCTCCACCTTCAGCTTTTTGCGTCCAAACGACCTGGTTTGGAACTACGTTGTGGGCAATTACCTCAAGGGTGAAACCCCCCCGCCGTTCGATCTGCTTTACTGGAACAGCGATTCGACCAATCTGCCAGGTCCGTTTTACGCTTGGTATCTGCGCAACACCTACCTGCAAAACGACTTGGTCAAACCGGGCAAAGTCACGGTCTGCGGCGAGAAAATTGACTTGGGCAAGGTCGACATGCCGGTCTATATTTATGGTTCACGCGAAGACCACATCGTGCCGATTGGCGGCGCTTACGCCAGCACACAGGTGTTGCCGGGCAAGAAGCGTTTTGTCATGGGCGCCTCAGGGCACATTGCCGGTGTGATCAACCCACCTGCGGCCAAGAAACGGAGCCATTGGTTGAATGACGGCAGCAAATTCCCGGTCGATGTGAACGAATGGATTGCCAGCGCCCAAGAAATGCCTGGCAGCTGGTGGACAGATTGGTCGGACTGGCTCAAGGGCCATGCCGGCAAGCAAATCACTGCACCCAAAACCTATGGCAAGGGCACTCAGTTCAAAGCCATCGAAGCGGCGCCAGGCCGGTATGTGAAAGCCAAAGCCTGATTTTTATTCACACAACGGAGACCTAGAAAATGGAAGACATCGTTATCGTTTCGGCTGCTCGCACTGCGGTGGGCAAGTTTGGTGGCTCACTGGCCAAAACCCCTGCCACCGAGCTGGGCAGCATTGTCATCAAGGCCCTGCTTGAGCGCAGTGGCTTGCCCATGGACGCCATTGGTGAAGTCATCATGGGCCAGGTTTTGGCCGCAGGCGTGGGTCAAAACCCAGCCCGTCAGGCCATGATGAAAGCCGGTCTGGCCAAGGAGACGCCAGCGTTGACCATCAACGCTGTGTGTGGTTCGGGCCTGAAAGCCGTGATGTTGGCTGCGCAGGCCGTGGCCTGGGGCGACAGCGAAATCGTGATCGCCGGTGGCCAGGAAAACATGAGTGCCAGCCCGCATGTGTTGAACGGCAGCCGTGATGGCCAGCGCATGGGCGACTGGAAGATGACCGACACCATGATCGTGGACGGTTTGTGGGACGTATACAACCAATACCACATGGGCATCACCGCCGAAAACGTGGCCAAGGCCCAGGGCATCACCCGCGAAATGCAAGACGCTTTGGCCGCTGGCAGCCAGCGCAAGGCGGCTGCCGCTCAGGATGCGGGCAAGTTCAAGGACGAAATCGTGGACGTGCTGATTCCTCAGCGCAAAGGTGACGCGCTGGTGTTCAACACCGACGAATTCATCAACAAGAAAACAAGCGCCGAAGTGTTGGCCGGACTGCGCCCTGCTTTTGACAAGGCGGGCAGCGTCACAGCAGGCAATGCCTCGGGTCTCAATGACGGTGCTGCTGCTGTGATGGTCATGACGGCCAAAAAAGCCGCAGCTTTGGGCCTCAAGCCTTTGGCCAGAATCGCCGCTTTTGGTACCAGCGGTCTGGACCCCGCCCACATGGGCATGGGCCCTGTGCCTGCTTCGCAAAAAGCACTGGCCCGTGCAGGCTGGAAGGCCCAGGACGTGGATTTGTTCGAACTGAACGAAGCCTTTGCCGCACAAGCTTGCGCCGTGAACCAAGCGCTGGACATCGATCCGGCCAAGGTCAACGTCAACGGCGGTGCGATTGCCATCGGTCACCCCATTGGGGCATCCGGTTGCCGCATTTTGGTCACCTTGCTGCACGAGATGCAACGCACTCAGGCCCAGAAAGGACTGGCCGCGCTGTGCATTGGCGGCGGCATGGGCGTGTCGCTGGCCGTTGAGCGCATGTAAAACCCCCCAACCACTCAAACGGCGTGTCCTGGCGCACTGCTTAACGTATAAAAGCAGCCAATCATCACCGGTTGAGTGGGTTTTAATGATTTCACTTCACTCATAACAAGGAGACAAACCATGAGTCAAAAAGTAGCTTACGTCACAGGTGGCATGGGCGGTATCGGTACCGCTATTTGCCAGCGCCTTCACCAAGAGGGCTTCAAGGTCATCGCCGGTTGCGGCCCGACCCGCGACTTCACCAAATGGCTGGACGAGCAAAAAGCCCTGGGCTTCACGTTTTATGCCTCGGTTGGCAACGTCGGTGACTGGGATTCCACCGTGGAAGCCTTCAGCAAGACCAAAGCCGAACACGGCAGCATTGATGTGTTGGTCAACAACGCCGGCATCACCAAGGACCGCATGTTCTTGAAGATGAGTCGCGACGACTGGGATGCCGTGATGAACACCAACCTGGACTCCATGTTCAACGTGACCAAGCAAGTGGTCGCCGACATGGTGGAAAAAGGCTGGGGCCGCATCATCAACATCAGCTCGGTCAACGGCGAAAAAGGCCAAGCAGGTCAGACCAATTACTCGGCTGCCAAGGCTGGCATGCACGGCTTCTCGATGGCTTTGGCACAAGAGTTGGCCACCAAGGGCGTGACGGTGAACACCGTGTCACCCGGCTACATCGGCACCGACATGGTCAACGCCATTCGTCCTGATGTGTTGGAAAAGATCGTCGCCACCGTGCCCGTCAAGCGTTTGGGCAAACCCAGCGAAATCGCCTCCATCATTGCCTGGCTGGCCAGCGAAGAGGGCGGTTACGCCACTGGCGCTGACTTTTCCGTCAACGGCGGCTTGCACATGGGCTGATGCTTTGGCATCAACCCCCCCAAAAAAACCCGCCTCGGCGGGTTTTTTTTGCGCCCGCACACTGTGCAGGCCTTGGCCAATGCGGTCAGTTGCCGACTTGCTTGCCTGTTCCCACCATCTGCATGGCCGATGCGATCAGGCCAGAGACTTCGCTCATATTGCCCGGCACGATCAGCGTGGTCTTGGCATCTTGTGCAACTTTGCCGTAGGCCTGCACGGCTTGCTCAGCCACTTTGAGCTGCACCGCCTGCTCGCCGCCGGGTTGGCGGATGGCTGCGGCAATGCGCTCAATCGCTTGAGCGGTGGCGTTGGCCATTTCGGTGATGGCGGCGGCATCGCCTTGGGCTTTGTTGATGGCGGCTTGCTTTTCGCCTTCAGAGCGGGCAATGAAGGCCTCGCGCTCACCCGTGGCGATGTTGATTTGCTCTTGGCGACGACCTTCAGAGGCCGCGATCAAGGCGCGTTTTTCGCGTTCTGCCGTGATCTGCGATTGCATGGCGTGCAGGATTTCGCTGGGCGGGGTCAGGTCTTTGATCTCGTAGCGCAGCACCTTAACGCCCCAGTTCAAGGCGGCCTCATCGATGGCCGCAACCACCTGGGCGTTGATGATGTCGCGCTCTTCAAAGGTCTTGTCCAGCTCCAGTTTGCCAATCACGCTGCGCAGACTGGTTTGGGCCAACTGGGTCACAGCCACGATGTAATTGGACGAGCCGTAGCTGGCCAGTTTGGGGTCGGTCACCTGAAAGTACAGAATGCCATCGACCTGCAACTGCGTGTTGTCGCGCGTGATGCAGATCTGACTGGGCACGTCCAGGGGAATTTCTTTGAGGCTGTGCTTTTGGATCACGTTGTCCACAAACGGCACCACAAAATTCAGACCCGGTGTGAGGCTGGCGTGGTATTTGCCCAGCCGCTCAACCACCCAAGCGTGCTGTTGTGGCACGACCTTGACGGTCTTGATGATGAACAGGACGGCAATGACCAGGAAAAGAATGGCGATTTCCATGTGAAGACTCCCTTTTTGATAAATCAGTGATCAGATTTTTTCGAGCACCAGACGGTTGCCCTGAATCGCCTGAATGCGGTGCAAGCCTGGCGATGGTTTTGATGGGGGCGTGTTCACCGCTGTCCAGTTGGCGCCCCGGTGTTTGACTTGCGCCAGGCCTTGCGCATCCCACGCATCGACCTGAACCGTTTCACCCACATCCAGGTGCTGCGCCGTTTCGCGGGCGGCCGGTGGTTCAGTTTGGCGCTGGCGGTAGGCGTTCCACACCACCACGGCCAAGCCACCCACGGCGGCAGCCACAACCACTTGCACTGTGAAACTTGCCCCCGCATGCGCGACCACGGCCCCAGCCGCTGCGCCAAGGGCCAGCATCAGCAGATAAAAAGTACCGGTCGTCAGCTCCAGGGCAACCAAGGCACCGGCCACGAGCCACCAGATCGTCGGGTTGTTCATCGTCGAATTCCTTCTTGTTGAAAGCGTTTGGCATCATGCTACCTTTTGTTCGCGTTCGGGTACGCCTTGGCCGTGTCAAGCCAAGGATAATCAAGCCCATGCAATTTCCCGATATTCAACGCTGGCGCCTGTCGGTGGCCCCCATGATGGACTGGACAGACCGTCACTGTCGTTTCTTTCACCGCCTGCTGACCCGTCACACCTTGCTCTACACCGAGATGGTGACCATCGGCGCTTTGCGCCACGGCAGTGTTCAGAGACACCTGCGCTTCAATGCCGAAGAACACCCTGTTGCCTTGCAGCTGGGTGGCAGCGATGCGGGCGATCTGGCCCATGCGGCCAAGTTGGGACAAGAGTGGGGTTATGACGAGATCAACCTCAACTGCGGTTGCCCTTCCGACCGTGTGCAACGCGGCGCATTTGGCGCGTGCCTGATGAACGAGCCGCGCACGGTGGCCGATGGCGTCAAGGCCATGCTCGATGTGGTCGATGTGCCCGTGACCGTCAAGCACCGCATTGGCATTGACCGCATTGAAAGCTACGACTTTGTGCGCGATTTTGTGGGCACCGTCAGCGATGCGGGTTGCAAGGTGTTCATCGTGCACGCCCGCAATGCCTGGCTCGATGGCCTGAGCCCCAAAGAGAACCGCGAGATTCCGCCGCTGCGCTATGAACTGGCGTACCAGCTCAAAAAAGACTTTCCGGGTCTGGTCATTGCCGTGAACGGCGGCATCAAGACCAACCCAGAAATCGCGCTGCACCTGCAAGATGCCGATGGCGTGATGGTTGGGCGTGAAGCGTATTACAACCCCTGGCTGCTGGGCAGCTGGGACGCCGAGTTCTACGGCGATAACCACGAGGTGCCCAGTCGCGAAGCGGTTGAAGAAGCGATGGTGGCCTACATGGAACGGGCGTTTGCCGAAGATGCTTGCCCTTGGTACGCGATTGCCCGCCACATGCTGGGGCTTTACCACGGACAACGGGGTGGGCGTTTGTGGCGGCAGGTCTGGAGTGACCACAAGCTGAAGCCCCTGCCTCCGCGCGAAGTCTGGCAGTTGGCCCGCGCTGCGTTGGCGCGGGGTGCGGTCATCACCGACTGACTTATTGCGCGGCCTGCAAGCCGTTCATGAAGTGGGCTGACATGCGCTGTGCAGCCAGCTCGGGCTGACGGCTCGTCAAGGCCTGAACAATGGCGGCGTGTTCGGCCAGCGACTGCTCGATCCGGCCCTCTTTGAACAGCGAGCTGTGCCGGTTGAGCTTCATCACCTTGCGCAGGTCGGCCACCATCTGGTCGCGCCAGCGGTTGTCGGCCAACTCCAACAGCAGCATGTGGAAGGCTTCGTTGATCTCGAAAAAGCGGTCACGGTCTGCCGTGGCGTTTTCCAGATCCTGGTGCAAGGCGCTGATTTGGGCCATCTGTTCGTCGCTGGCGCTTTGGGCCACCACGCGGGCGGCGTCTGACTCCAACAAGGCCAGCAGGTGGTAGACATCGCGCAGGTCTTTTTCGCTGACCTCGGTGACATAGGCGCCTCGACGCACCTTCATGGTCACCAGTCCCTCAGCGGCCAGCACTTTCAGGGCTTCACGCAAAGGCGTGCGGCTGATGCCAAGGGCCTCAGCGATGCGCAACTCATCAATCCAGCTACCGGGCTCGAGTTCACGCGCAAAAATCCGCTGCCGCAAGAGTTCGGCAACTTCTTCGTACAGAGCACGGGGGGCGAGTGACAAGGCAGACATGGCGTGATGGGGCAGGGCGTTAATCAGCGGGGGGCGGGCGTTTCAGATGCTGAATTGTAAGCCGGTTAAAATATTTTGCATCAATAATTATGAATCACGGTATTTGTAAGCCGGTCGGCAGCCTGTAGCTGCCAAAATCTGAGCAAGTCACTTTTGTCCCGAAAGCACAGCGCCATGACGTCCAAATCCTTTGAATTCAACGCTTCCAACTTGGAAGCCTGGCAAAAAGCAGCGGTCAAATCCGCCCCCGGTGGCGATGTGAACGCCCTGAACTGGAAGACCCCCGACGGTATCGTCGTGAAGCCGCTCTACACAGCAGAAGACACGCAGCACTTGGCGTACGTCAACACGCTGCCGGGTTTTGAGCCTTTCTTGCGCGGGCCGCAAGCCACCATGTACGCGGTGCGCCCCTGGACGATTCGTCAGTACGCTGGTTTTTCTACCGCCGAAGAATCCAACGCGTTTTACCGCAAGGCTTTGGCCGCAGGCGGGCAGGGCGTCTCGGTCGCGTTTGATTTGGCCACGCACCGCGGATACGACTCCGACCACCCCCGCGTGACAGGCGATGTGGGCAAGGCCGGTGTGGCCATTGATTCGGTCGAGGACATGAAGATCCTGTTCAACGAGATCCCGCTCGACAAAGTGTCCGTCTCGATGACCATGAACGGCGCGGTGCTGCCCGTGTTGGCGGGCTACGTGGTGGCTGCCGAAGAGCAAGGCGTGTCACAAGACAAACTGAGCGGCACCATTCAGAACGACATTCTGAAAGAGTTCATGGTGCGCAACACCTACATCTACCCGCCTGAGCCGTCGATGAAGATCATCGGCGACATCATCGAGTACACGGCCCAGAACATGCCGAAGTTCAACTCGATCTCGATCTCGGGCTACCACATGCAAGAAGCCGGGGCCAACCAGGCACTCGAGATGGCCTTCACCCTGGCCGACGGCAAAGAGTATGTGAAAACCGCCATTGCCAAAGGCATGGACGTGGACGGTTTTGCCGGTCGTCTGTCCTTTTTCTGGGCGGTCGGCATGAACTTTTATCTGGAAATCGCCAAGATGCGTGCGGCCCGCCTGCTGTGGTGCCGCATCATGAAGGGCTTTGACGCCAAGAACCCCAAGAGCCTCATGTTGCGCACGCACAGCCAGACTTCGGGCTGGTCGCTCACCGAGCAAGATCCTTACAACAACGTGGTGCGCACCACGATTGAAGCCATGGCGGCCGTGTTTGGCGGCACGCAGTCGCTGCACACCAACTCGTTCGACGAAGCGATTGCGCTGCCCACAGAATTCAGCTCACGCATTGCGCGCAATACCCAGCTCATCATTCAAGAAGAAACCCACATCACCAACGTGATCGACCCTTGGGCTGGCAGCTACATGATGGAGAGCCTGACACAAGAGATGGCCGACAAGGCCTGGGCCATCATCGAAGAAGTCGAAGCCATGGGCGGCATGACCAAAGCCGTGGGCAGCGGCTGGGCCAAGCTCAAGATCGAAGCCGCCGCTGCTGAAAAGCAGGCCCGCATCGACTCGGGCAAAGACGTCATCGTGGGCGTCAACAAATACAAGCTGGCCAAGGAAGACCCGATCGAGACTTTGTCGATCGACAACGTCAAAGTGCGTGATGGCCAGATCGAGCGTTTGAAGCAAATCCGCGCGACCCGCGACAGCGCCAAAGTGCAAGCTGCTTTGGACGCCTTGACCGCCTCAGCCGAATCGGGCCAAGGGAATTTGCTCGATTTGTCGATTCAGGCTGTGCGCCTGCGTGCCACTGTGGGTGAAATTTCCGATGCACTTGAAAAAGTGTTTGGCCGTCACCGCGCCGACACCCAAAAGGTGACGGGCGTTTACGCAGCCGCCTACGACGACGGCGAAAACGTGGGAGACACCATGGAATATTGGAACCAGCTCAAAGCCGATATCGCCGAATTCGCCGAACAACAAGGTCGCCGTCCTCGCGTGATGATTTCGAAGTTGGGCCAGGACGGTCACGACCGGGGTGCCAAAGTGGTTGCCACCGCGTTTGCCGATTTGGGTTACGACGTTGACATGGGCCCCTTGTTCCAAACGCCAGAAGAGTGCGCACGTCAGGCCATTGAAAACGATGTGCATGCCGTGGGCGTGTCCACCTTGGCGGCAGGCCACAAAACCTTGGTGCCCGCCATCATTGCCGAGCTGAAAAAGCAGGGCGCCGATGACATCATCGTGTTCGTGGGCGGGGTCATTCCACGCCAAGACTACGACATGTTGTACGAAGCGGGTGTCAAGGGCATCTACGGCCCTGGCACACCGATCCCGGTCAGTGCCAAAGACGTTCTGGAGCAGATCAAGAAGGCGCTCGGGTGAACCCAGACCAGTTGCTTGAAGGCTTGTTGCATGGCAACGCTGCCATGCAGCGCCGCGCCATGGCCAAAGCCATTACGCTGCTCGAATCAACCCGTTCGGACCACCGAGGGCTGGCAGATGAGCTGCTCACGGCCATGCTGCCGTACACCGGCAAGTCTTTTCGCCTGGGGATCAGCGGTGTGCCGGGCGTGGGCAAGTCCACCTTCATCGAAGCGCTGGGGCTGCATTTGATCGGCCAAGGCCATCGCGTGGCTGTGTTGGCGGTAGACCCGTCCAGCACCGTTTCAGGCGGCTCCATCTTGGGTGACAAGACCCGCATGGAATTTTTGAGCGTGCACGACCAAGCCTACATTCGTCCCAGTCCGAGCAGCGGCACCTTGGGCGGTGTGGCCGAAAAAACCCGCGAATCCATGCTGGTGTGTGAGGCCGCAGGCTACGACGTGGTGATTGTTGAAACCGTGGGTGTGGGCCAGTCCGAGACCGCCGTGGCCAACATGACCGACATGTTTGTGCTGATGCAATTGCCCAATGCAGGCGACGATTTGCAGGCCATCAAAAAAGGCGTGATGGAGATCGCCGATCTGGTGGTCATCAACAAGGCCGACATCGACGCCATCGCCGCCACCCGCGCCCAGCTGCAGATCACCAGCGCTTTACAGCTCTTGGGCATGCACGGTGGCTCGGGCCACGCGCATGCAGACGACACGCTGTGGCATCCCAAGGTGGTGCAGATCAGCGCCTTGCTGGGCCAGGGCGTGGACAGTTTCTGGGCTGCCGTCAGCGAGTTCAAAGACCTGCAAACCCGCAACGGCCGCTTGGCCTCACGCCGCCAACACCAAGCCCTGTCGTGGATGTGGGAACGCATCGATGCGGGCCTGAAACAAACCTTTCGGGCGCAGCCGTGTGTGCAAACGCTGCTGCCCCAACTCAGCCAACAAGTCGCAGCGGGCCAACTGGCCGCGTCGACGGCTGCCCGTCAACTGCTCGGCGCTTACCAAGCGCAGGGTTAATTTGAAATCTTCCTGGAGAAAAGAGAGCCACCATGCAAGACATCATTGAACAACTGGAAAAAAAGCGCGCTGCGGCCCGCTTGGGCGGCGGGCAAAAGCGCATTGACGCGCAACACGCCAAAGGCAAGCTCACCGCCCGCGAGCGCATTGAGGTGTTGCTGGACGAAGGCACCTTTGAAGAGTGGGACATGTTTGTCGAACACCGTTGCACCGACTTCGGCATGCAAGACAACAAGATTCCTGGCGATGGTGTGGTCACCGGCTACGGCATGATCAACGGCCGTTTGGTGTTTGTCTTCAGCCAAGACTTCACCGTGTACGGGGGGGCTTTGTCTGAAACGCACGCCGAGAAGATTTGCAAAATCATGGACCAGGCCATGAAGGTGGGTGCACCTGTCATCGGCCTGAACGATTCGGGCGGTGCCCGCATTCAAGAAGGTGTGGCCTCGCTTGGCGGTTATGCCGACGTGTTCCAGCGCAACGTGATGGCCAGTGGCGTGGTGCCGCAGATCAGCATGATCATGGGGCCATCGGCCGGTGGCGCGGTGTATTCGCCAGCGCTGACCGACTTCATCTTCATGGTCAAAGACACCTCTTACATGTTTGTGACCGGCCCTGAGGTGGTCAAAACCGTGACGCACGAAGAAGTGACCGCCGAAGAGTTGGGCGGCGCTTTGACGCACACCACCAAGAGCGGTGTGGCCGACATGGCGTTTGAAAACGATGTCGAAGCGCTGCTGATGCTGCGCCGCTTGTACAACTACCTGCCTTTGAACAACCGCGAAAAAGCGCCTGTTCGAGCCAGTGGCGACCCATCCAGCCGCTTGGACATGAGCTTGGACACCTTGGTGCCCGAGAACCCCAACAAAGCCTATGACATGAAAGAGCTCATCGTCAAAACTGTGGACGATGGGGACTTTTTTGAGCTGCAGCCCGACTACGCCAAAAACATCTTGATCGGCTTTGCCCGTATGGAAGGCCAAACTGTGGGCATCGTGGCCAACCAGCCGCTGGTGCTGGCCGGATGCCTCGACATCAAGAGCTCCATCAAGGCCGCCCGCTTTGTGCGCTTTTGCGATGCCTTCAACATCCCTGTGATCACCTTTGTCGATGTGCCCGGCTTCATGCCCGGCACCAGCCAAGAGTTTGGCGGCATCATCAAACACGGTGCCAAGTTGCTGTACGCGTACGCCGAGTGCACCGTGCCGAAAATCACCGTCATCACGCGCAAGGCCTATGGCGGTGCGTATGACGTGATGGCTTCTAAGCACCTGCGTGGCGACGTCAACTTCGCCTGGCCCAATGCCGAAATCGCGGTGATGGGTGCCAAGGGCGCGGTGGAGATCATCTTCCGCGAAGACAAGGGCGATCCCGAAAAGCTGGCCGCCAAAGAAGCCGAATACAAAGCCCGTTTTGCCAACCCCTTTGTGGCGGGCGCACGCGGCTTCATCGACGACGTGATTCAGCCGCACGAAACCCGCAAGCGCATCTGCCGCTCGCTGGTCATGCTCAAAGACAAGAAGATTGAAAACCCATGGCGCAAGCACGGGAACATTCCACTGTGATTGCCAAGGAGAAGAACAAGATGTTTACCAAAATCCTGATTGCCAACCGTGGCGAAATCGCCTGCCGCGTCATCGCCACTGCCCAAAAGATGGGCATCCAAACCGTGGCGGTTTACTCTGAAGCCGACAAAGAAGCGCGCCATGTCATGCTGGCCGATGAGGCCGTTTTGATTGGCCCTGCCGCATCGCGCGAGTCGTATTTGGTGGCCGACAAAATCATCGCCGCGGCCAAAGCCACCGGCGCACAAGCGATTCACCCCGGCTATGGTTTTTTGAGCGAGAACGCCGAGTTCTCCAAGCGCTGCGAAGACGAAGGCATTGCCTTCATCGGTCCACGCCACTTCTCGATTGCCGCCATGGGCGACAAGATCGAGTCGAAAAAGCTCGCGGGTGCGGCGGGTGTGAACTGCATTCCCGGTGTCAATGACGCGATTGAAACCGCCGAAAAAGCGGTCGAAATTGCCAAGGGCATTGGCTACCCCGTCATGATCAAAGCATCGGCGGGCGGCGGTGGCAAAGGCCTGCGCGTGGCCTTCAACGACAAGGAAGCTTTTGAAGGCTTCACCTCTTGCCGCAACGAAGCACGCAACAGCTTCGGTGACGACCGTGTGTTCATCGAAAAATTCGTTGAAGAGCCGCGCCACATCGAGATCCAGGTGCTGGGCGACAGCCACGGCAACGTCATCTATTTGAACGAACGCGAGTGCTCGATCCAGCGCCGTCACCAAAAAGTGATCGAAGAGGCGCCATCGCCCTTCATCAGCGACGCCACCCGCAAAGCCATGGGTGAGCAGGCTGTGCAATTGGCCAAGGCCGTGAAATACCAAAGTGCGGGTACGGTCGAGTTTGTGGTCGGCAAAGACCAGAGCTTTTACTTCCTGGAGATGAACACCCGCTTGCAGGTGGAACACCCTGTGACCGAAGCCATCACGGGCCTCGATTTGGTGGAGCAAATGATCCGCGTTGCGGCCGGTGAAAAGCTCACGCTGACCCAAGCCGATGTGAAACGCGACGGCTGGGCCATTGAATGCCGCATCAACGCCGAAGACCCGTTCCGCAATTTCTTGCCATCGACAGGTCGCTTGGTGCGTTTCCAAACGCCCAAACAAACCATGTTCCAAGCCAACACCGCTGACTTGCTGGGTGTGCGCGTGGACACCGGCGTGCAAGACGGCGGCGAGATTCCGATGTTTTACGACTCGATGATCGCCAAGCTCATCGTGCATGGCAAAGACCGCAACGATGCGATTGCCAAAATGCGCGAAGCCTTGAACGGTTTTGTCATTCGGGGCATCAGCTCCAACATCCCCTTCCAAGCGGCCTTGTTGGCGCACCCGCGCTTTGTGTCGGGCGACTTCAACACCGGCTTCATTGCCGAGCAGTACAGCAAAGGCTTCCGCGCTGAAGACGTGCCGCACGACGATCACGACTTTTTGGCCGCACTGGCGGCCTTTGTGCGCCGCAAGTCACGCCAACGTGCCGCCAACCTCAGCGGTCAATTGCCGGGCTACGACGTCAAGGTTGGCCAAGACTATGCCGTGGTTGAGTTGGGGCAGGGCGGCAACAACCGCTATGTGTCGGTGCATGTGGACGAATTCACCGGCAAACCGGGTGTGGCGCAAATCACCGTGGATGGCAAAACCTATGCCATCGAAAGCAATTCCCGTTTGAACGACATCCGCATCGAAGGCACTTGCAACGGCAAGCCTTTTACAGCGCAGGTCGAGCGTGGCACGCTCAAAAACCCCTTGGCCTTGCAAGTGCAGCACAACGGCACCCGCATCGAAGCACTGGTGATGTCGCCCCGCATGGCGGAGTTGCACAAGCTCATGCCTTACAAGGCGCCACCTGATCTGAGCCGCTTTGTCTTGTCGCCCATGCCCGGCTTGCTGGTCGAGGTGTCGGTGCAACCGGGCCAGAAAGTGCAGGCCGGTGAGCGTGTGGCTGTGATCGAAGCCATGAAGATGGAAAACGTGTTGTTTGCTGCGCAAGACGGCGTGGTCAAACAGGTGGTTGCCGCCAAGGGCGAGTCGCTCACGGTGGACCAGATGATCGTGGAGTTTGAATAAATGACGCGCCCCTTCAAAGTGCTGGGCGTTCAGCAAATCGCCATTGGCGGGCCTGACAAAGCGCGCCTGCAAAAGCTCTGGGTTGACATGTTCGGCCTCGAAGTGACCGGCACCTTCAAAAGCGAACGCGAAAACGTGGACGAAGACATCTGCGCCATCGGCACCGGCCCGTTCAAGGTCGAGGTCGACTTGATGCAACCGCTGGACCTCGATAAAAAACCCGCCGTGCACACCACACCGCTCAACCACATTGGTTTGTGGATAGACGATCTGCCGGTGGCGGTCGAATGGCTCACGTCGCAAGGCGTGCGCTTTGCGCCCGGCGGCATCCGCAAGGGCGCGGCCGGCTTCGACATCACCTTTTTGCACCCCAAGGCGAACGAAGAGTTCCCCATCGGTGGCGAGGGCGTGTTGATCGAGTTGGTGCAGGCCCCTGCCGAGGTGGTCAAGGCATTTGCAGCTTTGGCGGCCAACGCGCACTGACGAGTTGTCTGCGCTGAAACTTCGAGCGCACAAGAGGGCCTAGAGGGCCTAGAGGGTCTAGAGGGTCTAGAGGGCCATACCAACCCGCCAGCTAAACCCCGCTGCCCTGTCATGCCCGCGCACGCGGGCATCCATGAGTGCCGAAGGCACGAACTCCGATGAAGTCGAGGGGACGCTCGAAGGCATGTATCCCGATGAAGTCCAGGTGACGGTTGAATGCATGGACCCCCGATCGAGGCGGGGGTGACAGTCGTCTGTCATACCGCCTTGTTGCAACACCACCTTGCCAGTGAAAGCCCACAGACCTGTCATGCCCGCGCACGCGGGCATCCATGAGTGCCGAAGGCATGGGCTCCGATGAAGTCGAGGGGACGCTCGAAGGCCTGTATCCCGATGAAATCCAGGTGACGGGCGAAGGCATGGACCCCCGATCGAGTCGGGGGTGACTGTCGTCTGTCATACCGCCTTGTTGCAACACCACCTTGCCAGTGAAAGCCCACAGCCCTGTCATGCCCGCGCACGCGGGCATCCATGAGTGCCGAAGGCATGGACCCCCGATCGAGTCGGGGGTGACCGATGCTGGTCAGTCGCACCCTCTTGTCAGCTGCGGCCTCTTGTCAGCTGCGGCCTCTTGTCAGGCGAGGTTTTGGCGGGCTTTGGCTTTGGCGAGTGCCGCTTCGATGATGGCGCGTTTGCGCTCTGCTTCGGGGGCGTTTTCAGTGCCTTTGGTGTGCTCTGCCAAGTCGGCCAATTTGTGCTCGGCCTTGGCTTGCTGTTGGCGTTGATGGGCGGCTTCTTCTTGGACCAAGCGGTGCTGGCGCGATTCGAAGCGTGAGCGCGCAGTTTGCGCCAGTGACGGTGACCAAGCGGCCCAGCCGGTTTGGGCACCCGTGACGTTTTCCAATGCAATGCAGTCCACCGGGCAAACGGGAATACACAGTTCGCAACCAGTGCACCAGGGCTCAATCACGGTGTGCATGAGCTTGTTGGCCCCCAAAATCGCATCGGTCGGGCAGGCCTTGATGCACAGCGTACAACCAATGCACCACGCCTCATCAATGAGGGCCACATGGCGTGGCCCCTCGGTGCCATGCTCCGGGTTGAGTGGCATGACGGCTTGGCCTGTCAGGGCCGCCAATCGCTCGATGCCCGCTTGGCCTCCGGGTGGGCATTGGTTGATGGGCGCCAGCCCCTCGGCCATGGCCTGGGCGTAACTGGCGCAGTCGGGGAAGCCGCAACGCGTGCACTGCGTTTGGGGCAGGGCGTTGTTTAGCAATAGAAAAAGCGCCTGGGTCTCAGGCGCTGTTCGTGGCAAAGCGGGCATGGGCCTTAGGCTTTTTTCTTCGGATCAACCCAAGTGGTTTTAACCGAGGTGCTGGGCACAGCTTTCGCCGTGACCTTGTTGGGCGCTTTGGTGCTGGCCTTGGCAACCGCCTTGACCGGGGCTTTCACGGCCGCTTTGTTGGCGACTTTGGCCGCGGGCTTGGCCGCAACTGACACCGGTTTGGCCGCAACCAGGTTGGCCGCAACCGGGGTCATGACCTTGGGCGTCGCCACGGTCTTGGCCTCGGCCACTGCAGCCACCACAGCGGCTTTGGCCTTTGCTTTGGGGGCATGGCTCAGGATGAACTTGACCAGTTGCGGGTAGACCACATCGCGCCAGCGGCGGCCGCTGAAGATGCCGTAGTGGCCCGCACCAGGCACTTCCAAATGCAGGCGCTCGCTTGCGGGCACGCCGCTGCACAAGTCTTGCGCGGCGCGTGTCTGGCCGGAGCCGGAGATGTCGTCCAGCTCGCCTTCCACGGTCATCAGGGCCGTGCCCTTGATGTCTTGCGGGCGCACGCGTTCGACTTTGCCGTCCACGCCTTTCACATCCCAAGTGCCGTTGACCAGTTTGAAGTCCTGGAACACGGTTTGGATGGTTTCCAGGTAGTAGTCGGCGTCCATGTCGAGCACGGCGTTGTACTCGTCGTAAAACTTGCGGTGCGCTTCGGTGCTGGCGTCGTCACCTTTGATCAAGTCTTTGAAGTAGTCGTAATGGCTGGTGGCGTGGCGATCGGGGTTCATGGCCACAAAGCCGGTGTACTGCAAGAAGCCTGGGTAGACGCGGCGACCAGCGCCTGGGAAGGACGCGGGCACGCGGTAGATCACGTTGTTCTCAAACCACTCAAAACTCTTGTTGGTGGCCAGGTTGTTCACCGAAGTGGGCGACTTTCGGGCATCGATCGGGCCGCCCATCATGGTCATGGTCAGCGGGGTTTTTTCGCCACGGCTGGCCATCAAGGACACCGCAGCCAGAACAGGTACGGTCGGCTGGCAAACGCTGACCACATGGCAGTTGCCGTAAATGGATTGCAGGTGGCGAATGAATTCCTGCACATAGTTGATGTAGTCGTCCAGGTGGAATTCACCGTCCGCCAAGGGCACCAGACGGGCGTTTTTCCAGTCGGTGATGTAGACCTTGTGGTCTTGCAACATGGTTTTGACGGTGTCACGCAGCAAGGTGGCGTAGTGGCCCGACAAAGGTGCCACGATCAGCACGGTGGGTTGGGCCTTGAGCTGGGTAAGTGTGGCGGTATCGTCAGAGAATCGTTTGAAACGACGCAACTCACAGAAAGGCTTGTCGATTTCGATGCGCTCGTGCACAGCGACATCGGTTTTGTTGACCTTGATGGTGCGGATGCCGAACTCTGGCTTTTCGTAGTCCTTGCCCAGGCGGTGCATGAGGGCATAGCCAGCCGAAGCCCGTTGGGCCATGGGCGTTTGAGAAATCGGGTTCAGTGGGTTGCTGTACAGCTTGGCTGCAGCTTGTGCCAGATCGGAAAAAGGCTCCATGATCGAGCGTTGTGTTTCAAAAATCTGATAAAGCATGTGACAGTTTCCCTTGCAACAAAATGGTGCGCTGCAGCAATACTACAGGAGACCACCCGGTATTTTTTGAGTTTGGCCCCTAATCGGCAGTCACCTTCCGGACCGCCCAAAAAGAAACCGCCCCGTCAGGGGCGGTTGCAAGCCGGATGTCAGTCTTGCTGACCGTCAATTCAGACGACTTTGGCGATCGATGCGCAGACGTAGTCGATGTTTTTGCTGTTGAGCGCAGCCACACACATGCGACCGGTGTCGGTGCCGTACACGCCAAACTCGTTGCGCAGGCGCACCATCTGGTCTTTGGTCAGGCCTGAGTAGCTGAACATGCCGATTTGGGTGGTGATGAAGCTCATGTCTTGCTGCACGCCTGCGGCTTTGAGGCTGTCCACCAGTTTTTGGCGCATGGCCTTGATGCGCACGCGCATTTCAGCCAATTCGCTTTCCCACTGAGCACGCAGTTCGGGGTTGTTCAAGACCGCGGCCACGACCGCACCACCGTGGATGGGTGGGTTGGAGTAGTTGGTTCGGATGGCGATCTTCAATTGCGACAGCACGCGCGAGGCTTCTTCTTTGTCAGAGGCCACGACCGACAGGGCGCCCACGCGCTCGCCGTACAGGCTGAAGCTCTTGGAAAACGAGGTGGACACAAAGATGTTCAGGCCCGCAGCCACGAATTTGCCGATCACAGCACCGTCTTCGGCGATGCCATGGCCAAAGCCTTGGTAGGCCATGTCGAGGAAGGCGGTCAAGCCCTTGGCCTTGACCACGGTGATCACTTGGTCCCACTGCGCATCGGTGATGTCATAGCCGGTGGGGTTATGACAGCAAGCGTGCAGCACCACGATGGTGCCCGCAGCGGCGGCATTCAGGCTGGCCAGCATGCCCTCGAAGTCCACGCCACGCTTGGCCGCGTCGTAATAGGCGTAGGTGTCGACTTCAAAACCGGCGTTCACAAAGATGGCGCGGTGGTTTTCCCAGCTGGGGTCCGAAATCAAGACTTTGGCATTGGGGCTGACTTTCTTCAAGAAATCGGCACCGATTTTCAGTCCGCCAGTGCCGCCAATGGCTTGCACGGTGGACACTCGGCCAGACTTGACCACATCGGAGTCAGCGCCAAACACCAGCGCCTTGACGGCGTTGTCATAGGCCACGATGCCGTCAATCGGCAAGTAACCGCGGGCGGTTGGGGTGGCCATCATGGTTTTTTCGGCCGCTTGCACGCACTGCAGCAAAGGCAGTTTGCCGTTGTCGTCGAAATACACGCCCACACCCAGGTTGACCTTGTTGGGGTTGGTGTCTGCGTTGAATTGTTCGTTCAGACCCAAGATCGGGTCGCGGGGGGCCATTTCGACGGCGGAAAACAGAGACATGAAGGTTTCCTGTAAAACGAGGTAAGCGCAGAACGCGAAGGTGTCGATTTTACAGGCCCCAAGCCACTGAAAAGCGCTTCGTCTGCATTCGAAGCAAGTTCATAAAAAGGATTTTGCGCATAAAATATGCGCATATTTGATGGAGTTTTGCATGTTGCGCTTTGAAGATGCCCCTAAAAAACCAGCCAATTTGTCGCTCAATGCCGAGGTGCTGGCCATGGCCCGTGAATTGGGCATGAATGTTTCCAAAACCGTAGATGCTTTGCTGACCGAAGAGGTCAAGCGCCAGTATTGGGCGCGTTGGCAGTTGCAAAATCAGGATGCGATTGCCAGCTACAACGCTCGGATTGAGCAAGAGGGCTTGCCCTTGGATGCTTTTCGGAGCTTCTGATTCATGGCCCAATTTGATGTTTATGCCCACCCTGATGCCAGGATGCGCGAGCGCACGCCGTATTTGCTGGATGTGCAAAACACCTTTCTGGACCGCATTGCCACACGTGTGGTGATCCCTTTGCGTGGTGTCGAATTTGCACCTTTGCCCATGCGTGATCTCAACCCTATTTGCACGGTAGAAGGGCAAGCTGTTGTTCTCGACACTGCCGCACTCGCCGCTGTACCTTTGCGGTGGTTGGGCGCGCCGCTTTTGAATTTGCGTGCACAGTCCCCCGAGGTGGTCAATGCTCTCGATATCCTGTTTGGCGGCTATTGACGACAGGTTTTTTGATGCTTGCGCACGCACGGTGTTTAACCCACCTGGCCTTTCCACCTGAAACGAGTTCCCATGTCTGAAATCATCCCTCTGGCAGAAGTGGCGGCAATTGCGCCCTCTGGACAGTTCGTCAGCTATCCAGGCTCGCCCTTCGAGCTGTACCAACCTTATCCGCCCGCAGGCGATCAACCTGTGGCCATCGAGCAATTGGTCGAGGGCGTGCACGACGGCGAGGTGTTCCAAACCCTGCTGGGCGTGACGGGCTCGGGCAAGACCTTCACCATGGCCAATGTGATCGCGCAGCTCGGGCGGCCGGCCATTGTGTTTGCGCCCAACAAAACGCTGGCGGCGCAGCTGTACAGCGAGTTCCGTGAGTTTTTCCCGAAAAACGCGGTCGAATATTTCGTCAGTTATTACGACTATTACCAGCCCGAGGCCTATGTGCCTCAGCGTGATTTGTTCATCGAGAAAGACTCGGCGATCAACGAGCACATCGAGCAAATGCGCCTGTCTTGCACCAAAAGCATCATGGAGCGGCGCGATGTGGTGATTGTGGCCACGGTGTCGGCCATTTACGGCATTGGCGAGCCCGAGAGCTACCACCGCATGATCATGACGCTGCGCACGGGGGACAAGCTGGGTCAGCGCGACGTGATCGCGCAGCTGATCCGTATGCAGTACCAGCGCAACGACATGGAGTTTTCGCGCGGCAAGTTCCGGGTGCGGGGAGACACGATTGACGTTTTCCCGGCGGAGCATTCCGAGTTGGCCATCCGCATTGAGTTGTTTGATGACGAGATTGAAAGCCTGCAATTGTTTGACCCCTTGACGGGCCGCATCCGCCAGAAGATCCCGCGTTTCACGGTGTATCCCTCCAGCCATTACGTCACGCCGCGAGACAAGGTCTTGGCCGCCGTGGAAACCATCAAGGTCGAGCTGGCACAGCGTCTGAAAGAGTTGGTGGGCATGGGCAAGTTGGTCGAGGCCCAGCGCCTGGAGCAGCGCACCCGTTTTGACCTGGAAATGTTGTCTGAAGTGGGCCACTGCAAAGGCATTGAAAACTACACCCGGCATTTGTCGGGCGCAGCCCCCGGCGACCCGCCCAGCACCTTGACCGATTACATGCCGCCCGATGCGATCATGTTTTTGGACGAGAGTCACCAGATGATTGGCCAGCTCAACGCCATGTACAACGGCGACAAAGCCCGCAAGACCACGCTGGTGGAATACGGCTTTCGGCTGCCCAGTGCGTTGGACAATCGGCCGCTCAAGTTTGAAGAGTTTGAAAAGCGCATGCGCCAATGCATCTTCGTATCGGCCACACCCGCCGACTACGAAAAGACCCACGCTGGCAAGGTGGTCGAGCAAGTGGTGCGCCCCACCGGCTTGGTCGATCCGCAAGTTGAAGTGCGCCCGGCCACCCACCAGGTGGACGATGTGCTGCAGGAAATCCGCATCCGGGTCGAAAAGAACGAGCGTGTCCTCATCACCACCTTGACCAAGCGCATGGCCGAGCAGTTGACGGATTACATGAGTGACAACGGCGTCAAGGTGCGCTACCTGCACAGCGATGTGGACACGGTGGAGCGGGTGGAAATCCTGCGTGATCTGCGCCTGGGCGCTTTCGACGTGCTGATCGGCATCAACTTGCTGCGCGAGGGATTGGACATTCCCGAGGTGTCGCTGGTCGCCATTTTGGATGCCGACAAAGAAGGCTTCCTGCGTGCCGAGCGCAGCCTGATCCAGACCATTGGCCGTGCCGCGCGTAATTTGAATGGCCGGGCGATTTTGTACGCCGACCGCATCACCGAGTCGATGAAAAAAGCCATGGGCGAGACCGAGCGCCGCCGCATCAAGCAATTGGCACACAACGAGGCCATGGGCATCACGCCCAAGAGCATCGTCAAAAAGGTGAAGGACCTGATCGACGGCGTTTACAGCGAAAAGTCGGGCAAAGAAGCCGAGCGCCTAGAGCAGGCTGCTTTGCAGCGGGCAAAGGTCGAGGACATGACCGAAAAAGACATCGCACGCGCCATCAAGCAGCTTGAAAAGCAAATGATGGAGCACGCCCGTAACCTGGAGTTCGAAAAAGCCGCGCAAGTCCGCGACCAGCTGGGCATCTTGAAAGAGCAGGCCTTTGGTGCCACAGGTGGCGACAACATCGTGCCTTTGATTCGGGCTTGAATAACCCTATAACCTGAGTGATTTGATCGGGATTGGGCTATACTTGACTCGTTTAGTCGGGAACCTGCTCAGGCAGGCCACAGACCGAGTCCCCATCCACATCAGGAGTCTGCCATGCGTTTAACCACCAAAGGCCGTTTTGCCGTCACCGCCATGATCGATTTGGCTTTGCGTCAAGACGCAGGCCCTGTGACTTTGGCTGCGATCAGTCAGCGTCAACAAATTTCACTGTCCTATCTGGAGCAGTTGTTCGGCAAACTGCGCCGCCACAACCTGGTCGAATCCACGCGTGGCCCTGGCGGCGGTTACACCTTGGGGCGCAAATCCACAGAGATCACGGTGGCTGACATCATTTTGTCGGTGGATGAGCCCATCGACGCCACCCATTGCGGTGGCAAAGAGAACTGCAATGGCGGCGATGGCCGCTGCATGACGCACGACCTGTGGGCGTCGCTTAATTCCAAAATGGTTGAGTTTTTGGACTCCGTTTCACTGCAAAAGTTGGTGGACGACCAATTGGCCAAAGGCCTTGTGGTGGAGTCCAAACCCAATATCAAACGTGCCATTTCTCCCATGCCGGTCGTTAAACCGATCCGTGTGAATGTGCCCAACTCGGTTTTCGACCTGGGCAATATGTTCGCCAAATCCTGATCCTTGAAGAAGTACAGACCATGACCACACCCCACTTTCCCATTTACCTCGACTACGGCGCGACCAACCCTTGCGATCCTCGCGTGGTGGACGCCATCGTGCCCTGGTTGCGTGAGCACTTTGGCAACCCTGCATCGCGCACCCATGCTTGGGGCTGGGAAGCCGAAGCGGCGGTTGAAAAAGCCCGTGAACAAGTGGCCGACTTGATCGGAGCCGATTCCCGCGAAATCGTCTGGACCAGCGGTGCCACCGAATCCAACAACCTCGCCATCAAGGGTGCAGCGCACTTCTACAAGTCGCGTGGCAAGCACCTGATCACGGCCAAGACCGAGCACAAAGCGGTGCTCGACACCATGCGCGAACTGGAGCGCCAAGGCTTTGAAGTCACTTACCTCGACGTGCAGGCCGATGGTCTGCTGAACATGGACGCACTCAAGGCCGCGATTCGCCCTGACACCATTTTGATCAGTGTGATGTTCGTGAACAACGAAATTGGCGTGATCCAGGACGTGACCGCGATTGGTAACTTGTGCCGTGAAAAAGGCATTATTTTCCATGTTGATGCAGCGCAAGCCACGGGCAAGGTCGAGATCGATATGACCCAGCTGCCCATCGACCTGATGAGCTTGGCCTCCCACAAAACCTACGGCCCTAAAGGCATTGGTGCCTTGTATGTGCGCCGCAAGCCCCGCATTCGCCTGGAAGCGCAAATGCATGGCGGCGGTCATGAGCGCGGCATGCGCTCGGGCACTTTGCCCACGCACCAATGCGTTGGCATGGGCGAGGCTTTTCGCATCGCCAAGCTGGAAATGGCCCAGGACAACGCCAAGGCGCGTGCCTTGCACGACCGTCTGATGAACGGCCTGAGCGATATGGAGCAGGTGTTTCTGAACGGTCACGCCACTCAGCGCGTGCCGCACAACATCAACATGAGCTTCAACTTCGTTGAAGGCGAATCGCTCATCATGGGCATCAAGGGCCTGGCCGTGTCGTCCGGCTCGGCTTGCACCTCGGCCAGCCTGGAGCCCAGCTATGTACTGCGTGCCTTGGGTCGCAGCGACGAACTCGCTCACAGCAGCCTGCGCATGACGATTGGTCGCTGGACCACCGAAGAAGACATCGACTACGCGATCAAAACCATTCGCGAGAACGTGGCCAAGTTGCGCGAACTCAGCCCTCTTTGGGAAATGCACCAAGACGGCATTGACTTGAGCACCATCCAGTGGGCCGCTCACTGATTCGAACACCTTCAATCGCACATTGAACTGAATACGGAGAAACACCATGGCTTATTCTGAAAAAGTGGTTGACCACTACGAAAACCCCCGCAACGTCGGCTCGTTCGACAAGGGCGACGACAGCGTGGGCACCGGCATGGTCGGCGCCCCGGCTTGTGGCGACGTCATGAAATTGCAGATCAAGGTCAACCCGCAAACCGGGGTGATCGAAGACGCTCGCTTCAAGACTTACGGCTGCGGCTCGGCCATTGCTTCCAGCTCGCTCGTGACCGAATGGGTCAAGGGCAAAACGCTCGACGAAGCAGCGGCTTTGAAAAACAGCCAGATTGCCGAAGAGCTGGCACTGCCGCCCGTCAAGATCCATTGCTCCATCCTGGCCGAAGACGCCATCAAGGCGGCTGTGGACGACTACAAAAAGAAACACCTGAACTGACATGGCCATCTCACTGTCTGCCGCTGCTGCGCGGCATGTGACCCGGTATCTGGCCAAACGTGGCTCGGGCGTGGGTGTGCGTTTGGGCGTCAAAACCACCGGCTGCTCTGGCCTGGCCTACAAGCTCGAATACGTGGACGAAATTGCCCCGGAAGACGTGGTGTTTGAAGGCCACGGCGTCAAGGTGCTGGTAGACCCCAAAAGTCTGGCCTACATCGACGGCACCGAGTTGGATTTCGTGCGTGAGGGCCTTAACGAGGGCTTTCGCTTCAACAACCCCAACGAGCGTGACCGCTGCGGTTGCGGCGAATCGTTCCGCGTGTGATCTCCCTCCAAGCCAACGACTTCGAGCTGTTTGATGTGCCTGTGCAGTTTGCACAGGACCGCGCACAACTGGACGCCCGCTGGAAAGCTTTGCAACGCGAAGCCCACCCTGACCGTTTTGCTGCCGAAGGGGCGGCGGCGCAACGCATCGCGATGCAATGGTCGGTGCGCATCAATGAGGCCTATCAGCGCCTGAAAGACCCGCTCAAACGGGCTGCTTATTTGTGTGAATTGCAAGGCGCGCCTGTGCAGGCCGAGAACAACACGGCGATGCCCGCAGCCTTTCTGATGCAGCAAATGGAATGGCGCGAAAACCTCGAAGACACCGACAGCGCCCAAGGCCTGGAAGCCTTGGCCAATGAAGTGGCTGCTGAACAACGCCGTGTGCTGCAAGAGCTGGCCCGACTGCTGGACGAGTCCAAGGATCCCGCGCAAGCCGTGGGGCAGGTGAGGGCGCTCATGTTCATAGAGCGCTTCACCCAAGAAGTGGACGCTAAACTTGACCGATTGACTTGAATCTCCCTGATTGACCATGGCGTTACTGCAAATTTCTGAACCGGGCCAGTCGCCCGACCCCCACCAGCGCCGCATTGCCGTGGGCATTGATCTGGGCACCACTCACTCGCTGGTGGCTTCGGTGCGCAACGGCGTGTCTGAATGTTTGCCTGACGACGATGGCCGGGTGATCCTGCCGTCGGTGGTGCGCTTCATGCCCGGGCAGGGTCGTCAGATCGGTTTTGACGCGGTGCACTCTGCTGCTGCCGATCCGGTCAACACCATCGCCTCGGTTAAGCGCTTCATGGGGCGCGGTCTGAACGACATCGCAGACCGCAGCAAATTGCCCTACGAGTTCACCGCCAGCGAACAAGGGATGCTCAGCATCCAGACCGTGCAAGGCCCTAAATCCCCGGTCGAAGTCAGTGCCGAAATTCTCGCCACCCTTCGTTACCGCGCCGAAGACACTTTCAACGACGATCTGTACGGTGCGGTCATCACCGTGCCCGCCTACTTTGACGACGCTCAACGCCAAGCCACCAAAGATGCGGCCCAGCTGGCCGGGCTGAACGTGTTGCGTCTGATCAACGAACCCACAGCGGCGGCCATTGCCTATGGCTTGGACAACGCCAGCGAAGGCGTTTACGCCGTGTTCGATCTGGGCGGTGGCACCTTTGACATCTCCATCCTTCGCTTGACGCAAGGCGTCTTCGAGGTGCTGTCCACGGGCGGCGATTCTGCTTTGGGCGGTGACGATTACGACCGGGCGCTGGCTGATGCCGCATTGGCCAAGCAACCTGGCTTGCAAGTGGTCACAGCCGAGGACAAAACTTTGCTCAAGGCGGCAGCCCGCGCTGCCAAAGAAGCCTTGACGAGCAAAGACACAAGCAGCTTGACTGTGGCGCTTTCGACGGGCCCCTTGTCGGTGCAAGTCAGCCGCACTGACTTCGAGCAAGCCACACAGGCGCTGACGGCTCGCTGCATCACTGCCGTGCGCAAAGCGCTGCGCGATGCGAAATTGGCCAAAGACGATGTGCAAGGCGTGGTCATGGTGGGTGGCTCCACCCGCATGCCGCAAATTCAGCAGGCCGTGGCTGACTTTTTTGGTCAAGCCCCTCTCAACAACCTCAACCCCGACGAAGTTGTCGCTTTGGGCGCGGCCATTCAGGCCAACCAGTTGGCAGGCAATAACGCCGCTGGTGAATTGCTTTTGCTCGATGTGATCCCGTTGTCGCTGGGCATCGAGACCATGGGCGGCTTGGTCGAGCGCATCATCCCGCGCAACCAGACCATCCCAACCGCCATGGCGCAAGATTTCACCACCTACCAAGATGGCCAAACCGCGCTGGCGCTGCATGTGGTGCAGGGCGAACGCGATCTGGTGCAAGACTGCCGCAGCTTGGCCCGCTTTGAGCTGCGCGGCATTCCGCCCATGGCTGCTGGCGCTGCCCGCATCCGTGTCACCTTCACGGTGGATGCCGATGGGCTGCTGAGTGTGGGGGCCAAAGAACAAATCAGCGGTGTCGAAGCGCGCATCGACGTCAAGCCTTCATATGGCTTAAGCGACGAGCAGATCGCCACCATGCTGCAAGAAAGCTTCACCACCGCGCAAGCCGACATGAAGGCGCGCGCCTTGGTCGAAGCGCGGGTGGATGCCGACCGCATGCTGTTGGCCACACGCAGTGCCTTGAATGCCGACGGTCAGTTGCTGCAAGCCAACGAGCGAAGCGCCATCGACGCCTTGATGGCCACATTGCAAACTGCAGTGCAAACCGAGCAAGACGCCAAAGCACTTGAAGACTGCACTCAGGCCCTGGCCAAAGGCACTGAAGCTTTTGCCGCTGAACGCATGAACCACAGCATCCAAAAAGCTTTGACTGGCCAAAACATCCAGACCCTGTAAAAGTACGACACGCCCTCAGTTCAAAGACACCTATGCCCGTCATCAAAATCCTGCCCCACCCCGAGTACTGTCCCAACGGCGCAGAAATCACTGCGCCTGCAGGCACCAGCATCTGCGAAGCGCTGCTCGACAACAAGATCAACATCGAGCACGCTTGCGACATGAGCGCAGCTTGCACCACTTGCCATGTGGTGGTACGCGATGGCTTCAAAAGCCTCAATGAGATCGAAGAAACCGAAGAAGACCTGCTTGACCGAGCCTGGGGTCTCGAGCCCAACTCACGCCTGAGCTGCCAGGCCTTTGTGGCCAAGCAGGATCTGGTGATCGAGATTCCGCGCTACACCATCAACCACGCCAAAGAACTGCACTGATCGGGAGAGCGGCCATGCGCCAAATTGTTCTGGACACCGAAACCACAGGCCTGTCGGCCGAAGGCGGTGACCGCATCATTGAACTCGGCTGTGTGGAGCTGTATGCCCGCAAGCTGACCGGTAACAACCTGCACTTTTACTTCAACCCTGAGCGTGATAGCCATGAAGACGCGCTCAAGGTCCACGGCATCAGCAATGAGTTTTTGCGCGACAAGCCCAAGTTTGCAGAGTTGACCGAAGAAATTCTGGCCTACCTGAGCGACGCTGAAATCATCATCCACAACGCCGCGTTTGACGTGGGTTTTTTGAACAAAGAGCTCGAACGTGTCGGTAAAAAACCGTTCAAGACCCATGTCAGCAGCGTGATCGACACTTTGGCCATGGCCAAGGAAATGTTCCCGGGCAAGCGCAACAGCCTAGATGCGCTGTGTGACCGTCTGGAGGTCGACAACTCAGGCCGTACCCTGCACGGCGCCTTGCTTGATGCCGAATTGCTGGCCGACGTGTACATCAACATGACGCGCGGCCAGGAAGCCCTGCTGATTGATGCGGGTGATGCGCCAAGCAATGTGCAAACCATTGTGGTGCCGGTGGACTTAAGCACCTTTGTGCTGCCCGTGTTGCCAGCCAACGCGCAAGAGTTGGCCGCCCATGCCGATGTGTTGAGTCAGCTCGATAAATCCAGTGGCGGCAAAACCATTTGGCGACACACCGAAGTCGCTTGAATTTCATGCAGTACGGTGCATGATTTTTCGTGAGGCGTTCTGAATAGGGCATTTTTTTATGCCATAATTCAAGTCTTCGCTGCAAAGCGATAGGGCGGTTAGCTCAGGGGTAGAGCACTGCATTCACACTGCAGGGGTCGCAAGTTCGAAACTTGCACTGCCCACCAATAAATACCCAATTGAATCAAGCACTTAGAGGAAACTCTAGGTGCTTTTTCTTTGGTTCAAAGTAGTACGGGCCGGGTTGACGCCCAGCTACTCAGCCCAGCGAACCCGACTGAAAATGCGCTATTGGCTTTTTTGATGCCCGCACGGGTGCCGTCAAAACTGCGTTAGCTGTGCAACTGGGTTGCAGGGAGTCAGGCGATGATTTTGAAAATCAATTCCGATAGCGGCTGTTCGTTGCCAAGAAATGATGCTTGCATCACTGGGTAAAGCGCAGCTTGATCCAAAGCTGAAAAATCCAAAGAGTAGCCTGCGTGCTCAGCTACTTGTGAAATGAAAAGTCGTTGTACTCGACCATTGCCTTCGCGAAAAGCATGGATCGCATTGATCTCTGACAAGTAGTGGGCCAATCTGCTGGCAAAAACTTTGGGCGCCAATTCGAGCAAATATTTTTCTGCAGCCAGGGCACTGAAAACGGTGTTCGAGTAAGACTGGATTTGGCGCACATTGCAAAACCGACTGTCTCCCCTGATGATGTCCACGCTCCTGACTTCACCCGCCCAATCGTAGACATCCTGAAAAAGATACTGATGAATTTTGCACAGATGCGCTAAGTCAAAAAAGCCCTCGACTGGGTCTTGCGTGAGCTCCAAAAGGCGAATAGCTGTGAAGTCACCTTCATACTCATCAAGCAGGTCTTGATCTGTTATTCCAGCTTTGTTTTTGAGAACTGCCGTACCAGGGATGCAATAGACATCATCCGCGTCGTAGCGCGACATATTTGGCCCGAACTTCGTTGAGCAAATCAGCAGTTGTTTTTTGCCCATTCACATATGCCTGCAGCGAAGGCTTGAGACTTTCACTTGGGCTGAGCTTTTCAATTCGCAGTGTAGCCAGCATATTTGCAACGTTTTTCTGGCGCGCAGACTGATTCAGAGCCGGATTTGTCATGGCAAGTCCCGTTTAATTTGGTTCGCATTTTAACTTTCCAGAGCCTATTTGTCACCGTTATTCCACCGACTTGGCAGCGGGGTTCAGTGGGGCTTTGGCCCCGATTGGAGCCCCCCAAAAGTAGCTTGTAGATTGAAAAAATTCAGCTGTGAAAAAATTTGGCGGAATAATTTTGCGTTGATCAATTTTACGATCAACCCCTGTTTTCGCCAATCCACTGACTTCGTCCGTTGACCTTGAGCCTGACTGATGCTTTGTATGGCAGGTTTGCAGTGCCCTTTTCAGGGCCATTTCCCCTTTGCATCACCTTGAACGGTCAAATTTGACGGTTATGATGGTTTGAATCGAGGAAAACACCATGGCGCTGGCAATTGAAACTCTAAAAATAAGAACCAAACTGACATTGTTGGTTATGCCTTTGTTGGTATCTTTGTGTGCTTTGTCATTGGCCAAAGTCTGGGTATTTTGGGCAGAAAAAAATCAATATGCGTTGAGCGCTTCTGTGGTGTCCGAAGTGGCCACACTGGGTCAATTGGTGCATGAGTTGCAGTCAGAACGGGGCATGACGGCAGGCTTTGTGGCCTCACGCGGCAGCGAAGCCACGGCAACGGCTCTCAAAAGCCAGCGCACCAAAACCGATGGCATGTTGACGCAGGCCACTGAGTCGGTGATCCACTTGATCGATACGGCCTCCAGCCGTGGATCTTCGGATGCAAGCATGGCCTCATTGCGCCAAGCATTGACCGCCAAACGCCAAGAAATTGATGCTTTAACTTTGTCCGGTGGCGCTGCTGTTCAGTGGTACTCCGGCAGGATCAGCGGCCTCATCGACACCATTGACACTGCAGTGGCTGACGCGCCCTCCGTGGATTTCGCACAACGTATTCGCGCTTATGCCTATTTGGTCAGTTACAAAGAGTTCGCGGGTCGTGAACGTGCAGCCATCAATGCAACCTTGACCGCCAACAAACCGCTCGGTGCCGAGCCCCTGGCGCAATTGATCGGCAACATCGCACGCCAAGAAAATTTTGACAAACTTTACCGTCAAACAGCCAGTGAGGCCGATGTGCAAGCCCTGACGCAGGCGCTTGACAAGCCCGCAGTGAAAGAAGCCTTGTCGATGCGCAACGAGGTTTTGAAACAAGCGGCGGACGGTGATTTTGGCATCGCTCCATCCGCTTGGTGGGCTGCGGTTTCCGAGAAGATGAACATTCTCAAATCTCAAGACGACTTGCTGACGAAGCAGCTCAGTGAGCATTCGCGCTCGTTGTCAGATCAAGCGGCATTGAGCTTTTTGTTGGCCAGTGTGCTGATGACAGTTTTGACCGTGTTGTTTTTGGCGATGACGTTTTGGATCACGCGCAGCATTCAAAAGCCGCTGCAATCGCTGCAAAGCTCCATGAACCAGATCGCTGAAACTTTTGACTTGTCGCACAGAGTCAGTGTTCGCGGTTCTGATGAAATCGCGATGACTTCGGCATCGTTCAACCGCATGATGCAAGTGATTGGCGATGCTTTGGTTGAGGTGAACACTGTCATGGCTTCGTTGGCGCAAGGTGATTTTTCCAATCCGGTGAGAGCCTCTCTCACGGGTGATATGGACAAACTCAAAACCTCGGTGAACACCAGTTTGGCCCAAGTGGAGTCGACCATCGCCACCATGAATCAGGTCATGCAAGCCTTGTATGCGGGCAATTTTGCCTATGCGGTTGAAGTCAATGCGCAGGGCGAATACGGCAAAGCGCTCAACAACGCTCAGCGCGCCATGTCCTCTTTGGAAGGCATGTTGGGCGACATTGGCCAAGTCATGCGCCAAGTCGCGAACGGTGACTTGAGCCACCGCGTCAATGCCGATGGTTTGGGTGACTTGTTGGTCTTGCGTGAGAACATCAATGCGTCCTTGGATGCGCTTGTGAAGTCCATGCGTGAGATCAGCCTCAATACCCGTCAGCTTGCAAGTGCGTCCAAGGAAACCGCGGAAGCGATCAGCCAAATTGCGGATGGTGCCCAAAACCAGACCCACGCCATCAGTCAAGTTGCGGTCGCCGTGAAGCAATCGAGTCAGGCCATCGTGGATGTCTCTAAAAGCACCGAAATGGCCTCTGAAAAATCGCGTGAATCCGTGCTGCGTGTTCAGGCCGGGGTTGAAAAAATGGAGATGATGGTTCAGGTTGTGACCGCGATCGCCAGCAACTCAGAAAAGATCAGCAAGATCACCGAGGTGATTGAAAAGATCGCTAACAAAACCAATTTGTTGTCTCTGAACGCCGCTATCGAAGCCGCCCGTGCTGGCGAGCATGGCAAAGGCTTTGCAGTGGTTGCCGATGAGGTGGGCAAGCTGGCCGTGAGCAGTGCCGCCAGCTCTCAAGAAATTGCGCTCCTGGTGCAGGCTGCGTCGGGCGAAACGGCTAAAGCGGTGTCCGCTGTTAACGAGGTCAGCCGCGACATGGTGGCCGTGGGCGAGATGTCTAAATTGACAGACAGCTTGCTGCAGCGCATATCTTCTTCATTGGAACAGCAAGCCAGTGCCGTTGAGGAAATCAATGCCAACCTCTCTGGTTTAAACCACATTGCCAACAGCAATGCGGCGGCATCAGAGGAGATGACGGCCAGTGTCATCTCGCTGTCCAGCAGCGCAGACGCCACACGCCAAGAGGTTGCACGCTTCAAATTTTGAGGAACCCGGTCAATAAGGTCATAGGCCGACAAGCCTTGGTGTCGGGATCGGGAAAGTTGCAGTAAGCTACAAGGTTTCCCACGTAACTTGTTGTCGTTCATGGACAGTCCGCTTCCTTCCATTCCAGCCAAACGCTACTTCACCATTGGTGAAGTGGGTGAATTGTGTGGTGTCAAGCCACACGTTCTGCGCTATTGGGAACAGGAATTCACCCAGCTTCGGCCTGTCAAGCGCCGAGGCAATCGCCGTTATTACCAGCACCATGAAGTGCTGATGATCCGGCGCATTCGTGATCTGCTTTATGACCAGGGCTTTACCATCAGCGGCGCGCGCAACAGGCTGCAAGAGTTGGTGCAGACCAACAGGCAATTGCAACGAGGTGAATCCGATGGGGTTGATTCAGACGATGCCTCGTCGATCCAGGGCGACCCCTCTGAACACATGGCGCTAGCCGATGTCGAATGGGGCGGTCATGGGGGAAATGTTCCGTCGCTAAAAAATGAGTTGATTGAAATTCGCGCCTTACTCACTCTTTGAACACGAATTTCTGCGGTTATAATTTGAAGCTTGTCGGCGTGTAGCGCAGCCTGGTAGCGCACTTGCATGGGGTGCAAGGGGTCGCGAGTTCGAATCCCGCCACGCCGACCATTTGATCTGATAAAGGCTTCTAGCTAGTGATAGTTAGAAGCCTTTTTCTTTGTCGATCAATGGCTTGGCTTCTAACCCACTTGTATTTTTTCAATGAACCCACCCACTAGCGGTCATGTCTATGTTGTCGATGACAACCCGGACATCCGTTTTTATTTGACCGATTTGTTGCGGCAAATGGGTTACAGCATTGAAAGCTTTGAAAGCGCGCACGCGTTTTTGCAGCAGTCTTTCGACCTCTTTCCGGCCGTGCTGGTGCTGGATGTGCGCATGCCCAACATGTCCGGCATTGAGTTGCAGGAAAAGCTGCGGGCACTTGGCCGTCACACCCCCATCATCTTCATCAGCGGGGAGAGTCAATCCGAAGAAATCATCCGAGCTATGAAGGGCCAGCCCATTGAGTTTTTATGGAAGCCCTTTCAGATTCAGGCGCTGATCGATGCCATCGAACGTGGCTTGGCCGTAGATGCTCTCAACAGGCAAGTCTTCATTCAAAAAAACGAGATACGCCGCAAATGGCTCACCTTGAGTTCGCGCGAGCGTGATGTGTGTGCCTTGATGCTGGAAGGGCACACCAACAAAGGCATTTCTGAGCGACTGGACATACTGCCTGTTGCCGCCGACCGAAAACTGACCATCTAAACCTAGGAGTGCCGACTCAAAATTGACCAGGGTGTTCAACTGGCCTGCTGAAATATTCAGCAGGAGAGATAGAAGGTGATCACCATGGAAATGATAGGTAAGGTCAGGCGCATGAAGTTGCGCGAGCAACTCTCCAACAGCGAGATTGCCAAGCGCACGGGACTGTCGCGCAACACGGTCAAAAAATGGCTCAAAGCCCCTGGCGACCAGGCTCCCAAGTACAAAAGGCAAAGCGGATTCACCAAGCTCAGCGCGTTTGAGGCGACGTTGGTGCAGGCACTCAAAGCCGATTCCCATCGACCCAAACATGCCCGGCGCAGTGCGCGGGCGCTGTTGGCGCAGTTGCAGGCGCAGGGCTATCGGGGCGGCTACAGCCGATTGACGGATTTCATTCGGGGTTGGCGCGAGCAAGAGGGCAAGGCGGCATCCAAGGCGTATGTGCCTTTGAGTTTCGAGCTGGGCGAGGCGTTTCAGTTTGACTGGAGCGAGGAAGGGTTGCTCATTGGCGGGGTGTACCACCACATGCAGGTCTCACATCTCAAGCTGTGCGCCAGCCGGGCGTTCTGGGTGGTGGCTTACCCCAGCCAGGGACACGAGATGTTGTTTGACGCGCACACCCGCAGTTTTGCGGCGCTGGGCGGTGTGGCGCGCCGGGGCATTTACGACAACATGAAGACGGCGGTGGACAAGGTCAAGAAAGGCAAAGGTCGCATCGTCAATGCCCGCTTCAATGCGCTGTGCAGCCACTACCTGTTCGAGCCGGACTTTTGCAACGTGGCCTCGGGTTGGGAGAAAGGGGTGGTGGAGAAGAACGTGCAGGACAGCCGCAGGCGTATCTGGATAGAGGCTGGCACCAAGCGGTTTGGCTCGTTTGCTGAGCTCAATGCTTGGTTGGCTGAGCGCTGCCGCTCGATCTGGGCCGAAACACCGCACCCTGAGCAAAAGCAGTTCACGCTGGCCGAGATGCTGGATTTGGAGCATGAGCACTTGATGAGCATGCCCGAGCCGTTTGATGGGTATGTGGAGAATCCGGCCCGGGTGAGCAGCACCTGTTTGGTCAATGTGGCGCGCAACAAATATTCGGTGCCGTGCGAGTGGGCTGGGCAGATGGTCAGTACAAGGCTGTATCCGGGCCGAGTCGATGTGGTGGCCCAAGACGCCATCGTGGCCAGTCACGCAAGGCTGACCAACCGGGCGCAAATCAGCTACGACTGGCAGCATTACATCGACCTGGTGCAACGCAAGCCGGGGGCGCTGAGGAATGGCACACCGTTTCTGGACTTGCCGCCTGCGCTGTTGAAGCTGCGGCAATCGCTGATGCGCCATGCTGGAGGTGACCGGGTGATGGCCCAGGTGCTGGCCGTGGTGCCGCAAGCGGGGCTGGACGCTGTATTGGTGGCGGTGGAGGTTTTGCTGGAAGGCGCCACCCCCAACGGTGGCATCAGCGTGGAGCATGTGCGCAACGTGTTGGCGCGCTTGAGCAGTCCACCGATGCCGCAGCAAGCCGAAACATCGCTGCAGCTCAGTGAGGTGCCGATGGCCAACACGGCGCGCTACGACGGCCTGCGGTCCAGCGTGGAGGTGACGCATGACTGAGTACAAGCCAACACAGCGGGACATCCAGGCCGAACTTAAAGGGCTCAGACTGAGCGGCATGGCCATGGCATGGGCGGATCTGGTGGAGCAAGGTGGCAATGCCGAGCTGCAGGCATCTCGCTGGCTGATCGAGCACTTGCTGCAAGCCGAAGCAGTCAACCGCCATATGCGATCGATTGCGCATCAAACCAAGGCCGCGCGGTTCCCGGTGCACCGGGATTTGGCGGGCTTCAACTTTGAGGCGTCACAAGTGGACCGGGCATTGGTGCACAAACTGGCCGATCTGTCGTTCACGCAGGATGCGCAAAACGTGGTGCTCATAGGGGGGCCGGGGACGGGCAAAACGCACCTGGCCACGGCGCTGGGCATCTCGGGGCTGACGCAACACGGCAAAAAGGTCAGGTTCTACTCGACGGTGGACCTGGTCAACGCGCTGGAACAAGAGAAGGCTCAAGGCAAGGCAGGTCGGCTTGCGTTGAGTTTGTCGCGCATGGACTTGGTGGTACTCGATGAGTTGGGGTATTTGCCGTTCAGCCAAGCCGGAGGGGCACTGCTGTTTCACTTGCTGTCCAAGCTGTATGAACGGGTGAGCGTGCTGATCACGACGAACCTGACGTTTGCCGAATGGTCTAGCGTGTTTGGGGATGCCAAGATGACGACGGCGCTGCTGGACCGGTTGACGCACCACTGCCACATTGTGGAAACGGGCAATGAGTCCTACCGATTCAGGCACAGCTCCAATGAGGCGAGGGGCCGAATTAAAGCCAGGGAGCAGGCAAGAAAAGCGGAGAGAAAGGGGATGCGGGACGACAATTAAACTTATAGTTATCCACAGCCAGCGGAGATAAAAGCTGGCTCAAGCCCCTGGTCAAAATTCAATCGGCACAGGTGGTCAATATTGGATCGGCGTCAACACTTAGGCAAAGCGCTCGTCAGGAGAATGAACCCGCTCACTATATTTGTACTACTTGCTATGAAAGCGGTAGAAAGTCGATCTTGGGGCTTCACATTCTTGAGCGTGGCGGCTATTCAATGTGGATCTGCCCAGTCTGCAAGACAGCTGTTTCTACTGGGACTAGGGGATCGCCTACTGCTGAGCTAGCAGTGGAATAAAAATTTAAACAATCTTTAAGATGAAAAGTAACAAACTCATTACAAAGCGTTCGCTTCTCTATTCACTGATTGCACTTAGTGTCATCTCAACTCTTGGCTGCAAGGATCGCTATCAAGAGGGATACGACGCAGGTTATGCCGAAGGGTTCTCGCAGGCAAAGATCGGTGTTGAAAAACGCTGCGAGGAACGTCTTGATGAAGAGAAAAAATCTTGCCGAGATAGAAGCTACTCATCAGGCTATTCAAGCGGATATTCGACTGAAGTTTGTGGCGGCGCTGGCGTTACTGCAAACGGTAAACACTATGAGGGCGGCAAAACTGGCTGCGTTCGTGTTCACAGCGATGGTCGTGTAGTCAGGTACTAACTAAACCACTAAACTTTCGACTTTAGTGGTGGCGCAAAGAAAAAGGGGCTACGTTTTCACGTAACCCCTTGATTTCATTAGCCTATTTGGCTCCTCGACCTGGGCTCGAACCAGGGACCTACGGATTAACAGTCCGGCGCTCTACCGACTGAGCTATCGAGGAATAGCTTCGAATTATAGAGGTGTTTTTGGCCTGTTTTGAGAGGGGCGGCAAGATTTTTTAAGATTGTCGCGAATCACGTATCAATTCGCTCAAGTAACGTGCTGCATCCATGGGATGGCTGCTGCCGGTGATGGCCCTGACCACGGCTATTGAGCCCACCCCGCTTTGCATGACCCGTGGAATGCGCACCTCATCGATGCCGCCAATCGCAACCAAGGGCGTGTGTTGCATGAGCTTGGCGTAGGCCTGTAAACGCCCTAGGCCTTGCGGTGCCGTTTGCATGCGCTTGAGGGTGGTGGGGAATACGGCGCCCAAGGCGATGTAGCTGGGGCTGACCGCATCGGCGCGCAACATCTCGGCATAGCCGTGGGTGCTCAAGCCCAGCCGCAGGCCAGCTTCACGTATTTTTTCAAGGGGCGCTTCGTCCATGTCTTCTTGGCCGAGGTGTACGCCGTAAGCGCCTTCGTCGATGGCGATTTGCCAATGGTCGTTGATGAACAGCAGCGCACCCGTGCCCTGCACGGCTTGCACGGCGGCCCTGACTTCTTGGCGAATGGCCTCTGTATCGTCTGACTTGAAGCGCAACTGCACCGTGGGCACCCCTGCACTGGCCATGCGGCCCACCCATTGCGCGTCGGGCAACACGGCGTAGAGGCCGAGTGCATCAGGGCATGCAGCGAAAGCATGTGCCCGGGGCGTAGCCGCGATGCCGAAATCTGATGGGTGGCAGGGCCAATCGTTGGCTGAAAACTGGCCTGTACGTTGCGTTTGTGCAGTCCATGCTTGTGCCACACATTGCGCGTCATGCTCTAAAAATCCGAGCATGCGGCAGCCTTGCAAAACGCCTGCGGTCTCTGGACTCAGGGCAGCATCGTGGGTATGAACTGCTTGCGCGTAGGGCAAAGCATCTCCCGCCAGCATGGCCGCGTGTTGTGTGGCCAAGGCGTGGGCGATGTGTTGTGGTGTTTGCAGAGGGGGGCTCATGCGTGGTTCCAGAACGGTGTGCCCAGCACCGGTGTGCTGGGTTGGGCGTTGTCCTGCGCTTGCATGGCGCCCGAGCGGTAGGCTGCTCGCCCCGCGTTGACGGCATCTGAAAATGCCTTGGCCATGCTGACCGGGTCTTGTGCCAAAGCCACTGCGGTGTTGAGCAGAACGGCATCAAAGCCCCATTCCATGACCTGGCAAGCGTGTGAGGGCAGGCCCAAACCGGCGTCCACGATCATGGGCACATCCAGGCGTTCGCGCAGGGTGCGCAGGGCGTGTGGGTTGATGGGGCCTTTGCCTGTGCCGATAGGAGCCGCCCACGGCATGACAGCTTGGCAACCCACATCGACCAAGCGCTGGCACAGTACCAAATCGTCGGTGGTGTAAGGCAGCACCTTGAAGCCCGCTTGGATCAAACGGCTGGCGGCCTCGGGCAAGTTCAGTGTGTCGGGTTGCAGCGTGTAGTCGTCACCAATGAGTTCGAGCTTGATCCAGTCGGTTTCAAAGACCTCACGCGCCATCTCGGCCGTAGTGATGGCTTCTTGCATGCTGTGGCACCCTGCGGTGTTGGGCAGCACGGGCACGTTAGCTTGGCGCAGCAGGTTCCAAAAGCTTTGCGAAGCCTCACCGCCGCTGCCGGTTTGGCGGCGCAGCGAGGCGGTCAGCATGGCGGGTTGCGAGCGTTCGATGGCTTGCAACAGCACGCTGGGTGATGGGTAACGCGATGTGCCCAGCATCAAACGGCTGTGAAAGGTTTCGCCGTACAGCGTGAGGGGGTTAGCAGGGAGTGTGTGGGTGGTCATGGTGTTGCCGGAGGGTTGCCAGAGTGTTGTCAGGTTGTGGACATGGGGTGCTTAGCCGCCGGTGATGGGCGAAATCAGCTCGATTCGGTCATCGTGGGCCAGGGCGTGCGCGGCGTATTGGCCGCGGGGCACAAATTGCAAATTCACAGCGGCCGCAAAAGGGGGCTGAACACCAGCAAGCGCCACGGCATCGGCCAGGGTTGCGCCTTGCGGCAGGGTGTAGGGTGCTTGGTTGATCAGCACTTGAATGGGGGTGTCAGACATGTTCAAACTTGAGTTGGAATTGTGTGGCCAAGGTGGTGGTGTGGTGTTGAACCCACTCGATCACCACGTCGAGCATGGCCGGTGAGATCAAAAAACCATGGCGGTACAGGCCGTTGATTTGCACGGTGCGCTCGCCCAAACAGCGAATGGCGGGCAAATTGTCGGTCAGGGTGGGACGCGCCTGTGTGCTGACCTCCAGGATTCGAGCTTCGGCAAAGCCGCTGTGTACGGTGTAGGCGGCGCTGAGCAATTCCAGCGTCGAGCGCACGCTGGCGGGCGACAGGTCTTCGGTTTCTATCTCGGTCGCGCCAATCACGAACACATGCTCTTCTTTGGGCGCAATGTAGATCGGGTAACGCGGGTGAATCAAGCGGGTGGGGCGTTGCAGCGTGACGGCGGGGGCGTGCAAGCGAATGACTTCGCCGCGCACGCCGCGCAGTTGTGACCACTCGGTGCGAGCGCCCAAGCCTCGGCAGTCAAACACCCAGTCGGGTTGACCTGATTGACCTGGCTGAAAGTCTTCGGGTTGGCGTGGACTGTTCCAGTGCAGGGCGACTTTTTGCTGCTCCAAGCTTTTGAGCAAAGCGGCCAGCAGTTGGCGGTTGTCGAGCTGGCCTTCGCCCGGCAAGTACAGGGCTTGTGCAAAGCGGTTTTCCAATGCAGGCTCGTGTTGTCGCAACCCTTCGGGGTTCAAGGTTTGAGCTGCAGCCAGGGTGGGCAGTTGCTGGCTTGTGCGGTGTATCAATTGTTCAAAGCGTTTGGCCTCGGCTGCATCTTGGCGGTGCCACAGCACCAGCGTGCCGTTTTGTTGAAAAAACACGGGTTCTGACAAGGGGGCAATCAACTCGGGCCAGCGCTTGAGGGCATGTTGCCCCATCTGCACCACGGGCAGTTCGGTGATGGCCGATTCGGCCAACGGTGCCAACATGGCCGCTGCCACACGGGCTGCCGCGCCTTGTGCATCGGGGCCTTGGGCTTCGAACACCGTGACGTGGTGGCCAAGTTGCGCCAATCTGTGAGCCAGCAAGCGGCCCATCAGGCCCGCACCCAGCACCACGCTTGAAATCTGTGTGCTCATTGAACGAGGTCCTTTGCAATTTGCGGATAATGCCGCCCATGAACCATTCTTACCGCTATGCACGCGTGCTCACCATTGCTGGCTCGGACAGCGGCGGTGGTGCCGGCATTCAAGCCGACCTGAAAACTTTTGCGGCCTTGGGCTGCTATGGCACCAGCGCCATCACGGCCTTGACTGCGCAAAACACCGTGGGCGTGCAAGGCATTCATGCCGTGCCGGCCGAGTTTTTGAAAGCGCAAATCCAGTCCGTGTTGGACGACATCGGTGTCGATGCGGTCAAGATCGGCATGTTGCATGCACCCGGCATTGTCGAAGTGGTGGCCTGGGCCATCGACCATTACCAATTGACCAACGTGGTGCTGGACCCTGTGATGGTGGCCACCAGCGGTGACCGTTTGATTGCCAGCGAGACCGTGCAAGTGTTGGTGCATGAGTTGTTTCCCCGCGTGAGCGTAATCACGCCGAATTTGGACGAGGCTGCGCTGCTTTTGGGGCGTGATATTCCCAATGCCGAGGCCTTGGACATCGCTGCGCAAGATTTGTTGGCGATGGGCGCTCGCGCTGTGTTGCTCAAGGGCGGGCACTTGGCGGGCGATGAGGTGGTGGATTTGCTGGCCGATGCCAGCGGCCCTTTGCAGCGCTTGGCGTCCCGGCGCATTGCCAGTCGCAATGTGCACGGCACGGGTTGCACCTTGTCGTCGGCTATCGCGGCGCATTTGGCCTTGGGCCATGGTTTGAGCGAGGCGGTGAGCCTGGCACGTGCCTTTATTTTGGGGGCCATTGCGCAAGGCGCAGACGTGACCACGGGCCAGGGTCACGGCCCGTTGAATCATGGGTTTGCGCCTGTGCCGCTTCATCGCATTACCAAACCACCGTCGACCGTCAACACCTGACCGGTGACAAAGCGGCTCCAGTCGGACGCCAAAAAAAGCACCGGCCCTGCCACATCGTCGGGGGTGGCTAAACGGCCCAGCGGGGTCTGTGCGATCAGCGCCTCTTTGACGGACTCTTTGGTGGCGCGGCTGGAGTCGGTTGGGCTGACCAGACCGGGTGCCACGCAATTGACACGAATGCCCAATGGCCCCAATTCGGCAGCCAAGTTGCGGCTGAACCCTACCAACGCCGCTTTGGCCGTGGTGTAGTCGTGGTATGCGATGCTGGGGCGGTCCACTAAGTCGCTGGTGAGGTTGACGATGCTGCCTTGCCCGCGCTGCTTGAAATGTGGCAACACCGCTTGGCAGGTGTTGTAGGCCGCAAGCACCGCGCCATCGAATTGCGTTTGATAAGCCTGCCAGGGCAAATCCCCAAAGCGTGTGCGGTGGTCGGGGTCGAACGTGTAAGGGCTGAAGGCGTTGTTCACCACCGCATCAATGCGACCGGTTTCGCGCAAGGCTTGCGCCACCATCGCGTTTACGGCTTCAGCAGAGCGCACGTCGGCTGACAGGGCCCACGCATCGCCGCCGAGTTGTTGACACCGCGACACCACGTCTTGCGCGGCATCGTGGTTGCTGAGGTAGTTGACCAGCACCATGGCGCCCTGACGTGCAAACGCCTGGGCAATGCCAGCGCCAATGCCGCGGCTGGCACCGGTGACCAAGATCACTTGGCCTGCAAAGTGGCGTGGGGTGGCGTTCATTTTTTGGTGGTGGTTCTTGTGGTGGTTTTTGCACCTAGGGTGAACGTAGGCAATAAATCCTGACTGACCACATCGCTGATTCGGATGTCGCGTTGAATCACGCCAAAGGCTTTGTAGGCGTTGGCTCCTTTTTGCAGGCCAGCCATGTCGAAGGCACCCAAGCCACGTTGCTCGGTGATGGCCGACACGCTGGATTCGTTACGCAGTCGAATGATGTCCAGATTCATGCTGATGTTCTGGCCGTCGATGGCGTATTTCACGGCCAGTTTGGCCGCTTCTTCGGGCGACTGCATCATCCATTTGGCGCTGTCTTGGTAGGCGTGCAGAAAACGTTTGAGAACGTCTTTTTTCTGTTGGTAGGTGTCTTCACGCACCACAAAAAAGTCGCTGGAGATATTGAGGTGGTTTTTGATTTCCATCACATTCACACCGCCCAGGCCTTTTTGGCGGCCCACCAAAAGACCGGTGTCGGTGGCGGCTGTCGCGTCTACTTGACCTTGCATCAGCGGGGCGAAGTTGAGCAAGCCCGTCACAACCACAGTCACGTCGGCTTCAGTCAGGCCCGCCTGGTTCAAAAGCACTTGCAGGTTTTGACGGGTGCCGCTGGACAAGCTGTAAACGCCAATGCGTTTGCCCTTGAGGTCTGCAGGTTTGAGGATGTTTTGTGTTTTGAGCGACACCACGTTGAAGACGTTTTGTGGATAGATGTCGTAGATGGCGCGCAGCTTTGCACCCTTGTCCAGGGCGGTGAAAAACGAGCCGGGGTCGGTGAAGGCGACATCGGCTTGGCCACTGAGAATGTTGCGCAGCGCATCGCCACCCCCTGCACCCGGCACGTAGCCGAGCTCAATGCCACGGGCTTTGAAAAACCCCTTGTCCTCTTCAACCAGCAAATTGGTGATTTCGGTGATGGGCTTGCTCCAGCCGGCCACGACCACTTTTTCAAGCTGGGGTGCGGTTTGTGCCCAGCTCACGGCAGGTGCCGCGAGCGCCATGGCGCAGCTGACGGCGAGGTGAGCGATTTTGCGCGTCCAAGGGTTTGAGGTGAGGCAATTCATTAAGGCGTCCTGGTTGAAAAATCGGAAGAAGGGTTGAGCAAATAGCGCTCTAACCCTTCGCAAGCTTTGTAAAACGCGAGCCCGCACACGGTGATCACCGTGAGCACCGCAAACATCAGTGGGGTGTCCATAGAACCCTGTGCTGCAATGATCAATGCGCCCAAGCCCCGGCTGGCGCCAATGAACTCGCCCACCACTGCGCCCACCCAGGCCAGCACTGCCGCCACGCGCACACCCGCCATGATGTTGGGCAAACCGGCGGGCAGTTTTAACCGCCACAAGGTTTGCCAAGGGCTGGCGCGCAGCATGCGAAACAATTCCAGCTTGTTCGCGTCGACCTCTTGCACGCAGGTGGCGGTGTTCTCGAGCAGCGGGAAAAAGCAGATCAAGGCGGTCATCACCACCGTGGGCAAGGTGCCAAAACCAAACCACACAATGAACAGTGGGGCCAGTGCCAGCTTGGGCACCACTTGGCTGATCACCACATAAGGCATGAGCACGCCACGCAGCCGTGCCGATTCGCCCAGCGCCACGCCGCCGGCAAAGCCCATGCTGGCCCCGAGCAGCAAGCCCAGCACCACCTCGGTCAGCGTGTGTGCGATGTGCGGCCACAGGTAGCCGCTGCTGAGCCCTTGCCAAAGCGACCGTGCCACCACCGACGGTGCAGGCAGCACCAAAGGCGAGGTGTGGCCCACTCGCACGGCCACTTCCCAGGTGGCCAAGCAGGCCAAGCCCAAAAGTGTGGCAAAGAGGGCATCGCGTTTCATGACAGCGTGGCGTCCATGGCGTGTCGCAGCTGTTCGCAAAGCGCGTTGAAAACGGGGGTGTAGCGCATGGCCGTTTGGCGTGGACGTGGCAAATCGATGTGCAAGGGCGCATGCATGCGCCCTGCATGCATGAGGCTGACTTGGTCGGCCAGATACACGGCCTCGGCCATGTCGTGTGTGACAAACAGCACGGCGGTGCCGTGCTGATGGCACAGCGCCAAAAAGTCGCGCTGCAGCTCATCGCGCGTGATGGCGTCGAGCGCGGCAAACGGCTCGTCCATGAACAACACGGCCGGGCGAGTGATCAATGCCCGGGCAATCGCCACGCGGCTTTGTTGTCCGCCCGAGAGTTGCTGGGGTTTGTCGTCCCGCAGGGCGGCCAGGCCCATTTGCGCCAGCAGTTGTTCGCCATGGGCCCGCTGATCGGCGGTGACAAGCCCGTGCAAGCTGTGCGGCAAAAGCACGTTGTCTAAGACACTGAGCCAATGCAGTAGGGTGGGGGACTGGAACACAAAGCCCATGTCCGATGTGGGTTGCTGCACAGTGCAGCCCTTGAGCTGAACCTGCCCTTGCTGGGGGGTGAGCAAGCCAGCCGCGAGTTTGAGCACCGTGGTTTTGCCGCAGCCGCTGCGACCAATCAGGCAATGGATTTCGCCAGGTGCGAGTTGCAGGCAAACGTCACGCACCACCTCGCCCCGATCAGGGTAGGCAAAGTGCAGGGCCTCGAGTTGCAAAAAGGGCATGGTCAACATGTTCAATGCCTCAAACCTCGTAGGGTGTGAAGCGCTCGGCCGCCAGTTCGGTGGAAGCGTCGATGTCCACCATGCGCACCAGATCGAGCAGACTGAAGCGGCCATCGTGGTGCCAGCCTGCTTGCGGCGCAGTCATGGCACCTAAAGCACACAGGCGTGTCACACCGGCTTGCCCCAGGCATTCGCCCAAATGCAGCAGTTCTTCAGGCGCGACAGCCAGACCCACAGTTTGCAGAAAATCGCGCTGTGCTGCGATCAAGGGCATGACTTCGTCCAGCGTTTCCACAGCCACCACCAGGACATGGCGGTTCAGGGGGCCCGCCGTGAGCGGCAATGGTTTGTTGCTGAACACCACTCTGCTGGCGTATTGACCTGCGCCGCTGCCCAATACGGTGTGGGTGGCGTCGTTCAGTGCGGTGAGCTCATGCACCTCACACCAAGCGCCGGCTTGGGCGGCTTCTTCGAGCGAAAGCATGCGGCGTGGCAGTTTTTGCTGCAAGCCGGACAGTTCGTGCGCCAGGTGCTGCGCAAAGTCTTTTGGTGTGACGGGCGCTCCGCTTTGGACGTAAAAAACATGGGGTGAATAGCAGCCTTGCTGGTCGTAGCGCGCCACATCCAGCGAAGCCTGACGCGCTACGCCAGGCCCTTTGAGCACCGACAGTGCTGCGGCCGACACCATGCCAAAGCTGAGTTTGTGGCCATGTGGCAAAAAGCGGGCGGTGACCGGCACTTGGGCCTGCATGGCCTGCAAGGCCGCGTTGCCACCGTAGGCCAGCACCACGTCGGCCAATGCGAAGGCGGTGTGCTCGTGCGAAGCCCCGCTGGGCCACCACACCACGGCAAAGCAATCGGCCCAACGCGGTTCAACCTCTGCCAGCAGGCGCGCAAACAGGGTGGCAAAAACCGGCTCGGCACTGGAGACCTTGCCAATGGAGCCCGCCTTGACCAAGAGGCCCGAGACAAAACTCCACATCGGCAAGGCGGGCACATTGCCTGCCCACACATGCACTAAAAGCTCTGGCCCAAAGGCCCGAGCCCAACCGCCGGCTGTGCGGGGTTGAAACTCGTCCAGCACTTTGGGGTTGGCGAAGTCTTCGGCCACAAAACGTTGCAACTGCAAACCCCGGAAAGTTTGCAGATAAGCGTTCAAGTTCAAACGCAGCATCTCGGCGTCAAAGCCAGTGGCTTGGGGCAGCAGGCGTTCGAGCTGTTGTCGGTAGGGGTCTTGGCTGTCGAGCAGGCGTGCGGTGGCTTTGTCCAGCACGCACACGATGTCCGAGACGGTCATGGTTTTCAAATGCAGGCGGCTGGCGTGCTGCACACGCTGTGCCAACGCGGTGATTTGTCCGGGGCTGAGTTGCGGCAACTCGACCCACAAGGGTGCCTGGGGGGTGCCCAGGCTCAGGCGATGCCATGTGACTTCGGCATCGTCGAGACCCGGTAAATAACCTGCTTTGAACACCGGGCCGTTCATGCTGTTGCCACTCTTAAAAATTGGTCTACCGCCATTGAGCAGCCTTTGGCTTGTGCGCCTTGGGCTCGGCCTAGCAAGACAAACCCATCGTCGCTGGCTTGCCCCACGTCTTCTGTCAGGATGGTGACCACTGAATTGAAGTTGGCCAAATCGGTATGGGCCAAGATGCCGCGTTCGCCAGAGGGGACATCTTGCCCTGTCAGCGGGTCGACCAAGCGCGAACGAATCCAGTGTGAGCCACGTTTAACAGCGGGCAAGCTGTGGTTTCCCGCGTCGTAAAACTGGGTGCTCAATTCGGTCATGCCGTACATGTTGATGCACTGCTCACGGCGCACGCCAAAGGTGGTGCTGAGTTGGTCGTAAAAAGACGCCATTGGCACTTCGCGCGATTGGCCTTTGAAGCCACCGGTGTCGAGCAAGCGGCTGCCTTTGGGCAAGCCAAATGTTGTGCCTCGCTCTTGCAGTGCGTCCATCAAATGCACAAAGCTGTAGCTGGCGCCCAGCAGTGCAAAGGGCTGACCCGAGTCATGAGCTTGTTGCAGTGCCTCGCACAAAGCATCGGTGCGCAGGCCGTTGGCGTCCAGGTAGTACGCGCTGTCGGGCGTGCCAAAGTGCTTGATCGCCAGCGCCAGGTAGTGTGCCAGCGAGGAGTTAGGCATCAGGTCTTCGGTCGGAAACAAGATGCCCATGCGCAGCTTGGCATCGCCTTGCATGAAGTGCCGTGAAAAGTTGTGCAGCATGGAGGCGTCGTACACCGCCACAGTGGGGTGAAAGTGGCGACCCTTCACATCGCCACGCGTGGTGCCGCTGGTCATAAAGGTGCGTGCACAGGTGTCGGGCGGCACACAGCTCAGCGTCAAATCTTTGAATGCGTTGATGGGCACAGCCGGAATGTCTTGCCAGCGTTTGACCACCCGCGGGGTTTTGCCGCGTCCTTGGCAAAACTTCTGGAACGGACGGTTGTGTTCAAACTGGTGGGCAAACAATTTCAGTGCGAGCGCATTGAAGTCGTCGTCGCTCGCCGTTGGCCGTGCAATGAATGCCAGCAATTCTGTGATCAGGGCGTTCATGCGATGGCAGGCAGCTTGGGCGCACTGGTTTCGAGGGACTGCAGCCAGAATGAGGCTAGAGCAGGGGAGAGTGGTGTCTGTGTGGTGTTTGCCATTGCTTTTATCAAGTAAATGGCAGTTCGGCGAGGCCTGTGCAACCGCCATCAATGGGGTTGCCCTGTCTAGGCCAGCTTCCCTGCGCGAGGATTACCTCAATCAGGTTCAAAGGGACTTTCTCAGTCGAAGACCTCACGGCCCCCAACACCCCTAGCGAATGCGCCGCAGTTTTGCGGCGCATTTGGATTCTATGCGATGCCCAGCCGCTGGTGCAGCAAGGTGGACGTTGTCGTGTATTGCAGCAGTGTCTTTTCGGCGGGCCTAAGCAGAGCGACCGCACCAAATGCGGCCAGCGTGGCTTCGTGGAAGCCGCAGAGGATGAGCTTCTTTTTGCCGGGGTAGGTGTTGATGTCACCGACCGCAAAAATGCCCGTTTCGGACGTGCCAAAATTTTCGGTGTTGACCACCAGTTGCTTGCGTTCCATGGCCAGGCCCCATTGCGCCACCGGCCCCAACTTGGGCGACAGGCCCAGACAGGTTTGCAGCACATCCAGGCTGAGCCATTCGGTGTCGCCTTGTGGGTTGAGCAGCTCCAGTGCTTGGAGGTGGCCGTTGGCCGTGCGCAAGCCCGTGGGTTGGCCGGCCACAAAGCGCATGCTGCTCTCGGCGCAGGCTTGGCGCATCTGCGCAATCAGATCGGGGGCGGCGCTGAATTGGTCACGACGGTGCAGCAGCGTGACGCTGGCCGCAGCTTGTGGGCCTTCGATGGCGCTCAGGCAGGTTTGCAAGGCCGCGTCGCCTTCACCGGCCACGACCAGATGCTGGCTGGCCCAGCGCTCGGGGGCGGGGTGTTCGGCAAAGACTTGGCTGCCTTCAAAGGCGCTCAGGCCATCGAGCAGCATGCGGCGCGGCACAAATGCACCGACGCCTGCGGCGATGAACAAGGTGTTTGTGTGGAATGTGCAGCCCGAACCGGTGCTGACTTTGAGGCGCTGATCGGGCAGGTGCTCGATGCTGTCAACTTGCTGGCCCAAGTGCAGCGTGGGTTTGAAGGGCGCAATTTGCTGTTGCAAGCGTTCGACCAACTCGCTGCCGGTACAAAAGGGGATGCCCGGTATGTCGTAAATGGGTTTGCCCGCATACAGCTCAGCGCATTGGCCGCCCACATGAGGCAGTGCGTCCACCACATGACAGTGGATGCCTTGCAGGCCGAGCTGGAAGACCTGAAACAGGCCCACGGGGCCTGCGCCAATGACCAACGCTTCGGTATCGATGGGGGCGGTCATGGGGCAAAGTTCACAAAAAAGCCGGACAAAAGACCAAGTGGCTTGGCCTTTGAGGCTCAGCGAATCAGTTGTGAGAGTTTGCCGGTCTTGTCTTTCCAAGCGTCGGCTTCGGCCATAGGGGCCTTGCGCTTGGTGATGCTTTTCCAGCCGGGCAACAAAGCCAATTCGGCGTTCAACTTGGTCATGTGCTGCTGGTCGGCGGGCAGGTCTTCTTCGGCATAAATCGCGTTGACAGGGCACTCGGGGATGCACACGGCGCAGTCGATGCACTCATCGGGGTCGATGGTCAGGAAGTTGGGGCCTTCACGGAAGCAGTCCACAGGGCAAACGTCCACACAGTCGGTGTATTTGCACTGGATACAGGATTCGGAAACAACGTGGGTCATGATGGACTCGAAAAATGAGACCGCGCCTTCAGGAGGGCGCGAAAACGTGGATTTTAATGGAGATCAGTTCACCAACACCGCGCCTGAGGTCTTGTGGCTGGCCGTGTCCACCAGCACCAGAGCACCCAGGGTGCGCGACTGGGCAAAGGGCAGGGTGACCAAGGGTTCTTGCAAAGCCAAGGTGACGTGGCCGATGGCGTTGGGGGCCAACTCGGTGGCTTCTTCTTCGGCCAGGGTGTTCACATTCAGGCGGTGCACCACGCGCTGCACCTTGACTTTGACCCAGCGGTGGCCGTGCAGCGCCCAATACAGGCGACCTGCGACCAAGGGTTCATCGTCCATCCAGGCGATGGTGGTGCTCAATTGGCGCAGGCCTTCGGGCGAACCTTCTGCGGCCAAGAGCCAGTCGCCACGCGAGACATCCACCTCGCGGTCGAGCACGATGCCTGCGCTGTGGCCTGCGGCCTTGCCCTGCGGCTGGCGGGTGGCCGACAGCACTTGAGAGACCACGGCGGTCTGCCCGCTTGGGAAAACCTTGACGGTCTGGCCCGGCTCGATGCTGCCGGTGGCCACGCGGCCCCAGAACACACGGCGGCCCTGAGTGGTCACGCCGGAGTCGTGGAATTTTTCGACCCATTGCACCGGGAAGCTGAAGGCCACTTCGGTCTCGGCGGGAGTGGCAGGCAGGTCTTCGAGGATGCTGAGCAGGCTGGGGCCGGTGTAGCCGCACCAGTCGCTTTGGCCATGGTTCTCTTTGTCCACCACGTTCCAGCCCTTGAGCGCCGACACGGGGACCATGGCGGTCACGGTGATGCCAGCTTCTTTGGCGAACTTGTTCAAAGCGCCCGCGATGTTGTTGTAGGCCACAGTGGCATCGGCCACGGCGTCGAGCTTGTTGATCGCAAACACGATGGAGGGCACGCGCAGCAGCTTGACCAGCAGCGAGTGGCGGCGGGTTTGTGGCAGCAGTTGCAGATCGGGGTTGGCCCAGTCGAGCTTGATGGCGTCGACCAAGACCACGGCGGCGTCAGCGCTGGATGCGGCGGTGACCATGTTGCGGGTGTACTGCTCGTGGCCGGGCGCATCCCCAATGATGAATTTGCGTGCTTCGGTGTTGAAGTAGCGGTAGGCCACGTCGATCGTGATGCCTTGCTCGCGCTCGGCGCTCAAGCCATCGGTCAGCAGGGCCAAGTCGGTTTCACCCGAGCGCTGCACACCCGCCAAGTGGTCTTGCAGCACGGCCTTGGTGTCCACCAGCAGGCGGCCGATCAGCGTGCTCTTGCCGTCGTCGACCGAGCCGCAGGTGATGAACTTGAGGGCTGAAAAGTGTTGGTTGTTGCTCATGAATGTGTGTTCCCGCGTGATCAGAAATAGCCGTCTTTTTTGCGCTTCTCCATCGAAGCTTCGGACGTCTTGTCGTCCATGCGCGTAGCGCCGCGCTCACTCACATCAGCGGCCAGTGTCTCGATCACGATTTGCTCAGGTGTGGCGGCATCGCTTTCGACCGGGCAGGTGCAGGTGATGTCGCCCACGGTGCGGAAACGCACATCACGCACCACCACTTCTTCACCGTCTTTGGGCGGTGTCAGCTCGGTCACCGGCACCAAGAGGCCACGGCGGTCCACCACCTCGCGCTTGTGCGTGTAGTAAATCGTGGGCAGTGCGATTTTTTCGCGGGCAATGTATTGCCACACGTCCAGCTCGGTCCAGTTGCTGATCGGGAAAACGCGAAAGTGCTCGCCCGGCTGCAACTTGTGGTTGAACAGCGTCCACAGCTCGGGGCGTTGGGCTTTGGGTTGCCACTGGCCAAAGCTGTCGCGGTGGCTGAAGATGCGTTCTTTGGCGCGGGCCTTTTCTTCGTCGCGGCGGGCGCCACCGATCAGCGCGTCAAAGCGGAACTCTTCAATCGCCTCCAGCAAGGTCACCGATTGGTGCACATTGCGGCTCTCGCCCGGATGGGCCAGGCGCACGGTGCCGCGTTTCATCGAGTCTTCGACATTTCGCACGATGAGCTCGGCACCCAACTCTTTGGCTCGCGAGTCGCGAAAGTCGGTCACTTCCTTGAAGTTGTGGCCGGTGTCGATCATCAAGAGCGGATAAGGTATGCGCCCTGCGCCAAAAGCCTTCTCGGCGCACCGGAGCATGACCAGCGAATCTTTGCCGCCCGAAAACAGCAAGGTGGGGCGCTCGAAAGCGGCGGCGACTTCGCGCAGGATGAAGATGGTTTCTTCTTCCAACGCGTCCAGGTGGCTGTTGCTCAGGGTGTGCAACTCGGTTTGTGTGATGGCTGTCATATGGTTTTGAAGTTTTTTGACCCGTCATTCCCGCGAATGCGGGGATCCAGAAGTCGGAGGCATGGATCCCCGCATTCGCGGGGATGACAGCTGTGTGACGGGTTGGCAATTCAGTGACGGGTTGGCAATTCAGTGACGGGTTGGCAATTCAGTGGCGGGTTGGCTGTTCAGTGGCAGGTTTGGCAATTCAGTTGAAGGTTGGCTGTTCAGTCAGGGGATTCATTTCTTGACGTGCAAGCCGCACTCTTTGGCGGTTTCGTCTTCCCACCACCAGCGACCAGCGCGGAACTCTTCGCCCAGGCTGATGGCCCGTGTGCAGGGGGCGCAGCCGATGCTGGGGAAGAACTGATCGTGCAGTGGGTTGTAGTCCACTTGGTTTTCAGCGATGTAGTGCCAAACGTCGCCCCAGGTCCAGTTGGCCAAAGGGTTGAACTTGGACAGGCCCACGGCGGCGTTTGTGCTGCCGTTCTCAGAGGCCTTGGCGACTTCGCTGTCGTCTTGCAGTGGCACCTCGGCGCGGGCGGTTGATTGTTCCTGGCGCAAGCCGGTGATCCAGGCGCGTTGGCCTTTCAGGGCGCGGCCCAGTGGCTCCATCTTGCGCACGCCGCAGCAGGCTTTTCGCAAGTCCATGCTTTGGTAAATCGCGTCTTGGCCTTTGTCGCGTACGAACTGGATGACCGATTCGGTCACTGGGCGAAAGACGTTGATGGGCGCGCGTGAATGGGCCTGGGTGCGCTCGAGCAAGGCCAGCGTCTCGGTGTGCAAGGCACCGGTTTCGAGCACAAAGACCGGAATGTCGAGCTGCAGGCTGTTGATGAGGTGGGTGATCACCACGTCTTCGGCACCTAAGCTGGAGGCTTGGGTCACGGGCGTGAATTCGGTGGCCGCGCGTTGCAGCAAGGCTTGGGTTTCGGCCAGCTTGGCGGCGAACTGTGGGCTGGCTTTGGCGTTTTGCTCGGTGGCTTTGGCCGGGGCCTTGCGGGACGATATGAGGCTTGAAGTCATGGTTTCATCAGGCCATTTCTGCAAAATGGGGTTGTGTACCGACAGCAGAGCCTTGGTAGAACCCGGCAAAGCGGTCGAACTGGCGTTGTGCAGCCGAGGCATCGAGGCCTTCGCGCAGCACGGCCACGTCAAAACCGGTGCGCTGCATTTGCACCAGTTGGTCGATCAGCACGTCGCCTGTGGCACGCAGTTCACCAGCAAAGCCCAAACGGCGGCGCAGCAAAAAGGCTTGGCTGTAAGCGCGGCCATCGGTGAATTTGGGAAACTGCATGTCGATGCGCGTCACGCCGTTCAAATCGAGCGTGCGCGGGTCCACGTCGTTGGCCAGCGTCAGGACGGCAGGCGATTCAAGGGCTTGGTGTTCTTGGGCGGTGATGATTTTCATGGTCTGTTTTCCCGTGTTCAGGCGGTCTGGGCATCGGCAGCGGGATGACGCGCTGCATTGGCCGCAGCCTTGAACGGGTCTTGGCCCACACGGCGCAGGGTTTCAATGAAGTATTCGTCGCGACCTTGCTCGGGCTGGCGCAGTGCTTTGTAGGTGTTGAGGATCGCTTCGATCACGTCGGGCACTTCGAACGACGAGAACGACGGGCCAACCACTTTGCCAGCGCCTGTGGGGCCTGACAGTGCTTTGCCATCCGAGCCACCCAGCGTGACCTGGTACCACTCCTTGCCGTCTTTGTCCACGCCCAAGATGCCGATGTGGCCGCTGTGGTGGTGACCGCAAGAGTTGATGCAGCCGCTGATGTGGAAGTCGATGTGGCCCAGGTCATCGAGCTCGTCAAGGTCTTGGTAGCGCTCGGTGATGGCCGCAGCCAGTGGCAGCGAACGGGCATTGGCCAGTGCGCAATAGTCACCGCCGGGGCAGGCGATCATGTCGGTCAGCAGGCCGATGTTGGGCTGGGCGAGCCCCAACGCCTTGGCTTCGAGCCACAGTGCGTGCAGCTGGTCCAGGCGCACCCAGGGCAGCACCAGGTTTTGGGTGTGCGTGACGCGTGCTTCGCCAGCGGAGTACTTGGCCACCAAAGCGGCAGAGGCCTCCAGCTGGTCGGCGGTGGCGTCGCCGGGGGCTTGGCCCATGCGCTTGTAAGACAGCGTCACAGCGCGCAGGGCTGGGTTTTGGTGGGGCTGGACGTTTTGCGCGATCCAGCGGGCAAAGGCGGGCGTTTTGGCTGCTTCGATGCTGACGTCGGCTTCGGCCTTTGCGATCCAGTCATCCGCCTGCTCGGCCTTGTCAGTGGGCAGGTTCAGGGCAGGGGCCACGAAGCAGGCGGCGACGCGGTCGAACTCGGCTTGCGGGATGGTGTGCAGGCCGCCGTCCTTGACCAAAATGTCCTGGTACTCAGACGCCACTTCGTCAAAGTAGCGCTGGCCTTCGGCCTTGACCAAAATCTTGATGCGGGCCTTGTACAGGTTGTCGCGGCGGCCCCAGCGGTTGTAGACGCGGATCACGGCTTCGAGGTAATTCATGATCTGGTTCCAGGGCAGGAACTCGCAGATCACGGTGCCTACCACGGGCGTGCGGCCCATACCGCCCCCCACCAGCACTTTGAAGCCCACTTCGCCAGCGGCGTTTTTGACCATCTGCAGGCCCACGTCGTGCCAGCCGATGGCGGCGCGGTCTTCGGCAGCGCCGGTGATGGCGATCTTGAACTTGCGCGGCAAAAAGGCGAACTCGGGGTGCAGCGTGCTCCACTGTCGGATCAGCTCGGCATAGGGGCGTGGATCGACCACTTCGTCCACGGCCACACCGGCCAGCGCATCGGTGGTGGTGTTGCGGATGCAGTTGCCGCTGGTCTGGATGCCATGCAGGTTCACACTCGCCAAGAGGTCCATCACATCGGCGGACCGGGCCAACGGAATCCAGTTGAACTGCACGTTTTGGCGGGTGGTGAAGTGACCGTAGTTGGTGGTCAGCTTGGGTGCCAGGCCAGCGATTTTGTCTTGCGTGGCTTGGGCTTCGGCCAGCAGAGCGGCGTCGGGCGTGTCGTAGTCGCGGGCGATTTGGGCCAGCACTTTCAGTTGAGGTGCCGAAATTTCGCCATAAGGCACCGCCACGCGCAGCATGGGGGCGTAGCGCTGCACGTACCAGCCGTTTTGCAGGCGCAGAGGCTTGAATTCATCGCCCGTGAGTTGGCCGGCCTGAAAGCGCTCCAGTTGGTCGCGGTGTTGTGCGGCGCGGGCGCGAACGAACTGTTTGTCAAATTCGGTGTATTGGTACATGGTGTAACGACAGGTCAGAAGAGATTCAGATCAAAACCAGTTTGGTGCCAGCCCAGGCCAGCAAAACGGAAAGCAGGGAACGGATCACACGGTCTGGTGTGTGGTGCGTCAGGCGCGAGCCCAGCCAGATGCCGGGCAAAGAGCCCGCCAGCAGCTTGGCCAGCAAAGGCCAGTCCACCGAGCCCAGCGATGCGTGGCCAAGGCCTGCAACCAGAGTCAAAGGCACGGCATAGGCAATGTCTGCCGCCACGATGCGGGGCAGTGGCAGCATGGGGTAGAGCAAAAGCAAAACAGTGACGCCAATGGCCCCCGCGCCGACCGAGGTGAGCGTGACCAAAGTGCCGATCAGAGCGCCAAACAGCACAGGCAGGCTCCAGTGGCGAGGTGTGCTGGCCAGGGCTTCGTCTTGTGCGGCCAAATGCCGCGGCACTTGTTTGCCGCGCACGGCTTTGTAGAGCATGGCCGCCGCAGTGAGCAACAAGGCCACGCCCAAGGTGGTGGTCATCAAGGCTTGCACTTTGGGATCGGCAGGGCCCACCCAATGCAAAAAGCCCAAAGTCGCCAGGCAAGCCGGGATGCTGCCCGCGCTGAGCAAACCCACCACGCGCCAAGGCACGATACGCTGACGCGCAAAGCTGATGGTGCCGCCCAGCTTGGTGAAAGCCGCAAAGAGCAAATCGGTGCCCACGGCCATATAGGGCTTCACGCCAAAGAAAAAGATCAACAGCGGCGTCATCAACGAGCCGCCACCCACCCCCGTCAAGCCCACGATGGTGCCCACGAAGAAACCTGCAAAGACATAAGCCAAATCAACCATGGAGGCGACTGTAAGGGCTCTTTATGCCCAAACAAACGATTTTTTAGTTGGTTATATATGCCGGTTGCTTATAAGAAGTGCGGGCATGACAAACATCTGTCACCCCAGCCTGTCATACCAACCCTGCCCGTCATACCCGGCTTGACCGGGTATCCATCCAAACCGAAGGCATGGACCCCCGATCAGGTCGGGGGTGACAGGTCGGGGTGGGTATGACAGGCTGGGGTGGGCATGACGGGCCGGGGTGGATATGGCGGCTGGGGTGGGTATGACAGGCGACAGTTCAAGTCATTCATGACAGGTGTTTTGTGTGTCAACTCCGCGACAGGCCAAAAACTGGCTGGTACAGTCACGGTTTTGACCGTAGCCTGAGGACTCATTTTATGAACCGCCTTATTGCCACTGGCCTGCTGACAGCCGCCGCCGTGGTCCCTGTATTTGCCCAAAGCCCGATCAAGATCGGTGAGATCAACAGCTATTCCGCCATTCCCCAATTCACCCAGCCTTACAAACAAGGCTGGCAGTTGGCGGTCGAAGAGGTCAATGCCCAGGGCGGTTTGCTGGGCCGCAAGGTCGAAGTCATTGCCCGAGACGACGCGGGCAAGCCTGAAGAGGCGTTGCGCCACGCCATCGAGCTGACGTCCAAAGAAAAGGTCGATGTGCTGGCCGGGGGCTTTTTGTCCAACATCGGCTTGGCACTGGCAGACCATGCCCACAAAAACAAGCGTCTGTTTGTGGCGAGCGAGCCATTGACCGATGCCATCGTCTGGGACAAAGGCAACCGCTACACCTTCCGCCTGCGCCCCAGCACCTATATGCAGGCGGCCATGTTGGTTGAAGAGGCGGCCAAGTTGCCCGCCAAGCGCTGGGCCACGATCGCACCCAACTACGAATACGGTCAAAGCGCCGTCGCCAGTTTCAAGGAACTGCTCAAGGCCAAGCGCCCCGATGTGGAGTTTGTCAGCGAGCAGTGGCCAGCCCAAGGCAAGATCGACGCGGGCAGCACGCTCACGGCCACCATGGCCAGCAAGCCCGACGCCATTTTCAACGTGACCTTTGGGGCCGATTTGGCCAAGCTGGTGCGCGAAGGCAACCAGCGCAATGTTTTTCCCAAGACGCCAGTCGTCTCGCTCCTGTCGGGTGAGCCCGAGTACCTGGAAGTGCTGAAAGACGAAACCCCCAAGGGCTGGATCGTGACGGGCTACCCTTGGGACCAGCTCGACAACAAAGAGCACGCCAGTTTTGCGGCCAACTATTACAAAAAGTTCAATGAGAACCCCAAGGTCGGCTCGGTGGTGGGCTATGCCACCATGCAGGCGATTTTTGCGGGCATCAAAAAAGCCAATTCGACCGACAACGAGAAGCTGGTCATCGCCATGCGCGGCCTCAAGTTCAGCACGCCTTTTGGCCCGGCCGAGTTCCGCGCGATTGACCAACAGTCCACCATGGGCGCTTATGTGGGCAAGCTTGACCAGCGCGGTGGCAAAGGCACCATGGTGCAGTGGCGCTATGCCGACGGCAAGGCTTACCAGCCCACCGACGCGTATGTGAAGTCGCGCCGCCCGGCCGAGGCGATGAAATAAACGGGCCGCTCACAGCGGCTCAAGCGCTGGCCAAACCCCATTGTTGGGCACTGCTGCCTTCCCAGAAATCGGCAAAAGGACTGGGCAGGGGGGGCTTGCTGCCTTGGGGTGACAGCAACTGGTCCGGTGCCAAGGTGTCCACCATGCTGGCCAAGCTGCGTGCTTGGCCTTGACCGTTGCGCACCATCAGGTGCTGAGGGCTGATCTCGCTGGGGCTTTGGAGTCCGGCGGCGCCCAGCAAGTCGGCCAAGGCGTGCATGGTGTTGGCATGAAAGTAAAACACCCGCTCGGCTTTGTCGGTGACCACAATCGCGCGCTGGCGCACCGGGTCTTGCGTGGCCACGCCGGTGGGGCAGTGGTCGGTGTGGCAACTGCGTGACTGGATGCAACCGAGCGCAAACATGAAGCCACGGCCCGCGTTGCACCAATCGGCCCCCAGGGCCAGGCAACGCGCCATGTCAAACGCAGAGATCACCTTGCCCGAGGCCCCGATCTTGATGCGGTCACGCAAACCGGCCCCGACCAAACTGTTGTGCACCAAACGCAGACCGTCGCGCAAAGGCATGCCCACATGGTCCGCAAATTCGATGGGTGCAGCGCCTGTGCCGCCTTCGCCCCCGTCCACCACCACAAAGTCCGGTGTTTGCTGGGTCTGAACCATCGCTTTGACCAGAGAAAACCATTCAGCCGGGTGGCCCACGCACAACTTGATGCCCACCGGTTTGCCGCCCGACAACTGGCGCAATTGCGTCACAAACGCCAACAACTCCAGCGGGCTGGCAAAGGCCGAGTGCCGAGCCGGAGAGACGCAGTCTTGGCCCATGGGCACGCCCCGGGCTTCGGCGATTTCAGCGCTGACCTTGGCCTTGGGCAACACGCCACCGTGGCCGGGCTTGGCCCCTTGTGAGAGTTTCACCTCGATCATCTTGACCTGAGGCGACTTCGCCTGCAGCGAAAAGCGCTCGGGGTCAAAGCGGCCATCGGCTGTGCGACAACCAAAATAGCCCGAGGCAATTTGCCAAATCAGGTCGCCCCCATGCTGGCGGTGGTGCACCGAGATGCTGCCTTCACCGGTGTCGTGCGCAAATTGGCCCATAGCCGCCCCCCGGTTGAGCGCCTGGATGGCATTGGGTGACAGCGCCCCAAAGCTCATGCCCGAAATATTGAGCAGTGACAAGCCATAGGGCTGTGTGCACTGCGCTGCGCCCACCTGGATGCGAAACGAGGCCGGGTCGGGTTGCACGGGCAGCAAAGAGTGTGCAAGCCATTCCGTGTCTGTGCTGTACATGTCCTTGACGCTGCCAAAACCGCGTTTGTCGTTTTGCATTTTGGAGCGGGCATAAACCATGGCCCGCTGGTTGCGCGAAAACGGCAGTTTTTCCTCGTCATCCTCTAAAAAGTATTGGCGCAATTCGGGGCGAATGTATTCGAGCCCATAACGCAGTCGGCCAGTCAAGGGGTAGTTGCGGCGCACCGCCTGTTTGGTTTGGGTGAAGTCGATCCAGCCCAGCACAAAGAGCACCGCAAAGCAGGCGCTGGCCCACGCCGAAACTGGCCAGGCCACGATGGCTGCAGGTGCTGTGACCAGCCAGGGCAGATAGCGGGAGAAAGACTGACGGGCCATGAACTGCACTCCCAAAAACACCCATCGTAGATGGTGTTGGTGATTTTGGTGGATTTTTATGCGTGAATGTAGCGTTCTGCTGCCAGATGTTTGGCCAGTGACGGGGCCAAAGGCAAGGGCGTTTTGCACAACCACGCGGCGGTGAGTTCACCGCACAACACGGCCAGGCTGATGCCGCGTGCGCCCATGCCCGAGCAGAGCCACAGACCCGGCAGACGTTGGCTGTCGATGGGCCCCACGGCAGGCAGGCGGTTGGGCAGGGTGCAGCGCAAGCCGGCCCAGCCATGGATGTGGGCCGGGCCAAACTGCTGCTGCATGGCCGCACCCAAGTCGGGCAGCAGGGTGGCCAGGCGCAATTGGTTGGCGGCGTGGTCTTCTTCGCGCACGGGCGCTTGTTCGCAGTTGCGCTCAAAAGTAGAGCCGATGAACCAGCCCGACTGGCCGTCTGGCGTGGGCACACCGCTGATAAAACTGCCGTGACCGTTGACCGGAAAGGGCGGCAGCAGCTGGCGCTGGGCGTCGTTCAAATCGTGCATATGGCCAAAACTGACTTGCCCACGCAAAGGGTTCAAGGGCACTGCAAAACCGGGCAGGGGTTGCAGCAAAGCCAGGCTGTCAAAGGCGCTGGCCACCACCAGCAAGGGGGCTTGGCCCAAGGTCTGGCCTTGGGCATCGGTCACGGTCCACAGGTTGTCGCGCCGTTCAATGGTTTGGGCTTTGTGCTGCCAAAGGACCTGCACACCCGGTGTTTGCAGTTGCGCCGCCACCAGTTGGCGGGGCCTGATCCAGCCCGCTTGTTCATGCCAGAGCGCAGGCGTTCCGAGGGGCAGACCCGCTGCCGCGACTTGTTCAGCGCTGGCCTGCGTGCTGCCTTCGTGGGTGCTTTCAGGGGTGCTGTCTTGGGTGTTGTGGTGATCGAGTTTGGCGGTGGGCAGCCTGCGTTTGCCTGCCAGGTTGTGTTCCAAAACGCCTGTCGGGGCCCAGTCTGTGCCGCGTTGCAGCAGCGTTTGAGCACGTTGCAGCGTGGCCTGAACCCCCGCCCGCGTGATGCGCGAGAGCACGTTGTCGTCGGGCGAGACATGGGGGGCGGCCAAACCCGCAGGCAGACCCGATGCGCCAGCGCCAATCCCTTTTGCCTGGTCGATCACTGTGACCGCCCAGCCGCGCAAGGCCAAGCTGTGTGCCACAGCCGAACCTGACAGGCCTGCACCGATCACCAGGGCTTGGCGCGGCCCGAGCCCGGCAGGGGTGGAGCCGGGATGCAAAAGGGGTGGAATCAAACTCAGCTGGCAGAAGGCGGCACGTAGCCTTGGGCGGCGTCAGCGCCGGAGCCAAAGAAGTGGTTTTCCATCTGGCGGGCCAGGTATTGGCGGGCACGCAAATCGGCCAGGTTCAAGCGGTTTTCATTGACCAGCATGGTCTGGTGCTTGAGCCAGTCGGCCCAGGCTTGCTTGCTCACACTTTCCCAAATGCGCTTGCCCAAATCGCCGGGGTAGGGCGGAAAGTCCAGGCCTTCTGCTTCGGTGCCGAGTTTGATGCATTGAACGGTGCGTGCCATGGTGTCTTTCAGCCTTGATCTGTCTTAAGAAGCACTGGTTATACGGATATAAAATTTCAGTATTTCCAGTTTGAAGCGGTTCACATGAAAATACGGGCTGTTTTGCGACAGAGACGATTTTCTTGTGGTCTTTGAGGCCGCAACTGTAGCAAGCTTTCTGTATCCCCTCAGTGGCGACGGGGCTCATGTCCCTGCCAAAACACCTAAAAATCAAATGAGTGCTTTTCTTGAAGAACGCGTTTTGAGCGTTCACCACTGGACTGACCGTCTGTTCAGCTTCACCACCACACGCGATCAGGCCCTGCGTTTTTCAAACGGGCACTTCACCATGATCGGTTTGCGCGGCGACAACGGCAAACCACTGTTGCGTGCTTATTCGATTGCCAGTGCCAATTACGAAGAGCACCTGGAGTTTTTGAGCATCAAGGTGCCCGACGGTCCGCTGACCTCCAAGTTGCAACACATCCAGGTGGGCGACACCATTGTGGTCGGCCGCAAGCCCACAGGCACCTTGCTGTGCGACTACCTCTTGCCCGGCAAAAACCTGTACCTCATGTCCACCGGCACGGGTCTGGCGCCGTTCATGAGCATCATCCGCGACCCCGAAACCTATGAGCGTTTTGAGAAGGTCATCCTGGTGCACGGCGTCCGGCAAGTGAATGAATTGGCGTACCACGACTACATCACACAAGAACTCCCGGCCAACGAGTTTCTGGGCGAGATGGTCAGTAAGCAACTGCTTTACTACCCCACCGTGACCCGCGAGCCCTACAAAAACCAGGGCCGCCTGACCGATTTGATCGAAAACGGCAAGCTGTTCTCTGACTTGGGTTTGTCCAAGCTCGACCCCGAAACCGATCGTGTGATGATCTGCGGCAGCCCCGGCATGCTCAAAGACCTCAAGCGCATTTGCGAAGAGCACGGCCTGAAAGAAGGCAATACCAGCACCCCCGGCGCGTTCGTCATCGAGCGCGCATTTGCCGAATCCTGACCATGAACCTGAACTCACTGACCCACTCGCGCCTTCTGGTCCTGATCGCTTTGTCGGGCACCGGCATGTTGGTCTTTGGGCTCTATTTGCAGCATGTGGTGGGCCTGAACCCTTGCCCCATGTGCATCGTGCAGCGCTATGCGCTGATTGGCGTGGTGGTGTTCGGCGCGATGGGTTGGCGCCTGCGTGGCTGGGGGCTGACAGTGGCGGCTTTGTTGCTGGCGATGACGGCCGGCTTTGGTGGCTTTACGGCAGCACGCCAAAGCTGGCTGCAGTGGTACCCGCCTGAAGTCGTCACCTGTGGGCGCGACTTTTACGGCATGGTCGAAAACTTCCCCATCAACCGCGCCATCCCCATGATCTTCAAAGGCAGCGGCGACTGCACCAAGGTCGACTGGACCTTTTTGGGGGGCTCCATTGCCAACTGGTCGTTCGTGGCGTTTGTGGTGTTTGCGCTGGCGGGCTTGTTGATCGCACTCAAGTCACGTAAGTGAGTGGCATTGCCGTGGTGAACTTGAGTTCTTCCATGGCGAAACTGGAGCTGACGTCGGACAAGGGCACCTGCTGAATCAGCTGTTTGTAAACCAGGTCGTAAGCGGCAATGTCGGGCACCACCACCTTGAGCAGGTAGTCCACATCCCCGCTCATGCGGTAAACCTCGACGATTTCCCCAATGCCCTGCACTGCAGCGCGAAACCTCTCCAGCCAAGGCACGTCATGGTCGCGGGTGCGAATGGCCACGAACACCGTCACGCCCAAGTTCACCTTTTGCCTGTCCACCAAGGCCACCTGTCGGGCCAGAATGCCCAACTCCTTGAGCCGCTGAACGCGCCGCCAGCATGGCGTCGGTGTCAGGTGCACGGCGGCCGCCAATTCGTTGATGGGCCAGTCGCTTTGGGTTTGCAACAATTCCAGAATCTTGCGATCTATGGCATCCAGTTTCTTCTTCATGGCTGTATTGTAGAAAAATATGCCTCGAATCAAGCATTTGATGCATCACATTGCAATTTCATGCTTCAAATTTGGTGGCAAACTTCTGTCATCAATCCGCAGAGTCGCACAACATGAAAAAAATCGGTCTGATCGGTGGCATGAGCTGGGAGTCCACGGCCCTTTACTACCAAAACATCAACCGCGAAGTGGCGCGGCGTCTAGGTGGTTTGCGCTCGGCGCGGGTGCACCTCGTCAGCCTGGACTTTCAGGAAATCGCCGATCTGCAAAAGCAGGGCGACTGGCTCCGCATGACAGAAATCTTGCAAACGGCCGCCCGCCAATTGGAAAGCAGCGGGGCAGAAGTCTTGCTGATCTGCACCAACACCATGCACCGCATCGCGCCTGAGGTTCAATCGGTGACCTCGCTGCCCTTGCTGCACATTGCCGACGCCACGGCCGATGCGGTTCTTGCTGCCGGGCTGCATAAGGTCGGTTTGCTGGGCACCCGATTCACCATGGAACAAGCTTTCATGCGCGACCATCTGGCCGCACGCGGGATCGCGTGTCTGGTGCCCGATGAAGCAGGCCGGGCCGAGGTGCACCGGATCATTTTTGAAGAGCTGTGTCGAAGCGTGGTGCTGGAAAGTTCACGTCAAAAATTGATCGCGCTGGTGCAGCAGCTGGTCGCACAGGGCGCGCAAGGGGTCATTTTGGGATGCACCGAATTGACCATGATCCTGCAGCCCGATGATGCTGGCGTGCCCAGCTTTGACACCACCGCGCTGCACGCCATGGCGGCAGTTGATTTTTCTTTGTCCTGAGACACACCATGTGCCAATTGATGGGCATGAGCTGCAACAACCAGGCAGCCACTACTTTTTCTTTCACCGGGTTTTCGGCACGCGGAGGCCTGACATCGGACCACGTAGACGGCTGGGGCATTGCTTTTTATGACGGCAAAGGCTGTCGCGTGTTTCAAGACGACATGCCCGCCAGCGCATCGCCGCTGGCCGATTACGTGCGAGAGCACCCCATCAAATCCAAGGTGGTGGTGGCGCATGTGCGCAAAGCGACGCAGGGCGATGTGCAGTCGGCCAACTGCCACCCGTTTCAACGCGAATGGTTGGGGCGTACTTGGGTGTTTGCACACAACGGTGACTTGCGCAATTTTGAGGTGCCAGTGGGATGTCAGGACACCCCCGTGGGCACGACCGACAGCGAGCGGGCCTTTTGCACCCTCATGAGCCGTTTGCGCAATCACTTCAAGGACCGGCAAGAGTCACCCGAATGGCCCGAACTGGCACCGATCTTGGCCAACATCAGCGCTGAGTTGGCTGGGTACGGCAACTTCAACATGTTGCTCAGCGATGGGCATGCCGTGTTTGCGCATTGCTCCACGCATTTGCATCAATTGACCCGGTGCCATCCTTTTCCCCATGCGCGTTTGGTCGACCGTGAAATGAGCCTGGACCTGGGGCCACTCAATGCCGAAGGCGACGTCATGACCTTGCTGGCCACCGAGCCCCTGACGTTGAACGAGCCCTGGCAGGCCCTGCAGACAGGCGAGTTCCGCGTTTATGTGGACGGCCGTGAGGCCTGGCGCGAAGTGAACCCCCAAACCCGAGCCTTCGCCGCAGCCGTGTCCGACCCGAACTTGTCGCACCCGACCTAAGTCGTCATACCCGCGCATGCGGGTATCCATGGCAGTCGAAGGCCGGACCCCCGATCTGGTCGGGGGTGACGGGTTCAGAATGCATGGACCCCCGATCTGGTCGGGGGTGATATTTCTTCCGATCCACTCGGGATGACGTTCTCGCTCAGAGCTTTTTCACCAGCACCTGGCTCTTGCGGTCCCAGTTGTATTTGCGTTTGCGGGCTTCGGGCAGCCAGTCGGGGTCCACTTGCACAAAACCGCGTTTGATGAACCAGTGCATGGTGCGGGTGGTGAGCACAAAGATGCTTTTGAGGCCCATGGCGCGGGCGCGTTGCTCTACGCGCTTGAGCACTTTCTCGCCATCGCCCTGACCTTGTGACTGGGGCGACACGGTGAGCGCGGCCATCTCGGCCGTTTTGGCTTCTGGGTAGGGGTAGAGCGCCGCGCAGGCAAAGATCACGCCGTCGTGGTCGATGATGGTGTAGTGGTCCACATCGCGCTCGATCTCGGTGCGGTCGCGCTTGACCAGGGTGCCGTCTTTCTCGAATGGCTCGATCAGCTGCAAAATGCCGCCCACATCGTCGGCTGTGGCCTCGCGCAGCTCTTCGAGTTTTTCGTCCACGATCATGGTGCCGATGCCGTCGTGCACATACACCTCCAGCAGCAGCGCACCGTCTACAGCAAAGGGCAAGATGTGTGAGCGCTCTACGCCTTCTTCGCAGGCTTTGACGCAGTGCTGCAGGTAAAAGCCGATGTCGGTCGGCTCGGTGGGGTTGGGTAATGAGGCCAGCAACTGCTTGGCGGCGGCCAAGGGCAATTCGGTGTCAATGGGGTTGTCATCGCTGGCCGGGGCGTGCGGCTCGATGCGGATGCCCGGGATTTCAGTCACAAAAATCAGCTTGTCGGCCTGCAGTTCGGCGGCCACGCTGGTGGCCACTTCTTCCATGGTCAGGTTGAAGGCCTCGCCGGTGGGCGAAAAACCAAACGGCGACAGCAGCACCATCGCGCCCATGTCCAGGGTGCGCATGATGCCGTCCACATCGACCTTGCGCACCAGACCCGAGTGGATGAAATCCACGCCGTCCACAATGCCCACCGGGCGGGCTGTGATGAAGTTGCCCGAAATCACCCGCACCGTGGAGCCCGCCATGGGCGTGTTGGGCAAACCTTGGCTGAAGGCCGCTTCGATCTCGTAGCGCAGCTGGCCAGCGGCCTCTTGCGCACAGTCCAGCGCCACGCTGTCGGTGATTCGTATGCCGTGGGAGTATTGGGGGTTGTGGCCTTTGGCGGCCAGTTGTTCGTTGACCTGCGGGCGAAAGCCGTGCACCAGCACGATCTTGACGCCCATGCTTTGGATGAGTGCCAGGTCTTGCGCCAAGTTGTGCAGCTTGCCCGCCGCAATGGCCTCGCCCGCAATGCCCACCACAAAGGTCTTGCCCCGGTGCATGTGGATATAGGGCGCCACCGACCGGAACCAGGGCACAAAGGTGAAGTTGAATACAGTGGACATGGGCAATCTGGGTGCGGCAAAGGTGGCAGGGCGTCGGGCTGGGATAATCCCGGGCTGTTCTTGCATTGATTTTCACAGAAGTTTCCGCCTTGTCTGACACCCCCCTCCAAATCGAGTTCCCCGAAGGCCTGCCGGTCTCGGCCCGCCGTGACGAAATCATGGCCGCCATGGACCAGCACCAGGTCATCATCGTCTGTGGTGAAACCGGCTCGGGCAAGACCACGCAGCTGCCCAAAATTGCCTTGGCGCTGGGGCGGGGCAAGCTCAACGCCAAGCCCGGCGAACGCGCCCGCATGATCGGCCACACCCAGCCCCGGCGCATTGCGGCCAGCTCGGTGGCCAAGCGCATCGCTGAAGAACTCAAGACGCCGCTGGGCGAGGTGGTGGGCTTTAAGGTGCGGTTTCAAGACCGTTTGAGCAAGAACGCGTCGGTCAAACTCATGACCGACGGCATCTTGCTGGCCGAAACGCAGACCGACCCGCTGCTGCAGGCCTACGACACCATCATCATCGACGAGGCGCACGAACGCAGCCTGAACATCGACTTTTTGCTGGGCTACCTGCGCCAGATCCTGCCGCGTCGGCCAGACCTGAAGATCGTGGTCACCTCGGCCACGATCGACGCCGACCGTTTTGCCAAGCACTTTGCGTCTCGCAACGGCCCAGCCCCGGTCATCATGGTGTCCGGTCGCACCTTTCCGGTTGAGCAGCGCTACCGGCCGTTCGAAGAATCGCGCGACTACGGCCTGAACGATGCGATTGCTGACGGCGTGGACGAACTTTGGCAAGGTGGGGCAGGGGGCGACCTCCTGATCTTTTTGCCCGGTGAGCGCGAAATCCGCGAAGCTGCCGACCACCTGCGCAAACACCTGGCGCACCAGCCCCTGACGCGCAATGCCGAAGTGCTGCCGCTGTTTGCCCGCTTGTCGCAAGCCGAGCAAGACCAGATTTTTGAAGCCTCCAATGGCCGCCGCATCGTGCTGGCCACCAACGTGGCCGAAACCTCGCTCACAGTGCCCGGTATCCGTTATGTGATCGACGCCGGTACCGCCCGCGTCAAGCGCTACAGCCTGCGCAGCAAGGTCGAGCAGCTCATGGTCGAGCCCATCAGCCAGGCCGCTGCCAACCAGCGTGCGGGCCGTTGTGGCCGAGTGGCCAATGGCATCTGTATTCGTCTGTACGACGACAAAGACTTTGCCGGTCGCCCGCGCTTTACCGACCCAGAAATCCTGCGTTCGTCTTTGGCGGGCGTCATCTTGCGCATGAAGTCGCTGCACCTGGGTGTGGTGGAAGACTTTCCCTTCATCGAAGCGCCGTCTAAACGCGCCATCACCGACGGCTATCAACTGTTGGCCGAACTGGGCGCGGTGGACGACGACAACGAACTCACCCCCATCGGCAAAGAGCTGGCCCGCCTGCCGCTGGACCCGCGTGTGGGCCGCATGATTTTGGAAGCGCGTGGCCGCGAAGCGCTCGACGAAGTGCTGGTGATCGCCAGCGCCATGAGCGTGCAAGACGTGCGCGACCGCCCCATGGACGCCCAAGCCCAGGCCGACCAGCAACATGCCAAGTTCGACGACGACAAGAGCGAGTTCACGGGTTACCTGAAACTGTGGAAATGGATTCACGATGCCCGTGGCGGCCCAACGGCCCATGGACACCCGGTCAAGCCGGGTGTGACAAATAGGGGGCAGCTGGGTGTGACCAAAGGCGCGGGCTTGCCTGCAACCTCTGGCATGCCCGCCCCCTCTGTCATGCCCGCGAACGCGGGTATCCATGCCCCCGCTTCCACCCACAAACTCAGCAACCGCCAATACGAGCAACTGCTGCGTCAGAACTTCATCAACATCCGCCGCGTGCGCGAGTGGCGCGACACGCACACCCAGCTGCTCACCGTGGTGGCCGAGCACAAGTGGCGCATCAACACGCAGCCTGCCAGTTACGAGCAATTGCACCTGTCCATGCTGGCGGGCCTGCTGGGCAACGTGGGCTACAAGCTCGAAGACGAAGAAGCCTATTTGGGCGCACGCGGCATCAAGTTCCACAAGCACCCCGGCGCGCACTTGAGTAAAAAACCGGGCCGCTGGATCGTGGTGGCCGAGCTGGTGGAAACCACGCGCCTGTTTGGCCGGGGTATTGCGGCGATTGAGCCGCAGTGGCTGGAGCAAGTTGGGGCGCACCTTCTGCGCAAACAAGTGCTCGACCCGCATTGGGAAAAGAAGTCGGCCGAAGTGGTGGCGCTGGAGCGGGCCACGCTGTATGGCCTGGTCGTCTACAGCGGGCGGCGCACGGCTTACAGCCGGGTGGACTTGCACGGCGCACGCGAGATTTTCATCCGCGAAGCGCTGGTGGGCGACCAGTGGGAGACCAAGCTGCCTTTCCTGGCCGCCAACCACAAGATGATCGCCAAGGTCGAAGAGCTGGAGCACAAGTCGCGCCGCCAAGACGTGCTGGTGGACGACGAGCTGATCTACGCCTTTTACGACCAGCAAATCCCGCCCGAGGTGTGCAGTGGCCGCCTGCTCGAAGACTGGTACCGGACCGAGATCGCCAAGCAGCCGCGCTTGCTGTTGCTGACCCGTGAAGAGCTGATGCGCCACGAAGCCGCAGGCATCACCACGCTGGCCTTTCCCAAGCAAATCCGTTTGGGCGGCACCGACTGCCAGGCCTCGTATCTGCACGAGCCGGGCGACGCCCGCGACGGCGTGACCGTGACGGTGCCTTTGTTTGTGCTCAACCAAGTGAGCGAAGACCGCTGCGAATGGCTGGTGCCCGGCTTGCTCAAAGACAAAATTCAGGCCCTGCTCAAAAGCCTGCCCCAGCGCCCGCGCAGCCGCTTTGTGCCACTGCCCGAATCGGCCACGCGCCTCGCCGCCGAGTTGTCGGTGCCCGAGCTGTTTGGCAGTGGCTCGCTCACCGATGTGTTGCTCAAAAAAGTGCGCGACGAAACCAGCCTGGACGTGAAGCGAGGCGATTTCAAACTCGACATGCTCAGCCCGCACCTGTTCATGAACCTGTGCGTGGTCGACGAGCATGGACGCCAGTTGGGCATGGGCCGCAACCTGGGCGCACTCAAAGGCGAGCTGGGTGCCAAAGCGCGTGGCGCCTTCCAGGCGCTGGCGCAGTTGAAGGTGGCTTCTTCTGTCATGCCCGCCTCCAATGTCATACCCGCCTCCAATGTCATACCCGCGAACGCGGGTATCCACTCCCCAGATGGAGACCCGATCAAGTCGGGTGTGACAAAAGAATTTGTCATACCCGCGAACGCGGGTATCCATGCCCGCACAGGCACAGCGCCCGCCAAAGCCACAGCACCGCCCAAGCCCCTGGCCCCCCAGCGCTACACCAGCTGGACCTTCGGCGAACTCCCCGAGTTGATGGAAATCAGCAAAGGCGGGCAGACCCTGATCGGATTCCCCGCGCTGGTGGACATGCAAGACGCCGTGACCATCGAAGTGTTTGACGAGCCCGACGTCGCCGCCCACAAAAACCGAGCGGGCCTGCGCCGCCTGTTTGCGCTGCAGATCAAAGACGCGCTCAAGTACCTTGAGAAAAACATCCCCGACCTGCAAAAAATGGCCGTGGCGTACATGCAAGTCGGGCGGTCGCCTGACGGGGCAGGCGGTGGCACGGCAGACGAGTTGAAAGCCCAAATCATCGATGTGGCACTCGACCGCGCCTTCTTACTCGACCCACTGCCCAACGACGAAGCCACCTTCAAGCGCCGCATCGAAGAAGGCCGGGGCCGCTTGACCCTGATTGCCAACGAAGTTGCCCGACTGGCGGGCAGCATCTTGCTGGAGTTTGGCGCGGCCACCCGCAAGATCAAGGACACCAAAAACGCCCCTGATGCCACGGCAGACTGCGCCCAGCAACTGCAACGCCTGATGCCCAAAAACTTCATGGCCGCCACCCCATGGCCGCAGCTGCAGCACTACGCACGCTACCTCAAGGCCATCACCCTGCGCCTGGACAAATACCGCGCCGACCCCGCCCGCGACGCCCAGCGCCTGACCGAGCTGAAACCGCAAGAACAACGCTATTGGCGCTTGGTGGCCGAGCGCAAAGGCGCACAAGACACCCGCATGCTGGAGTTCCGCTGGCTACTGGAAGAGCTGCGCGTGAGCTTCTTCGCGCAAGAGTTGCGCACCCCGCAGCCGGTGAGCATCAAGCGGCTGGAGAAGGCTTGGGGGCAGTTGACTTATTGAGATTGCGCACGTTTAGTCATTCACAGATAAACATGGTTTTCAAGAACACTTTTGAGAGTGCAGGTTAGAAATCGTGATTGATGAATTTTTCAGGTGTATCAGTTGTCGTGCAGGTGTTAATAAAGTCGGTTATTTTTTGGCCACTTTATTTCCATCAGCCGCGAAAAAATGGATCCGAAGGTGCCTCGGCTTCATTTGTGTGGCTGCTTAAACCTGCATTGGCTGCGCCACCAGCTTCACTCCCAGTGCTGTGCAGACGCGGGCAATCGTGTCAAAGCGCGGGTGCGATGTGGGGCGCAGGGCTTTGTAGAGGGCTTCGCGGGTCAGGCCCGAGGCGCGGGCCACTTCGGTCATGCCGCGTGCGCGTGCAATGGTGCCCAGCGCGTGGGTCAGCTCGGCAGGATCGTTTTCTTCCAGCACCAGCGTCAGGTAGTTGGCCACGTCCTCGTCGGTCTTGAGGTATTCGGCCATGTCGAAGTCGGGCAGGTCGGCGGCTTTGATTTTTTGGGTCATGGTCAGTCACTCCGTGAGGGTTTGGCTCAATGCAATGGCTCGGACAATGTCGTCAGACTGCGTGGACTTGTCGCCACCGCCCAGCATCACGATCAGCATGCCGTTTCGCTCGATGTAATACATGCGCCAGCCGGGTCCAAAGAATTCCCGCATTTCGCTGACGCCTTCGCCTACAGGGGCCACATCGCCCAGTAAGCCACGCTGGACTTTTTCGAGCCGTCGGGTCAGTCGGATGCGTGTCATGCCGTCCCTAAGCTCGGCTAACCACTCATCAAACTCGGGCATGCGCTTGATCGTGTACATTGTGATTGTAATCAGTTGTTCACACTTTGCAAGTGTACTGGAGACAGCAGTGTTTCAATGGGGTGATTTGCATCTGCGGACCTTAAAGGGTTGGCAGGTGTTGCACTTCACTTTTGAATCCGCCCCGTTTTGTTGCAGCCACTTGATGATTTTTTCTGGTCTGCGCGGATGAGTCGGTTGGAGGCCAATTTTAGTGGGGATGGGGAGTCAAGCGCACTGCCGAATAACGCGGGTTTGCACCGCTCAGGCACACTACACACCATTTTTCACATCCCCAGCTGCTGGGGTGCCGCCATTCCCAGGGACCACCGCATGGAAATCAAAGTCAATTTTCTCGACAAACTGCGCCTAGAGGCCAAGTTTGACGACTTCACCTTGCTGGCCGATCAGCCCATTCGTTACAAGGGCGATGGCTCTGCGCCGGGGCCGTTTGATTATTTTTTGGCCTCGTCGGCTTTGTGTGCGGCGTATTTTGTGAAGCTGTATTGCGAGACGCGTGGCATCTCCACCGAGCACATCCGCCTGTCGCAAAACAACATCGTCGACCCTGACAACCGCTATCTGCAGACCATCAAGATTCAGGTGGAGTTGCCAGCGGACATGTCCGACAAAGACCGCCAAGGCATTTTGCGGTCCATCGACCGCTGCACGGTGAAAAAAGCGGTGCAAACCGGGCCGATCTTTGTGGTGGAGGCGGTGGACAACCTGGACGCCGACGCACAGGCCTTGCTCACGCTCAAGCCCGATGCGCTCACGCAGACCCGCATCGCGGGCAAGGACCTGCCACTGGAGCAGACCATCGCCAACATGACGGCGGTGTTGGCCAATTTGGGCATCAAGATCGAGATCGCATCGTGGCGCAACTTGGTGCCCAACGTCTGGTCGCTGCACATCCGCGACGCGCATTCACCGATGTGCTTCACCAACGGCAAAGGCTCCAGCAAAGAAAGCGCCTTGGCCTCGGCGCTGGGCGAATACATTGAGCGGCTGAACAACAACCACTTTTACGCGGGCGTGTTTTTTGGCGAAGACCTCGCGCAGGCCGACTTTGTGCACGACCCCCAGGAGCGCTGGTTCCAGCCGGGCAAGCGCGATGCGCTGCCCAAGGGCTTGTTGGACGCGCATTGCTTGCGCATTTACAACCCCGATGGCGAGCTCAAGGCCTCGCACCTGTTCGACACCAATTCGGGCAACACCGAGCGCGGCATTTGTGCGCTGCCCTATGTGCGCCAGTCCGACGGTGAGGTGGTGTATTTCCCGTCCAACTTGGTGGAAAACCTGTTTGTCAGCAATGGCATGAGCGCGGGCAACACGCTGGTCGAAGCGCAGGTGCAGTGCCTGTCAGAAATTTTTGAGCGGGCCGTCAAGCGCGAGATCTTGGAAGGCGAAATGGCTTTGCCCGATGTGCCAGCTGCCGTGTTGGCCCAATACCCCGGCATCGTGGCAGGCATCGAGGCCTTGGAGGCGCAGGGCTTTCCGGTCTTGGTCAAAGACGCTTCGCTGGGCGGTGTGTACCCGGTGATGTGCGTGACCCTGATGAACCCGCGCACGGGCGGTGTGTTCGCTTCATTTGGCGCACACCCCCGTATGGAGGTGGCGCTGGAGCGCAGCCTGACCGAGCTGCTGCAGGGCCGCAGTTTTGAAGGGCTGAACGACTTGCCTGCGCCTACCTTCATCAGCAACGCCGTGACCGAGCCCAACAACTTTGTCGAGCACTTCATCGACTCCAGCGGCATCGTGTCGTGGCGCTTTTTCAGCGCCCAAGCCGACCACGATTTTGTGGCGTGGGACTTTTCTGCGCAGGGCAACGATGCCACCGCCAAGGAGGCCGCCACGTTGTTTGGCATCTTGCAGTCCATGGGCAAAGAAGCCTATGTGGCGGTGCACGACCAACTCGGCGCTACCGCCTGCCGCATCTTGGTGCCGGGCTATTCCGAGGTCTATCCGGTCGATGACCTGATTTGGGACAACACCAACAAAGCGCTCTTGTTCCGCGCCGATGTGCTGAACCTGCACCGCTTGGACGACGAGGCCCTAGAGGCCTTGTTGGACCGCTTGGAGAACAACGAGCTGGACGACTACCTCGATGTTGCCACCCTGATCGGCATCGAGTTTGACGACAACACGGTGTGGGGCCAGTTGACGGTGATGGAGCTCAAGCTTTTGATTCACCTGGCTTTGCAGCAGTTGGAAGAGGCCCACGAACTGGTGGGTGCGTTCTTGCAATACAACGACAACACGGTGGAGCGCCGTTTGTTTTACCAAGCCTTGAACGTGGTGCTGGAGGTGAAGCTGGGCGAGGACTTGGCTTTGGCGGATTACGCCGTCAACTTTCGGCGCATGTTTGGCGACGAGCGCATGGATGCGGCCATCGGCTCGGTCGACGGCAGCGTGCGCTTTCATGGCCTCACGCCCACCAGCCTCCAGTTGGAAACGCTGGACCGGCACCAGCGCTTGCTGGACAGCTACAAAAAACTGCACGCCGCGCGTGCGCAGGCGGCAGCAAAGCGGGCTTTGGCTTAAACCAGCGCACCGGCCCAGCGGGCAGCCATGCTTGGCCGAAGTGGCCAAATTGGCCGCCCATGAGAAAGGCACCCGAGGGTGCCTTTCTTTGGTGTTGGCCTTGGCCGGGTGGCGGCGCAAGCCTGCTCACTTGCCAAACAACTTCATCAAGTGCTGCCACCCGCGCAGCAACAGGCCCGAGCGTTCCACTTCGGTTTGTGCCACCAGCGGGGCTTCGCCCACGGGTTTGCCGTTGGCCGTGGCGATCACTTTGCCGATCACCGCGCCTTTGGCCACAGGCGCTTGCAGGTCGGCAATCAGTTCCACCGTGGTTTGCACGGTCTGGCCGCGCGGCACTGTCAGCATCCACGGTGCGCCCAGCACGGCGGGGGCGCTGTCGGCTTTGCCAAAGCTGATTTTGGCCGTGCCCACGACTGCCCCAGGCTGGATGGGGGTGGTCTTTTCAAAGCTGCCAAAGCCCCAGCCCAGCAAGGTGCGCGATTGGTCTGCGCGTGCTTGGGGGCTGTGCGTGTTGAGGATGACGGTGATCAAGCGCATGTCGTTGCGCTTGGACGAGGTGACCAGGCAGTAGCCCGCTTCTGCGGTGTGGCCGGTTTTCAGGCCGTCCACGCTGGGGTCGGTGTAGAGCAGGGCGTTGCGGTTGCCTTGTTTGATGCCGTTGTATTTGAATTCGCGTTCGGCGTAGATGGGGTAGTACTCGGCACCGTCGCGGATGATGGCGCGGGCCAAGATGGCCAGGTCTCGCGCAGACGATTTGTGTGCTGGGTCGGGCAGGCCGGTGGGGTTGGCGAAGGTGGTGTGCGTCATGCCTAAGCGTTGGGCTTCGGCGTTCATGAGCTTGGCAAAGCCCGCCTCGGAGCCCGCCATGTGTTCGGCAATGGCTTTAGAGGCATCGTTGCCCGACTGGATGATGATGCCGCGCAAGATGTCGATGACCGTGGCCTGGCTGTTCAGGGGCAGGTACATGCACGACTCGGCGCTGGTGCCTCGGCACCAAGCGTTTTCGCTGACGGTGACCAGGTCGGTGGGCTTGAGTTTGCCCGAGCGCAGCGCTTGTTCGACGATGTAGCTGGTCATCATCTTGGTCAGCGATGCGGGGGGCAGTGCTTCGTTGGCGTTGGCCGAGGCGAGCACTTGGCCGGAGTCGTAGTCCATCAGCAGCCAGGCTTTGGCGGGCAGCGCGGGGGCGTTGTCGGCCAATGCGGTGTCTGCGGCCAGTGGCGGCAGCGCGTTCACAGCAGCCGCAGCTTTTTTAGGAGGCGTGGCCTTTTTAGAGGGCACAGCCTTTTTGTGAGGCGCGGGCTTGGTGGCTTTGGGGCCAGCCGCAAAGGACGAGGCACTGGGCGCCAGAGCGCCTGCAGCGATGGCGAAGAGGACAGGAAGGAAATAGGAGATTTTGATTTGCATGGGGTTTATACCGACAGAGCGCCGATTGTCGCCGATGGGTGTTGCTGATTTACCAGGCGCTTTAGCCCTGCGCACCCATCAAATAGTCCACCTTGCCCACGTCCACGCCGTTGTGGCGGAGGATGGTGTAGGCCGTGGTGATGTGGAAGTACATGTTGGGCAGCATCCAGCTGGTCAGGTAGTCCTGACCTTTCAGGGTGCGGGTTTTGCCCGGACCTGCGGGGAAGGTGATCTCTTTGTCTTCGGTGCCGTCCAGCGCGGCAGCGGGCACGGTGGCTATGAAGGCCAGGGTTTTTTGGATGCGCTCTTGCAGTTGTGCCAAGGTGGTTTCGGTGTCATCAAACTTGGGCGCTTCGATGCCACTCAAACGGGCCACACCGTTTTTGACCGCATCGCAAGCGATCAGCACTTGGCGCGTGAACGGAAACATGTCCGGGGCCAGACGGTAGGTGGTCAGTGCCATGGGGTCGATCTTTTTGGTTTCGACGAACTGCTCGGCTTTGGCCAAGATGTGGCTCAGGTTGGTGAGCATGCGGGTGCAAACGGGCAAGCTCGCGCTGGACATGGAAAGGGTCATGAGGTGTCTCCGGATTGGAATCAATGAGGTTCGGGCGAAAGGCCCGAGCGCTCTTTTTGGTATTGGTCGTAAGGGGGCAGCTTGTTGTCAGGCGTGGTGCCGCTGCCCACGGCTTTGGCTTTTTGCTGGGCACGGATTTCTTCGTACACGGCTTGCGTTGACACCAGACCACAACCAGACAGGGCCGTCAGCAGCGCCAATGCCAAGAGGGGCTTGCAGGTCGATGGCATGGGGACTCTAGACAGGTTGCAGCGCTCAGCTCTGACTGCGGCCATCAGCCGATTTCGGCGATCAGTTCGATCTCGACACAGGCACCCATCGGGATTTGTGCGACGCCAAAAGCGCTGCGGGCATGGGCGCCAGCTTGTGGGCCAAACACCTGGCCCAGCAGCTCGCTGCAGCCGTTGGTGACCAAGTGCTGCTCGGTGAAGTCGCCGGTCGAGTTGACCAGGCTCATCACTTTGACGATGCGTTTGACTTTGTTCAGGTCGCCGACGGCGGCGTGCAGCGTGCCCATCAGGTCAATCGCCACGGCGCGGGCGGCTTGTTGGCCTTCTGCGGTGCTGATGTCTTTGCCCAGTTGACCGGCCCAGACTTTGCCGTCTTTTTTGGCGATGTGGCCCGACAAAAAGACCAGATTGCCCGTTTGCACAAAGGGCACATACGCCGCTGCGGGGACAGCCACGGGAGGCAATTCGATGTTGAGGGATTTCAGGGTGTCGTAAACGCTCATGGTCGTGCTTTGTGTTGTGGGGATGGGTTCCTGCGTTCGCAGGAATGACAGATCAGCGGGAATTGTCGCTGAATTCAAGCGCTGAGGTGAGCTCGCATCGGCCAGTCCGAATCAGTGAGTCGCTGTTCGCCTTTGGGAAGCCCGCATGCGCGAGGCGGTGCTCATTCGTCCAGTGGTGCCACCGTCACGGCCACTTCGAGTGTGTGCGCCCCGCCGCCTTGCAGCACGCCGCGAAGAGGTGACACATCGGCAAAGTCGCGGCCCACGGCCAAGCGCACATAGTCTTCACCGGGACTGGCCAAGCCGGTGCGGTCATTGGTCGGGTCCAGGTCCAGCCAGCCCTGGCAGGCGTGGCTGGCCAATTCGGGCAAATAGACCGAAGCCCAAGCGTGCGAGGCGTCGCTGCCCACCAAGCGAGGTTGGCCTGGTGGAGGCTGGGTCAGCAGGTAGCCGCTCACGTAGCGGGCGGGCAAGCCCAGCGAGCGCAGGCAGGCCAACATGATGTGGGCAAAGTCCTGGCACACGCCGCGCTTTTCGGCCAGCGCTTCGAGCGCCGGGGTGTTGATGTCGGTGCTTTCCGATTCGTAGCGGAAGTCGCGGTGCATGCGTGCCGTGAGTTCTTGGGCGGCTTGCACCAAGGAGCGGCCGGGCGTGAAGCTGCTTTGCGCGTAGGCCAAAAACGCTTCGTGTACCGGCGCATGGTGCGAGCCGAAGACAAAACCGCTGTGCACATCGCCCGGCTGCCCGCCCCGGTAGCGGAAATGCTCGCGCACCGATTCCCAGCTTTGGCGGGCGTTCGTGGCGCTGGTGGTCCCCGTGGCGATCGCCGAGGTGATGATTTCGCTGTGCGCCCGAACCATGAGGCCATCGTGCGGCTTGGTCAGCGCCCAATACGAGCGGTGGTTCAAAAAAGCGTCGATGTTGTGTTGCACCGAGGCCGCTGGCTCTACCTGCATCCAGTGGCTGATGACTTTTTGGCAAGGGGTGTCAGCCGGTTGCAGGTGGGCCACATGCTGCGCGGTTTGCACCTGCGGGCTGTAGTGGTAGCGGGTCTCGTGGGTGATGGCCAGGCGCATGGTGGGTCAGTCGGTTCAAGCGCCAACGCTGTAGCGGGCTTCGCCGCTGTGCGTGAAAAACAGGCCGCACAGCTGGTCTGACACATCGCGGGCTGCCGTTTGGCAATGCGCCAGTGCGGTGTGCAGCGGCAAAGGGCTGTCGGCTTGGATGGGTTGACGGCTCGCCAGGCTGGTCAGCGGCCACAACGCCTCGGGTGTCAGCTCGATCAGGTGCGGCACCAGCTCAGCCAGGGGCAAAGTGGCACCGTCGGCCAGCTGGCCCATGCGCCGCAAGCGTGAGCGCAGGGTGTGCGCCACCCAGCCGAGGGATCGGGGGTTGTCGGAGTTGGTGACCAACAAATCCATCAAGGCCTGGGGCGTGCGGCTTTGCTGGTACTGAGCATGGAAGCTGATGGTGCTGTCAAACAGGTCGAGCACGGCGTCAAACCCGGCTTGCTCGCCGATCAGGCCCAGTTGGACAGCCTCGCTCAAGGCGCTGGACAAAAATTCCAGCCGTTCGATGTGGCGGCCAATTGAGAGCAAACGCCAGCCGTCGTCGCGGCTCATGCGGTCGGTTTGCGCCCCGGTCAGGGCGGCCAGCATCTGGCTGGTGTCGGCCAGCAGGCGCTGCACTGCCACGGTGTCGGGCGTGCTTGGGGCGCTGGACTCGGCGTCCGTGCGGTCCTGGGCAGGCTTGAAGAAACGCGATTCGGCTTGTTCGAGCAAGCGCCAGTGTTCGGGCGACAGGCGTTCGCGCACCGACGCAGCTGCCAGCCGCACCGCACGCAAATTGAAGCCGACGCTGGTGGCCAGTTCTTTGTCCCACAAGCCCGCGATCAATGAGCGCTCAAACACCCGGTGTGCTTGTGATGCGGCAGGCACGCCTGCCCGCACCAGACCATGGCGCGTGGCCATGCGGGTGATGAAGTTCAGCAGGCAAGGCAGGTTCTGGTTTTCGCTGCCCAAAATTTCCAGGCTCAATCGCACCAGGCGCATGGTGTTTTCGGTGCGCTCGGTGTAGCGGCCCATCCAGAACAGGTTTTCTGCTGCGCGGCTGGTCACCAGCCGCTGGCGCTGCGACGACGTGTCGCCCGTCAAAGGGCTTTGGCTGGGGGATGGGGGCGGGCTTGTCGACTGAGATTGAGACTGGTTTTGTGATTGAGACTGACTTTGTGACTGTGACTGTGACTGTGACTGTGACTGCGCGGGCGATTGCACCCAGACATCGGCGCTGCTGCCCCCGCGCTGCATCGAGGCAATCCCTTCGCGGGTGCCCAGTCGTGCCAAGCCGCCGGGCAACACTTGCCAGCCACCTTGCGCGTTGGCCACAGCAAACACCCGCAGCACCACAGGACGCGACTGGATGGCGCCCGCAGCCTCAGCGCCACTTGCGCTGTCGGCGGTGTTGGTGGTGTTGGTGGTGTTGGGGCCAGCTTGCCAAGTGGGCTGGTGCGACAGCGGCAACCAGGATTGCAGGGTGTGGGCGTCGGGGTCGCGCAAGATGCGACCCGCCCATTCGTTTTGTTCTTGCCGCGACAAAGCATGGCCCAGCACGGGCTCAAAGCTTTGGCGGTCGGTGTTGTAAGGGTAGGTGGGCTTGATCACGCAGCTTTGGATGCGTGGCAACACGTCTTGCAGTGCAGCCGCTTCGCCACACCACCAGCTCGGGATGGCGGGCAGCTGCAGGGCTTGCCCCAGCAGATCTCGCGCCAATGCCGGCATGAAACCCAGCAAGGCGTTCGATTCGAGAAAGCCCGAGCCCGGTGTGTTGGCCACCAGCACATGGCCGCTGCGCACCGCTTGCAACAAGCCGGGCACGCCCAGCGTGGAGTCGGCACGCATTTCCAGCGGGTCGAGCCAGTCGTCGTCCACGCGTTTGAGCAAGCCGTGCACGGGCTGCAGGCCTTGCAGCGTTTTGAGGTACAGCTTCTCGTCACGTACGGTCAGGTCGTTGCCTTGAACCAAGCTCAGGCCCAAATAACGGGCCAGATAGGCGTGCTCAAAATAGGTTTCGTTGTAAGGGCCGGGCGTGAGCAGCGCGATGTGCGCACCAGCGCCTGCCGGGCTGCGGGCCTTGATGCCGTCGATCAAGGTGCGGTAGGTCTCGGCCAGACGCTGGACCGGAAAGGCCTCGAAGGCCTGCGGGAACTGGCGCGACACAATTTGCCGGTTTTCCAGCAAATAGCCCAGACCCGAGGGCGCCTGCGTGCGCTGCGACAACAACCACCAGCAGCCGTCAGGGCCGCGCGCCAAATCGAAGGCCGCCAAAGACAAATAGCGGCCTCCCACGGGCGGCACGCCATGCATGGCGGGCAAATAAGCGGGGTGGCCTTGCACCAGCGCAGCGGGCAATTGCCCATTGAGCACCAATTGCTGAGGCCCATAGGCATCGGCCATGATGCGTTCGAGCAGCTGCATGCGCTGCATCACACCCGCCTCGATTTGTTGCCAGTCGGCGTGTCCCAGCATGAGCGGAAACAGGTCGAGCGACCAAGGCCGCTGCGGTTGGTCAGAGGCGGCATACACGTTGTAGGTGATGCCGTTGTCGCGCACTTGGCGCTGCAGGTTGGCCATGCGGGTGTTCAGCTCGGCTGTGCCCGGTGTGGCGGCTGTGTTTTGCTGCTCAATGAAGGTGAGCCATGCGGCGCTGAGCGTGGCGGGTTTTTCGGTGCGCGCGCTGGCGTTTGCCGCCGATGTCGTGCCCTGACCTGAAACCGCCCCGCGCAGTTCGTCCCAATGCCCGTCAGGCGCACGCTCTTGCTGAAGCGCCGCCCATTTCATGGCGTGCGCTTGCGTTGTGCTGTCAGCTTGGGACGATGGCTCATTCATCCGGTCAATTGTCGCTGATCACACCCGCCTCAAATCCAGCGTGTACGGGAACTCGGGGCTGGCGTGCAGTGTGGCGTTGGGGCCGAGTGCAGCCAGTTGTTTCATCGCGCCGGGGGTGTGCCCCATGCGGAAGAAGCGGGCCATGCGGCGGCTTTCGGCCTCGTAGGCGTTGACCGGGAAGCCCTCGTAGCTGCGGCCGCCAGGGTGAACCACATGGTATTGGCAACCGCCCAAAGAGCGCTTCATCCAGGTGTCCACCAAGTCCACGGTCAGCGGGGCGTGCATGCCAATGCTGGGGTGCAGCGACGAGGGCGGGTTCCAGGCCTTGTAGCGCACGCTGGCCACGTATTCGCCCACCACGCCCGTGGGCTGCAAGGGCAGGGGCTTGCCGTTGACCGTCACGGTGTGGCGGCTGGGGTTCATGCCCGTCACATGCACCTCGATGCGTTCGAGCGACGAGTCCACATAACGGGCCGTGCCGCCTGCACTGTTTTCTTCGCCCATGACGTGCCATGGCTCCAGCGCATTGCGCAGGGTGAGCACCGCGCCATCGACACGCAGCTCGCCCACCAGCGGAAAGCGGAACTCGAAATGGGGCGCAAACCAACCTGGATCGAAGTGAAAACCCGCATCGCCCAGCTCGGTGAGCACGTCGTCAAAGTCTTTGTGAATCCAGTGCGGCAGCATGAAGCGGTCGTGCAGCTCGGTGCCCCAACGGGTCACGGGGGCCACATAAGGCTCGTCCCAGAAACGGGCCACCAGCGCACGCAGCAGCAGCTGCTGCACGATGCTCATGCGGGCGTGTGGCGGCATCTCAAAGGCCCGCAACTCCAGCAGACCCAAGCGGCCTGTGCTGCTGTCGGGTGAGTACATCTTGTCGATGCAAAACTCACTGCGGTGGGTGTTGCCGGTCACGTCCACCAGGATGTTGCGCAGGGTGCGGTCGACGATCCAGGGGGGCATGTCGGTGCCGTATTTCTGCCGGTTTTTCAGTATTTCGCGCAGCGCGATTTCGAGTTCGTAGACCTGGTCGTTGCGTGCTTCGTCCACGCGCGGGGCTTGGCTGGTGGGGCCGATGAACATGCCGCTGAACAAATAGCTCAGGCTCGGGTGGTTATGCCAATAAAGGATCAGGCTGGCCAGCAATTCGGGACGGCGCAAAAACGGGCTGTCTGCTGGCGTTGCCCCGCCCATCACCATGTGGTTGCCACCGCCGGTGCCGGTGTGGCGGCCGTCGGTCATGAACTTTTCGGCCGACAGGCGCGTCTCGAAAGCCGCTTGGTACAAAAACTCGGTGTGGTCCACCAGCTCGGTCCAGTTGTGGGCCGGGTGGATGTTGACCTCGATCACGCCGGGGTCGGGCGTGACCTGCAAAAGTTTGAGGCGCGGGTCACGCGGTGGCGGGTAGCCTTCCATGACGATTTTCATGCCCAGCGTTCTGGCCGTGGCTTCGACGGCGCTGACCAAGGCCAAGTAGTCTTCGAGTCGCGCCAAGGGCGGCATGAAGACGTACAACACGCCAGATTTCTCACCTTGTTGTTGCGCCTCGGCCTCGGCCTCGGCCTTGGGGCCATTGGCACGGCGCGGGTCACGCACTTCCACGCACAGGGCGGTGCGCACCACGGAGGCATCGGACTCGAACTTGGCTGCAGGTGCTGCTGGAGCCGTTGCCGGAGGCTTTTGGGCGTGGCGCGGCTGCATCGTCACCGGGGCGGCAGCTGGCAAGGCGCTGCGGGGCGAAAACGGGTCTTGCTCGATCATGTGCCAGCGGTCGGTCGGTGCGGCCCAGGGCAAGGAGTCGAGTGGCAATCGCCAGCCCATGCTGGAGTCGCCGGGCATCAGGTACATGCGCTCGTCGCGCAGGAACCAGCGGCCGGTTTGCCAGGCTGCCGCGCTCAGATCGGGGGCCTTTGACGAGGTGGCTTCCTCAACGGCTGGTTCAGCAGGTTGCAGAGGCAGCACATAACCCACAGGCTGGTCCAGCCCTTGGCTGAAGATGCGGCGCAAACGGATGCGCTCCATCTCGTCGTCCAGCTTCGCGTCAAACGGGTCCACGTTCACGGGCAGGCGGCGTTCGCGCCACAGGTAATACCAAGTGTCCTCGTAGCCGGGTAGCACGGTGTCGCTGGGCAGGCCCAGCTGCGCGGTCAGCCCTTGCATGAAGCGTTGGGCATCGGCGCTGGTGTAGTGGCTGGGTTCGTGCTCGTCGGCAAACACATCGGGGTCTTGCCAGCAAGGCGTGCCGTCGGCACGCCAGTAAATGCTGAGCGCCCAGCGCGGCAGTTGTTCGCCCGGGTACCACTTGCCTTGGCCAAAATGCAAGAAACCGCCTTGGCCGTATTGCTGGCGCAGTTTGTGAACCAACTCGGTGGCCAGGCCCCGTTTCGTGGGTCCCAATGCATCGGTGTTCCACTCGGCACCGTCACGGTCATGGGTGGACACAAAGGTCGGCTCGCCGCCCATGGTCAGGCGCACGTCTTGCGCCACCAATTGCGCGTCCACCTGGTTGCCCAGGGTCAGCACATCGGCCCATTGTTCTTCGCTGTAGGGCTTGGTCACACGGGGTGATTCGTGGATGCGCGTGACGCTCATCTCGTGGTGAAACTCGACCTCGGCCTTGTCCATCACGCCCTCGATGGGGGCGGCGGCTGAGGGTTGCGGTGTGCAGGCCAGCGGGATGTGGCCTTCACCGGCCAAGAGGCCCGAGGTCGGGTCGAGCCCGACCCAGCCTGCGCCGGGCAAATACACCTCACACCAGGCGTGCAGGTCGGTGAAATCGACTTCGGTGCCGCTGGGGCCATCGAGCGATTTCACATCGGGGGCCAGCTGGATCAGGTAGCCCGAGACAAAGCGGGCCGCGATGTTCATGTGCCTGAAAAGTTGCACCAACAGCCAAGCCGTGTCACGACAGGAGCCGCTTTGGAGGGTCAGGGTTTCTTCGGCGGTTTGCACGCCGGGTTCCATGCGGATGGTGTAGCGGATGTCCTGGTGCAGGCGTTGGTTGATCTGCACCAAAAAATCAATGGTGCGCTGGCGCTTGCGGTCCATGCTGGCCAGGTATTTTTTAAACAGCGGTGTTTTATGGTCTTTGTCCAGATAGGACTGAAGCTCTTCCTTGACCATGTCCGAGTACTTGAAGGGCACTTCTTCGGCCGAAGGCTCTAGAAAGAAGTCAAAGGGGTTGAACACCGCCATCTCGGTGACCACGTCCACGGTGACTTTGAAAGCCGTGGTCTTTTTGGGGAAGACCAGCCTGGCTTGGTAATTGGCAAAGGCGTCTTGCTGCCAGTTGATGAAATGTTCGGCGGGCTCGACCTTGAGGCTGTACGACAGGATGCGGCTGCGGCTGTGCGGGGCCGGACGCAAGCGGATGACTTGCGGGCCGAGTTGCACGGGGCGGTCGTATTCGTAATGGGTAACGTGGTGCAGGGCAACGTGTATCGACATATTTCTAACTGCGCAACAGGGGCTGCACGCATGACAAATGCAGCTTGGGCGGTTACAACTAGCAAGACACGCGCCAGGATGCGGACCCGGTCGAGCCAGCCAGTGGGCGTGGTCGATTGCAAGGCCCGAATTAAAAGAGCGCCAAAGCGACTGTTCAGAAAACCGGCCAAATCAGGGAGGCTGTCATGAAGCGATGCTGCACGCAGGGTGCTGGCCGGGCGCAAGCGTGTGCCATGCGGAGCCGCCCATGCTGTCCATGACATGGGCCCGTGGCCTGGGCTTGGGGCTGTTGGCCTGGTGTGCGGGGGTGGCGCTGCAATTGCAACAAGAGGCGCTGTGGCCGCTGGGGGCTTATGCGGGCTTGTGGGTGTTGGCGCTGGTTTTGGCGTTGTCGCTAAGTGGTCTCTTGCTTCGCTTTGGGGTTTGGCCTGTCGGGTGGCGCGGCCTCACTTGGCGCTTGGTTTAGGGCCCTGTTTTGTGCACTGCTTGGTGCACTGTTTGGTTTGTGCTGGCGTTTGCTGCCACTGGTTTGCATGCCTGGTCACGGTCTGACGCCATCGACCCGGCGCTGGAGGGCCAAGACCTGGATGTGGTGGGCGTGGTGCAGGCCATGCCGCAGCGTCAAGACCTGGGTTGGCGCTTTCGCTTTGAGCTGGAACAAGCCTGGCGGGTCGACAAGGTGGGCGAATGGCATGCTGTAGATTTGCCTCAATCCGTGCCCTCGCAGGTTTATCTGGGTTGGTACGGGCAAGACGGCACACACGACAGCGGCTGGAACACCTCGCCCTTGCCTGAGCCCGTGAAAGCGGGTGAGCGCTGGCGCTTGCGGGTGCGCCTGAAGGCCCCGCATGGCAACCTGAACCCACGGGGTTTTGACTATGAGTTGTGGCTTTGGGAGCAGGGCATTCGCGCCACGGGCTATGTGCGCACGGGGGCCAAAGACCCCATCCCGGTGCGCGTGGGCACCACCTGGGCGCACCCGATTGAGGGCTGGCGGCAGTCGGTGCGCGACCGTTTGCTGACCCATTTGTCGGCGCAGAGCAGCACTGCAGATGCCGTCTCGGCCAAACAAGTGGGTCAATGGGCGGGTGTGTTGGCGGCTTTGGTCACGGGCGACCAGGCCGCGATCGACCGCAGCGACTGGGACGTGTTTCGGGCCACAGGCGTGGCGCACTTGATGAGCATTTCGGGGCTGCATGTGACGATGTTTGCCTGGCTGGCTTCGGCCTTGGTGGCGTGGTGCTGGCGAAAGTCCGCTTTGTGGGGCTTTGCGGGCGCTTTGCGCTGGCCTGCTGTGCATGTTGGGTCGGTGTCTGGCTTGATGTTGGCGTGGTTTTATGCCTTGTTCAGCGGTTGGGGCGTGCCAGCGCAGCGCACGCTCTGGATGCTGTTGGTGGTGGTGTTGCTCAAAATCTCGGCCCGTCAATGGCATGGGGCCTTGGTCTGGCTGCTGGCTGGTGCGGTGGTGTTGGCGCTGGACCCTTGGGCTGTGTTGCAAGCGGGCTTTTGGTTGAGCTTTGTGGCCGTTGGGGTGTTGATGGCCTCCCAGCGACGCACCGACTTGGTGCTCAAAGGGCTGCCGCACCGATCGGGTGCGAAAAAAGTTCCCATTTGGGGAATTTCCGCACTGCATGCTGCTTGGGGTTTGCTGCGCGAACAAGCCGTCATCACTTTGGCCTTGGCACCGCTGACCTTGCTGTTTTTTGGCCAAGTGTCTGTGGTGGGCCTGCTGGCCAATATGCTGGCGATTCCATGGGTGACTTTGGTGGTGACTCCGCTGGCCTTGCTGGGGGTGGCTTGGTCCGGAGCCTGGGACCTGGCGCTCTGGGCGCTGCAGCCCATGACGGCCTGGCTCGGCTGGCTGTCAACGTGGCCCTTGGCCAGCGTGTCCACCGCCATGCCGCCTTGGGGTCTGGCCATGCTGGCGCTGGTCGGTGCCGTGGGCTTGGTGCTCAGGCTGCCGTTGTCCTTCAAAGTGTTGTGCCTGCCGCTTTTGTGGCCCGTGTTGTTTTGGACGCACCCGCGCCCGCCAGTGGGCGCTTTCGAGCTGTTGGCGGCCGATGTGGGGCAGGGCAATGCGGTGCTGGTGCGCACCGCCACGCACAGCCTGCTGTACGACGCGGGGCCGCGCTATTCGGCCGAAAGCGACGCTGGGCACCGGGTGCTGGTGCCCCTGCTGGCACAAATGGGCGAGCGCCTTGATGTGCTGATGCTCAGCCACCGTGACAGCGACCACACGGGCGGCGCAGCGGCGGTGTTGGCCATGCAACCCGAGGCGGCTTTGTGGTCCTCGCTGGAAGATGAACACGCTTTGCACGCCTTGCGGCCCGGCTGGACGCGTTGCCAAAGCGGGCAGTCCTGGGTGTGGGATGGTGTGCTTTTTGAGGTGCTGCACCCGCCTGGCAGTACGCAAATTCTTGGCGCAGCGCCTTCTTCTTCTTCTTCTTCTTCTTCTTCTTCGGGGCCATTTGGCCCACGAGAAGCCTCTAAAAAGCCTAAACCGAATGAAGTCAGTTGTGTCTTGCGCATCGGCAACAGGCAGGCTTCGGCCTTGTTGACGGGCGACATCGAGGCGGCCCAAGAGCTGGTTTTGGTGCGCGCGGGCCTGGCACCTGTCGATGTGCTCTTGGTGCCGCATCACGGCAGCAAAACCTCGTCGACGCTGCCTTTTATACAGGCGCTGCAACCCCGGCTGGCGCTGGTGCAGGCGGGTTACCGCAACCGCTATGGGCACCCGGCAGAACCGGTACTCGATCGCTACCGCGCCGAGGGCATTGCATTGGCGGAGTCCGCCCGCTGCGGCGCCGCTCGCTGGCACAGTGCTGCACCCGCGCAGGTGCAATGTGAACGGGTCCTGTCCAAGCGCTATTGGCACCACGTCATCGCGCCTTGATGCATCTGTCCTATCCGGCACATTTGTCATGCCCAGCACATTTGTCATATCCGGCACATTTGTCATGCCCGGCTTGACCGGGTATCCATGGCCGTCGAAGGCATGGACCCCCGATCGAGTCGGGGGTGACAGCGTTTTGGTCATGCCCAGCACCTTTGTCATACCCAGCACATTTGTCATACCCGGCTTGACCGGGTATCCAAGGCCGTCGAAGGCATGGACCCCCGATCGAGTCGGGGGTGATAGCTTTTTGGTCATGCCCAGCACCTTTGTCATGCCCGGCACATTTGTCATACCCGGCTTGACCGGGTATCCATGGCCGTCGAAGGCATGGACCCCCGATCGAGTCGGGGGTGACAGCGTTTTGGTCATGCCCAGCACCTTTGTCATACCCAGCACATTTGTCATGCCCGGCTTGACCGGGTATCCAAGGCCGTCGAAGGCATGGACCCCCGATCGAGTCGGGGGTGACAGCGTTGGGTGAGGCTGACAGCATGAGTCGGGGGTGATGCGCTTCGGTGGATTTGACTCGGATCAACCGGAGCGGGTATGCATCTTGCTATGCTGTCATCAGGAGTGACGAGCTATGCGCCAATTCGATGAAATGTACAGCCGCTTGCCTGCCGCAGGCGATTCGGGGGAAGTCAGAGACCATTACTTGGCCTATGCCCGCTGGTTGCAAGCGCAAGACAGCCAGACCATGGCTTCGCGCCGTGAAGAAGCCGAGATGATTTTCCGCCGTGTCGGCATCACCTTTGCGGTCTACGGTGACAAGGACGAAGACGGCTCTGGTACCGAGCGCCTGATCCCGTTTGACCTGATCCCCCGTGTGATTGCGGCCCAAGAGTGGAAGCACATGGAAGCCGGATTGGTGCAACGCGTGACCGCACTCAACCGATTCATCCACGACGTGTACCACGGGCAAGAGATCCTTCAAGCCGGTGTGATCCCGCGAGAACAGATCGAAAACAACGCCCAGTTTCGCCCCGAGATGGTGGGGGTGGATGTGCCCAACCAGATCTATTCGCACATCAGCGGCATCGACATCGTGCGTGCCCCCGACAGCGCAGGCAAGGGCGAGTACTACGTGCTCGAAGACAACCTGCGCGTGCCCAGCGGTGTGAGCTACATGCTCGAAGACCGCAAGATGATGATGCGACTGTTCCCCGATTTGTTCAGCCAGCACCGCGTGGCCCCTGTGGCGCATTACCCCGATTTGCTGCTGGAAACCTTGCGCGCCAGCAGCCCCGCCACCACGGCCGAGCCCACGGTGGTGGTGCTCACGCCCGGCATGTACAACAGCGCTTACTTTGAGCATGCTTTTTTGGCGCAACAAATGGGTGTGGAACTGGTCGAAGGGCAAGACCTGTTTGTCAAAGACAAATTTGTCTACATGCGCACCACACGCGGCCCGCAAAGGGTGGATGTGATCTACCGCCGTGTGGACGACGACTTTTTGGACCCGAATGTGTTTCGCCCCAGCTCGACCTTGGGCTGCGCGGGCCTGATGGACGCCTACAAGGCCGGTCATGTGGCCATTTGCAACGCGGTGGGCACGGGCGTGGCCGACGACAAGTCGATCTACCCCTATGTGCCGGACATGATCAAGTTTTACTTGGGTGAAGAGCCCATTCTCAAAAACGTGCCCACTTTCATGTGCCGCAAGCCCGACGATTTGCAATACACGCTGGCCCATCTGAAAGACTTGGTGGTCAAAGAAGTGCACGGCGCAGGCGGCTACGGCATGCTGGTGGGGCCTGCGGCCAGCCAAGCCGAGATCGAGCGATTCCGTGGCGCACTGCTGGCCAACCCTGAGGGCTACATCGCCCAGCCGACCTTGAGTTTGTCCACTTGCCCCACCTATGTGGACAGCGGCATCGCACCGCGCCACATCGACCTGAGGCCCTTTGTGCTGAGTGGGCGCACCGTGCAGATGGTGCCCGGTGGCTTGACGCGGGTGGCGCTCAAAGAAGGCTCTTTGGTGGTGAACTCGTCGCAAGGCGGGGGCACCAAAGACACCTGGATTTTGCAGGACTGAAAAGGGGAGAACACGCATGCTTTCAAGAACCGCCGACCACCTGTTCTGGATGTCCCGCTACATGGAGCGGGCCGAAAACGAAGTTTCGCCAAAACGCTGCCGGGCGCGAAGCGCTTGCGGGGTTTTCGGCCTTGAAGGAGTTGCCTGATGTTGTCCCGTACTGCCGACCACCTGTTCTGGATGTCCCGCTACATGGAGCGGGCCGAAAACACCGCACGCATGTTGAATGTGAGCTACGAGACATCGCTTTTGCCCCAGTCTGCCGCCGCGGTGGAGGCCGGTTGGGAAGGCATCTTGTCCATCAGCGAGCTCTTGCCCTCGTACCAGATGCGCTACAAAACCATCACGCCACGCGACGTCATGGCCTTCATGGTGAAAGACGCAGACAACCCCTCGTCCATCATCTCTTGCCTGCGTGCGGCCCGCGAAAACGCCCGCGCCGTGCGCGGCACGCTCACCACCGAGGTGTGGGAAACACAAAACCAGACCTGGCTCGAAGTCAACCGCATGCTCAAAAGCGGTGAATTCGAGCGCGATCCGGGCCAGTTTTTTGAGTGGGTCAAGTTCCGCTCGCACCTGTCACGCGGCGTGACGGTGGGCACCATGCTGATGGACGAGTCGCTGTACTTCATGCGCATGGGCACGTTTTTGGAGCGGGCCGACAACACGGCGCGGCTGGTGGATGTGAAGTTCCACGCCATGAACAACGATTTTTTTGGTGCCCCCAACTACAGCGGCGTTGAGGCCGAAGTGACGCAGGAATACGACTTCTACCACTGGAGCGCGATCTTGCGCAGCGTCAGCGGTTTTGAGGTTTACCGCAAGGTTTACCGCGACGTGATCCGCCCCGAACGCGTGGCCGAATTGCTGATCTTGCGCCCAGACATGCCCCGCTCACTGCACGCCAGTTTGAACGAGGTGCTGTCGAATTTGAAGCTGGTCTCGCACGACCCCGACAGCGACACCTTGCGCCATGCAGGCCGCTTGCGCTCGGAGCTGGCCTTTGGCCGCATCGACGAAATTCTGGCCACCGGTCTGCACGCTTATCTGACGCAATTTTTGGAGCGTGTGAACGGCTTGGGTGGGCGCATCAGCCGGGAATTTTTGATGCCGCAGGCGGCTTGATTCAGCCCAGCGTCAAGACCACCGGCGTGTGGTCGCTGGGACGCTCGTTCTTGCGCGGGGCGCGGTCGATCACGCAGGCGCTGGCCCGGGCTTTGAGCGATTCTGAAATCAAAATGTGGTCGATTCGCAGACCGCGATTGCGGCGGAATGCAAATTCGCGGTAGTCCCACCAGCTGTAGCTTTTTTCGGGCTGCTCAAACAGCCGAAAGCTGTCGGTCAGGCCCAAGCCGATCAGCGCTTGCAGTTTCTCGCGCTCGGCGTCGGTGCAGTGGATGGTGCCAGCCAGCGCCACCGGGTCCCACATGTCGAGCTCGTCAAAAGTGATGTTGTAGTCGCCCAGCAGCACCAGGTTCGGGTGCTTTTGCATTTCGCTGGCCACCCAGTCGCGCAGCGCGTCGAGCCAACGCATCTTGTAGACAAACTTGTCGCTGTCGGGGGCTTGGCCATTGGGGAAATAGCCGCAGATCACCCGCACTTCACCCCCTGCGCCATCGGGGTAGGTGGCGGCGATCACGCGTGACAAGTCGTCTTCAAAGCCCGGGATGTTTTTGACCACATCCGTGCCAGCGGCTTTTGAAATCAGCGCCACACCGTTGTAGGTTTTCTGGCCAAACCATTGGGCTTGGTAGCCCGCTTCGGCCAAAGCGGCCACGGGAAACTTGTCGTCAGTGAGCTTGAGTTCTTGCAGGGCCAGCACATCGGTGGGGTTGGCCGCCAGCCAGTCCAGCACCTGCGGCAGGCGCACAGACAACGAGTTCACATTCCAGGTGGCGATTTTCATGAGGTCTTTAAAAGGGGTTGCGCTCAAATGTGAAAGGCAGCCAGGCCACCCACCACCATACCGATGCCGCCTGCTGCGTACATCACATATTCCAGCCATTTCTTTTTGGACAGCAGGGCAATCGCAGCCATGGCAATGGCCACTTGCAACACGGTGGTGGCTTGCGCCCAGCGGTGGTGCTGGTGCATTTGTTCGTCTGACTGTTCATCCCAGTGTTTGGACTCGGCTTCGAGTTTTTCAGCGGCGACTTTGATCTCTGATTTTTCGCTCTTGTAGCGTTTAACTTCGTCCAGATAGAAGTCTTTTTTGAGCGGCGTCAGCTCCATGGCCAGTTCACTCAGGTTTTGCTTGCTGCTTTTGGCTTGGTAATAGTTCCACTGGTTGGAAGCTTCGGTCTTTTTGATGGCCGCATTGTTTTTGTACAAGCCGGCATTGGCCTGTGTGGCCCCGCCCATGTAACCAAACAAAGCACCCACGGTGGCGATGATGGCGGTGAACATGGCAATGCTGTTGGTGTGTGCGCCGCCATGGCCTTGAGTGGCGTGTTCCAACTCGTGGTCATGTGGGCCATGAACGTGAAAACCGTGTCCGGACATGCTTGACTCCTTAAGGCGTGTGTTGGTATGTTGCAAAGCTGAATGCCAGGCCATTGCCCGCCACATGCGATGTGCGCTCGACTTCTTGCCAGCCAGCGCCCAGCTCAGGCGCAAAGGCATCGCCTTCAAAATCCTGCTCGATTTCCGTGACGACGGCACTGGAGGCCAGCGGTGCTGCTTGGGCGTAAATTTCGGCGCCACCGATCACCCAGGCCTCTGCGGCGTCGGGGCATTGGCGCATGGCGTCTTCAATGGAGCCAGCCCGCACAGCACCTTCGGCATGCCAGTCTGTCTGGCGCGTCACAACGATGTTGAGGCGACCGGGCAGGGGGCGAAATCGTGGGGGCAATGAATCCCAGGTTTTGCGACCCATGATCACGGGCTGGCCCAGCGTTGTGCGTTTGAAATGCGCCAGGTCTTCAGGCAGGTGCCAGGGCAGCTGGTTGTTGGTACCGATCACGCCATTGCGGGCGCGGGCATAAATCAAATGGAGTTTCATCACGGGCGGGCGCTCAGGCCAAAAAGGGGTTCAGACCAGCGGGCTCAGACGGCGACCGGCGCTTTGATGGCGGGGTGGCATTCGTAACCCACGACCTCAAAGTCTTCAAACGCGTAATCCAAAATCGAATCGGGTTTGCGTTTGATGTTCAAGGTGGGGTAGGCCATGGGCGTGCGGCTCAGTTGCAGTTCCACCTGTTCGTGGTGGTTGCTGTAAATGTGGCAGTCACCACCGGTCCAGATGAAGTCGCCCACATCCATGTCGCACTGCTGGGCCACCATGTGGGTGAGCAGGGCGTAGCTGGCGATGTTGAAGGGGACACCCAAAAAGATGTCGGCGCTGCGCTGGTACAACTGGCAGCTCAGGCGTGGCTTGTCGCCAGGGTTTTGCGGTGGTGCGACATAAAACTGGAAGAACGCATGGCAAGGCATCAGCGCCATTTGGTCAAGCTCGGCCACGTTCCAGGCGCTGACGATGATGCGGCGCGAATCCGGATTGGTTTTCAGCGTGTCCATGACCTGCTGAATCTGGTCAATGTGCCCGCCGCCTGGTGTGGGCCAGCTGCGCCATTGCACCCCGTACACCGGACCGAGCGAGCCATCGTCGCGCGCCCATTCGTCCCAGATGGAGCAACCGCGCTCTTGCAGCCATTTCACGTTGCTGTCGCCACGCAAAAACCACAGCAATTCGACAATGATGGCCCGCAAAAAGACTTTTTTGGTGGTGACGAGCGGAAAGCCTTCGTTCAGGTCAAAGCGCATCTGATGACCAAACACGCTGCGCGTGCCGGTTCCGGTGCGGTCACCTTTTTGCACGCCCGTCGTGTAGACGTGGCGCATGAAGTCTTCGTATTGGCCGCGGATGGGGCGGGGGCGGGCAGGGGTGTTCATGGGGCGTAAGTTTAAGGCAGTCGTGGCACCGCAACACCCGATTTCAACCCGAATTCAGCCCTGTCCCACCGTTTTTGGTGCAAGCCTGAGAGGCTCAGATTTCGAATTTGCTGACTTCGTGGCGGGTGGAGTCTGCAATTTTGGACAGCTCCATCACGGTGGCGGTGATCTCTTCTGATGCGGCAGCGTTGCTGCGTGCAATGGCGTCCAGGCTGGAAATGTTGGAGTTGATTTGCTCCACAGCGGTGCTTTGCTCTTCCAGTGCCGACGAAATGCGTTGGAGCATGTTGTCGGTTTCGCGCGAGCCTTGTTCGATCTGGTGCATGCCGTTGTTCACGTGCTTGACGGTTTCGACAGCGCGCTGGGTCTCGGCGACCGCTTGCTGGACCAGTCGGGCAATTTCTTGCGAGCTTTCGGCGCTGTTAGCAGCCAGTTTGCCCACTTCTTCGGCGACCACAGAAAAGCCCTTGCCATGTTCGCCCGCACGGGCGGCTTCGATGGCCGCATTGAGTGACAGCAGGTTGGTTTTGTTGGCGATCTTTTCGATCACTTCGGTGATCTTGTTGATCTTTTCCGAGTTGGATGCAATGGAGCTGACCACTTCGACCATCTGCTCCATTTGTTTCATGCCGTCGCGCATGATGCTCATGGATTCTTGCGACTTCTGGCTGGCGACCGTGGTGTTGCGCGATACGTCGCTCACGGCATCGGTCGTTTGACGAACCGCAGACGCCAGTTGTGAGATGGCATGGGTCTGGTTTTGCGCACCGTCCGAGATCTGGCCGATGGCTTGGCTGGTTTGGTTGGCGGCGGCAGCCACCTGCTGGCTGTTGGTGTTGATGGCCCGCATGGCGAGCGACAAGGACTCCAACGACATGTTGATGTTTTCTTTGAGCAAGGCCAACTCACCGTTGCCTTGAGCTTGCACGCGCTGCCTGAGGTTGCCTTGCGCCACTTGCTGGAGGACTCTGGCCACATCACCCAACATGTTCTCGAGGGTGTGCATGGCGTTGGTGGCCTGTGTCATGGCGGCTTTGTACTCGCCTTGGGCATCGGCTTGCACGCGTTGCGAGAAGTGGCCGTTTTCCAGGGCCGCCATCACTTGGATCAAGCTGCGGGTGGTGCTCTGAATGGCATCGGCCGAGTTGTTCACCGCGAGTTTCATGTCGGCCAGATCGCCTTTCAAGTCGGCCTGAATGCGAGGGCCGAAGTTGCCGGCTGCCAAGGCATTGACGACTTGGTTCACTTCTGTGACTGCCGACTGCTGCGAGGCGATCATGCGGTTGATGGCTTTGGCGGTTTGACCGACTTCGTCTGTCTGGTCCACTTCGATGCGCAAGGAGAAGTTGCCGGTTTTTTCAATGTCACCGACCACTTTTTGGACTTGCGTCAGCGGGGTGGTGATGGAGCGGATGATGGACAAAGCCAGCAGCAATCCGCCAATCAGGCCCGCCGCAACGATGGCCATGGTCAAGTTGCGGTTGAACTCGTAAGTTGCTTGGGCCGCATTGAATTCGTTGTTCGCTTCGGTCAACTGGGCTTCGATGAACTCCGACAGCAGTTCGATCACCACGTCGATGGCCGGGTACAGCTGTTTTTCTGAGAATTCGGCCAATTCGTCGCGGTCTTTTTTTGCCAGCAAGCTTTGCAAGGCGTTGAGTTGAACCTCGAGTTTTTCAAACCCGGCTTCGATGGAGGTGACCAGCTTCTTTTCTTCACCCACAAAGTCGTCTGTGGGGTGTGCGGCCCATTTGTCTTTCACGGTTTGGCGTGCGTTGGCCAAACGAGTTTGCGCGTCTGCCCACGACATCTGCTTCGAACGGACCTTGATGGTGGTGTCAATGACGTTCAGGGTGTATTGGTCTGAAATGATTTTCAGGTCACGCAAATGCACCAAGTGGTCGCTATTGACAAACTTGAAACTGGCGATGGCCTGGGTCATGCCATTCAGACCAATGAGGCCCACCACCAAAGAAACCAGGCTGATGCAGATCACCAGCACCAAAAGTCGGACAGAAACGCTGAAATTCTTGAACATGGCGGCAGTTTTCTAATTGAATCTAAAACATTCTAACGATAAGTTGTTGATATTGTTAATATTTTTAAATTTGGCATGTTGAATATGCAGCAGTCCCTGCCTGCGGCATGGGCCATGGGCCATGCGTGTGGCCTGGACGGTCTGATCGGTGGACCGGGCCACTGCCGTTAAAGCTGAAGGCCCAGATTGAACTGGCGCACACCCAGTTCGTCCATTTGCCGTTGTTCATAACGTTGCACGTCCTTGGCCACCGCTTTGGCGTCTTGGTCGGCCAGTGATTGCATCTTGTGCAGCTCGATTTCGGCTTGCACGCGCTTTTTGCGCGTTTGCGTCAAGGTGGCCTGCGCTTTGCCCAAGTCGACCACCACGCGTTGCTGCAAAGTGAGCAGTTGCGCCATGAACTGACGGTGGTTCATGCTCGCTTGCATGCCCATCACGGTGGCGTTGCTCTGGGTTTCTTGCAGGCGGTATTCGTCGTAGAGGTTGCACAGGCGCTGGTGGCTGGCTTGCAGCTGCTCAACGCGGGCCACGGCCTGGGCGATTTCGGTTTGCACCTCGTTCACCGTGTCCTGGGCTTTGCGAACCAGTACGGGCCAGCAGTTTCGGGCTTGTCGCATCAGTGGCTTTCTGGGGGGGGCTTAGCTGTTCATCAATGCCTGGACGTCGCGGCGCGTGGTGGCAGCGTCCTGGCCGGTGTGCATGTCTTGTTGTAAAAAATGTTCCATCGCCGAGCGCAAGCGGATGGCTTGGTCCAGGTCCGGGTTGCTTCCGGCTTCGTAGGCACCCACCTGGATCAAGTCCTGGTTTTGCTGGTACAGCGACCACAGCCGCCTGAAGCGGTTGGCCAGTTTTTGGTCTTCTGGCGACAGCAGGTTTTGCATCACCCGTGAGATCGAGCCGTTCAGGTCAATCGCAGGGTAGTGCGCGGCATCGGCCAGCTTGCGCGACAGCATGACCTGGCCATCGAGCGAGGCGCGTGCGATGTCCACGATCGGGTCGTTGGCGTCATCGCCTTCGGCCAGCACGGTGTAGATGGCGGTGATTGAGCCCACGCCATGGCGGCCCACGCCTGCCCGCTCAATCAGGTTAGGCAGCAAGGCAAACACCGACGGCGGGTAGCCCTTGGCGGTGGGCGGCTCACCCACGGCAAGGCCGATTTCGCGCTGGGCATGGGCCACGCGGGTCAGGCTGTCCACCAGCATCAAGACGTTTTTGCCCTGATCGCGAAAGTACTCGGCGATCACATGCGTCATGTGCGTGGCTTTCAGGCGCAGCACGGGCGATTCATTGGCGGGGGCGGCAATCAGCACCGACTTGGCCAGACCCACAAGCCCCAGGGATTCTTCGATAAAGGCCTGCACTTCACGGCCACGCTCGCCAATCAGGCCAATGACCACGACATCGGCTTCTGTAAAACGCGTCATCATGCCCAGCAGCACGCTTTTGCCCACGCCAGAGCCAGCGACCAGGCCCAGGCGCTGCCCGCGCCCGATGGTTAGCATGCCGTTGATGGCTTTCACGCCCACGTCCAGAATGTCCCGAATCGGGCCGCGCTCCATCGGGTTGATGGGTCGCCCTTGCAAGCTCAAGATGTCGGTGCACTCCGGTGCCGGTTTGCCGTCCAGGGGTTGGCCCCGACCGTCCAGCACGCGCCCCAACAGCGCCGGCCCCAATGCCACCTGCGAGGTGTGGCTGATGACGCTGACCTTGGCACCCGGGCCAATGCCTTGAGGCTCGGTGAAGGGCAGAAGGTACAGCGTTTCGTCGTTGAATCCGACCACTTCGGCCTCGACGCGGTGGCCAAACTGGCCCAGCACCTCGCAGCAAGCGCCCAGTGGGGCCATCAAGCCGCGTGTCTCCAGGCGCATGCCCACCAAGCGCACCAGGGTGCCGCTGCGTTGTGGGTCTGGCGTGCGAAGTTCGCCGACCAGTTGGCTGACTTCGGCGTCAAAATTCATCATGGGGTGTCGTCATCGGCGGGCGATGCTGGCTGAGAAGAGGTTTTCATTTCGGTGTCTTCAACATCGATCACCTGGCGGTTCCAGTCGCGGCTGGGCGTGTCAGCGGGCATGGCTTCGGCCTGGTCTTTGACCAACGAGGACTGTTGCATCCAGGCTTCGGGCTGGGCCAACAGACGCCGGGCCAGCGGTTCGAGCCGGTGTTCAATCAGGTCTTGCACCACGGTGTCGTTGACGCGAACGCGCACGCTGCCTGGGCGCAACTGGGCATCGGCCTCCAGTTGCAGGTGTTGGGTGGCCGACTCGCCCATGGCTTTGAGGCGCTGCAGGTCTTCGGGGTTGACGCTCACGTTGACCGACTCGGGCGGGTGGTCCAGCTGCTGAACGCAGGCCTGAATGAGGTTGCTCACGGCCTGACCAGACAGTTGCAGTTCGGCCCGCACCAATTGCTCGGCCACATGCAGGGCCAGGCGCTTGAGGGGCTCAAAAAACCGCTGCGGGTCTTGTCCGATGCTGCGCAACTCAATGCCCAGGTGGCGAATGAGTTCACGTTCTTTGGCGCGTTCGGCATCGTGCTCGGTGCGCATTTGCGCCTGACCTTCGAGAAATCCTTTTTCAAAGGCTTCGTCGCGCAACTGAGCGAGTTCGGCCTCGCTCCAGGGTGAGGGGGCCAAACCGTCTTCGGCAGGCAACAGGTCGTCGCCATGGGCAGCGGCCTCGGCATCGCCTGGCGTGGCCAGATCGGCATCGGGCGGGGCGTTCAGCAAGCCATCGGTCGGCTCTGCCTTTGGGGCCATTCGCCAAGGCCCAAAGGATTGAGCCGAAGCCTCGTCCCATTGGGTGCGCAAAAAGTGGGGTGCCTGCACCTTGCTGTTGAGCAAGGGGTTGGTGCTCCAGTCGCTGGCGGTGGGCGCTTGCGGCGTGTCAAACGAAGCCATCGCCGCCTCCCGCCAACACCAGCTCGCCCGCATCGGACAGCTTGCGTGCCAGACGCATGACGTTCTTTTGCGCTTCTTCCACTTCGGTGATGCGCAAGGGGCCTTTGGATTCCATGTCGTCGACAAACATGACGCGTGCACGTGCCGACATGTTGTCCAGGAATTTGTCTTTGACGTAGTCCGGGGCACCCTTGAGGGCCAGCATGAGCAGGTCGGGCTCTGCGGTGCGCATGATGGCCTGAATGCCCCGGTTGTCCACGCTCACCAGGTTTTCGAAGGTGAACATGTTGTCCTGAATGCGCTGCATCAAATCGCCGTCGATCTGCGACAGACCGGACATGATGGACGATTCGAGTTCGACCTTGACCGAGTTCATGATCTGGGCCGCGGCCTTGATGCCGCCGAAGCTGGACGATTTGGACGAGGAGTTCGTGGCGAACTGCTTCATCATGATTTGCTCCAGCTCTTCCATGGCAGACGGTTGCACCGTCTCCAGGCTGGCAATGCGCTGGATGATTTCGGGGCGAGATTCGCCGGGCAAGAAGTTCAACACGTCAGCGGCCACGGTGTACTCCAGCACCGACAAGATGATGGCCACCACCTGGGGGTGTTCACCCCGGATCATTTCGGCAATCGAGCGGGCATCCATCCATTTCAGGATCTCCAGGCCCTTGCTGCCCTGGCCCGGCATGATGCGGCTGAGCACCGAGGCCGCTTTGTCGTCGCCCAAAGCGCGCTTGAGCACTTTTTCGACATAGTCGCCTGTGCCCAGGCCCAGGCTGGTTTGCTTTTTCAGCATGGTGACGAACTCGTCAAGCACGATGTTCACGGCTTCTTGCGACAAGTCGGACACCGACACCATGGCCGCACCCAAAGATTGGACCTCTTTGGGGCTCATGAAGCGAATGATTTCAGAGGCCTGCTGTTCACCCAGCAACAGCATCAACACCGCAGCACGTTGGGTGCCCGTCAGCTCGGCCAGCTCCTTGGCCAATTCTTCGGTCATCGCGACCGCCAAATTGGCCGCAGGCGCTGCAGGGGCGTCCTTGCCATCTTTGACGTCTTTGTCATCGGGTTTTTTGGTGGCCATGGTCGTTGTTCCTTGTTGTTCTTTTTCAGTTGACCTTGATCATGCCCTTGAGCACGTTGGCCACGCGGCCCGAGTCTTCGGCCACCAGCATGCGGATGAGGGCCACTTTGTCGTCGTAAGTGTTGGCGGTGTCCAACATGTCCATCGAGATGCTCGACTTCTTGGGCTTGAGCTTGGCCTTGATCTCTTGCAGGCTGTCGCCTTCGCCGATCTGGATCATGCGCATGTCGTCTTCGCTCAGTTCGCCATCGCTCAGCGCGGCCTTGGCCTGTTGCTCTTCGGCGGCATGGTTGGCGTACACGTTACGCATGATGGGTCGGATCACGATCAACATGAACACGATGAAACTGATGGCGAGCAAGCCACTCTTGATGCCTGTTTGCACGGCATCTTCCAGGTACCAAGGAATGGTTTCCAAAGTGGCTGTGGGTTCGAACTTGGCTGGCACCACCGACACGTTATCGCCGCGTTGCTGGTCAAAACCCACTACGCCACGAACCACTTGCAGCATTTGTTCGAGCTCTTGCGGTGTGAAGGCCACCGAGGTCGGGGCATTGGGCACCACGGGTGCGTCTTTGGCAGGTGGTGGAGCAGGGCGTTCATTGACCACCACGGCCACGCTCACCTTCATGATGCCGCCCGTTGCATTGCGCACATGGCGCACGGTGCGGTCGAGCTCAAAGTTGCGTGTGGACCGGCTGCTGAGTTTGCTGCCCGATTCGCTTTGGCCTTTGTTGCCATCGACCTGGGTGTTGTTGGTGGTGGTGGGATCGGCGGGGGGCGTGTTGGCCAAAGAGCCCGGAACGCCCTCAGCGGCGCGGCTGGCGGCACGGTCTTCGGCCAGCACTTCGGAGCGGGTGCGGGGGCCTTTGTCGCGGTTGTCAAAGTCTTCGGTGGTGCTTTCGATCTGGGTGAAGTCCAACGACAGGTTCACCTGCGAGCGCACATTGGCCTCGCCCACCATGGGCGACAGGATTTCCATGATGCGGGTGCGGTACACCTCTTCAAGGTGTTGTTTGTGTTGCTCTTGTGCAGAGGTCAGGCCCAGCTTTTGTTCGGTTGCCGATTCGGTCATCAGCTTGCCCACGTTGTCGACCACGGTCACATGGTCTGGCGCCAGGTACGGCACGCTTGAAGACACCAGGTGCACGATGGCCTGCACTTGCGAGGCCGACACGGCGCGGCCCGGATAAGGCGCCAGCACCACCGAGGCTTTGGGTGGCGTGCGGTCACGCACAAACACGCTTTGCTTGGGTGTGGCCAAGTGCACGCGGGCACTTTGCACACTGCCAATTTGCATGATGCTTCGGGCCAACTCTTGCTCCATGGCCGCATTGACCTTGACCTGTTCCATGAACTGGCTGGTGGTCATGGACGATTGTTCTTTCAGACCGTCAAGGCCTGTGGCACCGGCTTTGGGCAAGCCTTGCGAGGCCAGAAAAATCCGGGCTTCGTGAAAGCGCGGGCTGGGCACGGTCAGCTGTCCTGTGGTGGGGTCAATCTTGGGGCTGAAATCAGCGGCCTTGAGCGATTCGTAGGCTTTTTGCTGGTCGGCCTCTTGCAGGCCAGGCATCACGGGGCGGTAAGGGGTGACGTTCATCCAGGCATAGATCAGACCAAAAACCACCAGCACCACCAACATGACGATCAGGGGCAAGACCCGGCGCACAGAAGGCTGGTTGATGACTTTGGCGAATGAATCTGAAAACCCTTTGGTGTGCCAGGGGCTCAGGCTGTTGCTGGCTGCGGCGTCTTTTTCTGGCGCACCGGGGACGGTGGCGACCGCGGTGTTGCCTGGGATGGTGGCCGGGGTGTTGGCAGCCGCTGGGGGCGCTGTCATCATGCCGGGGTTCATTGTTGCGATTGCTGCAGCCATGTTTGTTCTTCTTCAGTTCAGGGGGGTCAGACAGGCATGTTCAAAATGTCTTCGTAGGCTTTGAGCACTTTGTTGCGGACCTGCAAGGTCGCCTCAAAAGCCAATGAAGATTTCTGCATGCCCAAGACCACATCGGTCAAGGCCATGTCTTCGCCCCGGTCAAAGGCTTCGCGCATGTCCGATGCTTGGACTTGCAGTTGGTTGACTTGGCCGAGCGCACCCGTGACCAATTCAGAAAAACCTGTTTTTTGAACACCGCCCGTAGCGCCCGCACCGCCGGTCAAATCACCGATGCCGGACATGCCCCCTGTTTTGCCCGAAGCTTCGCTCTGGTGGCTGCGCAGGGTTTGCAGCATCGACTGGATGCTGGCTGGAGAAATGGCTTTGTCGATCATGCGTGTCTCCTTCAGTAAGCGGCGCTGGCCATGCCCAGACCGTGCTCACGCAACTGGGCCAGTTTGTAGCGCAGGGTGCGTGGGCTGATGCCCAGGCGTTTGGCCGCTTCTGTTTTGCTGGGGGTGTTGGCCAACGTGGCCATGATCACTTGGTGTTCGTTGATGCGAGCTGCGCTGTTCAGGTTGGTGGGCAGGGTGCTTCCTTCGTCAGAGGGGGCACTTGCACCGAACTCACTGCTTTGTGCGGTCTCTGTCATGAATGGCGCGACAGCGCGGGGTGCCTCTGCATCGGCCATTACGGGTGTCGGGCTGGGTGCTGGCACGTTTGTGCAGCTGGTCAACCAGTCGTCAAACATCAGGTGGGCCGGTGTGACTTGGTGGTCGGAGCACAGCACCATGGCGCGGCGCATCACATTTTCCAGCTCGCGCACATTGCCGGGCCAGGGGTATTGCAGCAACAGGCTTTGGGCCTGCGGGTTCAGCTGCCAGGGTTTTTTGTCGTGTTGCAGCAAGCACTGCATGGCCAGTGGCACGATGTCGCCAGGGCGCTCGGCCAGTGGCAGCAAACGCATGCGGAAGGTGGCAATGCGGTAATACAAGTCTTCGCGAAACTCACGCTCGGCAATGGCTTTTTTCAGGTCTTTGTTGGTGGCGGCCACGATGCGCACATTCAGCTGAATGAGGTTTTGACCACCCAGGCGGGTAAGTTGGCGCTCTTGCAGCACGCGCAGCAACTTGCTTTGCAGGTGCATGGGCATTTCGCCAATTTCATCCAGAAACAAGGTGCCGCCCTGGGCTTGTTCAAACAAACCCTTTTGCTCACGGTGGGCCCCTGTGAAGGCGCCTTTTTCGTGACCAAACAATATGTCTTCGATCAGGTTTTCCGGCATGGCCGCACAGTTCAGCGCGACAAACGGACCTTGGGCACGGCCAGAGGCTTCGTGCAGCACACGGGCCAACACTTCTTTGCCCGAGCCGGTGGGGCCGACCAGCAGTGCGGTCACATCGGCTTGGGCCACTTTTTGGGCCAATGCCAACAGGTGCTGGCTGGCGGGGTCCACAAACACCACGTTGCGCACGGGCTGGTGTGTCTTTTGGCTGGCCGCCGGGTTGAGTTGGGTCAGCAGACGCAGCCAAGAGGCCGGGCGCACGTCTTGCGCGGCCAGCACCGTCAGGGCACCGGCTTGGGTGGCTTCTACGGCCAGGTCCAGTTCTTGGCGGTCCACGCGGCAAACCACCGGTGTGCTCAAGCCTGCGTCCTGCAAGAGTTGTTGAACGGCTTTGAGTCGGGTCACGTCGAGCGTGAGGTGCAAGACCACCATGGCCGCATCGGCGGCGTGGGCCAGCAAATTGTCCAGCGTGGTCACTGGCATCACGGCCCAGCCACTGACCTGCAAGGCTTGGCTGTGCTCGGGGCTCAGGGCTCTTTCGGGGTCCAGCCAAATGGCCAGAGGGGTGGATGCGATGGGTGACTTCACGGCGTTGGCCTCATGTTCTGATGAGACTAACTAAGCAACCCTTGTGCCAACTGATTTTGTTATTTCTAAAGGTTTAAAAAATCAAAAAAGGAACACTTAAATATTGGCAAGTCTATTGGTAAATTGACACCGGCTTGACGAAAGATTGACAGCGGTTTGGGGCGGCTTAAGTGCGCTGCGAGTGCCTGTGCATCAACGCGGTGTTGCCGGGGTTTTGGCATGAAACACCCGGCAAAACTGCCCGTCTACCCGCAGCACTTCCAGAGATGGCAGCAGACGAGACTGAAACCCCATGCCTCGGCAGGCATATGGTGCCGAGGGGATGTGGGTGATCGCGAAATGTTGGCATTGCCAGCAGTTCGGGCCGCGTTGCTGAGGATGGGTGGGGGAGGTCATTCAGTCGCGCAGCAATTCCAGCGCAGCCTGCCGATTGAGGTTGGCCTGCGCTTGAATGGCCAATTGGGGCATTGAGCCCAAGTGTTGCAGGGCAAGCTGGCTGTGCGCTTGGGCGCACATGGCCATCAAAAACTGACGGGTGATTTCAGCGGTGTGTGGGGCAAGCGGATGCATTGGTTTTTCGGTGACGGCGTTCAAGTTCAAGGCTTCAAGCCAGGCCAACGACTGTGCAGGGGGGCGAGACACCCTGTCAGAAAATCGTCGACCATTCGGCATGCGGGCGATCAACTCAGATTGAGCAAAAGCTGTGCCAAAACAGGAAAAATTGAACGAAAAAAAACCTGCAAACCGTGACGGTTTGCAGGTCTGCGCAGAGCGCTGAAATGCTTAGCCTTGCAGCAACTTCAGCACCGATTGGGGTTGCTGGTTGGCCTGCGCCAGCATGGCAGTGGCCGCTTGCGAGATGATCTGCGTGCGTGCCAACTCGCTGCTGGCCTTGGCGTAATCGGCATCCATGATGCGGCTGCGCGACTCGGAGGTGTTCAGCGACACGTTGGCCAAGTTGTCGACCGCGTAATTCAGGCGGTTGATCACCGCACCCAAGCCGGCACGCTCGGTGTTGACGCGGTTGATGGCCACGTCCAATTGGTTCAGAGACGTGTTTGCGTCTGTGTTGTTCAGAATCGTCAGAGCCCGCAGATTGGTCAAAGCGCCGTTGTCTTTGGTCAGGGTGATGCTGGACGCCGTTGAGAAGCCCGTCCCGGCTGTTGCGGCCGTGAATGTTAAAACATTGCCTGTCCGTGTCACCCCAGCAGTGCCCATGGGGGTGTCCGCTGCGGTCAGCAACTTTGCCGCAATGCTGGCAAGGTTGGTTGCGTTGTCAGCGCTTGCCAAATCAGCGGCCAATACGGTGTAAGTCTTGGTTTCACCGCCAGCGGTGAACGAAATCACGTCATCTGCCATGTAAATTCCGCTAAGTGTCAGCGTCGAAACTTGGGCTTGTGCTGCGACCGCAGGAGGGCCTGTCACCGCAACAACGTTGGGTGTTGTGATGGCGAACGCTGCCAGCCCTGGATCAGCACGGTAGCCCATGTCTGAAATCGTGTGCGTGATGATTTGGCCGTTGTTAGCGCCGACCTGAAACTCAAATTTGCCAATCGTGCCATCGTCGTTGGTGGTTGAGCCGTTCAGAAAAGCCATACCGTTCCACTCGGTGGTGTCGGTGATGCGGTTGATTTCTGTTTTGAGTTGTTGAAACTCAAGGTCCAAATAGCCACGGTCAACAGCTGTGTAGGTGTCGTTGGACGACTGAACGGCCAACTCACGCATGCGCTGCAGCATGTTGGTCATCTCGATCATCGCGCCTTCAGTGGTCTGCAACATCGACACCGCATCGTTGCCGTTGCGCACGGCTTGGTCCAAACCGGTGATTTGTGCAGTCATGCGCGACGAAATCGCCAGGCCGGCTGCGTCATCTTTGGCCGAGTTGATGCGCTTTCCGGTGGAAAGCTGTTGCATGGCATCGGCCAGATCACGGTTGTTTTTGACCATCGCGTTTTGCGAGACCAATGACTTGATGTTGGTGTTGATAACAGACATGGCGGTGACTCTCTAGGTGAGTTTCAGATAAGGGGTTGAGCAGTGCCGACTCGGTGAGTCTTCAGTGCAGTTGGGTTGAAGCCGCAACGGGCATCTGCTCGGAGACCAGTTCTTGCAGCGACAAAAACTCGTCACGCAAAATGTCGTCTTCAGGGTAGGCCGCAATGGCTTTTTTGGCCATCAGCAGCGCTTTGCCGGGTTCGCACTGGCAGCGCAGTACGCGAATCAGGTGGCGCCAAGTAAAGGGCGTGGTGTGTTGACCTTGTTGGGTCATCAACTGGGTCAGCAGCTGTTCGGCTGTGGTCCAGTCACGTTTGATTTCGGCCAGCAGGGCGCTGATGGCCAAAATGTCTTCGCTCTCGGGATAGAGGCTCAAGCCCGCCGCAGACAAAGCGTCGGCCAGCTCAATGTGGTTGCTGCCGACCAAATCGGCCATGGTCTGGCGAATTTCTGCCGCTGAGAATCGGGACACTTCGCGCATGGTCAAAAATTGGCCAGACACGGACTGCGACAACATGGCTTGCAAGAGTGTGGACATCACGGGCTCCAATGACGGTGTCAAAAAAGTTTCGGTGACAAGGGGTCAAAACCGAAGATGCAACCATTCAAGCAATCCCTGTGCCAGCTTTTCTTTAGCCCTGAACGCGCTTTTTTTGCTAAATATTTGGAAAAAACCCGCGGGAATCTGGTTTTTTAAAGGTGAGGGTGTCGAAATCCCGTGCCACTGTTGGATTTGGCAAGCTTTGAGCCATCCCGTGTGGCAAAGCTTTGCCGCTATTGGTTTAAGTGGTGTTTCAGCATCCTGTGCACTTGCAGGCGTAAAAAAGCGGCCAAGCCCTGATGGGTTTGGCCGCCGAAGGATGCTGTCTTTAGGCCCTAAGAGCCTGCGATGCTCAGGCGCGCTTTAAGCCACCTTGAGCGCTGGCGCGATGCCCACGCGTTGCAATGCGCTGAACGCTTCTTGTAGCTCGGGGTGTTTGGGGTGTGTGGCCAAGCCTTGAGCTGCGGCTGTCATGGCGCGGGCATCGTCGCCCATACAGCGCAGCACGCGCACCCACTGGCCCCAAGTTACAGCCTGAGCGGCGTGGCCTTGCAGGGCTATCAACTTTTCCAGTGCCGTGCTGGCGGCCGGCCAGTCTTGTCGCACTTGGGTGACCAAAGCGCGAATGACCAAAATGTCTTCACTTTGCGGAAACCGTTGCATGGCCTCATGCGAGAGCGCATCGGCCTCGGTCAAGCGGTTTTGGCCCACCAGGTCGGCAATGGATTGCCGGATTTTGGTCGGGCTCAGCTCTTGGGTCGCACTTGTCAGCAGGGCGGAATAAGAAGTTTTGGCCAAAAAGGCGGGTGCGGCGTGCAGCATAGGGCTCCTTGGAGGAAAGTATGTCGGCAAAAAATGGCCTCCACACCTTTTCGCAGCAAAGAACATGCCAAAGCCTTTTGAGGCTTAACTGAGCAACGCCAGTACGTAATACGGCTGTTGGTTGGCTTGGGTCAGCATGGCCGAGCCAGCTTGATCTAGGATCATGGTTCTCGCCAGATCTGCTGTGGCCTGAGCGTAATCGGTGTCCATGATGCGGCTGTAGGATTCACCCACGTTTTGCGATACCTGCATGGCGTTGTCACCGGCATGCACAAGCCGGTTCATGGCCGCACCCCAAGTGGCTCGGGCGGTGCTGATTTGGTTGATCGCATCGTCGATGGAGGTTAGCGCGGTGTCTGCGTTGGCACCCGTGTTAACCGCGCGAGCGGTGGTCAGGGGTTGCGCAGCCAGGTCGAAATCCGCATAGGTCACGGCAACGCCGTCGTTTGCCGCGGCACCTACATGGTATGTAGCGACACCACTGTTATTGCCCAAACTGCCGTCCAACAAGTAGATGCCGTTCCAAGTTGTGTTGGCCACGGTATCCCTGATCTGCGCTTCGAGTTGTTGAAATTCGCTGTCAAGCGCTGTGCGATCGCTGCTGTTGTTGGTATCGTTGAGCGCCTGCACCGCCAACTCTTTCATTCGGTACAACATGTCTTGAATACCGCCGGCAGCGCCATCTGCTGTTTGCATCATGGAAATCCCGTCATTGGTATTGCGTACTGCCATGTTCAAGCTTTGAACTTGTGTGGCCAGTTTTACACTGATGGCTGTACCTGCTGCATCGTCAGACGCTGAATTTAGCCGTTTCCCGGTGGACAACTGCGCAGTAGCAATGCTCATGGCTCGGTTATTCAATCCGATGGCTTTTTGAGCGGCCAGCGCACTGGTGTTGGTATTCACAATAGACATGGACAGGCTCCCGTCATGAAACGTCGAAGGGCAGCTTTGTGATCTTTGAAACCGAAAGCCATGAGCCTTCAGTAAAAAGAGCCTGGTTCAAACTGAACCAGGCTCTGATCAAAGATCAATCAACGCAGGAGCGAGAGAACAGACTGAGGTGCCTGGTTCGCTTGTGCCAACATCGCAGTAGCCGCTTGCGAAATGATCTGCGTACGTGCCAGCTCGGTGGTGGTTTGTGCGTAATCAGTATCCAAAACTTGACTACGTGAAGCTGTTGTGTTTTGCGATACGTTGGCCAAATTATCTGCAGCGTAGGTTAGGGTGTTAATACCCGCACCGAGAGTTGCACGTTGGCTGTTCATGGCATCCAAGGCGGTATCGATAGCTGTGATCGCTAAGTTAGCGTTTGTTGAGTCTGTAATATCAGTGCCATCAAGGTCAGCTAGTTCGCCGGCCGTGCTCATATCACCGATAGCAACAGTAATAGCCTGGTCAGCGTTTGCACCGACTTGGAATACATAAGAACCATCGGCTCCTGTACCGCCTGTTGCATCAAGTGCGTTTTCACCGTTCCACTGTGTCGCACCACCGATTCGATCGATCTCGGTCAACAATGACTGATATTCAGTATCGAGGTAGCCTTTCTGGTCAGCACTAACTGTGTCGTTGGCTGATTGGACTGCAATTTCACGCATACGTTGCATCATGTTTGTTTGTTCAACCATCGCGCCTTCTGCAACAGGCCATATCCAGAACAACGCCATCGAAGACAAGTCCAAAGCGCTGGCCCGTGCCGGTCGCATTGTGGTGGGTTTGCAAGGGGCGCTGGATTTTGAGCGCGGTGGTGAATTGGCTCAAAACCTGAATGAGCTGTATGCGTACGTCACGCGCAGGCTGTTTCACATCAATGCCTACAACGACCTGGCCGCCTTGGAAGAAGTCAAAACTTTGATCAAGGACATTTCCCAAGCTTGGCAGACCCTGCCCAGCTTGCTGACCGATACCAGCCGCAAAACACATTACGCGAACTGAAACAGGTTGCGATCCTTGTTGGTCTGCCCGACAGGGATCGAACCTGTGACCCACAGCTTAGAAGGCTGTTGCTCTATCCAACTGAGCTACGGGCAGAATCTGGAAACACAAAAGGCCCTTACGGGCCTTTTTTGTTCAAAGTAGCAGGGTGGATTTTTCAGAATCTACCCATGTCTTTGTTTTTGAATTGCCTGAATACATTCAGGTGAATGGTCGGAGCGGCGGGATTCGAACTCGCGACCCTCTGCTCCCAAAGCAGATGCGCTACCAGGCTGCGCTACGCTCCGACAAGCGATATTCTAACCCTCAAACAGCCCTTTCTTGACGACGTCGTTAAAAAAGTCGCATTGGATTCACATTCAAGTCGTCTTTTTCATATGCAAGGCCGTCAACGTGAGCGGGGACGGTGTTGCCACCCCCAAACGGCGTGCTTTTGCAGACCATTTGGAGGGGCTGCAAAGCGTCAGCTGCCGCGAGTGATGGGCATGTCCACCTCACCAGGCAAGGCCAGTTGTTTCGCCAACTCGAGCTTGGCCAAAGAGTTGCGGTGCACTTCGTCCGGACCGTCGGCCAGCCGCAGCGTGCGCTGGTGGGCATAGGCATAAGCCAGCGGGAAGTCTTGCGACACGCCGCCGCCGCCGTGGGCCTGGATGGCCCAGTCAATGATTTGACAAGCCATTTGAGGCGCAACGATCTTGATCATGGCGATTTCGGCTTTGGCGACCTTGTTGCCCACGGTGTCCATCATGTAAGCCGCCTTGAGCGTCAACAAGCGGGCCTGCTCGATCATGCAGCGCGACTCTGCGACACGTTCTTGCCACACGGTCTGACGCGCCACTTCGCGGCCAAAGGCGACCCGTGTGTTCAGACGGTGACACATCAATTCCAACGCACGCTCTGCAATGCCGATGGTGCGCATGCAGTGGTGAATGCGGCCAGGACCCAAGCGGCCTTGTGCGATCTCGAAGCCACGGCCTTCGCCCAGCAAAATATTCTCGGCTGGAACGCGGACGTCTTTGAGCAAGACTTCCATGTGGCCATGCGGCGCATCGTCGTAGCCAAAGACCGACAGCGCGCGGACCACCGTGATGCCGGGGGCGTTAGCGGGCACCACAATCATGGATTGCTGCTCGTGGCGGCCTGCATCGGGGTTGGTTTTGCCCATCACGATGTACACAGCGCAACGCGGATCACCGGCACCGGACGACCACCATTTGCGGCCATTGATAACGTAGTCGTTGCCATCGCGGCGGATCTCGCATTCGATGTTGGTGGCGTCGGACGAGGCCACATCGGGCTCGGTCATCAAAAACGCCGATCGGATTTCACCGCGAAGCAGGGGTTCCAGCCATTCGTCTTTCAGGTTTTCGCTGGCGTAACGCTCCAGCGTTTCCATGTTGCCGGTATCAGGGGCTGAGCAGTTGAAGATTTCTGCGGCAAAGGGCACACGACCCATGATCTCGCAAAGCGGGGCGTATTCGAGGTTGGACAAACCTTGCGGTGCGCGTGTGGACTTGGGCAGGAACAAGTTCCACAGGCCCGCAGCCTTGGCTTTGGGCTTGAGCTCTTCGACAATTTGGGTCGGAACCCAGGCGTTGCCTTTGGCGCGGTTTTCGGCAATCTCCGCGAAGAAGCGAGCCTCGTTCAGGTAAATGTGCTCGTCCATGAAGGCCAGCAAGCGGGCTTGCATGTCTTTGACCTTGGGGGTGTATTCAAAATCCATGGTCTATCTCCTAGGGTTGGGATTCGGCTTGATCAAAAAGGTTCAGGCTTTGCTGGCAAAACGCCACGCCAACTCGGCCATGGGCCTGGCGCCTGCGCCCGATGTTTTGGCTTGGTCGCTGGAGGCAGTGCCGTCTTCGACGCGTTTGGCAATGCCTTGCAAGATGGCCGCGATGCGGAACATGTTGTAGGCGAGGTAAAAATTCCAGTCTTTGGCCAGCGCTTCAGGCGTCGTGAACCCCGTGCGATCGCAATAGCGGCGGATGTATTCGGCTTCTGAAGGGATGCCCAGCGCGGCCAGATCGAGCCCGCCGATGCCCCTGAACGTACCCGGGCTGATGTGCCAGGCCATGCAGTGGTAGCTGAAATCAGCCAAGGGGTGGCCCAGTGTGGACAACTCCCAGTCGAGCACGGCCAAAACGCGGGCTTCGCTCGGATGGAACATCAGGTTGTCCAGTCGGTAGTCGCCATGCACGATGCTCACCAGCGAATCGTCTTGGGCACTGGCCGGGATGTTTTGGGGCAGCCATTCGATCAGCTGGTCCATTTCGGGGATGGGCTGGGTGATGGATGCGGCGTACTGCTTGCTCCAACGGCCAATCTGGCGCGCGATGTAATTGCCCGGTTTGCCGTAGCTGCTCAGACCTTGTTTGGCGAAATCAACCTTGTGCAGTGCCGCCAGCACGCGGTTCATCTCGTCGTAGATGGCAGCGCGTTCGGCCTGGCTCATGCCCGGCAGGGATTGGTCCCACAGCACGCGGCCTTGCACGAATTCCATGACATAAAAAGCCCGGCCAATCACCGATTCGTCGTCGCAAAGCACGTGCATCTCGGCCACCGGCACATCGGTGCCATGCAGGCCCTTCATGACGGCGAACTCCCGTTCAATGGCGTGTGCCGAAGGCAGCAATTTGGCCACCGGGCCGGGTTTGGCCCGCATCACGTATTGACGCGCTGGGGTGATGAGTTTGTAGGTTGGATTGGATTGGCCGCCCTTGAACATCTCCACGCTCAAGGGGCCCGCAAAACCGGGGAGTCTGGCACTGAGCCAGGTTTCCAACGCCAGGATGTCAAAGGCGTGCGTGCCCGAGACAGGTCGGGTCCCCACGAAATGGTCAAAAGCACTCATGGGGTACCTGTGTCCGCTGAGTTCAGCGGTGATGGGTTAAAAAAAGAGCGTGTCAGTGATCCGCGTTCACGATGGCCAGCAAGGCGTCGCGGTCCAGTACCACCAAACCACCGGGTTCGATGCGGATGATCAGCTCGCGCTCCATTTGCTTGAGCTCCTGGTTCACGCGTTGGCGCGAGGCACCCAGCAACTGCGCTAATTCCTCTTGCGCCAGTTGCAAACTGATGCGCACGGCTTTGGCGTCCGACAAACTCGGCACCCCATAACTGCGCAACAAGTGGTTGAGCTGTTTGGCCAACCGCGCACGCAAGGGCAGGGTGTTGAGGTCTTCCACCAAACCATACAGCTGGCGAATGCGGCGTGACTGTAGTCGCAACATGGCTTCGTAAAACTCGACGTGCTGTGACAGGATTTTTTTGAAGTCGGCTTTGGCCACATTCAGTGTGGTGGTGTCGCCGTGCGCATAGCAATCGTGTGTGCGACGGTCTCCGTCGAAGATCGACACATCGCCAAACCAGATGCCGGGCTCCACATACGTCAGCGTGATCTGCTTGCCCGACACCGAGGTCGAGCTCACGCGCACTGCGCCCTTGGCGCAGGCAATCCACTGCTCGGGTGGATCGCCCCGTGCAGCGAGCATGTCGCCGTCTTTGTGACGTTTGACGTAAGCGCATCGAAGTATGTCGTGACGAAGTGAAGGTGAAAGGCTTGAGAACCAGCGACCACTGTTGATCGCTTCTCTTTCCTCCATTGTCAGAATCGGTTCGTCCATGCTCTGTCCTTTGAGTGACTGGTGTTCGGTTTTTTGTCGCCTGGGGGACCAGGCGGCTTTATTCGTATTGGGGTTTTTGCTTGTTCAAAAACGCCGCAATGCCAATGCCGGCATTGTTGTGATGCAGGTTTTTGACAAATTGGTCACGTTCACGCGCCAACTGTGCATTCAGGGTGCTGCCGTCGGCATCGGACAACAATTCCTTGATGCTGGCCAATGCATTGGGGGCGCGGGCATTGAGTTGTTCGCACAGCTGCAAAGCCTGCTGCAGCGATTGGCCAGCATCGGCCAAGCGGTTGACCACGCCCAGTTGCTGCAGGCGCTCGGCACCGATGCGTTCGCCGCACATGAGCAACTCGGTGGCCAACTGGCGCGGCACAGCGCGTGACAGGCTCCAGCTGCCGCCACCGTCAGGGGACAGTGCAATGCCGCTGTAGGCCATCACAAACACGCTGTTGCGGGCCGCGACGATCATGTCGCAAGCCAGTGCCAGAGAAAAGCCGGCACCCGCCGCAGGCCCTTCGACCGCCGCGATGACCGGCTTGGGGAATGTGCGAATCGCTTCGATCCAGTTGTGCAGGCCTTCAATGCTTTGCGCTTGGTGCTCAGGCGGCAGTTGGCGGTTGTTTTGCAGTCGCTGCAAATTGCCGCCTGCGCTGAAGATGCCGTTGGCCCCGGTAATGACCACGCTGCGCACATCGGGGTTGGACTCGGCCACGCTCAGGGCTTCCACCCCAGCGGCGTACATCTCTGGCCCGAGCGCGTTGCGAAATTCGGGGTTGCTGAGCGTCAGGATCAGGGTTTGACCTTCGCTGGTGCCGATCAGTTGTGCAGTCATTTTTTTTAATCAGTTGGGGACAGAGCTAAAGATCTGTCCCTCAAATTCATCAGATCGGGACAGAGCCAAAGATCTGTCCCTCAAATTCATCAGATCGGGACAGAGCTAAAGATCTGTCCCTCAAAGTCGTCATTCTTCGGTGTGCATCAGAGACAAGCCGATCGCACCACGGCGGCGCAGCCAAGGGCTGGGGCGATAACGGGTGTCGCCATAAACGGTTTGCAAGTTGAACAACACCTCGAGGATGCTGTCTGGCCCCAGTCGGTTGCCCATGGCCAATGGGCCCATGGGGTAAGCCAATCCCAAGGTCACAGCGGTTTCCAGATCTTGTGGTGTGCAGATGCGCTGCTGGCAAATGTCAGAGGCGATGTTGACGATGGTGGCCACCACACGTTGGGTGACAAAACCACCGCTGTCGCGGATCACCGAGACCGCTTTGCCATCGCGGGCAAACAGGGCGTGAGCCGCGTCGCGCATGTCGGTGCGTGTGGCGGGGTTCGTGGCCAAGACACGGCGCTTGGTGGCGGCGTCGTCGAACAGCATGTCGATGCCCACTGTGCGGGCCGGGTCCAGGCGCTCGACCACGGCCACGGTGGTGATGTCAAAGCCCAACGGTGCAACGATGGTCAGTGCATCGGGCGATGGAGATGCGCCGGTTTCGACTGTGGCACCCAGATTCTTGAGCAGCTGGAGAAGTTCCATGCGGCGGGCCGCGCGGGGCGAGACCCACACGGGCGGGATGTTGTCGACCACGGGCACGGGGGGCTCAGCGGGCACTTGCGCCACGCCGTCCACGTATTTGTAGAAGCCTTCGCCGACCTTTTTGCCCACCACACCACCGGCCAGACGCTGGGCGGTGATGACGTTCGGGCGGTAGCGCGGCTCTTCGTAATATTGGTGGTAAATGGCCTCAATGACATGGTGTGACACATCCAGGGCGGTCAGATCAAACAGCTCGAACGGGCCGAGTTTGAAGCCGACCTGGTCGCGCAGGATGCGGTCAATCGTTGCGAAATCGGCAATGCCTTCGCTCACGATGCGCAGCGCTTCGGTGCTGTAGCCACGACCTGCGTGGTTGACGATGAAGCCGGGCGTGTCTTGTGCCTGCACAGGGGTGTGGCCCATCTGGCGTGCAAAGTCCGACAAGCGCTGGCAGACAGCGGGGTCGGTTTTGAGGCCGGCGATCACTTCGACCACCTTCATCAGTGGCACAGGGTTGAAAAAGTGGTAACCCGCAAACTGGCCTGGGCGTTGCAGTGCTGCGGCAATCGCGGTGACTGACAACGACGATGTGTTGGTCACCAGCACGGCTGTGGGAGCCAGTATTTTTTCGAGCTCGGTGAACAGGCTTTTCTTGATGTCGAGCTTCTCTACGATGGCTTCAACCACCAATTCGCACCCGGCCAGGTCTTGCATGCTGCTTGCGCCCAGCAAACGGCTTTTGTGAACTGCGACGGCTTCGGCCGTCAGTCTGCCTTTCTCTTGCAACTTGTCCCATTGCTGGAAAACGGCATCGCGTGCTTTCTGAATGGCGTCGGCTTGGGTGTCGTAAAGCCAGACTTGACTGCCTGCTTGTGCGGCGATTTGGGCGATGCCCCGGCCCATGGCGCCGGCACCGATGATGGCAACTTTGGAGAATGCGAGAGTCATGGTTGTAAAAGTAAATCGAAGATTGAAATAACAGGGCGCGCTTAACGGCGAACTTGCAAGGCGCCTGGGTTGACGATGTTGGTCGGAGTGCCCTTGATGAAGTTCACCACGTTGTCGAACGCCGTGCCGAAATACAACTCATAGCTGTCTTTTTCGACGTAGCCAATGTGAGGTGTACAAATGCAGTTTTCCAGGCGCAGCAAGGCGGAGCCTTGCAAAATGGGTTCGGATTCGAAGACATCGATCGCAGCCAAACCGGGTCGGCCCCGATTCAAGGCCCCGATCAAGGCATTGGGCTCGATCAATTCGGCGCGGGACGTGTTTACAAACAGGGCCGATGGCTTCATTCGGCCCAAATCTTCGCCTTTGACGATGCCTTGAGTGGTTTCGTTGAAGCGCAGATGCAAAGACAACACATCGGCTTCTTCAAAAAATGAAGCGCGACTGCTTGCGGCACGGTAGCCGTTTTGGATGGCTTTGGTGCGCGACTCGTCGCTGCCCCAGACCATCACATCCATGCCAAACGCCTTGCCGTAGCCGGCCACCAATTGACCAATTTTTCCGTAACCCCAGATGCCCAGAGTTCTGCCTTTGAGGACTGTGCCTAAGCCAAAGTTGGCAGGCATTGAGCCCGCTTTAAGGCCCGATTGCTGCCATGCACCATGTTTGAGGTTGCCAATGTACTGTGGCAAACGCCGCGTAGCAGCCATGATCAAGGCCCAGGTCAGTTCAGCCGGTGCCACGGGTGAGCCGACACCTTCGGCTACGGCCACACCGCGTTCTGTGCAAGCCGCCAGATCGACGTGACCGCCCAAACGACCTGTCTGGGCAATCAATTTCAAGCGCGGTAGTTTTTCAATCACGGCACGCGTCAGTTGGGTGCGCTCGCGGATCAGCACGATGATGTCGGCGTCTTTCAGTCGCACAGACAATTGGCCTATGCCTTTAACCGTGTTGGTATAGACCTTGGCTGGAAAATTTTCGAGTTTGACCGCGCAGTCGAGTTTGCGCACCGCATCTTGGTAGTCGTCAAGGATCACAATGTTCATCCCTACATTGTGCCCTGACGAGGCGGCCCGGTTCAGTCGCCGGGGGCTGCTCTTTGGGTTAAGCGCTGGCTTGTGCTGCTTCGATGGCCGCTAAGCGGTCCAATTCAGCGCAGACATCGGCCATGCGCCCGGAAATCACCATCCGACCGGCCCCTTTGACACGTTGATCACTCTCTGCAACCCGCAAGACACGCAAGGCAGGAACAGCAGCAGTGGCCGGGAATCGGTGTGGATGGGCTGAGGTTTTGAGGGCCTGGGGCGTGCAAGCCGGTCTGCGCGAGGTCCAGACGGGCCTCAAGTAAGCGTTTCCGCGCTGGGGCTTGGCCACCGAAGGTGTGGCCCGGTTGAAATTGGAGAAGCCTTGAAAAAGACCTGAAAGAGCAAGCAGAGCGATTCCCATGTGAAACCTTTAAAAAGCATGGAGGTTGGACACAGGCAGGATTGCTGAAGAGCCTGTTGCTTCAGGGCTGACAGAACCATCTCGTCAGCGCCCGCCACCTGGAGCAACAAGCCAGTGCTTTACATCAAAAGCGTGTTGCGGATGAGTCCTACAGCCAGGCCTTCGATGTCAAAAGGCTCCTCGGGGTTCACCACAATGGTTTGGTAATCGGGGTTTTCGGGCAGCAATTCGATGCCGGTGGCGGTCTTGCGCAGGCGTTTGACGGTGACTTCGTCGCCCAGTCTGGCCACAACGATCTGGCCATTTCGGACTTCTTTGGTCGATTTCACGGCCAACAAATCGCCGTCCATGATGCCTGCGTCGCGCATGGACATGCCCCGAACCCGCAAAAGGTAGTCGGGTTGTTCGGAAAACAGCGTGCTTTCCAATTGGTATGTTCGGTCAACATGCTCTTGCGCCAAAATAGGCGAGCCTGCGGCCACGCGGCCGATCAATGGCAAACTCAATTGGCCCAAGCCGGGCAGGGTGAGGCTGAACAGGTCTGATGGGGCGCGCAGGTGATTGCGGTTGCTGCCTTTCAGGCGAATACCGCGCGAGGTGCCGCTGACCAGTTCGATGGCCCCTTTGCGGGCCAGGGCCTTGAGGTGTTCTTCTGCTGCATTGGCCGACTTGAAGCCCAGCACGCTGGCGATTTCGGCACGCGTGGGTGGCGCACCGGTGTTGGCAATGGTGTTCTGGATCAGTTCCAGAATTTCCTGTTGCCGGGCGGTGAGTTTGGGGCTGTCGGTCATGGCGGTCTCCTTGTGGGGACTGGTTAAACTGTTGTTTCATCCAGTGACTGTATTTTTAACCAGTTTTTGAGGCGATGCAAGTGTTGGACACAAAAAAAATGAAGAAAGTGGTGGTTTTGGGCACAGGCGGCACCATCGCCGGCACAGCGGCCAGCGCCAATGACCACACGGGCTACACCGCTGGCCAGTTGGGTGTGCAGCATCTGCTGGACGCCATACCCGGTCTGAATGACGTTCTGCAGGGTGATTCACTGCAGTGTGAGCAGGTCGCCCAGCTTGACAGCAAAGACATGGACCACGCCACTTGGCAAGCGTTGGCGCAGCGCTGCGCCCACTGGCTGGCACAGCCTGACGTGGGTGGCATCGTCATCACCCACGGCACCGACACACTGGAAGAAACCGCTTGGTTTTTGCAGCAGGTGCAGCGCACCACCAAGCCTGTGGTGCTGACTTGTGCCATGCGTCCGGCCACCGCCTTGACCCCCGATGGCCCACAAAACCTGCTGGACGCTGTTGCCGTGGTCCTCGACCCGATGGCGCGTGGCGTGCTGGCCGTCTGCGCAGGCCGCATCCACAATGCCCGCGAGGTGCAAAAAATTCACCCTTATCGGCTCGATGCTTTCAGCTCCGGCGAATCCGGCCCCCGTGGCTGGGTGGAGCAAGGCCGTGTGCGCTGGGCCGACCCCGGCAGCTGGCCGATGGCGCATGTCCATGCCAGCCAAGCGCTGGCATTGAGTGTGGCCGATTGGCCCTGGGTGGCGGTTTTGGACAGCCATGCAGGCAGTGATGCCCGCCAAGTCCAGGCCCTCCTGGCTGCGGGCGTGAAAGGACTGGTCGTGGCAGGCACGGGCAACGGCACCGTGCACCAAAGCCTGTTGTCGGCACTGTCCCAGGCGCAGGCCCAAGGCGTGGCTGTGCGTTTGACCTCCCGTTGCGCCGAAGGTCAGATCGTGGGGCAAGCCGCCGCGCTGCAAACGGCACCTGCGGGGCTCAATGCGTACAAGGCGCGGGTGAGTCTGATGTTGGATTTGATGGGCTAAATACCCACAAGGCCCTGAAACAACAAAGCCCCGCAATGCGGGGCTTTGTTCGTTGGGGCCGCTGAAAAAATCAGTCAGCCAGTGCCGCAAATGCGCGGGCTGTGATGTCTTCCACGCTGCCGGTGCCGCTGATGGCGCGGTATTTGGGGGCTGCCGCTGCATCGGCTTTGGCCCAGTTGGAGTAGTAGTCCACCAAAGGGCGGGTCTGGGCGCTGTAAACATCCAGACGCTTTTTGACGGTTTCTTCCTGGTCGTCGGCGCGTTGCACCAAAGCTTCGCCCGTCACATCGTCCACGCCTTCGACTTTGGGTGGGTTGAACTTGACGTGGTAGGTGCGGCCCGAGGCGGGGTGCGAGCGGCGGCCGCTCATGCGGTCGATGATGGCGTCAAAGGGCACATCGATTTCGAGCACGTAGTCGAGTTTCACGCCTGCGGCCTTCATGGCGTCGGCCTGGGGAATGGTGCGGGGGAAGCCGTCAAACAGGAAGCCATTGGCGCAATCGGCCTGGGCGATGCGTTCTTTGACCAGGTTGATGATCAGGTCGTCGCTGACCAGACCGCCTGATTCCATGACCGCTTTGGCCTCCAGGCCCAAGGGGGTGCCGGCCTTGACGGCGGCACGCAACATGTCGCCCGTGGAGATTTGGGGAATGTTGTATTTCTGGCAAATGAAGGTTGCTTGTGTGCCTTTGCCGGCGCCAGGTGCGCCCAACAGAATCAGTCTCATGGGAAGGTCCTTATCGTTTGAAATCGTTTCTGCCAGCCAAGCCCGAAGGCCTGCTGCATGGTTACTTTTGAGAATATCACGCCAGCCTCAAAGTTGGCTTACGGGGAGAACCCCGGTTTTCAGCTCATGTCAACAGCAGTTGCCGCACCCGATCCAGGTCTTCGGGGGTGTCGACTCCCGGACCGGGTGATGCGGCGGTGACATGCACTGCGATCCGGTGGCCGTGCCACAGTGCGCGCAGCTGCTCGAGTGATTCCATGGTTTCCACTGGCGCGGGGGGCAGTGTGGGGAACAAAGCCAGAAAACCGGCCCGGTAGCCATAAATCCCGATGTGGCGCAGCGGTGCCGGGCTAGGCAGGGCCTTGAAACCCGAGTCCGACTGGCCATCGCGCCACCACGGAATGGGCGCGCGGCTGAAATACAGTGCCATTTGCCGGGCGTCCATGACCACCTTGACCACGTTGGGGTTGGTGAATTCTTCCAATGAGCCGATGGCGTGCGCTGCGGTGCTCATGCTGGCATCAGGCCGCTCGGTCAGCACGCGGGCCACCTCGTTGATGAGCGCGGGGGGGATCAGCGGCTCGTCGCCTTGCACGTTGACCACCACCGCATCGGGCGCAAGGCCCAGCAGCTGGCAAGCTTCGGCCAGGCGGTCGCTGCCGCTGACGTGGTCTTTTCGGGTCAGCAAGGCGCGTATGCCGTGCGCTTCACAGGCCGCCACGATGCGCTTATCGTCAGCGGCCACCACCACCAGACTGGCGTTGGACAGCATGGCACGTTGCGCCACGCGCACCACCATGGGCAGTCCAGCGATGTCGGCAAGAGGTTTGTCGGGCAAGCGGCTCGAAGCCATGCGTGCCGGAATTACCACCGTAAAACCCGCAGCAGAGCCTGCGGGGGGCAAAAAATGGGTCATGGCTGGGGCTCAGAGCGCGGGACGCAGGGCCGCGAGTTTCTCGATTTCTTCGTCACTCAGTGTGCGGGCCTCGTTTTCCAGCAGGATCGGAATGCCGTTGCGCACCGGGTACGCCAGGCGAGCGCTGCGCGAGAGCAGTTCCTGGTGTTCCCGGTCGAAGTCGAGAGGGCCTTTGGTGACTGGGCAAACCAGTAATTCAAGCAATTTGTTGTCCATGCTGTCAATGATAACGGCCCCCAAGCCAGGGGTGTTTGGGAAAGGTCAGTGCTGCAAAAGTTGCTCAATGCGCGCATCCAGCGCCGACCAAAAACCGTTTTCTGGCGTGATGACCAGAGGGATCGCCAGGGCGCCGGGTTCGTGCGGCCAGAGTTTGGCGGCGTCTTTTTCGGTGCAAACCCAAGTGCGGTCGGGGTTGGCTTTCCAGTCTTGGTAGTCGTGGTGGTCAGGCAGGGCGGTGGTGCTGGTCAGTTGCAACCCCGATTGGCGCAGCATGTCGAAAAATGCTTCAGGCCTGGCCAGTCCGGCCACCGCGTGCAGTGGGCGGTTTGTCAATGCGCTCAAGGCAAGGTGTCGCCCATCCGAGGTCAGGGCGTGGTCTGCCAGTTGCCGTGGGGCCTGGTATTGACCTAGTGGGCGGTCACCCGAAATGGATGGACCGGTGTGCAGAACCCAATCGACCGGGCGTGGCCAGGCTTCGCGCAGGGGGCCTGCAGGCAACAACCAGCCGTTGCCCACGCCGCGCTCGTCCATCACACAAATCTCGATGTCACGCGCCAAGGCCAGGTGTTGCAAACCATCGTCGCAGATCAAAATTTGCACCGTCGGATGCGCGTGGAGCAAGCCCAGCGCCGCATCGGCCCTGGCTCGCGCCACCCAAACCGGCACGCCAGTGCTTTGGTGAATCAGCAAGGGTTCATCGCCCACATCCAGTGGGTGGCTGTCGTGCGTCACGGCACGGGCGTCCTGCGTTTTGCGGCCGTGCCCGCGCGAGATCACCCCGACCTGCAAGCCCTTGGCCAGCAAGTGCCTGGCAAGGGCCATGGTGACCGGGGTTTTGCCTGCACCGCCTGCCACCACATTGCCGACCACGATGACCAAGGCGGGTACGCGCCGGGTTTTGAAGATGCCCGTGGCGTAGGCCATGCGCCGCAGTGTCGTGAGTGCGCCATAAATGGCCGCCACCGGGCGCAAGGCCCACGCGAGCGGGCCGCGCCGCTGCCAAACCCGGGGCAAATGCTGGTGAAGGAATGCGGACAGGCCCATGCCGATCAAGAGCCCGGCACTTCGGCCGATTGGGCCGCAAAGGTGATTTTGGACAAGCCACTGCGGCGTGCCGCCTCCATGGCGTTGATCACGCTTTGGTGCGTGGCCGATGCGTCGGCGCTGATGACCAGCATCGCGTCTTTGTGGACCAGTGGCGTCAGGACCGCCACCAAATGACCGACCGAGCTGCCCCCGACGGGTGACTTGTTGATGGCGTATCGCCCTTGTGATGTGATCGTCAAGACAATTTGGCGCGGGCGCTGGCTGGATGCACTGGCATCGGCCACGGGCAGGTTCAGCTGGATTTCGGTCAGGCGTGACCAAGTGGTGGTCAGCATCAAAAAGATCAGGACGACCAAAAGCACGTCAATGAATGGGATCAGGTTGATCTCGGGTTCGGGGGACGAGGGCCGGGGTCTGAAATTCACAGCCAGCCTTTATGCGCGCAAACGGCTCAGATGCCGGGCAAAGGTCTCGGCGGTCACTTCCATGGCCAGCACATGGCGGTCCACCACGGCGCGAAAGTAGCGCCAGAACATCAAGGACGGGATGGCCACAACCAAGCCGAACGCGGTGTTGTAAAGCGCCACCGAAATACCATGTGCCAGCAGGGCAGGCTGGTTGTTGGCCGCCGTGTGCGCCCCAAAAATGTCGATCATGCCGACCACGGTGCCCAGCAAACCGAGCAGTGGGGCGGCAGAGGCGATGGTGGCCAGTGCAGGCAGGTAGCGCTCAAGCCCTTGTGTTGCCAAACGCCCCGCCATTTGCATGCTGGCTTGGATGTCTTCGCCAGAGGCTTTGGGGTTGTCATGCAGGCAACGCAGCCCGCTGGCCAAAACCGGCCCCATGGCACCTGCTTTGTCCAAGGCCTGGATCATCTCTGGCACGGGGACACCGCGTTGGCTTGCCTCGATGGTTTGCGCGAGGATGTGGGCGGGCATGACTTTGGCGCTTTGCAGCTGAACGCAGCGCTCCAGGATCAGGGCCAGGGCCAGAATGGAACACAAAATCAAGGGCCAAATGGGCCAACCTGCGGCTTGTATGATGGACAACAAAAAAATACCTTCCCGTTTTTGGGTCTCGAACGAGGCTGATTATCGGCGAATGCCTAGGGTGCCCCATCACCACGGCTTGGAAGTTTGCTTGGTGCCGAGATTTCTGTGGATAACTTTGTGAAGAACTTGGCCTGTTGTGCTGTTCAGCATACTCAGGTGTATATTAATTCTCCAAAATTCAACCCGTCATTTTAAAAAAATAATGAATGAAATCAATGACTTGTAATTTTGTAGTGATGTCGCTTGCTTCGCATTGGCCAAAACCAGCCCAGGGCATGGCTTGTGGAGTACTTTGCCTCAGCTGGCTTGGTTTAGACGCCTGAAACACCCTCCAAACGCCGATGAAACCTCAATACCATGCCTGTGAATGACGATTTGAAGCCCCGCGCGTGGACAGTTTCAGCGCTGTGCCGCGCCATGGCTGACACGCTGGATGCCCAGTTCAACCCTGTCACGGTGCGTGGGGAGGTTTCGGGCTTTTCGCGGGCCGCCAGTGGCCATTGTTATTTTTCGATCAAGGACGACACGGGCCAGATCCGTTGCGCCATGTTCCGCCGTGCCGCCAGTTTGATGGACTTCGCCCCCCGTGATGGCGAACTGGTGGAGGTGCGTGGCCGTTTGGGGGTGTACGAAGCCCGGGGCGATTTGCAATTGGTGGTCGAGTCTATGGCTCGGGCCGGGCAGGGCGCACTGTTTGAGCAGTTTTTGCGCCTCAAGGCCAAGCTCGAGGCCGAAGGTCTTTTCGATCCCGCACACAAACGCTTATTACCGGCCCAGCCCCGAGCCATTGGCGTGGTCACTTCGCCGGGCGCAGCCGCTTGGCACGACGTGATGACCGCCTTGCAGCGGCGCGTGCCGCACATTCCCGTGCTGATGGCGCCGGCCTTGGTGCAAGGCGTGAGCGCTGCGGCCACGCTGGCACAGGCGCTGCTCAACCTTTACGCTTTTACGGCAGAAGACAACCCGCTCAGCCCGCCTGTGGATGTGATCTTGCTGGTGCGCGGCGGCGGCTCGATGGAAGACCTGTGGTCTTTCAACGACGAAAACCTGGCCCGCGTGATCGCCCAAAGCCCGGTGCCCTTGATTTGCGGCGTGGGCCACGAGACCGACTTCACCATTGCCGACTTTGTGGCCGATGTGCGCGCCCCCACACCCACCGCTGCTGCCGAGATGGCGGCGACCGACCGTGGCGTGGCCCTGGAGGCCTTGTCGGTGCTGGAACACAGGTTGACCCGGGGCCTGCTGCGTCAGCAAGACCGGCAAGCCCAGCGGCTGGACAGCGTGGCCGCCCGCTGGGGTGTTGGCCTTGCCCGTCAGCAAGAACGTCAAGTTCAGCGTCTGAACGCCATGGCCACCCGTCTGAGCCGACCACAAGCTTTGCTGGGCCAACACAGTCAGTGGCTGGACCGGCTGGCGCACCGTTTGCAAGCGGGCGTACAAAGCCAAGCCATCGGCAGTGGCCACCAGCTGACCCGCCTGGAAGACCGCCTGAGCTTCAATCGCGGTCAGCAAGTGCAACAACGTGCCCAGCGCTTAGAGCGGGCCGCTTTGCGGTTGTCATCGGTGGACCCGCGCCAAGTGCTGGAACGCGGTTATGCCTGGCTCAGCGATGAGCGTGGCCAAGCCCTGACCCACGCGGCCCAGTTTCAAGCTGGCCAAGCCGTTCGAGCCACTTTGGCAGATGGCGAAGTGCCTTTGAAGGTTCAGGGCTGATCGGTTCATTAGGGAAGCTTTGTTTTTTCGGGATTGTCTCCTGGCGGCCGAATGGCGGCATGGGCTGAGGCCGATTTTTGGGGATGCAGGTAAGCCGTCATGGGGCGAGCCTGGGCACCTCATGAGGGAATACCCAAAATCGGTGCCCAGGCCCGCCCCATGACGGCGATGGGCCATGAGCGCACGGGCTTTCAATAGCAAGTGCCCAAAATCGGTTCCCATTTCTCGCCCCATAACGGCGATGGGACATGAGCGCGTGTGCTTTCATCAACAAGTACCCAAAATCGGTGCAAAGCCCCACACCATGACGGTGGCCGTTGGGGTGGCTGAGTTTTCAGTGACCTGCCCCTGCAAAGGGCGATCAGTCAGCCTCTAAAATGCATGGGTCTACTTTCAACCCGCAACAACAAAAGGACATCCCCATGGAACACACCTTGCCCGCACTGCCTTATGCGATCGACGCTTTGGCTCCTCACTACAGCCAGGAAACCCTGGAGTTTCACCATGGCAAGCACCACAACGCCTACGTTGTGAACCTGAACAACCTGCAAAAAGGCACTGAATTCGAGAGCATGAGCCTCGAAGAAATCATCAAAAAGTCCAGCGGCGGCATCTACAACAACTCGGCCCAGATCTGGAACCACACCTTCTTCTGGAACTGCATGAAGCCCAACGGTGGCGGCGAGCCCACAGGCGCTTTGGCCACGGCCATCGATGCCAAATTTGGCAGCTACGCCGCTTTCAAAGAAGCCTTCGTCAAGAGCGCCGTGGGCAACTTTGGCTCCGGCTGGACATGGCTTGTGAAAAAAGCCGACGGCTCGGTGGACATCGTCAACATGGGCGCCGCTGGCACCCCTCTGACCACTGGCGACACCGCCTTGTTGACCGTGGACGTGTGGGAACACGCTTACTACATCGACTACCGCAACATGCGCCCCAAGTTCGTCGAGACTTTCCTCGACAAGCTGGTGAACTGGTCGTTTGCCGAGAAGAACTTCGGCTGATCGAAGGTTTCTCGATGTCAAAAAGCCCGCTGATGCGGGCTTTTTGCTTTGTGGGCCGAAGGTAAATGCGACCTCTGTGCCAGTGGATTGAAGAGAGCCAACAGTCTGCTGCTTGGACCCTGGATCGACAAATGAGGTCGACAAATGAGACCGACAACCGAGCTGAGCATGGGCTGGGGCCGGGCGCCGATTTTGGGTACTCCCTCTGAGGTGCCCGGCCCCAACCCATGCTCAGCGTTCCACGATGCACAGATGCACAGATGCACAGATGCACCGAGCACCGAGCACCGAGCACCGAGCGTCAAGCAGAGTCAGCGAATCATCATCCCCCCATCCGCCACGATGGTTTGCCCCGTCACATATTGCCCAGCCGGGCTGGCCAGAAACACCGCCACCCCGCCAATGTCGTCGGGCTCGCCCATGCGGCGCAGCGGGGTCTCGCTGTTGTACTTGGCACTCAGTACCGGGTCTTCGTGCAGCGCCTTGGCAAAATCGGTCTTGATCAAGCCCGGCGCGATGCAGTTCACGCGGATGTTGTCCGGCCCCCATTCCACGGCCAGGTTGCGTGCCAGTTGCATGTCGGCGGCCTTTGACATGTTGTATGCCCCAATGATGGCCGAGCCGTGCAGGCCGCCAATCGACGACACGATCACGATGGCTCCGTCCTTCTTGGCCTTCATGTCCGGGTAGACCATGGTGCACAGCCAAGTGTTTGACAGCACGTTGTTGCGCATGACTTTGTCGAACACCTCGTCGCTCATGCCTGTGGTGGGGCCGTAATAGGGGTTGGTGGCTGCATTGCAGACCAAGATGTCGATCGGACCCCAGGCCGCGCGGGTCTGGTCGATCAGGTTTTGCAGCTGCTCTTTGCTCGAAATGCTGGCGGCCACCGCCATGGCTTGGCCGCCCGCAGCTTGAATCTCTTGGACCACCCCTTCGCAGGCGTCTTGTTTGCGGCTGGACACCACCACCTTGGCGCCTTGCTTGGCCAGTTGGTGGGCAATCGATCGGCCAATGCCCCGGCTGGAGCCTGTGACGATGGCGACTTTGCCTTGCAGATGGAACAGCGACATGAAAAGGGCTCCTTGTTGAATGCTGGGCAGTCTGCCCGTGTGCGGCGCACAGGGCTGTCTTGCGCGTGTCAGTCGTTTGGCATGGGCCTATGGGGCCATCGGCCACAATGGAACGCAAACCAATCAGGTGTGAGGTGGATGTGGAACAAGTCGATGCAGTGGTGATCGGGGCGGGCGTGGTCGGTCTGGCCGTGGGGCGGGCGCTGGCGCTGGCGGGTCGCGAGGTGATGGTGCTGGAGTCGGCAAACGCCATCGGCACCGGCACCAGCTCGCGCAACAGCGAGGTCATTCACGCGGGCATTTACTACCCGGCGGGCTCGCTCAAGGCGCGGCTGTGCGTGCAGGGCAAAGGTCTGCTGTACACCTATTGCGCCGAGCGCGGCGTGGCGCACCAGCGGCTGGGCAAGCTGATCGTGGCCACGCGCCCCGAGCAAGTGCCCACGCTGGACGGCATCGTGGCTAAGGCGGCGGCCAACGGCGTGCATGACCTGCAAAAACTCAGCGCCGCCCAAGCCAGGGCATTGGAGCCCGCACTGGCCTGCGAAGCGGCTTTGCTTTCGCCCAGCACGGGCGTGGTGGACAGCCACGGCCTCATGCTGGCCTTGCAAGGCGACTTGGAAAACGCAGGGGGGCTTTTGGCGCTGGTCTCGCCCGTGCAGCACATTGGCCTCCAGCAAGGCACGGCCACGCACCCGATCCGCGTGAGCACGCAAGACGGCACCGAACTGGCCTGCCGCACATTGGTCAACGCTGCGGGTCTTAACGCGGTGGCTCTGGCGCGGGGCATGCAGGGGCTTGCGCACAGCCTGCTGCCGTCCGCCCATTACGCCAAAGGCAACTATTTCACGCTGGCGGGCAAGGCCCCGTTTTCGCGCTTGATTTACCCGGTGCCCGAGGCGGCTGGCCTGGGCGTGCACCTCACGCTTGACCTGGGCGGGCAGGCCAAGTTCGGGCCTGATGTGCAGTGGGTCGATGACCCCGCCGACCTGCAAGTGGACCCGCGCCGGGGCGATGCCTTTTATGCCGAGGTGCGCCGCTATTGGCCCGATTTGCAAGATGGCGCTTTGCAGCCGGGCTATGCGGGCATGCGCCCCAAGATCAGTGGCCCGCATGAAGCGGCAGCCGATTTCATGATCCAAGGCCCTGCCGAGCATGGCGTGCCAGGCCTGGTGAACCTGCTGGGCATCGAGTCGCCGGGCCTGACCAGTTCACTGGCGATCGCCGACGAGGTCTGCGCTCGTCTGGCTTGAGCACTTGCCAGCGGGGCTTCAGCGCTTCATCTGCTGCAACGCACTGGCCACTTCGGTGACCAGGGCCGGGCCTTTGTAAATCAGCCCGGTGTAGATCTGCACCACGTCGGCCCCGGCTTCGATTTTGGCAATGGCGTCGTGACCGCTCAGGATGCCGCCCACGCCGATGATGGGGAAGTCTTTGCCCAAAGCCGCACGCAATTGGCGGATCACGCGGTTGCTGCTTTGCAGCACAGGTGCGCCGGACAGTCCGCCCATTTCGTCGGCGTGCTGCAGGCCACTCACCGCGTCGCGTGCCAGTGTGGTGTTGGTGGCGATCACGCCGTCCATGCCGTGCTTTTGCAAGGTGGCGGCGATCACGCCCACTTGGGTTTCGTCCAGATCGGGGGCGATTTTCAGGAACATGGGCACCCGGCGGCCGTGTTCAGCAGCCAGTTCTTCGCGCCTTGCGACCAGTGCGCCCAGCAGGCCGTCGAGCGCTTCGTCGCTTTGCAGGGCGCGCAGGTTCTTGGTGTTGGGGCTGGAGATGTTCACCGTCACGTAGTCGGCATGCGGGTACACGCCCGCCAGAGCGATCAAGTAATCGTCGGTGGCGTTTTCGATGGGCGTGGCGGCGTTTTTGCCGATGTTCAGGCCCAAAATGCGGCCCTGCTGGCGGAATTTGGAGCGCTTGACGTTGGCGATGAAGGCGTCGAGTCCGTCGTTGTTGAAGCCCAAGCGGTTGATGAGGGCTTGCGCCTCAGGCAGGCGAAACATGCGGGGCTTGGGGTTGCCCGGTTGCGCTTTGGGCGTGACGGTGCCCACTTCGACAAAGCCAAAGCCCATGGCACCCAGACCATCGATGCAGCGGGCGTTTTTGTCCAGACCTGCGGCCAGGCCCACGCGGTTGGGGAAGTGCAGGCCCGCCAGTGTGATGGGTTGCGCCACAAAGGGTTGGCGATAAACGCGGTCGAGCGGGGTGTTTTGGGTGCGTGCCAGGCCCTCGATGGTCAGTTCGTGGGCTTCTTCGGCGTCCATCTTGAACAAAAACGAGCGGGCGAGGGCGTAGGGGATCAGGGACATTGGATAATTCCGGCCAGCAAAGGCTGTGACAACAATGGTGTTGATTGTCGCAAACCCGGCGCAGCTTTCCTTTTTTACCCAGACCCGACCCCATGACACAAGACGAACTCAAAGCCCTGGTGGGCCAAGCCGCCCTGAAATACGTTGTTCCCGGCGAGATCGTCGGTGTGGGCACCGGCTCCACGGTCAACAAATTCATCGATGCACTGGCCACGATGAAAGACCAGATCAAGGGCGCGGTGTCCAGCTCCGAGGCCTCGACCGTGCGTCTGAAGGCCTTGGGCATTCCGGTGTTTGACAGCAACGAGGTCGAGAGCCTGTCGGTCTACATCGATGGTGCCGACGAGATCGACCACCAAGGCCACATGGTCAAGGGCGGTGGCGCTGCCTTGACCCGCGAAAAAATCGTGGCGGCGCAGTCCAAGCAGTTTGTCTGCATTGCCGACGAGAGCAAGTTGGTTCAGGCTTTGGGCGCTTTCCCATTGCCGGTGGAGGTCATTCCCATGGCCACAGCCCGCGTCATGCGCCAGTTTGCCGCCATGGGGGGCACGGCTGCTGTGCGCCTGAAAGACGGCCAGCCGTTGGTGACCGACAACGGCCAGCACATCGTGGACGTGAAGGGCCTGCAGATCACCGACCCGGTGGCCTTTGAAAACACCGTGAGCCAGTGGCCCGGCGTGGTGACAGTGGGCGTGTTTGCCTTGCAAAAAGCCCAGGTCTGTTTGCTGGGCACGTCTGAAGGCGTGAAGACCCTCAACTATTGAGGCTCAAGCCCGGCGCAGCAGCAAGCGCAAATCGGGACCGATGCGCTGCGCGTCATGAAAGGCCAGCTTGACCGAATCACTCAGGGCGGTCAGCGCAGGCAAATGGGCCATGCCTTGTCCGGGCCCCAGCAGTTGGGGGGCCAGGTAGACCAAAAACTCGTCCACCAGCCCCTCGCGTATGAATGAGCCGTTGAGTTTGTGCCCGGCCTCCACGTGCAGTTCGTTGATCTCGCGTCGGGCCAGGTCGCGCAGCATGCCCGCCAAATCGACCTTGCCGCCGGGGCCGGGGCAATCGATCACGGTCACGCCGCGAGCCGTCAGCGCAGCGCGTTTGTCGGCTTGATCGCTGGTGGCGGTGTAAACCCAAATCTGCCGTGCGTGTTCCCCAGCGCCTTGGGTGTCCAGCAGTTTGGCCGTCAGCGGCATGTCCAAGCGGCTGTCCACCACCACCAAGTGCGGCTGGCGTGGCACCTCAAGGCCACGCACGTTCAGTTGCGGGTCGTCTTCGAGCACGGTGCCGATGCCGGTCAGGATGGCGCAGGCGCGGGCTCGCCAGGCGTGGCCGTCGGCGCGGGCTTGGGGGCCGGTGATCCATTGGCTTTGGCCGTTTGCCAGCGCCGTTTGCCCATCCAGCGAGGCGGCCACCTTCAGGCGCACCCAAGGCAGGCCACGTTCCATGCGGCTGAAAAAGCCCACATTCAACTCGCGCGCTTGCAAGGCGATGTCACTGTCGGGGGCCAGGGTTTCGGTCAGTACACCGGCGGCGGCCAATCGGGCCATGCCCTGGCCCGCGACTTGGGGGTTGGGGTCGGTCATGGCGGCGACCACGCGGCCTATGCCCGCTGTGGCCAAGGCATCGCAACAGGGGCCGGTGCGGCCTTGGTGGGCACAGGGCTCCAGCGTGACCCAGGCGGTGGCCCCTTGTACGCTCTGACCGCGCTCAGCGGCGTCGCGCAGCGCCATGATTTCGGCGTGTGGCCCGCCAGCGCGTTGGGTGTGGCCTTGGCCCAGCAGCGTGCCATCGGCGGCGGTGATCACGCAGCCCACACGCGGGTTGGGTGAGGTCAGCCACAGGGCTTTGCGAGCCAGATCCAGGGCGTGTTGCATGGGGGTGGGGTGAACGGTCGAAGTGGGCACGGCGGTCAACAAATGGGTGGATGCGGTGGCGCAGCCAATTGGCCGCACAGACTAGGGCGAGGATACGCCAACCCACAGAGGGATGGTCGAGGTGCTGCTGTGCCATTCGATGCGGGTGCTGGCCTTGCTACTTTGCTCGGCATTGTTGCTAGTGCCTGTTCCGCTGGCCACCCATTCCACGCTGACTTGCAGGTCGATCACCAAGCCGTCGCCCCGAGGGGTGCTGCGCGTTTGTCGGGTGTAGCGCACGCCTTGCACCTGGATGTCATCTTGACCGGGGCACAGGGTGGCGTTGGCCTGTGCATGCAAGCAGTCCATGGCTTCCTGGGCCAGGTGTTGTGCCACGGTGTGATGGCGGCTTGCGCTGGCCATGTGGAGGGTTTTAAGGGTCAACTGCGTTGCGCCGACCAGCCCGATGCCCAAGACGGCCGAGGCGATCAGGGCTTCGATCAAGGCCATGCCTTGCTGGGCGGGTGCGTGGTTTGTCATGGCGTGCCCTCGCTCCAGCTGCCATTGACGCGCTGGACCCGTGTCGCATCGATGCCTTCGGGCCAGTCGAGGCTGTAGGCATGGCGGCCTTCAGGGCGTGCCAGCACGGTGCCCGAGCGCCACTCGGGCATGCCCGATTCCACCACCAGCTGGCCTTCGATGGTCCCCGCTTGCCAGCCCCGCATCTTTTCGTCGTCGCAGCCGGAGTCGAGCAAGACGCTGCCCACAACGCGCACGCGGTTGCCCATGTGTGGGCAGCGCTGGGCACAGGCTTGGGCAGAAAACACCAGCAGGGCTGGGTGAGCTGATGTGCCCACACTTTGCTGCCAGTCGGCGGGGCTGTCGATCCAGTAAACAGAGCGCGGGGGTGTCGTTTGCGCTGTCAAACCGTTGCGTTCTTGGTCGCTGGACCAGGCTTGCAGTTGTTGGTCTGTGATGTCGCCCAGTACGCTTCGCCAGGCGGTACGTGTGCAGGGGCTGCGCGGCACTGCCGTGTTGGGCGCTGTTTGCACGCCCCCGCCGGGCAAGCTGATGGGGCTGATGGCCAGACAGGCATTTTTTTCGGCACTGGAGATACTGCCGTTGTGGTCGGTGTCCACCACAAAGTGCGTTTGCACGGCAGGCGCTTTTGCTGTGCCGCTGCAGGCCTCACCGTTTTGGGTGAGGGGGCACACGCGCAGGCTGGCCCCCGCTGCTTCGCTGACACAGCCGTTCAGCACCAGCGCCGCAGGCGCCGCCAAACCCGGTGCGGGGGCCACAAAGGGCACGAACAAGCTTTCACGCGCGCGTGCCTGGCTGTTTTGGCCAGCGATGCTGGCGCTGGCATGCACCGTGAGAACGTGCGGTGACTGAACCAGATCGCGCACGGCAGTGGCGCTCAGTGCGGCCTGGGGCAGGGCGGGATGCGGCATGACGCTCAGGGCGCTGCATTGCCACTGTGGGCCGCTTATTCCCGCAGGGCAGACGGTGCGCGTGGTCAACAGCGCATGGGCATTGAAGCTGCTGTTCGCAATCACGGCCTGTGCATTGGCCAAGGCCGCATCGGCCGCCAGTCGCGCCTGGCTGGCGTGTGCGTGGTTGTGGCTGGCCAGTTGGTCGATCAACACACTGCGAGCGCTGTAAAAACTGGTCAAGCTGGCCAGAATCACCAGGCCGATGGCCACCAGCAAGGTGATGGCCCCACCTTGGGGCCGTGAGGGATGGTGCTTTGTCATGGGCAAAACAGCGCCTGCTTGCTGGCGGGCAAGTCGTTGCGCAAATGGATGGTTTGCGACAGGCTGACCTGTCGAGAGGCATCGCCGGGCCACTGCGCCGTCAAGTCCATTTGAACGCTGCGATGCAGCCAGCCATTGCGCATTTCGCAGTGCAGTTGCCAGTTCAGCGCGGTGATGCTCAGATTGGCGCTGTCGGTGATGGCTTGCCAACTCCCGCTCGAGTTGCATGTCCTGCGTGCTTGCAATGCGGTGCCGACCTGACGAAAGCCTATGCATTCGTCGTTGTCCCGCTGGCCATTGTGGTTGCGGTCATGGCTGAAGTCGATCCTGCTGCCCTCGATGCTGAAGTCTTGCCCATCTTGGCAAAACGGGTCATTGCAAGCCGTGGGGGATCGGGTTTGCCAGGCATTGGCTGTGTATTGGGCCTTGCGCAGTTCTCTGGCCATCCAGTCCGTGGCCGAGCGCAGGTCGGTGTGCAAGTGGCTGTCTTGCAAGGCAGCACGGTGACCGCGCAAGTGGTTGGCCAGCATGGCGCTGCCTGCGGCCAGAACGACCAAACCCACCGACATGCCCACGAGCAGTCCTGTCAGTGTTTCGCCTTTTTCAAGCGGGTGTTGCTTGTATGTCATCGCCGCCAGCAGCGAGCAGGGTCGCTGTCAGGGTGTTCGCCCGCACCGAAGATGGCTGTCGCCGTGCCCTGCCAGCTCAAGCGCAAAGTGCTGCAGTCGCGGTCTGCCGCCTGGCCAACCAGGCCCACGGCCTGCGCGGTATAGCCATCGGCTGTGGCATCTGACAGGGTGATTTGGTAATGTCCCAAAGGGGATCGGTCGCTGGCCCAGCCCAAGGCCGTCAGCGAGTCGGCGTAGCTTTCATGTGTGCCGCGCCAACGTGCTTGTTCCATTTGCAACTGGAGCAAGGCCGCTTGCCCATCGGTGCGTCTTGCCTGGCGTTGTTGTTGCTGGTAAGCGGGCAGGGCCAGCGCAGCGAGCACGCTCATCAGGGCCAAGCTGATCAGCAGTTCGGCCAACGTCCAGCCTTTGCTGCGTGTGCTGCATGTGCTGCGTGTGCTCAACGGGGTGTTTGGACCCCTCCGTGGCATTGGCATGCGTTGTCTCCCTGGTGTGCTGATGGATTGTGGTCTTCTGTATTCACCTTGTACAGTCCGCAAAGATGCAGCAACTTGTTTGGGCATGGCTGTCCAAAATCACCCGTGAGAAAACCATGCGCTCTTTCTTCACATGCCGTCAAGCTCCCTGTGACCGCTGCAGCGCGCGGGGTTTCACCCTGCTGGAGGCTTTGGTGGTGCTGGCTTTGCTGGGCATTCTGGTCGCCATGGCAGTACCTGCTTTGTTGGACGTGCGGGCACGGCATCAGCTGCAAGCCCAGGCTGAAGGGTTTCTGGACAGTTTGGTCCTGGCCCGTTCAGAGGCCTTGCGCCGTCAGCAGCGGGTGAGCCTGTGCGCAAGGGCGACCGATGGCACATGCGATGCCAACGGCCATTGGCAGCAAGGCTGGCTGGTGTTTGTGGATGCGAACGACAATGGCCTGCACGATTCAGGGGAGGTGGTGGTCGAAGTGCATGCACCTGTGCCACCGGTCGTGCAATTGGGTGTCACCAATACGGTGAAGGCGTACTTTTCTTATGGTGCCGAGGGCCGCAGCATGAGCACAAACGGGGCTTTCATGGCTGGCACATGGCGCTTTTGCCAGGCCTCGTCGTCGGTGGGTTGGCAGGTGGTCAGCAATGCCTTGGGCAAGCCCCGGATACAGAAATACACACCGCCGAGCTGCCCATGAGCTGGTGCCCGGCCTGTCGGCAGGGTGATGTTGCGCGTCAGCTTTGAACTTCGTCCACCAGCGTCTTGAAGGCGTCAATGTCTTCAAAGTTGCGGTACACGCTGGCAAAGCGCACATAGGCCACTTTGTCGAGTTTTTTCAGCTCGCGCATGACCAACTCGCCGATGTGGTGCGATGCCACTTCACGGTTGCCCGGGTTGAGCAGCTTTTCTTCGATGCGCTCGATGGCACCGTCGACCTGTTCTGTGCTGACAGGCCGCTTGCGCAGGGCCAGGTTGAGGCTGGCACGCAGTTTTTCGCGTTGATACTCGATGCGTCGGCCGTCTTTTTTGACGATGGCCGGAAAGTTGACTTCCGGCTTTTCGTAAGTGGTGAAGCGCTTTTCACACGCCCCACATTGACGGCGACGGCGGATGAAATCCCCGTCTTCGGCCAGCCGTGTCTCGACCACTTGGGTTTCGAGGTGACCGCAAAAAGGGCATTTCATCGCGCCGACCGATCAGCCGTAGACCGGGAAGCGGCTGGTCAGGGCGTGCACCTTGGCGCGCACGGCGGCCAGATTGTCCTCGTCCCGCGGGTTGTCCAGCACGTCGGCGATCAGGTGGGCCGTGGCGCGGGCTTCTTCGTCCTTGAAACCGCGGGTCGTCATGGCCGGTGTGCCGATGCGCACGCCGCTGGTCACGAATGGCTTTTCTGGGTCATTCGGGATGGCGTTCTTGTTGATCGTCATGTGGGCGTTGCCCAAAGCGGCTTCGGCCACTTTGCCCGTGATGCCTTTGGCACGCAAGTCCACCAGCATGACGTGGCTTTGCGTGCCGCCGCTCACGATGCGCAGACCGCGCTGGGTCAAGGTTTCGGCAATGATTTGCGCGTTCTTGATCACCTGGGCTTGGTAGGCTTTGAACTCGGGCGCCAGCGCTTCCTTGAAAGCCACAGCCTTGGCTGCGATCACATGCATCAGCGGGCCGCCTTGCAGGCCGGGGAAGATGGCGCTGTTGATGGCTTTTTCGTGCTCGGCCTTCATCAAGATGATGCCGCCGCGAGGGCCGCGCAGGCTCTTGTGGGTGGTGGAGGTCACCACATCGGCGTGGGGCACGGGGTTGGGGTATTGGCCCGCGGCAATGAGACCGGCGTAGTGGGCCATGTCGACCATGAAGATCGCGCCAACTTCTTTGGCCACTTTGGCAAAGCGTGCCCAGTCGATGTGCAGGCTGTAGGCCGAAGCGCCAGCGATGATCAGCTTGGGTTTGGTTTCGCGGGCTTTGGCTTCCATCGCCTCGTAGTCGATGGCTTCGTTCTTGTCCAGGCCATAAGACACGACGTTGAACCACTTGCCCGAAATGTTCAGCGGCATGCCGTGCGTCAGGTGACCGCCTTCGGCCAGGCTCATGCCCATGATGGTGTCGCCGGGTTTCAAGAAGGCCAGAAACACCGCTTCGTTGGCCGATGCGCCGCAATGGGGCTGGACGTTGGCGGCTTCGGCGCCAAAAATTTGCTTGATGCGGTCAATGGCCAGTTGCTCGGCCACGTCCACATGCTCGCAACCACCGTAGTAGCGCTTGCCTGGATAGCCTTCGGCGTATTTGTTGGTCAACTGGCTGCCTTGCGCGGCCATGACAGCGGGCGAAGCGTAGTTTTCGCTGGCAATCAGCTCGATGTGGTGTTCTTGACGCGCGTTCTCGGCCTGGATGGCGGCAAAGATTTCGGGATCGGTTTGTTCAATCAGGATATTACGGTTGTACATGGCAGTCCTTCAAATGATGGAACCTTGGCAGGCGACTTGTGAAAAGTCCCCGACAAGGGCTGCCCAGGCGAACGGCTGAAAACCCGTTTCTGGGTTTGTTGACCAGTTCCGGGCTGTGCGCTTCCCAGTGGTTCTGGGGTGGCCCAACGGCCGCCGCGCTCCACGTCAGAGTGATCCCGCCTTGTGTTTCGAAGAGGGGGCTCCTATCGCCAGTCGCGCACCGCGTTAGTGTAGCCGAGGCCTGCTGGCTTTCCATGGCCCCCAAGCGGGCCAGACTCAAAGTTGAGCGCGCAGGCCCTTGGCAGCAAGCGCCGCCGTGCTTTGTCTCTCGGTCACTTTGTCGAGCAGTTGTTGCTCGGCCAGGACCCGTTCCACATATTGGCTTTCAGAGGCTTGTCCGGACGATGAACCGTAAAGCCACAAAGCTTCCTCCAGGGTTTCGGTTTGCTCAATCAGCCCTTGCAAATGCCTCACCCCCACCCGCACATTGGTCAAGGGGTCAAAGGCCGACAACTGCCCGCCAAATTGGCCCAAAGCCTCGGCATGGGCTTTGACCTCAATTTGCATCAGGCCCACCGCCCCTTGGCTGCCCGACGCAAACGGGTTGAAGCGGGACTCTACGGCCATGATGGCCAGGATCAAATGGGGTGCCAGCTGGCTGCGTTCACCCAAAGACCATGCTTCCGCAACCATGGCACCCAGTGGCTCTGCGGAAACACGGTACTTGCGACTGAGCCAGCGGGTCACGGCCAGCTGGTCGGGTGTCAGGTTTTTCAGGTTTTTGGTGGTGGCACGTGTCGCCGCATTGTTGACCACTGGGGTTTCGACGGTGTCGGTTTGCCGAATTTCGAGCCAACCCAACAGCAACTCGCTGGCAGATGCCTGCAGGTTAGGGCGAGCCCAAAAAGTCACACTGACCAACACCACGGCCAGGCCGAAAACAGCCAAGCTGTGGCGCATGATTTCGACAAAACCTTCCCGGACATCGGCGGCCCAGATCTGCAGGCCCAAAACCAGGCGGGACATGTTCAATCGCGCGGTCATAGAACTTCCTCTCATGGTCAACGTGGTGATGGGCATCACGGGGCGTTTGTGTGTTTGTGGGGGGACGCGGCCTGCAGCGCATTCGTTGCGCTGCGGGCAAGGCCAAGGTGTTGGCAACGCTGTCGGTGAATTTCTGATTGGAAAGTGGGCGAATTCTAGGAATATTTAATATCCAGTCAAGAATATCAAGATGGTAAATGATTCTATTTGGAAATAAAGAGGTGTTTCTTCCCTTGAAATCCGAAGAGATTGCCAGCGATTGCACTGAAGGAGCCTGTGTGGGCCAAATCCCGGCGAAAATACGAGGTTGTCGATAGCCGCCTTGAAAAATTGTGCAAGGATGCCCGGCCCCGACACTGATGCCGTATTTGGCATGGACTGTGTTTTAAAGTTTTTACCGTGACTTCATCTTCTAAGCCCCTTGACCTCGCCGCTCTTGACCAGTTGACCGGAGGGGCCTTCCAAGCCGTTACCTCAGGTGAGCGCAGCGCCCGCTTGCGCGAATGGCTTCTTTCCGAGCCCTCGGCCGAAGTGTTGGCTGAGGTGTATCGCGAGATGTCCACGCGAGACAAAGGCGCGGCCAAGCTCCTGAAGGAAAAACTCGACGAGCTCAAACGCTTGCACGGTCAAGACGCCCTGGCCAGTGACTGGGCCCAAAAAGCCGAGCAAATGCTGCAGGCCCCGCGCCTGAACATTGCCGATGCCATGGCTTGGCAGCGCGATGCAGCCAAAGCCGGTGCGCCTTTGTCACGCGAGCCGTTGGCCAGCTTGAAGGCCCGCTTGGCTGAAGTCGTCAAAGGCGTCGAGGATTTGCAGCACCAGGTGATGGTTCAGCGCGAAGCAGCCGTGTTGCTGGCGCAGCGCATCGAAGTCCTTTCGACCAAGCCGATTGCAGAAGCGCAGGCCGGTCTGGCGGGTTTGCAAAGCGATGTGGCCCAGTGGCAGACCCAGGCCCAGCAGCTGACCACCAACGCCGTGTGGCCCAGTGTGGACATGAAATTTCCGACCCAGCTGGACTCGGCGCTCAGCCAATTGCAGGCGGTCTGGGATGGTTTTTCTGCGGCTTTGACGCTGGCCCAGCAGGCTCAAGCCGACGCGGCGCTTGCCTTGCCTTCGGTGCCCGTGTGGGCCGATGAAATTCGCCGGTTGCGAGGTGAAGTCGTGGCCGAAGTGCAGACACCCGCCTCAGCTTCGGGTCCAGGTGCCGCTGAAGCGGGCAAAGAGCCCAAAGCCGCCAAACCCAAGATGGACGCGGCCCAGCGCCAGGCCCTGCGCGAGCAAGCCAACAAGGCCGTGACCGATGTGCTTGAAGCGCTTGAAAAACAAATCGCAGAAAGCCAGGTTCCAGCCGATGCCGCTGCTGCTTTGCACGCCGTGCTCAAGACCCACGGCAAGAATTTGGACACCACACTGGACGAGCGCGTGCACAACGCACTGACGGCCGCTGGCGACAGCGAAGGCTGGCAACGCTGGCGTGCAGACCAGGTTCGTCAAGACCTGGTGGCTCAGGCCGAGTCGCTGCTGGATGCCGAAAAAGCCCCCACGGTGGGTGGCCGCAAGATGCAGGACAAGTTGCGCCAACTGCGTGACAGCTGGAAGCAAACCGACCAAGGCGGCTTGCCCAACCACGCTTTGTGGAAGCGCTTTGACGCCGCTTGCAACGATGCCTATAAAACTGTTTTGGCCTGGCTGGAACAGATGAAAAAAGAGTCTGCTGACCACCGCGCCCAGCGCGTGGCCTTGATGGACGAAGTCAAAGCCTGGACCGCGGCCAACGCCGAAAGCGACGACTGGCGCGCCCAACTGCGTGCTTTGCACCAGTTTGCAGACCGCTGGCGCAATGCGGGTCACCTGAGCGAAAAATCGTTTGGTGAAATGCAGTCGCAGTGGAAAGCCATCTTCAAAGCCGCAGCTGCGCGTCTTGAGGCGGCCCAAAAAGCCAGCGTCGAGCGCCGTCAGGCCTTGATCAACGAAGCCCGTGAAGTGGGCGCTGCGCCCGCCTTGCGCGTGGACGCTGTCAAAGCGCTGCAGCAGCGCTGGCAGGTCGAAGCCCAGTCGGTGCCACTGGACCGCAAGACAGAACAAAAATTGTGGGAAGTGTTCCGCGCACCGCTGGACGAAGCTTTCCAGCGCAAAGGCACTGACCGCCAAGCCTCGGCCGCTCCGTTGACCGCCCGCGACCGCGCCGTGATCGATGCGTCCAAAGCGCTCGACGAGGCCAATGCCGCTGGCGATGCCGCCAAGATTCGCGCGGCCATGGCCGCACTCGATGCCGCTTTGCGTGGCCAGGCCGAAGCGGTGGCCGCTACGCCCGTGGCGCCCGTGCCAACACAGACGCCTGCCGCAGCAGCCGAAACCTCAGAGGCTTCGGGTGACGCAGCCCAAGCGGCTGTTCCATCTGAGTCCAGTGCCAGCACCGAAACAGCCGACGGTCAAGCCGAGGCTGCAGAGCTGCCAACAGGCGGTGAAGAGGCCGCTGGGTCGGAAACCCAAGAGGAAACCTCAGAGCAAGAAGCACCTGCTGAAGCGGCCGCCCCGGTGGTGGCCCCTAAACCGGCCAAGCCGGTGGTGGCGGTGCGCGGCGACGACCGCCCTGGTCAAAAGAAGACCGAAGCCGGTACAGGTCGCGACGGCCGTGATGGTCGCCGAGACGGCCGTCCGGGTGAGCGCGGTGCCCGTCCAGGTGGCGACCGTGGTCCGGGCCGTCCGGGTGAGCGTGGTGGCGATCGCTTTGGTGACCGAGGTCCGCGTGGTGAAGGCCGTGATTTCCGTGAAGACCGGGGTCCGCGTCTCGGTGACGCCGCTTTCCGCGCCCAACGCGAAGCCATGGAGCGTGCCGAAATGTCGTTGCGCAAACTGGCCGCACAAGCCCATGGCGAAACGCTGACCAGATTGATGAGTGCTTGGCAAGAGCGCCAAGCCGACGCACTGCCCAGCGCACAAGAATTGGGCCGCGCCATCAACGCGTCCACCCGTCAAGCTTGGGCTCAAGCCGTCAGTACACAAGCCAAAACGCCGGCAGCAACCGCTTTGCTGCGCTTGGAAATGGCCGCAGAAGTGCCTACGCCAGCCGACAAGCTGAACGAGCGCCGCGCGCTGCAATTGCAGTTGCTGACCCAGCGCAACCAACCTGGTCCTCGCGAAACTTGGGGTCAGGACGTGGCGCAAGTGTTGTCCGGTCCGCACGAAGAGACCACAGCACGCCGTTTGCAAAATGTCCTGAAAAACCTGTTGCGCGGCTGATCCACACTGCCCTGGGCGATACCAAAGCCCATTCAATAAAACGGCCGCTTCATGAGCGGCCGTTTTTTCTGGTGCGTTGAGGCGCTAAAAATGGTCGCGGGGCAAATCGAGTCGTTCAGAGCGGACATCGCTCACGTCGCCAACGCCAACGCCAACGTCACCCACAGCATCGCCATCCCGTGTCAGCCTGAACACCTGCGCCCGCAAAGGGGCATGGTCCAGCGACCAGTCACTCAAGACATGACGCACGGCGCTGCCCAGTGCGTGGTCTGCGGGTCGGTGGGTGTGGCCGTGGATCAGCTGGTCTGCCTCAGCCTGTTCAAGCCAGAACAGGCTCATTTCAAGATCGGCATCAGCAAAGCTCATGCCTTCGTGTTTTTGTGACTCGCTCAGGGCGCGTAAGTTGCGTGCGAATTCTTGGCGTTCTGCCAAAGGCTTGGCCAAAAACGCATGTTGCCATTGGGGGTTGCGGGCCTGCAGTCTGAAAGCCTGGTAAGGCTTGTCGTCCAGACACAAGGCATCGCCGTGGCTGAGCAAAATGCGTTGCTGGCCCAGCGTTAACAAGGTGGGGTCGTTCAGGGGTTGCACACCACAAGCCGACAAAAAATCGGGGCCGACCAAAAAATCCCGGTTGCCGGGCATGAATGCCACATGAGCGCGTTGTGCTGTTTGGCGCAACACTTCTGCGCAACGTTGCAAAAACGGGTCTTGGACTGCGGCGTCATCGCCGACCCAGACCTCAAACAGGTCACCCAATATCAACACCGCCTGTGCAGGGGTGTTGGCCATGTAGCTGCGCCAGGCTTCAAAAGTGGCCTGCTCAGAGGCCTGCAAGTGCAGGTCCGAGATCAGGTCCACGGTGTGCCATGCCACTGGCGCTGTCAGCCGACCGATGGTCGGCGGTGTGGTGCGCGGGTCAGCGGACATGGCTCAGTCGATCAGATGGCGACGGCTTTTTCGATCACGACGTCTTCTTTGGGCACATCGGCATGGCCGCCTTTGCTGCCGGTTTTCACGCCCTTGATCTGGTCGACCACTTCGGTGCCCTTGACCACTTTGCCAAACACGGCATAACCCCAGCCTTGTGCCGAAGGTGCGGTGTGGTTCAAGAAGCCGTTGTCGGCCACGTTGATGAAGAACTGGGCTGTGGCCGAGTGCGGGGCCGATGTGCGGGCCATGGCCACGGTGTAGTTGGCGTTTTTCAGGCCGTTGTTGGCTTCGTTCTCGATGGTGGCATCGGTTGGCTTTTGTGCCATGCCGGGTTCAAAGCCACCGCCCTGAACCATGAAGCCAGGAATCACACGGTGAAAAATCGTGTTGTTGTAATGGCCTTTGTTCACGTAGGCCAGAAAGTTTTCGGTCGATTTGGGGGCTTTTTCAGCATCCAGTTCGAGGGTGATGACGCCGTAGCCGGTGATGTGCAGTTCTACTTGGGGGTTGCTCATGGTGTTACTTCAACAAAGTGATGGATTGAATGAGGACCGGTGTCCGGGGGACATCGGAAGGAAAAGGACCGCCCGCACCTGTGGGGGTGGTCCTGATTTTTTGGACTACGTCCATGCCGGACGTGACTTTGCCAAAAACGGTGTAGCCGAACAACTGGGGGGCATTCAGCAGCTGGGCGCGTGCCACTTTTTCGTAAACGCGGCCCTGGTATTCAAATTTGGCCACCGGATCGCCTTCGGGGATGGGCGTTGGGTCCAAAAACGCGTTGTCCACCACGTTGATGAAAAACTGCGAGGTGGCCGATTGCGGGTCGTTGGTGCGTGCCATGGCCAAGGTGCCCGTGGTGTTCTTCAGACCGGCAGCCAGTGACTGGCGGCCTTCGTGTTGCACGGGCGCGCGTGTTTTCTTTTCTTTGTACTGCGCGTCGTAGCCGCCACCTTGCACCATAAAACCGGCAATCACCCGGTGAAACACCGTGCCGTCATAGTGCTTGTCGTTCACATACTGCAAAAAGTTGGCCACGGTCTTGGGGGCTTTGTCAGCGTAAAGCTCGGCTTCGATGTCGCCTGCCGAGGTGCTGATGCGCACTTTGCTGATGCCCCCTGTTTGGGCCTGGCTGCTCAGGGGCAATGCCAGCGCCAAGGGCAGGGCAATCGACACGGCAAAAGTGGTCAAAAAACGAAAACGGTTCATGTTGTCCTTCAAGCAGGCGTGGTTTGACTCAAGCAGGGTTCGGTGGCATCAAGGGGCCGAAGCCTTCAAAAGCTGCTCGGCCGCCAGCCGCTTGTTTGCCGCGCGAGGCTGCGCGGCAGGGGCTTTGCTGGCGTTTTGGTAGGCCTCGATGGCCAGGGCAATGTACACATCCCCCAGGTTTTCCTGGGCGATGGCGTAATCAGGGCGAGCGCGCACGGCGGCTTGCAGCGCCGTCAACGCCTCGGCGTAACGGTTTTGACGGGCTAACAGGGCGGCCAGGTTGTTGTGCGGTTCGGGCAATTCGGGAAATGACTGGGTCAACGCCTGCAGCGTCTCCATGGCGGCTGCCGTCTGGCCCAGGCCGTCCTGGATGCGGCTGAGCAACAGACGCATTTGCGGGTCGGTGGGTTGAGACTTCAGGTGTTGCTCGGCTTGGGTTTGGGCCTTTGCCCATTGTTCTGACACGACAAGGCGGTTCACATCGCTGTAGACGTCCGCTTTGACGCCTGCACTGAATGCCAGCAAAAGACAAGACAGGACGACGGGGAGGAGTGAGTGCATGCGCGCCAAAAGGTTCGAATCTGGGCTGCCAAGAACTGGGAGCGGGGCCCCTGTCGGGGATATACTGGACGGTCATTGTAGCGGAGGCCATGCGGCCACACCGCTGCCTTCGAGACCTGCTGCCCATGTGTAAGGCGGCTGCTTTTAAGCTGAATCTCCTGCTTCCCTCTTGCCCTTTCAGCCCTCGGTGCTGATCGTTGCCTTGTAGGTTTTTTGTGTTCCGAAATTTCTTTGATTTGACATGAGTCTGCGCATTTTCAACACGCTGAGCCGTGCTGTGTCCGAGTTTTCGCCTGCCGAGCCTGGCCATGTGCGCATGTACGTTTGTGGCATGACGGTGTATGACCTGTGCCACTTGGGCCATGCCCGCTCGATGATCGCGTTTGATGTGGTGCAGCGCTGGCTCAAGGCCAGTGGTTACAAAGTGACCTATGTGCGCAATGTGACCGATATTGACGACAAAATCATCAAACGTGCACTCGAAAACGGCGAAACCATCCGCAACCTGACCGACCGCATGATCGACGCGCTGCACCAGGATGCCGACGCTTTGGGCATTGAACGCCCTCAGCACGAACCCCGCGCCACCGACTACGTGCCGCACATGCTGAGCATGATTGGCACGCTGGAGCAAAAAGGCCTGGCGTACCGCGCTGGCAACGGCGATGTGAACTACGCCGTGCGCAAGTTCCCGGGTTACGGCAAGTTGTCGGGCAAGTCGCTGGACGAGTTGAATGCGGGTGAACGCGTGGCCGTGAACACGGAAGAGGGCGCGAAGAACGACCCTCTGGACTTCGTGCTCTGGAAAAGCGCCAAGCCCACTGAGCCCGAAGACGTCAAATGGGCCAGCCCCTTCGGCACGGGCCGTCCGGGTTGGCACATCGAGTGCTCTGCCATGGCTTGCGAGCTTTTGGGGCAGACCTTTGACATTCATGGCGGCGGGGCCGACTTGCAGTTTCCGCACCACGAAAACGAAATTGCCCAAAGCGAAGGCGCCAACGGGCAGCCGCTGGCGCGTTTTTGGATGCACAACGGCTTTATCAATGTGGACAACGAGAAGATGTCTAAGAGTCTGGGCAACTTCTTCACCATCCGCGATGTCCTGAAAGCGTTCGACGCCGAGACCGTGCGCTTTTTCATCGTGCGCAGTCACTACCGCAGTTCGCTCAATTACAGCGATGTGCACCTGAACGACGCCAAAGGCGCGTTGAAGCGCTTGTACACCGCCCTTCAAGCAGTGCCGCCAGCCGACGTGCAGATCGATTGGGCCGACCCTTTGGCAGCCCGCTTCAAAGCCGCCATGGACGAAGACTTTGGCACGCCCGAAGCGGTGTCTGTGTTGTTCGAGCTGGCCAGCGAAGTCAACCGCAGCGGCTCGGCCGAGCGTTCTGGTTTGCTGAAAAGCCTGGGCGCATTGCTGGGCTTGTTGCAAACCGATCCGACGGCGTATTTGCAAGCCGGTGCCGGGCTGGACGAAGCCGCCATTCAGGTGCAAATTCAGGCCCGGGCAGACGCCAAAAAGGCCAAGAACTTCGCCGAGGCTGACCGCATTCGGAACGACTTGTTGGCTCAGGGCATTGTGCTCAAAGACTCGGCCGCCGGGACCACTTGGGAGGCCGCGCAGTGACGGTGGTCGCCATTCCTGATGTGATTCCCGTCACGCCCGCTTATTGGGCAGAGGCCTGTGCACACCTGGCCAAAAAAGACCGGGTCATGAAAAAGCTGATCCCCCAGTTTGGCGATGCCATTCTGGAAACCCGAGGCGATGCGTTCGTGACCTTGGCGCGCTCCATCGTGGGCCAGCAAATTTCGGTGAAAGCTGCCCAATCGGTCTGGGACCGATTTTCGGTGTTGCCCAAGCGACTCACGCCGGCCGCTGTGCTTAAGCTCAAGGTGGACGACATGCGAGCCGCCGGTTTGTCGGCCCGCAAAGTCGAATATTTGGTGGACCTGGCCATGCATTTCAGCTCGGGCACGGTGCACGTCAAGGCCTGGCAAGAGATGGACGACGAAGCCATCATCGACGAACTGGTTGCCATTCGGGGCATTGGCCGCTGGACGGCCGAGATGTTCTTGATCTTCCACCTCTTGCGGCCCAATGTGCTGCCGCTGGACGATGTGGGCCTGATCAATGGCATCAGCCGCAACTATTTTTCGGGCGAACCGGTCAGCCGCAGCGACGCCCGTGAGGTGGCCCAAGCCTGGAGTCCTTATTCGACCGTGGCAACTTGGTATATTTGGCGCTCGCTGGACCCCGTGCCAGTGGCGTATTGAGGGCTGGACGAGGCGTCCACCCGGATCATGAACAGAGGAGTAAAACTTGGCCAAAAAAACATTTCTCGACTTTGAGCAACCCGTTGCCGAACTCGAAGCCAAGATCGAAGAGTTGCGCTACGTGCAGTCGGAGTCGGCGGTGGACATCACCCTCGAAATCGAGCAGCTGAGCAAGAAAAGCCAGCAACTGACCAAAGACATCTACAGCGACCTGACGCCTTGGCAGGTCACCAAAATCTCACGTCACCCTGAGCGCCCTTACACGCTGGACTACATCAACGGCATCTTCACCGACTTTGTCGAGATGCACGGCGACCGCCACTTTGCCGACGATCTCTCGATCGTGGGCGGCTTGGCCCGTTTCAATGGCCAGGCTTGCATGGTGCTGGGCCAGCAAAAAGGGCGCGACACCAAAGAGCGCACTTTGCGCAACTTTGGTATGAGCAAACCCGAGGGCTACCGCAAAGCGCTGCGCCTCATGAAAACCGCCGAAAAATTCAAGTTGCCGGTGTTCACCTTTGTGGACACGCCAGGCGCCTACCCCGGCATCGACGCCGAAGAGCGCGGTCAGTCTGAGGCCATTGGCCGCAATATTTTTGAGATGGCGCAGCTCGAAGTGCCCATCATCACCACCATCATTGGCGAAGGCGGCTCCGGTGGCGCATTGGCCATTTCGGTGGCCGACCAGGTGCTGATGCTGCAATATTCGGTGTACTCGGTCATCAGTCCCGAAGGCTGTGCCTCGATTTTGTGGAAAACCAGCGACAAAGCCGAGGTGGCTGCCGATGCCTTGGGCATCACCGCGCACCGCCTGAAAGCCTTGAACCTGGTCGACAAAATCGTCAACGAACCCGTGGGCGGCGCACACCGTGACCCAGAGCAAATGGTGTCTTTCCTCAAACGCGCCTTGGGTGATGCCTGGCGTCAAGTGGCTGACCTCAAGCCCAAAGAGCTGCTGGAGCGCCGTTATGAGCGCCTGAACAGTTACGGCCGCTTTACCGACACCAAAGCGGGCAAGTAAGCCCGCAGCAAAGCCTTCGGGCTTCACCATGGCGCAATCACCCGAACAGGCCCTGGCTGATTTCAGCCCGGGCCTTCCTTTTGCAGTGGCTTTCAGCGGCGGTGCCGACTCGACCGCCTTGCTCTTGGCCTGCGCCCGCCGCTGGCCGGGGCAGGTGAGGGCGGTGCACATTCACCACGGCTTGCAAAATGCGGCCGATGATTTTGAGGCGCATTGCCGGGCGCTTTGCTTGCAGCTGGGCGTGCCATTGGCCGTGCGCCGCGTGCAGGCCCACCATACCCCCGGCCAAAGCCCCGAAGACGCCGCCCGCAAAGCCCGTTACCAGGCGCTGGCCGAAGCGGTGCGCACCGAATGGCCCGAGGTGCAAGACGTGGCGCTGGCCCAGCATGCCGATGACCAGATCGAAACCTTGCTCATCGCCTTGTCGCGCGGCTCAGGCCTGCCCGGTTTGGCCAGCATGCCCGCGCATTGGCAGCGCCTGGGCTTGCACTGGCATCGGCCATGGCTGGCCGTGCCGGGGGCGGCCTTGCGCGACGACTTGCAAAGTCGGGGCCAAAGCTGGGTCGAGGATCCGAGCAACATCGATGAAAAGTTCACCCGCAACCGCATTCGTGCTCGTGTGCTGCCCGCCTTGGCCGATGCGCTGCCCGCGTTTCGGGACACGTTTGCCCGCAGCGCCGCGCACGCCGCGCAAGCACAAGAAGTCTTGAATGAGGTAGCCGCTCAAGACCTGTTGCTCATTGGCGTGCCGCCGCGCATTGAAGCCTTGCAGTCGCTCAGCCGCGCTCGTCAGGCGCTGGTGCTGCGCCATTGGTTGCGACTGCATCACGCCAGCACGCCCAGCACAGCCCAGCTCCATGAGCTTCTTGACCAGGTGGCCGCTTGCACCACCCGAGGCCATCGTTTGCACTTGAAAGTGGGGCAAGGCTTTGTTCAGCGGGAAGGGGCTTGTTTGTCATACACAACTTGATCTTGGCCATGCCTTTTTCGGCGCTGGTGGCCCGCGTCGGCGGGTTCGACAAAGCCCTGATCAAGCCCGGCTCGGCGAATGGCATAGAACTGTCTTGTCGCCGGGCTTGTCGGTCACGAAGGGGGCTGCTCGGTTGGTACAATTGACGGGCTTTGCCGGGGCCTAAACCCCTTTTAACGTTGGCAGTACGGGATTCGATTGTTTTTGAAACCTGCGCCTGCTTTCTTTTTATCTTCAGAACTACACATGGCTTTGATCGTTCACAAATACGGCGGCACCTCGATGGGCTCGACCGAGCGCATCCGCAATGTCGCCAAGCGCGTGGCCAAATGGGCGCGTGCTGGCCACCAGATCGTGGTGGTCCCCAGCGCCATGAGCGGCGAAACCAACCGTTTGCTGGGCTTGGCCAAAGAGCTGGCGCCCGCCAAACCCGGCGACGCCTACAGCCGCGAGCTCGATATGCTGGCCTCCACAGGCGAGCAAGCTTCGTCGGCCCTGTTGGCCATTGCACTGCAATCCGAAGGCCAGCCTTCGGTCAGCTACGCCGGTTGGCAAGTGCCCATCAAGACCAACAGTGCCTTCACCAAAGCCCGCATCGAATCGATCGACGATGCGCGCGTTCGGGCCGACCTGAACGCTGGCAAGGTCGTGATCATCACAGGCTTTCAGGGTGTGGACGGCGATGGCAACATCACCACCCTCGGCCGTGGCGGCTCTGACACCTCGGCCGTGGCCGTGGCTGCAGCCCTTAAAGCCGACGAATGCTTGATTTACACCGACGTGGACGGCGTGTACACGACCGACCCTCGCGTGGTGCCCGAAGCGCGTCGCCTGCAAACCGTGAGCTTTGAAGAAATGCTGGAGATGGCATCGCTCGGCTCCAAAGTCCTGCAAATCCGCTCGGTCGAATTTGCCGGCAAATACAAAGTGCCCATGCGTGTGCTGTCGAGCTTCACGCCTTGGGACATCGACATCAACGAAGAAGCCGCATCCGGCACCCTGATCACTTTTGAGGAAGACGAACAAATGGAACAAGCCGTCGTTTCCGGCATCGCATTCAACCGCGACGAAGCCAAAATCTCCGTGTTGGGCGTGCCTGACAAGCCTGGCATTGCCTACCAAATTTTGGGCGCAGTGGCCGATGCCAACATCGAAGTGGACGTGATCATTCAGAACCTGAGCAAAGACGGCAAGACCGACTTCAGCTTCACCGTTCACCGCAACGACTACGCCAAGACCATTGACCTGCTCAAGGAAAAAGTCTTGCCTGCATTGGGTGCTGCCGAAGTGGCTGGCGACGCCAAAATCTGCAAAGTGTCCATCGTCGGCATTGGCATGCGCAGCCATGTGGGCGTGGCCAGCAAGATGTTCCGCAGCTTGAGCGAAGAGGGCATCAACATCCAGATGATTTCCACCTCTGAAATCAAGACCTCGGTCGTGATCGACGAAAAATACATGGAATTGGCTGTGCGTGCACTGCACAAAGCCTTCGATTTGGATCAAGCCTAAGTTATAATTTGACCCACTGGAAACGTGACCGAGTGGCCGAAGGTGCTCCCCTGCTAAGGGAGTATGGGGTGTAGAGCCTCATCGAGGGTTCGAATCCCTCCGTTTCCGCCAAGACCAAACCCTAAGTGATTCATTCACTTGGGGTTTTTTCTTTTGTGCTCCAGCCAAGTCACCATTTGTGTAACCACTTGGCTGATCGAATTGTTGGCGATCGTGAATTTTGCTAATTACCTTGACACAGCCAACCTGCGCCTTTCCATCGTTAATTCCGTCGACAGCTATGTAATTTGTAAATAGAAGATAGCTCTAAAAAGTCAGTTGTCTACTTTTCAATGTGTTAGCCAAGTTTCACAATCTCCCCGGCCTGTGGTTCTTCTTTGTAGTAGTTCAATGTAAAGCTTTAAAGCACCGCCGCTTGCCTTTTCCAGTGGATTGGTCTTGCAATAATTGTCCATCCACATAAATTGAATCGCCCCGGGTTTGAACTGACCCCCAGAAGTTGGACAAACTTAAAGGGGTTTCATGAGGAAGTACCAAACCGAGTTCAAGCTCAAGGTTGTCAAGAGCTTTTTGGAAGGGGACGGCGGAGCGAAGCTACTGGCGCGGCATTGGTTAGTGCCTGAGGAGAAGATCCGCACCTGGGTGAGCCACTTCCGCCTGCACGGCATTGACGGGCTACGACCCAAGCGCAGCAAGTACAGTGCGCAGTTCAAGTTGCAGGTGCTGTCCCATCAGGACCGTGAGCAGCTTTCTAGCCGGCAGGTTGCGGCGATCTATGACATCCGCAATCCCAACCAAGTCGTGACCTGGCGACGCAAACTTGATGAAGGCGGCGTGGAGGCCCTCGGGACCTGGGAACAAGAGCACTCCAGTATAAAGAATGAACAACGAGGCCCAGTGCCGCCAAGCGCGGCCATCACCGATTCGGCGCAGGCCTTGCGCGAAGAGAACGAGCGACTACGCGCGGAGGTGGCGTACTTAAAAAAATTGCAAGCCTTGATTCGGTCCACGATATCAGCTGCGTCGACAAAGCGCGTCTGATTGCCGGATTGAGGCAGCAATATAAATTGGCGGACTTACTGCGGGTAGCAGGCTTGGCACGTAGTACGTTCTATTACCAGTGCCACGCTGCGCAGCGAGCAAACCCACAAAGCGCCATGGAGCCTAAGATCCGCGCCATCTATGAAGAGCACAAGGGTCGCTACGGATACAGAAGAATTACGGCGGCGCTGAGCAATTCAATGGCGGAACCGGTCAACCACAAGTGCGTACAACGGCTGATGCAGAAGATGGGGCTGCGCGCGGTGATCCGGGCGAAGAAGCGCTCCAGGCATGTCTCTGGTATGAGCGATGAGCAAGTGCCGAACGTACTGGAACGCGACTTTTGTGCAACCGCGCCAAACCAGAAATGGGCGACAGACATCACCGAGTTCAATGTGCATGGTAACAAGCGCTATCTGTCGGCCTGCATGGACCTTTACAACGGCGAGATCGTCGCGCACAAAATGGCCAGACGTCCCGTTTACGAGCTGGTTGCCAGCACTCTGCAGGAAGCGCTTTCGCGGACCGAGTGCACTGCGGGGCTGATCGTTCACTCTGACCAAGGCTGGCACTACAAGATGCAGCCCTATCGAGCGATGCTTGCGCAGCGTGGAGTCAAGCAAAGTATGAGCCGCAAGGGGAACTGCTTTGACAACGCGGTAATTGAAAGCTTCTTCGGCACCCTAAAGGCCGAGTATTTTCATCTTGCACCACCCAATAGCGTTGATGAACTTGAAGCAGGCGTGCATGATTACGTCCGCTACTACAACCATGAGCGCATCAAGCTCAGATTGAAAGGACTCAGCCCGGTGGAGTACCGGCTGAGAAGCACCGCTTAGTTGGCGGAAGCTCAACCGTCCAACTTCTGGGGGTCAGTTCAAATCCGGGGCGATTCAGAAAGCCCTGGCCGGTTCTACTGAAGAAGAGCAGTTCTGCTGATCGACTTGTCAAAAGGCTGAAGGCGAGGGCGGCTAAAATCTACCCTTAGCGTTTAGATGTTCCTTTCAAGCGCGGCCTTTGCCGCGCTTTTTTACTTGTACACACATGGTTCAGATCACTCTTCCCGACGGTTCATTGCGCGAGTTTCCAGGCCCGGTCACGGTGGCCGAGGTCGCGGCTTCAATTGGCGCAGGCTTGGCCAAGGCCGCGCTGGGGGGCAAGGTCAATGGCCAATTGGTGGACACCAGTTTCAGCATGACCGCCGATTCCAAGCTGGCCATCGTCACGGCCAAGGATCCCGAAGGCCTTGAGTTGATCCGTCATTCCTCCGCTCACTTGCTGGCCTATGCCGTCAAGTCTTTGTTTCCAGAGGCGCAAGTCACGATCGGGCCGGTGATCGACAACGGCTTTTATTACGACTTTTCGTACAGCCGCCCGTTCACGCCAGAAGATTTGGTCGCGATTGAAAAACGCATGAGCGAACTGGCTGCGAAAGACGAGCCGGTGTTGCGTCGTGTTTTGCCCCGTGACGAGGCTGTCGCGCACTTCAAGGCGATGGGCGAAAACTACAAGGCCGAGATCATCGGCAGCATTCCGGCAGACCAAGAAGTCAGCCTGTACCGCGAAGGTGATTTTGAAGACCTGTGCCGTGGCCCACACGTGCCCAGCACCGGCAAGCTCAAGCATTTCAAGTTGATGAAGGTGGCCGGTGCATATTGGCGCGGCGACAGCAAGAACGAAATGCTGCAGCGCGTGTATGGCACTGCTTGGGCCAGCAAGGAAGACTTGCAGCTGTATTTGACGCGCCTAGAAGAGGCCGAAAAGCGCGACCACCGGAAGCTGGGCCGCGAATTGGACTTGTTCCATATCGATGAGCACGCCCCCGGCCTGGTGTTCTGGCATCCCAAGGGCTGGACCGTCTGGCAGACTGTGGAGCAGTACATGCGTCAGGTCTACCGTGACAGCGGTTATCAAGAGGTTAAAGGCCCCCAAATTCTGGACAAATCCTTGTGGGAGAAAACCGGTCACTGGGACAAATACCGCGACAACATGTTCACGACCGAGTCGGAAAAGCGTGACTACGCGCTCAAACCGATGAACTGCCCTGGGCACATTCTGATCTTCAAGCAAGGCATCAAGAGTTACCGTGATTTGCCTTTGCGATATGGCGAGTTTGGCCAGTGCCACCGCAATGAGCCATCGGGCGGCTTGCACGGCATCATGCGTGTGCGTGGCTTTACGCAAGACGACGGGCACATCTTTTGTACCGAAAACCAAATCCTGCCTGAGTGCGACACCTTCACCAAGGTGCTCAAGAAGGTGTACGCCGATTTCGGCTTCACCAACATCCTCTATAAAGTGTCAACCCGTCCGGCTGCACGCATTGGCTCCGATGAGTTGTGGGACAAGGCCGAAAAAGCCTTGATGGACAGCCTGCGTCACTCGGGTTGCGACTTCGTGATCTCTGAGGGGGACGGTGCTTTCTACGGTCCGAAGATCGAATACACCCTGAAAGATGCGATTGGCCGTGAATGGCAGTGCGGCACGATTCAGGTCGATTTCAACTTGTCCGAGCGCTTGGACGCCGAATATGTGGCCGAAGACGGCTCACGACAGCGTCCCGTGATCTTGCACCGCGCCATTGTGGGCAGCATGGAGCGTTTCATCGGTATTTTGGTCGAACAGCATGCTGGTGCCTTGCCAACTTGGTTGGCGCCTATTCAGGTGTCTGTCTTGAACATCACCGATGCACAGTCTGATTACTGTCGCGAAATCGCTGCAAAACTGCAAAAATCAGTGTCAAATCAAGGCCTTAGGGTCGATTTGGACCTGCGTAACGAGAAAATCACGTATAAAATACGTGAGCATTCGTTGCAAAAGCTGCCTTACATCCTCGTCGCAGGCGACAAGGAAAAGGCAGCAGGTACCGTCGCAGTGCGCGCCCGAGGCAACAAAGACCTCGGTGTGATGTCGATCGATGCGTTCATTGAACTCATTGCTGCCGACATCGCTTCTAAAGCCTGAAGGTGATTTTCGCCACAAGCTTTGGCCCGTGGGCACAAAGATGGATGAGCTGCATGTCGCAGTTTTGTTCCGTAAAGGATTGAGTCATCGCTACCGAATTTCGTGATCGTCGCCACCGCGAAGAACGTAAACACCGTTTGAACCGTGAAATCATGGCCCCTGAGGTGCGTGTTTCCGGCCCTGAAAATGAGCCATTGGGCATTTTGTCCTTGGCCGAAGCCCTGCGCATGGCAGGTGAGATGGACGTGGATCTGGTTGAAATTGCCGCCACTGCCAACCCACCTGTTTGTCGTCTGATGGACTACGGCAAATTCAAGTACCAAGAGCAAAAGCGTGCGGCAGAAGCCAAAGCCAAGCAAACGGTCATTGACATCAAGGAAGTTAAATTCCGTCCCGGTACCGATGATGGTGACTACAACATCAAGATGCGCAACATCCGCCGCTTTTTGGCAGATGGCGATAAATGCAAGATTACCTTGCGTTTCCGTGGCCGTGAGATTACCCACCAAGAATTGGGCATCGCATTGCTGAACCGGATTCGCGACGAATTGGCCGATTCCATCATCGTCGAGCAGTTCCCTAAGCTCGAAGGTCGTCAGATGATCATGATGATCGCGCCAGGACGTAAAAAACCGGCAGGTGGCAAAGCAGCAGATGCTGCAGCGCCGACAGAATCGGTTTGACAAGAGTTTGATCTGCCCTCGGGTGGGTCAAATCAAAAGCCTCCTTCGGGTGGCTTTTGTTAAAAGTGGCTCGGGGCCAACAAGGCTGCAAAGATTTTGCAGACGCCTCACGAGCACAATTAAAGGAGCATTGACATGCCCAAGATGAAGACCAAAAGCAGTGCTAAAAAGCGCTTCCGTGTTCGTCCCGGTGGAACCGTTAAACGCGGCCAAGCCTTCAAACGTCACATCCTGACCAAGAAGACCACCAAAAACAAGCGCCACCTTCGCGGTGCAGTGGCTGTGCATGAGACCAATATGGGTCACATCGCACAAATGCTGCCCATGGCTGGCCTGTAATTACTGACGAACAAGGAGAAGAAATATGCCTCGCGTTAAACGTGGTGTAACGGCACGCGCCCGTCACAAGAAAGTCCTGGCCCTTGCAAAAGGTTTCCGCGGTCGCCGCGGTAATGTCTTCCGCATCGCCAAACAGGCGGTGATGAAGGCTGGCCAATATGCCTACCGTGACCGCCGCACCAAAAAGCGTGTGTTCCGTCAGTTGTGGATTGCCCGTATCAACGCCGCTGCGCGTGAATGCGGTCTGACCTACAGCCAGTTCGCCAACGGCCTGAAGAAGGCGGCTATCGAAATCGACCGTAAGATGCTGGCGGATATCGCCGTGCACGACAAGGCCGCTTTTGCTGGCATCGTGAACCAAGTCAAGGCCAAACTGGCTGCAGCTTGAGTCCATGAGTGAGATGTGCCTTCGGGCTCATGTCACGCACTCGATCAAAGGGATTGGGGCTCACAAAAGCTTCAATCCCTTTTTTATTCCCCTATTCACAGATCAATCACCGATCTCCCACACCATGAACGAGCTGGACACCCTGGTCGAATCTGCACGCCAGAGTTTTGCGCAGGCACTGACACCTGCTGACCTCGAAAACGCAAAAGCCCAGTTTTTGGGCAAATCCGGTCGCATCACAGAGTTGATGAAGGGCATGGCTGCTCTCAGCGTGGAAGATAAGAAAACCCGTGGTGCGGCCATCAACATCGCCAAGCAGGCGATTGAGGGCGCGTTGAACGACCGCCGCCAAGCCTTGGCCGACGCCGAACTGCAGGCGCAGCTCAAGGCCGAAGCGCTGGATGTGACACTTCCAGGCCGCAGCGGCAATGTGGGCGGTTTGCACCCCGTCTCACTCACGCTCGAACGCGTGGAGCAAATTCTTGGCTCCATGGGTTTTGAAGTGGCCCAAGGCCCTGAGATCGAAACCGACTGGTTCAACTTCACCGCGCTCAATACGCCCGAAGACCACCCAGCCCGTTCCATGCACGACACCTTCTACGTCGAAGGCGGTCACTTGCTGCGAACCCACACCAGCCCAATGCAAATCCGCCACGCGGTGCAGCACGTTAAGCATTACCGCAACCAACTTGATGCGGGCCAGGGCATGCCTGAAATACGCGTCATCGCACCCGGTCGCACTTACCGTGTGGACAGCGACGCCACCCATTCGCCCATGTTCCACCAGTGTGAAGGCCTTTGGATCGGCGAGAACGTGAGCTTCAAGGACCTCAAGGTCGTGGTCACCGATTTCTGCCGCACTTTCTTTGAAAGCGACGATCTGGTTTTGCGCTTTCGCCCCAGCTTTTTCCCCTTTACCGAACCCAGCGCTGAGATCGACATCCAGTTCCAAAACGGTCCATTGGCCGGTCGCTGGCTTGAAGTGGGCGGCTCTGGCCAAGTGCACCCCAACGTGGTGCGCAACATGGGTCTCGACCCCGAGCAGTTCATCGGCTTTGCCTTTGGCATGGGCATGGACCGTTTCACGATGCTGCGCTACGGCGTGAACGATTTGCGCCTGTTCTTTGACGGCGACGTGCGTTTCCTGAGCCAATTCCAGTAAGCCTCTTCCTGTTATTCCCGAACGCTGACCTGGTGAGTGCACGGCAGCGAAACGAAGTGAGTTCTGAAAATGCAATTTCCTGAATCTTGGTTGCGCGAGTTCTGCAACCCGTCCCTGACGACCCAGCAACTGGCCGACACCCTGACCATGGCCGGCCTTGAAGTGGAAGAGCTTGAGCCCGTGGCCCCGCCATTCACCAAGATCGTGATTGGTGAAATCAAGGAAGCCGTGCAGCACCCCAACGCCGACCGCCTGCGCGTGTGCCAGGTGGATGTGGGGCAGGGCAGTCTGCTCAACATCGTCTGTGGTGCGCCCAATGCCCGCGTGGGCATTCGCGTGCCTTGCGCCATGGTGGGCGCTGAATTGCCCCCCGGCGAAGACGGCAAACCTTTTGTCATCAAGGTCGGTAAGTTGCGTGGTGTCGAGAGCCAGGGCATGCTGTGCTCGGCCAAAGAACTGAAAATTGCGGATGACCACGGTGGCTTGCTGGAGTTGCCCGCAGATGCACCTTTGGGGCAGGACATTCGACAGTATCTGAATCTGGACGACACGCTGATGACGCTCAAGCTCACGCCCAATTTGGCGCATTGCCTGAGCGTGTATGGCATCGCCCGTGAAGTCGCGGCACTGACCGGTGCGCCGTTGAAAGCCCCGACTTTCCCGGCTGTGGCCAGTCAGATCAACGACAAATTGGGCGTCCAGGTACTAGCCAGCGACTTGTGTGGTCGTTTCAGTGGCCGCGTGGTCAAGGGCGTGAACACCCAAGCACAAACACCTGCATGGATGGTCGACCGTTTGGCCCGTTGTGGCCAGCGCAGCGTCAGTCCCTTGGTCGACATCTCCAATTACGTGATGTTCGAGTTCGGGCGTCCCTCGCACATTTTCGACCTCGACAAAATCCATGGCGGTCTGCAAGTGCGTTGGGGCAAGTCGGGTGAATCGCTCAAGCTGCTCAACGGCAATACCGTGACCGTGGACGGGCAAGTGGGCGTGATTGCCGACGACAGCCAGGTCGAGTCACTGGCTGGCATCATGGGTGGTGACGCCACTGCGGTGTCGAATGACACGCAAAACATCTACATCGAAGCCGCTTTTTGGTGGCCCAGCGCCATCGCCGGCCGTTCGCGCCGCTACAACTTTTCGACCGATGCTGGGCACCGTTTTGAGCGCGGGGTTGACCCGCAGCTGACGGTGGAGCACATCGAGCGCATCACCCAACTGGTGTTGGACATTTGCGGCACGCCCGAGACAAAGGTCGGCCCCATCGACGACCAGATCTTGAACATCCCTGCGACCACCCCCGTCACGCTGCGCGTGGCCCGTGCGGTCAAGGTCATCGGCATGCCCTTGACCCAAGCGCAATGCGCTGACGCATTGCGTGGATTGGGCCTGCAAGTGAGCGAAGGTGAGGGCACGGTCACCGTGACGCCGCCGAGCTTCCGCTTTGATTTGCAGATCGAGGAAGACCTGATCGAAGAAGTCGCCCGCATGGTGGGCTACAACAACCTGCCCACCAACCCCCCGCTGGCCCCCATCACCGCCAAGGTGCGCCGCGAGACCGAGCGCAGCCCGTCTGCTGTGCGCCGCGCTATAGCGGCTTTGGGCTACCAAGAAACCATCAATTACAGCTTCGTCGAAGAAAACTGGGAACGTGATTTGGCGGGCAATGCCAGCCCGATCCGATTGCTCAACCCGATTGCCAGTCAGATGAGTGTGATGCGCTCGAGCCTGATCGGCTCGCTGCTGCAGGTCGTCAAGTTCAATGCCGACCGCAAGGCTGACCGCGTGCGCGTGTTCGAGCTGGGCCGTGTGTTCCTGCGCAACGCGGCCATGCAAAGCACCGACACCACCGTGGAAGGATTTGATCAACCCATGCGCGTGGCTGGTATGGCCTGGGGCCCCGAGGCACCTCTGGGTTGGCAAGGCAAGTCCCGCAACGTCGACTTTTACGACGTGAAGGCCGATGTGGAAAAGTTGTTGGCCCCGCGCAAAGCAGAGTTTGTGGCCGCTGAACACCCCGCACTGCACCCCGGCCGCTCGGCCCAGGTGCTGGTGGATGGCGAGCTGGTTGGCCATGTGGGCGAATTGCACCCCCGGTGGCGTCAGGCGTGGGAACTGCCCAGCGCACCTGTGGTTTTCGAGTTGTCGCTGGATGCGGTCATTGCACGCCTTGTGCCTGTGGCCCAGGCGGTGGCCAAGCACCAATCGGTCGAACGTGATATCGCGGTCATCGTGAACGAACAAGTGACGCACGCCCAACTGATGCAGGCCATCCACACGGCGCCGACACAAGGCTTGCTGCGTGATGCTGTTTTGTTTGACATCTACCGCCCCAAAGCCGAATCGGCTGGTGGTTTGGTCGTGGGTGAGAAAAGCCTGGCTGTGCGCCTGAGCTTGCACAGCGACGAGGCCACACTGACTGAGGCACAGATCGAATCGGTCATGAGCGCCGTGCTGGCTCAGTTGACGCAGCAAGTCGCTGCCCGATTGCGCTCCTGAGGTCACCATGCAAATCAGTTTTGAATCGCTGGAAACCCCTGCGCTGACCAAGGCGCACCTCGCCGATTTGCTGTTTGAGCAGATCGGTTTGAACAAGCGCGAGTCCAAGGACATGGTCGATGCGTTCTTTGACTTGGTTGTGGACAGCCTGATCTCGGGTGATGACGTCAAGATTTCCGGGTTTGGCAACTTCCAGATCCGCACCAAGGCAGCACGTCCCGGACGCAATCCAAGGACCGGAGAATTGATTCCCATTGATGCACGTCGTGTCGCCACCTTCCATGCCAGCCATAAACTCAAAGCCTTGATTCAGGGCGATACCGATGAAGACGAAGGCGTGGAGATGGTGGGCCGCTGAATCCCTCACATCAGGAGCTCAGCATGTTGTTCAAATTCAAATCTCAGGCGACCAGCGACCTCATCATGCTGGAAGCAGATGCCCGCCGCTTGCTCAAAATCATCCTTGGTGATGACCCTGTCAAAGGGATTGTTCAATCTAACGATTTGTCGCGAGCGATCGCGGCACTCGAATCGGCGGTGGCGCAAGATGAGTCAGACAGAAAACAAGGCGCAGAGAAGGCCCAGACCCTGATTTCTGGTGAGGACGATGAATCCGTGCCTTTGAACACCGTCAGCTTGGCTCAGCGTGCAGCACCCATGCTCAAACTGCTCAAGCGCTGTTTGGTTGAAAAGTCTGACGTGGTTTGGGGCGTTTGAACAAGACCCCAGACCCGGCCCATCGTTTTTGAGGGTCAGCGTGTGAAGGCAGCGCCGCTCAATTTGTAGCCCGCTTTGAGTTGGCGTTTGGCAAACCAGCCCACATTCATTTCCAGAACGTAGCGCACGGGCTTTTCCGAGCAGTGAGAGTCATCGCTTTGGGGTTTCATGTCGGCGATGTTCACAATGGTGCCATCGTCGGCGACAAAGGCCGCAGACAGTGGAATTAAGGTGTTTCTCATCCAGAAGCACTGCGTGGCCGGTTGTTCAAATACGAACAACATGCCTTCGTGCTGGGGCATTTCCTTGCGCCACATCAGGCCAATTTGTCTTTGTTCGTTGGTCTGGGCAAGCTGCACATCCAGCACGTGCATGCCCGCATTCAGCTTGGTCCGAGGCAATTGCAGCTGTGGCGTTTCTTGGGCGAAGACGGACAAAGTCAGCGACGCCAAGGCCAAGGCCAAGGCCAAGGCGCATGTGCGATGCAATTTGCGACCGGGCAATAAAGCAAATAGAGCAGTGAGGTTCATGTTGAGAAGCAAGCTGGTCCGTATAACAAGCTTCACAGGATAACGGCTTGGCGGTGCTTTTTGGCCTTGGGGTCTGCCACCAAGCCCATGAATTTCATGCGCCAGGGTCTGGGCTTTTTTCAGCGGTCTGCAAAGCCGCCTCTGGATTGGCGTTTTCAGCCAGGATGTTTGCAGCCATCAGCCCTTTTGAACCTTCCGTTAGCTCAAAACTGACCCTGGAGCCTTCTTTCAGGCTCTTGTACCCTTCAGACTGGATGGCTGAAAAGTGGGCAAAGGCGTCAGGGCCGCCCCCATCGGGCTGGATGAATCCGAAACCTTTGGCATCGTTGAACCATTTAACCGTACCACTGGGCATACGATGTCTCCGTTATTGTTGGCCTCAGTGTGAATCGCGCTTGTCAATTTTGTCAATGTGAGGTTTTCCCGGGGGAGGCAGATTTTGGACTGCTGGCATCAAAGTCTTTTCAGACCCCGGTCTCAAAGGGCTTGAAAGGCTCGATAGAATGAAATCATGGCAACGAAAAAACCTGCAAATCCCACGCTGCCGACCGTGACACCCCGAACGCCCGATGGTGGCAATTCGGTGGTGCTCGAACGACGCGCCCAAAAAATTGAACCGCCCCAGATGTACCAGGTGGCGATGCTGAACGATGACTACACCCCCATGGAATTCGTGGTGATGGTGATACAAGAGTTTTTCAGCAAAGACCGCGAAGCGGCTACGCAAATCATGCTCAAGATCCACCTGGACGGCAAAGGCATTTGCGGGGTTTATTCCCGCGACGTGGCGGCGACCAAGGTCGACCAGGTGCTGGATGCTGCCAAACAGGCCGGCCATCCGCTGCAATGCGTCAGTGAACCTATTGAATAGTGGGGCTTACCCCCCACATCGTCTTTATCTCTCTCAGCAAGGCAAAAAGGAAATCACATGATTGCCCAAGAATTGGAAGTCAGCTTGCACATGGCCTTTGTAGAGGCCCGTCAGCAGCGCCACGAATTCATCACCGTTGAGCACCTGCTTTTGGCTTTGCTGGACAACCCCAGTGCAGCGGAAGTCTTGCGTGCGTGTGCGGCCAACATCGACGATCTGCGCAAAGCCTTGAGCAACTTCATCAAGGACAACACGCCCCAGGTCGCTGGGACAGAAGAGGTCGACACCCAGCCTACCTTGGGCTTTCAGCGGGTCATTCAACGCGCCATCATGCATGTGCAGTCGACAGGCAGCGGCAAAAAAGAAGTGAATGGCGCCAACGTGCTGGTGGCCATTTTTGGCGAAAAAGACTCGCATGCGGTTTATTACCTGCACCAGCAGGGCATCACCCGCCTGGATGTGGTCAATTTCATCGCCCATGGCATCCGCAAAAGTGACCCGCCAGAAGCTGCCAAATCGGCCGAAAACCCCACCAGTAACGAAGGCGAAGAGGGCAGTGCTGGGGGTGATCGCAGCGAAAAAGCATCGCCTTTGGAACAGTTCACGAACAACCTGAATCAAGCAGCCAAGGAAGGGAAAATTGATCCCCTGATCGGCCGCGAGTACGAAGTTGAACGCACGATCCAGATTTTGTGCCGCCGCCGCAAGAACAACCCGCTGCTGGTGGGCGAGGCGGGCGTGGGCAAAACCGCGATTGCCGAGGGCCTAGCCTGGCGCATCACCCAAGGCACCGTGCCCGAGATCTTGGCCGAAGCGACGGTGTATTCGCTCGATATGGGCGCATTGCTGGCGGGTACCAAGTACCGCGGTGATTTTGAGCAACGCCTCAAAGGCGTTTTGAAGTCGCTCAAGGACAAGCCCAATGGCATCTTGTTCATTGACGAAATTCACACGCTGATTGGTGCAGGGGCTGCTTCGGGTGGCACCTTGGATGCCTCCAACTTGCTCAAACCTGCGCTGTCCAGCGGTCAGCTCAAGTGCATTGGCGCGACCACTTTCACCGAATACCGTGGCATCTTTGAAAAAGACGCTGCTTTGAGCCGCCGCTTCCAGAAAGTGGACGTGGTCGAGCCCACCGTGTCCGAGACTGTGGACATTCTCAAAGGCCTCAAAAGCCGTTTTGAAGACCACCACAGCGTCAAGTACACGATTGCTGCTTTGCAAGCTGCGGCCGAGTTGTCCGCCAAGTTCATCAATGACCGTCAGTTGCCCGACAAGGCGATTGACGTGATCGACGAGGCCGGTGCCGCCCAACGCATTCAGGTCGCATCCAAGCGCAAAAAGACCATTGGCAAGGCCGAGATCGAAGACATCGTGGCCAAGATCGCCCGCATTCCGCCAGCCAACGTGTCCAACGACGACCGCAGCAAACTGCAGACCATCGAGCGCGACCTCAAGTCGGTGGTGTTCGGCCAAGACAAAGCCCTCGAAGTGCTGGCGTCGGCTGTCAAGATGGCCCGTTCGGGCCTGGGCAAGACCGACAAGCCGATTGGTTCTTTCTTGTTCTCTGGTCCTACAGGCGTGGGCAAGACAGAAGCGGCCAAACAACTCGCCTACATTTTGGGCATTGACCTGATCCGCTTCGACATGTCCGAGTACATGGAACGTCACGCAGTGAGTCGCCTGATCGGTGCGCCCCCGGGTTATGTGGGTTTTGACCAAGGTGGCTTGCTGACCGAGGCCGTGACCAAGAAGCCGCATTGCGTGCTCTTGCTCGACGAAATCGAAAAAGCCCATCCGGACATTTACAACGTGCTCTTGCAGGTCATGGACCACGGCACCTTGACCGACAACAACGGACGCAAGGCCGACTTCCGCAATGTGATCATCATCATGACTACCAACGCGGGTGCCGAGACCATGAACAAGGCCACCATTGGCTTTACCAACCCGCGCCAGGCAGGTGACGAGATGAGCGACATCAAACGCTTGTTCACTCCCGAGTTCCGCAACCGCCTGGATGCCATGGTCAGCTTCAAGCCGCTGGACGAGCAGATCATTTTGCGTGTGGTGGACAAGTTCTTGTTGCAACTGGAGCAGCAACTGAGCGAGAAGAAAGTGGAGGTCACCTTCACCGACAAATTGCGCAAGTTCTTGGGCAAGAAAGGCTTCGATCCGCTCATGGGTGCACGCCCGATGCAGCGCCTGATTCAGGACACCATCCGCAAGGCATTGGCTGACGAACTGCTGTTTGGACGTTTGACCGATGGCGGTCGTCTGACGGTGGACATCGACGACAAGGACGAGGTGTTGTTGGACATCACGCCCACCCCCAAGAAGGAAAGCCGTGCTTCACGGTCTGAGCCCACAGAGCCCGAGGAAGCCACGGCCAACTGACCCTCTGTCGGTCTGCGCCGCAAGGCAACAAAAAAGGAGGCCCTAATGGCCTCCTTTTTTTATGCGCCGGGCATGAAGGCGTTCTCGCTCACGCTTGAGCTTCGCGCAACACGCGGTGCCGCGTTGTGTGCACTCAGGTCAATTGACCATAACCAGCTTGCCTTTGACGCTGCGCGAGCCCATCAAGGTGTAGGCCGCCTTCAAGTCGTTCATGGGCATCGTGCGGTCAATGACGGGTTTGATCTTGCCTTGCCCGTACCACTGCGCCAGTTCGCCCATCATGGCCGCATTGGCTTGTGGTTCGCGCCTGGCGAAATCACCCCAAAAGACCCCTACCAAGGATGCACCTTTGAGCAAAGGCAGGTTCAAGGGCAGGGCGGGGATGGGGCCACCCGCAAAACCCACCACCAGGTAGCGCCCGCGCCAGGCGATGGCGCGAAACGCTGGCTCTGCCAGATCGCCACCCACAGGGTCATAGATCACATCCGGGCCACGGCCTTCGGTGAGTGTTTTCAGGGCTTCGCGCAGGTTCTCGCGGCTGTAATTGAGGGTGGCGTCAGCGCCAAGTGACTTGCAAAGGGCGCATTTTTCGTCGGTTGACGCCGCTGCAATCACTATGGCCCCCATGGCCTTGGCGATCTGGATGGCGGCAGTGCCCACACCTCCAGCCGCGCCCAGCACAAGCACCGTTTCACCAGCTTTCAGGCCTGCACGGTCCACCAGTGCGTGGTGAGAGGTGGCGTACGTCATGATGAAGGCGGCACCATCGACGGCCGAAAAACCTGCGGGCAAGGGCATGCAGAGCTTGGCGGGTGCCAAGGTGTGGGTGCCAAAGCCGCCTGTGCCCGACAGGCAGGCCACGCTTTGTCCCACTTTGAGGTGTGTAACCCCGTCGCCAATGGCTTGCACCACACCCGCGTATTCAGAGCCCGGCACAAAAGGCAGCTCGGGCTTCATCTGGTATTTGTTTTGAACGATCAGCAAATCCGGAAAATTCAGGCTAGCGGCTTCAATTTGAATCAGGACTTGACCAGGCCCCGGCGTTGGCGTGGGCAGTTCTTTCCAGGTGAGCGCGTCAACCCCGACCGGGTTCTCGCAAAGCCAAGCGTGCATGCAACTTCTCCTTGTTGGGTTCTTTGTTTGATGGCATGCATCTTAGGCAGTCGACGTGGCTCGGCCATGTCCCCCGAGCGACCAATTCCAGACTGTCAAAAACGGCCAATGATCGATCAAAAGGCGGGGGCTGCCGCCTACAATCAAAACAATTGAACGGGACACAGCATGAAAATTCTCATTTCCAACGACGATGGCTTTCGCGCCGAAGGGATCGTGGCCCTTTATGAGGCGCTGAAAACCATTGCCGAAGTGGAAGTGGTTGCGCCCGAGCACAACAACAGTGCCAAATCCAACGCGTTGACCTTGCACACCCCTTTGTATGTGCACCGTGCGGAGAATGGCTTTCGCTACGTCAATGGCACGCCCGCTGATTGCGTGCACATTGCGCTGACCGGCTTGTTGGGCTATCGGCCCGACCTGGTGATTTCCGGCATCAACAACGGCGCGAACATGGGTGACGACACCCTTTATTCGGGCACCGTGGGCGCGGCCATGGAAGGCTATCTGTTCGGCATTCCTGCCATGGCGGTGTCTCAAATCGACAAAGGTTGGGCGCACGTCGACTCTGCAGCCGCCAAAGTCAAAGAACTCGTTCAACAAATGCAGGCGGGTGATCTGGTGGCGACCAAGCCGTGGCTGTTGAATGTGAACATTCCCAACTTGCCCTTGGCGCAAATCAAAGCCGCCAAGCTTTGCCGTTTGGGCCGGCGTCATGCTGCTGATCCCGTGATCACCCAGGTTGATCCTCGTGGCCAGACCATGTACTGGATCGGCAACGCGGGCCCTGCAATGGACGACAGTGAAGGCACTGACTTTCATGCTGCGGGTTTGGGCCATGTGGTGGTGACGCCGCTCAAGGTCGACTTGACCGATCACGCGCACCTCGACCACTGGTCACACACGCTGGACCGTTTAGCCGCCCAAGGCGCTGCATGAGCCAACGCCCAGGGTTTCCGGTCAAGTTGTCTCAAACAGGGGCATCTGGGCCTAGCACCGCCAAACCTTCGGCTTCGGCGGCACCTGTCCGCGTTGCATCGACCGTGTCCACGCCCACGTCCATGCTTTTGCCCAGAACCGCATCCGCTATGTCCGGCCTGGGTTTGGACTCCGGGGCTGTTCGCGCACGCATGGTTCGAAAATTGGCAGAGCAGGGCGTCAAAGACACCCGTGTCCTCGATGCCATGGGCCAAGTGGAGCGGCATCGTTTTGTCGAAAGCGGCTTGGTGAACCAAGCCTATGAAGACACCAGCTTGCCGATTGGCCTGGGACAAACCATCTCCAAGCCCAATGTGGTGGCGCGCATGATTGAACTGCTTTGTCAGGACGCGCCCGGAAAATTGGGACGCATTCTCGAGATTGGTACGGGCTGTGGCTACCAAGCCGCCGTGCTCAGCCATGTGGCCACCGAGGTCTATAGCATCGAGCGCCTGCGCGGCTTGCACGAAAAGGCCAGAACCAACTTGCGGCCTTTCAGGCTGCACAATGTGCACTTGATTTTTGGGGATGGCATGCTCGGCTACCCCAAAGGGGCACCCTATGCGGGCATCATCTCGGCAGCCGGCGGAGACGCTGTGCCGGACACGTGGCTGGAACAACTGGCTGTGGGTGGTCGCTTGATTGCGCCGACCATCACACCTGCAGGGCACCAAGCCTTGGTGGTTATTCTGAAAACGGCACAAGGGTTCGAACGCCAGGTTCTCGAAGCTGTGCATTTTGTGCCTCTAAAATCAGGTGTTGCCTGAACAAGTAAATACCGATGACTACATCTTTTCATTCTCGTCCCTTGGTTTTGATGGCTATGGCTGTGGCGCTGCTCAGCGCATGCTCTTCTGCGGTGCGTGTACCTGCTCCGGTGGAGGACCGGACTGGCATGGGCCGTTCGTCTTCTTCAACCCAGGCAACGCCAGCGGCAGAGCTTGCCAAGCCCATGCCCGGCAGCGAAAACGCAGGAAAACCAGGTTATTACACCGTGCAACGTGGCGACACCTTGACCCGCATCGGTTTGGACAATGGGCAAGGGGCGCGTGATCTGGCCCGCTGGAACAACCTGACCAACCCCGATGTGATCGAAGTGGGCCAAGTCTTGCGTGTTGCGCCACCGGGCGGTGCGGTCGAAACTGCTGGCGTGGTGGTTCGCCCGATTGCACCAGCGGCGAATTCATCGGCCAATGCCACACCGGCCAAAATAGAATCCGCCCCAGCTTCAACGGGTGCGGCCAATGACGAAGGTTTGGGCTTCATCTGGCCTGCCAGCGGCTCGCTGATTGCTGGCTTTGACGAAGTCAAAAACAAAGGCTTGGACATCTCCGGCAAAGCCGGTGATCCCGTCAGCGCCGCTGCAGACGGCCAGGTGGTTTATGCCGGTTCAGGCTTGAGGGGTTACGGCAACTTGATCATCCTCAAGCACAACAACACCTTCTTGACGGCTTACGCGCACAACCAGGCGCTGTTGGTCAAGGAAGACCAAAAAGTACGCAAAGGCCAGAAGATCGCCGAAATGGGCAAATCCGACTCGGACCGAGTCAAGTTGCACTTTGAGGTGCGCCGGCAAGGCAAGCCCGTGGACCCCGCCAAGTTGTTGCCAGCCCGTTGAGGCGCCCAAGCAATGGCCTGGCCCGTCCTGGTTTTTGACATCGAAACCTTGCCGGATGTGGCCGGGTGGCGCAGGCTCAACCCGGCATCGCCTGATTTGACCGATGCCCAGGTGCATGCCCAATGGAAGGCAGAGCGGGCCGAGCTGGGTAAAAGTGACTTCATGCCTTTGTATTTGCAGCGGATTTTGGTGATCAGCTGCGTCTTCCGCAATGCCGAGGGGCTGCGCGTTCATTCTTTTGTCGACCGCGATGGCCAAAGCGAAGGCCGCATTGTCCAAACGTTTTTCAACACCATCGAAAAGCACGAACCTCAACTGGTCAGTTGGAATGGCAGCGGGTTTGACTTACCTGTTCTGCATTACCGTGGCTTGCAGCATGGCGTGGTGGCTGACAAATACTGGGACATGGGCGAGGGCGGGAACGCCAGTGACCGCGAGTTCAAGTGGAACAACTACATCTCGCGTTACCACCTGCGGCACCTGGACCTGATGGACTTGTTGGCCAAATACACGCCCAAAAACAACGCGCCCATGGACGCAATGGCCAAACTTTGCGGCTTTCCCGGCAAGTTGGGCATGGACGGCTCGCAAGTGCACGCGCAGTTTCTGGCCGGTAAAACCGAAGACATTCGGCGCTATTGCGAGACCGATGTGATGAACACCTATTTGCTGTATTGCCGCTTTCAGAAGATGCGCGGCGGCTTGACCGAGGCTGAATACGATCAGGAAATTCGCTTCGTCAAAGAAAATGTCAGCGCCTTGGCTGCGCAAGAATCTCATTGGCAGGAATATTTGCAAGCCTGGAACTGAGTTTTTCAACCCAAAGGGTGAGGCGTCACGCCAAGCCTGGCCCGACATGCTGAGACAATCGGGGCATGAGCGAACATGACCTACCCCTTTCCCCATCCCCTCTAGCAACAGAAAACCATTGCAGCCCCGACTTGCCAGAAGGCTGGTTGCGAGTCAACTCTTTGGACATGGATGCCCAGGGCATCGCCCGCAGGCCCGATGGCAAAGTGGTTTTTATTGAGGGTGCCTTGCCCTTTGAGGTGGTTTCGGTCCAGGTCGGACGCAAGAAAAGCAGCTTTGAGCACGGCATCGTGACCGAGATTCACCACGAATCGTCGCAACGCGTGCGGCCTGGCTGCCCCCACTTTGGTCTGCACACAGGCTCTTGCGGCGGCTGCAAAATGCAGCACCTGGAGATCTCCGCCCAAGTGGCTATCAAGCAACGCGTGCTTGAAGACAACTTGTGGCATTTGGGCAAAGTCAAAGCTGAAACCATGCTGCGCCCCATTGAGGGGCCGACTTGGGGTTACCGTTACCGTGCCCGTTTGTCGGTGCGTTATGTGATCAAAAAGGGCGAAGTGCTGATTGGCTTTCACGAGCGCAAGAGCCGTTACATCGCTGACATGAAGGTGTGCCCGGTGTTGCCGCCCCATGTGAGTCAAATGTTGCTGCCGCTGCGTGCGCTGATCAGCCAAATGGAGGCCCGCGAAACCCTGCCTCAGCTGGAGTTGGCCTGCGGCGATGAGGTGACGGCTTTGGTTTTACGCCATCTGGAGCCCTTGAGCGAAGGCGACAAAGCCTTGCTGCGCGCGTTTGCTGCTGAGCAGAATGTGCAATGGTGGTTGCAGCCCAAGGGGCCCGACACGGTGCAGCTGCTGGACGAGGGCGGCCCGCAGCTCAGTTACGGTCTGCCAGACTTTGGCATCACCATGCCCTTCAGGCCCACCGATTTCACCCAGGTCAACCCCTTCATCAACCGGGTTTTGGTGTCCCGTGCCTTGCGTTTGTTGAACGCACAAAAGCACGAACGCGTGATCGACTGGTTTTGCGGTCTGGGTAACTTCACTTTGCCCATCGCCACGCAAGCGGGGGAGGTGCTGGGTATTGAAGGTGCCGAGACGCTGGTCGCTCGATCCCGTGACAACCACGCCCGCAACCAGGCCAATCGCCCGCAAGGCCAGGCATTGGCGCCGACCCAATTTGTGGCCCGCAACCTGTTTGACATGACGCCCGAGATGCTGGTGGCCGATGGCACAGCCGATAAATGGCTGGTGGATCCACCGCGTGAAGGCGCTTTTGCCTTGAGCAAAGCACTGGCCGAGCTGAACGAGAACCGCGATTTGCGCCAAGGCTGGACGCCTCCTCAGCGGATTGTGTATGTGAGTTGCAACCCGGCGACCTTGGCCCGTGACGCGGATATTCTGGTGCACCGCGCGGGCTATCGCTGTGTGAATGCCGGGGTGATCAACATGTTTGCGCACACGGCGCACGTGGAAAGCATGGCGGTGTTCGAGTTGGCATGAGTTACTGGCCGACAAGCTTGCGCTGAGTTGCACCGCACCAACAACAAAGGCTCCCGAGGGAGCCTTTGTTTTGAGGGGGATATGACCGAGGTCAGTCGCGTTCGCCGCCCATGATGCCCAGCAAGGCCAGCAGGCTTTGGAACACGTTGAAGATGTCCAGGTACAAGGCCAAAGTGGCGCTGATGTAGTTGGTCTCGCCGCCGTCGATGATTTGCTTCAAGTCATACAACATGTAGGCACTAAAGATGCCAATGGCCATGACAGAGATCACCATCATGCCGACTGTGGAGCCGACAAAGACGTTAATGACGCCGCCGATCATGATGGCCAAGGCCCCCACAAACAGCCATTTGGACATGCCCGAAATGTCACGTTTGATGGTGCTGGCCAAGCTGGCCATGACAAAGAACACGCCCGCCGTGCCGGCAAAGGCGGTCATGATCAGGTCAGCGCCGTTTTTGAAACCCAGCACCATAGCGATCATGCGCGAGAGCATCAGGCCCATGAAGAAGGTGAATGCCAGCAACACGGGCACGCCCGCAGCCGAGTTTTTGGTCTTTTCGATGGCAAACATGAAGCCGAAGGCCCCTGCCATGAAAACCACCAGACCCACACCGCCGGAAAGCGAACGGGTGATGCCGGTGCTCACGCCCAGCCAGGCCCCCAAAACGGTGGGCAGCAAGCTCAAGGCCAGCAGCCAATACGTGTTGCGCAGAACGCGGTTGCGCGTCGCCAGATCGGTGCCGTGGCCCCAGTCGGTGGTGTTGAGTGTGCGAAGGTCGCTCATGAATGTCTCCTGTTCAAACCCTGATTTCAGGGCAATTGCATTGTAGGGTGAGGGTGGTTGCCATCAGCTTGCCCCCGTAATTTCCGGCAGATGATGGGGTTATCCAGGTGAAGCAGTTTTGCGCTGGGGGTGTGCAATCGGTCTGGCCTTGGCCGTGTATCCTTGCCGTCTTTCAACTCAGCCTCACAAATACCCATGAAAACCCAAGCCACCCTCGAACTGTCCGATGTCAAAGCCATTGCTGCAGCGGCCGAAGCCGAAGCCCTTAAGAACAACTGGGCAGTCAGCATCGCCATTGTGGACGCGGGAGGCCATTTGTTGCACTTTGCCCGTCTGGATGGCGCAGCCCCTGTGTCCTCGCACATCGCCCCGGCCAAAGCCCACACGGCCGCTTTGGGTCGCCGCGAAACCAAAGGTTACGAAGACGTCATCAACGGTGGCCGCACCTCCTTTTTGTCTGCGCCCACGATCAAGGGCATGCTCGAAGGTGGCGTGCCGATCATGAAAGACGGTTTCTGCTTGGGCGCTGTCGGCGTGAGCGGCGTCAAGTCGAATGAAGATGCCCAGATCGCCAAAGCAGGCATCGCAGCCATTGGCCTGTGACCGTTTGACCGGTTCATACAGGCCCAGGCCTGTTTGAACGGATGTCAAAATGCAAAAAAGCCCGCTGAGCACAGCGGGCTTTTTCTATGGGGCGGCGCGATTACTTGGCGCTCAATACCCAAGCGGCCAGTTTCTTGGCTTCGGCCTCGTTGACCTGAGGATTGGCGGGCATGGGGATCGGGCCCCAGACGCCAGAGCCGCCTTTGATGATTTTGGCGGCCAGCTTGTCCACAGCCGCTTTGTCTGCTTTGTATTTGGCCGCAACATCTTTGTAGCTGGGACCCACCAATTTTTTGTCAACCGCATGGCAAGCCATGCAGTTTTTGGATGTGGCCAATGCCAAATCGGCCAAAGCGGGGGCTGCGCTGGCCACAGTCAGGGTCAGGGCAAGTACGATTTTTTTCATGTCGTTTCCTTGTGGAGTTGGATAAGGGGTCGATCAGTGGCCGTCAAGGCGCTGGACGGTGGAGTGTAGCCGGATCCCCTTGCTGTATAGATGTCGACTTGTCTTGGCCTGATCCGCGACCCGGTCTATGGGTGTGGGCCATAATACTGTGACTTTTTTCATGAATTCCTGACAGGAGCCTTTGATGCCCGCTTACCGTTCCAAGACATCCACTGCCGGCCGCAACATGGCGGGTGCCCGCTCTTTGTGGCGTGCCACGGGCATGAAGGACGATGATTTCAGCAAGCCGATCATCGCCATTGCCAACTCGTTCACCCAGTTTGTCCCGGGCCATGTGCATTTGAAGGATTTGGGCCAGCTGGTGGCGCGTGAGATCGAAGCAGCAGGTGGTGTGGCCAAAGAGTTCAACACCATTGCCGTGGACGACGGCATTGCCATGGGCCACGACGGCATGCTTTATTCGCTGCCCAGCCGCGACATCATTGCCGATTCGGTCGAGTACATGGTCAACGCGCATTGTGCCGATGCGATCGTCTGCATCTCCAACTGCGACAAGATCACCCCCGGCATGCTGATGGCCGCCATGCGCTTGAACATCCCCGTGATCTTCGTGTCGGGTGGCCCGATGGAAGCGGGCAAAGTGCGCCTGGCCAACCCACAGACGCAGGTCATGGAATTCAAGAAGCTCGACCTGATCGACGCCATGGTGATGGCGGCCGATGACAAAGTGAGCGATGCCGATTTGGCCGAAGTCGAGCGCTCGGCTTGCCCGACCTGCGGTTCGTGCTCGGGCATGTTTACCGCCAACTCGATGAACTGCTTGGCCGAAGCGCTGGGCTTGGCCCTGCCGGGCAACGGCACGGTGTTGGCCACACACGCCGATCGCGAAGAGCTGTTCAAGCAAGCGGGCCGCACGATTGTCGATTTGTGCAAACGCTATTACGAGCAAGAGGACGCCTCGGTCTTGCCGCGCTCCATGGGTTTCAAAGCGTTTGAAAACGCCATTGCCCTGGACATCGCGATGGGGGGCTCCACCAACACCATCCTGCACATCCTGGCGATTGCCCAGGAAGCTGAAATTGAATTCACCATGGCTGACATCGACCGCATGTCGAAAATCGTGCCCCAGCTGTGCAAGGTCGCACCCAACACCAACAAATACCACATCGAAGACGTGCACCGCGCGGGCGGCATCATGGGTATCTTGGGCGAGTTGGACCGTGCCGGCAAGCTGCACACCGATGTGGGCACTGTGCTGGGCAAGACGATGAAGGAAGTCTTGGACGAATGGGACATTGCACGCAACCCCAGCGAGGCGGTCAAAAAGTTTTACATGGCCGGCCCAGCAGGCATCCCGACTCAGGTGGCTTTCAGCCAGAACACCCGTTGGCCGAGTCTGGACACCGACCGTGCCGAAGGCTGCATCCGTTCATTGCCCCATGCGTTCAACCAAGAAGGCGGCTTGGCTGTGTTGCGCGGCAACATCGCGCTGGACGGTTGCGTGGTCAAGACCGCGGGTGTGGACGACAGCCTGATGGTGTTTGAAGGCCCCGCCCATGTGGTGGAGTCGCAAGACGAAGCGGTTGAAAACATCTTGAGCGACAAGGTCAAGGCGGGCGACATCGTGGTGGTGCGCTACGAAGGCCCCAAAGGCGGCCCTGGCATGCAAGAAATGCTGTATCCCACCAGCTACATCAAGTCCAAAGGTCTGGGCAAAGCCTGTGCCTTGCTGACCGATGGCCGCTTTTCGGGCGGTACATCGGGTTTGTCGATAGGCCATTGCTCTCCCGAAGCAGCAGCGGGCGGCACCATTGGCTTGGTCAAAAACGGCGACCGCATCCGCATCGACATCCCGAACCGCAGCATCAACGTGCTGGTGAGCGATGAAGAACTGGCCAAGCGCCGTGTCGAGCAAGACCAGTTGGGTTGGAAGCCCGCGCTGCCACGCCCGCGCAAAATCTCGGCGGCGCTCAAAGCCTATGCCTTGCTGGCCACATCGGCTGACAAAGGTGCCGTGCGCGACTTGTCGCTGCTCGATTGATACAGCCCTGCGGCATGACCGGCGATTGGTCTGTCATGCCGCATCCGCGCAAACCCCATGCTGATTCACCCTCAAATTGACCCTGTCGCCCTGCAGTTGGGGCCATTGGCCGTGCATTGGTATGGCTTGACTTACTTGGCAGCTTTCGGCCTTTTTTACTGGCTGGGCACGCGTCGTCTGGGGCATTTGCCCTTCAAAAACCTGTCGCAATGGCAAAAGCGTGACATCGAAGACATCCTGTTTTTGGGGGTGTTGGGCGTCATCCTTGGTGGGCGTATTGGCTATTGCCTGTTTTACAAACCGGCTTATTACCTGGCCAACCCGCTGGAGGTTTTTGCGGTCTGGCAAGGCGGGATGAGTTTTCATGGTGGCATGCTGGGCGTGATCGCTGCCATGCTGTGGTTTGCGTTCTCGCGTAAAAGGCCGTTTTTGCAGGTCATGGACTTGGTGGCACCTTGCGTGCCCACAGGACTTGCCGCTGGCCGAGTCGGTAATTTCATCAATGGGGAACTGTGGGGCCGGGTGGCCGACCCGTCCTTGCCTTGGTCCATGCTGTTTCGCGGCGCGGGCGATGCGCCGCGCCACCCCTCGCAGATCTACCAGTTCCTGATGGAAGGGCTGTTGTTGTTTGTGCTGCTGTGGCTTTATGCCCGCAAGCCGCGCCAGCAAGGGCAGGTTGCGGCTGCTTTCTTGTTCGGCTATGGCGTGTTTCGCTTCGTGGCTGAATACTTCCGCGAACCCGATGCCCATCTGGGCCTCTTGAGCCTGGGCATGAGCATGGGACAGTGGCTGTGTGTGCCCATGATTTTGGGTGGCGTTGTCTTGTGGCTGTGGTGCGATCGCCGGGCGGCCTGAGGGCGCAGTGCCAAGCGGTTTTCAGCGGTCCAGTGCCAGGACCGTGCTTTCCTTGATTTCTTCCATCACCACATAGCTGTTCGACTGCGCGGGTACCGGGATCTTGTCCAGGATATCGCCCAGCAGTTGACGGTAATCGCTCATGGCCCGCAGCCGCGCCTTGACCAGGTAGTCAAAGCTGCCCGAGACCAAGTGACATTCAAGTACCTCGGGCATCAGGCCCACCTCGCGCCGCACGGTCTCAAACACTTGGGGCGATTTTTGCGACAGCGTGATCTCGATGAACACCAACAAGGGTTTGCCCAGTTGCACCGCGTCCACCCGCGCGTGGTAACCGGTGATCAGGCCTTGACGTTCGAGCCGCTTGATGCGCTCTGAACAAGGCGAGGTGGACAGGCCCACCTGTTCACCCACTTCGGTGACCGACATGCGGCCATGGCGTTGCAGCAGGTCGAGGATTTTGAGGTCGGTGCGGTCGGGTTCAGACATTGTGTTGTGAAGACCTGCAATCAGGCCAGTTTCGCAGTTGATTTTGCTGATATTAAACACTAAATCAGAAATTAATTCTGTCTTCAATCCATACCATCACCAGATCTCAAGTCAATAGCGAGGCTGACATGAAAGTTGTGGTGTTGGGTGGTGGCGTGATCGGGGTGAGCACCGCTTGGGCGCTGCTGCGCCAAGGGGCAGAGGTCACCCTGGTGGACCGGCAGAATGGCGTGGCGATGGAGACCAGCTTTGCCAACGCGGGCCAAGTCTCGCCGGGCTATTCAACGCCGTGGGCGGCTCCGGGCATCCCGCTCAAAGCCCTGAAATGGTTGTTTCAGGCCCATTCGCCACTGGCCATCCGACCCGATGGCAGCCTGTTTCAGATGCGCTGGATGGCGGCCATGCTGGCCAATTGTTCGTCCAGTCGCTATGCCATTAACAAGGAGCGCATGATGCGCCTGTCCGAGTACAGCCGCGATTGCTTGCGGGCCTGGCGCGCCGAAACCGGCATTGACTACGATGCCCGCAGCCAAGGCACGTTGCAGCTGTTTCGCAGTCAGGCCCAATTGGATGCCGCAGCCCGCGATGTGGCTGTGTTGCAGGAATGCGGCGTGCCCTTTGAGCTCTTGGATGCTGCTGGGGTGATCGCTGCCGAACCGGCCTTGGCATTCGCCAACGCGCCCATCAGCGGCGGTCTGCGCCTGCCCAATGACGAAACCGGCGATTGCCATTTGTTCACCCGCCAGTTGGCACAACGGGCCTGTGCTCAGGGCATGACGCTGCGCAGCGCTTGCACCGTGCAGGCGCTGGAGGGCGATGGTCAGCGCATGACAGGGGTTCGCCTGGCCAGTGTGGATGGCGGCGGGTCTGAATTGTTGCAAGCCGACGTGGTGGTGTTGGCCGCCGGCAGTTATTCGCATGATTTGCTGCTCCCTCTGGGGCTGGACATTCCGGTTTATCCGGTCAAAGGCTACTCTCTGACCATGCCGCTGCGCGATACCTCGCTGGCCCCGCAGTCCACCGTGCTGGACGAGACTTACAAAATTGCATTGACCCGTTTGGGCGATCGCCTGCGTGTGGGCGGCATGGCCGAGTTGGCTGGTTTTGACCTGAGTCTGAACCCCAAACGCCGCGCCACGCTGGAGAAGGTCACGCGCGAACTGTTCCCAGGCGGTGATCTGAGCCAAGCCCAGTTCTGGACCGGGCTACGTCCGATGACGCCGGATGGCACACCGCTGGTGGGTGCAACGCCGCTGCGTGGGCTTTATCTCAACACCGGTCACGGCACCTTGGGCTGGACCATGGCTTGCGGCAGTGCACAGCTGCTGGCCGATCTGATCTCGGGGCGCCAGCCGGCCATCCGCACCGACGGGCTCGACATGGGGCGCTACGGTGCACGCTGAGCACAAGCCACCCGGGCTGGCTCGGTTGAGCGCCTTCAAGCTGGCCGTCAGTGCTGTTCGATGTGACCCATTTGGATGGTTCGCAGCAAGGGGCCGTGAAACTGCGGGGCCTGAGGCCGCATTCACTGCTTTAACGGTTTTATCGGCTTTGGATCAGGGTAAGTCCTGAGGCTTAAAAGTGTGGCGTTTCGCCGACATGGTTCGTCGGATTGCTTGTAATTACCCATAATTATCGGAAATTACAGAAAGGCACTGATGGCCGGACACGTCAACTCCATGCATGACCAAGTGGCGCAGCAACTGCGCGACCTGATCTTTGGTGGTGACTTGACGCCGGGTGCCTTTGTGGACGAAACCCGGCTGTGTGAGCAGCTGGCCATTTCGCGAACCCCGCTGAGAGAGGCCCTCAAGGTGCTAACGGCCGAAGGTCTGATCCGTCACGAGCCCCGGCGCGGCTGTTTTGTCAACCAAGTCACCGAGCAGGATCTGGACGAGATCTTTCCGGTCATTGCCTTGCTTGAAGGGCGCTGCGCCTTCGAGGCAACGCAGCAGGCCAGCGACGCCGACATTGCCACGCTCGAAGAGCTGCACCACCAGCTTGAAGACAGCGCGGCACAAGGCTTGATCCCCCAGTACTACGCGGCCAACTACGCGATCCATGAGGCCATCATCGCCATGGCGGGCAACAAATGGCTGGCCCAGGTGATCGGCGATTTGCGCAAGATCCTCAAGCTGGCCCGTTTGCAACAGCTCAATGCACCGGGGCGTTTGAGCCAGTCTCTCGAAGAGCACATGGCGATTTTTGCAGCCCTCAAAGCACGGGACGCCGAAGGGGCCGATGCGGCCATGCGCATTCATTTGACGAGACAGCGCGAGGCTTTGCGCTTGCTCGCCCGCCAGAGCAAAAGCCGCATCAGCGCCGCCAACACAGAACACGACAAGCACGGGGTTTCAACATGAACACATCTGAGTGGATCGGCCGAACGGTGGCGGGTTGGCTGCCTGCAGGCAAGCGCCAAGGTGCCAGCAAGGCACCAACGACTGACAACAAGCCAGAAAGCCGCACGACCAAGCCCGCAGTCGGCAAGGAAGCGCTTGTTCGCTCCTCACGCGAGCGGCTCAATGCCACTTTGCGCCAAAAAGAAGAGGCTTTGTCGCCCCGCGTTTTGCGCCGAACCTTGATCGAGTTACAGGCGATCGTGGACCCCAGTGTCAGCGAGGTCGAAGGCGGCAAACGGGCGCGGGGTGTGGCCCAGTGGTACAGCAAGGCCACGCCCGAGCAGCGGGAGGACTGCTGGCTGCTGATGAGCGAGCAGTTTGCGCCAGATGCAAGCAAGGTCAAGGCTGCGCGTGAGCAGTACGAAGCGGCCGTGGGTACACCCGACGAAGGTGTTGCCGAGATCCGTTTGCGCAAGGCCCTGGTGTCGCCACGGACCCGTTTACTCCAACGTTTTGCGGTGTTCCCCGAAGGCATGCGTTTTCTGGTGGATCTGCGGGCGCAACTGCTGCCCGTGCTCAAAGGCAATAAGCGGCTTTTGGCCCTTGAGGCCGAGTTGGAAAACCTGTTCACCACTTGGTTCGATGTGGCGTTTTTGGAGTTGCGCCGCATCAGCTGGGATTCGCCTGCCAGTCTGGTCGAAAAACTGATCAAGTACGAAGCGGTGCACGACATCAAGAGCTGGGGCGACGTCAAGAATCGGCTTGATTCAGACCGCCGTTGCTACGGATTCTTCCACCCACGCTTGCCCGATGAACCGCTGATTTTTGTGGAAGTCGCGTTCATGGACGAGATGGCCTCCAGCATCAGCCCGCTGCTGGACGAGTCGGCGGCGGCGGTTGATCTGAGTCGCGCCACGACAGCCATTTTTTATTCCATCAGCAACACACAGACGGGCTTGAAAGGGGTGAGCTTTGGCGACTCCCTGATCAAGCGGGTGGTGGAAACTTTGCGGGCAGATTTTCCCAAACTCAAAGTCTTTGCCACTTTGTCACCCATTCCCGGATTGCGCTCCTGGCTCACGAAAAACGCTGCCCGCATGTTGGATCAGACACCGGAAAAAATGCGAGGTCAGTTGGGTCTTGCTGTCGGATTCGAGCCGCCAACCGCCGCGCATGTGCTGTCTGCCCTTGACACGGTGGTCACACTGGATGACCGCTCAGCGCTGCGTCAATGGTTACTGGCTTGTGCTGCGCAATACCTGGGCAAGGAGCTGACCGATGATCGGCCTACCGATCCTGTGGCCCGCTTCCACTTGGGCAATGGTGCCAGAGTGGAACACATTCACTGGGGGGCCGATTTGTCGACCAAAGGGCTCAAACAATCCTGGGGTTTGATGGTCAATTATTTGTACGACTTGCGCAAAATTGACAAGCACCGTCAAATGCTGGCGACTGGTAAGGCCCCTGTGTCCAGTGATGTAGACAAGCTGTTTTTGTGACAAAAAGACCCGCTTCCATTTTTATAACCGAGGAGACAAACCCATGAAAAAATCCATTCACACCTGCAGCGACCGCCGCGATTGGCTCAAGTGGGGCCTTGCGGCATCTGCCAGTGCTGCCATGCCCACTTGGGCGCAATCGGCTTGGCCCACCAAACCTGTCACGATGGTGGTGCCTTTCCCCGCCGGAGGCGGCACCGACGCTTTTGCGCGGCCCATGTCGGCTCAATTTTCCAGGCTGACTGGCAAACAGTTGATCGTCGACAACCGGGGTGGCGCAGGGGGCACCTTGGGGGCCGGTATTGCGGCCAAGGCGACACCCGACGGCTACACCTTGTTCATGGGTGCCGTTCACCACACCATTGCGCCCAGCATGTACCCTAAGCTGGACTACGACCTCGAACGCGACTTGATTCCATTGATCCAGGTGGCCAGCGTGCCCCAAGTGCTGGTGGTCAACCCCAAGAAGGTTCAAGCGGCCGACTTCAAAGCCTTTTTGGATTTTGTCAAAAAGAACCCTGGCCGTCTGAATTACGGCTCAGCCGGGGGCGGCACCTCGCACCATTTGGCGGGCGAGTTGTTCAAGCTGCAAACCAACACCTTCATCACCCACATTCCTTATCGCGGTGCAGGCCCGGCCTTGCAAGACCTGATTGCGGGCAACGTGGACATGATGTTTGACGGCTTGGGCTCTTCGGCTGCGCACATCAAGGGCGGCCGCATCAAGGCCATGATGGTGTCTGGCAGCAAGCGCAACCCGGCTTTCCCGGATGTGCCTTGCTCCGCCGAGTTGGGTTTGCCCGATTACACCGTGTCAACTTGGTATGGCGTGTGGGCCCCAAAAGGCACGCCCGCTGATGCCCAAGCAAGGGCCATTGAAGAAATTCGACGCGCTTGCCTGACCGACGAAGCCAAAGCCGTGTGGGCGGGGCAGGGGGCCGAATTTCCCAACCTGACCACGACCCAATTTGATGCCTTCATCAAAAAAGAGCTGGCCAAGTGGTCGCAGGTGGTCAAGGCCTCCGGGGCCAAACTGGACTGATTTTTTAACGCACCTTTAACAACCTGGCCATCCGGGTTGTGCCCGCTTTTTCAATGTTTTGATCTGATGTCATGAGCAATCACAATCTCTTTTCTGCCCTGCGGGCCGCTTTTCCGACAGACCTGACAGCGGTGGCAGTCGAAACCGATGAAGGCCTGAGCTACAGCTGGCAAGACCTCGACCGCGCCACGGCCATGATGGCCAACTTGCTGCAATCGCTCAACTTGCCAGAGGGCAGTCGGGTGGCCGTGCAGGTCGAAAAATCGGTTGAGGCCATGATCTTGTACTTGGCTACTTTGCGCGCCGGGTATGTGTTTTTGCCGCTGAACACTGCTTACCAAAGTGCCGAGATTGAGTATTTCATTGGCAACGCCGAGCCTGCGGTGGTGGTCTGCAGCGGTGCTCATTTTGGTTGGGTCAGCAAGATCGCGTTCAAGGCGGGCACACAGCATGTCTTCACCCTCAACGAAGACCGCACGGGCAGTTTGCTCGACCGTGCTGCGCGCCACAGCGACCAGCACAAACCCGTGGTGCGCCAAGCCGATGACTTGGCCGCCATCCTCTACACCAGTGGCACAACTGGTCGCAGCAAAGGCGCGATGCTCACGCACGGCAACATGCTCAGCAATGCGCTCACGCTCAAGGATTATTGGGGTTGGACGAAGACCGGGGGGCCAGAAGGCCGAGGCGATGTGTTGATCCACGCGCTGCCGATTTTTCATGTGCACGGCTTGTTTGTGGCCATTCACGGTGCACTGATCAACGGCAGCAAGATGATCTGGATGGCCAAATTCGATCCCCAGCGAGCCATCGCCAACATGGCGAAGGCCACCGTGTTCATGGGCGTGCCGACACTGTATGTGCGAATGTTGGCCGAAGCTTCGCTGAACAAGGCGGCTGTCAAGAACATGCGCTTGTTTGTTGCAGGCTCCGCGCCCTTGCTGATCGAGACGTTCACCGAGTGGCAAACGCGCACGGGTCACACCATATTGGAGCGCTACGGCATGAGCGAAACGGCCATGCTGACCTCCAACCCCTATGCGGCTGACGATCGGTATGCCAAACAGTCAGAGCGGCGAGGCGGCACGGTGGGCTTTCCATTGCCCGATGTGTCTTTGCGTGTGCGCGGAGAAAACGAGCAAAACATGCCTGTGGGCGAGATTGGCGATATTCAGGTCAGGGGCCCCAATGTGTTCAAGGGCTATTGGCGCATGCCCGAAAAAACCGCCGAAGAGTTCACGGGCGACGGTTATTTCAAAACCGGCGATGTGGGCAAGGTCGACGAACGAGGCTATGTGACGATCGTGGGGCGAAGCAAAGACCTGATCATCAGCGGAGGCTACAACGTGTACCCGGCCGAAATTGAGGGCTACATCAATGAAATGCCCGGTGTGACTGAGAGCGCGGTGGTGGGCGTGCCGCACCCGGATTTTGGCGAGGTGGGCGTGGCGGTACTCATTGCCAAATCCGGTGCCGATCTTCAGCCTGATGCGATCGTGGCCGAGCTCAAGGCCAAGCTGGCCAACTTCAAGATTCCCAAGCGCTGTTTTGTGGTGGCCGAGTTGCCACGAAACACCATGGGCAAGGTGCAAAAGAACCTGCTGCGTGAACAATACAAGACCTTGTTCACAAGCTGATCTGTGCTTTGGGCGTGCTTGTCAAGCCAGCCCAAAGTCCAAGCCTGTTCAAGTGGCAGCGGTGCCTGAAATCAGCGCAAAACCAGCACCGGTGTGTGAGAGTGCGTCAAGACCTGTTGGGTTTCGCTGCCCAGCAGCAAGCGTTTGATGCCTTTGCGACCATGCGAAGCCATGACGATCAGGTCGGCATTTTGCTTTTTAGCAGCGGCAATGATGGCGTCCGAAACAACATCGGATTTGACAGTGACCACTTTGGTTTCTACGCCTTTGGCTTTGGCGGCTTTTTCCACGGCAGCCAATTGCACACGGGCTGATTCAGTCCACTGCGTTTCAACGCGCGAGATCTCATCTGCCGACAGGGGAATGCTGCCCTCAAAATAGGCTTGAGGGTAACGCGGCACCACCTTGAGCGCGACCAATTCCGCGCCACAAGTCGCGGCCAACGCAATGGCGCTGGCAACAGCTTTTTTAGACAAGGCAGAACCATCGGTGGCCACGAGAATGCGTTTGTACATGAAGTGCTCCTGAGGGTTGTAAAACCCCAGCTTAAAAGACCTCCGTCCCTCATCAATTGATGCACATCAAGCTTTGTTCGCTGCCGATGTCGTATCGTTGGAACATGACTCAAGTCAATGTTTTGCCCGACATGCCCGATGCGCCTGCTGACTTCTTGGCTGGGCAGGCGGCGTTGCCTATGCAAGGCGCAGACCGCTTGACGCTCTTGGACGATCCGCAGGAATGGGCGGCTTTCAGCTTGCCTGAACAAGACAGCTCCGGATGCTGGAGTTCGAGTGTGGTGTTCGAGGGCATGCACTGCGCAGCCTGTGCCATCACGCTCGAAGATGCCTTGCGTGCCGTGCCTGGTGTTGCCTCGGTGCAAATCAGTTCAGCCAGCCACCGTGCAAGGGTGGTGTGGTCGCCAGAGCAAACACGACCCTCTGAGTGGATGCAATCTGTGGAACGGTTTGGCTACAAGGCCATTCCCGCCAACGATGCCCATGCCCATGAACGACGCCGCCAGGAGGCGCGTCGCATGGTGTGGCGCTTGTCGGTGGCGGCCATGTGCATGATGCAGGTCATGATGTACGCCACCCCGGCTTATTTGTCACAGCCGGGTGAGATATCGGCCGAATCCATGCATTTGCTGCGCTGGGCTTCGTGGGTGCTTTCATTGCCTGTGGTCTTTTTTTCGTGCGCGCCGTTTTTTGCCAGTGCCTGGCGCGATTTGCGCGAGCGTCAGGTCAGCATGGACTTGCCTGTGGCTTTGGGCATGGTGGTGACTTTTGTGGTCAGCAGCTTGGGTACTTTTGAACCGAATGGCCCATTTGGTGCTGAAGTCTATTTCGACTCACTGACCATGTTTGTTTTCTTTTTGCTGTTGGGGCGCTGGCTGGAACTGCGTTTGCGTGACCGCACGGCAGGGGCTCTGGAAGCCGTGCTCAACCGTCTGCCCGACAGTGTCCGCAAACGACAGCCCAATGGCACATGGGCGCTCATTTCAATCAGGCGTCTGGCGGTCGGTGATGTGATTGAGGTCTTGCCCGGGGAAGCCTTTGCGGGCGATGGACGCGTGTTGTCCGGACAGACGCAAGTGGACGAAGCTTTGCTGACCGGTGAGTCCTTGCCCCTGACTCGGCAAGCCGGTGACCGCGTCATTGCGGGCAGCCACAACCTGAGCGGTACCCTGGAAGTCCAGATTGAGCAGGTGGGTGCCTCTACCCGCTACGCCCAAATTGTGGCTTTGATGGAAAGCGCGTCGGTGTCCAAACCGGCCATGGCTTTGTTGGTCGACCGCTGGGCCAAGCCTTTTTTGGTGGCTGTGTTGCTGGCATCCCTGGGGTCGGCCATTTACTGGTGGCCCACCGATCCGGCGCGTGCCTTGATGGTGGCAGTGGCGGTGCTGATCGTGACCTGTCCATGCGCCTTGTCACTGGCTACCCCAGCGGCGATGCTGGCCACAGCTGGGGCACTGGCCCGCAGCGGCGTTTTGGTCCGCAGGTTAGAGGCTTTGCAAAATCTGGCCAGCATCGACACCGTCATTTTTGACAAAACAGGCACCTTAACCCGTGACGCGCTCCAGGTCGTGCGCACCCACACCCGTTCAGGTGTCCAGCCTGAACAGGCGCTGGCTTGGGCATCGAGTTTGGCCCGGCACTCTTTGCACCCGGTATCCCGTGCACTGTGGTCTGAGGCCAGGCAACAAGCAGAGGCAGCAGGTGAATTGCCCGCATTGGAGGCTTTACTTGCCCAAAAAGTCTCTGAGCAAGCCGGGCAGGGCGTTTGTGGTCTGTTGTGCAGCAACGGCGGTGCTGCGGTGTCATTGCGGCTGGGTTCGGCTGCTTTTTGCCAAGCCCCAGTTTTTAACGGCTACCATTTGCAAGTCAGCTTGGCCGACGATTCGGGCTGGCTGGCCACATTTGAATTGGCAGAAGAGGTGCGATCTGAAGCCGCCGACGTTGTTCAGGCATTGAATGAAATGGGTCTGACGCTCAAGATCTTGTCGGGTGATGGTCAAGCCGCCGTGACGCAGGTGGCCCAATCGGTCGGCATTGCCGATGCCCAAGGCGGTTGCAATCCGCAAGACAAATTGCAGGCACTCAAAGTGTGGCAGGCGCAAGGCCACAAAGTGGCCATGGTCGGCGATGGTTTGAACGATGGCCCGGTCTTGGCGGGTGCCGACGTGTCGTTTGCGCTGGGCCAAGCTTTGCCATTGGCGCAGTCGAAAGCTGATTTTGTACTGATGGGCGGGCAGTTGGGTGTTTTGGTGAGCACGGTGTTGCGCAGCCGTCATACCTTGCGCGTGGTCAAACAGAATCTCGTTTGGGCCGCCTTTTACAACGCGGCCTGTGTGCCTTTGGCTTTGATGGGCTTGTTGCCTGCCTGGGCGGCGGGTTTGGGCATGGCACTCAGTTCCCTGCTGGTGGTGTTAAATGCACTGCGTTTGGCGCAAGGATTGAGCCCTGTTCCAGCGCTTCAATCAAACACATCGCAGACATCGCCCACATGAGGAAAGCACGATGGACATTCTTTATTTATTGATCCCTTTGTCGGTTGCTTTGGTGTTTTTCATCCTGGCGGGCCTCTGGTGGGCCATTCACAGAGGCCAATTTGAAGATATTGAGGCCGAAGGCGAGCGGATTTTGCGCAACGATTGATTTTGATCAAGTGTCTCAGGTGTACACCGGGTCAAACTCTTAAGCAGTTTTTAAAAAAGAAGAGGTGAAAATGAAATTTGCCAATATGCAGGCGACTTCGTACAACGACACCGTTGTGCGCCAGTTCGCCATCATGACGGTGGTTTGGGGTGTGGTGGGCATGCTGGTTGGCGTGATCATCGCGGCCCAGCTGGCCTGGCCCGAGCTGAATTTGGGCATTCCATGGCTCAGCTATGGCCGCTTGCGCCCCTTGCACACCAATGCGGTTATTTTTGCGTTTGGCGGTTGCGGCTTGTTTGCGTCGGCTTATTACGTCGTGCAGCGCACTTGCAACGTCCGTTTGTTCAGCGACAAGCTGGCGGCGTTCACCTTTTGGGGCTGGCAACTGGTCATCTTGGCTGCGGCCATTTCGCTGCCTTTGGGTTACACCCAAGGCAAGGAATACGCTGAGCTGGAGTGGCCCATTGACATTCTGATCACCTTGGTGTGGGTCAGTTTCGCCATCGTTTTCTTTGGCACCGTGGGCACGCGCAAGGTGCGACACATTTACGTGGCCAACTGGTTCTTTGGGGCGTTCATCATCGCGGTGGCCTTGCTGCACTTGGTCAACAGTGCCGCATTGCCCGTGGGCGCTTTCAAGTCGTATTCGGCCTATGCCGGTGTGCAAGACGCCATGGTGCAGTGGTGGTATGGCCACAACGCCGTGGGTTTCTTCCTGACCGCTGGCTTCCTGGGCATGATGTATTACTTCATTCCCAAGCAGGCAGAGCGTCCCGTGTATTCGTACCGCCTGTCGATCGTGCACTTCTGGGCCCTCATCTTCACTTACATGTGGGCCGGCCCTCACCACCTGCACTACACCGCTTTGCCTGACTGGACCCAGTCGATTGGCATGGTCTTCTCGCTGATTTTGTTGGCCCCCAGCTGGGGCGGCATGATCAACGGCATCATGACCCTGTCGGGCGCATGGCACAAACTGCGCGATGACCCGATCTTGCGTTTCCTGATCGTGTCCTTGTCGTTCTATGGCATGTCGACCTTCGAAGGTCCGATGATGTCCATCAAGACCGTCAATGCCTTGTCTCACTACACCGACTGGACGGTCGGCCACGTTCACTCCGGCGCTTTGGGCTGGGTGGGCTTGGTGACCATGGGCTCCATGTACTACCTGATTCCCCGTCTGTTCGGTCAGAAAAAGATGTACAGCGTCAAAGCCATTGAAGTCCACTTCTGGACAGCCACCATTGGCATCGTGATTTACATCGCCGCGATGTGGATTGCCGGTGTGATGCAGGGCCTGATGTGGCGCGCAGTCAACGCCGACGGCACCTTGACCTACACCTTTGTTGAGTCGGTGAAAGCCACTTACCCCTTCTATGTGCTGCGTCTGCTGGGTGGCTTGTTGTACCTGGGCGGCATGTGTGTGATGTTGTGGAACGTGTTCAAGACAGCGACCCAGGGTCGTTCTGTTGAAGTCCAGATTCCCAACCTGACAGCTCACGCCTGAGGAGAAATAGAAAATGGCTGAAAACCAAAAATCGGGCGGTCTCTCCCATGAAAAAATCGAGACCAACAACTTCCTGATGATCGTGCTGATTTTGATTGTGCTACTGGTCGGCGGCATGGTCGAAATCGTGCCTCTCTTTTTCCAGAAGTCCACAACCCAAGCTGTGGAAGGCCTCAAGCCCTACACAGCCTTGCAAGTGGCAGGTCGCGACATCTATGTGCGTGAAGGTTGCTACAACTGCCACTCGCAGATGATTCGGCCATTCCGCGCAGAGACATTGCGTTACGGTGCCTATTCGGTGGCTGGCGAATTTGTGTACGACCATCCCTTCCAGTGGGGCTCCAAGCGCACAGGCCCTGACTTGGCACGCGTGGGTGGCCGTTACAGCGATGAATGGCACCGCATTCACCTGAACAATCCGCGTGATGTCGTGCCTGAATCGAACATGCCCGCCTATTCATGGCTCGAAAAGAACCCTGTGAACGGTGCCAGCTTGCCCACTCACATGAAAGGCTTGCGCACTTTGGGCGCACCTTACAGCGACGAAGAGATTGCCAAAGCGTCTGAGGACGTCAAGGGCAAAACCGAAATGGATGCAGTCATCGCCTACCTGCAAGGCATGGGCATCCATCGCAAATAAACGGAGCAAATCATGGACATCAACATACTGCGTTCCATCGTGACCGTGATCACTTTTGCCATCTTCCTTGGCATCATCTGGTGGGCCATGTCGCGTCGCAACCAAGCCAACTTTGACGAAGCCGCACAGTTGCCGTTTCGCCAAGATGACTGAATTGTCCTCAGCACATAACAAATCAAAGGAATCGAAATGAGTGACTTCATCAGCAATTTCTGGCACTTGTACGTGGCCGGTATCACGCTGGTCAGCATCATCGCCTGTCTGATCCTGCTCTGGTTCAGCGGCAAAGCCAAAGCCATGACCGCCAACGACAACACCACGGGCCATGTATGGGATGGTGATCTGCGTGAAATGAACAACCCTTTGCCACGTTGGTGGGTGGGCTTGTTCATCATCACCATCGTGTTCGCCTTCCTGTACTTGGCCATGTATCCCGGGGTGGGCAACTTGGCAGGAAAGTTTGGCTGGACCTCAGCGGGTCAATACGACGCAGAGGTCGCCAAGGCCAATGCCGAAGTGGCACCCTTGTATGCCAAGTTTTCTGCCATGTCACCCGAGGATGTGGCCAAAGATCCTCAGGCTCAGGCCATTGGTGACCGCTTGTTCATGAACAACTGCGCACAGTGTCACGGCTCTGACGCACGCGGCAGCAAGGGTTTCCCCAGCCTTGCGGATGCTGACTGGTTGTACGGCGGCACGCCCGAGATCATCAAAGCCACCCTGGTTCAGGGGCGCAATGGCAACATGCCTCCGATGGCCGCAGCGGTGGGCACGCCAGACGACGTGCGCAACGTCGCGCACTATGTGCTCAGCCTGTCTGGCAGCCCACACGACTCTTTGCGAGCCTCTTTGGGCAAATCCAAGTTTGGTGCTTGCGCTGCTTGTCATGGCATGGACGGCAAAGGCAACCATGCACTGGGTGCACCCAACTTGACCGACGACATTTGGCTGCACGGCTGGGGTGAAAACGCCATCGTCAACATGGTGAACAACGGCAAAGTCAACCAGATGCCCGCACAGGCAGCCAAGTTGACCGAAGGCCAGATTCATGTCTTGGCGTCCTATGTCTGGGGCTTGTCTAACAAGACGGCTGCAGCCAACAAGTAAGGCATTCAAACCGTCTGCGTCATTGAATCAGGACACCCCTACCGGGTGTCTTGTGCATTTAAAGGTAAGTGTTTTGGACTCCAAAGAAAATCCTCCTCGCAAAGTCGTGCCCATCGTCCCTGTGAACGATGCGTCGAATGCTGGGGATGACGTACAGATGGTTTCTCTGTATGCCGCGACCCAAAAACTGTATCCACGCACCGTGCATGGCATTTTTGCCAAATGGCGCTGGATCACGGTGTTCTTGACGCAACTGGTTTTTTACGGTTTGCCATGGATCGAATGGGGTCAACGCCAGGCTGTGCTTTTTGATTTGGGTGCACGCCGTTTTTATATCTTTGGTTTGGTGCTTTACCCCCAAGACTTCATTTACCTGACGGCGATCCTTGTCATCGCTGCGTTCTCACTTTTTCTGTTCACGGCGGTGGCGGGTCGCTTGTGGTGTGGTTATGCCTGCCCACAAACGGTGTACAGCGAAATATTCATGTGGGTCGAACGCAAAATCGAAGGCGATCGGTCGGCCCGCATCAGGCTCGACGATGCGAGCATGTCAACGGAGAAACTGTTTAAGAAGTGGTACAAGCACATCGTCTGGTTGGCGATTGCCATGTGGACAGGTTTCACGTTTGTCGGTTACTTCACGCCCATCAAAGATTTAGGCATGGAATTTTTCCTGGGCAACATGAGCTCGTGGGAAGTTTTTTGGGTGTTTTTCTATGCCTTTGCCACCTACGGCAATGCCGGTTTCATGCGCGAGCAGGTGTGTAAATACATGTGTCCCTATGCGCGCTTTCAGAGCGCCATGTTCGACAAAGACACCCTGATCGTGACTTACGATGCCGAGCGCGGTGAGCCACGGGGTGCACGCTCGAAAAAGGCCGATCCAGCTTCTCTGGGCCTCGGCGCATGTGTCGACTGCAGTTTGTGCGTTCAGGTGTGTCCGACTGGCATCGACATTCGCAAGGGTTTGCAATACGAATGCATTGGCTGCGGCGCCTGTGCAGACGTGTGTGACACGGTGATGGACAAAGTGGGCTATCCACGCGGATTGGTCAAATACTCGACCGAAAACGCCATGCAGAACCACTGGACGGCAGAGCAAACTTGGCGTCATGTGTTCCGTCCTCGTGTTTTGATCTACATCGGCATTTTGGTGCTGGTGGTGGCGGCTTTGTTCACCAGTCTGGGCTTGCGCAAACCATTCAAAGTAGATGTGGTCCGCGACCGCGCTTCGTTGGCCCGAATTGTGGCCGGAGGAAAAATTGAAAACGTCTATCGACTGCAGATCATGAATGCGGCCGAAACGCCCTTGAACTTCCGCCTGACGGCGCAAGGCTTGCCCGATTTGTCACTGGTTACCGACAGTGATGTGCGTGTGGCACCGACCGAATCTCTTTGGGTCTCGGTCCGTTTGCAGTTGCCTTATGACGCAGCACCTTCTGGTTCGCACCCGATTGTGTTCACGATACAGTCGGTGAAAGAGGGCGGGCAGGTGCTGGCCGAATTGCAGGAAAAATCCGTTTTCCTGGTGCCTCGTTGATATTTTCACAAAGGTTTGAGCATGTCCAATCCCCGTGTTTCCAATTTGCCCAAGCAGCCTTGGTGGTCTTATGGCCACGTCTGGCTTGTGATTGCCGGTCCTTTGGTGGTGGTGGTCGCTTCATTCATCACCTTTTATCTGGCTGCGAATGGCCAAGACCCCGTGTTGAGCCAGTCCAGCGTTGATGTCAACGCCAATGCGGCGGATGCACGAACCACACTCGCACCCGCAATGCAAGCCAGAAACCATGCGGCCACGGGCACATTGCCCTCGACCGATTCAAAAAACAAACCCTGAACGGGTTGCAGGAGACCGACATGTGGGCAAAACGAATGATGTGGATTGCATGGCCAGCATTCCTGGTGGCGGGTCTCCTCGAGGTGCTGGTGTTCGCACTGGTCGACCCGCAGGATTTGCAATGGTTTGGGCACTCGTTGTCCTTGTCTCGTCAAGGCGTTTACACCTTGGCTTTTTTCGCCTTCTGGGCCTTGACCATGGTGTCGAGCGGACTGACCACGCTGTTGGCCATGTCTCCCTTTGAGGTCAATCGCTGTCCTGTGCCTGGAGACCAACGGCCGAGCGACTGCTCTCGTCAAGGCGGAAAAGGCTGCTGAAAAGGCTGAATTGCGCCAGGCATTCAAGCCTGGCGCAGGGCTTTATTGGCAATGGTGGTTGCTGTTCACCAAGCGTTGCAAGCCATCCGTGTCCAAGATGCGCACATGCCGTTGCTTGACCTCGACGGTGCCGTCTTCGACAAATTTGGAAAATGTTCGGCTCACTGTCTCAAGTTTGAGCCCCAGGTAACTGCCGATTTCTTCGCGGGTCATGCGCAAGACCAGTTCTGATTGCGAAAACCCCCGTGCGTGCAAGCGTTGCACCAGGTTCAGTAAAAAGGCGGCCAAGCGCTCTTCGGCCCGCATGCTGCCCAAAAGCAGCATCACACCATGCTCACGCACAATCTCTCGGCTCATGATTTTGTGCACATGGCTTTGAAGTGCTGTTACTTCACGTGAGATCTCTTCAATGCGGTCAAAGGGCATGACGCAGACTTCGGCGTCTTCCAGAGCAACGGCGTCGCAGCTGTGTTGGTCGTTCACGATGCCGTCCAGACCGATGATCTCGCCCGCCATCTGAAAGCCCGTGACCTGGTCGCGTCCGTCTTCGGTGGCCAGACAGGTTTTGAAAAAACCGGTTCGAATGGCGTACAGCGAGGTGAACTTTTCACCGTTGGTGAACAAGGTGGCTCCACGTTTGATTTTCCGACGGACAGCCACCAGATCGTCCAGGCGGTTCAAGTCGTGGTCGCTCAGACCCATGGGCATGCACAACTCGCGCAAGTTGCAATTGGAGCAGGCGACGTTGATGAGTTGGGGATTCATGGTTTATCTCATGGTGCGGAAATGGATTTGCCTTGGATCAAGCTGTTAGCTTAAACCTAAAAAACAATCAAATTTGAGGGTCTACCCGGTTCAGGCCAAAAATCACCAATAACCAGTAGTCAGTTGACTTGAGTCAATACTTCGGGTGATGCAAACGGGCAAAGTCGACGCCTTGTTTTGAACACGATCGAACTTAATAAGGGGCAGACACATGTCCGTCATCACGCCTGAATTGCTGACACGTTTTGATGTGCCTGGCCCACGCTACACATCGTACCCAACGGCAGACCGTTTTGTAGAAGCCTTTGCTGAGGCTGACTACGTGCAAGCATTGGCTCAGCGCCAATCTGGCGTGGTCGGCAAGCAAACGCCCTTGTCTTTGTATGTGCACATCCCGTTTTGCGAGTCGCTTTGCTACTACTGTGCTTGCAACAAAATCATCACCAAACACAAAGAGCGGTCTGCTGATTATTTGCGCTACCTGAGCAAAGAGATTGAGTTGCACACCCGGCATTTGGGGCGGGGGCAGTCGGTCAGCCAGTTGCATCTGGGCGGCGGCACACCCACATTTATGAGCGATGACGAATTGCGTCAACTCATGAGTATGCTGCGCCAGCATTTTGAATTCGTGCCGGGCGGGGAGTACTCGGTCGAAGTCGACCCGCGCACCGTCGATGAAGGCCGATTGGCCGTTTTGGCAGAGCTGGGATTCAACCGCCTGAGCTTTGGCGTGCAGGACTTTGACCCTGCTGTTCAAAAAGCGGTTCACCGCATCCAGCCAGCCGATCAAGTCTTTCAGTTGGTCGATGCCGCCCGCCGCCTCGGCTTTGAGTCGATCAATGTCGATCTGATTTATGGTTTGCCGCTGCAAACGCCTGAGTCCTTTGACCGCACCTTGGCACAGATCAACAGCCTGCGCCCGGACCGCATCGCCCTTTACGCCTATGCGCATTTGCCCGAACGCTTCAAGCCCCAACGTCGCATTCATGCCCAAGAACTGCCCTCGGGCGGTGACAAGGTGGCGATGCTGTCGCGTTCGTTGGATGCATTGACCGATGCGGGTTATGTGTACATCGGCATGGACCACTTTGCCTTGCCGCAGGATGCTTTGGCGGTGGCAAAGCGACAAGGTCGTTTGCACCGCAATTTTCAAGGCTACAGCACACAGGCCGACTGCGACCTGATCGCTCTGGGCGTTTCATCGATTGGCCGCGTGGGCGCAAGCTACAGCCAGAACGCCAAGACCATGGAAGAGTATTGCGACCTGCTGGATCAGGGGCACTTTCCGGTGGTGCGTGGCTTGACTTTGACCCGCGATGACCTGATCCGTCGTTCGGTCATCATGGCGTTGATGTGCCAGGGACATTTGGAGTTCGAGGCCATCAATCTGGCTTGGCTCATTGACTTCCAAACTTTGTTTTCCAAAGAACTGGCCCAGCTGGAATCCATGCAAAGCCAAGGCCTGGTGCAGTTGAGTAATACCGGCATTCAGGTCACACCGATGGGTTGGTTTTTTGTACGAGGTGTGGCCATGGTGTTTGACCGTTATCTGCAAGCCGACCGCAACCACACCCGCTTTTCTAAAATCATCTGAGTGATTGCGTTGAACGGGTGTCCGACCACCTTGAGTGCTGCTTCGCAGACAATGCGGTCATCGAGCAACAAGTGGACCTTCTATGCAAAGTTCTTTGGCCATGACGGCCTTGATGATGGGCGTGTTGGGCGGCCCCCATTGCGTGGCGATGTGTGGCGCAGCCTGTGCGGGCCTTGGCCAGGCAGCGGGTGAGCGGCGCAACCAGGCTTTGTGGGCCTTTCAAATCGGCCGCTTGGCCGGGTATTCGTTGCTGGGCGCAGTGGCTGCGGCCAGTGTGCAGGCGTTGGGGTGGCTAACCACGCAGTCGGCCGCCATTCGACCGGTGTGGACTTTGCTGCATTTGGCGGCTTTGGCGCTCGGCTTGTTGCTCATGCTTCAGGCCAGACAACCTGTGTGGCTCGACGACGTGGCACGCCGACTGTGGGCTCGTGTCCGAGCCTTCAACACCCGATGGGGGCGCGCTGCGCCCTGGATGGTGGGCGGTTTGTGGGCCTTGATGCCCTGTGGCCTGCTGTATTCGGCCGTGATGGTTGCTGCATTGACCAGTCAGCCGTTAGAGGGAGCGGCCACCATGGCCTTGTTCGCGCTGGGCAGCAGCCTCAGTCTGTGGGCCGGGCCATGGTTGTTTTTGCGCATGCAATCCTTGGGCGATGGGGCATGGGGCATGCGCGTGGCGGGCTTGGCCTTGGCTGCCGCGTCGGCATGGGCCTTGTGGATGGGCCTCGTGCACGATCAAGCGCCTTGGTGCGTGACACCCTGATCTGATGCCTTACGCTCTTAAGGCGATTCGGGCGTTAGCGACACACCTTCCCATTTTTGGGGATATCAGGCGGACAAACCCTTGTAGAGCATGTAAGCGGCCAGCACGTACAACACGCTGGCAAACACGCGCTTGAGTTGTTTCACGGGCAGTTTGTGGGCTGTGGCCGCACCCAGAGGGGCCATGAGCACGCTGCAAACGGCAATCACCACCAACGCAGGCAGCCACAGGTAACCAAAGCTGTAATCGGGCAGATTTTGGACGTTCTGGCCACTCACGATGTACCCCATCACATTGGCCAACGCAATTGGAAAACCCAAGGCCGCACTGGTGGCCACGGCGTTGTGAATGGCCACGTTGCACCAGGTCATGAAAGGCACGCTGATGAAACCGCCACCAGCACCCACCAGGCCAGACAGCAGACCGATCAGACCGCCTGCGCCCAGCAAACCGCTGAAACCCGGCACTTGGCGCGTTGGCGCGGGCTTTTTATCCAGAAACATCTGCGTGGCCGAAAAGCCCACAAACAGTGCAAAAAACAAGGCCAGGTAAGTGCCCTTGGCAAACGCAAAAATACCCAAGCTGCCGATCAAGCTGCCGATCACGATGCCCGGGGCCAATCCTTTGACCAGGTCCCAGCGCACGGCCTTTTTCTTGTGGTGAGCCCGCACACTCGACACCGAGGTAAAGATGATCGTGGCCATAGAGGTGGCAATCGCCATCTTGACCGCCAGATCAGGCCCAACGCCACGCGCACCCAGCAAATAAGTCAGGAACGGCACCATGATCATGCCGCCGCCAATGCCTAAAAGCCCTGCCAAAAAACCGGTGCAAAGGCCAAGAACAGCCAATTCGGCCAACAGCAGAGGTTCGATGATCATGGTATCGGGGGGGGGGGTAATGGAAGTAGAAGGTGTCTGCGAGTGCCACCGGACCGGCATCCTGAACCGGGGTTCAGGTGGGCGAGGGCAGACTGGCGTTGGGTTCATCTGACGCGAGATGATCACGCTCACCAGCCAATGTACCAAGCCCGGGCTCTAAGAGCATTGGTTCAAGGAAATATAAAGCCCGGCATGCACCGCAGACAGCGCGATTGTAGGTCTTAATTTAAACCCGCAAGCAGACCAAGCCTGTCTTAAATCAACTGCCCATCTTGTTCCAGAACCTGATCGAGTCGTTTGAGCAACTGGCTTAAGCGGTGCTGGGATTCTTGAGGAATATCAGATACAGCTGCAGTGGCAAGCGTTGTGCTGGGCGCTGCCTCTGGCGACTCAAACGCCAGGTTCAAGGCGGCCAGAACAGCAATCCTGTCGCGCGCCTTGATCTTGCCCGCATCGCGAATTTTGCACATGGCCACGTCCACTTTGCTGACCGCTGAAAGCAAGCGTTCTTCGCCTCCTTCAGGGCAACCCAAAATGTAGCTTTGGCCCATGATCTGGACATCTAATTGTTTGTTGCTCATGCTGAAGCCTCAGGAGATGCAGGGGCAGATGTGGGCAAGCGCTCGATCAAGGCATCCACGCGGGCTCGGGCTGCAGCCAAACGGGACTTGAGCTGGTCGCGCTCCAAGGTGAGTATTTGGACTTGCTGAGCCAGCAAAGCGTTGGTGCGTTGAAGCTCTTCGTGGCGCAGCAACAAATGATCCACACGCTCGGCAATTTGATCAATGGTGTCGGAATGGGCCATGGCAGACAAAGAAAAGTGGTCTCACATTGTAGTGGCTGGGGCCGTTTGTAGGCTGGCCGACAGGTTCCAACTTAAAATAGCCGCTGTTGGTGCTCGCGATGCCAGTTCACGGCGCGCAGTTCAACGGGAAGCAGGAGGGAAAAGCCACCACGGCCCACCTAACCTGCGCTGCCCCCGCAACGGTAAGCAGACGGGTTTTCAGTCAAACGAAAACCCAGCTTTCATCTCAAACCACTGGTCGCCCTGAAACAGGCCGCCGGGAAGGTGATGAAGGTCGCTCTGTCAGCCCGGATACCGGCCAACAAGGTGACCTGTCGCAAGACTGGTTTTAAAGCCCATGCACTGTCGGGGAAGGCGGTGAGGGCGTTTTACTTGTTAGTTTTTTATGATTTTTTCAACTCCTTTTGCCCGGGTGGGCGTTGCTTTGGCCTGTGCGGTTTTAACTTGCGCACAAGCTGAGACCCTTGTACCTGATGTGGTGGTTACCTCTACACGTTTTGCCCAAGATCTAACCCCATTGCCTCAGGGTGTGAGTGTGGTGACTGCCGATCAAATTCGCAGTTCCGGGGCCGCCACCGTGAACCAGGTCTTGATGACTGTTTTGGGTGTGGCTGGACGCCAAGATTTCTACGGCGGGGGTGACTACAACTTGGACTTGCGTGGCTTTGGTACAACTGCCGACAGCAACCAAGTGGTGATTTTGGATGGTATTCGCCTCAACGAGGGTGACTTGGGAGGCACGCGTTTGGCAGGCATCCCAATTGAGGATGTGGTGCGGATTGAAGTTCTGCGTGGCAACGGAACGGTGCTTTATGGTGAGGGTGCAACGGGTGGGGTGATTGCCATCACCACGAAGGCGGGACAGGGCCGAGCCCGTGAAAATCAAATTTCGGCATATGGTTCAGTCGGTTCAATGCGCTCGAGTGAGCTCAGAACCAACGCCACATTGGCATCTGAAGGCTTCACTTTGGACCTCAATGGCCAAAGCAAAAGCAGCCACAACCACCGCGACAACTTTCGCTCGCAATTTGATGGCGGCGGAGTGACCGCTCAATGGTCGGGCGAAACGACTCGTATGGGGATTCGTCATTCTCGCGATGCTTTGAGCACAGGCTTGCCAGGTTCTTTGAGCGCGGCGCAATACGTTCAAAACCCACGGCAAGCCTCAACAAGCACAGACCACGCTCAAATTAAAAATAATTTGAATGGTTTGTTTTTGACAACGGATTTGGCGGGCTGGTCTATCTCCCTTGATGCGGGTTGGCGCGAGAAAACCCTCAATAGCACCAACTATGTCTACGACGTCGATGCGCAACAAATGTCGGTACGTGCGCAAAAGAGCTTTGATGTAGGCACGATCAAAAACACGCTTTCTTTGGGCCAAGACCATGGCGAGTGGACTCGAACGGCTTATGGCAGTCAAGCAAGCCAAAAATCCAAAGCGCTCTACCTGAAGAATGACTTGTCTCCTTGGCAAGGTACTCGGGTGTCTGCTGGCTTGCGCACTGAAAAAATGGACAAGCTTTCTGGCTCAACTGCCTTACAAAAAACCCAAAACGCATGGGACCTCGGTGTCAGTCAGCGCCTAAATACCCAATGGACCGGTTGGGCGCGCGCAGGCAACAGTTTCCGCTTGGCCAATGTGGATGAATTTTCATACACCAACCCCAATGTGGCCATTCGTCCTCAGACCTCTGAAGACCTGGAGGCAGGTATTCGCTGGGCAGATGGCTCAACTCGCTCAGAGCTGCGGGCTTACCGAAGTGCCTTAACGGACGAAATTGGCTTCGATCCAGCGGCCAGGGGCGGTAGCGGAGCGAACATCAATTTAGCCCCAACATTGCGACAGGGTTTGGAGTGGGATGGCGATGTACGACTCAATACCCAATGGGCTTTCGGCGCTCATCTGGCCGTCAGACAATCGGTTTTCCGTTCAGGCGCATATTCAGGCAAGGATGTGCCTTTGGCGCCGCGTCACACCTTGGCGCTTCGAACAGAATGGACACCTGCGCAAAAACACCGTGTTTTTGCCAACATAAACGTCGTTGGTGTGCAGCATCCAGACTTTGCCAACCAATGCAAAATGTCCAGTTACACCACCTTGGATGCACGTTATGCCTACCAAGCAAAGCATGTCGAATATTCATTGGGAGCCAAGAATCTGCTGAACCACCGCTTTTACACTCAGGCATATGGGTGCAGCGGTGGTCAAACAACGAGTATCTACCCAGAAGCTGGACGAGTCGTGAATTTGGCCGTTCGTTTGCATTATTAACACCATGCCTCAAACCCTCGGCCCCAAACGCATCGTCTGCCTCACCGAGGAGACCACCGAGTGGCTTTACCTGTTGGGGCAGGAAAGCCGCATTGTGGGCATCAGTGGGTACACGGTTCGGCCGCGTCGGGCGAGGGAGGAAAAGCCCAAAGTCAGTGCCTTTTTGAATGCCAAGATCGACAAAATCCTGGCCCTGCAACCTGACTGCGTGCTGGGCTTTTCTGACCTGCAAGCCGACATCGCAGCACAACTTATACGGGCCGGCGTGCAGGTCACAGTATTCAACCAGCGAAGCGTGGACGAGATTTTTTCGGTCTTGTACCAAGTCGCGGCCATGGTGGGCTGTGCCGATTCGGGGCAGACACAATTGGCTGCCATGCGTACACGTTTAGAAGCCATCAAGGCAGAAGTGGCCGCATTGCAAGCCACTGGCAAACGCCGCCCCCGGGTGTTTTTTGAGGAATGGGACGAACCCCACATCAGCGCCATCCGTTGGGTGTCTGAGTTGTTGAGCATTGCCGGGGGGGACGACGTTTTTCCCGAGCTGGCCGGTCAATCGTTGGGCAAAAATCGCATCATTGCCCATGGTGATCAGATCGTGGCGCGTGCCCCTGACATCGTCATCGGCTCTTGGTGCGGCAAAAAATTCCGTCCCGAAAAGGTCGCGGCCAGAGCAGGGTGGCAAGACGTACCCGCCGTGCGCAATCAACAATTGTTCGAGATCAAGTCGGCCGATATATTGCAACCCGGCCCGGCGGCCCTGACGGATGGTGTTGAACAGATGCACCGTATTGTTCGGCTATGGATGTTGACCCATGGCTGAGCCAGTGTGCAAAGAATTCATCACTGGCGGTCAGCGCAGCGGCAAGTCGCGCCGAGCCGAAGATGCGGCATTTGAGTGGCTGGCCGCAAGCCCTGCGCACAGTGCCCTGATGTTGGCAACCGCCCAAGCTTGGGATGGTGAAATGCGCCAACGCATTGCCCGCCATCAGGCGGACCGAGCCGTGCGTTTGCCCGGCATGCGCACCCTGGAAGAACCCCGGCTTTTGGCCCAGGCCATCACCCAACACAGCCAAGCTCATGTACTCATCGTGGTGGACTGCCTGACCCTTTGGTTGACCCATCTGAGCATGCCATTGAACCCTGCAGATGCACTGAACGAGGCAGAAATTTTGGCCGCCACACAAGCCTTGTGCCAAGCCATTGCACAGGCCCCTGGCCCTGTGGTGCTGGTGGGCAATGAGATTGGCATGGGCGTGATTCCGATGGGGCAGGACGTGCGTCAATTTGTGGATGCACTGGGACGAATCAACCAAAATGTTGCCGCTGTATGCGATCGCGTGACCCTGATGGTGTCGGGTTTGCCACTTGCTCTGAAAGCTGCGACATGAGCAGCTTGCGCCTGGTTTTTTTCATTTTGACCGCTGCCGCACTGGGCTTGCTTGCACCTGCTGCGCTGGCTGCGCTGCAGGTCACCGACGACAAAGGGATGGTGGTGAACTTTGAGAGTGCGCCCATGCGCATCGTCAGCTTGCTGCCCTCGCTGACTGAGACGGTTTGTGAACTCGGACATTGCCAACGTCTGGTTGGTGTAGACCGTTACTCCACCTTTCCCACCAGCCTGAAACTGTTGCCACAAGTGGGCGGGGGTCTTGATCCCAATATCGAGGCCATTGTGGCCCTGCGGCCCGACGTCGTGCTGGTGGCGGCTTCTTCGCGTGCGGTAGATCGTTTAAGGTCTTTGGGCCTCAAGGTGCTGGCCCTCGAGCCCAAATCGCATGCCGATGTGCAGCGTGTGATGCTCAAAATTGGGCAATTACTGGAAGTGCCTGATGCCCCCAAAATTTGGCGTGTCATCGATGCGGGCGTGGCAGCGGCAGCGCAATCTTTGCCGCCCAGCGTGCATGGCAGTCGGGTCTACTTCGAGGTTGATCCCGGTCCCTATGCGGCGGGCGAGTCGTCTTTCATTGGCGAAACCCTGACCCGTCTGGGCGTCAAAAACATCGTGCCCGCTGCATTTGGGCCGTTTCCCAAGCTCAACCCAGAATTCATTGTGCGTGCCGACCCCGACTTGATCATGGTGGGCGAAAACACCGTCCAAGGCATGGCTCAGCGTCCCGGCTGGGCTAGCATGCGCGCCCTGCGCGAGCAGCGTTTGTGCGTGTTTCCGGTCGCCGAGTCCGATATTTTGGTGCGGCCCGGTCCCCGCATGGCTGAGGGGGCCCGCCTCATGGCCCGTTGCCTTGCACAAAAGGCGGGCAACACTCAGCCCTCCGGCATACACAAGTCCTTAGGCATGCCCAAGCCATGAGCGCCAATCTGGCCGTGCCAGTCTCAAGGCCTCAAGGCCACTCGCAGCCTGTATTTGGGCTGGTAGCCGCCCTGCTTTTGGTGGCCACGGTGCTCACGGTGTTGGGCATCGGGGTGGGTAGCACGGGTTTTGAAAACTTGCTTCAACCCTTGCTGCACCCGCAGGCCGATCCCTCTGCCACAGCCATGGCGCAGCAAATTATTTGGGAAATCCGTTTGCCGCGCACGCTGGGCGCTTGGGCTGCAGGGGCCTTGCTGGGGCTGGCGGGTGCGTTAGCGCAGGGTTTGTTTCGCAATCCACTGGCCGATCCTTTTTTGTTAGGCAGTGCTTCTGGCGCCTCTTTGGGTGTGGCGTTCGCACTGGCAGCGCTGGGCAGCGGGGGCATGTTGGGTTTGGGCAGCACGATGAACAGCGGTGTGGCGGTGAGCGTGTTTTCGAGCAGCTTGTGGGTGAGGTTGGGATTAACGGGCGCGGCTTTTGGGGGCGCTGTCTTGGCCGTTTTGTTGACGTTGCTTTTGGCCAGCGGGGTGCAGCACACGCTGCGGTTGTTGTTGGCCGGTGTGGTGGTGGGCGTGGTGTTGGGTGCCTTGACGCAAATGGTGTTGCTGTTTTCGCCGGATTCCTTGCAGGCCATGCAGGCCTTTATGCTGGGGTCAACCAGCTTTGTAGGCTGGACTTCTTTTGTCTTGATGGGCTCGGTTTGGCTTGTGTGTGTTGCACTGGCTTGGCTGTTGGCCAGAGTGCTGGATGGTTTGAGCCTGGGCGATGCCACGGCCCGTAGCCTGGGTCTGCCTCTTGGGCCGATGCGTGCCGCCTTGGTGGGGGTGTTGGCTTTGGCGACGGGAACAGCGGTTGCACAAACTGGCTTGATCGCATTCATTGGACTGGTAGCCCCGCATTTGGTGCGCTCTTTGGTCAACACCACCAGTGGGCGAATGATGTGGCTGGCCAGTGGCACGGGCGGCGCTTTGTTGATGGCCGCAGACACCTTGGCGCGTGGCTTGATCGCCCCGCAAGAACTCCCGGTGGGCGTTCTAACGGCGGCACTGGGCGGTGGCTATTTGTTGTGGTTGATGCGTCGCAGTACTCACTTGTCGCGGGGGGCAGGCTTGTGACTTCCAAACCCCACACAACTGACATAGCCCACACGGCGCTTTTGGGCGCACTGCCCGATGGTCAAATTGCCTTTGCTGCGTTGCAGTGCGTTGGCTTGGGCGCACGACTGGGCGGCGTTGCTATTTTGAAAGACCTTGATCTGGCCTTGCCACGCGCACGCTGGACCAGCATTGTTGGGCCCAATGGCGCGGGCAAATCCACCTTGCTCAAAGCGCTGGCGGGCTTGTTGCCGCACACAGGTGAGGTGTTGCTGAACGGACGACCTCTTGCGCAATGGCCCCACAAAACCCGTGCCTGCCAGTTGGCTTGGCTCGGTCAAAACGAAACCAGCGCTGACGACCTGACCGTTTGGGACGTGGCCATGTTGGGTCGCGTGCCGCACCAAGCTTGGTTCAGCCCGCCCAGCCTGACCGACCTGGCCGCGGTCGAGCGCGCGCTGCGGGCAACCCAGGCTTGGGATTGGCGTGCCCGTTCTTTGGGGCAATTGTCCGGAGGCGAGCGCCAGCGTGTTTTGTTGGCGCGTGCCTTGGCGGTGGAGTCCGAAGTGCTGCTCATGGACGAACCCCTGGCCAACCTCGACCCTCCGCACCAAGCCGATTGGTTGGCGCTGGTGCAAGCCTTGATAGCACAAGGTAAAACGGTGGTCAGCGTGTTGCACGAAGTTTCCATGGCCCTGCAAGCCGACCAATTGGTGGTGATGGCCCAGGGCCGCATTTGCCACCAAGGTGCGTGTTCCGATGCCACCACCCACCGGGCTCTGGAGGCGGTGTTTGACCACCGCATCGAAGTCCATGCGCTGCAAGACCAATGGGTGGCCTTGCCTAAAAATGCAACTGTCAAGGTACCCCATGAACATTGAAACCCCGCCCACCGAGAAGCCCTACGAAAAATCTGATGGCGAGCGTCGAGGCTTGGTCATCGTCAACACCGGAGACGGCAAAGGCAAAAGTACTGCCGCTTTTGGCTTGGCCCTGCGTGCGCATGGCCGTGGCAAGGCTGTCAAGATTTACCAATTCATGAAAGTGCCGACGGCCCGGTTTGGCGAGCACCGCATGTTTGAGCAATTGGGCATCCCAATTGAAGGTTTGGGCGATGGCTTCAGCTGGAAAAGCCAAGACCTCGAGCATTCAGCGCAATTAGCCCGCGATGGCTGGGAAAAAGCGCGTGCCACCATCCTGAGTGGCGAGCAATTTTTGGTGGTGTTGGATGAAATCACATACCCCTTGATTTATGGCTGGCTGCCTCTGGAGGGGGTGCTGCAAACCCTGCGCGAGCGGCCTTCGCATGTGCATGTTTGCCTTACCGGTCGCCGTTGCCCACCCGAGATCATTGAGTTGGCGGATACCGTATCCGAAATCACGATGGTCAAGCACGCCTTTCAGGCCGGCATACCGGCTCAACGTGGCATAGAAGACTGAAGCACATGGACGGCCTCAGTTTTTTGACGACTCAAACCCTTCCCAAACTACAGCAGATTTCAGCATGACCGAACTCATCATTTGCACCACTTGCCGCACCGTGTCCACCCCGAATGACCAACGTGCTGCGGGCGAAATTTTGTTTGATGCCGTGCAAGCGGCACAAGCGTTTGGCGACCAACCTGAATGGGAAAACGTGCAAGTGCGCGCCATGGCTTGTTTAAGCGGTTGTTCACGCTCTTGCACGGCGGCTTATCAAGCGACCGGCAAACACAGTTATTTGTTTGGTGATTTGACAGCAAGCGACGATGTAGCACGGCAGTTGCTCAACTGTGCTGTGCTGCACCACCAGTCCGTGGATGGGAGTTTGCCGCGTGACAAACGCCCCGCAGCCTTGGTGCCCAGCATGATCGCCCGTTTGCCACCTGTGCTTTAAGCCTGGGCACTTTAGCCAGCAGTTGCGCCGTTCCGCACCCTTAGCTCCTAACAAGATGACACTCCAAACGGTCACTTTGTCCCTGCTGAGCCTGCCCGACTGGCTTGTTGTTGCAGGCGCTGTGATGGTGGCCTTGGCCATAGACCTTGGGTTTGGCGAACCCAAGGGACGCTGGCACCCGGTGGTCTGGATGGGGCGCTATTTGAACCTTGCCGAACCTTATGTGGCTCCGATAGTGGCCATGAAAGGGTCTTAGAAAGTTGCCGGAAAATTGGCTAAAAAAATGACCGAAAAGGTGGCCACAAAAGTCGCACGCTCTCTGAACGAGTTTCTCAGAGGTTGCTTCGCTTGGACTCTGGGGGCCTTGTTGGTGCTTGTTGTTGCAGCGCTGGCCAATGGGCTGGTGTTGCAAGGTGCTTGGCTGCATCAGCAACCCTGGCTGCAAATGCTGTTGCTGGGCTTGCTGCTCAAGCCCATGCTGGCCTGGCGAATGTTGCGCGACGAGGTGCTGGCTGTGGAGCAAGCGCTGGCTGAATCGCTCGATGCTGGACGCGAGCGTGTAGGCTGGCTGGTCAGCCGCGATGTCTCGGCGCTGGAAGCCACCCAAGTGCGCGAAGCCGCGCTGTCTACCTTGGCTGAAAACCTCAACGACTCGGTAGTGGCCCCTTTGTTTTGGTTTGCGGTGGCCGGTTTGCCTGGCGCGGCCCTTTATCGTTTTGCCAATACCGCAGACGCCATGTGGGGTTACCCCGGCGAGCGCCAAGGCCGCAATTGGGCCTGGGCAGGCAAGTGGACCGCCCGCGTGGACGATGTCTTGTCTTGGGTACCCGCCCGACTGACCGCTGTTTTGCTTGGGCTGCCGACCTTGTGGCGCGGTATGACCCGGGTCATGCACAACGCGGGCCTGACGCCCTCACCCAATGGAGGTTGGCCGATGGGGGCTTTGGCCGTGGGTTTGGGCATTCGTTTGGGCAAAACCGGGGTTTACCAACTCAACCCGCAGGGCAGGGCCCCACTGGCGGCAGACACCGCCATGGCTTTGCGCGTTTGTGGGCAGGTGGTGGCAAGTTTGGCGGCTGTGGCTGCTTTCGTGGTCATCGTGACCGTGCTGGGCGGCTCTTTGCAGTGGCCCTTGCTATCCACAGGGTGGGGTGTTTGATGTCCGTTTTGCAAACTTCGCTGCAGGCACCCAATGTGCTGATTCAGCCCGTCCGTCAACACGGTGGCACCGATGTGCTGGGTCCGGTTCGTTGGGACTTTTCAAGCAACGCCAACGCCTGCGGGCCCTGCCCGGTCACGCTGCATGCTGTGCAACAAGCCAACCCGCAACGCTACCCGGACCCTGGTTACACCCACTTGCATAGTGCTCTCGCTGGCTTGCATGGGGTGGCTCCCGAGCGGGTGCTGCTGGCGGCCAGTGCCAGTGAATGCATTCAACGCATCACGGCGTGGCGCTGGCGTGCGGGTGACCGTCATTTTTGGACTCCGCCGCACGCTTATGGCGATTACACCCATGCCGCCCAGGCCTGGGGCTTGCAGACCATCCAATTGACAGACTTTTCAACCAGCGCCAACCGTTCAACATTTTTGGCGGATTCTGTGGCAACGCTTGCTGGGTCAAAGCATCATGGCCAATTGCGTTGGCTGTGCGACCCCGGCAGCCCTTTGGGTCAAAGTGAATCAGCGCAAACCTTGGCTACCATCTTGTCGGGCTTACCTGATACCACTTCGAATCAATCTGGCTTGACCCTTCAAGCCTCCCAAGTGACCTTGGTCGTGGACCGGGCTTACGCGCCTTTGCGCTTGCAGGGCCAAAGCGCCTTGAGCGCTGAGCAACTCGAGCAAGTTTGGCAACTCTGGTCACCCAACAAGGCGCTGGGCTTGACGGGCGTACGCGCTGCATACGCCATTGCTCCTGTGGGTGCAGAGGCCGATGTGTTGGCACTCGATGCTTTGGCCGCTTCTTGGCCTATCGGGGTTCATGGCGAAGCCATGCTGCAGGCGTGGACGCTGGCTGAGACCCAGCAATGGGTCGCGCAAAGCCGCCCAAGGCTGGCCCAATGGCTGCGGGCCCTGCGCGAAACACTGCAAAACCACGGATGGACCTGCGCTCCCACCGACACCCCTTATTTCTGTGCAAAGCCCCCATTGCCATTGGATGCCCGCGTGCTGCGTCGGCAAGGCATCAAGTTCCGCGACGCCACCTCGTTTGACCTGCCAGGCTGGTGGCGCATGAGTGCGCAGTCGCCCGAAGCTTTGGCTGCGCTAGATGCGGCATTGAAGGAGGTATCCGCATGACTGCTGTTTGCGTGATGGTGCTGGGCACCACCAGTGGCGCCGGCAAAAGCTGGCTCACCACGGCGCTGTGTCGTCATTACGCGCAACGCGGACTCAAGGTGGCCCCATTCAAGGCGCAAAACATGAGCAACAACGCCCGCGTGGTGGCGGGTGTGGCCAACGCCCACAGGCAAACCCAAGCTGGCGAAATCGGCAGCGCACAATATTTTCAGGCGCTGGCCGCCCGGGCAGAGCCCGAGGTGCGCATGAACCCCGTGCTGCTCAAACCCGAAGCCGATACCCGCAGCCAAGTGGTGTTGATGGGCGAGGTTAACCGCGAACTGGGCGACACCCCTTGGCGCGAACGCAGCGAAAAAGTCTGGCCCTACATCACTGCGGCTTTGGATGCCTTGTGCGCAGAAAATGATGTGGTGGTGATCGAGGGGGCAGGCTCTCCTGCCGAGATCAACCTGCACGCCAGCGACATCGTGAACATGCGCGTGGCCCGGCATGTGCAAGCCCGGTGTTTGCTGGTCACCGACATTGACCGGGGTGGCGCGTTTGCGCACCTTTACGGCACTTGGGCCCTGTTGCCCGCCAACGAGCAAGCCTTGATAAAAGGCTTTGTGCTGAACAAATTCAGGGGCGATGCACGCTTGCTGGCCCCCGCACCCGAGATGCTGCAACAGCTCACGGGCGTGCCGGTAGTGGCCACTTTGCCTATGTGGCGGCAACACGGTTTGCCCGAAGAAGATGGCGTGTTCGACGACAGCGCGCGATCCTTCGGTGTCGTGCACACCACGGTGGCTGTGGTGGCTTACCCTCGCTTGAGTAATCTGGACGAGTTTCAGCCACTCAAAAACGTGCCGGGCATCCGCCTGGTATGGGCGCGAAGCCCAGCCGACTGTGCCGGGGCCGACTGGATCGTGTTGCCCGGCTCCAAAGCCACTGCGGCTGATTTGCAATGGCTGCGTGCCCAAGGCTTGGACCATACCGTGGCCGCTCATGCAGCCAAAGGGGGCAGGGTGTTGGGCATATGTGGCGGATTGCAAATGCTGGGCGAAGCCCTGATTGACCCGCACGGCATTGACGGCAATGCACCGGGCCTGGGCTTGTTGCCCCTGGTCACCGTTTTCGATCCCCTCAAAACCGTCACGAGAACCCAAGCGACTTTTTCCGAAGTCACCTGCCCTTGGCATGCCTTGTCGGGCGTTGCTGCCACTGGCTACGAAATTCACCACGGCCAAACCGCGCAACACCCGGCCATGGCCCTGGCAGGCGATGTCGCCCGCGAAGTCATGCCCGGCCTCGGCTGGCAAAACGCTGTGGGCAACGTGTTGGGCTGCTATTTACACGGCTTGTTCGAAGACGCTGCGGTGTTGCAAGCCCTCTTTGGCACCCAAGCCCCCACACTGGACAGCGTCTTTGACGGCTTGGCCCAGTTTCTTGAAACTCACATCGAACCCGGTGTACTTGACGCTTTGATTCAAAAGGATTGACCATGACTTTTTCTGCCCCCGCCATCCCGGATATCTCGCAAACTGAGTTATCCACCCGTTTGCAGCAAAAGCTGGACAACAAAACCAAACCTCTGGGTTCGCTGGGCCGAATCGAAGCATTGGCACAACGCATTGGTTTGATTCTGGGCACCGAAACCCCGGCACTGGAGTCTCCGCAATTGGTTGTTTTTGCTGCTGACCACGGCTTGGCCGCACGCGGCGTGTCGGCTTTCCCAAGCGACGTGACTTGGCAAATGGTCGAAAACTTTTTGTCAGGTGGGGCTGCCGTGAGCGTGCTGGCGCGTCAGCACGGCATTGGCCTGACGGTGGTGGATTGTGGCGTGCAGCACGACTTTGCGCCGCGCCCAGGCTTGCTTGACCGCAAAATTGCCGCTGGAACCGCCGATGCCCTAGAGGGCCAGGCAATGACCGAAGCCCAGTGCGACCAAGCGCTGAGCCAAGGTGCCCAATTGCTGAGCAACTTGCCGGGCAACGCCTTGTTGTTGGGTGAAATGGGCATTGGCAACACCTCGGCGGCCTCGCTTTTGATGAGCCGCTTGGCCGGGCTGGACATTGTGGATTGCACGGGCGCAGGCACCGGACTGGATGCCGAAGCGGTGCAGCGCAAGATTGGTGTGTTACGCCAGGTTCTGGCCCGCCATGCCCACGCGCAAACCCCCTTGCAGGCTTTGCAAGCCTTTGGCGGGTTTGAAATCGCCACGATGGTTGGGGCCGTGTTGCAAGCCGCCCATGAGCGCCGGGTGGTGGTGGTCGACGGTTTCATTGCCAGCGCGGCGGTGTTGGTGGCCGGTGCCATTCAATCCAACGTGCTGCAACGCTGCGTGTTTGCGCACCGCTCTGGCGAGCGTGGCCATGCCCTCATGCTGGCGCACCTGAAGGCTGAACCCTTGCTGGATTTGGGCTTGCGTTTGGGCGAAGGTTCCGGTGCGGCCATGGCCTGGCCTTTGCTGCAAAGCGCCTGCGCGATCTTGAGTCAGATGGCCAGTTTTGAATCGGCAGGCGTGTCACGCCAAGATGAAGCCAACCCCAACCCCAACCCCATCGCCGCTTGAAGATGAATTTTTTGCGTCATTTTTTGCTGGCGGTGCAGTTTTTTACCCGCATCCCCGTCACGAGCAAACTGGCTGCGTGGGTGGGTTATTCCCCCGCCATGTTGCGGGCCAGTGCCGCTCATTTTCCGGCAATGGGCTGGATTGTTGGCGGCTCGTCTGCGGGCGTGTTTGCCGCGTTTTGCTGGGCCTTGCCCCCGCAAGCGGCCAGTGTTTGGGTGGCGGCGATCTTCAGCACGGCCTTCAGCGTGATGTTAACCGGGGCGTTTCACGAAGACGGCCTGGCCGATACCGCCGATGGTCTGGGTGGGGGCTTCACCCGCGAGCGTGCACTCGACATCATGAAAGATTCGCGCATCGGCACGTACGGCGCCATCGCCTTGGTGTTGGCGGTGCTGGCCAAAATCAGCCTGCTGGTGTTGCTGGCGCAAATTCACCTGCAGTGGGTGCTGGTGGCTTTGTTTGCGGCCCATGTTTCATCGCGCTACACGCCTTTGTGGCTGATTCGCTGCTTGGGGCATGTAGGGGACACGCCGCAATCCAAGTCCAAACCGCTCGCCGACAGCATCGGGCTTGCAGCCTTGGCAGCAGGGGGGCTTTGGTGGCTATTGTGTATGGGCGTTGCGGCACTTGTTTTGCCGTGGGCTGCGTTGCTTGCGGCTGTGTTGGCCGCTTTCGCTGCGGCCGTGTTCATGGGCTGGCGTTTGCACAAACGCTTGCAGGGCTACACCGGGGATGGTCTGGGGGCTACCCAGCAACTGTCCGAAATCGCTTTTTATTTGGGGCTGTGCCTAGCGGCATCGGCAGCACCGTCATGAAGCTGTGGTTGTGCCGTCACGCCCCAGTGCAGCTGGATGCGGGTATTTGCTATGGCAAGACCGATGTGCAAGCTGATCCGGCAGGCACTCGGCTTGCCGCCGATCAACTGGCTCAAGTGTTGCCCCAAGGCTGTCCGGTATGGGCATCGCCTTTGACCCGCACCCGTCAACTGGCCGATGCCCTGACCGGCTTGCGACCTGACTTAGGCCCGGTGGTTTGGGACGCGAGTTTGCAAGAGATGGATTTTGGCCATTGGGAAATGCAAACGTGGGACAGCATCGGGCAGCCTGCGGTAGATGAATGGGTCGACAACTTTGCCCACTACCCCGTGGGCGGCGCAGAAAGCACTCAAGACGTGATCACGCGTGTGGCTTTGATGCTGGTCAAAGTCCAAGCCCTGAACTTGCCTGATGTGGTTTGGATCACGCATGCCGGCGTGATCCGAGCGGTGCAGTATTTGTTGCAGGCCCCTCACATGCAAGCTTTGTCTTGCGATACTTGGCCAGTCAATGCCCCGAAGCCAGGTGCTTATTGCTGCATTGACCTTGCTGGTTTAAATCGGCTGAAAACCAGCCCGACTTAAAACGCTTGCCGATAACGCTTGCCAATTGCAAACGGTTTTATCCATTCCCAACACTTCCACCATCAATAGCCCCATGCAACTCAAAATCGTCGTTTACTCCAAGTCCGCATGCCCACAATGCGAGTCCGCCAAGATGCTGCTCAAAACCAAGTCGCTCGATTTTGAAGAAATCAAGATCGACGGCGAGGCCGAGCGCATGGCTTTTTACGAAAAGTGCGGTCCATCGGTCCGCCAGATGCCGCAGATTTTCATCAACGACCAACGCGTGGGTGGCCTGGCGGGCTTGCAAGCCGCGTTGGGTCAGCTCGGTCGCTGAGGCGCGACCCGGCCCTTCGCCATGGCCGCATCAGCCATTTTGGGTTTCACCTTGGCTTGACCTGCTTGATCCAGGCACAACAAGGTGTCCACATAGTTCATGAACCGGTTCAGGTAGTCCGGCGATACATCGCGCATGATGCCCAGTGAGCGCAGCACCAGCATGTGAGAGTTGATCGGCCCGGCGTTTTGGGGGGCTTGAGCAATGGCTTGCGAAACCTTCTTTTGCACGCTGATCTGGCCCAGCTGCTTGCGAAATTGTCGAATCCGCGGGCTCTCTGTGCGCCAGTCACCTGGTTTGCGCGTGTTGGCGTCGGCCGTGGGCGGTTTCATGTCGTCCAGTAAGTCAGCCAAGGGCGAACGCGTGGATTTGACTTCTGTTGCCGTGCCATGGGCGGCTGCCCGTTGCGCTGCCTCAAACCTCGTTTTCAAGCGATCAATGGCTTGCGCCAGTTTGTCGCAAAGCAAGCCCTGAGCAGGACCTTTTTGTTGGCGCGCCCGTTCAGCCAATACACCGATGTAATGCCAAGCCACCAAATCAAAATGCGCGGCACCAGACGCCCGCAGTGTGGCTTGCAGCTCATCCAGCTTGGTCAGGGTTGACGGGGCTTCGGTCATGTCGCGTTGCTCAGTTTGGCTTGCTGTTGGCCTGCGCTGCATCGACGGTATTGGCGGCTTTGGGTACGGGTGCCATTTCAACGCGGCGGTTCTGGGCACGGGCTTTGTCACTGGTGTTGGCCACCAGGGGTTGTTCCTGGCCAAAAGCGGCGGCAAACAGCATGGCTGAGGGCATGCCTTCTTCGATCAAGGTGCGCGTCACCTTGAGTGCCCGTTGGGCCGACAGTTCCCAGTTGTCTTCAAACTGGCGGTTTCGGTTGCCGACCGCCTTGTCGTCGGTGAAGCCACTGACCATGAGTATTTCGTCACGAGACTGCAGATAGCTGCGCAGCGGTACCACCAAGCTTTTGAGCAACTTTCGGCCCTCGGGTTCCAGCTTGTCCGAGTTCAACTCAAACAGCAATTTGCCGCTGATGCCGATGCGGCCGTTGTTCAGGGTGATGCGGCCACTGGCCAACGGAATCGCCAGCGCTTGTTCCAGCGAAATGCGTTTTTGCTCTTCCACTTGGCGTTTCTGCACCTCGTCTTCGAGCTTGGAGGCCATCTCAAGTTGCGTGGCCATGACGCCCACCAGCAACAGCACAAAGGCGCCCAACAGACCCGTCATCAGGTCGGCAAATGAGATCCAGGTGGGTGCGGTCGAATCGACGTCTGCGTCGTATTCCTGCATCAAGCGGCTCCTTCGGCCTGGCGCTGTTGCAGGGCTTCGAGCACGTCTTTCTGGCTGCCAATGCTCAGGTCAATCATTTCGCGGGCCTGTGCCACGTAATAGGCCAGTTGTTCGTCGCTGCGCGTCATCGACTTGTCAATGGCTTGTTCGATGCGCTGCAGGTTGTTCATGAGCTTTTCATTGGTCTCACTGAACGCCCGCACTGCAAAGCCGAAGGTCTCACCCAGGCTGGCCACATCGACCGCACTGGCCGTGACCTGCGCTGCAATATCGCTCAGCTTGCCGGTTTCGGCAGCCACATGTTCGTGGAACTGGCCACTGGTCTGGGCCAACGATGCTTTGCTGGAAACGAGCAATGCGTCAATGACACCGCGCTGTTCGGTGGATGCGTGGTTGATCGCGTCCAGCAAGGTGCTGAGTGTGCCCAGGATGCGGGTGCGCTCTTCGAGCAGTGCGTTGTCTCGCGCCACACTGACCGAGATTTCCTGGCGCAGTTGGCCAATGACCTCGGCAGCGGCCTTGGGCGCTTCGGAGGCGGTTTCGATCAAACGAGTGATCGGTTCCTCCAGCGCCGTTCCGAGTGTGGTCAGGTGGGTGGTCACGGTGCTTTGCAGTTCGGCCAGACGGGCCACGGCGGCGTCGCCCCGCAGCGCTTCTTGCTCGCGGAGGGTCGATAGTTCTTGGCGCAACACAGCGGCCAGTTCTTCGGCGCGTTGTTGATGTTGACCGGCCCATTGCGCCTCAGATGCGATGCGCTCTCGCATCAGCGTTTCGCTGCTGGCCATCAGGCGCGTCACTTCAGACAGGGTCTGTGTGGCCTGGGTTTGCGTGTGGGTGGTGATGTCTTGTGCTGTGCGGGTCAAGGTGTCGCAAATCGCTTGCTGTTGTGCCAGCGTCTGTGCGCTCGCGCTTTGCCATTGTTGGTCCAGGCTGGCGGCGGTGGTTTCGAGTGAAGCTTTCCAGGTGTCCAGTCGCACTTGGTCGGCCGCACTGCGTTCGTCGTGCAAGCGCGTGATGTTGGCCAGTGTCTGACTCGCGTGGGTTTGGGCGTGCGTCTGGATGGCTTGGGCTGTTTGGCCCAGCGCGTCGCAAATGGCTTGTTGCTGCGCCAGTGTTTGTGTGCCCGAGGCTTGCCATTGGCCGTGCAGTGCCGAGGCCATCTGCTCCAGTGCGGCTTGCCAGGCTTGCAGGCGCTGCTGGTCTGCACCACTTTGCTGGGCCAGTTGCTGCGCTTGTGCGGCGCTGACCTGTTCAACCAAGCTATGGGCGCTGCGCTCGAAATGTTGGCTGAAGGCGTCCAGGGTTTGGCCGACGCGCTCGGTCATGCGTGTGCTGGCCAGTTCGTGGCGGCTGAGCGTTTCGGCGCTGCTCTGTGCCAAGGCAGCGGCGGTGCTTGTCATCTGCGTGTTGAGCTCGCCCAGTTGCTGTTGCGTGTTGTGCAGCAGGCGCTCGTTCATGCTGTGGGCCTGCTCGGCCAGTTGCGTCATGGTTGATTGCACCACCGGGCGAATGCCATCGCTGGCCAATTGCATGCTTTGGCTCAGGCTGGTGCGCAGCGACTGGTCTACCGATTGCGCAAGGCCCGTGTAGGTCGCTCGCACTTCTTGCTGGAAGCTTTGTTGGTTGTCCAGCAAACGGTCACCCAGTTGTTGGCTGGTTTGGGCCATATGCGCCATCATGGCCTGCAGCTGCTGCACGACTTGGGGCAGCGCTTGCGATTGCTGCTGCAATGCCTTGAAAGTTTCTTGCCTCTGGTGCGTCAGTGAAAAGCCACGCAGGCTGGTGGCGATGTGCGCGTCCAACACTTGCGCCATTTGTGCGCGTTCTTTGCGCACCAAGCTGCTCATCAGGCCCAACATGGCGGAGGTCGCCACGCCCGCCACCGAGGTGCCAAAAGCCAGGCCCAAACCCTTGATGGGTTCAGAAAATGCCGCACGAATACCGGCTATGTTGGTGGAGCCCTCTAGTGCAAACACAGCCCCGTTGAGGGTCACGACCATGCCCAAAAAGGTGCCCAACATGCCCAGCATGACCAACAAACCCACCAAATAAGGGGTGAGGGCAGGGCCAGGCAGGCCGACACGCTCGCCCTCGACGCGCTGGCGCACCGCGCTTTGCAGGCCTGCGGGCAGGGTGATCAACCAGTCGTTCAGGTTTTGAAGGTCTGCTGGAATTTCTGCCAGTGCCCGGCCCAAGCTGTGGCTGGCCGTCCGGTATTGGCGCAACTCCATGGCACCAAAAACATAGACACCCCCGATCAAAGCGGTCATGACCAACACCAAAAAGTGGCTGCTTGCCACAGCTGCGGCGACCCAGACGACGGCCAATGCGCCCAGTCCAAAGGCTGTTTCGAAGGAATATCGTTTCATTGTTCTTGTGGTGTTTCTTGGTTGAATGCTTCAAGCAGGCCGAGTGTGGGTTGCAATCGGGTGTCCAGCTCGGCCAGCAAAGCTGAGCGCATCGTTTGGCGCAGCGGCATGAGCCAAGCGTTGACACTTGACTGTGCGCTTGGTGCATCCTCTGAGCCCTCGGCCCGGAGTTCGGTTGCTTGCTTGAGGTGCTGTTTGATGGCTTGCACAAAGCGCTTTTCGAGCAATTTGGGCACCTTGGCGAGCAGTGCCGCTTCGCGCTCACTGAGAATGCTTTCAAAAGCCGTATCCAGCGTCGCCAATTGCTGCAAAGTGCCGGCACTTTTGCTCAGCTGTCCGCGCACTTGCGAGCGCAGTTTCTGAACAGTGCTTTCCATTTGCCGCTGATGTGCGGCATAAAAGCGCCGGTAGGGTTCAAAAGCGGTTTTGACCTCGATGGGCTCATCCATTTCCGGCAACGGCATGTCTATTCGTGCAAGACCGGAGCCTGGTGGTGCGCCTTGCATGATGGATTGCTCCAGCTGGGCACGGACTTTGTCCACATGCTTACCCAGGGCCTCGGCGGTCATCATGGCCGCACGGCGCATGTGGGCTGGCTGTGGGTCTGGCCTGGGCTCCGGGTTCAGCAAGCCGTGCAAGGCAATGGCTTGGCGAAAGTTCAGCCAATCGCCCAGCTTTTGTCCGACATCGCCCCCTGCAGGGGCGGCATCTGTCAAGGCGTTTTCGGACAGAAAACGCACCAGTCGTGAGCTGTTGAAGTGGGCACGCGGCAGGGCTCGCGTCATAGGTGAATGGGCTCGGATTCAAAAAGGCAGAGCGGCAGCGCTCTGGGGGTGAAGGGCACCAGGCCAATGGCAAGGGGCAGCCGAATCAGCGAAATCATAATTTTACCCGCCGAAGTCATGGACCCCCGATCAGGTCGGGGGTGACGAGGCACGGGGTAGCGACCCCCGATCGGGTCGGGGGTGACGAGGTATGAGGTATGGACCCCGATTAGGTCGGGGGTGGCGAGGCACGGGTTCACGCCTGTCTGTCATACCCGGCTTGACCGGGTATCCATGAACCCTGCATTCAGGCCGTTTTCGGCTTGTAGTCGCAAAAAGCAGCCACCGCGCACTGCCCGCACTGCGGTTTGCGCGCCTGGCAGACATAGCGTCCATGCAGGATCAGCCAGTGGTGGGCGTCAACCAAATACTTGCCCGGAATGCGCTTGAGCAGCTTTTGCTCGACTTCGAGGGGCGTTTTGCCTGGGGCCAGACCCGTGCGGTTGCCCAAGCGGAAGATATGGGTGTCCACCGCCATGGTCGGCTCGCCAAAGGCCGAGTTCAGCACCACATTGGCGGTTTTACGGCCCACACCCGGCAGGGCTTCAAGGGCTTCGCGCGTGCGGGGTACTTGGCCGCCGTGTTGTTCGACCAACATCCGGCAGGTTTCCAGCAGGTGTTTTGCCTTGCTGTGATAAAGGCCGATGGTCTTGATGTAACTCTCCAGGCCTTCCAGACCAAGGTCCAGGATTTTTTGCGGCGCACCCGCCACGGGAAACAACTTGCGCGTGGCCTTGTTCACGCCCACGTCAGTGGCCTGCGCCGACAGCAGCACGGCGGTCAACAGCTCGAACACGCTGGTGTATTCCAGCTCGGTGACGGGCATCGGGTTGGCCGCTTGCAAGGTGGCAAAAAAAGATTCAATTTGAGCGGGTTTCATGAGGCGTCCGGATGTTGGCAAAATGTCGGCCAAGTCAACACGGGAAGATACACCATGCCTTTGCAATTTGCCGATCGCCTGAACAACGTCGAAACCTCCGCCATCCGCGAGCTGTTCAAGCTCTTGGGCAAGCCCGGCATCATCAGCTTTGCGGGTGGATTCCCTGACAGCGCGATGTTTGACGTGGACGGCATCCGTGAAGCCAGCAACGCGGCTTTGACGCAAGACCCCGGTGCGGCGTTGCAATATGGCGCAACCGAAGGCTACGGCCCGTTGCGCGAACAATTGGCCCACTTCATGGCCCAAAAGGGCGCTCAAGACGTGACCCCGGATCAGTTGATCGTGACCACCGGCAGCCAGCAGGCGCTCGATTTGATCGGCAAAACCATGATCAGCCCTGGCGACAAGGTGATCGTGGAAGGCCCGACATTCCTCGCCACCATCCAGTGCTTTCGCCTCTATGGTGCAGAGCTCATCAGCGCCCCTGTGGACGGCCACGGTGTCAAAACCGATGAGTTGGAAAAGTTGATCGCCGAGCACAAACCCAAGTTCGTTTACCTGATCCCCACTTTCGGCAACCCCAGCGGAGCCTTGCTGAGTGCTGAACGACGCCAGCAGGTTTTGCAAATGGCCGTGAAGCACCAAACCCTCATCGTCGAAGACGACCCCTATGGCGATTTGTATTTTGGCGAAGTGCCTCCGCCCAGCTTACTGGCCCTGAGTGCGTCTGTGCCCGGCAGCCGTGAGCTGCTGGTGCATTGCGGGTCTCTGTCTAAAGTGTTGTCACCCGGTTTGCGTGTCGGCTGGATGATCGCACCGCCTGAATTGCTGGCCCGCGCCACCATGTGCAAGCAGTTCAGCGACGCGCACACCAGCACCTTTGCCCAAGCCACTGCAGCGCAATATTTGCTGGCTGGCCGCATGCCCGCCACGCTCGACAAAGTGCGCGCCGTTTATGCCAAACGTGCTCAAACCATGGGTGATGCTTTGCGCAAAGATCTGGGCGATGCCATCGAGTTTGTGCAACCGCAAGGTGGCTTGTTTGTCTGGGCCCGCCTGACGGGCGCAGGCGGCAAGATGGCCGATGGCAATGTGTTTGCCAAACGTGCCATCGACAACGGCGTGGCCTTTGTGCCCGGCACACCGTTTTTCTGCGCCAACCCCGACAACGCCACCTTCCGCCTGAGCTTTGCCACTGTGGGCGAAGACAAGATTTTGGAAGGCGTCTCGCGTCTGGCCAAGGCGCTTTGATTTGACGCCCACCTGTTTTAAGCGATGACCACAGAACTGTCCCTGGATGTTGATGGCACTGAAGTCTTGCTGCAGGGGCAGGGGGATCAGGTCATCCTTATGCTGCATGGCTGGCCCGATACCCGTGCCTTGTGGGATGACACAGTGCTGGCCCTCAGGACTGACCATGTTTGTGCGCGGTTGACCTTGCCGGGCTTTACGCGTGGTCCGGTGTCTGCCATCTCACTCGACGAGATGAACCAATTTTTGCGCCGCGTGATCAACCGCATCAGCCCGGGGAAACCTGTGACGCTGATGCTGCACGATTGGGGATGCGTGTTTGGTTATGAATTTGCCATTCGTCACCCCGAGCGCGTGGCCCGTGTGGTGGCGGTGGACGTGGGCGACCACAATTCGTCACGTTTGCAGCGCAGCTTGGCACTGCGTGAAAAGTTCGCGGTTTTCGCCTACCAGTACTGGCTCGCTGTGGCCTGGAAAATTGGCCGTTCTTTCAGCCCGGGCATGGGCAATCGCATGACCCGTGCCATGGCCCGATGGTTGCGTTGCCCAACAGACCCGGCCAGCATCACCTACCGCATGAACTATCCCTATGCCATGAAGTGGTTCGGCGCAGCCGGTGGTTTCAGGCGTGCCGCCCCGGTGCAGTTGCCCATGCCCATGCTGTATGTGTATGGCGCACGCAAACCCTTCATGTTCCATTCACCAGAATGGCTGGACAAATTAGCTGCCCGCCCGGACTGCGCTGTGCAGGGCCTAGCTTGTGGGCACTGGGTCATGGTGTCAGAGCCCGAGGCGTTTCAGGCCCGTGTGCGCCAATGGCTAGGCGGCCAAGGATGAGGTGTTCAGCATGAAACCCGAAGACTTGGAGAAGCTGGTCACCCTGCCCATGCCCTTTGGCAAACACAAGGGCGTGCTGATCGCCGACTTGCCCGGCAACTACCTCAACTGGTTTGCGCGAGAGGGTTTCCCCAAAGGCGAAGTGGGGCAATTGCTGCGCTTGATGCAAGAGATCGACCACAACGGCCTCAGCGACCTGCTCAAGCCACTGCGCCAGCGCAAGTAGATCGGGGCTTTAGCCCCGACCTGTGGCCATCATTCAGGGCAGCACCACTTCCAGCAGGCGGTCGAGCCCGCCATCTTGAATGGCCACCATGGCCTGCTCACGCACCTTGGGTTTGGCGTGGTAGGCCACCGACAGACCTGCCGCGCCCATCATGGGCAAATCGTTGGCCCCGTCGCCCATGGCGATGCACTCGTGCGCCTCGATGCCCAGCAAACTGGCCACCTCCAGCAATGTCCGGCGTTTTTCGGCGCCATCGCAAATGTCGCCCCAGCTTTGCATGACCAGGCCACCCGTGAGTTCGCCACCCACGATCTCCAGTTGGTTGGAGCGGGCGAAGTCGATGTTCAGGCGGTCTTTGACCCGGTCTGCAAAGAAGGTGAAGCCACCCGACACCAGCAGCACCTTCATGCCCGCCTTTTGGCAAGCGGCGATCAAATTGGCTGCGCCGGGGTTGATCTGCAGGCGCTCGGTGTACACGCGCTCCATGTCGGCCAGCGTCACGCCCTTGAGCAAGGCCAGGCGGCGGCGCAGGCTTTCTTTAAAGTCGCTGATCTCGCCGCGCATGGCGGCCTCGGTGATGGCCGCCACCTCGGCCTTGCGGCCCACGGCATCGGCAATTTCGTCGATGCACTCGATGCTGATGAGCGTGGAGTCCATGTCAAACGCGATCAGCTTGAACTGGGACAAAGACAGCGGGGCGGTGAATCCCTGAATGGCAAGGCCGGGGGCGAATTCGGTGGCGGTGGTCATGGGCAGGATTATCGAAGATCTTGATGGGGCTCAGGCAGCTGCTGTTTCGGTCTTGGGTTGGCCCAATGAGCGCAGCACATCCCGCACCATCTGCGCCCGCGCCTTGGGGTCGGGCAGTTCGCGCTCAATCCGCAGTTTGTCGTTACCCGCCAGCTTGATGTGTTTGTTCTTTTGGATCAGGCCAATGATGGCCATGGGGTCCACGGGTGGGTTGGATTTGAAGGTGATCTGGATGACGCCCGGGGCGGCGTCGACCTTGATCACGCCGTAGGGCTGGGTCAACACGCGCAGGCGGTGCACGTCCACCAAGGTTTGGGCCTGCGCTGGCAATTTGCCAAAACGGTCCACGATTTCTTCCAGCAGGGCGTCGATCTGGTCGCTGGTTTTGGCAGTCGCCAGTTTTTTGTAGAAGCTCAGGCGCAAGTGCACATCGCCGCAATAGTCGTTGGGCAGAAGGGCGGGGGCGTGCAGATTGATGTCGGTGGTGACCGACAAGGGGCTGAGCAAATCGGGCTCTTTGCCTGCTTTGAGGCTGCGCACCGCTTCGGACAACATTTCGTTGTAAAGCTGAAAGCCCACTTCGAGCATGTTGCCGCTCTGGTTTTCGCCCAGCACTTCGCCCGCACCGCGAATTTCCAGATCGTGCATGGCCAGGTAAAAGCCGCTGCCCAGTTCTTCCATTTGCTGGATGGCGTCCAGTCGCTGTGCGGCCTGTTTGGTCAGGCCTTCGATCTCGGGCACCATCAAATAGGCATAGGCTTGGTGGTGTGATCGGCCCACGCGCCCGCGCAGTTGGTGCAACTGGGCCAGGCCAAATTTGTCGGCGCGGCTGATGACGATGGTGTTGGCCGTGGGCACGTCGATGCCGGTCTCGATGATGGTCGAGCACAGCAAGATGTTATAGCGCTGGGCCACAAAATCGCGCATCACGCGCTCCAGTTCGCGCTCGGGCATTTGGCCGTGGGCCACGGCAATGCGGGCTTCGGGCAAGATTTCTTCAAGTTTTTGCTTGCGGTTTTCGATGGTCTCGACTTCGTTGTGCAAAAAGTAGCACTGGCCGCCGCGCTTGAGTTCGCGCAGCACCGCCTCGCGGATCACGCCCGTGCCTTCGTTGCGCACAAAGGTTTTGATGGCCAAACGCCGTTGCGGCGCGGTGGCGATCACGCTCAGGTCGCGCAGACCTTCGAGGGCCATGCCCATGGTGCGGGGAATCGGGGTGGCCGTCAGCGTGAGCACATCGACCTCGGCCCGCAGGCCTTTCATGGCCTCTTTGTGGCGCACGCCAAAGCGGTGTTCCTCGTCGATGATGAGCAGGCCCAGGTCGTGGAATTTCGTAGATTCGCTCAGCAGTTTGTGCGTGCCGACCACGATGTCCACCGTGCCATCGGCGATGCCTTTGAGGGCGGCAGTGACTTCTTTGCCTGAACGAAAGCGCGAGACTTCGGCCACCTTGACGGGCCATTTGGCAAAGCGGTCTTTGAGGGTTTGGAAGTGCTGCTCGGCCAGCAGCGTGGTGGGGGCCAGCAGGGCGACTTGCTTGCCACCGGTCACGGCCACAAAGGCGGCGCGCAGCGCGACCTCGGTTTTGCCAAAGCCCACATCGCCACAGACCAGGCGGTCCATGGGGCGGGGGCTGATCATGTCCTGGATCACGCAGTGGATGGCGGCCTTTTGATCGGCGGTTTCTTCGAAGCCGAAATCATTGGCAAAGGTTTCGTAGTCCTGCGGGCTGTAACGGAAGGGGTGCCCCTCACGCGCGGCCCGACGGGCGTAGATGTTCAGCAGCTCGGCGGCCGCGTCGCGCACCTGTTCGGCGGCGCGGCGTTTGGCCTTTTCCCACTGGCCGCTGCCCAGTTTGTGCATCGGCGCTTCGTCGGCGCTCACGCCCGTGTAGCGGCCAATCAGCTGCAACTGGCTCACGGGCACATAGAGCGTGGCCTTGTCAGCGTATTCAAGGTGCAAAAACTCTTGCAGGGCGGGCGTGCCGTCTTCGTTTTTCTGCCCCATGTCCATGTTGACCAGGCCCCGGTAGCGGCCGATGCCGTGCGCGCTGTGTACCACCGGGTCGCCCACGTTCAGCTCGCTCAGGTCCTTGATCAGCGCTTCAACGTCGCTGACTTGCTCCTGCTTTTTTCGGCGGCGTGTGGTTGGGCCTGCAGCAAACAGTTCGGTTTCTGTGACCAGGTCGACGTCGTGCTCGAACCAATGAAAACCACTGACCAGCGCTGCGGTGGCCATGCCGATTTTTTCGGCGCTGTCCAAAAACTCCTGCAGGCTGTCAAAAACCGGAGGCGTGAGGCCGCTGGAGCGCACGAAGTCCAAAAGGCTCTCGCGGCGGCCATCGCTTTCGGCCAGGATCAGCACCCGGCTGGCACTGCTGCGGATGTGCGCTTGCAGTCGCGACAGCGGGTCTTCGGCACCACGCACCACGGTCAGCTCGGGCAGGTTTTGGGCCAGGGTGTTGTCGGGCACGTCGGCTGTACCTGAGCGCAGCGCCAGTTGCGCGTGGCCGTTGGTCAGCGTGTAAAACTGCTCGGCGCTCAAAAACAGCGCATCGGGCGGCAGCACCGGCCGCTCGGGGTCACCCTGCACCAGCCGGTAGCGGTCGCGGGTGTCTTGCCAAAAGCGCTGAAAGGCCGGTTCAAGATCGCCATGCAACACGACAGTGGCGGCATCCGCTTGACCCACGCCCAGGTAGTCAAACACCGTGGCAGTTTCTTCAAAGAACAGCGGCAGGTAGTACTCGATGCCCGCCGTGGCCACGCCGTTGCCCATGTCCTTGTAGATACGGCTTTTGGTCGGGTCCCCTTCGAGCAGTTCGCGCCAGCGGCTGCGAAAGCGCGCACGGGCGGCCTCGTCCATCGGGAACTCTCGCCCGGGCAGCAAGCGCACTTCGGGCACGGGGTAAAGGCTGCGCTGGCTGTCGGGGTCAAAGGTGCGGATGGAGTCGATCTCGTCGTCAAACAAATCCACCCGGTAAGGCACCAATGAGCCCATGGGAAAGAGGTCGATCAAGCCGCCACGCACCGCGTATTCGCCGGGGCTGACCACTTGGCTGACGTGCGAGTAACCTGCCAGCGTGAGCTGGGCCTTGAGCTGGGCTTCGTCCAGCTTTTGTTTGACTTTGAACTCGAAGGTATAGCCCGCCAAAAAGGACGGCGGAGCCAGCCGGTACAAGGCGGTGGTGGCGGGCACCAGCACCACGTCGGCGGATTCTGCATGGTCGCGTTGGCGAATGCGCCAGAGCGTGGCCAGGCGCTCGCTGATCAAGTCCTGGTGCGGCGAGAAGGTGTCATACGGCAGGGTTTCCCAGTCCGGAAACATCACGCAGCGCAGGTCAGGTGCAAAAAACACCAACTCGTCCATCAGGCGTTGGGCATCAGCGGCATCGCTGGTGACGATGGCGGTCAGCTTGCCGGCCTTCTTCTCGCGCTGGGCCAGCTGGGCCAGCAGCACAGCGTCCGCCGATCCGACGGGGCAGGGCAGGGTGAATCGTTTGCCGATGGTGAGGCTGGGGAGTTGCATGGCGGGGCGACCGGAAAAAAGCAAAACACCCCCCGCCGGGATGGAGGGGGGTGGAAATGATCAACAGACATTGTCATTGTAGAAGCGAGGCCAGAGAGCCCCCTTGCTGGCCGTGGGCATGGGTGCAGGCTTCGGCCGCCGAGGGGACCTCCTACAATTCAAGCCCATGTCCAAGACCTCTGCCTCCTGTTTCCATACTTTGGTGCCTTGTGCTGGCACGGGCAGCCGTGCGGGCACCGCCCAGCCCAAGCAATACCAGGATGTGGCCGGCCAGCCCATGGTCATGCACACGGTGCAGGCCCTGGCCCGGGTGCCGCAATTGACGAGTGGCTGGGTGATTTTGTCGCCGGTCGATGATTTCAGTTGGCCCGAGCAGGCTTGGCCCAGCCATTTTCGGCGTGTGTCTTGTGGTGGTGCAAGCCGAGCCCAAAGCGTGTTCAATGGCTTGCATGCCATGCGCCAAGCCGGTGTGCCCGACAGTGACTGGGTTTTGGTGCACGATGCAGCGCGGTGCCTGATCACGCCCGAGGCGGTGTCGCAACTGATCGAGGCCTGCCGGGATGACGCCGTGGGCGGTTTGTTGGCATTGCCATTGCCTGACACTTTGAAATCACATGCACTCGACGAGCAGGGCGCACGGGTGGCCAGCACGGTGCCTCGTGCCGACAAATGGTTGGCACAAACGCCACAGATGTTCCGTTTGGGCGCTTTGCACGAGGCTTTGGCCAGCGTGTCGGCCAGCGGTTTTGAAGGCATTACCGACGAGTCCAGCGCGATGGAGCGCCTCGGATTGTCTCCGCGCTTGGTGCCAGGTTCGGCCCAAAATTTGAAAGTCACTTACCCGGCAGACTTTGCGTTTGCCGAGGCAGTCCTGAAAGGCAAAGCATGAATATCCGCATTGGCGAAGGCTGGGACGTGCATGCCCTGGTGCCCGGTCGCAAGTTGATTTTGGGCGGCGTGGAGATTGCCCACACGGTGGGTTTAATGGGCCATTCAGATGCCGATGTGCTGTTGCACGCCATCACCGACGCGGTGTTGGGTGCAGCGGGCTTGGGCGACATTGGGCGGCATTTTCCGGACACGGACGCGCAATTCAAAGGGGCTGATTCGTCAGTGCTGCTGGCAGAAGCCATGCGCAGAGTCCGGGCCCAAGGCTGGGAACTGGTGAATGTGGACAGCACCATCGTGGCCCAGGCACCCAAGCTGGCCCCGCACATGTCCGCCATCAACTCAGGGGTGGCCAAGGCGCTGGGCGTGCAAACCGATCAGGTGAATGTGAAGGCCAAAACGGCCGAAAAATTGGGGCCGGTGGGCATGGGCCAAAGCATGGAGGCGCGTGCGGTCGTGCTGCTCAAGAAGGTTTAAGCGGCCGAATGCCTGAGGTGCCTTACGCCTCGTTTTGTGCCTGCCGGAACTTCATCAGCGCCATCAAACCACCTGAGCTGTTGTTGAACACTGAAAACGTGCCGCCCATGCGCTGCACCGAGCGCTCCACAATCGCCAGACCCAAGCCGGAGCCTGTGGCCGATGTTCTGGCGGCATCGCCGCGAAAAAACGGTTGCGTCAGGTTTTTCAGGGCTTCTTCGGACACGCCGGGCCCTTGGTCGCGCACGCGCAGCAAGACCCAACCTTCGTGCAGCCGGGCCACGATCTCGACCCGTGTCACGCCGTCGCTGGGGCTTTGGCCATAGCGGCGGGCATTTTCCAGCAGGTTGGACAGCACACGCACCAGCTCCACCTGCTCGGCTTTGACTTGCAGGTCTTCGGCCACATCCACATTGATTTCAAAGCGCGGGTTGTTGCGCCAAGGCGCAATGCTGCGGCTGATCACGCCAGACAACAGCACAGGCCCCAAGTCGGTGGGCTCGGGCCGTGCGTAGTCGAGAAATTTGTCGATGATGTCGTCAAGCTGGGCAATGTCAGCCGCCATCAAATCACGGGTTTCAAGGTCGGCAACGCTCAACTCGGTCTCTAGCCGCAAGCGGGCCAGTGGCGTGCGCAGATCGTGCGAAATGCCAGCCAACATCAAGGCCCGCTCTTGCTCGATCTTGGCCAAGCGCTCGGCCATCCGGTTGAAGCCGATGTTGACCTCGCGAATCTCGCTGGTGGCCGCATCTTCGTCCAGTGTGGAGGTGTTGAAATGCCCTTCGCGAACTTGGCTGGCGGCAAACGACAGGCGCTTGAGCGGGCGGTTGATCAGCCCGGCCATCATGGCGGCCCCGGCCAATGACAGCGCCAAAGTGACACCCAACCAAGTCAACCAAGCTGAGCCCCCCAAGGGTTGCAGACGCTCAGGGTCCATTTGCAGCCAATAACTGTCCCGCTCGATCTTGAAACCCACCCACAGCCCATATGTGTCGTTCACGCTAGAAGCGATCAGGGTGCCAGGCCCCAGGCGTTTGACCATCTCTTCGACCAGTCGGTTTTCCATGCCCGATGCCCCAAAGGGGATGATGCGGTCGCCGGGTTCGCGGGTCTGAATGCTGAAGGATTCTTCATCTGCCAGCATTTTGAGCAAGGACACCCGAGCGATCGCGTCGGTGTGAATCAGCGCAGTTTTGGTCAAATTGACCACAGTGGCTATTTGGTGCGCGTTGCGCAAAATGCGGGGCTCGTACTCTTGGGTGCGGAACATCTGCAGCCAAGCCAGGCTGCTGCACAAGATCAACAAACCGAGCAAAAAGAAGGTGCGCCAAAACAGGCTCAGCTTGAGCCTGCGTGCCGGCTTCTCGACCTCTTCGCTGTCGTTTGTGGCGTTTTCAGGCGCGTTCACGGCTGCCCATCAGGGATAAACACATAGCCCACACCCCAGACGGTTTGAATGATTTTGGGGGTAGCCGGGTCGACCTCGATCATTTTTCTCAAGCGCGAAATTTGCACGTCCAGGCTGCGGTCAAACGGCTCGAATTCACGGCCTCGGGCCAATTGCGCCAATTTGTCACGTGTCAGGGGTTGTTTGGGGTGTCTGGCCAAGGCCTTGAGCATGGCAAATTCGCCAGTGGTCAATGGCATGTCCTGCCCGTTTTTGGAGAATGCACGCGTTCCCAAATCGAGTGTAAACGCGCCGAATACGATGACTTCATGGTCACCAGAGGAGGGCGCGCCTGGTACTTCGCTTTGGGGTCTGCGCCGCAGGACCGCATGAATTCGGGCTAACAGTTCACGCGGGTTGAAGGGTTTGCCCAAGTAATCGTCCGCACCGATTTCCAGGCCCGTGATGCGGTCCACATCTTCGACTTTGGCGGTCAGCATGATGACGGGCGTTTTGACACCCGCAGCCCGCAGGCGACGGCAAATACTCAAGCCATCTTCACCTGGCAGCATCAGATCGAGCACCATGAGGTTGATGGTTTCGCGTTGCAAGATACGGTCTAGCGCACGGCCGTCTTCGGCCAGCAACACGTCAAAACCTTCTTGCGACAGGAAGCGGCGCAACAAGTCGCGAATGCGAGCGTCATCGTCAACGATGACAATTTTGTCCAAGCGTGGGGATGTGCTCATGGGTTTATTGAGCGGTCCAGCCGCCGTCCATGTTCCAGGCCACGCCGCGCACGTTGTTGCCTGCGGGTGAACAGAAGAACACAGCCAAGTCGCCAAGCTCTTCGGGGGTGGTGAACTCCATGGAGGGCTCTTTCTCTTGCAACAAAACTTTCTTGGCTTCTTCGTTGGACAAGCCCATGGCTGCGGCCTTGGCGTCCACCTGTTTTTGCACCAGCGGCGTCAACACCCAGCCGGGGCAAATGGCGTTGCAGGTCACGCCCGTGGTGGCGTTTTCAAGAGCGGTGACTTTGGTCAGGCCGACCACGCCGTGCTTGGCGGCAACATAAGCCGACTTTTCTGCCGAACCCACCAAGCCGTGAATGGATGCCACGTTGATGATGCGGCCCCAGTTAGATGCTTTCATGGCGGGCAGTGCCAGACGTGTGGCATGAAATGCACTGGTCAGGTTGATCGCAATGATCGCGTCCCAGCGCTCAACCGGAAAGTCTTCAATCCTGGCCACATGCTGGATGCCCGCGTTGTTGACCAAAATGTCGACGCGCCCAAAGGTGTCAGCGGCAAACTTCATCATGGCTTCGATCTCGCTGGCTTTGCTCATGTCGGCACCGTGATAGGCGACTTTGACACCCAGTGCCGCAATCTCGGCTTTGGGACCCTCGTAATCGCCAAAGCCATTCAAAACGATGTTGGCACCTTGACGCGCCAAGGACTTGGCGATGCCCAGTCCGATACCGCTGGTTGAACCAGTGACCAAAGCTGTTTTACCTTGCAACATGATTTCCACTCCAGAGATGAATTAGGATGTTCAAAAGTCCATTATGGCGCTGCAAAAGCTCAGTTTTAGCTGACGAGCGCCCAGATTGTTTCCGAATGTCATGAACACCCAAACTGGTCAACCTTTGCTTGAATTTGTGTCTTGCCCCCACCCCGAGGGCCAGCACCGCATGGCGTATTGGCGTTGGGGCGATGTCAATGCCCGCCGTCTGGTGGTGTGTGCCCACGGTTTAACGCGCCAAGGCCGTGACTTTGACCGGCTCGCGCAGGCACTGGTGTCTCAAAGCCCGCAAGCGCTGCAAATCATTTGTCCTGACGTGGTGGGGCGCGGCCGCAGCGATTGGCTGAGCGATCCTGCCGGTTACCAGATTCCACAATACGCCGCAGACATGCTGGCCATGTTGGGCCAAGTCAACGCCCAAATGATGGCCCAAACGGGAGATGACAAGCCGATTCAAACGCTGGACTGGGTCGGAACCAGCATGGGTGGCTTGATCGGCATGGTGTTGGCGGGTCAGCCCGGCTTGCCTTTGCCAGCGCCCATTCGCCGCTTGGTACTCAACGATGTGGGTCCGGCGATCACCTGGAGCTCCGTCCAGCGCATGCAGGGCTATGTCGGGCACTTTGGTCAATTTGCAGACCTTGATGAGGCCGCTGCAGCCATGTGGGCACTGTCTCAAGGCTTCGGCCCGGTGGCAGCCGATGTCTGGCTCGACATGTCAGCGCACATGACCCGACCCGGCACAGATGGCAAATTGACCTTGCATTACGACCCCGCCATTGGTGTTCCTGTTCGTGCCATGACGCCCGAAATCGCAGCCGCTGGTGAAGTGGCATTGTGGGCTTTGTACGATCAGATACAGGCGCAAACACTGCTTATTCGGGGTCAAGACTCGGACTTGCTGACGCCAGAAACCGCGACCGTCATGACCCAGCGCGGCCCCCATGCCCAACTGGACACTTGGCCTGGTTTTGGCCATGCACCCACCTTGACGGGTGATGACCAGATCGCGGTGGTGGCTAATTTCTTGCTGGGCGTTTGACACCATGGTCAGCCCTTCATCCAGTCATTCTGCAAGCCCGATATCGGCATCGGGCCGATTGCATGCGCCTCACTCAACCATTACGCATTTGCCGCCTGTGATGCTGGCCACCGCAGACGCGGCTGAGCAAGCTGAAACCCTGGCCAAAGCCCGCGCCTTTGCCGATCCTTTGATCGCCGGTGAAACGCTGGACACCGGAGAAAACATCCTGGTCCATGCCGATGCCGTGGCCGCGATTCTGGCTGACATTGGTGGTTCGGTTGCCATGCAAGCAGCCAGTTATCTGGTCTATGCCTGCCCGCACCTGAACAAGCCCGAAGAGGTCATCGCCAAAGCCTTTGGTCCCAATCTGGCGCAATTGGCCATGCAAACCAACCAACTGGTGCATGTGCAGCGTCTGTCCAGGGCGGCAGAGTCGAAAACCCAGGGTGCCGATAACACGCCGCTCAGCCCGCAGTTGCAAACCGAAAACGTGCGCAAGATGCTGCTGGCGTTCAGCCGCGATTTGCGCGTGGTCATGCTGCGCCTGGCTTCGCGGTTGCAAACCCTGCGCCATTTCGCGGCCACCAAATTGCCCGTGCCCCCTGCATTGGCCAGTGAGTCTTTGCAGGTGTTTGCCCCGCTGGCCAACCGCTTGGGCATCTGGCAGATCAAATGGGAAATGGAAGATTTGTCCTTCCGCTTTCTGGAGCCCGCCACCTACAAAGACATTGCCCGGCTGCTGGATGAAAAACGCGCCGAGCGTGAACGGTACATGGTCGAATTGCGTCAACGCTTGCAACAAGCCCTGGCGAGCCAAGGCATCAAAGCGTCCGTCGAGGGGCGACCCAAACACATCTACAGCATCGTGCGCAAAATGCGCGGCAAGTCGCTGGCGTTTGACCGCGTGTTTGACATCCGGGCGCTGCGCGTGGTGGTACCCAGCGTGGCTGACTGCTACCAGGTGCTCAGTTGGGTTCACGAGCACTTTGCCCCCATTGCAGAAGAGTTTGACGACTACATTGCCAAGCCCAAAGCCAACGGCTACCAGTCTTTGCACACCGTGGTGCGTGATGTTGATGGGGGTCCGATTGAAGTGCAAATTCGCACCCAAGCTATGCACGAACATGCAGAACATGGTGTCGCCGCGCATTGGGCTTACAAAGAAGCCGGTGCCAAAGGCTACGCCGGGGTCTCGGCCAACAGTGAATACGACACCAAAATTGCCGTGCTGCGTCAGCTGCTGGCCTGGGAACGCGACCTGTCGGGCGCAGCGCAGCAGGGCAATGCACAAGGCAACGGCTTGTTTGACGACCGCATTTACGTGCTGACGCCTGAAGCTGCGGTGGTCGAGCTGCCACAAGGCGCTACCCCCATCGACTTCGCTTACACGGTGCATACCAATCTGGGCCACCGATGCCGTGGTGCCAAGGTGGACGGCGTCATGGTGCCGCTGAGCACCCAATTGGCCAATGGCCAGACCGTAGAGATCACGGCCATCAAAGAAGGTGGGCCATCTCGCGACTGGCTGAACCCCGAACTGGCGTATCTCGCCAGTCCGCGTGCACGGGCCAAGGTGCGGGCCTGGTTCAACGCTCAAATCAGCGAAGAAACCATTTCCCGTGGCCGCGAAGCCGTAGAAAAATTGCTGCAACGCTTGGGGCGCACCGCCATCCGCTTGGAAGATTTGGCCAGCCAGCTGGGTTTCAAGTCGGCGGATGGCTTGTTCGAAGTGGTGGGCAAAGACGAATACTCGCTGCGCAACATCGAGGTCTTGCTCAACCCGCCCGAGCCAGCGCTGCAACCAGACGAATATTTTCAAAAGAAGTTCAAAGGCGCAGTGGCCCGAAAATCGCCATCGGGCGTGCTGGTGGTTGGGGTCGATTCACTGCTCACGCAACTCTCGCGCTGCTGCAAACCCGCGCCGCCCGATGCCATCAGCGGCTTTGTGACACGCGGTAAGGGTGTGAGCATCCATCGCCAGGACTGCAGTAATTTTCGCGAACTGGCCTCGCGGTATGGCGAACGCGTAATCGATGTTCGATGGGGTGAGCACAAAGGCGCCAATGCCTCGGTTTATCCGGTCGATGTGGCGGTGGAGGCTTTTGACCGTCAGGGCCTGCTGCGCGATATTTCTGAAGTCTTTGCCAAAGAAAAAATGAATGTGATCGGCGTGCAAACCCAGTCTGTCAAAGGTACGGCCTGGATGACCTTCACGGTAGAAATCAGCGATGCGGTTACTTTGAACAAAGTTTTAGGCAGCGTGAGGGGTGTCAAAGGGGTGAGGGCGGCACGAAGACGCTAAAACACGTCAAATTGAAAAGCGCCCCCGAAAAGAGCGTTTTTTGCAGCTATAATTCGAAGCTCAACAGGCGCGTAGCTCAGTTGGTTAGAGCACCACCTTGACATGGTGGGGGTCGCTAGTTCGAATCTAGTCGCGCCTACCAAATTTGGTAGGAAAATCAAGCACTCGGCAGAAATGCCCGGTGCTTTTTTTTCGCCTGATCGTTAGGAAGTGACATTCCCCAATGCGTTTTTGCCAGCGTCTTGACTCTCGCTGCTGGCGCCCAAACCTTTGTCGGCCTGAGCAGCTTGCTGGGCTTAAGGTTTGTCGGAAGACTGGATCGCATGTGACTGCAGCTGCGCCAGTGTCACAAACAAAAGTGCCCGTTCATGTGTGCATTCCAGAACAACAGGGGGTGCAACGCCAGCTTCCAGGGCTTCTTTCCACCGCATGGCGCACAGGCACCAGCGATCGCCTGCTTCCAAGCCGACAAAGCGGTGTTCGGGTCGTGGGGTGACGAGATCGTTGCCCCGAGCCAGCGAAAAATCCAAAAATTCTTGCGTGACTTTTGCGCACACCACATGGCTGCCCTGGTCATGGTCATCCGTATTGCAGCAGCCATCCCGGTAATACCCGGTTAACGGATCATAGGAGCAGGGCACCAGCGCAGACCCCAGAACGTTCAGTGCATTTTGGCTCATGGTTTCTTTTGACTTTTAGCGCGTTGAAGGCCCGGCCTGAGCCCTAAAACGTCAGGGCGAGGCGCTGGGTTTAACGCTGGGGTTGAGGCTCAGGCAGCGACCATGCCCTGGTGCCGCAGCAAGGCGTCCAGGCTGGGCTCGCGGCCACGGAAAGCTTTGAACGATTCCAGTGCAGGTCGACTGCCACCAGCTTCCAGAATGGCTTTGCGGTATTGGCGGCCGGTTTCCACGCTGGGCGAGCCATCGGCGGCAGCGGTTTCTTCAAACGCAGCATAGGCGTCGGCGCTCAGCACCTCGGCCCATTTGTAGCTGTAATAGCCAGCGGCATAGCCACCCGCAAAAATATGACTGAAGGTATGCACCATGCGGTTGAAGGCGGGTGGACGGATCACAGCAACTTCGTCGCGCACCTGGTTCAACAGCGGCATAAAGTCTTGCGATGGATCGTGCTCGCCGTGTACCAGCATGTCGAACAGCGAAAACTCGATCTGGCGCAGGGTTTGCAGACCGCTCTGAAAATTCTTGGCAGCCAGCATCTTGTCAAACAAGGGGCGCGGCAGAGGCTCACCCGTTTGCACATGCGAGGTCATGTGGCGCAGCACAGACCATTCCCAGCAAAAGTTTTCCATGAACTGGCTGGGCAACTCGACCGCATCCCACTCGACGCCGCTGATGCCCGAGACATCGCGCTCGTTCACTTGCGTGAGCATGTGGTGCAGGCCGTGGCCAAACTCATGGAAGAGGGTGATCACGTCGTCGTGCGTCAGCAATGCGGGTTGGCCGTTCACGCCTTCGGCGAAGTTGCACACCAGATGCGCCACGGGGGTTTGCAGCACGCCCGTGTCGGGGCGCTGCCAGCGGCCACGCACGTCGTCCATCCAGGCACCGCCCCGTTTGCCTGCGCGGGCCGGTGGGTCGAGGTAGAACTGGCCCACCAATTGGCCATCGCGCTCGATGCGGTAAAACGCCACTGCCGGGTGCCAGACAGGGGCCTGGTCGGGGAGGATGTTCACCTCGAACAGGGTTTCGATGATCTTGAACAAGCCGGCCAGCACCTTGGGTGCCGTGAAGTATTGCTTGACCTCTTGCTCGCTGAAGCTGTAACGCGCCTCTTTGAGCTTTTCAGACAGGTAAGGAATGTCCCATGCATTGAGCGCGCTGCTGAGGCCGAGGGCATTGGCTGCAAATTCGCGCAGATCGGCCAGGTCTTTTTCGGCAAAGGGGCGGGCTTTGACCGCCAGATCGCGCAAAAAGCCGGTGACTTTTTCGGGCGACTCGGCCATTTTGGGCACAACCGACACTTGCGCGTAGTTGTCAAAACCCAGCAGGCGGGCCTCTTCCTTGCGCAAGGCCAGAATCTCTTGCATCAAGGCGGTGTTGTCAAAGTGCTTGGCGTCTTCGGACGCTTGGTCCGAGGCGCGGGTGACGTGGGCTTTGTAGAGTTGCTCACGCAGAGCGCTGCTGTCGGCAAACTGCATCACGGGCAGGTACACCGGCATCTTGAGCGACAAGCGATGGCCTTCTTTGCCTTCTTTTTGGGCAGCGTCGCGGGTGGCCTGCATCACATCGGCAGGTACGCCTTTGAGCTGGTCTTCGCTCACGTACAGGGCAAAGCTGTCGGTCGCGTCCAAAGTGTTTTCACTGAATTTTTGGGTGATTTCAGCCAAACGCTCCTGAATGGCGGCATAGCGCTCTTTGTCTGCGCCTTGCAGTTCAGCGCCGCCGAGCACAAATGCACGCAAAGCATTGGTTTGGGCCTGTTTTTGTTCAGCATTGAGGCTGGCAGGATCAATGGCTTTGTATTTGGCGTACAGGCGCTCGTCGCTTCCCAGTCGTGTCCAGAATTCGGTCACACGGGGCAGGGCTGCGTTGTAGGCGGCGCGCAGCTCTGGCGTGTCGGCCACGCTGTTGAGGTGGCTTACAGCACCCCAAGCCATGCCCAGACGCTCAGTTGCAACATCCAGCGTTTGCGCGATCGACTTCCACGCTGCCGGAAAGTCTTTGGCTGTCACGGTGTCCAAGGCTTTCTCGGCATCGGCCAGCAACACATCAAGGGCTGGGGTCACATGCTCAGGGGCAATTTGGTCAAACAGGGGCAGGCCAGTGGTGTCGAGCAAGGGGTTGGTCATGATGTTCTCCAGAGACTGGGCAAATGGGGACGAAGGATGTTGAAGACATGGATCCCGGGTCAAGCCCGGGATGACAAGATGGGCGGGGTCTCACACAGTGGATCTCCTCTTCCACCGTGGATCTGCTCTCACACAGTGGCGCTGCTTTTACACAGTGGATTTGCGCTTGCACAAGGGGTCTGGTGTGACGCAGCGCCGATCTTCGTTTCTTGTTGTATCAGTTAGGGGCGCGCTCGGCGGCTTCAAGGGTGTTGACCAACAACATCGTGATGGTCATCGGGCCCACGCCGCCGGGCACGGGCGTGATGTAGCTGGCAACGTCTTTGACGCCGTCAAAGTCAACGTCACCGCAAAGCTTGCCTTCGTCGTTGCGGTTCATGCCCACGTCCAGTACCACGGCGCCGGGTTTCACCATGTCGCCAGTCAGCACATTGCGTTTGCCCACCGCCGCCACGATCACGTCGGCTTGCAACGTCATGGCTTTGAGGTCGGCGGTGCCACTGTGGCAAATGGTCACCGTGGCGTTCTTTTGCAAGAGCATCAGCGCCATGGGCTTGCCCACAATGTTGCTGCGGCCAATGACCACAGCGTGCTTACCTTTCAGATCGTAGCCAATGCTTTCCAGCATTTTCATGCAGCCATACGGCGTGCAGGGCCAAAAGCCTGGCATGCCGGTCATCAAGGCCCCGGCGCTGGCGATGTGAAAACCGTCCACATCTTTGGCCGGGCTGATGGCCTCGATCACCTTTTGTGCATCGATGTGCGCGGGCAGTGGCAGCTGCACCAGGATGCCGTGGATGGATGGGTCGTTGTTGAGGGCTTCCACCCGGGCCAGCAGGTCGGCTTCGGTCATGTCGGCTTCGTATTTTTCGAGCACCGAGTGCAGGCCGCTGTCTTCGCAGGCCTTGACCTTGTTGCGCACATAGACCTGGCTGGCCGGGTTGTCACCCACCAACACCACGGCCAAGCCGGGGGTGACGCCTTTGGCCTTGAGGGCTAGGGCGCGGGCGGCCACTTCGGTGCGCAGTTGTTTGGACAGGGCGTTGCCGTCGATGATTTGGGCAGTCATGTTTGAAAAACTCGAAAGGTCGGTAAAAAATGCAAAACGCCCGACGGGTGCGGGCGTTTCAGGTGCAGTGCGATCGGTCAGGCCTTGGGTGCGTTTTGCCCCAGGGCAATCTTCAGAAGGTCGGCCACGGTGTTGGCGTTCAGCTTTTCCATGATGTTGGCGCGGTGCGCTTCGACTGTTTTGATGCTGATGCCCAGATCGTCGGCGATCTGTTTGTTCAGACGGCCTGCAACGATGCGCTCCAGCACTTGGGCTTCGCGGCCTGTGAGCTTGGACAGCAGGGCATCGCGGCTGGCGGCTTGCTGGTAGCCCGCAAAAGCGTCACGGGCTTCGTCGAGCATGCGCTCAACCAGGCCCAGCAGCTCTTCTTCTTTGAAGGGCTTCTGGATGAAGTCCATCGCGCCTTTTTTCATGGTGTTCACCGCCATGGGCACATCGCCGTGCCCGGTGATGAACACGATGGGCAAAGGTGAGCGGCGCTCGATCAGGCGGTCTTGCAACTCCAGTCCGGTCATGCCGCCCATGCGGATGTCAGCGATCAGACACGCCACTTCTCGGGGGTCGTAGCGGCTGATGAAAGATTCTGCACTGTCAAAACAACGCACCCGGTAGTCTTTGCCTTCCAGCAACCACTGCAGTGAATCGCGCACGGCCTCGTCGTCGTCAACGACGTAAACAGTGCCTTTTTTCGGAATCAAACTCATTCATTTACCCCAGTGGGTTGTTGTTTGGTCAAAGTGCTTTCGACCGGAATCCAGAAGGAGAACCGGCAACCGGTCACCTCGCCGGCATTGTAGAGGTTCTCGGCAGCGATCCTGCCCTGGTGGGATTCGATGATGCTGCGGCACAAATTGAGGCCAATGCCCATGCCTTCGACCTTGGTCGAGAAAAATGCCTCGTAGACCCGCTCGATGTCTTCCGGTGGCAGGCCTTGTCCCGTGTCTGTGACTGAAAACTCCACCACCGACTGGTTGTCAATCTGTTTGGGCACGATGCGCAATTCGACCTGCCGTTGACCGGTGGGCCGATTGGCGTTATCGATGGATTCGGCCGCGTTTTTCATCAGATTAATCAACACCTGTTCGATCAAAATAGGGTCAACCATCAGTTGAGGCAATCGAGCGGCCACATGGTGGGTCAGGCGCACGTGGCGTCTGCGCATTTCAATTTCAGCCAGCTCCAACGACTCACTGACCATGGCCGACACGTCCGACAAGCTCCGATTGGGCTCGCTGCGCTTCACAAAGCTGCGGATGCGCAAAATGATCTGTCCGGCACGCTGCGCCTGGCGGGCGGTTTTGTCCAGCGCCCACAACAGGTCTTCTTCTTTGACCTGCTGGGTCTTGATGCGCGAGATCATGCCGCTGCAATAGTTGCTGATGGCCGTGAGCGGCTGGTTCAGTTCGTGCGCCACGCTCGACGCCATTTCGCCCATGGTGATCAGGCGACTGGCCGTTTGGGCGCGTTCGGCTTGCTGGGCGGCCAGTTCTTCGGCTTGACGTCTGGGCGTGATGTCGCTGGCAATCACCATCTGGGCCAGTCGGCCATCTGCCCAATTGATGTAGCGAGATCGAACCTCCAGCCATTTGCCGAGTTCCGACACAAAGATTTCGGCATTTTCGGAACTGGCCACCGTCAGGCTTTCGGTGGGCAGACCGACCATGTCATCGACATCGTCAGAACGGGTGGTGGCTTCGGTGGTGCCGGCTTTTTGAACCAAGTGAAGGTGGCCCACGGTGTTTTGCCCAAACCAGAGCCGGTACAACTTGTTGGCAAAAAGCAGTTCTTCGCTGCCCAGAGGGGCCACCGAAACCGAGGCGTCCAAGGCCTCCAGCACGATCGTGAACCGCTCATGCGAATTGGCCAACTGCTCCCGAATCCTGTTGGGCTCGGTGATGTCGGTCATCGACGTCATCCAGCCTGTTTGCTTGCCTGTCGCATCAATCAACGGGGACACGTACATTCGGGCATCAAACAACTGGCTGTTTTTGCGCTTCACACGTACCTGAAATCCGCCCGCTGAATGCTGCCCACTGATCTCTTCTTCCAGCCGCTTCGTCAGCAGTTCCCTGTCCTGGTCAGGCCAATAGGGAAAGGGGGCCACGGCACCCACCAAATCGGACTCACTCCAACCGGTCATTTGGCAAAAAGCAGGGTTCACATAGGTGATCCGGCCACGCAGATCCAAGGCTCGCATGCCCGTCAACATGGAGTTTTCCATGGCACGGCGGAAATTCGTTTCGGCCACCAGGGCCTTTTGGGCTTGAATGCGCCGCCGAGTGTGTCGCCAGTTGCCAATCAGCATCCAGGCTGTCATGACGCTCAAGACACCGACCAACCAAAACAGGCCGCCGCCCACCAAGCCTTGCGAGGTGCGCCATGCTTGCGCACGCAAGATCAAGTCGTTGCCGACAGGCGAGACCGGCACCTCGTAATCGTTGTTGGGTTTGTCGCTGCCGGGCAGCAAGCTCCAAAGCGCAATGCGCCCGGGTATGGTTTGGCCAGCCAGCAAATGGCCTTTGCTGTCTTGCAGTGCCACCGCGTACTTGGCCAAGACCTCGGTAGGAATGCCATAACGCAGCAGGCCTTCCATGGTGTATTCAGCCAGAATCACACCGCTGAAACGACCTTGGTCATTGCTCAAAGGCGAGTGCAGTTGCAGCACGGCCGTTTGCGCGTCTTTGTCTGCGTCGACATCGATTTGGCCGTAAATGGGTTGCATCAAATCCCGAGCCAAGCTGAAGTGGCTTTCTGTTTCACCCACTTTGAGCACGCTACCCGCACGCAAGTACTGGCTTGGCGAAACGCTGGACACCGTTTGGTTGGCGACGATGCGCCTGCGGTCGTCGATCCAGCTCAAGGACATCATTTCGGGGTATTGCTGAACCAGTGCTTCGGCCCGAGACAAAAACTGATCAGGCCGAATTTCTTTGTTGGACACATCGCGGGCCAGTCGCATGACCTGCTCTTGCCGTTCCAGCAAGCGCAAACGCAAGCGTTGCTGGGCGTACTCGACATCTCGTTTGATGGCTTCTTGTTCGCGCTCAATCTCTTCCACCCGCAAATACCAGAAGGCGCTGGCGATGGCAGCCAAAAACAGCACCACGGCGGCGACGGGGGCCAGATTGGCAAACCGATCTTGTTTGTTGGGTGACTGGCGATGCCACCAAGTGCGCCACCACGCCCATGGCCCGACTTTCTTCACGACGGATGCTGCTTTGTTCAATTCCATAGCGGCGAGTTTAGGTGACAACCCTTGCGTAATTCCCCTGAGGGGCTTCTGCAAATCGTGTCAAATAAGGATTAAATTTCACAATACAAAAACAACACGCACGATTTGAAATTCGAGAAAAAATATGTGAAAATTCGGGCATCATTTCTAAACAACAGCAATAGGAGACAAGCATGACAGCGGCAACACCTCAACAGCCGGCGCGGGATCTGGACAGCCAAGAGACCCGTGAATGGATGGACGCACTGTCCGCCGTGATTGAAAAAGAGGGCGGCGAACGCGCGCACTTCTTGATTGAGCAACTGCTCGAACATGCCCGCGAAAACAGCATCGACATGCCGTTTTCAGCCACCACAGGCTATGTCAACACGATCGAACCTAACCAAGAAGCCCGTTGCCCCGGCAACATCGAGATCGAAGAGCGCCTGCGTGCCTACATGCGCTGGAACGCCATGGCCATGGTCGTCAAGGCCAACCGCCACAACCCCGAAGACGGCGGCGACTTGGGTGGCCACATCGGCTCCTTCGCGTCACTGGCCCACATGTTCGGTGCCGGTTTCAACCATTTCTGGCACGCCGAGAGCGAAAACCACGGCGGTGACTGTCTCTACATCCAAGGCCACGTGTCGCCCGGCGTCTATGCCCGCGCCTACCTTGAAGGCCGCTTGACCGAAGAGCAGTTGCTCAACTTCCGCCAAGAAGTCGATGGCAAAGGCCTGTCGAGCTACCCGCACCCCAAACTCATGCCCGAGTTCTGGCAGTTCCCCACCGTGTCGATGGGCCTTGGCCCCTTGATGGCCATCTATCAAGCGCGCTTTTTGAAGTATTTGCACGCCCGTGGCATCGCCAACACCGAAAACCGCAAAGTCTGGGTGTTTTGCGGTGATGGCGAGATGGACGAAGTCGAATCTTTGGGCGCGATCGGCCTGGCCGCACGCGAGAAACTGGACAACCTGATTTTTGTCGTCAACTGCAACTTGCAACGCCTGGACGGCCCCGTGCGCGGCAACGGCAAGATCGTGCAAGAACTCGAAGGCGAGTTCCGCGGCTCTGGCTGGAACGTCATCAAGCTCTTGTGGGGCAGCGAATGGGACAGCTTGCTGGCCCGTGACAAAGACGGCGCTTTGCGCAAGCTGATGATGGACACGCTGGACGGCGACTACCAGGCTTTCAAGGCCAACGACGGCGCTTATGTGCGCAAGCATTTCTTTGGCCGCGACCCGCGCACGCTGGAGATGGTGGCTCACTTGTCTGACGACGACATCTGGAACCTCAAGCGCGGTGGCCACGACCCCCAAAAGGTCTATGCCGCTTACCACGAGGCCGTGAACACCAAAGACCAACCCACCGTGTTGCTGATCAAGACCGTCAAGGGCTTTGGCATGGGCAAAGCGGGCGAGGGCAAAAACACCGTCCACCAGACCAAAAAGCTGACCGACGAAGACATCAAGTACATGCGCGATCGCTTCAACTTGCCGATCCCAGACAGCGAGTTGTCCAAGATCCCGTTTTACAAACCGGCAGACGACACCCCCGAAATGCGTTACCTGCACGAGCGCCGCAAAGCGCTGGGTGGCTACCTGCCCAAGCGCCGCGTCAAGGCCGAAGAAAGCTTCACCGTGCCGTCTTTGGAAACCTTTAAAGCCGTGATGGAGCCCACCGCCGAAGGCCGTGAAATCTCGACCACCCAAGCCTATGTGCGCTTTTTGACCCAGTTGCTGCGCGACCAGGCCTTGGGCCCTCGCGTGGTGCCGATTTTGGTGGACGAAGCACGCACTTTTGGCATGGAAGGCCTGTTCCGCCAGATCGGTATTTACAACCCGGCGGGCCAGCAGTACACACCGGTCGACAAAGACCAGGTCATGTACTACAAGGAAGACAAAGCGGGTCAAATTCTGCAAGAAGGCATCAACGAAGCGGGCGGCATGTCCAGCTGGATCGCGGCGGCCACCAGTTACAGCACCAGCAACCGCATCATGGTGCCGTTTTACGTGTACTACTCGATGTTCGGCTTCCAGCGCATTGGCGACCTGGCCTGGGCGGCGGGCGACATGCAGGCGCGTGGCTTCTTGCTCGGCGGCACCTCGGGCCGCACCACGCTCAACGGCGAAGGCTTGCAGCACGAAGACGGTCACAGCCACATCATGGCCAACACCATCCCCAACTGCGTGTCTTATGACCCGACCTTCGCGCACGAAGTCGGTGTCATCTTGCACCACGGTTTGAAGCGCATGGTCGAGAAACAAGACAACGTCTTCTATTACCTGACCTTGCTGAACGAAAACTACGCCATGCCTGGCCTCACGCCCGGCACCGAAGAACAAATCATCAAGGGCATGTACATGTGCAAGCCCGGTGCCGTGCTACCGAAGGGCACCTCCGATGCCGGCGACAAGCGCGTGCAACTGCTGGGCTCGGGCACCATCCTGCGCGAATCCATTGCGGCGCAAACCCTGCTGGCCACCGACTGGGGCATTCAGGCCGATGTGTGGAGCTGCCCCAGCTTCAACGAACTGACCCGCGACGGTCAAGACGCCGAGCGTTTCAACCTGTTGCACCCGCTGGAAACGCCACGCGTGTCATTTGTGGGCCAACAACTGGCCAAGCACAATGGCCCCGTGGTCGCATCGACCGACTACATGAAGGCCTATGCCGAGCAGATCCGTCCATTCATCCCGAAAGGCCGCACCTACAAAGTGCTGGGCACCGACGGTTTTGGCCGCTCCGACTTCCGCAGCAAATTGCGCGAGCACTTCGAGATCAACCGCCACTACATCGTGGTCGCCGCCCTCAAGGCGCTGAGCGAAGACGGCGCAGTGCCTGTCACGCAAGTGGCCGAGGCGATCAAGAAGTACGGCATCAACACCGACAAGATCAACCCGCTGTACGCATAAATCCGGGAGACACACATGGCATTGGTAGAAGTACAAGTCCCGGACATCGGGGATTTCGATGAAGTGACCGTCATTGAATTGATGGTCAAAGTGGGCGACACCGTGAAAGCCGAGCAATCGCTGATCACGGTCGAATCCGACAAAGCCTCGATGGAAATCCCATCGAGCACAGCGGGCGTTGTCAAAGAAATGCGCGTCGCTTTAGGCGACAAAGTCAAACAAGGCTCGATCGTGTTGGTGGTGGAGGCCGCTGGTGCGGCTGCTGCCCCTGCCGTAGTGGCCGCAGCACCAGCTGCTGCGCCAGCCCCTGTGGCGGCTGCAGTCGCAACTGTTTCCGCGCCTGCGGCCTCGGGCCCCGTGCAAGTGCATGTGCCTGACATTGGCGACTTCAAAGACGTGATCGTGATCGAAGTCATGGTCAAGCCTGGCGACGCCATCAAGGTGGAGCAATCGCTCATCACGGTTGAGTCTGACAAAGCCTCGATGGAAATTCCTTCCTCACACGCTGGCGTGCTCAAAGAGTTGAAGGTCAAAGTGGGCGACAAGGTCAACATCGGTGACCTGTTGGCTGTGCTGGAAGGCACCGCATCGGCAGCCGCGCCTGTGCTGGCTGCTGCTGCTGTGGCCGCACCTGTGGCAGCGGTGTCGGCACCGGCTGCTGTGCCAACACCTGTGGCGTCTGCTGCCGCTGCGGTGGCCGCACCCGCCCACGCCCCAGGCGCTTCGACATTGGGCTTGCCTCACGCCTCGCCTTCGGTTCGCAAATTTGCCCGTGAACTGGGTGTGCCGCTGGAAGAAGTCAAAGGCAATGGCCTCAAAGGCCGCATCACTGTGGACGACGTGCAAGCCTTTACCAAGGCCATCATGTCGGGCGCAACGCAAACCAAAGCGCAAGCGGCCAAAGCCCCTGCGGCTTCGGGCGGTGGTGGCTCCGAGTTGGGTCTGATCCCCTGGCCCAAAGTGGACTTCGCCAAGTTTGGCCCCATCGAGCGCAAAGAGATGGGCCGCATCAAAAAGATCAGCGGTGCCAATTTGCTGCGCAACGCCATCATGATTCCGGCCGTCACCAACCACGACGATGCCGACATCACCGATCTGGAAGCCTTCCGCGTCTCCACCAACAAAGAGAATGAAAAATCGGGCGTCAAAGTCACCATGCTGGCGTTCTTGATCAAGGCTTGCGTGGCCGCGCTCAAGAAATACCCCGAGTTCAACAGCTCGCTCGACGGCGATGCGCTGGTCTACAAAAACTACTGGCACATCGGCTTTGCCGCTGACACGCCCAATGGTTTGATGGTGCCCGTGATCCGTGATTGCGACAAAAAAGGTGTGCTGCAAATCAGCCAGGAAATGGGCGAGTTGGCCAAGAAAGCCCGTGACGGCAAACTCGGCCCCGCCGAAATGACCGGCGCCACCTTCACCATCTCCAGCCTCGGCGGCATTGGTGGCAAGTACTTCACGCCCATCATCAACGCGCCCGAAGTGGCCATCCTCGGTGTGTGCAAGAGCACCATGGAGCCGGTGTGGGACGGCAAGCAGTTTGTGCCGCGCCTGATGCTGCCTTTGTCTTTGACATGGGATCACCGCGTCATCGACGGCGCTGCGGCGGCACGCTTCAATGCGTTCCTCGGTCAAATCCTCAGCGACTTCCGTCGCGTATTACTCTAAACCTTGGGGGCGGACCAAAGCGCAGCTTTGCTCGGCCCCCAACCGATTGAGAAGAACATGGCATTCATAGATATTCAAGTTCCCGACATTGGCGACTTCGACGAAGTGGCCGTGATCGAGTTGCTGGTCAAACCCGGCGACACCGTCAAGGTCGAGCAATCGCTCCTCACCGTGGAGTCCGACAAGGCCTCCATGGAAATCCCGTCCTCCCACGCTGGTGTGGTCAAGGAACTGCGCGTCAAGCTGGGCGACAAGGTCAAGCAAGGCTCGGTCGTGTTGGTGCTGGAAGGCGAGGGCGCTGCTGCGGCTTCGGTTTCGGCAACCGCTGCCGCACCGGCACCCACTTCTGCACCGGCTGCTGCCGTTGCTCCTGTCGCAGCGACTGCTGTGCTTGCACCTGTGGCATCCAGCTTCGGCGGCTCTGCCGACATCGAGTGCGATGTGCTCGTGTTGGGCGGCGGCCCCGGCGGTTACTCGGCTGCGTTCCGCGCGGCCGATCTGGGCCTCAAGGTGGTCGTCGTTGAGCGCTACGCCACTTTGGGCGGCGTGTGTTTAAACGTGGGTTGCATTCCCTCCAAAGCCTTGCTGCACGTCGCGGCGGTGATGGACGAAGTCAGCCACCTGGCTGACCTCGGCGTGGATTTCGGTGCCCCAGCGGTCAACATCGACAAGCTGCGCGGTCACAAAGAAAAAGTCATTGGCAAACTCACAGGCGGCTTGGCGGCCATGGCCAAAATGCGCAAGGTCACCACCGTGCGCGGCTTGGGCCAATTTGTGGGAGCCAACCACCTTGAAGTGTCGGAGACCACCGGCACCGCGCAAGAACAAAACGGCAGCAAAAAAGTGATCGCCTTCAAGAAGGCCATCATCGCTGCAGGCTCGCAAGCCGTGCGTTTGCCTTTCATGCCCAACGACCCCCGCGTGGTCGACAGCACCGGCGCTTTGGAACTCAAAGAAGTGCCCAAGCGCATGCTCATCTTGGGCGGCGGCATCATCGGCCTGGAAATGGGCACCGTTTACAGCACGCTGGGCGCACGCCTGGACGTGGTGGAAATGATGGACGGCCTCATGCAAGGCGCTGACCGCGACTTGGTCAAGATCTGGCAAAAGATGAACGCCAAGCGCTTTGACAACATCATGCTCAAAACCAAGACCGTGTCCGCACGCGCCTTGCCCGAAGGCATTGAAGTCACGTTCGAGAGCGCCGAACCCGGCGGCACAGCCCCCGCGCCGCAGGTGTACGACCTCGTGTTGCAAGCCGTGGGCCGCACGCCCAACGGCAAAAAACTCGCCGCTGAAAAAGCAGGCGTGGCGGTGACCGACCGCGGCTTCATCAACGTCGACATTCAAATGCGCACCAACGTGCCGCACATCTTCGCCATTGGCGACATCGTGGGCCAGCCCATGTTGGCGCACAAAGCGGTGCACGAAGCTCATGTCGCGGCTGAAGTGATTGCGGGCGAACTGCAAGGCAACAAAGAACTGGCCTCCGCCGCCTTCAACGCCCGCGTCATCCCAAGCGTCGCCTACACCGACCCCGAAGTGGCCTGGGTGGGCTTGACCGAAGACCAAGCCAAAGCGCAAGGCATCAAGGTGAAAAAGGGCTTGTTCCCTTGGACAGCTTCTGGCCGCGCCATTGCCAACGGACGCGACGAAGGCGTGACCAAACTGCTGTTTGACGATTCACCCGAGGCACACGGCCACGGCAAGATTCTCGGCGGCGGCATGGTGGGCACGCATGCGGGCGACATGATTGGCGAGATCGCTCTGGCGATTGAGATGGGCGCAGACGCTGTGGACATCGGCAAAACCATCCACCCCCACCCCACGCTGGGCGAAAGCATTGGCATGGCGGCGGAGGTGGCGCATGGCAGCTGCACGGACTTGCCTCCAAGCAAGAAGTAAACGCTTCGCGCTGTAAACGAAGAAGCCCGGACGGGAAACTGTCCGGGCTTTTTTGTATTCTGCGAATGTCTGGCAATCACCTCAATTTATGCGGCGATCAAACGGCTTATTCACCACATCTCAATGCGCCCCAAGGTAGCACCCCTCAGCCCGCTCCCCATCCGCGTCATCACCTTCTTCGCTGCACAGCGCAGCAATCAGGGCTTGGTCTGCCACTTGGCCGGGTAAGAGCAGTTCTTCGTTCGTCCAGCGCTTGACCAGGTGGCCATTGGCCACGCCGCCCGTGTGTGGGGCTTGGTATGCGCGGCGGTGTTGCATGGTCACGCCACTGTTGGCGTTGGCAATGAAGCGGCTTTCACCCAAGGCCCAGGGTTCAAAGTAGGCGTTGGCGGCGGCGTCCACTTGGCGGAAGTAGCTGCGAGCGCCTTCGGCGTTGAGCTTTTTGCGCACGGTGCGCGTGATGAGGCCCTGCAATTGGTCGAGCGCGGCATCGTCCATCTGGGCCAGGTCTGCGGTGCTCATGCGTTGACCTGCCAAGGCGGCACTGGCTGCCAATTCGGCGGGCAGCACTTGCACCATGGCTTTGACCACATCGCGGTGCGGTGCCACGGCGGTGGCCACGCCGCGTGTTTGGGGTTGAATGGGGCAGCGGATTTCAACGAATCGCGGTTTCACCGGGCCAGTGCAGCCGTCATGGTGGTAGTACTCGCCTTGGCTGAGGCGGCCTTTGCTGGAGCGCCCGCGCACATCGCGGTAGCTCGGGTGTTGGGTGTGCACGTTCAGGCACACCACCAAGCCGGTGGCATCGACCAATTGGTAAAAGGCCTCGCGCCATTCGGGCAAGAGCAGTTGTTCGTGCAGGTAGTCGCTGGGGGCCGCGCTGTCTTGGCCCACTTCGCCTTCGATCACCAGCACAAAGGGTTTGGGCCGACGCACGCGCCAGTGGCGGTTGGCAAATGCCAGCACCGAGCTGGCATAGGGTGACAGTGGGGCGGCGCTGTGGCCGATAGGGTCAAGCATGGGGTGGATCAATGAAGAGGCCAAGCGCGAACACTGCGCGTGAATTGGCGGAGATTTTAGGGTTCAAAGACACGCCACGGCCTCACGCCAAGCCCAGCGCTTGCCACACCCGAATCGCCGCATACGCGTCGTTGGCCGCATAAACGAGCTGCGATTCGGTCAGTCGCGCATTGGCCCAGTTGCTGGTGGCAGCTTTTTTGGATTTCATGAAACGCTGGTTGAACAGCACGGCCACGGCGCCTTTGACGCCCATGTCTTTGCGGTAGCCGCGTTGGTGGAAGACCGTGTTGAGTTCCAAGATGCCTTGCGGCTCTACGCCCAGTTTGTGGACGATGCGTTTGCGGTCGTCGCCCAGCCCAAAACCGGCTTTGGCGATCCCTTTCAAGGCCAGCAAATCTGCGGCCACGGCGCGGCATTCGGGCTCGTGCAACTGAAAGACCCAAGCCCGCTCAGGCGTGGACAGTTGCAGGATGTGGGGGCCGTCAGACTGTTCGCCCACCTTGAAGGTCGGTTTGGATTCGGTGTCAAAACCCCAAGCTGTTGCGACCACGAGTTGCTCATAGGCTCGACTGGCTTGCGTGCCGGTCGTGACCAAAGTGATGCGGTCCAGTCCGAGCCTCTCGAATGGGGGGAGGAGGGCGATGGCCTCTTTGTCCGGCGTGGTGCGGTGCGTGGGCAGGTTTTGGCCGGGGTTCATTCGCGGGCCTGCTTTTTGGCTTTTTTCGAGCCTTCTTTGCGCTGAGTGCGTTCAGCGTCGGCTTTTTTGCCTTCAGCCAACCAGTGTGCAAATTCTTCGGGCGTTTCCAGCGTGATGCGGCCCAGTGCGGCAGAGCGGAAGTCGTGGATCACCAGCTCTGCCGCCTTGGTCGTGTTCACACGCCCACCGCTTTGGATCGCGCCGCGTTGGCGGGCAATGGCTTCAAGCATGGTTTCGTCGGTGTGGCTGGCCACGTCTTTGATTTTGTAGCGAGTTTCCAGCGCTTGCGGGTAGTTAGGGATCAGGTAGTTCAGCAACTCCAGCGCCACAACTTCTTCGTCAAACGCGTTCACGCCGATGGCACCACTGGCAGCCAAGTTGAAACCGCTTTGCTCGACGATGATGCGTGGCCACAGAACGCCGGGCGTGTCGTACAAATAAAAATCATCGGCCAGCGTGATGCGCTGCTCCAGTTTGGTCACACCCGCTTCGTCGCCCGTTTTGGCGGCGCGTTTGCCTTTGAGGGTGTTGATCAAAGTGGATTTGCCGACGTTGGGGATGCCACAAATTAGCACGCGCATCGGTTTGACCATGCCGCCCCGGTTGGGTGCCAACAGTTGGCAAGCCTCAATCAAGGCCTTCGTGGGCGAGACCATGCTGGTGTCCAAGCCCAAGGCCCGCACATCAGGCAAGGCGTTGTAGTGGCTCAACCAGGCAGTGGTTTGAACCGGGTCGGCCAAGTCTTGCTTACTCAGGATTTTCAGGCCCGGTTTGCCTTGAATCAGCTCGGCCAGCATCGGGTTGGCGCTGGAGCCGGGCAAGCGGGCGTCGAGCATTTCGATGACAACGTCGATGTCTTTGATGCGTTCCCCAATCGCCTTGCGCGTGAGGTGCATGTGTCCAGGAAACCATTGAATCGCCATAAAGCCGCTGCCAACCGAAAGTCAAAGAGCTTGATTGTCGGTCACTTCAGGCATGCACCCAGATTTTCTGCAACGGCTTGCAGGCGAGCAAGCCATTGATCCTGGCCACGCAGGTGGTTTCGCTCTAGCGAACCAAATCTTCCATCGCATCGATCACCATGCTGGTGCCTATGGCAATCAACAAGATATCGGAGGCGACACGGACGTATTTGTAGCCCGGCGGTGGCACGCCCAATGTGACAACCACCGATCTGGGCACGTCGTAATAAACGACACTCTGGGGCAATCGCTCACCCTTGCGCCACAGTTTGGCCTGCCCCGGAGGCAGGCAGCCAGATCCTTTTTTGGCCAAACCCGGTGGGCAAAACCCCATGTTCTCAGGCCTGCTGTAATAGCTTTTTGCTAGCGCCAGATGGTGCGATTGGAAATACTGACCGATCTGAATGTCTGCAACAGGCGAGGGCACAAGCATGTGGTGCGGCATGTCTGTAGACGGTTGATTGGGGTGCCAACGCTCTTTGTGTTGCGGCTTAGAAGCTGGGCGTTGACTCGGTGCTTTCTTCATCTGCGGCGGGTGCTGGGCTGGCTTAACTTGCCGCTGTGCTTTGCGTGGGACTTGATCGTCGGGTCTTTGTGCTTGCACGTTATGCGGTAGCCACAAAGCCAGTAGCGGAGCCAGCCAAGCCATGTAAGCATATTTTTGAGGGGTCATGTTGGGCTTTCTTGGTGGTGAGACAAAACACCAGACCCACACAAGTTATCTCATCGCATGCGCTCGCACAGTTCGCTATCGCGCACAAGCGCGTTGTCAAAAACGGCTGATTGCCCCTTCAGCAAACGGCCATGAAAAAAGGCAGCCAGGTGGATCACCATGGCTGCCTTTCGGCGGAAGCAATTGGAAATTACTTCTTCTTGTTCACAGCGGCTTTGAAAGCGGCACCAGCGCTGAAACGGGGCACGGTTGCCGCTGCGATTTTCAGCTTCTCGCCAGTGCGTGGGTTCTTGCCAACGCGTGCGGCACGCTTGGCAGCTTTGAAGGTACCAAAGCCAATCAGTTGCACGTCTTGTTTTTTGGCAACGGTCTTGGTGATGATGTCAACCAGAGCGCTTACTGCACGGCCGGCAGCGGCTTTGGACATGTCAGTTTCTTTGGCCAACGCTTCAATCAGTTCTGCTTTGTTCAAGATTTTTCTCCAGATGAATAGAACGGCGAGATTTTGCCATGCAACGTGCGCGTGCTCACATAATTTTCTTAAATTAATCAACTTCTTTGACAGATGTCACTTAACATAATATACATCGTATGAACTTATGGGCGGGTGAATTGGTCGTGAATCCAAGGCATCGGACGGTCACACAAGTAAAGTTGACGCTACTTTCCAAGTAAAGTTATAGCTACTCACATATTCCAAGTAAAGTTGACGCTATCAAGGACTGGTGATTTGGCAAGACCAAAACGTTGATGTGCTAACTTCTATCCGATTACGCTTCGTACGGCTTTGTTCTTTGCTGCAGATTTGAGTTTTTTGGGTTGCATGTCGTTGATGCGTGCAAGATAACCTGATGCGCGCTCTGATAGCTGCGTGTTTTGCATCCTCAGCTCGTGCAGTTGCTTGGTCAAATTTCCTGCCACTTCCAGAGCCTCACTTTGATGTCGTATCTGCTTCTTTTTTTCAATCTCCACCTCTGCCTGTAATTTTTTTACTTGTTGGCGCTCGCGATCAATCTCCGCCATCAGTCTTCGTTCTGAAGACACAAACTGTGCCTGAAGCGCTTGGATTTCAGCGCTGTGAGACCGCAGTTGCGCATCGTGACGGCGACGCTCCTCATTGCCTTCGGCAACTTGCTGTTGAAGCGCCAGACGCGATGATGTGAGTTCCTCATCCTTCTTGTTCACAAGCATTTGAAGCTTATGCGCTTGACCTTGTGTTTCGGCATGCTTCAGTTCAAGCGCATCAAGGGCTTGCTTTAATTCTGATGCCTTCTGCGTGAACGCTCCACGCTCAGCTTCAATTTCAGCAAGCACCGTCGTCATTTGCTGTTCTTGCTGACTTGCTGTGTTCGCGAAATCTGCTTTTGATGCTTCAAAAGTACTGTGAGCCTCCTGCAAAGCGCTTTTCCAGAGGGTTTTCATGGCTACTTGCACAGTAGCTGGCAATTCGCTTGTTTTATCGGATTCACCCGTTGGTCCTCTCAAACGCTCTCCCAATGAAGAAAACCAGACCTCCAGCATCGGGCCCACGGTGTTGGGCGATCCACGGCCCAATTTCATGCGAACACGTTCAATGGTCGGTTTGAGTTGCTCACTGAGCAATTCGTCGGCTGCGCCGTTGACATCGGTTTGCTGAACACCCCTTGGACTATTAACTTGCATCGCCCTGCTCCTTGCTGTAAATTTACCGACGATAAGAGATATTTATCGTGATTTAAAGGTTAAAAAGATAAATAATATTACATGCTATGTACGATTTATTCAAAAAAATAACCCCCCCATGAACTTGCGCCTGCCAACGCTCAAAAATACACCCGCCCTGGAGCCAGAGGCCCTGAGCGAAGTCACCCAACGCGCCGTCGAGGAGCTACTGCGCGAAGGTGAATCGAAAAACACCCTCATCAGCTACCGTAGTGCCTTACGCTACTGGGCCGCATGGTTTGGCGCACGCTATGGCCGACAAATCCAGCTGCCCGTGCCCACCGCCTGTGTGCTCCAGTTTGTCGTCGACCACGCTGATAGAACCACGGACAAAGGCCTGGCGCACGAGCTGCCCATCGAGATCGATCAAGCCTTGGTCAAGTCAGGCTTCAAAGGCAAACTCGGCGCACTCGCACACAACACCTTGATTCACAGAATTGCAGTCCTGTCCAAAGCCCACCAAATTGGCGAGTTCAAAAACCCTTGCCACGACCCCAAAGTGCGCGAGCTTCTCTCCCGTACCCGCAAGGCCTATGCCAAACGGGGCGCCCTCCCCCGCAAAAAAGACGCTCTCACCAAAGAGCCTCTTCAAGCCATCCTGCAAACGTGCGATGACACGGTCATCGGCATCCGCGATAGAGCACTGATCTTGTTCGCCTGGTCCAGTGGTGGCCGAAGGCGCTCCGAGGTGGCCAGCGCAGACATGCAGTTTTTAAAACGCACCGGCCCCGATGCCTATCTCTACAACTTGGCGTTCTCCAAAACGAACCAAGCTGGTGTAGAACGCGCTGAAAACCACAAACCCATTTTCGGGCTCGCAGCGCAAGCCCTCTCGGCATGGCTCACCGTCAGCCACATCACCAGCGGGGCGATTTTCCGAAGAGTGCGCAAAGGCGGTCACATCGGTGAAGCGCTCTCCCCTGCCGCTGTCAAAGATATCGTTAAAAAGCGATGCTTGTTGGCAGGCATTGACGGCAACTATGCCGCCCACTCCCTGCGCTCAGGGTTCGTGACGGAAGCCGGCCTGCAAAACGTCCCCCTCGCTCAGACCATGGCCATGACGGGGCACCACAGCGTCGCCACCGTGTTGGGCTATTTCCGCACGACACAAACAGCAGAGGTGGCAGACCTTATGAAAGAGGCGGGGCCAAGAACGTAAAGTTACTGCAGTAGTAAGCATAAAAATTTTCCGGGATATTTCTGATGAGATGAATCTTTCGTCACAGGCTTGTCATATGTTCATGCAATAATTCAATTCATGTTGAATTAATGAATGAAGGACAGTGAACATGAAAGTCGGTATCAACGGCATGGGCCGTGTGGGGCGTCTGGCCCTGCGTGCGGCATGCGGCGCCATCGAACGTGAAACCATCGATCCGCGCATTGGCAACCGATTGGAGGTGGTGCACCTCAATGAAATCAAAGGGGGCGCTGCGGCCACAGCTCACCTATTGGCCTTCGACACGGTGCAGGGTAAGTGGCGTGCAGACATCGCAGCCGAAGGCAGCGACGCCATTCGTATCAACGAACGTCGCCTGTCATTCAGCGAGCACGCCAACGCAGCGGAGATACCCTGGGGTGACTTGGGTGTGGACGTGGTGTTGGAGTGCACCGGCAAATTTTTGACGCCCGAGACCCTGCAGGGCCACTTGGCCCGGGGCGCTAAACGGGTGATCGTGGCCGCTCCTGTCAAGGTCGGTAATGTGCTCAATATCGTGGTCGGTATCAACGAGCAGCATTACAACCCTGCGCGAGACCGCATCGTCACCGCTGCCAGCTGCACCACCAACTGCCTGGCCCCGGTGGTGAAAGTGATCCACGAAGCCATTGGCATCCGCCACGGCCAGATCACCACACTGCACGACCCGACCAACACCAACGTGGTGGTGGATGCGCCGCACAAGGACCTGCGCCGCGCACGCAGCGCGATGGCCAGCCTGGCGCCCACCACCACCGGCAGCGCCACCGCGATCGCACTGATCTACCCCGAACTCAAGGGCAAGCTCAATGGCCATGCAGTCCGCGTACCCGTGCTGAACGCATCGCTGACCGACTGTGTGTTCGAGCTCAATCGCGCTACCACGGTTGAGGAAGTAAACGCCTTGTTTGAAGCCGCTGCCAACGGGCCGCTGGCCGGCATCCTGGGTTACGAGACCCGCCCTCTGGTGAGTGCCGATTACGCCCGCGACACGCGCAGCTCCATCGTTGATGGTTTGTCGACCATGGTGACCGACAACACGTTGCTCAAGGTCTACGCCTGGTACGACAACGAGATGGGCTACGCCACTCGCATGGTTGACCTGGCCTGCCATCTCGAATCGGTGGGCATTTGATGTCTGCAGCAACGCCATCAGCGCCTTCGACAGGCAGCCACGCGATTCGCAACTACGCCATCGTCACCGCCGCCTACTGGGGCTTCACGCTCACCGACGGTGCGCTTCGCATGCTGGTGCTGCTGCACTTCTACAAGCTGGGCTATTCGCCGTTTACGCTGGCCTTCCTGTTCCTGTTGTACGAAGCGGCGGGGGTGTTGGCCAACCTGATCGGTGGCTGGTTAGCCACACGCTACGGCATCCAGCGCATGCTGAGCGTTGGCTTGGTGACACAGATCACGGGCTTCACACTGCTCTCATTGCTGAATCCAATGTGGACTGCCGCCGTGTCGGTGGCTTGGGTGGTGGTGGCTCAGGGCATCTGCGGTGTGGCCAAGGACCTGACCAAGACCGCCAGTAAGTCGGCCATCAAAGTCACGCAGGCGCAGGCCAAGGCTGAAGACGGCGGCAACAACCAGTTGTTCAAGTGGGTGGCCTGGTTCACTGGCAGCAAGAACGCCATGAAGGGTTTCGGTTTCTTCCTCGGTGGCGTACTGCTGCAGGCACTGGGGTTCCAGCATTCGCTCTGGGCCATGGCCGCTTTGCTGCTGTTGGTGCTGTTGGGCGTGGTGTTTGCGGTGCCGCCGATGATGGGCAAGGCCAAGGCCTCCAAGTCGGCCAAGGAACTGTTCGCAAAGAACGCCGGTATCAACGGCCTGGCCGCCGCGCGCGTGGCCCTGTTTGGGGCGCGTGATGTGTGGTTCGTGGTCGGTGTACCGGTGTTTTTGTATTCACAGGGTTGGAACTTCACCATGGTCGGCGGCTTTCTCGCCGCCTGGACGATTGGCTATGGCTTGGTGCAGGCACTCGCCCCCAACTTGGTCAAGCGCAGCCCCGATGGGCTGAGTACCGAAGTGCCGGCGGCGCGAGGATGGTCGCTTGTGCTGGCATTGATTCCCGTGGGCATCGCCGCCGCACTGTGGTTGGAAGTTGCCAACTTGCAATGGTGGGTGGTCGGTGGACTGGGCCTGTTTGGCTTTGCCTTCGCCGTCAACTCCTCTGTGCACTCCTATCTGATCCTGGCCTACGCTGGTAGCGAGAAAGCGGCCGAAGACGTGGGCTTTTACTACGCCGCCAACGCGTTGGGCCGTTTCTTTGGCACTCTAATGTCCGGCTTGCTTTACCAGTGGGGTGGCCTGCTGTACGCGTTGATTGGTTCAGCCCTAATGCTACTGGTTTGCTGGCTGGTCACCCTCGCGCTACCCACCAAGCTGGCCTTGCCCAGTCCGGCAAGTACCTAAGGAGACACCATGCAAGAAATCGAAGTGATCAAGGCCCTTGGTGCGCTTTCGCAGGAGACACGGTTGCGGATTTTTCGTCTGCTGGTGGTCGCGGGGCCTGAGGGATTGAACCCCGGACAAATGGCTGAGGAATTGGGGGTTGCATCCACCGCTCTGTCCTTCCATTTGAAAGAGTTGAGTCACTCCGGGTTGATTTCCTGCGAGCGAGATGGCCGAAATTTGTTTTATCGCGCATCCATTCCATTGATGAACGACCTGCTGGCTTATCTGACAGCGCACTGCTGCCAAGGACAGGCCTGCCTGGAAACGCCCACCCAACACGATTGCGCAAACTGTGGAGATGACCAACCATGAAACGTTTCCACGTTCACCTCCATGTCAATGATCTGCCCCAGAGCATTGCTTTTTACAGCCAACTGTTTGCAGCTGAACCGTCCCGCACCGAGGCCGATTACGCCAAATGGATGCTGGACGACCCACCGGTGAATTTCGCTATCTCCACGCGAGGCGATCAACCCGGGATCGATCATCTGGGCATCCAGACCGACAACGCCGATGAGTTGCAGACCTTGAAAGACCGTGCCATAGCCGCCGACATGAGCCTGATGGATGAAGGCGCTACCACCTGCTGTTACGCCCGCAGCGAGAAACACTGGGTCACCGACCCACAAGGCATCACTTGGGAGCACTTCCATACGCTGGACAACATCCCAGTGTTCCGCGAAAAGGTCGATGAGGTCTCGGCTGTCGCCTGCTGCTCACCTGGCGGCCAGCCTGCAACAAGTTGCTGTACGTCCCCCGCCGCGTCATACGGGTTAGACACCGCGTCTAGCTCACCACAGGCCGCAGTTTCCTCAGGTGCGTGTTGTGCGCCCGTTTCCTCCGTCCCGTCCTCTGCATCTTGCTGCTGAAAGGTTTTGTAATGTCCGTCTACAACGTGCTTTTTCTGTGCACTGGCAACTCGGCCAGAAGCATCATGGCCGAATCCATCCTCAATAACTTTGGAGGGGGACGCTTTCGCGCATTCAGTGCTGGTAGCCACCCTGCAGGTCAGGTCAATCCGCTCGCCATTGAACTTTTGGAACGTAACCACTTCAAAACCGACGGCTTACGCAGCAAGAATTGGAGCGAGTTCGCAGAGGACGATGCGCCGCACATGAGTTTTGTGCTCACGGTCTGCGACAAGGCCGCTGGCGAGGTATGTCCTGTATGGCCGGGGCAACCAATGTCAGCCCACTGGGGTGTACCTGATCCCGCCGAAGTTACGGGTACAGAAGATGCGGTGAAGAAGGCATTTTCGGACGCTTTCATGATCCTCAGCCGCCGCATTGCACTGATGGTCAATTTACCCCTTGAAAAGCTCGACCGCTTAGCCTTGCAAAAAGAGCTGGTGGACATCGGTCGTCAGAAGGCTTGAGCTGTTTATTCGAATCACTGGTCCGGTCGTTCATCGATCGGGCATTTTCATTTTTGAGGTGTGATCCATGGGTGTTTTTGAACGTTACCTGACCGTGTGGGTCGGACTGGGCATTTTGGCTGGTGTAGGTCTTGGTTTGCTCATACCAGGCGCTTTTCAGGTTGTGGCCGCGATGGAAATCGCGCAGGTGAACCTGGTGGTGGCCGTGTTCATCTGGATCATGATCTATCCGATGATGATCCAGATCGACTGGCATGCAGTCAAGGACGTAGGCAAGAAGCCTCAGGGCCTGATGCTCACGCTGGTGGTCAACTGGCTGATCAAGCCCTTCACCATGGCGGGGTTGGGTGTGCTGTTTTTTCAGTATGTCTTTGCGGACTGGGTCGACCCACAGTCGGCCAACGAATACATCGCCGGCATGATTTTGCTGGGCGTGGCACCCTGCACGGCCATGGTGTTCGTGTGGAGCCAATTGGTCAAGGGTGACGCCAACTACACGCTGGTGCAGGTGTCGGTGAACGACCTGATCATGGTGGGGGCGTTTGCACCGATTGCCGCTTTTTTGCTTGGCGTAACGAACGTGACCGTGCCGTGGGAAACGCTGCTCATCGCCACCGTGTTGTATGTTGTGCTGCCGCTGCTGGCCGGTATGGCCACGCGACAACTGCTGGTCAAACAGTCGCCCACAGCCCTGGGTCAGTTCGTGGCACGCCTCAAGCCCTGGTCGGTGGTGGGCTTGATCGCCACCGTGGTACTTCTGTTCGGCTTTCAGGCAGGCACCATTGTTGAAAGGCCCGGGGTGATCGCACTGATCGCCGTGCCGCTGATCCTGCAGTCCTACGGCATCTTCTTCATAACCTGGTGGGGCGCGAAGTGGCTCAAGCTGCCGCATGACATTGCCGGACCGGCCTGCCTGATTGGCACCTCCAACTTCTTCGAGCTGGCCGTGGCTGTGGCCATTTCGCTGTTCGGACTGAACTCGGGCGCGGCACTGGCAACCGTTGTCGGAGTGCTGGTTGAGGTACCCGTGATGCTCTCCCTGGTAGCCATAGTCAACGCCTGGAAACCCCGTGCAATCTGAACCTGAAGTTCACCCATGACCGACATAACCATCTATCACAATCCCGCTTGCGGCACCTCTCGCAACGTGCTGGCCATGATCCGCAACAGCGGCGTGGAACCCAGTCTCATCGAGTATCTCAAGCAACCGCCCAGCACACAGCAGATCCAAACTTGGCTGAGCGCCATGGGCGCCACGGTGCGCCAGGTGCTCCGTGAAAAAGGCACCCCCTACGCCGAGCTGGACCTGGGCAATCCAAAGTGGACGGATGCACAACTGCTGGACTTGATTCAGGAACACCCCATCTTGCTCAACCGTCCATTTGTAATCACGCCGCTGGGCGTGCGGCTGTGCCGCCCATCCGAGGTTGTGCTCGAGATCCTGCCAGCCCCGCAACAAGGCCCCTTCGTCAAGGAAGATGGCGAACAGGTCATCGATGCAAAGGGTCGCCGTGTCTAAATCATCCTCAAAGCCCCTTGCCGACCTGCCACAGGTTCAAGCCGAACATTTCCGCACTCCCGATCCGGCACAACTGCTGCGCCAACACTCGGCACATGCACCGCGCATTTTGCTGATGTACGGTTCCTTGCGACCACGCTCCTTTAGCCGCCTGCTGGTGGAAGAAGCCGCTCGGTTGCTGCATGCCATGGGTGCGCAAACGCGAATTTTCAATCCAAGTGGACTGCCCCTGCCGGACGACGCGCCGGAAACCCACCCCAAGGTGCAAGAACTGCGCGAACTGACACTGTGGTCAGAAGGTATGGTCTGGAGTTCACCGGAGCGCCACGGTGCCATGACCGGCATCATGAAAGCTCAGATCGACTGGATTCCCTTGGCCGTCGGCGCTGTGCGCCCAACTCAAGGAAAGACGCTGGCGGTGATGCAGGTATGCGGTGGCTCGCAGTCTTTCAATGCCGTCAACCAGATGCGCGTGCTAGGCCGCTGGATGCGCATGGTTACCATCCCGAACCAATCGTCGGTGGCCAAGGCCTTCCAGGAGTTTGACGAACACGACCGCATGAAGCCGTCCAGCTACCACGATCGGCTGGTGGATGTGATGGAGGAGCTGGTCAAGTTCACCTGGTTGACTCGCGACGTCTCACCCTACCTCGTGGACCGATACAGCGAGCGCAAGGAAAGCGCCGAAGAGCTGATGCGGCGGGTCAACCTGACCAAGGCGGTGTAAGGAACAACACCGACTGCACAACAGCTCAATGGTGGTGAGCTTGTCCTTGATCGTGCGAATGCCCAGCTTGGGCGAGTTGGGGTGAATGATCACTTGTCCATTCACCGCACGGGGATGTAAAAGGCACCTGCACCACCTGTAGCGTGACGTGGGTGATCCCGAACTGGTCATGTAGCCGTTCGGTGGCATCTTTGAGAAACCCATCGTCGGCTTGTCCATGCGGCATCACCAGGTGGGCCGTCATCGCCACCTGCGAGGTGTCCATGGCCCAGATGTGCAGGTCATGAACCCGACTGACACCTGGCAGTGAAACTAGGCAGTCGTGAACCGCCTGGGGGTCCACGCCATAGGGCACGCCGTCAAACAGCAAATGCAGCGACTGCCTGAACAAGCTCCAGGTGCCCCAAAGAAAGACCGCTGCGATCAGCAGACTGACAACCGGGTCGAGCCAGGCCCAGGCCATCCACAACGTAAGCGCACCGACCACCATAAGTAACGTGAACGACTAGCTGTGGGGGCTCAATTACCCTTTTTCCGAGCTGTGCAACGGTGAGAAGATTTTGTCGGACCAGCGTTAGGCGTGGATTGCCAGTTTCTTCATCTTTTCCCACAAAGTCTTGCGGCTAATACCAAGTACGTCAGCTGTTTTACCCACGCTACCTTCGCAATGCTGCAGCGCCTTCTGGATGTGTGAGCGTTCAACGGTTTCTATGAAGCGCTGCAGGGGTGCGATGCCGGCACTGGGCAGATTGTTCGCACCATCATCTTGGGAAGCCTGGCTTTCTGGATGGTCCAGCAGCCCACCGTCACTGAGCACCACCGCCTGCTCTAGAAAAGAACGTAACTCCCGCACATTACCGCGCCACTCCCGGCGCATCAGGTCACGCAAGAAAGGTTCTGACATGGCCAGGGGTCGCCCCTGCTCCACCACGATCTGGGCCAAAAGCTTTTCTGTTAGCCAGCGAATGTCTTCCGGCCGTTCGCGCAGCGGTGGCAGCTCGATCTTGATGACCGCCAACCGGTAGAAAAGGTCTTCGCGAAACGTGCCTGCATTCATGTCAGCGTACAGATCGCGATTTGTAGCAGCCAAAATGCGAAAGTCGCTCTGCGTAGTGTTCTCCGCACCAATGCGGAAAAAACATTTCTCCTGCAACGCACGCAAAAGCTTGGCCTGCATGCTGGCAGGTAGCTCGCCCACCTCGTCCAAAAACAGTGTGCCGTTGTGTGCACGTTCCAGATATCCCTTATGTGCACGCACGGCCCCTGAGAAGGCACCCTTCTCGTAACCAAAGAATTCTGCCTCCAGCATAGTTTCGGGGATGGCTGCGCAGTTAACCGCCACAAAGGCGCCCTTGCCTACCCTAGAGTCCTGACTGTGGATAAGCTGAGCCGCCACCTCTTTACCAACACCCGACTCCCCAGTCAACAACACCGACACCTTTTGGGTGGCCACCTTGTGCACCATCGCCTCGATACGTTGCATGGCCATAGACACGCCAAGCAGTGCGCCGTCATCGTGGGTGACAGAGAGGTTCACTGCACCACGGATTTTGGAGACAAGAATCTCAATGTCAAACGGTTTGGTGAGGTATTCACGAGCACCGGCGCGTACCGCGGCTACGGCATCATTGACGCTGCCATAACCCGTGAGGAAGAACCAGGGTAAGCCTCTGACGGCCGCTGGCAGGGATACGAACCATTCGGTGGCAAGGCCATCAGGAAGTCGAACATCGCTGACCACTGCAGTCGGCAAGGTGGACAGTGCGGTACGGGCTTCGTTTAGTCTTCGGCACCAACATACCTGAAAACCCTCCAGCTCGAACCTCTGTAAAAGCGATTCCCCCATGATGGGGTCATCTTCGATCAACAATATGGATGTCATGTCTGGCTTTCTGGCGCTTCCCGATTCGGTACTTCGAAAAGGAGTCTGGTGTGTTGGGTTTCAAGGGTGTCCAGCTCGAACCGGCCCCGCAGGTGGTTGGCGAGTTCCTGGCAAACCCACAGGCCGAAGCCGCGAGGGTCTTTGCCACTTTCGGCGGCCAGCGTTCGTTTGAACCGTTCTTCGCTCAAGATAGGTCCGCTGTTGCTGATGCAAAACCGTACACGCATTTCATCGGCCTGAAGCCGCGCAGACACTGTGCCATCATCACCAGCCACTTTGAGTGCATTCAGTAACAAGTTGAGCATGACTTGCCGCAGTGGCGCTGATGGCACGCGCAGGGCAGACTCCACTTCGACTTGAAGCCTGATTTCGACTCTCTGTTTTTCTGCTGTTGCCTTCACTAGGGTGAGGATGTCTTCTAGGTCCCCTGGCTCCAGAGGCCGGTCTTCGATCCGTGCTTGCGGCAACAATGCCGCCACGGTACTTCGGATCTGCTGCAAGCCGCGGTCGAGCAGGTCGATGGTGCGCAGTCGAATGGACTCGGTACCGCCGTGCAGACGCAGCGTCTGGGTCGCAGTCAGCATGCCAGCCAAGGGATTGTTAATCTCGTGTGCAACGGCAGCTGTCATCTTGCCGACTGCGGCCAACCGTTCAGCTGAGAGGGCGCGCTCTTCTGCCGATTTACGACGATCGAGTTCACCCATAAGCTGCTCAATTGCATCTCCGATGCGGCTCAATTCGGGGTCGGTGGTCCTTGGCACTTCAGCACGTAACAGCCCGGGATCATCCCGCCCAATGCGCTCGATCACGGCCACCAACCTGCCCACGGGACGGGTCATCCGCTTGCCCACCCACCAACCGATGGGTACAAGAAGTGTGACGGCCAACAAAATTCCGATCAACGCAGTGCGCAACAGCGACGCCCAATCCGGTGCAAACGCAGCGGCCTCTACCTCGGTGAATACGAAACCTAAAGTCTCTCCGTCTACGCTTTGGACGGGGTCGATGATTACGACGGAACCATCAGACAACGTGAGTTGCTTGCGTTGGTTTACCTCTATCGCAGGGAGTAGCAGTTGCTTGTCCCAGGCTTTACCAAGTACTTGCCGACCGGTCTCCAGCTTCACAGGATCCGAGGCAGCGAACACAGTTCCGTCTGGGCTAAGAATGGCCAGCCGTGCCTTGTCGGCGTCTGCACCAGGGATAAGCTGGGCAGTGTCACGTAACAACGAGAACACGCGCCATGTGTCATCGGCAGCCAGAAGCGGGCGCACCTGAGCGCTTACCAGCACCACCGCGCGGTACAGAAGCGACAGTGTCTCTCGACGCCCGTTTTGCGCTTGAACTTGTGCAGTAACGGCTGTGACCAGGACTGCCGCGAGCAACACGGCCAAAGACAAGCCAAGTGGAATCTGTACACGATATGGCAACCGACGGAGCATCAATTCCCCACACCGCTGCTTGGCACTCGTTGGGCCTGCTGGCGGATGCTGTCGAATAGGCTGGCTTGGCCAGCCACGAAACCGGTCAGATTCAGAGACGCCAAAAGATCACGACCTACCTCGTCGTTATTCATGCCCAGCAAAGCCAAACGCAAAGAGTCCATCTGTGCTCGCGCTTGTCCCTTGCGAACCACCAGCGGAGGAAACCCAAAAGGCTCCGATTTCCAGATCACCTCGGTCTTGGCGACGGAGGGCATGTTCTGGACCCGCATCGTCTCCCATACGTAGCCATCTATAGAGCCAGCGTGGGCCAGACGGGCCGCTACAGCCTCCGCCACATTCTGATGGCCATGGGTGAAAAAGCCACGCTTGAGATCGCGCGAGGTGATACCAAACCTGGCAAGCTGCGCCTGAGCCACCAGCCAGCCAGAGTTGGACAAGGGGTCAGAATAAGCCAATACGCGCCCCTTGAGATCGACCCAACCCTGCACTTGCGTGTTGGGTGTCTTTGACCGAATGAGGTAGGCTTGATAAAACGGTTGCCCCTGATACAGCGGCACTGCAAGCAGGGACAACTTGGCCTCAAAACGCACAAAGGGATAACCACAGACCCAGGCCGCGTCGATATACCCCGAAAAAAGTTGATCCAGGATGCCTTGATAAGACTCGCGAGCCACGAAATCGACTTCGATACCGACCCGGTTACTCAGGTAGCGTCCCCATCGCGAAAGAAAAGCCACTTGATCGGCCAGGATGACCGGGGTCAGTCCGATGCGTAACCGCTGGGCGCCCCAGCTCGACAATGACCCAGCTGCCGCAGCTACACCTAGGCCTGCGGCAAGGCTACTTCTTCTATTAAAAAGCATATCAATGGGCGTTTCACGTTACGTTTTCGTAACCTTCATTTTTTCAGAAGTTACGAAAATCTCCCACAGAACAAACCCTGAGTACGCAAGTCACTGTTTTTAAAGGGGTCGTTGAATGGCATAGCTATTGCTTTGATGAATCACCTTTGTTAAAACCCAGGAGACAATATGGACGACGTCAAAATGGGCCGCCGCTTCTTTCTGAAGTCTGGCGGTGCCGCCGCAGCCGCTGCTGGATCGGTGGTCATTCCCATCCGCAACGCAAACGCTGCCGCCCCAGCCAGCGCCAATGGCACGACCCTACCTTATCCAAAGAAACCCGTTGGCGCAGCAAAGGGCATGCCGCTAAACCAAGCGGTGAGCTTTGCTTATCCCGATGACAGCTCCCCTTGCCTGGCGATCCGTATGGGTTCGCCCGTGCCCGGTGGTGTTGGCCCCAACAGCGATATCGTGGCCTACAGTTCCTACTGCACTCACATGGGCTGCCCGGTTGGCTATGAGCCCGGCACCAAGACCTTCAAGTGCGGTTGCCACTTCTCGATTTTTGACCCTGAGAATGGCGGGCAAATGGTAACCGGCCAAGCAACCGAGGACCTGCCGCGCATCTTGCTGGAGTATGACGCCAAGACAGACAGCGTTCACGCCGTCGGTGTTGACGGTCTGATCTACGGCCGCCAGTCCAACATCCTCTAAGGAGACCAGCATGACCACTCAGATTAACGACCGAATTGCGCTGCCTCCGAAGGACGCGCAGAAGACCAACATGACCTGCCACTTCTGCATCGTCGGATGTGGCTACCACGCTTACAAGTGGGACCACAACACCGAAGGCGGCCGCGCCCCGAACCAGAACGCACTGGGCCTGGACTTCCGCACCCAGCTGCCGCCGTTTGCCACCACCCTGACACGGGCGATGACCAACACCATCACCGACAAGGGCGGCAAGAAGTGGAACATCATGATCGTTCCCGACAAGGAATGTGTCGTGAACAGCGGCCTCTCCAGCACGCGCGGCGGCAAGATGGCCAGCTACATGTACACGCACGACGGCATCGGCCGCGAGCGGCTGAAGCACCCACGCATCAAGCGAGGCGATCAGTGGCTTGATACCAGCTGGGAGCAAGCCCTGGCGATCTATGCAGGCCTGACCAAAAAGATCCTGGACAATGACGGCCCGGATGGCCTGTTTTACGACTGCTTCGACCACGGTGGCGCTGGCGGCGGATTCGAAAACACCTGGGGCACCGGCAAGCTGATGTTCAGCGCATTAAAAACCCCGATGGTGCGTATCCACAACCGTCCATCCTACAACTCCGAGTGCCACGCCACGCGCGACATGGGCGTGGGCGAGCTGAACAACAGCTACGAAGACGCCCAACTTGCGGACTGCATACTGGTTACCGGTGCCAACCCTTACGAAACGCAGACCAACTACTTCCTGAACCACTGGGTTGCCAACCTGTCGGGCTCCACGGTGGACAAGAAGAAAAAGTGGTTCCCGGGCGAAACGGCAGCTGCGGCCAAGATCATCATCGTGGACCCGCGCCGCTCAGCCACGGTGGCCATCTGCGAACAAGTGGCCGGCAAAGAAAATGTGCTCCACCTGGATATCCAGCCCGGTACTGACACAGCGCTTTTCAACACCCTTTTCACCTACGTCGTGCAACAAGGCTGGATCGCCAAGGACTTCATCGCCAAACACACCAGCGGGTTTGAGGACGCGGTCAAGACCAATCGCATGAGCCTGGAGGACGGAGCCAAGGCCACCGGCCTGACCGTGGCCCAGATCAAGCAAGCCGCCGAATGGGCCTACAAGCCCAAAGCCAGCGGCCATCGCCCGCGCACCTTCCACCCTTATGAGAAGGGCATCATCTGGGGCAACGACAACTACGTGATCCAGAGCGCCCTGGTGAGCCTGGTGCTGGCGACCGAAAACGTCGGCCGCCGTGGCACCGGAGTGTGCCGCCTCGGTGGCCACCAGGAGGGCTACACCCGTCCGCCCTACCCCGGCAACAGCAAGATCTACATCGACCAGGAAGTCATCGCCGGCAAAGGCCTGATGTACACACTGTGGGGCACCAACCCCTACCAGACCACGGTCAACGCCGAGCAGCACCGCATGGTGCTGAGCAAGCGCGCCAAAATCGTGGACGAGGCCATCGCCCGCGCCCGCGGTGCCAGCACCGAACAGCTGGTGGACGTGATCTACAACGCCTGCAAGTATCAGGGCGGCATGTTCGTGGCGGCCATGAACCTCTACCCCACTCAGCTCGCCGACGACGCACACCTGCTGTTCCCGGCCACCCACCCGGGAGAGATGAACCTGACCTCCATGAACGGCGAGCGCCGCCTGCGCCTGTCCGAGAAGTTCATGGATCCGCCCGGCTCGGCCAAACCCGACTGCCTGATTGCTGCCGACATCGCCAACACCTTGAAGGCGATGTATCAGAAGGAAGGCAAGGCGGACATGGTCAAGCGCTTCGACGGTTTCAATTGGAAGACCGAAGAAGACGCTTTCAACGACGGCTTCCGCCGAGCCGGACGTCCCGGCGTGGAACCCATTGACAGCCAGGGTGGTGACACCGGCTACCTGGCCACCTACGAACTGCTGCGCAAGGCCGGCAACAACGGCGTGCAACTGCCGATCAAAGCGGTCAAGGACGGCAAGCTTATTGGCACCGAAATGGAATACGCCGATGGCAAGTTCAGCACCGGTGACGGCAAGGCCCATTTCAAGCCTGCACCTTGGAATGGCTTGCCCAAAATGGTGGCAGACCAAAAGGCGAAGTACAAATTCTGGATCAACCAGGGTCGTGCCAACGAGGTCTGGCAAACCGCTTACCACGACCAATACAACAGCTTCGTACGCGACCGCTACCCGATGGCCTACATCGAGATGAACCCTGAAGACGCAAAGGCACTGGGCGTGGTTGCGGGTGATGTGGTCGAGATCTACAACGATTTCGGGAGTACTTACGCCATGGCTTACCCACTCAAGGCACTCAAGCCTGGGCAGACCTTCATGCTCTTCGGCTACATCAAGGGTGTGGCCGGCGATGTGGTGACCTCCTGGGTGGACCGCAACGTGGTGCCCTACTACAAAGGCACCTGGGGTGGCATCAAGCGCGTCGGTAGCGTGGACGACTACAAGAAGTCGATCTCATTTAAGGACCGTCGGTTCGCATAAGACGGGTCGGATGCGGGCAGCAGTCGTGCTGCCCGCCATTTATCAAACCGTGATTCGGAGACAACATGATTCGCAAGTTCAGTGCACTGATGGCACTTGGTTTTTCCATTTTCCTGCCTACTACGGGTCACGCCAGCTTGGAGCTGGCTCAAAAGAACGCCTGCATGACTTGTCACGCAGTAGACAAAAAATTGGTCGGACCAGCCTATTCGGACGTGGCTAAAAAATATGCCGGTCAAAAGGATGCCGAAACGACTTTGGCAGCCAGTATCAAAAAGGGTGGTTCAGGCAAATGGGGAGCGATCCCAATGCCTGCACAAGCGGCGCTTAGTGAAACTGACGCCAAAATTTTGGCTAAGTGGATTCTTTCCATTAAGTGATTTATGGGGATGGCGACGATACAGCATTGGCGCCTCACCAGTGGAGAAATGATCGTGGACCTTTTGGATTCGGCATCTCCTCATTCCAAAACCTTGTTGGCGTACGGCCATGACGTGGACTCTCATACATGCCCGTCAGCTTTTGCTGACGCTTTGATCACATCGCGCCAGAACATCTCGCCTAAACGCCTTGAGTCGCCAGGCCCCAACAGTTCTCAGCTGGCTCAGATCTTTCGCAGCGCGGCTTCCGCGCCCGATCATGGCCTGGTCCGACCTTGGCGTTTTGTTGTAGTGCCCACAGATAAACGTGAACTGTTGGCGGAAGTCTTTGCGATGGCGCTGGTGGACCGCGACCCCAGTGCTACGCTGGAACAAATCGAAACCGCCCGAGAGAAAGCGCACCGCGCACCATTCCTAATGCTTGCGATCGCCCGGCTGGGTACCTGCGAGCCACCCATTCCCCAGCTGGAGCGCATGGTATCGGTCGGCGCTGCAGTGCAAAATATGCTGCTGATGGCGCATGGCCAAGGTTTTGGCAGCAGCCTCACCAGTGGACAGGCTATGCAGTCTCCCCGCATGCGCGAGCTTTTTAGCCTTGAAACGGGCGAAGAAGCAGTCTGCTTTCTAAATCTCGGTACGGTCTCCAAACGCAAAACCCAGCGACTGCACCCAGATGTGAAAAGCTTTGTGACGACTCTGTGACTTCCACGCTCTTGCTGACACATAGTCTTTCGGATTCGTCAACGGAGCTACGCCATGGGTGAACCTTTGCTGGCACGCGTAATCCCACTGGTAGATCATCGCCAGTTACTCGATCGGCAGATCGCGCATTCGTTACCAAACACGCTGCCGACCATCGACGTTTGGGATCGCCTTCAAAGACCCTTACGCGACCTGCGAATCAGTGTGACCGACCGCTGCAATTTCCGGTGCGCTTACTGCATGCCAAAAGAAGTGTTTGGCACTGACTACCCATACCTTCCATATTCATCGCTTCTCAATTTTGATGAAATTACCAGGGTGGCCCGGCAATTTATCGCACTTGGGGTCAAGAAGATCCGTTTAACCGGCGGTGAGCCGCTGTTGCGCAAGAATCTAGAAGTGCTACTTTCGCAATTGGCAAAGCTGCGTACGCCCGAAGGCGAGGCTATCGACCTGACGATGACTACCAACGGCTCTCTGCTGGCCCACAAGGCCAGCGCTCTCAAGGCGGCAGGTCTTAACCGCGTCACGGTCAGTCTCGATGCGTTGGACGACCAAGTGTTCAAGCGCATGAATGATGTGAATTTTCCTGTGGCAAGGGTACTGGATGGCATTGAAGCGGCACAACTCGCCGGCCTCACAAACATCAAAGTCAACATGGTGGTTAAGCGAGGCACCAACGAGCACGAGATCTTGCCCATGGCCCGGCACTTCCGGGGCACGGGCATCGCGCTGCGCTTCATCGAATACATGGACGTGGGCGCGACCAATGGCTGGCGAATGAACGAGGTGCTATCCAGTGCCGAGGTGATCCGCCTGCTGCAAACCGAGTTGCCCCTGGTGCAATTGGACCCGTCTGCCCCAGGGGAGACCGCCGAGCGCTGGGGCTACGCCAATGCACAGGGCCAATATGACCCCGCTTTGGGCGAAGTCGGCGTGATCAGCAGCGTGACCCAGGCTTTTTGCGGCGACTGCAACCGAGCCCGCCTGTCCACCGAAGGCCAACTTTACCTCTGCCTGTTTGCCAGTCAGGGATATGACCTGCGCCAGTTGCTGCGCGATCCGGCGCAGAGCGATGCGCAGCTGGCCGCAGCGGTGAACGCCATCTGGAGTGGGCGCACCGACCAATATTCGGTGCTGCGCAGCCTGCGCGGCCCCGACACCGCCAGCGGCCCCGGCCGCCGGGTGGAAATGAGCTACATCGGAGGCTAAGCGCCATGAACAACACACCGGCCATCACGGGCCTGATTTTGGCGGGCGGGCGCGGCTCGCGCATGGGGGGTATCGACAAGGGCTTGCAAAATTTTCGCGGTCTGCCGCTGGCCCTGCAAACCCTGATGCGCTTGCAGCTGCAAAGCCTGCCTCTGCAAGAGATTTTGATCAACGCCAACCGCAACCTGTCGGCCTACGAGTCGCTGGGCGTGCCGGTCTGGCCCGACAGCATCGATGGCTATGCCGGGCCTTTGGCGGGTTTTCTCACAGGTCTGGAGCGGTGCGAAACTCCGCTCATGCTCACCGTGCCGTGCGACACGCCGCTGTTTCCACTTGATCTGGCGGAGCGCTTGTACAAAGCCATGGAAGCGCAAGACGCCGACCTGGCCATGGCCGCCGCTCCCGAGGCCGATGGCACGGTGCGCCCCCAGCCCGTGTTTTGCCTGCTCAAAACTGAACTGCTCGAAAGCCTGGTCAAGTTCACCCAAGGCGGCGGTCGCAAGATCGACGCTTGGACAGGGCAGCACCGCTGCGCCATCGTGCCATTTGACCAAGCTGGCGACAGTGCCTACGCTTTTGCCAACGCCAACACGCTGGCCGAACTCCAGCAACTCGAATCCCTCTGAAGCCCGTTGCCCAGCAACGACCGTGCCGACCTGACCATGACCACGCCCCTTAGCCTGAACGACATTGCCGAGCGCCTGCAAGGCTACGACCCGCAAGCCCTATCGGCCCGCCACGTGAACGACTTTCTGGCCCAGCTGGTGCAGCCGGTGAGCGAACAGGAAACCGTGCCCCTGATGCAGGCGCACGGCCGCATCCTGGCCTGCGACGTGGTCTCACCCATCAGCGTGCCGCCGCACGACAACTCGGCCATGGACGGCTATGCAATGCGCGGCGCTGATCTGTTGAGCGACCGCCCTACCCCGTTGACCGTGGTAGGCACGGCGTTTGCGGGTGCTGCCTGGCAAGGCCAGGTGCAAGTGGGTGAATGCGTGCGCATCATGACAGGAGCCATCATGCCCGCGGGCCTGGACACTGTGGCCCCGCAAGAGCTGGTGAGGACCGAAGGCGACACGGTGTACATCCTGCCTGGCCTGCTGCAAGCGGGTGACAACCGCCGCTTGGCTGGCGAAGACCTGATGGTTGGGCAGCCCGCCCTGCGTTCTGGCACCCGCCTGAACCCGGCCGCCTGCGGCCTGTTGGCCAGCCTAGGGCTACCGACGGTATCGGTCTGGCGCAGGCCCAAGGTGGCTTACTTCTCCACGGGAGACGAAATACTGAGCCTGGGAGAAGCGCCCCGCGAAGGCGCTGTGTACGACAGCAACCGTTACACCGTGGCGGGCATGGTGCAGGCCCTGGGCTGCGAGCTGATCGACATGGGCGTGGTGCGCGACGAACCTGCAGCACTGGAACAAGCCTTTCGCGATGCCGCAGACAAGGCCGATGCCATCGTCACCAGCGGCGGCGTGAGCGTGGGCGAGGCCGACCACACCAAGGCCATGATGAAAAAACTCGGTGATGTGGCCTTCTGGCGCATCGCCATGCGCCCGGGCCGCCCCATGGCCGTGGGCCGGATCACGCAGGGCGAGCGCTCGGCCGTGCTGTTTGGCTTGCCCGGCAACCCGGTGGCGGTCATGGTCACTTTTGCTGCATTCGTGCGCCCGGCTCTCCAGCAGCTCATGGGCTGGCAAGCGCCACCCTTGCCCCTGCTCAAGGCCAAAAGCTCGGAAACCCTGCGCAAGAAACCCGGCCGCACCGAATACCAGCGCGGCATCGTCAGCACCAATGCGGCAGACGAATTGGTGGTCTGCACCACCGGCAACCAGGGCTCGGGTGTGCTCAGCTCAATGGTGCAGGCCAACGGCCTGATCGTGCTGGGGCACAGCCAAGGCAATGTGGCAGTGGGCGACTGGGTCGAGGTAATGCTGTTAGAGGGACATCTTTGAAAATAGCAATATCTCAAGGTGCCAAGGGTCTAAGTTAACACTAAAAAGCTCTACCGCCGAGAGGTCAGATGCGTTGTATGACAATGAAGCAACATACCTTGGCAGTAGCGGCCGATCAAGGCGCTGGATTTGAGCAATACCGTCGTCCGACCAAACGAGATGTGTTTCTGGCGACGATGGATGAGATCGTTCCCTAGACAGAGCTTTGCGCGGTCATTGAGCCGTGTTACCCCAAGCGGGGCAATGGCCGCCCACCCATCGGACTTGAGCGCATGCTCAGGATGTACTTCGTGCAGCACTGGTTCAATCTGGCCGATGAAGCCTGTGATGTGGGCAAAGCCTGCCTGACGGGCCAGGATGGACTCGCTGACGCACAAAACCATGCAAGAATACCGCCCAAATGTCACATTGCGCAAATGCGGTCCGACTCACGGGGCCAGACTCTGAATTCCGCTGGTTATTCAGCGCTAACCGCGCTAGGAACAGATCCTCAATTTGGAGAATGCTTTGAAAACAGCGCCTTGCTTGCGGATCTCGGAACAGTGTTTACGGGCGCTCAAAGGGACTCGTACCCCTTTGACGCAAATCAGTGCGCCCCATGCACATGGCGCGCGCCTCGCTTGCCCACCGGCCCCACTTCCTTAGAGGCCTGAGCAATTCCGGAAAGCACACCGCACTCACTGACAGAGCCGTTTCCGGCACAACCGGTTCGCAACTCAACAAGTTGCCTTTGCAAGACCTTCAGCTCTCTGATTCGAACCGCCACATGTTTGATGTGCTCATCAACCAAGGCGTTGATGTCAGAACAGTCCTGTGGGGGGGAATCTTTCATGCGCAACAGCGCTCGAATCTCATTCAGGGCCATGTCCAAGCTTCGGCAGTACCGAATGAACGAAAGTCGTTCAACGTGCTCCGGTCCATAGACGCGGTAGTTGCCTTCTGTTCGCCCCGGCTGTGGCAACAAGGCCTCACGCTCGTAGTAGCGAATCGTCTCCACCTGTGTATCGGTGGCCTTGGCGAGCTCTCCAATCCTCATGGTGTCCTCCATCAGCGGTTGACCATATTTTAGGCGCTTGACTCTAAAGTGGCTACAGGGTTTCTAATCGCTGTAACGAGGAAGAAATCATGAGTACAAGTACATCTTGCGAAGGCGCAAAGCCACAGGTCCGCCCGACTGAGAGCGGATGTTCAGCCGCTTCCTGCGTACCCTTGGTGCAATCTGAGCAGGACGTGGCGCATATGAACACAGACCAGTCACAGAAAAGGTTCCGTATCTCCAACATGGACTGCGCCTCAGAGGAGTCCGAGATCCGGCGCGCTGTGGATAGCATCCCGGGAATCGAAGCCCTGCGATTCGATCTTGGGGCACGCCTACTGACCATTTCCGCGAGCCAAGCTGCACTGCCAGACGCACTGCAGGCGATTCGAAAAGCGGGCTTTAAGCCTGAACCCATCGACGAAGACGCCAACACCCCTTCGGTTACGCCTACTGCGCCTGCGACGTTTTTGGACATATGGGGAAAACTTCTGGCTGCGCTCGGCTTGGCATTGGCAGCAGAGGCGATCGCGTACGCCTTCCCTGCGACGACCTGGATCAAAGCCCTGGGCATGGGCATCGCTTTGGGTGCCATCTTCCTTTCAGGATTCGGCGTCTACGGAAAGGGGCTGACTGCGCTGCGGCAAGGACGATTGAACATCAACGCCCTCATGGCAGTAGCCGTCACAGGTGCCTTCCTGATCGGCCAGTGGCCTGAGGCCGCCATGGTGATGGCGCTCTATGCCATTGCAGAGGCCATCGAAGCGCGGGCGGTCGATCGCGCTCGAGGTGCCATCAAAAGCCTTCTTGCCTTATCACCAGAGCAAGCCGAGGTACGCCAGGAGGACGGCGGCTGGCTTCGGATTGACGTCAAGTCTGTTGCATTGAACTCGGTGGTACGTATCTCTCCGGGTGAGCGTGTTCCGCTTGATGGCACCGTGCTGGCGGGTCAGAGCGCGGTGGATCAATCGCCTTTGACAGGCGAGAGCCTGCCCGTGGACAAAGGACCTGGTGATGAGGTGTTTGCCGGAACCATCAACCAGGCCTCTGCTTTGGAAATCCGGGTCACATCGCCCGCCTCAGACAGCACGCTCAGCCGGATCATCAAAGCCGTCGAGGAAGCGCAGGCCTCTCGCGCACCAACGCAGCGTTTTGTTGACCAGTTCGCCGCCGTCTACACACCTGCGGTCTTTGCCCTTGCGGTGCTGGTTGCCGTCCTGATGCCCTGGGTGGCCGGGATCACGTGGCTCGAAGCGGTCTACAAGGCTTTGGTCCTGCTTGTGATTGCATGCCCTTGCGCCTTGGTCATCTCCACACCCGTCACGGTGGTGAGTGGTCTGGCCGCAGGGGCACGGCGGGGTATCTTGATCAAGGGAGGCGTTTACCTGGAGGAAGCCCGAAAGATCAAAGCCGTCGCTTTGGACAAAACCGGCACCATCACCGAAGGGAAGCCCAAATTGGTGGCGTTCGAGCCCATCGCGCCCGACGAGCCTGAGCAAGGGGTAGAACTGCTCGCAAAGAGCCTGGCTGCGCGTTCAGACCACCCGGTCTCGAAAGCGATTGCTCAAGGCCTAGCGGTACAAGCCCAAGAAGTCGAAGCATTTGAAGCTGTCGCAGGTCGTGGCGTCCAGGGGGTGATCGATGGCCACCCCTACATCCTGGCCAATCACCGCTGGATCGAAGAGCGCGGCCAGTGTTCTGCGCCATTGGAAGCACGCCTCGCAGTTCATGAAGAGGCAGGACGAACTGTGACCATTTTGGCCAATCGGGACCGGGTAATCGCGCTCTTCGCTGTAGCGGACACGATCAAACCGTCATCGATCGAGGCCATTTCCGAGATGAAGGCGCTGGGGGTCGTTCCCATCATGTTGACCGGTGATAACGCCGCAACGGCGCGCACCGTCGGACACTTGGCAGGCATTTCAGAAATCCGAGGCAACCTGCTGCCTGAGGACAAGCTCAAGGCGATTGAAGAGTTCCAAGGAAGATACGGTGTGACGGCCATGACCGGTGACGGCATCAATGATGCCCCGGCACTTGCAAAGGCGAACATTGGCTTTGCGATGGGCGCTGCGGGCACTCACACGGCCATGGAAGCGGCCGACGTCGTCGTCATGAACGACGACCTGCGCCGCTTGCCCGAGACGATTCGCCTCTCCAAACGTACCCATGTCATTTTGTGGCAGAACATCACCCTGGCTCTGGGCATCAAGGCGGTATTCCTGCTCATGGCCATCTTTGATGACGCGTCTATGTGGATGGCGGTCTTTGCCGACATGGGCGCAAGCTTGTTGGTGGTTTTCAACGGGCTTCGGCTTCTCAAGGCAGTCAAGTGATGGCTCCTTGGCAGCTGTAAACCTCTTCCATTTCCTCAGGATTACTGAGGCCAACGCCTCGTCCCGTGATCAAGCAAGCCTGAAGCGACTAAACTATCAACTTATGAAAAAGTTCTTGGCAATTTTCTTGCTGGTTCTGTTGCCCTTGCAATACAGCTGGGCAGCAATGGCAAGCTATTGCGAGCACGAAACCAGTGTAACTGCCAAGCACCCTGGTCACCACACCCATGACCACGCGTCAATTGACCAGCAAGAGTCCAGCAAAAATTCCCCTCAATCGGCGGGCATGGACCATGACTGTGCCACTTGCCATATGGGTTGTGCCGCTGCCCTGGTCAGCGATCTGAGCAAGACCACATTAGCAGCCTCTGACGATCACCCACTTCACCTTCAGGTCATTGCTTCTCATATGGCAAGTGAACGTCCTGAACGGCCTCAATGGCCCGTGCTTGCCTGATCGGCGAGCCTCGGGTTTCTTTACCTTTCCCTCTTTTCGAATCCCCTGTGTGCGGATGCACATGACGCTTTGCGCGTTGTGCGTCATCGCCTAGCGACGTGTTGTCGCTGCTCGCTGATCTCCTTGGATGTTTTCACCATTGGAGATGAGCTATGAGTTTGTACAAAAAAAGACCGACACCGATTCGAATCGCGCTGTTGGTCATGACCCTGAGTGGCTTGGTGCTGACGGCCCAAGCACAAGGCACATCCGCCGCCGCGTTGAGTGGCTCGGTGTCCTTGAAAGATGTTTTCGAAACGGCGTGGCAAAGGCAACCCGAGGCGCACGCGCTTCAATCGCGTCGCGATGCCGCCCTGGCCCAGGCCAAAGCCGCGTCGATGCTGTCCCCCGAGCCGCCCTCGCTGGAGATAAGTCAGCGATCAGACCGGATGACAGGCAACAGCGGTGCGCGGGAAGCTGAGGTGGGTATCGCCGTTCCCATCTGGCTACCCGGACAACGCACAGCCAGTGCCGATCTGGCGCAAGCTGAAATATCGTTGGTTGAGCGCAAGCTGCTCGCCTCACAACTTCGGCTCGCTTCTTCCGTCAGGGATGCTTGGTGGGGCTGGTTGCGAGCTCGCGTCGATGCTGAACTGGCGAGCGAACAACTGGCCAATGCACAACGCCTCGCCGCTGATGTTGCCAAACGGACCAACGCGGGTGATCTGGCAAAGTCCGACCAGCATCAAGCCGAAGGCGCTGTCGCTGCGGCCCAAGCGCATGCCGCCCAAGCTCAAGCTGCATCTGCCGCAGCCTTGGCACAAGTGATGGCGCTAACAGGCAGGACGGCACCGGCAGACTTGAAAGTCAACGCGGCGGTGGAGCCAACGCCAGATTCGACCCCACATACGGGTGCGTCAGTGGGGCATCCCTTGTTGGCTGAACTGGAGGATCGCATCACGATGGCCGAGCGGACGGCTCAGCTGATCAGCGCCCAGAGGCGATCCAACCCGGAACTCACGGTGGCCACCACGCGCGGCCGTGGGGCATTTGGAGAACGCTATGGCCAGACTGTGCTGATTGGCATTCGCGTGCCCTTGGGTGCAGGCCCTAGGCATGACGCCCGTCTTGCGACTGCACAAGCCGAAGCGATAGAAGTGCAGTCACAACTGGTCCTCGAGCAGGCGCGCATTCAAGCCGACAAACAAGGCGCTGCTGCTCGTCTGGAGGCCGCACGCACTCAACTTGATGCTGCGCAGCGACGAGCCCAGCTGGCCAACGAGTCCCGCAGCTTTTTTGACAAGTCGTTCAGGCTGGGCGAGTCGGATCTGCCCACCCGCTTGCGCATTGAAGCAGAGGCTGCAGAGGCCGCGAGACAAGCCGCTCGAAGCCGAATTGACCTAGCCTCCGCCATTTCGGCATTGCGGCAGTCCTTGGGCCTGCTGCCTCAGTGATGCTGACACCCCTCAAAAATTCAAGGAACACTATGAAGATCATTCATTCAACAGTCGCCACCTTTATGGCGCTGATATTCACATTACTCAGTCCTATGGCCATTGCCGGTGCGGGTCACGATCACGCGGAAGCTGCGCCAAAAACCCAGGGAACAGCACTGCCGCGTTTCGTCGCGTTTTCAGAGGATCTGGAAATGGTCGGCATTGTCAATGGCAAGCAGCTGACGATTTACCTGGACCGTTTTACAGACAACAGTCCGGTCAATGACGCCCTAATTGACATCGATATTCAAGGCGGCAAATACAAAGCCGAAAAACATGGCGTAGGTGAATACGAAGTCATCCTCAAGGACACGCTCAAACCTGGCGTCATTGCCATCACCGCAACCATTCAGGCCGGTGAACTGAACGACCTGCTGACTGGCGAACTCGATTTGCACGAGGACGAAGATGAACCTGTCAGTGGTTCTTCTTGGAAAGGCATCGCCCTGTGGATCGGCGGGGGGTTATTGGCCCTGATGGCATTAGGCGCGATCGTTCGCTTTCGTCAACAAGCTCGTACGGCCTAAGGAGCCTCAGCATGAAAACAATCAACACTTCAAAAAAACGCCACTGGATGGCACTGGCCACTGCTTTGACCCTTACAGGTGCTGCGCTGCCTACGTACGCGGGCGAAGGCCATGACCACGGCGCTGCGCCTGCGACGGCCAATGCCAATGGTCCACAGCGCATGGCCGATGGCAGCGTGTTTCTGCCCAAACCAGCCCAACGCCAACTGAATGTGCGCACGATGGTGGTGGAAACCGCTGAGCTGCCACGCGCCTTTGAACTCAATGGTCAGGTACTGATGGACCCCAACGCTGGGGGCAAAGTCCAGCCCATCAACGCCGGACGCATAGAACCCGGCCCTAATGGCCTGCCCAACGCAGGGCAAACCGTCAAGAAGGGTCAGGTATTGGCCTACGTGGTCCCTGCGGTCGCCCCCCTAGAGCGGGCCAGCCAGTTGACTCAATTGGCCGAATTTCGCGCTGCCAAAGCGCTTGCTGAAAAGCGTTTGGCACGTTTGCGCGAGTTATCAGATACCGTGCCGCGCAAGGAAGTGGAAGCCGCAGAGAGTGATGTGCTCAGCCTCACCGACCGCATGTCGGCCATTGGTGGCGGCCTCAGCAGCAAAGAAGCACTGGTCGCGCCCGTTTCTGGCGTGATTGCCTCGGCGCATGTCGTAGCAGGCCAAGTGGTGGACACGCGGGAATTGATTTTTGAAATTGTCGACCCGAAGCGGCTGCGTATCGAAGCCTTGGCTTTTGATAGCTCAGTGGCCAACAACATCGGCGGTGCCACATTGGCTGTCGGCGACCAGCGCACACCACTGGTTTTCATGGGTGCAGCGCGCAGTTTGCGAGAGCAAGCTCTGCCGCTGAACTTCCAAGTGCAAAGCCCGGAACTATTAGGCCTGGCCGTTGGACAGCCCGTCAAAGTCTATGTGCAGTCCAAGCAAAAGACACAGGGTATTGCGGTCCCCCAGTCGGCACTGATGAAAAACGCTGCCAATCAGAACGTGGTGTGGGTCAAGTCTGCAGCTGAGCAGTTTGAACCACGCACAGTGACGTTCGAGCCCCTGGATGGAGCGCGTGTCACGGTGATCTCGGGCTTGAAGTCTGGCGATCGTGTGGCGACCCAAGGTGCCACGCTCATCAACCAAGTCCGTTAAAGGGGTCACGATATGTTCAAGTGGCTTCTCGAAAATAGCCTGACCAACCGGCTTCTGGTGTTGATAGCGGGTGCCGTGTTGATGGCTTACGGGGCATTCACATTGTCTCGAACGCCAGTCGATGTCTTTCCCGACCTCAACAAACCGACCGTGACGATCATGACCGAGGCGGGTGGCATGGCGCCCGAAGAGGTCGAGCAACTGATTACCTTTCCTCTGGAGACGGCCATGAATGGCTTGCCTGGGGTCGAATCGGTTCGTTCAACCTCTTCTGCTGGCCTGTCCTTTTTGTATGTCACCTTCAACTGGGACACGGAGATTTTTCGGGCACGCCAACTGGTGTCTGAACGCCTCTCGTCCATGGAAGAAGGTTTGGCTGCCGGGGTAATTCCACGGATGGGGCCTATCAGTTCCATCATGGGTGAGATCATGCAAATCGCTATTCCTGTCGATCCGCAGAAAATCTCCCCTATGGCCGTGCGTGAGTACGCCGACTGGGTGCTCCGGCCACGACTCTTGTCCATACCGGGTGTCGCACAGATCATCCCCATTGGCGGCGAAGTGCGTCAGTTTCAGGTGCAGCCCAATACAGCGCGCATGTCTGACTTGGGCATCTCCTTGGACCAGTTGGAGTCGGCGTTGCGCGGGTTTTCGGCCAACACCTCGGGGGGGTTTCTGGAACTCAACGGGCGCGAGTACCTGATTCGAAATCTTGGTCGCACTTCCCGTCTGGAGGACTTGCGCAATCTGGCCATCACCGCCAAGAACGGTCAGCCCATCTTGTTGCGCCAGATCGCTGAGGTCACTTTTGCCGCAGCCATCAAACGTGGGGATGCAGGCTTTGAGGGCAAGCCCGCCGTGATTCTGGGCGTTCAAAAGCAACCCACCGCTGACACGACCCGTTTGACACAGTCGATTGAAGAAGCGATTACGGATCTCAAGGCATCCCTTCCTGAGGGGATGGAGGCACCCCGTGTGACCTTCCGCCAGGCCAGCTTCATTGAGGCGTCGATCTCGACGCTGCAAGGCAAGTTGATCGGTGCGTCGCTGTTTGTGGCCGCGATCCTTTTCTTCTTCTTGGGCACAGTTCGACCCACCATCATCGCGCTCACCGCCATCCCAGTGTCCATCTTCATCACGGCACTGGTGTTCAAGTATTTTGGCTTGTCGATCAACACCATGACGCTTGGAGGACTGGCGATTGCCATTGGCGGACTGGTGGACGATGCCGTGGTGGATGTGGAAAACATCTTGCGGCGCATGAAAGAAGACCGTGCCAAGGACCCCAGTCAGCGCCTGTCGCTGCTCGCGCTCGTGGCCAAGGCGTCCATGGAAGTCCGCTCGGCGATCCTCTATGCGACGGTGATCATCGTGCTGGTCTTCCTGCCGCTTTTTGCTTTGCCGGGCCTGGAAGGCAAGTTGTTTGTGCCGCTGGGCATTGCCTTCATCATCTCGACACTGGCCTCTTTGTTGGTGTCGGTAACGATGACGCCGGTGCTGAGCTACTACCTCTTGCCGGGCATGAAAAACCTGGACCATGGCGACACCAAAGTGCTGGCATGGCTCAAGCAAGGCTACAAAGGCAGTTTGCAAAAAGTGCTGGACAAGCCACGCGTGGCGATAACCAGTGCATGTGTGGCGGTGGTGTTGGCTGCGGCGGCTGTTCCGTTTTTTCCGACCACCTTCTTGCCTCCTTTTAATGAAGGCACCTTGCTGGTGGGCATACGGCTGAACCCGGGCGTGACCTTGACCGAGTCCTCTGACCTGGCGCGCCAGGCCGAAGTGCTGGTCAAGCAGGTGCCCGAAGTGCTGCATGTGGGCAGGCGCAGCGGACGTGCTGAACTGGATGAGCATGCCGAAGGTGTTCATGTCAGCGAATTGGACGTGGGCATCAAACCCTCAGGCGAGTTGACGCGCTCAATGGATGAGGTCCGTGCCGACATCCGTGCACGCTTGGTCAACCTGCCTGCTTCGATTGAGGTGGGGCAACCCATCTCACACCGCATCGACCACATGCTGTCTGGGGTGCGCTCCCAAATCGCCATCAAGATTTTTGGCGAAGACCTGGACGTGCTGCGCGGGCAAGCCGATGCGCTGCGCTCACGGCTGTCAGGTATCGAGGGCATAGCTGACCTGCAAATCGAAAAACAAGTTCTTGCACCCCAGATCAAGGTACGGTTGGACTATGCGGCAGCGGCGCAATACGGCCTGTCTGGCGCGCAAGTGCTTGCCACACTGCAGACCCTGGTGGAAGGTGAACGTGTCACGCAAATCATGGAGGGAGGTCGCCGCTTTGCGTTGGTTGTGCGTTTACCAGAATCCGCACGATCGCTGGAAGGCTTGGGCCAGGTGTTGATCGAAACACCCTCGGGCAGAATTCCGCTGTCCAAAATCGCAACGATTGAAGACGCCGATGGTCCCAACCAAATCAGTCGGGACAACGGCAAGCGGCGTATCGTGATTTCTGCCAACGCTTCGGGCCGCCCATTGTCAGAAGTTGTGGCCGACATACGCAAAGTGACGGCGGATTCTCGATTGCCAGAGGGCTACTTCATCACCCTTGGAGGACAGTTTCAGGCGCAAGAAGAAGCCTCGCGCCTGATCTCTTTGCTCTCGGTGGTCTCTGTGGTGTTGATGTTTGTGGTGCTTTACAGCCGCTACAAGTCTGCCGTTTTGTCGGCCTTGATCATGGTGAACATTCCCTTGGCGCTCGTGGGTGCCGTGTTGGGTCTTTGGCTGTCAGGTCAGCCCTTGTCGGTAGCCGCCCTGGTCGGGTTCATCACGCTGGCGGGCATTTCGGTGCGCAACGGCATTTTGAAGGTCAGTCATTACATCAACCTGATGCGCTTTGAGGGAGAGTCCTTCACCAAGCCCATGATCTTGCGCGGTTCGATGGAACGTTTGAGCCCGGTGTTGATGACAGCCTTGGTGACTGCCTTCGCATTGGCACCATTGCTCTTCGAAGCCGAACGCCCCGGCACCGAAATTTTGCACCCGGTCGCCGTGGTGATTTTCTCGGGCTTGATCAGCTCGACGCTGCTCGACACCTTTCTGACGCCTGCCATGTTTTGGCTCTTTGGCCGAAAACCTGCCGAGGCGCTTTTGCAAGACAAAGATGCTGAAGCATTCTGACCATTCATTCGTTTCTTCAACCTCAACCAAAACCTCAAAAGGACATCTCATGAAATTCCATACGCTCTTGATCACATCGTCGCTTTTTCTCAGCGGACTCGCATGGGCAGGGCCACACGATGCGGATCACAAACCCATGCAAGGTGGTGTTTTGACCACCGTCAAGGATGTTGACTACGAACTGGTCGCCAAACCTGATGTGCTGCAGTTGTTCGTGCGTGACCATGGCAAACCCGTTGACGTGAGTAAAACGACGGCAAAAGTCACACTGCTTTCTGGCGCTGACAAGCAAGAAGTTGAGTTGAAACCAACAGGCGACAAGCTTGAAGCCAAAGGTAGCTTCAAGGTAGCTCCTGGGACAAAGGTTGTTGCTCAATTCAGTTCAGCTGGGAAAACCACTTCTGCACGTTTTGTTCTGAAATGAGGCGTTTACAACTTACTTGTTTTTGCCACAAATGGTGGATCAATTTTGGGAAAATATTATGAAAACTTGGATTACTAAAACAATCGTCGTCTCAGCTTGCGTACTTGGAATCGCGGGCTGCGCTTCACCGGTTGATCGAATCGCTGAGAAGCCGCATTGCCATACGGATCGAGGAAGAAATGCTTACTGCACCAAAGATCCTGCACCCAGCATTGCCAAAGATGATGAAGCAAAGTTGTTTGCCTCAGTGCCTGAAGCTCTGACGGTTTACGTCGTGCGTTATTGGGGCGACGGACATCATCCGTTGGACATTTCTGTGGATGGTGGCGCAGCGATGGAGACTGTTCCAAACTCCATGATTCGCCTGCGATTAAAAGAGGGGACTCATCAAATCACCTTCAATGTTGGAGGCAAGACCTTTGATCGAACAATTTCAGGTACGAAGGGGGAAGTTCAGTTACTAGGGATTACGGGTACCGATTGGATCTGGGGCAACTCTTCACATTGGTGGACAGATGACTCAGTTGATCAACTCAAACGGCGCGCACTGCGTTCCCGTTTGATCAAAGACATCACTTTGCTTTGATGTTCTGGGGCCCCCGCCATGACTGTTTGTCATTGGCGGTGGGAGTGGCAGTGACGTTCATGGCGCAAACACTCAACACGCTTGGTTTCACAAACGCCTGCAATCAGCCTGAAGCTCAGGTTGATGCAATATCCTTATCGTCCGCTTATGGCCTCTACCTCACCCTCAAGGCAGTGATAGATGACCGGGTCTGAATTGGCCATATTTCAACGAAATCATTTCGCTATGAGACCAACCCGTTCAACCGAAAGGCTTCGATACGACGATCTGATGCGCAAAATCCATGCCGATCAATTTCACGTTCACATAAATATTTATATTGATCAAAACTCCTACATACCGGACTCGAAATAGCCTTCAAAGGGTGAGCAAAATTATGCTCATCGTTGGAGAGCGAGAGGTTGTTCATCTTGCAAAATTGAGCAAATTGCAGGCGCATAAAACCGAACAGGTCGGATGTTCGGACTGAAAAGACTTGAATTTTGTAGTCAACCAACCGTAGGTAAAAGTACCCTCCTGAGTAGACCAGGATTGATTTAATTCGTCGTCTGGGAGCGATGGACACATGGTAGATTTTCCAACCATCACAGAGTTCAACACTTGGCGCTGTGTGCCAACCATCACGCTCGGACCAAGTCAAACAAAGACCTGACCCACACTTTTCTTTCATCGCTTGGGCAAGGTTGTCATGATCCAAAACTCTTTGTGATTTGCTTCGTCCGATTTTTCGTGTCAATGCCAATGGCTCATCCACATAGCTTGTGAACTCCAGACTTCGTGCAGTAGGCCGGGTCACTGTGATCTGGAAAAGGTTCAATTGACGAATGTCATCGGTTGACCAAGTGCATCGTCCCTGTCCGATCTTGTATTCAACAAATCGCTCTGCTTCTTTCCAAACTGCCAGGCAGTAAAGGCCAAAGACGTGACTTTGGACCCATGATGAATATTCGGTTTTTGATGCTCTCTGAAGGTACTGCTCAAATCCAACGGACGCCTCGCCCAAGAACTCTGAAAATTTGCATCTGTACCACCCTACTTCTGGGGGGAATTTCTTACGTTCATCCCAGCGCCTTATGTCCACCGTCGGCTCAACGGTTCTGGCCCAAATCAGCTCTATGAATGCCAGACGGGCTTGCCGGTTGGATCGCAGCAGTGCCGCAATCGCCTCTGGCGTTATGCACTTTCTGAATTGCCACACCCAATAATCAGATCGCGGAACCACGTGCCGACGCAAATACCGCGCTACAGATTTGTAGACATCTGTTGGTACAAAACTCATTCTCCAAAAATCAGTGTGACCACCCTGCTCGAATCCCAGCCGAGGTTTATTTGGTAGCTCTCGAAATTCAATACTCTTAGTTCTGTAGGCGTAACGGTAATTAGGTGTTTCATATTTGATCAATGCATTCGGATATGCGATAGCTTGGATTTCACACAATTCTTTGAGTCGAATGAGCCATTCTTCCTCGTGCAAAGCATCAAATTTTCTGTTCATGTACGAGGCCACATAAATGGCGCTCAACGACGTCAACCAATCGGCAAGAGGCTTGAGTTTTTCGGTGTCGATCAAACGATGATCGTTTCCGTGCAAGCGCGCTGGATCGAAATACTTCAGGCTTGAACATTGGCAGGTATTTGGATAAGCAAGAGACATGGCATCAACACGCTCTCCATCGTTCTTCATGCACGAACATTCGACGTGCAGAGGCTCCTCGTGGATCGGGCACTGATTGAGCAATTTCAGTGAAAAAAGTCTGGTGTGATACCCCAACTCCAAGCACTTTGGGCAGTAGCCGTTTTGGGGTGTGAACAAGAATTGCCAGCAGTATGGAATGAATCGATGATCACAAAATGAAAAAAATTGAACTGGCTCACCCATCAGTCGAGCCAAAACCCGAAGATCAACATTTTGAACCGAACGGCTTTGACTCTGCGCACGTTTCGCCCTGGGTGAAAAACTTTCACTCAGTGGAAAGTCAGAAATTCTGAGTTTGTTCAAGTGGGCCAGTTTTCTCAATGTCAGCCAAAGTGACGTGTAGGGCAACAGCGTGCCTGGCTTCCATATCAGAGTTGTCATGCGCTTACCCCTTTGGTGTTCGTCCCCTTGGTGCCCCCGCTGAAATAATCGCCATCAGGGCACCATGGCCAGAATGCTCGACGATTTCACTGATGGATTTTTTTGACAGCACATCAGACACCGCTCGTCCAGACGCCAGCAAAAGGAGAATCCGTCTGCACACCACAGAGATGGTTTTCATTGGAATTTCATGCGGCCCGTCATAGCGATGCGGCAATTGGTTGATGAACTCTTCCCAAAGTGGTGCCGCATAACTGGCAAGGCGAAATCCATTGCTCCAAAGCTCAGGGATGATGCTGGCAGTAAAAGAAATGCCCGATCCAACAGGCCATTCAGAGCCTTCGTCATACCCGGACATCACGTACCCCAATTGCGCCTCATCGCAAATGCCATGAAACCTGGCAGCGGTAAGCAAGAACCTCGCAGCGACATGTGCACCGCCAGCCATGGCGAGATTGATCGGGTCATCCCGAAATTGAACAGAAGCGATGGAAATCACACACAACCGAATCCTCTTTTTCTCCAGCATGCTGTGCAGCTCGACAAGCCACAACCACTCGCGCATCGTCATGCCTTGTGCTTCGTCAATCACAAGTACAACAAAACGTCCGCCCGCCTGTGCTGACAATTGTTCAAAACGGTCCACGAGCATTCCCAAGCGTTCCGTTGGGCTACGGGTTGATCTGGCCAACCGATGCTTGGCTGCTTCCAGCAAATTTGCATAAAACCGCCCGGATGCGCTGGCACCGCCCGATTCGGTATGACTCCAGATCACCATCGGTATGAATCCTCCATACCTGGCAGCAAGCAAGCCTTCGAGCCAGTTATCCACAGCGCTAGATTTACCCAGTCGAGAGGCCCCATAAATGGTGGCACCATCAAATTGATCGTCCAGCCATCGTCCGATGGTGCTCACCATTTTTTCAATGGCGGGGGTGAACAACGAGTAATCTCTCGTGACCAGGGGATGGTCTTTGGGGATGTGCTCTGGAACGAGCTGAAAGTCTGAGTTTTCCATCACCAGGTCTTTGCCATGCGCATCTTGGGAAGTGGAGCGCTCTGGCTTGCAGATTTGGGTTTCGGCTCAGGTGGCGGTGAGGTGCCCTTCGTTTTCTTGGATGCTCCGGAGACCTTGGTCAGCTCTTCGGGCATGGCCTGACGGTTGATTTCACCCATGACGTCTGGCACCGAAAAGTTCGGCTCTTTCATTTCATCCAGCGCTTGAGTGCTTGTCATCATGATTCGTCGCGCCTGCAGATAGGCCGGATGAACAGGTAGCTTTTTATTGGCATGTATCTCAGCGTATTCAATTAACGCCTGGACGGGATCCCTATTGCCGGTCAGAAATAACAATCGCTTTGTCGCAAGTGCCCGAATGGCTTGCCGCATGTAAAGGGTGTGGGGTGATCGGTGCCACGGCGGTTGAACATGGACGGTTCCGTAGATCAGACCATTTGAATCGGAGACTGTGGCCCAGCGTGCGTCTGTTTCGTCATCCAGTTGAAGCCATAGTTTTTTACCGAGAAGATCCGGACGTTGAACCAGCCACTCGGAGGTGTATTTGGCGTTCTCAAAGTTGAAATACGGTCTTTTGCCCGTGTATTCACCGCCAAGCAATGTGCAGACCTTTCTGCTTCCCGCCATTCTTTTAACGAGCTCTGGGTCAGCGTGACGAATGCGATTTTTTGTTTTGGAAGACAAGAAGTCCATTTGAGCTAGAGGACTGCGATAGCCCAGACCTGTATGTGGCGTGGCGTTGTAGTTCGCGATGGTGACATCCAGCAACTCCTCAGCATAGTCAAGTTGGAACTGGACCTCCGCAGCAATTTTTTCTGGATCTCGTCCTTTCTTATCTTCGTGACTGCTGCCTGTGCTCGGAGAGAGTCGGTGCATGGTGCCAGAGGCCAAAACCCTGAAAAACGACTCAATGAATGGCCGATCATCTTTGCTGCGCCTTGAACTGTAAGACGTAGGGTCTTGGGGTTTGATGACCTTGGCGCCAACAATATGCAGCAATGGCTCCTCGACTCTGGGGCAAACGTTGGCCAATGCGCCATCAACGCTGAACTCATTCCAGCAAGCTGACAAATAGACTTCAGAGTGTGCGGATGGCAAGGCCGCGCCTTCTGCGTACCCATCCTCACAAAACGTCAAGGTTCTTGGGGCCCACTTGGATAAAGCATTTTTGATGGTGATCAGAACGTCGAGCGCACTGCATTCGCGTCGCAAGCTGATGTGATACCCCAGAACTGCACGGGATCTGACGTCAATGATCACGATGATCCAGATGCGGCGGATTTTTCTGGGTTCATAACCGCCGTGAGGAGACGGCACCATGACCACCATTCGGCAGTCCAATTTGTGGGCATCACACTCGACCCGATCAAACAGCTTGAAATCAGGTCGTCGGGTTCCATCGGAGGCTTTGGCTTTTGCAATTGCGTCAGGCCCCCCCATTTTTGACATGGCTAAAAAAGGATGCTCTGCCAAAACCTTCTTGATGTACAGACGAACTGACTCATAGCCGAGCGACTCTGAATTGAATGGCCAGGCTTTCTGATCTTCCAAGCCAGCTTTTCTTAGCTCGTCAATGAACCATCGAAAGATCGTTTGAACATTGATCTTAGGGTGTGCAAGAGAATCGGCGTTATTGAGGATTCGTTTGTGAAAACGATCTTTCAAATCTGTGAACTGTGGACGTTCAAGTAGCCACTTCAACGCGCCGGTTGCTCCAGCCCCATTTTCGTGAACAACAGGTGCAGTTTGACGCTCGTAAGCGGTCACACGGAAATGTGGAAGTGCTCCTCGCCAACCAAAAATATCCCCATCTGAGTGCCTTTGAAGGCATCGGTTTGTGATGATTCGGTAGATATTGGATCGTTTTTCACCCGTTTTCTTCTGCAAAACTGCATCGGTAGCACCCTTGAGATACAGCTCAATGGCTTTTTTTCGGGCTAAAAATTTAGTTTTGCGAGCAGCTGACAAGCTGTTCTCATCCACCATAGGCCAATTGCCAAGGTCAATGCTCTGGCTCGATAGCTCAGAATTCGGAGTTGAGCGATATCCAATTCGTCCCGATAAAGCCATAGAACCTCCTAGTTAAAGGTCTATCCAAGACTCATTAAAAAGGAAGAATCACTTAACGTCAACTTTACTTGGAAAGAGACACCCTCCAGAGGGAAGATCCAGCTGTTCGTAGCATCAAATTTACTTGTGTGAACGTCGGATCAATAATCTGGTTTCGCCGTTTCAATGCAGGTCGGGACGCAGCTGCCGCTGTCGGCAAAAAACGGCGCTAGCGACCGCTTGCGTTGACTGTTGCAGATGGATCGACGGACGCAGGCATTGTCGACTGGGCCTTGGCCGCACGCGCAGCCTCGCGCTGCAGGCCTGTTTCAATCAACTCTTTGGCGTTTTGGCGATTGCCACGCACGGCGAAATCGAGAGCCGTCAGGCCCAACTGGTTTTTGACATTCAAATCGGCACCGGCCTGGATCAAGACCTTGACCGCTTCAGGGCTGCCGTACATGGCGGCCATCATCAAGGGCGTGCTGCCGTTGGGCGATTCAGCGTCGATGTACGCGCTGTTTTCGAGCAAATATTCAATCACGGCCACTTGACCCGTGGATGCGGCGTAATGCAAAGGTGTCCAGCCGGGTTTGTTCACATCGGCGTCGAGTTCGACCAACTGCTTGACCAAGGGCAAATAGCCCTTGAGTGCAGCCAACATCAAAACGCTTTCATCCTTGTCGTTGCGGACTTCGACTTTGACTTTGGGCCAGCCAAGCAACAACGTTGCGACCTTGGGCGAAGGCTCGCGCACAGCCAGCATCAGGCCAGAATGACCTGCCGGATTGACGGTGTTCGGGTCAAAACCGCGTTGCAGCAAAGCCTGAACAGTCCTGACATCGTCGAACTGAACCGCTTTGAAATAATCTTCGTAAGAACCTGCCCAGGAAGACAGGTTAAGAAAAATAAATCCAATTAAAACAATAACTTTTTTAATTAAATGAATCTTTAACATGAGGTTTCAGGCGGCTGTTTTGGCGAACAAATTCAAGAAATTGCGAGTCGTCAACTCGCCAATCGCCTCCGAAGACGAGCCGCGCAGCTCACCCAATAACTTGGCCACATAAGGCACATAAGACGGGTTGTTCAGCTTGCCTCGGTAAGGCACAGGAGCCAAATAGGGGCTGTCGGTCTCGATCAGCAGGCGGTCATCGGGTACAAATTTGGCCACCTCACGCAGATCAGCAGCGGTCTTGAAGGTCAAGATGCCCGACAAAGAGATGTAAAACCCCAAGTCCAAAGCCGCCTTGGCCACTTGCATGCTTTCGGTAAAGCAGTGAAAAACACCCCCGGCCGAACCGGCGCCACCTGACTCGCCCTCTTCTTTCAGGATGGCAATGGTGTCATCCGACGCTTGGCGGGTGTGAATGACCAAGGGCAAGCCAGTTTGACGCGCAGCCCGAATGTGGGTGCGAAACCGCTCACGCTGCCATTCCATGTCCGCGATGGTGCGCCCGCCTTTGCGCTCGTCCATTTGGTAATAGTCGAGCCCCGTCTCGCCGATGGCCACCACCTTGGCCCGGGCCGCACCATCGAGCAAGTCTTGCAAACGGGGCTCGCGCACGCCTTCGTTGTCGGGGTGCACGCCCACCGTCGCCCACATGTTGTCGTGCGCCATGGCCAAGCCGTGCACACTGTCAAAGTCTTCCATCGTGGTGCAAATGCACAGGGCACGGGTCACTTGGGCGGCTTCCATGGCCTGCTGGATGCTGTCCAGTTGGCTCATCAGCTCTGGAAAATTGAGGTGGCAATGGGAATCGGTGTACATCGTTCAGCCCTTGGACAGCAGGGTTTGTTGGGCATCGGCGGTCAGCGCTTCGAGCATCAGACCGGCATTGAAGGGGTGCTCGGCGGTGCGGGCCGATTGCATCAGGCGCTTGAACCAATCGGTCAAGCCCGTGACCGATGCCGAGGTAGCGGGCAACTGGGCAGCATCAAAAAAGCGCGGCGCAGCACCTGCTTGACGCAACACCAGGTCGTGACAAAGCTTTTGCAAAGCGTCAATGGCCTGAGCGGGGCTCATGTCGGCCAAATGCCGCGCATCGCCCTGGCGCATGGCTTTGGGCAATGCTGCCCACCATTCGGGAGACAAACCCGATTCGGCCTGCCGCAAAACATCGGTTGGTCTGCCACCTGCGCTGCGCAGCAAAGCGTGCGCCACAGGCGCTTGCACACCCTGCCCTGTAAGCCATGACAGCGCTTCGTCGGCTTCTGGCCACTTCATGGTGTGGGCCAGGCAGCGGCTGCGGATGGTGGGCAGCAGCATGTGGCTGGCTTCGGTGGCCAGCACAAAGCGCACATCGCCCGGTGGCTCTTCGAGTGTTTTGAGCAAGGCATTGGCCGTGATGGTGTTCATCCGCTCGGCCGGAAAGACCAGCACCGCTTTACCGCGCCCTCGGGCGTCGGTGCGCTGCGAAAACTCCACCGCATCGCGCATCGCGTCCACACGGATTTCTTTGCTGGGCTTGCGGAATTTTTTGTCGATCTCGTCTTGCGCTTTTTCAGACAAGGGCCAGCCCAACTCGATCATCACCGTCTCGGGCATCAGCACAGCCAAGTCGGCGTGGGTGTGCACAGCAATGGCGTGGCAACTGGGGCAATCGCCACAAGCGCCTTGAGGCGTGGGCTTTTCGCACAACCAAGCCGACACCAAAGCCAGCGCCAAATCGTATTGGCCCAAGCCCGACGGGCCTTGCAGCAACCAAGCATGCCCGCGCTGGGCCAGCAAATCGGTGGCTTGGCGGGCGATCCAAGGGGCGTTCAAGGTGGCGCTCATGGGGCAGCCCGATTCAGCCATGCGCCGACCACACGGCTCACGTCAGCCCCGACCGCCTCGATGGACTGGGCGGCATCGATCCGGGCAAAACGGGCCGGCATTTCGGCTTGGCGTTGGGCATAGCCCGCACGCACGGCGGCAAAGAAGTCAGCAGGCTGCGCTTCGAACTTGTCAGGCACACGCGCCGAGGCCAAGCGCTGGGCGGCGATCTGGGGGTCTAGGTCGAACCAGACCGTCAAATCCGGCTGGCGCAAAGCCCCATCGGGCAAAGCCTGCACCATGCGTTCGAGTTGGGCCAGCACCTGCCAGTCGAAGCCTCGCCCACCGCCTTGGTAGGCAAAGGTGGCATCGGTGAAACGGTCACACAAGACCGCATCGCCTCGGGCCAGCGCGGGCTCTATCACCTGCACCAAGTGCTCTCGGCGGGCGGCAAACATCAACAGCGCTTCGGTCAGCGCGTCCATGGGTTCGTGCAACACCAATTCGCGCAGCTTTTCGGACACAGGGGTGCCGCCGGGTTCGCGGGTGAGCACCACCGCCCTGCCCGCTTCCCGGAACAGCTGGGCCACGCGCTCAATGTGTGTGGATTTGCCCGCACCGTCGATGCCCTCAAAACTGATGAATGTGCCGCGTGTCATATAGGTGTGATGTGAATATTCGATTGTCGCTGAAGCCGCGCAAGGGCCAAACGAGGAATTGAGCCTGTCTGCCCGGCGGGCTGCGTCATTGTCCGCGCTGGTAGCGGTTGACGGCCCGGTTGTGTTCATCCAGCGTGGCGCTGAAGTGGCTGCTGCCATCGCCCTTGGCCACAAAGTACAGGGCCTGCGTTTTGGCCGGTTGCACCGCGGCGAGCAAAGCGGCTTTGCCGGGCATCGCAATAGGCGTGGGTGGCAAACCGGCGCGCGTGTAGGTGTTCCAGGGCGTGTCGGAGGTCAAGTGGCCGCGGCGCAAGTTGCCGTCAAAGGCTTCGCCTAAGCCATAAATCACCGTCGGGTCGGTCTGCAATCGCATGCCAATGCGCAGTCGGTTATTGAATACGCCCGAAATCAAAGGGCGGTCAGCGCCTTTGCCGGTTTCTTTTTCGACGATGCTGGCCAACGTCAGGGCTTCTTCGGGCGACTTGACCGACACACCGGCTTGCCGGGCATCCCAGGCGTGTTGCAGTTGCTTGTCCATGGACTTCATGGCGCGTTGCAAAACAGCCAAATCGCTGCTGCCTTTGGCATAGGCATAGGTGTCCGGGTAAAAACGCCCTTCTGGGGCCACGCCCGGGCGACCGAGTTGCGCCATCACAGCCTCATCGGCCAAGCTGCGGCTGTCGGGCTTGAGGTGCTCGGCCTTGTCCAGTACCTGACGCACTTGTCGCCAGTTCCAGCCTTCCACAATCGTCACGGTGCGCAAGCTTTCTTCGCCCCGCACCAGCATGTTCAGCAGGCCTTGGGGCGTGGTGCCCGGCGCAATTTCGTAGCTGCCCGCCCGCATTTGGCGCGACTGACCCGACAGGCGAAACCAGGCGTAAAGCAAGGTGGGCGAGGTCTGCGCACCGGCATCGGCCGCGGCCTGAGCAATCGCTTTGGGCGATGTGCCTGGCTCGATGGACAAATCCAGCGCGGCTTGGCGCGTGTTCAGCGGCTGTTGAAGCCACCAAAAAGCCCCGGCGCCCAGGCCCAGCGCAATCACCAGCAGGCTTGTCAGTAACTTCATCAAGCCTTTGAGCACGGCCATGTCCTTTGTTCGGGGGGTAAAACGTGGGGGGATGATAATTCACGTCCTTGCCAGACGACCGAGCCGCTACATGAACACCCCTGCAAACACCAGCCCCGCCCACCATCTGGCCTTGAACGGCGTCAGCGCCCTGCCCCATTGGGGCGTGATTCAGGCCCAGGGCGAAGACGCTGCCGATTTTTTGCACAAGCAATTGAGCAACGACGTGCTGCTTTTGCCCGTGGGCCAATCGCGTTTGGCGGCTTTTTGCTCGGCCAAGGGCCGCATGCAGGCCAGTTTGATCGTCGTCAAAACCGCGCCAGACACGATTTTGTTGGTCTTGAGCCTCGACTTGTTGGCCCAGACCCTCAAGCGCTTGTCCATGTTTGTGCTGCGCGCCAAAGTCAAAATGACCGATGCCACAGGCCAATGGCAATTGCGCGGTTTGCTGGGCGACCGCGCCAAGGTGCTGCTGGGCGATGCCGCGCCGTGGCACACCGTTGAGATGGCGGGTGCCTATGCCGTGGCCTTGTACCCGTCTGTGCTGAGCAACGACCAAGTGCCTCGCGCCTTGTGGCTGGCACCAGTTAGCAAGGCACTGCCTGAAGGCCCCGAATTGTCCAGCGATGTCTGGCAATGGGCTGAAGTGATGAGCGGCGTGACGCTGCTCACCCAGCCCGTGTTCGAGGCCTTTGTGCCGCAAATGCTCAATTACGAATCGGTGGGCGGTGTCAACTTCAAAAAAGGCTGCTACCCCGGCCAAGAAGTGGTGGCCCGCAGCCAGTTTCGCGGCACGCTCAAGCGCCGTACAGCACTGGTGCACAGCAAAGTGTCACTGATGCCCGGACAAGACGTTTTCACCCCGGCCGACCCAGAGCAAGCTTGCGCCACGGTGGTGCTGAGCGCAGCTCGGCCCGATGGCCAAGGTTTTGATGCGCTGGTGAGCGGCACGCTCGAGAGCATGCAAAAAGGCTGGCATGCGGGCACGGCCGAAGGTGCGGCCTTGGAATTGTTGCCCTTGCCCTACGCCTTGCTTGCAGACATCTAAGTGGCTCAGCTAAGTGGCCCAGCTGGCGCCAACCTTGCTGACGACTTCAGCGATTGGCGTCTGCGAGGCGTCAAGTCCTGAAGGGTCAGTGCCAGGACCGTCAGCTCAATTCACGCACCATCTCGATGTGAGCAATCCCCGCTTCTTCAAAAACCGCGCCATGCGGCCTAAATCCTGAGCGTTTGTAAAAGCCTTCTGCGCTGCACTGCGCATGCAAAACGACTTGGGTATCGCCCCGGTCTTTGGCCGCATTCATCAGGGCTTGCAGCACACGGTGGCCCAAATCGCTGCCGCGCATTTGTTTTTTTACAGCCATGCGGCCAATGCGGGCCACACCAGGGGCGTGTTGCAACAAGCGGCCTGTGGCCAATGGCATGCCCATTCGGTTCAGGGCCACGGCGTGCAAGGCGGTGCTGTCGGCGTGGTCCCACTCCAATTCGGCAGGCACCTTTTGCTCGTGTACAAACACCTCGGTGCGCAGCGGGCTGGCATGTTTCTGAAAGTCGTGCCACGACCCCACATGCACTTGCACCATGTCTTCGCCACGCTCAAAGCCTTCGAGCATGTCGCGCAGCGGGGCCGGAATGGGCTGGCTTTTTTTGGCCACCGGGTCGGCGTACACATAGACCAGCTCGCTGGTGATCAGCAGTTCATCGCCCCTAAAAATCGCTCCCGCAAAGTTCATGGACGAGTTGCCGATGCGGTCGCAGCGCATGCACACCTCCAAAAAATCGTCCATCTCTGCGCTGGCGTGGTATTCGACGCTGGCCTTTTTGACGAACAAATCACCACCCAATTGGTGCATGGTGTCGGCGTAAGGCATGGCCAGTTGCCGCCAATAGTCGGTCACGGCGGTGTCGAAATACATGAGGTAGTGACCGTTGAACACGATTTTTTGCATGTCAACTTCGACCCAGCGCACGCGCATGCGGTGAGAAAAACGGAAATCTTGGCGTTTCATCGGTTCAACTTTCAAAAGCGTGTTTCAGGGCCCTGCCCGCATCAGCATGCGCTTGCAGGGCGTCGGGAATGGCGCGGCCCATGGTGATGAACCCATGCACCACGCCTTTGTAAATTTCAAGGTCGACCGGCACACCCGCCATGCGCAAGGTGTCGGCGTATTGCACGCCCTCGTCCACCAGCGGATCGCATTCGGCCAAACCGATCCAGGTGGGTGCCAGGCCACTGTGGTCGGGGGCGTTGCCGGGGGCAAAGCGCCAGTCGTCCCGGTCGGCTTTGTCGATGTAGCCGTCAAAAAACCAGTCGATGGTCTCTTTGTCGAGCATGAAACCGTCGGCAAATGTGTGGTGCGAGGCCGTGTCTTGCCGCCCGCCGCAGCCTGGATAAAACAACAACTGCAAAGCCAGTTTCAAGCCCGCATCGCGGGCCATCAAGGCGCACACGGCGCTGAGCGTGCCGCCTGCGCTGTCGCCGCCCACGGCCAGGCGAGTGCCGTCCAAACCCAGGGTCTGGCCGTTTTGATGCAACCAGTTCAGCGCATCCCAGCTGTCGTGCACCGCAGTCGGAAATCGGTGCTCCGGCGCCAGACGGTAGTCCAGCGAAACCACAGCGCAGTGCCCGTGGCGTGAGAGCTGGCGGCACAGCACATCGTGGGTCGTCAGGCTGCCCACGGTGAAGCCTCCGCCGTGGATGTAAAGCAACACAGGCAAAGCAGACTCGCCAGTCACTTGTTTGGGGGCGTAAAGCCGGGCGGGCATGGCATGCCCATCGCGGGCCAACAGGGCAATGTCTTCCACACGATCGACGTGCGGTGCGGGTTGCAGGTCCAGCATGGGCCCGCCGATGTCGTAAAAAGCACGGGCTTGAGCAGGTGTCATGGCGGTCATGGGCGGACGACCTGCGCGGTGCACCCGTTCGATCAGGCTGCGTGTGGCGGCGTTCAACAGGGCGCGGGGGTTGGTGTGGTGGCTGCTCATGGGCAAAAAGATCGACAGGGCCGTGGGTGGTGAGATCGGTTCAAACAGCAAAAGTGGCAAGTGAGAAAGGCCAGGGCCAACAAGGGTGACAGCACCTGGATGCCCAAAGGCCATTCCTGCCTCAAAATGGGCTTTGATCGTACAACGCCCTGCCGCCCCAGGTCTGTCACCTGGTCGTTGTTGGGCGCAACAGTTTGGAGTATTGCCCCATGTCCTTCATCAATTACGTCACCCAGATCCAGATCGACTTTGGCGCAGTCAAGCTGCTGCAAGCCGAATGCGAACGCGTGGGGATCCACAAACCCTTGATCGTGACCGACGCTGGCGTCAAGGCCGCTGGCGTGTTGCAAAAAGCACTCGATGCCCTGCCCGGTTTGCCGGTCACGGTGTTTGACCAGACACCGTCTAACCCGACCGAATCGGCGGTTCGCGCCGCAGCGGCCATGTACTCAGAACACGGTTGCGACGGCTTGATCGCGGTGGGCGGAGGCTCGGCGATTGACTGCGCCAAGGGCGTGGCCATTGCCGTCAGCCACGAAGGTCCGCTCAAAACCTACGCCACCATCGAAGGCGGCTCGCTCAAAATCACCGACCGAGTGGCCCCCATCATCGCCGTGCCCACCACCAGCGGCACCGGCAGCGAAGTGGCCCGGGGCGCGATTTTGATCCTGGACGACGGTCGCAAAGTGGGTTTTCACAGTTGGTTCATCGTGCCCAAAGCCGCCATTTGCGATCCCGAACTGACCTTCGGACTGCCGCCCATGCTGACCGCCGCCACCGGCATGGACGCCGTAGCGCACTGCATGGAAACCTTCATGGCCGCGCCCTTCAACCCGCCCGCTGACGGCATTGCGCTGGATGGCTTGGCCAGAGCTTGGGCCCACATCGAACGTGCCACCACCAACGGCCAGGACCGCGAAGCGCGTTTGAACATGATGAGCGCCAGCATGCAAGGTGCCATGGCCTTCCAAAAAGGGCTGGGCTGCGTGCACTCGCTGAGCCACAGCCTCGGTGGCGTGAACCCACGCTTGCACCACGGCACCTTGAACGCCATGTTTTTGCCGGCCGTGGTGCGTTTCAACGCAGCGGCCGAGTCGGTGCAAAAAGACAATCGCCTGAACCGCATGGCTCAGGCCATGGGCCTGCAAAGCGGCTCGGACATCCCCGACGCCATCCGCGACATGTGTGCTCGGCTGGGCTTGCCCACCGGCTTGGGCGCGATGGGTGTGACCGAAGGGCAGTTTGAAGCGGTCATCACCGGGGCATTGGCCGACCACTGCCACAAGACCAACCCGCGCATTGCTTCGGCAGACGAATACCGGGACATGCTGTTGACAAGCCTGTGAGGGCCAACGGGGCCTGGTCAGGTCTTACTTATTTGAGAAGCTTCACCCCTGCGGGTGAGTGTTAGCGCGCTGAAAATGCCCGAACAGAACGGGTTTTCAACCGGGCTTTGGCCTTCTCCCTGGCCTGTGCTTTGGCCAAATGCCCTCGCGCTGCAGCATCCCACGCCGAGCGAGCCCAACGCACGGCCTCGGTGGGATCGTCAAATACCGCATCTGGCGCAGACCAGTAAGACAAAGCAATCTCTTTGCCCTTCATGGGGTAGGTGAAGGGCGTGAGGCCCAGGGCCTCAAATTCAGGGCGGTTTTGCGCATCGGCTTTCAAGAACAGCTGCTGGTTCATGACGATGGCAAACATCAGCCCCTCGTGGTACAGGCCATGTCCGCCAAACATGCGCCGGGCAGACACGGTGCCCCAGCCTTCGAGCAGCTCTTGCACAAAAGGAATGAAGTCGCTCATGCAAGAGGCGGTTTCAAGGCGGTTTCAAGGCGCGTCGTGGCTGGGCATCTTGGCACCCACATGGATTTCGCCCCGCGCTTCGGCCAGCACCACTTGCCGTTGGCGTTCGGCCAGCTTTTCTTTTTGCTCGGGTGTGCGCTGGTCATGGCAGTGCTCGCAGCTGACGCCCAAAACATAGTGTGGCGACAACTTGTCTTGTTCGCTCAGCGGCCAGCGGCAAGAGCGGCACAGATCATGACTGCCCATGCCCAAACCGTGGCCTACGCTCACGCGCTCATCAAATACAAAGCACTCGCCTTCCCAAATGCTTTGCTCGGGCGGAATTTCTTCCAAATACTTGAGGATGCCGCCTTCGAGGTGGAACACCTCATCAAAGCCGCGCATTTTCATGAGCGCGGTGGATTTTTCGCAGCGGATACCGCCTGTGCAAAACATGGCCACCTTGGTCTTTTTGGCGGCGTCGCCCTGCAAATGCGGCTGCGCGTCCAGCCAGGCGGGCAGTTGCACAAAGTTCTTGATGTTCGGGTTGACCGCGCCCTTGAAGGTGCCAATCGCCACCTCATAGTCGTTGCGCGTGTCGATGACGACCACGTCCGGGTCGGCCAGCAAGGCGTTCCAGTCGGCGGGTTTGACGTACTGGCCCACGGTCTTGTTGGGGTCGAGCTCGGGCACGCGCAAGGTGACGATCTCTTTTTTGAGCTTGACCTTCATGCGGGTGAACGGCGGCTTGGGACTCCAAGACTCCTTGTGCACCAAGCTGGCCAGGCGCGGATCGGCACGCAAAAATGCCAACACCGTGCGTATGCCAACTTCGGGCCCGGCGATCGTTCCGTTGATGCCCTCGTGCGCCAAAAGCAAGGTGCCTTTGACCTCGTTGGCCTCGCAACAGGCTTGCAAAGGGCCTTGCAGATCGGTGAAGTCGGGCAGGTCGACGAATTTGTAGAGGGCGGCGGTGAGGTAAGGGGTATCGGGTTGCATGCCCTGATTATCCCAGCCCCGCCATTTGACAGGCCGTTTGCACGGCAACACAGCCGTTAAAGGGGCCGAATGTCCTTCAAATCGGGCCGTGCAAGCCAATGTGCAAACTCATCCGCCAGTTGCTGGCTCGCACTGGCTGCGGCTTGCCACACCTTCACCCGACCCGCCAGATCGCGGTCATAGGTCATGAAATCCTGACGGTCGGGCAGTTTGCCGTTGGGCAGTGTTTTGACCCATTCGGGGTTGGGGGCCAGCACAAGCGTGTTGTCCAAAAACGGGGTGGTGCCGTGCCGCCACTTGAGCGCTTTGTCGAGCCATCCTGGCACCACATTTTTCTGAAAATGGGGGTACAGCACGATGGCGCGTTCGGGGCCCTGTGCAGCCGTGGGTGCCGTCCAGTTCAGGTGCAAGTGGTAGTCGGTGATGCCGCCGTCCCAATACGCGCCAGCCGGTGCGCCGGGGATGTCGTGCACGGCTTTCAGCGCAAACGGGATGGCGCAGCTCGCTTGCAGCGCGGGCATGAAGTTGCCCTCGGTCAAGGCGACCTTGAGGGTGCGGAAATCTTGCGCGTCAAAAGGCAGCGCAGCACCTTGCGCAGAAAAAACCACCCGCTCCAGCCAGCCGCCCAAGGCGCGGCGACTCAGGGCATTGCTCAAAAATGCCCCCGCATACCCCAGTGGCGTGGCCAAGGGGTGTTCGCGGTGCAGCACATGCCGCCCGTGCGAGGTCATGATGTGCAGCCGAAAGCGGGGGTGGCTCAGCGCCTCTTGGATGCGCCCGCCATAAAAGGCCTGCAGGCTTTGTCCAAAAGCATCGCTGACTTGCTGCGCACTCACGCTCTTTTGGCCGGGCAGCGGTTCGTAGTGCTGCTGGATGTAGTCGCGCTCTAGCCGTGCAAACGCCGCCACTGAGTCGTTCAGGCAGGCGGTGGCCATGCGCCATGCACCGATTGAAGCGCCCACCAGGTCCACACTTTGGCTGCTTTGCGCAAGCCATTCGCCAAAAATGAAGCGGTCCAAGGGCCCGAGGATCAATCCTTTCGGCCCACCGGCTGCCCCCGGAATGACGCCAATGTGCTGCGGCTTGAGACCGTGTTCACGGATGTGGGCCAGGGCCTTGGGGCCTGCGTGGATGTGGAGGGCTTGCATGGTGATTACTTCTTCAACCCCTGCAGCTTGGCAAACGCACTGGCCATGGCCGAGCCGGCACCGGCTGCCGGTGGCGAGGTGTAGCCGCCAGCGCCCGATCCTGCCCCACGCTGGCGGTTGTCTCGCCCTGCCCCTTCAAACTTGTTGTCCCTTGGCCCATCGCGCCGTGCAGGGGCCGCGTCGAGTTTCATGGTCAGGCTGATGCGCTTGCGGGCCACATCCACTTCGAGCACTTTCACCTTGACGATGTCGCCGGTCTTGACCACCTCACGCGCGTCGGTGACGAACTTGTTGGCCAATTGGCTCACATGGACCAAGCCGTCTTGGTGCACGCCCAAATCGATGAATGCGCCGAACTGGGCCACGTTGCTCACGGTGCCTTCGAGCGTCATGCCTTCTTTCAAGTCCTTGATGTCTTCCACCCCATCGGCCAGACGCGCCACTTTGAAGTCTGGGCGCGGGTCGCGGCCCGGTTTTTCCAGTTCACCCAAGATGTCTTGGATGGTGATGGTGCCGAATTTATCGTTGGCGAACAGCTCAGGTTTGAGGGTTTTCAAGACATCGGCTCGGCCCATGATCTCTTGGATGGGCTTGGCCGTTTTGACGATGATTTGTTCGACCACAGGGTAGGTTTCAGGGTGCACCCCGGTCATGTCCAAGGGGTTGTCGCCCCCCCGAATGCGCAAAAAGCCCGCGCTTTGTTCAAAGGTTTTGGCCCCCAAGCCCGTGACTTTGAGCAGGTCTTGCCGGGTCTTGAACATGCCGTTGGCATCGCGCCAGCGCACCACCGCCTTGGCCACGCTGCCAGACAGCCCCGACACGCGCGACAGCAGCGGCACACTGGCGGTGTTCAGGTCAACGCCCACCGAGTTCACGCAATCTTCGACCACGGCATCCAAGGTTTTGGCCAACTCGCTTTGGTTCACGTCGTGCTGGTATTGGCCCACGCCAATGGCTTTGGGGTCGATCTTGACCAGTTCAGACAGCGGGTCTTGCAGGCGGCGGGCAATCGAGGCGGCGCCGCGCAGGCTCACATCCACATCGGGCATTTCTTGGCTGGCAAATTCGCTGGCCGAGTAGACCGAAGCGCCCGCTTCGCTGACCACCACTTTTTGAATCTCAGCGCCACCTTGCAGACGGGCCAGTTGCTTGATCAGGTCGCCCGCCAGTTTGTCGGTTTCGCGGCTGGCGGTCCCGTTGCCGATGGCGATCAGGTTGACCTTGTGCTTTTCGCACAGCTTGGCCAGGGTGAACAGCGAGCCATCCCAGTCCTTGCGGGGCTCGTGCGGGTAGACGGTCGAGGTGTCGACCAGCTTGCCGGTGGCATCGACCACGGCGACTTTTACGCCCGTGCGGATGCCTGGGTCCAGGCCCATGACCACGCGGGGGCCTGCGGGGGCGGCCAGCAACAAATCGCGCAGGTTGTCAGAAAAGACCTTGATGGCGACTTTTTCGGCGTCTTCGCGCAGGCGGGTAAACAGGTCGCGCTCGGTGGACAGGCTCAATTTCACGCGCCACGTCCAGGCCACGCATTTGCGAATCAGGTCGTCCGAGGGGCGGGCCGCGTGGCTCCAGCCCAAGTGCATGGCGATCTTGCCTTCGGCGATGCTGGGTTTGCCGGGCTCAGGTTCAACAGGCAGCACCAGCTTGGCGTCCAGCATTTCTAAAGCGCGACCGCGAAACACCGCCAAAGCCCGGTGCGAGGGCACGCGGCCAATCGGCTCGTCGTAATCAAAGTAATCGCGGAACTTGGAAACGTCCGCGTTGTTCTCGTCTTTGCCATCAGACAGCTTGCTTTTGAACAGGCCTTCGTGCCACAGCCATTCACGCAGGGTCTGCACCAACGAGGCGTCTTCGGCCCAGCGCTCGCTCAGCAGGTCGCGCACGCCATCAAGCACGGCGGCTGTGGTGGTGAAGTCCGCGCCTTCAATCGCACCAGCGGCCAGCACAAAAGCCAGCGCCTCGGCGTGCGGATCGAGCATGGGGTTGGCAAACAACATGTTGGCCAAGGGCTCCAGTCCGGCTTCGCGGGCAATCATGCCTTTGGTGCGGCGCTTGGGTTTGAAGGGCAGGTAAATGTCTTCCAGTTCCTGTTTGGTGGGGGCCGCCTCGATGGCGACCAACAACTCGGGCGTCATCTTGCCCTGCTCTTGGATGCTTTTGATGACCGCAGCGCGGCGGTCTTCGAGCTCACGCAAATATGCCAAACGTGCTTCCAGTTCACGCAGCTGGATGTCGTCCAGCCCATCGGTCACTTCTTTGCGGTAACGGGCGATGAAGGGGACGGTGGCCCCGCCATCAAGCAAGTCCACAGCGGTTTTGACCTGGTCAGGGCGGATACGGATTTCTGCGGCCAGTTGGGCCAGGATTTTCTGCATGTCTCAGGTCACATCTAGAGGGGAAAGCGGGCAAGTTTGCCACAAGCGCTGTGTCACAAACCGCCATCAGGACGCTTGTTGTAATTCTCAATTTTCGCGCGCATCAATCCTTGAAAAACAAATAAAACAAATAATTCATCAAAATCATTGACGTCAAACCATCAAAAACATAAACTAACTACAAATTGATAAAACAATTGTCAAAAAGGAGTGATTGATGAATTTGACGCTTAAAAAAATAGTACGCAAGGCACAACGCGCGGGCTGCTTGGCCCTAGCAGGGATGTTCATGGTCGTTTTGACAGGTTGCCAAACCCTGGGTGGCGGTGTGATTCCACCTGAGGAATATGAAAATTTCACGCCTAAATCGCCAGAAAAGCGAATCATGAAAGAGGTCACTGTGCGCTGGGAAATCCGAAACGATGTCGCCCAGTACTGTGCACGGTCGATTGGCATGGGCCGTGAGCAGGCTTACTTCACCCCACCCGTGGCGTGCGCGGTCTGGCAGGTCGATAAAAAAGAATGCGTGATCGTCACGGGCAACCCAACCTCACATGTGGCGCTCGGTCACGAAATTCGCCATTGCTTTGAAGGCCACTTTCACTGACCAGCCTTTAAGCCCCAACGCTGTCCGCGTGGGGGCTCAAAGGCTTTGTGGGCATCAAATGCTGCGCAAGGCTTGGCGCAGGCCCTCGCCCACTTCTGGTTTGGCGGCAAAAGGGTCGGGTGGGTTGCTACCCTGAACAATGGCCTCCATCCGGCTTTGCACATTGCCCAGTGCCTGCGGATGGCTGTAAATGTAGAACTGACCGCTGGCCACGGCATCAAACACTTTTTGCGCCACATCGGCTGCTGACACCTTGCCGCTGCCAACCGCTTTGTCACTCTGGGCCTGGCCAATCAACTGGCTGGCGGTGGGCTTGTCAGCGGCCAGTTCGGTGGGTCGGTTGCGGTGGCTCTGGCTGATGCCGGTGGGCACAAAGTAAGGACACAACACACTGGCGCTGACCTGATCGCTGACCAGCTTCAAATCCTGATAAAGCGTTTCAGTCAATGACACCACGGCGTGTTTGCTGACGTTGTAGATGCCCATATTGGGCGGCGTGAGCAAACCCGCCATGCTGGCGGTGTTGACCAAGTGCCCTTGGTACGCTGGATCGGCCTTGGCTGCTTCGAGCATCATGGGCGTGAACAAGCGCACGCCATGCACCACACCCCAAAGGTTGACGCCCAGCACCCATTCCCAGTCGGCGACCGAGTTTTCCCAAACCAAGCCCCCTGCCCCTACGCCCGCGTTGTTGAACACCAAATGCGGTGCGCCAAAACGCGCTTTCACGTCGGCAGCCAGTTGCGCCATGGCCACCGCATCGGAAACGTCGACTTGGCGTGCCAGCACCTGCGCGCCTTGGGCGGTCATCTCGGCAGCGGCTTTGTCCAGCGCGTCTTGCTGCACATCGACCAGCACAAGGTTCATGCCCAGTTTGACGCCAATGCGGGCACATTCCAGACCAAAGCCCGAGCCCGCACCGGTCAGGACGGCGGTTTTGCCTTTGAAGTTCTCGATCATGCTGATGCCTTTTTCAAAGTGAAGCCCACGCGTGGGAAATGCACATGCACAGTGCCTGCACGTTCATCGCTGCGTTTCAAGGTGTAACGGGTGCGGGTGGCTGCGACCAACTCACCCTCGGTCGGCTCTAGGCCAAAGTTGTCGGCGGCGATCACCACGGCGCTGCCCAGCGCGATGCCGTGCTCATCCTGGAACACCTCGCCTTGCAAAGATGCAGGCGTGGATGTTTGGGCCACTTGCAGCGCTTGTTCAGCACTGCATTTGCCCGGCGTGCCGTGCCCGATGGCTTGCATGCGGGCCATCCAGCTTTTCACTTCGGGTGTGGCGTCCAGAATACCGGCCAAGGCAGGCGTGCGCTCCTGCGTGAACCAAAGGGGGTGGTAAGCCGCAAAGTCGGCCACACAGGGCTGTGCACCGAACAAAAAATCTTGTCCGTGCAGCATGTTGGCCAAGCGGCGCAAGTAGCTTTTGTAGGTGGCTGCGGCGTCTGCAGACGCCATGCGGGCTGCGCCGCCGCGCATGGCACCCCGGTCGGCCACAAAGGCTTGAACGCTTTCAACGGGGGCACCTGCAAACACCTGCGCGACACCTGCGGGCTGGAAGTTGTAGGCCATAGCGGCCGTGAACAAGGCGCTGTCTGCCCATTGCGCCACGATGCGCGCAGCGCCTTTGACGGCGTCAGGGTAAATCGTGGGCTTGGGGCCGATGTGCTCCAGCACATCACAAATGAGCGCGGTGTCGCAATAAATGTCGGCACCCACCTGCAGCACGGGTGTTTTGCGGTAGCCCCCAGTCAGCGCCGTCAGGTCGGGCTTGGGCATGATCATGGGGATGAACACGCTCTTCCAGGCCAATTGCTTGTAGCCAAAAATCAGCCTGATTTTTTCGGCAAACGGCGAGGTCGGGTAGTGGTGCAGGATCAGATCGGACATGTGGCTGGCCTCAGATCAGTTTGACCAGCTGCTTGCCAAAGTTCTTGCCCTTGAGCAGGCCCAAAAACGCCTCAGGCGCAGCAGCCAAACCTTGGGCCACTGATTCGCGCGGACGCAGTTTGCCTGTACCAACCAAGGTGCCCAGCTCTTGCAGTGCTTCGGGCCAGACTTCCATGTGCTCGCTGACGATGAAGCCTTCGATCTTCATGCGGTTCACCAAGATAAGGGCCGGATTGGCCATGGGCAGTGGTGCACCGTCATAGCCCGCGATCATGCCGCAGACCGCAATGCGGGCGAAGGCGTTGGTGCGCAACATCACCGCATCCAGCACCATGCCACCCACGTTTTCAAAATGGCCGTCAATGCCGTTCGGGCAGGCTTCGCGCAATGCCTTGGACAATGAGATGTAGTCCTTGTGCTCTTTGTAGTCGATGCAGGCGTCAAAGCCCAATTCGTTGACCACGTAATCGCATTTGTCTTTGCCACCTGCAATGCCCACCACACGGCAGCCACGTGCTTTGGCCAATGCACCATAAGCGCTGCCCACAGCACCGCTGGCCGCGCTCACGGTCACGGTCTCGCCTGCTTTGGGTGCGATGATTTTCACCAGGCCATACCAAGCGGTCACGCCCGGCATGCCGACCGCGCCGAGGTAATGCGACAAGGGCACATGGGTGGTGTCCACCTTGCGCAAGGCGCCCAACACATTGGCATCAACGACGCTGTATTCCTGCCAGCCCCCCATGCCCACGACTGGGTCACCTGCCTTGAATTTGGGGTGGCAGCTGTCCACCACCTCGCCCACGGTCCCGCCGATCATGACCTCGCCCAGCGGCTGGGGCACGGCGTAGCTTTTGCTCTCGTTCATGCGGCCGCGCATGTAAGGGTCCAAGCTCATGAAGTGGTGTTTCACGAGCACTTGGCCATCCTGCAAAGCAGGAACAGGCGTTGCGACCTGTTTGAAGTTGGCCACAGTGGCCTCACCTTGAGGGCGGTTGTCGAGAACGATTTGGTGGTTGAGGGTCATGTTTGTCTCCAGAAATAAGTCAATGTAAAAAATCAATCGGTCGAGGGTGCTGACGCCTCACGGCGGGCCACATATTTGAAAGTGCCTGTGGCGTGAGCGCACAGTTGCCCTTGGGCATCAAACACACGGCCCTCTGTGAAAGCCATGCTGCGCGTGCGGTGTAAAAGTGCGCCCTTGGCCACCAGCTTTTCAAGGCCCGAAACTTTGGCCGGGCGCATGAATGTGGTTTTCATTTCGATGGTGACCACGCCCATGTCGGGGTCCACACTGCGAGCAGCGGTGGCCATGACCACATCGAGCAAGCTCATCACTGCGCCGCCGTGCGTCACCGCAAACGAGTTTTGGTGTTCGGCAGCAGGCGCGTAATGCAGCTCGGAGTGGCCACCCTCGAATTTTTCGAGGGTGAAGCCCAGAAGGTCTACAAAGGGAATGTGTGCGCCGAAGGGGATGCTCATGCGGAACCTCGGTGAAGGCTCAACCGCCAATGATGGCGCTCACGCCACCATCAACAGCCATCCACTGGCCCGTGATGTGTTTGCCAGCGTCGGAGGCAAACAACAGCGCAAGCCCTTTGAGGTCTTCGTCATCGCCCAGGCGTCGCAGTGGCGCACCTTGGGCCAGCTTGTCGGCACCGAGTTTTTCCAGCAGGCCATAGGTCATTTTGCTGGGGAAAAAGCCCGGGCAAATGGCGTTGACGGTGATGCCGTGCTCGCCCCACTCACCCGCCAGGGCGCGGGTGAAGTTGATGACCGCGCCCTTGGAGGTGTTGTACGCAACGGTTTTCATCTCTGAAGGGTTGCCCGCCAGACCGGCAATGGACGCCACGTTCAAGATGCGCCCCTTGCCGCGTGGAATCATGCTGCGCTTGGCCACTTCTTGCGACAGGATGAAATACCCGCGCACGTTGAGGTTCATCACCTTGTCCCAGGCTTCAACCGGGTGGTCTTCGGCAGGGGCACCCCAAGTGGCCCCCGCGTTGTTGACCAGAATGTCGATCTGGCCCATGCGCTCCAAGGTCTCGGCGGCCAGACGGCGAATGTCTTCTTCCTTGCCGCAATCGGCAGCAATCCATCGGGCATCGATGCCAGCGGCTTGCAGCTCGGCGACAGCTTCTTCGAGGTCAGCGGCCTTGCGCGAGCTGAGCACGACCTTGGCGCCAGCCTCACCCAGGGCGTGGGCCATTTGCAAGCCCAGGCCGCGAGAGCCGCCGGTAACCAAGGCCACTTGCCCGGTCAAGTCAAACAGTTGTTGAACAGTGCGTGCCATGTAAGGTCTCCGTTTATTCGGTGGTGAAATCCATGCAGCGCCGTTCTTTGACGACCGCTTTCATGAAGGGTTTGATGGCCAGATGATCGGGGTGATTCTGGTAAGCCGCTAGCACCTGCGCGTCATCGAGCAACATGTGCAGCACCAAATCGTTGGTGCAGTCCATGCCCGCCGTGGCGGTGGCCACTTCAAAGGTCTGGATGCCGGGCACCACCTTGGCACACGACAAAAGAAGGGCTTTGGCTTTGGCCACATTGACCGATTTGTCGGCCCCTTCGGCGTGGTCGTGAAGGTTCCACATCACGATGTGTCGGATCATCAAAATGCCTCCTCAGGCAGTTCAGCGCAAGTCGGGTCGCGGCTGCTGACCACACGCAGCCAGGCGCCGATCTTGGGCAGTTCGTAGCGGTAAAAGTAGCGGCAGGCCGCGCGCCGGCCTTGGGCTGCGGGGGTCGTATCGCCGTCAAGGCACGCTACATCGAGCCAGATCCAGGCGATGACGGTGTGGCCAAAGGCCTGCAAATACGGCACGGCATTGGCCAACGCTTGCGCAGGTTCGGCCCCAGCCCAGGCTTGCTCGGTGGCATGCCCGACTTGTTTGAGCGCATCGCGCAGCGCGGCGGCTTCGGGTCCCCATGACGCTTCGGCCTTGGCGGCAGTGGCCAGCATGCGCTCTGCCAGCAGTTGCAAGCCCCGACCGTTTTCCATCAACACCTTGCGGCCCAGCAAGTCCATGGCCTGGATGCCGTGTGTGCCCTCATGGATCATGTTCAGGCGGTTGTCGCGCCAGTACTGCTCCACCGGGAAGTCGCGGGTGTAGCCGTAGCCGCCATGGATCTGGATCGCCATGCTGTTGGCTTCCAGGCACCATTCACTGGGGAAGCTCTTGACGATGGGCGTCAGCACCTCCAACAGCAAACGCGCCACATCGGCGTCTTCGGCGTTGCCGGTGTGCTGTTCGTCGACCAAGCGGGCGCTGTACAAAGCCAAGGCCAATGCGCCTTCTGAGTAAGATTTTTGGGCCAGCAGCATGCGCTTGATGTCGGCGTGTTCGATGATGCGTACTTGGGGCTGGCTGGCGTCTTTGCCCCCTGCCCCGCTGGGCCTGCCCTGCGGGCGGTTTTTGGCGTAATCAAGGCTGGCGTAATAACCGGCCATGCCCAGCATGGTGGCGGCCATGCCCACGCCGATGCGCGCCTCGTTCATCATGTGGAACATGCAGCGCAGGCCTTCGCCCGGTTTGCCGACCCGATAGCCCACAGCCCCGGCCACTGCTTGTGCTGAGCCCGCAGAGGCCACCGGGTATTTGCCCTCGCCAAAATTCAAGAGCGTGTTGGTGGTGCCACGCCAGCCGCATTTGTGGTTCAGGCCCGCCAGCGCCACATCGTTGCGCTGACCCGTCAATTGCCCCTGCGTGTCCACCATTTTTTTGGGCACGATGAACAGCGAGATGCCCTTGACGCCGGGCACCAGTTGGCCATTCGCGTCAGGGATCTTGGCCAGCACCAGGTGGATGATGTTTTCCGACAGTTCATGCTCGCCCGACGAGATCCACATCTTGTGGCCCTTGAGGCGGTAGCGTGGCCCCAAAGCATCGGCCTCAAAGCCCTCACCGTCCGGTGTGGCGCGGGTGGTTACATCGCTGAGCGACGATCCGGCTTGCGGCTCGCTCAAGCACATGGTGCCCGAAAAGCGACCCGAAAATTCATGGGCCGCAAACACCTGCTTTTGCAAATCGGTGCCATGCACCATCAGCAAATTGGCATTGCCGCTGGTCAACATGCCCGAGCCGATGCTGACCGAGGCCATGGCAAAAAAAGCGTTGGCAGCAGCTTCGACCGTGTAGGGCAACTGCATGCCGCCCACATCGTAGTCTTGTGCCGCACTCAACATGCCGGACTCGGCGTAGGCTTTGTACGCATCGTGGGTGGCTTGCGGAAGGATGACTTTTTCGCCATCGAACTGCGGCTCTTGTGTGTCCACCAAGCGGTTGAAGGGAGCGTACTTTTCACGGGCGATACGCTCGCAGGTGTCAAGCACCGCATCAAAGGTTTCGCGCGAATGGTCGGCAAAGCGTTCGCGGCTTTGCAGGGTCTCGACCTTCAGCCAGTCGTGCAGCAAAAAATCAACGGTGGGACGCAAACTCATGGCAGCGAACTTTCAAAACGTGGATTCTTGTGGGAGCGAGCCCCTGCTCGCCAATCCTCAGGCCGCAGGAGCGGCCTCCCACACAAAAAAAAGGCAGAGGTCATCATGCCCTCTGCCCTGAATCACATCAGCCATCTGAGCGACAGCCAAAGCGGTGTGCTTACAGCACTTCGAAGATGCCGCAAGCACCCATGCCGCCGCCAATGCACATGGTCACCGCCACGCGCTTGGCGCCACGGCGCTTGCCTTCAATCAAGGCATGACCTGTCAAACGCTGGCCCGACACGCCGTAAGGGTGCCCCACAGCGATCGCGCCGCCGTTGACGTTTAAGCGGTCAGCCGGAATGCCCAGCTTGTCGCGGCAGTACAGCACTTGCACAGCAAAGGCTTCGTTGAGTTCCCACAGGTCGATGTCTTGCACCGTCAGGCCCAGACGCGCCAGTGCTTTGGGCACGGCATACACAGGGCCAATGCCCATTTCGTCAGGCTCACAACCGGCCACGGCAAAACCAAGGAATCGACCCAGTGGCTTGAGGCCACGTTGCTCGGCCAGCTTTTCATCCATCAACACGCAAGCGCCTGCACCGTCCGAGAACTGGCTGGCGTTGCCTGCCGTGACCAAGCCGCCGGGCAGTGCCGAGCGCAGGCCACTGATACCTTCCACGGTGGTGCCTTCGCGCAGACCTTCGTCCGTGCTCACGGTCACTTGTTTGGTGGTCATGCCCATGACCTTGTCGATCACGCCTTGCGTGACGGTGATGGGGGCGATTTCGTCGTTGAACAAACCGGCAGCTTGTGCGGCACAGGCTTTTTGCTGGCTGGCTGCGCCATAAGCGTCCATCACATCGCGACCGATCTTGTAGCGCTTGGCAACTTGTTCGGCTGTTTGCAGCATGTTCCAGTAAATCTCGGGCTTTTGCTTGGCCAGCGCCAAGTCACGCATCATGTGCGTGTTCATTTCTTGCTGGACACAAGAAATGCTTTCGACGCCACCCGCCACATAAACCTGGCCTTCGCCCGCGATGATGCGCTGCGCGGCCAAAGCAATGGTTTGCAGACCCGAAGAGCAAAAGCGGTTCACGGTCATGCCCGACACCGAGATCGGCAGACCGGCCTTGAGGGCGATCTGGCGTGCGATGTTGGCACCCGTAGCGCCTTCGGGTGTGGCGCAACCCATGATCACGTCTTCGACTTCAGCTGCATCAATGCCAGCGCGGGCCACGGCGTGTTGCACAGCGTGGCCACCCAATGTGGCACCGTGGGTCATGTTGAAAGCGCCCTTCCAGCTCTTGGCCAGTGGGGTGCGTGCGGTAGAAACGATGACTACATTCGTCATGATGAAAACCTTTCATGTGAGGGACCGAACACACGATCCAGCCCCTCGAAAATTAAAAAATCAGTTGAATGTCTTGCCTTCGGCCACCAAGCGCTGAATCAGCGGAGCGGGTTGCCAGAACTGGGCGTCGTCGTGCGGATTTTTGGCGAAGCGTTTCATGGCTTCGGCCACATTGAACAGGCCGAGTGTGTCGGCGTAGATCATGGGGCCGCCGCGCCACAGCGGGAAGCCGTAACCCGTCAGGTAAACCATGTCGATGTCGCTGGCCTTGCTGGCAATGCCTTCTTCCAAAATGTGGGCAGCTTCGTTGACCAGCGAGAACACCAGGCGTTGCACGATTTCTTCGTCTGAAATCTTGCGGGGCGTGATGCCCAAAGCGGCACGGTGTTTTTCGATCATCTCGACCACCACAGTGCTGGCAATTGCATCGCGTTTGCCTGTTTGGTAGTCGTACCAGCCCGCGCCGGTTTTTTGGCCATAACGGCCCATCTCGCAGAGCAAGTCAGCGGTTTTGCTGTACTTGAGGTTGGGCTTTTCCTGGTAGCGGCGCTTGCGAATCGCCCAGCCAATGTCGTTGCCTGCCAAATCGCCCATGCGGAACGGCCCCATGGCAAAGCCAAACTTTTCAACGGCTTTGTCGACCTGCGCTGGCGTGCAGCCTTCTTCGATCAGGAAACCAGCCTGACGGCTGTATTGCTCGATCATGCGGTTGCCGATGAAGCCATCGCACACGCCGGAAACCACCGAGGTTTTCTTGATCTTCTTGCCGATGGCCATCACGGTGGCCAACACGTCTTTGCCAGTTTGGGCGCCGCGCACCACTTCCAGCAACTTCATCACGTTGGCGGGGCTGAAGAAGTGCATGCCCACCACGTCTTGGGGACGCTTGGTGAACGAGGCGATCTTGTTCACGTCGAGAGTGGAGGTGTTGGACGCCAAAATCGCACCGGGCTTCATCACACGGTCCAGCTCTTTGAAGACGGCTTCTTTCACGCCCATTTCTTCAAAAACAGCTTCGATCACCAGATCGGCCTGGCCGATGTCGTCGTAACTCAAAGTGGTCGACAACAGCGCCATGCGCTCATCGTATTTTTCAGGCTTGAGCTTGCCTTTTTTGACTTGCGCTTCGTAGTTCTTGCGGATGGTGGCCACGCCGCGGTCCAACGCGTCCTGCTTCATCTCCAGCATCTTGACGGGGATGCCTGCGTTGAGGAAGTTCATCGAGATACCGCCGCCCATGGTGCCTGCACCAATCACGGCAATCGATTTGATCTCGCGCTTGGGCGTGTCTTCTGGCACGTCCGGAATCTTGCTGGCAGCACGGTCGGCCATGAAAATGTGACGCAGCGCACGCGATTCCGGCGTGAGCATCAGATTCATGAAAATTTCACGCTCGAAGACCATGCCATCTTCAAACTTTTTGGTGGTCGCTGCTTCTACGGCATCGACACATTGGGCAGGCGCGGGCAGGTTCTTGGCCATGCCTTTGACCATGTTCCGCGCAAACTGAAAGTAGGCATCGCCTTGCGCGTGCTTGCAAAGCAGGTTGCGCACCAGTGGCAACGGCGATCCGTCGGCGTGGGCAGAGGCCACTTTGCGGGCCAAGGCCAGCGCTTCTTCAGGCAAGCTATCGACCGATTGGGCCATGGCATCAAACAGCTTTTGGCCAGGCAACATGGCCAGCATCTCGCTCTTAATGGCTTCGCCGCTGACGATCATGTTGAGTGCCGCTTCGACACCAATGACGCGAGGCAGACGCTGCGTGCCACCGGCACCAGGAATCAAGCCCAACTTGACTTCAGGCAACGCGATGCTGGTGCCAGGGGCTGCAATGCGGTAATGGCAACCCAAAGCCAACTCCAAACCGCCGCCCATGGCGACCGAGTGGATGGCAGCCACAACAGGCTTGGCCGAGTTCTCGCAAGCACGGATGACACTCAGCAAATTCGGCTCTTGGATCGCTTTGGGCGAGCCGAATTCGCGGATGTCTGCGCCGCCCGAAAAGGCTTTGCCGCCGCCAGTAATGACGATCGCTTTGACGCTGGCATCGTTGTTGGCTTTTTCCAGGCCATCGGTGATGCCGACACGGGTCGACAGACCCAAACCATTGACGGGCGGGTTCATCAAGGTGATGACCGCGACGTCTCCGTGAACTTTGTATTCAGCTGTCATGCTGCACTTCCTTTGCGTGAAATAAAGCGGGGGGCAAAAAAGAACGACCGTTCGTTTTTGAAAGATTGTAGTGGCTGAACAGACAAAAGACAGCGTGCACTGTCTCAATTGGGACGGATTTCAGACCTCCAACCATTCCTTGCGGATGTACGTGTTCTCGCGCAGGGCTTGGGGCGTGCCCTCAAAGACGATGCTGCCATGACCCATGACCAAGGCGCGGTCTGAAATTTTCATGGCAATGGTGAGTTTTTGCTCAATGAGCAATACGGAAATGCCCCGGCTCTTGAGTTGCTCAAGGTATTGGCCGACCAACTCAACAATCTTGGGGGCCAAACCCTCGGTCGGCTCGTCGATGATGATGAGATCAGGGTCGCCCATGAGGGTTCGGCACAGCGTGAGCATTTGCTGCTCCCCGCCCGACAAAACCCCGGCTTCGGTGTGCTCACGTTCTTTGAGACGCGGAAACATGGCATACATGTCTTCAAAAGACCAGCGGCCATTTTTGCCACTGCGCTTTTGCCCTAACTGAAGGTTTTGATGCACCGTCAATTTGGGAAAAATGTCCCGGTTTTCAGGCACATAGCCAATACCCAAATGGGCAATTTCATAGGCTTTCTTGCCCTGAATGGGCTGACCGTTCCAGTCGATCTGGCCCTGGCAATCGACCAGACCCATGATGGCCTTGGCGGTGGTCGAGCGTCCTGAACCATTTCGGCCCAGCAAAGCCACAATCTCGCCTTGGCCGACATCGAAGCTGACGCCGTGCAACACATGGCTTTTGCCGTAATAGGCGTGAAGGTTGTCTATATGCAACATCAATGGCCTCCTGCCTGGCTGTCAGCTACGGATGAGCCCAGATAGGCTTCTTGCACTTTGGCATTGGCCCTGACCGCCTCGGGTGTGTCAAAAGCGATCACTTCGCCATAAACCACCACCGCGATCTTGTCGGCCAGCCCAAACACCACGCCCATGTCGTGCTCCACCGTCAACAAGGTTTTGCCCACGGTGACTTCCTTGATCAGGTGAATAAATCGCGAGGTTTCGCTCTTGCTCATGCCAGCGGTGGGTTCGTCCAGCAAAATCACATCGGCACCGCCCGCAATCGTCACGCCAATCTCGAGGGCGCGTTGCTCGGCGTAGGTCAAGTTCATGGCCAGGATGTCGCGTTTTTTGTCCAAACGAATCATCTCCAACAGCTGGTCTGCACGCTCGTTGGCGTCTTTCAGGCCAGACAAGAATTTGAAGAAGGTGTATTTGTAGCCCAGGCTCCACAGCACCGCGCAGCGGAGGTTTTCAAAAACACTCAACTTCGGGAAGATGTTGGTGATCTGAAAACTCCGCGCCAAGCCCATGCGGTTGATCTCGTAAGGCGTCTTGTGCTGAATGCGTTGGCCATTCAACAGAATGTCACCACTGGTCGGACCAAAGCGCCCACTGATCAGGTTGAACAAGGTGGACTTGCCCGCCCCGTTCGGGCCAATCACGGCCACCCGTTCACCAGGCTCAACGGCCAAATTCACGCCCCGGATGATTTCGGTTTTGCCGAAATTTTTGCGAACGTCTTTCAGCTCCAATGCGTAGGTCGTACTCATACTGCAGTCTCCCGGCGCTTGATTTCTTTTTCGATCTCGGTCTGAATCTCGCCCCACTCGGTCATGTACTGACGGCGAGACAACTCGAACAAGCCCAAGCCGGTCAACATGACAAAGGCACAGCCAAACCAGCTGTCCAGGCCTTTGGCATTGAGTGTGGCCCCCATGAACTTGACCGTGTCACCCAATGCCGAATTGAGCTGCAGGTGATAGACCATTTCGATCATCGCGCCCGCCCCGGCCAACATGACAAAGGCGGTCAGGCCCAGCCCCAGATAACTGGTCCAGATCTGGCGCAGCTTGCCAAATTTGGCCACCCGCAGGTTCATCATGATCAGGCTGGCAATGCCGCCAGGCGCGTACATGACCATGAACAAAAAGATCAGACCCAGGTAAAGCAGCCAGGCTTTGGTCAGCTCGGACAACAGCACGAAGGCGATGATCATCAAAATGGCACCGATGATCGGACCAAAGAAGAAGGTCGCGCCGCCCAAAAAGGTGAACAGCAAATAAGCCCCTGAGCGCCCTGCCCCCACCACCTCGGCGGTCACGATTTCGAAGTTAAGTGCCCCCAAGCCCCCCGCAATGCCTGCAAAAAAGCCCGCGATGATGAACGCGATGTAGCGCACGCGCTGGGTGTTGTAGCCAATGAATTCCACGCGTTCGGGGTTGTCTCGCACCGCATTCAAAATGCGCCCCAGCGGCGTTTGGGTGAAGGCGTACATCAAGGCCACGCACACAAAGGTGTAGGCCGCGATCAGGTAGTAAACCTGAATTTGCGGGCCATAGGTGATGCCAAAGAAAGCCTCACCCGCCACCCGGTTGCCCGAGACACCAGCTTCGCCTCCGAAAAACTCGGAAAACATGAGCGACATGGCGAACACCAGCTCGGCCACACCCAGCGTGATCATGGCAAACGGCGTGCCCGATTTGCGGGTGGTCACCCACCCCAACAAGACTGCAAAGCCCATACCGGACAGACCACCCACAATGGGCAGCACACTGACCGGAATGTGCAATTTGCCACCGCTTACGGCGTTGAGTGCATGAATGGCCATGTATGAGCCCAGCCCGGTGTAGACCGCATGGCCAAAGCTGAGCATGCCGCCCTGCCCCAACAGCATGTTGTAGGACAGGCAGGCGATGATGGCGATGCCCATCTGGGCCAGCATGGTGGTCGACAGGTTGCTGGTGAACACCAACGGTGCCATCAGCAAGATTCCTGCAAATGCGCTCCAGATGATCCAGCGACCGACGTTGTAGGGTTTGAATTTGTAAACAGCAGCCATGTCTTAACCCTCGCGTGTGCCCAAAAGACCCTTGGGCCGGAAGATCAGAATCAGCACCAGGAACAGGTACGGCAAGATGGGCGCGACCTGCGACAGCGTGAGTTTGGCAAACGAATTGTCTTGCGTGGCGGCAGACAAGGCCCAGCCCATGTCTTTGGCCAGCGTCAAGAACGAATAGTCAATGGCCACCGCAAAGGTCTGGATCACACCGATCAGGACGGACGCGAGGAAGGCCCCTGACAAAGAACCCATGCCCCCCACGACGACCACCACAAAGATGACGGAGCCGACCGTGGCGGCCATGGCCGGTTCGGTCACAAAAGTGCTGCCACCAATCACGCCGGCCAAGCCCGCAAGCCCGGTGCCTGCGCCAAACACCAGCATGAAGACACGCGGCACGTTGTGTCCAAGCGATTCGGCCATTTCAGGGTGCGTCAAGGCAGCCTGAATCACCAGACCAATGCGGGTGCGCGTGAGCAACAGCCACAAGGACAACAGCATCAACAAAGCCACCAGCATCATGAAGCCACGGGTAGCTGGAAACGGCGAGCACACCACGCGAATGGCGGCATCGGCTGCAACGCAAGCATCGGCCGTGGCGGTACCCCAGACCACGCTCAGTCCATTGACCGAGTGGTTGATCAGGGTAAAGGCTGAACTGCGCAAAATTTCAGGCGGCGGAAACTCCACCGCTGTGCGGCCCCAAACCAGTTGCACGAGTTCGAGTGCGACATAAGACAGGCCAAAGGTCACCAGCAATTCGGGCACATGGCCGAAGGGGTGCACTTTGCGCAAGGTGATGCGCTCAAACAAGGCACCACAAGCGCCCACCAACAAGGGCGCGATGAACAGTGCCGGCCAAAAACCGATCCAGCCGGTCAGGGTGTGACCGAAATAGGCCCCGACCATGTAAAAACTGGCGTGCGCAAAATTGAGCACACCCATCATGCTGAAAATCAGCGTCAGCCCGGAGCTGAGCATGAAGAGCAACAGTCCGTAACTGAGACCGTTGAGCATGGAGATGATGAAAAACTCCATAAATACTGCCACTTTCCAGGCTCTGAATGAGCCTTACTTCGTTACCGAAAGTGGGTTGGAATGATCAACCCGAGACATCAACACGGGCGCTTGCGCCCAAAAAAAGGCCCGACAACTTGCTTGTTCATCGGGCCTCAGAACCCTTGGCACTTTCAGTGCCAGCCAACCCAGCAGACAGCGCCTACCGGGTCAAGCCCTGCGCAGCTTAGCCTGGACGTTTCATCTGGCAGCTGGTGGGCGTGCTGGACACATACGACGGGAACTCTTTCACGGGTGCCAGAGTCATGCCTGTGTTTTCAGGGCTGTAAGGGTATTTCTTGTCGGCCTTTTGCCAGACGGTCATGAACAGCGGCTGCTGCAGCTGGTGATCGGTCTTGCGCATTTGGACTTCACCGTGGTAGCTCTTGAAGGTCAGACCTTCCAAGGCCGCGGCGACTTTGACAGGATCGGTCGACTTGGCTTTGGCCATGGCCTCACCCAATGCGCTGTAGATCGAGATCACGGAGCCCGTGTAGAAGTCGTCGTTGAACTTGGTCTTGAACTCAGCCATCCACTTGCCAATGTCGCCACCCATGTTGTAGTGGTTGTAGGCAATCTGGAACACGCGACCTGCACCGCCTTGGCCCAGGGCCGTGGGGGTGCCAGAAACGCCTGTGTAGTAAGTGTAGAACTTGCCGGTGTAGCCGCCTTCGTTGGCTGCTTTGACCAGCAGGGCCAGGTCAGAGCCCCAATTGCCGGTGATCACGGTGTCGGCACCGGAAGCTTTGATCTTGGCGATATAGGGCGAGAAGTCGCGTACTTGGGCCAATGGGTGCAGGTCTTCACCCACGATCTGTACATCAGCGCGCTTGCGAGCCAGGTTTTCCTTGGCGAACTTGGCGACTTGATGGCCGTGCGAGTAGTTCTGGTTGAACAGGTAGACCTTCTTGATGGCCGTGTCGTCTTTCATGAAGGTGGTCATGGCCTCGATCTTCATCGACGTGTCGGCATCGAAACGGAAGTGCCAGTAGCTGCACTTGCTGTTGGTGAAATCAGGGTCCACCGCTGAATGGTTCAGGAAAATGATTTCCTTGCCGGGGTTGCGTTCATTGTGCTTGTTGACCGCTTCGATCAAAGCACCGGCCACCGATGAACCGTTGCCTTGGGTGATGTAACGCACGCCTTGGTCCATGGCCGCTTTGAGCGCGTTCAGGCTCTCAGCCGGGCTCAATTTGTTGTCGATGCCAATGACCTCAAATTTGACGCCAGCGGGGTTGGTTTTGCTGAATTTTTCGGCGAAGAACTGGAAGCTTTTGAGTTGGTTGCTGCCCACGGGTGCCATCAGACCCGACAGAGGGTCGATCCAGGCAATTTTGACGGTTTCGCCTTTTTGGGCAAAAGCGCCCATAGAACATGCAGCCAAGGCGGCTGCGGCGATCAAACGGGTTGCGATTTTCATTCAAGGTCTCCTGCGTTGTAAATCAGACATGGCCAGCGTAACCGCTCGCCATTCAAATCGGCTCGGGGTTTGCACCTAAGCCTTATCACCCGCGCGACTCTTCATCCGCACAGGCTTGAGCCGGGTCAAAGACCGGGCAAAACATAGTCGGCCAACTGCTCACGCAAACGGGTCTTGAGCATTTTTCCGGTGCCGCCCAAAGGAATGGCATCCACAAACACCACATCGTCCGGAATTTGCCATTTGGCCGTTTTGCCTTCGTAGAAAGCGATCAGCTCATCACGACTCACCTGAACCCCGGGTTTCTTGACCACACACACAATCGGACGCTCGTCCCACTTGGGGTGGCGCATGCCGATGCACGCGGCCATGGCCACCGCCGGGTGCGCCATGGCGATGTTCTCCACATCGATCGAGCTGATCCACTCGCCCCCCGACTTGATCACGTCTTTGCTGCGATCGGTGATCTGCATGAAGCCGTCGGCATCGATGGTGGCCACGTCGCCCGTCGGGAACCAGCCGCCCACCAAGGGGCTGGCGCCTTCCTGCTTGTAATAAGAGGCAATCACCCAAGGGCCTTTGACCAGCAGGTCGCCAGCCGCCTTGCCGTCATGGGGCAGGGCTTTGCCGTTTTCATCGACGATCTTCATGTCGATGCCAAATATGCAACGGCCTTGCTTCATGCGCAGCTTCATTTGCGCCTCTGCGGGCAAACTCAGGTGCTTGTTTTTCAGCGTGCAAACCGTGCCCAAAGGGCTGAGCTCGGTCATGCCCCAGGCGTGCAACACGTCGACGTTGTAGTCTTGGCGAAAGGCGTCAATCATGGCGGGCGGGCAAGCCGAGCCGCCAATCACCGTGCGGTTGAGCTGGCTGAACTTGAGGCCTGCAGGCTTCATGTGGCCCAACAGCATTTGCCAGACGGTGGGCACGCCCGCTGCAAACGTCACACCTTCAGACTCAATCAGCTCGTACACCGATTTGCCATCCAGCGCGGGGCCAGGAAACACCAACTTGGCGCCCGTCATGGCCGCGCTGTAAGGGATGCCCCAGGCATTGACATGGAACATGGGCACCACCGGCAAGATCGAATCACGCGCCGAAATGCACATCGAATCGGGCAAGGCCGCCGCATACGCGTGCAAGACGGTGGAGCGGTGGCTGTACAAAGCCCCCTTGGGGTTGCCCGTGGTGCCACTGGTGTAGCACAAGCTGCAGGCCGAATTCTCGTCAAGTTGCGGCCAGGCATAGGTGTCTGGCTGTTGGCCCATCCAGGCCTCGTAGCTCACCAGGTTCGGAATGCCGGTCTCTGCAGGCAATTTGTCGGCATCGCACAGGGCCACATAGTGGGTGATGGTGGTGCATTGGGCATGAACCGCTTGTACCAGCGGCAAAAAGCTCATGTCAAAACACAAAACCTGGTCTTCGGCATGGTTGGCGATCCAGGCCAGCTGGTCCGGGTGCAGACGCGGGTTCATGGTGTGCAAAACCCGTCCCGAACCGCTCACCCCAAAGTAAAGCTCTAGGTGGCGGTAGCCGTTCCAAGCCAAAGTAGCGATGCGTGCGCCCTGGGGCAGTTTCTGGCCATCGAGCGCGTTGGCCACTTGACGTGCGCGGCGTGCCACGTCTGACCAAGCGTAACGGTGCAGGTCCCCTTCTACCCGGCGTGACACGACTTCGCTGTCGCCGTGATGTTTCTCTGCAAATTCGATCAACGAAGAAATCAGCAGCGATTGCTGTTGCATCAGTCCCAGCATGGGGTGTCTCCTGTCAGGTGGGTGGTATTGAACCGATTCATTGTGCACCCGGGCCCACGCACAACAGACCTTAAAACGCGCTCTAAAACCCGCCAAACCCCGGGTACTTGTCAAGGACGTGACAATCCACACTTATGGTTTCTGCCCACTTGAACACTTCTGACAGCGCTGACAATCCCATGCCCGTGCTGGACTGGACGCACCGCCTGACCCAACTCGGGCCTCGTTTTTTCACCCGCCTGCAACCCACGCCCGTAGCGGCACCGCGCTGGGCGGCCCGCAACGAAAGCCTGCGGGCCGAACTGGGCTGGCCAGCCGGTATTTTTGACGACGATCACCTCCAAGCCTTCGCGGGCAATGCGCTGATGGTGGGGTCTGACCCATTGGCCACGGTCTACAGCGGACACCAGTTTGGACAATGGGCCGGGCAACTGGGTGACGGCCGTGCGATTTGGCTGGGCGAGGCCGCATCGGCGCAAGGGCCACAAGAGATTCAGCTCAAGGGCGCGGGCCGCACGCCTTATTCGCGCGGTGGCGATGGCCGCGCTGTGCTGCGCTCCAGCATTCGCGAGTATTTGTGCAGTGAAGCCATGCACGGACTGGGTATTGCGACCACCCGGGCGCTGAGCCTGGTGGCTTCGCCCGAGCCGGTGCGGCGCGAAACCATCGAAAGCGCCGCCGTGGTGGCGCGGGTGGCCCCCAGCTTTTTGCGCTTCGGGCACTTTGAACATTTTTCGGCACAAGGCGACACCGACAGCCTGCGAGCGCTGGCTGACCATGCCATCGCACACCACTTGCCGCAGTGCCAAGAACGCATGCAACGTTGGCAAGGCAATGCGTACGCCGCCCTGCTGGACGAGGTGCAAGAGCGCACCGCCCGGCTGCTCGCGCAATGGCAGGCTGTGGGCTTTTGTCATGGCGTGATGAACACCGACAACATGAGCCTGTTGGGCCTGACCATCGACTACGGCCCCTTCCAGTTCATGGACGGCTTTGACCCGGGCCATATCTGCAACCACTCTGACCACCAAGGCCGCTACGCCTATGGGCGCCAGCCCAACGTGGCCTATTGGAATCTGTATGCACTGGCACAAGCCATTGCCCCACTGATCGACGACCAGCCCATGACCTTGCAGGTGTTAGAGGGCTACAAAACCTTGTTCCCCCAATATCTGGGAGACGCCATGCGAGCCAAACTCGGTTTGACGGGCAGCCTGGCCCTCGAATCCGAACGCGAAGCCGACTGGACCTTGGTCGAAGACCTGATGCAGTTGATGGCCACTGAAAACGTGGACTTCACCCTGTTTTGGCGGCAACTGAGCCATGCGGTGGTGTGGCAATCGCGGGCCACGAAGCTGAACAACGAAGGCTGGAGCGCAGTGACGGATCTGGTGCTCGACCGCCCTCGCCTGCTGGCCTGGTTGGAACGCTACACCGCACGCGCAGGTCAGGGCAACTTCGCCGCCATGGGCGCTCGCATGCTGCGCACCAACCCCAAATTTGTGCTGCGCAACCATTTGGCAGAAACCGCCATCCGCCAGGCCAAGGTCGGTGATTTTTCAGAAATCGACACCCTGTACAACTTGCTAAAGTCCCCCTTCGACGAGCATCCCGGCTTTGACGCCTATGCCGACCTGCCGCCCGACTGGGCGAGCCAACTCGAAATCAGCTGTTCATCATGACCCACATCACCAAAACCGACCCAGAATGGCGCGATCTGCTGGCCGCCAAAGGCGCCGAGCCCGTGGCCTTTGCCGTGACCCGACAAGCCGCCACCGAGCGACCATTTACCGGCAAATACGAAAGCCACTGGGCCAACGGCATCTACCGCTGCATGTGTTGCGATGCCGAACTGTTCAAATCCGACACCAAATTTGACGCGGGTTGCGGCTGGCCCAGCTTCTCGCAAGCCTCGGCAGACGGCGCGATTGAAGAACGTGTGGACACCAGTCACGGCATGCGCCGGGTCGAAACCGTGTGTGCCCAATGCGGTGCGCACCTGGGTCATGTGTTCGAAGACGGCCCGGCCCCCACGGGCTTGCGCTACTGCATGAACTCCGCTTCGTTAGACTTCGAGGCTTCCTGACCGAACCCGGTTGCGCCTGCATGGCGCACCCACCGCGCAGTAACCAGACCCATTTCATGAAATTCATCCTCGACTTTTTTCCCATCCTGCTGTTTTTTGGCGCGTACAAGATGGCCGACATCTACACCGCCACTGCGGTCCTGATGGCCGCTACCGTGGTGCAAACCGCACTGATCTACAAGATGGACGGCAAGCTGCAAACCATGCACAAGATCACCTTGGTCTTGGTCTTGGGCTTTGGCGCACTCACTTTGGGCTTGCACGACGAGCGCTTCATCAAGTGGAAACCCACCTTGCTGTACTCGGGCCTGGCCATTGCACTGGCCGTGGCGCATGGCTTGTTGAAGAAAAACTTTTTGCACATGCTGCTGGGTCAACAACTGCAGCTGCCCCACGCGGTCTGGAACCGGCTCAACCTGTCATGGATGCTGTATTGCGTGTTCATGGCCGCCACCAACGGCTATGTGGCGGCGTATTTCAGCACCGAAGACTGGGTCAACTTCAAGCTCTGGGGCTATGCGTTCCCGCTGGTGTTCATCTTGGGACAAGGTATTTACATCTCGCGCTACTTGCCCAAAGAAGGCGTTGACAAAGAATGACGAACTTGCCCTTGCCATTGCCCCTGAGCGAACAGATCCACGCCCGACTGACCGAACGCCTGCAACCAACCGCTCTGAAAGTCATTGACGAAAGCGCCGCCCACGCAGGCCATGTGGGGGCGAACGACAGCGGTCAGGGCACCCACATGCGTGTGTGCGTTGCTTCACCTTTGTTTACAAGCTTGAGCCGCGTTCAGCGCCATCGCCTTGTGTATGATGAGCTGCAAGATTTCATTGACCAGGGCCTGCATGCTCTGGCCATCGAGCTGATCTGAACCTGGGCCGTCACCCATTGGTGGCAGCCCCTTTTTTTGAACCCTTGATTCAAGCCTGACACAACGTCATTGAGGAAAACAAAATGAAAAAGCAAATGCTCAGCGCCGCCCTGGTCGCCTTGCTGGCGGTTCCCGCCCTGGCGCAAAACCTGGCTGTGGTCAACGGCAAGCCAGTGCCTTCTTCGCGCGTGAATGCGCTCAAGCAACAAGTTGAAGCCTCTGGCCGCCCCGTGACACCCGAAGTGCTGGCCCAGATCAAGGAAGAGTTGATCGCCCGCGAAGTGTTCATGCAAGAAGCCAAAAAGCGCGGCCTGGACGCCTCTGACGAGTACAAAACCCAGATCGAACTGGCCCGCCAGACCATCCTGATCCGCCAACTGTTTGCCGACTTCCAAAAGAAAAACCCGGTCACAGATGCTGACATCAAGGGTGAGTACGACAAATTTGTGGCAGCCAACGGTGGCAAGGAATACCGCGCCCGCCACATCTTGGTTGAAAAAGAAGACGAAGCCTTGGCCTTGATTGCCCAGATCAAAAAAGGCGGCAGCTTTGAAGACCTGGCCAAAAAAGCCTCCAAAGACCCAGGCTCCGGTGCCAACGGTGGCGACCTCGACTGGGCTGCAGCCGGCAGCTACGTGCCCGAGTTTTCGGGTGCCATGGTCAAACTGGACAAAGGTCAGATGACCGACGCCCCCGTCAAAAGCCAATTTGGCTTTCACATCATCCGTGTGGACGACGTACGCGAAGCCCAATTGCCTAAGCTCGAAGAAGTCAAACCCCAGATTGCGCAGCAACTGCAACAGCAAAAGCTCAGCAGTTTCCAGGATGCCTTGCGCGCCAAAGCCAAGATCCAATAACTTGGACTTTGCCCTCTGAAAAACGCGACTTCGGTCGCGTTTTTTGTTGGTTCGCATTTCTTTGACGTTCGCTCTGGGCCTGCGGGCACTGGCCGGGGCTCAGAGGCGCTTCGCTTTGCCACATCGCCCCAACCAGAGCCCACAGCCCCAGAGCTGTTGGTCTGCATGAGGTGTAGGCTTCACAAGCTGGGATAATCCCAGCCCATGCAGCCTCACCACCTCGAACTCCTCGCCCCTGCCCGTACCTTCGATATTGGCATCGAAGCCATCCACCATGGCGCCGATGCCGTCTATATTGGCGGCCCCTCGTTCGGGGCGCGGTCGACTGCTGACAACAGCGTGCAAGACATTGCCAAGCTGGTGCAGAACGCCCACCGCTTTCACAGCCGCATCTTTGTCACCCTCAACACCATCTTGCGCGACGACGAACTCGAAGGTGCCCGCAAATTGGCCTGGCAGCTGTTTGACGCAGGGGTGGACGCCCTGATCGTGCAGGACATGGGCTTGCTGCAGATTGACATGCCGCCCATCCAACTGCACGCCAGCACCCAGACCGACATCCGCACGCCCGAAAAAGCCAAATTCTTGCAAGACGCCGGCCTGAGCCAAATCGTGCTGGCCCGTGAACTCACGCTGCCTCAGATCGCGGCTATCCGCGACGCGGTGGACACCGAGCGCACCGTGATCGAGTTTTTTGTGCACGGCGCTTTGTGTGTGGCCTACAGCGGCCAATGCTTCATCAGCCACGCCCACACCGGCCGCAGCGCCAACCGAGGCGACTGCTCGCAAGCTTGCCGCCTGCCCTACGAAGTCAAAGACGCGCAAGGCCGCATCGTGGCCCATGACAAGCATGTGCTCAGCATGAAAGACAACAACCAAAGCGACAACCTGCGCGCTTTGGTCGATGCGGGCATCCGCAGCTTCAAAATCGAAGGCCGTTACAAAGACATGGCCTATGTGAAAAACATCACGGCCCATTACCGCAAGTTGATGGACGAGGTGCTCAACGACCAGCCCGAATTGGCCCCGGCCTCACATGGCCGCACCACCTTCAGCTTTGAGCCCGATCCCAACCAAAACTTCAACCGCGAGTTCACCGACTACTTTGTGCAAGGCCGCCAAGAAGACATCGGCGCCTTTGACACGCCCAAAAACCCCGGCCAAGCGATCGGCTGGGTCAGCCGAGTCACGCCCGAACACGTCGAGATCACCACCGACGACACGGCCACGGTGTTGCACAACGGCGATGGGCTTTGCTACTACGACCTGCAAAAAGAACTGGTGGGCCTGCAAATCAACCGCGCCGAAGCCCAAAAAGCCAAAGGCGTGTGGCGGCTCTTTCCCAAAGACCCGATGGACGGCTTCAAAGACCTGCGCAAAGGCGTGCAGATCAACCGCAACCGCGACATGAGCTGGGTGCGGACCTTGGACAAAAAGTCCGCCGAACGCCGCATGGGTGTGTGGATGCAACTGGCCGAAAGCCCCGACGGCCTGCAACTGACCCTGACCGACGAAGCCGGGCACACCGGCACAGCGCACTTGGCTGTGCGCTGGCAAGCGCCCAAAGACGCCGCACAGGCCCACGCCATCGTCCAAAGCGCTTTGGGCAAACTGGGCGACACCGTGTTTGAGCCGATCGACGTGCAAGTGACCCTGCCCCGCCCTTGGTTTGTGCCACCGTCACAGCTCAACGCCCTGCGCCGCGACGCCGTGCAAGCGCTCGAAGACGCCCGCGCCCAGGGCCTGCACCGCCTGCCGCGTGCGGTGCCCGTGGAGCCACCGGCCCCATACCCCGATGACACCCTCACCTATCTGGCCAATGTGTTCAACCAAAAAGCGCGCGACTTTTATGCCGAACACGGCGTGAAGGTGATCGCCGCCGCCTATGAAGCGCAAGAAGAACTGGGCGAAGTCAGCCTGATGATCACCAAGCACTGCGTGCGCTTCAGTTTGAGCCTGTGCCCCAAACAGGCCAAAGGCGTGACCGGCGTGCAAGGCACCGTCAAGGCCGAGCCGATGCAACTGATCAACGGCAAAGAAAAACTCACCCTGCGCTTTGACTGCAAACCCTGCGAAATGCACGTGGTCGGCAAAATCAAAAAATCGGTGCTGGCCGCCGTGCCCGAAAGCCCGGTGCAGTTTTACAAGACCCGCCCACCCGTGCAGGGCATGCACTGATCAGCCGAGCGGCTTGAGCAACTCGTTCAGGTCAGACTCGCCAAACAGCGGCTCTTTGCGCTTGACGGCACCGGCATACATGTCTTGCGCCAGTTGGGCTTTGCGCTCTTGCAGGGCCAGCATGCGTTCTTCGATGGTGCCTTGCGCCACCAGTTTCACCACCCACACGTTTTTGGTCTGGCCGATGCGGTGGGCGCGGTCGGTGGCTTGGTTCTCTACCGCCGGGTTCCACCAGGGGTCGTAATGGATCACGGTGTCGGCCTGCGGCAGGTTCAGGCCCACGCCTCCGGCTTTCAGGCTGATCAGGAACAAGGGCACCTCACCGCTGGTGAATTTGTCGATGATCGCGTCGCGGTTTTTGCTTTGCCCGGTGAGCTTGACCCAGGGGATGCCCAAGGCGGGCAAGGCTTGCTCGATCAGTCCCAGCATTTCGGTGAACTGCGAGAACAGCAAGATCTTGCGGCCTTCGGCCACCATCTCGGGCAGCATGTCCAGCAGTTGGGTGAGCTTGGCCGACTCGCGCACTTGGCTTGCGGCGCTGAGTTTGAGCAAGCGCGGATCGCAACACACTTGGCGCAATTTGAGCAGCGCATCCAGGATGGTGATTTGCGATTTGCCCAGGCCCTGCGTGCTGAGCGCTTCGCGCACGGTTTTTTCCATGCCCAGGCGGATGGTTTCGTACAGGTCGGCCTGCTGGCCTTCGAGCGGCACCGGCATCAGGGTTTCGATTTTGGGCGGCAACTCACTGGCCACCAGGTCTTTGGTGCGGCGCAGCATGAAGGGCGTGATGCGGGCGCGCAACTGCGCCATTTTTTCGGTGCTGCCTTGGCGCTCAATGGGGTTGCGAAACAGCTCTGTAAAGCGCCGCTGGCTGCCCAAAAAGCCGGGCATCAAAAAGTGGAACTGGCTCCAGAGTTCGCCCAGGTGGTTTTCAATGGGCGTGCCCGACAGACACAAGCGGTGTATGGCCGGAATTTCTGAGACAACCTGCGCTGCATTGGTGTTGGCGTTCTTGATGTTTTGCGCCTCGTCCAACACCAGCATGTGCCAGGGCACTTGCAGCCACATTTCGCGGTCGCGCGACAGGAGCGAATAGGCGGTGATGACGACGTCAAACTGGCAAAGCTCTTGCGCGGTTTCGTGACGCGACAGGCCGTGGTGGATGTGGGTGGCAAGGCCCGGACAAAAGCGTGTCGCTTCGCGCTGCCAGTTGCCCAGCAAGCTCACAGGCGCAACGATCAGCGCCGGTTGCGTCAGCCGTCCGGCCTGTTTTTCGGTCAGGATGTGGGCCAGCGTCTGCAGCGTTTTGCCCAGGCCCATGTCGTCGGCCAAGATGCCCGCCAGCCGGTGTTGGCGCAAAAACTGCAGCCAATTCAGGCCCTGCTGTTGGTAGGGGCGCAGCGTGGCTTGCAAGCCTTCGGGCAAGGGCACGTCGGGCAGCGCCGCCATTCCGCGCATTTGTTGTACCAAGGCCAACAGGCTTTGTGCGCCCTGCCAAACTGCGCCTTCGCCCAGCGATGCGGCGGTGCGCAGTGCATCCAGGCGCGACAGCCGCAGCGAATCGCCATCCCAGTCGTGCCCACGTTCGCCGTGCAACTCCATGAGCATGGAAAGCCATGGCTTGATTTGGGCCGTGGGCAGTTTTACATAGCCTGGTCCTTGCAAATCAGGCAAGTACAGGTAGTCGGGCACGCGGTCGGCGTGCTTGTCGCCCAGCTCGCTGGCCGAAACCCCGGCACGGGCCATGGCCTTTAGGATCTCGGGCACCCAAGGCAGGATGTTCACGCGCTGACCGTCGATGTTCATGCCCAGCGAGAGGTCGAACCAAGGGGAGGTGTCTTCAGCGACATCTTCGCCTTGAACGCCCTGATCGCCCTGCCCGCTCATGCCCACATGCACATCGTCAGCCAGGCGCAGCCAGTGGTTCAGGCCTTCGCGGCTGTGTACTTCAAACCCGGCATCGCGCAGAGGCGAAAAGTCGGATTCCAGCCAGTCCAGCCACAGGGCTTGGCCATCTGGGCCGGGCATGCCCAGCAAGTTGTTGTCCCACAGCAAAAAGCCCAGATCGTCCAGCGTGTCCCAGATCTCGAGCTCGGCCGCCAGATCGCGCACCAACAGGCGGGCTTGGGGGCCTTGGCCAACGACCACGCGTGACTGGTGGTCCGCCCAATAGCCAGAGCAACCGGCATATTGAAACTTCAATTCGGCCTGAAACAGGCCTTGTTCACCGCGCAAGTGTTCTGGCACCGGCACGATGTGCAACACGCCGACAGGCGCAACACCCCGAATTTCGGGCATTTTTTCGATCACGGGTGGCAGGGGCAATTCGCCCATGGCATCCATCAGTTGCTGTTGAAACTTGACCGCCACACGCTCGGGCACCACGGGAGCCTGCGTGAGCAAGAGCAGGTGTTCAGCACTCATGCCTTGCGTGTCCAGCAGGCCGCAGGTGCCTTGTTGCGGATCCACAAACAAGGGGGGCTCGTTCAGGCCGTGCAACACGCCCGCCTGTGACGACTGCATCTGCAGACGCCAGCCTTCGGGGCTGTTGCCTTGCGCAGGCACGGCCTGCCAGTTGCCACTGAAGGCCACAGGCTGATCGCTCCAAACCAACGGCCGCAGGGTTTTGCCCTCGTCCCACATAAGACGGCTTGTGCTGCTGCACATCTTGAGCAACAACTCAGCGGCCATGCCTTGCAACTTGACCGCACTTTGAAAGCCGTAAGAGCTGAAGCTGTTGGTCGCCGGGCAGGCCTTCATCAGGTCAAAAATGCCTTGCTCGCCCGGCGCACAGTTGCGCCAAACCGGGTCGCTGGGGTAAGGCTGGCTGCTGACTTTTTTGGGTTTGCCCCATTCACCGTTCGGCTTCAAAACCGCTTGTTTGATCGTGAGATGGAACACGGGCCTGTGGCCCACAGTTGCGGCCGACAGGCAGTACAAAAAGTGTTCATTGGCTTTGCCTGGCACCGAAAAACCCGAGGGTGCATCGACGGCTTGCAAACGGGTCAACCAGTCGCGCACCTGATATTCGGCTTGTTGCAGCGCTTTTTCTTGGCGCACACGGGTCTGGTGCTCATCGCTTTCAGCGATTTCGGCACCCTCACCCGCCGGGGTCAGCGGATCGCGCATGGCAACGCCTTGCATGGCGACATGAATGCCCAGTGCCGCTCCGTGCTTGCACATGCGCCCCACGGGGCAAGTGCAGGTGGATCGCCAAGCTTGCAGGTTACCGCCATCGGACACGCGCAGATGCGCCGAAACCCGATACGGGTCTTGCGAAGAACCCTGAACCTGCGCATCGACGCGCCAGTCTGTGCCGTCAGGCGTCAGTTGTGCCGACAAAATCTCGTTTCTGAGGTAAAGCGCAGTGCCTTTGGCCCAGGAGTTCGAGTCGAAATAAAACGCCAGCTGAGAGGGCGGGAACCATTGATCAGACATTGCACAACACGCAATTGCCCACGCACACGCAGAACATCATCAAGCCACCCATTTGCGGGCGTTTTGCCACACGCGCAGCCAAGGGCTGGCGGCGTCGATGCCGCCTGAGCGGCCCAGATCGGTCCAGCTCATTTGCACGTTGCGGAACACGCGCTCGGGGTGCGGCATCATGGCCGTGAAGCGCCCGTCTGCCGTGGTCACCGCCGTCAAACCACCCGCGCTGCCGTTGGGGTTGAAGGGGTACTGTTCGGTGGCTTGGCCGTGGTTGTCGACAAAGCGCATCGCGCCAATGGCTTGGCCCGCATCGCCCCGGTGCTTGAAGTTGGCATAGCCCTCACCGTGCGCCACGGCAATCGGCAAGCGGCTGCCCGCCATGCCTTGCAAGAACAAGCTGGGCGATTCGAGCACCTCGACCATGGACAGGCGGGCTTCAAAACGCTCGCTCTGGTTGGTGGTGAAACGCGGCCAAGCCCCGGCGCCAGGAATGATGTCGGCCAGCTCGGCAAACATTTGGCAGCCGTTGCACACGCCCAAACCAAAGGTGTCGCTGCGGCCAAAAAAGCCCTTGAACTGTTCGGCCAGCTGCGGGTTGAAGGTGATGCTGCGTGCCCAGCCAATGCCTGCGCCCAAGGTGTCGCCATAGCTGAAGCCGCCGCAAGCGACCAAGCCCTTGAAGTCGGTCAAGTGGGCGCGGCCTGTTTGCAGGTCGGTCATGTGCACGTCGTGCGACTCGAAGCCCGCTTGGTGGAAGGCATAGGCCATCTCCACATGCGAGTTGACGCCTTGCTCGCGCAAGATGGCCACTTTGGGGCGGGACAGGTTCAGATAAGGCGCGGCCACGTTGACCGCTGGGTCAAAGCTCAGCGCCACGTGCATGCCGGGGTCGTCAGCGCGCCCTGCGGCAGCGTGCTCGGCGTCGGCGCAAGCGGGGTTGTCGCGCTGCTGGCAAATCTTCCAGCTCACGCTGTCCCAGACTTGGTGCAGGTCTTCGAGCTTGGCGGCAAACACCTCTTTGGTGTCACGCCAAATGCTCAGTTCACCCACGCCTTTGCGGATCGTGGATTGGCTTGGACGGGTCTTGCCAATGACGTGCGTGTGTTTGGACAGGCCGTGTTCGCGCAAGGTTTGCAGCACCGCGTTGCGGTCTGCGGTGCGCACCTGGATCACCACGCCCAGCTCTTCGTTGAACAGGGCTTTGAGCGTGAGTTCTTCGCGGCGGGCGCTGACTTGGCCCGCCCAATTTTTGGCGTCGCCATGGTCGGCGCGGCTGTCGCTGATGCCGTCGCCTTCGGTCACCAGCATGTCCACATTCAGCGCCACACCCACATGGCCGGCAAATGCCATTTCGGCCACAGCGGCCAGCAAGCCGCCGTCGCTGCGGTCGTGGTAGGCCAAGATCTGGCCTTGCGCACGCAGGGCATTGATGGCCTTGACCAAATTCACCAAGGCTTGCGGGTCTTCCAAGTCGGGCACGCTGTCACCAAACTGGTCAAGCACTTGGCCCAGCACGCTACCGCCCATGCGGTTACGGCCTTGGCCCAGGTCGATCAAGAGCAAGCTGGTGTCATCGGTTTGCGCGTCCAGCTGCGGCGTCAAAGTGCCGCGCACATCGGGCAAGCTGGCAAAGGCGGTGATGATCAAACTCACGGGCGAAGTGACTTTGTGTGTCTGACCCTTGTCGGTCCACTGTGTGCGCATCGACAAGCTGTCTTTGCCCACCGGGATCGAGATGTCGAGCGCCGGGCACAGTTCCATGCCCACGGCCTTGACGGTTTCGTACAGCGCCGCGTCTTCGCCCGGCTCGCCACAGGCGGCCATCCAGTTGGCCGACATCTTGACGCGGGGCAACTCGATCGGGGCAGCCAGCAAATTGGTGATGGCCTCGGCCACGGCCATGCGGCCCGACGCTGCGGCGTTGAGCGAGGCCAGCGGCGTGCGCTCGCCCATGCTCATGGCTTCTCCGGCAAAGCCTTGGTAGTCGGCCAAGGTCACGGCCACGTCGGCCACGGGCACTTGCCAAGGGCCGACCATCTGGTCGCGGTGCGTGAGGCCGCCCACAGCGCGGTCACCGATGGTGATCAAAAAGCGCTTGGACGCCACGGTGGGGTGGCTCAGCACATCGATCACCGCTTTTTGCAGGCTCACGCCGGTCAAATCCAGGGCGGGCGATTGGCGCGTCAGGGTGGTCACATCGCGGTGCATTTTGGGCGGCTTGCCCAGCAAAACGTCCATCGGCATGTCGACAGGCGATTCACTGCCCTTGTCTTCCAGCACCAGTTGGCGCTCTTCGGTGGCCACGCCGATCACGGCAAACGGACAGCGCTCACGTTCGCAAAAGGCTTTGAACTGGTCCAAAGACGCGGGCGCGATGGCCATCACATAGCGTTCTTGGCTTTCGTTGGACCAAATTTCTTTGGGCGACAGACCGGACTCTTCCAGTTGCACCGCACGCAAGTCAAAACGTGCGCCACGGCCTGCGTCGTTGGTCAGCTCGGGGAAGGCGTTGGACAAACCGCCCGCGCCCACGTCGTGGATGGCCAAAATCGGGTTGGCCGCACCTTGTGCCCAGCAGTGGTTGATGACCTCTTGCGCCCGGCGCTCGATCTCGGGGTTGCCGCGTTGCACCGAGTCAAAGTCGAGGTTGGCGGCGTTGGTGCCGGTGGCCATGGAGCTGGCGGCGCTGCCGCCCATGCCAATGCGCATGCCGGGGCCACCGAGCTGAATCAGCAAACTGCCCGCCGGAAATTCGATCTTTTTTGTTTGTTCAGCATCGATCTGGCCCAGACCGCCCGCGATCATGATGGGCTTGTGATAACCACGCACCACGCCGTCCACGGTTTGCTCGTATTCCCGGAAATAACCCAGCAAATTGGGGCGGCCAAATTCGTTGTTGAAAGCCGCGCCCCCCAAAGGGCCTTCGGTCATGATTTGCAAGGGGCTGGCGATGTGCTCGGGCTTGCCGCCGGGTTGGTCGCTCAAGCCCCCCCACAACTTCGACACGGTAAAACCGCTCAAACCCGCCTTGGGCTTGGAGCCGCGACCGGTGGCGCCTTCGTCGCGGATCTCGCCGCCCGCGCCAGTGGATGCACCGGGGAACGGTGAAATCGCGGTCGGGTGGTTGTGCGTTTCGACCTTCATCAGCACATGGTGCAAGGCGGCCTCGCTCTGGTAAGCAGCGCCCTGCCCATTGCCGTTTGTTGCAGCACGGGCCACAAAGCGCTCAATCGGGTGGCCTTCCATCACCGAGGCGTTGTCGGAATAAGCCACCACCGTGTGCTGGGGGCTGAGCTGCTCGGTGTTGCGGATCATGCCAAACAGGCTCTTGGGCTGGGCCACGCCGTCGATGGTGAACTCGGCGTTGAAAATCTTGTGGCGGCAGTGCTCGCTGTTGGCCTGCGCGAACATCATCAACTCCACATCGGTGGGGTTGCGTTTGAGCCCCGTGAAGGCTTTGACCAGGTAATCGATCTCGTCGTCGGCCAGGGCCAGGCCCCAGGTCTTGTTGGCGTCTTCCAACGCCTTTTTGCCCATTTCGGGGCCACCGCCCAGCACGTCCACGTGCGCCATGGGCGCGGGCTCGAGCGCAGTGAACAAGGCCGCCGCCTCGTCGCGCTTGGGCATGGCCGACTCGGTCATGCGGTCATGCAACACGGCGGCGACTTGGCCCTGTTGCTCAGCGCTCAATTTGGCGGTGCCCAGCAGACCGGACTTCATGGTCAGGCGGTATTCGGTCAGTCGCTCCACGCGGCGCACAGCAAAACCACAGTTGTGCGCGATGTCGGTGGCCTTGGACGCCCAAGGCGACACGGTGCCGATGCGCGGACTGACCACGATCACCGGGCCATCAACGGGGCCTGCATAAGGCTCACCGTAGGTTAAAAGCGCGGACAAGGTTTGCTTTTGGGCATCGGCCAAAGCCTCTTGCGTGGCCACCAAGTGCACAAAACGGGCAGAAATGCCCTGAATTTGCGGCGAAATGTCGGCCAAACGTGGCAAAAGTTGGGCAATGCGAAAGTCGCTGAGGGCGCTGGCGCCTTCGAAAGTCGTGATGTGCAGGGACACGGGGTGGCCTTGTAAAGAGACGGAAAACCGTAGCGCCGGGGCCGCTGACTGGGGCTGACCGGCAAAGGCGTTATTTTAGCGGGGGAAACCCTGATTGGGCGGCCAAAGCAACAGATCAAGAACATGCTTCAAATGCGCTTGACGGCCTATTTTGCATACATACAATGCAATGTATTACAGGCAACACAAAGTAATGCAATGACCACAGTCAACACCAAAGAAGCCGCTACGCGCACCATCAACGTCCGCGTTCCCTCAGGTGTGTACAAACAACTGGAAAGCTTGGCCAAAGCCACCTCGCGCACAAAAAGCTTCGTGGCACTTGAAGCCCTCAGCAGCTACCTCAATGAGCACAGCTGGCAAATCAACGACATTGAAGCGGCCATAGCCGAGGCTGACAACGGCGATTTCGCGACCGAATCGCAAGTCAAGACTGTCTTGGGTCAATACGGTGCTTGATCTGCGCTGGACCCATCGGGCGCTGGATCGGCTCGATGAGATAGCCAGCTTCATCGCCAAGGACAACCCGGCTCGCGCACAAACTTTTGTGACGGAGCTGCGAGACAAATTGGAGATTTTGCGAACGAATCAGTTGGGCCGAGCTGGCCGCGTCTTCGGGACCAAAGAACTGGTTTTGCACAAACACTATTTGGCCGTTTACCGCGTCAAAGGCAAGGAGGTTCAGGTTCTGACCATTTTGCATACCGCGCAAAACCCTTAAGGCACCCCGGTGGGACAAGGGGTGATCAACCCTCTGGGATAATCTCCCCCCATGACCATCACCATCAAAACCGCCGAAGACATCGAAGGCATGCGCCTGGCCTGCCGATTGGCCGCCGAAGTCCTGGATTACATCGAGCCCTTCATCAAACCGGGCATCACCACCAACGAGATCGACAAGCTCTGCCACGACTACATGGTCGATGTGCAAGACTGCATTCCGGCCCCCCTGAACTACGCACCGGGCGGCTACAAGCCCTACCCCAAGTCGATCTGCACCTCGATCAACCACCAGGTCTGCCATGGCATTCCCAACGACAAGCCGCTGAAAAAAGGCGACTCGCTCAACATCGACATCACCACCATCAAAAATGGCTGGCACGGCGACACCAGCCGCATGTTCCATGTGGGCGACGCGTCGATTGCCGCCAAGCGGCTGGCCAGCCTGACCTACGACGCCATGTGGAAAGGCATCGAGCAAGTCAAGCCCGGCGCGCATCTGGGCGACATCGGTCATGCCATTCAAAAATTTGCCGAAGGCCACGGCTTTTCGGTGGTGCGTGAGTTTTGCGGCCACGGCATTGGCAAAGGCTTTCACGAAGAACCACAGGTGCTGCACTACGGCAAGCCCGGCACCTTGGTCGAGTTGGTGCCCGGCATGATTTTCACCATCGAGCCGATGATCAACGCCGGCAAACGCGACATCAAAGAAATGGGCGACGGCTGGACCATCGTGACCAAGGACCACTCGCTGTCAGCCCAGTGGGAGCACACCGTGGTGGTGACCGAAACCGGCTACGAGGTGCTGACCTTGTCGGCTGGCAGCCCAGCGATCCCCGCTTTCATCACCGACAAAGCCGCAGCCTGACATGAACGCGCAGGCACCCTTTGCAGATCTGGCCGATCTGGCCCAGCTGCGCGAGACCTACAAACACGACAAAGCCGTGGTGCTCAACACCCTGGCCAACAGCGGTGCAGTCGCTCGGGGCCTGAAGCAAACCTTGCGGCAACTGTCCATCCTGGCCGATGGGCTGCTGATCCAGCTGTGGCAAAACGCGGGCTTTGCGCCTGAGCTGTGCCTGGTGGCGGTGGGTGGTTTTGGCCGCGCCGAGCTGTTTCCGCACTCCGATGTGGACGTGCTGGTGCTCTTGCCCGATGGCCTGTCGCCAGAAAACTCGCCCGAACTGCAAGGCCAGCTCGAGCGCTTCATTGGCAGCTGCTGGGACACGGGCCTGGAAATCGGCTCCAGCGTGCGCACCTTGAGTGAATGCCTGGCTGAGTCGGCCAAAGACATCACGGTGCAAACCTCTTTGTTGGAGTCGCGTCGCGTGACCGGCAACACCCGGCTGTTCACCGAGTTCCAAAAGCAGTACCAAACCGCCATGGACCCGCAGGCTTTTTGGGTGGCCAAAACGCTGGAGATGCGCCAGCGCCACACCAAGTTCGAAGACACACCCTACGCCTTGGAGCCCAACTGCAAAGAGTCGCCCGGCGGCATGCGCGACTTGCAGGTGATTTTGTGGGTCGCCCGAGCGGCCAATCTGGGCAACAGCTGGGACGAACTGGCCCGCAAAGGCCTGGCAACCCCGCTTGAAGCGCGGCAAATCAAGCGCAACGAAGCCCTGTTGGGCCTCATTCGCGCCCGCTTGCACTTGCAGGCCAAACGGCGCGAAGACCGCTTGGTGTTTGACTTGCAAACCAATGTGGCCGAATCGTTTGGCTACAGCTCAGACGTGACCCCTGAGGGCCGATTGGCCTTGCGGGCCAGTGAAAAGCTGATGCGCCAATACTATTGGGCGGCCAAGGCGGTGACCCAGCTCAACCAGATATTGCTGCTCAACATCGAAGACCGGCTCAAAGCCGATCGGGGCGAATCGGTCAACGACTTCCGACCGCTGAACGAGCGCTTTTTTGAAAAGGCGGGCCTGATCGAAGTGGCCAGCGACGACCTGTATCAAAAGCACCCACACGCCATTTTGGAAACATTCTTGCTGTACCAGGCCACGCCGGGTGTGAAAGGCTTTTCGGCCAGAACCCTGCGCGCGCTGTACAACGTGCGGGCCATCATGAACGGGCGTTTTCGGGCCGACCCGGTCAATCGGCAAACGTTTTTGCAGATCTTGCAACAGCCCCAAGGCATCACGCACGCCATGCGATTGATGAACGAAACCTCGGTGTTGGGGCGCTACCTGTGGGTGTTTCGGCGCATCGTGGGCCAGATGCAGCACGACCTGTTTCATGCCTACACGGTGGACCAGCACATTTTGATGGTGCTGCGCAATGTGCGTCGGTTTTTCATGGCCGAGCACACGCACGAATACCCTTTTTGCTCGCAATTGGCGGGCGGCTGGGACAAGCCCTGGATCTTGTACACCGCCGCTTTGTTCCACGACATTGCCAAAGGCCGAGGCGGCGACCACTCCAAACTGGGCATCGCCGAAGTGCGCACCTTTGCCCGCCAACACAAGCTGGACAAAGACGACGCCCAGCTGATCGAGTTTTTGGTGGGCGAACACCTCACCATGAGCCACGTGGCGCAAAAAGAAGACCTGAGCGACCCCGAAGTCATTGGCCGATTTGCCGCACGCGTGGGCGATGAGCGTCGCCTGACCGCCCTGTATTTGCTGACGGTGGCCGACATCCGAGGCACCAGCCCCAAAGTGTGGAACGCCTGGAAAGGCAAGCTGCTGGAAGACCTGTACAAAGCCACCCTGCGCGTGCTGGGTGGCCGCGCCCCCGACGCCAACGCCGAAGTGGAAGCCCGCAAACGCGACGCCTTGATCGAGCTGGCCCGCCACAGCGAACCCCACGAAGGCCAAAAAGCCCTGTGGGACACCTTGGACGTGGGCTACTTCATGCGCCACGACGCATCTGACATCGCTTGGCACGCCCGGCAGTTGTCGCGCCATGTGGCCAAGCCCGCTGAAGGCCCTGCCAAACCCATCGTGCGGGCGCGCATTTCGCCTGTGGGTGAAGGCCTGCAAGTGCTCGTTTTTACACCCGACCAGCCTGACCTTTTTGCCCGCATTTGCGGCCACTTTGACCAGTCAGGCTTCAGCATTCAAGATGCCCGCATCCACACCACCCGCACGGGCTGGGCGCTGGACACCTTCCAGATCGTCACGCCCATGTTGCCCGAGCACTACCGCGAGCTGCTGAGCATGGTCGAGTCAGGCCTCACGCAAACCCTGGAAAAACAAGGCCCCCTGCCCGCGCCCACCCGTGGGCGGGTGTCGCGGCGGGTCAAGAGCTTCCCGGTCACCCCACGCGTGAGCCTGAAGCCCGACGACAAAGCCCAAAGTTGGTTGCTCAGCATCTCGGCCAGCGACCGCATTGGCTTGCTTTACAGCATCGCCAGCGTGCTGGCCCACCACGGCCTTCACCTTCAATTGGCCAAAATCAGCACCTTGGGCGAACGCGTGGAAGACAGCTTTCTGATCAGCGGCGCCAAGCTTCAGCAAAACAAAGCGCAGATTGAGATCGAGACGGAGTTGCTGGCGGCGCTGCAGCCGGTCTGAGCGGGGTTATTGACTCAGGCGCGAAGAGTACCGGCAGACGGCCGGGTCGAACCAGGTTTTTGAAAACTCGGCGACTTGATTGCCCGACGTCCAGGAAACGCGCTCCACGTAACCAGCGCAGTCACCCGCCAGCAGTCCTATGGGCTGCGCAGCCCAAGCGGGCGCAGGGGCTGCGCTGATCTGGTCTTCTACACGCGCAATCCAGACCCCCAAACGCTGTTGGTAAAACAAATACATCGAGTCTCCCAGCTCGTCGACGCTCAAATCAGGGCAGGCCTTTGCAGAAAACCAGATTTCCTCCAACGCGACAGGCTGCTGACTCAAAAAACGAAGCCTGCGTACGCGCCAGCAAAGTGCACCCACGCTGGCGATGGCAGGAAAGCCGTCCGGGCAAGCCTGCTTGGACACATCCAGAATATGCGCCGTTGGCAGGCCAGGGCCATCAAGCAGTTCCAAGCGAAACAACTCATAAATTTGCTGCTTGCCTTGCACTTGGCGCACATAAGTGCCTGAACCCTGAATGCGTTCGAGCACGCCCTGCTCTTCCAGCAAGGCCAGCGATTTGCGCAAGGTGCCAACGGCGACCGACAAACTCAGAGCCAACTCGGCCTCGGTGGGCAGCCTTTCACCGCCATGCCAATAACCGGCCTTGATTTGACGGGCCAGCAATTCGGCAATTTGCAGGTAAACAGGCAAGGGTTTGGCGGGTCGAGCAGCGTTCATGGTTGACAGTATGACAAACCGGTGGAAACCCGCATACCCAAACCCCTCAATTCATATATGATTCATTTACTTTTAAACAGGAGTCTGACATGAGCATCGTTCCAGTCAAAGGCCAAGACATCCAAGGTGCCGAGGTGGCGTGGTTCGCGCCCCTGTGTTCTGACGATTTTCGCCACCTGGGGGTGCCCGAAGGCGACCTGCGCAGCAACTGGGCCAACACCAGTCGCATCGTGGAGCGGGCCGATGAACTCGGCTTTCGAAACATCCTGTGCCCTTCTTCTTACCAAGTCGGTCAGGACACCTTGACCTTTGCCGCTGCCGTAGCGCACAAAACAAAGCGCATGAACTTGCTCGCTGCCATTCGGTGCGGCGAAGTGCATCCAGCCATGCTGGCACGCACCGTGGCCACGCTGGACCACATTCTTGAGGGGCGCCTCACGCTCAACGTGATTTCGTCCGATTTTCCCGGCCAACAAGAAGACAGTGCCTACCGCTACCGTCGCTCTTGGGAAGTGGTTGAAATCCTCAAGCAAGCCTGGACGCAAGACGAAATCGACTACGACGGCGAGATTTACAAAATCAAGGGCTTGTCAACCGACCCGGTGCGCCCCTACCAGACCAACGGCGGCCCACTGCTTTATTTCGGCGGCTACAGCCCCGACGCACTGGCCTTGTGCGGTGCCCATTGCGACACCTACCTGATGTGGCCTGAGCCCAAAGACATGCTGGCCCAGCGCATGCGCGATGTGCACGCCCAGGCCGAAAAACATGGCCGCTTGCTGGACTACGGCCTGCGCGTCCACATGATCGTGCGCGACACCGAAGCCGAAGCGCGTGAATATGCCGCCGAACTGGTGTCGCAACTCGACGACGAAAAAGGCCGTGAAATCCGCCAGCGGGCCCTCGACGCCAAGAGCCTGGGCGTCTCTCTGCAAAGCGCCAACCGTGATCGCGCAGACGAAGACGGCTATGTCGAACCCCATCTTTGGACGGGCGTAGGCCGTGCCCGCAGTGGCTGCGGCGCTGCTCTGGTGGGCAGCGTCGATCAGGTGCTCAGTGAAATTGAGGCCTACCAAAAAATGGGCATCCGAGCCTTTATCTTTTCGGGTTACCCGCACCTGCAGGAATGCGAAATCTTCGGGGCCAAAGTGCTGCCCCAGATCAAAACAGTTTCCCTCGCCCAAGAATATGGCCGTGTTCCGGCCCAAACACCGCCCACACCATTGGGCACAGGAGTCCGCAAATGAGTTCAAACCACATCGGCCGCATCACGCTGCCCAACGGGCGCAGCCTGAGCCGCATGGCTTATGGCGTGTGGCGTCTGTCCGAGGCTGCAGACCACTCGGTCAACGCCAACCTGGCACGCATTGACGCCTGTCTGGCGCAAGGCATCACCACCTTCGACCATGCCGACATCTACGGCGATTACAGCTGCGAAGAACTGTTCGGGCAGGCCATCAAGGCGCGCCCCAGCCTGAAAGACCAGATCGAGATCGTCACCAAAACCGACATCATGCTGTTGTCCGGCAAATGGCCAGACACCCGTGTCAAGCACTACGACACCAGCCCTGCACATGTCAGGGCCAGCGTCGACCGTTCCCTGTCACGCATTGGCGTGGACGTGATCGACCTGCTGCTGATCCACCGCCCAGACCCGCTGATGGACGCACAAGCCTTGGGCGAATGCCTTGATGGCCTGATCGACAGCGGCAAGCTGCGCGGTGTGGGCGTGTCCAACTTCATGCCCTTTGATGTGGACCTGTTGCAGTCACGCATGAAGCACAAGCTGCAGACCAACCAGCTGGAGCTCAGCCTGTTGAACACCGCCCCCTTCATCAACGGCCAGCTGGCACACGCTCAGCAGCACTGCATGCCCGTGATGGCCTGGTCGCCGCTGGGTGGCGGCCGCCTGCACGCGCAAGCGCACACATCGGGCACCGCAGCAGCCCGACTCGCACCCAAGCTGGCCGCGTTGGCCCAAGCCTCGGGCACCGACACCACGGCAGTGGCCATGGCCTGGCTCATGCACCATCCTGTGCAAGTCTTGCCTGTGATGGGTTCCAACCAGCTGGAACGCATTGCCCAGTTTGCCAACGCAGAGCGTGTGCCCATGGACCGCCAGACCTGGTACGAACTGTACGAGCTCGCCAACGGCCACGAAGTGCCTTAAAGAAAGCCACCATGCGACACATGCACGACGAGTTGTCCAAGCTGCTTGCTCCAGCCGTACCTCAAGATCCTGCCGAATACCGCAAAGCCCTGTCTTGTTTTGCCACCGGCGTCACGGTGGTCACCGCTCACTGGCAAGGCGTGGATTGGGGCATGACCTGCAACTCCTTTGCCTCGGTCTCTCTCGAACCCCGACTGGTCTTGTGGAGCATTCGCAAAGCGGCCAGCAGCCTGGAGGCGTTCACGCAATCGGGGGGCTTCACCGTCAGCGTGTTGTCCAACCAGCAAGAAGCCATCGCACGACAGTTCGCTACCGGCGACATGGCTTCGCGTTTTAGCGGCGTGCAGCTGCAGCGGCAGGTCAGCCAACGGCAACGCCTGACCGATGCCATGGCCTGGTTTGACTGCCAGTTACACCAGCTGGTGGATGCTGGCGACCACCACATTGTGATCGGGCAGGTCCAAGAATTTGGCTGGCATGACGAGGCCCAAGCACTGGGCTTTTGCCGCAGCCGCTTTGGTCAATTCGAGGCACTGTCCGCATGATGCCTTTGTGGCTGATTTTCTTGCTGGTCGGGGCCGCAGGCGGGTTTACAGCGGGACTTTTTGGCGTCGGCGGTGGCTTGGTGATCGTGCCCACGCTCTACTTTTTGTGGCGCGGTGACCCGGTTCTTGGCCCCGAGGTCATGCACTTCGCGGTGGCCACATCATTGGCTTGCATCGTCATCACGTCGGTCACCAGTTCCTGGACACATTGGCGTGCTCGCCGTCTGCAGTTTGATCGCCTGTACTGGCTGGCAGGCTCGGTCAGCCTGGGCTCGGTGTCGGCGGTGTTGCTGGCCAATTGGGTGCCCACCCAATGGCTCAAACTGGGCTTTGGCTTGTTTGCCTTGAGCACCTGCATCACCTTGCTGGGCAAAAAAGCCCAGCAAGCCAGTCAAGCTGCCCCAGCCCGCAACGAACTCTTGGGCGCTGGAACCTTCATTGGTCACGTCTCCACTTTGCTGGGCGTCAGCGGTGGCGCGATGACCGTGCCCTACCTGGTGCTGCGCGGGGTGGACATGCGACAGGCCGTCGTGGTGAGCTCTGCCGTTGCCATCCCCATTTCACTGATCGGCGCCATCGGTTTGGCCATCACCGGCCCACAAACAGCCCAAACTTGGGGTTATGTACACCTGCCCGCATTTGCGGGCATCAGCGCAGTCAGCATGCTATTTGCCAACTGGGGCGCACGCCTGTCACAGCGCATGGACAAACGCAAACTGCAATGGGCGTTTGCCGGTTTTCTGGCATTGGTGGCCGTGCACATGCTGGGCTTTTGAAACGACTCGCTGCCTCAGCCTTTTTTACGCGGCGGCAGCCCCGTGTGTTGCGTGAGCAACTGGCCTTTTTGGGGTTGACCCATGCGCTTGGAGGTCGTTGATAAAGAAACCGACGACTTAGCACCCGCACCCGTGCTGTTTTTGCGCCGGGCGCTTTGGTAGCCCTCTTCGGCCAGCGGCTGCCAGTTCGGAATCAAATGGTGTTTGCCATTACCGATCAAGTCGGAGCGGCCCATGGCTTTGAGGGCTTCGCGCAGCAGAGGCCAGTTGTTGGCGTCGTGGTAGCGCAAAAACGCTTTGTGCAATCGGCGGCGTTTGTCGCCTTTGACCACGTCCACTTTTTCGCTGTCGCGGGTGATTTTGCGCAGCGGGTTGCGGGTGGAGTGGTACATGGCCGTGGCCGTGGCCATGGGGCTGGGGTAGAAGGTCTGCACCTGGTCGGCTCGAAAGCCGTTCTTTTTGAGCCAGATGGCCAGGTTCATCATGTCTTCGTCACTGGTGCCCGGGTGGGCAGCGATGAAGTACGGGATGAGAAACTGCTTTTTACCCGCCTCTTCGCTGTACTTGTCAAACATCGACTTGAAGCGGTCGTAGGTGCCGATGCCCGGCTTCATCATCTTGGACAGCGGGCCGCCTTCGGTGTGCTCGGGCGCAATCTTCAGGTAGCCACCCACATGGTGCTGCACCAGCTCTTTCACGTATTCAGGCGACTGTACGGCCAGGTCGTAGCGCAGGCCAGAGCCGATCAGGATCTTCTTGATGCCCTTGAGGGTGCGAGCCCTGCGGTACATGTTGATCAAGGGGCCGTGGTCGGTCGTCAGGTTCTGGCAGATGCCGGGGAACACGCAGCTCGGTTTGCGGCAAGCTGACTCGATTTCGGGGCTTCGACAGCCCAGTCGGTACATATTGGCCGTGGGGCCACCCAAGTCAGAGATGACGCCGGTGAAGCCCTTGACCTTGTCGCGGATCTCCTCGACCTCGCGAATCACCGACTCTTCGGAGCGGCTTTGGATGATGCGGCCTTCGTGCTCGGTGATCGAGCAAAAGGTGCAGCCGCCAAAGCAGCCGCGCATGATGTTGACACTGAAGCGGATCATCTCCCACGCGGGAATTTTGGTGGCGTGGTCGTGGCTGCCGTTTTCGTCGGCATAGCTCGGGTGCGGGCTGCGGGCATACGGCAGGTCAAACACATGGTCCATCTCGGCGGTGGTCAGCGGGATGGGCGGCGGTGTGATCCACACGTCACGCGCGGTGGTGCCCTCCCCGTGCGCTTGCACCAGGCAGCGGGCATTGCCGGGGTTGGTCTCCAGGTGCAGCACGCGGTTGGCATGGGCATAAAGCACGGCATCTTGCTTGACTTGCTCGTAGCTGGGCAGCCGAATCACGCTTTTGTCACGGGGCGGGACTTTGTGGGTGCCTTTGCCACGCAAGGCAGGGTTGGGCACAAAGTTGAGCGGCTGGATGATGGGTTGGATAGCGGCTTGCACGGTGCGGGCCTGGGCCACAGCGGCGGACAAATCGGCCTCGACGTTTTGTGCGTTGTGGGCATCGGCCACATCCTTGGCTTCTTCCTCACGGGCACAAGTCGCGCCCTGCTCTCGCGCTTGGTCCGAGATCATCAAATACGGATTGATGTGCGCCTCAACGTGTCCGGGCATGTCCACGCTGGTGGAGTCGATCTCGAACCAGCCCAAGGCCGATTCGTCACCTTGGCGGCGCACAAAGGCGGTGCCGCGCACGTCGGTGATTTGCTGCACCGGCTCACGGGCTGCCAGGCGGTGTGCAATCTCGACAATCGCCCGCTCGGCGTTGCCATAAAGTAGCAAGTCGCATTTGCTGTCCACCACCACCGAGCGGCGAACTTTGTCGGACCAATAGTCGTAATGCGCGATGCGGCGCAGGCTGCCCTCAATGCCGCCGAGCACGATGGGGGTGTCCGGGAAGGCCTCGCGGCAGCGCTGGCTGTAAACGATGGCCGCGCGATCAGGCCGCTTGCCACCCATGTCGCCGGGAGTGTAGGCGTCGTCGCTGCGGATTTTGCGGTCCGCCGTGTAGCGGTTGATCATGGAATCCATGTTGCCGCTGGTCACGCCCCAAAACAGATTGGGTTTGCCCAGCGCCTTGAAAGCTTCGGCGCTGGTCCAGTCGGGCTGAGCGATGATGCCGACCCGAAAGCCCTGGTTTTCCAACATGCGGCCGATCACGGCCATGCCAAAGCTGGGGTGGTCCACATAGGCATCACCCGTGACCAGCACGATGTCGCAACTGTCCCAGCCCAGTTGGGTCATTTCGGCCCGGCTCATTGGCAAAAACGGGGCCGTGCCAAAGCGCTGCGCCCAGTACTTGCGGTAACTGGTCAGCGGCTTGGCGTCGCGCGGGAAAAAAGAGACGTCGGTGAAGGCGTTCATGGGCTCAATATCGGGATAACCCGCTAGTGTAGGCGGTTGGGGGTGGGCTTGATAAACCAGCGGGTATTCAGTTCAACAGGATGGGCTGAGCATGCCAGCGCACTATTTTTGCGATTCAGCGACAGGCCAACAGCGCTTGCCGGACAATTGCCCCATGCCGTTTTCCCTCGCCGCGCCAGCCCACCACGAACTGCTCATTAAAAAGAGCCGTTTCATTGCCTGCATCGAGCCCGTTGCAGGGCGCGATGAGGCGCAGGCTCGGGTGGCCCAGCTCAAGGCAGAACACCCTGACGCGGCCCATGTGTGCTGGGCCTTGCTGGCGGGCGGTCAGTCGGCCGCCAACGACGATGGCGAGCCCGGCGGCACAGCAGGCCGCCCCATGCTGGAAGTGCTGAGGCACCAGGAGTTGGAAGGCGTTATGGCCTCGGTGGTGCGCTACTTTGGCGGCGTCAAACTGGGTGCGGGCGGCTTGGTGCGGGCTTACACCGATGCGGTGGCACAAGCGCTGCTGACCGCTGAGAAAATCCCGCTGATCAAGCAAGCACAGCTGGCCTGCAGCGTGCCCTATGCACTCGAAGGTCTGGTACGCCGGGAGGTCGATCTGGCCAAAGCCCAGTTGCAGGAGGTCAAGCACGGCAGCGTGGTGAGCTTGCACTTTGTCCTGCCAGAAACCCAAGCCGCCGCTTTGATGGAGCGCCTGAGTGAAAGCGGGCGGGGCCAATTGGTGTGGCTAGACACTGCGTTGATTGAATGAAAGCACAAGGATAATGCCGGCCATGCCCGAAATCGCCCCTCTGAACAAACCCAGCTCCAAAACCGAGCTTTTTGTGTCGTTCACCCTGCTGGCCCTGCAGGGCTTTGGCGGCGTCCTGGCCGTCGTGCAGCGTGAGTTGGTCGAGAAAAAGCGCTGGATGACCCGTGAGCAATTTGTCGAAGACTGGGCCGTGGCCCAGATCATGCCGGGCCCCAATGTGGTCAATCTTTCGCTGATGATTGGTGGTCGTTATTTTGGTTTGCCCGGCGCTTTGGCCGGTGTAGCGGGCATGCTGGCCGCACCGATGGTGGTGGTTTTGCTGCTGGCCATGGCGTTTGGCGGCGTGTCTGACGAGGCCTGGGCTCAAGGAGCTTTGCGCGGCATGGGTGCGGTGTCTGCCGGATTGATTGCAGCGGTTGGCCTCAAATTGATCAGCGCTCTGCGCGGCAACCCGATGGGCATGCCGGTGTGCATCGCACTGGCAGCGGCCAGCTTTGTCGGCGTGGGCCTGTTGCGCTGGCCTTTGGCCTATGTGTTGCTGGGCACGGGCCTGCTGGCCTGCGGCTGGGCTTACCTGCAACTGGCCAAACAAGCCGTCCATGCCGGAGAAGCGCCATGAACCCCGTGCTTCAATTGTCGGCCCAGGATTGGCTGAGCCTGTTCAACCACTTTGCTTCGCTGTCGCTCTTGGCTGTGGGCGGCGCGATCACCACCGCACCCGACATGCACCGCTATCTGGTGGACGAGACGCAGTGGCTGAGCGACAGCCAGTTCACCTCGTCCATCGCGTTGGCCCAAGCCGCGCCCGGCCCCAACATCTTGTTTGTGGCCTTGATGGGCTGGAACGTGGGGCTGAACGCCGGAGCAGGCTTGGGCGGTGGCTGGATCAGCGCTGGCCTGGCCAGCCTGGGTGTGTTGGTCACCATGCTCGGGATGGTGTTGCCATCCTCGGTGCTGACCTACACGGCCACGCGCTGGGCGCACCAGCACCGAGAAAAACTCGGCATTCGCGCCTTCAAAGTGGGCATGGCCCCCATCGTGATCGCTTTGCTGCTGAGCACCGCTTGGCTTTTGACCATCAGCCACAAGCAGCCCGGCCAGGACTGGCCGCTGTATTTGCTGACTGCGCTGACCACGCTGGTGGTTTGGCGCACGCAAGTTCACATGCTTTGGCTGATTGGTTTAGGGGCTCTGCTGGGAGCACTAGGCTGGGTTTGACCCAGAACTATTTGTCTCAGCGCGGGTTCTCGAAGAACACGGTGTTGGAGAAATCGCTGACCTCAAAATACACCTTCTTCTCGGCGGAGTCGGCAATCATGTTCAGGTTTTCATCGAGCACGCCGTAGCCGTAGCGGTAAGCACGGGGCTTGCCATCGTCAGTGCCCAAGGCGGTGCTGATCTTGTCCACCTTCAAAAAGCGACGAACCACTTTGTCTCCGGCATAGACTTCCAACACACCATTGGTGCCTGTCCAGTTCTGGATGTCACGGCTGATCTTGTTTTGCTGCTCTTGGGTGCAGGCGGCCAGCAAACTGGCGGTGAGGACCAGCGCAGTCAGTGCAATTCGTTTTGTATTTTTGTTCATTGGAAACTCCCTTGTTGATGTATTGCTGTGCTTGTCGGGGCTGAAGCCACCGACCTACAAGATACGCTTATTTGCAGCTTGGATCTTCAGCGCCAAATGGGCGCCATTCAGCTGCGCTGGCGCAGCGCCTCGTACAGGCACACACCGCTGGCCACCGAAACGTTCAGGCTCTCCACCGCCCCGCGCATGGGGATACTGACCAGTTCATCGCAGTTTTTGCGGGTCAGCTGGCGCATGCCATCACCCTCAGCGCCCAACACCAAGGCGGTGGGCACTTTCAAGTCGGCTTGGTAAATGCTGCGTGGCGCGTCGCCGCTGGTGCCGATCACCCAGATGCTGCGCTCTTTGAGTTCGCCCAAAGTGCGTGCCAAGTTGGTGACCATGAAATAAGGCATCGTTTCGGCCGCGCCGCTGGCCACTTTCGCCACAGTGGCGTTGATGCCTGCAGCGTGGTCTTTGGGGGCGATCACCGCGTGTGCGCCAGCACCGTCGGCCACGCGCAAACAGGCGCCCAGGTTGTGAGGGTCGGTCACGCCGTCCAGCACCAACAGCAAAGGCGGGCCTTCGACGGTGTCGAGCAAATCGTCGAGCGAATGGTTTTGGGGAATGGGCGCGACCATGGCCACCACGCCCTGATGACCATGACCACCGGCCAACTTGGCCAGTCGCTCGCCATCGGACTCGATCATGCGCATGCCCGAATCGCGGGCCTTGTCGATGAACTGCCGCATGCGGGCATCGCGGCGGGTGACCTCGTAATGGATTTCAACAATGGATTGGGGGGCGATCTTGAGGCGAACGCCCACGGCATGAAAGCCGAACAGCACTTTATGGGTAGACATGCCAGGATTATCGTTGCTCAGCCACCCGGCATGGCCGCTGGCAGCAAACCGGCACGGGCATTAAGTCTGCGAGACCGTCGATTCAGACAGACGCCCGGCCTGGATCACCAGGCTGCGTTCACAGCGTGCGGCCAACTGGCGGTCGTGCGTGACCAACACCAAGGTCGTGCCTTGCTCGCGGTTGAGTGCAAACATCAAATCCATGATGGCCTCGCCCGTGGCATGGTCCAAGCTGCCCGTGGGCTCGTCGGCCAACAGCAAGTCGGGTTGCACCACAAAAGCGCGGGCCAAAGCCACGCGCTGCTGTTCGCCGCCTGACAGCACTTTGGGCAGGTGCTTGAGGCGCTCGCCCAAACCCACGCGTTGCAGCATGGCCGTGGCGGTGCTGCGGGCATCGGGCCGGTCGGCCAGCTCCAGCGGGAGCATGACGTTTTCTAGCGCCGTGAGGTTGGGCATGAGTTGAAAGCTCTGGAAGACAAAACCCACATGCTGCGCGCGCACCGCCGCCCGTTCGTCCTCGGACAATTCAAACAGCGATTGGCCTGCCAACACCACTTGCCCGGCGGTGGGCGTGTCCAGCCCCGCCAAAATGGCCAGCAAGGTGCTTTTCCCAGAGCCTGAAGCACCGACAATAGAGGCTGTTTCGCCCGCGTTCAAAGAGAAATCGATATCGCGCAAAATAGCCAGCTGACCGCTGGCATCCTGCACACTTTTCGAGACGCCACGCACGGCAATGATGGATTCAGGCATGCACAAACCTTTGTTGAGACGACGCCACTTTAACTGCACCCTGCTGGCCCTTGCCAGCTGGGGCTTTGTCGCGTCCGCGCAAGCTGCACCCGCACAACGCATTTTGGTGGTGGGCGACTCGCTGAGTGCCGAATACGGCCTGCCCCGTGGCACGGGCTGGGTGGCCTTGCTGCAAAAACAACTGGCCCAAGACAAGCCTGGCGTTGAAGTGGTCAACGCCAGCATCAGTGGCGAAACCACCTCGGGTGGCCGCTCGCGCATGGCGGCCCTGCTGCAAAAGCACCAACCCAGCCATGTGGTGATCGAGTTGGGTGGCAATGACGCTTTGCGCGGCCTGCCCCTGAAAATGACCCAAGACAATCTGCAAGCCATGACAGGCCAGGCACAAGCTGCGGGCGCTAAGGTCACGCTGCTGGGCATGCAAATGCCCCCCAACTACGGCCCCGACATGGCACGCCAATTTGAAGCCGCTTATGCCCAAGTGGCCAAAAGCCAAAAAGCGGCACTGGTGCCCTTCTTTTTGAAAGGCATCGGCGATGACCCCGAGCCGCTCAAGTGGTTCCAGGCCGACCGCATCCACCCCAACGAAGCCGCGCAGCCGCGCATGCTGGCCAATGTCTGGCCTACTTTGAAGAAACAACTGAAATGAGCGTTCACCTGATATCGGCCTTTGATGCCATGGCCAAACTGAACCAGTTTGACGCCATCCTGGACGCACGATCTGAAGGCGAACACGCCGAAGACCACCTGCCGGGCGCACTGAGCTGGCCTTCGCTCAACAACGAAGAACGCATCCGCGTGGGCACGCTGTACAAACAGGTCAACCCGTTTGAAGCCCAAAAGGTCGGTGCCGCGCTGGTGGCCAAAAACATCGCCCGCCACATCGAAGCGCATGTGATGGACAAGCCCCGCAGCTGGCAACCGCTGGTGTATTGCTGGCGTGGCGGCAAACGCAGCAACTCATTGGCGCTGATCCTGGGGCAAATTGGCTTCAAGGTGCACTTGATCGAAGGCGGCTACAAAGCGTTTCGCAAAGAGGTCATGGAAGACACGCCACGCCAAGCGCAGCGCTTGCAGTTTCAGGTGCTGTGCGGGCCCACGGGCTCGGGCAAGACCCGCTTGCTGCAGGCTTTGGCCCAACAAGGCGCACAAGTGCTGGACCTGGAGGCCATTGCCTGCCACCGCAGCTCGGTGTTGGGGCTGATCCCCGGCACGCCGCAACCCACTCAAAAAGCCTTTGACACGCAAGTCTGGGATGCGCTGCGCGGTTTCAGTGCAGACCGCCCGGTGTTTGTGGAAGCAGAAAGCAAAAAGGTGGGCAACCTGACAGTGCCCGCCGAGCTGATGGTGGCCATGCGGGCCAGCCCTTGCCTGCGGGTGGATTTGTCGCTGGACAATCGGGTGAATCTGTTGCTGGAGGACTATGCGTTTTTCACGCAAGACCGCGCCTTGTTTGCCGACCGGCTGGAGCGCTTAACGGCCCTGCGCGGCAAAGCCGTGGTGCAAGGCTGGCAAGAAAGAATCGAGCGGGGAGAAATGCGCGAAGTGGTGACCGAATTGCTGTCAGGCCACTACGACCCAGGTTATGAAACCTCGACGGGGAATAACTTTGTGCATTACGCCAAAGCCCCCTTGATCGCGCCTGCCAGCCACAGCATGGCCGACATGCTGACACTGGCCCATGAACTGGTGAAAGTGCCGACTGAAAGCGGTCAATGAGCTTTCAGTGAGCGATCGCCGCAAGCGTTAAAAAGAGGCGTCAGACAGGAGGCGTTTGAGCATCAGCAGCATCGGGCGCTGCCACGGCACCGTCTAAGTTGCCCGCTTCGTCGGCCGCATCCGGATCGGACCCGTCATCTGGAAAGAGGCCTGATTTGCGGTCGGACTTGGCTTTGAGCTTGTCTTCTTTTTTGCGTTTCTTGGCCAATTCTTTCTGGCGCTTTTCGAATCCGTAGTTGGGTGTGGCCAAGATGGCTCCTTTAATTTGAGCTGCCCAATGTAACAGCTTCTTCAGGGCTTTCTTCCCATTCAACGCTGCCACGGTAAGCATGCCAGCTGGCGTGGCCCAACCAAGGGCCTACGACGATGATGCCCAAGGCCCATGGCCACAGGGCAGCCAGCACCAAAACGCTGAGCAACAAGCCCCACAAGAACATGACCCCCGGATGGCTGAAAACCACCCGCATGCTGGTCAGCACAGCAGAAATGGCATCGGTGTCGCGGTCCAAAATCATGGGGATCGACACCACCGACAGGCCATAAACCAGCGCGGCAAAAGCACCACCCACTGCCAGATAGACCATCAAGAGCTCGATGTTTTGCGGATTGAACACGGCTTCGATCACACCCGTGGTGGACGGCATGCCGGTGTTGAAGAACACCGCAAACACCACCAGCGATGCCCTGCCCCACAACAATTCCAGCACCATGAGCACCAAAATCAGCATGGCCATGCTGCGGATATGCCGGTCCCAACACATGAGCGATGTGGCCATATCAGGCAACTCGCCTTGCTCTCTCTTGCGGCTGACTTCGTACAGGCCCATGGCCAAAAATGGCCCCACCAGTAAGCAGCCCGACACCAAAGACAAGGTGTATTCGGGCTTGTGCCTGAACACCAGGGCCAACACCTGTGCCATGAACCAGAAGCTCAAGCCATAAAACAAGGCAATACCGGGATGACGCGTCAGGTCTTGCCAGCCCTTGGTCAACCAGCGGAATGGGTCAGCAAAACCCAACGCACGCATGCGCGACTGCGGGCCTTCGGGGGCTGGAGGCACATAAGGTGCGGCCATGGTGGGCAGATCAGCGGACTGTTCAGTGGGCACGGGAAGCTTAGCGTCTGCAGTCATGGGCAATTGAGTCATCGGTGAAATGCCCAGATTACCCCCGCTAAGCGGACTTGAACAGTCAGGAAACTACCCAGTAGGTCCGCAGTTAACAGGTATTCAGCTTAATTTAAACCGGCCAACTCATGCCCAAGGCAAATGGGCTTGCATGGCTTGACTCAGGTCCATCATCAGGTCTTGCGCCGACTCGAGGCCCGTAGAAAAACGCACCAAGGTGCCATGCTTCAAATGCGCAGGCCAACCCTGCCGCATAGAGTCCAGCTCGTAGGGCACTACCAAGCTGACCGGGCCGCCCCAGCTGTAGCCAATTTTGAACAATTTCAGGTGGTCGCAAAACGCATCCACCTGCGCCTGGGTGTAGCGGGCATCGATCATCACGCTGAACAAGCCTGCCGCCAAACCGGTGCCGGGCTTGCGCTCGCACACGGCTTGCCAATGGGCGTGCCCAGGTGAGCCTTCAAAGGCCGGATGCAGCAGCTGTGCACATTGAGGCTGTGATTGCCACCAAGCCGCCAGTGCCCGTGCGGTCTGGTCGTGCGCTTGGTAGCGCAGAGAAATGCTAGGCAAGGAGCGCAACACGGATTCGGCATCATTGGCCGCAACGCCCAAACCCAAACGCATGTGACACAGCTTGATTTTCATGTGCAAGACCGCGTCACGGGTGATGATGCTGCCCATCAACACATCGCCGCCGCCACTGGGGTATTTGGTCAGCGCATGGGCGCTGATGTCAACGGCCAGACTGCCCTGCCCGCCAAGGTGAACGGCATCCCCCAACAAGTCAAAAGGCTTGAAGGCCAAACCCGCACCCCAGGTGTTGTCCAGCGCACTGCACACGCCTTGGGCTTGGCACACGCGAACCATCTCGGCCAAATCAGGAAATTCCATGCTGACCGAGCCCGGCGCTTCCAGCCACACCAAGCGTGTGCGGGGGCTGATCTTGCGGGCCAGATCAGCGGTGTCCATCGGGTCGTAGACTTGGTGCGTGATGCCGTAATGGCGCAACTCCCCTTCGGCCAGCGCTTTGTTGGGGCCATAGGCGTTGTCTGGCAACAGCAATTCATCGCCGCTCTTGAGCAACGCCAAGGCCACCGTTGCCAATGCGGCCAAGCCACTGGGCACCAGCACGCATTGGACGCCGCCCTCAAGGGTGCACAAGCGCTCTTCGAGCGTGTAGGTCGTGGGCGTGCCGTGCAGGCCGTAGGTATAAGCCGATTTGTCCTTCCATTCCCGTTGGCGCATGTCGGCCACAGTCGGAAAGTACACCGTTGAGGCCTTGAAAACCCCCGGCTGAGGGGCATCAAAACCAGCAGGCGGTTGGTAGGGGTGGTGAATCAACCGGGTCATGCCCTTGGAGAAGTCAGAATCAGTCATCTTGTCATCCTAATGCAAACAGCCTCCCAAAGGAGGCTGTTAAAAGTCAATCGACGCAGCGCGCCCAATGGATCAGACGCTCCACTTTTCCAGCAGCTTTTCGGGGCGCATGTTGTCATACGGCTCGAAGGGCTGGTGAATCCATGGGTTGGTTGGTAACTCTTCGACAGAGTAGTCGGCCTTGAAACCCGAAACGCCCTTGGTCCAGATCACGGCCGTGCGCAATTCTGTGATCGGTGTGTAGTTGTTTTTCAACTGGTCTACGACCGCACGCAAGGTGTGACCGGTGTCGGCCAAGTCGTCCACCAACAGCACTTTGCCGGCGATCTCACCTTTGGGCGTGGTGATGTAACGGGCGATGTCCAGATGGCCCTGCACGGTACCGGCTTCGGCACGGTAAGAGCTGGTGGACATGATGGCCAGTGGCTTGTCAAAAATACGCGACAAGATATCGCCTGGGCGCATACCGCCGCGGGCCAGGCACAGGATGTTGTCAAATTCCCAGCCCGACTGGTGAATCTTAATGGCGAGTTTTTCAATCAGATTGTGGTACTCGTCGTAGCTCACGTACAAGTGCTTGCCGTCTTCGGTCAACATGGGGTTACTCCAAAAAAATCAGGGGTTTGAAATAGGTGTCTGTTTGCAAAACCCGGCGCTCAGGCGCCAAAGGGGTTGTGCAACAAAATGGTGTGGTCACGGTCCGGGCTGGTCGACACCACATGCACAGGGACGCCCGTGACTTCAGCGATGCGTTCCAGGTAACGACGTGCCGTAGCAGGCAATTTGTCCATGTCGGTGACGCCCACTGTGGTCTCGGTCCAGCCGGGAATCACTTCGTAGATCGGCTTGCAACGGGCAATCTCGTCTGCACCCATGGGCAGGATGTCGATGGTTTCACCATCGAGCTCGTAAGCTGTGCACAACAACAACTCTTTCAGCCCATCGAGCACGTCCAGCTTGGTGATGCACAAACCCGACAGACCGTTGACCTGAGCACTGCGCTTGAGCAAAGCGGCGTCAAACCAGCCGCAGCGGCGCGAACGGCCTGTGGTCACGCCTTTTTCAGCGCCGACAGTAGACATGTGGTACCCGGGGGTGCCAGGGGTTTCCCAGTCCAGCTCGGTGGGGAACGGGCCGCCACCGACGCGGGTGCAATACGCTTTGGTGATGCCCAAGATGTAATGCAACATGCCGGGGCCCACGCCAGAGCCTGCCGCCGCATTGCCGGCCACGCAGTTGCTGGAGGTGACAAACGGGTAAGTGCCGTGATCCACATCCAGCAAAGTGCCTTGTGCACCTTCAAACAGCAGATTGGCACCAGCTTTGTGGGCGTCGTTGAGCTCGCGCGAAACATCGGCCACCATGGGCAGCAACTCTTTGGCGTACGCCATGGCTTCGTTGTACGTCGCGTCAAAATCGACAGGCGCTGCACCCAGAATATTGACCAGAATTTCGTTGTGCAAAGCCAAGTTTTCGCGCAGCTTGTTGGCGAAACGCTCGGGGTATTTCAGGTCTTGCACGCGCAGGGCGCGGCGGGCTACTTTGTCTTCGTAAGCGGGGCCAATGCCGCGACCTGTGGTGCCGATCTTGGCCGTTCCGGCCTTTTCTTTGGCAGCTTCGCGGCCCACATCCAATGCCACGTGGTAAGGCAAGATGAGTGGGCAAGCCTCGCTCACGCGCAGGCGCGAACGAACCTCCACACCGGCTTTTTCAAGGCCGGCAATTTCTTCGAGCAATTTGGGTACCGACAAGACCACACCGTTGCCGATGTAGCACTTGACGCCGGCACGCATGATGCCGCTGGGAATCAGGTGCAAAGCGGTTTTCACGCCATTGATCACCAAGGTGTGACCCGCGTTGTGACCCCCTTGGAAACGCACCACGCCCTGAGCGCTTTCGGTCAGCCAGTCGACCAGTTTGCCTTTGCCCTCGTCGCCCCATTGGGTGCCCACGACGACCACGTTACGGCCTTGCTTCATATTCATGCTTGAAATGTTCTTTCTCAAAGAGCTTGTACTACCCACTGCCCTGCTGCTTCAACCAGCTCGCGGTCGCAATGGAATTCGTCAACTTCGCTTTCGTGCCCAGGCAAAACGCACACCACGGTGTCGCCGCGGCTGCGCAAAGAGGCAATGGCCGAGCGCAAGCTGGCCGAGTTGCCCCAGGGTGCCCGGATCGCTGCACGCAGCGCCAAAGGTGTCACAGCGGACACCAATTCTTTCAAATCTAGGCTGAAGCCCACGGCGGGGCGGTCACGGTCAATGCGGTGACCAAACACAGCGCCGACACCGTCATAACGACCGCCACGGGCCAGTGCATCGGAGGCACCTTTGGCGTAAATGGCAAAGCGCATACCGCTGTAATAGGCGTAACCACGGGAATCGCCCAAGTCAAAACTGATGGCGGCACCCGGAATTTGCGCGGCCAGCCAGCGCAGCTGTGTCAGGGCTTCGGTGATGGCGGGTGTCGCAGGCAGGCACTGGGCCGCTTTGTCCAACACAGCGACGTCACCGTACAAGCTCACCAAAGCACGCAAGCCATCGCGGTTGGCGGGCGCAAAGCCGTCCGTCAAACGCGCAATCGCGCTGCCATCTTTGATGGCCAGCGCGGCGTGGATGTCGTGGCGTAAAGCGTCAGAAATAGCCTCAGCCTGCAACAGGCTGTTAACAATGCGGGCATCGGCCAAGTCAACCTGCAAATCGCCGACACGGGCAGCACGCAGGCAGTCCAGTGCCAGTTGAAGAATCTCGAGATCGGCCTCGGGTCCGGCATGGCCGTAAATTTCGGCGCCCAACTGCAAGGGTTCACGAGTGGCATGCGGGCGTGCGGGACGGGTGTGCAAGACGGGGCCGCAATAGCAAAGGCGAGTCAGCCCTGCGCGACCGAGCAAGTGGGCGTCAATGCGGGCCACCTGGGGGGTGGTGTCGGCACGCAAGCCCAAAGTGCGGCCAGAAAGCTGGTCTACCAACTTGAAGGTCTGCAAATCCAGCGCTTCGCCCGTGCCCGTGAGCAGTGACTCCAAATGCTCCAGCAGCGGCGGCATGACCAGCTCGTAGCCATAGCCACGGGCGGTGTCAAGCAGTTCGCGACGGAGTTCTTCGATGTGACGTGCCTCGGAGGGCAAGACATCGGCAATGTGATCCGGGAGGACCCAAGCAGACATGGGAATGGAGGGGGACGGTTAAAACAGGGATTTTACCGGCTTGGAGGCCGATTTCCGGGATTCGATTCAGGAAACAAGCCAGAACAGCAACAATCCCGAAACGACCATGAAAAGACCAAAGAAGCGGATTTGCCCGTCTTCGAGCTGCAGCAGCTGCTCGAAAAGGCGTCGCCAACGCAGTGGCGACATCATCGGCATCAAGCCCTCCAGGATGAGCATGACGCCCAACGCCAGCAGGAGGGTTTCAAGCAAAGTTTACTTTCGTGCAGGCGTATTGCCCGACGAACCGCGCATGCCCTTGAAGAACTCGGAGCTGCCCGGATCGAGCACCATCACGTCGCTTTTGCTGTTGAAGCTGGATTTATAAGCTTCCAGGCTGCGGTAGAACTGCGCAAACTGGGGGTCACGTCCAAACGACTCGGCATACAGACGCGCCGCTTGTGCATCGCCTTGCCCTTTGATTTTCTGGGCTTCGCGGTAAGCGTTGGCCACGGTCACTTCACGCTGACGATCTGCGTCGGCGCGGATTTTTTCGCCTTCAGCACCACCGGTCGAACGAAGCTCGTTGGCCACACGCTTGCGCTCAGCCTCCATGCGGCGATAAACCGACTCGGTGATGGTGTCCACGTAATCGGCGCGGGTGATGCGCACATCCACCACATCCACACCCCAAGGCTTGGCACCCTTGACCACAAGGAGGACGGCCGCTTTCACATCGTCCATCAGCTCTTCACGTTTGAGCGAAAGCAGCTCCTTGACGGTGTGCTTGTTGATCTCTTCCTGGAAGGCGTTGCGCACCACACGGTTGAGCTGGCTGGTACCGGCTTTTTCGTCCAAACCCACGTTACGGATGTAGGCCTGTGGATCGGCAATGCGCCAGCGTACATACCAGTCAATCACGACACGCTGCTTCTCTGCCGTCAGCATCGGCTCATTGTCCGGGCTGTCCAGAGTCAACAGACGCTTGTCAATGTAATTGACGTTTTGCAGCGGGGGGGGCAGCTTGAAGTGCAAGCCGGGCTCGGTGATGACTTCCTTGATTTGACCCAAAGCATAGACCACGCCGAATTGGCGCTGGTCAACCACAAACACGGTAGAGCTGAACAGCACAAAGGCCACCAGCAAAGTCGAAACCCACAATCCAATGCGATTCATTTTCTTTGTCCTTATCGTGGATCGCGCTCACGCGAACGCTGGAGGTCGCGTGAACGTGTGTCCACTGCACCGTTGTTGGCACTGGCTGGTGTGGCGGGCGCGGTGGCATCTACAGTGGGCGGAGCCACTGCAGTGACCTGCTGCATGATCTTGTCGAGCGGCAAATACAACATGTTCGAGCCCTGCTTGCTGTCCACCAGCACTTTGGTCACGTTGCTGTAAATCTGTTGCATGGTGTCGGTGTACATCCGGTCACGCATGACTTGCGGTGCCTTCTGGTACTCGGGCAAGATGGTTTTGAAGCGCTGTGCATCGCCTTCGGCTTGCGCCACGATGCGCTCACGGTAAGCATCGGCCTCTTCTTTCAGGCGGGATGCGGCACCCACAGCACGGGGCACCACGTCGTTGGCGTAGGCCTGGGCTTCGTTTTTGGCGCGTTCGCGCTCTTGGCCTGCCTTCAACACATCGTCAAACGCTGCTTGAACCTGCTCTGGGGGACGCACACCGCCTTGTTGCAAGTTGATGCCCACCACTTCAATACCCACCTTGTAGCGGTCCAGAATGGTCTGCATTTTTTGGCGGACACGGGGGGCAATCTGGTCGCGCTCTTCGGCCAGGGCTGAATCCATCTTCATTTTGCCCACCACTTCACGCACAGCGGTTTCAGCAGACTGCACCACGGCTTCGGTCGGGTTGCGGCTTTCAAACAAATACGCGCGGGCATCGCTCAAGCGGTATTGCACAGCGAACTTGATCTCGACGATGTTTTCGTCTTCGGTCAGCATGGCCGACTCGCGCAAGCCTGTGGCCTTGATGATGTTGTCGCGGCCAATGTCCACCGACCTAATCTGTGTGACGAACACCAACTCGTGACGCTGGACCGGATAAGGCATGCGCCAGTTAAAGCCAGCACCCACAGTGGAGTGGTACTTGCCAAACTGAGTGATCACCGCTTGCTGGCCCTCTTGCACAATGAAGAAGCCCGTACCCAGCCAGACGAGCAAGGCCGCAGCCAGAACCACACCCAGACCCAGGTTTTTAAAGAAAACTGGAATGCCGGGGCCACCAGAACCACCGCCCGAACCACCAGAACCTTGCGGTCCGCCTTTACCGCCAAACAATTGGCCGAGTTTGCGGTTGAAGTCACGCCAGAGCTCGTCCAGGTCGGGCGGACCACTTTGTTGAGGCTGCGAGCCACGGCCAGGCGGTTGTTGCCAAGAATCAGGCTTGGGTCCCTGTGGAGGAGGCACATCGCCTGCAGGCTTGTTGCCTGCATCGGCTGTTGACTTGTCGTCGTCCCGACCCCATCGTGGGTCATTCAGATTGAACATGCCTCGGATCTTTGCAGGAAGCAAGGACCATCGCAGGGCTGGCAGATGAAAATTCATGGTGAAGTGTCTTTGTCGAAATGACGAATCCGCATTGTGCCGAATTCGAGTGGACCTCAATGCAGATCACCCGGATATTCCCGGGTCATGTCACGGGGATCTGCGGGTTCTTGAACGGCTGGGGGTAAGGCGGCCTTGACGATGTCGGACAAGGCCGAACGCAACAAATCAAGCCCCTTGCCAGATTTGGCACTCAAAAATACCCGGGGAACGGCCACACCGTCTTGCTCATACTGGTCCTGCATTTGCAAGGGATAGCGCTCGGGTGCCAGTGCATCCAGCTTGTTAAAGACCAACAACTGCGGCACGGTGTCGGCACCGATCTCGGCCAGCACTTTTTGCACTTCGGCCATTTGCTCCGGGAAATCCGGGTTGGCAGCGTCCACCACGTGAAGCAGCAAATCGGCTTCGGTCGCTTCTTGCAAGGTGGCCTGAAAAGCCTCCACCAGACCGTGCGGCAAATCACGGATGAAGCCCACCGTGTCGGACAAGGACACCGAACGCCCTGCCTCGCCCAGATACAACTGGCGTGTGGTCGTGTCCAGCGTAGCAAACAGCTGGTCTGCGGCGAAGGCGCGCGCTTTGACCAAGGCGTTGAACAAGGTGGATTTTCCGGCGTTGGTGTAGCCCACCAAGGAAATATTGAAAGTGTCACGCCGCTCACGCTGGCGGCGTTGTGTGTTGCGCTGCTTTTTGACCTTGACCAAGCGCTCTTTGATGCGTTTGATCGAGTCGTTGATCATGCGGCGGTCCAGCTCGATCTGGGTTTCACCCGGGCCACCGCGCATGCCGATGCCCCCGCTTTGACGTTCCAAGTGTGACCAGCGGCGCACCAGCCGGGTGCTCAGGTATTGCTGACGCGCCAGCTCAACTTGCAGCTTGCCTTCGTGGCTGCGCGCACGCTGACCAAAGATTTCCAGAATCAGCAAAGTGCGATCGTTGACCGGCAAGCCGATGTGACGCTCCAGATTGCGCTGCTGGGCCGGGCTCAGGGCTTGGTCAAACAAAACCTCGACAGCACCGTGCATCAAGGCAAGCTCTTTGATTTCGTCGGCTTTGCCGCTGCCCACAAACAGGGCCGGATCGGGCGCTTTGCGTTTGCAGGTCAGGCGTGCCACGGGCTTGAGGCCACCCGACTCGGCCAGCAAGCCCAGCTCTTGCAGGTCGGCATCGAAATGCGGCAGCCCAAAGTCAACGCCGACCAATAAGGTCGGCGCGGGTTTGTTGAATGGTGTTTCAGACAATGTCAGCAACCTCCGGCGGTAGCTTCAAACCGCGGGTCGAGTAAAAACCGAATCAAGCGGTGATTTCGCCGGTTTCGGGAGTGCTGAATGTCACAGAACGACCGGGAACAATGGTCGAGATGGCGTGTTTGTAAACCATCTGAGTGACCGTGTTGCGCAAGAGCACCACGTATTGGTCAAACGATTCGATTTGGCCCTGCAGCTTGATGCCGTTCACCAGGTAAATCGAGACGGGCACATGCTCTTTGCGCAGTGCGTTCAGAAAGGGGTCTTGCAAAAGTTGACCTTTGTTGCTCACGATATTCTCCGTGTTCAGAAGTTTTGAAGAGACTGACCTTACCACAGGGCAAGGTGGTGATATTTGAGGAAAATTGATTTCCTCAAATATCAACTGGATTCTTTGTCAGCGTAGGGATTGGTGGATGTCTTCATCTCAATCCGCAGTGGCGTGCCAGCCAAACTGAAGGCTTTGCGGAAGCGCCCTTCAAGGAAACGTTTGTAGGTATCGGTCACGTGCTCAAGAGAATTGCCGTGCACCACGATCACAGGCGGGTTCATGCCACCTTGGTGCGCGTAACGCAACTTGGGGCGGAACATGCCACCGCGCTGGGGGCTCTGGAACTGCACGGCTTCGAGCAGCAGGCGCGTCAAAATGGGGGTGCTCATCTTGCACATGGCCGATTTGTGCGCCTGGACGATCGAAGCCCAAACAGGCCCCAATCCCTGGCGTTTTTTGGCCGAAATAAAGTGCATGTTGGCAAAGCTCAAGAACGGCAAACGGTTCTCAATCGAGCGTTGCACCAACTGGCGCTGGTATTCATCGACCGCATCCCACTTGTTGATGGCCAACACCATGGCGCGACCGCTTTCGAGCGCATAGCCCGCAATGTGGGCATCTTGGTCGGTGACGCCCTGCTCTGCGTCGAGCAGCAACAAGACCACGTTGGCCGACTCGATCGCCTGCAGGGTTTTAACAACCGAGAACTTCTCGATGGCTTCAAACACTTTGCCTTTGCGGCGCAAGCCAGCGGTGTCGATCAACTCGAATTTTTGCCCTTGGCGCTCAAATGGCACCGAAATCGCGTCACGCGTGGTGCCTGGCATGTCAAACGCCACCAAGCGCTCCTCGCCCAGCCAGGTGTTGATCAAGGTGGACTTGCCCACGTTGGGTCGACCGGCTACGGCCAGTTTGATCACCGAGGGATCTTCCTCGGTCTCTTCGGGCTCATCGGGCAGGTTGAGCAACTCAAAAGCCAGCTCCACCAGACCACGCGTGCCTTGACCGTGGGCAGCCGAAATGGCAATCACCTCGCCCAGACCCAGCTCGTAGAACTCGGTCAGCTGAATGCCTTCCAGCATGCCTTCGGCCTTGTTGGCCACCAACAAGCAGGGCTTGCCGATTTTGCGCAGGTATTTGGCGATGTCATGGTCTTGGGCAGACAAACCGCCCCGCGCATCGACCACAAAAATGACCACGTCGGCTTCAGCCACCGCTTGTTGCGTTTGCTTGGCCATCTCTTTGTAGATTCCAGTGCTGGCGTCGGGCTCGAAACCGCCCGTATCGATCACGATGAATTCTTGTCGGCCTTGTTTGCCGTTGCCGTAATGGCGGTCACGGGTCAGGCCCGCAAAGTCGGCCACGATGGCGTCCCGGCTCTTGGTGAGTCGGTTGAACAGCGTGGATTTGCCCACATTGGGGCGGCCTACCAGGGCCAGTACAGGTTTCACTTAAAAATTTTCCGATCCATCATTCAGGGCGAAATCCGAAGACGCCCCCGGTGCGTGTCACCACCACCAAAGTTTGGCCAGCGGCCACGGGTTTGCCCACAATGGCGCTGCCGTCTGTGCTCAATCGTTGCAAAGGCTGCCCATCCTGACGCGACAGAAAATGGAGCAAACCCTTGTCATCACCCAACACCACCGAGCGGCCCAACACCAAAGGTGCCGTCAAGCCTCGAAAGCGCAAAGCTTCTTGCGTCCAGGCGGGCTGGCCACCCTGACGCTGCCAAGCCACGACCTTGCTGTCGGACTCGGTGCCAAAAACCAGATTGTCATCGCCGTCCAAGCCTTCATGGCCTTGGGCTGGACGCGTCCACAAGGTGGTGCCGCGGTTGGCATCCACACACGAAACAGCCGACTGAAATGCGCGCACACACACTGAGTTGCCAAAGCGGCTGGCCCCTGCGACCAAGTCCACCAGACGCTCCACCTCGTTGGTACCCCGAGAAGAACCCACCAGCGTTTCCCAGCGCACCGCACCCGTGTTGGGATTCAAAGAAGCCAAACGCCCTCCCCAGCCTGCCAGCAAGGTGTCGCCAAACGGGATCAGCAAGCCCGCTTGCTGCAACACCAATGGGTCGCCGGTGCGCTGCTGCGTCCAGATCTTTTGACCAGACGCACCATCCAGCGCCGTGACTGCACGGTCAGCGGTCAACACAAAAACACGTGCACCGGCCACCAAAGGCGCGGTGTAGGACAAGGCAGGCAAGCGGTAGCGCCAAAGTACTTTGCCGGCCTCAATGGCCACCACTTCGTTGTTTTGAGTGATCACGGCAAACCGCTGACCGTCTCCACTGACCCCCGTCTGGATGGGTGTGTCGAGCTTGATACGCCAAACATCCTGGCCGGTAGTGGCATTGATCAAGGCCACTTGGCCCTGAGTAGAGGCCACCGCCACTTGCTCGCCGTGAACAGATGCAAACAGGGGCGTAGTCACAGGACCGATGCTGTTGGCCCAGACTTTTTGAACCGCCAACTGGCCTGTCACGGTTGGCAAAGCTGCAGGTTGCGGCTTGTCAGGTGCGCTGGAGCAAGCGGCGATCGTGAGCGCCAAAGCGCCCATCACAGTCAAACGGGCCCAGATGTTCGAAAAAACAATCATCACTTTGGGGTCTCCGAAACAGTGGCCGCATCAGGGTCAATGCCCAATGCATTGAGTTTGGCTTGCACCAAGCGACGGTAGTCAGGGGTGTCTGCCAGTTTTTGCCATGCTTGCAGGTACGCCGCAATGGCTTCGGCATTTTGACCTTTGGCTTGCAACACGTCTCCGCGCAGGTCCGCAGCCAAACCCATCATCGCCGGCGTGAATTCACCGCCCAATTGCTTCAAGGCTTCGTCGTAAGCCTTGGCATCGAGATGCAAAGCCGCCAAACGCATGCGCGCAATGTCGCGATACGCCTTGTCAGAAGCGCCATTGGCCACCCAGCTCAAAGCATCACGGGCTGCATCGGTTTTGCCTTGCGCTTGCAGGGTTTTGGCCGCCAACAAAGCCGATTGCTGGGCAAACTGGGTGCTGCCGAATTTGTCTTTCATGTCGGCAAAACTGCGCTCAACACGGCTGACATCGCCAGAGGACACCGCGCGCTCGACTTCGTCGTAGAGTGCAGAGGCTTTGGCAGCTTGGCTTCGCTCCCAATATTGATAACCGTTCCATGCGGCATAACTGCCCAAAATGGCAATCAGCACCCAGGAAATCAGGTTGCCCCAAGTCTTCCAGAAATGCTTGATCTGGTCGAGTTGTTCTTGTTCTTCAAGGTCGAGTGGAGTGGCCATGGTGTATTACTGCTGTGCGCATCAAAGCGTGGATTGTAGGCTGTGGCCCCAGTCGGCCACGGTGCTCAAAGACTCGGTGCGCTGAGCCCCTTCGCCGTCGCGCAGCGATTTGACCGCGACCCGACCTTGGGCCAATTCTTCGGCACCAAACACCAGCGCAAAACGGGCACCCGAGCCATCGGCTTTTTTGAATTGGGACTTCATGCTGCCCATGCTCTCGCCGCTGCCCGCGTGCATTTGCGCCGATACGCCCTGAGCGCGCAAGGCTTGAAGGACCTGCATGGCCACCGGCAAAGCAGAGGCTTCGGGAATGATGGCGTACACATCGGGGGCCAGATCGGGCAAAGCCTCGCCCTGCTCTTTGATCAGTTCGAGCACGCGCTCGACACCGAGCGCCCAACCCACGGCGGGCGATGGCTTGCCGCCAATTTGCTCGATCAGGTAGTCATAACGGCCACCGCCACAAATGGTGCCTTGCGAGCCCAAGCTGGTGGTGATGAACTCGAACACCGTGAGGTTGTAGTAATCCATGCCCCGCACCAAGCGCGGGTTGATGCTGTAGGCCACGCCATTGGCATCCAAAATGGCTTTGACCGCGTTGAAGTGCGCCAAAGAGGCTTCGCCCAAAAAGTCGAGCAAACGCGGTGCGGCCTCGACCACGCTTTGCATGGCCGGGTTTTTGGTGTCCAGGATGCGCAGTGGGTTGCTGTGCAGGCGGCGCTTGGCTTCTTCGTCCAGCACATCGCTGTGCTTTTCGAGGTGGGCAATCAGGGCTGCGCGGTGGGCCTGGCGCTCAGCGGGCTGGCCCAGGCTGTTCAATTCCAGCCGCACGTCCTTGAGGCCCAGTACTTTCCACAGCTCATGGGCCAACAAAATGAGTTCGGCGTCCACTTCGGCTCCACCAAAACCCAGTACCTCGGCACCGACTTGGTGGAACTGGCGGTAACGGCCGCGCTGGGGACGCTCATGGCGAAACATCGGACCCATGTAGTAAAGCCGTTTGCCGCCTTCGTAGAGCAAGTTGTGTTCGACCACGGCCCGCACCAAGCCTGCGGTGCCTTCTGGGCGCAAAGTCAGCTGTTCGCCATTGAGTCGGTCCTCAAAGGAGTACATCTCCTTTTCAACGATGTCGGTCACCTCGCCCAAGCCGCGCACAAACAGCGCGGTGGGCTCCACAATGGGCAATCGCACATTGCGATAGGCGTAACGCGCCATCAAATCGCGCACCTGGCCCTCCAGCCACTCCCAGCGGGCAGACTCAGGCGGCAAGATGTCGTTCATGCCCTTGACGCCCACCAGCTTCTGGGCTTTTGCCATTTTTTCGGCCTTGGGGGCGTTTTCTTTCGGAAACTCGCTCATTTTTTCTCAGCAGATCCTGAACCAAAACGGTTCTCAATGTAGTTTTCAACCAGCACCTGAAACTCTTGCGCAATGCCATCGCCGCGCAAGGTCAGGCGCTTTTCGCCGTCAATGAAGACCGGAGCAGCCGGGGCTTCGCCCGTGCCCGGCAAGCTGATCCCAATGTCGGCGTGCTTGCTCTCGCCGGGGCCGTTGACGATGCAGCCCATCACGGCCACTTTGAGGTTTTCAACCCCAGGGTAACGCACACGCCAAACGGGCATCTGGGCGCGCAAAAAGTCGTCGATTTGTTTGGCCAGCTCTTGAAAGGTGCTGCTGGTGGTGCGACCACAACCAGGGCAAGCGGTCACGCTGGGCACAAAAATGCGCAAACCCAGCGACTGCAAAATCTCCGAGGCGATCACCACTTCTTGCGTACGCGCTTCGCCCGGCTGGGGCGTGAGCGAGACACGAATCGTGTCGCCAATGCCTTCTTGCAACAAGATCGACAAGGCCGTGGCCGACGCCACCGTGCCCTTGGTGCCCATGCCCGCTTCGGTCAAACCCAAATGCAAGGCGTAATCGGTGCGGCGGCCGAGCTCGCGGTACACCGAAATCAAATCCTGCACACCCGACACTTTGCACGACAGCGCGATTTGCGCGCCATTGAGGCCCATGGCCTCGGCACGCTGAGCAGACGAAATAGCCGAGCTGATCAATGCTTCGTACATGACCTGCCGCGCTTCCCAAGGTTGGGTCCGCTGGCTGTTGGTGTCCATCAATTCGGCCAGCAACTCTTGGTCGAGGCTGCCCCAGTTCACGCCGATGCGGATGGCTTTGTCAAACCGCATGGCGGCTTCGATCATCTGGCCAAACTGCACATCGCGTTTGTCGCCCTTGCCGACGTTGCCTGGGTTGATTCGGTATTTGGACAGCGCTTCGGCGCAGGCCGGATAGTCGGTCAACAGGCGGTGGCCGTTGTAATGGAAATCGCCGATCAAGGGCACGTCGATGCCCATTTTGTCAAGCTGGTCGCGAATGTGCGGCACAGCCTGCGCTGCTTCGGGCGTATTGACGGTGATGCGGACCATCTCAGATCCGGCGATCGCCAGTTCTTTGACCTGGATGGCAGTGCCGATCACGTCCACCGTGTCGGTGTTGGTCATGGACTGCACGCGCACGGGTGCGCCCCCGCCCACGGTGACCACGCGCGAACCCCAGACCACTTTGGACTGGCGGCTGTGGCGCTTGGCTGGCAATGCGATGGCAATCGGGGATGGAGAAATCATGGCTTGACCTCAAATCGGGCAGTGTTCACCACGGTGTACGGCTTGAGGTCAAAAGCTTGACCCTTGACACTCAATTGAACAGCATCAGCACGGCCGACCACCACCGAAACAGGCAAAGCAGCGGGCACGCGCTTGGTTTCGCCCGCATTCAAAACGCCGTTCCAGACCAACTGTTTTTGACCATCCCGGACTTCGATCCAGCTGACATTTTGGGCACTGAACAACAACTCTGACGTGGCTGAGGCCACCGCAACGGACGCCGCAAGAGGTGCCGCAACGGGCGCGGACACACCCAAGGGCGCAGGTTCCGACGCAGACATGGCCAACTCTGTCGGATTCAAGGGTGTGGCCACAGGCACCGAAGTGGCGGGGCTGGTACCGGCCTCTGTTGCAGGCACTGACACGGCCACCCCATCGGGCTGACCATTCAACCAGCCCCACTGTGAGGGGCTGGGCAGCCAGATCAAAGCTGCAATGACGACCAGCATGCCAACGGCTGCCCACAAAGCCTTGCCCGGCACCCCAAAAGAGGAGCGACGCATGCGGCCCAAATCAACGGGCGCGGCGTAGGTATAGCGCACAGCGCCATGCGGCTCCAGGTAGTTGGCAGATTGTGGCAACAGCGCCAAGATCGGGGCTGAATCGACTCGCAACTGTCGGCAGATGCTGGCGGCCAGGCCTCGGGCAAATACAGGACTTGCATCGGTTGGGTACTCGTCCGCCTCCAGGGCCGCCAACTGGCGCACAGGAACCTTCAGATTCGCCGACAAGACCGCCAAATGCACACCGGCCGCTTGCCGGGCCGCTTTCAACAGACTGCCAGCGGTCGCGGCTGTCGCGCCGCTGTCAGACGCGACCGCAACGCTGTCAGGGTTTGTGTTTTCAGGCATCGCCAGGCTCCTGGGCTTGAACAGAAGAAACGGGTACCAAGCGAATGGTGCGTTGCTGCGCCATGCGACTTTGAACTTGCGTGCGGTCTTTCACATCACCGGCCAATTGCCCGCAGGCGGCGTCGATGTCGTCCCCTCGGGTTTTGCGGACGGTGGTCACCAAGCCCGCTTCCTGCAGCTGTTTGGCAAAGGCCTGCACGCGGGCGTTGGACGAGCGCAGCAAGCCAGAAGCCGGAAATGGATTGAAAGGGATCAGATTGAACTTGCAGCGCAGGCCTTGGCGGGCATGCTTTTGCACCAGATCGATGAGCTGGCTGGCGTGCTCGGCTTGGTCATTGACGCCATCGAGCATGCAATATTCGAATGTGATGAAGTCACGCGGTGCGTGTGCCAAATAGCCGATGCAAGCCTGCATCAGTTCATCCAGCGGGTATTTTTTATTCAATGGGACCAGGTTGTCACGCAAAGCATCGTTTGGCGCATGCAACGACACGGCCAGTGCCACAGGACAATCGGCTGACAAACGCTCAATCATGGGCACCACACCCGATGTGGACACAGTGACCCGGCGCCGAGACAAGCCATAGCCGTGGTCATCGAGCATGGCACGCAAGGCGGGCACCAGCGCTGAATAGTTTTGCAGCGGCTCGCCCATGCCCATCATCACCACGTTGGAGATGACACGCTCATCGGTTTGCAGGTGCTTGCGCAAAAAGTGCTCAGCAAACCACAGTTGCGCCAGGATTTCTCCGGTCGTCAGGTTACGACTGAAGCCTTGGTGGCCTGTAGAACAAAAACGACATCCCACAGCGCAACCGGCTTGGGAAGAAATGCACAAGGTGCCCCGATCGTCTTCGGGAATAAACACCGATTCGATGGCGTTGCCATCGCCGACATCGAACAGCCACTTGATGGTGCCGTCGGTCGAGATGTGTTGACTGATCACGGGCAGCGCTGAAACGTGCGCGTGAGATTGGAGTTTTTGGCGCAAAGACTTGGCCAAATCGCTCATCTGATCAAAATCAGCAGCGCCCCGCTGGTGAATCCAGCGGAACAACTGGGTGGCTCGAAAGCGTTTTTCGCCCAAACCCTCGCAAAAAACGGCCAAACCATCCAGATCAAATTCGAGCAGGTTGGCCGTCATGGGGGGCAAGGTCGCGCTGGAGCCGCGACGCTATCAGCGTGCGTAAACGTTCATGCCGGCGAAGAAGAATGCAACTTCAGCGGCAGCAGTTTCAGGGGCGTCAGAACCGTGCACAGCGTTGGCATCGATGCTGTCAGCGAAGTCAGCACGGATGGTGCCTGCGTCTGCTTTCTTAGGATCGGTCGCGCCCATCAGGTCACGGTTCTTGGCAATGGCGTTCTCGCCTTCCAAGGCTTGGATCATCACTGGGCCGGAGATCATGAAATCAACCAGGTCCTTGAAGAAAGGACGTGCGCTGTGAACAGCATAAAACTGCTCGGCTTCGCCACGCGACAAGTGCGCCATTCTGGCGGCAACGACTTTCAGGCCGGCAGCTTCGAAACGGGCATAGATTTGACCGATAACGTTCTTGGCGACTGCGTCGGGCTTGATGATGGAGAGTGTGCGTTCGATGGCCATGGTATTTCCTGTACGAAAGTGTTTTGAAGCATTTTTGCCATGCGGCAAAGCCCGCTATTCTAACCCGAGCAGACCCGCCAAATGACACTGCGGCACCACATGGCCCCACAGTAGAAACTGAAATTATCGGCTGCGTCCACCGCCGCCACGCCCACCACGGCCTGGACCGCCTGGGGCTTTTTTCAAGCGGTTGAAGCTCTCCGCGCCAATGTACTTGGCCTCACTTTTCGGGGCGTCCGACTTGGCATGCAAGCCAGACCCGCCTGCAGCCTGGTTGGGTTTGGCTGCAGGTTTGGCGCGCGGCACAGCTGTGCCCATCCGACCCTGCCCCCCCGTGCGTGGGCGGCGGTCATTGCGGTCGGTTCTTGAAACCGGTCGCGGCACAGCCGTCTTGGTGCGATCAAGGGTGCCCGCAGCGCGCATGAGCGCACGGATATCGGACTCGTCCAGCTCCAGCCAAGCCCCCCGACGCAAACCGTGAGGCAACACCATCGCACCGTAGCGGATGCGGATCAGGCGGCTCACTGCATGGCCCACCGACTCCATCATGCGGCGCACCTCACGGTTGCGGCCTTCAGAAATTGTCACGCGATACCAGCAGTTCGAACCTTCGCCGCCGCCGTCTTCGATGGAGCCGAACTGCGCCGGACCGTCGTCGAGGTTGACGCCATCGAGCAGTTTTTGTTTTTCGTCTTTGCTCAAAGCGCCAAGCACGCGCACTGCATATTCACGCTCGAGGCCGAAACGGGGGTGCATCAACTGGTTGGCCAGCTCGCCGGAGCTGGTGAACAGCAAGAGGCCTTCCGTGTTCAGGTCCAGACGACCCACAGACTGCCATTTGCCGTTTTGCAAGCGCGGCAATTTGCGAAACACCGAGGGGCGGTTTTGCGGATCGTCATGGCTGACGATTTCGCCTGCCGGCTTGTGATAAGCGATCACCCGGGCTGGAGGCGGGTCAATGCGGATGTGAATGGGTTTGCCATTGACCTTGATCTGGTCACCGTATTGCACGCGCTGGCCTACGTGGGCTGGTTCGTTGTTGACCGAAATTCGGCCTTCCGCAATCAGTTTTTCCATTTCCAGACGCGAGCCCATGCCGGCTTGCGCCAGCACTTTGTGCAATTTGGGTGAATCGGTTTGGGGGGCCAGCACGCGCTTGCCCAAGTCGATGGCGACGTCTGCGGCAGCTTCTTCATCGTCAAACTGGCCCGAGACCACATCGGCCAGTTCAATCGGTTTATAGGTCGACTCTGCATGCAGGTCCGCCTTGGGTTGGCGGGCTGCGTTATCGGGTGCGGACGAGCGCTTGTCGTCGTGAGTTTCTTGGTTCATTTGTTGTTGGACTCTTCGCCATGCAGCGGACGGTCAGGGTGGTTATCTGGGTTCGCAGACAGGCTAGGATCATCACTGTGATCGGGGTGAGCGCCAGAGGCGTCGAGGGCACCGGTATCGTCCGAGTCAGCCACGATGGGCATCTCGAAAGGCAAGGCGTTGATCGCGTCTTCAAGCGACAAGGAGGGCTGAACAGGCAGTTCGTCAACCAAACCGGACAAAGCCGACGTTTGACCATCGACCTGCGAGAGCATGGGCAGCTGATCGAGGGAAGAAAGCCCCAAATCATCGAGAAACTGGCGCGTGGTGGCGTACAAACCCGGGCGACCCACGGTTTCCCGGTGGCCAATGACTTCCACCCAGCCACGGTCTTCCAACTGCTTGAGGATTTGTGAGTTGATGGTCACGCCGCGAATGTCTTCCATATCGCCCCGGGTCACCGGCTGACGGTACGCAATGATGGCCAGTGTTTCGAGCACCGCACGGGTGTATTTGGGCGGCTTTTCGGGGTGCAGGCGGTCCAAGAACTGACGCAACTCAGGCCGACTTTGAAAACGCCAACCGCTGGCCACGCTGGTCAACTCAAGCCCTTTTTGAGCCCACTCTTGTTGTATGTCTTGCAGCATTTGCCGCAGGGTGTCGGCCCCGAGCGCATCGTCAAATAACACGCGCATGTCGCGCAATGACAAAGGCTGACCTGCTGTGAGCAAGGCCGTTTCCAGGACACGTTGGGCTTGCGCCGTGTTCATGTGTCGATCTTTCGGGAAAAAAACGCCTCACGGCGTAAAAGGTGCAGAGGTCATGGCCGTTTTCGTGAAAAAACAGCCCCGTTCTGGAGGGGCTTGGTCGCTGACCAAGCCTTGGATTCGCGCGAGCCAGTGAATCTGGCTCAAGCTCCCTGAGGGGGCAGATTGTAGCTGAGACCCCAAAGAGCCAGTGCGTCAGCCATGTCGGCGGGCAAGGAAGACCTCAGATCGATCGATTGTCCGGTGATCGGATGGACAAAGGCCAGATGCCAGGCATGCAATGCCTGGCGCTCCATGCCTGCGGCTTTGACGCCACCGTAAACGGCATCCGCCAGCAAGGCATGCCCGACATGGGCCATGTGAACCCGGATCTGATGGGTGCGCCCCGTGTGCAAGGTGCACTGGACCAGACAACCGAGGTTATTTTGATCAAGCACCTCGATCGTGGTCGCGGCTGTTTTGCCCGATTGGTATGTCAAATCCACCACCGCCATGCGCAGGCGGTTGGCAGGATCCCGGCCAATGGGGGCCTCGACAGTCATGGGGGACGGTGCCGTCCAGGGCTTGTGGGCGATGGCCAGATATTGGCGACGCACGTCACGGGCCGCTATTTGCTGCACCAAGGCATCCATGGCCTGGCGCGTGCGCGCCACCACCATCAAGCCACTGGTGTCTTTGTCCAAGCGGTGGACAATGCCCGCCCTGGGCACATCGGAGGCCAGTGGGTCCAGGGCCAGCAGCCCGTTGAGCAAGGTGCCGCGCCAGTTGCCCGGTGCCGGATGCACCACCAGACCAGCAGGCTTGTTGATCACGCGCAGGTGGGCATCTTCGTAAACCACATCGATCGGCATGTCTTCGGGCACAAAAGCCTGCGACTGGGGCGTGGCCCGCAGTGTGACCTCAACCCGATGCCCCAAACGCACTTTGGTCGACACCTTGGTCACCACGCGCCCGTCAATCAGTGCGTCACCCTGTTCAATGAGTTGCTGTAAGTAACTGCGCGAAAACTCGGGCACCATTTGCGCCAAAGCACGGTCCAGTCGCTGGCCGTGCAAAGTCATGGGCACCTGGGTTGTGCGCACCTCCTCGTCCGCAGCCTCCAGCGCGCGTTCACCGTCTTCCATCAAGGCAGAGGGCTCTTCCATTTCGGGGTCGGTCGATATAATCAAGGGGTTCAACAGTACAAGGGTGTCACAGATGCGAAGCTTCAGATTATCGACGGTTCCAGCTGGCCTGGCTTTGGCCGTGGGCCTGTTTCTGTCGGGCTGCGCCAACACCCAAAAAGATGTGACCGCTGGCTGGACGCCCGAGAAAATTTACAGCGAAGCGCGTGACGAAGCCAACGCAGGCGCTTGGGACAAGGCCATCGGCTATTACGAAAAGCTCGAAGGCCGTGCTGCAGGCACCGTTCTGGCGCAACAAGCCCAAATTGACAAGGCTTACGCCCAATACAAAACAGGCGACAAAATCCAGGCAGTTGCAACCCTGGACCGCTTCATCCGTTTGCACCCTGCCAGCCCGGCCTTGGATTACGCGATCTACCTCAAAGGCTTGGTCAACTTCAACGACAACCTGGGCATGTTTTCGTTCCTGACCAAGCAAGACTTGTCCGAGCGTGACCAAAAAGCGGCGAAAGACTCTTACGAGGCTTTCAAAGAGTTGAGCACGCGTTTTCCTGCCTCCAAATACGCCCCCGAAGCACGCCAGCGCATGCTGCACATCGTGAATGCACTGGCCGCTTATGAGGTTCATGTGGCGCGTTACTACGCCAGCCGTGGCGCGCACGTCGCCGCCGTGAACCGTGCTCAGCAAGCCATTGCGGAATACCCGGGCGTGCCCGCTGTTGAAGAAGCCCTGGGCATTCTGGTCAGCTCTTATGGCGCGATGGGCATGACCGCTTTGCGCGACGACGCCAAGCGCGTGCTTGAGAAAAACTTCCCACAGTCCGATTACCTCAAGGCCGAAGGGGTCAAGAAGTCGACTAGCTGGTGGCGTCTGTGGTGAATTGACGCAAAGTCGATAAAAACTCGGCGTGCCCGCTCAGGCGGCGCATCTCCGGCAAGCCCCGCACCAGCCTGCGTCCATACGACATGGTCGTCAGACGCGTGTCACACACCACCAACACCCCTCGGTCTGTTTCGCTGCGAATCAAGCGCCCTGCCCCTTGCTTGAGCGCCACGGCGGCCTCGGGCAAAGCATGATCGGCAAAGGCACTGCGCCCCTCCCGCGTGACGCGCTGACTTCTCGCCTCGAACAAAGGGTCTCCGGGTGGCGGAAAAGGCAATTTATCGATGACCACCAGCTGCAAGGCATCGCCGGGGACATCAAACCCTTCCCAAAACGAGGCAGAAGCGACCAGCACACAACCCGCACGGCCGTCGCCTGCACCCTCTCTGAAACGCTCCATCAAGCGCCGCTTGGGGCTTTGGCCTTGCACCAGCACCTCGACATTTGCTGCCGGGTCTAAACGGGTTTGCAAATACTCGCCGATCGCGCGCATGGCGTTCAAGGTGGTCGTGAGCACCAGCGTTCTGCCCCCCAACAGCTCCACCGCTTCGACCACCAACTGCGCTACGTGCCCGGCGTGGCCTGGATCACCCGGTTTGGGCAAATGGTCGGGCACATAAAGTGCGGCTTGCAGGGCGTAGTCAAAGGGGCTGGTGACCTGCATCACCTGGGCCGAGGTCAAGCCACAAGGCTCGGTGAACCAGCGCAAGCTGGGCTCATCGCCCAAGGTGGCGGACGTGAAAATCCAGGCGCGTTGCCCCACCCCACTGCCTTGGGGCGCTTGCGGGTCAGATCCGTGGCGGGGGTCACCTGCCATCAAAGCTTGAATGGATTCAGGGTCATTGGCCTCATCGTCCAAAACCAAAGGGGCTTGAACGGGTCTCGTCAAAGCAGAAAAAGCCTGCGCGATGTCCAGCGGCGACTCGACCAAACGCAGTTGAGCGCTGACTTCTGCCCAGCGAACGCCTTCGGGATCGGGTGCCTTTGAAAACAAATCTGCCTTTTGACTCAACTCGCATGCGCGTTCAAGCAAGCGCTGAAAATCCGGTGCCAGTTCGGCCACGGTTTCGAGCCCGCTTTGCAGCTGTGCCAAAGCCTGCAACACATTTTGCAGCGCAGGCGTCCACTCAGACCCTTCGACACCTTCGGGCAAGGTCTCCGTCCATCGCAGACGGACCGAGCCCCGGTGCATGCCAGCCGCCAGACGCAAATCACGGGAAGATTTTTCCAGACGGTCCGTCAACGCATGCCAGTCAACCAAACCACGCGCCAATTGCAAACCCGTGGCCAGCACATCGCGCGACAACTCCAGCAACTGCACAGTTGACAGCTGCTTGCCCAGAAAATTCACACCGATCTCGTTGAGCTGGTGCGCTTCGTCGAACACGGTGACACGCACTGTCGGCAAGAGCTCGGCCACGCCCGATTCACGCACCGCCATGTCGGCAAAAAACAGATGGTGGTTGATGACGACCACATCCGACGCCATCGCCTCTTTACGGGCCAAGTTGACATGGCAGGCCCGGTAACGTGGACAGCTGGAGCCCAAACAATTGTCACGCGTCGAGGTGACCAAGGGCCACAAGGACGAACGCTCGTCCAGCCCCGTCAGCTCGGCCATATCACCCGTGCGGGTGGCCTGCGACCAGGTTTCAATTTTGGCGAGTGCGCGCTGCGCCCCCGGTTGAGCAGACTCGGCACTGTGCCGGGCTTGCTCCATGCGATGCAAACACAGGTAATTGGAACGCCCCTTGAGCAAGGCCACCCGAATGGGCAGGCCCAACACCTCAACCAGCCGAGGGATGTCACGGGAAAACAATTGGTCTTGCAAGGCTTTGGTCGCCGTCGACACCAGTGCCCGCTGGCCACTCAACAACACGGGCACCAGATAAGCATAGGTTTTGCCCACACCCGTGCCGGCTTCAACCACCAGTTGGCCGCCCTGCTCCAGTGTCTGGGTGACCGCCATCGCCATGTCGGTCTGGCCAGCCCTTGGTTGAAACCCGGGCACAGCCTGCGCCAAGGCACCATGGCTTGACAGGGTCTCGGAGACCCTTTGAACGAGCAAGCTCAAGCCGGCTCCTTGGGGTCCAGCATCCACTGCAATTTGGTCATTTGGTCGCGCAAAGCCAAGCGGCGTTTTTTGAGCCGCCGCAAAAGCAGCTCGTCTAAAGGCTGGGTGGCAAGAACAGCTTGGTCAATCAAGGCATCAAGGTCGGCATGTTCTATCTGCCATTCGATCAATTGCCGCTGGGGCGAACGCAAATCCTCGAAATTGTCGGTCGTCATGGTGTGCTGCGGTTTTCTGGCTGCTTACCTTCAAGGCGCAAATTGCGCTGCTCGGTTCGCCACTGGCGCTCTTGTACGTTCAACAACAAGTCTTGCTGGCGCAGTGGCTCCAGTGATGCACGGCGTTTTTTGCGGGCATCACTGAGACAGGCGTTGACCGCAAATTTTTGCCAGCAGGCTTTTGCGTCTTCCTGGTAAACCGCCATGATCAGCCCACGCTGTTGTGCGATCTCTTCGCGCTGCACACGGATGAACTCCGGCACGCCCACCAAGGACTGCGCGCTCAACCCACTGGTGCTCAACGCGGCCAAGACCGCCAACAGGCAACGTTTCATGTGAGGTGCGTGTCCACAGTGCGGTGCTCCAGCGCCAGAAATTCGCTGGACTGCATCTCGTGCAAACGCGAGACCGTACGCGGAAACTCATGCGACATTGGACCCGAGGTGTAAAGCGCCTCTGGCGCGACAGCGGCCGACATGATCAGCTTGACGCGGCGGTCATACAGCACATCGATCAGCCAAGTGAAGCGCCGCGCCTCAGATGCCATGCTGACCGGCATGTGCGGCACGTTGCTGAGCAAAACCGTGTGGTACTGGGTGGCGATTTCGAGGTAATCGTTTTGCGAACGCGGACCGCCGCAAATGGCCTTGAAGTCAAACCAAACCACGTCGCCCGCGCGGCGCTTGGCATTGATTTGACGGGCTTCGATCTGCAACACCGGATCTTCGTCCGGGCCCGTGGCCAGGCGGTTGAATGCATCGTGCATCTCAGCATCGGCCTGTTCGCCCAAAGGCGTGTGGTACAGCTTGACCATCTCGAGCGTGCGACGTCGGTAATCGGTGCCGTTGTCCACGTTGAGGACCTGCATGCGCTGGTTCAGCAAAGCAATGGCGGGCAAGATGCGGTCGCGGTGCAAGCCATCCGGGTACAGGCCATTGGGCTCGAAATTGGAGGTGGTGACAAAGCCCACGCCGTTGTCGAACAGCGCCACCAACAGGCGGTGCAAGATCATGGCGTCGGTGATGTCGGCCACATGGAACTCGTCAAAGCAGATCAAGCGATAGCGCTTGGCCATGCGCTTGCCCAATTCGTCCAGCGGATTCACCGTGCCCTGAATGGCCGTGAGTTCGCGGTGCACTTCGCGCATGAACTCGTGGAAATGCAAACGGGTTTTGCGCTGGATGGGCACCGCCGCAAAAAAGCAGTCCATCAAGAAGCTTTTGCCGCGGCCAACGCCACCAAACATGTAAACCCCTTTGGGGATTTCCGGGCGGCTGAGGAACTTGCCCAGCAAACCCGAACGCTTGGATTTGTAGGCGGCCCATTCGCTGGCGCAGCGCTCCAGCGCTTCGATGGCCCGCAACTGCGCGGGGTCACTTTGATAGCCCCGCTTTTGGAGTTCTTCTTCGTAAACGGCACGAACGGACATGGGTGACTTGCTCTTCGATTCAAAAACAAAACCCGGGACGAAGCCCGGGTTTTCAGGGATGCAGAACTTTAACCCAACTCGCCCCAAACCGCAGTTCAGGACGCGTCATGGGCTCAGAAGTTCAGTGTGCGCTTGTCAACGGCCAAAGCCGCTTCTTTGGTCGACTCGCTCAAGGACGGGTGTGCGTGGCAGATGCGGGCAATGTCTTCTGCGCTGGCGCGGAATTCCATGGCCACCACGGCTTCGGCAATCAACTCAGATGCCATCGGGCCCACAATGTGAACGCCCAAAATCTCGTCGGTTGTGGCGTCGGCCAGCATTTTCACCATGCCGGTCGTATCGCCCAAAGCGCGTGCACGGCCATTGGCCAGAAACGGGAACGAACCCGCCTTGTACGCCACACCGTCGGCCTTGAGTTGCTGCTCTGTACGGCCCACCCAAGCGATCTCGGGACTCGTGTAGATGACCCAGGGGATGGTGTTGAAGTTGACATGCCCGTGCTGGCCAGCAATGCGCTCGGCCACGGCAACGCCCTCTTCTTCGGCTTTGTGCGCCAGCATCGGGCCACGCACCACATCGCCCACTGCCCAAACGCCAGGCAAGTTGGTTTTGCAGTCGCCGTCCACCACAATCGCGCCGCGCTCGTCCAGCTGCAGGCCCACAGCCTCGGTGTTCAAGCCGATGGTGTTGGGCACTCGGCCAATTGAAATGATCAACTTGTCAGCGTCCAGCACCACAGCTTCGCCTTTGGCGTTGGTGTAATTGACGGTCACGCCCTTTTTGCTGTTGACGATCTCGCCGACTTTGACGCCGAGTTCGATCTTCAGGCCTTGCTTGTCGAAAGCCTTTTTGGCTTCTTTGGCGATTTGCTCGTCCACCGCGCCCAAGAAAGTCGGCAGACCTTCGAGGATGGTGACTTCAGAGCCCAAACGACGCCAGACCGAGCCCATTTCCAGACCAATCACGCCGGAGCCGATCAGGGCCAGCTTTTTGGGCACAGTGCCCACGCGCAAAGCACCGTCGTTGGACAGCACATTGACTTCGTCAAACGGCGTGCCGGGCAAAGCGCGTGCATTGGAGCCGGTGGCGATGATGACTTGCTTGGCCGTGATGGCCTCTTCGGTCTTGCCGGCCACGTTGATGGTGTAAGCGCCTTCGGCTTGACCCGCGAAGCTGCCGCGACCATGGAAGAAGGTGACCTTGTTTTTCTTCAACAGGTACAAAATGCCGTCGTTGTTTTGCTTCACGACGTTGTCCTTGCGGGCAATCATCTTGGCCACGTCCATCTTCACGTCTTTGGCGCTGATGCCGTGCTCTGCGAAGTGGTGATTGGCGTGGTCAAAGTGCTCGCTGGACTGCAGCAAGGCCTTGGAGGGGATGCAACCCACGTTGGTGCAGGTGCCACCAGGCGCTGGGCCACCAGCTGCGTTTTTCCACTCGTCGATACAGGCGACTTGGAAACCGAGTTGCGCAGCACGAATGGCTGCAATGTAGCCACCGGGGCCACCGCCGATGACAACGACGTCGAATTGTTTGCTCATGGGATAGGTCTTCTGGATGAAAAACGCCCCCTAGGCAGGGGGCATTCAAAACAAGGGAATCAAATGTCGAACAGCAGGCGGGCTGGGTCTTCCAGCGCCTCCTTCATGGCCACCAAGCCCAGCACGGCTTCACGGCCGTCGATGATGCGGTGGTCGTAAGACATCGCGAAGTAGTTCATGGGGCGAACCACGACTTGGCCGTTTTCCACCATGGCACGGTCTTTGGTGGCGTGAACGCCCAAAATGGCCGACTGGGGTGGGTTGATGATGGGGGTGGACATCATCGAGCCGAAGGTGCCACCGTTGGAGATGGAGAAGGTGCCGCCGGTCATTTCTTCGATGCCCAGTTTGCCGTCACGGGCTTTGACGCCGAACTCGGCAATCTTCTTCTCGATGTCGGCAAAGCTCATTTGGTCGGCGTTGCGCAAGATAGGCACCACCAAACCGCGTGGCGAACCGACCGCGATACCGATGTCGAAGTAGCCGTGGTAAACGATGTCGTTGCCGTCCACCGAGGCGTTGAGCACGGGGAATTTCTTCAGGGCGTGCACTGCGGCCTTGACGAAGAAGCTCATGAAACCCAGCTTGACGCCGTGTTCCTTCTCGAAACGATCTTGCATGCGCTTGCGCATGTCCATGACCGGGGCCATGTTGATTTCGTTGAAGGTGGTCAAGATGGCGTTGGTCGATTGCGATTGCAACAAACGCTCGGCCACGCGGGCACGCAAACGGGTCATGGGCACGCGCTGCTCTGGGCGATCGCCCAATGCCACGGTGGGGGCTGCCACTTGGGCCAACACCTTGGTCGGTGCACCTGTGGGGATCACAGCGGCGGTTGACTTGACGCCACCGACCACGGCAGACAACACATCACCCTTGGTGACGCGGCCATCTTTGCCGGAACCGGCAACCGAGCCAGCAGCCAGGTTGTTGTCAGCCATCAGCTTGGCGGCAGCGGGCATGGCCACGCCAGCCATGTTGCCACCCGTGGCTGGGGCAGCGGCCACAGCAGCAGCAGCAGCGGGGGCTGCGGCCGGAGCGGCGGCGGCTGGTGCAGCGCTGGCGCCTGCTTTGCCTTCGGTGTCGATGCGGGCAATCAGTTGCTCAGCCGCGACGGTGCCACCGTCAGCGACAAGGATTTCACAGATCACGCCAGCAGCAGGTGCAGGCACTTCGAGCACGACTTTGTCGGTTTCGATTTCGATCAGGATTTCGTCAGCAGCAACAGCTTCGCCGACTTTCTTTTTCCACTGCAGCATGGTGGCCTCGGCCACGGACTCGGACAGTTGGGGTACTTTGACTTCTACGATAGCCATTTTGAATTCTCTTTAAAGGTTAAACGCAAGGTTGTTCTGGAAGATCACTTGGTCAGCACGAAGCCCTTGAGCTTCGAGAAGGCCGCTTCGATCAGTGCTTTTTGTTGGTCTTGGTGCAGGTGTGAATAACCCACCGCTGGCGATGCAGACGCTGCGCGACCGGCATAGCCCAGTTTTTGACCTTCGAGCATGTTCTCGTGGATGTTGTGCTGGATGAAGAACCAGGCACCCTGGTTTTGTGGCTCGTCCTGGCACCACACGATGTCGGTGGCGTTGGGGTACTTCTTGATCTCGGCCGCGAAGGCTTTGTGTGGGAAGGGATAGAGCTGTTCCACGCGGATGATGGCGGTGTCGTCAGCGCCTTTGGCTTCACGCTGTTTGACCAGGTCGTAGTACACCTTGCCCGAGCAAGCGATCACGCGCTTGACCTTGTCGGCTTTGAGCGGCTTGTTCTCAGGGATCACGGTCTGGAAGCTGCCTTTGGTGAACTCGGACACCGGCGAAGTGGCGTCCTTGTTGCGCAGCAGCGACTTGGGCGTGAAGATGACCAGTGGCTTGCGGATGTCGCGCACCATTTGGCGACGCAGCACATGGAAGATCTGGCTGGCCGTGGTCGGCTGCACGATCTGCATGTTGGTGTCGGCAGCCAGCTGCATGAAGCGCTCAACGCGTGCCGAGCTGTGCTCAGGGCCTTGGCCTTCGTAGCCGTGTGGCAGCATCAAGGTCAGGCCGTTGACACGGCCCCATTTGACTTCGCCAGAAGCGATGAACTGGTCGATCACGACCTGTGCGCCGTTGGCAAAATCGCCAAACTGCGCTTCCCAGATCACCAAAGTGCTGGGGTCGTTCGAGGCATAACCGTACTCAAAACCCAGCACGGCTTCTTCGGACAGGATCGAGTCGATGACGACAAACGGCGCCTGCTTGTCAGAAACGTTTTGCAGTGCAACGTAAGTGCCTGTGTCCCACTTTTCACGCTTTTGGTCGTGAATCACGGCATGGCGGTGCGTGAACGTGCCACGGCCACAGTCTTCGCCTGACAAACGCACGGGGTAGCCGCTGGCCACCAACGATGCGAAAGCCATGTGCTCGCCCATGCCCCAGTCCACAGGTGTGTCGCCACGGCCCATGGCTGCGCGGTCGTCATAGACCTTCTTGACCAATTGGTGCGGTGTGACCGATTCAGGAATGGTGGTGATCTTCTCGGCCAAACGCTTCCAGTCGGCCAAGGGGATGGAGGTGTCACCCGCGTCGGTCCACTTCTTGCCCATGTAAGGCGCCCAGTCCACGGTGAACTTGGTCTTGAAGTTGGTCAGAACAGGTTCGGTCGTGTTTTTGCCAGCGTCCAATGCCGCACGGTAGGCCTTGGCCATGTCGTCGCCAATGGTCTCGCCCAAGCCTTGTGCAGACAGCTTGTCTGCAAACAACTTGCGCGTACCCGGATGGCTGGCGATCTTTTTGTACATCAGCGGCTGGGTCAAGGCAGGTGTGTCCTGCTCGTTGTGGCCCAGTTTGCGGAAACACACCACGTCCAACACGACATCTTTCTGGAATGTCATGCGGTATTCCAGCGCCAATTGCGTGGCCAGCACGACCGTCTCTGGATCGTCCGCGTTGACGTGCAGCACAGGTGCTTCGACCATCTTGACGATGTCGGTGCAGAACACGCTGGAACGCATGTCGCGGGGGTCAGAGGTGGTGAAACCGATCTGGTTGTTGATGATGATGTGGACCGTGCCGCCTGTGGAGTAACCACGGGTTTGGGCCAAGGCCAGAGTTTCCTGGTTCACACCTTGACCGCCGAAGGCCGAGTCACCGTGCACCAACACGGGCAGCACTTGCTTGCCCAGCGGGTCATCACGGCGGTCCATGCGGGCACGCACCGAACCCTCAACCACGGGGTTGACGATTTCCAGGTGCGAGGGGTTGAACGCCAGCGACAGATGGACGGGGCCACCCACGGTGTTCACGTCCGAGCTGAAGCCCTGGTGGTATTTCACGTCACCGGCAGGCAGGTCTTCGGGGGCGGTGTGGTCGAACTCGGCAAACAGGTCCGCAGGCAATTTGCCCATGGTGTTGACCAGCACGTTCAAACGGCCACGGTGGGCCATGCCAATCACGACTTCCTGCACGCCCTGAGCACCGGCGGACTGGATCAACTCGTCCATGGCGGCAATGAAGCTTTCGCCACCTTCGAGCGAGAAACGCTTTTGGCCGACGTATTTGGTGTGCAAATAACGCTCCAGACCTTCGGCTGCTGTCAAGCGGTCGAGGATCTGTTTTTTCTTGTCAGCGCCAAAGCTCGGCTTGCTGCGGATGCTTTCGAGCTTTTGCTGCCACCAGCGCTTTTCAGCCTGCTCGGTGGTGTACATGTACTCAGCACCCAGCGTGCCGCAATAAGTCTCGCGCAGCGCATTGAGCAGCTCGCGCAAAGACATGTTGTTTTTGCCGAAAAAGGTGTTGCTGGTGTCGAACACGGTTTCCTGGTCGGCGTCAGAGAAGCCGTAGAAAGCGGGGTCGAGATCAGGGATGTTGGGGCGCTCGGTGCGCTTGAGCGGGTCGAGGTCAGCCCAGCGCTGGCCCACGTTGCGGTAAGCGGCGATCAGCTGCTGAACAGCGGTGCGCTTGCGGCCCATTTCGACGTTTTCACTGGCCATGACCACTTTGGTGCCGCCGGCTTTGGCGCGTTCGGCAAAAGCGTTGATGACGGGCAAATGGGGAACGTCTTTGGCGTTGGAGCCGTCCACTGCAGGAACGTGCTGGAGGGCATCGAAGTATTCGCGCCACGAGTCGGGCACGCTGCCTGGATTGGCCAAATAGTTTTCATACATCTCTTCGACATAGGGGGTGTTGCCCCCGAAGAGATGGGTATTGCCTGAGTAGGCAGAGTAGACGGAATTTGTCTCGCTCATATTTCGCTGACCTCCGTTTCCCTCGGGGAAACATTAGTTGGTTGAGATTTACCTTCCGCGACACGGCTGAACCGGTTGGCGGATGCGACTGTGGCAGGGGAAGGGCCTGAGTACAGCGCGCATTGTGCCATGGCTTGTCCGATGTCTAACTTACAGGTTCAAGAAGCATGGATGAAAAAAGACCCCGCCAACGGCGAGGTCCTGTGTCATCACGCTTTGATCAGATCCACGATCTGCTGCAAGGCAGCAGGATCGTCCATCGTGGTCAGATCACCAGGATCGCGGCCTTCGGCCACTGCCTGAATCGCGCGGCGCAACAATTTGCCACTGCGGGTCTTGGGCAAAGCCGTGACAAACAGCACCCGCGAAGGCCGGGCCACCGCGCCCAGTTGCGAGTCCACCACTTTCATCACTTCGGCTTCGAGCGCCTTGCGTGCTGCGGCGTCCGTCAAGCCCGAAGTGTCCTTGGCAATGGCAAAAGCCATGGCCACTTGGCCCTTGAGCTGATCAGCCACACCGACCACCGCCACTTCAGCGATGTTGGAGTGGCTGGAAATGCTCTCTTCGATCTCGCGGGTGCCCAGGCGGTGACCCGCGACGTTGATCACGTCGTCGGTACGGCCCAAGATGAAGAAGTAGCCATCTTCGTCCCGCACCGCCCAGTCAAAGGTGCTGTAAACCAGTTTGCCCGGCACGGTTTTCCAGTAGGTTTTGACGAAACGCTCGTCGTCGCCCCAAATGGTTTGCAAGTTGCCCGGTGGCAGTGGGCCTTCGATGGTCAACACGCCCTTTTGATTGGCGCCGGTCAACTCTTCGCCAGTCTGATCGTCGACCAGCTTGACGTTGTAGCCATAAACGGCCTTGCCGGGCGAGCCAAACTTGCTCGCGGCTTTTTCGACGCCATTGCAAATCGTCAAAATCGGCCAACCGGTTTCGGTCTGCCAGTAGTTGTCAATGATGGCCTTGCCGTTCAGGCCTTCAGAAATCCACTTGGCGGTGGGCTCGTCAAGCGGCTCACCGGCCAAGAACAGCGCTTGCAGGCTGGACAAATCGTATTTGGTCAGCAGCGCGGGGTCTTGCTTTTTGAGCACACGGATGGCCGTGGGCGCGCTGAACATGACGTTGACCTTGTACTTCTCGACCAGGCTCCACCAGATACCGCCGTCGGGTCGGATGGGCAGGCCTTCGTACATGATGGTGGCCATGCCGCCAATCAGCGGGCCGTAAATGATGTAGCTGTGCCCCACCACCCAGCCGATGTCGCTGGTGCAGAAGAACGTGCCGCCGGGCTTGCCCTGGTAAATGTGAGGAATGCTGGAGGCCAGTGCCACGGTGTAGCCACCCGTGTCGCGCTGCACGCCTTTGGGCTTGCCGGTCGTGCCCGATGTGTACAAGGTGTAACTGGGGTGCGTGGATTCAACCCACTCGCAAGGCACCACCGTGTCCATGTGCTTGGCACGCTCGGTGGCGTAATCCACATCACGGCCAGCCACAGGGGCAAACGCCACCAGCTTGCGGTCGACCATGATCACGTTGGCGGGCTTGTGGGCCGATAGCTTGATGGCTTCATCCAGCAGTGGCTTGTAAGGCACGCCTTTGCCGCCACGCGAACCGGCATCGGCGCTGATGATGACTTTGGGCGAAGCGTCTTCGATGCGGGTGGCCAGCGAGTGCGAGGCAAAACCGCCAAACACCACCGAGTGAATGGCCCCCAGACGGGCGCAGGCCAGCATGGCAAACGCCGCTTCCGCGATCATGGGCATGTAAATCAGCACGCGGTCGCCCTTGACGACACCCAGGTCTTTCAGAATCGCCGCCATGCGCTGCACCTCGGCGTGCAGGTCGCGGTAGGTGTAGGTTTTTTCCTGATCGGTTTCGGTCGAGACAAAGATCAGGGCAGGCTGATCGGCACGCTCGGCCAAGTGACGGTCTACCGCGTTGTGGCACAGGTTGGTTTCACCACCCACAAACCATTTGGCAAACGGCGGGTTGCTGTAGTCGCAGATTTGCTGCGGCTGGACTTTCCAGTCCACCCGTTTGGCCTGCTCGGCCCAGAAGGCGTCGCGGTCGTTGATTGAACGTGCGTGAAAGTCAGCAAAGCTGCCCATGAAAGTCTCCTGAATGCCTGCAAATTGAATTCCGGGAGGGTGCGCCGCAAGCCGGTCACCGCTCTTCTGAATTCATAATTATGGGCAGAGGACTTGCAACAAGCTGACTTTAGGCCACGCAAGCCTCAGCGCACGGCAGGTTTCAGTCCAGGAAACCGGCCTGCGCTGCAAGGATCACTTGAACAGGCTTTGCAGCAGCTTGAAGTCGGGGTGCTCGGCGGTGCGGACCCACTCAAAAGCCACCATCTCGGCGGTCACCAGCTCAGCCCCAGCCCCGGCCAAACGGTCATACGCCGCATCGCGGTTGCGTTCGGTGCGCGAGCTGCAGGCGTCGGTCACGACCCAAACCTCGAACTCGTCTTCGAGCAGATCGAGCGCGGTCTGCATCAGGCAAATGTGGGCTTCGCAACCCGCCAGCACGATGGTTTTGCGCTCTTCAGCACCGGCTTGGGGCTTTTGCAAGTGGCGCGGCAAGCTGCGGGCATTGCCACGCGGGGCCTGCACGGGTTCGGGCTGCAGCCATTCGCCCAAGCCCTCCTCCACCGCGCTGAACTGCATCTTGGCCAGCACTTGACGGCAGTGGCTGCGGATTTCGGGCGGCATCTCACCCAGTCGTGACGGGTTTTGCTCGGTGCCCCAAGTAGGCACCGCAAGCGCTTGAGCCAAGGTGGCCAAGCGGGCGGCATTGGCCCAGACCGCATCGGCGTCCAGCATCACGGGTTTCAAACGGGCCTGGAAATCCACCAGCACCAATTGGCTCTCATCTGCATCCAACAACATATCGGCATTCCATTCTGTAATGGCCGTGATTGTCGCAGGAGGCAGGGCGGGCATCCGTTATGCTCAAAGAAACCCCCAACCCCACAAAAAATGAAAACACAAATTGATCACCTGGTGGTGATGGCCTCAACGCTCGATGCGGGCGTGCAATGGTGCGAAGAAACACTCGGCATCACGCCAGGCCCAGGCGGCGAACACGAAAAATACGGCACACACAACCGCCTGTTCAAAATCGCTTCGCCCAAATTCCCCTTGGCTTACTTTGAAATCATCGCCATCAACCCGGCAGCGGTCATTCCCAAACGTTCGCAAGTACCGCGCTGGTTTGACATGGACAACAAAGCCTTGCAAAAAGCAGTGGCAGAGCAGCCACGCCTGGTTCACTTTGTGGCAAGCACCGACGATGTCAAGGCGGCCCGGCATGTGTTGCGCACCCAAGGCATCGAACGCGGCCAGGTGGTGCATGCCAGCCGCAAATCGAGCAAAGGCACGCTCAACTGGCAAATCACCGTGCGCGAGGACGGTGAGCGGCTATTTGACGGCTGCATGCCCACCCTGATTCAGTGGGGCAAGCCCGATGCCACCGAGCCGCTGCGCCTGCACCCGCGCAACAGCTTGCCACGCTCGGGCGTGACCCTGCAAAGTCTGGCCGTGAGCCACCCCAGCGCGGCCAAACTGCAAGCCGCTTATGAATCTCTTGGCCTCGAAGGCCTGGCCATCGAGACTGGCGCGGCCAACCTGGTGGCCACACTTCAGACCCCAAAAGGTCTGGTGCAGTTGCAAAGTCTCGGGGTTTAAGAGGGCACTCTCAGCGCTCAAAGGCCTGCGCCTTCAGCGCTTGCACCTTTCCATACGCCGTCAGCAGTTTCTGGTGCATCGCACAACCGTCCATCTGCAAGCCGGGTGCCGAAATGCCCATAAATCGGTCGGTCTGCGCAATCAAGGCTTGTGCCTGGCCCACGGCAGCCGCGCCGTACAGCTGGCGCAAAGCGGTCAAATAAGGGCCCGTATTGCCGCCGTCTGAAAGCTGAATCAGGGTCTCGACACAGGCGTAAACAGCCTGGCGCTGCGGGCTGATTTGGTCAAAGTGGCGAATCCACTCGCAGCCTTCCAGCGTGGCTTCCTCGTTGCCCGAGGCCAGCGCCAGCAGGGTCTTGAGTTCGCCCACGCGCAAGTCGGCCCAAAACGAGCCCACATCGGCCACCATGCCAATGACCGCCGCCACCGGGCGCTGATCGGCCAGGCTGGACTCGTTCAGGCTGGCCAGCAAATCTTCGCACTCTTCGTCGTCCAGATCGGTCAGGTTCAAGATCGCCTCGCGCATCGGGTTGGCGATGCTGTTGTTCTCAAAATCCAGATCGTCCACCGGGTAAATCTCGGACATGCCGGGCACCAGAATGCGGCAGCCGTAAACCCCCAAATGCTCAAAGTCCGCGATGTAAATGTCAAAACCTTCTTGGTGGATTTTGTTGACCGACCACTCGTAATCCTGCGCCGTGGTGGTGGCAAAGTTCCAGTCCACAAACACATGGTCCGGAATTTCGCTCAAAAAATCCCAGTGGATCACGCCACTCGAGTCCACAAAATGGATCTCGATGTTGGTCGCACTGGCTGCCTCTTCCAGGTCAAACGTGGGCGGCGGAAAGCCCTTGAGCGTGTCCAGCGCCCGGCCTTGCAACAACTCGGTCAGCGCCCGCTCCAGCGCCACTTCAAAGCGCGGATGCGCCCCAAAACTGGCAAAACAACCTTGGTCTTCGGGGTGCAGCAAGGTCACGTTCATGACCGGGTATTGCCCACCCAGCGAAGCGTCCTTGACCAAGATGCCGAAGCCCGCCGCCCGCAATGCGGCAATGCCGGCGGCGATGCGCGGGTAACGCTTGATGACCGCTTCGGGCACGTCGGGCAGGCAAATGCCCTCGCTGATGATCTTGCCCTTGATGTAGCGCTCAAACACCTCTGACAGCGCTTGCGTGCGGGCCTCGGGCGCGGTGTTGCCCGCCGACATGCCGTTGCTCACATACAGGTTGCCAATGATGTTGACCGGAATATAGGCCGTGCTGCCGTCGCGCTGGCGCACGTAGGGAATGGTGCAAATCCCGCGCTCGTCGTTGCCCGAATTGAACTCGACCAAGCTGCGGGCCGGGATGGTGCTGTCGGGGTTGTAGAAGGCGTGCAGCTCTTTGTTCAGGATGCCCTGCGGCCAGACACCGTCTTCGGGCAAGTCAAACCAGCGCTCTTGCGGGTAATGCACAAAGTCGTGATGGGCGACCTGTGGGCCGAGGTAGTAATGGGTCCAGAAATAATTGGTCGACAGGCGCTCAAAAAACTCGCCCAACGCGCTGGCCAGACAAGCCAGACGCGTCGCGCCCTTGCCGTTGGTGAACAAGATCGGGCAATCGCGGTCGCGAATGTGCACCGACCAAATGCCATCGACCGGGTTGAGCCAGCTTTTCTCTTCGATGTGAAAGCCCAACGCTTGCAGCTTGGCCTGCATGGTCTGAATGGTGGCTTCCAGCGGGGCGTCTTTACCGAGAATATAACTTTGCGGATTCACGACAAGTGCCTTGTTTTAAGGGTGCCCGGTTTGGCAAAGTCGGCATCGACCCAAGCTTGGGCACTTTGGCGGTTGAGTTTGAAACCGGCCTCGACCTTGATTTCTGCCAAAACGTCACCGCCTTCGTCCTGCGCAGTCAGCGTCGCGTAGGGGCTGTCCTCGTCGGGCACGATGTCCAGCAACACCGTCACGCGGCCCATCTTCGGCCCTTGGCCGTTCACCGTCACAGATTGGTGCAACTGGGCGTGCAGCTGTTGCTCACTGCGGCGCACAAATTCGCTGGCCGTTTTCACCAGTGTGATGAAGGCGTTGCCATCCAGCGGTTTAGGGTTCTTTTTGTCGCGCCCCATGGTCCACGGGCCAATCAGCGCCGCCTCGGACTCGCCATCCTTGTACATGGCCACCGCCCAACCGTCGTCATCGTCGTTTTTGATGATCTTGGCCGTCCATTTTTCATTTTGCCAAAGGCGAGGTTCCTGGAGCAGGGGCGTATCTTGGGTGTCGTCGGTCATTGTGAAATTACAAAAAAATTTGTGCTGATCATGCACCAAGGTGTACAGGAGTTCGGCACCTTCAAGTCCGCAACCGAGGCCGCATGTGACAGAAACCACCATCAGGGCCGCAAATGCAAAGCCAGCAGCAGCACCTGGCTGACGCCCTGCTCGCGCAAAAGGGCTGCCGCCACGGTAGCCGTCCAGCGGCTTCGAACATCGGTGGCCACCAGCAGCACCGGTCCGGCGGGTATGGCCGCGTCCCCCGCCCAGCGAATGGCCGACTCCAGATGCGCCACCACGGGCGTGGACGCCGCATCGTCTGGCGCTGGCCCACCCGTCCAGCTGAAACCGTCTTGCAACAACAAGCGCCCCTTTTGGGCAATGTGTGCGGCCAAGCGGCGGTTGCCCGCCATGTCGGTTGCAGGCAGTGGCACCACGCACACCGGGCGTGCCGGCCAAGTTTTGGCCCAGCGCCCCAGCATGGCCACCGCCCCGGCCAGCAACTCGTCAGGCACTTCACCCGGCGCAGCTTGGCGCAAAGCCTGCAATTCGGCGACCCAGCCCGGATCGTCGGCAAAAGCCACGGCACGCCCAAGGTCAAAGCCCCGAATCGCGCCTTTGCGCCCTACCCCGGCGGGCCAGCGTTTGCGCGGTTCGATGTCCACGTCCATGCCCCGCAAAAAGTCGCGGGCGGCGAGCAATTTTTCTGGCGAAGGGGCCAGCCCCGGATACGGCAAATGCCCCGTGCACACCGAGCAGCGGCCACACGGCGCGGGTGATGGGTCGTCCAGCGCGGTCTGCAAATACGCCATCAAGCAGCCTTGGCCGTGCGCGTACTGGCGCATGATGTCCGCCTCTTGCTGGCGCACTTGGGCCAGCGCCGACCATTTGGCGCTGTCATGCACATAAGGCACACCCGTGGCCCGCCAGGCGGAACCGTCTTTGTCGACCACGCCCTCGACCGCCAAAATTTTCAAAAGCGCCTCGAGCCTGCCTCGGCGCACGCCCGTGTCGGCTTCGATCTCGATCAGGCTGCGGCCATCGCCATCCAAGCTTTGCAGCACTTTGGCCGCCGTTTGGGGGTCGGGGATCGAGGCGGTGGCAAAGTAATCCCAGATGCGCTCGTCTGCATCCGACGGCAGCAACACCCCTTCGGCATGCGCCACCGCACGCCCTGCCCGCCCCACCTGCTGGTAATAAGCCACCGGGGTCGATGGCGAGCCCACATGCACGCAAAAGCCCAAGTCGGGCTTGTCATAGCCCATGCCCAGCGCCGAAGTGGCCACCACCGCCTTGACCTGGTTGTGGCGCAAACGGTCTTCCACTTGGAGACGGGTGTCGGCATCGATCTGCCCGGTATAGGCATCGACCGCGAAGCCGCAGCTGCGCAAAAACGCTGTGAGCCGCTCGGCCTCAGCAACCGTCAACACATACACAATGCCCGAGCCGGGCAACTGCGCCAGCGCATCGGCGATCCAGGCGTAGCGCTGCAAAGGCGTCAAGCCCGGCACCACCGACAACGTGAGCGATGTGCGGGCCAGCGTGCCGCGAAAAGTCACCGTGCTGACGCCCGATTGCGCTTGCAATTGAGCGCCTATGTCGAGCGTGACGCGCTCATTGGCGGTGGCCGTGGTGGCCAACACGCTGGCCGTGGGGGTTGACAGCAGCGCCCGCGCCAAGCGCTGGTAGTCGGGCCGAAAATCAAAGCCCCAATCGCTGATGCAATGCGCCTCGTCGATCACGATCAGGCCCACGCGGGCCAACAAAGCCCCCAGCCTCGCCGCAAAACGGGGGTTGCCCAAGCGCTCGGGCGAAACCAGCAGCACATCGATCGCATCGGCATCGAGTTGTGCAAACACCTCGTCCCAATCGTCCACATTGGTGGAGTTGACCGTGGCCGCCTTCAAACCCGCACGTTCGGCTGCCGACACCTGGTCGCGCATGAGCGCCAACAAGGGCGACACCACCAACGTGGGGCCAGCGCCCGTGCTGCGAATGGCATGGGTGGCCGCCCAATACACCGCCGACTTGCCCCAGCCTGTGGCCTGCACCACCAACACGCGCGAGGCGGGTTGCAACACGGCGTGCACGGCGTCCACCTGATCGGCTCGCGGCAGTGCAGCTGGCCCGGCCAAGCGGGCCAGGATGGTGTGCATGTGGTGCTCGGCAAAGTCGCGGCTTGGCGACGCTTGCGCCTGCAAGTGGCTCGGTGTGTTCATGGGCTCCCCTGTCCGCCTGGTTTGGCGTGTTTTTGATCAAGGCCGATTGTGCAACGCAGACACGAGGCGGACCCCCCCGGTCCGCTCCTCAAAATGCGCTATCCCAAGCAAGTCAAGACAGGTTGTCATGCCTTGGCCAAATGCGCCTCTAGGCCCCGACGCGGCGTGGCACCAATCTTGAAAAAAGGCACATTCACGCCCAAGCGCATCAGGCTGCGGACTTTTCTTCGGGCAAGGTCGCCAGCAAGGCCATACCTGCGGCCATGACGCCTGCCGTCAGCCAAAGTGCGCCTTTGAAGGTGCCCGTGGCTTGCGCCATGGCACCCGCCACCACAGGGGCCAGCATTTGGGCTGCGCCATAGCTCAAAGTCAGCCGGGCCATGGCCTTGCCCGGGTTTTGCGGGGCTCTGCGGCCCACCAGGGACAGTGTCATGCTGACGATGCCAATGAAGGTGGCACCGTAACCGATGGCCCCCATCAGCGCAGCCGCCAAAGAACCCGACACAGCGGGCAAGACGACCGACAGCGTCTGCAAGCCAAAGGCCAACAGCAAGGCCCGCGTGTCGCCCCAACGGCGGGCCACTTTGTCCCACAAAAAAACCGCAGGCATGGCCGCCAAACCCACCAAGGCCCATGCCAAGGCGCCCTGCCCGGCCAAAGCGGGTTCGCGCTCGACAATGGCCACCGTGAAGGTGGCGCTGATGACAAAACCCCAGCCTGCCGCAAAGTAGCTGCCGGCCATGGTCAGCATCCAGCGGCGCGAAATCAGCGGCACCGCTGCGCCTGACACTGCTGGCGCGGGGGCTGGCGGCACAGGCGGCCGCCACAACCAGGCTGGCACAAAGAAAACCAGACCGATGGCTGCAAAGGCCAGCCACTGGTCAGACCAACGCGTCCAATAAAACGACAAGGCCCAAGCCCCGGCGGCAGAAACCACCACGCCCAGACCAATGCCGATGAAATACAGCCCCAGCTCAGGGCGACGGCCCTGCCGCATCAACCACCCCAGCACCAAGCCCGAGCCCAGCAGCATGCCGGCGGCACCACTCAATCCCCCCAAATAACGGGACAAAGCCCAAGCCGGCATCCAGGTGGTGAGCGCCATGGCGGCGGTGGTCAGCAAGGCCAGCCACAGGCCCAGGCCATACAAGCGATGTCGCCACCGGCTGTCATCGATCCAGGCCACTGCCAAGGCCCCCGAGATGTATCCCGCGTAGTTGATGGCAGCCAGCCCGCCAGCAGCGGCGTCGGTCAGCCCTGTTTGCAACTGCATGACGGGCAGCAAGGGCGTAAACACAAAACGGGCCAGCCCAAGAGTCAACACCAGACCGCAAATGCCGCCCGTGATGACTTGCCAGGGTTGTAAAGGGGAGGTGTGGGCGTCAGACATGGGTTTGGCATGTTAGCGGACTGGGGTGATTCGGCGAGTCACCCTCGCTGCGCGACCCATCTGTGAAAATAATTGTGATTTTTGTTGATTTTTTAACAAATTCAATGCAAACATCCCCAATTGGGGATGTTCTTGAAAATTTATTGGCCTGAAAATGTCAAATGTAAGAATTGTGGAAGTTTTGTTGATTCGGGATTCAACTCAACAGACCCACAGACCGTGCTGAAACGTGTGCATGCCAAGCCCATCGGTGGCAGCCACAGCCCCAAAATATTGAACCGTTCATTTGAGACCCCCCGACATGTCTACAGAGACTGAGACGCTAGAACCCGAAATTGCTGAATTTGTAACCAGCTCCCAAGCAGCCAAACGCCTGGGCTTGTCGATGGCGACCATCCAAAAACTGGTCGACAACAACATCTTGCAGGCCTGGAGAACATTCGGCGGTCACCGCCGCATTGCCATGTCGTCGGTCTTGAACTACCAAAACGCCAACAGCTTTGAAAAGATCACGCGGCCTGCGTCAGATCGTCTCTATAAAGTGGTGATGGTCATTGAGTCGCAAGAGCTGGCCACCCGCCTGCGCAAAGAGGTTGCGCAATGGGGTTTGCCTGTTCAGGTCTCATTTTTTGAATCCTTGACCGAGGCTTTGCTGGAGTTGCTGAACGACAAGCATGAGTTGCTGGTGGTTCAAACCACTGCCCCCAGAAAAGAGCAAGAAAAGTTTCTGGAAATTTTGCAAAAATTCATCAACTCTCGGCACACCGTGGCCCACACCTTGGTCTTGAGTCGAGAAGAAGACTTGGTGGCAGCTTTGAACCCCGATGCAAACCCTGTCAGCGTTCAGGTGCTCGACAAAGACTTGTCACCCCTTTGGATGTCAGCATATCTGGCGGGATTTGTCGCCCAGCGGCGCGGCTAAGCCAGCCAAACAGCCACTCAAATGTGGCCCCAAACCATCAAGGCATCACGCCCTTCGGTAACAAGGTCCACCTTGGCGCCCACGGGCAGCAGCACCTTGGTTTCGACGTGGCCAAACGGCAGGCCGGTCAACACAGGCGCCTTGATCTGCGTGCGCAGCCAGTCCACCACGGTGGCCAGCTTGAAGCCTTTGTCGTGCGCTGGCACCAGTTTGTAGTTGCTGAATTGCCCCACGAGCACCGCCTTTTGCTGGGCCAACACGCCCGCATGCAAAAGCTGGGTGAGCATGCGTTCGACGCGATAAGGGTGTTCGCCCACGTCTTCCAGGAACAGCACACCGCCCTTGACCTGCGGAAAATACGGTGTGCCCAGCAATGAAGTCAGCACCGTCAGGTTGCCGCCCCACAGCGGCGCGTCTTTGACCAACACCCGGCGTTCGGCCTCGGGCTTGGGCAGTTGCCAGCCGGTACCCTCGCCTTGCTCCAACAACAGGTCGTCAAAGCACGCTTGCATGATGTCGTCGGGCTCTTGGCTGGGGCCAAAGTCTTCGCCCAAAGCAGGGCCTTGCCAGCTGATGCGCCCGGTTTTGGCCAACACCGCTTGGTTGAAGGCGGTGAAATCGCTCAGGCCCACAAACTGCATGCCGCCATCAATGGCTTTGGCAATGGCCTTGTAGGGCAAGGCGGGCAAGATGCGCGTGAGGCCGTAGCCACCGCGCGAGATGAGAGCCACATCAGCGCCACTGGCGGCGGCGCGGCCAATCGCTGCGATGCGGGTGGCGTCATCGCCCGCAAAGCGCATGTGGCTCGCCAACGCGGCTTCATCGACTTCCACCTGGTGCCCTTGGGCTTGCAGGCGTTTGAGGCCCCGGCGAAAAGCGGCTTTGTCACGCACTGCGCTGGACGGAGAAAAAATGTAAATGTGGGCCATGGGCTGTGTTCTTTTTCAGGGCTTGAAGTGTCGCACAGCCGCCTCGGCGATCGCCCTGCCCTGCTCCTGCACAAAATGGCCCGCATCGGGCAGCAGCATGGGCTCGGGGCAGCCACGGATCTGACTTTGCAAATGGCGCATCACCGACTCGCCCAGCACCGGGTCTTGCTGGCCAATTGCCATCAGACTTTGGCCTTGCCAATCGCCTTGCCAAAAGGCTTGGGCTTGGCGCGAAATGGCCGCGCCGGGCGCATCGGCCAGGGCCGGCACCATGGGCGGAAAGGCCCTGAGCGCGGCGCGAAAGCCTTTGTCTGGGAATGGCGCGTTGTAGGCCGCTGTCTCAGCGGGCGTCATGCGGGGGTTGCCCCGCGCAAACAGCTTGCCCACATCGAACTGCGGCTGGCTTTGGCACCAGTCGCGCCAGGCCAAAAAGCCCGCACTCAGGGGCTGCTCGCCCGTGGCCAAGGTGGTGTTCATGACCAGCAGGCCCTTGTAACGCTCTGGCGCGGCCATCGGCAAGGTCAGGCCCAAGATGCCGCCCCAGTCTTGCACCACCAACACCACGCGCTGCAGATCCAGCCGCGCCAGCAAATCCAGCAAGGACTGGCGGTGCGTTTCAAACTGGTGAAAGCTGTCTTTTTTGGGCTTATCGCTTTTGCCAAAGCCAATCAGGTCGGGCGCCACCACGCGGTGCCCCGCCGCCAGCCAGACCGGGATCATCTTGCGGTAGAGGTAACTCCAGGCCGGGTTGCCATGCAGGCACAGCCAAGTCAGTGGCGCGTCTTGGGGGCCTTCGTCCAGGTAATGCATGCGCAGGCCAGCGATGCTGGGCAGGTCATTCACGTAACGGGGCGGCCAAGGGTAGTCAGGCAAACCGGCAAACGCCGCATCGGGCCTGCGCAGCGCGTCTTCGCGCACGGGGTCGGCGTTCACGCGCTTGGGTTTGAAAAAATCTTTGAGCAACTGAGCACACGCATCGGCCAGCACCCCGCCCGTCACCTGCGTCTGGTGGTTCAACTGCGTGTGGCCAAACAGGTTGAGCACCGAGCCAGCCACGCCGGTGCGCGGGTCGGCTGCGCCAAACACCACACGGTCTACCCGCGCGTGCAGCATGGCCCCACTGCACATGGCGCAAGGCTCCAGCGTCACATACAGGGTGCAGCCGTCCAGTCGGTAATTGCCCAACACACGGGCCGCTTCGCGCAGGGCCACCACCTCGGCATGCGCGGTGGGGTCGTGGCTGGCGATGGGGGCGTTGCGCCCGGTGGCGATCACCTGGCCGTTCTTGACAACCACCGCCCCCACAGGCACTTCGCCTGCGTCTGCGGCCAAGCGGGCTTGGTCCAAGGCCAGACGCATGCCGTGCTCATCGTTCAAGGACGTCATGCGTCAACGTCCTCTTCAAAATGAAAGCGGTGCAAAAAACGGTGCAGCACGGGTGCGCCCAACACGCCCACGCAGATCAGGGCCACAAAGCCGCTGTACAGCGCATAAGTGCCGGAAAACAATTTGCCCGCCATGCTCAGAGGCTCGCCCACCGGCCCCATGCCAGACAAAATCATGGCGGCACTCAAATAGGCATCCACCCAGGACATGTTTTCGAACTCGTGATAGCCGAACATGCCTGCCAACAACGACACGCCAATCAACAACAAAGCCAGACCCACCGCTCCGATCAAACGTCGGTGGTAAGCCGCCCGGGGAATCAGGGGTTTGCTGTAGTGTTCAAACATGAGTCATACCTTGCTTGGGGTCTGTGGCAGCAAACCGAGATCTTCCATCCAACGGGCCAAAGTCTGTTCGGTCGAAGTGCCTGCGGCATACGCGGCATGCATGGCGACATGGGCTTCGGGGCGGTGCTGGTTGAGTTTGACGGCGCATTGCAAATCTGCGATCTGCATTTCAAAAGCCACAATGCCGTTCAGCATGGCCGTGGTGTAACTGGCGGGCAATTCACGCCATTGCTGTGCATAAGAAGGCTCGTGGTCGGCAATCAGGCACTTGAGCAAACGATCCCGGTCGGCCTGTGGGTCGATGATGCGCACCTGCACCTTGGCCTGGACCGCCAGATAAGACCAGGTGGGCACGCGCTGTTTGTCGGCATAAACGCCCGGCGACATATAGGCCTGCGGCCCCATGAAACTGACCAATGCCTGCGATTGCGAGGCCAGCAACTGCGCATGCGGATTGGCCCGTGCACAGTGGCCCAACAAAACGCCATGTTCGGACGCCGATTCACCCCACAGTGACACCGCTTGCCAGTGCAGCGGAATGTGGCTGAGCACCGGAAAGCCGTCGTCGCCCACCGACACGATGGACGCCAAAGGATGCTCGCGCATGATGCGCTGCGCGATGGCTGGATCGGTGTTGTTGAATTGTTTGGGCAGGTACATATCAGGATGAATGTACCAAAACAAAGGCAGCCGACGGTGCCCTTGTGGCGGACCGCAGTGACTGTGTCAATAACAGCGATCGTCACTTCGTGTGAAAAACGGTTCGATTTCTTGCTCATGGCTCCATCTTCTAAAAGTGTGGGGCCTCCTCAAAACTCGGGGCGATTCACCATGGCCCATTTGCTGGGCAATCCGGCCTTCATACTTCATTTCTCCAAGCAAAGATAAGGAACCTTCGCTTTGTCGCAGGTCGTCTTGATCACATCCTCACGAGTCGGCACCTTCTGCCCACACAGGTCTGGATTCTCTTCACCCTGCCCCATGGCCAGCAATAGCGTATTGAAATCCTTCATAGTTTGACAAGCATCGTAAATGTCCATGGTTGTCATGGCCAGTGTCACACCGATGCCAACAATAGGGACTGCCTCACTGGGAATCGAAGCCAGATTTCTAGATATGCCTTTGGCAAGCCGCTTGTGAACAACACCCACCGTAGCTTTAGCCTGCGTACCATTCAACTCAATCTGCTGTGCCAGTTTCCGATTCTTGACGTGGACGTCCTCCAGTTCCTTGGCCTGGAGCCTGTTCTTCGCATCCAGATCAGCCGTCTTTGCTTTGACGGTTTGGTCCAGCTTCGCCTTGGGACTGTTTGCCAATGCACGATCTGCCACGGCCTGACCGCCAATGGAAAGGACGCGCCATAAAGCGCTGTGCATCCAGTCATGGGCACCAGCACTCACCAGACTGGCAACATTGCTTACCAGCAAGCCCACCAGGGAAAAGGACACCAACAGCGTCTTGAAGGCCAAGAATCGGTGCCATAGGTTGGGCTTCTGGGGTGTAGTGGTATCACGGTACATCGGCTCTCCTGTCCTGCCTGAAGGGTAAAACATTTTTTGCATGTATGGATCGCCCACAAACCCACCACCTTCCCACGCAAAAAAGCCACCCAAGGCTTTCACCTCAGATGGCTTTTCTACCCACCGGGCACCCACCTAAGGGCACCCAAAGTCGATCAGTGGAACTGCTCTTCTTCAGTAGAACCCGTGAGGGCTTTCACAGAAGACGAACCGCCCTGGATCACGGTGGTCACGTCGTCGAAGTAGCCCGCGCCGACTTCTTGCTGGTGCGACACGAAGGTGTAACCCTTGTCGCGGGCTGCGAACTCGGGCTCTTGCACCATTTCTGTGTAGTGCTTCATGCCTTCGCCACGGGCGTACGCGTGGGCGAACTGGAAGGTGTTGATTCTGCCAACCCTCTCGAAAAATCCAATAATTTCATCAGCTTAGTGCCGGAAACGCCCATCCATTTCAGTACCACTCTCCGCCCCCTCAAACTCACACTGTTCAAAGGTCACTATTTGTGCCCTTTGATCCGTTGCAAAGAAACCCTCAGTCTCGGAGTCCATGTCGTTGACGCAAATAACTCACATGATCCAAATCAGTCCGACCAGTGACTGCAAGGCGTGCCGTCTCAAGTCGGCCAACACAAAACTGCATGCGATTGGTCGTCATAACTTCATCATTGCAGCTGCGAAGGTGATCAAGCAGTTCCGGGATACTGAATACGCCACTTGGTTTATCCGTCTTAAACTCAGCCTCACCAGCAAAGACCACCAATGACTGAATTGCATCAGCAGGTAAAAAATCAAGAAGTTCTCCCACAGCCTTCAAGTGAAGCCTGTTCTGAACAAGAGGATTTTGAAATCTAAACTTAACTTTGAAGAGCACTTGCGTCCATTGCGCGTGTTGAGAATTTGCAAAAATCCAACCTTTGTAATTCTTTGTCTCAATCACAAAGACACCAAACCGAGAAACCAAGATGTGATCAACCTGAGTGGTCCCATCCTTCAATTTCAGCGTGATGTGGTTCAACAGGTGGTAATTCGACGATCCGAATTTCGCTTGAATTGCATGAGAAACAAGCGATTCACCACGATTCTGAAATGAATGCGATCGGTAACGGGCGAACCCATATCCAAGCAAACATCCAATTGCCAGCGCACCAAGAATGTATGAATAGTTGATCACAGTTCAAATATTCTACGAGTCTGCCGAAGACTCGAATCAGGCTTCGCCAATCCACCCGCCTCCGCCCCCCCTCAACGAAAAAAGCCACCCAACACAAATGTGTCAGATGGCTTTTGGGAGCAAATGCCTTTTCAGGCACGCTTTAATTCAGCAGAAGGCAGCGCAGCTGATCAGTGGAACTGCTCTTCTTCAGTAGAACCAGTGAGGGCTTTCACAGAAGACGAACCGCCCTGGATCACGGTGGTCACGTCGTCGAAGTAGCCCGCGCCGACTTCTTGCTGGTGCGACACGAAGGTGTAACCCTTGTCGCGGGCTGCGAATTCAGGCTCTTGAACCATCTCGGTGTAGTGCTTCATGCCTTCGCCACGGGCGTACGCGTGGGCGAACTGGAAGGTGTTGAACCAGTTGATGTGGATGCCGGCCAGCGTGATGAACTGGTACTTGTAACCCAAAGCCGACAAGTCGTCCTGGAAGGAAGCGATTTGGCTGTCGTTGAGGTTTTTCTTCCAGTTGAACGATGGCGAGCAGTTGTATGACAGCAACTTGCCAGGGCATGCGGCATGCACGGCTTGAGCGAATTCGCGTGCAAAGCCAATGTCTGGCACACCGGTTTCGCACCAGACCAAGTCGGCATAAGGCGCGTATGCAACACCACGGCTGATGGCTTGCTCCAAGCCGTTCTTGACTCGGTAGAAGCCTTCTTGTGTGCGCTCACCGGTCAAGAAAGGTTTGTCGTTGGCATCGTGGTCCGACGTGATCAAGTTGGCGGCTTCTGCATCGGTACGGGCCAACACGATGGTCGACACGCCCATGACGTCGGCTGCAAAACGGGCAGAGATCAATTTTTCGCAGGCTTCTTGTGTTGGCACCAAGACTTTGCCGCCCATGTGACCGCACTTCTTGACTGCTGCCAATTGGTCTTCGAAGTGCACGCCAGCTGCGCCGGAGGCAATCATGTTCTTCATCAATTCGAAAGCGTTGAGCACACCACCGAAACCGGCTTCTGCATCGGCCACGATGGGCAAGAAGTAGTCGATGAACTCTTTGCTGCCGGGTTCGATGCCACGGCCCCACTGGATTTCGTCTGCACGCTTGAAGGTGTTGTTGATGCGACGGACCATGGTGGGCACCGAGTCATACGCATACAGCGACTGGTCGGGGTACATGGTTTCGGATGTGTTGCCGTCAGCAGCCACTTGCCAACCGGACAGGTACACGGCTTCCAGGCCGGCCTTGGCTTGCTGCATGGCTTGACCGGCGCTGATTGCGCCGAAAGCATTGACGTAGCCCTTTTTGGCACCGCCGTTGATTTTGTCCCAGAGCTTCTCTGCACCACGCTTGGCCAAAGTGTGTTCAATGGGCATGCTGCCACGCAGACGCACCACGTCCGCAGCGGAGTAACCGCGCTTGACGCCTTTCCAGCGTGGGTTGGTCGCCCAGTCTTTTTCGAGGGCGGCGATTTGCTGTTCACGGCTCAGTTGTTGAGTGAGGTTGGCTGGCATGGTGGGACTCCTGAAGTCAAGTTGAAATCGGGCGATTTGGGCAGCGGATTCTGCTTCGTCGTTGCTGCAATCTTAACTCTTGTACAAGACTAATTTCAATTCTTATGTCTTATACAAGACATATTTTTATTTGTTTTAAATCAATGACTTGCAAATGCTATTTTGCAATGTGATTTGTAGTTTTCCATATTGAGAAAATTTGCAGCACTGCAGCATAAGAATATTTCAAATTATGAAAGACAAAAACAACTGATGAAATGGGCACATCTTCAGCCTAGTTCAAGTCCTTCCAAAGCGACGGCAAATGACAGGTGACGCCTCCCCATAGAACTTCACAGCGATCTCCAGCACATAGGAAATTCAGAACTCTTGTGCATCGCCTGCGCACTGAGAAGGTGCAAAGTGCGGTGCATCCTTCAAAAAATGAATCATTGCCTCTGAAAATCAGGAACAACCCTTACAGAAAAATGATGATTCAGCTTGGAAACTGCCTGTTTCTCCAGTAGCATGCAGTCAGCTGCAAACAAACTGTTACTCAGCGACGAACCCACTTCCGATCAAAGGAATTTCATCATGGCAACTGCGAAAAAAACCCCGGCAACAAAAGCTGCACCCGCTAAAAAAGCAGCACCGGCCAAGAAAGCTGCTCCAGCGACAAAAGCTGCAGCGCCCGCTAAACAAGTAGCGGCAAAAGCACCAGCCAAAAAGGCTGCTCCTGCTAAAAAGCGTACTCCCAACCCAGCCTTCATGAAGGCATTGACACCTAGTGCTGCTTTGGCTGCTGTTGTGGGTGCAACCCCACTGCCACGCACTGAAGTGGTCAGCAAGATGTGGGTTTACATCAAGAAACACAACCTGCAAGACAGCGTGAACCGCCGTGCGATCAACGCTGACGACAAGCTCAAGGCCGTGTTTGGCAAGGCGCAAGTCACCATGTTCGAAATGGCTGGCTTGATCGGCAAGCACCTGAAGTAATTCAGACCCCGCCGCATAAAAAAACCCGCTTCGGCGGGTTTTTTTATGGCCTCAATGCAGCACGTAGCTGTGATGGTTAAAACGACAGATCAAACCTTTGGCTTGGCCAGTGCCGCCTGGGTGATGGCTTGCAAGGTGCCTCGGGTGGTGATCACTTCAGGATCGAGCAAGACCTCGATCAAGGTCCCTTCGGGGCGGGCCAAGGCAGCCAACAACAGCGCTTCAAATTGATCTGTTTTGTGCATGCGGACCCCAACATAACCATAAGCTTGCGCCAAGGCCGTGAAATCCGGATTCTTCAGCTGTGAGCCCGTGACGTGTGTGGGGTACTCACGCTCTTGGTGCATGCGGATGGTGCCGTACATGCCGTTGTTCAACACCAGAATGATGCTTTTGGCGCCGTGCTGCACAGCGGTCGCCAGTTCTTGTCCATTCATTAAAAAATCACCATCACCAGCGATGGTGAAAGCCACACGCCCAGTCAATATATTGGCGGCAATCCCTGCCGGGACCCCATAGCCCATGGCACCCACAGTGGGGGCCAATTGCGTCTTGTGACCTTTGACCAAACCATGGTGTTTGAAGAAGCGGTGCATCCAACTCGCAAAATTACCCGCGCCGTTGGTGACCACCGCATCCACAGGCAAATGCTTTTGCAGCATGGCCACGATCTCGGGCATGTCCACATCGCCTGGCAAGGTTTGTGGCTTCAGATTGTCAAGATAGCCTTGATGCGCCTGTTTCGTCCAATTGCCCCAAGTCACCTCTGGGGGTGCGGCCAACACTTCTAGGCTGCGTGCTGCCGCGTTCATGGTGGAGAGGATGGCCAAGTCGGCTTGGTAAACACGGTTCAACTCTTCGGCGCTGCCGTGAATGTGAACCAGCTTTTGCACTGTCTTGGGGGCTTGCAGCAAGGTGTAACCCCCGGTGGTCATTTCGCCCAAACGGGGGCCAATGGCCAAAACCAGGTCGGACTCGCGCACACATTGGGCCAAAGCCGGGCTGATGCCTATGCCCACATCGCCGGCATATTGGGCGTGGTGGTTGTCAAAGGTGTCCTGAAATCGGAAGGCATTGGCCACAGGCAATTGCCAGTTTTCGGCAAAACGCTGCAAGGCCTGCGCGGCTTGTACCGTCCAGCCGCCACCACCACAAATGACCAATGGCTTTTGGGCGGCCAGCAGCAGGTTTCGCAAGTCACGCAAAGCGCCAGGGTCGCTCCAGGCTTGCACAGGTTCAACCCGTGGCAAAGCCTGCGCCTTTTGGACCGGCTGGGTCAACATGTCTTCAGGCAACACCAACACCACGGGGCCAGGACGGCCGTTCATGGCCGTGGCGAAAGCGCGTGCAATGTATTCGGGCAAGCGCTCGGGGTCGTCAATGCGTTCGACCCGTTTGGCCATGCCTTTGGTCGATGGTCCAAAAAAATGGGTGTAATCCATTTCCTGAAAGGCTTCGCGATCGCGCGTGTCACTGGCCACATCCCCCACAAAAAGCACCATGGGTGTGGAGTCTTGAAACGCCGTGTGCACACCAATCGAGGCGTTGGTCGCGCCAGGCCCTCGCGTCACAAAGCAAATACCGGGACGACCAGTGAGTTTGCCCTGTGCTTCGGCCATGAATGCAGCGCCGCCCTCTTGCCGGCACGTCACAAAACGAATGGCGTCGCTGTGCAAGTGAAAGCCGTCCAGCACAGCGAGGTAGCTTTCACCGGGGACACCAAACGCATGGGTAACACCTTGGGCCAGGAGGCATTCAACGAGCAAGTGGCCAGCTATTTTTGTCTTCATGTGCGCATTGTGCACAAGCCATCAGGATGGTGCTGTCACCGTCGTTGGGTTTGACTCAAATCAGAATCAGGCCGGCACTGAGGTGCGACGTCCCACACCGAGGGCGGCAACAACGCTCAGCAAAAGCACAAAGGCAGCACCCAGCAATGTCGCGCTGTACCAGCCCCTGTCCATGAAGAATCCAAACACAAGTGGAGACAGCGCAAACCCCACATCCAGGCCGGAATAAACCAAGCCATAAACCCGGCCTGTCGCGCCTTTGGGCGTCGCTTTTTTGATCATCAAATCGCGGCTCGGACCACCGACGCCGACTGCAAATCCGGTCATCGCCAAAACCCACAGCGTTCCGATGTGTCCAAATAAACCGCTGGCGCACAAAGCCATCAAGATGGCGGCGCTGCTCATGCAGGCAGCCACCACACGATCGCTCATGGCTGGAAATCGTGCGGCCACAAAACCACCCACCAGCATGCCCAAAGCACCAAACAGCATGTAGGCTGTCAGGGTCATGGATGCCACTTCAAGGCTTACGCCGTGCAGTTCTTTCAAAATAGGAACCGAAAAATTCTGTACCACCGCCAAGGTGACCGTGGACAACAAAAAGAAACCAAAACACCACCACACCACAGGCAAGCGCATGAACGCCAAATCACTGGGGACAACATCCGCACTGGCTGAATGTTGGGACGTTGTGGTCAGCAAATGCGCCCTGTTCCAGACCAACACGGCCAAGACCACGGCATACACACAGGCTGCGGCCAAAAAAGCATGCCGCCAGTCCCACAGCGCCGTGGCCAGCGTGAAAAATGCCGGGGCAACAGCCCAGCCTAAATTGCCCGTCAAGCCGTGCACACTGAAGGCGTAACCCAGCCTTGCGGTAGAAACGCGTTGGTTCAGGATAGTGAAATCGACGGGGTGAAACGGTGCATTGCCCAAACCAGCCAAAACGGCCACGGCCATCAAAGTGACATAGCTGTCCGCGGTAAAAGCCAGCAAACACGCTGCCATGAACAACATTTGCGACATGAACAGCACGGGTCTTGCGCCCACCCGGTCCACCACAAAACCCGCACAGGCTTGACCTGTGCCGGACACCACAAAAAACAAGCTACTCAGAAGCCCCAGCTCCGAAAAGCTCCAACCAAAATCCTGCATGAACACAGGAAACATCAAAGGCAAAAGGAGGTGTGAAAAGTGGGAGCTGGCATGGGCCATGCCAACCAGCCCCATCACCTTGGCATCGTCGCGCCACGGCGCAGCAACTACAGCGGAAGAACCCAATGGCATATGCGTCACATTCAAGGCGGATGCAGCGGTACGCAAGTTCCGAAAATGAACGCATTCACCCAACTGTCCTGAACACAGTTTAGCTTTGAAAAAACAAAGGGGCCCGTGGGCCCCTTTGGTACATCACGTCGCGTTCAAGCTGCTGCTTCAACCACTTTGAAGTCGAACTGTCCGGGGTGACGCACCGGATCCACCGAAACTTCAATTCGGCACTTTGGCGGAAAACGCCCTTCCAGCAACAAGCGGGACAAGGGGTTTTCCAAGCGTTGCTGAATCGCCCGCTTGAGTGGCCTCGCACCAAAGACCGGGTCAAAACCCACTTTGGCCAACTCGGACAAGGCAGCAGGCGTGACCTCCAAGTTCAGATCCATGCGCAGCAACCGGTCCTTGAGCACTTGCAACTGGATCGATGCGATCGATGCAATGTGGTCCGCATCCAGACCATGGAAAACAACCGTTTCGTCAATGCGGTTCAAGAACTCAGGCCGGAAATGGGTCTTCAGCTCATCCCAAACCGCATCCTTGATGTCTTCAGCGGGCTGCCCCACCATCGACTGGATCAGGTGCGAGCCCAGATTCGAGGTCATCACGATCACGGTGTTCTTGAAGTCCACCGTGCGCCCTTGACCATCTGTCAATCGGCCATCGTCGAGCACCTGCAACAAGATGTTGAAAACATCGGGGTGGGCCTTTTCGACCTCATCAAGCAGCAGCACACTATAAGGCTTGCGGCGCACCGCCTCGGTCAGGTAACCGCCCTCTTCGTAGCCCACATAGCCCGGGGGCGCACCGATCAATCGGGCCACCGAGTGCTTCTCCATAAACTCGCTCATGTCGACACGGATCAGATGGTCCTCGCTGTCAAACAAGAAACCCGCCAAGGCTTTGCACAGCTCCGTTTTGCCCACACCTGTGGGGCCCAAGAACAAGAATGACCCCGTTGGGCGGTTCGGATCGGACAAGCCGGAACGCGAACGGCGAATGGCGTTGGCCACGGCAGCAATGGCTTCGTCTTGTCCCACCACGCGCTGATGCAACTTGTCTTCCATCTGAAGCAGCTTTTCGCGCTCGCCTTGCATCATTTTGGACACCGGAATGCCCGTTGCGCGAGACACGACTTCGGCGATCTCCTCGGCACCAACCTGGGTGCGCAACAAGCGGTGTACCGGTTTTTCTCCGGGTGCCGCCTCTTTGGCCTGCACGTCCTTGAGGGTTTTTTCAAGTGCCGGCAATTTGCCGTATTGCAGCTCCGCCACTTTGTTGAAATCGCCCTTGCGGGTCAGGTCTTCAATTTGCTGACGCAGTTGGTCAATTTGCTCGCGCACCTGTTGACCGCCTTGGGCCTGGGCTTTTTCTGCCTGCCAGATCTCTTCAAGATCGGCAGCTTCTTTTTTTAGCTTAACGATCTCTTCTTCGATCAAGGCAAAGCGTTTTTGCGAAGCCTCGTCATGCTCTTTGCGCACGGCTTCACGCTCAATCTGCAACTGAATCAAACGACGGTCGAGCTTGTCCATGACCTCGGGTTTGGAGTCAATTTCGATCTTGATCTTGGCCGCAGCCTCGTCGATCAGGTCAATCGCCTTGTCGGGCAAGAACCGATCGGTGATGTAGCGGTGGCTCAATTCTGCAGCGGCCACGATGGCCGGGTCGGTGATGTCAACGCCATGGTGGATTTCGTACTTCTCTTGCAAACCACGCAAGATGGCGATGGTGGCTTCGACGGTGGGCTCATTGACCAAAATCTTCTGAAAGCGGCGCTCCAAAGCGGCGTCTTTTTCGATGTACTTGCGATATTCGTCCAGCGTGGTGGCCCCCACACAATGCAACTCGCCCCTCGCCAATGCGGGCTTGAGCATGTTGCCGGCGTCCATGGCCCCCTCGGCCTTGCCTGCGCCAACCATGGTGTGCAGCTCGTCGATGAACACAATGGTCTGACCTTCGTCTTTGGCCAGTTCGCTCAAAACGGTTTTCAGGCGTTCTTCAAATTCACCCCTGAACTTCGCGCCAGCCAGCAAGGCAGCCATGTCGAGCGACAAGACCCGCTTGCCCTTCAGCGAATCAGGCACCTCGCCCGCCACGATGCGTTGCGCCAAGCCCTCCACAATCGCGGTTTTGCCGACGCCTGGCTCACCGATCAACACCGGGTTGTTTTTGGTTCGGCGCTGCAAAACCTGAATGGCCCTGCGAATTTCGTCGTCGCGACCAATGACCGGGTCGAGCTTGCCGATGCGGGCGCGTTCGGTCAGGTCAATGCAGTATTTTTTGAGGGCTTCGCGCTGGCCTTCGGCATCGGCATTGCCTACCGTCTGCCCGCCGCGCACGGCATCGATGGCTGTCTCCAGGCTTTTGCGACTCAGGCCATGCTCTTTGGCCAAACGCCCGATATCACCCTTGTTATCGGCAATGGCCAACAAGAACAATTCACTGGCGATGAAAGCGTCGCCCCGCTTGATGGACTCTTTTTCTGCACCTTGCAGCAACTTGGCCAGTTCAGGCCCCACCTGAACCTGGTCTTGCCCGGTCACTTGTGGCAAGCGACCCACTGCGGCTTCTGCCGCCATCAGCAAACCTTGAACCTGCACACCCGCACGCAGCAGCAAGGCTTTGGGCCCCTCATCCTGCTTGAGCATGGTCACCAAAACGTGGGCTGGCTCTATATAGGCATGGTCACGGCCCAAGGCCAGTGACTGGGCATCAGACAAAGCTTCGTGAAATTTGGTCGTCAATTTATCAAGGCGCATGAGAATTCTCCAGTGACCTTCATTTTGGGCATCATTGCCCATTTTCAAGGCTTGGAGGGCATTGCCGTGTTGCCTAAAATCAAGGAATGAACATTCACCAGCTGTCCGTCAGCCACGACGAACGCCAAGATCGGCTCTTGCTCCGACTGAACACCCAAGACGGTCAGGAGTTCCGGTTCTGGCTGACCCGCCGAATGGCCGTACGCCTGCTTCCAGCCATGGACCACTCTGTTGCACGCCTCGAAGCCGCTCAACCCGGACTGGCCGCAACCGATGCGTCATCGCAACAAATGCTGACTGAACTGAAACGCGATGCTTTTTTACAAACAGCTGACTTTGCCACCCCCTACGCGGCAGAGCCGTTGCAATTGCCTCTGGGTGACGAGCCATTTTTGGTCACCGATGCGCAACTGAGTCTGCAGACCAACGGCAATTTGCAGCTCATTTTCCAGAAAAAAATGGCCACCGCCACCGAATCTTGCCAGCTCAACTTACAAGCGCCACTGGTTCACGGCATGATCCATTTGATTAAACAGTCCATGGCAAACGCAGATTGGGGCTTTTCGAAACAGGACAGCGAGAAACGGCAAGACGAAACGCCTGAAGCCAGCTTGGTGCTTCAACAGCTCTACAAGCACTGAGGCCAGCGCCTCTTCAGCCGTTGTTGGCCTCGATGCCCCACCGCGCCAAAGCCGCATCGTCAGACACTCGTGCATCGACCCATTGCGCACCTTGCGGCGTCTGCTCTTTTTTCCAAAAGGGTGCCTGTGTCTTCAGATAGTCCATCAGGAATTCACAGGCCTTGAAGCTTTCGCCCCGGTGCGCCGAGGTAACGGCAACAAACACAATTTGGTCGGCGGGCAAAAGACGCCCAACACGGTGCACCACACGCGCCGCGTAAAAATCAAAGCGCTTGTGTGCTTCATCGATCATGGCTTCGATCGATTTTTCGGTCATACCCGGATAGTGCTCAAGCGCCATCGCCTGAACTTCATCTGTGGCGATGCCTGTCAAAGCCCGGGTATCCCGCACTGTGCCGACGAAACTGCACACGGCCCCCACGCGCAAATCTTGCGCCCGCAAGGCGTTCAGTTCTTGAGAGACATCGAAGTCTTCGGTCTGGATAGCGACGCGTTGAAACACGGTTTCATCCTCCTGTGACCGGCGGGAAAAACGCCACTTCGCAATCGCCAGGCAGCGGCGTGTCGTCATTGGCCATGACCTGATTGACCGCCACACGCACGGGGCGTCCGATGGCCAGACACTCGGCATGAACACCGCCAAGCGCGATCAGTTGCTGCCTGAAGCTGGCCACGTTGTCGCAGGCCGTTTCCACCGACTCACTGGCCACGCCAATGGTCTCTCTTAGCGAAGCAAAGTAACGCACCTGGATCTTCATGACAACCACTCCGCAAATGGCCAAAAATTAACGCTGTCGCCGCGGGCAATCGTGTGGCCAGCAGGGTTGTCCACCACACCATCGCCCCAAACCACAGAGGTCAGAACGCCGGAGCTTTGGTTTGGAAACAGATCCAAACCGCCTTGCGCATTGCGTCGAACGCGCAAAAATTCGCGCCGTTTGTCGGCCTTGGGCACATCAAAATGGGCGGGCAAAGTCATGCAAACAGGGGCCACTTGTTCCGCCCCTTGCAGCGCCAAAATCAAAGGTTTAACCAAGAGCAAAAAGGTCATGAAGCTCGACACGGGATTGCCCGGCAGGCCGACAAAATGTGCCATACCGGGTGCTGTTTCGCGCCGAACATGGCCATACGCAAACGGTTTTCCGGGCTTCATGCCGATCTGCCAGAGCGCCAATGCACCCAAAGCTTGCACGGCAGGTTTGACATGGTCCTCTTCGCCCACCGAAACGCCGCCACTGGTCACGATCAGATCGTGGTGGTCAGCCGCTGTTTTGAGGGCAGCGATGGTGGCTTCGCGGCGGTCAGGAACAATGCCGAGATCGCTGACTTCGCAACCCAAACGGTGCAACAAAGCCCGCAAGAAAAACCGGTTCGAGTTGTAAATAGCGCCAGGCAACATGTCTGCCGGAGCCACATCTCCGGGCATGACCAACTCATCGCCGGTTGAAAACAAAGCCACTTTGGGGCGCGACATGACCTGAAGATGAGCCAAACCCAGGCTGGCCGCCAAACCCAATTCAGCAGGGCCCAGTTTTTGCCCACGCTTCAAAACGGTATCGCCCATGCGGACGTCTTCGCCACTGCGGCGCACCCACTGTCCCGCTTCGGCTTGCGTCAAAAAACGAACCCGATCGGGGACGTCTGCTGACACCCGTTCGGTTTGCTCTTGCATCACGATGGCGTCTGCACCCGGGGGCACAGGTGCCCCGGTGAAAATGCGCGCAGCTTGCCCTGGCAGCAAAGGTTGCCCAAAATGACCTGCGGCAATGCGCTGTGTCACTGTCAACTCGACGCCAGCTTCCTGCACATCGGCGCTGCGCACCGCGTACCCGTCCATGGACGAGTTGTCAAAAGCAGGCACCTGCAAAGACGAAACCAGGTCTTGCGCCAGAATGCGGCCGTCGGCGTCCAGCGTCGCCACCGACTCATGGCCCATCAAGGGGCTGATTTGAGCCAACAGCGTTTTCAGCGCTTCATCAAGTGACATCAAGGGGGCGCGTGGTGCTGTGGTCATGAGCGTCAATCGCAGTGTTGCGTGATGAAGGACTTGATCAGATCCACATCCGCCTTCATGATCAGCACGCGCTTGGGCAGGGACTCGATGCCTTCAAATTGGGCGGGGCGATCAGGTTGACGGCCTAAGGCCTCGACGATCGTCGATGCAAATTTGATGGGCAAAGCTGTCTCCAGAACGATCATGGGCACTTGTGCATTCAGGTGCTCTTTGGCCACCTTCACACCATCGGCGGTGTGCGTGTCGATCATCACGCCATAACTGGCAAACACTTGCTGAATCGTTTTCAGACGGTCGACATGGGTGCTGCGACCGCTGTCGAAACCGTACACCGTGGCCGCCTTGGCAAAGCGGGCATCGCCTGACAGATCGAAAAAACCCTCGCGACTGAGGCCTTCGCCAAAAATGGCTTTGGTTCGGCCGCCATCGCGCTCCAGCAGGTCGAACACAAAGCGCTCGAAATTGCTGGCCTTGGAGATGTCCATTGAGGGGCTGGAGGTTTCATGCGTGTCGGCAGTGCCACGCACACGGTAGATGCCCGTGCGAAAGAACTCGTCGAGCACATCGTTTTCGTTGGTGGCGACCACCAAACGGTCAATCGGCAAACCCATCATGCGGGCCACATGGCCTGCACAAACGTTGCCAAAATTACCGCTCGGCACCGTGAAGCTGACCTTCTGATCGTTGTTTTGCGTGGCCTGAAAGTACCCTGCAAAGTAGTACACCACCTGGGCCAGCAAGCGGGCCCAGTTGATCGAATTGACCGTGCCGATCTTGTAACGGCGTTTGAACGCCAGATCGTTGGACACGGCTTTGACAATGTCCTGGCAATCATCGAACACGCCGTCAATGGCGATGTTGAAAATATTCTCGTCCAACAGACTGAACATTTGGGCTTGCTGAAAAGGACTCATGCGGCCATGTGGGCTGGTCATGAAAACCCGCACGCCTTTTTTGCCGCGCATCGCGTATTCGGCCGCACTGCCCGTGTCGCCTGATGTCGCACCCAAAATGTTGAGCTCTTCGCCGCGCCGCGCCAACTCGTATTCAAACAAGTTGCCCAGCAGCTGCATGGCCATGTCCTTGAAGGCCAAGGTCGGGCCGTTGGACAAGGCTTCCAGATACAAATCAGCTTGGAGCTGACCTGCGGCCTGCAAGGGTTTGAGCGGGACGATCTCTTTCGTGCCGAACACCTCTTGGGTGTAAGTCTTGCGACACAGGGCCTGCAAGTCATCGCTGGGAATGTCGTCAATGTAGAGCGACAAAACCTCGAAGGCCAAAGCCGCGTAGCCTTGGCTTGTCCAGACTTCGCGCAAACGAGTCAGCGCAGCCGCATCCAGCTTGGGATAGCTTTCTGGCAGGTACAAACCACCATCAGGGGCCAAGCCTTCGAGCAGGATTTCACAAAATTGTTTGCGGTCTGCATGGCCGCGTGTCGACAGGTAACGCATCAGTTCAACTCTTCCTTGCGAATGCGCACAATCGGCGCCATCACGGTGGGCAGCGCCTGCATTTCGGCCAAAACAGCATTCAGGGTGCCTTCACGCGTGTCGTGAGTCAGGATGATCACATCGGTCTGGTTCTCGCCTGCCTGGCTGACCTGATCGGCCTCGCGCTGCAAAACGGCATCGATGCTGATGTCGGCCTGGGCCAAAAGGCCAGTCAACTTGGCCAACACGCCGGCCTGATCGGCCACGCGCAAACGCAGGTAATAGCTGGTCACCACCTCGGACATCGGCAACACCGACAAACTGCTCATGGCATTCGGCTGAAACGCCAAATGCGGCACACGGTTCAGCGGATCGGCGGTGTGCAAACGGGTGATGTCAACCAGATCGGCAATCACGGCGCTGGCTGTCGGCTCTGAGCCTGCGCCTTTGCCGTAATACAAAGTGGTGCCCACGGCATCGCCTTGCACCATCACGGCGTTCATGGCACCTTCGACATTGGCGATCAATCGCTGTGTAGGTACCAAGCTGGGGTGCACGCGCAACTCGACACCTTGTGCCGTGCGCTTGGTGATGCCGAGCAGCTTGATGCGGTAACCCAGTTGCTCGGCGTACTTGATGTCTGCGGCGCCCAATTGGGTGATGCCTTCCACGTAAGCTTTGTCAAACTGGACCGGAATACCAAAGGCGATCGCGCTCATCAAGGTCACTTTGTGCGCAGCATCGACACCCTCGATGTCAAAGGTCGGGTCGGCTTCGGCATAACCCAGACGCTGGGCTTCCTTGAGCACCACACCAAAATCCAGACCCTTGTCGCGCATCTCGGACAGGATGAAATTGGTGGTGCCGTTGATGATGCCCGCCACCCACTGGATGCTGTTGGCCGTCAGGCCTTCGCGCAGCGCCTTGATGATGGGAATGCCCCCGGCCACAGCGGCCTCAAAAGCCACCATCACGCCTTTGGCTTGCGCTGCGGCAAAAATCTCTGTGCCGTGCACGGCCAACAAGGCCTTGTTGGCGGTGACCACATGCTTGCCTGCGGCAATGGCCTCAAGCACCAGCACTTTGGCAATACCGTACCCGCCAATCAATTCAATGACGATGTCGATTTCAGGGTTGGCAATGATCTCGCGGCCATCGGCCACCACTTGAACGCCCTCGCCCACCAGCTCTTTGGCCCGCGCCACATTGAGGTCGGCCACCATGGTGATTTCGATACCTCGGCCAGCCCGTCGCTGAATTTCACCCTGGTTGCGCTTGAGCACATTGAATGTGCCACTGCCCACAGTGCCCATGCCCAACAGGCCTACTTTGATCGGTTTCATTTTTCGACTTCTTTACTACAGTAAGGTGAGCCCGAAAACTCGGGCATTGATTTTGTGAATTCAGGCCACCAAGGCTTCAGTGCCAAAACGTTGGCGAGCACCTTGCAAAAAGCGCGCAACGCGTGCGATGGCTTCGCGCAAATCGTCTTCGTGCGGCAAAAATACGATGCGGAAATGATCTGTATCAGGCCAATTGAAGCCCGTACCCTGGACCAACATGACCTTGGTTTCTTCCAGCAGTTGCAAGAAAAAATCCTGGTCATCCTTGACCGGATAAATCCGAGGATCGAGCTTGGGAAACATGTACAGCGCCGCTTGCGGCTTCACGCAAGTCACACCCGGGATGGCCGTGATCAGCTCATACGCCAGGTCGCGCTGCTTGCGCAAGCGGCCACCTTCGCCAACCAACTCATTGATGCTCTGATGCCCGCCCAGTGCCGTTTGAATGGCCCATTGGCCCGGCACATTGGCGCACAGGCGCATGTTAGAGAGCATGTTCAGGCCCTCGATGTAATCGCGGGCGTTCTTTTTATCGCCAGAGATCACCATCCACCCGGCCCTGTATCCGCAAGAACGGTAGCTTTTGGACAGCGAGTTGAAGGTCAAGGTCAGCACGTCCTGCGACAGACTGGCCAAAGGCGTGTGCTTGACACCATCGTACAAAACTTTGTCATAAACCTCGTCAGCAAAAATCACCAAGCCGTGCTCGCGTGCAATGGCCACAATGCCCTTGAGCAACTCGTCCGAGTACAGGGCACCCGTCGGGTTGTTCGGGTTGATCACCACAATGCCCTTGGTACGGGGCGTGACTTTGGCACGGATGTCGGCCAGATCCGGCATCCAGCCATTGGCCTCTTCGCAGCGGTAATGCACGGGGGTGCCGCCAGACAAACTGGCCGCCGCCGTCCACAGGGGGTAGTCAGGCGATGGCAAGAGCACTTCGTCGCCGTTGTCCAGCAAACCATTGGTGGCCATCACAATCAATTCGCTCGCACCGTTGCCCAGATAAATATCATCCAGGGTCACGCCCAAAATGCCCTGTTTTTGGGTCTCATGCATGACGGCTTTTCGGGCAGCAAAAATACCTTTGCTGTCTGAGTAACCTGCCGAATTGGGCAAGTTGCGAATCATGTCTTGCTGAATTTCTTCTGGCGCATCGAAGCCGAAAACTGCCAAGTTTCCGATGTTCAATTTGATGATCTTTTGCCCGTCCTCTTCCATTTGACGAGCGCGGTCCATGATGGGACCGCGAATGTCATAACAAACGTTGGCGAGCTTGGCAGATTTTTGAATGGGCTTCAAAGTGCCTCCAAAGGCAGTTGCGAGAGGGGAAAACCTATAATTTGACCACATTTCACAGCCGTTTCGGCCCCACAACCCAGAGCCGCGCCCCTAATGTTGGACTGAATACGCCCAGCCAGCCCAGATCACCCCATGAAATTACAACCCGACAAATCAAACAGCCTCACCATCAATGCCTATGGCGAAGGATGGATTGAGGTCAATGGACAAAAATTCGACCACTCCCTGATCGTCAGCAGCCTGCCGGGCGCTGCGCCCAAGGCATGGGAAGTTCACCGTTTTGAAGTGCTTAAATCAGAAAATTTTGAAACATTGGCCTTGAGCGGAGCGGAGCTGGTGATATTTGGCAGTGGCCAGCGCCTGCGGTTTCCGCAGCCAGCCTGGCTCAGACCCCTGATTGAGCGCGGTATCGGCGTGGAAACCATGGACACTCCCGCCGCCTGTCGCACTTACAACATTCTGGCCAGCGAAGGACGCAAAGTTGTGGTCGCTTTGCTGCTGGAAACTTAAAGCATGCGTTTGCCACTTAGCTTGTTTCCGAGGGTTCGGGCGATGGGGCCCCTCATTCAGAGTAAAATCTAAGGTTGCCAAGGCCCACGGCCTTTAGCGAACCTGACGCCAGTTGATGGCGGCAAGCGCTCAACCTGTCAAGCGAGATCAAAGTTTTATGGCGATCGTTCTTAACAAACCCCTCCCCGAATTTGAAGCGAACGCGACCAGCGGCCTGAAAGTTTCGAACATCTCCCACCTCGGTCAACCCGTGGTTTTGTTTTTCTACCCCAAAGACAACACCCCTGGCTGCACCACCGAGGCCATGCAGTTCCGGGACAAATACAAGGATTTCGTCAAAGCCGGCGCCTTGGTTCTGGGTGTGTCGCGTGACAACATGAAATCGCACGACGATTTCAAAGCCAAGCTGGAATTGCAGTTTGAGCTGATTGCCGACACAGAAGAAAAAATGTGCCACATGTTTGGCGTGGTCAAAAATAAAATCATGTACGGCAAAAAAGTCAAAGGCATTGAGCGCAGCACCTTCTTGGTTGGCGCAGACGGCACACTCAAGCAAGAGTGGCGTGGCCTGAAAGTCCCAGGCCATGTAGAAGAAGTACTCAAGGCCGTTAAAGACCTGAAGAAAGCCGCTGCAGTGGCTTGATTCAAGCCCGCGGGTTTTGTCATTCGGCTCGTGCATAATGATTTCATGCCGCTGAACATCAGCCCCCTCACCGCTCTCTTAAAAAGCCGCCTTGGCCTCCAGGCGGCTTTTTATTTTTCGGCGTCAGATTTTTTCACTTATCAAGAGGCCTTCGCTCATGCCACTGCCACCTGCCCCCACCCAACGCGCCAGTCGCTTGACCCATACCGCTTTCGAAGCCCAAACTACTGAGGCAGAAAACGCGCCAGTCATGGAGCAAGTCGAAACCAAGGCAGCTGCGCCTGTAGCACCTGTATCTCGGACCGCATCCGCGCAAACACCCGTTGCCACGGAACCAAAACGGACAGCACGCAACCGCAAAGCATCCAATGCCGTTGTGACTCCCCCAGTTGACACTGCACCCGCTGCCACGAAGCCCAGCTTTGCGCCTGTGAGCCGCCCCAAACGCCGAATCGGGCCGAGCAAACTCTTTGTGCTCGACACCAATGTGCTGATGCACGACCCCATGAGCCTGTTCCGCTTCGAGGAGCACGATGTCTTCTTGCCAATGATCGTGCTCGAAGAGCTAGATGGCCATAAAAAAGGCATGACCGAAGTGGCGCGCAATGCGCGCCAAGCCAGCCGTTCACTGGACGCTTTGGCCAGTGCTCAAGGTGCCGATTTGGGCAAAGGCTCACCCTTGAGTGCCACGGGCCATACCGATGCCATGGGCCAGTTGTTCTTCCAGACCCAGGCACTCGATCTGAGCCTGCCCTTGGCCCTGCCACAAGGCAAGGCAGACAATCAGATTCTGGGCGTTGTCAAAGCATTGGGCCAATTACAAGCCCCGCGCGAAGTGGTCTTGGTGTCCAAGGACATCAACATGCGGGTCAAGGCGAGGGCTTTGGGCCTGCAGGCTGAGGACTACCAAAACGACAAAACCCTGGAAGATGGCGACCTGCTTTACCCAGGATCACTGGCATTGCCAGCGGATTTCTGGATCAAGAACGGCAAAACCGTGGAGAGCTGGCAGCAAGGCACGCACACGTTCTACCGCATCAGCGGCCCCATTGTGCCCAGTCTGTTCATGAACCAGTTTGTCTATTTCGAGGCGCCCGGCGAACCCAGTTTGTATGCACGCGTGACCGAGATTCGAGGCAAAACAGCGGTATTGCGCACTTTGAGAGACTTCACCCACCAGAAAAATGCCATCTGGGGCGTCACCACCCGCAACCGCGAACAAAACTTTGCGATGAATCTGCTGACCGATCCGGACGTCGATTTTGTGACGCTGGCGGGCACTGCGGGCACAGGCAAAACCTTGATGGCCCTGGCTGCGGGCTTGACACAAGTGCTGGATGACCGCCGATACACCGAAATCATCATGACCCGCGCCACGGTGAGCGTGGGCGAAGACATCGGCTTTTTGCCGGGCACAGAAGAAGAGAAAATGGGCCCCTGGATGGGCGCTCTGGATGACAACCTTGAGTTTCTGGCCAAAGGCGATGGCGGCAATGCCGGCGAATGGGGCCGTGCCGCAACCAATGAATTGATCAAGAGCCGCATCAAGATCAAGAGCATGAACTTCATGCGAGGACGGACCTTCATGAACAAGTACGTGATCATTGACGAGGCACAGAACTTGACGCCCAAGCAAATGAAAACGCTGATCACGCGCGCAGGCCCAGGCACCAAAATCATCTGCATGGGCAACTTGGCCCAAATCGACACGCCCTACCTGACGGAAGGCTCATCGGGTTTGACCTATGCGGTGGACCGCTTCAAGGGCTGGGCTCATGGAGGCCACATCACCCTGGCGCGTGGTGAGCGTTCGCGCTTGGCAGACTTTGCCAGCGAGGCGCTTTAAGCGCTCGCCTGCGAAACCCGTCGGGTCTCAGTAATCGTCGCTCAGACCCGACGCCAGGCTTTCAAAACGAGTCAGGTTCTTCAGGAAGGTCAAACGGACCGTGCCTGTGGGGCCGTTACGCTGTTTGCCAATGATGATTTCTGCCACGCCCGGATCTTTGGAATCCTTGTTGTAGTAGTCATCGCGGTAAATGAACATGATGATGTCGGCATCTTGCTCGATCGCGCCGGACTCTCGCAGGTCGCTCATCATGGGGCGCTTGTCGGTACGTTGCTCGACACTTCGGTTGAGCTGCGACAGCGCAATCACCGGGCATTGAAGTTCTTTGGCCAGCATTTTGAGGCCACGTGAAATTTCACCCAACTCGGTCGCACGGTTGTCGCCACCCGAGCCGCCAGAACCGCTCATGAGCTGCAAATAGTCCACCACAATCAAACCCAACTTGCCGCACTGCCGCGCCAGGCGACGGGCGTTGGCACGCAGTTCAGACGGTGTCAGGCCCGGCGTTTCATCAATGTGCAAAGACACCGTGCGCAGCTTCTCGATGGCTTCGGTTAAGCGCGGCCACTCTTCGTCGCTGAGCTTGCCTGTGCGCAAATGGCCTTGGTCGATGCGACCGATCGAGCCGACCACGCGAACAGCCAATTGAGATGCGCCCATTTCCATGGAAAACACGGCCACCGGCAAACCCTCGTTCAAGGCCACGTGCTCAGCGATGTTGATCGCAAAGGCCGTTTTACCCATGGATGGACGTGCCGCCAAGACCACCATGTCGCCCGGCTGCAAACCGGATGTCATGCGGTCCAAATCGTAAAAACCTGTTGGCACACCCGTGATGTCATTGGGGTTGTCGGCCATTTCCTGCACGCGGTCAAGCAGTTCGACCACCAGCGTGTCCATCGACTGGAAACCCTGCTTCATGCGCGAGCCTTCTTCACCGATGTTGAAGATTTTTTGCTCTGCTTCGTCCAGGATGCGGTCAATCGCTTTGCCCTGCGGGTTAAACGCGTTGGTCGCGATCTCGTCACTCGCCGTCACCAGCTTGCGCAAAATTGAACGTTCGCGAACGATCTCGGCATAGCGACGGATATTGCTGGCACTGGGCACGTATTGCGCCAAGGAATTCAGGTAAGCCAAACCACCCATTTCTGCGGTTTTGCCCTGGTTTTGAAGATGCTCACTGACAGTGATTACGTCAGCGGGTTTCGAGGCGTTGATCAATGCACCAATCGCGGCATAGATCAACTTGTGCTCGTGCCGGTAAAAATCTGAATCAACCAGCAAATCACCCACCCGATCCCAAGCTGCGTTGTCCAGCAACAAACCACCCAAGACACTCGATTCGGCCTCGATGGAATGGGGTGGAACGCGCAACTTGGCAATTTGGCTGTCAGAGGACAGGTCCGAGGGAAATTCGCTCAAATGGGGGGAGAAAACAGCAGACATTTAGAACCGGCAAATCAAAAGGCCATGTTAGCCCCCGCCGCGCTGGGCGTCACGGGATAACCCTGTGGATAAACAGGGGGTATCAAGTGATCAACAGGGGACAAGTCGGCACCACAAACAAAGTGATGCACAAAAAAAAGCCCCACCGGATTCGGAAGGGCTTTTTAAATTTTTGGGGTGGCTGATGGGGCTCGAACCCACGACAACAGGAATCACAATCCTGGACTCTACCAACTGAGCTACAGCCACCGTAGATCGATATTATAGCCTGAAGCTCAGGGCTTTTTAGCGGCTAAGTCGCCCATCTTTTGGGGTTTTTCAGCCAACATTTCAACTTTGAACTGCGCCTTCAAGCTGGCCAAGTAGGCTTGCGATTCCGCCTGACCCCACAAGCGTGCAAATTGCTCGCGGCTCTGCTCTGACTGCTGCGCATTGACCTCAGGCCGGGGCACGATTTTGTTGACCCGAACAACGGCATAACCCTGTGCGCCCAGATCGACCCCCATCAAGGCGGGCATTTTTGAGGGGTCAGCACGCAAAGCAGCATCCATCACAGCCTGAGGCAACGTTTGAGCTTGATCCCGAGACACCGTCACAGCACCGCCCAAGTTGGCCTGTGATGGATCGGTCTTCCAAGAGGCCAATCGGGCTTGACCCTCGGCTTTGGCCAACTCAGCCGATTTGGCCTGGATCAAAAGCTGTCGCACGTCGGCTTTGACTTCTTCAAACGGACGCACAGCGGCCGGGCGATGTGTGACAACACGGGCAGACACCAAGGTGTTGGAAGCCACCTCAACGGCGGCGGTGTTCCGACGTTTGACCAGAGCATCTTCAGAAAATACCGCTTGCAACAATTTAGGGTTGTTCAACACACCCTGGGCACCCGCTGCAGGAGTCATGGTCAGGCCTTGGGCTTTTTGAACCGCCAATTTCAAGCGCTCGGCCACAGGTGCCAAGCTGTCAGATTGCTCATAAACACTGTTGCTGAACGTCTCGGCCAATTCAGCGAACTGGCGCTGGGCTTGTTGCTTGCGCAGATCGGCTTCTAGCTGGGGGCGCATGGACTCGAACGAAGGCGCTTGAGGCAATTTGATGTCGGTCAGTTGAATGATGTGGAAACCGAAATCCGACTCAACGATGTCGCTGACATCGCCTTTTTGAAGCGCAAATGCGGCATCTTCGAAAGGTTTGACCATCGCACCGCGTGCAAAAAAGTCGAGATCTCCGCCACGGCTGGCAGAACCCGTGTCGTCCGAATTATTGCGAGCGACATCAGCAAAAGTTTTGGGTGCCTTGCGCACTGCATCCAGCAGGCTTTCGGCCTTGGCGCGGGCTTTTTGCTTGTCTGCCGCTGGCAGGTCTTTCGCTGCGTTGATCAAAATATGGCTGGCACGGCGCTGCTCTTGGCCACCCAAGCGCTGTAGATTTTGTTCGTAATAGGCCTTCAGGTCTTGCTCAGGCAAATTGATCTTGGCTTGCAATGCCGCCACATCCAAGACCAAAAATTCAACATCCACGTTTTCAACCGTGCGGAAAAGCTCTGATTTGTCTTGGTAAAAACGCTGCAGGTCTGCATCGACCACTTCAACCTTGGCCGCAAAGTCAGAAGGAGCCCACCGCTTTAGCTGAATTTCGCGGCGCTGCAAATACGCATCCAGGGCCATGTCGGTTTGGCGCTGCGTGGCAAACACCGAGCCTTGCAAACCTGCAAGAACTTGCTGATTGGACAGATCGCGACGCACGCGAGCTTCCAGCATTTCTGGCGTCATGCCCTGGCTGGCCGCCAGTTGACGGTAGCGTTCCATGTCCAGTTTGCCGTCTGCGCCACGCAAACCTGCAATGGACGGATCTTGTTGCAGGTAACGCGCCAAACGCTGGTCACTGGTGACCAAGAGTTGTTTCTCAGATGCGCGAGCGATCAAGCGCTCATTGACGATTTTGTCCAACGTGGCGTAACGGGCTTGCGCAGAGTCGAGCAGTTTGGGGTCCAAATTAGGGACCGAAGCACGAATGCGATCCACTTCAGCCTGATGGGCAGCATCCCACTCGGACTGCGTGATTTTTTGACCATCGACCTTGGCAACCACGGCACCTTTGTCTTCAAACTGGCTGTAGCCCTCAATGCCGAACAGCACAAAAGAAGGAATCACCAGCAAGAACAACAACCCCATCAAGATTTTGGAGTTATTGCGAATGGAATCAAACATGTTTGAAGTCTCGTGTTGTCAAGAAAAAAGGCGAACACTGGGTTCGCCTTTACTTTATAGGGTGGTGGGCGCTGACGGTCTCGAACCGCCGACCTACTCCGTGTAAAGGAGCCGCTCTACCAACTGAGCTAAGCGCCCCACCTGAAAAGTGTTGTCAGTTCAAAGCATCCTTCAAGGCTTTGCCTGGACGGAATTTTGGAACTTTGGCTGACTTGATTTTAATCGCTGCGCCAGTGCGTGGATTGCGACCGACTCTGGCTGCACGTTTTCCCACGGCAAATGTACCGAACCCGACCAAAGACACCGTGCCGCCTTTTTTCAAGGTAGCACGCACGGCGCCCATTGTGGCTTCCAATGCGCGACCGGCAGCAGCTTTGGACAAGTCTGCTTGTTTTGCAATGTGTTCGATCAGTTCTGTTTTGTTCACAAGAAACCTCTTGAAGTGACAAACCGGCACAACCGGCAGTGGACTGGAAATGGGGTTCACAGTACGACTGTGGGGCTTGAATTCTAGCCTCGAAAACACGCAATCAGCGAAGCACGCCACAGTTTTTGATCAGGAAACAAGCGCCACCTGCCGTCATTCACGCCCCTTTAAAGCGCATCGACAATGGCGCGACCCACGTCAGCGGTTTTTGCAGTGCCGCCCAAATCGGGGGTTCGTGGTGCATCCTTGCCTGCGGCCAATACCTTTTCGATGGCCCCCAACACCGCATCGTGTGCGTCTTTGTGGCCCAAAAATTCCAGCATCATGGCGCCACACCAAATCTGGCCAATGGGGTTGGCAATGCCTTTGCCCGCGATATCTGGCGCGGAGCCATGCACAGGCTCGAACAGCGATGGAAACTTGCGGTCGGGGTTCAGGTTGGCGCTGGGCGCGATGCCAATGGTGCCCGTGCACGCAGGGCCTAAATCACTGAGGATGTCGCCAAACAAATTGCTGGCCACCACCACGTCAAAAAAGTCGGGGCGTTGCACAAAATGTGCGGTCAGGATGTCGATGTGAAACTTATCGACGTTGATGCCGGGATAGGCTTGGGCCATCTCGGCCACTCGTTCGTCCCAATAAGGCATGGTGATCGCAATGCCATTGGATTTGGTGGCGCTGGTCAGGTGCTTTTTGGGGCGGCTCTGGGCCAATTCAAAGGCGAACTTCAGGACACGGTCCACCCCGATGCGGGTCATGATGGATTCTTGCATCACGATTTCGCGCTCGGTGCCGGGGAACATGCGGCCGCCTACGCTGGAGTATTCGCCTTCGGTGTTTTCGCGCACGATGTACATGTCGATCTCGCCGGGCTGGCGTGCGCTGCCGTCGCGCCGCACCACGGGCGCGATGATGCCGGGCATCAACCGGGCCGGGCGCAGGTTGATGTACTGGTCAAACTCACGGCGGAACAGCAGCAGCGAGCCCCACAAAGAGACATGGTCGGCAATTTTGTCAGGCCATCCCACGGCACCGAAGTAAAGCGCGTCGTGACCACCGATCTGGTCTTTCCAGTTGTCAGGCAGCATCTGGCCGTGCTTTTCGCAATAGTCCCAGCTGGAAAAGTCAAAGTGGTCGAAGTGCAAATCAATGCCAAATTTGCGGGCAGCAGCGTCCATGACGCGCAAGCCTTCAGGCATGACTTCTTTGCCAATGCCATCTCCGGGAATCACGGCAATGCGGTGTTGGGTCATGAAAAAACTTTCTGGTTCAAAGAATAAAAAAGGGGATCGAAGGGGCATCGCCTTCAAGCGGCATCAGCTTAGCCACAAAGCCCCGCGAGGGCTTTCACGTACGTGACGGCCTGACCACCAAGCTCACACCCAGTGCGGTGAGGGCTGTGCCTGCCAAAGTGGCCGCTGTGATGGTCTCGCCAAACAGCAGCCAGGCGATGATGGCCGTTGTGGGGGGCACCAGGTACATCAGGCTGGTGACGGACGCTGCCGCACCGCGCTGGATCAAGATGTAAAGCAAGGAGCTGCCACCCAGCGTCAGTCCCAGCACCGACCAGGCCATGGCCCCGGCCAATTCAGCGTTCCAGCGCATGGCTTCGGGCTCCATCAGGGCCAGCGGCAAGGTGACAACCCATGCGGCCACGAGCTGCACGGTGTTGGCCGAGCGCACATCACAAGGCTGCACAAAGCGCTTTTGATAAAGGGTGCCGATGGTGATGCTCAGCAAGGCGGCGATGGCAAAGGCCATGTTGACCGGCGTCACGTGGTCCATGGGAGAGCCCAAAGTCAGCTTGCGCCAAACCACCATGAGCAAACCCACGAACCCGAGCAACAGCCCCAGCCACTGACGGCGTGACACGCCCGGCTGATCTGAACCGCGCAGGCTGTAAGACAACCAAATGGCGGTGAGGACTGGCTGAAAGCCCACGATCAGAGACGACAAACCCGAGCCCATGCCCGCCTTGACCGCAGCCCACACGCCGCCCAAGTAGCCTGCGTGCATCAGAATGCCCGTGACCGCCAAGTGCAACAACTGCATTCGGCTTTGCGGCCACTTGACGCGGGCCAGAAAAATCCAGGGCAAAAAACACAGGATGGAGAGCAGATAACGGACCAGCAAAAAGCTGAACGGCGGTGCGTGCGGCATGCCGTAACGGGCGACGATGAAGCCAGTGCTCCAGATCAGAACGAACACGACCGGCATGGCCTTGATCCAGGCCGTTGTCTCTTGCGAATCGGTCATTTCACCCGTGCCCGGATTTCAGGCAGGGCCTTTTGCATGTAATAAACCATGGACCAGATGGTCAGCACGGCGGCGATCAAGATCAACACCGCCCCCCAGATGCGGGTGTCGATCACGCCAAACAGCATGCCGTCGAAGAGCAAAAACGGAATCGCCACCATTTGCACCGTGGTCTTGAGCTTGCCCACCATGTGCACGGCCACACTCTTGCCCGCACCGATCTGGGCCATCCACTCGCGCAAAGAAGAAATGGCGATTTCGCGGCCAATGATGACCAAGGCAATCAGCACATGCACACGATCCAGCTGCACCAACATCAACAAAGCGGCACACACCAAAAACTTGTCGGCCACCGGGTCCAGAAAAGCACCGAAAGCCGAGGTTTGATTGAGTTTGCGGGCCAAAAAGCCATCGAGCCAATCGGTGATGGCGAACAGCACAAACATGATCGTGGCGATCGTGTTTTGGGTTTCCACCGTCAGGCTTTGCAGGTAATACACGCCAATGATCAAAGGGATCGCGACAATGCGCGTCCAGGTCATGATGGTGGGGATCGTGAAAAACATGGTCTTCATTGTGGCACGCCAAACAGGGTTTTGATGGGCTGAATGGCCAAGAACTCAATGCAAGGCGTTGTAAATGCTCTCGGCCAACTCGCGTGAAATCCCCTCCACACCCACCAAGTCTTCCACGCTGGCACTTTCCACGCCGCGCACTCCCCCAAAACGCTGGAGCAATTTGGCACGTTTGCGCGGGCCAATGCCGGGAATCTCTTCAATCTTGCTGCCCCCCATGCGCACCTTGGCCCGCTGCGCCCGCATGCCGGTGATGGCAAAGCGGTGCGCCTCGTCCCGAATTTGGGCCACCAGCATCAGGGCCGCCGAGTCCTTGCCCAGATAAACCTTGTCGCGGCCATCGGCAAACACCAGCTCTTCCAGCCCCACTTTGCGGCCCTCGCCTTTTTCGACGCCCACAATGCGCGACAAATCCAGGCCCAGCTGGGTGAACACCTCTTTGGCCATCGAAACTTGGCCCTTGCCGCCATCGATCAGCACCAGATCGGGCAAGCGGGCGGTGCCTTCGGCACTGCGCAATGCCTCGGCCAACTTGCCGTAGCGCCGCATCAGCACTTGGCGCATGGCGGCGTAATCGTCACCGGGCGTGATGCCCTCGATGTTGTAGCGGCGGTACTCGCTGCTTTGCATTTTGTGTTGGCGAAACACCACGCAAGAAGCCTGCGTGTTTTCGCCCGCCGTGTGCGAGATGTCGAAACACTCGATGTGCAAGGCATCCAAATCGTCCGGGGCCAAATCGAGGGCATCGGCCAGCGCACGGGTGCGGGCCTGCTGTGAACCTTCTTCGGCCAACAACCGGGCCAGCTGGATGTCGGCGTTCTTTTCGCTCATCGACAGCCACACCCGGCGCTGCTCACGCGGGTTGTGCACTGCGGCAATCTTGTACCCCGCTTGCTGCGACAAGGCGGCCACCAGGCCCTTGTCCACCGCCACGCTGGTGATCAAGGCTGCAGGCACGGGAATGCCGATGTAATGCTGGGCCATGAAGGCTTCAAGCACCTGAACGTCAACCGGCACCTGCGGCTGGCCATCGTCCTCGACCGATTGCAAGGCATGCGCATCTTCGACATGCGCCGGGAAATAGGCCCGGTCACCCAAATGCCGTCCACCGCGCACCATGGCCAAGTTCACACAGGCGCGACCGCCCTGCACACGCACCGCCAAAATGTCCACGTCGGTGTCGATGCCCGTGTCCACCGACTGCTGGTGCAACACCCGCGACAGCGCCGACATCTGGTTGCGCACCTCGGCAGCCAGCTCAAACTCCAGCCGTTCGGCGTGCGCCATCATCCGCGCTTCCATTTCTTGCAACAGCGCCTGAGTCTCGCCCTTCAAAAAGCGCTCGGCGTGCTGCACGTCGTCGGCATAGGCCTGCGGGCTGATCAAGTTGACGCACGGGCCTGAACAACGCTTGATCTGGTACAGCAAGCAAGGCCGGGTGCGGTTGGCAAACACCGTGTCTTCGCAGGTGCGCAGGCGAAACACTTTTTGCAGCAGCTGAATCGACTCTTTTACCGCCCAGGCACTGGGAAACGGGCCAAAGTAGCGGTGCTTTTTCTCGACCGCTCCCCGGTAATACGCCACTCGGGGAAATGTCTGCGGCTCAGGGCCCTCGTCCACCGCCTTCAAAAACAGCGTGCCATTGCCCGTGAGCTTGAGGTAGGGATAGGTCTTGTCGTCCCGAAACAAGATGTTGAAGCGGGGGCTCAGCGTCTTGATCAGGTTGTTTTCGAGCAGCAGCGCCTCGGCTTCGGAGCGCACCACCGTGGTCTCCATGCGGGCAATTTTGCTGACCATGTGGCCAATGCGCGTGCCGCCATGGTCTTTCTGAAAATAGCTCGACACCCGCTTTTTAAGCTGCTTGGCCTTGCCGACATACAACACATTGCCCTGCGCATCAAAGTAGCGGTAAACCCCCGGCAAAGCCGGAAGCGCAGCCACTTGGGCAAGCAGGGATTCGTCGTGTTCGGCCATCATGGCGCGTATTGTGGCGGCAAACAGATGCCCACATTCGAACCCGCTGCTTGTCGGCAAGCCCATCCACGCAACCCGGCGACAATCCCCCACCATGAACACGCGCCAGCCCCCCAAACAATGGGACCTCTTTTGCACCGTCATCGACAACCACGGCGACCTGGGTGTGTGCTGGCGGCTGGCCCGTCAACTGGCCGATGCAGGGCAATCGGTGCGCCTGTGGGTGGACGATGCCTCGGCTCTGGCTTGGATGGCCCCGGACAATTGGCAAGCCCAATGGCCCCACATCCGGGTGCGGCCTTGGGCAGACGCCAGCGATCTGGCCTTGTTGGCCAGCTTGCCGCCGGGCGATGTTTGTGTCGAAGCCTTTGGCTGCACCCTGCCCGAAACCTTTGTGGCCCACGCTGTCGCCACGCGCTCCAAGCAGCCCGCCTGGATCAACCTCGAATACCTGAGCGCCGAAAGCTGGGTGCCCCGCATGCACGGCCTGCCCTCACCCGTGATGAGCGGCCCGGCCAAGGGCTGGAGCAAGGCTTTCTTTTATCCTGGCTTCACAGCCGATACCGGCGGCTTGCTGCGTGAGGCCGACTTGCTAGCCCGGCAACAAAGCTTTGACAGCGCTGCCTGGCGTGAACAACACGCCCCCAATCTGGCCCCTGACGGCCTGCTGATCAGCTTGTTTTGCTACGAGCCCGCAGCACTGCCCCAGCTGCTGAGCCAATTGGTGGGCACACCGCACCACCTGCTGGTCACCCCTGGCCGACCGCTGGCAGCCGTGCAACAAGCCGTGGCCCACATGACCGCGCAGCCGAGCTGGAGCACCCTGCCCTACACCGACCAAAACGGCTTTGACGAGATGCTCTGGGTCTGCGACTTGAATTTTGTGCGCGGCGAAGACTCGCTAGTGCGCGCCCTCTGGGCAGGCCAGCCCTTCATTTGGCACATCTACCCACAAGACGACAACGCCCACCACGCCAAGCTGGAAGCGTTTTTGGATTGGCTGCAGGCCCCTGAAAGCCTGCGACAGGCGCACCGGGTTTGGAATGGGCTTGAGGGGGGCGAATTGACCATCCCCCATGCTGGCCTGCTGGCGGAATGGACCGCTTGCGTTCATACAGCGCGGCAACAGCTGTCCAGTCAGGCCGATTTGGTGAGCCAATTGATCGCGCACATGGCCCCCCCGCACACAGCACCGTGACTGGGCGCATGGCTTACAAAATCGCGCACACCGGTCTTTGCCTCGACCCCTTCATACAACGGTGCCCTCAAGCACTCACCGATAATCCGGCCCCATGACATTGATTGACACCCTCTTCCCCCTCGGCTGGCAGCACTATCTGCTGGGCGGCTTGACGATTGGCGCTGGCGTGGCGCTGCTGTACCTGTTCAACGGCTGGGTCGGCGGCATGAGCACCGTTTTTTCCAGCAGTTGGTCCTTTGTGTTGAAACGTGACTTTTTTCGGCAAGACCGCTTTTTGAACACCCGCAACTGGCGCTTGATTTATGCCTTGGGTGTGGTGCTGGGGGCCTTGGTCTGGCGCTTTGCGCTGGCGGGCGGTGAAGCGCAGCACACCAGCGTGCCCGCGTGGCAGCTGTTGCTTGGCGGCTTTTTGGTGGGTTATGGTGCCCGTCTGGGCAATGGCTGCACCTCGGGCCACGGCATTTGTGGGCTGGGCTCATTGCAATTGCCGTCCTTGGGCGCGGTGCTCACTTTCATGGCCACCGCCTTTATGACCGCCAACCTGCTGGCGATCACCACGAAAGGCCTGGCATGAACACACAGACTTTGAACCCTCACACCCTCACCCTGCCCAAAGCGTTGATCACTTTTCTCGCCGGGGCCTTATTCGGCTTTGGCCTGTCGCTGGCCACCATGGTTCAGCCCGAAGTGGTCTTGAGTTTCTTGCGCTTTCAAGACTGGGGGCTCATGTTGGTGATGGGCGGCGCAGCGGGGCTGGCCCTGCTGGCCTACAAAGGCTTTCCGCGCTGGTTTGCTCGCCCCTTGTTGGGCGGTCAGTTCCTCACCCAGCCTGCCAGTTGGAACCGCCAAACGGTCATTGGTTCGGCCATTTTTGGCATGGGATGGGGCCTCAGCGGCGTTTGCCCTGGCCCGGCCATTGCGGCTTTGGGCACGGGCAACACCGACATTTTGTGGGCCTTGGCTGGCATTGTGCTGGGCGGCCTGGCGCATGGCCTGACAGCTCGGGATTGATCCCCGCCCACCTTGCCCGCCAAAAAACCGAGCTCCAGAGGTTAGAATAATGGGCTTGGCTTAAGGCCATCCCTCTTCATTCCAGATTCAAATCCTATGAAAACCGCTCAAGAAATCCGCGTCGGCAACGTCATCATGCACGGCAAAGACCCCATGGTCGTCCTGCGCACCGAATACCAACGCGGCGGTCGTGGCTCGTCCACCGTGCGCATGAAGCTCAAAAGCCTGATTGCCAACTTCGGCACCGAAGTCGTGTTCCGCGCCGACGACAAGATGGACCAAGTCATTCTGGACAAGAAAGAGTGCACCTACTCTTATTTTGCTGACCCGATGTATGTCTGCATGGACACCGAGTTCAACCAGTACGAAGTCGAAGCCACCAACATGGGCGACGCCCTGAACTACCTCGAAGACGGCATGGAACTCGAAGTGGTGTTCTACAACGAGAAAGCCATCTCGGTCGAATTGCCGACCAGCGTGGTGCGCGAGATCACTTGGACCGAGCCAGCCGTCAAAGGCGATACCTCCGGCAAAGTGCTCAAGCCCGCCAAGATCGCTACTGGTCTGGAAGTGCCCGTGCCTTTGTTTGTGGCCCAAGGTGACAAGATCGAAATCGACACACGCACTGGCGAATACCGCAAGCGCGTCTAATCGAGGACGAACCCTGAAGAAAGCCCCGCAAGGGGCTTTTTTCATGGGCGCTTGCCCAAACAAGCCCACTCGACCGCCACAGTGCAAAGGCACAATGGCTGCATGCAATCGATCCAAGACCTTCAAGCGCCCTCTTTGCCCAACGCCTGGGCTGAAACGCACACCGAGTTTCACGATGCCGGTTTGCTGGAGCCGCAAGCCAGCCGACTGGCCTTTGCCGACCCTGAATTTCTGCTGCGCCGCGAAACCCGGGGCATCCGTTTCCAGCTGGAAATGCTCAAACCCGATTTGGCCCAGACCGAGGCCAAGATTGAACACACGGTGGTGGTTTTTGGCAGTGCCCGCTTCCCCGACATGGCCACGGCGCAGGCCAAACTGCAGGCAGCGGCACTGAGCGGTGAACCGCAAGGCATCACCCAAGCCGAAACCGGGGTGCGCAACGCACAACATTACGAAAATGCCCGGGTCTTTGCCCAGTTGGTGGCGCAGTCTTGTTCTTGTTTGCCCGATGACGAAAAACTCTACATTTGCACAGGCGGCGGCCCCGGCATCATGGAAGCGGCCAATCGGGGCGCCAAAGAAGCAGGTGCGCCCTCAGTCGCACTCAACATTGCCCTGCCCCACGAACAACATCCCAACCCTTATGTCACGCCCGAGCTGAGCTTCAAGTTTCATTACTTTGCGCTGCGCAAAATGCATTTCATGATGCGCGCCAAGGCCTTGGTGGCCTTTCCGGGAGGATTTGGCACGCTGGATGAGCTGTTTGAAGTGATGACGCTGGTGCAAACGCGCAAAGCACGGCCCGTGCCGATCTTGTTGTTTGGCAGCGATTACTGGAAACGCCTGATCAACATGGATGTGCTGGTGGAGGAAGGCACCATTTCACAAGAAGACCTGAAACTGTTTCGCTACGTGGATACGCCCGAGGCTGCTTGGCAGGTGATTTGTGCCTTCTACCAGTTGGCTGTGACTGGCCTGTAAACGGCAGTCCGGACAAAAAGGACCCGAGTGATCAGTGGCGCTGGCCGGGACGAAGCCGCCAAGCGGCACGCGATCCCAAACCCACGACACTGCCCACCACCCAGAACACCGGGGCCACACCCGCCACAGCGCCTGCCGCCCCGAACAGCATGGGCATGAGCACGCTGGACGCGTTGATGCTCATCAGCCGCAAACCCAGCGCTTCGCCTTGGCGGTGCTGTGGCGTGATCTGGTGCAAGGTGCTCATGATCATGGGCTGCACTGTGCCCAACACCAAGCCCAGCAGCACCGAGCACAGGCCCATGCTCCAGGGCGTGGGCATGAAAGGGTAAAGGCCAAACAACAGGGCCGTGCACACCATGGCCCCCGTGATGATTTGGTGCTCTTGCACATGGCGCGAGATCCAGGGCAAACACACCCGGATGAACGCTGCAGCGATGGCGAAAGCGCCCAGTATGGTGCCCACCACCGATGCACTGAAGCCCCGCTCGTGGCCCAACACAGGCACCACAAAGGTGTGCACGTCCCAGCAAGAAGACAGCAGCCAATTGACGCCAAGCAAGCGCCGCATCATGGGTTCGGCCAACAGGTCCATGGCACGGCGCGGCGCGGCATGGTCAATCGATTTGGGCGTGTGCAGTTCAGGCACCTTGCGCACCCAAAACCAAGTGCTCAAAGGCAGCACCGCCATGCACAAAAAGGCCCAGCGAAAGCCCGTGACATGGGCGGGCTCTGGCCCGGCGTAGTCGATCAACACGCCCGCCAGTACCGGCCCCAAAAAGTTGGAAATGGCCGGGCCAATCGACAACCAGCTGAAGGCAGCCTTGAGTTCTGCCGGGTCTTGGGCCATGCGCCCAACGTGGCGTTGCAGTGAAATGACGGCCATGCCCGTGGCACCGCCAGTGGCCAGAGCGCTCAGGCACATGACCGGAAAAATCGGCCACAAGACCGATAGACCGGCCCCCACAGACGACATGACCACACTGATCAGCAAGGGTTTTTTGAGGCCCTTGCGGTCGGCATAACGCCCCGCAGGCAAAGCCAAAAACACCTGAGTCAGGGCAAACAAAGCCAATAAGGCGCCCACCGCCATGGCGCTGAAACCCTGTTTAAGGGCCAGCAAGGGGATCGCCATGCGCATGCCCGCCATGCACGCGTGCAAAAAAACCTGCCCTGCGATGAGCCGTGGCAAAGGGTTTTTCATGTCAGGTCAGCCTGCCCCAACGGCGTTGTCAAACGTCACCGCCAGGCAAAAGCGCTTGCGCTTCGGGTTCGGGCAAAGCATCGACCTGGCGCAAAGCCCGGTTCATCACGTTGCTGCGGGTCTGGGCCTGGTCCAGGGTGTTGAGCACGGTTTGAGTCTGGTTGCGGACTTTGTCCAGCACATCGCCAAACTTGCCAAACTCGGTCTTGACCGCGCCCAGCACCTGCCAGACCTCGCTAGAGCGTTTTTCAAGGGCCAAAGTCCGGAAACCCATTTGCAGCGCGTTGAGCAAGGCCATCAAGTTGGTCGGGCCCGCCAGCGTGACGCGGTGGTCGCGCTGCAAGGTTTCCATCAAACCGGGGCGGCGCAGCACTTCGGCGTAAAGACCTTCGGTGGGCAAAAACAAGATGGCAAAGTCGGTGGTGTACGGTGGCTCGAGGTATTTTTCGGCAATGGACTTGGCTTCGAGCTTGATGCGCGTTTCCAGCGCCTTGGCGCACAGCTCGGCCTGCACCGGATCGGCACGGCCTTGTGCTTCCAGCAAACGCTCGTAGTCTTCGTTGGGAAACTTGGCGTCGATGGGCAACCAAACCGGGTCACCGCTGTCCGATCGGCCAGGCAGCCGGATGGCAAAGTCCACCCGGTTTTTGTCGCCAGGACGCGTGGCCACCTGCACCGCGTATTGCTCGGGCGTGAGCACCTGCTCGAGCAACGAAGCCAACTGCGCCTCGCCAAACATGCCTCGGGTTTTGACGTTGGTCAGCAGGTGCTTGAGGTCGCCCACGCCCTGGGCCAGGTTGTGCATTTCGCCCAAACCTTTGTGCACTTGTTCCAGCCGCTCGGCCACTTGCTTGAAGCTTTCACCCAAGCGGGCTTGCAGCGTGGCCTGCAGCTTTTCGTCCACCGTCTGGCGCATTTCGTCCAGCTTGGCGGCGTTGCTTTGCTGCAGTTGGGCGAGTTGCGTCTCCATGGTGCCGCGCATCTCAGTCAAGCGCCGGGCGTTCGACTCTGACAGCGCATTGACCTGTTGCGCCAGGCTGTCGGTCAGGCTTTTTTGCAGCAAGGCCAGCTGCTGGGCCAGCGCGTCAATCTGTTGGTTTTGCGTGCGCGTGGCTTCGGCGCTTTGCTGCAACAGCGATTGCTGAAACAGCGTGAGCGTCTGCATGGCCTCTTGCCGCCCTTGCACGCCGGACTGGTTGATTTCGGTGCGCAGCTCGCGCTCCAGCCGTTCGGTCTGGGCTTGCACCGCCGCAAACTGTTGCAGCTGCCACGCCATTTGCTCGGCGGTTTGGTCTGCTGCGATCTTGGCTGCGGCGTCCGTGTCTTCCTGTGGGGCCGTTTTGGAGCGGAACAACAACACCAACACCACCAGCAGGTTCAAGCCCACCAAGGCCAACAAAACCCATTCGTTCATGCCGCAGCGCCCGGCAAAGTGTTCAGCGGGGTCAGCGCTTGGCCACGGGTCAGGTAAGCGATCAGGTTGTCGGCGGCCAACTGGGCCATGGCCCGTCGGGTCTTGACCGTGGCGCTGGCGATGTGGGGCGTCAACACCGCATTGGGAACCTTGAGCAAATCGGGGTGAACTTGGGGCTCGCCCTCGAACACATCCAGACCCGCCGCTGCGATCTGGCCCGCGGCCAAGGCCTTGGCCAAAGCCGCATCGTCCACGATGCCGCCGCGAGCGATGTTGACCAAGGTGGCGCTGGGCTTCATCAGCGCCAACTCGGCAGCGCCGATGGTGTGGTGCGATTCGGCGCTGTAAGGCACCACCAGCATCACATGATCAGCGGTTTGAAGAAGCTCTTGTTTGGACACATAGCGGGCTTTGCATTCGGCCTCCAACTCGGGGCTCAAACGCGAGCGGTTGTGGTAAATCACGTTCATGCCAAAGCCATGTGCGGCGCGGCGGGCAATGCCCTGTCCGATGCGGCCCATGCCGATGATGCCGATGGTCGAGCCATGCACCTCGGCCCCGGCAAACATGTCGTAGCTCCACTTGGTCCACTTTCCGGCACGCAAAAAGTGTTCGCTTTCGGTGATGCGACGGGCCGTGGCCATGAGCAGTGCAAAGCCGAAATCAGCCGTCGTCTCGGTCAAGACATCGGGCGTGTTGCTGGCCAACACGCCTGCAGCGGTCATGGCGGGCACGTCGAAGTTGTTGTAGCCCACGGCCATGTTGGCCACGATGCGCAACTGCGGGTTGGCTTGCAGCAACGCCGAGTCGATGCGCTCGCTGCCGGTGGTCAATGCGCCCACTTTGCCTTGCATGCGGCGGCTCAGCTCGGCGCCAGACCAAACCTCGTCGGTCTGGTTGCTCTCGACTTTGAAGTGCGCGGACAAGGCATCCAGAACATCCGGAAAAATCGCACGGGCGACCAAAATTTCAACTTGATTCAAGATACTTCTCCGATGGGATGGCCCTGGGGCCTCAATGTGTCAGCTGGAACTGAACCATGTAAACAACAGCACCTGCCAAGTAGCCCAACAAAGCCCAAATGCTGATTTTTTTGGCATACCAGACAAAATCAATTTTCTCAAGGCCCATGGCAGCCACACCGGCGGCAGAACCGATGATCAGGATCGAGCCTCCGGTCCCGGCGCAATAAGCCAGAAATTCCCACAAGAAACTGTCGGTGGGGTATTGCTGCAAGCTGTACATGCCCATGGATGCGGCGACCAAGGGCACGTTGTCAACCACCGCGCTCACCAAGCCGATAAGCACCACAATGACATCCAACCGCCCCACGCTACGGTCCAACCATTGGGCCAGGGACGACAGGATGTGGGTGTGCTCCAACGTGGCCACAGCCAGCAAGATGCCGACAAAAAAGAGCACTGCGCTCATGTCGATGCGGGTCAATGCGCTGACCAAGGTGAGGTGCGATTTGGCATCGTCTTCCTTGTCTTTATGAACCACATCGCCCACCATCCACAAAAGCCCGAGGCCCAGCAAAATGCCCATGAAAGGCGGCAAATGGGTCACCCCTTTGAACACCGGGACGGCCACCAAAATACCCAGCCCCAAGAAGAACATGAGGTTGCGCTCAAAGTCGGTGGTGCCAGCACCCCCGACTCCGTCCTGGCGAACGGGTGCTTGCACAGCACGCCCACGCAACAACCAAGCCATGACCGACAAAGGGACCAGCAAACTGACGATGGACGGCAGGAACAAGCCCTTCATGATCTCCAGTGCGGTGATCTGGCCACCGATCCAAAGCATGGTGGTGGTCACATCACCAATAGGCGTCCAAGCGCCACCGGCATTCGCGGCGATCACAATGGCACCCGCAAAAAAGAGGCGGTCTTCGCGTTGGTCGAGCAACTTTTTCATCAAGGACACCATCACGATGGCCGTGGTCAGATTGTCCAGCACCGCGCTCAAAAAGAACGTCACCAAGCCGACCAGCCACATCAACCGCGACAGTGAGCTTGTCTTGATGCGCGAGGTCAACACCTCGAAACCATTGTGCGCATCGATCACCTCAACGATGGCCATGGCCCCCATCAGGAAAAACACGATTTGCGCTGTGGACATCAAGGACTCGCCCAATTCTTGTGACACTGCAGCTGGGTTGTTGGCCCCCATGGCATAGAGGGTCCAAAGTAGCCCGGCAGCCAACAGGGCCGTGGCGGTTTTGTTCACCTTGAGCGGGTGCTCCAGCGCAATGGCGGCGTAGGCCAGCACGAATACAAGAATCAAAAGGGTCAACATGAATGGCGTCTTTCAGTATCAGTGCAGAGAGATCAACGGGTCAATTTCAAATACCTGGCGCAAATAGGCCAGATACTTTTCGTCGTCGCACATGCCCTTGCCGGGTGTGTCGGACAATTTGGCCACGGGTTGGCCATTGCAACGTGTCATCTTGATGACGATCTGCAAGGGCTCGTAGCCCAGGTCATTGGTCAGGTTGGTGCCCACCCCAAAAGCCAATTGGCAGCGGCCCCTGAACTGCTCGAACAGCTCAATGGTGCGGGGAATGGTCAGACTGTCGCTGAAGATCAAGGTCTTGGTTTTGGGGTTGACCCGGTTGTGCTGGTAGTGGGCGATCATGCGCTCGCCCCAGCTGAACGGGTCGCCGCTGTCGTGGCGAGCGCCGTCAAACAGCTTGCAAAAATACAGGTCAAAATCGCGCAAAAAGGCGTTGAAGCCGTACACATCGGACAGTGCAATGCCCAAATCGCCCCGGTATTCTTTGGCCCACGACTCAAAAGCAAAAATCTGGCTGTCGCGCAAGCGTGGCCCCAGCGCCTGACAGGCCTGCAAATACTCATGGGCCATGGTGCCCAGCGGCGTCAGACCCAGCAAATAGGCGTAATAAACGTTGCTGGTGCCCGCAAACTGGCCAGAAGGCCCGGTGCCCAAACGGGCCGACAAGACGCGCAACACTTCTTCGTGCCAGGCCCGTGAAAACCGGCGGCGCGTGCCGTAGTCGGCAATCTTCAGGGTCTCAAAACCGGGGGCCTGCAGTTGCGCGATTTTGGTGTCCAGGCGGCGGCGGCCCTCCATCAAATCGGGCACCTTCTGGGTGTTGCGGAAAAACACCTCGTTGACGATGGCCAGCACCGGAATCTCGAACAAGATGGTGTGCAGCCAAGGGCCCTTGATGGTGATGTCGATCTCGCCCGAGGGCAGAGCCGTGACCATGATGTACTTTTCGTTGAGCTTGAACAAATCCAAGAAATCAACAAAATCACTTTTGATGAAGCGCAAGGAGCGCAGGTACTGCAACTCGCCCTCCTTGAAAGTCAGGCTGCACAAGGAGCGGATCTCTTCGCGGATCTCTTTGGCAAACGGGGCCAACGGCACACCCGGGTTACGGCACTTGAACTTGTATTCGACCTGCGCACCCGGAAACTGGTGCAGCACGACCTGCATCATGGTGAATTTATACAGGTCGGTGTCGAGCAAACTGGTGATGATCATGGCAGGGGGTATCTGCCCACAAGACCGGGGCGACGCAAAAGGCTGGAAGGCTGATATTAACCAAATATGACAGCCGCCCCGTTCGATCCGATAAGATCGATGCGGGTGCTGCCCCAGACACGGGGCAACAGGTTTTTTGCGAAGGTCGGGCCGCCTCGCAAGCGAGGTTTTTCATGCCCCCCCACGTGCCCATCTATTTGCAATGGCTTGCCGCTGCCTTTTTCGCGCTTGCCCTGATCCATTCGTTTTCCACACGCCACTTTGAACGGCTGGCGCACAAGCACCCGCGCCATGCGGGGTTTTGGCATTTGCTGGGCGAAGTCGAGGTGGTGTTCGGCCTTTGGGCCAGCTTCTTGATGGCGCTGATGTTCATGCTGTTGGGGCAGGCCCACACCCTGACTTATCTGGAGTCGCGCAACTTCACAGAGCCCTTGTTTGTTTTTGCCGTGATGGTGATCGCGGGCACGCGCCCGGTGCTGAGCCTGGCACGCCAAGGGGTCGTGCGTTTGGCCGCTTTGTGGCCCGGCCCGCAAAACTTGCCCATCTACCTGGTGGTCTTGGCATTCGTGCCGCTGCTGGGGTCGTTCATCACCGAGCCTGCTGCCATGACCTTGGGGGCATTGTTGCTGCGCGACACACTGTTTGCCAAAGTGGTGTCTGAACGCTTGAAGTACGCCACATTGGGCGTGCTGTTTGTCAACGTGTCGATTGGGGGCACGCTCACCCCGTTTGCTGCGCCACCGGTGCTCATGGTGGCCCATATCTGGCAGTGGGATTTTGCGTTCATGCTCCAGACTTTCGGCTGGAAAGCCGCGCTGGCGGTGCTGGTCAATGCCTTGGGGGCCAGCTGGCTGTTTCGCCGAGAGTTGACAGCGCTGCCCAAGAGCCCGGCCCCACAAGAGGCCGCCGTTCCGGCCAGCATCATGGTCGTGCATGTGCTGTTTTTGGCAGGCGTCGTCTTTTTTGCCCACCATCCTGTGGTTTTCATCGGACTGGTTTTGTTGTTTTTGGGCTTTGTCACGGCCTGGCAGCAACACCAAAGCCCGCTCATCCTGCGCGAGGCACTGTTGGTGTCGTTTTTTCTGGCGGGGCTGGTGGTTTTGGGGGGCTTGCAGCAGTGGTGGCTCGAACCTTTGCTGCTGGGTTTGCCATCCGACGCCGTCTTTTACGGCGCTTTGGTGTTGACGGCCATCACCGACAACGCGGCTATCACCTATTTGGGCTCGCTGGTGCCGGGCTTGAGCGATGACTTCAAGGTGGCGCTGGTGGCCGGGGCGGTGACGGGCGGTGGCCTGACCTTGATCGCCAACGCGCCCAACCCGGCGGGTGCGGCCATCCTCAAGGCGTATTTCCCCAACAACACCATCGCGCCCTTGCGGCTTTTGTTGGCGGCCATCCCGCCCACGATGGTCGCTGCGCTGGCCTTCCGATGGCTTTGAAGTCGGTTCAGGCCAGACGGCCACCGACCAGCGTCAAGACCCGCTGCGCGTGAGCGGCCAAAATTTGGTTCTGTTCGGCCACCAACATGGCCACCCCTTCTTGGGCCAGCTGCAGCAGGGCATTGCGCAAAGACGCCACCAACACCGGGGCAATGCCTTCGCAAGGCTCATCCAACAACAACAAGCGTGGGCCGGTCATGAGGGTGCGCGCCAAAGCCAGCATTTGCTGCTCGCCCCCGCTCATCTGGCTGGCAGGCCGGTGCAGCATGGTTTGCAATTGCGGAAACAAGCCCAGCACCCGCTGGTAACGCGCTGCGGGCGTGCCCTGCCCTGCGGTCTGTGCAGCGATCCAAAGGTTGTCATGGACCGACAGGCTGGTGAACAAACGGCGGTCTTCGGCCACAAAACCCAGACCTGCCTGCGCACGACGGTGAGCAGGCCATGCCGCGATGGGCTGACCGTCCCAACAGATCTGGCCTTGCACACGCGGGCCAATGCCGATCAAGGCTTGCAATAGGGTGGATTTGCCTGCGCCATTGAGGCCTTGCAGCACCACCAGCTCGCCCTCGCCCACATGCAAGCGCACGTCAAACAAGGCCTGCGCTTGGCCATAAAAGGCGTTCAGGCCTTCAACGTTCAGCATGTTGCAGGTCTTTCATGTCGAAATCGAGCCCCAGATAACGCTCACGCACCTGCGGGTCTTGCGCCACGGCTTCGGGCGTGCCGTCGGCCACCAGCCGCCCTTGCATCAGCACCAACACCCGGTCGGCCACGCCAAACACGGCATCCATGTTGTGCTCGGTGTACAGCACCGTGACGCCTTGCGCCGCCACTTGACGCACCAAAGCCATCATGTCGGCCCGCTCGGCCATGGCCAGCCCAGCAGCGGGCTCGTCGAGCAACAGCAACGATGGGCCTGGGTCGGTGGCATTGTTGGCAACGGTTTTGGCCCCGGCTTCGGGCAGGCCCGCCAGCGCCATGGCCAGCTCGAGCCGTTTTTTGGCCCCGTAAGGCAAATCGGCCACGGTGGCGCGGACCACCCCTTGCAGCCCGGCTTGGGCCGCCAACTGAAAGGCCCGCTCGGGTTGGCGTTGGTTCAAGCGGTCCCACCAAGCCAGCGGCGCAGCCCCGCGCAGCACCAGCTGAATGTTTTGCAGCACGGTCAAAGCCTCGAAAGTCTGGGCCACCTGAAAGGTGCGGGCGACGCCTAAGCGCTGGCGTTCGGCCGGCGTTAGCCCCAACAAGGGCTGGCCTTGCCAAAACACCTGCCCGGCGGTAGGCGCGTGCTGCCCAGCCAAACAGGCAAAGCAGGTGGATTTGCCCGCTCCGTTGGGGCCAATCAGGGCCACGCACTGGCCTGAAGGCACATCAAAATCGACACCATCGAGGGCACGAACGCCACCAAAATGCTTGGCCAAGCCCCGCACCTGCAAGGCGGCGTGTGTCGAGGGCGGCAAAGGCGTGTGGTTGTGTGTCGGGTTCATGCCGTTCGCCCTTTGGAAAAACGTGCCAGCCCAAGCTGCAAACCGCCCAGCACACCGCTGGGGGCCAACACCATCACGGCCATGATCACCAAGCCCAAAACGCCGCGCCAATAATCCAGGCCCTGACCCAGCTCGGCCCCGCCCCAAACCAAGAGCGCACTGCCCACGGCCGCACCCCACAGCTGGTGCACACCGCCGAGCAAAATGACCAACAAAGCGTCCACCGACATGGCCACCGAAGCGACCGATGGGAAAACCGCGCCCTTGAACGCCGCCCACAAGCCCCCAGCCAAACCGGCCAAAGTAGCACTGCCGACAAACACCTGGTAACGCAAAGCCTGCACCGGCAAACCACTGGCCGCCGCCCGCAGCGGCGCGTCGCGCAAGGCCTGCAAAGCCGCCCCTCGGCTTGACCCCACCACCCGCGCCATGCCCACCAAGGCCAGCAAGACACCGGCGCACAGCAGCGCGTCCCACAGTGGCCGCTGCTCGGGCTCGATCAAGCGCAGACCAATGAGGCCGTTGTCACCGCCCGTCAGGCCCACCCATTGCGTGGCTCCCGCCCAAACCATTTGGGCCAAAGCCAAAGACAACATGGCCAGGTACACGCCGCTGCTGCGCACCACCAAAGCCCCAAACAGCAAAGCCACCGCCAGCGCCAGCGCCATGCCTGCCACCAAGGCCAGTGCCCAACCCGCGCCCACCTGCAGGTGCGCCAGCGCTGCGCCGTAAGCGCCCAGCGCAAAAAAGGCGGCATGGCCAAAACTGACCAAGCCGCCCAAAGCCATCATCCACTGCAGGCTCAGGCCAAACAGCATCATCACCATCACGTCTTCGGCCAAGCTGCGGCCATAGTCGCCCTGCCCCCAAGCCAAAAGCGACAGGCCCACAAAAGTGGCGACAAAAACAGCACGGCCTGCAACGCCCACTGGCCACAGCGAAAAGACCGACACGCTTTCGCGCTGCTCGGCGTGCACAGCAGAACCGGCCAGCCCTTGCGGACGCCAGACCAGCACCACGGCCATGGTCAAAAACACCAGCACCAGCGTGGCTTGCGGGAAAAAGCTCAGCCCCAATGCATGGATCACCCCGATCAGCACAGCTGCCGCAAAAGCCCCACCAATGCTGCCCAGCCCCCCAGTCACAACCACCACAAAAGTCTCGACCACCACGTTCACATCCATTTGCAAGTGGGCCGGTTCGCGCGGCAACTGCAAGGCACCAGCCAAACCCGCCAGACCGCAACCCAACATCACCACGCCCAGCATGAGGGGCGCTGGGTTCACGCCCAGGGCAGCGAGCATGTCGCGGTCTTGCGTGGCGGCTTTGACCCGCTGCCCCCACAGCGTGCGCGTGAGCAAAAGATGCAGGCCCAGCCAGACCAAAGGGCCCAGTGCCAAGGTGAACAGTTGCCAGGTGGGGAAATACGACTCGCCCAGCGCGATCGCTCCCTTGAGGCCGGGAAAGCGCGGGGCAAAGACCTCTTCAGGCCCGAAGTACCAGCGCATGGCGTCGTGCAGCGCCAGCGTCAGGCCAAAGGTGGCCACCAGTTGGTAAAGCTGCGGCGCATGGCGCATGCGCTTGAGCAACAGCACCTCGGTGACTGCGCCCAGCAAGGCGGCCAGACAAGCGCCCATGAGGATCACCGCGCCATAACCCCAAACCGACTCGGCCATGGCGGGCCACCCGTGGGTGACGGCATGCGCCGACCACAAAGCACCCAGCATGAAGAAACTGCCGTGCGCGAAATTGACGATGCGGGTCACGCCAAAAATCAGCGTCAAACCCGAGGCCATCAAAAACAAGGTGGTGGCGTGGCTCAAACCATTGAGCAGTTGAAGCGCCAGTGCGTCGAATCCCAAACCAGGCCCTTGTCTTTAAATCAAAAGCTTCACTCCACCCAGTGGGTGAAGTCTTGTGCCGGAACGCGGGTGGTCTGAAAGGTGTTGACCTGGGCCGACTCGTCGGCATAGCCCAGCGCCATGCCACAGACCACCATCTCGTTTTCACCCGCGCCCACATGGGGCAAGATGATTTTGGCAAAGCCATTCCAGGCCGCTTGTGGGCAGGTGTGCAGGCCTCTTGAACGGGCCGCGACCATGACCGTTTGCAAGAACATGCCGTAGTCGAGCAAGCTGCCCCGGCCCATCACTTTGTCGATGGTGAAGATCAGGCCCACCGGCGCGTCAAAAAAGCGGAAGTTCTTTTGGTGCTGCGCGTGCATCAGGGCTTTGTCGCCCTTGCCAATGCCCAGCACGCCATAAAGACCAAAGCCGCACTCGCGGCGGCGGTCAATGTAGGGGCTGACCCATTTTTCGGGGTAATAGTCGTACGACTCGGCGTATTCAGCCGCCAAGGCCGGGTTGGCCGAAATGGCATCGTGCGCGGCGCAGGTCTTGGCCACCAGTTCATCGCGCTTGGCACCTTGCAGCACATAGACCTTCCAGGGCTGGGTGTTGGTGCCGCTCGGGGCGCGGGCGGCCATGTACAGCACCTCTTGCAACACGCTGCGGTCAACCGCTTGGGGCAAATAAGCGCGGGCCGAAAAGCGGCTCAAGATGGCGGCATCGACGCTGGCCGGGTCGCTCACACGGGTGCTGACTTGGGTGCCGATGTTCAGAATGCTCATGTCAATGTCTCCAAAAATGCTTTAAGTGCGGTGGGCAGCGGCACCGGGCGGCGGGTCTCGCGGTCCACGTACACATGCACAAAGTGGCCCCGCGCGGCGCTCAACTCTTCACCTTGGGCGAACAGGCCCACCTCGTAGCGCACGCTCGACGTGCCCAGCTTGGCCACCCGGATGCCCGCCTCTATGGTTTGCGGGAAGGCCAAGGGCGCGAAGTAAAAGCACTGGGTTTCCACCACCAGGCCGATGGTCGATCCAGCATGGATGTCGAGCACACCTTGCTCAATCAGCGTGGCGTTGACGGCGGTGTCGAACCAGCTGTAATAAACCACGTTGTTCACGTGGCCGTACACGTCGTTGTCCATCCAGCGGGTGCTGATGGCGCGAAACGCCTTGTAGCTGTTGCGTGCGTCGGCTTGGGGCTTAACGGAAGGTGTGGCTGTCGCGTTCATGGCTGCTGATTGTGCCAGCGTTGCCAATAGCCCAATGCCACGTCCCACGTCTGCATTTGAACCTGCACCGTGGTCTCGATGTCGTGGCCATAACCCCCGCCCATGCACATGACCACGGGCAGTTTTCGCTGCCAAGCCCAGTCCATGACCACCCGGTCGCGCTCTTGCATGCCGTCGGCTGTCAATTTCAGCCGGCCCAGCCGGTCGCCTTCGTGCGGGTCAGCGCCCGCCAGGTAAATCACCAAATGCGGGTCAAAACGGTCTTGCAAGGTCTGCAGCGCTTGGTGCAAAGCGGCCAAATAGGGCTCGTCGGTGCAGCCGTCGGGCAGGCCCACGTCGAGGTCGCTGGCCTCCTTGCGAAACGGAAAGTTCTTTTCGCCGTGCAGCGACAAAGTGAACACCGTCGGGTCCTTGGCAAAGATGTGCGCGGTGCCGTTGCCTTGGTGCACGTCCAAATCGATCACGGCCACCCGCATTTTTTGGCGGTGCAGCCGCCAGGCTTCGGCCTGCATCAGGCGGGCGGTGACGGCAATGTCGTTGAACACGCAAAACCCGCCGCCCTTGTGTGCGTAGGCGTGGTGCGTGCCGCCTGCCAAATTGCCCGCCACGCCTTGGGTCAGCGCATCTCGGGCAGCGACCACGGTGGCACCCACCGAACGGCGCGCCCGCTCGGCCATGGCCGGGCTCCACGGAAAACCAATTTCGCGCTGCACTGCGGCATCCAGCCCACCCGTGGCCACGCCTTGTATATAAGCGGGCGTGTGCACCAGCGCCAACTCGCCGTCGCTGGCGGCGGGGGCTTCGCACATCTGCACGCCCGGCAGTTCAGCGCTCAGCCGGTCACGCAGGCGGCTGTACTTGTGCATGGGAAAGCGGTGGCCTTCGGGCAAGGGCAAGACAAAGTGGTCGGCGTAATAGGCGTGCATGGGTCTGTTTGATAAGACCCCGATTCTAGAAAACCCTCTCTAAACTGAGCAGCCAACCCGCCAATCCCCTTGCAATACCTCATGGAAACCCTAAAATTCAAACCATGCTGCACTGCAACAATGTTGTACGGCCCCGGCCAGTTTCGGCGCAGTCTTTTGAAACCCCACTTAATTTTTTGATCTGGAGATCCTCATGATGACCGCTGAACAAATCGTCGCCTCGCACAAAGCCAACGTTGAAACCCTGTTTGGTTTGACCGCCAAAGCCTTCGAAGGCGTGGAAAAGTTGGTCGAGCTGAACCTGAGCGCCGCCAAGGCCGCTTTGGACGAGTCCGCCAACAGCACCCAAGCCGCTCTGAGCGTGAAAGACGCCCAGGAATTGGTGGCCATGCAAGCCAACTTGTTCCAGCCTTTGGCCGAGAAGACCGCTGCTTACAGCCGTCACCTGTACGACATCGCCTCCGGCACCGGTGGCGAGTTCACCAAAGCTTTCGAAGCACAAGCTGCGGCTGCTCAAAAGCAGTTCGCCACCTTGGTGGACAGCGCTGCGTCCAACGCACCTGCAGGCTCCGAGCAAGCCGTGGCCATGATGAAGGGCGCCGTGACTGCCGCCAATTCCGCTTTCGAATCCGTTCAAAAAGCCGTCAAGCAAGCCACTGACATGGCCGAATCCAATCTGGCTTCGGTGACCCAGTCTGCTGCGCCCAAAGCTGCCAAAAAGAAGTGATTTTTTGAGGTCAGTCAAGATGCCTCGGCTCTTGACTGCTCTTTTTGCAAGTTGTCTCCTCGGATCTCTTTGAATTTCGTCTGGGAAACAGGGATCCCTTCAAGGGCTGATCGCAAGATCAGCCCTTTTTTTGCGCTGATTTTCTGCGTCTGCTTGCCTTCGACCACCATGGATACCCGCATGCGCGGGTATGACAAATAGCCGACCCGATCGGGGGTCCACGCCCAAACCCTGTCACGCCCGAACCCTGTCACCCCCGACCAGATCGGGGGTCCATGTCTGCTTGCCTTCGACCACCATGAATACCCGCATGCGCGGGTATGACAAATAGCCGACCCGATCGGGGGGCCATGTCTGCCTCGGCGTTTGGGGAAGATCAGCGCCCCGCTTCAAAATCCGCCAGCCGCGCTTTCAGGCTGGGCAGCATGGCCCGCATGGCCACGCGGCCCGCTTCTATGGAGCGCATCCGGGCTCCAAAGTCGGCACTTTTGACGCCCGACAGAGCGGGACGGACCACAAAATCGGCGTCTTTCAAGGCCAAGGTGTTGATGCTTTTGCCCATGATGGCGAAGGTCTGCATCAGGATCTGGAAGGTATCGCCCGACGGATTGCCTTCGGGGTCGCTGGAAATGTCGACCGCGATCACAAAATTAGCCCCCATGTCCCGCGCTTGACGTACCGGCACCGGGGCCACCAAACCGCCATCCACGTATTCACGATCCCCAATGCGCACGGGCTGGAACACAGCGGGCACGGCACTCGATGCGCGCACAGCCGCCCCCGTGTTGCCACGTCTGAAGGTGATGGATTCACCGCTGCCCAGATCGGTGGCCACAATGCCCAAAGGGATCTTCATTTGCTCAAGGCTGCGGCCGCCCACCTGCGTATTGACATATTTGGCCAGCGCCTCGCCGCGCAGAGCGCCCCGGTTCAGTATCGGCAGCATCCAGTCCGTGATATCGGCTTCTTGCATGGTTTCGGCCAAACGGGCAAGTTCGGTCGTGCTTTTGCCACTGGCATACAAAGCGGCCACCAGACTGCCCGCCGAGGTGCCGGCCACATGGCTGGGGCGCAAGCCCGCTTCTTCGAGCACCTGAATCACCCCCAAATGGGCGAAACCACGGGCGGCACCTCCGCCCAAAGCCAAGCCCAGCTTGATCTCGCGGCGCTCTACGGCATGCGGCACGGTGCTATTTTCCCCTGCAGGCCCTTTGCCCACACTGCCGCAACCGGTCAGTACCAAAGCCAAGAGCATGGCCCCCAATCCCGTCCATTTGCGGGCTCGCCCAAATCGCTTCACTGATTTCATCTTTTCACTCAAATCTTATTGATAATGATTCGCATTTGGATTAAACTCCAGCCATCGACGAACCAAGGCCTGAAGACCATGACACTTTCCAAATCCCTTTTGAGCATCGCTTGCCTTATGGCCGCCTCCTCGGGCATGGCGCAAGACAAAGTCCTGAACATTTACTCAGCCCGCCATTACCCGACCGATGAAGCGCTTTACAGCGACTTCACCAAAGCCACGGGCATCAAGATCAACCGGGTCGATGCCGACGATGCCGGTATTCTCGCCCGTCTGAAGGCCGAGGGCGCGGCCTCACCTGCCGATGTGATTTTGCTGGTGGATGCCGCCCGCCTGTGGCGAGCCGAGGTCGATGGCCTTTTCCTGCCTGTCAAATCGACCAAACTCGAAGATGCCATTCCGACCCACTTGCGTGCCAAACCCACCGACAACGGCGGCACCGCCTGGTTTGGCCTGTCCACCCGCGCGCGCGTGATCGTGTACGACAAGATCAAGTACAAAAAAACCGACTTGGACAGTTACGAAAAGCTGGCCGATCCCAAGCTCAAGGGCAGTTTGTGCATCCGCTCGGGCTCGCACCCTTACAACCTGAGCCTGTTTGGTGCCATGACAGAGCACCTGGGCCCCGCCAAAACTGAGATTTGGCTCAAAGGCATGGTCGACAACATGGCCCGCAGCCCCAAAGGCGGTGACACCGATCAGATCAAAGGCGTGGCCTCTGGAGAGTGCGGCGTGGCTGTCACCAACACCTATTACTTGGCCCGCATGATGCGTTCGACCAACCCGGCGGACAAAGCGGTGACCGAAAAAATCGGCGTGGTCTTCCCCAACCAAAACAGCTGGGGCACGCATGTGAACGTGGCTGGTGGTGCCGTGGCCCGCCACGCTAAGAACACGACCAACGCCATCCAGTTCCTGGAATACCTAGCCAGCCCATCAGCGCAAAACCACTTTGCCAACGGCAACAACGAGTGGCCTGCCGCCAAAGGCGTCAGTTTTGACAACCCGGCACTCAAAGCCATGACAGGCGGCAGCTTCAAGAGCGAGCTGATCCCCATCAGTGCCGTGGGCATGAACCAAGTCAAGGTACAGCAGATGCTGGACCGCGTCGGCTTCAAGTAAAGCCCGGCAACACCCAACAGCCTGCCTGATTTCAGTCCTCTGAAATCCTGCAGGCGCGAATAAACAGCCAGCCATTCACGCCGAGCAGCGCTCGGATGGTGATAGCCAGCCATTGAACCCAACGGCAAACCCGGTTTGCCATTTCCTCTCACTCAATGACTCGCATCGCCATGACTCAAAGAAACAAGCACGTCCAAAACACGCAGCCCCAGGCCAAACTGTTGCCCCTGGCCGCCGTGATGCTGGCTGGCTCACTCTCGGCCACGCCTTACGCCATGGCGCAAGAAAACAAGCCGGAAGAAAAAACACTCAAAGCGGTGACGGTGAAAGACAAAGCCGAAGTCGACATGGCTGAAGGCAAAAACAGCGTCCGCGCCACAGAGACCCGCATGGGCAAAGGCCAACAAGCGCTGCGCGACATCCCGCAATCGGTGACGGTGGTGACCGAAAAACTCATGGACGACCGCAACCTGGACACCTTCAAAGATGCCCTGAAAAACACGGCGGGCATCAGCTTTTTGGCGGCCGAAGGCGGTGAAGAAGACATCCGCTTGCGCGGCTTTTCTTTGCAAGCCACGGGCGATGTGTTTGTCGACGGCGTGCGCGACCCGGCTTTTTATGAGCGTGACACCTTCAATCTGGACCGCCTGGAAGTCTTGCGCGGATCGGCCTCCATGCTGTTTGGCTGCGTATTCCAGTGATGTTGACCAATCAACCCAGCAACGTGACCAACTAGTCCAATCGTTGTAACCATCGACAGCTATCGGCCAAAAGCGGACGATGCTGTTGTTGTATCAATCTGTGATTTAGGCTGGTTGTAGTCACTCGCGGTAAGTGGACGTCATAGTTGCGGCGATTACTACCGGTCATTTAAGCGGGAGGAGCTACGAGGACCGTTGTAATTGAAATACCGGTCACTCGACATGCCGCGTATGCGATCCGTGCTTATGCGAACATGATCGGGCGGTCTGGTGCTGGCTGTACAGACACCCCGCTGTCATGGAGTCAGTCGCCATCACTATCTTTTACAGTCCCGTCTCACCAAATCCGTAACCGCTGCTCCTCCCACAGCGCAGGCGGGTCCACCGCAAGATCAAACAGCGTCAGGTGATCCGGCAGCGTATCCTCCAAAATCGCCTCGACGATGTCCGGTGCCAGCGTAGTCAAATTCACCATCCGGCTGACGTAGCTGTTGTCGACTCCCTCCAGCGCTACATTTTCAGTCAGGTTTTTCAACTTGCCGTACTCCAGCATTGCCAACCACCGGTGGCCCCTGGCCAGCGCCAGTTCCAGCGGTGTGGCCGCCACGTCCCACGGCCGCAGCAGTTTCCCCGGTCGCCTTGATTGCTCATTGGGCAGTCTCATTTGTTTGCGCCCGCTGCGGCGGTTGTTATGAATCGGTACAGCGCGATCCGGCCCTCTCTTGTTCACGCAAAAGGCGTTATTCAGGGCCGACTAAGTAGTTCAGTCGCTTGCCTCATCCTTGCTTGAAGCCCTGGAAAAACAAGCCTGAATCGAGTCCACTCCTGGTCTGAAGTAACCGAGATCGCCCCGCCATGGGCCTCGACGATGGCTTTGGTAATCGACAGCCCCAAGCCTGCCCCGTCAGAAGCTGGGTGCCTGCGTGCTGAGTCTGCGCGATAGAAGCGCTCGAAGACTCTCTGCTGGACATCCAATGGAATCTCCTTGCCCGTGTTTTTGACAGTGACTTCAATTCCACGCGACGAACTTTCGATTCTGACGCCCACGACACCGCCGACTGGTGCATGCCTGAGCGCATTGGATAGGAGGTTGCTCAAGGCACGTCTGAACATCAAACGATCGCCATAGATTCGCCCATCACCTTCCACGCTCATCAAGATGCGTTTTTCGTCCGCAACGGCTTCATAAAATTCAACGAGTTCGCGAGCTCCTTGTGCTGCCGAGAAGGACTCCTTATGGGGCAGGTCTACCCCCCGCTCTGTCTTGGCGAGGAATAGCATGTCTGATACCACCCGAGCCAAACGCTGCAATTCCTCTGCGTTGGACGCCAGCGTATCTTGGTATGTCTTAAGGTCGCGTTGGGTGGACAGCGTCACCTGTGTTTGGGTGAGGAGATTGCTGATGGGTGTGCGAAGTTCATGTGCCAAATCCGCCGCAAAATCAGCAAGCTGTTTGAAGTCGTTCTGCAGGCGACCCAACATCTCATTGAGTTCCCTTGCCAAATCTGCCATTTCAATCGGGACGGCATCCTCGGGCATGCGCTCTTGCAACTGTTGGCCTGTCACTGCAGCGGCGCGACGTTTCATTGCGCGCAGCGGAGACATGCCTTGATGAGCCGCGAACCAAGCCAAGAATCCGCTTAGAAGAATGGCCAGCACAGCATAGATCGCAATGCTGCGCCGGAGCTCCCTCATGAATTCTTGGTGGTGCTGCGTATCGACGGCGAGTGATATTTGGAGCGGCCCGGCCATTCCCTGAACCATGCCAGCAGTAAAGCTCATCTCATGGAACTCGCGACCGCCACTCCTCCAAGACTGAAGCCCGTGGCCGTCGTCATTCGTGATGAATGATGCTTGCGTAGTCGGGCCGCTGTATCCGTTGGTCTGGTACAACTTTTCACCCTGCGGTCCTTTGACCAGAGCGTAAAGGCTGTGGTGATGGCTCAATGCTTCGTTCAGGCGACTGCGAGCTTCTTCATGGGATCGAGAACTGGCCAGAATGCCCTCGATCAGGTGCTTTTTATCATCCAAGGCGGCGCTATCGAGGTCGACGAAGTGCCTATCAGCCTCTACCATGAAAAGAAGCGCCAAGCCCAGGATGACCGAACTGGCCAGCGCTATAAAAAAGATGGTGAGGCGGGATGTCAGTGACAGCCTGCGAAACATCTAGCGACCCTCCGGCGCTTCGAGCACGTAGCCCATGCCGCGTACAGTTTGGATCAGCTTGAACTGGTGATCATCATCGATCTTGACGCGCAGACGCCTCATGGCCACCTCGATGACGTTAGTGTCGCTGTCGAAGTTCATGTCCCAAACCTGAGAGGCGATCAGCGACCTGGGCAGGACTTCTCCCTGCCTACGCATCAGCAGTTCTAGCAATCCAAACTCCTTGGCGGTGAGATTAAGGCGCTTGCCGTCTCGGGTGACGCGGCGGCGTAGCAGATCAAGTTGGAGGTCTGCCACCTGCAAGATCGTGGATTCGGTGCCACTACGACCGCGGCGCACAATGGTGCGAACTCGGGCCAAGAGCTCGGCAAAGGAAAACGGCTTGACGAGGTAATCGTCGGCGCCTAATTCAAGCCCCTTCACGCGATCTTCCACCTGATCGCGGGCGGTGAGAAACATGGCTGGCACTTGTAGGCCTTCATGACGTATCGCCTGCAGGACCTCCCAACCGTTCATGCCCGGCATCATCACATCCAGGATCGCGAGATCGTAGTTACCGCCAAGAGCTAGGTGAAGGCCGTCGGGCCCATTTCTGGCCAAGTCCACAACGAAACCGGCCTCGATCAGTCCCTGGCGCAGATATGCCCCGGTCTTAGGCTCATCTTCCACAATCAAAATTTTCATTGGCAACTGACCCTCTTTGGCAGACCTGAGTATGACGACTTCCATTTGTTGCGATGGCAAGATGACAAATATGTAATCTTTTCGACATCGTGCTGACGACTTGGTATTTTAATAATTCCCCCTATCTATGTTACCGATCACATTGAGGAAACCATGCTCGTCAGACGTTCACTATTATTCGCACAGACATGTCTCGCCCTGAGTTGTGCCATGTTAGCTGGTGTAGCCGCGGCCCAAGCCACCAGCGAGCCCGTGAAAAATCTTTCGGTGGTGGAAGTTGAGTACAAGTCTGCACTTAGTGACTTCCGCCCCTATAACGACCAGGCCATTCAGTCATGGGTCAAAGCCAACGACTTGGTAGGTCGTATTGGAGGCTGGCGCAGCTATGCCAAGGAGGTCGCGACAGGTGAGGCCCTGAAGGACGCCTCTGACGTGCCTGATACGCAATCTGGTCATCATGGGGGAGTCAAGCCATGAAGCGCATCCCAAGCACCTCGCTAGGGAAACTGGCGCTATCCGCGATCGCCTTGGCCACGCTTGCCGGTTGCGCCACTGTTAGCCTCGAACAAAACGTTGCCCGGGTGAACGAGGAGGCCAAGAGTTTTGCCGAAGGGCAGATTTCTCTCGCGCGGACTGCCGATGAGCGCGAACAGCGTGCGCAGGCGGCCCAGAAGCTGCTTCAAAACATTCTGGGTCAGCGCGAGGCGGTCCAGCTGGCGCTCGTCAACAGCCCATCGCTCCAGGCGTTGCTGGCTCAAGGTTGGGCGGAGTCCGCAGATGCGGCACAAGTGGGCACGATTGCAAACCCGGTCTTCTCCCTGGAACGCATGGTGGCCGGTGATGCGCTGGAGTTAAACCGTGCGCTTTCCTTTGGTCTGCTCGATATTCTGACCCTCCCTAGTCGCCAGGGAATCGCCAACCGTCGCATCGAAGTGGCCCATCTGCGACTGTCGAGTGATGTGGTCGACCAGGTCACCCGCGTGCGCCAGGCATGGGTCCGCGCCGTGGCTGCCCAACAGACGCTTCAGTATGCCAAGCAGGTGTATGAAAGCGCTGCAGCGAGTGCCGAACTGGCTCGCAGGATGCAGGCCATAGGCAACTTCAATCGCCTCACACGGGCTCGTGAGCAGGCCTTCTATGCGGACGCAGGGACCCGATTGGCAACAGCAACTCAGCAAGTAACTGCTGCCCGCGAAGAGTTCGTACGCGTACTCGGTCTGGATGCCCAACAGGCCCAGATGCTCAAACTGCCGGACCGCTTGCCTGAACTACCCAAACAGGCGCTCGATCCGCAGGGCGTTGCGACGTTTGCTACGCGTAACCGCCTCGACATCCGTCTTGCCCAAAGCACACTGGATGCTTCCGCCAGAGCCCAGGGTTTGAACATGGTCACCAGCATCACCGACATTGAACTGAGGGCCATGCGCAACACCAGCACGAACAGCGTGGCGGGTGAGCGCAGCGTAGCGCGAGGGTATGAAATCGCGGTACGCCTGCCCATCTTTGATTGGGGGGGCATGCAGCGCGATGCCATGAACGCACGCACCTTGGCCGCAGCCAATCAGCTTGAGGCGACCGTCCGCTCGGCGGGTTCAAGCTTGCGAGAAAGCTACTCATCCTATCGCACGGCTTATGACATTGCACGGCACAACCGGGACGAGGTGATACCGCTTCGTAAGGTGATCTCAGAAGAGAACCAACTGCGCTACAACGGAATGATCATCGGCATCTTCGAGTTGCTGGCGGACTCACGTGATCAGGTCTCTACGGTCATGGCTGCGATCGGAGCCGAGCAGCAGTTTTGGCTAGCGGATGCCGCGCTACAAGCCTCACTGGTCGGGCGACCGATGAACACTCCGCTGGCAGCCATGCCCAGTGCGCCAGCCGGTGGCGCTGCGCCTCATTGAATGAAAGATACAACGATGACTTCCAGAAGAGACTTTTTTAAGTACGCCGGGATTGCTGGTGGTGCCGTGGCCGCCAGCGCGGTCAGCCGCGTGGCGATGGCCGCTCTGCCTGAGCCTGTAATACAGACCAGCCCTAACACCATGGCGCCGCTTGTCCCCAACAGCGGACGCGCCTACAACCCGGTGGTGACGCTGAATGGATGGACTTTGCCATGGCGCATGAATCAAGGCGTCAAGGAATTTCACCTGGTCGCCGAACCAGTAGTGCGGGAAATGGCCCCTGGCTTTAAAGCCCATCTCTGGGGCTACAACGGCCAGAGCCCGGGGCCCACGATTGAAGTGGTCGAGGGCGATCGCGTACGGATCTTCGTGACCAACAAGCTGCCAGAGCATACCTCCATTCACTGGCACGGGCAGCGCCTGCCCAACGGCATGGACGGTGTGGCCGGACTGAACCAGCCGGCTATTCCCTCCGGCAAGACGTTTGTTTACGAGTTCGTCGCGCGCCGGCCTGGCACCTTCATGTACCACCCGCATGCTGATGAGATGACACAGATGGCCATGGGCATGATGGGCTTTTGGGTGACCCATCCTAAGGTCAAGAATGATCTGATTGATGAGGTCCAGCGAGACTTCTGCTTCCTACTCAACGCCTATGACATCGATCCGGGCAGCTACACCCCCAAGATCATGACAATGCTGGACTTCAACCTGTGGAGCTGGAATAGCCGGATATTTCCAGGCATTGACAGCCTCAATGTTCGCCTGAACGACAAGGTGCGTATTCGCATTGGCAATCTGACGATGACGAATCACCCCATACATTTGCACGGCCATGAGTTCCTCGTCACTGGTACGGACGGTGGCCCGACACCCAAGAGCACCCGCTGGCATGAAGTGACGACCGATGTGGCCGTCGGTCAGATGCGACAGATCGAGTTTCTGGCAGATGAGGAAGGGGACTGGGCCTTCCACTGTCACAAAAGCCATCACACCATGAACGCCATGGGCCATAACGTTCCGACATTGATTGGTGTGGATCACCGTGGCATCGCCAAGAAGATCAATAACCTGATTCCAGACTACATGGTCATGGGTGAGCGTGGTATGGCCGACATGACTGAGATGGAAATGCCCATCCCTGACAACACCGCTGCGATGATGACTGGCCAAGGCCCCTTCGGATCGGTCGAAATGGGTGGCATGTTCAGCGTTCTGAAGGTCCGCCGTAATCAAAAGCCGGGGGACTACAAGGACCCGGGTTGGTACAAGCATCCCGAAGGCACGGTAGCCCATGAGTACACCGGGCCGTTGACTGAACCAGCGCGCTTCAAGGCGGAGGGTGGGCAGTCCATGCCTCGCGCCCAGATGCCCGCCAAGACGACCGAAGTCAAGGTGCGCAAGCCCTCATCACATAGCAATCACTGAATTTTTTTTCCGGAGTTAACGAATGAAACCCAAGCACATCACTTCTCGCCAAATCTTTGTTTTGGTTGCTCTGACCCTGTCAGCGTCGGCTTTTGCGGCTGGAAAGCACGCCGGTGGGCATGGCCATGCTGACGAGGAAACCGCAATTGGCAAACCAGGTGTTGCCTCCAAGGTAACGCAGACCATCAATGTCGATATGACGGATAACATGCGTTACACACCCTCATCTATTCAGGTCAAGCAAGGAGAGACGGTCCGCTTTGTTGTCAAGAATCAAGGAAAGGTCAAGCACGAATTGAGTCTGGGCACCCAGAAGGAATTGCTCGAGCATCTGGAGCAGATGAAAAAATTCCCAGATATGGAACATGACGAACCTGGCAAAGTGACACTATCTCCAGGACAGCAAGGCGAAATTGTTTGGCAATTCACGAAGACTGGAACCGTAAATTTTGCCTGCTTGATGCCAGGCCACTACGAAGCTGGGATGAAGGGCGCGATCAAGGTTGGCAAGAAGTAATTTCATTACAGGATAGGGCTGCTGAAATGACTGACAAAAACAGTTCAAAAAATTCAACGAGGCGGTTGCTATTGTTGGGAATAGCTTCAATGTGCTCGTCCTCAATTGCTATTGCAGCCAGCCCAAACGCTATAGCTATACAAGTCTGGAAAGACCCTAACTGTGGCTGTTGCAAAGACTGGATTATTCATTTAGAAAAGAATAATTTTTCTTTGAAAGTAAACGATCAAGGTAATAACGCAGCGCGGGCTCGACTGGGTATGCCTCAAAAGTTCGCTTCATGTCATACAGCTCTGGTCGGTGGATATGTGATTGAGGGGCATGTGCCAGCCGAAGACATTCAACGTTTACTCAAAGAAAAACCACAAGCGTTAGGTCTTGCCGTTCCGGGGATGCCTATCGGATCTCCTGGAATGGACGGTCCTGTCTACGGCGCAAGGCGTGACGCGTATCAAGTCTTGCTAATCCAAAAAGACGGATCATCAAAAGTTTTTAACTCTTACTCATGAGGAAAATATGAAAAATATTCAAACGAAAATTGCAATTGCACTATTGACCATTGGTGCGGCTCTTCCCTTAAGCAGTTTTTCCCAAGCTGTCATGGATCACAGCAAGATGAACATGTCTCAAATGACGCCGTCTTTAACCGACGGAGAGGTCAAGAAAATTGATCTCGAAACTGGCAAGGTCACGATCAAACACGGCGAAATCAAACATATGGATATGCCGGGAATGACAATGGTATTTACTGCTAAAGATAAGAGTTTATTGACCAGCATCAAGCCAGGCGAAAAAATTAAGTTTATGGTGATCAATGAAGGTGGCAAGATGATCGTCACTGACATCCAGCTAGTTCAGTAAGAAAACGTCGCTGCATCGAAAATGTGCAGGGCTCCCTGTTCATTGGGCGTCATAGCCTGTTGTGCAAATTGGCCCATGCATCAATGGATCCTATCCGTCAGCACTGGATAGGATGTGTGGTAGCGGTCATTGGCCTATGACCGAACTGACCGGCTGCCGAGCCTGATGGTTAAAGATCGACCGACCGCTACTGGCAGAAAGCCCACAAATGACTGCGGGACACGACCGGCAGCAACCGCTACAAACAAGTCAACGTCTTAAAAGATGTGACCGGCTGCAATGGGTCGGAAGCTGACTGACAAAATTTGTGTTGCGAAATAGGAATTTGACATTAAATGCGGGGGGGGGGCTACCGTCCAACCCATGGAAGAGTTAGTGTTAAAGCCATTGATCTCATTGACTGTCCACTGACACTAATTTTGGAACCCACACACGCAGAAACACGTTTAAGAATGGCTGAGGCACAACGCGGCAAACCAATCTGGGAGACGTGGGTTGACCGGGCTGGGCCTGTCAAGCTCTTGAAACGAGCCGACTATGGTCAGACTGCTTTTGGCTGGGGTGGGAGCAACGGCCCTTGAAGAAAGACGGCGGTAATGGGGGCCTCGCTGGTTGAAAACCAGGTTGACCAAGGTCGGTCCAGAGAAAAACCATTGACCAGATGCCCAAGTTTCAGATGTCGGTTTGATTTGATGTGCGACCAAGGGGTCATCGATTGATCTCACGGGAGAAGATGACCACTTCCATTCGCCATTCAGGGGATGGGTAGATCCAGTGTTTGCACTTGAGATCAATTTCATGGAATAGATCGAGTGCGATAGGCGCAATCTCTGGCAACACCTTCACCCAAGACTGGCAATGGTGGTAAGCGTTAAGCGCCAACTCTCGTAACTCTTGAGAGGAAATCAATTCTGATTTTTTGACGAGCAAGATGAGCGCAACCAACGCTTCAAATGTTCCGATTTCTGCCAACCGATAGGCCGTTTTTTCATCAAATTTCTGGAAACGATCTGGTTGCGGGATGGCCTGAAGCATTGGAGGTGCTGAAACCATCAGGAGATCCGTGATAGCAGGGGCTAATGCTTTCAGCTGATCGTCAATCCATCTCTGATTGAGCTGATCCCCACGCAACACAGCCCAAATAGGCGAATCAAAGTAGGACGCAGTACCGGGATAGTTTTGATCGGCAATATCAACTGAATATGGCTTGCCGACCATTCTTCGCGGGACACGCAAACCCGTTTGATAGCCATCCCATTTACGCGGGCGTACCACCCCTGCCTCTTTGTGTTTAACGATGGACGGCTCTATTGCCAACTCAATGGCGTAGGCACTTGGCAAACCCGACCTGGCTTTGACGGCATAAAACCAGACCTTCGTGCGCAAGACATCAATCGGATTTCGCTTGGGGCGACCCGGCTTTGGCGGTTGCAAAAAGGTGGGCATGGTCATGGTGTACAGAAACTCCGATTATCCGTTCGGGTTCCACAATTGCTAACTTTCGGAAACACTGCGTGACAACCGTAGAGAGACCCGAACAAATGACCACGAGTTCATGCGAGCCAGGCACCTTGGCTGAAAAATTGAAAACAGAAATGGAGCAAACCCATGGCCCACTGCTGGGAGGCCTGCGGTTGGCCAACGCTCTGGGACACGCCAGTGTGGCGGGGCTAAGACAAGCCAGATACCGTGGTCAAGTCGCCGTAACGCTGTTCACGTTGCCACATCGACGAGGTTTTTATGCACTCACCAGAGATGTCGCCCACTGGCTTGCGCAGGCACGGATCACGTCTAGCACTGAATAAAACGAGGAGGAAAAAACCAGAACGACGCTAAATCTAGCCACCCAGAAACGCAAAAGCCCGAGGCGGACACCTCGGGCCTAGCGTCCGACCGAAGCCGAATCAAGTAGTACCTTGTGGGTTGGAGTATCGGTCGAGCATCCCCTCATGTCAAGTGGGCGGGAGTGGGTTAACTCACCCCGAGTGCATGCCTCCTGCACTCGTTTGACCAAAGGAGCAGCCCATGAGGCTACCCGTTCATTTGCAGCGTGACATTGCACGCCAGCACTTTTATGACCCGACGTTGGCTCACCGAGCAATTTCAAGAACAACAGGGACGCACCACGACACGATCCGAAAATTTCGACAGCAAGTGGATGCCTCTGGCTTGAGTTGGCAAGAGCTTTCGCCGTTAGATGATGATGCCTGGCGGGCAGCACTTGGAACCCAAGATCGATCTATTGCGCAACTCAAGACGCATCCAGATTGTGAATTGATTCATGCCGAAATGCGGCGACCCGACGCAACTCTGGAGCGTCTTTGGCGAGAGTGGCGCGAGACCACCCCCGACGGGGTGGGCTACTCACAATTTGCCATGCTCTATAGAGCTTGGACAAAAAATCAACATGTGGTGATGCGACGCACGCACCGACCAGGTGAAAAGCTGTTTGTGGATTTTGCGGGCCGGACCGTTGAAATCCGAGATCAAAACGGTGGCCCATCGACCTTTGCTCAAATCTTTGTGGCTGTGCTTGGGTACTCAAACTACACGTACATCGAAGCTACGGCGAGTCAGACCACCAAAGACTGGCTGAAATGTCACGCTAATTGTTTCGAGGCTCTGGGTGGTGTGCCAGAGTGGGTCGTCAGCGACAACCTTAAAGCGGCCGTTTGGCGGCGTGAACGGGATCGAACGGTGATCAACCCCGCCTACAGAGATTGCCTGAGCCATTACGACACGGCACCTTTACCAACGGGGGCACGAAAACCCAAACACAAAGCCAAGGCTGAAGTGGGAGTGCAAATCGCTCAACGATGGGCTTTGTTTTCACTTCGTGATCGCATTTTCTTCAGCCTTGCCGAGTTGAATGCAGAACTCCGGATCAAGGCCGAAGAAATGAATCGCCATCCATTTAAACGGCTCCCTGGCTGTCGATTGGATCGCTTTTTGGAAACAGAAAAAGCGAGCCTCAAGCCATTGCCTGGAACGGCATTTGAATTGAGTGATTGGCGATATAGCGTCAGGGTACAGGATGACTATCACGTCGAACATCAAAGACGCTTCTATTCAGTGCCTCACACGCTTGCACGAGAAAGCGTGGACCTCAGGTTTACAGCCACTGTGATTGAAATTTTCCACCGAGGTCGAAGGGTTGCCCTTCACCCTTTGATTGAGATACAAGGAAATGCCAGAACGATACCAGAGCATCGGCCCGTCATACACAGCCGAGTGCTTGATGCCGAACCTCGGGCATTGTTGGCATGGGCGATGAACGTCGGCGGCAATGTGGAGTTGATGATTCGGCATCAACTTGAAAACCGAAGCGACATCACAAACGGCGTCAAAGCTGCACTACGAATGCGTGACCTCGCAAGGGACTACGGTGAGGCCCGATTTGAAGAGGTCTGCGCCTACGCGATGCCATTGAATATCACCTCACTTCGCAGCATCACATCCATCCTCAAAGAGGATGCAGACAAACGTTTTTCTATCACTCAAGCACCCAAAGTCAAAATCATTGGTGAATTGCGTGGTCCTAGTTATTTTGGAGAATCAGCATGAGCAGCACGCAACAAACCATCGCTCGCCTTCGAGAGCTCAAGCTCGTTCCAATGGCTGATGCTTACGACATGCAGCTTCAGCAACCCAAATTGCATGATGTCAGTTTTGATGATCGCTTTGCAATGCTTGTTGATCACGAGGCATCCGAGCGAGAGGGCCGAAAGTTGAAGCGTTTGATCCGAGGCGCAGGGATGCCTGAATTGGCTTCATTTGAGGATGTGGAATACAAGGTAAACCGTGGACTAGACAAGGCACAGTTGGCATCTTTGGCAAGCTGTGATTGGATAAGGCGTCAGCAAAATCTGATCATCCAAGGCGCTACGGGTGTTGGTAAGACGTGGCTTGCGTGTGCATTTGGCCAGCAGGCGTGCAGGCTAAAAATGCCAGTCCTGTTCTATCGCGCCAGTGATCTTTATGGGGCAATCACAGAGTCATTGCTTGATGGCTCATTGCCCGCTCTGAAGCTGTCATTGAGCAAACCAAGTATGTTGATACTTGACGATCTGGGTTTGGGTGAGATGAATCAACATGCGTCGCAGTTCTTGCTTGATGTGATTGATCGGCGAATGCGCACAGGATCATTGCTCATTACAACGCAATACCCAACTGACCAATGGCATGGGTTCTTTCCTGATCCCACGTTGGCTGATGCGATATTGGATCGCGTGGTGCATCAATCGCATCGGTTATCTCTGAAAGGGGAGTCCATGCGAAAAACAATGGCTCGCAAAAAAATGCAATCCAGCTGATAGTCTGAGTAGTCAGATTGACCATGTCAGTCTGACTACTATCTGGTCAAATCGCCATACTTTTTTCTTTGGTCAACTTGCTGGACTGAGTGGTCAGCTTTGACTGGAATTGATGGTCACGAGGGATTGGAGCGGATGGTCAATAGGTTCTGGAATACGCAGTTTGGCCGTGGCTCCACGGGCGGCGCGGTCAACCAAGTGAGCAAAACACCCCGCTTGATGGACGAAAACCAGTTGGACTTGACCTTGGGATCGCACAACCATGTGCGTGTGGTGGGCGATTTCAACAAGCAGACGGGTGAGAGCGCCGCGCTGCGCCTGAACGTGATGAAAACCCAAGCCGACAACAACGGCTCGGGCAGCTCACTCGACAAGGAGGGCATCGCCGGGGCTTATCGCTGGGGCATTGGTGAGAAGGACGAGTTCCAAGTCGGGCTGTACCACCTGAACAACAACAACGGCATGAACTATGGCTTGCCCTGGATTCGCTCCACCCCGACATCCTCCGCGCTGGAGTCCACCGTCTTGCCGCTGGACCCCACGGCCTACTACGGTGCCGCCAGCGACTACAACGCGGGCAGTGCCACGCATCTGAGCGCCAGCCACACGCACCGATTTTCAGCCGACAGCGAGCTGAGAACGCAAATCCGCAGGGGGCAGTACGAACGGGATCAAAGGGCCGGCACGGTTCGGTTTGCAAACGCCGCCAGCCAACCGGGGGGCCAAGCCGTCAGTTTGGCTACATTCGACCCCAACACGGTCATCAACCGGGGCAACAACCTGAAGATCCAGGACATGGACACGCTCCATGTGCAAAGTGATTTCAGCAAGAAGTTCCAGGCACTGGGCTTAAAACACGAACTGCTGACCGGGTTTGATCTGGCCACCGAAGACAAAACCGTCTACGCCGCCCGCACAGCGGGTGCGCAAGGCGGGGTGACCATCAACAAACCCACGACCACCATCGGCGCCCCGAACGATGGGGCCTGGGTGGATGAAAGCACCCGCGTGCTGCGTGTGAATAACCAGTACAGCAGCACCGGATGGGGGGCCTACCTGCAAGACCTGGTGCAAGTGGCACCGCACTGGAAAGTGCTGGGCGGCTTGCGCTACGACAGCCTGAAAGGTGACTACGACCAATTCGGCAACCCCACGAACGCCACCGACAACGGCACCAAAACCAGTTACCAAATGAGGGTGGGCGAGTGGAGCAAACGCGCAGGCGTGCTGTTCCAGCCCAACGAGTTACAGTCCTTCCATTTGTCTTACGGCACGTCGTTCAACACCTCGGGCGACACCTATTCGCTGGGCGCATCTAACGTGGACACGCCGCCCGAGCAATCGGAAAACTGGGAGTTGGGGGCCAAACTCGACTCGGCCGACAAACGCTTCACCACCCGTCTGGCCCTGTACCGCGCCACCAAAAAAAACGAGCGGAACACCGACCCCTTGTTGCCCGTGGTCACGCTGACCGGCAGCCGCTATGTCTCCGGACTGGAAATCGATGTGGCCGGTCGCTTGACACCGAAATGGGAAGTGTTTGGCTCCTTCACCTGGATGCCCGACGCCAAAGTCAGCAAGGCGGCACCCTGCCCCGCCACAGGCTCATGCAGCCAAGCCACAGCGGGTGAACGGGTAGGCGATCGTCCGGCCCTGACCCCCGTGCACAGCGGCAGCGCATGGACCACTTACCAAGTCAGTAGCCAATGGCGTGTGGGTGGTGGCGTCACTTTCCGTGGCCGCCAGACCCCGACACGGTCCGAGTTTGAAGTGCGTTCCTTCGTGGTCGGTGACCTGATGGCCGAGTACGCCTACAGCGATGCATTGACCATCAAGGCCAATATGAGCAACGTCACCAACAAGTTGTATGCCGATGCTTTGTACCCCGGTCATTACATCCCGGGTGCGGGACGTTTAACGCAAATCACCGCGTCCTACAAATTCTGAGGACGCCACCCACATGATCCGTTTCCTGCCCGAATTGCTCAGCGCGGACACCGTGCGCCAGGCCCGCGACCTGTTGCTGGCCTTGCCCGAATCGGACTGGGCCGACGGGCGAGGCAGTGCAGGCCCCCAAGCCCGCACGGTCAAAGACAACTTGCAACTGCCGCACGACCACCCAGTGGCGGCGCAAATTCGCCACGCGGTGCTCGGTGGGCTGGACCAGTCGAGCACCTTTTTTTCAGCGGCCTTGCCATTGAAGGTATTCACACCCCGGATCAACCGCTACACGCCTGAATTTCCACATTACGGCTGGCACATTGACAACGCGATTCGACTGCGTGCCGACGGCCAGAGGGTGCGCTGCGACCTGTCGTGCACCGTCTTTTTGAACGCCCCCGACGACTACGAAGGCGGCGAGCTGAGCGTGCAAGACCAAGATGCCGTCCACCGCGTGAAGCTGGCCGCAGGCCACGCCGTGCTGTACCCCGGAAACACCTTGCACGAAGTCACACCCGTCACACGCGGCCAGCGGCTGGCCTGCTTTTTCTGGGTCGAGAGCATGGTGCGCAGCGATGAACAGCGCCGCATCCTGTTTGACCTGGACATGAACCTGCTCCAGCTGCGCGAACAACACGGCGAGACACCCGAGACCACGGCTTTGACCGGGGTTTATCACCAGCTGTTGTGCCAGTGGGCCAACACCTGAACGGCCCTGCATTGCCCTTTGTATCTGCACAGACCATGACCACGTCCATCATCACCCTGCAAGACCACGAGCACGCCGCGCAAGCGGCGCTGGGCGAGGCGGCGTGGGCCTATTTCAGCGGTGGCGCGGGCGATGAGATCACACTGCGACGCAACGTGGATGCTTGGCAACGCCTGAATTTGTCGCCGCGCGTGCTGCAAGACCTGGGCGGCGGCCACACCCGCTGCCACTTGCTGGGGCGCGAATGGCCCATGCCGCTGCTGGTGGCCCCCATGGCTTACCAGCGCTGGGCGCATGCCAATGGCGAATCGGGCATGGCGTTGGCCGCAGCCGCGCAAGGTTGCGGCATGGTGCTGTCGCACCAAACCAGCACGCCTTTGCACGATGTGGCGGCGCTGGTGGCCACCGACGCCGAACGTGGCCCGTTGTGGTTTCAGCTGTACTGGCTGGCCGATCGGGGAGCCCTGCGCGAGCTGTTGGCACAGATCGAAGCCGCTGGTTTTGAAGCACTGGTGCTGACTGTGGACGCCCCGGTGCACGGCGTGCGAGACCGCGAACGCCGCCATGGCATGCCTTTGCCCGAAGGCGTGAAGGCGGTGCATTGGCCGACATCGGCCCCCCAAAAGAAACCCAGCACAGGCCTGTGCGCCGGCTTGGCCGATGCCGCCCCCACGTGGGCCGATGTGCACTGGCTCATCGGCCAGACTCGACTGCCCGTGCTCCTCAAAGGCATCACGCACCCACAAGACGCTGTGCAAGCGGTGAGTTTGGGCGCAGCGGGCGTGATCGTCAGCAACCACGGTGGCCGCGTGCTGGACACCCTGCCCGCCACAGGCGAATTGCTGCCGCGCATCGTGCAAGCCGTTCGACAGCAGCACCCGCAAGCGCTGGTGCTGGTGGACGGTGGCCTTCGGCGCGGCACCGACTTGTTCAAAGCCCTGGCCTTGGGGGCCGATGCCGCGCTGATTGGCCGCCCCGTCCTGTATGGCCTGGCCCATGCGGGCGCACACGGCGCGGCGCATGTGCTGCGCCTGATGCGCGATGAGTTCGAAGCCACCATGGCCCTGACGGGTTGCGCCCAAATCCAAGACATTGGCATCGACCGCTTGTGGTCTCCAGAGCCGGTTTATGTCGCTTGATTTCCTTTGAGCCCCACTTTATGCAAGCAGCCCATTTTGAAGACCCGATGCGTCAGCCCTACCGCATCCACAAAAGCCGCACCTGGCGCGTGACCGGTGCGGTGATGCTGGGCCACGCTGGTGTGGCCTGGTTGGTCAACAGCGGTGTGTTGACCAGCGTGGTCCCAGCGAGCGCGCCCGACAACGTGATCATGGCCAGCGTGGTCATGGATGCCCCCGCACCACCCGCACCCAAACCGGAGCCGGCGAGACCCCCAATCCAACACCAAACAAAACCTGAACCAAAGCCGCAGACTGTGGCCAAGCCCATCAGCACTCAGGTGCAACCCGCGCCTGTGCTGTCACCCACGGCCCCCAGCAATGTCGCGCCCATCGTGTCAAACGCTGCACCTGCACTGACACCTGCTGCACCCGCCACGCCTACCGCACCGCCGGCAGGCAACCAACGCCCTGCCTCCAACGCCACAGCAATAGCCGTGGTGCTGCCGTCCACAAGCGCCGACTACCTGAACAACCCTGCCCCACCCTACCCACGCCAGAGCAAACGCTTGGGCGAAGAAGGCACGGTTGTCATTCGTGTGTTGATCACGCCCGAAGGCCGCGCCGAAAAAGCCGAAATCCGCACCTCGAGCGGCTATGCCCGCCTGGACGACACGGCCTTAACGACCGTCAAAGCTTGGCGCTTTGTGCCCGGCCAACGCAACGGTCTGCCCGAGGCCATGTGGTTCAACGTGCCCATCCGTTTTGTGCTGGACTGATCTGCACCCCGTCCGAGCCTCACCCATTTTTTCCATCCCATTCACAGGAGTTTTTGTCATGCCCGAATCATTTGGCCTCGCCCACATCTGGACCCAAGGTGACGCGGTCACCCGGCTGATCCTCATCGCCCTGATCGGCATGTCGGTCATCAGCTGGGTCGTCATCGTGCTCAAGGCGCTGGACGTCTGGAAACACAAACAAAGCGCCTTGGGCAGCGAGCAGTTTTGGCACACCACCAGCCTGGCCGAAGGCTTGGCCGTGCTCAGCCACCGCCAGGACAACATGTTCCACACGCTGGCCCAAGTGGGCCAAGAAGCCACCGAGCACCACTTGGCCGCGCAAAAACAACTGCACGACCGCCTGGACATCAGCGACTGGGTCACACGCAGCCTGCGCAACTGCATCGACGACAACACCAGCCGCCTGCAAAACGGCTTGGCCATCTTGGCGTCCATTGGCTCGACTGCACCCTTCGTGGGTTTGTTTGGCACCGTCTGGGGCATCTACCACGCGCTGGTCGCCATCGGTGCCACAGGCAATGCCAGCATCGACGCGGTGGCAGGCCCGATTGGCGAAACCCTGATCATGACAGCGCTGGGCCTGGCCGTGGCCATTCCGGCGGTGCTGGGCTACAACACGCTGGTGCGTGGCAACAAATTCATCATCGCCCGCATGAACCGCTTTGCGCACGACCTGCACGCCTATTACGTGACCGGTGCCCGCGTGACGCCATCGTCGCAAGCCTTGGGTCAAACCCATGTCGGCCAGCCACACACCGGCCACTGAGCGCTTAACCGCCCACAAGGAAACCCGCATGTCCTTTGAAATCAACGACAACGACGACGACGTGATGAACGAAATCAATATGACGCCCCTGGTGGACGTCATGCTGGTCTTACTCATCATCTTCATCATCACCATACCGGTGGTGCAACACGCCGTGAAGGTGGAACTGCCCCGCACCAGCAGCAGCCGCGACCAGACGCCGCCCGACAACCTGCAATTGGCCATCGACAGCCAGGGCCAGTTTTTTCTGGGCAAACAAGCTGTCACGGCCGATGCACTGGAAAACGCCTTGCGCGAGCACGCGGCCAAAGACCCACAGCCACAGCTCTACATTCGGGGTGACAAAAAAGTCGCTTATGAACATGTGGCCCAGGCGATGACAGCCGCACAACGGGCAGGCTTGGCCAAAATCGGCTTTGTCACCGAAGGCCAAAAGCCATGAGTTTGAAGCCCGCTGTGGCTGCGTCCACAGAGCTGACAACGCCGGGCAAGGCCCACCCGTCGCCATTGCCTGCCCATCCCACACCGATCAAGTCCAACGGGCCGCAAACCCTGGACAGCCGTGAACTGCTGGGCGACCAGGCCATAGTGTTGATTCAGCACCAGGGAGAAATCTACCGGCTGCAAACCACGCGGCAAGGCAAGTTGATCCTGACCAAATGAAGCCTTGATCTGTCAGGTCCCATGAAAAAACCGGACGCGAGGTCCGGTGTTTTCATGTCGGCACGAAGCCAATCAAGAGCGGATCAGGTGGTCAAAAGCGCTGAGTGCGGCCTTGGCGCCCTCGCCTGCAGCGATCACGATCTGTTTGTACGGTACGGTGGTGCAGTCTCCTGCCGCAAACACCCCAGGCACATTGGTGTGGCCCTTGGCGTCCACCACGATCTCGCCAAACTTGCTCAGCTCGACCGTGCCTTTGAGGAACTCGGTATTGGGCACCAGGCCAATTTGCACGAACACACCCGCCAGTTCCACATGGTGCTCGGTGCCGGTTGCGCGGTCTTTGTAGCGGATGCCATTGACCTTGCTGCCGTCGCCCGTGATCTCGGTCGTCTGGGCGTTGGTGTGCACCGTCACGTTGGGCAGGCTGTGCAACTTTTTAACCAACACCGCATCGGCTTTCAATTGCTCAGCGAATTCGATCACAGTGACGTGTTCGACGATGCCCGCCAAATCGATCGCCGCTTCGATGCCGGAGTTGCCGCCGCCGATCACGGCGGTGCGCTTGCCCTTGAACAACGGACCATCGCAATGCGGGCAATAGGCTACGCCTTTGTTTTTGTACTCGGCTTCGCCGGGCACGTTCACATTGCGCCAGCGGGCTCCGGTGGACAAAATCACGGTCTTGGCCTTGAGTGTGCCGCCGTTTTCCATCTGCACCTGCACCAAACCGTCTGCGCCCGCCGGGATCAATTTGTCAGCGCGTTGCAGGTTCATGATGTCCACACCGTACTGTCGCACTTGGGCTTCGAGCGCGGCGGCAAACTTGGGGCCATCGGTCTCCAGCACCGAGATGTAGTTTTCGATGGCCATGGTGTCGTTGGTCTGGCCACCAAAGCGCTCAGCAGCCACACCCACGCGAATGCCCTTGCGGGCGGCGTACACAGCCGCAGCCGCACCAGCGGGTCCACCACCCACAATCAAAACCTCAAACACGTCTTTGGCGTTGAGCTTGACGGCTTCACGCTCCCCGGCGTTGGTGTCCAGCTTGGCCACGATTTCCTCAACAGACATGCGACCGGAGCCAAACACTTTGCCGTTCAAGAACACCATGGGCACGGCCATGATCTGGCGCTCTTCCACTTCTTTTTGGAACGCACCGCCTTCGATGACCACGGTCTTGACCTTGGGGTTCATGATCGCCATCAAAGACAAGGCCTGCACCACATCAGGGCAGTTGTGGCAAGACAAGGACATGTAAACCTCAAAGCTGAAGTCACCCTCCAAGGCCTTGATGCTGTCGATCACATCCTGCTCGACTTTGGGTGGGTGGCCGCCAGTCCAAAGCAGCGCCAACACCAGCGAGGTGAACTCGTGCCCGAGCGGCAGACCGGCAAAACGCACGCCTTCGGTTTGCCCATCGCGGGCAACGACAAAAGACGGCTTGCGGCTGTCATGGCCCGAAGTGTCCAAAGTGACCTTGTCAGACAGGCTGACGATGGTCTCCAACAGGCTCTTCATGTCGGTGCCAGTTTCACTGTCGTCCAGCGAAGCGATCAAGCGAATCGGCTGGCGCAGCAAGGCCAAATATTGCTGCAATTGGGCTTTGAGGGTGTCGTCGAGCATGGTTTTCTCCGGTTTCAGGCTACAAAAATCCCAGACCCTCGCTTGTGACGGGGCCGATTTTTAAGGGGTTGGTGGGAATCGTTGAGGGCAGCTCACGGCAGGCTTGTGACCTGAATGGGCTGCGCTCAACGTCCTGCAATGCAGGCCGTCGGCTCAAGACTGCCCTGATTGAACAGGGCGTCCGATCAAGATTTAGATCTTGCCGACCAGGTCGATGGAAGGAGCCAAAGTCTTGGCGCCTTCTTTCCACTTGGCTGGGCACACTTGGCCGGGGTTGGCGGCGGTGTACTGGGCAGCGGTCAGCTTGCGCAGGGTCTCAGACACGTCACGGGCGATTTCGTTGGAATGGATTTCCACTGTCTTGATCATCAACTCGGGGTTGATGATGAAAGTGCCGCGCAGTGCCAGGCCTTCTTCGTCAATGTGCACGCCAAATGCGCGTGTCAGCGCGTGTGTAGGGTCGCCCATCAATGGGAACTTGGCTTTGCCCACGGCAGGCGAAGTCTCGTGCCAGACTTTGTGCGAGAAGTGGGTGTCGGTGGTCACGATGTAGACCTCGGCACCGGCTTTCTGGAAAGCCGCATAGTTGTCGGCCGCGTCTTCGATTTCTGTGGGGCAGTTGAAGGTGAACGCAGCGGGCATGAAAATCAGCACGTTCCACTTGCCTTTGAGGCTTTGCTCGGTGACTTCGATGAACTTGCCGTTGTGAAAAGCCTGGGCTTTGAAGGGCTGAACTTGTGTGTTGATCAGGGACATGGTGTTTCCTTTGGTTGGTTTAAAAAAACTATCGAATGAGAAAACTCATTGGTAGCAATCATAATGCAGCCCAGGTCGATGAGCCATGAATAGTTCCTATCAAACCGATAGGCAAAACCTTCAGCCGCGTCAACCCTTCATGGCCGCTTGGCATTTCGGGCTGGGCCAACAGCAAACCCGAGTGCCAGGCACAGCCAAGCCAAAATCCAGGCCCCACCACCCCAAGGCACCATGGCCCGCAGCGCGTCAAACCCCAGCACATTGCGTGCATACAGGTTGAAGCTGAACAAGAGCAAGCCCACGAGCATCAGCCAGCCAGCGGCTTGCAGCCATCGCGAAGCGCCCAACCAGCTGCTGGCCAAACCCACAAGCACTAAGCCCAGCGAATGGAACTGTTGCTGGGTCAGCGCGGTTTGCACCATGGCCGGCACGCCGCCAGCAAACACAGGCAAATGCGCGAATGCCGCGCTGAACACCACGCTGGAGCAAGCGCTCAGGGCACCCAACGACAAGAAAATGCGGGCGGATACGGGCAAAGAATGCTGCGGGTTCAAATTCATGGGGGGCCTGTCTAAAAACAACAAAGCACATTGGAGCATGGCTTTGTGCCAAGCCCTTGACCTTGATCAGGGCTTTCGCGAGCCTTTTGGCGCACAGTGAATCACCCAAACCCATTCAAGGATGCCCCATGAAAATGCTGATTGACCTGTTTTCGACCGACTATGGCTTGATGAGTTTGGGCGTGATCGTGTTCATGCTGCTCATGGCCGCTTTTTTCTTGCGCATGTTTGTGCACAAAATGAACCACAACGAATAAAAATGCGCCCTCAGAGCAAGGGCCTGCGGTAGCCACCAGCATGGCCATTGGGCGAGAAAACAACTTGCCAAAGTTGGTTGTCTCGGGCCCGAAAGGTGCCCGCACAGCACAACAGGTAATAACGCCACATGCGGTAAAAACGCTCGCCATACCGGCCTTGCAGTGAGGGCCAAGCGTCTTCAAATCGGGCGTTCCAAGCCATCAAGGTTTTGTCGTAATCTTCGCCAAAGTTATGCCAGTCCTCCATGACGAAGTGGTCTTCGCTGGCCAAAGCGAGGTCCGATGACGACGGCAAGACCCCGTTGGGGAAGATGTATTTTTCAATCCAGCGGTCAATGCCCGCCCCCGACCGGTTCTTGCCAATGGTGTGCAGCAAAAACAAACCATCGTGACGCAAGCTGCGCCGTGCCATGTCAAAGTAAGCGCGGTAGTTTTTGTGGCCCACATGCTCGAACATGCCCACTGAGGCGATGCGATCAAAGCGTTGTTCACCGTCAGGGTTGAAGCGCCGGTAATCCAACAGCTCAAACCGGACTGGCAAATCTCGTGCTTTTTCTGCACCCAAGCGGGCTTGCTCTTTGGAAACAGTCAGCCCCACGCACTGCACGCCGTAATGCTTGGCGGCAAAGCACATCAAACTGCCCCAGCCGCAGCCAATGTCCAGCAAACGCATGCCCGGTAGGAGCTGCAACTTTTGACAAATCAGGTCCAGCTTGGCCTCTTGCGCCTGTGCCAAGGTTTGCGCCACGGGCCAATAGCCACAGCTGTAAGCCATGGTCGGGTCGAGCATGGCTTCGTACAAATCGTTGCCCAAGTCGTAATGCACCTCGCCCACCTGCCACGCACGGCTTTGGGATTGCAGGTTGGTCAGGCGCGCCTTGAGCGAGGCCCACAGCCAGCCGGCACGGCCAACCTGTTCGTCCAGCCGCGCTCGCAAAATGCGGGCAATGAATTCGTCGAGCTGGTTACAGTCCCACCAGCCGTCCACATAGCTCTCTCCCAAACCCAAACTGCCCTGCGTCAAGATGCGGTCAAAGGTGGCCGGATGGTGCACACGCATGTCCCAGGGTCTGCCACCCCCAACCCGAATGTCGGCGGTGGCCAACAACTGAGATGCCCTGCGCCAGTTGTCGTCGGTGTTGACCAGCGACTGTGTTGACCACGCGATGCCTGAACCCATGCGTCTCTCCTGAACCGATGCCCCCGGCCGTGTTGGTCGGGATGAAGTTCATGCTAGAGGGCCTCAGCTCGATTGGGTATTCAAGCTTTCAAGTAGTGCTTTACCCCAAAACCATTAGCCGGAGTGCTTTCTGGCGGGTCTTTCGGCCTGCTGGACGTGCATGCCAGATGTGCATAATTGACGTTGACGTAACGTCAATCAAATTCAGGAGCTCAACATGGACATTCAAGGCAAAGTTTTCATCGTCACAGGTGGCGCATCCGGTCTGGGCGAAGGCACCGCCCGCATGCTGGCAGCCCATGGGGCCAAAGTCGTCATTGCCGACATGCAGGCCGAAAAAGGCGCGGCTGTGGCCAAAGAACTGGGCGGCGCGTTCGTCAAGTGCGACGTCAGCAACGAAGCCGATGGCCAAGCCGTGGTGGCCCAAGCCGTGGCCATGGGCAAGCTCATGGGATTGGTCAACTGCGCGGGCATCGCCCCCGCAGAAAAAACCGTGGGCAAAAACGGCGCGCACAGCCTGGCCGTCTACACCAAGACCATCATGGTCAACCTGGTCGGCACCTTCAACATGATCCGACTGGCATCGGAAGCCATGTGCAAAAACGAGCCCGAAGCCACAGGCGAGCGCGGCGTGTTGATCAGCACCGCCAGCGTGGCTGCTTATGACGGCCAAATTGGCCAAGCCGCCTATGCCGCATCCAAAGGCGGCGTGGTCGGCATGACACTGCCCATCGCCCGCGACCTGGCCCGCAACGGCATCCGCAACATGACCATTGCCCCCGGTATTTTTGGCACCCCCATGCTGTTTGGCATGCCCCAAGAAGTGCAAGACGCGCTGGCGGCAGGCGTGCCCTTCCCCAGCCGCTTGGGCACTCCCCAGGACTACGCCAAACTGGCCAAGCACATCATCGAAAACGACATGCTCAATGGCGAAGTGATTCGGTTGGATGGGGCGATTCGCTTGGCACCCAAGTGAACTAAAACTGCTCACAATGGCTTGCGGTCCAGGCCTGCTGGCTCTCGGATAAATTTACCGATAGCATGCTCCTGTCACGGAGAACACATGGAAAAAACCCTGCCATTCAGCCTGATTTGTCTTTCGCTCTTGAGCGCCTGCACCGTCCCGCCCACCAGCCCTTGGCGCTACAGCGTGCCCGAGCAACCCGAAGCTGCCAGTGGCAACACCGACAAACCCGGCTGGGCCTATGCGCGGCAGGCTGTGGCCGCCGCCAACCCGCTGGCCACCGATGCCGGGCAGCAAATTTTGCAGGCTGGGGGTTCGGCCATGGATGCCGCCATAGCCGTGCAGCTGGTGCTGGGTTTGGTGGAGCCGCAGTCCAGTGGTATCGGCGGCGGGGCTTTTTTGCTGCACTTTGATGGCCAGAAAGTCACGGCGCACGACGGGCGCGAGACCGCCCCGGCGGGTGCCCAGGGCGACATGTTTGTGGGTGACAACGGCAAGCCCCTCCTGTTTGACGATGCGGTCTTGAGTGGCCATTCCGTGGGCGTGCCCGGCGCGATGCGCATGCTGGAAGCCGCACACCGGCAGCACGGTGTCTTGCCTTGGGCCCAGTTGTTTGCGCCCGCCATCACGTTGGCCGAACAAGGCTTCAAGGTCAGTGCGCGCCTGCACGCCCTGCTGCAAGCCGATCCACACCTGAAAAAAGACCCTCTGGCCCTGCGCTTTTTCTACAACGCACAAGGCCAGGCTTGGCCTGTGAGCCATGTGCTGCGCAACCCCGAATACGCCCATGTGCTGCGCCGCATGGCCAGCGAAGGCAGCCGTGCCCTGCACGAAGGGCTTGTGGCCCAGGCCATTGTTCAGCGCACACAAGCCGCGCCACGCCCCGGAAGTTTGAGCCTGCAAGACCTGGCCAACTACCAGCCCCGTGAACGTGAAGCCTTGTGCTTCGATCACACCGCGCGGTCTCGCGCGTACCGCATCTGTGGTTTTCCACCGCCGTCATCGGGCCAGATCGCCATTGGGCAGATCCTGGGCGTGCTGGCCAACACAAGCGCTCAGGGTGCCGAATTTGCAGACGGTTTGCCCTCACCCGACTGGTTGCACCGCTACACCGAGGCCTCGCGCCTGGCCTTTGCTGACCGGGCACAGTACGTGGCCGACCCCGACTTTGTGCGTGCACCCGCTGGCGATTGGCGCAGCTTGCTCGGGTCAGCTTATCTGCGCGAACGCAGCCAACTGATCGGCAACCAGTCGATGAAAGTTGCCACAGCCGGACGGCCAGGCGGCACCCCCACCAGCTTTGCACCCATGCCTGCGCAAGCCGAATACGGCACCAGCCACATCAGCGTGGTCGATGCCCAAGGCCGGGCTGTGGCCATGACCACCACCATCGAGGCCGCCTTTGGTTCGCGTCGCATGGTCACCACCGACCCCACCCGGCCCGGTGGCTTTTTGCTCAACAACGAACTGACCGATTTCAGCTTTGTGCCCTCCGACGCGCAAGGCCGGCCCATTGCCAACCGGGTCGAACCCGGCAAACGTCCACGCTCGTCCATGTCGCCCACGCTGGTGTTCGACAAAGCCACGGGGCAGTTGGTCATGAGCGGCGGCAGCCCGGGCGGGGCACTCATCATTCACTACACGGCCAAGCTCTTGACGGGCACGCTGTACTGGGACCTGAACGCCCAGCAGGCCGTCAGTCTGCCCAACTTTGGCTCACTCAATGGCCCCACGCTGCTGGAGGCCAAACGCTTTCCACCCAGCACCGCAGATGCGTTGAAAGCCCGAGGTCATGATGTGCGTGAGATGGACATGACCAGCGGCCTGCAAGCCATTGAGCGCACACCTCAAGGCTGGTTTGGTGGGGCTGATCCACGCCGTGAGGGTGTGGTGTTGGGGGACTGAATCACCAAGCCGTACAGCCCTCAAAACCAGAAAGCAAAACGGCAGCCTAAGCTGCCGTTTTGCATGGATGCCGGCTCAAGTCCGGCATGACAGGTGAGATCAGTACGCCTGACCCAACTGGCTCAGGATGCCAGGGTTCTCCAGGGTGGAGATGTCTTGCGTGATCTCTTCGCCTTTGGCCAGCGAGCGCAGCAAGCGACGCATGATCTTGCCGGAACGGGTCTTGGGCAAGTTTTCGCCAAAGCGGATGTCTTTAGGTTTGGCGATCGGGCCGATTTCTTTGGCGATGTGATCGCGCAGTTGCTTGGCAATCGCCTTGCCCTCTTCGGTGTTGGGCAATGAGCGCTTGAGCACCACAAATGCACAGATGGCTTCGCCTGTGGTGTCATCAGGGCGGCCCACGACAGCGGCTTCAGCCACCAGCTCGGTGCAGCCAACCAAGGCGGATTCGATTTCCATGGTGCCCATGCGGTGACCCGACACGTTCAGCACGTCGTCAATGCGGCCAGTGATGGTGAAGTACCCGGTCTTTTCGTCGCGGATCGCGCCGTCGCCAGCCAGGTAGTACTTGCCCTTGAAGTCGTCCGGGTAGTAGCTCTTTTTGAAGCGCTCAGGATCGCCCCAGATGTTGCGGATCATGGAAGGCCATGGGCGCTTGACGACCAGAATGCCGCCTTGGCCATTGGGCATGTCTTCGCCTGTTTCGCTGACGATGGCGGCCTGGATACCAGGGAACGGCAGTGTGCAAGAGCCGGGCACCATGGGGGTCACACCGGGCAGCGGCGTGATCATGTGACCACCGGTTTCGGTTTGCCAGAAAGTGTCCACAATCGGGCAACGGCTGCCACCCACGTGCTGGTAATACCATTCCCACGCAGCGGGGTTGATTGGCTCGCCGACCGAGCCCAGCAAGCGCAGGCTGGACAGGTCATAGCTCTTGGGGTGCACGGCGTCGTTGGCTTCAGCCAGTTTGATCAACGAACGGATGGCGGTGGGAGCGGTGTAGAAAATCGAGACTTTGTGGTCTTGGATCATTTTCCAGAAGCGGCCAGCATCCGGGTAAGTGGGCACGCCTTCGAACACGATCTCGGTGCCGCCCAAGGCCAGAGGGCCGTAGGTGATGTAAGTGTGGCCAGTGACCCAGCCGATGTCGGCGGTGCACCAGAACACGTCGTCTGCCTTCAAGTCGAAGGTCCACTTGGTGGTCAAGGCCGCGTGCAGCAAATAGCCACCGGTGCTGTGTTGCACGCCTTTTGGCTTGCCAGTCGAGCCGGAGGTGTAGAGCAAGAACAAAGGGTGCTCGGCGCTCACCCACTCTGGCTCGCAGGTGGTGGCTTGCTTGTCGGCCAAGTCGGCCATCCACAGGTCGCGGCCTGCGGTCATGGCGATTTCATTGCCACTGCGCTTGATGACCAAGACGTTTTTGATGCTGTCGCAGCCGCCCAAGTTCAGGGCTTCGTCGACGATGGATTTGAGGGGCAGGTGCTTGCCGCCACGCACTTGGTGGTCAGCGGTGATCACGGCCACAGCGCCAGTGTCTTCAATGCGGTCACGCAGCGATTGGGCCGAAAAGCCCCCAAACACCACCGAGTGGGTCGCACCAATGCGGGCGCAGGCTTGCATGGCGGCCACGCCTTCAATCGACATCGAAATGTAGATGACAACGCGGTCGCCCTTTTGGACACCCAGGGATTTCAAGGCGTTGGCGTATTGGCAGGTTTTGGCCAAGAGTTGGCTGTAAGTGATCTTGGTCACTTCGCCCCCATCGGCTTCAAAAATGATGGCGGTCTTGTCGCCCAGGCCTTTTTCGACGTTGCGGTCCAGGCAGTTGTAAGAAGCATTCAAGGTGCCGTCTTCGAACCACTTGAAGAATGGGGCATTGGACTCGTCCAGCACTTGGGTGAAGGGTGTCTTCCAAGTGATCAGCTCTTTGGCCAATCGACCCCAATAGCCTTGGTAATCTGTTTCAGCTTCTTTGCACAGCGCTTCGTAGGCGGGCATGCCGGAAACGTGGGCGTTCTTGACGAAGTCTGCACTGGGTTGGTAAATGTTGGCGCTCATCTGATTTGTCTCCTCAATGACATGGCGTTTTTGAAACTGGTGCAAATGTCTGCTTTCGCTCTTACAAAGCACTGACTGACAGCAGGCTTGCACAAACAAGGCCTGCGACAGGAGATCTACCGCCTAAAATCGCGGTTTGTCTGAAGTCGCCCACTGTCAAAGAAATTCATGAAGCCCACACCCAAACAGCCCCTCCCACGCAAAAGCTCTTTGAGCTCGTTGAACAGCTTCATCTTTGCCAGCCGGTGGCTGCAGTTGCCTTTGTACTTGGGCCTGATTGCCGCGCAAGCCGTGTACGTGTTCCACTTTTGGGTAGAACTGGTGCATTTGCTCGAAGCCGCTTTTGGCAGCCAGACAGCGCTGCAAGCACTGATCAACGGCATTGGCTACAAAACCACGGCCCCCATCACCTCGCTCAATGAAACCGTGATCATGCTGGTTGTGCTGGGCCTGATCGACGTGGTCATGATCTCCAACTTGCTGATCATGGTGATCGTGGGAGGCTACGAAACTTTTGTCTCACGCTTGAACCTCGAAGGCCACCCCGACCAACCCGAATGGCTGGACCATGTCAACGCCTCGGTGCTCAAGGTCAAGCTGGGCACGGCCATCATCGGCATCAGCTCGATCCACTTGCTCAAAACCTTCATCAACGCCGCCAACTACGACGAAAAAGTGTTGATGTGGCAAACCGTGATCCACATTGCCTTTTTGCTCAGCGCGATCGCCATTGCCTATGCCGACCGATTGATGTCGCACCACGACAAATCCGGCCATTGAATTCCCTCGTTTTTTGACCCTCCACTGGACCACCTCACCATGACCACTGTGATCAAACAAGCCGACCTGATCGAATCCGTCGCCGCCGCCCTGCAGTACATCAGCTACTACCACCCGGCCGACTACATCGCCCACTTGGCCAAGGCCTATGAGCGCGAACAAAGCCCGGCCGCCAAGGACGCAATCGCTCAAATCCTGACCAACAGCAAGATGAGCGCCACAGGCCATCGCCCGATCTGCCAAGACACAGGCATCGTCAACGTGTTCCTGAAAGTAGGCATGGATGTGCGCTGGGACGGTTTTACCGGCAGCTTGGACGACGCCGTCAACGAAGGCGTGCGCCGTGGTTACAACCACCCAGACAACACCCTGCGTGCCTCTGTGGTGGCTGACCCGCACTTCAACCGCAAAAACACCAAGGACAACACGCCCGCCGTGATCTTTACCGAGATCGTGCCGGGCAACAAAGTCGACGTGACCGTTGCAGCCAAAGGCGGTGGCAGCGAAAACAAATCCAAGATGATCATGCTCAACCCCGGCGACAGCATCGTCGACTGGGTGCTCAAAACCGTGCCCACCATGGGCGCAGGCTGGTGCCCACCTGGCATGCTGGGCATCGGCATTGGCGGCACCGCTGAAAAAGCCGTGCTCATGGCCAAGGAAAGCCTGATGGACGACCTGGACATGTACCAATTGCTCGAGAAATCCAGCAAAGGCGAGAAGCTCGACCAAGTCGAAGAAATGCGCCTGGAGCTGTACCACAAAGTCAACGCCTTGGGCATTGGCGCACAGGGTCTCGGCGGTTTGACCACCGTGCTCGACATCAAAATCAAGATGTACCCCACCCACGCAGCCAGCAAGCCCGTGGCCATGATCCCCAACTGCGCGGCCACCCGCCACGCGCACTTTGTGCTGGACGGCTCTGGCCCCACTTACCTCGAAGCGCCATCGCTGGACCTGTGGCCCAACGTGAACTGGACACCCGACACCGAGAAAAGCCAACGCGTCGACCTGAACGCCCTCACGCCCGCCGAAGTCGCGAGCTGGAAACCTGGGCAGACGCTGCTGCTCAACGGCAAGATGCTGACAGGCCGCGACGCCGCACACAAACGCATCCAGGACATGTTGGCCAAGGGCGAGCCCCTGCCGGTGGACTTCACCAACCGCGTGATCTATTACGTGGGCCCAGTGGACCCCGTGGGCGACGAGGCCGTGGGACCCGCAGGCCCGACCACCGCCACCCGCATGGACGGCTTCACCGAAATGATGCTGGCTAAAACAGGCCTGATTGCCATGATCGGCAAAGCGGAGCGCGGCCCGGTGGCCATCGAAGCCATCCAAAAACACAAGTCGGCCTACCTCATGGCTGTGGGCGGCGCGGCTTACCTCGTGTCCAAAGCCATCAAGCACGCCAAGGTGGTGGGATTTGCCGACATGGGCATGGAAGCCATCTATGAATTTGACGTGGTCGACATGCCCGTGACGGTGGCGGTAGACGCGGGCGGCACCAGCGCCCACATCACCGGCCCGGCCGAATGGCAAAAGCGCATCGCCACAGGCGAGTTCAAGGGTATTGGCGTGACCGCGGGCTGAATGTGAAGCGGCGGTGGTCACCAGCCATCGCGCTCACCTGATCCATGACTGAATCACCCATCGGCGTTTTTGACAGCGGCATCGGCGGCCTGAGCATCTTGCAGTCTCTGCTGGCTGCTCTGCCTGCCGAACACTTTGTCTATTGGGCAGACAACGGTCATGCACCCTACGGAGAAAAAACCGATTTGTTCGTACGCCAGCGCAGCCTGGCCATTGCAGATCACTTGATCAAACGGCACCACATCAAAGCCTTGGTGGTGGCCTGCAACACAGCCACCGCGGCGGCCATACATGAGTTGCGCACACAGCACCCGCACCTGATCCTCATTGGTGTCGAGCCGGCCCTGAAACCCGCCTTAAAAATCAGCCAGACTGGGCATATCGGGGTCATCGGTACACGGGGCACACTGGGCAGTGAAAAGTTCCATCGTCTGCTGACCAGCCTCGAAGACCAGGCCCAGTTCACCGTGCAGCCTTGCAACGGACTGGCGCTGGCCATCGAGCAAAGCACCCATCTGACGATGGGGGCCCCTGCGACCGAGCGAATCACCGAATTGCTGCAAACCTATACCCGTGAGATGGGTGATTTCGGACAAGCCCCCGGCCAGATGGACACACTGGTTCTGGGATGCACCCACTATGTATTTGCCGAAAGTGCACTGCGCGAACTGCTCGGACCGCAGGTGCATCTGGTCTCTACCGGCCAGCCTGTAGCGCGGCAAACGCGGCGCTTGCTGGAGGCAGCCGCCCTGCTGCGCAGTGGCCCTGGCCCACACGCATTGGCCAACCGCATCAGCCTGCTGAGCAATGGTGACTTGGCCAGCCTGCAAGCGGCAGCACAACGCTGGCTGGGTCTACCGCACGCTGTCTGCCAGCGGGCAGACGCACACGTTTAATCAGTCTTGCCCCAAGGCCATGCGCCGTCCACGGGCCACATTGACGGGCATGAGCAAAACCAGACCCAACACAAACAAGAGCGAGGTCGAGCCAATGGCCAGGCGCTGATTGCCACCGCTCAGCCAAGTGATCAGGCCATAGCTCAAGGGGCCGACGATGCTGGCCAGACGGATCGCAAAAGTCCAAAGACCAAAGAACTCGCCCAAGCGCTCAGGTGGCGCCATCAGGCCTGCCATGGCCCGACCAGAAGACTGACTCGAGCCCATGCAGAGGCCCGCAATGGCGGCAGCCCACCAGAACACCTCCTTGGTGCTCGACAAAGCCGCGATCACACACGTCAATATCCAACCCAGCAAAGTCAAGGACAACGCCAACTTGTGGCCCATCCGGTCTTGGGCATAACCAAACACAAAAGCGCCCACAAAGGCTGCGATGTTCAGTACAAAGATCAGAACCATGGTCTCTTGTGCTTGAAACCCAATGACCTGTTCGGCGTAAATGGCCGCCAACGAAATGGCCACCGCCACCCCGCCCTGATAGGCCACCGCGCATGCCATCAGTCGGGTGAAATCTTTGTACGGGCGTGCGTCGCGGAATGTTTGAGCCAAACCTTGCAAGCTTGCCAGCATGCCCACAACAGGCGCGTCTGGCTGGGGTTTAGCGTGCTCACGCATCAAGACAAAAGTCACGCAAGCCGCAACGCCATAAACCGAGGCGGTGATCAACATGGTCACCGGCACAAATTGACCGCCTGTCTCACCCCGTGCTTGCGCTGCCAATACATAGGCCAAGCAGACACCCAGCGTGAGCATGCCGCCGATGTAGCCCACCGCCCAGCCCCAACCGCTGACGCGGCCCATGGCCTGGGGTTGGGCCAGTTCGGGCAAAAATGAAGCGGTCAAAGACTCGCCATAAGAAAAGAATGTGTTGGAGATCACCAGGATCAGCAAACCCAAAGCCACCTGCCCCGGTCCCACCAGGGCCAATGCCGCCGTGCTGATCACGCAGCCCGCAGTGACCCACATCAGCAAACGCCTTTTGCCCGCCACACGGTCAGCCCATGCACCCAGCCCCGGCATGGTCAGCATGACGATCAGATAAGAAGTACTCAGGGCCGATGTCCAAGCGAGCGTGGCCCAAGGTGCGCCACCCGCCACGCCCCCAACAAAATAGGCCGCAAACACAGCGGTGATCACCACGGTGGTGTAGCCAGAATTGGCGAAGTCGTACATCGCCCAGCCAAACACCTCACGCAATCGAACACCTGGGTTAAGAGCTTCGCGCGAGAACATGGCAGTCATGAATGGGGCTTTCAGTGAAGGTGTCTTGGGCGGCGACCGCCGCCACCATGGCCGCTGCTGTTGCCGCCCGAGCCTCTGGGCGGCTTGCCCAGTTCAAGCGAGCTGACTAAATTGTCAAAACGCTGACTGAACAACTTGTCGATTTCGGCCACGACACCAGACAACTCGGAACCATCAAAATGACGCTCCATCATGTTCACCACATCGTGAATCAACAAGTCGCGCTGGGCTTGCATGATCGCGCCTGGATCCGGGCCGACAAACAGCATCACAAAATCATCGCGCGACTCAGCGCCACTGGCTTCATCTTCGTCGTCAAATTCAGTGTCGTAAAAAGTGACCTCAATCTGAGTGCCCGCAGCAGACAACTCGTTGAGGTTCATGCACAGGTCTTCCATGACCATGCGAAAGTCTTCGTCACCTCGGACCGTCCAGCACATTTGCAGACGGTGCAAGCCCGCATCAAAACGGATGCCGGGTTCTTCCTCGTAAAGACTGGGTGAGCCTTCGCTCAGACTGCGAGTTCCTGCGTAACGCCAAAGCGGCTTGAGCGCTTCCTGAATCGCCTGGATGTCGGTGCCGGGTTTGATCGGCACATCACCATGCACATGAATTTCAAGCGGTGCGTTGTCGTTTTTCATGATGGTGCTTTTGTAACGGTGGTGCCCCGAGCCGGAATCGAACCGGCACGCCCGTTATTCACGAAGCAACGGATTTTAAGTCCGGTGTGTCTACCGATTTCACCACCGGGGCATAGGCTCTATTGTGCCTTGATAAAAACGATTTTTCGGCTCAATTAAGCTGCAAGTTCTGCATGGCCAAAACATAAAAAGCGATCACACTGAAATAGCCAACAGCCCAGAAAATGGACCGAAACAAGGCTTTGTCAGCCAGATAACAAGCGACATAAGCCACTCGCGCCGCCACAAAAAGAACCGCCAACAAATCAACCACGAAAGGATCGACACCCGTCAGCAGCGCCAACACCAAGCCAACGGCAAAAAATGGAAAGGCCTCCAAGCTGTTCGCCTGAGCGGCATTGGCCCGCGCTCTAAAGCCACTTTGCTGTGCCAGCCAAGCACGGGGGTTGTGGTTGTCATAGCCCTTGGCGCCCGCCTTGGCAATGCCCGCACAAAACACAGGCATCAAGCCAGCGACCAAAACACAGGCGTAAGAAATCACCATTGCAGCTCACATTTCAATTTGACAGCGCCGGATCGCCAAACAACACCTTGTGCGCGAACCAACAAAAAAGCCACTGAGGATCAGTGGCTTTGGGCATTAAAGAACCGGCTCACACCAGGTCCGTTCAATCAGCCGCCTTTTTTGGAGCGCTTGCCGGGGTTCTTCTTGTTGCGAGTTGAAACACCACGCTCCAAACTCACTCGCTGACCGCGGCCATGCGTAGGCAAGGTCACGCCAGGCAATGCAGGCAGGGGTGCTGTGAATTTACGATCTGCTTCGGTAACGATTTTGTTGCCCATCTATGGCTCCAGATAAATAATGCAAAGCGATATTAGGCCACAAGAATGCACTGTTTTGAGCGGTGATCGCGTCAAGTTGACATCGATCCGCATGGCTTGGGTCATTGAACAGGCGATAAACTGGCCACATGGACTTCACTCCCCTGTTGATCGTGGCCTATTTCGCCTTGTTGGCGATCACCCTTCGCAAACGCGGGGGCAGCATTGAGGGGCCCTGGCTTTTTTTCTTTCGCGCGTTTTTCCCCAACTGGAAGTTCTTCCACGGCATCAACCTCACCCCTCGCCTGTATGTTCGTGGCCAATCGAAAATGGGCAACTGGTCCGACTGGTGCCTGGTTTATCCAAGGTTGCCTCTCAGACCACAGCATCTGGTCCACAACCCGGCCGTCAACTTGGCACTCACGCACCAAAACCTGGTTGATCACCTGGCCAACGACATCAACGACTTGCCCGATGGCACAGACATACGGCAACGGGTAACTTACCAGTTGGTCAGTCGTTTGGCCCGGCAAGCCATTGCAGGCGGGCAATGGGGTGATCGCCCCATGATGGCCGAAGAACCGCTACGCGACCTTTCGGCTTTCCAGTTTGAAGTGCGAATGGAAATGCCTGGAACTCAAAGCAGCCATCTCATGCTGCAATCGCCAGAAATACCCACATGAGCTTGACACTGGCCATTCGCATTTTTGAAGTTCTGCTGGGCTGGAGCCTTCTGCTGCAAACGCTTGAATACCTGCGTGTGCAGTCACTGGACCGCGTGGCCGTCTGGCCGATTCTTCAACAAGAAATTCCCGCACGACCCGCCTGGATCAAATTTTGTCTGAACAAGCTGTTCCAGCCACGCCCCTACAAAGCATTGCTGGGCTTGCGTCTGGCGCTCGCGATTGCATTGATGTTGGGGCACATCGGATTGATCGGAGCCCTGCTGCTCTTTTTGATCGCGATGCTCTTGCTTTTGCGCTGGCGCGGGGCGTTCAATGGCGGCAGCGACTTCATGACCCTGGTCGCCATCACAGGACTCTTGCTGGCGCACATTGTGGGCAGCCTGACAGACAGCCCCCTGGGCTGGCGAGCCGGTCTTTGGTACATCAGCTTGCAAACGATCAGCTCGTATTTCGTCTCCGGCTGGGTCAAGCTCATGCGTCCAGAGTGGCGGTCAGGCCGCGCCATGACGCTCTTTTTAGACACCGGCGTTTATGGCCCATTGCCTGCCAAGAGCATTTTCAGGAACCCCACTGTCGCCAGGATCTGTTCCTGGTCGTTTACGGTTTGGGAAGGCTGCTTTCCAATCGCGCTGCTCGATGTTCGAATGGCCTGGATGTTTTGCGCTGTGGCGGCCCTCTTCCACTTTCTGGTGTTCGTGTTCTTCGGCCTCAACCGGTTTTTCTGGGCTTGGACAGCCACGTTCCCGGCCGTTTTGTATTGCTCGGGTGCCAAATGGTAAAAAGCCGCTACGGCATGAAGCAGTAGCGGCTTTTTATCTGGAGGCGCGACCCAGAGTCGAACTGGGCTAGACGGATTTGCAATCCGTTGCATAACCGCTTTGCTATCGCGCCAGAATCAAAATCATGCTGACAAAAATGGGAAGCTGGTGCTTCCCATTTTTTTGAAAGACGTTGAAACTTCTTTCAATGTTTGGAGCGGGAAACGAGACTCGAACTCGCGACCTCAACCTTGGCAAGGTTGCGCTCTACCAACTGAGCTATTCCCGCATTCTAAGCCTTGAATTATACATCGAGAAAATGCAGTTTTCTCCATCACGGGAATCAAAAAACCATGTTCTTGGTCAATCGAAACGCCGAACTTGAGGGCACCATTTTTGAGACCCAACAAACAAAAAAGGGAAGCGATTGCTTCCCATTTTGCTGAAAGATATTGGTACTTCTTTCAATGTTTGGAGCGGGAAACGAGACTCGAACTCGCGACCTCAACCTTGGCAAGGTTGCGCTCTACCAACTGAGCTATTCCCGCATTTCAGTGAACTTGGCATTGTATGCTTTGTTCGCTGCGTTGGATGAATTGTAATGCAGATTTCAGGGCATTTTGAGGTGCCCCGAAAAATTTGCATCAATGTTTTACAGCATCCACTTTGGCTGTGGCTGCCACGGCGGGCACAGCAGCTGCGGCGACCTCTTCGTCACTCAATGGCACTGGTTTGGCTTCCAAAGCAATGTCCAAAACTTGGTCAATCCATTTCACAGGCACGATCTCCAAACCATTTTTGACATTCTCAGGAATGTCTTGCAGGTCTTTGACGTTGTCTTCTGGAATCAACACGGTTTTGATACCACCGCGCAAAGCGGCCAGCAGCTTTTCTTTCAGGCCACCAATAGCGGTCACTTCACCACGCAACGTGATTTCACCCGTCATGGCGACATCTGCACGCACGGGGATGCCTGTCATGGCCGACACCATCGCTGTTGTCATGGCCGCACCCGCGCTCGGGCCGTCTTTGGGCGTTGCCCCATCAGGAACGTGGATGTGCAGGTCTTTCTTTTCAAAGACTTCGTCCTTGATTCCCAACAAACGCGATCGGCTGCGCACCACGGTGCGGGCTGCCTCGACAGATTCTTTCATCACATCGCCCAGCGAACCGGTACGGGTGATGACGCCTTTGCCAGGCATCAAAGCCGCCTCAATGGTTAGCAAATCGCCGCCCACTTCGGTCCACGCCAAACCCACCACCTGGCCAACCTGGTTCTTTTGCTCGGCACGGCCGTAGCTGTACTTGCGCACGCCCAGAAAGTCGTTCAGGTTGTCAGCGTTCACCACAACCTGTGGCTTCATTTGCTTGAGCAGCAAGGCCTTGACAACTTTGCGGCAAATTTTGCCCAGTTCGCGTTCGAGCGAACGCACACCTGCCTCGCGAGTGTAATAACGCACCACATCGCGCACAGCGTCTTCGGTCACGTTCAACTCGGCATCTTTCACACCGTTGTTGGTCATTTGCTTGGGCAGCAAATACTTCATGGCGATGCTGGTTTTTTCGTCTTCGGTATAGCCAGACAAACGAATGACTTCCATGCGGTCCAACAGGGCCGAGGGAATGTTCATCGAATTGGACGTTGCCACAAACATCACATCGCTCAGGTCAAAATCGACCTCAACATAGTGGTCACCAAAGGTGTGGTTTTGTTCGGGATCAAGTACCTCGAGCAACGCGCTTGATGGATCACCCCGGAAATCCGTGCCCAGTTTGTCGATTTCATCGAGCAAGAAAAGCGGGTTTTTGGTACCGACCTTGTTCAGGTTCTGCAGCACCTTGCCGGGCAACGCCCCGATGTAGGTGCGGCGGTGGCCGCGAATTTCGGCTTCGTCACGCATGCCGCCCAGGGCCATGCGCACGTATTTGCGACCCGTGGCCTTGGCAATAGATTGACCCAGCGAGGTCTTGCCCACACCCGGAGGCCCAACCAGACACAAAATGGGGGCCTTGACCTTGTCAACGCGTTGCTGCACAGCAAGATATTCAAGGATGCGGTCTTTGACTTTGTCCAAGCCAAAATGGTCCTGGTTCAACACGTCTTCGGCATTGGCCAGGTCATGCTTGAGCTTGGTTTTTTTGCCCCAGGGCAGGCCAATCAACACATCCAGATAGTTGCGCACCACCGAGGCTTCGGCCGACATGGGCGACATCAGCTTGAGTTTTTTCAGCTCGCCTTCGGCCTTTTTACGGGCCTCGGCAGACATCTTGGCCGCTTTGATCTTCTTTTCGATTTCTTCGATGTCAGCGCCCTCTTCGCCTTCGCCCAGTTCTTTCTGGATGGCTTTGACCTGTTCGTTCAGGTAAAAGTCGCGCTGGTTCTTTTCCATCTGGCGCTTGACGCGACCCCGGATGCGCTTGTCAACATTCAGGATGTCAACCTCGTGCTCCAACTGGGCAAACAGGTTTTCCAAACGCGCCTTGATGCTGGCCAAATCCAGAACCTGCTGTTTGTTCTCGAGTTTGAGCGGCAAGTGCGCGGCAATCGTGTCCGCCAATCGGCCCGGATCGTCGATGCTGGAGATCGAGGTCAGGATCTCGGGTGGGATTTTCTTGTTGAGCTTGACGTACTGGTCAAACTGCTGCATCACAGCACGGCGCAGCGCTTCGATTTCGCTGCTGGGCTCTGCCTGCTCGGCCGATGGTTCAACCGGGGTGACCGTGGCCACAAAGTGCGCCTCGCCATCGACAATCGACTTGACCAAGGCGCGCTGCTGGCCTTCGACCAACACCTTAACGGTGCCATCAGGCAGTTTGAGCATTTGCAAAATGGTCGAAACACAACCCACTTCGAACATATCGTCCGTAGCGGGCTCGTCCTTGGCGGCGGTTTTTTGGGCCACCAGCATGATGCGGCGCTCGGCGGCCATGGCCGATTCGAGGGCCTTGATGCTCTTGGGACGCCCCACAAACAAAGGAATCACCATGTGAGGGAAAACGACCACGTCACGCAGCGGCAACATGGGCAGTTCGATCGGGGTGGGCGGTAAAGGTGTGTGTCCAGACATGTGTGTCCCTCAGGTCAATTCAGCTGCACATGGATGCTGCGGCCGCGATTTCAACCCATCCAAGAAAAAAGGGGCTCCATCGCGGTGCTGCGCATGTGGGTCAGGCCTGTTTGGCCGACTCGCGGTAAACCAGCAGCGGTGGCTTGTTGTCATCGATGACGGACTCGTCCACCACCACTTTTTCAACATTGACCGCATTGGGCAATTCAAACATCGTATCGATCAAGGCCTGCTCCATGATGGACCGCAGACCACGGGCACCGGTCTTGCGGGCCAAGGCCTTGCGGGCCATGGCTGCTAGCGCGTTGGGGCGGACTTCGAGCTCCACGCCCTCCATGGCCAGCAGTTTGGTGAACTGCTTGACCACTGCGTTTTTGGGCTCGGTCAAAATTTGCACCAAAGCATCTTCGCTCAGCTCAGCCAAAGTGGCCACCACAGGCAAACGGCCCACCAGCTCGGGAATCAGACCAAACTTGATCAGATCTTCGGGCTCAACTTCATTGAACACGTCCGTGATGGAACGTTGCTTCTTACTCTTGACTGTTGCACCAAAACCGATGCCACCAGACTCGGTGCGGTTTTCAATGACTTTTTCAAGTCCGGCAAATGCACCGCCGCAAATGAACAGGATGTTGGTGGTGTCGATCTGCAAAAAGTCTTGATTGGGGTGCTTGCGGCCGCCCTGCGGAGGCACGCTGGCCATGGTGCCTTCGACCAGCTTGAGCAAAGCCTGCTGAACGCCCTCACCCGACACATCACGCGTGATCGAGGGGTTATCGGACTTGCGGGTGATCTTGTCGATCTCATCGATGTAGACGATGCCGCGCTGGGCACGCTCCACATCGTAATTGCAGGTTTGCAGGAGTTTGGCGACGATGTTCTCGACGTCTTCACCCACATAACCCGCTTCGGTCAAGGTGGTGGCATCGGCCATAACAAAAGGCACGTCCAGCATGCGTGCCATGGTCTGTGCCAGCAAGGTCTTGCCAGAACCCGTGGGGCCGATCAGCAAGATGTTACTTTTGGCCAGTTCGACGTCGTCTTTCTTCGCACTTTCTTTGTGCTTGAGGCGCTTGTAGTGGTTATAAACCGCCACCGCCAGGCTTCGCTTGGCCTTTTCCTGGCCAATCACGTAGTTGTCCAAGTTGGTCTTGATGTCCAGTGGAGTAGGCAAGCCTTCTTTGGCCCCATCGGCCACAGTCGTGGTGGCCAGTTCATCGCGCACGATGTCGTTGCACAAGTCAATGCATTCGTCGCAAATGAAAACCGATGGACCTGCAATCAGCTTTTTGACCTCGTGCTGGCTTTTGCCGCAAAAGGAGCAGAACAGGTTTTTCTCAGTAGTTGAGCCTTTTTTATCGGCCATAAATGTCGCCTCGGAATCCGGAATTCATCAATGATAACGAAAGAAAAACGGCGCTCACCCGTTCAAGGTAAACGCCGTCAGCCAGGGAGCCGGATGAACCGGCCGCCCTCAAGCGCGTTTGGAAATGACTTCGTCCACCAAACCGTAGTCTTTGGCTTCGGTCGCAGACAGGTAATAGTCGCGCTCGGTGTCAAGCTCAATCTTTTCCAGCGGCTGGCCCGTGTTCTCGGACAAGATGCGGTTGAGGTGTGCACGGGTCTTCACGATTTCACGGGCAGCGATCTCGATCTCTGTGGCCTGACCACGGGCACCGCCCAGAGGCTGGTGAATCATGATCTTGGAGTTGGGTAGCGAAAAGCGCTTGCCCTTGGCACCCGATGACAGCAAAAACGCGCCCATGCTGGCGGCCATGCCGTTACACAAGGTGGACACATCGGGCTTGATGAAGTTCATGGTGTCGTAAATCGCCATGCCGGCGCTCACCGAGCCACCTGGCGAGTTGATGTACAGCGAAATGTCCTTTTCGGGGTTTTCGCTCTCCAAAAACAGCAACTGGGCGACGATCAGGTTGGCCATGTGGTCATTGACCTCACCCACCAAAAAGATCACGCGCTCTTTGAGCAAACGCGAATAGATGTCGTAGGCGCGTTCGCCACGTCCCGACTGCTCAACGACCATGGGTACCATGCCCAAATTTGTGATTTCCAGTGCGCTCATCATTTCTCCAAGAATGTCACAGATGACTTTAACCCGAGTTTTCAACCCACCAAAGAGATGGGGCTTGTTTGCCAGACTGCAAGCCCGGCACAAGCCCCATTCTCAATAGAATCAAAGTTCTATCAGGCTTGTTGGCCCATCAGCTCTTCAAAAGTGATGGCTTTTTCGACCACTTTGGCCTGGGCCAGGACGAAATCAGACACATTGCTCTCGATGACCACGGCTTCGACTTCGGCCAAACGCTGGTTGTCGCTGTTGTACCAACGCACCACGTCATCGGGACGCTCGTAACTGGCGGCCAGTTCTTCGATGTGGGCTTTGATCTGTTCTGGCTTGGCGTGCAGTGTGTTGCCACGCACGACTTCGGCCACGACCAGGCCCAGGCGCACGCGCTGCTCGGCTTGAGGACGGAAGATGTCGTCAGGGATTGGGGCTTTGTCGGCGTCCTTGATGCCGCGTTGCTTCAAGTCAGCGCGGGCGCCGTCTTTCAGGCGCTCAATTTCGGACTGAACGATCGACTGGGGCAAGTCCAGCTCGGCCTTGGCCACCAAAGCGTCCATGGCGGCTTGCTTGTTGCGGGCCAGCAAGCGGAATTTGACTTCGCGCTCGAGGTTTTTACGGATATCAGCACGCAGACCTTCAACGGTCGCATCGGCAATGCCCAAAGACTTGGCAAGTGCTTCGTTGACTTCAGGCAGGTTGGCCGCTTCGAGTTTCTTGACGGTCACCATGAAGTCGGCTGTTTTGCCAGCCACGTCTTGGCCGTGGTAGTCGGCAGGGAAAGCCAGCGGGAAAGTCTTGCTTTCGCCAAACTTCATGCCACGCACGGCATCTTCAAATTCCTTGAGCATCTGGCCGTCGCCCAAAATGAACTGGAAGTCTTCGGCTTTGCCGCCAGAGAACACTTCACCGTCGATCTTGCCTTCGAAGTCGATGGTGGCGCGGTCGCCGTCTTGCGCAGCGGCGTCTTGGGCACGCTGGGCAAAAGTGCGGCGCTGCTTGCGCAAAATATCTACGGTCTTGTCGATGGCGGCGTCAGAGACTTCGGCGGTCAGTTTTTCAACTTCGGTATCGGCCAAATTGCCCAGCTTGACTTCGGGGTACACCTCAAAAATGGCTTCGAAGTTCAACTCGCCTTCAGGTGCGCCTTCTTTTTCAGAGATGCGGGGCTGACCGGCCACACGCACTTTGGCTTCGTTGGCGGCCACAGCAAAAGCTTCGCCGACTTTGTCGTTCAGAACTTCGTACTGAACCGAGTAGCCATAGCGCTGGGTGACCACATTCATGGGTACTTTGCCTGGACGGAAACCGTCCATCTTGACGGTGCGTGCCATTTTCTTCAGGCGTGCATCCACTTCAGACTGGATGGCCGTCACGGGCACAGTCAGGGTGATCTTGCGTTCCAGCTTTTCAAGGGTTTCAACAGTCACAGTCATCGTCGTTCTCGGTTAATTGAATGTCTCTCAGGCCGCTGGGTTGCCCCTTTGGCCAAAAGTCGGTTGGTGCGCGGGGCGGGACTCGAACCCGCACAGTGTTGCCACCGTCAGGACCTAAACCTGGTGCGTCTACCAATTTCGCCACCCGCGCAGGTCCAAACAAAAAGGGCGTCAGGACCGTCAGTCGGCACAAAGCCGCCTGACGCACCTGACCGCCCGGTTGAAATCGGTCAACTTTCTATTTTAGCCGCTTCAATTGGCCAAATTCAGGCACGGGCTTCATTTGGGCGTGGAATCCTGAACCAGGCCGCGTACATCGCAGGCAGCGCCAGCAGTGTGAGCGCCGTGGCCACGATCAAGCCGCCCATGATGGCGACCGCCATAGGGCCCCAAAAGATGCTCCTTGACAGGGGAATCATGGCCAAAACAGCCGCCGCTGCCGTGAGCACAATCGGGCGCAAACGCCGCACGGCCGACTCGACAATGGCTTGCCAAGGCGCCACGCCAGCGGCACGGTCTTGCTCAATCTGGTCGATCAAGATGACCGAATTGCGCTGAATCATGCCCATCAGCGCGATCACACCCAGCAAAGCAACGAAGCCAAACGGACGGTTCAACACCAGCAAAGCACCCGCCACGCCGGCCATGCCAAGAGGGCCTGTCAAAAACACCAGCATGGCACGGCTGAAACTTTGCAGCTGCAGCATCAACAGCGTGAAGGTGATGAAAAGCATGACCGGGACACCTGCCGCAATCGAGGCCGAGCCCTTTGAGCTTTCTTCCACCGCGCCCGCCACCTCAATGCGATAGCCACTCAGGCCCTGCCCTTGCCATGTGGCTTCGGTCTTTTTCAGAGAGGGCAGCAATTGAGACGTGACCGTGGCCCCCTGCAAACCTTCGGCGATGTCTGCTTGCACCGTGATGGCGTATTGACGGCCTTCGCGCCACATGACGCCGGGTTCCCAAGCAAACACAGGGTTGGCGACTTGCAGCAATGGTATGGACCGCCCAGACGCAGTGGCTACATAAGCTTGCCGCAGATCGGACAAGGCATCGCGTTCGGCCAAGGGTTGGCGCAAAACGATGTCGATCAACTTGTCACCCTCGCGAAATTGGCCCACCGTCGAGCCACTGAGCAAGGTACGCGAAGCCTGCGCAATCGACTGGCTGGTCACGCCCAAAGCGCGGGCTTTGGCTTGGTCCACTTCGAGTCGTACCGACTTGACCGACTCGTTCCAGTTGTCGTTCACACCCCGGGTGTTGGCGTTCAGGCGCATCTCGGCTTTGATCTCGTCGGCCTTCAGACGCAACACCTTGGGGTCTGGCCCCACCACACGAAACTGCACCGGGTAAGGCACGGGCGGGCCGTTGGGCAGCAACTTCACGCGGCCACGCACCTCGGGGAACTCTTGCGCCAGCAAAGCGGGCAGCTTGGCACGCAACACCTCGCGGGCTTTCAGGTCGTCAGGCAGCACGATGAGCTGCGACACGTTGGTCTGAGGAAACACCTGGTCCAGTGGCAAATAAAAGCGCGGCACGCCCGAACCCACCCAAGCCGTGACGGACTTGACACCGTCTTCTTGGGCCAAGCGTTGCTCAACGCGTTTGGCCATGTCCTCGCTGGCCTTGAAGGGCGAACCCTCGGGCAGCCACAAATCCACCATGATTTCGGGGCGGCTGGAGTCAGGGAAGAACTGCTGCTGCACCTTGCCCATGCCGACAATGCCCATGGCAAACAAGAACACGGTGATGCCAATCGTCTTCCAGCGGTGTGTGACACACCAGGTCACCCAAGTGCGGAAATGCCGGTAAAAGGGTGTGTCAAACATCTCGGCCGAATCCAGATGCTCGGCCGACACGGCATGCGCTGGCGGCTTCAACAGCAAAGCACCCAGATAGGGCACAAAGTAAACCGAAGCCACCCAGCTGACCAGCAAAGCCACCACGGTGACCGCAAAAATCGCAAAAGTGTATTCACCGGTCATGGACTTGGCCATGCCGATCGGCAAGAAACCCGCAGCAGTGATCAAGGTGCCCGTGAGCATGGGCATGGCCGTGAGCTCATAGGCAAAGGTGGCTGCGCGTACCTTGTCGTAGCCCTCTTCCATCTTGCGCACCATCATCTCCACCGCGATGATGGCGTCGTCCACCAGCAAACCCAGGGCAATGATGAGCGAACCCAGCGAGATTTTGTGCAAGCCAATGCCAAAGTAATGCATGGCCAAAAAGGTCACCGCCAGCACCAATGGGATCGTGATGCCCACCACCAGGCCAGGCCGGATGTCCAGCGTCCAGCGCCGCCACAAGGGGTTGTTGCCTGGCCGCTTGTGCAGGCCCAGTGCCAAAAAGCTCACCGCCAGCACGATCACCACCGCCTCGATCAACACTTTGATGAATTCATTGACCGAATTGGACACTGCGCTCGGCTGATCTTGGACTTGCGTCAGGATCATGCCCGCAGGCAAGGCGGCCTCCATGTTGGCCACTGTCTGGCGCAAAGACTTGCCCAAAGCGATGATGTCGCCGCCCTTGGCCATGGACACGCCCAGTGCGATCACCTCCTGACCCTCATGGCGCACCTTGACAGACGGCGGATCCACGTAGCCACGGGTCACGACGGCGATGTCCGACAAACGGATTTGGGCTCCCGAGACGCCGCGAATCGGCATGGCCTGCAAGGCCTCCAGGCTCTGAAACTGCCCTCCCACACGCACCTGCACCACATCCACAGGTGACTGCAAACTGCCCGCCGATTCCACCGCGTTTTGCTGACCCAGCTGCGCCAGTACCGCGCCCATGTCCAGGCCCATTTGGGCCAGCTTCTTTTGCGACACTTCAATAAAGACTTTTTCGTCCTGCGCACCAAACAGCTCGACCTTGGCCACATCAGGCACGCGCAAAAGCGACTGGCGCAGGCTATCGGCCTGGGTTTTGACCTCTGCCGCCGTAAAGCCCTGACCACTCAAGGCATAGATGACGCCATAGACATCGCCGAATTCGTCATTAAAAAACGGTCCCACCACGCCAGGCGGCAAACTGCCACGCATGTCGCCGATTTTTTTGCGCACGGAATACCAGACCTGGGGCACATCGCCCGGCTTGGAGTTGTCCTTGATCTGGAAAATGATCTGCGCCTCGCCCGGCTTGGAATAACTGCGGATCTTGTCGGCAAAAGGCACCTCTTGGAGGGTTCGCTCCAGCTTGTCGGTCACCTGCTCGGCCATTTGCTCTGCCGTCGCGCCCGGCCAATAGGCCCGCACCACCATCGCCCGAAAAGTGAAAGGTGGGTCTTCGTCCTGCCCCAGTTGAAAATAAGACGCCATGCCCAGCACCATCAGCACCACCATCAGGTAGCGGGTCAGGGCCGGGTGCTCAAGCGCCCAGCGCGAGAGGTTGAATTGGGTGTTGTCAGTACTGCTCATGCGATCACCGTTGCGCTGTAGATGCAGGAGCTGATGCGGGTCCGGCAGGTGCAACTGCTGGCGCTGCGCCACTGGCAGCAGCGCCATAAACCGTGACTTTCTGGCCAGGCGACAGGACATGCACACCTGCGCTCACCACTTTTTGCCCGGGCTTCAAGCCAGACTGAATGACCACCTCATTGCCATCGACCATGCTCACTTCTACTGCTTGGGTGTTCACCGTCATGCTGGCCTCATCCAGTACCCAAACCACAGTGCCTTGGCCTTCCTGGCGCAATGCGCTGGTGGGCAACTTGATCACCGCGGGCTGACTGCCTGGCAAATGGGCCGCCAACACGTTGACCGTGGCCCCCAAAGGCAATCGCTCCGAGGCGTCCAGCGCCAGCTTGACGGCATAGGTGCGCGTGACCGGATCGGCGCTGGCCGCCAATTCGCGAACTGTGCCTTTCAGGGGCTGCCCGGTACTGACCAATGTGGCTTGCATGCTCTGGCCCACTTTGAGGGCCAAGGCCATCTTCTCAGAGACCGCAAACACCGCATCACGAGGACCATCGTGGGCCAGGCGCACCACAGGCTGACCTGCGGAAACCACCTGACCAACTTCAGCTTCAACCGCCGTGACGACTCCAGCATGGCTGGCCGTCAAGCGGGTGTAACCGGCTTGGTTGCTTTGAGCCTGCGCCTGCGCTTTGGCCTGATTCAGGGCCGCATCGGCCGCTTTCAGTGTGGTGTCGCGCCGTTCCAACTCGGCACCACTGATGAAGTTTTGCGCCTTCAAGGCTTCATAGCGTCTGAGTTCTGCCGCCGCCAGATCGCGCTGGCTTTGCGCCGCACTCACCTGAGCCAATGCCGCTTGCGCAGCCAATTGGTAGTCTTGTGCGTCAATTTGGGCCAGCAACTGGCCTGCGTCCACCCGCTGTCCCTGCTCGGCAGGGCGCTGCACCAGTTTCCCACCCACACGAAAACCCAGTCTCGACTCAACCCTTGCCCGCACCTCGGCCGAATATTCGCCCTCGACATTCAATGCACTACCCGCCACCGTGATCAACTTGACCGATCTCAACGGCTCTTTGGGTGGTTCTGTTTTGGAACACGCCACCAAAGTACTCACACACAGAGCGATCGCGCACAAACGGAAAACTCGCCCAGTGGCGAGTGACAAAGTTGAAGACATGGGCATTCCCGAGAAAATAATAATGACTGACTGGTTAGTAATCTATTCAAAGTCGTCCGGTCTGTCAAGCGACAATAGCGATTGACCATGCACATCACCACTTTATTCGAGCGCAAAAAGCACAGCGTCATGAGCACGACACAGCGCCAAATCTTGCGCGGCGTGTCTCGCTCGTTTGACTTGACCATTCGCCTGTTGCCGGGCACTTTGCAAGCGCCAGTGGCCATTGCTTACCTGCTGGCCCGTGCCACCGACACCGTGGCTGACACCACCACCTTGCCTCTGGCAGAGCGTCAAGTCTTGCTGGATCTCATGACGAAAGTCATCACCGCGCCGGGCGCATCAACCGAACACCACAGTGAACTGGCCCGCCTGACTCAAGCTTTTGCCGCGCAACAAACCGACCCGCACGAACGTGCCTTGATGCAGGCCCTGCCCCAATGCCTGCCATTGCTGCAAACGCTGGGCGAAGCCGATCAGGCCAGCGTTCGTCTGGTGCTGAGCCACATCACCCAAGGCCAGCAACAGGACATGGCCCGCTTTGGCCACGGCCCACAAACCATTCAAGCCCTCGACACAGAAACCGAGTTGGCGGACTACACCTGGCTGGTGGCTGGCTGCGTGGGCGAATTCTGGACAGAACTGTGCGGTCGGCATCTGCCCGGTTACGCCCGCCTGCCTCAAGCCGAGATGATGCACATCGGACGCCAATACGGCATGGGTTTGCAACGCCTGAACATCGTGCGCGACGTCGGTGCCGATCTGGCCGCCGGGCGTTGTTATTGGCCCGTTGAGACTTTGGCCAGCGTGGGCCTGACCCCGCACATGCTGGCCCACGCCGCCCAAACAGGCCACATCGAAACGCTGCAAAAAATGGCACCTCTGTACACCCAGTGGCTGGACCGCACCCAAGCACAACTGGCCGATGGCATGCGCTACGCCCTGGCCCTGAAGCCCTTGCGCCTGCGCGTGGCCACGGCTTTGCCCGCACTCATCGGTGCACGCACCGTGGCACTGCTGCGCCAAGCTGGGCCCTCGGCACTGACCCGGCGCGTGAAAATGCCGCGCCATGAAATGCGCCGTCTGATGTGGCACATCACCGTGGGCTGGGCTTCGCCCTCGGCGCTGGAGAGCCAATTCCGACAATTGTCCGGTGACACCCCGGCTTGAGCGCTGCATTTGGGTGCGAAAATCAGCGCCCATGAACCCGCAAGACTACGTCCAGCAAAAAGCCGCCGCATCAGGCAGCAGCTTCTATTACGCCTTCCTGTTTCTGCCCCCAGAACGCCGCGCGGCCATCACGGCCTTTTATGCGTTTTGCCGGGAAGTGGACGACGTGGTCGACGAAATCAGCGACCCTAGCGTGGCCGCCGCCAAACTCGGCTGGTGGCAAAAGGAAGTGCAGCAAGCCTACGCAGGCCAGCCCACCCACCCGGTCATGCACGCCCTGATGCCGCTGGCCCCTGCTTTTGGCATCGAAAGCCGTCACCTGATGGCCGTGATCGAAGGCTGTCAGATGGACTTGAACCAGACCCGCTACCTCGACTTTGCGGGCCTCACAAAATATTGCCACTTGGTCGCGGGTGTAGTGGGCGAAGTCGCCGCCAGCATCTTTGGTCAAACGGATGGGGCCACCACCGCCTATGCACACAAGCTGGGGCTGGCCTTTCAAATGACCAACATCATTCGCGACGTGGGCGAAGACGCGCTGCGCGGGCGCATCTACCTGCCGCTGGACGAACAGCAGCGCTTTGGCGTCAAAGCGCAAGATCTGATGCAACGTACTTACTCTGACGGCTTCACCGCGCTGATGAAGTTCCAAACCGAACGCGCCCATGCCCTGTATGACGAAGCCCTGGCCTTGCTGCCCGCCGCAGACCGACGCGCACAAAAACCGGGCCTCATGATGGCCAGCATCTACCGTACCCTGCTGCGTGAGATCGAAGCCTCGGGATTCCAGGTGCTGCACCAGCGCATTGCGCTGACACCTCTGCGCAAGCTGTGGCTCGCTTGGAAGATGCAGGCGCTGGGACGTTTCTGAACGCCCTGCGCACGATCACCTCGATTTACTTCATGCCCCGCGCCTGCTTGTGTGCAGGGCGCTCTGCGCAAGCATGCAGCCAAGCCGACACCCTCGGGTGTTGCGCGAGCAGCCCCGCTGCCGGGCGAATCCAACTGGCCACACTGGCCACGCACACATCGGCCACAGTAAAGCGGTTGGCGGCCAGGTAAGCCTCACCTTTGGTGTGTTGCGCTTGAAGGTGCTCTTCCAGCACCGCCAGAGGTACTTTGATGCGGCTTTCGGCTTGATCGGCGAGCTCGGGTTTGCGTTGCGCTTCGGGCATGACCATGCGGTGCATCAGCACGGTGAGCGCGTCTTTTTCAAGTTCGGACACCGTCCAAAAGCCCCATCGCAGGGCTTCGGCTTCTTCACGGGCGTTGGCAGGCGCGATCGAGAGACCATCGGCTTGGCCATGAACGCGGGCGATGTAAAGGGCGCAGGCCATGCTCTCCCAAACGGTGACCGCGCCTTCGGGACGCTCGTCCACCACAGCGGGGATGTGGCCGTTGGGGTTGATCGCCAAAAATTCGGGCGAGCGGGTTGCGCCACCGGCATAAGGCGTGGCGATGTGCTCAAAAGGCACACCCAACTCCAACGCCGTCCAAAGGGGACGCACGGCGCGAGAGGCACCAATGCCGTAAATTTTCAATGTCATGTCAACCTCCAGATTGCTCACGCTGTGCAGCGGCCTTATTGGGGCTAAAGCTGCCGACCTAAAAATCTCATTCGCGCCAACAGGCGCACAGCGCGTGCAAGTCTCGCACCTCCAGGTGCGGGCGGGTGTCGCCGTGGCTCCAGTCGTGGCCTTCGCGGTTGAGCCAGGCCACTTGCATGCCTGCGGCCAGCGCACCCACACAGTCGGCGTGCGCGTCGTCACCGATGTGCAGCACCTCGTGCGGGGCAACGCCTGCGGCCTCAGCACCCGCCAAAAAAACGCGCAAGTCAGGTTTGGCGACGCCCATCGACTTGGCGCTCACACTGGCGTGAAAGTGCTGGCCAATGCCCACGCGGTGCACATCGGCATTGCCGTTGGACAGCGCCACCACCGGGTATCGCTGGCTCCAAAAAGTCAAAGCGGGCAGCGCGTCGTCAAACAGGTCGACCCGCTGGCGCTCGGCAAAAAAGACCTCGAATGCGGGCTCAGCCAAATGGGTCGGGTCACCGGCTTGCAGCAGCAACGCACGAATGGCTTCCAGCCGCAAAAAAGACAGGTCGTGCGCCCGGTCGGCATGGCGGGCATTGATCTCGGCCCGCACGGCTTTTTTGACCTCAGACTGTTTGGACAGTGCCGCCGTGGCAGGCGCATGCTGCATCAGCCAGTCGGTCAATACCACCTCGGCGCGGTGGATGGTCGGCCAGACGGGCCACAAGGTGTCGTCCAGATCAAGGGTAATGGCGCGGATGCGGGAGATGTCAAGCATGGTGAGGGAGAATACCGCATGGCATTCAACAAAGAACCCTCCTTCCAGCATGGGCAGCCCGGCGCCCATTCGCCCCGCACCGCCGTGATCTATTGCAACCTGGGCACACCCAGTGCGCCCACGGCCCCGGCCCTGCGGACCTACCTCGCCGAATTTCTGGGGGACAGCCGCGTGGTTGAGATCCCCAAGCCCATCTGGTGGCTGATCCTGCACGGCATCATCTTGCGCGTGCGCCCTAAAAAATCGGCCGCCAAATACGCCAGCATCTGGACCGAGGGGGGCTCGCCGCTCAAAGTATTCACCGAACAACAAGCCCAATCGCTGGGCACCGCCTTGCAAGAGCGCGGCCACAGCGTGACTGTGCGTTACGCCATGCGCTACGGTCAGCCGTCCATCCCCGAGCAACTGAATGAACTCAAGGCCCAAGGCGTGCAGCGCGTGTTGATCGTTCCAGCCTACCCACAATACAGCGGTACCACCACGGCCAGCGTGTTCGATGCCGTCTACCGCTGGGGCCTCAAAACCCGGCTGATCCCCGAGATGCGCTTTGTCAACCACTATCACGACGACCCGCGCTACATCAACGCACTGGCCCAAACGGTGCGCGAACATTGGGCTGCCCACGGCCAAGCCGAAAAGTTGGTGATGAGCTTTCATGGCGTGCCCGAGCGGACACTGCACCTGGGCGACCCCTACCACTGCGAATGCATGAAGACCGGCCGCCTGCTGGCCGAAGCACTGGGCCTGAGCAAAGACCAATACAAACTGACCTTCCAATCCCGCTTTGGCAAGGCCAAATGGCTGGAGCCTTACACCGAGCCGTCACTGATTGCCATGGCCGAGCAAGGTGTCAAAAAGGTTGATGTGATCTGCCCAGGGTTTACGGGCGACTGCCTGGAAACGCTGGAAGAAATTCAGCAAGAAGCGCATGAAGCGTTCTTGCATGCGGGCGGCGAAAGCTTCAGCTACATCCCCTGCCTGAACAACAACGCGCAATGGATCGAGGCGCTTGCCGACATCAGCTTGGACCACATGCAGGGCTGGGATTTGTCAGCACCCGATGCAGCGGCACTGGCTGCTAGCCGTGCGCGGGCGTTGGCCCACGGCGCCAAAGCTTGAGCTCAACTTTTTCGCAGGAGCGATCTTTGCAAGAGATCGCTCTTGCGGGATAAGTCAACCCGCTAAATACCCCTGCCCCACCAACGCCGCCCTCACTTGCGCAGGCGTTTCAAAACGGATACCTTGCCAGCCGTGCTGTTCAGCGGCGTCGATGTTGTGCTGCACATCGTCGATGAACACAGGCTTACCGCGCAGAGGCCAGCGGGCCTGTGCGGTGGCAAAAATATCGGGCAGCGGTTTGATCTGTTGCACATGCGCTGAAAAAATACCTTCTTCAAACTGGCTGAAAAAGCTGTTTTCACGCACCAGATGATCGGCATAGCTTGCGGGCATGTTGGACAAAAAGTACAGCCGATGGCCTTGCGCTTTGAGGTCGTGGATCAGGTCCACGGTGCCTTGCATGGGCAACAGGTGTGCTGGGATGTTGGCAATCAGGTGCCGCAAATCGGCCTCGGCGAGACCGGTGCGGGCTGCGATGCGCTGGGCCAACGGCTCTGGATCGATGCGCCCGAGGTCAAACAAGGCCCAATCGGCATCGGGATGAAAAGTCTGAAAAATCTCACCCGACCACTGCTTTGCCACCGCCTCGTCGGTCACTTGCTTCGGAAAAAGCGTTTGCAATACCACCAACGGCTCCCAGCGAAAGACCACACCGCCCAGATCAAACACGACGTCTTGGCTCATGACTGCACTTTCTTTCAAACCGCCACCACCGAGACGCCTTGCCCCGGCAAACTCAGGGCCAACACCTGGCCGATGCGCCAGTCGCGCTCGACCTCAGGCGAGACCACAAAAACCGGACCCAGCTCGGTCTCGAATGTCAGCTCGAAAAAGCTGCCCAGATAGGCACATTGCTTGAGTTGCGCAGGCAACATTTGCGCGGGCTGTTCGCCGCCGGCCAGTTCGCGCCCCACCAGCCAGGCTTCAGGGCGCACCGCTGCCCGAACCGCACCAGATGCCACCGGATGGCGAGGCAACAAACGCAGTGGCCCCAACTGCACCGAACCATCGGCTAGGGACTGGCCGTCAAACAACACCGCCTCGCCCATGAAGCCCGCCACAAAAGCGGATGCAGGCCGTTCGTACAAGTCTTGCGGCGTGCCCGCCTGCGCGATGCGCCCGGCCTCCATCACGATGATCTGGTCACTCACCGCCAACGCTTCGCTTTGGTCGTGCGTGACATAAGCCACCGTCAGGCCCAGGCGCTGCTGCAGGTGGCGAATTTCGTCGCGCATAGACCGGCGCAGCCGAGCGTCGAGATTGGACAAAGGCTCGTCAAACAACAAGACGGATGGCTCCAACACCAGGGCCCGAGCCAGGGCCACGCGCTGCTGCTGCCCGCCCGACAGCTCGCTGGGCAGGCGCTCTTCGTAGCCCGCCAGGCCCACCAGCGCCAAGCTTTTGTGGGCGCGCTCCAAAGCCTCTGTTTTGTGCACACCGCTCACATCCAGCCCGTAGCGCACATTGCCAATCACGTTCATGTGCGGGAACAGCGCATAGCTCTGAAACACCATGCTCACGTTGCGCTCGGACGGCCCCAAGTGCGTTACATCCACACCGTCAATCGAAATTAGTCCGCCCGTGGGCGCTTCCAGCCCGGCGATCATGCGCAAGGTGGTGGTTTTGCCGCAGCCCGAGGGGCCAAGAATGGTCGTCAGGCTGCCCTTGGGTACGACAAAGTCGATGCCCTGCACCACCAGCGGCGAATCTGCACCGCCATAGCGCTTGGTGACTTGTTTGAATTGAATGCCCATCGCTTTAAGTCCTTGTTTCAAGCCGGGGTGGATGCAGCGGTTCGGCGACCCAATTGCCGCTGGCCCACCAACTTTTGAATGCCCCAGGTGATGACAGACATGAGCAGCATCAGCACGGTGCAATAGGCCAGCGCCACGCCGTAGTCGCCATTGCCCACGCGGCCAATGATGTAAGTGGTGGCCAGCTCGTACTGCGCCGTGACCAAAAAGATCACCGCCGATACCGTGGTCATGGAGCGCACAAAGCTGTAGACCAAGGCGGCCACCAGCGCAGGCTTGAGCAGCGGCAGTACCACTCGGCGCAGCGTGGTGAGCGTGCTGGCCCGCAGCATTTGCGAGGCTTCGTCCAGTGAGCGGTCGAGCTGCTTGAAGGCCGCCGTACCCGCCCGCACGCCCACCGGCAAGTTGCGGAACACAAAGCACAGCACGATGACCAAGCCGGTGCCAGTCAGCTCCACCGGCGGCACATTAAAGGCCAGGATGTAGCTCACACCCAGCACCGTGCCCGGAATGGCAAAGGTCAGCAACGCAGAGAACTCAAACGCCGCCTTGCCCCGGAACTCGGTGCGTGCCAGCAACCATGCCATGAGCAAGCCCAGGCCCGCACAAATGGGCGCGGCCATGGCAGAAAGGCTGAGTGTGGTGAACAGCGACTTCCAGGCGGTGCCTGCAAACACCCAGCCAAACTCGCCCAACTGCACATCAAACGCAGTTTTAAAGTGCCCCAGCGTGAACGTGAAGTCGCGCCCCCAGGTCTGCACAAAGCCACCCGCAAAGGCAAACAGGTACACCACCACAGTGAACAACAACCATGGCCCTGCGATGCTGCGGCACACCCGTAACACGGCGGGCGGCAAAGCCATGGCCACGCCTGCGTCGCCCTTGCCCGAGACCGTGGTGAAGCTGCTGCCAGCCAACACCTGGCGCTGAACAAAAAACACCGCCAGCGCAAAACCAGTCAACACCAACGCCAACGCCGCCGCCATGCCGGGGTCAAGCGCCGCGCCCACGATGGCAAAAAAGATTTCGGTGGACAGTACCGCATACTGCCCGCCCACGATGATGGGGTTGCCAAAGTCGGCCATGCTCTCGATGAAGCCCACCAAAAATGCGTTGGCCAGACCGGGCTTGAGCAGGGGCAACGTCACCGTCCAGAAGGTTTGCATGCGGCTGGCACGCAGAGTTTGCGCGGCCTCTTCCATGCTGGGGCTCACGCCCTGCACCACGCCGCGCATGATCATGAAGGCAATCGGCGTGAAGGCGAACATCTGCGCCAGCCAGATACCGAACACGCCGTAAAACCAGCGGCCCGGCTCAACGCCAAAAGCCCACTCAAGCGCCTGATTAAAAAGGCCCGCACGGCCAAACAGCAAGATCAAACCCAGCCCCACCACGAACGGCGGTGTGATGATGGGCAGCATCGCCAAAATGTTCAGCGGCTTAGCCAGACGCGTGTTGCCACGTTCGGCCCACAACGCCAACAGGGTGCCCATGACCGTGGTGCCAGTGGCGGTGATGAACGCCAGCCACAAGGTGTTCCAGGCCACACCGCAGCGCCCTGCCCCTTGCACACAGCCAAAACCCCAAACCCGTTCAGTGGCTACCCGTTCAAGCAGGTGCATCCAGGCATAAGCGCCGGTGTCGTCCACCCAGGCAGCCACCAACGAGCGCAGCACCGGGTACACCACAAACAGCGCGAGCAAGGCGCTGCACAGCACCACAGCAGAGGCCACAAACACATCACCCCGAAACGCGCCCAACCGGGCCAGCGCCGCGCCCAACAACACCACAAGGCTAAACAAAACCAGGGCAGCGCCCCAGCCCATGCCGTATTGGCCTGTGGGCAAGACGCCCCACAGGGTGGTGAGCGATTCAAATACCCAGCCTGTAGCCCCAATGGCAAACCCGCTGCTCAGCAAGCCCAGCAAACCGATCAGGCTGCCCAGCAACAACAGCCAGCCTTGAGTGCGGGCAGTCCAAGGCACCAGCACTGCCAGCCCGCACACCAGCAAGCCCGCCAATCCCGACCACAGCCAAGGCCGTCCATGCCCGCTCGACTGCACCCAGCCACTGGCCGTTTCGGCGCCTGCCCAGATGCCAGGCAAAGCGTCCATCAGGGACATTTGTTGCAGAAAATACCAAGGCAGCAGCGCAAAGCTCAGCAGGCCCAAAAGCACCCAGCCTTGCAAAGCGCGCTGCAAACGCAGCGCTGGATTCATCTCAGTTTCTCACTCAACGCGGCAGACTGTTGACGTCTTTTTCCCAACGCTGAATCAAGCGCTTGCGCTCTGCCGTCTGGCCATATTTGGCGTAGTCGTAGTCGATCATTTTGATTTTGCGGAAGTCCGGCACACGCGGATCGACCTTGGCCGCCTTGTTGGATGGCAACTGAAATTGCAAGGTCGCTGCGGCCAACTCTTGCGCTGCCGGCGTCAAGGCCCACTCGTAAAACTTCTTGGCGGCTTCCAGATTGCGGCTACCGCGCACGATGGACATGGAGCCGATCTCGGCCCCCGTACCATCGGCCGGAGTGATGGTTTCAATGGGAAAACCTTGGGCTTTTTCGCCAGGGCCGTCATGCACAAAGCTGATCGACACGGCCGTCTCGCCACGAGCCACGGCCTTGATGGGGCCAGTGCCCGAGCGGGTGTAGGTGCCGATGTTCTTGTGCAGGCTCTTGAGGTATTCAAAGGCTTTGTCTTCGCCCATGAGTTGAACCAGCGTAGCGATCATGGTGTAAGCCGTGCCGCTTGAGGCCGGGTTGGCCGATTGAATTTCGCCTTTGTATTCGGGTTTAAGCAGATCGCCCCAAGTCTTGGGCACTGGCATTTTTTTCTTAGCCAGCAATTCGGTGTTGTAGCCAAAACCCAAGGGGCCGGAATAAATGCCCACAGTTTTGTAGCCCGATTGCGCAGCCTGCTTTTGAGCCCAGTCGTGCAATTTGGACAATGCGGGCGATTTGTATTCGAGGCTCAGGTTTTGCTCGGCGGCCTGCAAGTGCGGATCACCCGTCCCACCAAACCAGATGTCGGTCTTGGGGTTGGCCTTTTCAGCGGTCAGTTGGGCAATGGCCTCGCCGGAGCCCTTGGCCGTCATGTTGACTTTGATGCCCTGGCTCTTTTCAAAAGTGACGGCGATCATGCTGCACCAAGCCGCTTGGGCCGAGCAGATGATGTTGACTTCACGGTTTTGTGCTTGCACTTGGGCACTGGGCACCAAAACGGCCAACAGAGGGAGTAATTTAAACAGGCTCATTAAGTTTCCTTCGCGAAAAAATCATTGTCCAATGAAACCTTTGGATTGCGAGAGAGTAGAAACACTCAGAAGTCCATGCAGGCGTTGCTAAATGCCTGACACTGCCGACGCGCCAAGCGGTTTATTGACTGGAGGCGTGAGACACCCTGGGCCGGCTGACATCGTAACCAAACCAGCGCATCGAAATCGCTTTGAAGCTTTTGTCATTGACGAGGGTTTGTACACCCAGGGACAAGCGCTGCTCAAGGCCTTTATTGCCTTTTGTAACAGCCATGCCCACACGAAGGGGCGCCGCAAAAGGAACGCCCACCTTGAGCGGCAAATCGCCCTTTTCTATGTGGTACTCGGCAATCAGGTTTTCTTCGAGTACGGCATCGAGTTTGCGGTCAACCAATGCACGAAAAGCGTCCTCAATGCGCTCAAAAGTCTGTACTGAATTACCCAGAGCCCCTCGGGCTTGGGCAGCAATGCCGGTGTTGGCCAGCACACCCAGTTTCTTGCCCAAAAAATCATCAAGGCTCATCAGATCGCGCTCATCGTTTTCGTGCAGCACACTCACCAATTGAATCGTCGCATAAGACTTTACAAAATCAAAATGGCGACGATTTTCTGGTGTAACCAACAGTTGATTTCCAATAAAGTCAATTTCGCCGTTTTGCAGTTTTTTGCGTAAGTTGGTCAAGGTATCGGTCACTGGCACCATCGCGAGGCCTAATGCACCCAGCAATGACCTGACCACCTCCACATCAAAACCCGTCAAACTGCCATCGGTCTGCAAAAAACTATAGGGCTGATAGCGGGAAATAAAACCCACGCGCATGCGTGGTTTGTCCTGCGCCGGGGCATTCAACAACATGCCCGAACAAGCCAGCAGCAAGAACTTTTTCAGCCATTCACGCCTTAGATTGACCGTCCTTTGTGACATTTGAGGCGAACATGAATCAATCATGAAAAGCCCCCTCAAAGCAATGACGGACTTCATGCCCTACATAGTTGTAGCCCGTCACTTCAGGTGTGATGACTGTGCACTCTTTGCGTTTAACGTTCCAGTAAGCACAAGCCATGGGACGTGATGTGGGGCTGATCGGAACCCCTGTAATGCGAGAGCAAAATTCATAGCCGTCCTTGCGGACCAACAGTTTTACTTTGGGTTCATTGAGCATGCGCTGCTCGGGCGGTAAAGGCTCAAAACGCATGCGATCCACCATGGGCGGGCGAAATTTGCGCAACAAAATAGCATCTGGCAGGTCATTGACATCCTGGGTTTGGGCCAGAAGAACAGGCGACATCAAAGCCAATAAGCCACCAAAAAGAACCGTGCTCATCCAACAACCCCGCGAGCAAATCATGCAGGCTCTCCTGCCGTCAAACACAACAAAAATAAACGCCCTACCTGTGAATGAGTCGTGCGGCCTGTGGTCACAATCGTGCAAGTTGCTGGCGCACGAGTCCAGAAAACGCAGCCTTCTTGCCAGACCGCAAAACCGTCGTGGTCTTTGATTTGCTCGCAGTGCACAGGGGCATCCGGCTTGATGAGCCAATGAACCTGAGGCTGCAAGATCTGGTGTTTGTCAACTGCTGGCGGGACGACAACCGAGAAGTCCAACAACAAGTCGCGTGACTGAGCCCACACCAATGAGGATGCAAAACTCAATAGAAAACACGCCAAACGATTCATGCCCAAGCCAAACGGGAAAATGCGTATTTTATTACCAATAAAGTAACGCAAAACCATCACACAACAGTCGCGACAAATGTGTGTGATGCGGTCCTGAACTTGGGCGCAAACAGTTGCGCTTTTTAGCCGCTACAGCCTTGAAACGTCATTCCCACTCGATCGTCGCCGGTGGTTTCGAGGACACGTCGTAGGTCACTCTGTTAATCCCGCGCACCTCGTTGATGATGCGCCCCGACACTTTCTTGAGCAAGGCATAAGGCAGTTCGGCCCAATCAGCGGTCATGAAGTCGCTGGTTTGCACCGCACGCAATGCCACCACGTAGTCATAAGTGCGGCCATCGCCCATCACGCCCACGCTTTTCACGGGCAGGAACACAGTGAAGGCTTGGCTGGTCAAGTCGTACCAGCTCTTGCCGGATTCGTCCGTGAAGTTGCGCAGCTCTTCAATGAAGATGGCGTCGGCACGGCGCAGCAGGTCGGCGTATTCTTTCTTTACTTCACCCAAAATCCGCACGCCCAAGCCAGGGCCTGGAAACGGGTGGCGATAGACCATTTCGCGCGGCAGACCCAAGGCCACGCCGAGTTCACGCACTTCGTCTTTGAACAACTCGCGCAGCGGCTCCAGCAGTTTCAGGCCCAGTTGCTCGGGCAAACCGCCCACGTTGTGGTGGCTCTTGATGGTGACGGCCTTCTTGCTCTTGGCACCGCCGGACTCGATCACGTCGGGGTAAATCGTGCCTTGGGCGAGGAACGTCGCGCCCTTGTGACCACCATCGCCTGCCTTCAATTTCGCAGCCTGCTCTTTGAACACGTCGACAAACAGGCCGCCAATGATCTTGCGCTTGGCTTCAGGTTCGCTCACACCCGTCAGTTTGCCCAAGAACAGGTCACTGGCATCAACGCGAATGACGTGCGCGTGCAATTTGCCGACAAACATGTCCATGACCATGTCGCCTTCGTTCAGGCGCAGCAAGCCGTGGTCCACAAACACACAGGTCAACTTGTCGCCGATGGCGCGGTGGATCAAGGCGGCAGCAACGGATGAATCCACACCACCGGACAAGCCGAGGATGACTTCTTCGTCACCGACTTGCTCGCGGATCTTGGTAACGGCTTCTTCGATGTAGTCGCCCATGATCCAGTCTTGGCGGGCCTTGCAAATGTCGAGCACAAAGCGGTTGAGCAGCGCCTGCCCTTGAACGGTGTGCGTGACTTCGGGGTGGAACTGCACCGCGTAAAAGTGGCGGGACTCATCGGCCATGCCGGCAATCGGGCAAGCCGGTGTCGAGGCCATGACCTTGAAGCCTTCAGGCAATTGGGTGACTTTGTCACCGTGGCTCATCCAGACCTTGAGCATGCCGTGACCTTCAGCCGTGGTGAAGTCTTCAATGCCCTTGAGCAATTCGGTGTGGCCGTGGGCGCGAACTTCGGCGTAGCCAAATTCGCGGGTGTGCCCAGCTTCGACCTTGCCACCCAGCTGCTCGGCCATGGTTTGCATGCCGTAGCAAATGCCCAGCACCGGGATGCCCAGTTCAAACACGGCATCAGGAGCGCGGTCATCGACTTCGTAGACGCTGGCGTGCGAGCCCGACAGGATCACGCCTTTGAGGTTGCCGTCTTTGGCATATTCACGCACCCAGTCGCTGCTCACATCGCAGGGATGCACTTCGCAAAACACATGCGCTTCACGCACGCGGCGGGCGATCAGCTGGGTGACTTGCGAACCGAAGTCGAGGATCAGGATTTTGGAGTGCTGCATGGCAGGCGTCGTTCCTTGAGAAATGAAAAGGCGTCTGGAGTGCAGACGCCTTGGTGGTCAGAGACAGATTTTAATCAGCCCGGTAGTTCGGCGCTTCTTTGGTGATCTGCACGTCATGGACATGGCTTTCGCGGATGCCCGCAGCCGTGATTTCCACAAACTGCGATTCATTGTGCATGGCCTCAATGGTGGCGCAGCCGCAATAGCCCATGCTGGCACGCAAACCGCCTGCCATCTGGTAAATGATGGAGACGACCGAGCCTTTGTAGGGCACGCGGCCTTCAATGCCTTCGGGCACCAGTTTGTCAGCATTGGGGTTGCCAGTGCTGGACTCTTGAAAGTAGCGGTCGGCACTGCCTTGCTGCATGGCACCAATGGAGCCCATGCCGCGGTAGCTCTTGTAGCTGCGGCCCTGGAACAAGACGATTTCGCCAGGTGCCTCTTCGGTGCCGGCAAACATGCCGCCCATCATGACCGTGCCTGCGCCTGCGGCGATGGCTTTGGCGATGTCGCCGCTGTAACGAATACCGCCGTCAGCGATCAGGGGCACGCCCGTGCCTTTGAGGGCCGTGGCCACGCTGTCCACCGCCATGATTTGCGGCACACCCACGCCCGCCACGATGCGGGTGGTGCAGATGGAGCCTGGGCCAATGCCCACTTTCACGCCGTCGGCACCGGCTTCGACCAATGCCAAGGCGGCTGCGCCCGTGGCGATGTTGCCGCCAATGACTTCAATGTGCGGGTAGTTTTGCTTGACCCAACGGACTCGGTCGAGCACGCCTTTGCTGTGGCCGTGCGCGGTGTCCACCACGATGGCGTCCACGCCAGCGCGAGACAGGGCCTCAACGCGCTCTTCGGTGCCCTCGCCCACGCCCACAGCGGCGCCCACGCGCAGCTTGCCTGCGGCATCGCGTGCGGCGTTGGGGAAGTTGAGTTGTTTGGTGATGTCCTTGACGGTGATCAGGCCCTTGAGCTCAAAGGCGTCGTTGATCACCAGAAGGCGTTCCAGCTTGTGTTTGTTGAGCAGGTGTTTGGCTTGCTCGGGGGTCGTGCCTTCGGGCACGGTGATCAAACGCTCACGCGGGGTCATGATTTCGCTGACCTTTTGGTCATAGCGGGTCTCAAAGCGCAAATCACGGCCGGTGACGATGCCGACGACTTGTCGACCATCGCAGACCGGGAAGCCGGACACGCCCAGCTCGTCGCTCAGGGCCATGACCTGGCGCACCGTGGTGTCGGGGGTAATGACGACCGGGTCGCGCAAAACACCCGATTCGTAACGCTTGACCTTGGCCACTTGGGCGGCCTGTTCTTGCGCCGTGAGGTTTTTGTGCACGATGCCAATGCCGCCTTCTTGCGCAATGGCAATGGCCAAACGCGCTTCGGTGACCGTGTCCATGGCGGCAGACACCAGGGGCAGGTTCAGGCGGATGTTGCGGGTGAATTGCGTCGCAAGCGACGTGTCCTTGGGCAGGACTTGGGAGTAGGCGGGGACGAGGAGAACGTCGTCAAAAGTAAGGGCTTTACCGAGTAGGCGCATAAGCTAAGGCTCCAAAAAATGGATTGTACCCGCGCAGACCAAGGGATTTCCCGTGCCAACCCCCTCAAATGGGCGCATGCAAAACGCAAAAAAGGATCAGGCGTTTTGGTAATGCAGCACTTTGAGGGATTTTTCAGGGTCGATGTCGACGAAAGCCACCGGATTGGCCAGCCGCTCGACAAAACGCAAGGCAGGTGCGGCCTCGGCCACTTGGCTGTGCAAAAACCGCGTATCCAACTCGGGTGCATTCAGGCACAGCAGCACATGGCCTTGTGGCTCCAGCAAATCGGGCAAGCGCCGGATCAGCTTGATGTAGTCTTTGGTGGCGATGAAGCTGCCTTTTTGGTAGCTCGGGGGGTCGATCACAATCACACCATAAGGCCCCATCTTGCTGATCTTGCCCCAGGTTTTGAAGACGTCATGCCCCAAAAACCGGGCCTTGGCAGGCAACTCATTCAGGCGGTGGTTTTGCTGCCCCACCGCCAGCGCGGCTTGGCTCATGTCCAGGTTGACGACTTGCGCCGCCCCACCTTGCAACGCCACCACCGAAAACGCACAGGTGTAGGCAAACAGGTTGAGCACGTTTTCATGCTTCGAATGGTTTTTAAGCCACTCGCGGCCATGGGCCATGTCCAGAAAGAGGCCGTGGTTCTGCCCGCGCATCACATGCACCAGGTAACGGGCACCCTGCTCTGTCACCACATGCACCTCGGGCACGCTGCCAGCCATGAGGCGGGTTTCAGTTTGACCTGTGGCACGGCACTGAAAAACCCAGTTGAGTGCTTCACCCGGCGCCAATGTGTCCCAGCGGGCTTGCAACGCACTTTGGCACTGGGCCAATTCATCATCGGTCGCAGGCTTGAAGCTGGTCAGCACCCACACGGGTGCAAACCAGTCCAGCGCCCAATGTTCGCAACCGGGGTACATACCCCCGCGACCATGAAACACCCGGTGCGCATCGGCGGTGTTGTGCATCTGAGAGATGGCGTTCAAAAGGGCTTGCATGGTGAGTTTCAATAACCGGCGGCCGAGCCGCTTTTGCGATTGGCAAACAGGCCAGTGCGCCCCTTACCCTGGCGTTTGAAGCGCTGGCGGCGCGCGACCTTGGGGTCGACTTTGAGGGGGCGGTACAGCTCGATGCGATCGTCGGTTTTCACAACTTCCGTCCAAGACACTTTTTTGCCCCAGATGCCGGGCTGCTGAAACTTGAGAGAGGACAGGGTCGCGGCATCGGCTGAACCCTGACTTTGCAGCCACTGGGCCACGCACAGATCCAGCACAGCCTCAACAGTGCTGCCCACGGGCACCGGCAGGATGATTTCCTGCACATGCCGAGGCGCCAGACTCCAGCAAAGCGTGACCTGAATTGTCGGCTCAGCCATAGACGGCTTCGGCGCGTTTGACAAACGCATCGACCAGGCTAGCTGCAATCTTGTCAAACACAGGGCCCACCAGTGCAGCCAAGGTCTTACTGGAAAAACCGTATTGCAAGTCCAAATCGACCTTGCAGGCCCGCTGCGTGCCATCGCCTACAGGGCTAAACCGCCACATGCCGCTCAGGTTGGAGAACGGGCCTTTGACCAGGCTCATCCCAACCGAGCGCCCTTCTTCGTGCGTGTTGCGGGTGGTAAAGGTTTGTTGGATGCCGGCCAGGCTGATGCCCACTTCGGCCACCATGCCTTGCGCGTCGGTCTCCAGCACGCTGGCGTGGTCACACCAAGGCAAAAACTCGGGGTAACGGGCCACGTCGGTGACGAGGTGAAACATTTCCTCTGGGGCATACCAGATGAGGACGGACTTGTGGATATTCTTCATACAATGCACCGATTGTAGTTTTTCGATCTGCCTGTTTGCTTATCGCCGGGCTGCACACTCTTGCGAACGGCCAGCCCGTCCTTATCTGCTCACCATGGCCACCACCAAAAAGTCTCCCGCTGCCCCCGTTTTTGCCAAGATTGCCGAGAACAAAAAAGCGTCCTTCGACTATTTTTTCGAAGAACGCTACGAGGCAGGCATGGTGCTGGAGGGTTGGGAAGTCAAGGCCATCCGCGAAGGCAAAGTGCAACTGACCGACGGCTATGTGGTCATTCGCAACGGCGAACTGTTCATCATCGGCTGCTTGATCAACCCGCTCAAAACCGCCTCAACCCACATCAGCCCCGAAGCCGCCCGCACGCGCAAACTGCTGCTGAACAAGGAAGAGATCAAGCGACTGATCGGCAAGATCGAACAAAAGGGCTACACCCTGGTGCCGATCAATCTGCACTGGAAGTCGGGCAAAGTGAAGTGCGACATCGCACTGGCCAAGGGCAAGGCTGAGCACGACAAACGCGACACCATCAAGGACCGCGAAGGCAAACGCGAAGTCGAACGTGCCATGAAGAGCCGACACCGCGACCGCTGAGCGTCAGCTCTCAGGGTTCGGTTGGCAGGTCGGCGGCTTCAGACCCGACACAACGGACTCACAAGACAAGTCGGGGCTAAAGCCGCCGACCTACTCGTCACGCCAAATCGCGCAAGGGGTGGTGATCCGAAGGCCAGGGACTCGCAAAGAAACGTGCAGCTTCGGCCGCATCCACCTCTTCGACACGCGCAGGCTTCCAGTTCGGGCTGTGGTCCTTGTCGACTGCCAGCGCCCTAATGCCTTCCACGGTGTCACTGTCGCCGACGGCGCGCAGGTGGAAACAATGGTGCACCATGTCGCGCTCCATGCGCAGGTCGTCGGCCAAACTCATTTGGCGGGCTAGGCGGATTTGCTCCAGCACCACATGCAGCATCAAGGGCGAACGGTGGCGCAAGGCGTGGGCCGTTTTCTGGCTCCACTCGTCAGAGGCAGATTCCAGCTTTTGCAACATCTGCGCAATGCTGGGCAAACCAAACACTTCGTCTATTTGGGGTTGAGGGGTCAGCTTTTCTGGCGTCATGGCGCCGGCTTGGGCCAACACCCAACGCTCCACTGACTCCGCGTTTTCAAAGGGGCTGCTGATCAAAGTTTGCCAGATCGGTTCCAGCATGCCACTGGGCAGCGCGATGTCAGCCAGCTTGGCAGCAACCGCCTGCGTACCCCCCAACATGTGGCCCGTGAGCCCCAGGTATTCGCCCAAACGTCCCGGGCAACGGCTCAGAAAATAGCCACCGCCCACATCCGGAAACAGGCCTATGTGGGTTTCAGGCATGGCCATCTTGGTGCGCTCGGTCACCACGCGCACGCTGGCGCCTTGGCTGATGCCCATGCCACCGCCCATGACAATGCCGTCCATGAAAGCGATGTAAGGCTTGCTGTAGGTGTGAATCAAGTGATTAAGGCGGTACTCTTCTGTGAAAAAGTCGCCCAAAGAAGCATCGCCAGCGTGTGCTGCTTGGTGGAAATATCGAATATCACCACCTGCACAAAAAGCGCCAAAGGGGCCTTCTTTGCCCGTGCCGCGCACCGCGACAGCCAGCACTTGCGGGTCACTCTGCCAGGCCAACAGCGCTTGGGTCAAGGCGCGAACCATCTCCAGCGACAAAGCGTTGAGTGCCTTGGGTCGGTTCAGGGTGATGCAGCCGATACGGCCTTCAATTTGCGCGATGACATCAGACATTGTTTTGTCTCCAGCCTAACCATTCATTGAGAAGCAAGGCACCCAAAACCAGGGCACCTCCCAAGAGCACACTCAACTGGGGTGCCTCATTGGCGCCCCACCAAGCCAGTGCGATGCCAAAAACGATTTCGAGCAAGGCCAGCAAAGCCACTTCCGGCGCTTTGAGCACGCGGGCACAAACCACCGACAAAGCGCAAGGGATAGCCAGCTGGAACAAACCCAGAATGGCCAACAAACCCACATCATGCGCCGAAGCCTGAAACGGCATGGACAAAGGTAGGGTCAGCAATGAGGAAAGGAGTGCGCCCAACAAGACAGAAGGTACGAGGTCCAGATTCTGCCCCTCGCTCTGGCTTTTTTGCACCAGCGTCCACTGCACCGAACCCGCGATGGGCACACACAGAGCCACCATGGAGCCGATCAAGAAATTCGGATCACCCAAGCTGAGTTGTGAACCATACATCCAACCGATTCCAATGCCGGCCAGCACAATGGCCAGCCAGGTTCGTGCGGGCAAACGATGTCCCAAAAACACCCGTGTGATCAGCGCAGTGAGCAAAGGCCCTACCGCCATGGTGATCAGCACGTTGGCCACCGCCGTCAAGGTGAGTGCCACCATGAACGCTGTGAACATGACACTCCAGCACAAACCAGAGAACCAAAAGTAACGGCTGCGCAAAGGCAGCCGTGTCCAGACACTTCGGCCCTGCCATAAGGGCAGGATGATCAGCAATGAAACGACAGTGAAGAAGCTCCGCCAGAAGGTAACTTCAAAGCTGCGGGCTTGCTCCAGGTGTCTTGTCACCACGCCGGCCATGGACCACAGGGCGGTCACGCCCACCATGGTCCAAACGGCCAAACCGTGCGTCAAACGCATGATCGTCAGCCGATCACTTGTTGCGCTTGCGGTCGCTTTCCTTCAGGAAACGCTTGCGCAGACGCACGCTCTTGGGCGTGATTTCGACCAATTCGTCGTCCTCGATGAACTCGACGCCGTATTCCAGAGTCAGGTCAATGGGGGGCGTGATCTTGATCGCGTCTTCTTTGCCGGACACACGGAAGTTGGTCAGCTGCTTGGTGCGTGTAGCGTTGACGACCAAGTCGTTGTCACGGCTGTGGATACCCACAATCATGCCTTCGTACACCGGATCGTTCGCCTTGACGAACATGCGACCCCGGTCGTCCAGCTTGCCCAGGGCGTAGGTGAAAATTTCACCGTCGTCCATAGAGATCAACACACCGTTCTTACGGCCACCGATATCACCCTTGTGGGCTTCGTAGCTGTCGAAGATGTTGGAGATCAGGCCGGAACCACGGGTCAAGTTCAGGAATTCGTTGGTGAAACCAATCAGGCCACGTGCTGGAATGCGGTATTCCAGACGGACACGACCACGGCCATCGGGTTCCATGTTGACCAACTCGCCCTTGCGCTCGCCCAAAGCTTGCATCACGCCGCCCTGGTGTGTTTCTTCGATGTCGGCAGTCACCAACTCGATAGGCTCATGACGCTCGCCGTTGACATCACGGAACACCACGCGTGGCTTGGAGACAGCCATTTCGTAGCCTTCGCGGCGCATGTTTTCGAGCAAGATGGTCAGGTGCAATTCACCACGGCCCATGACTTCAAAGATACCTTCTTCGTCGGTTTCTTTGACACGCAATGCGACGTTGTGTTGCAACTCTTTTTGCAAACGGTCCCAGATTTGACGGCTGGTGACGAACTTGCCTTCACGGCCCGCCAAGGGGCTGGTGTTCACGCAGAAGTTCATGGTCAGTGTGGGCTCGTCCACCTTCAGCATCGGCAGCGGTGCAGGGTTGGCTGAGTCGGTCACGGTCACGCCGATGTTCAGTTCGGCAATGCCGTTGATCAACACGATGTCGCCAGGACCGGCTTCGGTCACTTGCACACGGTCAAGACCTTGGAACTTCAGCACTTGGTTGACGCGGCCTTTGATGGCTTTGCCGTCCGGGCCTTCCATGACGACCACGTCCATTTGTGGCTTGATGGTGCCTTGGCTGATGCGGCCCACACCGATGCGACCGACAAAAGTCGAGAAGTCGAGCGCGGAAATTTGCAATTGCAAAGGTGCCGCTGGATCGCCTTTTTGTGCTGGCACATGCTTGAGCACGGTGTTGAACAGGGCCGACATGTCGGGGCCCCACTGCTCGCCAGGAGCGCCTTCTTCGAGCGATGTCCAGCCGTTGATACCCGAGGCATACACCACGGGGAAGTCCAGCTGTTCGTCGTTCGCACCGAGTTTGTCAAACAAGTCAAAAGCGGCATTAACCACTTTGTCCGGGTTTGCACCGGGCTTGTCGACCTTGTTCACCACAACGATTGGCTTGAGACCCAGGGCCAAGGCCTTCTTGGTCACAAAACGGGTTTGTGGCATAGGGCCTTCTTGCGCATCGATCAACAAGACAACGCCGTCGACCATGGACAAGGCGCGCTCGACTTCACCACCGAAGTCGGCGTGACCGGGGGTGTCGACGATGTTGATGTGGGTGCCTTCCCAGCTCACGGCGCAGTTTTTGGCCAAAATGGTGATGCCGCGCTCACGTTCAATGGCGTTGTTGTCCATCACGGTGTCCACGATTTTTTCGTGGTCAGCGAATGTGCCCGATTGGCGCAGCAGCTGGTCAACCATGGTGGTTTTGCCATGGTCAACGTGAGCGATGATGGCGATGTTGCGGATTTGCTTGGTCATGCTTTCTCTTCCTTTAAACCTGCTCGGCCAGCAACGGCTCGGTGGCAGGTGATTTTTCCAAAATCTGTTGAATTTCGATCGGGCTCAACAATCGACCCGGAACCAATTCGCCGCCATGCACAACAGCTGTTCCCAGCAAGGCACGAGGATGTTCTCCATACACCACGACTTGATCACAATCAACCCAAGGGCCGCGTCTGCGCACCCCATTCAAAAAACGACCAGTGCTGTCGCTGTCCAGGCTCACTTCTGTGTAGCCTGGCAACAAAACATCAACTGGCAGCAAAGCACCCAGGCGCTTGGCTTCATCCATCGCTTCCAGATCCTGCAGCGTCACGCACTGTGATGCCACAAAAGGACCGGTGACCACACGGCGCAATGCGCTCAAGTGGCCGCCACAACCCAAGGCCTCGGCGATGTCTTCGCCCAGAGTCCTGATGTAAGTTCCTTTGCTGCAACGCACACGCAAGCGCAAAAAAGGCACATCGCCTTGCAGTTGCATGTCCAGCAAATCCAGATCATGTATCACCACGTTGCGCGCTTCGCGCTCAACGGTTTCGCCCTTGCGGGCATATTCGTACAAGGCCTTGCCGTCCTTTTTCAAGGCACTGTGCATCGGCGGAACTTGGCTGATCGGTCCCATGAACCGGTCCAGCACCTCCACCACTTGGCCTGGGGTGCAACGCACCTCACGCACTTCAATCACGTCACCCTCAGCGTCGGCTGTGCTGGTTTTCAGCCCCAGACGCACTGTGGTCTCGTAAGTCTTGTCTGCATCCAGATGCTGCTGACTGAATTTGGTTGCCGCACCAAAACACAAGGGCAACACACCACTGGCCAACGGGTCCAGCGTCCCCGTGTGCCCTGCTTTCTCGGCCCGCAGCAACCACTTGGCTTTTTGCAAAGCCTGGTTGCTGGAAAGACCCAGCGGTTTATCAAGCAACAGCACCCCGTGCACAGGGCGCCGCTGCACCCTGGTGCGTGGCGCGTTCATGCTCAGTCCTCTTGGGCGCGAGACGACACCGCTTTGGCGATCAGCGCATTCATATCGGACGCACGCTCTGTCGTACGGTCAAACAAGAAATGCAATGTCGGCACCGTGTGGATATGCAAACGCTTGAACAGGCCATTGCGCAGAAAACCCGCAGCCGCATTCAATCCTTCAGTGGCTTCTTCGGGATTGCCCGTCAAGACACTGAAATAGACCTTGGCGTGCGCGTAATCGGGCGTCACCTCAATCGCATTGATCGTGATCATGCCCACACGCGGGTCTTTCAACTCGCGTGCGATCAACTCGGCCAGATCGCGCTGGATCTGGTCGGCCACGCGGAAACCGCGATTGGGAACGGACGATTGCTTCTTGCGCGCCATTTACAGCGTTCTCGCAATTTCCTTGACGTCGAAGAATTCGAGGTAATCGCCTTCTTTGATGTCGTTGTAGTTCTTGAGCTTGATACCGCACTCGAAGCCTTCTTTGACTTCGCGCACGTCGTCCTTGAGTCGCTTGAGCGAATCGAGCTCGCCGGTATAGATGACCACGTTGTCGCGCAGCAGACGGAACTTGGCGCTGCGGGTGACTTGACCCGAAGTGACCATACAACCTGCAACCGTACCGATCTTGGAGGCCACGAACACAGTGCGAATCTCGGCCATACCCATGATTTCTTCGCGTTGCTCTGGTGCCAACATGCCCGACATGGCCGCCTTGAGCTCGTCCACAGCGTCATAAATGATGTTGTAGTAATGCAAATCAACGCCATTGCCTTCGGCCAACTTGCGCGCACCGGCATCGGCACGCACGTTGAAACCGATCACGATCGCTTTGGAAGCAATCGCCAAGTTGATGTCAGATTCGCTGATACCGCCCACGCCGGAGTAGACCAACTGCACTTTGACTTCTTCGGTCGACAGCTTGAGCAAGGATGCACCCAGGGCTTCTTGCGAACCCTGCACGTCGGCCTTGATGATGATCGGCAGCATCTTGACTTCGCCCGCGGACATGTCTGTGAACATGTTTTCGAGCTTGGCAGCTTGTTGCTTGGCCAGCTTGGTGTTGCGGAATTTACCGGCTCGGTAAGTCGCGATTTCGCGGGCACGGCGCTCGTCGCCCATGACCATGAACTCGTCACCGGCTTGCGGCACCTCGGTCAGACCTTGAATTTCGACTGGAATCGATGGGCCTGCCGACTTGATGGCGGCACCATTTTCGTCCAGCATGGCACGCACGCGGCCAAAGGTCTGGCCTGCCAACACCACATCGCCGGTGTTCAAAGTACCGGACTGCACAAGAATAGTAGCCACAGGACCACGACCTTTGTCCAGACGAGCCTCGATGACCAGACCCTTGGCAGCGGCTTGCACCGGCGCCTTGAGTTCCAGCACTTCAGCTTGCAGAAGCACTTGCTCCAACAAGGCATCGATGCCCATGCCGGTTTTGGCAGACACAGAGACGAAAGGAGAGTCGCCACCGAATTCTTCGGGCACCACTTCTTCGGCGATCAATTCGCTGCGAACACGCTCAATGTTGGCATCGGGCTTGTCCATCTTGTTGATGGCGACCACGATCGGCACACCGGCTGCTTTGGCGTGCTTGATGGCTTCTTTGGTCTGCGGCATCACACCGTCGTCACCGGCCACCACGAGGATGACGATGTCGGTAGCTTGTGCGCCACGGGCACGCATGGCCGTGAAAGCCTCGTGACCGGGGGTGTCCAGGAAAGAAATCATGCCGCGAGGCGTTTCGACGTGGTATGCACCAATGTGCTGGGTAATGCCACCGGCTTCGCCCGAAGCCACTTTGGCTCGGCGAATGTAGTCCAACAACGATGTTTTACCGTGGTCAACGTGGCCCATGACGGTGACCACAGGGGCACGCGGCAAAGACTCGGCGTTTTGTTCTGAAACTTCGTCGTCGGTGAAAGCTTCTGGATCGTCCAGCGCAGCAATCACGGCCTTGTGACCCATTTCTTCCACCACGATCATGGCGGTGTCTTGGTCCAACGGCTGGTTCATCGTGGCCATCTGGCCGAGCTTCATCAAGTGCTTGATGACTTCGGAAGCCTTGATGGCCATTTTGTGGGCCAATTCGGCCACAGTGATGGTTTCTGGCACGTGCACTTCGAGCACACGCACTTCTGCGGGGGCCTGTTGTGTGTGTGAATCATCGCGATCGCGCTCATTGCCACGGCGACCGCGTGGCCCGCCGCGCCAGTTGTTGCGTCCCACACCACCGCTGCTGTCGCCGCGGGTTGGAATGGCTTTCTTTTTGGCTGGATCACCCGCCCAGCTGGATGAAAGCTTGGCAGATTTGACTTCTTTGTTGCCTGCCGGACCCGCAGGTGCGGCGGCTTGCGCAGCGGCGGCACGTGCACCGGGTGCAGGTGTGCCTGCTGGTTTGTGCAAAGTGCCTTTGACAGCCGCTTTGGGCTCAACCTTGGGCTCTTCTTTTTTAGCAACCAATACCTTTTTAGGGGCATTCATCATGTTGCGAATAGCCTCGGCTTCGGCCAATGCCTTGCGACGACGCGAGTCAAGATCGGCAGCTCGGGCGGTGTCTTCGTCGGCTTTGGCCTTCGAGTCAGCTGCCGCTTTTTGCGCTGCAGCTTCGCGTGCTTCCTGATCGACTTTGGCTTTGGCAACAGCCGCTTCTGCAACTTGCGCGGCTTTGGCAGCGGCAACATTTTCGGCAGAAATAACAGGTGCTGTTGGCGCAGCAGGTGCAGTTTTCGCTTGCGATGCCGCATTGATGCTGGCGGCTTCAGCGCGGGCCAATTGCTCACGCTCTTCGCGGCTCAATTGAGGCTTGGCCGGAACGGCCTGACCTGCAGCCAATGCAGCCGCTTCAGCCAAGGACTGTGCCTCAGCACGGGCTTTAGCCTCTTGTGCTGCCAACTCAGAGCGTTGTTGAGCTTCTTGTTCTTCGCGCACACGGCGCTTTTCAACCAATTCTTCTTCCTGGCGGCGAATCAGTTCGGCCTGACGGCGTGCTTCTTCTTCGCGGCGAGCCAGATCGGCATGGTCGATCACGGGCTCTTGCGGCTCTTCGGCTTGCGCCTCTTGCACCGGCTCGTCATCGCGTTTGATCAGGGTGCGTTTTTTCCGCACTTCCACCTGGATCGTGCGGGCTTTGCCAGAAGCGTCGGCCTGCTTGATCTCGCTGGTGGACTTTTTCACCAAGGTGATTTTTTTGCGGTCACCGGCCACGGTGCCGTGACTCGCTTGCAGGTAACTGAGCAATTTTTGTTTGTCAGCATCGTTCAGCGTATCGCTGTCCGAAGCTTTGGCAACACCGGCTGATCGCAATTGATCAAGCAGGACGTCGGCAGATTTTTTGAGTTCGTTTGCGAACTCGGCAACAGTGGTACTGGACATATTGTGTTCAAGCCTCCATAGCTTCAGGCCTGGCCAGCGAACCAATGTTCGCGGGCTTTCATGATCAGGGCGGTCGCCTCTTCAGCTGTCTGAGCAGTGATGTCAGTCAGTTCATCGGTGGCCAAGTCAGCCAAATCGTCACGGGTTTGAATACCCGCTTCAACCAGCTTGGAAATCAGCTCAGGCGTCAAGCCTGGCAAGTCACGCAAATCCTGAGAAACGTCTTCAACGCTCTCTTCACGTGCAATCTCAAGGGTCAGCAACGCATCTTTGGCACGCGTACGCAACTCGTTGATGGTGTCTTCGTCGAAGCTTTCGATCTCCTGCATTTCCTGGATTGGCACATAAGCCACTTCTTCCAGGCTAGCGAAACCTTCGCCAATCAGGATGTCGGCAATCTCCTGGTCCACATCGAGCTTTTCCATGAACAACTGGCGGATGCCCGTGGTTTCTTCGGCTTGCTTCTGGGCAGACTCGGCTGCGTCCATGATGTTGATTTTCCAGCCCGTGAGGTCGGAAGCCAGACGCACGTTTTGACCACCACGGCCAATCGCAATCGCCAGGTTTTCTTCATCAACCACGACGTCCATGGCGTGTTTTTCTTCGTCCACCACGATCGACTGCACGTTGGCCGGAGCCAAAGCGCCAATCACGAACTGGGCAGGGTCCTCGCTCCACAAGACAATGTCGACGCGCTCGCCAGCCAATTCGTTGGTGACGGCATTGACGCGTGTGCCACGCACACCGACGCAAGTGCCGATGGGGTCCACACGTTTGTCATGCGACAACACAGCGATCTTGGCGCGGGAGCCTGGGTCGCGGGCGCAGGTTTTGATTTCCAGAAGGCCTTGCTCAATTTCGGGCACTTCCTGGCGGAACAACTCGATCATGAACTCGGGGGCCGAACGCGACAGCAAAATCGGCGCGCCGCGCAAGGTCAAGTCCACCTCCATGATCATGGCGCGCACACGGTCGCCACTGCGCAGGTTTTCCTTGGGGATCATTTCGCTGCGACGCAGACGGCCTTCAATGCGACCGGACTCGCAAATGATGTCGCCCTTGTCCATGCGCTTGACGGTGCCGACAAAAATCTTCTCGCCACGGGACATGAAGTCGTTGAGCAGCATTTCGCGCTCGGCATCACGGATTTTTTGCAAGATGACCTGCTTGGCCGCCATGGCACCAATGCGGCCGATGGGCAAAGACTCAATAGGCTCTTCGATGTACTCATCGACTTCGATGTCCGGGATTTGCTCTTTGGCTTCGAACAGCAAAATCTCCTGCTCGGGCAACTGAAGACCAGCTTCATCGGGAACCACGTGCCAGCGGCGGAAAGTCTCGTAATTGCCGTTATCGCGGTCCACCGCAACGCGGATGTCCACTTCACCGGAATACAATTTTTTGGTAGCTTGGGCCAAAGCGGCTTCCACAGCACCAAACACCACGTCGCGCTCAACGTTCTTTTCACGTGAGATGGCTTCGACCAACATCAGCATTTCGCGATTCATGACTTGACTCTCCTGTTCCACTGGGCCTGCGGTTCAGACCCGATATAAATGCTCAAAACCCGACACCAGGTCAGGCTTCAACCTTTGGCTTGCGCCCTTTGAAATCCACCACGGGCGCCAAACGGGCCTCGCGCAATTCGTCCAATGTGAAGCCCAGCACATTCAAAGGTGCTGGGATCCTTTTTTTACTGATTCTTTGACCGGGCTTGCCGACAGGCTCATCGCTCCAGACGATTTGCCAACCTTCGCCGGTAGCTGTTCGCTCGAGAGTGCCGCGGAATTTTTTGCGGCTGGCACTGACAAGCCCTACAGCGTTTTCGCCCATGGGCGCTTTGAGCGTGATGTCAATCAACTCGCCGACAAAACGCTCGAAATCTTTTTCGTGACGCAATGGGCGATCAATACCGGGAGAGGAAACCTCAAGCCGGTTGTACGCAACGCCATCGACTTCGAGGGCAAACTGCAGTTGCCGATTGACTTTTTCGCAGTCTTCCACGTTGATGAAGAGCTCAGAGCCCGGCTGCCACGGAAAATCGATGGTAATGCGCAACAATCCGCCCGCAGTGCGGTCAATCTCAACCAGGTCATAACCCAGTCCAGTCACGGTTTCTTGAACAATTTGCTGCAATGCCACAGAGCTTCGGAATATCAACGTTAAAAAAGAAAGACCCAAAAAAAACGGGCGGTGAAAACCCGCCCGTTTGGTCGTGAAGCCAGTATTCTAGCCGAAAAACGCGCTAAGTGCGTGATTTCTAAGGAAAATGAAGCCCTGTTTACCGTGAATTTCACTCGTTTGGAAAGGCGGCCAGCAAACTCCGGGTGTAGGCATGGCGGGGCTCATACAGAACTTGCTCGGCCTTCCCCGCCTCGGCGATTCGCCCCCCCTGCAGCACCATCACTTGGTGGGCCATGGCACGCAAAACGTCGATATCGTGGGTAATCAGCAAATAAGCCATGCCCCGCTTGCTCTGCAATTCTTGCAGCAATTTCAGGATTTGCTTTTGTACCGTCACATCAAGTGCGCTGGTGGGTTCGTCCAGCACCAGTAAATCAGGGCCCACCACCAAGGCCCTCGCCAAAGCAATGCGTTGCCTTTGGCCACCCGAGAACGAGTGAGGGTATCGGCTGAGCAAATCCGGGAAAGCAGCAATGCTCAGGCCGACTTCGGCCAAAGTGGCCACAACCTGGGCCTCGATTTGGCTTGCAGAGGCCTGACCATGGTGCAGGCGAAGCCCCTCCGAGACGATTTCGCCCACCGTCATGCGCGGAGACAGGCTGCCATAAGGGTCCTGAAAAACCACCTGGACACGCCGCCGCAGGGCTTTGTCGCGTGCGGGGATGTTTTGCCAGGCCTGCCCGCCAAAAGACAATTCCCCATCAAAAGGGATCAATCCAAGAACCGCTTGCGCCAAGCTGGATTTGCCCGAGCCCGACTCGCCCATCACACCCAAGGTGCTGCCCGGCATGATGCTGAAGTCGACGTCGTGCACGGCCGTGAAATGGTTTTTCTGAAACCAAGCCCGCACGCCGGGCACCGCCATGGGGTATCGCACCCGCAAGGCTTTGGCTTCGAGCAGTGGCTTGGCAGCAGAATGGGCAGACACATGCACCAAACCTTCCCGGCTGGGTCGACTGTCCAGCAGCTTTTGGGTGTACGGGTGCTGCGGTCGCGCAAACACCTCCGACAAAGTACCCTGCTCCACCATGCGGCCTTTTTCCATCACAGCCACATGGTCGGCGAAGTGGCGAACCAAGGCCAGGTCATGGGTGATCAAGAGCACAGCCATGCCGGTTTTTTGCTGCAAATCGGCCAACAAATTCAGCATTTGCAAGCGCAGACTGGCGTCCAGAGCGGTGGTTGGCTCATCGGCCAGCAGCAATTGGGGTTCTGAAGCCACGGCCATGGCCATCATGGCGCGCTGCCTTTGCCCACCCGACAGTTGATGCGGATAAGCGTCAAAGCGACGGCGCGGGTCATCGATGCCGGTATCAAGCAACCACTGCACGGCGCGGGCATCGGCGTCGCGCCGAGTCAGCCCTTTTTTGAGTTGCAGCACCTCCGAGATTTGCTGCCCCACCGTCATCAAAGGGTTGAGCGCGGTCATCGGCTCCTGAAAAATCATGGCGATCTCGTCGCCTCGGATGCGCTGCATCTCGGCAGGCGACTGTTGCAACAAATCACGCCCTTGCCACAGCACCTGGCCCGTCAGCTTTGCCGACTCCAGCAAGCGCAGCACAGACAAGGCCGTGACCGACTTGCCCGAGCCCGACTCACCAACCAACGCCACACGCTCACCGGCTCGAATGCTCAGATTCACACCATGCACCACCGACTGCCCGGCAAAGGCCACATCCAGGTCTTTCAACTCCAGCAAAGGCTGACTTGGGTTCGCGTTCATGCGTCCACCTTTCGCGGGTCCAGCGCGTCACGCAAGGCATCGCCCATAAAGGTCAGCAGCAGCAAGGTCACCACCAACACACCGAAGGTAGAGATCGAAATCCACCAAGCATCGATGTTGTTTTTGCCTTGGGCGAGCAGTTCACCCAAAGACGGTGTGCCGGGTGGAACCCCCAGACCCAAAAAATCAAGCGATGTCAAAGCCAGAATGGCGCCACTCATGCGAAAGGGCAAAAAGGTGACCACTGGGGTCATGCTGTTGGGCAGCACATGCCGCCACATGATTTGCCAATGCCCCAAACCCAGAGCACGAGCCGACTTGACGTAATCGAGTTGGCGGTTGCGCAAGAACTCGGCCCGCACATAGTCGGACAAGCCCATCCAGCCAAACAGACTTAACAGGACCAGCAACAAACCCACGCTGGGCTCGAATACCGCCGAGAAGATGATGAGCAAATACAGCTCAGGCATGGCGCTCCAGATCTCGATAAAACGCTGGAACACCAGATCGATCTTGCCCGCAAAGAAACCCTGTACAGCACCCGTCAACACGCCCAGCAACACGCCAAAAATGGTCAGGGCCAATGCGAACAAAACGGACACGCGAAACCCGTACAGCAACCGTGCCAACACATCGCGCCCACGGTCGTCGGTGCCCAACCAGTTGCGTGCGCTGGGTGGCGCAGGGTTGGGCAGAGGGGCAAAGTAATCGAGCGTGCTGTGGTGGTAGGGGTTTGGCGCTTGCAAAGCCCAGTTGCCATCCTTGCTCAGTTGTTGCTGGATGAAAGGGTCCAGGTAATCGGCGGGGGTTTCAAAGTCGCCACCGAACAGCTTTTCGGGCAAGGTCTGCACGACAGGAAAGTACCACTGCCCCTGAAAGCGCACGACCAGCGGTTTGTCGTTCGACAAGAACTCGGCCCCCAGGCTGAGAACGAACAGGGTGACAAAAATGAGCAGACTGCCCAAACCCAGGCGGTTGCCCTTGAAGCGCTGCCAAGCTCGGGCCGATGGCGAGGCCTGAGGTGCCAAACAGGAAGATGGAGATGCGCTCATGTGTCGAACTTCACGCGGGGGTCCACCCACACATAACAAAGGTCGCTGATCAGCTTGGTCACCAAGCCGATCAGTGTGAACAAATACAAAGTGCCCAGCACCACCGGATAGTCACGCCGGATCACCGATTCGTAGCTGAGCAAACCCAGACCGTCCAGCGAGAACAAGGTTTCGATCAGCAAAGAGCCCGTGAAAAATGCCCCGATGAAAGCGGCAGGAAAACCGGTGACCAACGGGATCAAAGCGTTGCGCATGACATGGCGGTACAGCACCCTGTTTTCGCTCAAGCCCTTGGCACGAGCCGTCAGCACATATTGCTTGCGGATTTCTTCCAAAAATGCGTTCTTGGTCAGCATGGTGATGACCGCAAAAGAACCCAGCACACTGGCCGTGACCGGCAGGGCGATGTGCCACAGGTAGTCGACCACTTTGCTGCCCCAACTCAATTGCTCCCAGTTGGACGAAGTCAGGCCACGCAGAGGAAACCACTGCAACTGCCCACCAAAGACCACCAGCAAAGCCACCCCCAGCACAAAGCCCGGGACCGCGTAACCGACCAGCACCAACAAGCTGGTGAGCGTGTCAAAGCGCGTGCCCGCACGCACGGCCTTGGCAATGCCCAAAGGCACTGACACCAGGTAACTGAGGAAAAACGTCCACAAGCCCAGGCTGATCGAGACCGGCAGTTTTTCTTGGATCAGGCTCCAAACGTCTTTGGGGTAGAAAAAGCTTTTGCCAAGATCGAACTGTGCAAACTGTTTGAGCATCATCCAAAAGCGCTCCGTCGGGGGCTTGTCAAAACCATAGAGGGTTTTGATCTCGGCAATGCGGGCTGCATCCACGCCCTGCCGGCCCCGGTAAGCACTGCCCGCAGCAGCGGCGCCCTCCCCGCCTGTGTCACGCCCTTGCAATTGGGCCACCATTTGTTCCACCGGACCACCGGGCACAAACTGGATCACCGCAAAAGTCATCAGCAAGACGCCCAACAAGGTGGGGACCATCCACAACAAACGTTTGAATATGTAGGCCAGCATGGATCAAGGGCCTTTCTTGGCAGCGGCATCGCCGACAGTCGGGATGACAGACGCAGACGCAGACGCACGGGCGGACAAGGCCGCAGGCGCTGCCCCCGCCCGCTTGGACCACCAGACCGAAGTGACCAAGGCCTCTGGCTGGTAATAACGCGGCAAGCTGGCAGGCCGCGCAAAAGCAGCGTCGCGCCAAGACACGCGGTGCACCGCACCGTACCAATGCGGCACCACGTAATGGCCGTGGCGCAACACGCGGTCCAGTGCCCGCAAGCTGGCGCCCAACTCGGGGCGGGTGGTGGCGCTCACCACTTTGTCCAGCAGTGCATCAACGGCTGGGTCTTTCAGGCCCAGCACATTGCCCGAGCCTTCGACATCGGCTGACTTGCTGCCAAAGCGCTCCAGCAATTCGGTACCCGGCGCTTCACTGCCCACGGTGCGGTTGCTGACGATGTCAAAGTCAAACACATCCATGCGTTTTTGCAGCAGCGCAAAGTCGATCACTTTGTACTGCACCTGAATGCCCAGCTTTTCCAGGTTTTTGGCAAACGGGGTGACCACACGCCCCATGGAACCCGAACTGTCCAAAAATTCGATGGCCAGCGCCTGGCCAGTGCCGTTGCGCAAAGCGCCATCGCGGTAAGTCCAACCGGCATCCCTCAGCAAATCACGCGCTTGGCGCAGGTGGTCGCGCAAGGTGTGCCCAGAATCGACGGCCAGATCCGTCTTGGGAGGCTGAGGAACGTCTTGTTCGAACACAGCGGCAGGCAACTTGGACGTCAAAGGCTGCAGCAAAGCCAATTCATCGTTGCCGGGTCGGCCTTTGGCCTCGAAGTCGCTGGCCACAAAGTACCCACGCACGCGGCTGTAGGCGTTGTAAAACAGCTGGCGATTCAACCACTCAAAGTCCATGGCCAGCGCGATCGCTTGGCGCACACGCACATCCTTGAACTTGTCGCGGCGCAGGTTGAACTGAAAGCCCTGAAAGTCACCCGCATTGCCGTGCGGCAACTCGGCCTTGATCAACTCGCCGCGCTCGAATGCGCGGCCCGTAAAGGCCCTGGCCCACTCCCGCGCAATGAAAGACTGCATGTAATCGAACTCCCCCGCCTTGAAGGCTTCGAGCTGCGCGGTGCTGTCTTTGTAAATTTTGTAGGTGATGCGGTCAAAGTTGAACAGTCCCTTGCGCACATTCAGGTCTTTGGCCCAATAAGCCGTATCGCGCACATAGGTGATGTCTTTGCCAAATTGCACAGGGCCGATTCGGTAAGGGCCTGACGCGATGGGAACCTCCATGACCATCTGGTCAAGCGGTGTGTGCACTTTGCCTTGCAAACCCCACTTTTGACTGAACACCGGCAAGCTGCCCACGATCAAGGGCAGTTCGCTGTTGGGCCGAACAAAATCAAATCGGATGCTGCGCTCGCCCAAAACCGTGGCGGCTTTGACCTCAGAAAAATAGGTTCGGTACTGTGGGGCCGCTTGCTTGCTGGTCAGTCGCTCAAAGGTGTGGCGCACATCGGCAGCCAGGACCGGGTCACCGTTGTGAAAGCGGGCTTGCGGATGAATCTGAAAAGTCACCGACATGCGGTCAGACGCCACCTGAATGTCCGAAGCCAGCAAACCATAAGCCGTGGTCGGCTCGTCCATATTGCCCACCAGCAAGGTGTCAAACAACATGCCCAACATGGCCGGGGGCGCACTGCCTTTGAGGGTAAAGGGGTTGTATTTGTCGAAGTTGGATTGCCGTGTGGGAGGCACCAAAGCGATCTCACCGCCTTTTGGCGCGTCAGGGTTCACATACGAGAAATGGGCAAAACCGGCCTGGTAACGAATGTCGCCAAACTGCGCATACGCATGCGCCGCCCACGCGGTGTTCGTCGTCAAGAGCCCGAGGGCCAGCCAGCAGTGAGTCCAAAATCGGGCCATGGGTCTTCGCATGCGACAATTCTGCACACATTTTCCAGGAGTTGAAGACATGACTACAAAAACAGGATTTCTGTCGGGCAAAAAGCTGTTGATCACCGGCGTGTTGTCCAACCGCTCGATCGCCTATGGCATTGCCAAGGCTTGCCACGCGCAAGGCGCTGAACTGGCCTTCAGTTACGTGGGCGAGCGCTTCAAAGACCGCATCACCGAGTTCGCAGCCGACTTTGACTCCAAGCTGATCTTTGACTGCGATGTAGGCAGCGACGAACAAATTGAAAAACTGTTCACCGACTTGTCGGCCACTTGGCCCAAGATCGACGGCTTTGTGCACGCGATTGGCTATGCTCCGCGCGAGGCGATTGCAGGCGACTTCTTGGACGGTTTGTCACGTGAAGGCTTCAAGATCGCACACGACATCAGCGCCTACAGCTTCCCTGCCATGGCCAAAGCAGCCCTGCCCTACCTGAACGACAAATCGGCCTTGCTGACCCTGACCTATCTGGGGGCCATCCGCACCGTCCCCAACTACAACACCATGGGCTTGGCCAAGGCCAGCTTGGAAGCGTCGGTGCGCTACTTGGCTGAATCACTGGGCAGCCAAAACCGTGGCCTGCGGGCCAACGGCATCTCGGCTGGCCCCATCAAGACCTTGGCCGCCAGCGGCATCAAAGGCTTTGGCAAAATTTTGTCGGTGGTGGCCGAAGCCTCGCCGATTCGCCGCAACGTGACGATTGACGATGTGGGCAATGTGGCGGCTTTCATGTTGAGCGACTTGGCCGCAGGCGTGACCGCTGAGATCACGTATGTGGACGGTGGCTTCAGCCAAGTGGTCGGTGGGATTGCGGAGCCTGCTGCGGCTGACTGATTGGGCTGTGAGCTTCCGGGTCTGCGCCGTCTTGGAGAGCGCCCGAGAGCAGGCGGGCGCTGCCCGGGCTCATCACTCGCTTCGCTCGCCAAATCGCCCGGTTCAGCGCCCGCCTGCTCTCGGGCTAAGTGGATGCTCTTGTGTCCATGGGCTTGGTCGAGGTCGCCTCACTGCCTCAACACGCTGATTTGATCAAGCTGGCCTGTGTGCTGTTGGCAGTCAAGATCGACGCTCAACCGGCGCATCTTCCAGAATTGAAAAAGCGGCCTAGGCCGCTTTTTCAATTCTCCCCCCGCAGGTGAGTTGGGGCCCTGTGCGGAGGCGATGTGGCAAAGCGAAGCGCCTCTGAGCCCTCGCACAGGGCCCCAACTCACCTGCCATCCCACTTAGCCCAAACACGAAGAGCCACACACCCAGCGCAGGGTTTAAGCCTTCACGCAATCCGCAAAGTACCGCTTCTTGCCATCCTCGTCCTTGATCTCCACCAAACCATGGATATCCGTCTCGAAGCCCGGGCACTTCTCGTTGAACTCGCGGGCGAACTTGAGGTAGTCCACGATCTTCTTGTTGAAGACCTCGCCGGGAATCAACAGCGGAATGCCTGGCGGGTAAGGCGTGACCAAACCCACCGTGATGCGGCCTTCCAGGTGATCAATTTCTACGCGCTCAGTCTTGCGCTGCGCGATGTGGGCATAGGCATCTGACGGACGCATGGCCGGAGCCAAATCCGACAAATACATCTCAGTAGTCAAGCGGGCAATGTCGTACTTGGCGTACATCTCATGCACGTGCTGGCACAGATCGCGCAAACCCATGCGCTCATAGCGCGGGTGCTTCTGGCAAAACTCCGGCATGATTTTCCACATAGGCTGGTTCTTCGCGTACTCGTCCTTGAACTGCTGCAAAGCCGTCAGCAGCGTGTTCCAGCGGCCCTTGGTGATGCCGATCGTGAACATGATGAAAAAGCTGTACAAGCCGGTTTTCTCGACCACCACACCATGCTCGGTCAGGAACTTGCTGACGATCGAGGCTGGAATGCCGGTCTTGTCAAACTTGCCATCCAAATCCAGGCCTGGCGTGACGATGGTTGACTTGATCGGGTCCAGCATATTGAAGCCGTCCGCCAACTGTTGGCCAAAGCCGTGCCACTTGCTGGCCTTCTTGCGGGGATCATTGCGCAAGATCCAGTCATCGGCGCGGCCAATGCCTTCTTCGGCAAACTTCTCAGGACCCCAAACCTTGAACCACCAGTCTTTGCCGTATTCGGCATCGATTTTTCGCATGGCACGGCGGAAATCCAAGGCTTCAGCAATGCTTTCTTCGACCAGTGCAGTGCCGCCAGGCGGCTCCATCATGGCAGCAGCCACATCACAGCTGGCAATGATGCTGTACTGTGGGCTGGTCGAGGTGTGCATCAGGTACGCCTCGTTGAAAAGAGGGCGGTCCAGCTTGGTGTTTTGCGCGTCTTGCACCAGCACATGGCTGGCTTGGCTGATGCCTGCCAACAACTTGTGGATGGATTGTGTGGCGTACACCATCGACTCTTTAGGACGTGCGCGCTTTTTGCCCATCGAATGGTAAGGGCCATAAAACGGGTGGAATGCCGCGTGCGGCAGCCAGGCTTCGTCAAAGTGCAGGTTTTCCACATAGCCATCAAGCATGCTTTTGATGGTTTCGGTGTTGTACAAAACACCGTCATAAGTGGACTGCGTGAGCGTCATCACGCGGGGCTTGACCTTTTTAGGGTCCACGCCTTTGAGCAAAGGGTTGGCCTTGATCTTGGCCATGATGGCTGCGGGCTCGAACTCGCTTTTGGGAATCGGGCCGATGATCCCGAAGTGGTTGCGCGTGGGCTTCATGAACACGGGGATCGCGCCGGTCATGATGATCGAGTGCAAGATAGATTTGTGGCAGTTGCGGTCCACCACCACCACGTCACCTGGAGCCACTGTGTGGTGCCAAACAATCTTGTTCGAAGTACTGGTGCCGTTGGTCACAAAGAAGCAATGGTCTGCATTGAAAATGCGGGCCGCATTGCGCTCGCTCTCGCCGATCGCGCCATTGTGGTCCAGCAACTGCCCAAGCTCTTCGACGGCGTTGCACACGTCGGCACGCAACATGTTTTCGCCATAAAACTGGTGGTACATCTGACCGACGGGACTCTTCAGGAAAGCCACACCACCGGAATGGCCTGGGCAGTGCCAAGAGTAAGAACCGTCTTCAGCGTAATCAAGCAAGGCTTTGAAGAAAGGCGGTTGCACACCTTCCAAATAACTCTTGGCCTCACGAATGATGTGACGCGCCACAAACTCTGGCGTGTCTTCAAACATGTGGATGAAACCGTGCAGCTCGCGCAAGATGTCGTTGGGCAAGTGGCGCGATGTTTTTGTTTCACCGTAAATGTAGATCGGCACATCGGCGTTCTTGCGACGCACCTCGTCAATGAACGCTCGCAAATTGATCACGGCCGGATCCAGATCAGGTCCGGGAGAAAACTCTTCATCGTCGATCGACAAAATGAAAGCGCTGGCCCGGCTTTGTTGCTGGGCAAACTGCGACAAATCGCCATAACTGGTCACACCCAAAACCTCTAAGCCCTCGCTGACGATGGCATCTGCCAAAGCCCGAATACCCAGGCCCGATGTATTTTCAGAGCGGTAGTCTTCGTCAATGATGATGATGGGAAAGCGAAATTTCATGGGCTTGTCGGGCTGTGCGCCAAAGAAGGGACAAAGGAATTGAAACAGAGGCGAAGTTTAAGGATAAAAAGGGCTGCTTGAGCGATGCAGGTCAGAATTACGCAAAAATCCCGCAACTTGTCGACAACGCCGACATGACAAGAATTGCGAACCCGGCCATCGATTAGCGTTTTTACGCTGCTACAATACGACGCTTCGGAGCGGTGGATGAGTGGTTTAAGTCGCACGCCTGGAAAGCGTGTGTGGGTTAATAGCCCACCGCGGGTTCGAATCCCGCCTGCTCCGCCAAAACAAAAAAGCCTGCACAATGTGCAGGCTTTTTTTCGTCTGTTTGTTCATCCCAAGCCCGAAAGCCTTGGATGAACGAGCCCCCGACTCGCGGGGGCTGCCAGATCAGCGAACCACGGCGAGTTGCGAACGCTCACCACCTTTGTAGGTGTACAAGGTCAAAGCGCCATTCTTGATGTCGCCTTTTTCGTCAAACGCGATGTTGCCAGTCACGCCTTTGTAGTTGATGGCCTTCAAAGCAGGCAGGTACTTGGCTGGATCAGCAGAACCTGCAGTCACCATGGCTGTAGCCATGACTTTGACAGCGTCATACACGTAAGGGGCGTACACCTGAACGTCTGCATTGAATTTGGCTTTGAAGTCGGTGCGGAACTTGTCCATGCCGGCTTTTTGCTCGCCTTCAACACCACCGGCTTCAGCACAGAAGACCGACTCGTCTTTCATGGCGTCGCCAGCCAGTTTGGCCAACTCGGAAGTGCAGATGCCATCGCCGCCCAGGAACTTGGCTTCAATGCCCAAAGATTTCATCTGGCGCAGCATCGGGCCAGCCACAGCGTCCATGCCACCAAAGAACACGACGTCAGGCTTCTTGGCCTTCAGTGTGGTCAGGATGGAGTTGAAGTCGGAGGCTTTGTCGGTGGTGAATTCGTGACCGACGATGGTGCCGCCAGCAGCTGTCGCGCCCTTCTTGAATTCTTCAGCCACGCCTTGGCCGTAAGCAGTACGGTCATCGATCACAGCGATGTTTTTGCCCTTGAGGGTTTCCACAGCGTACTTGCCGAGGGTGCCGCCGAGGTGCACGTCGTCAGCCACCACGCGGAACGCGCCTGTGTAACCTTGACGGGTGTACTTGGGGTTGGTAGCGGATGGGGAGATCTGTGGAATACCTGCCGTGTTGTAGATCTGCGAGGCAGGAATGGTGGTGCCGGAATTCAAGTGACCGATCACGCCGTTGACTTTGGCGTCGACCAGTTTCTGAGCAGCAGCAGTGCCTTGCTTTGGATCGGCAGCATCGTCTTCAGCCAGCAACTCAAACTTGACAGCCTTGTCACCAATTTTCAGGCCAGCAGCATTGAGTTCCTCGATGGCCATACGGGCACCGTTTTCGTTGTCTTTGCCCAAGTGAGCAATGGCACCGCTGACAGGACCCACGTGACCGATCTTGATCACTGTGGCGTCAGATGCGGCATCTTTTTTGCCGCAAGCAGCCAACACGACTGCAGCAACGGCCACAGAAACCAGGGTCAAAGAACGCACACCAAAAAATTTCATAGAAACTCCGAAAAATAATTTGCTTCAATTAAGCAAGCCGTAAAGATACTGCAAAAACAACTGTTTGGGGATTAGGGAAAACCAAAATTCTCTCTAGAACAGGTGGGATATTGATAATTTCAGTCCCCGTCAAGCTTGAAACGACTGGCCCATGCCTGACGCAAGCTGCGCTGCACCAATTCGGTGGTCAAACGCTCCAATTCAGGGCGCAAAGACTGCACCAACTCATCCCCCAAAGCCATGAAAGTGGTTTGTTCCAAGTCACGGGCATCCAGCGCAGCACGCAAAGCATCCGGTATTTGTGAATCAGGAATAACCGTACTCAAAACAGGTACGACCGAAGCTGTCTTATCAGAGAAATAGTCGATTTCAGGCGATGTCATGGGGGCGCAATTTTGGACAAATCATGTTGCAGCAAATCGTAGCGTTGGGCCGTGTAATGACGCCAGCGTTGGCGAGCGGTCATACGACCATGGTCATCTGTTGCCACGATTTCAATCAAGCGTTCGAATTTCTCAAATCCTTGGGGTACGTCATCACCCAGATTCACCAGGACATCGAGCCCAACGCATTGCGCTGGATCGGCATGCAGCCGAATGGGTGACGCTGTCTGCACGTCTTGGGTATCGGCAAATGTGCTGTGCGGCAAAAAGTCGAACTCCGAAAACACCCACAACGCAGTGTCCAACTGTCGCAAGGCCACATCGGAGCCCACCACGCCTACACGCAAGTTGCGAGCGTGCGCTTTTCGCAAGAGTCGGCAGACATATTGCAAACGCTCTGGCGCGTTGAAGTGAAATTCAATCTGGGTCATCACCAACCCATCAACGGCGACGAACTGGAGGTGCCTTCACCGATTTATTGCCGACTTGCGCCAACAAATAATGCAACAGCAAGCCCACTGGGCGGCCCGTAGCGCCCTTGGCGGCACCACTGCGCCAAGCGGTGCCGGCAATGTCCAGATGCGCCCAGGGGTAACGCGATGAAAAGCGCTGCAAAAACTTGGCTGCCGTCACGGCGCCTGCCTGACGGCCTGCCACGTTGGCTACGTCTGCATAGCGCGACTTCAAGCCTTCGGCATAGTCGTCGTCCAGGGGCATCCGCCAGCAAGCATCACCCGAAACGTCACCTGCCAACTGAAGAGAATGCGCCAACGCGTCGTCGCCAGAGAAAAGCCCCGAACGAACAGCACCCAGAGCAATCACGCACGCCCCGGTCAAGGTCGCGATGTCGATCACGGCCTGCGGTTTGAAACGCTCGGCATAGGTCAAGGCATCACACAACACCAAGCGCCCTTCAGCGTCGGTGTTCAGAATTTCAATGGTCTGGCCGCTCATGCTGGTGACCACATCACCAGGCTTGACCGCCAGGCCATCGGGCATGTTTTCGGTGGCCGGGATCAGCCCTACCACGTTGATCGCGGGCTTGAGTTCGCCCAAGGCTTTGAACACCCCCAACACACTGGCCGCACCGCACATGTCGTATTTCATCTCGTCCATTTCGGCGGCCGGCTTGATGGAAATACCGCCGGTGTCAAACGTGATGCCCTTGCCCACCAACACCACAGGGGCCTGGGCAGCAGCTGCGCCGTTGTAGCGCATCACAATGAACCGCAAAGGCTCTGCAGCACCACGGGCGACCGCCAAAAAAGCCCCCATGCCCAGTTTGGTGACTTCTTTGGGTCCCAGCACTTCGCATTTGAACGCTGCACCTTTGGCAATCGACTTGGCCGCGTCCGCCAGCATGGCGGGGGTGCAATGGTTAGCGGGTCGGTTGGCCCACTCTTTGGCCACCTCAACGCCGGCCACAAGCGCTTGCGCCTGGGCCAATGCGGCTCGCAGCTCGGCACTGACCTGGCCTGCACTGACAACAACCTGTTTCAGGGTTCGTGGCTTGGGTTTGCTCAGTGTGCTGGTGTAGCTGTAGCTGGCATCGGCCAAAGCCGACACGGCAGTTTGCAGAGCGGTCGCAGACAATTCGGCCGCGGCATGAAGGCCGATGCGCTTGATCTTGGCAGATTTGAGGGTATTCCAGGCCGCCGTCAGGGCACTGCGCACATGCGCTGCAGTGCCGTCAACAGTGCAAGCAACCACGAGATGACGTGCCTTGATGCCCGGATGTGCGTACAAAGACAACACGGCACCGGGCTTGTGCTCAAAATCGCCATGTTGGATGGCCGCCCGAACCAAGGAGGCAATCGGGTCTTGGCCCGAGACGACGTCTTTGTCTTCCGAGGGCCACAAAACAAGCAAGGCGTCCAGATCGTCACGAATCACACTGGACAGAGCGCGCTTTTGGATTTCGAAGTTCATAATTCAGCTTTTCCTTCGCACCGATGTTATTCCATTCTTCTTTACGCAAAGACCTTGCCCGCAATTTCGGGGCCACGCTGGTGGTTTTGGTCACCATTGTGATCACCATCATCCTGATCCGGACACTGGGCCAGGCCAGTCGGGGCAGCGTCAACCCGTCCGAGGTCCTGCTGGTCATGGGTTTCAGTGTGCTGAGCCAGCTCACGACGATCATCACGCTGAGCCTGTTCATCGCCGTGGTGGCCACCCTCTCGCGCATGTACAGCGACAGTGAAATGGTGATTTGGTTTTCGAGCGGGCAGGGTCTGGGCCATTTTGTCCGTCCACTTTTTGGTTTCGCCTGGCCTGTGCTCTTGATCGTGAGCTTGCTGGCCCTTTTTACCTGGCCTTGGAGCAACCAGCAAATCCAAGACTTGAAGGTGCGCTTTGAAAAACGCAACGACATTGAACGTGTGGCACCCGGGCAATTCCAGGAATCATCAGGTGGTCAACGTGTGTTCTTTATTGACAAAGACACGCCCGACAACCGTTTTGGTCGTCATGTGTTCATCTCAAACCAGGACGGAGAGATGGAAAGTGTGACCACAGCACAACAAGGGCGCATCGAGCTGACGGGCAATGACCGCTTCCTGATTCTCGACAAAGGCCAACAGTGGCTGACCAACCGGGAGACTGGCGAGACAAGGCTGACCCAGTTTGAGCACTACGAACTGCTGATCGACGACGAGGTCAATCTGCCCTCTTCGGGCATGAACAGCCGCTACACCGCCACATGGGACTTGTTGAAACAACCCCATCTGGAAAACCAAGCAGAACTGTCTTGGCGCTTGGGACTGGGGCTGGCTGGCATTAATTTGTTACTGATCGCCTTGGCCGTTTCGGCAGTCAACCCGCGAGCTGGACGCAGTTACCACCTTGGACTGGCCTTGTTTGTCTTCATTGCTTACTACAACATGCTGAACGTGGGCCAAAGCTGGATCGGCACCGGGCGCTTTGCGTTTTTGCCTTTCATGGTGATGTTGCATGGCGGCGTCTTTTTGATCGCCATTCTCTGGCTCTCGATTCGCCATTACAACTGGTCCTGGCGCTTCCTTTTGAATGCCGGAGCAACCCACAACAAAGGCCATGCATGAAAACCGTTCGCAGTTTGCTGCATGGCGAAATCATCCGGGCCGTGAGCTTTGTACTGGTCTGTTTTTTGGCATTGTTCTTGTTCTTTGACCTGGTCGACGAGCTGCAGAATCTGAGCCGTCTGGCCAGCCAGGGTTACAAACTCCACCACGCGCTCTTGTATGTGGCCCTCAAAACACCCACGCACATCTACGAACTGCTGCCGATATCGGTCTTGATCGGCTGCATCTTTGTCATGGCGCGACTGGCACAAAGCTCCGAATTCACCATTTTGCGCACAGGCGGCCTGGCCCCCCTGAAAGCCCTGAGCACCCTGCTCCAACTGGGACTCGTTTTTGTCGTGATGACTTTTTTGATTGGCGATTACGCAGCCCCTTGGGCCGACCGGCAGGGCGTGCAGGTCAAAGCAAAATTCCAGGGCAACTTGACGGTGGGTCAGACGGGCGCATGGCTGAAAGAGCGGCAGGGAAACCGCCATTTTGCTGTGAACGTGCGCAGCTTTGACGGCATCAGCCACATGCAAAACGTGCGGATTCATGAGTTCACCGAAGCGGGACTTCTGCTGGCGATCACCACCGCCCCGCAAGCCGAGATTGAGCAAGGCGTATGGCAACTGCAGCAAGCTGAAGAAAAGTCGATTCAGACAACGGCATCGTCAAAAACACTGCAATACAGGGCCGTAGAACACACCAAACTGGCCTGGCCCACAGAGATCAGCGCCGACATGGTGGCCGCAGCCGTGCTCAGTCCGGACCGCATGAGAACGTGGGAGCTGTTCAATTACATGCGGCACTTGTCCAGCAACAACCAAAACGCTCAGCGCTACGAAATCGAGTTCTGGCGCAAGGTTTTTTACCCTCTGAGCTGCTTGGTCATGCTGGTCATGGCCCTGCCCTTCGCCTATTTACACTTCCGATCGGGTCAGATCGCTGGATACGTCTTTGGCGGGGTTCTGGCGGGTATCAGTTTTTCCCTCTTGAACAATCTGTTCAGCTTCGCTGGCAACTTGCAAAACTGGCAACCCTGGCTCACGGCCGCGGCCCCGGCTTTGATCTACAGCGCAATTTCCTTGTTGGGTTTTTGGTGGATGGTGTTACGACAATGACAACTGATTTGAATCCTCACACGGGTGTGATTTTGTTTGCCCACGGTTCTCGCGATCCGCTTTGGCGTTTGCCGATAGACGCTGTCGCCCAGCAAATGCGCTTGCGGTGGCCGGGTTTGGTGGTGGAATGTGCGTTTCTGGAACTGACCACCCCTGACCTGTCCAGCACCGTCGAGTCCTTGATGATGCAAGGCAAAACGCATTTGCGCATCGTGCCCATGTTTCTTGGCGTTGGCCGGCATGCCCGGGAAGACCTGCCCAAACTGGTTGCCGACTTGATCGAGGCTTATCCCCAAGTACAGTTTGAACTGGTGCCCTCTATTGGCGAGCACCCGGCCATGACGGCGCTGATGGCAGAAATTGCGGCCAAGCAAGCCACAGCAGCATAGACCCGATAAAGCATAATGATGTGAGTCAATATGGCATTTAACGTATGAACCTGCACCAATTTCGCTTTGTCCAAGAGGCTGCACGCCGCAACCTGAACTTGACCGAAACAGCAAAGGCCCTGCACACCTCGCAGCCCGGGGTGTCCAAAGCCATCATCGAGCTGGAAGAAGAACTGGGCATCGAAATCTTTGCGCGTCACGGTAAACGCCTCAAACGCATCACGGAACCAGGTCAGCACGTGCTGCAAAGCATCGAAATCATCCTGCGTGAAGTGGGCAACCTGCGCAAAATCGGTGACCAATACAGCGCGCAGGACAACGGCACTCTGTCGATCGCGACCACCCACACCCAAGCCCGTTACGTGCTGCCACTGCCGGTAGCCAAGCTGCGCGAAAAATACCCCAAGGTCAACATCAGCCTGCACCAAGGCGCGCCCGATCAGGTGGCCAAGATGCTGCTCGACGACACGGCTGAAATTGGCATCGCTACCGAATCCCTCTCGGCTTACGAAGAACTGGTCACCCTGCCCTGTTACGAGTGGCAACACGTGCTGGTCTTGCCGCTGGACCATCCACTGGCACAAAGAGAGCACTTGTCGCTGGAAGACATTGCCAGTGAACCCATCATCACTTACCACCCTTCGTTCACAGGGCGTGGCCGCATTGACCAAGCTTTTGCTGCCAAAAAACTGCACCCCCGCATTGCGCTCGAAGCCATCGACTCGGACGTGATCAAAACCTATGTCAGGCTGGGCTTGGGCATCGGCATCGTGGCCGAGATGGCCGTCAAAGACGACCCGGTGAAAGACCTGGCAGTGAGGCCACTGGGCGCACTGCTGGGCATGAACGTGGCCCGCGTGGCCTTCAAGCGCGGCGCTTATTTGCGCCACTTTGTCTACCATTTCGCCGAATTGCTGAGCGACCGCCTGACCGCACCGTTGATCGCCAAAGCCATGAATGGGCACGTCAACGATTACGAACTTTGAGCCCTGAACTTTGAACACCATGCACGCACGCACCCCCAGTCTCACCTCCAAAGCGCCCCACATGGGCACCACCATTTTTACGGTCATGTCGGCGCTTGCCACCGAAAAAAATGCCGTCAACCTCGGCCAAGGCTTCCCGGATTTCCCGTGCGATCCCAAACTGCTCGATTTGGTGAACGACGCCATGCGTGAAGGCCTGAACCAATACCCGCCGATGACGGGTGTGGCCCCACTGCGAGAAGCGGTGTCGCGCAAAATCGAAACGCTGTATGGCCGTCATTACGACCCCGCCAGCGAGATCACAGTGACCGCGGGTGCTACCCAAGCCATTCTGACCATCATTTTGGCCATCGTGCACCCCATGGACGAAGTCATCGTGCTGGAGCCCTGCTACGACAGCTATGTGCCCAACATCGAGTTGGCGGGTGGCGTGGTCGTGCGTGTGCCCCTCACACCCGGCACCTTTCGGCCCGACTTTGACAAAATCCGCGCCGCAATCACACCCAAAACCCGCGCCATCCTGATCAATTCGCCACACAACCCCAGCGGCATGATCTGGTCCAAGCAAGAGATGCTCTCACTGCAAGAGATCCTGGCCCCCACCGACATCGTGCTCATCAGCGACGAGGTTTACGAGCACATGGTCTACGCGCCTAACCGGCACTGGAGCGCCGCGCATTTTGACGGCCTGGCCGCCCGCGCCTTCATCGTGTCGAGCTTTGGCAAGACCTATCACGTCACAGGCTGGAAAGTGGGCACTGTGGCCGCGCCTGCGGCCTACACTGCCGAATTTCGCAAGGTGCACCAGTTCAACGTGTTCACGGTCAACACCCCGATGCAGCACGCCCTGGCCCGCTACATGGCCGACCCGGCCCCCTATGTGGAACTGCCTGCGTTTTACCAGCGCAAGCGAGATCTGTTTCGGCAAGGCTTGGCACAGACCCAGTTCAAGCTGCTGCCCGGCGAGGGCACCTATTTTCAGTGTGTGGACATTTCTGACCTGAAAGTCCCCGAGAAAAACCTGAGCGAAGCTGATTTTTGCAAATGGCTGACCACCGACATCGGCGTGGCCGCCATCCCGCTGTCGGCCTTTTATGGCCAAGGTTTTGACCAGAAAGTCATCCGGTTTTGCTTTGCCAAAAAGGACGACACCTTGCTGGCTGCGCTGGAAAAACTGAAAGGACTTTGAAGCCCCATTGGCGAAGTGGGCTGCGCCCCTCGCCCCGACAAGCGCCCCCCAGGATGGCCGCTTGCTCAGTCGTCTTCAGCAGCGCTGATACCGGGGAAAAGCACTTCGGTGAATCCAAAACGCGTAAAGTCGCGCACCCGCATCGGGTACAGCTTGCCCACCAAATGGTCGCATTCGCGCTGCACCACGCGGGCGTGAAAGCCATCCACCGTGCGGTCGATCGGCTGGCCCTTCTCGTCGAACCCGGTGTAACGGATGTGCGACCAACGCGGCACCACGCCGCGCAAACCCGGCACCGACAGGCAACCTTCCCAATCTTCCTCTTCTGCCTCACCCAAAGGCGTGATCACAGGGTTGATGAGCACCGTAGGCGGCACTTGAGGACGGTCGGGGTAGCGCGGATTGAGCGCCGTACCGCCAAAAATCACCAGTTGCAAGTTCACCCCGATTTGCGGAGCGGCCAGACCTGCACCGTTGACCGCAGCCATGGTTTCGCGCAGGTCAGCGATCAATTCATGCAACTGTGGCGTGTCAAAAACCTGCACCGCGTCAGCCACGCGCAGCAGTCGGGCATCGCCCATTTTGAGGATGTCTCGAACGGTCATGGTTTTTTTCCAGTCAACAGCACTGCCAGCCCGGCATCGTCCAACACGGGCACGCCCAGCTGCTGCGCCTTGTCGAGCTTGCTGCCCGCCTCGGCACCCGCCACCACGTAGTGGGTTTTTTTGCTGACCGAGCCCGCCACTTTGGCGCCCAAGGCTTCGAGTTTTTCTTTGGCCTCGTCGCGGCCCATGCTTTGCAATGTGCCGGTCAACACCACCGTGATACCAGCCAAGGGCATTTCGGTCGGTGCCAAGGCATCGCCTTCCGCCCAGGTGATGCCTGCATCGCGCAGGGCTTGGACCACCTCGCGGTTGTGCGGCTGGTCAAAAAAAGTGCGAATGCTGTGCGCCACAACAGGGCCGACATCGGGTACTTGCAGCAAGGCGTCTTCGCTGGCAGCCATCACAGCGTCCAGCTGACCGAAATGACGGGCCAACTCTTTGGCCGTGGCCTCGCCCACATGGCGAATACCCAGGCTGAACAAAAAACGGCCCAAGGTGGTCTGCTTGGATGTTTCCAGCGCTTCGAGCAGGTTGACCGCCGACTTTTCGGCCATGCGGTCCATATTGGCCAGCGAATCGAGCTTCAGGTGGTAAAGGTCGGCCAGCGTTTTGACCCGACCTGAATCCACCAACTGGTCGACCAACTTGTCGCCCAAACCGTCCACATCCATGGCGCGGCGGTGGGCGAAGTGCCAGATCGCCTGTTTGCGTTGGGCGCTGCAAAACAGCCCGCCCGTGCAACGGTGGTCGGCTTCACCGTCTTCGCGTTCGGCCAAACTGCCGCACACCGGGCAGTGGCTCACCATGGTGAACAAAGGCGCATCGGGCGGGCGGCGCTCCAGCACCACCGACACCACTTCGGGAATCACATCGCCAGCTCGGCGCACGATCACCGTGTCGCCCACCCGCACGTCTTTGCGGCGGGCCTCCAGTTCGTTGTGCAGCGTGGCGTTGGTCACAGTCACGCCCCCCACAAACACCGGCGCCAGCTTGGCCACGGGGGTGAGCTTGCCGGTGCGGCCGACCTGCACATCGATGGCCAGCACCGTGGTCATCTCTTCTTGTGCCGGGTATTTGTGCGCGACGGCCCAACGTGGCTCGCGGGTCACAAAGCCCAAGCGGGCTTGCAGCGCCAGCTCATTGACTTTGTAGACCACGCCGTCGATGTCATAGGGCAAAGCATCGCGCTCGGCGGCCATGCGCTGGTGAAACGCCACCAGCCCTTGGGCGCCTTGCACGCAGGTGGTTTGCTCGGCCACTGGGAAACCCCAGGCCTTGAGCTGCCGGAGCATGTCGTCATGGGTGGTCCATTGCGGCCCGCCTTCGGTTGGTGGCGTGATGTCGCCAAGGCCATAGGCAAAAAAGCTCAAAGGCCGTTCGGCCGCGATGCCCGAATCGAGCTGGCGCACCGCACCAGCTGCCGCATTGCGCGGATTGACAAAGGTTTTTTCGCCCTTGGTGCCCGCCGCTATGCGTTCACGTTGGCGTGCGTTCAGGGCTTCAAAATCGTCGCGCCGCATGTAGACCTCTCCGCGCACTTCCAGCACGGCAGGCGCATCGATCGGCAAACGCAAAGGAATCTGCCCGATGGTGCGGATGTTGGCGGTGACCTCTTCGCCGGTTTCACCGTCGCCCCGAGTGGCCGCTTGCACCAGCACCCCGTTTTCGTAGCGCAGGCTCATGGCCAGACCATCAAATTTCAACTCACCCACATAGCTCACGGCTGGATCGGCTTCGCTCAGGCCCAACTCTTTGCGGATGCGCGTGTCAAATGCTTGCGCACCACTGGCTTCCGTGTCGGTTTCGGTGCGAATGCTGAGCATGGGCACGCGGTGCGTGACCTGCGCAAAGGCATCCAGAATTTGGCCGCCCACACGTTGGGTGGGCGAATCGGGCGTCAGCAGCTCGGGATGGGCCGACTCCAGCGCCTGCAGTTCGCGGAACAACCTGTCGTATTCGGCATCGGGGATTTCAGGCGCATCGAGCGTGTAATAAGCGTGTGCATGCTGGTGCAATACCGACCGCAATTGCGCTGCTCTTTCGGCTGGCGGCACAGACTGGATGGCCCGTGCAACTTTGGCAGGTTCGCCCAATGGCAGTCCGCCAAACAAGTCCGGATGGGACATGGTGAGTGCTGCCCGAATCAGGAGAAAAGACGACGCGCTTGCGGGGTGCCCGCTGACAACTCACGCGCATCCAGCGCGTCATACAGCTGGTGCAGGTCGTTGGCGATTTGGTCCAGCACGTCTTCGCCCAACATCTGCCCGTTGCCGTCCGTGACCACACCGTCCATGTGTTCGGCCAACAAGCGGGCGACTTCACGCAAGCGACCAAAGGGCTGATCTTCACGGGCAATTTGCGGCACATCCAGACTGAGCGAGCACTCGCGAATGGCAGACAAAGCCGGGTCATCGGCCATGGCGGCCTGCGTATCAAATGTCAAAGACAAAATAGGCGGCAAACCGGCTACGGCGGCAGGCAGCACCATGCGGCCGGGAATGACCCCCGCCACAAAACCCAAACGCGCGGCATGTTGCTGGATATAACCCGGGCTCCAGGCCGACGCACGCGCGCACAGAGTGAAGCTCAGCTGGGCATCGTGCGCACTGGCAAATTGGTCCAATTCACGCGCACGGGCCACCTCTTCGAGCATGTCGCTGAAGTTGGCGGCACCGCCCACGGCATCGGCAAAGGCCTGGGTTTTGACCACAAATTCAGAAAACTCGATGTTGTTCAGCGCTCCCACACGGTTGGCCAACTGCACACCGGCCTGAAAAGCAGAATACCGACGCCCCGTCACCAAAGCCTCCCATTCACCGCTCAGATCGCTGCAGCCTTCCACATGGAACGGCTTGGTACCCACGCGACGCGTCACGGGCAAAGCGGCCAAGGCGGCATCACCCGACACAGGGTGATCTACCTCGATGGTCGCAATGACATCAATCAGGGCATCCAGCTGGGGTTTGCGATCAGGCTGAGGCAAGCTGGAAAAGTCGTCGGTCAAGATGGACTCTGTCTGCGCAGACGCCTCGGGCAGGGTGTCTGGCGTGCTGGCCACGGGTTCGATCTGGGGATCGGCCTGCCTGGGCTCATTTTTGCGCGATGTCCAATAGTTGTAGACCACCACCGCCCCCAAGGTCAGCGCACCGATACCGGCCAAACTCAATTGCAACGAACTCATTGAAGCCAACATAAATTAAAAACCTCAGGCCACGTCGGCCATAGACACTGCGGATTCCATGTCCACAGCCACGATGCGTGACACGCCCTGCTCTTGCATGGTCACGCCAATCAATTGTTCGGCCATTTCCATGGCGATCTTGTTGTGGCTGATGAACAGGAACTGGGTCTCTTTGCCCATGCCCTTGACCAGTTTGGCGTAGCGTTCGGTGTTGGCGTCGTCCAGCGGCGCGTCCACCTCGTCCAGCAAGCAAAACGGTGCGGGGTTGAGCTGAAAAATCGCAAACACCAACGCGATGGCCGTGAGGGCTTTTTCGCCACCAGACAGCAAATGAATCGTCTGGTTTTTCTTGCCCGGCGGCTGCGCCAGCACCTGCACACCCGCATCCAGAATTTCGTCACCGGTCATCACCAGCCGGGCATTACCGCCGCCAAACAGCTCGGGGAACATGCGGCTGAAGTGCTCGTTGACGATCTTGAAAGTCCCGCCCAGCAGCTCACGCGTCTCGCCATCGATCTTTTTGATCGCGTCTTCCAGCGTGTTCATGGCGTCGGTCAGGTCGGCGCACTGCGAGTCGAGGAACACCTTGCGCTCTCGTGAAGTGGTCAGCTCTTCCAGCGCGGCCAGGTTGACCGGGCCCAAAGCGGTGATTTCTCGGTGAATGCGGTCGATTTCGCCTTGCAGGCCCGTGACACGCACTTGGCCCACTTCGATGGACTGCGCAACGGCCTCCAGATCGGCTTTCGCATCGGCCAACAGCTGGGTGTATTGCTCCAAGCCCAGCCGGGCGGCTTGCTCCTTGAGCTGCAAGTCGGTGATGCGCTGACGCAGCGGGTCCAATTCGCGTTCAAAGCCAACACGGCGTTCGTCGCTGGCACGCAATTTGGCCGTGAGGTCGTCATAGGCGCTGCGACAGGCACCCAAGGCTTGTTCGCGCGCCAGCTTGACGGCCAGCACGTTTTGCAAGCCAGCTTGGGCTGCGGCATCGGTCAGCCGACCGAGTTCATCGCGGGCACGCTGCATTTCGGCATCGATGCTGGTGACTTGCTGCTGTGCGGTTTCAATGGTGCGGTTCAGTTCCGCGCGGCGGGCGTCCAGGCTGCGCTGCGAAAACTGCGCCTCTTGGGCTCGGCGCTCCAGGCTGCGTTGTTGTTCGCGGCATTCAGCCAGCTTGCGCTCGGACTCAATGACCCGCTCGTCCAGCTGAGCGTGGCGCTCTTGCGTATCGGCCAGCTGCATGTCCAGCTCTTCAAAGCGGGCTTCGGCTGTAACGCGGCGCTCTTGCAGCTCGTCCAGCAAGGCCTCGACTTCGGCCAAATCGTTGCTGATCTGCTCGCTGCGGGCACGGGTTTGCGCCACCAACTGAGACAGGCGCAGGGTTTCAACTTGCAATTCGTGCGTGCGTGACTGGCTTTCGCTGGCTTCACGGCGCACCGTGATCAGGCGCTGCGAGGCGTCGGCATAGGCCGCTTCGGCCCGCACCAAAGCGCTGCGGCTTTCTTCGGAAATCAGGGTTTGGGCACGCAGCTGCTTTTCGAGGTTGTCGATCTCTTGGGCGCGGCCCAACAAACCGGCTTGTTCGGAGTCCTGGGCGTAAAACACCACGCTGTTCAGGTCGACCGCGTGGCCAGCCTGCACCAACAAGGTTTCACCGGGTTTGAGCTGGCTGCGCCAGGCCAGGGCATCTTCGATGCTGGGGGCCGTCAGGCAGCCTTGCAACCAGTCGGTCAGCAAGGCTGACAATCCGGCATCGGGCACGCGCAGGTAATCTGCCAAAGGGCGGCAACCACTGGGCAAACCGCCGCGCTGCGTGGTCACAGAAGCCAAAGGCGAGCTGAAAAACGACAGTTTGGCGGGCGGCGCATCGCCAGCAAACGAGCGCACCATGTCCAGGCGTGAAACTTCGAGCGCCGACAGGCGTTCGCGCAGAGCCGACTCCAGGGCGTTTTCCCAGCCGGGTTCAATTTGGATGCGGCTCCACAGGCCTTCCAGTCCGTCCATGCCGTGCTTGGCCAGCCAGGGTTTGAGCTTGCCGTCTGTGCGCACTTTTTCCTGCAAGGCCTTGAGCGCCTCGATGCGGGCGCTCAGGTCTGCCAGCTTCGACGATTCCTGGTTGACGGCGGTTTGTCGGGTGCGCCGGTCTTCGTCCAGCGCGGGCACCTGTTCTTGCAACTCATGCAAACGGGCTTCTGATTCAGCCGCCAAGGCCTCAGCCTCGGCCAGTTGTTCTTGCAAGTTGTTCAGTCGAGCCTCGTCGGGCGCGGCCAGGGCGTTGCGGTCGGTCAGCAGGCGTTCGCGGCGTTGGTCGAGCTGGCGCGATTGTTCTTCGACGTTGCGCTGGTCTGCGGCCAGCACGCCAATTTGCTGCTGCACCTGCACCACGCTGGCGCGTTGGGCGTTGGCATCGTTTTGCGCTTTGCGCAAGGCTTCCTCCAGATCGGGCAAGGCCGTGGCTTGGTCTTCGACCTGCGCGGCCAGCGTCATGCTCTGGTCTTCGGCCATGGCCGCTTGCTCGGACAAGGTTTCCAGCTCGATTTGAGCATCTTGGCTGCGAGTGCCCCACTGGGCGGTTTGCTCTACCAACTGTTGCAGACGCTGCTCGGCACGTTGCCGGCCCTCGACCACAAAGCGGATTTCGGCTTCCAGACGGCCCACTTCGGCGCTGGCCTCGTACAAAGCGCCCTGCGCTTGGTTGACTTGGTCGCCTGCCGCGTAATGGGCCTGACGGATGGTCTCCAGATCGGCTTCGACATGGCGCAGATCGGCCATGCGCGACTCCAAAGCATTGACGGCCTGGTCCACATCGGACTTCATGCGACCTTGGTCCGACTCGGCATCGCGGCGCTTCAAAAACCACAGCTGGTGCTGTTTCAGGGTGCTGTCAGCCTGCAAATTGTTGTAGCGGTGGGCCACTTCGGCCTGTTTTTCGAGCTTTTCCAGGTTGGCGTTCAGCTCGCGCAGGATGTCATCGACCCGGGTCAGGTTCTCGCGGGTGTCTGACAGGCGGTTTTCAGTCTCGCGGCGGCGCTCTTTGTACTTAGAGACGCCTGCGGCCTCTTCGAGAAACAAACGCAGCTCTTCGGGGCGCGACTCGATGATGCGGCTGATGGTGCCCTGACCGATGATGGCGTAGGCACGTGGCCCCAAGCCTGTGCCCAAGAACACGTCCTGCACGTCGCGGCGGCGCACCGGTTGGTTGTTGATGTAATAGCTGGAATTACCGTCACGCGTTAGCACGCGCTTGACCGCGATCTCGGCAAACTGCCCCCACTGGCCACCGGCGCGGTGATCTTCGTTGCTGAACACCAGCTCAACGCTGGCGCGACTGGCGGGTTTGCGGGTGGTGGTGCCGTTGAAAATCACGTCCTGCATGGACTCGCCGCGCAACTCGGACGCTTTGGACTCGCCCAGCACCCAACGCACGGCGTCCATGATGTTGGATTTGCCGCACCCGTTAGGGCCAACCACGCCGACCAGCTGCCCGGGCAGCAAGAAGTTGGTCGGCTCAGCGAACGATTTGAAGCCCGAAAGCTTGATGGAATTGAGGCGCACGGCGGTATCGAATCGGTTAGTCGGGCCAGCCAGAGGAGCCAGCACAGATCAAAGGGGCAATGTTACCCGAGGGGAATGCCCAAATCCCGCCCCAAGAGCCGGCGCGACAGGATTCACCAAAGATGAATTCCCCCTGGATGAAGCAAGCCAGACCTGTTTCACGCCCATTGCAGGCACTTCATCCCGGATAATCGGGGGATGAATCCCCTTCTTTCCAAGCTGCAGCCCTACCCTTTTGAACGGCTCAAACAGCTGTTCGCCAGCGTCACACCCAACCCCGCCTTGAAGCCCATCAGTCTGGGCATCGGCGAGCCCAAGCACACGACGCCGGCCTTCATTCAAGAAGCACTCAAGGCATCGGTCACCACCGGCTTGTCGGCCTACCCGGCCACGGCGGGCGAGCCTGCGCTGCGCAAGGCCTGTTCTGCCTGGCTGCAAACCCGCTACCAGCTGGCGCTGGACCCGGCCACGCAGGTGCTGCCAGTCAATGGCTCGCGCGAAGCCCTGTTTGCCCTCACGCAAACCGTGATCGACCCGGCCCGTCCTGGCGCCACCGTGGTCAGCCCCAACCCGTTCTATCAAATCTACGAAGGTGCGGCCTTGTTGTCGGGGGCCGAGCCCTATTACGTGCCCAGTGACCCGGCACGCAATTTCGGCAACGACTGGGACAGCGTGCCCGCCGCAGTCTGGGCCCGCACCCAACTGCTGTTTGTCTGCTCGCCCGGCAACCCCACGGGCGCGGTGATGCCGCTGGCCGAATGGGCCAAATTGTTCGCCCTGTCCGACCAGCACGGTTTCGTGATCGCCTCGGACGAGTGCTACAGCGAGATTTACTTCCGCGAAGAAGCTCCTTTGGGTGGCCTCGAAGCAGCCCACCAGCTGGGCCGCACCGACTTCAAGCGCCTGATCGCCTTCACCAGCCTCAGCAAACGCAGCAATGTGCCCGGCCTGCGCAGCGGTTTTGTGGCCGGCGATGCGGCCATCATCAAACAGTTCTTGTTGTACCGCACCTACCATGGCAGCGCCATGAGCCCAGTGGTGCAAGCGGCCAGCATCGCCGCCTGGGGCGACGAAAGCCATGTGGTGGACAACCGCAACCAGTACCGCACCAAGTTTGCCCAGGTCACGCCTGTGCTGGCCGATGTGCTGGACGTGAAGCTGCCCGACGCCAGCTTTTACCTGTGGGCCGGTGTGCCGACCGGATGGCAAGGCGACGACGTCGCGTTCGCCCAGGCTTTGTACGCGGCCGAAAGTGTGACGGTGCTGCCCGGCAGCTATTTGGCACGCGACTTCAACGGCAGCAACCCCGGCCGAGGCCGCATCCGCATGGCACTGGTGGCCGAAACCGCCGAGTGCCTGGAAGCGGCAGAGCGCATTGCCCGATTTGTGCGCGCCCACCCCAGCAAGGTCTGAGCCATGAACACAAGCACCTGTCACGACACCCTGCGCCTGGCCGAACAGCTGATCTCCAAACCTTCCGTCACCCCCCATGACGCGGGTTGCATGGACCTGATTGCCGAGGCATTGACCCCCCTTGGCTTTGTCTGCGAATACATGGACTCAGGCCCCGACACTTTCAGGGTGCGCAACCTCTGGGCCAAACGCGCCGGAAAAAGCGGCCAAGTCCTGGCGTTTGCCGGACACACCGACGTGGTGCCCACAGGGCCACTCGCGCAATGGCACAGCGACCCCTTCACCCCCACGCACAAAGACGGCAAGCTGTTTGGCCGCGGCGCGAGCGACATGAAAACCTCGCTGGCCGCCATGGTCGTGGCTGTGCAGGAATTTTTGGCGAGCCATCCAGACCCTGAACTGGGCATCGCCTTTTTGTTGACCAGCGACGAAGAAGGCCCAGCCCTTGACGGCACGGTGGTGGTCTGCAAGCAGCTGGTGGACCGGGGCGAAGCACCGCAGTTCTGCATCGTAGGCGAGCCCACCTCGGTGCAGCAGACGGGCGACATGATCAAGAACGGCCGACGCGGCACCATGAGCGGCAAGCTCACTGTGCATGGGGTGCAAGGCCACATTGCTTATCCGCACCTGGCCGACAACCCGATCCACCGCCTGGCCCCGGCGCTGGCCGAATTGGTCAGCATCCGCTGGGACGAAGGCAACGCCTTTTTCCCGCCCACCAGCTGGCAGGTCAGCAACATCCACGCGGGAACGGGGGCAAGCAATGTGATTCCGGGCGACTGCGTGGTGGATTTCAACTTCCGCTTTTGCACCGAATCAACGCCGGACAGCCTGCAGCAGCGCCTGATGGCGGTGCTCGACCAACATGGCCTGAAGTACGACCTGAACTGGACCATCGGCGGCTTGCCGTTTTTGACCACGCCAGGCACCTTGGTCGCCGCCGTGCAGCGGGCCATCGCCGACGAAACGGGCCTCACCACCGAGCTCTCCACCACGGGTGGCACCAGTGACGGCCGCTTTATCGCCCAAATTTGCCCCCAAGTGATCGAGTTCGGCCCGCCCAACGCGACCATCCACAAAGTCAACGAGCATGTGGCGCTGGCTGACATCGCGCCGCTCAAAAACATCTACCGCCGCACACTGGAACAACTCAACTTGGGCTTGTCGGTATGAGCACTCTGAATTTGTCTGCGCTGATCGCGCAGTCGGCCCAGCGCCTGACCGAGTCCAATGTGGCCTTTGGCCACGGCACCCAGAGCGCCTTCGACGAAGCTGTCTGGCTGGTGCTTTGGCGACTGGACCTGCCGCTGGACACCGACTTGGACGAAGTGGCGGATCAAGCCATCACGCCAGAACAGCAGGCGGCCTGCACTGCGCTGATTGAAGAACGCATCACCACCCGCAAGCCCGCCGCTTATTTGACGCGCGAAGCTTGGTTGCAGGGCGTGTCGTTTTACATTGACGAACGGGCCATCGTGCCGCGCAGCCTGATTGCCGAAGTGCTGGCCGACGGTACCATCGACGCCTGGCTGAGCGACCAAACCACACAAGTGTTGGACCTGTGCACCGGCAACGGCAGTCTGGCCGTTCTGGCGGCGCTGGCCTGGCCAGAAGTGCACGTCACTGGGGCCGACATTTCTGACGATGCCTTGGCCGTGGCCACCATCAACGTCGAGCGCCACGCGCTGCAAGAGCGCGTGAACCTGGTGCACAGCGACGGGCTGTCAGCCCTTGCGGGCCCATTCGATTTGATTCTGTGCAACCCGCCTTATGTGTGCCAGGCCAGCATGGACGCACTGCCCGCCGAATACCGGGCCGAGCCTGAACTGGCGCTGGCAGGTGGTGCCGACGGCATGGATTTTGTACGCCAACTTCTGCGGGATGCCCCAGCCCGAATGACTGAAAACGCCGTGTTGGTGCTGGAAATCGGCAACGAGTGCGAGCACTTTGAAGCGGCATTCCCCGACCTGGACGTGGCCTGGCTCGACACCAGCTCAGGTGAAGACCAGGTTTTGCTGCTCACTCGAGAGGCCCTGATGGCCCTCTGAGTGTCATCCCGGTGAACGCAGGCATCCATGAAAGACAAAGACATGCAACAGCCACCTCACCGATGCCCGTATCGGCGAAAATAGCAGGTTATCGAATTTTCAAAGCCAGCTTTGACGCTGGCCATGCCCCTATCCCGGATCGGTTCCGGACATTCGCTCTTCATGATCAACCTCAAAAACGTCACCCTCCGCCGCGGCACCAAAGTGCTGCTCGACCAAGCCTCGGTCACCCTTAACCCCGGAGAAAAGGTCGGTCTGGTCGGGCGCAATGGCGCGGGCAAATCCACTTTGTTTGCCCTGTTCAACCGAACACTGATTGAAGACGGCGGCGACTTCGAAATCCCCAAAGCCTGGCGCATGGCGCAAGTCGCGCAAAACATGCCCGAGACCGACCAGCCCGCCGCCGATTTTGTGCTGGAAGGCGATACCCGTTTGGCCGAATTGCGACAGCGCCTGGTGCTCGCCGAAGAAAGCGGCGACGGCATGGAAATGGCCCACGTTTACACCGACCTGGCAGACGCCGGCGACCACGACGCTCTGCCCCGCGCCGAAGCGCTGATTTTGGGCTTGGGTTTTCGCGTTGACGAACTCAACAACCCGGTCAACAGTTTTTCGGGTGGCTGGCGCATGCGTTTACAGCTGGCCCGTGCGCTGATGTGCCCATCCGACATCCTGATCCTGGACGAACCCACCAACCACCTGGATTTGGATGCCTTGGTCTGGCTGGAAGCCTGGTTGCAGCGCTACGCAGGCACCATGATCGTGATCAGTCACGACCGGGAATTTCTGGACGCGGTGACCGATGTCACTTTGCACATCGACCACGCCAAACTGACGCGCTACGGCGGCAATTACAGTGCGTTTGAGATCTTGCGCTCGCAACAAATGGAGCTGCAACAAGCTTCTTTTTCCAAGCAGCAAGACAAGATCGCTCACCTGCAAAAATTCATCAACCGCTTCAAGGCCCAGGCCAGCAAGGCCAAGCAGGCACAGAGCCGGGTCAAGGCTCTGGAACGCATGGAAAAAGTGGCCCCACTGTTGGCCGATGCCGAATTCACCTTCGGCTTCAAGGAACCCAACAACCTGCCCAACCCGATGCTGGCCATCAGCGAGGCGAACTTTGGCTACATCGTGGACGACGAACCCAAAGCCATCTTGCAAGGCGTCAGCAAATCGGTCTTGGCAGGACAGCGCATTGGCATTCTGGGTGCCAACGGTCAGGGCAAATCGACCCTGGTCAAAACCATTGCCCGCACCATGCCGCTGCTGGGTGGCACGCTGACCGAAGGCAAAGGCCTGAACATCGGCTACTTTGCACAGCAAGAGCTGGACGTTCTGCACCCGCAAGACACACCGCTGGAGCACATGATCCGGCTGGCCAAAGAGCTGGGCCCCAACAGCGGCGAACCCAGCCGCGAGCAAGACCTGCGCAACTACCTGGGCACTTTCAACTTCTCAGGCGACATGGTCAAACAGGCTGTGGGCACCATGAGCGGTGGTGAAAAAGCCCGACTGGTGCTGGCCATGATCGTGTGGCAACGCCCCAACTTGCTGCTGCTGGACGAACCCACCAACCACCTGGACTTGGCAACGCGTGAGGCGCTGTCGATGGCACTCAACGAATTTGAAGGCACCGTCATGCTGGTCAGCCACGACCGGGCCTTGCTGCGCGCCGTGTGTGACGAGTTCTGGATGGTGGGCCGGGGCAAGGTCGAGCCGTTTGACGGCGACCTGGACGACTACCAGCGTTACCTGTTGGAAGAGTCCAAGCGCCTGCGTGAAGTGGCCAAAAATGCTGCTCGCGACTCAACGGGCTCGGTGGCAGTGCCCGCTGTGGAGACAGCAGCCCCCCTCATCGCGATGGCCGCCGCACCCGCGCCGATCAGCGCACCGAGCAGCAACCCCGGCATCAGCAGTGCCGAACAGCGCAAAGTCGATGCCCAAAAACGCCAGCAACTCGCCGCGCAAACCCGCCCCTTAAAACGCGAGCTGGAGCAAAACGAGCAACGCATGGCCAGCATCGAAGCAGAGAAAACCCAACTCGAACAACAACTGAGTACGCCGTTGCCACCCACAGAAATTGCCGAGGCTGGTCGCCGCCTGAAAGCCTTGTCGGACGAAGTCACCACGCTGGAAGAGCGCTGGCTCGAACTGACGCATTTGCTAGAAGAAACGGCTTGAGCCCGTTCAACTCACCAAAAACAAAGGGGCCCATGTCAATGGGCCCCTTTTTTTAAGCGCATGAATCACTGCAATTCGGCCACCGCTGTGGGCCGCTCACTCAAGTTTATTCGCCCACCACGGACCAGCCTGCGTGCTGATTGGCTTTGTTGTTTTCGTATTCCCACGCTGTGCCGCAGCGATCGCAACGGTACGCGGTGATGGTGGCTTGACCCGACTCGCGCTGCTCCTTGCGGTTGGCACCTTGCACCAACTCGGCATGGCCAGGCGCACGCCGCCAATGGCGCTGGATGCCCGAGCAAGGCTCGCACAACGCCTTCTTGTTCAATGCATTCTGGCTGTTCAATTCGCTGGTCATGGAAGCTCTTTCAATGGGTATCCGGGTACACAATGCGTGCGCCCATGAAAAAAGCACTTTGTACCGAGATACAAAGTGCTTTTTAGTTTTTTTGGTGGGACCAGCGGGGGTCGAACCCACGACAAACGGATTAAAAGTGCTGAACTCTGTACCACTATTCACAACATTATCAACGAGTTTCAGCGTGGATAAAAAGTGGTGTGCGAGTTTTTGCGTTGTCTGTACCGCTGGAAAAATGAAAACTTTGTACAAGGGTATTTTAACTATGCCTGTCATCACAGTAGCCATAAATTTTCTCCACATCCAATGTGAGCGTATTTGAGCGAAACAACTCGTCAGCAACGATGCATTGACGCTCCAACACGCTGCAGATTATTTTGAAAAACCTGCGCGAAGCTTGTTGGATGCAGCATCAATCGCTGAGTCCAACTCACCAGCCAAAACAGCTGCTTTAATGATTTCAAGCGTGGATACAAGCTCCTTCTCGCTGGCAACTTCCACAGCAAATTTACCCTTGGCAAGTTCAAGCACCTTCGTACCATAACGAACACTGAGCGCCAACTTGCCGTTATCTGCAATGAACCACCATTGCTTTACCCGCTTGGACACTTCAACCTGCTTGCGTAAGCCAGTGCCTGGATCAGCGATGCTGCGAAACTTGGTGGGTGCGAACTGTGTGCCTGACTGCTGAGCTCGTGCCAACTCAGCTTGCTCCCACAGGCGTTTGGCCAATTTGTTGCGCCGCACTTGGACTGCGGGCATATGTGTGGGTTTGATTGCTGTGCTCAGCTTGAGAGTTGCGAGGGTTGCCATATGCATTGCCTTTCAGATGTTGTTAATGCATAGACAACTTTAAGTTCGGCCACCAAGAAAGAGCAACCGAAGTCCGGTCAGTTTGGCGGGTCGATCTAGTGAAGTTTTAGAACGACAGCTGCACTAGCTAGCGCTGTCACCACCCTTGCCACTACTACCGTCGTTATTCGGGACGCCGCACACGCCTACTGCGGGTTGATAGCAGCAATCACGCTCTGGAAGAGTCGATAGGTCCTCAATGAACGCAGGCTCGCAGACGCTACGTGATCTGCTGAGTTAATCACTAGTATCGTTTTGGTATCACGATCAATTCCGATGTACTGCCCGTACACGCCTTGCATAAAGTAGCGTCCAGGCTTCTCGCGTAACCAAAACTGGTAGCCATACCCTGTAGCCATTTGTGCTTGATTGAACTTGAAGCCATCCGGTTGCCGCTCAACATTGGTGGCTTGGTCAATGTATTCAGCTGACAGCACGCGCTTGCCATTGATTTCGCCCATATTGGCAAGCATCATTGCAACCTTCGCGTAGTCAGCTTGAGTAGCGTTGAAGAAAGCGTGACCAAGCTCAAGGCCTTCACCGTCAGTGCCCCAAAAAGCATCCTGCTCTGCACCGAGTGGCTCCCACAGCTTTTCCTGCATATATTGACAAATGCTCTTGCCAGTTGCGCCACGCACCACTTCAGCAAGCACACCAGTCTCGACACTGGCGTAGTTAAATTTTTTTCCTTCGTCAGAGATGCTACGCTGCATATTGTTGAGCGTCCTGATTACACTGGGATTGCCCCCCATTCGTACGCCCTGTTCGTAATAGTAAATATCATTTTTACCGGTGTAAGTCTCATTGAATTGAATGCCTGAGGACATACGCAGCAACGAACGAATTGAGACCTTGCTGTAACTAGAATCGTTGATACGACTTGTGTAGCGGGAGACTGGGTCATCCAGGCTCTTGATCAATCCCTCATCCAAAGCAGCGCCGATCAAAATGCTGATCATCGACTTTGCCATCGAAAACGATGTGAACAGGTCCGTTTCTCGGCGCTCGCTGCGGTAATGCTGATCGATGATCTTGCCGTCACGCACCACCATCAAGCCCATCACATTGTTTTTTTCGATGTGCTCTTTCAGGCTGTAGTTGAAAACTGCTTCATATTTCACGCTGGACAAGTCAGTTGGGCTACGTTGCAACAACACTGGAGAAGATGACTTCCGTACTTTGCAGCTTGGCATTGCCTCTGCCATATGCGTGAAAAGCCCAACCTTGTGTGGTGTCGTCGTATCTGAAGAATTTGGCACCAAATACCGCTTATCTCGCTCTTCGTGTTCGATGAATTGCGCTTGTGCAGCCAACGCCGCAACTGACACAAATGCGAGTACAAGCTTCTTCATTGGCGCAACTCCAGTTAATTGAATGCAGTTTAGCTTCTGCAAGTTAGACGGTTTGCACGGGCGCAGCGCTAGCTAGCGCTGTCACCACACTTGCCATCTTCAGCGTCGTTTTTCGAGACGCTGCATAAAGGCGTTATGCCGCTTTGGCAGTGCTGTTCAAGCTGGCAAGCTGATGCACAGCCTTCAGCCGCTTCTGTCTGTCACGCTCTGCCTTGAGCCGCTGTGCTGCGGCATCCTTCTGCTTCTTCAGGCCATCGATCTTGGCCTGATCTAGTGTGAGTGGCTTGACGGTCGTTATTTCTGCGATCTTCATAAAAAACTCCTTGTCCTGTATTTACACAAGAGCAAGGATCAAGCTATCGATTTTCAATTTGTCGCATCAATAAGACTTTGGAAAAGTCTAACCGTCCTCAAGCCACGAATATTGTTGACACGAACAGGGTCTGCCGTATGTATTACGATTACAGACTTCGTATCACGATCGATGCCAACGTATTGGCCGTAACTACCACTCATCAAATATCGCCCCGGCTTTTGCAGCAACCAGAACTGATAGCCATACCCCACACCTTTTTGCGCCTGATTAAATCTAAAACCCTCGGGTTGTCGCTCAATATTAGTAGCTTGATCTATGTATTCAGTTGAAAGCACACGTTTACCGTTGATTTCCCCGTTATTGGCTAGCATCACTCCAACTTTTGCATAATCTGTTTGCACAGCATTAAATCCAGAATATCCAATCACATTACCTTGACCATCAGTCTCCATTCGAGCATCGAACTCCGCCCCAATCGGCTCCCATAATTTTTCTTGCGCATATTGACATATGTTTTTACCTGTAGCACCGCGGAGCACTTCTGCGAGCACTGCTGTTTCGATACTTGCATAATTAAATTTTCTTCCCTCGTCATAAATATTACGACGCCATTTATTTAATTCTTGCGCTAGATTTGAATCTCTACCCAGGCGAATTACCTCATCAAAGTAATGCGCATCAGATATTCCAGTATCTGGCTCACTATATGGAACGCCGGATGACATTCGAAGAAGCGATTTAATCTTAACCTTGCTATAACTCGAATCATTAATTCTATTAGTGTATTTAGAAGCAGGATCATCTAGACTTTTTATCAATCCTTCATCAAACGCGATGCCAATCAATACACTGATTATTGATTTTCCCGCCGAGAACGAAGTGAACAAATCATCAGCCCTGCGCTCATATTGATAGCGCTGATCAACAATCTTTCCATCCCGTACAAAGGTTAACCCCATCACGTAATTCTTCTCTAGATGTTCTTTCAAAGTGTAATTAAAGATTGCCTTGTAATTCACATCGGACAAGTCACGTGGCGCACGCTGCAACGGTATAGGCTGAGAGGACTTGGCAACAACACAGGTACGCGTAATTTCGCCCATATGCGTAAACATACCAATCTTGTGGATTGATCCGCGATCCCAAGTGGCAGGCACCGGATAACGCTTATCGCGATCCTCACGCTCTATAAACTGCGCTTGGGCAGAAAAATTTAGCAGCACGAGCAAAGCACAGGTCAGCTTTTTCATATGGCGTTGGTTGTAAATTCGATTTGCAGTTTAACGCCGTTACGAAAGCAGCGCTAGCTAGCGCTGCTTTCAGTTATACACATCTCACCCCAACACTATCGGCAACGGTGCAAGGGCATTGTCAACACGACTGCCCTGCACCTTTGCCACGGCCTTGACGATCATCTGCCGTACAGCCCAGTTGCTGCTGCTGTTGATGCTTTGCATTCTTCGGGCCACTTCTTCCGCAATCATCACCAGCGCTGTACCAAGTGCGTGGCTTGGCTTGATCTGTTGCATATGGGTCAGCACTTCCGCCAGATGGATCAAGGCGTTTGTTGATACAGGCAGTGCTTGTGCTGTGATGCTGCCGTAGTAGCCTTCGCTTTTGCCGCAGTACCTGCTGAATCTGCGCACAGTCATATCTGGCACTGCGGCTTTGATCTTGTCGTATAAGTCGTTTGTAAATGTCATATTATCCCCTTTGTAGTTGTATTGGTGTTTCATTGTTTTACTTGCTGACGCAAGTGCAATATCGTTTTCTTCCAGAAAACTCATTGCTTTTATAAAATATTCAGGCTTGATAAATTGTGATGCAAGTTAACGCAATCAATCAATATTGAAGCTGATTTACTAGGAAGCGAAGATCCACGCCTATTCAGGCGCTGGATTGAGGTTTACTGAGGTATTCTCGATCTGCATATACACAACTTGTTTGAACAAGAAAGGCAGGTTTTGCGATCTCCTTTTATGTGCGCTTAACGCAAGCAGTAGACGGCATATGCAGCGGCCGGTGTCTATGCTTTGTGGGGTAGTGTGGTATCCCATCTCACTCGGCGATTGAAAACAAATCGCCGTTATTGATTGAACCTTATGCGGTTCATTCTCTGCAACGTTTACACGCTGCCCAACTCAATAAGACATCGCAAACGGTTCTACCACAGAGGGGCGTCGTTTAAGCATCCTGCCATCAGCAGGGTAGTGCAATGAATCACGTAACAAGCACCGCATTGCCTACCGTCGCACATCAGAACGGATTCAACAGCACTATTTTCAATCGGCGTGCCAACCTTAATCTTGTTTGTATAAGTTATTTATGACGCAGCCAGTTTTTTAGCGCGTTATGCGCGTTTTTTAGAGGTTCCGAAGGCCTGGGCAGCAGGAGCACCAATAAAACGCTTGCAGGGCTTTGTGCAGCGTCTAGAAAAACGACGCCGCCAAAGAAAATAGCAATATCCTTTACCGCCATTGATTTTATTGAGGATTTTTATTCGCCAATTCCGGTTGCCCATTTTGACAAAAGAATAAACACTTACATAAAAGTTTTATTTGATTTGGAGCAGGCACAAAATGGCACAAGCAAAAACGCTGACCGCAGAAGAGTTGCAGCAAGTTTTCGACTACACCGCACAGCACTCCCACGCAATGCGTAACCGGATGATGTTGCTGTTCAGCTTCTGGGCCGGGATGCGTGTGGGGGAGATCGCCAGCTTACGTGTTGGGGATGTGGTCGATGCAGGCGGCAAGGTCAAAGCCGAAATCAAGCTCAGTGCAGAGCAGACAAAGGGCCGACACGCACGCACCGTGTTTCTGCCGCAAAAGTTGCGTGATGAACTGCAGGGCTACTGCGACATTCGGGCCGTGCAGGACCGCAAACAGTCATTTTTCTTGACCGCCGGAGGCAAGCCGTTCTCAGCGAATGTGATGGCACAGCACTTTTTCTGGCTGTACAAGAAAGCAGGCCTTGAAGGCGCAAGCAGCCACAGTGGTCGCCGGACATTTATCACAACCCTTGCAAGCAAGGGCATTGGGGTGCGGGTGTTGGCCAGTCTTGCAGGACACCGCAGCATTGCCGTGACCCAGCGCTACATCGATGTGAACGACGAGATGAAGCGCAATGCGGTGGAACTGGTGTGAGAGCGTCAAGCGTCGCGAAAAATGACGCTGCGCTCACCTTTGCCGCCCTTGTAGGAGTCACGAATTTTGAGTTCTTCTTCGTAATGTATCTTGCGGGCCTTTTCCAACTTGCCAGCGCTCAGCTCTGATTGCAAGTCCAGCGCCCACCACTGCGCCTCAAGCTCTTTGTGCATCTCAAGTTGGCGTGTGTTGAAACGCGGGCGATCTGGCGGTAGAACAGGGCTGTAGCTCGGAAATAGACCACGTTCGACATTGGCGATCAGCAGATCGCACTTGCCCAATAGCCTGCTGACACTGACACGCATCCGGTTCTGACGTTTGTGTATCTCGGCAGGCTCTCCACGCAGCGCCTCATTGCTTGGACTAACTCCCAATGCTTTGCCGATACGAAACAGGTCGGTACGTTGCTGCAAATTGGCCCGGCCATCGGGCATTCCTGCTTGGGCTTTGGGCTTGGCAATCAGTTCCCTGTGCAAGCTATGCACTTCGTGGATTTTTTGCAGTGCGTGCACCCCGAACTTGGCTGGCAGTAACTGAAATTCTGCCGTGGTCAACTCAAGCCGGTTACTGAGCCGCAGGCTTTCGTACTTATCGAGGATTTCACCGATCTTTCGCTGAATTGTTCGACGGCTGAGCTTGAGGGGGATGTCTACCCATATGTGATCAGGCCGCAGCTTGAACTCAGCCCTGTCACGTGGCGCACGGGGCAGCTCTTTGACGTTAGGGAATTTCTCCACTTCCCGAAATATCCGTGTGCCGTGCTCAAGAAACCAGTCATCAAAACTGCCTTGGTGCACGTTGCCGAAGCGCCTGTACACCCGAGCCAGTTCCCGGTCTTGAGTCTCGACCTTGCCATCTTTCGACGTTTGGCACACCAACCAATAGTCTTTGCTGAGCCGCAAGTACTCCCACCACCACCGCCGTTCATTCGTGCGTGCCTCACTCAACGCCTCTTCTGGCGACCTGAATTTGAGCCTAGAGAAGCCCTTTAGTACTAATTCTTGTTGAGTTGTGTCCATATCTGGCATTTTATTAGCCAGCTTATGTCACCACAAGTACTTTGATAGTTAAGGACCTATATTTCTTTTTGTTGCCAGTCAACACCTGTGCTGATCGCAGTGCAAACAACAGTTCTTTAACAACTTACACGTTGCATTTATCGCATTTATGCGACCGCTTGCGGCCGCATTGCGATCAGACAAAACCGGCGACCACACATTCCGTGCGGCCGTCATTTACTTAATTTGCATTTATAGGAGAACCAATATGCAAAACACTATGAACCAGGCTCCGGCCTCCTCTACAACTCCCGCCGCTAACAGCGTCCCGAAAAACGACGCTGCTCAGCAGCAGTTGACCCCGGCCACGGTCATCGACCGTGCCGACACCTTGTTCAAGGATCGTGAACGCTTCGAAGGCGCTGAACTGGCCCGCAGCAACAAGGCGCTGTATAAGCTGCTGACGCAGGTTTACGAACTGTTCGAAGCAGCCCGTGCCGATGTCAAGTGCTTGAAGGCCGCTGTGAAAACGATGAGCGAAAAGCTCAAAGAGCGCGGCGTCAAGATTCAAAGCAACACCCCTGCTTTGACTGTGTTCGTGCGCTACGTGTTCAACAGCGACCGCAAGCGTGCCTATGCATACACGCAGACGCTGATGGCTGCAATTCAGCAGGAAGTCCAACCGACAAAACTGGCGAATTTCATCGAAAGCCAAAACGGCGTCGAAGAATGTCGCAAGCAGCTCGTCAAAAAAGACGAGGCAGTTCAGAAAGCGGCAGAGATCAAAGCCGCCAGCACCGACGTTTGCGACACGCTCAAATCAATGCGCGCCGTGGCAACTGTGACCTTGCCTAAATCAAGCGTCTCGTTTTCGGACGGTGCCGAGTTTGCTTTCATCGTTGCTCGTAGTTTGGGCAACGGCCAGTTTGAGCTGCTGCGCGCAGTGCCCCACAGCACCAAAGCGATGCACTCATCTGCGGTCAAAGAATTGGCCAAAGACTTGATCGTGCAGCGCAATGCTGTCGACAAGGAGTCCAAGGACGAAGCTGTCGAGGACAGCATCAACGAAGCCGCTAATGGCGCAAGCCGCAAGGTCAAGTCCGGCGTAACGATGAAGGAACTGCAGGCCGCCTGAGGGTCTGGGTGCGGGCAAAGTGCCCGCACCATTTAAATACATACATAAAGAAATAGCTATGCCAATTTACATCAACTCACAATACAAATATCGCCCCCAAAATTTGGCCGAATTTATCTTTCCGAACGACAAGGTCAGGGACGTTGTTATGGGCTATGCAAGCGGCAACATCCGTCGTCCTTTATTACTTTCAGGACCTAACGGCACGGGGAAGTCACTCCTGTCCCAGTTGATCCCTTGCGCTATCGAGGGGCGCAATATTGAAGTCAAAAAGTGGACTGCCGACGACCTGCAAAAATCGGAGAAGCTCTCACAAGCGTTCGACTACAGCGCCCATTTTTCACGACTGTTTGCGCCCGATGGGCAAAGGATGCGCTACCACTTGATCGAAGAGATGAATTCCAAGATGCGTCAGACAGACAAACTGAAGGTGATCCTGGACACTGAAAGCGAACACGACCTGACGTTCATCACCACCAACGCAGTCAACAACATTGACATTGGCCTTCGCAGTCGATGCGAAATTTTGACCGTCGAGCCTTGTACGCCCAAACTGTTCCTGCCACACGCGATGAAGATTTTCGAGAAAGAAAAGATCGACATTGACGAGACTTTGGTCTTACGTACTTTGCGCAGCGTCTACAACAGAAGACCTGACAACCGCAAATATTACGAAGCAATCGACACAATTTTCCGAAAACTTCCCTAAACACAAAGGAGATACAAATGGCACATACCGATCCACTGCTGCTGTCCGATGCAGCGCTTGAAGAATGCGTTGACGGCTGCACTGACCTTGACCTGCTACGCAGAATTTTGCGCAAACCTGATGTTGTCGAAGACAACGTCGTAGACGAGTACCTGTTTGGCGACCATTTCCAAGAGGCACTTGAAGGCTTTGCCGATGACGAGGAAGCGAGCGAGAACAATTATCAATGGGGCTGCTTGATTGCCGAGAACATCAACCTGGCGACCACCGTCAAAAAATCAAGAAGACGAAAAGTCGCCAACCCGCAAGCTGCTTGGCCTATGCCAAAGCCCTAAAGCGTCCCGAAAAATGACGCTCCACAGCCCGCCTCGTGCGGGCTTTTTTTCGTCTGTACTTTTTTTTGGGGGGGAACTACAGCCGACAAGTGCACCTGTCGTTCCGGCACGACCACACATCACACGGCACGCAAATTCACCCTACAGCAGCGTCCGTGCGGGTGCTCTGCTTGAGGCTATTCGGCGGCGACCTGCGCAGCATCAGGATGACCTTTCCATTTGTCACAGAGATTTTCGAGCTCAACCTCTGGGTAAGTGTCCATCCTTGCCGCTTTTCGTTCTTTTGGTGGAACTGAAAAATAAGCCTGCCCACATCGGTAGCCGTGGGCTGCTGTGTCGGAGTAAAGCAGGTACGAGCAATTCAAGCAATTATTGATTTTTGACTGGCCCATATGACCTGTGGATTCCGATCGCGCACGCTGCGCAAAGCTCTCGCCGATGCTGTTGCGAAGCGCTCGAGTCTAATACACATTAGAGTTTGCTGATGTTTGTAAGTCAGCAGCAAGGGCACGCTGGGCGCAGCTAGTGCACCTGTCGTTCCTACACGACCCAGCATCACACGCGCATCAAATCCGCCGTACAGCAGCGTCCGCGCGGATGCTCTGCTTGAGGCTATCCGGCGGCGGTCTGCACAGCTTGTAGGGCTTGCATTCTGAGTCCGTCCAATCCTTCGGGTCATAGGTTGCCCAGACCATCGTTCCGAAAACACACTGTGTCCATAGCAACCCATAAAGGACACAGCGATGGACAAAAATTACGACCTTTCCCGGCTATGCCTGTTCACAGGGACAGTGCACTACCACCGACTCAATCGGAAATGCTTGCTTACCGACGGAGCCAAATATCTTGCGGAAGGCGCTGGAGCGTTTTGGCTGATGGATGCGGCAGCCAGCTATCTGCTTGAGCTTGGCACAGATGACTGGTTTGTGCAGGTCGTGCTCAAGGTCACCGGCTCAAGCGCTGTGCTGACACTGGAAGATGGCAACGGCGGTGTTCGTGCACGACAGGAAATCCCGTACACAGACTTCCCTATTCCGCACTACACCCTCTATGCCTGCTGGAATGGTGAGCATTGGGTGTTGATGCTGCCCAGTGAGTATTGATCGCTGCACAGCACAAAAGTGAGCCACAATCATCAAAACTTGTAAAAAGGACAAAAGCGATGAAACTGACCACTGCCACCCTCTTTGTGCTGCTGACCAGCGTGGGCTTGGGAACCACGTCTTTCGCTCAAACGCCAGCCCCAACCTGCAATGCTGCAGCTCAAGAAAAGAAGCTTGCTGGTGCGGCCAAATCCTCGTTCCTGAAAAAATGTGAGCGCGAGGCAACCGAAAAATGTGAAGCTGCCGCAGCGGAACGCAAGCTGGCGGGCGCTGCCAAAAACAGCAATATCAAGAAGTGTTTGAAGGACACTGTTGGCGAGTAAGCGTCTTTTTTTACGATACTTGCTCAAGCCGAACAGTGTCTCTGCAAACAGAAAGTCGGCACGCCCTAAACGCCGTTAAAGATTTTAAATCTCACAATTGAAAATCCCGCATCGTACGAGCTCATTTTGGTTTGAATGATTGATCTATTTTACAACTTAGAACAGATAGACTTACTGAGAACTATTTGAAATAGCAAATCACCATTAGTGTTTTGATATCTATCAAAAATATCAACATCAGCCTCCAATAACTTTTTTTTCATCGCATCATCACAAGCCTGCTTTGTTATTGATGGTTTAATTTTATCTAAAAATTCACTGCTAATGCTGTACGTGCCAAGCTCGTACACACTTAACACATTGTTATTTTCATATCCAATAGAAATCAAGGTTGTTTGACTGTCTATTTTGTGAGGCAATTTTTTATTGATTTCAGGCAATTCATTTAAAAAACTGCCGACAACATAATCCCTAAGGCTAACTAGAACTTCTTTGCTTGAATCTTCTCTTTTTTGCGAAAGAGAATATACCAAACCAGCAAGTAAAATTGTTAAAATTATTAAAAATTGGAATTTTTTGCTTTTAGTCATATTGAATAAGCACCCAAGTTCAACACTCAGGCACCTATATTAACAACACTTATTGCGAACCCTCTTTAATGGTTGAATCTTGTCCCATTGTGAGCTTCAAAACTGGCGGATAATCGTAAGCGCTACCATTATTATGGTCAATAATGGCACCTATACCACCACCAAAAATGATGTTCCCAAACATATTGCCTTTGGTCTTTGATACTACATTTGCACGAGCATCTGAAAAACCAGATTTCGTACATTTAACCATCAAATCTTTGTTCGAGCGACGAACCATCACTGTGGTGGGCGTCACAGCAGACCAAGTACCTTCGTCATTTTTAAGCTCACACTGTGCTCCGACCAGATCTTTGTTGTCAGTTGAATAGGTCATTACGGACAGGTTTTGGCTTGTGCCATCGCCCGTAAGTGTTGAACAACCAGAAGCCAAGGCTGAAATAGCAACAACTGTAACCAATGAAAATTTATTCATTTTTGATACTTTCGATAATTTTTAACAAATGAATTTTGAATTTAACATTAACTAACATTTTTAGCAAGAGAAGTGTGACGAACGCTCATCATCACAATTCGCTCCCCACCCCTCAAGCCAACCTGTCTGCTGCCATCGTTGCCGTCAACTTAGAGTAATGCTTTTCTATCATTGCCGCGCTGTTGCCCATCTGTTTTGACAGGGTGTGTATGTCCACCTCACCCCGCAGCATCGCCAGCGTCGCATAGGTGTGCCGCAACGAATACAACGTGCGTGTCTGCCCTTGCTCGTTCTTCAGCAAACCCGTGTCTCGCATCAGCCGCCTAAATGTGCCGTTTAAACTTGGCGGTTGGTAGCCGTCAGCAAAACGGAACAACTTATAGGGCACACGTTCAGCAAACAAGTTGTCAAGAGCAACGGATGCGATGTCCGTTTGTCGTGCGTGTAGTCGCTTCAGCACATCAACTGCCCTGTGTTTTGCTATCAACCAACGCCCGCCAGTCTTGCCATCAACCCAAATACGCAGGTACTTAACGCCCTTGTCCGTGTGCCACTCCAAGTGCCGCCAGCAAATGCCCATTGCTTCTGTGCCGTGCCGCATACCCGTTAGCAACAGCATCTCCACATAGTCACGCAGCAAGGGACGCATTTCCTTTTCCACAGCACGCAATCCCTCGTGTTGCCAAGTTTCCATAAATGCCAACAACTGAGCAATTTCTTCTTCGCTAAACGCTGGGCGTGTTGTGCCCTTCTCCCCTCGCGTTGTGAGTTTGGGCACTGGCACACGCTCGCTGATGTAGCCACGCGACACAGCAACAGACAACAACTTGTTCCAAGCACTGGCGAAGTTCATCAGTGTGCTTGCTTTGGGTTTGCGTCGCATCTGCCTGTCCCGCCACAATTCAAACTCCGCAATGTCTGTGTGCGTGAGTTCTTCCAGCCGCTTGTCTTTGAAGTAGGGCAAAAAATACTTCTCAATACAGCCCACGTAGTCGCTGTAGGCAGTTCTGCCAGTACTTGCGTCAATCTTTACTCGCAGTTCTGCCAACGCAACCGCCGCTATTTGTGCGAAAGAGTGTGTTTGGTGTGCTAAACCCAACCGCTGTCTGTACCTGGCTTCGTCATACAAGTCGCAGGCAACGGCAACGGCGTGTTCTATGCTGGCTTTGCGTGTGCTCTGCCTGTACCAAGTGCCATCAGCAAGTTTGTAGCGGCACTGGTACAGCAGACTGCGGCTTCGTCTGTACAGCACCACTTCACCGTCACGCAAGTGAATGTGTTGTGGGTTGGCTGTGGGCAGCAACGCAAGTGCGAGTGGCGTTTTTTTAGACGTGACTTGCTGCTGTGTGTTTTTGGTTGTGCGTTGCTGGTGTGACATTTAGCAACGACGACGAACAGCGTGAGATTCAAAGTGCTCGCAGAGTGTTTTTGTTGTTGAGCACAGACGAAAAAAAACACCCCATACTTTCGTACAGGGTGTTTTTACTTGATAACTGGTGGGACCAGCGGGGGTCGAACCCACGACAAACGGATTAAAAGTCCGCTGCTCTACCAACTGAGCTATGGTCCCTTTGCTACAGTGTTGTGCACTGTAGCAAGACTCAAATTATAGCGTTATTTTTTGGCCTTCTGAAGACAGCTTGCTAAAAAATTCAAAATTTCTGAGACTGCACACATGCCAAAGGTCGCAGTCACGCTGACCACCGATCCATAGCCGTGGCAGTTGAGCGAACCATCGCCTTCGATGGCGCAAGAGGCGTCTGGCGGGGCAACGGCTTCACGACTGAACACGCCTTGAATGCCGATACGCTTGTCGCCGCGAGCAGCGCCGTACTGCTTGCGCAACCGATAACGCAATTGCGCCAACAAAGGGTCGTGCGTGATCTTTGACAAGTCATCTATATCGACCTTGTGCGCCAACCGTTTGCCACCCGCGGCCCCCACCGTGATGAATCCCACTGGGTTGATCAACGCCCACTGAGCCATAGCAACTTTGGCCTTGACTTGGTCACACGCATCGATCACCGCATCGGGCAGGCAAGGCAAGACACTTGGCCAATTTTCAGGCGTGACAAATTCATCGATCGCATCAACCTGGCATTCCGGATGAATCAGGGCGATGCGCTCGCGCATGGCATCGACCTTGGCCTGACCTGTGGTGCTGGTCAGGGCATGAATCTGGCGGTTGATATTGGATTCGGCGATGTGGTCCATGTCGACCAAGGTGAGCCGGGCCACGCCACTGCGTGCCAAGGCTTCGGCGGCCCAAGAGCCCACACCACCAATGCCCACCACCACGACATGCGCCCGACGAATCTGGCGTGCACCCTGCACGCCATACAAACGTTGCAAGCCGCCAAAACGGCGTTCGTCGCTGGATTCTTGCAGCAGCAAATCACTCATTCCAAAGCCTCCGCACGTCGCAATTGCCACTGCAAAGACACAACGGCCCCGAGCACGATGCCGAACACAGCAATGAAACTGCCCAGACTGAGGGTAGACAAACCCGACAAGCCTTGGCCCACGGTGCACCCCATCGCCATGACGCCACCAATGCCCATCAGTGTGCCGCCGAGCAAATGCAAGGCCAGATCAGGTGTCTGGGTAAAACCCTCCCAGCGAAAGGTGCCCTGCGATTGGGCACTGCCAAGCGCCCCGACCAGCAAGCCCAGCACCGTGGCCATGCCCAGTGTCAACCGTTTGCTGCCATCGCTGAAGTACATGAATGCATCCCACCAATGCGCTACGGGTGCCGTCAAGCTCATGGATTCCATGCGGCCACTGGCTGTGGCCAGAAAAATGGGCTCCAGTGTTTCGGGGTGCTCGGGCACAAAGCCCAACACGCCACTGACCCACCAAAGTGCCACGACAGCGGCGCCGACACACAAACCCGAAAAAGCAACAGACCGGGGCATGAACTGACGGTCTTTGAAAATCCAGACCAGCAGCAAACCGGACAACACACACGCCGAGATCAGCCAGGCCAAGGGCAGTGTCAAACCAGTTGCACTCGCCAGCCATTGGCCCATAAAAGGGCCCGGCCCCGTGCCCAGCGTGACTTGATCGATTGAATGAACTCGCCACACGGCGGTTAGCCCGCGCAAAGTGGCCAAGCCCGAAATACCCATGGCCATCAAGACCACCAACGATTTCAGGTTGCCGCCCCCCAAACGGATCAGAGACTTGCTGGGACAGCCCGAGCCCAGCACCATGCCCGCGCCAAACAGCGTCCCACCAAAGAGCAAGGAGAGCCAGGTCAGCTGACTGCTGGCATAAATCGTGTTGAGCGGGCTGATCCAGCCGCGCCAGGCCATCAGGCCAAAGCCCAATATGGCCACAGCCACCGCCAATGCCCACTGCTTGGCGCGGGTGCGGTCGCCCATGATGACCCAATCACTGACGGCCCCCATGGTGCAAAAATGGCTGCGATGAAACAACACCCCGGCCAAGGCTGCCAACAAGAAAGTCAGCCCCAGAACCGCGAATGTTTGAAGCTGAAGCTGCTCGAGCGTCATCACCCGAAAGCCCTGGAGGTCAACGCAAGCGCGCCAAGCGATCGCGTGCCGTTGCCGCGGTCTCGGATGCCGGGTAAGTCTTGACCAACTCTTCCATCGTTTTGCGGGCCGCTTTGAGGTCCTTCAATTCGATCTGAATGTTGGAGACGGCCAGCATGGCTTCGGGCGCGCGCGGGTGCGTGGGTGAGGACTTCAGCATTTGCTGAAAATTCACCATCGACTCTTTGTAGTCCTTGTTGGCATATTGGGCATTGCCCAGCCAGAACAGGGCCGAAGGTGCATAGCCGCCTTTGCGGTATCGCTGAACAAATGCGCTCAAAGCCGCTTGCGCCGCCACAAAGTCGCCTTTGCGGAAGGTGTCCATGGCCGCCTCGTAGTCGCGCTTTTCGGCGGGCTCGGCCATGAATTCGACACCATCAAGAGAGACCTTCAACGGCTCGAAACGGCGCAAACGCTCGTCCACACCATTCACCATGTCTTTTTGGCGCAATTGCACTTCCGACAAATCGCGGGCCAATTGCTCTTGCGCGCCACGGCCTTGAGACAGTTCGGTCTTGAGACTTTCGATCTGGCCTTGGAAATCGAGCAAAGATCGGCGCAACCGGGCGTTCTCTTCGCTCAGGCCTTTGATGGCCGCGTTCGATTGCTCGACGCGTTGTCGCAAATCAAGAATGGCCTTGCGGGCCTCATCGTCTTCAAAAAGCGCTGCATGCGCCGTGCCCAGCAAACCGGACACCACGCAAACCAACGCCCATCGGGACCATGCCCAGCTTGAAACCACGCGCGTGCTCATGGCGTTCAATACCGGATTTCGACGCGGCGGTTTTTAGCCAAGTCAGCTTCGGCAGAGCCTTGAGCAGCCGGTTTTTCCTTGCCGTAGCTGACCGCTTCCAGTTGGCTGTCGGACACACCCAGCAAACTCAAAGCCTGACGCACAGACTCGGCCCGCTTTTGGCCCAGTGCCAGGTTGTATTCGCGGCCACCGCGCTCGTCGGTGTGACCTTCCAAATTGGCTTTGCGTTGCTTGTTGGCCTGCAAGAAACGGGCGTGGTTTTCGATCACAGGACGGGCTTCAGCGCGAACCACAAAGCTGTCGTAATCAAAATAGACCACATGCGCCACGCCCACAGGGCCAATGCTCGAACCCGACTTGTCAACCACCACGCCGCTCACACCTGTTTGTGCGCCGTTTTGGTCGTTGCCAATGCCTTGCGTAGACACGCCAGAGGATGTGGCCGACTTGTCTTCAACCGGCACATCGTCCAGTTTCACGCCCGATGCACAACCTGCCAACAGCGCCACAAACAACAAACTGGCCAAAAATTTCTTCGTCATGATTTACCTCGTCAATTTAAAAAGTGAATGTTCAAAAATTCATTTGCGCACCGGGCCCCAGTGGGGTTCCCGGATATCGCCGCCCTGCCCAGCCAAGCGGGCTTTGATGCGCCCATCCAATGTGGTGGTCATCAAGGATTCGCGTCCTTGGAAAATCGTCGCATAGACCAGCAAGCGGCTGTTCGGTGCGAAACTGGGGCGCTCGTCCGCCGATGTGTCGGTCAGGGCCGTGACTTGACCAGAAGCCAGATCCATCAAGTGCAAGCGAAATGCACCGCCGATGCGAGACACATAGGCCAACCAACGACCATCTGGACTGACTGCAGGCGAAATATTGTAGGTGCCCGAGAATGTCACGCGCTCGGCTGGCCCACCCTGAGCAGGCATGCGGTAAATCTGGGGGCTGCCGCCCCGATCACTGACGAAGAACAAAGCGCTGCCATCCGGTGAGAATGCGGGCTCTGTGTTGATGCCGCCGGATGACGACAAGCGGCGCGGTTCGCCGCCGTTCAGGTCAATCCGGAAAAGCTGGGAGCCGCCATCGCGGCTGAGTGTCGCGGCCAGTGATTTTCCGTCAGCGCTCCAGGCTGGCGCACTGTTAGAGCCTTTGAAATTGGCCACTGCCCGCCGTTGGCCAGTGGCCAGTTCGTGCACATACACGACGGGCTTACGCAGTTCAAATGAAACGTAAGCCAACTGGGTGCCACTGGGCGACCAGGATGGTGAAATGATGGGCTCTGGACTGGTCAAAGCCGACTTGGGATTTTCGCCGTCGGAGTCTGCAATCCACAAAGAATAGCGGTCGCCCGCCTTGGTCACATAGCTGATGCGCGAGGCGAAAGCCCCCGGAGTGCCCGTGAGCTGCTGGTAAATCCAATCGGCCATACGGTGCGCCGACAAACGCAACTCGCCCGCAGAAACGGTGTCTTTGAAATCGCTTTTTTCCTGGCCCTTGACCACATCCCACAAGCGGGCGCGGACATCAAAACGACCATCGGCCAATCGGGTCACAGAGCCGGCAACCAAGGCCTCGGCGGACAACTGGCGCCAAGGCGACCAATCCGGCCGGCTGGTTTCGTCCAGCAGGACAGAACCCGCAGCCAAGCCCTTGAACTGCCCACTGCGCTCCAGATCAGCTTGGACAATGCTGGCCAGCTTTTGCGGGGCAGCCGCCTCGCCTTTGAAGGGTGCAATCACGACCGGCAATTGGGTCATGCCCACGCCGGTCACTTCCACACGGAATTGCGCCCAAGCTGGCACCGCCAGCGCACTCAAAACAAGCAGCTTTAGCAAGCAGGACAACAGGCCAATGCGCAAAAAAACAAGCTTCATGTCGGTGGGGTGATCAGTGAAATCGCGGAACCCGTGATCGTACACCGTAGAAACCCATTTACGGCCCTTGGACCCGCTGCTCTACTTACAATCTAGGCCATGAGCCTGCCCTCCACCCCTCCCACTTCTCAGTCCAGTATTCGGGAACGCTTGCGACGACTGGCGCCTTATTTTGGGAATCAGCGCGGGATTTGGGCCATAGCCGTTTTGGCGACCCTGATCGCCGCATTGACCGAGCCGATGATTCCGGCCTTGTTTCAGCCTTTGCTGGACAAAGGGTTTTCTGAGAACAAACTGCCTTTGTGGGCCATCCCGGCGGCTGTAGTCGGCTTGTTCACGGTCCGCGGCATGGCCAACTTCGTCGCGCAATACGCCCTCTCCAGGTTGACCAATGACGGTATGGAAAAGCTCCGGTCACAGTTGTTCGCACAACTCATGAAGGCCGATCTATCCCTCTTTTCAAAGCAATCAGCCAGCGCCCTGTCGAACACCCTTGTTTACGAGGTCCAGAATGGCTCTTCGCAATTGGTGTCCGCAGTGATCGCATTGGCGCGTGACGGGTTCACGCTGATCGCCCTGTTGGGTTACTTGATGTGGCTGAACTGGAAGCTCACCCTGGTGGTGTTTACGGTGGCCCCAGGCTTGAGCTGGATCATGAAAGCCCTGTCTCGGCGACTGTACAAATTGACCAAAGAAAGCCAAAACGCCACCGACAACCTGGCCTATGTGGTCGAAGAAAACGTCTTGGCCCACCGTGTTGTGCGACTGCAAGGGGGCCAAGCCCACCAAATTGCGCGTTTTGCCCAACTGGCCCAGGTGCTTCGCCGTCTGGCCCTGAAGACCACCGTGGCCTCTGCAGCCATGACACCATTGACCCAAATCATGGCGGCTTTGTCACTGTCCATGGTGCTGGTGTTGGCGCTGTACCAAAGTCAAAACGGCGCATCAGGCGCAACCGTGGGCGGCTTTGTGGCGTTCATCACCGCCATGCTGATGCTGGTCGCCCCCATCAAGCGTTTGGCTGAGATTTCCAGCCCCATCACCCGGGGGCTGGCAGCCCTCGAAAGAGGCCTGACGTTAATTCATGAGGCCAAGGAAGAAACGCAAGGTGACTACACCAGCACCCGAGCCCAGGGTGCAGTGTCTTGGCAGGAGGTGCATTTGAAGTTCTCCGCTGAGGGGCAACCGGCTCTGTCAGGGGTCAACCTCGAGGTCAGCCCTGGAGAAACCGTGGCCCTCGTGGGCGCATCAGGGGCCGGCAAAACCACCCTGATCCAATTGCTGCCCAGGTTCGTGCAAGCCAGCTCTGGCAAGGTGTGCATCGATGGCGTGCCCATTCAGGATTGGGCGCTGGACAGTTTGCGGCGGCAAATCGCCATGGTCAGCCAGGATGTGGTCATGCTCAACGACACAGTGGCCGCCAACGTCTGCCTGGGTCATGACGCGAACAGGGATCGGATCCAGGCCAGCCTGGAAGCGGCCAACCTGTGGAGCCATGTGTCGCAAATGCCCCAGGGCATGGACACGCTGTTAGGCCACAACGCCAGCCAGCTGTCTGGCGGTCAGCGCCAGCGACTGGCCATTGCCAGGGCGCTCTACAAAGATGCGCCGATTTTGATTCTCGACGAAGCCACATCGGCGCTGGACAACGAGTCTGAACGGCTGGTTCAGGATGCCTTGCAAAAACTCATGCAAGGCCGGACCACCTTGATCGTGGCGCACCGCCTGTCCACAATCGAGCATGCAGACCGTGTGGTGGTCATGGAGCAGGGCCGAATTGTGGAACAAGGTGCACCAGCCCACTTGCTGGCATCGGGTGGCGCTTATGCGCGGTTGCACCACCGTGGCGAATGGGCCAACGAGGCCGCTTAACAGCCCAGCTCAGCCAAGCTCAGAGCAGCACGACATCGTATTGTTCAGGCCCCATGGCGGGCTCGACTTGCAGCGAAATTGGCTTGGCGATGAAGTCCGACAAGCCCGCCAGGTGCTGGCTTTCTTCGTCCAACAACAAATCGATCACCGCCGAGGTGGCCAAAATGCGGAACTCTCGGGGGTTGAACTGACGCGCTTCGCGCAGAATTTCTCGCAAGATGTCGTACACCACCGAGCGTGGCGTCTTGACGATGCCCTTGCCCTGGCAGCTGGGGCATGGCTCGCACAGCATGTGAGCCAATGACTCGCGGGTGCGTTTACGGGTCATTTCAAGCAAGCCCAGCGACGAAAAGCCACCGGCCATGGTTTTGACACGGTCCCGTGCCAATTGCTTGCGAAACTCGGCCAACACGGCATCCTGATGGTCCGCGCGGGACATGTCGATGAAGTCGGCAATCACAATGCCACCCAGGTTGCGCAGACGCAGCTGACGGGCAATGGCCTGAGCCGCCTCCAGATTGGTCTTGAAGATGGTGTCTTCAAAATTGCGCGCCCCGACATAACCGCCCGTATTCACATCCACCGTGGTCAGCGCTTCGGTCTGGTCAATGATCAGATAGCCACCTGATTTGAGGTCCACCCGACGGCCCAATGCCTTGGCGATTTCCTCGTCAATCGAGTAAAGGTCGAAAATCGGCCGCTCTCCTTTGTAGAGTTGCAGGCGCTCGGCCGCTTTGGGCATGAACTCAAGACCAAAGGACTGCAGTTTGGCAAACTGCTCTTGTGAATCGATGCGGATACTTTGCGTGACCTCGCCCACCAGATCGCGCAACACACGCTGCAACAGTGTGAGGTCTTGGTGCAACAAGGACGCGGGCGGCAAGCGCATTGAGGCTTCCTTGATACGGGTCCAGGTTTTGCGCAAATAAGCGATGTCGTCTTGCAATTCTTCGTCGCTCGAATCTTCCGCATTGGTGCGCAAAATGAAGCCGCCACCCGCAGGGCCCACCAGCGCCTGGAGCCTTTTGCGCAGCGCATCGCGTTGGTCAGAAGGGATTTTTTGCGACACGCCAATGTGGTCGTCTTGGGGCAAAAACACCAGATGACGTCCCGCAATGCTGATTTGCGTAGACAAACGAGCGCCCTTGGTTCCCATCGGGTCCTTGATGACCTGCACCAAGATCGCTCGGCCTTCAAACACCTGTTTTTCAATGGGTACCAGCGGCTGGCCTGTGCGTGCAGCAGCGGCCTCGCCTTCGGCATGTTTTTGCCACACATCGGCCACATGCAAAAAGGCCGCTTTGTCCAGACCGATGTCGATGAAAGCCGACTGCATGCCGGGCAAGACCCGGGCCACTTTGCCCAAGTACACATTGCCCACCAGACCGCGCTCCAGCGTGCGTTCGACGTGCAGCTCTTGCACGGCACCAAATTCGACCACCGCGACCCGGGTTTCCTGGGGCGACCAATTGACCAAAATATCTTGTTGCATGGATGGAATCAGGTTGAAAAATGGGGGGCTGCTCACAGCATGTCAACACACAAGGCACGGGGCAAGGGCCTCGAAAGCGTCCCGTCAACAGCTCAGCAGCGAACGCCTAACGTGCGCAGCAAACGGGCCGTCTCGAAAAGCGGCAGGCCCATGATGCCTGAATAACTGCCTCGAATCTGTTCAATGTGGGCAGCCGCCCTGCCCTGTACACCGTAGGCGCCGGCCTTGCCCATGGGCTCGCCAGTGGCCACATAGGTCTTGATCTGTGTGAGGGTCATCGGCGCGAAACGCACCCAGGAAGCCGACACGGCAGACACGCGCCGGCTGCCTTTTTGCAGCGCCACCGCCGTCAACACCCGGTGGGTTTGGCCCGAGAGTAATTGAAGGATGCGCAGGGCATCGGCTTCGTCTGTCGGTTTGCCCAAAATGTCACGACCCAGACACACCGTGGTGTCGGCGCACAGCACAGGTGCTGCGGGCAGGCCTTGACGCTGAAGGCGCTGCACAGCGGCGTCCAGCTTCAAGCCCGTAACACGAGCCACATAACGCGCTGGCGCCTCGGCTCCGCGCACGTCTTCCAACGATTCGGCGTCTTCCTCCTGCCCGGCCAACAGCAAAGTGTGAGCCACACCGATTTGGTCCAGCAACTGGCTGCGCCGGGGGCTTTGGGAGGCGAGGTAAATGAAATCGCTCATTCGCGGTGATAGGGGTGGTTGGCGTTGATCGACCAGGCGCGGTAGAGCTGCTCGATCAGCAGCACACGGGCCATGGCGTGGGGCAAGGTCATGTCGGACAGGCGAATGCGCTCATGAGCGGCTTGCCTGAACTCTGGCTCCAGTCCATCCGGCCCGCCAATCACCAAGGCCACATCGTCGCCCCCCAACTGCCAGCTGGTCAGGCGTGTGGCCAAGGCCTGGGTGGTGAGGTTGGTGCCACGCTCGTCCAACACCACAATGCGGGTGCCGCGTGGAATGGCTGCTTCGATGCGCTGGCGCTCTGCGGCATACAGCGTGGGCAGGGTTTTGGAGCCACGGGGCTCGGTTTTCACGGCCTTGAGCTCGACCTTGAGCTCAGGCGGAAAACGTTTGGCGTAGTCGTCCCAGGCAGTTTGAGCCCAGTCGGGCACACGCAGGCCGACCGCAACGATCAGCAACTTCATGCAGGATCAATCGGCTTTACGGCGGGTCGTGGCTTGCACGGCCTTGCGAGCGGGTGCTTTTTTGGCCGCGGGCTTGGCGGCCGCTTTGGCAGCGGGTTTGACCGTTGGCTTGCCCACTGTTTTCAAGGTGGGCTTGCTGGTGGTACTGGGCTTGGCCGCTGACTTGCTGGCTGGCTTGGCAGCGGTTTTGGCTGCCGTTTTAGCGGGTGCCTTGGTCGCTGTTTTGACAGCAGTCTTGGAGGGTGCTTTTGCCGCTGCTTTGGGGGCTGCTTTGGCCGGCGTTTTCGCAGCCGGCTTGGCTGGCGCCTTCAAGGCGGGCTTGGCCTTTGCCGCAGGCTTGGCGCTTGTGGTTTTTGCGGCCGAGGCTTTGGTGGCTTTTTTGGCCACGGAGTTCTTGATGTGGCCTTTGACTTCAGCGGTCGCCACAGGCTTGGGCGCACCGAACTTCAAGCGGACTGGCGTGCCGCCCCAGATTTCTTCGAGGTTGTAGTAAGTGCGGATGGTGGGCTGCATGACATGCACCACGGCTTGGCCGCAATCCACGATGATCCATTCGCCGTTGTCTTCGCCTTCCATGCGGGGCTTGCCAAAACCAGCGTTGCGTACTTTGTCGCGCACACTGGCGGCCAAGGCTTTGGTCTGGCGGTTCGAGGTGCCGGATGCAATGATGACCCGCTCAAACAAGGAGGACAGGTGCTCGGTGTCAAACACCTGGATTTCTTGGGCCTTGACGTCCTCCAAGGCGTCCACAATGGCCCGCTGGAGTTTTTGAATGTCTTTTTTAGCGGCGTTTTCGGTCATCAATGGGGCCTGTAAAGGTGGTGTTCGTGAATATAGCGCTCAACAGCGGGGGGCACCAGGCTTGTAATGGCCTGCTCTTTGGCTAGCAGCTCACGGATGTCCGTGGCACTGTGAGGCATCAGCGGCATCTCCAGAGTCCGAATGCGCGCTTGCAGCTTGTCAGAAAGAGGCGGAGTTGTCTGTAGCGCACCCAACTCTTCGTTCCAGGCACGCACGGCCATATCACGCCCTGCGGCGCAGATTATAGCGATGCGCCCGATTTCGTCGATCTGGTGCCACGATGGCAAGGCGCGGCGCTGGTCATCACCCAGCAACAAATACAGCTGTGCCTGTGGAAACTCGGCCTGCAATTCGCGCAGCGTGTCCACGGTGAAGCTGGCGCCCGAGCGCCGGATTTCCCGATCGTCCACCACCACCTGTGGCAGGTGCTGGTAGGCCAATCGGGTCATGGCCAGTCGGTGATGGGCTTCACTCAAAGTACGTGTTTTGTGCCATGCCAGCCCAGTGGGCAAGACACGCACTTGGTCAAGTTGCAGCGCGGCCACCGCGGCTTCTACCAAAGCCACATGTGCCAGGTGCGGCGGATCAAAGGCCCCACCAAAAACACCCAGCCTGTTGACTGGCGGCAGACTCAAACCCAATCCTTGGGTACCAAAAAGTGGCTCAGCAAACGTGCTTCTGGTGAACCAGGCTCGTCCTGGCGCTGGTAAGACCAGCGCACCTCGGGCGGCATGGACAACAAGATCGACTCGGTGCGACCGCCAGACTGCAAACCGAAATGCGTGCCCCGGTCCCAGACCAAATTGAACTCCACATAGCGGCCCCTGCGGTACAGCTGGAAGTCTCGCTCACGTTCACCATAAGGCGTGTCTTTGCGACGCTGGACGATGGGCATGTAGGCGCTCAGCAAGGCGTCGCCCACGCTTCGCAGCATGGCAAAGCTCTGGTCCATGCCCAGCTCGGCAAAATCGTCAAAGAAAATGCCGCCCACACCGCGCTGCTCGTGGCGGTGCTTGTTACAAAAGTAATCGTCGCACCAGGTCTTAAAACGGGGGTGCAAGCCATCGCCAAAAGGCCCCAGCGCATCTTTGCAGGTTTGGTGAAAATGCACCGCATCTTCGTCAAAACCATAGTAAGGCGTCAGGTCCATGCCGCCGCCAAACCAGGCCACGGGGGCTTTGCCTTCGGGCTTGGCCGCGATCATGCGCACGTTCATGTGCACCGTGGGCACATAGGGGTTTCGGGGGTGAAACACCAGCGACACACCCATGGCCTCAAAGGCCGAACCCGCCAACTCTGGCCGATGCTGCGTAGCTGAAGGCGGCAGCTGCGGCCCGCTCACATGAGAAAAGCCACAACCGGCACGCTCAAACACAGGGCCACCTTCCAGGATCTGGGTGATGCCGTTGCCCTGTAGCTTTTCACCAGGCTCTTTTTGCCAGGCGTCCACCAAAAACGGGGTGCCGTCGATGTCGGTCAAGGCCCCGGTGATACGGGACTGCAGACCGACAAGATAGTTCTTGACCGTGTCGAGTTCAAACGATGTGCTCATGGGGTTTACCAACGCAAAAAAATCAGGAAGGATGTGAGGCCGAGGAGACGTTCACCGCTTTGGGGCTAGCCTGCGGACTCCAGGGTGTGATCGGCCCCATCTGCTTGGCATGAAAACCCTGGACCCCGGCAAACACTTGGGCCATGTGCGCGTAATCCTCCTCGACTTGCCCTGTCAGGTCGTAAAAGTCCACCACACTGAAACAACGTTGGCCCCAGTCGAGTTTGACCAAGGCCAACGGCACTTGGGCCCCTGCTGCCACTTGGTAAAAACCACTGCGCCAGCCGGGCGTGAGGCTGCGTGTGCCCTCAGGGGCCAGCCCCAGCCAGAGCAACTGGTCATTTTGCTTGTGCTGTTCGAACTGATGGACCATCTGGCCCACCACGCCACGCGAAGAGCTGCGGTCAATCGGAATGCCGCCCACCCAGCGCATCCAACGCCCGATCAAGGGAAACTTGAACAGCGAATCTTTCCCCCAGAAATGCGCCGGAATGCCCAATGCCCATTTGGCCAACATGCCGATCGGAAAATCCCAATTGCTGGTGTGCGGGTAGACGATGGCCACGCCCTGGCGCGTGGGAAATCCCTCAAACTCCAGACGCCAGCCCAGCATCTTCAAGATCCAGCGGGCCAAGCGAGAGCCTTGAAAATTCACAGGGTGTGTTGACGGTGCGCTCATATCGGGTATCCGTGTTCAGTTCTTGATAGCGCGATAACCAATGTCCTTGCGCATCTGCATTCCGTCAAAAACAATGGGGCTGGCTGTCTGATACGCCTTTTGTTGCGCCTGACGCACGGAATCGGCCAAGGCAGTGACGCACAGGACACGCCCACCCGAGGTCTGGATCTGGCCGTCTTTTTCAAGTGTGCCAGCGTGAAAAACCATCGCATCGTCCTCGTCTTTGGGCAAGCCGCCGATGACGTCACCTTTGCGCGGGTTCATGGGGTATCCAGCTGCAGCCATCACCACGCCCAAGGCGACACGGCGATCCCATTCCATTTCAAAACTCTCAAGGCCTTCTGATGTGGCCGCCAACAGAACTTCAAAAAAGTCTGATTTCAGGCGCATCAAGATGGGCTGGGTTTCAGGGTCACCCATGCGGCAGTTGAATTCGAGGGTCTTAACGCGCCCTTGAGGGTCGATCATCAAGCCCGCATATAAAAAGCCGGTGTAATTGATGCCGTCTTTTTCCATACCCCGAATGGTGGGCAAGATGACTTCGCGCATGGCCCGAGCATGCACTTCGGCCGTGACCACGGGTGCGGGCGAATACGCGCCCATGCCACCTGTATTAGGGCCTTCGTCGCCGTCCTGCAGGCGTTTGTGGTCCTGGCTGGTGGCCAGTGCCGCCACATTTTTGCCATCGCACAGCACCATGAAGCTGGCTTCCTCGCCTTGCAAAAACTCCTCGATCACCACCCGTGCACCCCCTGCGTTGTGGGCGACACCCAAAGTGTTGTCGAGCAACATGAAGTCGATGGCTTCGTGGGCCTCGGTCAGCGTCATGGCCACAACCACGCCTTTGCCTGCAGCCAGGCCATCGGCCTTGACCACGATCGGTGCCCCCTTAAGGTCCACATAGGCGTGCGCCAGGGCAGCATCGGTGAAGGTTTCAAACTCGGCCGTGGGAATGCCATGCCGTTGCATGAAGGCCTTGGAAAATGCCTTAGAGCTTTCGAGCTGGGCGGCCGCTTGCGTGGGGCCAAAAATCCGCAAACCGTGGGCACGGAAATCGTCCACGATGCCTGCGGCCAAGGGCGCTTCCGGACCGACCAAGGTCAAGCCAATGTCGTTGTCAATGGACCACTGGCGCAGTTGCGCCAAATCGGTAACCGGGACATTGATCAGGTCAGGGTCTTTGGCTGTGCCACCGTTGCCAGGGGCCACATAAACCTGTTGAATTCGTGGCGATTGCGCCAATTTCCAGGCCATGGCGTGTTCACGGCCACCATTGCCGACTACCAATACTTTCATCAAACTTCCTTAATCTTCAAATTCGGCGTTATGGAAAACGTTTTGCACATCGTCCAAGTCTTCCAGCACATCCAGCAATTTTTGCATTTTGACCGCATCGTCACCACCAAGGGCGATGCTGTTCTCTGCACGCATGGTGACTTCGGCCATCTCAGCGACCAGCCCGGCGGTCTCCAGCGCATTTTTGACAGATTCAAAATCAGTCGGGGATGTCAGGACTTCGATGGCCCCCTCCTCGTCCGTGATCACGTCCTCGGCACCGGCCTCAAGGGCCACTTCCATGACCCTGTCTTCGCTCGTGCCCGGCGCAAAAATCAGTTGGCCGCAATGCTTGAACTGAAACGCCACAGACCCTTCGGTGCCCAAGTTGCCGCCATGCTTGCTCAAGGCGTGGCGCACCTCGGCCACGGTGCGCACCCGGTTGTCGGTCATGGTGTCCAAAATAATGGCCGCGCCCCCAATGCCATAGCCTTCGTAGCGGATTTCCTCGTAGCTCACACCCTCGAGGTTGCCTGTGGCTTTGTCCACGTTGCGCTTGATGGTGTCGGCGGGCATGTTGGCCGCTTTGGCTTTCTCAATGGCCAGGCGCAAGCGCGGATTGGCGCTGACATCGCCGCCTCCGGTTCGGGCTGCCACCATGATTTCACGAACCACCCGGGTCCAGATGCGCTGACGTTTTTCGTCTTGCCGCCCCTTGCGGTGCTGAATATTTGCCCATTTACTGTGGCCAGCCATCGGGAATTCCTTGAATGTTGATTTAACCTACAGTCTGGATTTTACTTTTCACAAGCGGGAGAAAAACGAACATGACTGAACCCATGCTGATTGCGCAAAATGCCCAGGTGCAATGTCACCTCCTCCCGGGTCTGGCCAACCGCCATGGCCTGATCACAGGCGCCACAGGCACAGGTAAAACTGTGACCCTGCAAACCTTGGCCGAGAATTTCTCGCGCATGGGTGTCCCCGTCTTCATGGCCGACGTCAAAGGCGATCTGACCGGCATCAGTCAAGCCGGAAAAATAGGAGACAAGCTGGCCGCCGTGCTCAAGGACCGGGGCATTGCCATGCCCGTGCCCATGGCCTGCCCCACAACCCTTTGGGACGTGTTTGGCGAACAAGGTCACCCGGTGCGCGCCACCATTTCTGACATGGGCCCCTTGCTGTTGACCCGCATGCTGGGCCTGAACGACACCCAAGCCGGGGTGCTGAACCTGGTGTTCAAGATCGCCGATGACAACGGCTTGCTGCTGCTGGACATGAAAGACCTGCGGGCCATGCTGCAGTATGTGGGTGACAACGCCAAGCTGTTCACCACCGAATACGGCAACATCAGTGCTGCGAGCATTGGGGCCATTCAGCGCGGCCTGCTGCAGATCGAAAGCGAGGGCGGCGACCGTTTCTTTGGCGAGCCCATGCTCAACATTGAAGACTTTATGCAGACCGACGCCAAAGGCTTGGGGGTCGTGAACATTCTGACGGCCGACAAGCTGATGAACTCGCCCCGCTTGTACGCCACCTTCTTGTTGTGGATGCTGTCCGAGCTGTTCGAAGTGCTGCCCGAAATCGGCGACCCCGAAAAACCCAAGCTGGTGTTCTTCTTTGATGAGGCGCACTTGTTGTTCAAGGACGCTCCTGCGGCGCTGGTCGAGCGCATCGAGCTGGTGGTGCGCTTGGTGCGGTCCAAAGGCGTAGGGGTGTACTTTGTCACCCAGAACCCATTGGACATCCCGGACAGCGTGCTCGGTCAATTGGGCAACCGGGTGCAGCATGCTTTGCGCGCCTACACCCCACGCGACCAAAAAGCCGTGGCCGCCACGGCGCAGACCATGCGCCCCAAGGTCGGACTCGACATCGAGGCAGCCATCACCGAGCTGGCGGTAGGCGAAGCCTTGGTGAGCTTTCTGGATGCCAAGGGACGCCCATGCGAGACCGAACGCGTGTTTGTGCTGCCGCCAGCCAGCCAACTGGGGCCCATCACACCCGCACAACGGCAAGACTTGATCCAGAATTCCTTGGTGGCAGGCGTTTACGAAAACCACCATGACCGGGATTCAGCCTACGAGAAGATCAAGGCAGGCGCGTCTCAGGGTCAGACCAGCGAAGCACCCGCGCTACCGGGTCAGGCCACAGCACCTGCCGACAAGGAAGGCAGCCTGATGGGCGGCTTGTCCGACATGCTGTTTGGCAGCTCAGGGCCCCGAGGCGGACAACGCGATGGCGTGGCCCAGTTGGTGGTCAAGAGCGCGGTACGCACTGTGGGATCGGCCATTGGGCGTGAAATTGTTCGCGGTGTGCTGGGCAGTTTGTTGGGTTCAAGCCGCCGCCGCTGACCGCTGATTTCAGACGAAAAAAAAACCGCCGGGTGAGGCACCCGGCGGTTTTATGGGAAGGTCTGTCGACGATCAGGCAGTTTCGCCCAACACAGTCACAGTCACGTCCACCACCACGTCGGTGTGCAAAGCCACTGACACTGCGGACTCACTCACTGTTTTGATGGGGCCATGAGGCATGCGGATCTGGGACTTGACCAGCTTGTAGCCTTGCTTGTTCAACTCTTCAGCGATGTCGTGGTTGGTCACAGAACCAAACAAACGGCCATCGACGCCAGCTTTTTGCGACAACTTGACGACCAAACCAGACAATTTCTCGCCTTGAGCTTGGGCTTCGGCCAATTTGGCAGCAGCTGCTTTTTCGAGTTCAACACGGCGAGCTTCGAACTCGGCCTTGTTGTTTTCGGTAGCACGGCGTGCACGGCCTTGTGGGATCAGGAAGTTGCGAGCGTAGCCGTCTTTGACTTTGACGATATCGCCCAGATTACCCAGGTTCACAACCTTTTCGAGCAGAATGATTTGCATGGTTGGACTCCTTAGACTTTGTGCTGGTCGGTGTAGGGCAACATGGCCAGGAAGCGTGCGCGCTTGATGGCTGTGTTGAGCTGACGCTGGAAAATGGCACGGGTGCCAGTCAGGCGTGCGGGAATGATCTTGCCGTTTTCGGCGATGAAGTCACGCAATGTGTCCACATCTTTGTAGTCGATTTCTTCGACGCCGGTCACAGTGAAGCGGCAAAAGCGCTTGCGCTTGAACAGCAGTGACTGGGTGTTGCGCTTAGGGCGCTTGTCTTTGTTGAATTTTTTGAACGTGGCCATGGGGCCTCCTGAAATTAATCTTGCTGAAACTCTTGAATGTGCAACACGACACTTTTGCCTTGTCGAGGGGTGGCCAAAAAGCCTTTGAACGTCCAGACACTGCCTACCGCTTGCTTGACCAGCGTTTCTGCCAAAGACCCGAAGGCCAAGGCACGAAGCTTAAGCTGGACTTTGCGGGCTTGTCCTGCCTCTTGTACTTCAGAGGCATGCCCCAGAATCAAGTCCAGAGCGGGCAACCCGGCGGGTGTGTATCGCAAAGCGGCTTGCTCGGCAATACAGGCGGTCAGTTCTGTAAGGTTCACTCCTCAACAGGTCAGTATCAAGCGGCGAATTCGGCTTGTTGTGACTTGCGGGCTTCTTCGCGCTCAACAGTTTTCATCATCGATGAAGGAGCGGTGTCGGCTTTTTTCTTGAGCACAGTCAGGTGACGCAAAACAGCATCGTTGAACTTGAAGGCATGCTCCAGTTCAGCCATGACGGCTTGGTCGGCTTCAATGTTCACGCACAGGTAGTGGGCTTTGCCCAGCTTGTTGATCTGGTATGCCAACTGACGGCGGCCCCAGTCTTCAACACGGTGGATATTGCCACCGCCGGCAGTGATCATGCCTTTGTAACGCTCCAGCATGGCTGGAACTTGTTCGGACTGATCGGGATGGATCAGCAAAATGATTTCGTAATGACGCATTGAGACTCCTTGCGGTTAACCCAAAAGGTTGGAAAAGCCGCCCCCAGCGTCTGTCGGGGTGCGGCAAGGCGAAGCCTGCGATTATAGCGTTAATTCAGAGGCCGGGATAGCCGCTGTCAGGCACGACAAGCTGCGTGCGCGGCACAACCCAACGGGTTGGCAATAGCAAAGTCAACAAAACCATCACCAGCAGGCCTGCGGGCACACCAAAAACACCCGCCGACAAGGGCTGAATGCCAAACCACAGCCCAGCACTGGGGTCCAATCCCCAAAAATGTCTGAAGCCGGGGGCATTGACCACCATGTAATAAAGGGTCAGACCCAAACCCGCCAGCATGCCGGCGACGACGGCGGGACGATGGACTTTTTGCCAAACCATGCCCAAAACCATGCCGGGGAAAAATGCGGCAGCTGCCAAGGAAAAAGACGTGGAGACCAACGCAAGGATTTCCGCAGGCTTGAAAGCGGCCACCACAGCGGCCAGCATGGCAACGGCCAACAATGCAAACTTAGACAAAATAACGCGCCCCTCCGCAGATTTGGGTTTGCGTTCACGCCCTGGCCCAATGTCATGCACCAAGGCATTGCTGATGGTCAACAACAAGCCATCGGCGGTTGACAAGGCGGCCGCCACCCCCCCGGCAGCCACCAAGCCTGAGACCACAAAAGGCATACCGCCCAATTCAGGGGTGGCCAGCATGATCATGTCGGCTCCCAGCTTCAACTCACCCAACTGCAAGACCCCGTCACCGTTGACGTCCGAAAACTCCAGCAGCGCAGAATCAAGACGGGCCCATTGCGCCATCCAGCTCGGCAAATCCGCAAAACTGCTGCCCACCAGGTTATTCAGCACCTCGAACTTCACCAGCACAGCCAAAGCCGGAACACTCAGGTAAAGCAAGCCAATGAAGAACAAGGACCAAGCCACCGAAGTGCGGGTCTCGGCAACCGAGGGCAATGTGTAAAAGCGCGTCAGCAAGTGAGGCAAGCCAGCTGTTCCGACCATGAGGCAAAACACCAGCGCCAGAAAATTCAGCCTCGACTCATCGAACAACTTGATGTCTTGCGCACTGCCATGAGGGTTGCCTGCAAATGCCTGAGCGTGGGCAGGCATTCCCCCCAAAGGTCGGGCCCGGTCACGGTTGTCGTGCATGGCTCGGGTCCATTGTTCACGTGCTGTCGCAGCATCGCGAGGTACCGCCAAAAGTGCGCGCCGAGCTTGTGCAATGGAAGCGTAATCAGCCGATTGGGCCTTGAGCATGCGGATTTTTTCCTCCAGCTCCAGACGCAGCTCGGCCATGGATCGTTCGACATTTTCAAGCCGCGCCTCAAACATTTTGGCCCGACGTGCAAACTCTTGACGCACCTCGATTTCGGCTGGATCGTTGATCAGCTTTTTTTCGATGGCTGCAATGTGCGCAAGCTGCTGGCCGTAGACCAAGGGAGCGAACGGTGTTCCAAGTTGCTTATAGGCAAGCCAGGACACAGGAATCATGAAGGCCAGCAGCAACATGATGTATTGCGCCACCTGCGTCCAAGTGATGGCACGCATGCCCCCCAAAAATGAACACAGCAAAACCCCGCCCAAACCGAGCAAGATGCCAATCTCGAACTGAACGCCCGTCAAACGGGATGCGATCAACCCGATGCCATAAATCTGGGCCACAACATAGGTGAATGAACACAACACCGAAGCCAATGCGGCGATGATGCGGGGCCAACGACCGCCATAACGGCGGTCAAAGTAGTCCGGCAAGGTGTAAAGCTTCATGGCCCGCAAATGGGGGGCAATCAACAATGCGACCAGGCAAAAGCCGCCGGTCCAGCCCATCACATAAGCCAAGCCACCAGGCTGCTGCCCGCTGCCAGAGAAGCCCTGCAAATAAAGTGCCCCCGCCAAGCTGATGAAAGAGGCTGCACTCATCCAGTCGGCGGCAGTGGCCATGCCGTTGTACATGGCCGGAATACGCCTACCCGCGACGTAATACTCGTCTTCGTCCGTTGTCCTGCTGGAAATGCCAATCAAGGCATAGATCATCACCGTGCTGAACAAAAAAATGGGGCCAATCAAATTGCGTGACAGTCCCCACCGTTCAGCCGAAGCCATGGCCCCCATCAAAGTGACGAGGATGCCGATGTAGATCAGCACATTGCGGTGAATCCGCCAGTGGTAAGCCGCAGTTCGACGGTTTGCCATCGGTTGAGTCATCGCAAGGCCCCGGATTGAAGAATCAGCGACCCAAATTGGTCCAGGTTTCGATCACCGTGTCCGGGTTGAGCGAGATGGAGCTGATGCCCTTGTCCATCAACCAGCGCGCGAAATCAGGGTGATCGCTGGGGCCCTGTCCGCAGATACCGATGTACTTGCCTTTGGCCAGGCAGGCCTTGATCGCTTGCTCAATCAAGGCGGTCACAGCGGGGTCGCGTTCGTCAAAGTCCATTGCCAGCAATTCCAGGCCAGAATCACGATCAAGGCCCAAAGTGAGCTGCGTCAGATCGTTGGAGCCGATCGAAAATCCATCGAAAAACTCAAGGAATTGTTCAGCCAGGATGGCGTTGCTGGGCACTTCGCACATCATGATGACTTTGAGATCGTGTTCGCCACGACGCAAACCTTGAGTGGCCAGCAGTTTGGTGACCTTTTCGGCTTGTCCCAAGGTGCGGACAAACGGCACCATGATCTGGACGTTGGTCAATCCCATCTCGCCACGCACGCGTTTGATCGCTTCGCATTCCATGGCAAAGGCCTCGCCAAAATCTGCGCTGATGTAACGCGCAGCGCCACGAAAACCCAGCATCGGATTTTCTTCTTCCGGCTCGTAGCGGCTGCCACCAATGAGCTTGCGGTATTCGTTGCTCTTGAAATCCGACAAACGCACGATCACTGGTTTAGGCCAAAAAGCCGCTGCGATGCTGGCCACACCTTCGGCCACTTTGTCGACATAAAACGCACGGGGTGACGCATGGCCACGGGCGACCGATTCCACAGCTTTCTTCAAGTCGGCATCGATGGCCGGGTAATCCAGGATCGCCTTGGGGTGCACGCCGATGTTGTTGTTGATGATGAATTCCAGACGCGCCAGGCCCACACCGGCGTTGGGCAGTTGTGCAAAATCGAAGGCCAACTGGGGATTGCCCACGTTCATCATGATTTTGGTTTTGATCTCGGGCAACACGCCACGCTGGATTTCGCTGATTTCAGTTTCCAGCAAGCCATCGTAAATGTGACCGGTATCGCCTTCGGCACAGCTGACGGTGACCAAGGTGCCCTCTTTCAGCTGTTCTGTGGCGTTGCCGCAGCCCACCACGGCAGGAATGCCCAACTCACGCGCAATGATGGCAGCGTGGCAGGTGCGACCGCCCCGGTTGGTGACGATGGCGCTGGCACGCTTCATCACGGGTTCCCAATTAGGGTCGGTCATGTCGGTCACCAGCACGTCGCCGGGCTGAACCTTGTCCATCTCGCTGATGTGATGCACCAAGCGCACAGGGCCCGTGCCGATCTTTTGGCCAATCGCCCTGCCCTCGGCCAAGATGGTGCTTTTGCCTTTGAGCTTGTAACGCAGCTCGGGCGTGCCTTTGGCCTGGCTTTTCACGGTTTCAGGACGTGCTTGCAGGATGTACAAAAGGCCATCCGTGCCGTCTTTGCCCCACTCGATGTCCATCGGGCGACCGTAGTGCTGCTCGATGACCACGGCATAACGGGCCAACTGCTCAACCTCGTCATCGGTCAGGCTGTAGCGGTTGCGCAACTCAGCGGGCACATCGGTGGTTTTGACCAGCTTGCCCGAAGCCGCTTTTTCTTCTGGCGTGGCAAACACCATCTCGATCAATTTAGAGCCCAGATTGCGTCGGATGACACATCGCTTGCCCGCAGCCAACATGGGTTTGTGCACGTAGAACTCATCCGGGTTCACCGCGCCCTGCACCACGGTCTCACCCAAGCCGTAGCTGGAGGTGATGAACACCACATCTTCGAAACCCGACTCGGTATCGATGGTGAACATGACACCCGCAGCCCCCAAATCAGAGCGCACCATGCGTTGCACACCTGCCGACAAAGCCACATCAGCGTGTGCAAAACCTTTGTGCACGCGGTAGCTGATGGCGCGGTCGTTGTACAAAGAGGCAAACACCTCTTTCATTTTGTGCAGCACGTCAGCGATGCCGACCACGTTCAAAAAAGTCTCTTGCTGACCCGCAAATGAAGCGTCAGGCAAATCTTCGGCGGTGGCCGAAGATCGCACAGCAAAAGAAGCCTCGGGGTTGCTGCCTTGCAGGCGGACAAACGCCTCGCGAATGGCCTGCTCAAGATCGGACGGAAAAGGCTGGGCTTCGACCATGGCGCGGATTTCTGCCCCCGCTGCGGCCAAGGCACGGACATCTTCTGTGTCCAGCGCGTCCAGCCGGGCATTGATGCGCTCAGTCAAGCCGCCAAAAGCCAGAAACTGCCGAAAAGCATGGGCGGTGGTGGCAAAACCCGTCGGCACACGCACGCCCGAGGGCAATTGCGAAATCATCTCCCCCAAGCTGGCGTTTTTGCCACCGACCGACTCCACATCGGTCATGCGCAATTGCTCAAAGGGAACGACCAAAGCGGTCTCACTGAAAAGATCAGACATGCAAAGCTCCAAAGTTAAAACCGGGCTCCATGGGTCAGGACGGGATTTTGTTGTTCTTGGAATTCAACCGCCGAGCGGGGTGCCATGGATAATCGAATCATTTTAGGGGGCTTGGTGCCGCCTTCATTTGAAATTTTTGCATCCATGTCCAAACGCACTGTTTTTTTCGTCTCTGACGGCACCGGCATCACAGCAGAGACTTTTGGCAACGCCATCTTGGCCCAGTTCGACATGAAGACGCGGCATGTGCGCCTGCCTTTCACCGACACCATCGACAAGGCGCACCAAGCGGTCAGGCAGATCAACCACACCGCCGATACCGAGGGCAGCAAACCCATCGTGTTCACCACCTTGGTGAACATGGACGTGCTCAAAGTGCTGCAAGAGCATTGCCAAGGCATGTTGCTGGACATGTTTGGCACCTTTGTGAACCCGCTTGAAAACGAGCTGGGCATCAAGTCGCACCACCGGGTCGGGCGTTTTTCGGATGTGAGCAAAAGCAAGGAATACCACGACCGCATCGAGGCCATCAACTTTTCACTGGCCCATGACGATGGCCAATCCAACCGGGACCTTGAGTCGGCAGATGTGATTTTGGTGGGCGTGAGCCGCAGCGGCAAAACCCCGACCAGCTTGTATTTGGCCATGCAGCACGGCCTGAAAGCCGCCAACTACCCCTTGATTCCTGAAGACTTTGACCGCAAGCAGTTGCCCCCAGCCCTGGTGCCGCACCGCAAAAAAATCTTCGGCCTGAGCATCCATCCTGATCGCCTGGCCGAAATCCGCGCAGAGCGCAGACCCAACTCGCGTTACGCCAGTCTGGAAAATTGCCGCATGGAAGTCTCTGAAGGGGAAGCCATGATGCGCCGCTCCGGCATCCGCTGGCTGTCGACCACCACCAAGTCGATCGAAGAGATCGCCACCACCATCCTTCAGGAAATCAAACCAGAGCGGCTGATTTACTGAGTAGGCTGTACGCCCGGTGCTGGGCTCAGCAAGCGAGGTGACAGATCAAGACAGGGTTGCCGCAATCCGTTCGGCACATTGGCGTGCTTGCACCGCATCACGCGCCTCGACCATGACCCGCACCAAAGGCTCAGTGCCACTGGCCCGGATCAAGACCCGGCCCGAATCGCCCAACTCGGACTCTGCGGCCCGAGTGGCATCCCACAAAGGCTGATGGCCTTGCCAATCAAAGCCCGGCGTCAAACGCACATTGATCAACGTTTGCGGGAACAGCGTGATGCCCTCCAGCAATTGGGCCATGGTCTGTCCGCTGCCCACACAGGCTTGCAAAACCTGCAAAGCGCTGACCAAGCCATCGCCTGTGGTGTGCTTGTCCAAGGCCAACAAATGGCCCGAGCCCTCGCCACCCAGCAACCAACCCTTGTCGTGCAAGACCTCCAGCACATAACGGTCACCCACCTTGGCCCGCACAAATTGCACACCGCGTTGCTTGAGTGCCACCTCGATCGCCAAGTTGGTCATCAAGGTGCCCACGGCACCCGGCACAGCTTCGTCTCTTGCCAAACGGTCTGCGACCATGAGGTACAACAACTCATCGCCGTTGAACAATCGGCCTGTGGCATCCACGAATTGCAAGCGGTCAGCATCTCCATCAAGTGCAATGCCGTAATCAGCGCCTTGGTCTTTGACGGCTTGCACCAAAGCCTCAGGGTGCGTGGCTCCCACGCCTTTGTTGATGTTCAGGCCGTCCGGGGCGCAGCCGATCGCGATCACCTCGGCACCCAACTCGTGGAAAACCTTGGGCGCGATTTGATAGGCCGCGCCATGGGCGGCATCCACCACAATCTTCAAGCCCTTGAGGGTCAAATCGTTCGAAAAGGTGCTCTTGCAAAACTCAATGTAACGACCCGCTGCGTCGTCCAGACGCCGGGTTTTACCCAAAGCGGCAGAGTCCACCCAGACCGGGTCTTCCAGCAAAGTCGCCTCAACGGTTTCTTCCCAAGCATCGGACAGCTTTTTGCCTTGGGCGCTGAAAAACTTGATGCCGTTGTCGGCAAACGGGTTGTGGCTTGCGCTGATCACCACACCCAGAGAAGCGCGCTGCGCACGGGTCAAATACGCCACCGCTGGCGTGGGCACAGGCCCCAACAACACCACATCAACCCCTGCCGAGTTGAAACCTGATTCGAGCGCACTTTCCAACATATAGCCAGAAATTCGGGTGTCTTTTCCGATCAGTACCACCGGGTGCGCCTCTTGAGCTTTCAAAACACGACCTACTGCATGCGCCAAACGCAAAATGAAATCCGGCGTGATGGGGCTTTGACCTACCGTGCCCCGAATGCCGTCCGTTCCGAAATATTGACGCGCCATGCTCACCATCCTTGTTTTTTTAATAAGTCAAAGAATTCTAGCGGCCGGATCGGCCCCCCATCCTGACAAAAGAGAGTATTCAGCGGTTTAGTCCACACCGATATGAGACTGCATGGCCTGCCAGACTTTGAGCGCATCCACTGTGGGCTTAACGTCGTGCACGCGCACCACACGTGAGCCCCTGTCAACCGCCAACAACGCGGCGGCCACACTGGCCGCTTGGCGTTGCGCGGGCTCAGGGATCTGTCCTTTGTCACTCAACACCGCGCCCAAAGAAGATTTGCGGGACCAACCGGCCAAAACCGGATAGCCCAAACGCAATAAATCGGACTGCCTGGCGAGCAACTGGAAGTTCTGCGCAACGGTTTTGCCAAACCCGATACCAGGATCGAGCATCAATCTGGATGACGCAACGCCCTGGGCGGTGAGTGATTCGACGCGCCCCTTCAAGAAAGCAGCGACCTCGGCCAGCACGTCCCCGGTCATGGTCTGCATTTGCATGGTTTGAGGTTCTCGGTGCATGTGCATCAAACACACGCCACAAGCGGGATGCGCGGCAATCACACGCTCAGCCCCCGGCTGGCGTAAAGCCCAAATGTCATTGACGATGTCGACGCCCAGATCCAGCACCACCTGCATCACTTCAGGCTTGTACGTGTCTACCGATATCGGCACTTGCCAACGAACCGCCTCTTTCAAAAACGGGACAAGGCGCGCCAACTCTTGCGACAAAGGCACAAGGTCTGCGCCTGGCCGCGTGGACTCGCCGCCCACATCCAAAATGCCTGCGCCATCGCGCAGTAATTGCTCGGCATGCCGCAGAGCCTGTGTCACATCGCCGTGCTGCCCTCCGTCAGAAAAAGAATCGGGTGTGACATTCACAATGCCCATGACCCAGGGGTGAGAGAGGTCCAAATCGAACCGCGTGGTCTGCCAACGCGTGGCGCGGTGCAGTCCTGTTTTTTCAGCTTCCATAAGGCTTGTTCCATGAAAAACGGAGCCCGAAGGCCCCGCTCTTGTGACACCGGTCTTGAAAAATCAAGCGGCCGTGGTCGCTGGCTCTGCTTGAATCTCAGGGGTACCGCCGCCGCTGCCGCCACCGGTGGGCGGTGTACGAGGCGTCCAGTCTTTGGGTGGCATGGGGTCGCGCCCAGCCATGATGTCGTCGATCTGGTCCTTGTCGATGGTTTCCCACTCCAGCAAGGCTTTGGCCATGCCGTGCATCTGGGCGCTGTGCTCTTCAATGAGCCGACGGGCCAAACTGTACTGCTCGTCGATGATGCGTCGCACTTCCATGTCCACCTTTTGCATGGTGGATTCGCTCATGTTAGTGGTCTTGGTCACCGAGCGGCCCAAGAACACTTCGCCTTCGTTTTCGGCATACACCATCGGCCCCAACGCATCCGTCATGCCGTAGCGCATGACCATGTCGCGGGCAATCGAGGTGGCCCGTTCAAAGTCGTTGCTGGCACCGGTGGTCATTTGGTGCATGAACACCTCTTCGGCAATGCGGCCACCAAACAACATGCTGATCTGGTTCAGCATGAATTCCTTGTCGTAACTGTAGCGGTCCTTTTCGGGCAAGCTCATCGTCACACCCAAGGCACGGCCACGGGGAATGATCGTGACTTTGTGCACCGGATCGCACTTGGGCAACAATTTACCGATCAAGGCATGGCCAGCTTCGTGGTAAGCCGTGTTGCGACGCTCTTCTTCGGGCATGACCATGCTCTTGCGCTCAGGCCCCATCAGGATCTTGTCTTTGGCTTTTTCGAAGTCAACCATCTCAACCACGCGTGCATTGCGACGGGCAGCCATCAAGGCAGCTTCGTTGCACAGGTTGGCCAGATCAGCACCGCTCATGCCAGGTGTGCCACGCGCAATCACACCGGCATTGACGTCTTGGCCAATAGGCACCTTGCGCATGTGCACGTTCAAGATTTGCTCGCGTCCGCGGATATCGGGCAGCGTCACATACACCTGACGGTCAAAACGGCCCGGACGCAACAAAGCGGCATCCAGAATGTCTGGTCGGTTGGTCGCGGCCACCACGATCACACCCAAATTGGTCTCAAAGCCATCCATCTCCACCAGCATCTGGTTGAGGGTTTGCTCGCGCTCGTCATTGCCACCGCCCAAGCCTGCGCCACGTTGGCGGCCAACTGCATCGATTTCATCGATGAAGATGATGCAAGGCGCGTTCTTTTTAGCGTTTTCGAACATATCACGGACACGGGCTGCGCCCACGCCGACAAACATCTCGACAAAATCAGAACCCGAGATGCTGAAAAAGGGCACCTTGGCTTCGCCTGCGATGCCTTTGGCCAGCAGTGTTTTACCGGTGCCTGGTGGGCCTACAAGCAGCAGACCACGAGGGATACGACCGCCCAGTTTCTGGAACCGCTGAGGGTCTTTCAGGAAATCGACGACTTCCTTGACTTCTTCTTTGGCCTCATCGCAACCGGCCACGTCGGCAAAGGTGACCTGGTTGTTGTTTTCGTCCAGCATGCGTGCTTTGGATTTGCCAAAGCTGAAGGCACCGCCTTTGCCTCCGCCTTGCATCTGGCGCATGAAATACACCCAGACACCGATCAAGAGCAACATCGGGCCCCAGCTGACCAACAGGGTCATGAGCAGGGAGCCTTCTTCGCGGGGCTTGACATCAAATTTGACGCCACTGTTGATCAAATCGCCGACCAAACCGCGATCCAAATATGTGGCCGTGGTCTTGATGCGACGATCGTCGTTGGTGACAGCCAAAATTTCGGTGCCACCAGGGCTCTCAGAAATTGTGGCGCTCTTGATCCGGTTGCCGCGAACCTCTTCCAGAAAGTCAGAATAACCAATGGCATTCGCACCTGCGACGCCACGGTTGTCAAACTGCTTGAACAAGGTGAACAGCACCATGGCAATCACCATCCAAACGGCAATTTTGGAAAACCAAGGGTTATTCAAGAGACACTCCAATCGAAAAAAATGACTGTTCTCATTCTAGGCCTGCGGCATGGACCCAAACGCCAGTGATGAAGTTTTAGCCCTCAAAAACAGAGGAATTAGCCCCTTAAAGCGAGCTGATAAGCCCCATGCCCACCAAAAAAGTCTCGGAGGACTTGTCGCGCGAAGCTTTGGGCTTGATGGGCTTGACCACCTTGAAGGTCTCTTTGAACATTTTCACGATTTGGCTGTAACCACTGCCATGAAAGACTTTGACCACCAGAGCACCTTCGGGTTTCATGTGATTTTGGGCAAACTCGACAGCCAACTCGATCAAATGCGTGATGCGGGCTGCATCCGAAGACTCAATGCCCGACAAATTGGGCGCCATGTCGGAAACAACCACATCCGCCTGACGGCCCTGCAGCGCGGCCTCAAGCAAAGTAGCGACCTCGTTTTCACGGAAATCCCCTTGAATGAACTGAACCCCTTCCACAGGAGCCATCGGCAAAAGGTCCAGCGCAATGATGGTCCCGTTGAGCGCCCCCACCGCCGCACCATCGGGCGACAGCCGTCTGCGCAGGTATTGGCTCCAGGCGCCAGGTGCCGAGCCCAGATCGACCACCAGATTGCCTGGACGGATCAAACCGAGCGTTTCATCGATCTCTTTCAATTTATAGGCAGCCCGTGCCCGATAACCCTCTCTCAGGGCCAGTTTGACGTAGGTGTCATTGACATGGTCGTTCAACCAGGCTTTGTTCACCTTTTTACTTTTGGTTTTGACTTTCATTCTTCTGCGTCCTTGCGGGGATAATACGGGGATGCCCCAAATACAACTCACACCTTCCGAGCGCAAAGTTTTTCGCGCCGATGCCCATCACCTGGATCCGGTCGTCATGATCGGGGGCGATGGCCTGACTCCTGCTGTCGTCAAGGAAACCGAAGCGGCACTGAACGCCCATGGCCTGATCAAAATCAGGGTTCTGGGCGACGATCGCGCTGCGCGCGAGGCCATGTTTGCACAACTCGCCGACCAACTCAATGCTGCGCCTATCCAGCACATCGGCAAATTGCTGATCCTCTGGCGCCCTCAGCCCGAGAAAATCAAAGAGGTTGACGAGGACCGTAAAGCCGGCCCACGCGATTTCAAGATTCTCAAATACAGTTCACGCGGTGGTCAACGCCCCGAAGTCAAAACTGTTCGTGTGTTGGGCAACCAACGCCTGGCGGCCGGCGGTCAAATCAAACGGGCAAAGCCCAAGCAAAAATCAGTCAAAAAAGGTCGCCACGACTGATACGCTTCCTGCCTGAACAAGCTCAAACCACTTTGAAGGCCGTTTTGATACGGCCTTCATTTTGGATGATTCAGATGTACGAGACACCTACGATTTCATAGCGACGCACACCACCCGGTGCTTGCACTTCAGCCACATCGCCCTCTTCTTTGCCGATCAAGGCGCGGGCAATCGGACTGCTGATGTTGATCAGCCCCAATTTCAAGTCGGCCTCGTCCTCGCCCACGATCTGGTATTTCACAGCTTCGCCTGAGCTCTCATCTTCTAGCTCTACGGTCGTGCCAAACACCACTCGACCACCCGCATCCACCGATGTCGGATCGATGACTTGTGCAGCAGACAACTTGCCTTCAATTTCCTGGATCCGGCCTTCGATGAAGCCTTGACGGTCTTTGGCTGCATCGTATTCGGCGTTCTCACTCAGGTCTCCCTGTGCACGTGCCTCGGCAATGGCTTGAATCACGCCTGGGCGGTCGACTGTCTTGAGGCGGTGCAACTCGTCTTTGAGCTTTTCAGCGCCGCGTTTTGTAATCGGGATGGTTGACATATTCAGTTCTCCAAAAGCAAACCGCCGAGCGTTGAGACTCGGCGGTCATTGTCTGCATTATGCCTTGCACCAAGGTGCCGGACACAGGGCTTAGGCAGCGATTTCAGGACGCCAATTGCGCGTGCATTTCTTGAACCGAAATCACATCCAATTGGTCCATGTACTTCATGCCCTCGACCGCTGCTTCAGCACCGGCAATGGTGGTGAAGGTCGTGACACGGTTGAGCAAGGCCGACGTGCGGATGTGGCGCGAATCAGCAATCGCATTGCGACGCTCTTCGACCGTGTTGATGACCAACACCACTTCGTTGTTCTTGATCATGTCCACAATGTGAGGGCGACCTTCGGTCACCTTGTTCACCGTGGCACAAGCCACGCCCGCAGCGTTGATGGCACTGGCTGTGCCCTTGGTGGCAATCAGCACAAAACCTTGCGTCATCAGTTGACGCGCCACTTCAATCGCACGAGGCTTGTCGTTGTTTTTCACCGAGATGAAGACCTTGCCCGAGGGCGAGCCGTCGGCCTTTGCGGGCCGTGGCAGCTTGGTTCCTGCACCCAATTGGCTTTTCACAAAAGCTTCACCAAAGGTCTTACCAACACCCATGACTTCGCCCGTGGACTTCATCTCGGGGCCGAGAATGGTGTCTACGCCCGGGAATTTCACGAATGGGAAGACGGCTTCTTTCACACTGAAATAAGGTGGTGTGACTTCTTTGGTGATGCCTTGCGAAGCCAAGCTTTGACCAGCCATGCAACGCGCTGCCACTTTGGCCAACTGGATGCCCGTGGCTTTAGAGACATAAGGCACGGTGCGTGAAGCGCGCGGGTTCACTTCGAGTACATAAATAACGTCTTGGCCATCGATGTTTTGAATCGCAAACTGAACGTTCATCAATCCGACCACATGCAAGGCACCCGCCATGGCTGCTGACTGGCGCTTCAGTTCGTTGACGGTTTCCGCCGACAGAGAGTAAGGCGGCAAAGAACAAGCCGAGTCACCGCTGTGCACGCCCGCTTGCTCAATGTGTTCCATCACGCCACCGATAAAGGTCTTGCCTTCGGAGTCGCGGATGCAATCCACATCACATTCGATAGCGTCGTTCAGGAAACGGTCCAGCAACACTGGGGAGTCGTGCGAGACCTTGACCGCTTCGCGCATGTAGCGCTCGAGGTCACGTTGCTCGTGCACGATTTCCATGGCACGGCCACCCAGCACGTAGCTGGGGCGCACCACCAAGGGGTAGCCCAAAGCAGCCGCTTTTTCCAGGGCTTCTGGCTCGGTGCGGGCTGTGGCGTTGGGCGGCTGACGCAGACCCAGCTCTTGCAGCAACTGCTGGAAGCGCTCGCGGTCTTCGGCTGCGTCGATCATGTCCGGGCTGGTGCCGATGATCGGCACGCCAGCGGCTTCCAAATCAAGCGCCAACTTCAAAGGCGTTTGACCACCGTACTGCACGATGACGCCTGTCGGCTTTTCCTTGTCCACGATTTCCAGCACATCTTCCAACGTGACAGGCTCGAAGTACAAGCGGTCCGAAGTGTCGTAATCGGTCGACACGGTCTCGGGGTTGCAGTTGACCATGATGGTTTCATAACCGTCTTCGCGCATGGCGAGAGCTGCATGCACGCAGCAATAGTCAAATTCGATACCCTGGCCGATGCGGTTCGGGCCGCCGCCAAGCACCATGATTTTCTTGTTGGCAGTGGGCTCGGCTTCGCATTCACCGTCGCCATTGCCTTCGTAACAAGAATACATGTAGGCGGTGTCAGTCGAGAACTCGGCTGCACAGGTGTCCACGCGTTTGTAAACAGGGCGAATGTTCAGGGCATGGCGGCGCTCACGCACCACATGCTCAGTGGTTTTCAGCAACTTGGCCAAGCGGCGGTCGGAAAAACCCTTCTTCTTGAGCGCACGCAGTTCTTCGGCCGTGATCGCTTCCAGCGTGGTGGTTTCCAGTTCGAGTTCGATCTTCACGATCTCTTCGATCTGCACCAAGAACCAAGGGTCGATCTTGGTCAAGGCGAACACCTCGTCCACACTCAAACCCATGGCAAAGGCGTCGCCCACGTACCAGATGCGCTCAGGACCGGGCTCGCCCAGTTCTTTTTCCAGGACTTCACGGTCCTGGGTTTTTTCGTTCATACCGTCCACACCCACTTCCAGACCGCGCAACGCTTTCTGGAAAGATTCTTGGAAAGTGCGGCCCATGGCCATCACCTCGCCCACCGACTTCATTTGGGTGGTCAAACGGCTGTCAGCTGTCGGGAATTTCTCGAAAGCAAAACGCGGAATCTTGGTGACCACGTAGTCGATGGATGGCTCGAAAGAAGCAGGCGTTGCACCGCCCGTGATTTCGTTGCGCAATTCGTCGAGCGTGTAGCCCACAGCGAGCTTGGCAGCCACTTTCGCAATAGGGAAACCGGTGGCCTTGGAAGCCAACGCCGATGAACGCGAGACACGCGGGTTCATCTCGATGACGACCATGCGCCCATCCACCGGATTGATGGAGAACTGCACGTTCGAGCCACCCGTGTCTACACCGATCTCGCGCAGCACAGCCAATGAGGCGTTGCGCAAAATCTGGTATTCCTTGTCGGTCAAGGTTTGCGCAGGGGCCACTGTGATGGAATCACCTGTGTGCACGCCCATGGGATCGAGGTTTTCGATCGAGCAGATGATGATGCAGTTGTCCGCCTTGTCGCGCACCACTTCCATCTCGTACTCTTTCCAGCCGAGCAAAGACTCTTCAATCAGCAACTCGGTCGTAGGCGAAGCCTCTAGGCCGCGTTTGCAAATGACCTCGAATTCTTCGGGGTTGTAGGCGATGCCACCGCCGGTGCCGCCCAAAGTGAAGCTGGGGCGAATGACCGTAGGGAAGCCCAATGTCTTTTGCACATCCCAAGCCTCTTCCATGCTGTGGGCGATCCCGGAGCGCGCTGAGCCCAAACCAATTTTGGTCATGGCATCTTTGAACTTCAGGCGGTCTTCGGCTTTGTCGATGGCCTCTGGCGTGGCGCCGATCAGCTCGACCTTGTACTTTTCAAGCACGCCGTTGTGCCACAAATCCAAAGCGCAGTTGAGCGCGGTCTGGCCACCCATGGTGGGCAAGATTGCATCAGGACGCTCTTTGGCAATGATCTTCTCGACCGTCTGCCAAGTGATGGGCTCGATGTAGGTCACGTCGGCCGTGGCCGGGTCGGTCATGATCGTGGCGGGGTTGCTGTTGATCAGGATGACCTTGTAACCCTCTTCACGCAAAGCCTTGCAGGCTTGCACGCCGGAATAGTCAAACTCACAGGCCTGACCAATGATGATCGGGCCAGCGCCAATGATGAGGATACTTTTGAGGTCGGTGCGCTTTGGCATGTTAAGAAGCCTCCATCAGGTTGATGAAGCGGTCAAAGAGGTAAGCAATGTCATGCGGTCCGGGCGAGGCTTCTGGGTGACCTTGGAAGCAGAACGCCGGCTTGTCGGTGCGGGCAAGGCCCTGCAGGGTGCCGTCAAACAGCGACACATGGGTGGCACGCAAATTGGCGGGCAAAGACTTTTCGTCGACAGCAAAACCGTGGTTTTGGCTGGTGATGGAGACGCGCCCTGTGTCGAGGTCTTTCACGGGGTGATTAGCGCCGTGGTGACCAAACTTCATCTTGAAGGTTTTGGCACCGCTGGCCAAGGCCATGATTTGGTGACCCAGGCAAATACCGAAAGTCGGAATGCCGGTTTCGATCAACTCAGCAGCCGCCGCAATCGCGTAGTCGCAAGGCTGTGGGTCGCCAGGGCCGTTGGACAAGAAGATGCCGTCGGGTTTGTGTTTGAGCACTTCAGCTGCAGACGTTTTGGCAGGTACCACGGTCACTTTGCAACCGCGTGCAGCCAACATGCGCAAAATGTTTTTCTTGACGCCAAAGTCATAGGCAACCACATGAAACTTGGGCGATGCCTGAGTGCCGTAGCCCTCGCCGAGCTTCCACTCGGTTTGCGTCCAGTCGTAAGACTGGGTAGCCGTCACTTCTTGTGCCAAATCGAGGCCAGCCATGTTGGGCGCCGCTTTGGCGGAGGCAATCGCATCGTCGATCAGGCTCTGCGTCACTTGCTGGCCTTTGGCCAAACCCACAATCGCACCGTTTTGGGCACCCTTGGTGCGCAAAATTCGAGTCAACTGGCGGGTATCGATGTTCGCAATGGCCACCGTGCCTGCGTCCACAAGATAGGACGAAAGGGTCTGGCTTGAACGGAAGTTGCTCGCAATCAATGGCAGATCTTTGATGATCAAACCTGCAGCATGGACTTTGTCAGCTTCGATGTCTTCCACACTGACGCCGTAGTTGCCGATGTGCGGGTACGTCAAAGTGACGATCTGCTGGCAGTAGCTGGGGTCGGTGAGGATTTCCTGGTAGCCGGTGAGCGAGGTGTTGAACACCACTTCGCCGACTGTGGAGCCAGTAGCTCCAATCGAGTTGCCGATAAAGACCGTGCCGTCTGCGAGCGCCAAGATGGCGGGCGGGAAGGTTCCCTGAAGAGACAAAAGCACTGGGTTCTCCGGAATAGTTCGGGTACGCCTCAGCACTCACCAGAGATGCGATCTCTTTTTGGCTGCTTGTTCGAGGATTGGGCCTGGGATGGACTGTGGCGTACAGGTTGATGCGGGAAAGCCTCTCATTATAGCTGAGGACCACTCGAAAACCCTGACAAAGCGACGACAAAACTGCCGGACACAGGCCCTTCGGCGACTCAAATCGCAGCCGTTGCGCTGGCGTGCAGGCAAATGGCTGCGGCAGTCGCCACATTCAACGACTCTTCCCCTCCGGGCTGTGCAATTCTGACTTTTTGTCGCGCCAAAGCCATCAAGCTGTCGCTGACGCCCTGCCCTTCGTGTCCAAAAACCCACGCACACTTTGGTGTCAACTCCTTGCGTTGCAATAATTCATGCAAAAAAGGGCCTTCATGGGAGCTGGTGGTCAAAACAGGCACGTCTAAAGCGGCCACATCCGCTTCGCTGACCGATTCGATTAGATGCAAACCAAAATGCGCGCCCATGCCAGCCCTGAGCACTTTGGGTGACCACAGAGCCGCAGTCCCTTTGATGGCCAGCACCTGGCGATATCCAAACGCCGAGGCGCATCGCAAAATCGCCCCCACATTGCCTGCGTCCTGTAAACGATCCAAAACCACGGTAGAGGCTTCCGACGAAATTTGCCCCTGCGCCGACCATGCCACGACAAACCCCATTTGGGCAGGTGACTCAAGACCGCTCAGGCTGGCAAACAAAGCATCAGGCAGGACAAACAAGGCGTCGGTCAATCGGGCCCACTGCGGGCCTTGCTCTTCAAAGCAAGTGGCACTCAACACGATTTGCAAAGGATTGACACCCCGGACGATGGCGGCACGGCACAGATGATCACCCTCTAGCCAAAACTGCCCCGCCTTACGGTAAGCCGTGGTGTCTTGGGACAAGCGCCGCCAAGCTTTGACATGGGGGTTATCTCGCGAAGTGATCAGATTCATCGCACGCTCCTGGCCACCGGGGCAAAAGTCATTCTGTGGCAGTCTGCCGGGCCATGCACCTGCAAAGCGGCAAGGTGTTGAGCCGTGCCATAACCTTTGTGTTGGTCAAAGCCGTAGACCGGGTAACGTGCATGCATCTCTTCACACAAACGATCACGGTGCACCTTCGCCAAAATGGATGCGGCAGAAATGGCAGGTACGAGTGCATCGCCCTGCACAATGGCCTCCGCCAAGATGTCCAACGTCGGCAATCGGTTGCCATCGACCAGGACCATTTGGGGCTTCAAACGCAAGCCTTCGACAGCACGCTTCATGGCCAGCATCGTGGCTTGCAAAATATTGAATTGGTCAATTTCCTGTACCGTCGCTTCGGCAATCGAAAAGCACAAAGCCCGCGCACGGATTTCGTCAAACAAACGCTCACGACGCTTTGCCGACAGTTTTTTGGAGTCGTTCAAACCAGCGATCGGCTGCAAATCGTCCAGAATCACTGCAGCGGCCACCACAGGCCCCGCCAGCGGGCCGCGCCCAGCCTCATCCACGCCAGCCATCAGACCGGCGGTATCCCAATTCAATGTTTTTTGCTCAAGCGGCAAGGACTTTTTGGATCGCATGGTTTGCCAGCGTCGGCATGTCCTGACGCAGTTGGTGGTGAAGCTCGGTGAATCGCTGTTGAATTTTGGCCACAGCGTCAGGATCGTCGAGCCATTCCAAAACGGCCTTGGCCAACGCTACGGGCTGCACCTGCTCTTGCAAGAATTCAGGGACCAAGCTCTCATTGCACAAAATATTGGGCAAACCGACCCAGGGCAGCAAGCGCTTGCGGTTGGCGATCTGCCAGGACAGCCATTGCATTTTGTAAGCGATGACCATCGGACGCTTGTGCAAAGCGGTCTCGAGTGTGGCAGTGCCGCTGGCCACCAAAGCCACATCGCAGGCAGCCTGCACTTCGTGCGAACGCCCCATGACCAGGTGCACACGGCCTTGCATGCCGGCACGGGCAATGGCCGCCTCGATCATGGCTTGCAGAGGGCCGTGGGTCGGCAGCACAAACTGCAAGTCGGGCCGCAGCGACAACATGTGCTTGGCAGCCTGAAGAAAAGGCAAGGCCAAACCTTTGATTTCAGATGGTCGACTGCCCGGCAACAAGGCAACGATGTTGGCATCCACGGGCAAGCCCAATGCTTGACGGGCTTTCAGGCGATCGGGCGCCATGTCGATCACGTCGGCAACAGGGTGTCCCACAAAAGTGCCTTGTATACCGTGTTGTGCCAGCAAAGCAGGTTCAAACGGATAGATGCACAAAACATGGTCCACGCTCTCGCGGATTTTTTGCACACGTTCAGGTCGCCATGCCCAAATGGATGGGCACACCAATTGAACCGTGGGCACACCTTTTTGTCGCAGCAAACGCTCAACAGGCAAATTGAAGTCAGAGGCATCCACACCGATGTACAAGTCAGGTGGCGAAGCCAATACATCCTGAATCAAGGTCTTGCGAATGCCCGTGATGTGGCGGTAACGCCAAAGGGCTTCGACCAAACCACGCACCGACAATTCGTCACAAGACCAGCGGGAGACAAAGCCAACCGCATCCATCTGCGGACCACCAATGCCAAAGGCTTGCAGTTGAGGCCAGCTTTTGCGCATGCCCTGCAGCAACAAAGCCGCCAACATGTCCCCCGAACGCTCAGCAGCGACCATGCACAAACGCAGATCTTGCGCAGGTGCAGATTCAGAAAGTGGCCGTGCTTCTTTCTCGTTCATCACGCCGTCAAAGCCTGACGAATGACACCGCAAATTTCGTCCACGGCTTCGTTGCTCAGCTCTGGATAAATGGGCAAAGACAAGCAACGCGCAGCAACCGATTCAGTCACAGGGAAGCTGGACCCGGCAGCAATCGAAGCAAATACCTTTTGCTGGTGCAAAGGCACTGGGTAATAAATGGCGCTGGCAATTTTTTGCTCAGTCAATGCTTGCTGAATGGTGGCACGGTTATCTGTCAACAAGGTGTACTGGTGGTATACGTGTAAACCCACACCATCTTCAAAAGGCGTTTGCAAATTCAGGCCGGCCAAACCGGCGTTGTAGCGGTGCGCGACACGGCGACGCTCTTGGTTGTATTGGTCAATCAGCGGCATCTTGGCACGCAGTACAACCGCCTGCAACTCATCAAGGCGGCTGTTGTAGCCAATGATGTCGTGGTAGTAGCGCACCTTGCTACCGTGGTTGCGAAGCATGCGCAATTTTTCTGCCATCGCATCCGACTGGGTGGTCACCATGCCACCGTCGCCATAGCAACCTAAATTTTTGCTGGGGAAAAAGCTGAAGGCCGCCACATCACCCATCGCACCGGTTTTGCGACCACCAATGTCGGCACCAAATGATTGCGCGCAATCTTCCACCAACTGCAGTTGATGTTCTTTGGCCAAGGCCATCAGTGGGGCCAGATCAGCAGGTTGCCCAAACAAATGCACGGGCAATAAGGCTTTGGTTTGGGGCGTGATCGCACGGCGTGCTTGCTCGACGTCGATGTTGAAGGTGCGCGGATCAATGTCCACAAACACCGCTTTGGCGCCCACATAGGCAATCGCCTCTGCTGTGGCAATGAAAGTGAAGGGTGTGGTGATGACCTCGTCACCGGGGCCGATATCGGCCGCCAGCAAAGCCAGGTGCAAAGCATCCGTGCCGTTGGCACAGGTGATGGCGTGCGCCACCCCCAAATAAGCTGCCGCTTCTTTTTCAAACGCTTGAACGTTGGGTCCTAGGATGAACTGCGCCGCGTTCAAGGCGCTCAAAAATGCAGGTTCCAGCTGAGGCTGGAGATCGCGGTATTGCGCGACCAGATCGACCATAGGGATGCGCATGGCGTACCTTTCAAATATTCAGTGCTCAGGAAATCAGGCGGGTGGCTTCGGTGATGCGCTGCACGGCTTCCAGTGCACGGCGTCCGGCTTCTCCGCTGACTTTGGGGGGGCGATTGTGGCGAATGCTGTCCACGAAATCCACGATCTCGGCAAACAAAGGATCGGCCTCGCCAAACGATTGTTCGTGCCGCTCAATGGACTGCTCAGGTTCGGCCTGTGGATCGGTCGTGCCTCGGTAAGTGGTCAGCGTACGCGCCTGGAAATCCAGCGAGTGGCACGCTTGATTTTGGAAAACGCGCATTTTCCGCTCGCTTTTCGCGCTGACACGGCTGGCCGTCACATTGGCCACACAGCCATTGGCAAAACGAATGCGTGCGTTGGCGATGTCGATGTCCGATGTCAGCACCCGGGCACCCGAGCAATCCACACTTTCGAGCTCACTGTCCACCAAGGACAAGATCAAATCCACGTCGTGGATCATCAAATCGAGCAAGACACTCACATCGGTGGCACGGGGCTTGAAGGGTGCCAGACGCGAACTGTCGATGAACCGTGGATCTGAAAGCAAAGGCTCCAGTGCCAGCGCCGCAGGGTTAAAGCGTTCCAAATGCCCCACGGCCAAAACGCAATGGTTTTCTTTGGCCAGTCGGATCAATTCATCGGCTTGCGCCAAGGTCGTGGTCATTGGTTTTTCAACCAAGACATGAACTCCTGCACGCAAAAATTCAGCACAAACGTCGTAATGACCTTGTGTTGGCACCACGATACTGACCGCATCGACCTTGCCCAACAAAGCCCGGTAATCCGTCAGCGCCGCGCAGCCCAAGGGGGCAGCGACCGCATCGGCCTGCTCTTGCCGACTGTCCACCACAGCCACCAGTTCACACTCAGGAATCTTGGCGTACTTTTGAGCATGAAATTTGCCCAGATAACCAACGCCAATCACGGCGCAACGCAACAGGGCCACGGGGCCCTCCTTTCATACTCGGGGCAGGAAAAGCGCCTGCCCCTTTGAGTTTTCAGTCCACCGAACGGCGGCGCGAACGAACAATGCCCACTTTGGGCGAAACGCCCGCAAGGAAGTTCAACATCATCTCCACATCCACCTGAGCCTCGGGTTTGTCCTTGGCGATTTGGAGAATGCGCTCTTTAGCCGCTTCGAACGTCAAATTTTCACGGTACAAGGCTTTGTGCATGGCGCGCACGGCAGCAATGCGGACCGGAGAATACCCACGACGTCGCAGACCTTCGGCGTTCACGGTCCGCGCGGCAGCAGGTTGGCCCTGGCAAGTCACATACGGTGGCAGATCGGCAAACAGCAAAGTGCACATGGCAGTGAAGCTGTGAGCACCCAAACGCAAGAACTGACGCACCACCGTGAAGCCACCCAGGATGACCCAATCACCCACGACGACGTGACCGGCCAATTGGGAGTTGTTGGCAAAAATGGTGTGACTGCCAATATGGCAATCGTGCGCCAAGTGCACATAGGCCATGAACAGGTTGTCATCACCCACTTGAGTGACGCCACCACCGTTGACCGTTCCTGCATTGAAGGTGCAAAACTCGCGAATGGTGTTGCCGTTGCCGATCACCAAACGGGTCGGCTCACCTGCGTATTTTTTGTCTTGCGGCGCAGCGCCCAGGGATGTGTAGCTGTGAACATGGTTGTTCAAGCCGATGGTGGTGTAACCCTCGATGGTGCAATGCGAGCCCACTGTGGAGCCTGCGCCGATCGTCACATTCGGGCCAATGATGGTGTAAGGACCAACGGTCACGGAGTCGTCCAGCTGAGCAGCCGGATCAACCAATGCAGTGGAATGGATAGTCGCCATAGGTCCTCAGGCAATTTTGCGCATGGTGCACATCAACTCGGCTTCACAGGCCAGCTCATGACCTACTTTGGCTTGGGCTTTGAACTTGAAAATACCGGCTTTCATGCGATCCAACTGGACCTCGAGGGTCAACTGATCACCTGGCTCCACGGGCCGCTTGAAGCGGGCGCCATCGATACCGGCAAAGTAATAAACCGTGGTGTCATCAGGGGCGGTATCCAGCGTGTCAAAGGACAACAATGCAGCAGCCTGCGCCAGAGCTTCGAGCATCAACACACCCGGCATGACGGGGCGGTGTGGAAAATGGCCAGTGAAAAATGGCTCATTGATGGTCACATTTTTCAAGGCCTTGATGCGCACGCCTTTTTCAATTTCTAACACGCGATCGACCAGCAAAAACGGGTAGCGATGCGGCAACTGTTTGAGAATTTTATGAATGTCCATCATGGTCAGGTTTCCTTGTTGTTTTGAATGTCAGCCTCTAAGGCTTTGATGCGATCACGCAATCGAGACAATTGTTTGAGACTGGCGGCGTTTTTTTCCCAATTGGCATTGCTGTCCAGCGGGAACATACCGGTGTACTGCCCTGGCTGCAGGATGGAACGCGTGACCACCGATGCTGCCGAAATATGCACATGGTCGGCCAGGCTCAAATGGCCCAGCACCACAGCACCACCACCCACGGTGCAATGCGCGCCAATGCGCGCACTGCCTGCCACTCCCACACATCCGGCCATGGCGGTGTGACGCCCCACACGCACGTTGTGTCCGATCTGAATCAGGTTGTCGAGTTTGACGCCATCTTCGATCACTGTATCTTCGAGAGCACCACGGTCTATGCAGGTGTTGGCACCGATTTCCACATCGTTGCCAATGCGCACGGCACCCAGTTGCTCGATTTTTTCCCACGTACCTTGGTGCGGGGCAAATCCAAAACCATCGGCACCGATCACGACGCCTGAATGCACCAGGCAACGCTCCCCGATTGTGCAATCCTCGCCAACGGTCACGCGCGATTTGAGAACGGTTCCAGCCCCCACTTGGGCCCCGCGCTCCACCACACACAAAGGTCCGATCACAGCATCATCGGCAATGCTGGCATCTGGGTCGATGACTGCACTGGGATGGATCCGTGGGCCTGTGGCTTTATGGTGCGCGCCTTTCCACAAACGGGTCAAACGGGCAAAGTACAAATACGGGTCATCGGTGATGATGGCCGCAGGGCGGTGTAAAACCCGTGACTCAAAGGCCGGGCCCACAATGACACATCCAGCGAGACTGGGAGCCAACTGATTTTGGTATCTGGCTTGGCTCAGAAAACTGATTTGGCCAGGCTGGGCAGTCTGCAAAGGCGCCAATCCCGATATCTGCATATCGGAAGCTCCCAACAGACGGCCGCCAAGTGCCTCTACGATAGCGCCAAGCGTCAGCGACACGGTCTCAAACAGGCGTACGCCTGTTATTTGCCAACCGAGGCGTTGAGTGCCTTGATGACTTTTTCGGTGATGTCGTGCTTGGGATTGAAGTAAGCGGCATCTTGCAATACCAAGTCGTACTTCTCGGACTCCGCGACTTGCTTGACCGCGCGACCCGCTTTTTCGAAAAGCATTTGATTTTCTTCGTTCTTGCGCGCGCCGAGATCTTCCTGAAATTCCCGCTGGCGACGCTTCAAATCGCGGTCTTGCTCGATCAATTGCTTTTGTTTGGCCACGCGCTGCGTCTCAGCCAGTGTGGGCGCATCACGCTCAAACTTTTCTGCTGATGCCTTGAACGAGCTGATGGCCTCGTTGAGGTCTTTTTCGCGCTTCAAAAACTCGGACTCCAACTTGGCCTGAGCAGCTTTGGCCACATTCGAATCACGCAAAATTCGATCTGTATTGACAATGCCAATTTTGAAATCTTGTGCTTGCACCAAGCCAGTAAAAGCCGATGCACCCGCCAAAAGAGCGACGAGAAGGTTCTTGCGAATCGTTTTCATTAGAAGGATGTTCCGATTTGGAATTGAAGTCGTTGGATTTTATCGCCTGTCTGTTGGCGGATGGGCGTTGCATAAGAGAAGCGCAAAGGACCCATGGGTGAAATCCAGCTCAGGCCGATGCCGGCGGAGGCACGCAATTCGCTCAGCGACAGCTTTTCGCTGTCGTCAAAGGCCCTGCCCACATCGGTAAAACCGTACAAACGCAGCGTTTTGTCGTTACCGGCGCCAGGGAAAGGCATCATGAACTCTGCATTCAGGACCAGCTTTTTAGCCCCCCCTAGGTAAACAGGGGTCAAATTGGTCGTGCTTGTGGGCTTGGATGGACCCAATGTGGATTGCTCAAAACCCCGAACGCTGCCCAAACCACCGACGTAGAAGTTCTTGAACAGGGGGAACACCTGACCATTCAAGCCCGTGCCCCAGCCCAGATCAGCATTCAGTGCCAAAGTGTATTTCTTACTCAAAGGAAAGTATTGCTGGTACTGGTAATTGCTGCGGAAATAACGCACGTCACCGGCAAGACTCAGATCCGCATTCAGGCGCTGAAGAGTTCCTTTGCTAGGCACCAGAGCACTGTCACGCCCATCACGGGCCCAGCCCAAGGTCAAAGGCAAAGCCGTACTGGTGCTGCCAAATTTGTCTGCATACTCCTTATAGGGTGTTGGCAAGCCCGTCCCTTCTTTGATCTGCGTCTGCTCGGCATTGGCGCCAACAAAAACGGTATCTGTTTCTGTCACCGGCACGCCAAAACGCAAACCCAAGCCAGAGTTGATCAAACTGTATGAGTTGACATCACCCAAATAAGGCCGCGTTGTCCGCTGGAACACATCGAGCGTCCTGGAAATGCCGTTTTGCGTGAAATAAGGATCGGTGGTGCTCAGCACCAGATTGCGGTTGTACTTGCTGGTATTGACCTCAACAGCCAGGTAATTGCCTGAACCGAACGCATTTTCCTGGCGAATGCCAAAACTCAAGGTCACTTTTTCGGCAGAAGAGAAACCTGCACCCAAAGAGATGCTGCCAGTGGGCTTTTCGGCCACGGTGAAGGTCAAATCAACCTGATCGGGGGTGCCCGGGATTTCGATGGTTTCCACGTTCACGTCAGTGAAGAAGCCCAAACGGTCAACACGGTCACGTGACAGGCGGATTTTGTCACCGTCATACCAAGCCGCCTCGAACTGGCGAAACTCGCGACGAATCACTTCGTCCCGCGTGCGGTTGTTGCCCGCCACCAGAATGCGCCTGACATACGCGCGGCGTGATGGTTCTGCCTGCAAGACAAATTGGACACGGTTGTTTTGTCGGTCGATCTCTGGCTTGGCTTCGACCCGGGCAAAGGCAAAACCAAACTTGCCAAAGTAATCGGTGAACGCTTTGGTGGTTTCGGCCACGGTTTCTGCGTTGTAAGGCTTGCCAACACCGATCTTGACCAAGGCCTTGAACTCTTCGTCCTTGTCGAGGTAGTTGCCCTCGAGCTTGACGCCAGAGACCACAAAACGCTCCCCTTCGGTCACGTTGATGGTGATCGCCATTTCCTGCTTGTCTGGAGACATCGCCACCTGGGTCGAGTCAATCCTGAACTCCAGAAAACCACGGGCCAAGTAGTAAGACCGCAAAGCTTCCAGGTCGGCGTTGAGCTTGGTGCGGGCATAGCGGTCAGACTTTGTGTACCAGCTCATCCAGCCACCGGTATCCAAGTTGAACTGGTCACGTAAATCGGATTCTGAAAAAGCCTTGTTGCCCACGATCTGAATTTGCTTGATCTTCGCAGGTCCACCTTCGGTGATGGTGAAGCTCAAATTCACACGATTACGGTCCACTGGCGTTGCTGTGCTCACCACTTCGGCACCGTACAGGCTGCGGCTGATGTACTGCCGCTTGAGTTCCTGCTCAGCCTTGTCAGCAAGCGCTTTGTCATAGGGTCGACCTTCGGCCAAACCCACATCTTTCAAAGCCTTGACCAAGACATCCTTGTCAAACTCCTTGAGCCCAATGAACTCTACTGCGGCCACCGATGGGCGCTCTTCAACCACGACAACCAGCACATCACCTTGGGTCTCGAGGCGCACATCCTTGAACAAACCGAGTGCAAAAAGAGCGCGAATGGTTGCAGCGCCTTTCTCATCCGAATATTGATCGCCCACCCGCAACGGCAAAGAAGCAAAAACAGTACCGGACTCAATGCGTTGCAAACCCTCAACGCGGATATCGCGCACAGTAAACGGATCCACAGCCCAGGCAGGCATACAAGCCATCAAGGACGCCACCACTGTCAGTGCAGCAGGTTGAATGCGCGAACGAAGATCTAAAAAATTCATGGAGCAACCATTTAAAGGTCAAAGGCCGAATGGTCACGCACCACAATCGGTCAAAAAACCATTTGAAAAACCAAGCAATGTGCCACCTCAACGGGGGCGGCTCATCATTTTTACCGGCACCATCAAGGCCACAGCAGTCAAAGCAATGAAGCCAAGATAATACACCTCAGTGAAGGGGCATGACAGGTCTGTAGACAGCTTGCACCCTGCCCAAAAACATCAACTCAGTCTTGCCACCACTTCACGTGCCGCCGCACGACTGCGGTGGTCAAGAACCAGCAAATCATCCAGGTTTTCAGGCCGAACACTGACCACGGTCTGAAGGGTTGCCTCATTGACGTGGTGAATATGGTCAAAACGTATCTGCCGATTCAGAAATGCCTCCACCGCAATTTCGTTGGCCGCGTTCAAGACGGCACAGCTGCCAGGCGCTCCTTTCAAGGTGGCCCACGCCAGCTTCAACCCAGGGAACCTCTCGGGATGACCGTGATCGTCCATCGACTCAAATGTCATGGCCGCCAAGGCATGAAAATCCAATGCGGCGGCACCTGACACCATCCGCTCAGGCCAGCTCAGGCCAAAGGAAATCGGGACCCGCATGTCGGGCGTGCCCAGTTGGGCCACCACAGAATTGTCTTTGTACTGCACCATGGAATGGATCACGCTTTGGGGGTGAATCACGACCTCCAGCTGGTCCGGGTCCAAGCCAAACAAATAACGCGCCTCAATGACCTCAAGGGCTTTGTTCATCATGGTTGCCGAATCCACCGAAATCTTGCGACCCATCACCCAGTTGGGGTGAGCGCAGGCCTGCTCAGGGCTGACCTCATGGAGAGTCGATGGGTCTCGACCACGAAACGGCCCACCCGAGGCCGTCAAAATGATTTTGTCGACCCGCCGCTGCCAAGTAGAGGGGTCTTCGGGCAGTGATTGAAAAATAGCGGAATGCTCGCTGTCAATCGGCAACAACACCGCTCCGCCCTCACGCACGGCCGCCAAGAACACTTCACCGCCCACCACCAACGCTTCTTTGTTGGCCAACAACAGCTTTTTCCCTGAACGTGCTGCCGCCAAACAAGGTGACAAACCTGCCGCCCCCACAATGGCTGCCATGACAGCATCCACCTCAGGCGCAGAGGCCACCGCATCCAAAGCGGCAGCGCCCCATCGGACCTCGGTGTTCAAACCTTCGGCCTTCAGCTTGTCTGCCAACAAGCGTGCCGCATCTTCGCGGACCATGACAGCGACCTCAGGCCGGAACTGGGCACATTGGGCCAACATCAAGTCAACCTGCTTCGAGGCCGTCAATGCATACACCCCAAACTGCCCCGGATGACGGGCCAAAACATCCAATGTGCTTTTGCCAATCGAACCGGTTGAGCCCAAGATGGTGATGCGTTGTTTTGTTAGCATGAAATGCGCTCTTAACTTAAATCCAGAAAACCAGCATCATCGCCAAAGGCAAAGCAGGCAGCAATGCATCGACTCGGTCCAGCACGCCGCCGTGTCCGGGCAACAAGCCCGAGCTGTCTTTCATGCCTGCACTGCGTTTGACCAAGGACTCCACCAAGTCACCGACCACGCTCATGGCGGACATGAACAACAAGGCGGGTAAGGCAACCCACCAACCTTTGGCAAACAACAAGGAATAAAAGCTCGAGTCAGGCAACGCCAAGCTACGGTCAACCTCGACCCACACAAGGGCGACCAGCAAAACCCCGAGCATGCCGCCCAAAACACCTTCCCAACTTTTGCCGGGACTGATGCTGGCTGCCAGCTTGGTCTTGATCCAACGCCCGCCCAAGGCTTTGCCAAAAAAATAGGCAAAAACATCGGCCGCCCAGACCAGGACCAGGACCGACAACAGAAAATTCACCCCTCGCTGGTGGGCTTGTGCCATGGCCACCCAGGCCAAGGTCAAAAGCAACAAGCCGGCAATCCAACGAACACCGCGTGGCCAAAGCCCCCAGCCAGCAACCCCTCGCTGAATCATCCAGGCACCCAGCAAAACCCACATTGCACCAGCCAACAACCAAACGAGCGGCGGCGTGCGCTGAACCCAGCCCAACTGTTCAGCCACTGCGCAAGCCAACAAACAGATGGCTGCACCCGACCAAGCTAGCCAAGCAGGCATGCCATTCAAGCGGCCCCACTCCCATGCACCTGCTGCGATCAACACCACCGTCAAGCCCATAAAGGGCCAAGGGTTGGATGCAAACAAGGCGGGCAAAAGCAAGGCCAGCAAGGCCAGTGCAGTGATGACTCTTTGCTTGAGCATGGGTTCTCCAGAAAAAAAGGCCGCCAATGGGCGGCCATTCAGGCCGCGGCATGCCACGGCAAGGGATTCAAACTCAAACCGCCATGATCTCTTGTTCTTTGGCAGTCACCAACTGGTCAATCTCGGTCATGCGCTTGTCGGTCAGTTTTTGGGTGTCGGCTTCAGCGCGTTTTTGATCGTCTTCAGAGGCCTCTTTGTCTTTGACCAGCTTTTTAACCGACTCGTTGGCATCCCGGCGCAGATTCCGAATGGCAATCTTGGCGTTTTCACCTTCTGTGCGGGCCAACTTGGTCATTTCCTTGCGACGCTCTTCACTCATGGCCGGCATGGGAACACGGATCAGCTCGCCCATCGAAGCAGGGTTCAGACCCAATTCGCTCTCACGAATGGCCTTTTCGATTTTGGCGGCCATGGACTTTTCCCAAGGCTGAACGCTGATGGTGCGCGAATCCATCAAGGACACATTGGCCACCTGGGACAGGGGCAACATCGAGCCGTAATAGTCAACCTGAATCGTGTCCAACAACGCAGGGTTGGCACGGCCCGTGCGAATGCGCGTCAGGTTGTTTTTGAAAGCCGCAATGGACTGTTCCATTTTGGTTTCGGTTGTTTTTTTGATGTCTGCAATCGTCATGAAGTTCTCCTCGTCAGAACGGGTTCAAGCGTAAACCAGCGTGCCTTCGTCTTCACCCAGAACCACGCGCTTCAAAGCACCGTTCTTGATGATCGAAAACACCTTGATGGGCAATTTTTGGTCACGGCACAAAGCAAACGCTGTTGCATCCATGATGCCCAGATTGCGCGAAATGGCTTCGTCGAAGCTGATTTCGCTGTAACGGGTGGCCGAAGGGTCTTTTTTAGGGTCAGCAGAATACACGCCGTCCACTTTGGTGGCCTTGAGGACCATCTCTGCACCGATTTCAGCCCCACGCAAAGCCGCAGCCGTGTCCGTGGTGAAAAACGGATTGCCCGTGCCCGCCGCAAACACCACGACTTTTCCCTCTTCGAGGTATTGCAAAGCTTTAGGGCGAACATACGGCTCAACCACTTGGTCAATGCCAATCGCCGACATGACGCGTGCCGTCAAACCCGCTTTGTCCATGGCATCAGCCAAGGCCAAAGAGTTCATGACCGTAGCCAGCATGCCCATGTAATCGGCCGTGGCACGGTCCATGCCCACCGAACCACCGGCCACACCCCTGAAGATGTTGCCGCCACCGATGACCACAGCCACTTGCACACCGAGGCGCGTGATTTCGGCGATTTCCTCGGCCATGCGCACGATGGTGGCACGGTTGATGCCAAACGCATCGTCCCCCATCAGCGCCTCGCCGGACAGCTTGAGCAAAATGCGCTTAAAGGCTGGCTTGGCTGAAGACATGATGGGCTCCTTGAATATCAATGTGGACGATGGAATGGCAACGCAACAGGTGCGTGAACTCAGGCTGCGGCTTGAGCAGCAGCCACTTGGGCCGCCACTTCAGCGGCGAAGTCGTCAACCTTCTTCTCAATGCCTTCGCCAACCACGTACAAGGTGAATGCCTTGACGGTGGTGCCTGAGGCCTTGAGCATTTGCTCAACGGTTTGCTTGTCGTTCTTGACGAAAGACTGGTTGAACAAAGACACTTCTTTCAGGTATTTCTGAACAGAGCCTTCAACCATCTTGGTCACGATGTCGGCAGGCTTGCCGGACTCGGCGGCCTTGGCTGCAGCGACTGAACGCTCTTTTTCGATCAGCTCGGCTGGCACTTCGGCGCTGGTCAGGGACACAGGCTTCATAGCGGCAACGTGCATGGCCACATCTTTGGCGGCCGTTTCGTCACCTTCGTACTCGACCAACACGCCGATGCGGGTGCCGTGCAGGTAATTGGCGATCTTGGCGCCACCAGCAGCACGCTTGAAGCGACGGAAGCTCATGTTCTCGCCGATCTTGCCGATCAGGCCTTTGCGCACTTCTTCCAGTGTGGGGCCGAAACTGTCTTGGCTGTAAGGCAACTCGCCCAAAGCGGCAAGGTCAGCGGGATTGTGTTCAGCCACCAACTTGGCCGCAGCGTTGGCCAAAGCCAAGAAGCTGTCGTTTTTCGTCACAAAATCGGTTTCGCAGTTCACTTCGATCATGGCGCCTGTGGTGCCGTTGACGAAGCTGGTGACAACGCCTTCAGCGGTCACGCGCGATGCAGCTTTGCCAGCCTTGGTGCCCAACTTGACGCGCAACAACTCTTCCGCTTTGGCCATGTCGCCTTCGGCTTCGGTCAATGCTTTTTTGCACTCCATCATGGGAGCGTCGGTTTTTGCGCGCAGTTCAGCGACCATGCTTGCGGTAATTACAGCCATTTGATTTCTCCGTATTCAGTCTAAAAGTCAGATTAAAAAAAAGGGGCCACAAAGCCCCTTTCATCGAGTCTTGGAAACTCAGGCAGAAGCGTTGGCTTCTTCGACGAATTCGTCAGCGCCTTCGGTGACGGCCTTGACCACGTCGTTGACCGCATTGGCGCGGCCTTCGATGATCGCGTCAGCAATGCCACGGGCGTACAAAGCCACAGCCTTGGCCGAGTCGTCGTTGCCGGGGATGATGTAGTCGATGCCTTCTGGCGAGTGGTTGGAGTCAACCACACCGATCAATGGAATGCCCAGCTTCTTGGCTTCCGAGATGGCGATTTTGTGGTAGCCGACGTCGATCACGAAAATGGCATCAGGCAAAGCAGCCATGTCTTGGATGCCACCGATGTCTTTTTCGAGCTTTTCCATCTCGCGTTTGAACATCAACTGTTCTTTTTTGCTCAGGCTTTCGAGGCCGACTTCTTGCTGAGCCTTCATGTCCTTCAGACGCTTGATCGAGGTCTTGACGGTTTTGAAGTTGGTCAGCATGCCGCCCAACCAACGCTGGTCGACGAATGGCACGCCTGCGCGCTGGGCTTCAGAAGCGACCATTTCGCGAGCTTGACGCTTGGTGCCAACCATCAGAATCGTGCCGCGGTTGGCAGACAACTGCTTGGCGAACTTGATCGCGTCCTGGAACATCGGCAACGATTTTTCCAGGTTGATGATGTGAATTTTGTTGCGGTGGCCGAAGATGAAGGGAGCCATCTTGGGGTTCCAGAAGCGGGTTTGGTGACCAAAGTGGACACCGGCTTCCAGCATTTCGCGCATGGTAACGGACATAGTAAGTACTCCAAAGGTTGTGTCTAAAACCAATCCACTGATTCAGCTTGCTGTAAAAACAAGCAAAACACCTTGACGGGACGGGTTTGCGAATGAACTTTGCTGGCTTGAAAAGGATCTTTTGGGGTTGACACCCAAAAGACACGGATCGCGCTGCACAAAGCCTTAGGATTATAGCATCCTGACGTCCCTTTATCGAGGTGCCACCCCATGAAATCAGACCTGATAACCACGCGCCAAGCCCTATTGGACGGCCGCAAGCAGCCTTTAGAGGTGGCGCAGGCATGCCTGGATGTGGCGCAAAGCGATGCATGCCAGCATGCATTCAGGCTCATCACCGCCGACAACCTGATCAACACGGCCACCCAAGCGGGTGCGCCCAGGCACGCCTTGGCAGGTTTGGCCGTCTCCGTCAAAGACTTGTTTGACGTTCAAGGTCAAAACACCGCCGCGGGCTCTGCTGTTTTGCAAAACCAGCCGCCTGCCGCCAAAGATGCCACCGCCGTCGCGCGTTTGCGCGCGGCAGGTGCTGGCTTCATTGGACGCACCCACATGGTGGAATTCGCCTTTTCTGGCGTCGGGGTCAACCCGCACCATGGCACACCGGCCGCCTGGGACGCCTTGACCGACACACCCGCCGGATCACGCCACGCAGCCCACGCCCCCGGCGGCTCCAGCTCGGGCGCAGCGGTTTCCGTCGCCACCGGTGCGGCATTCATTGGACTCGGTTCGGACACGGGCGGCTCCATTCGCATCCCTGCTGCCCTGAATGGCATTGTTGGCTTTAAAAATACCGCCAGACGTGTGCCTACACACGGCGCCGTGCCTTTGTCCAGCACGCTGGACACGGTGTGCGCCATGACCCGCTCGGTCAGAGACGCGGTTTTGGCCCATGAAATTTTGTCAGCCCGAAAAGTTCCTACATCCAAACGCCCCCTGTCGTCTTACCGTCTGGCCGTGGCCAAAAGCGTAATGCAAGACGACATGGACAGCTGCGTGGCCCAAGCATTTGAGCGGGGCTTGAAAAATTTGCGCGCTGCTGGCGCTCAAATTGAAGACATTCCCCTCACCGAGCTGCTGGACATTGCCCCAATGATGGCCACGGGCGGCTTCAGCCCCGCAGAAAGCTTCGCCTGGCACCGTGATTTATTAGCGCAACACGGCGATCAGTACGACCCCCGTGTAGCGCACCGAATCCAGCGGGGTGCCCAGATGGCCGCTCATGAATACATCCATTTGCTGCAAGCTCGGACTGACTGGATTCGCCGCATGGAAAACCGGCTGCAGCGCTTTGACGCGGTTTTATCGCCCACCACACCCATCACCGCCCCGCTGCTCAGCAACGTGGCACCCGGTGCAGAACGCGATGCGGCGTTTTTTCGAGTCAACGCCATGCTGCTGCGCAACCCCAGCGCCATCAACATGCTGGATGGCTGTGCCATTTCATTGCCATGCCACGCGCCGGGTGAACTGCCTGTTGGCTTGATGGTCTGGCACTCGGCGATGCACGACGATGCCATTCTTCAATTGGCTCTCCTGCTGGAACCCATCCTGCAACCCCATTAAGCGCCATGCAAAAGCTGTCCAACACCTCAGCTTGGCCTGTGTACGAACGGGACAGCATTCGCGAACTTGAAGCACAACTTCAAGGCAGCAACTCGACCCCGCTCATGCAGCAAGCCGGCTTGGCTACGGCTCAGCTGGCCTTGGCGATGGCACCGCACGCCCAGCGCATTTGGGTCGCCGCGGGTCCAGGCAACAACGGCGGAGATGGCTTGGAAGCAGCGATGCACCTGCACCGCTGGGGAAAATCGGTTCACGTCAGTCTGATGGTGCCCGCTGCGAATCTGCCGGCCAACGCACATGCTGCTTGGCTAAGAGCACAAACAGCTGGCGTTCACATCACATCGGACTTGCCCACAGAGTGGCTGGCCGAAATGGTGCCGCAAGACTTGTGCATCGACGCCCTTTTGGGCATTGGGGCCACACGCCCGCTCAGCGCAGGTATGCAAACCTGGGTAAAAGCCATCAACCAATGCAAGGCCAAAGTACTGGCCATTGATGCACCAACCGGGCTGGCCCCGGATTCTGGGCAACTGCTGGGCGGGCCCACGGATGCAGCTCTTTGTGTTCAAGCCGATCAGACACTCACATTCATCGCAGCCAAACCCGGCCTGTTCATGGGTCATGGCCGCGATGCGAGCGGGCAACTCTGGCTTGAAAGCTTGGGGCACACGAGCACAAGCTCGAGCAACACCATCCCACCACAAGCCTGGCTCAACACGCCGCAAGCTTCTCTACCCAAAAGACATGCCAGCCACAAAGGCAGTCATGGCGATGTGGCCGTGATTGGCGGCGATGCCATGGCTGCAAGCGGCATGGGCATGACCGGAGCCGCTGTTTTGGCGGCCTCAGCCGCTTTGCATGCAGGTGCAGGCCGCGTCATTTTGAGCCTGTTGTCAGGCCAAGCCACGCAGAGTGCACCACCCGATGTGATGCAACGCGAATGGCAGCACCTTGATTTGGAAAAACTGCATGTGGTCTGCGGCTGTGGCGGTGGCCAAGCCGTGCAATCGGTCATGCCAGAGGTCTTGCGACGCAGCGCGCAATTGGTACTGGATGCCGATGGACTGAACGCCTTGACGCAAGACGACCGCCTGCAAGCGGGGCTGCGCCAACGAGCAAGCGCGCAACCGAGCGTCATCACACCCCACCCCCTGGAAGCGGCACGGCTTTTACAGATCAGCACCACTCAAGTGCAAAACGACCGTTTGAAGGCCGCTCAGAATCTGTCAGACCGATTTCAATGCACTGTGGTCTTGAAAGGTTCAGGCACGGTCATCACCGCACCCGGGCAAACCCCTCGCATCAACACCACAGGCAATGGCCGCCTGGCCATCGGCGGCACGGGTGATGTGCTGGCAGGACTCATCGGCGCACGCATGGCAAGAGGCATCAGCGCATTTGAAGCCGCTTGCATGGCCGTAGCGCAGCATGGTCAATTGGCGGACGATTGGCCCGAAGCGTATGCGCTGACGGCCAGTCGATTGGCCGAACGCTTGACCTGACCGATTGCCACAGAGCACAAAAACAAAAAGCCAGACTGAGAGTCTGGCTTTTTGACAGATGGCGTGTCGCCCACCAACAAAATGATGACGCCCCTTGGCCCCAACGTCAGCGACGCGGCTTGGTGGTACGCGGTCCCTTTTTCTTGGCGGCCGCCTTCTTCACCGAGGCTTTGAGTGCCTGAATCGGAGAACGGTTGCGCTCTGCATCGGCCAGACGACGATCTTGCGAACCGTGTTTTTTGCCACGCTCGCCTTCCACAGGCGCAGACACACCCTTGTCTCGCATGGCGCGTGGCACCAAGTCGTCCCCCGCATGCACCAATCGGAAGTCGATTTTCCGGCCATCCAAATCGACACGGCTGACCTGCACCTGCACACGGCTGCCAATGGCATAACGGATACCTGTGCGCTCACCGCGCAACTCTTGGCGCAACTCGTCAAAGCGGAAATATTCCCCGCCCAGTTCGGTGATGTGCACCAGCCCTTCCACGTACAAAGAGTCCAAGGTCACAAATATGCCGAAGCTGGTGGCAGCAGACACAACGCCACCGTACTCCTCACCCAAATGCTCGCGCATGTATTTGCACTTCAGCCAAGCTTCCACGTCGCGGCTGGCCTCATCGGCACGGCGCTCGTTGGCGCTGCAATGCAGACCTGCCGCTTCCCAGGAACGCTGATCGGCTGCCGACATGCGCACACGAGGGGCTTGAGACTCGGGTGAATCACCTTTGGCCGCGCGGCTTTTCTCTAGACGCTTGCTCAATTTTGCATGCGCCTCGCCGGGCACAGGCAAGCTGGGCAGCGTGTATTTGCGCCCCAACAAAATCGACTTGATGACCCTGTGCACCAGCAAATCGGGGTAACGCCGAATCGGGCTGGTGAAATGGGTATAGGCCTCATAAGCCAAGCCAAAGTGCCCGCTGTTGACAGGCGTGTAAATAGCCTGCTGCATGGAACGCAGCAGCATGGTGTGGATCTGCTGCGCGTCCGGTCGGTCCTTGGTCGCCAGCGCGATTTTTTGGAACTCGCTGGTGTGAGGATCGTCACTGATGCCCAGCCCCAAGCCCAGTGCCTTGAGGTAATTGCGCAGGATGTCTTTTTTCTCGGCCGTGGGGCCTTCGTGCACGCGGAACAAGCCGGGGTGCTTGCCCTGCTGAATGAAGTCAGCACTGCAGACGTTGGCCGCCAGCATGGCTTCTTCAATCAAGCGATGCGCTTCGTTGCGAACGCGCGGCACAATTTTTTCAATGCGACCGCTTTCGTCGCACACGATTTGCGTTTCAGTGGTTTCAAAATCCACCGCACCACGCACCGCGCGTGAAGCAAGCAAAGCTTTGTACACGTCCTGCAAATTCATCAGGTCAGTCACGCGCTCTTTGCGTTTGGCCGCTTCCGGCCCACGCGTGTTGGCCAAAATCGCCGCCACTTCGGTGTAGGTGAATCGCGCATGGCTGTGCATCACTGCCGGGTAAAACTGGTAGGCATGCACATCGCCCTTGGCATTGACCAGCATGTCGCACACCATGCACAAGCGGTCCACATCCGGGTTCAACGAGCACAAGCCGTTCGATAACTTCTCGGGCAACATGGGGATGACCCGGCGCGGAAAATACACGCTGGTCGCACGGTCATAAGCATCGATGTCGATGTCGCTACCGGTTTGCACATAGTGGCTCACATCGGCGATGGCCACCAGCAAGCGCCAGCCTTTGCCACGGCCGACTTTGGCGGGTTCGCAATACACGGCATCGTCAAAGTCGCGAGCATCTTCGCCATCAATGGTCACCAAAGGCACGTCGCGCAGATCGATACGGTCCTTGCGGTCCTTGGCCAGCACTTTGTCGGGCAAGCCTTTGGCCTGCTCAATACAGCCCGCCGAAAATTCGTGCGGCACGCTGTACTTGCGCACGGCGATCTCGATCTCCATACCGGGGTCGTCAATTTCGCCAAGCACTTCCTTCACGCGTCCCACGGGTTGTCCAAACAAAGCGGGTGGCTCGGTCAACTCCACCACCACCACCTGCCCCGGCTTGGCCGCACCAATGGCCCCTTTGGGAATCATCACATCCTGGCCATAACGCTTGTCTTCAGGCGCAACCAGCCACAATCCGCCTTCGTTCAGCAAGCGGCCAATGATCGGCTGCTCGGGGCGTTCGACGATTTCGACGATGCGGCCTTCCGGCCTGCCCTTGCGGTCCTGACGGACGATGCGCACCTTGACACGGTCCTTGTGCAACACGGCACGCATCTCATTAGGAGACAGGTAGATGTCTGATTCACCGTTGTCACGGATCAAAAATCCATGGCCATCCCGGTGCCCCTGAACACTGCCTTCGATTTCTTCCAGCAATCCGCTGGGTGGAGCTACTTTTTTGATATACAATCCTTTTATTCCTGAGGCGCCCAGATGGCGGAATTGGTAGACGCACTAGTTTCAGGTACTAGCGAGTAACATCGTGGAGGTTCGAGTCCTCTTCTGGGCACCAATCTTATCGAATCAGATAAGTTAAAAACACAACAAGCCGTTGATTTCTGATCAACGGCTTTTTTGTTGCTCAAGCCAAACCCACCGCTTGCAAAGCCAAAAGCATCCGAGCCCAAGGCTTGGAAATACAAAGCCATGCGGCGCAAGCCGACAGCCCGAAGGCTGCACGGCGGCTTGACACGCAACATCAAACCGGAACCCCCACCAAGTCGTGACCTTCGACGCTCACAATGCGTGCACGTGTGAACTCGCCCACTTTGAGGGTTTTGCTCAGCTTCTCGGGCGGTAGCAAACGCACCACGCCGTCGATCTCAGGGGCATCGCCAAAGCCGCGCCCCACACCCCCACGTCGGCCCATCGCTGGCGCAGAGTCCACCAACACCTGCATGGTTGAGCCCACACGCTGCTGCAAACGCGCAATCGAGACTTCTTCGGCCACCGCCATGAATCGGGCACGTCGCTCTTCGCGCAGCGCTTCGGGCAACATGCCCGGCAACTCGTTGGCCGTGGCACCTTTGACGGGGCTGTAGGCAAAGCAACCCGCCCGGTCGATTTGCGCTTCGCGCAAAAAGTCCAACAGGTGCTCAAATTCTTCTTCGGTCTCACCCGGAAAACCGGCAATGAAGGTGCTGCGAATCACCAACTCAGGGCACAGTTCGCGCCAGCGCTGAATGCGCTCCAGGTTTTTCTCGCCGCTGGCCGGTCGCTTCATGCGCTTGAGCACATCGGGGTGGCTGTGCTGAAAAGGCACATCCAAATAGGGCAACACCAAGCCTTGCGCCATCAAGGGAATGATGTCGTCGACGCTCGGATACGGGTAAACATAGTGCAGGCGCACCCACGCATCGTGCTCGCGGGCCATCTCGCCCAGCGTCTGCACCAGTTCCAGCATGCGGGTCTTGACGGGCTTGCCGTCCCAAAAACCAGTGCGGTATTTCACATCAACGCCATAAGCAGACGTGTCTTGGCTGATGACCAGCAGCTCTTTCACGCCGCCTTCAAACAAGGCCTTGGCTTCTTTCAGCACATCACCAATCGGGCGCGAAACCAAATCGCCCCGCATCGACGGGATGATGCAAAACGTGCAGCGGTGATTGCAGCCTTCGCTGATCTTCAAATAGGCATAGTGGCGCGGCGTGAGCTTGAGGCCCGCCTCACCAAAACCGCCAGGCACCAAGTCCAAAAACGGATCATGGGGCTTGGGTAAGTGGGTGTGCACTGCGTCCATCACCTCTTGGGTGGCGTGCGGTCCGGTCACAGCCAGCACGCTGGGGTGCATTTCAAGGACCATATTGCCGCCGCCTTCGCCTGTTTTCGCACCCAAGCAACCGGTCACGATCACTTTGCCGTTCTCGCTCAAGGCCTCGGCAATCGTGTCCAGGCTTTCCTTGATGGCTTCGTCGATGAAGCCGCAGGTGTTGACGATGACCAGGTCAGCGCCTTCAAAGGTTTTGGAAGTTTGATAACCCTCGGCGCTCAGTTGCGTCAGGATCAGCTCTGAATCGGTCAGCGCTTTGGGACAGCCCAAGCTGACAAAACCCACTTTAGGGGTGGGAAGGGGTGCGGTTGCGGTCATTTCACTCATGCCCGCATTGTCCCCGGAAAAACGACTGGCTTGTGACAAAAGGGCATGAAGCGCCCATCAAGTCCTTAAACCCATGACGCCGAGCAGCTGCTCCGCGTTCTTCTGGATCTGTTTTTGCATTTGTTCCTGCATTTGCGTCATGACGTTTTGGGACGGGTTAGCCAAACCAGAGAACATGTTTTGCATCAGCGGGGTCTGCCACTTCATGAACTGGGCCCAGACCTCGGGGCTGAGGGTCGGACTGGATTCACCCAGCTTGCTTTGCCAATCCATGAAAGACTGGACATGGTTCTCTAAATACGAGCCCATGTGTCCCTGCATGGAGTGGCCATAAAAACGGATGATGTTGGACAACACCGCTTCGCTGAACATGGGCACGCCCGCGGATTCCTCTTCCAAAATGATCTGCAGCAAAATGGCGCGTGTCAGGTCTTCGCCCGTTTTGGCGTCGAGCACCACCACAGGGGATGCGGCCATGACCAATTTTTTGATCTCGGCCAGGGTCACGTAGGTGGAGGTTTGCGTGTCATACAAGCGCCGATTGGGGTATTTCTTGATGGTCCGGACGCTCCCAGAGACTGGAACGCTGGCTGACTTGATGGACTTGACTGGGGGCTTGACCGGCAATGAAAACTCCTGGTGACAGACTGCAAATTGCAAATCTGCTGCAATGCACCATTCTAGGCACACGCCCGGGCGGCTCAAGCCTTGGTTAACCCTGATTTGGCGAGGCCGCCGCAGTTGCAAGGCTTGTGGGCGTTTTTTTGTTGACGCCCTCCCGATTAACCCTCATTACCTGCGAAAATAGACAGCTATGTTCACCGGAATCATCACCGGCGTGGGGCGAATCGTCGCCATTCACGACCTGGGTCGCTCTTTACTCCACGGCAAGCGCCTCACCATCGAGGCCCCCGCCGGGTACCTTGACGATGTGGGCTTGGGCGACAGCATCGCCCTTAACGGCGCTTGCATGACCGTCACCACCTTCAACCCCGAGAGCCGTCAGTTCACCATCGACATCTCGGCGGAATCGCTGGACAAAACCAGCGGTCTGGACAGCGAAGGCACCGTCAACCTCGAAAAAGCGCTGCGTGCCCACGACCGCTTGGGCGGACACATCGTTTCCGGCCATGTGGACGGTGTCGGACAAATCAGCCACTTTGAGCAAATTGGCGAAAGCTGGGAGTTGCGCATTCTGGCACCCCATGCCCTGGCCAAATACCTCGCCTACAAAGGCTCCATCACCGTCAACGGCGTGAGCCTCACGGTCAACCGTGTGGCCGATCTGGCCGATGGCTGCGAGATCAGCATCAACCTGATCCCGCACACCGTGGACAACACCGCCCTCGGCAGCCTGAGGGCAGGAAGCCGGATCAACCTCGAAATCGACACCGTGGCCCGCTACGTTGAGCGCATGCTCAGCCTAGAAGCAGCCGGATCAGCCCACCAACAGGACAAGCCATGAACGCCCCAGCGCAACTGACACCCGTGGCGATCTCGCCCGTTGAAGAGATCGTGGCCGACATGAAGGCCGGTCGCATCGTGATCCTGGTCGACGAAGAAGACCGTGAAAACGAAGGCGATTTGGTGTTGGCGTCTGACCACGTCACGCCCGAAGCCATCAACTTCATGGCCCGCTTTGGCCGAGGCCTGATCTGCTTGACGCTCACCCGCGAGCGCTGCGAGTTTTTGAAGTTGCCCCCCATGGCCGCCCGCAACGGCACCGTCTACAGCACCGCTTTCACCGTCTCCATCGAAGCCGCCGAAGGCGTCACCACGGGCATCTCGGCTGCCGACCGGGCCAAGACCGTGCAAGTGGCCGTGGCCAAAAGCAGCCAAGCCACCGACTTGGTGCAACCGGGTCACATCTTCCCGCTGCAAGCGGTCGATGGCGGCGTGCTCATGCGTGCCGGTCACACCGAAGCCGGTTGTGACTTGGCCGCCATGGCCGGTTGCTCACCGTCTTCCGTGATCTGCGAGATCATGAAAGACGACGGCACCATGGCCCGCCTGCCCGACCTGCAGCTGTTTGCCGCCGAACACGGCCTCAAAATCGGCACCATTGCCGACCTGATCGAATACCGCAGCCGCAACGAATCGCTGGTCGAGCGCATCGGCAGCCGCACATTGCAAACCGCCCACGGCGAATTCACCGCCCATGCCTTTCGCGACCAACCCAGCCAAACCGTGCACCTGGCACTCGTCAAAGGCCAGTGGTCGGCCGACGCCGAGGTGCCCGTGCGCGTGCATGAACCCCTGTCGGTGCTGGATGCTCTCGAAATCAACCGGTCCATGCACTCGTGGAACCTGGACACCAGCTTGCAATACATCAACCAGCATGGCTGCGGTGTGGCCGTGCTGCTCAACTGCGGCGAATCGGCCGAGCAACTGCTGGCCCAATTTGAAGGCCGTGCCCGCTCGGCCCAAGCGCCCGAGCGCGGCAAGATGGACCTGCGCACCTACGGTGTGGGTGCACAAATTTTGCGCGAGTGCGGCGTGCACAAAATGAAACTCATGGGCCAACCCCGCCGCATGCCCAGCATGACCGGTTACGGCCTCGAAATCACCGCTTACATCCCCAAGGAATAAACATGCTCGAAGCCAACAAAGGCCTGGTCGAAGAACTCGACGGCCAATTTCTGCACATCGGCATCGTGCAAGCCCGTTTCAACGAAGACATCACCAACGCCTTGGCCAAAGCCTGCATCGAAGAGTTGCAAGCCTTGGGCGTGACCAGCATTGACCACGTCATGGTGCCCGGCGCACTCGAAATACCCGTTGCTCTGCAAGCCATGGCCGAACGCGCCGAATATGACGCGCTGGTCGCGTTGGGATGCATCATCCGCGGCGAGACTTACCACTTTGAGTTGGTGGCCAACGAGTCGGGCGCAGGCGTCAGCCGCGTGTCGCTCGACTACAACCTGCCGATCGCCAACGCGATTTTGACCACCGAAAACCTGGAACAAGCCATCGTGCGCCAGACCGAAAAAGGCCGTGACGCGGCCCGCGTGGCGGTCGAGATGGCCTGCATCATGGATGACCTGGCCGCCGACATGGCTGAGCTGGCCGACGAACTTGACGACGAAGAGACCGCGTGATGACCGACGAATCCAGCACCCCGGACAGCGCCACAGAGACAGCCACAGACAACGCCAAGCCGGCCACAACCGGCACGCGTAAGTCATCGGCCAAGCCCGCCCGTAGCCGCTCACGCGAGTTTGCTTTGCAGGGTCTGTACCAGCACATCGTGGGACGCAACGAAGCCTCAGACATCGACGTTTTCACACGCGATTTGTCGGGCTTTCACAAAGCCGATTCGGCCCATTACGACGCCCTGCTCTACGGCTGCATCGAGCAAGCCAAGGCACTGGACGCATTGATTGCGCCCAAGCTGGACCGCAACTTTGCCGAAATCTCGCCTGTCGAGCACGCGATCATGTGGATCGGTGTGTATGAAATGCAGCACTGCCTCGATGTGCCCTGGCGCGTGGTGCTCAACGAATGCATCGAACTGGCCAAGGACTTTGGCGGCACAGACGGTCACAAATATGTGAACGCCTTGCTCGGCGGCCTGGCCCCCGAGCTGCGCAGCGCCGAAGTGCAAGCCGACCGCCAGTCCGGTCGCGCCAAATGAAGGTGTGTTGAACACCATGCGCATCTCTGAGCGCGCCGAGCGCGTCGAGCCGTTTTATGTGATGGAGGTGGCCAAGGCCGCCTCGCAAAAAGCCCGCGAAGTCGCGCACACCGACCGACCCGTGGTGTTTTTGAACATCGGCGAGCCCGACTTCACCGCACCGCCCTTGGTGCAAAAAGCGGCACAGGCCGTGATCGCCTCTGGCCAAACCCAATACACCCCCGCGCTGGGCTTAGATGCCTTGCGCCAAGCCATCAGTGGCTGGTATGCGCAGCGCTTTGGCGTGCAGGTGCCCGCCAGCCGCATCGTGGTCACGGCAGGCGCATCGGCGGCGCTGCAGTTGGCGTGTCTGGCACTCATCAACCGGGGCGATGAAATCCTCATGCCCGACCCCAGCTACCCCTGCAACCGCCACTTTGTGAGCGCGGCTGAAGGCACCGCCGTGTTGCTGCCCACCACCGCGCAAGAGCGCTTTCAATTGAGCGCAGCCAAAGTGGCCGCTGCCTGGCGCCCCCAAACCCGAGGCGTCTTGTTGGCCTCGCCCTCTAACCCCACCGGCACGTCGATTGACCCTGCTGAATTGGCCCGCATCGTGCAAGTGGTGCGGGGCCATGGCGGCATCACCCTCATTGACGAGATCTATCTGGGCCTGAGCCATGACGACGCCTTTGGCCAAAGCGCCCTGGCCTTGGGCGACGACATCATCAGCATCAACAGCTTCAGCAAATACTTCAACATGACCGGCTGGCGGCTGGGCTGGTTGGTGGTGCCCGAAGCGCTGACCCCCGTGCTGGAGCGGCTGGCACAAAACCTTTTCATTTGCGCCAGCACCGTGGCCCAACAAGCCGCCTTGGCCTGCTTTGCGCCCGAGAGCCTGGCCGAATACGAGCGCCGCCGCGCCGAATTCAAAGCCCGTCGCGACTACTTCATCCCCGCCCTGAACGATTTGGGCCTGACGGTGCCCGTGGCCCCCGATGGGGCGTTTTATGCCTGGGCCGACTGCACAGCGGCCTGCCAAAAGCTGGGCCTTAAAGACAGCTGGGCATTTGCCTTTGCTGCGCTGGAGCACGCCCATGTCGCGATCACGCCGGGGCGCGACTTTGGCACCGACCAAACTGCGCGCTTTGTGCGTTTTTCGACCGCCAACTCGATGGCCGAATTGCAAACCGCCATCGCCCGCCTGAAAGCCTGGTTGCAAGCATGAGCCTGATCCCGCCCCTCAACGCCCCGTTTCAGCACCCCATCCGCATCTATTGGGAAGACACCGACGCGGGCGGCATCGTGTTTTATGCCAACTACCTCAAGTTCTTTGAGCGTGCCCGCACCGAGTGGCTGCGTGCCCTGGGCTTTGGCCAACAGGTGCTGCGCGACGAATCGGGGGGCATGTTTGTGGTCTCTGAAACCACCGTCAAATACCATTCACCCGCCCGCTTGGACGACACCCTGCTCGTCACCGCCGAGCTGCAAACCGGCGGCAAAGCCAGCCTGACCATTGCCCAGCGTGCCTACCTGTGCACAGCGGGCCAAACGACAAGCAACGACCGACTGTTGGCCGAAGGCACCATCCGCCTGGGCTGGGTCGACGCCACCACCTTGAAACCTGGCCGCATCCCGGCCCCCGTTCTGGAAGCCCTCAAATGAACCAAGACATGTCCATCGTCTCGCTGCTGTTGCACGCCAGTTTTGTCGTTCAACTGGTGGTCTTGCTGCTGCTGGCGATTTCGGTGGCCAGTTGGGCCGCCATCGTGCGCAAGCTCGGGGCCATCAAGCGCATCAAAAACCTCAACGAAGAATTTGAACGCGTCTTCTGGTCTGGCACCAGCCTGAACGAGCTGTTCAACTCGGCCAGCCAAAACGCCAAGCTGTCCGGCCCCATGGAGCGCATTTTTGCCAGCGGCATGCGCGAATATCAAAAACTGCGCGAACGCCAGATCAGCGACGCAGGCACCCTGCTCGACGGCGCACGCCGCGCCATGCGGGCCAGCTTCCAGCGCGAGATGGACGTGGCCGAATCGCAACTGGCTTTTTTGGCATCGGTCGGCTCGATCTCGCCTTATGTCGGCTTGTTCGGCACGGTGTGGGGCATCATGCACGCCTTTACCGGGCTGGCCAGCTTGCAGCAAGTGACCTTGGCCACCGTGGCACCCGGCATTGCCGAAGCGCTGATTGCCACTGCCATTGGCCTGTTCTCGGCCATTCCGGCCGTGCTGGCCTATAACCGTTTTTCACACGACGTGGACCGCATTGCCATCAAGCTGGAAACCTTCATCGAAGAGTTCTCCAACATCTTGCAGCGCAGCCTGGGCGGCGCCAACAGCTCGGCCTCGGGCCACTGAAGGAAGCACGCATGCCTGCCGTTTCATCCCGAGGTCGCGGACGCCGCACCATCGCCGAAATCAACATGGTGCCCTTCATTGACGTGATGTTGGTGCTGCTCATCATCTTCATGGTGACCGCACCCATGATCACGCCCAGTGTGGTGGACCTGCCCAGCGTGGGCAAAGCCGCCAAGCAACCGGACAAAGTCATCCAGATCGTGATCCAAAAAGACGAACGACTCGAACTGGTGAGTGACGGCAAGACCGACAGCGCCACCTTGCCCAGCGTGGCCGCCAGCGTCAAGCGACTGGTCGGCGATGAACAGAACACGGCGGTCGTCATCAGCGCCGACCGCACTGTGAAATACGAGACCGTGGTGCAAGTGATGGACAGCCTGCAACGCGCGGGCATTGCCCGTGTGGGTCTGTCGGTTCAGCTGGCACCTTGAGGGTTTGGGTTTGAACGCCAAGACCATGCATCACCTCGAATTTGCGCCCCCGGCGCAACCCGGCACGGGGCGTGCCTGGGTGATCGCCGGTCTGGTGCACGCCTTGCTGTTCATGGCCTTGGGCTTGGCTACGGCCTGGAAGACCCAACCGCAAACCGTGCAAGCCGAAGCCGAACTGTGGTCGGCCACGCCGCAAGCTGCGGCCCCAAGACTGCAAGAGCCGCTGCCAGAGCCAGAGCCGGAGCCCGCGCCACAGCCCAAACCCGCCAAACCCACGCCACCACCACCGCCTGCGCCTGATCTGGCGCAAGAGCGGCTGGACGCTCAAATCGCGCTCGAAAAGAAAAAACAGCAAGACAAGAAAAAAGAAGCCGACAAAGCTGAAAAGCTGAAGGCCGAAAAAGAAAAAACGGCCAAGTTAAAAGCCGAAAAAGAAAAGGCTGAGCTCAAGCGCAAGGAACGCGAGAAAGAAGACAAAGCCAAGGAAAAAGCGGCCAAAGAGAAAAAAGCGCAGGAAGAGAAAGAACGCGACAAGAAAAAAGCCGCAGAAAAGGCCAGCGCTGAGAAGGCGGATGCCGCCCGGGCTGATGCACTGCGCAAAGAAAACCTCAAACGCATGCAAGGCATGGCCGGTGCCTCGGGCGGCGAAAACGCCAGCGGCACAGCGCTCAAATCATCAGGTCCCTCGGCCAGCTACGCGGGCCGCTTGGTGGGCCGCATCAAGCCCAACATCACCTACCCCGGCGATGTGGTGGGCAACCCGCGTGCCGAAGTCGAAGTCAAAGTCAGCCCCGACGGCACCATCCTCAGCCGCCGCATCGTGCAAACCAGCGGCAACAAAGCCTGGGACGATGCCGTGCTTCGGGCCATCGACAAAACCGAAATATTCCCCAAAGACAGTGATGGGCGGGTGCCGCCTGTGATCGTGCTGGGGTTCAGACCACAGGATTGAGGCCAGCGCAGCTTCAGTCGTACACAATCCGCGCCTGCCCCTGATCGGCCTGCGCCATCCAGCTGGCCAATGCCGCATCGGTCGGGAAGAATTTGGCGGCTTCGCCCAGCGCCAGCTCGGCGCGGGCAGCCAGCTCGTCGTTGCGCCGCTCCAACACCAAGCGCACCGGCAAGCCGCGCACCAAATCGCCTTGATCGGTCTGCTCGCGTTGCGCCGGGAATTCTTTGACCAGGCGCGCGATGTCGGGGGCGCGGCCATTCACAGCCACGCGCAGGTATTTGCCATAGCGACAGCGGGCTGCGCCCAAGTCCATGACCTGCTCGATCTTGAGACGGAAACCACCCGAGAAACGGTCAGCCTGCATCTTGGCCGTGACGATGATCAGCTCATCGTCTTTGAGCAAATGCTTGGCCGAGTTGATCAGGGCTTCGTCGGCTGTGGCCTCCATCACGCCCGATTTGTCATCGAGCTTGAAGATGGCCACCTTGCCCCGCTGGCCGTTGATGATGCGCAAGTCGCTCACAATCCCGGCCATCAACTGCGGCTCACGGCTGTCGATCAGGTCGTCGATCTTGCGGCGGGCAAACTGGCGCACCTCGCGTTCCACCGCATCAAACAAATGGCCAGACAAGAAAAAGCCCACAGCGGTTTTTTCGAGCAGCAGGCGTTCCTTGATGCCCCAGGGCATGACTTCGACCAATTCAGGCTCTTGTGTGCTGGAGCCGTGCGAGTCGTCGCCCAGCATGTCGAACAGGCCGCCTTGGTTGGCATTGGCCGTAGTGGCGCTGGAGAACTCGAACGCCCGGTCGATGCTGGCCGACAAGGCGGCGCGGTTCATGTGCAGCGAATCAAAGGCCCCCGCCTTGATCAGCGCATCCACCGTGCGTTTGTTGATGCGCGAACGGTCCACGCGCACGGCAAAGTCAAACAGGCTGGTGAACGGGCCGCCCTGGTTGCGAGCCGCCACAATGGCGTCGATCGCTTGCTGACCTGTGCCTTTGATGGCACCCAGGCCATAGCGGATCACCTTGTCGGTGACGGGTTCAAAACGATGGGTGCCCCGATTCACGTCCGGTGGGTCGAACGTGATACCGAACTTGACCGCGTCTTCATAAAGCACCTTGAGCTTGTCGGTGTCGTCCATTTCCACCGTCATGTTGGCGCAAAAGAACTCGGCGGTGTAGTGCACCTTGAGCCAGCCTGTGTGGTACGCCAGCAAAGAGTAAGCGGCAGCGTGCGACTTGTTGAAGCCATAGCCCGCGAACTTTTCCATCAAGTCAAAAACCTCGTCGGCTTTTGCTTCGGTGATGTCGTTCTTGGCTGCACCTGCGCGGAAGATGGCGCGGTGCTCGGCCATTTCTTCGGCCTTCTTCTTGCCCATGGCACGGCGCAGCATGTCGGCGCCGCCCAGGCTGTAGCCACCCAAAATCTGGGCGGTCTGCATCACCTGCTCTTGGTAAACCATGATGCCGTAGGTCTCACTCAGCATCTCGGCCACCAACGGGTGCGGGTACTCAATGACCTCACGCCCATGCTTGCGCGCCACAAAACTGGGAATCAGGTCCATCGGGCCGGGGCGGTACAGCGCGTTCAGCGCAATCAGGTCTTCCAGGCGGCTGGGCCGCGCATCGCGCAACATACCCTGCATGCCACGGCTTTCAAACTGGAACACGGCTTCGGTCTTGCCGTCCGAGAAAAGTTTGTAGGTCGGTGTGTCGTCGAGCGGGATATTTTCAAAGGCGAAGTTCTCCTGGCCCTTGTGCCGCTTCATGATGAACTCGCGGGCAATCTCCAAGATCGTCAGCGTGGCCAAGCCCAAGAAGTCGAACTTCACCAGGCCTGCAGCCTCCACGTCGTCTTTGTCGTACTGACTCACCGCCGACTCGCTGCCGGGCTGTTGGTAGAGCGGGCAAAAGTCGGTCAACTTGCCGGGCGCGATCAAGACGCCCCCGGCGTGCATGCCGATGTTGCGCGTCATGCCTTCGAGCTTTTGCGCCAGCTCGATGAGCGTCTTCACATCCTCTTCGCGCTCGATGCGCTCGGCCAAGATGGGCTCCATGGCGATGGCGTAGTTGTTCTTGTCGCCCTCTTTGGGCGTGGCAGGCGGGTATTGCAGCGTGACCGACATGCCCGGCTTGTTGGGAATCAGCTTGCTGATGCCGTCGCAAAACATGTAGCTCATGTCCAGCACACGGCCCACGTCGCGAATCGCCGCACGCGCGGCCATGGTGCCGAAGGTGGCAATCTGGCTGACCGCGTCACGCCCGTATTTGTCCTTCACATAGTCGATCACCCGGTCACGGTTGCCCTGGCAAAAGTCAATGTCGAAGTCAGGCATCGACACCCGCTCGGGGTTCAAAAATCGCTCGAACAGCAGGTTGTATTGCAGTGGATCGAGATCGGTGATCTTGAGCGCATAGGCCACCAGCGATCCCGCACCCGAGCCCCGGCCAGGGCCGACCGGACAGCCATTGGCCTTGGCCCACTGAATGAAGTCACCCACGATCAAGAAGTAGCCCGGAAAGCCCATCTTCAAGATGGTGTTCAACTCGAATTCCAAGCGCTCCACATAACGCGGGCGTTCTTCGTTGCGTTTGGCTTCGTTGGGGTACAGATGCAGCAGGCGGGCTTCCAGCCCTTCGTGCGAGACATGGCGAAAATAGTCGTCCACGGACATGATCACGCCATTGACAGGCGGAATCGGGAAGTTGGGCAACTGTGGCTTGCCCAGCACCAAGGTCAGGTTGCAGCGCTTGGCGATCTCCAGCGTGTTGGCGATGGCGCTGGGCACATCGGCAAACAGCGCACACATTTGCGCGGCGGATTTGAAGTATTGCTCGCGGGTAAAGCGGCGCACCCGGCGCTGATTGGCCAAGATTTCGCCTTCAGAGATGCACACCCGGGCTTCGTGGGCCTCGTAATCTTCGGCCTCGTGAAACTGCACCGGGTGCGTGGCCACCACGGGCAAACCCAAGCGTGCGGCCAGGGCCACCGCGCCCGCCACCTGCGGCTCGTCTTCGGGGCGGCCTGCGCGTTGCAGTTCCAGGTAAAAACGGTGCGGAAAAATCGAGCCCAACTGCAAAGCCACATCGGCGGCTTTGTCGCTATCGCCCTGCACCAAGGCCTGCCCCACCGGGCCAGCCTGCGCGCCGGACAGCAATATCAAGCCCTCAGACAGCTCCTTGAGCCAAACCAGCTTGACCACGGCCACGCCTTTGAGCACGTTTTGAGTCCAAGCGCGGGCCAATAATTCGCAAATATTCAGATAGCCTTGGTGACTTTGCACCAACACCACCACCCGGCTAATGGCCCCCAGATCACCCCCCAGACCTTCCAGGTTGATTTCGGCACCCAGGATGGGCTTGACGCCCTTGCCCCGGCCTTCTTTGTAGAACTTAACCCCACCAAACAGGTTGTTCAGATCGGTGATGGCCAAGGCAGGCTGACCGTCTTTGGCCGCGATCTTGACCACGTCGTCGATACGGCATGTCGAGTCAACGACAGAAAATTCGGTGTGTAGGCGCAGGTGAACAAACATAGCCTGCCATTGTAGGAGGTCACCCCTGCCGCCGATGGTGCGGCGGCGGGGTAATTGGCTCAGTCGCGCAAAACCTGCAGCACGTCAGACCTGAACTCTCGCCCGTAAAGAATCAGCACCACCAAGGCCGTCCCCATGACCAGCGCCAAGGGTGAAAAAAACCAGGCCATGGCGGCAAAAGAAAAGTAATAGGCCCGCAAACCATCGTTGAAAGTCTCGGCAGCCGCACTGACCAGGTTACCCGCGCGTTCGGCAAAGTGCTGGCGGTCAAAACGATGATTTTCAAAATCTTTAGGCGGAGGCATGGCACCGATGACTAAAGCTACGAAGGTGTATTGCCGCATAGACCAAGAAAATCGGAAAAACGCGTAAACAAAAATACCAACCAAGACCAGAATCTTGAACTCAAAAACGAGCAAGGGCGTAGGCTGCGCGAAAGGGATTTCTCCCACAAGCTCAGCCGCCTTGTCGGTGGTGCCCATCAGTGCGAACAGGCCACCGATGATGATGATGCTGGTCGACGAAAAGAATGCCGGTGTTTGCGACAGATTTTGCGTGATCAGGCCATCCAACATGCGTGGATCACGGGCGGTGGCTTGCATCATCCACATCTGGCGATAACGGTTGGTGGTGGCAATCAGACTTTGGTCGCGCAGGCCGCGCACTTTGGCCACCCAGGCATAACCCACCCACAAGCTGAAAAAAGTCAGCACAGCAAGCCAATCGGCCCACGGCAACATCGAGATGATTTTCATGACGAGATGCTACCCGAGATCAACGCATTTCTTAAATTGCACACCGCCCACCGGCAAACCTGAACTCGGAGGAACGAGCGCCCGCTTGCCCATGAATGGTGGTGCCGGAACATTTGCCCGCAGAGTGGCCTCCAACCAGACGGAAGCCCCCTGCAAAGATGCATCAAGCGCGCAGTTTGGCGGCCACAGCGGCCACGCGCTCGCCATAGGCTTTGGCGGTGTCCAAATCGCCCTGAGGAATGTCTTCGGCAGGGCTGGTGGGGCCCACTTGCGCCATCACTCCGGAGTTGGAGCCGATGCGGTTGATGGTGCCGTCGTTCATGGCAGGCTGACCGACCCAAACCATGCCTTGCTGCATGGCCAATGTGATGAAGTACTGGATGGTGGACAGCTTGTCACCGCTGGGGCTGGCCGAGATGGTGAAGCCGCCAGCGACTTTGTCTTTCCAGGCGCTGGTGAACCAGCGCTTGGAGGTGGCGTCGGCAAACTTCTTGAACTGCCAAGAGGCCATGCCCATGTAGGTGGGCGAGCCAAAGATGATGGCATCAGCGGCGTCCAGCGCGGCCCAGTCGGCCTCGGTAATGTTGCCGTCGGCATCGATGGTGATCGACTGGGCGTTGGCGCCTTGGGCCACAAATTGAGCCACGCGCTGGGTGTGGCCGTAGCCAGAATGGAAAACAACAACGGTTTTAGCCATGAGAAATACTCCTTAAAAAAAGAACACAGAGAAGCGAAATGGATTCCCGCCTGCGCGGGAATGACAGGGGATTGGATTCCCGCCTGCGTGGGAATAACGGGGGATTGGATTGCCGCCTGCGCGGGAATGACGAGGGGTTGGATTGCCGCTTGCGCGGGAATGGCGAAACGATCGCGGCATGCTGTGTGTCAGGCGCACAGATCAAACACCAGCACTTCGGCGTTCTGGCCTTGGGCCAATGCCAACGAAGACTCGGCTTGCAGCAGAGCGGCATCGCCGGCCTGAAGTGGCTGTCCATTGACCTGCAAACTGCCGCGCACCAAAAACACATAGGCCTTGCGCGCGGGGTTGAGCGCCAGGCTCGCATGCTCGGCGCCATCGAACAAGCCTGCATACAAGCGGGCATCGGCGTGAATTTTGACGGTGAATTCGCCTGAATCGGGGGCGGCCACCAGCGCCAGCTGCCCGCGTTTGGCGGCTTCGGGCACGGTTTTTTGCTCGTAACCGGGGTCAATGCCCATCACATTCGGCTCGATCCAGATCTGCAAAAAATGGGTTTGCTCACCCTCGGCGTGGTTGAACTCACTGTGGCGCACACCGCTGCCTGCGCTCATGCGCTGCACATCACCGGGCGGTATGCCCTTGACGTTGCCCATGCTGTCTTGGTGAGCCAGATTGCCCGACAACACGTAGCTGATGATTTCCATGTCGCGGTGACCATGCGTGCCAAAGCCAGTGCCGGGCGCAATGCGGTCTTCGTTGATGACGCGCAAATTGCCCCACCCCATGTGGGCCGGGTCGACATAGTTGGCAAAAGAAAAGCTGTGAAACGACTTGAGCCAGCCATGGTCGGCATGGCCGCGTTCGGAGGATTTGCGCAAAGTCAACATGGTTTTTTCCTGAGTGATTGACCGTGACTTTAAGGAATGAACCGCTGGCTACGGTGCAATTGGTTTGCCGCCATCATTCAAATTAATTGAAATAAAATACAAGCACCATGCAAAGTCCCAAAGATTGGCTCACACCTGACGCCCTGTTCATGCTGCAAACCATCGACGAGCAAGGCAGTTTTGCCGCCGCCGCCCGCAAGCTCAACCTGGTACCCAGCGCCCTGACTTACCGAGTGCGCCAGCTCGAAGATGCCTTGGATGTGCTGCTGTTCGACCGCAGTTCGCGCCAGGCACGCCCCACCGCCGCAGGCCAAGAGCTGCTGCGCGAAGCGGGCCGTTTGCTGCAAGACATCGACACCGTGGCCAACCGCGTCAAGCGCGTGGCCACCGGCTGGGAAGCCGTGCTGACGGTGGCGGTGGACAGCATCGTCTCGCGCAGCGTGGTCATGGATTTGTGCGAAGCCTTTTTGGCCCTGAACAGCCCCACGCGTTTGCGCATTCGCCACGAAACCTTGTCCGGCACCATGGCGGCCTTGACTTCGGGACAAGCCGACTTGGCCTTGGGTGTGGCGCTGGGGCAGCACATGGCCGCAGACATCCAGCACATGGCGCTGGGCGAAGTGCCTTTTGTGTTTGCCGTAGCGCCACAACACCCTTTGGCCCTCGCCGCCGAGCCCTTGAGCGATGCCCAGTTGGTGCAGCATCGCGTGGTGGCCGTGGCCGATTCGGTGCAACGCGGCAGCGGCCTGACCGTCGGGCTTCAAGGGGGTCAAGACGTCTTCACCGTACCCGATATGGCCAGCAAGCTGCAAGCCCAACTGCGCGGTTTGGGGGCTGGCTTTCTACCCCAAAGCCTGGCCGAACCTTATGTCAAACAAGGCCTGCTGGTGGTTAAAAAAACCGACCAATCGCGTCTGAGCCCGGTACACGCCGCATGGCGCGACAGCCGCCTCAGCCCTGCTGGACATGCCTTGTTGTGGTGGACCGCCCAGCTTGACAAACCCGCCACGCGCTTGGCCTTGTTGCAAAAGATGCATGCGGCCTGAAGTGCATTGCAAAAGTGCATTGGTACTAACCCACCCGGTCGACATCGGGCGTCGTTTCTCGGCTAAAGTGGCTGCATGACTACACAACACATCGCCATCATCGGAGTCGGCCTGGCCGGCGTGACTTGCGCGCGCACACTGCGCCAAGCCGGTCACAACGTCACGCTTTTTGAGAAAAGCCGGGGCTTGGGTGGGCGCATGTCCACCCGCGCCAGCGCGTTTGGCAGCTTTGACCACGGCGCCCAATACTTCACCGTGCGCGACCCGCGTTTTGAGCTGGCCATTGGCACCGCCCCGGGCGTCTGCAAACCCTGGAGCGCCAACGCCGTGCGCGTGCTCGACCCCAATGGCCGGGTGATCGAAGCGGGCTTACCCGGTGGCGAGCGGCACTGGGTCGCCACGCCCGGCATGAACGGTTTGGTCAAAGCCTGGGCTGCGCCCTTGGTCGAAGACGGCAATGTGCAGCTGCAAACCCGGGTCACCCAGATCATGGCCGACCCACTGAAGAAAAACGGCTGGCAACTGCAGACGGAAACCGAAGACGGCGGTCAGCACATCTTTGCCGGCTTTGACAAAGTCATTTTGGCCATCCCACCCGCCCAAGCCGCCGCGTTGTTGAACGCCTCAGGACTCAGCACCTTGGCTGCCCCCTTGGACAGCGTGCGTGTGGACCCCTGCTGGACCTTGATGCTGGCCTATCCTCAGGCCGTGCAACCCGACTTGATCACTCTTGGCCCCCAATGGAACGCGGCCCGCAGCACACACCACCGCATCGCCTGGATGGCGCGCGAATCGTCCAAACCAGGGCGCGAACGCATCGAACGCTGGACGGTGCAAGCCAGCGCCCCTTGGTCGGCAGAACACGTCAATGACACGCCCGAGCGCATCACCGGCAAGCTGATCAAGGCTTTTGCCGAAATCACCGGCATCCGCGCCACTCCGGCACACGCCGAGGTGCACCGCTGGCTGTACGCCAAGACGGCCCAGCCTTTGGGCCAAAGCCACCTGTGGTCAAAAGACCAAGGGATTGGCCTGTGCGGCGACTGGTGCCTGGGCCACCGGGCCGAAGACGCGTTTGTCTCGGGCCTGGAGTTGGCCTTGGCGGTACTCAAAAAACGCTGATCCATCGCATGACAGTGCGGTACACAGGCCGGTTTGCGCCTTCGCCAACCGGCCTTTTGCATGCTGGCTCGCTGGTGGCGGCACTGGCCAGTTGGCTGGATGCCCGCGCCCACGGTGGGCAATGGCGCTTGCGCATCGAAGACGTGGACACCCCGCGCTGTGTGCCGCAGGCCGATGCGGCCATCCAGCAACAGCTGAGCGCTTGTGGTTTGGTGCCCGATGGCCTCGGTGCCGATGCTCAAAATCCATTTGGTCCCGTATGGCGGCAAAGTCAGCGTGCACACGTCTACCAACAAGCGCTTGACACCCTGGTGACCCATGGTTGGGCCTATCCCTGCGGCTGTTCGCGCAAAGATATCGAGGCCGCTATCGAAACGGCACAAGCCCCGTCTGCGGCACGCCACCAAGCTGCGATTTACCCCGGTACATGCCGCGATGGGCTGAAAGGCAAACCTGCCAGGGCTTGGCGTTTGAATGTGCGCGCCGTACAAACCGCGCTCGACTTGCCCCAAGTCAAGCACTGGCAAGACCGGCGTTTGGGGCCACAACAACAAAACGTGCTCACAGAAGTGGGCGACTTTGTGCTTCGCCGCGCCGATGGCCTGTGGGCCTACCAAATGGCAGTCGTGGTGGACGATGCCGAACAAGGCATCACCCACGTGGTGCGCGGGGAAGACCTGGCCGACAACACCGCGCGACAAATCTTGCTGCAACGCGCCTTGGGCCTGCCCACGCCGCAGTACCTGCACACACCTTTGGTGCTGGGCGCCAATGGCGAGAAGCTCAGCAAGCAAAACGGGGCACTGGCGCTGGATTTGCGCGTGCCACTGAACGCACTCAATGCGGCAGCGCAAGTGCTGGGGCTGCCTGTCGTTTGCGATAAAACGGCCATCACACAAGCCTTGGCACAGTGGGTACAGGTCTGGCGCTCAAGCAATAAACTGAGTTGATACTTCGATGCCAACGGCCAGGCAGGCGCGCCGGGCCAGCAAATGGCAACTTTGGGAACCGCGATAATCACAGGGTTTGCTTACTCACCCTGCCCCTCATGACGACGCCTGAAGACACCACGAACGCCCCGGCCATCGACGCCACACAAGCCAAAGACGCCCCCTTCATGCGCACCATCAAGACCTATGTGCTGCGTGCCGGGCGCATGGGCTCGGGTCAAGTACGGGCGTTTGAGCAATTCGGGCCGCTTTTTTTGATCCCTTACAGCGCCGAGCGTCTGGACGTACCGGCCGCGTTTGGGCGCAGTGCCCCGCTGATTCTTGAAATCGGTTTTGGCATGGGTGACGCCACAGCCAAGATCGCGCAGGTGCGCCCGAACGACAATTTTTTGTGCTGCGAAGTGCATGAACCGGGTGTGGGCGCCCTGCTCAAACGCTGCGGCGAAGAGCACATTGGCAACATCCGCATCGTGCAGCACGACGCGATTGAGGTCATGGACAACATGCTGGGCACCGACAGCCTGGACGGCGTGCATATTTTCTTTCCGGACCCTTGGCACAAAAGCCGCCACCACAAGCGCCGCCTGATCCAGTCGCCCTTCATCCATCGTTTGGCCCAGCACATCAAGCCCGGTGGCTACCTGCACCTGGCCACCGACTGGCAGCCTTACTCTGAGCAAATGATGGGCGTGCTGGGTGCCGAACCTTTGTTGGTGAACACCAGCGATGCCGCAGACGGCTTTGCCGCCAAACCCGACTACAGGCCCCTGACTAAATTTGAGAACCGGGGCCTCAAGCTGGGCCATGGCGTGTGGGACTTGGTGTTCCGCCGCGTCTGACATGAGCCAAGCGGGCCAAGGGCCTCAATTGCCCATGCGCGATGGCGTGAGCGCCAGCGTGGTTTCGGTCCCGCCAGCCTGCACGCTCAATGTGCTCGATTTTTTGGCTGCACGCATGCCCAGCATCGCGCGCAGCGAATGGGCACAGCGCTTGCAGCAAGGCTTGGTCTTGCAAGAAAACGGTCAGCCCGCCCTGCCCGACCAAGCCTGCCAGCCGGGTCAACGCTTTTATTACTACCGCAACCTGGTCGATGAACCGGTCTTGCCCGTGCAAGCGCGCATCGTGTTTGAAGACGATCACCTGCTGGTGGCCGACAAACCGCATTTCATGCCCGTCACCCCCAGCGGGCGCTATGTCCAGCAAAGCCTGTTGGTGCAGCTCAAACGCCTGACCGCTTGCGCCGACTTGGTGCCTCTGCACCGCATTGACCGGGAAACCGCAGGCTTGGTGCTGTTGGGCAAACGCCTGCATGAGCGCGATGCTTATCACGCCCTGTTCCGCGACAAACACATTCACAAGACGTACCACGCCGTTGCAGCATGGCCACCTGAGGTGGCTTTGCCACGCGTACACACCAGCCGCTTGGTGCCGGGCGAGCCCTTCTTCAGAACCCAAGAAGTTGCTGGCCAAGCCAACAGCGAAACCCGCATCAGCCTGCTGCGCACCGCAGGTGAACGGGCGCTCTACCAACTTGAACCCATCACCGGCAAGCGCCATCAGCTGCGGGTGCACATGAACGCTTTGGGCATGCCCATTGAGGGCGACTTGTTTTACCCGACCGTGCTGCGCGGGCCGGATGCCCCGGAAGACTTTAGCCAACCCTTGCAGTTGCTGGCCCAATCGGTGCAGTTCACCGACCCACACACGGGGCAAGCCCGTGTGTTTGAAAGCCAGCTGCAACTGCAGCTGTGATCAGCCCTTGATTTCTGTCGCCGTGATCGTGTACTTGAACGCGTCTGGTGCGTAAGAGTCCAAACGACCTTCAGCCGTCTCGGCCACCGGGTACATCAAGAAATTGACAGGGCCGGCTTTGGCCCCAGGCAAGCTCACATCGTGCGATGTGTTCCAAGCCATCCAGTTGCCTTCCCAGCCGCCAAACAAGTGCTTGTACACCGGGGCCACCACGGGGTGGTTGGTTTTCTTGATCCAATCGGCGGTTTCGAGACGCATGACTTTGGCCACGTCGGCGGGGTCCATCGCCACCCAACCATGGGCTTGCAAATACACCTCAGCGCGGCAATGTTGTGCTCCCTTGAGGCTGGCCGGGTTGCCCGACAGCTCTTTGTAGCCAAACTCCGAAGGCGCCAATCGAATGCCGTACACATCACGGGCTGGCACGCCCACCGCACGGCACAGGCCCACAAACAAGGCGTTCAAGTCGGCGCACTTGCCGCCAAGGTTGCCGGTTTCCAGCATGGTCTTGATGTCGCCCTCGCCGCAGCCGCGTGTCTTGGGGTCACGAAAGGCGTTGCTCACCACCCAGTCATAGACTGCCCGGGCTTTTTGTTCGTCCGTCTTCGCGCCCTTGGTGGCTTGCAGTGCGGTGGTGCGCACAATGCCATCAAGGGGCAGCATCTGGGTGGCGCGCGTGTAGTGGCGCAGGGTGTCGGCCGCTTCGGGCGCGAAGCTGCGGCCCGCCGACAACTCGGCCGCACGGTTTTGGGTTTGCACACGGCTGGTGATTTCGATGACTGGACGCACGCCTTCAGCGAACTCGGCCACCACAAAGCGGGCCCCTTCCACCAGATCGCTGCCCATCCGGGCCGTGCCGTTGCTGCTGAATCGGGTGTCCAGGGAATTCTGCCAGGCGGTGTTCATGCTGGGCACAGGCAACCACACGCGCGTGGCACCTTGTGGTTCGGCGATTTCCACGCGGGTGGTCACATCAAACGTGCGCCAATTGCCCACGGCGGGGGCAAAGCGGCGTTCAGCCGATGGGGCCGTGGTTTGGGCATGCAACCAAGTGGGTGCAGCGATCATGGCGCTCAGAGCGGCGCCTCCTTTGAGCAAAGAACGGCGGGCAGTGGTCATGGAAAGAACTCCGAAATAGGGGATGAGACCTGTCGGCACATGCAAGGCGTGATGAAAAACAGCCAATGCCCCGAAGGCAGGTCGCCCTGCACAAAGCGCGCAGAGCCCGGCGATTATGACCGACCGACGAATCGCCCGATGGGGACGCCCGGAAGGCCTTGCTTAGGGGTGGCGAACCGCCTGAGACACAGGCTGTACTCGCAAATCATGGAGCCAAGCCCGCGAGATGGGGCCGTTCCAGTCCACCTCGCCAACCACACGCCAACGCGCTTGACCATCTGGCCCGATCAAGACCGTGGTCGGGTAAATGCGCACGCCCCACTGCCGGGTCAAATCGCCTTGCGCATCCAGCACCACGGGCAAATCCAAGTGCTGCGCAGACATGAACCGGCGTACCGTGCTGGCGGTTTCTTTCACGTTGATGCCAATCACGACGGCATGAGTGGCATCACTTTGGCCATCGACTCGGCCTTTGTGCAGTGCCTGCAAGGACGGCATTTCTTCTTTGCAAGGGCCGCACCACGTAGCCCAAAAGTTGAGCACGACCACCCGGCCCTTGAGGTCGGCGCTGGTCCAGCGCTGGCCTTGCACATCCACCACGTCCATCTTGGGCGTGGCTTGCGACCGAGGCCAGGGGGTTTTGTCAAACTGGGCATGGGCCAGCAGCGGTGCCCAAAGCACCACAGAGACCCAAGCACGCCCAAGCGTCATCAAAGCCGCTCGGTCACCCAAGCCTGCACGCTGGCCATCGCAGCAGGCAGTGCCGCAGCATCGGTGCCACCGGCCATGGCCATGTCGGGCTTGCCGCCGCCTTTGCCACCCACTTGTTGAGCCACATAGTTGGCCAGCTCACCCGCCTTGACCTTGCCTGTGCTGTCGGCTGTCACGCCAGCGGCGATCTGGACCTTGTCGCCATCCACGGCGGTCAAGACAATCACGGCGGTCTTGAGCTTGTCTTTCAACTTGTCCACGGTGTCACGCAGGGTTTTGGCATCGGCACCTTCCAGCTTGGCCACCACCAATTTGATGCCCTTGATGTCCACCGCCTGCGTCATCAACTCGTCGCCCTGGGCTGAAGCCAGCTTGCCTTTGGCAGCAGCCAGTTCTTTCTCGAGCGCTTTCACCTGGTCCAGCACTTGCGCAATCCGGGCGTTCAACTCAGAGGGCTGGGCCTTGAGCGTACCGGCGGCTTGGGTCACCGTGTCTTCCAGCGATTGCAGATAAGCCAGCGCGTTCTGACCGGTCACGGCTTCGATGCGGCGCACGCCTGCTGCCACGCCACCTTCGCCAACGATCTTGAACAGGCCAATGTCACCGGTGGCTTTGACGTGGGTGCCGCCGCACAATTCGCGGCTTGTGCCAATGTCGAGCACGCGCACGGTCTCGCCGTACTTCTCACCAAACAACATCATGGCGCCGGTTTTCTGGGCACTTTCAATGTCCATCACCCGCGCTTGTGCAGCGGCGTTGGCCAAAATTTCGGCGTTCACACGCGCTTCGATTTCGCGGATTTCGGCGTCGGTCACAGGCGCGTTGTGCGCAAAGTCAAAACGGGTGCGCTCAGGCGTCACCAAACTGCCCTTTTGCTGCACGTGGCTGCCCAGCACTTCGCGCAGAGCCTTGTGCATCAAATGCGTGGCGCTGTGGTTGCGCACGGTGGCCGCACGCAGGGCCGTATCCACATGGGCTTGCACCGCGTCGCCCACTTTGAGGCTGCCTGATTTGACTTCGCCGTGGTGGCCAAATACATCGGCCTTGATCTTGAGGGTGTCGGCCACATTGAACTGACCGCCCGCGTTGTGCAGCATGCCCTGGTCGCCCGCCTGACCACCCGACTCGGCATAAAACGGCGTTGTGTCCAGCACGACAACACCCGCTTGACCGGCCTTGAGTTCGGTCACGGCAGCGCCATCGGCAAACAAAGCCAACACTTTGGCGTTGGACATCAGGTCTTCATAGCCCACGAAGTCGTTGCCCGCACCGGCGTAGTCCAGTGCTTTGTCCATCTTGAATTTGCCTGCAGCACGAGCCTGGGCTTTTTGCTTTTCCATGGCAGCGGCAAAACCGGCTTCGTCCACGCTGAGGCCGCGCTCACGGCACACGTCGGCCGACAAATCAAGCGGAAAGCCGTAGGTGTCATGCAGCTTGAACGCCACTTCGCCGGGCAACACTTTCACGCCACCTTCAAGGGCTGCGTCCAGAATTTGCATGCCGCTTTGCAAGGTCTCAAAGAAGCGCACTTCTTCAATCCGCAAGATCTCGGCAATGCGTTCGGCTTGATTGGCCATGTTGGGGTAAGCCGCGCCCATCAGTTGGACCAGATCGGGCACCAGCTTGTGAAAGAACGGGGTTTTCTGGCCCAGCAAATACCCGTGCCGAATGGCGCGGCGAATGATGCGGCGCTGCACATAGCCCCGGCCTTCGTTGCTCGGCACCACGCCGTCGCTCACCAAGAAAGACGTGGCGCGGATGTGGTCGGCGATCACACGCAAGGACTTGTGACCCAAATCGGTACAGCCGGTTTCGCGCGAAGCGGCTTTGATCAGCGCGTCAAAAATGTCGATCTCGTAGTTGCTGTGAACATGTTGCAAGATGGCCGCCAGGCGTTCAAGGCCCATGCCGGTGTCCACGCAGGGCGCTGGCAGCGGGGTCACGGCACCGGTCTCGTCCATGTTGAACTGCATGAACACGTTGTTCCAGATCTCGATGAAACGGTCGCCGTCTTCGTCGGGGCTGCCGGGCGGGCCACCAGGAATATGGTCGCCGTGGTCGTAAAAGATTTCAGAGCAAGGGCCGCAAGGGCCGGTGTCGGCCATCATCCAGAAGTTGTCAGACTTGTAGCGCCCGCCTTTGTTGTCGCCAATGCGGATGATGCGGGTTTCCTGCACGATGCGCTCGGGCGTCCAGCCCGCCTTGACAAAAATGGCCTCCCAAATGGCATAAGCCTCATCGTCTTCCATGTACACGGTGGCGTACAGCTTGTCAGCGGGCAGCTTGTAGACCTGTGTCAAGAGCTCCCACGCCCACTCCAGCGACTCGCGCTTGAAGTAGTCGCCAAATGACCAGTTGCCCAGCATTTCAAAGAAGGTGTGGTGACGGGCGGTGTAGCCTACGTTCTCCAGGTCGTTGTGCTTGCCACCGGCACGCAGGCAAGCCTGCACAGACGCGGCACGCACATACGAGCGCTTGTCCGAGCCCAAAAACACGTCCTTGAACTGGACCATGCCCGAGTTGGTGAACATGAGGGTCGGGTCGTTGCCCGGCACCAGGGGGCTGGACGCCACCACGGTGTGGCCCTTGGACTCAAAAAAGTCCAGGAAAGTCTTGCGGATGTCGGCGACGGAAATAACGGTTTGGCTCATGGTGTTCTTTGCTTTAGATGCAACCGGTCATTATAAGTTTGCCCCCGCAGGCAGTTGTTTGCGTGACAGGCGGCATGCGCCAACTGCGATATGGTCCGTAGCATGGCACAATTTATTTAACAGGTTAAATAATCACAGGAGACCCCATGAACGCCCTCACATCGCCCCTCGCCCTGCTCAACGACCCCACTTTGTTCAAAACCGATGCCCTGATCAACGGCCAATGGGTCGCAGGCAGCCAGCGTTTTGAGGTGACCGACCCGGCCACTGGCGGCCACTTGGCCAGCGTGGCCAACCTGGGCGCGGTCGAAGCCGAAGCCGCCATTGCCGCCGCCAACACAGCCTGGGGCCCCTGGAAAACCAAGACGGCCAAAGAGCGCAGCATCATCTTGCGCAAATGGTTTGACCTGCTGATCGCCAACACCGAAGACCTGGCGCGGCTGATGACCGCAGAAAACGGCAAGCCAATCGCCGAGTCGCGTGGCGAAGTGGCTTATGGCGCGAGTTTTGTGGAGTGGTTTGCCGAAGAGGCCAAACGCGTCAATGGCGAGACCTTGCCGCAGTTCGACAATAACCGCCGCCTGCTGGTGCTCAAGCAGCCCATTGGTGTGTGCGCGGCCATCACGCCCTGGAACTTTCCGCTGGCCATGATCACCCGCAAGGTGGCCCCTGCTCTGGCCGCTGGCTGCCCCGTGGTCATCAAACCCGCCGAGCAAACCCCGCTCACCGCCCTGGCGGCTGCCGAGTTGGCCATCCGCGCGGGCATCCCGGCTGGCGTGCTCAACATCATCACCGCCGACGGCAACAACTCGATCGCCATTGGCCAGGTTTTGTGTGCCAGCGATGTGGTGCGCCACATCAGCTTCACTGGCTCTACCGAAGTGGGCCGCATCTTGATGGCGCAATCGGCCCCGACGGTGAAAAAAATGTCTTTGGAGTTGGGGGGCAACGCGCCCTTCATCGTGTTTGAAGACGCCGACATCGACAGCGCCGTCGAGGGTGCATTTGCCAGCAAATACCGCAACGCGGGCCAGACCTGTGTGTGCTCCAACCGTTTTTATGTGCAGGAATCGGTGTACGAAGAATTCGCCACCAAGTTCGCAGCCAAGGTCAAAACGGCCAAAGTCGGCAACGGCTTTGCCGATGGTGTGAACCAAGGCCCGCTGATCGAGCCTTCGGCCCTCGACAAAGTGGAGCGCCATGTGAAAGACGCTGTGGCCAAAGGTGCCCGCGTGCTCACCGGTGGCAAGCGCCTGGACGGCCAGTTCTTTGAGCCCACCGTGGTCGCCGACGCCACCGCCGACATGGTCTGCGCCAAGGAAGAAACCTTTGGCCCCTTCGCGCCGATCTTCAAGTTCAAGACCGAGCAAGACGCCATCTTTGCGGCCAACAACACCGAATTTGGCCTGGCCAGTTACTTTTACAGCCGCGATGTGGGACGCATCTTCCGCGTGAGCGAGGCGCTCGAATACGGCATGGTCGGCATCAACGTGGGCATTTTGGCCACCGAACACGTGCCCTTTGGGGGCGTCAAGCAATCGGGCCTGGGCCGCGAAGGCTCCAGCCACGGCATGGACGACTATGTCGAGATCAAATACCTCTGCGTGGGCGATATCCTGAAATGACTGCCCGAAGCGACAAAAGCCGCCAGCAGCACTGACGGCTTTGCGTGGTTGAAATCAAGGCACCCCAGGGTGCCTTTTTTCATGACTTTTTGGCCAAACCCAAGCGTTCAATCGTGCCACGCTCGGCCTCGAAGGTGCGCTGTCCATACCGGGTGTATTCCTCGGTGCCCATGTAGATCACAGGCTGGAAGAAACGGTCCAGGGTCTCGAGCACCTTGGGGTCTTCCAGCGTTTTCTTGAACGCGTCGTGCAACACCCGCACCACGGCAGGATCCATGCCCTTGGGGCCGCCAATGCCAAAGGGCGATTCGCTGATCGTGTCCCAGCCGCTTTCCTTCACCGTCGGAATGTCCGGGAATGCCTTGGTGCGGTTACGACCCAGCGTGGCCAACAGGCGCAGCTTGCCCTCTTTGACCAGTGGTGCGAATTCGGTCGTGCCGCTCATCACGCGAATGTGCCCGCCCAAAATAGCTTGCATCAACTCGGCCGAGCCTTTGTAGGGAATGTGATTGAGCTCAATACCCGCTTTTTGCGAAAACTCTTCGATGGCCAGGTGCGGCGTGGTGCCGGTCCCAGTGCTGCCGTATTCCACTTTGCCCGGGTTGGCTTTGGCATAAGCCACCATCTCCTTGAGCGTCTTGAAGGGCGCGTCCATGGTCGCCACCAAGCCAAAGGTATAGCCCGTCAGGCACGCGATGTGGGTGAGGTCTTTCACCGGATCAAACGCCATTTTTTGCATGTGCGGCAGACGGTAAATGCCCAGCGGCAATTGCGTGAGCATGTAGCCATCGGGCTTGGCGTTGACCATGGCGGTCGCGCCCAAAGTGCCGCCTGCGCCGGGCCGGTTGTCAACGATCACCGAAACGCCCAAGGCGCGCGAAGCGCTTTCGGCAAAAGCACGCATCACAGCATCGCTGCTGCCGCCCGGTGGCCAAGGCGCAATCAGCGTGATGGGTTTGTTGGGGAATGCGCTCTGAGCCCACACGCTGCTGCTCATCAAAGCGGGCGCGGCCATGCCCGCCAAAATGCCGGCCATGCCTTGCAGTGTTTGACGACGTGGGCGGTCAGGGTTCAGGTCATGGGGTTCGGTAGGGACTTTCATGTGCAGGCGCTCCTTGAGGGCTGAAAACATTCAATTTAAAGACCCACAGCCCCTGCGTCCATCGGGTAAGCCCCCAGCCAAGCCCAATCAGGTCACACGCGTGACAAATCGAACACGCAAGCGCCCGCATGAGCGCCTGCCTTGCCGTGTTTTCAGGCAGTACAATCAAACCACGCGGGTGTCGTTTAATGGTAGGACTCTTGCTTCCCAAGCAAATAACGTGGGTTCGATTCCCATCTCCCGCTCCAAGTTTCATAACTTGTTGATTTACAAAGGATTTTTCACCTCTTCGCGGCCTCTGGTGTCCCGAATAGGTGTCCCGAGTGATCAAAGTTCCACGGCTCAAAACGAACCGACATGGCGTTTTTTGTGTTCGCGTCTACTGGCGCGACGAGGCAGGCAGGCTTCGTGAAAGCCTCTATAGCCTAGGAACAAAAGAACCTTCTATTGCCCGAGTGCTTGCGCTAAAGTTCAATGAAACACTTGAACGACAGCGCATGACACGAAACAAGCCCCCCGCCCTCTTGGAAGCCTTGGACAAGGCATCCCATCGGTTTGAATTCGATATATCCAAAGGCATCATGAAGGCGGACGGTCCCGAAGACCATGCTCGATTGATGGAGGCCATCCAAGCCTATAAAGAGCTTCACGGCACCGCCCCAAGCCTTCAAGAAGCCATGAACATGGGCAGGCCTGCCCTACCCCAGTCCACCACCCCTAAACGCCTGATCACGCGATCCAAAAAGTTCTCCGAGGTGGTGGCCATCTATCTGGAAGAACGCAAGTTAGACAACAAGGAAAACACACGCAAAGAGAAGGCACGCACCTATGCCGACTTTCAAGACCTGCTGGGTGATGTGGAGATCAATTTGTTCACCAAGGCCGAGGGCGTGCAGTGGAAGACCCACGACATGGGACGAGGCCTCAAAGCCAACAGCGTGAACAGTCGAATTGGTGAACTGAACGACCTGTTCAAATGGGCCATCAATAACGGCCATTACACGGCCAGCGACAAAAGTCCCGTGGACGGCTTACGCATTGGCAAAAAAAGCCAGCTTGCAGCCAAGACGCAAAGTTATGAACCGTTCACCAATGACGAGTTGAAGAAAATCTTTGGCACGGGTTATCTGAAAAAGTTCAACAAACCCGATTTCTATTGGGTGCCATTGGTGGCCCTTTTCACAGGCGCAAGGCGTGAAGAACTCGCCAGCCTCAAAGCGGTCAACGTCAACACCGTGGACGGCATCCCATCCATTCAAATCGAAGACGGCAAAAACCAGAACGCCCGACGACTGGTGCCCATCCATCCCCAATTGATTGAACTGGGCTTCATGGACTACGCCCAACACGTTCAAGGGCTAGGTGCTGAATATCTGTTTCCCTATCTGGTGGACGGCCCGAACGGACGAGGCAAGAACGTAGGACGACACTTCTCCAACTGGCTGGGCGAGCTGGGTATTAACAGCCCCCGAAAGGTGTTCCACTCATTCAGGCACACCGTGATCACCCGACTACACGCCACAGGAGCCAACCCCGCCCATGTGATGCAGATCGCAGGCCATGCTGACGAGGCAAAGGGCGTTCACTTCAACACTTACACCCACGATGTGGGCCTGAAAGCATTGGCCGACACGCAGGGCGTGTTGCGGTATGCTTTGGACTTCCAAACGTTGAGGATTGAAGACCCGAGTTTTTCTAAAATCCTTCACCGCTGGAATATGCAGAAAGAACGAAAGCTCCGATTCACTCCCAAAGGATATATATGACTTCAGCAACCTTTATTACATTTGAAAATACAAATGTGACGATTAACGTCAAGGAAATTTTTTTATTATCCGCCCGATCAAGTGGCGCCAAATATATTTTGGCAGTTTCAGAAAATGGACTCACTCACACTTTCCCATTTGATGAAAACAAAGATAATTCAGGAATCCCATCTGAATTTTTGAGCAACATTCATAAAAGCGCACTCACCTTAGAACATGGTGATGCTTTTAAATCTAGAAAAAATGTTCTTTAAAATTTTTGCTTTTTTGGTATCGAAATGGGGGTGATTTGAACCGAATTTTCAAGCATAGGCTTTGCTGCCTTGAGAAATTCACAAACCTCCTCCATAGTATCGCTTAGCAAATTCACTTGCTCAACTATTGCTTCGATCTTTTTTTTCATTTCTTCGATTTCTTTTTTATCCATATCCACCTCTTCTTTACAACACTACCAAGGCTACTGATTTTTGTCAAGTTTGGGCGCGCAAGCAAAAGCCGAAATTTATTACTTTTAATTTTGGGAAATATCCTCACCCTAATATAAAGATAAAGATAAAGATAAAGATAAAGAAATAGAGGGATTTTTGAACACCGCATGGATAGGGGCTTTCAGCGCAGGCATTATATCATAGACGATATACGATTATATCGTGTAGGATATAGCTTTATGCCTTCTTTGACATGTTCAGAAAATTTTTATGCGAAAAAGCTTGACATGAAAGATATAATTTTTTATAAGTTTTATATGCTTATGAAAGGCTTGATATGAATGAAGATTTTGATTTTACGAAAGGTGTTGAGTTCGCGACTTTGCGTGAATTACCTCAAATTTTGACCGAAAAATCTGACATACAAGATAAGAGGATCACTGTTATTGTTAAAAAAGGGACCGTAAAGACCAATAGCGAGTTCGTTATTATGTTTTACAAAAATGTCCTCGCCGATATTTTGGCTTCAAAACTTACTTTGACGGATGTAAAGGTTTTGCTCGGAGTTCTGGATCATGTTGGCCGTGGCAATGTGATCAACTTAACTCAGAATCAAATTGCCACTGAAATTGGAATTACACAGCCTCAGGTTTCAAAATCATGGAAGAAATTGATTGACTCCAAGATTTTTTTGCAAAATATACATGGAAGTGTCTTTTTGAATCCCCATTACATGGCAAAACAAAGCCTTAGAAGCGTCAAAAACTCAGAGTCCTATACCTTGGCAAAGTACAGAAATAGTTCGTTAACGCCTCCGTTTTAAGGGCTCGCGCCCTCGTCGCTTTGCTCCTCACCCCGACAGGCTACGCCTGTCAGTTTTTTTGGATGGTTTGAACCTCTCAAAACCGAAAAACGGGAGCGAAGCTCCCCGCCCGAAGGGCGGAATCTTCAAAGGGTGTGCGCTGACCGCTTTGGCTTTTTGTTGCCCAAAAACTGCTTGTTCAAGGCCTTGCGTTCTCGCTCGGCCAGCTCCTTGGCTCGCCAGTCGTGCCTCTTGTCCTTGTCCAGCCCCCTAAAAAAATCGGATGGCTCCATATCCAAAGCCTGAACAATGCGCACGATATTTACCAAGGCCAAATTACGCTCACCACGCTCAACCCCTCCCATGTAGCTGCGATCAATCTCGCACGCATCGGCGAAGGCTTCCTGTGAAAGGTTGCGCTCGATGCGGTAGGCCCGCACCATGGCCCCAAAGTCTTGAAGGATGGGGAGTTTTTCAGTTTTTGGCATGCCTCTAGTCTGCGTAATTCAGGCCAAACATGCCACGTTCTAACGGTTCGCGTTTTATAAGTTCGCGGTTTATGAGCACTTTTTTGATATGATCCATCTACAGGCCGCACGGTGCAGCCTGCACCTGAAAGGATGAGACGATGAAACGCGCACTTTGTGCCATCGGATGGACGCTCTTGGTCTCCACGGGTATGGCTCAGTCCATGCCTCCAAAGATTTCCAAAGTTGAAGGCAGTTGTGCCAATGGCAACGACCACTTCGTGATGACCATCCACCATGATCGCTTCACTGACACCAAGCATGGCTCCATGCACCTCTATGTCTATGAAGGTCCTCTAGGTAATGGTTGGATTAGATCCAAAGTGAATTTAGACCAGGCAAGGAGCTTCGTGTGCAAAGAAACCCGCACCCGTTGGCTACCCGACGACAGCACACCCATTGACGAATGACCTATGCAGATTTCTGAGTCAGTGATCCATGGCATTTTTTTGATCTACCTGGTGGTCAGTGCTGGCCGCATCGCCTTCTATTGGCCTCAGATCTCCGCGATTTTGAAATGTCAGAACGGCGCTTCTTCTTCCAGCGCTCTATCACAGGGCTATTTTGCGATGGCGTTCTGGATTTCTACTCTGTATTTCTGCACGGTCAAACCAGATTTATGGGCAGGCTTAGTCGCGGCAGGCAATGCCTTGGCCTCGACTTTCACCACCTTCTGCATTCTGTGGAAACGGCATCCACAAAATGAGTGATCAATTTTTAGTCAACATCAATTCAAGGGGAGGAGACATCCGCCTACAGTCAAACAACGCATTTCAAATCCAAATCTCAACTTTTCAAGAAGGAAATTCAGATGTTCACCAATTTGATCAATCGCAAAACCACGTTGGAGCGTTGCAATTACTGCTATGGCTCTGGCAAAGAATCAGACGGCTATCGCTGCCGAACTTGCAACGGAAGAGGCACCATTTGAAAAAGGCCCTAAAGGGCCTTTTTTGGTGGGTTCCTGTCGTCTCACCCTAAACGAGGTTTCAACTTTGGCGCTGCTACGTTTTCGGCTTGCTGTTGAGGGCGTGCGATGTTGGCCAAATTGGCTTTCATAGATGCTTCAAGGTTAGCCGTCGATGTGGCGTTGATGGTTTCGTTCAGGGTGTTGATGATTCTGGTGGTCTCCAAAATCTGAGAAAGACTCATGGCCCCACCTGATTGACTGGCTTGATCAATTTCAAATCGTTGGCTAAACGCCTCCATGATGGAGTCCGCCAACAAGACCCCAATGCATGCCGTATTGTCTTTTGCATGCGGATCATAATAATTACCAGCGCGATTACATGCCAATATATGCAGCAAAACAATAATCAACCAATTTTGGCTCAAATTCACATTAAATTTTCCCATTATATTCTCCTTAAATAAAATAATGAATAAATACAATGGGTGATTTTTAATATAATGTCAATATCTCATGCTGGGTTTCAATTTCCTGCTGATGGTATATGCGGGCATTGGCACTTTTGGCGCGTTTGGGCTTGGCATGGACACCGCTGGTGGCTGGAATTCTTTTAAAAGGGCCTTTTTCCGTGTTTTATGTGGCGTTCGAATGACATCCGATGCCTTGGCCTTACAGGACACGCCACCGCCACCGCTCTTGGCGTAGCCATACCCCTGCTGGGTTTTCGTGCTGGCATGGCCCAAAGCTGCCGCCGTGTCGTCGGAATCTTCTCCGTTCACGGCTTTCAATTCAGACGCGAACGCATGCCGAAAACTGTAGGCCGTGGGTTTATTGCCCAAGTTGGGAAACGCTTTTTCACTGGCGTTGATCACAGTGTCTCTGATGGCGTTGGCTTTGGCCATCAATTCCATGTTCTTCTTGCCGTTCATGGCCCTTTCCAATGCGATGAACTCAGGCCTGACCTGTCCGTGTTTGTCCAGATCGTCCAGCCGTGAGATCGTCAGAACGCGCAAACTTTGGCCCGTGGTGAAGGTCTTGCCATCCTTCGTTCGTGGCCCTGTTTTTTTGCCTGCAATCGTGAATTCATAGGTGTCCTGATCCACCTGTTTAACCAAGACGCCGTTTTCAAACTCAGAAGGACGACAACCACACAGGGCCATCGCTGCCACATGTGCACGATACTTTGACCCCTTGGGCACCGCTCCCAATACGTTTGTTTTCCACTGCGGTGGCAGTTTGCCCACGGCACGTTTGCCGTGGGTTTTCTGAATCATTCCCTTTGCTGACCCCATGAAGGGGCCAGCATTTTGCACGGCATCCAAACGATTCAAGCGTTCCACAATTCCCAAGCGCTCCACCTCACGCATGAAGCCGCTTTCAGTTCCCTTCAAGGCGCCGCCGTTATTTTCGACGGCGACCTTTCGCCACTTGTCCAATTCGTTCAAACTCGACCGCAATGCCTTCGCTTCTAAATGCAAATACGCCGCCCTCATGCCGTAATAGGTGCGCTTGCATGTCGCTGCCTCCATCGGCAAGCGACCATTCAAAGCAGCATACTTTTGCTGATAGTCCCGCCTTGTCGTTTCCGACAAGGCTTTCCATTCGGTCGTTGACTTCATCATCGACCTGGCTGACTTGATCTGTTCAAATAATTTTTCCATCGTCATCTTGTCCCCCTTCCTCTTCTAAAAAAATCCGACACGCGCAGCGTGTCCGTCCACCCCCTTGGGGGGTGAGACGGAAGGGGGGCAGGCCAACGCTGTTGGCCGAGGCGCTTTGCGCCTCATGTCTTTGCGTCTTCAAGACGTCAGCCGCCTTCGCTTCCCTGACGACTTGAATCCCCAAAGACAGAAAAGGCACACAAGAAACCATCGTGCTGGCTCGCCCGATGTTTCCTTGTGTGCCTTTTGCTTCGCTCATCTCTTCGTCCTCCGTCCTTCGTTCTTCGCTGCGCGTTTTGTGGCCGCCTTCGCTTCCCCACAAAACTTGCCTTCGGTTTGCTCACTCCGTTCCCAAACCTGCGCGCCTCTGTTATCCTTTCACTTCGTTCCAGGATGAGGCTTGCGGGCATTTCACTTCGTGATTTATTCCGTTCGTTTCACTCTCTTCATAAAACATGCCCATATTCTGTAGTATTCCCGTTGGTCATACATACAGAATATGAAATTTTTTCATTTTTTGCAAATGTAAAAGTAAAATGACATGACCGACGAAATACCAGCAAACCACCCTCATTACATTTTTAAAAATCTCAAAAGGATCGAGCGATGGGTGATAAATATTGTATATTTCAGTGTCTGGCGGAAATACGTCAAGACAGCTAAATTAAAAATAAATGAAAGAAAATATTTTGAACATTATTTCAAAGAGCTACATGTTAGATATTATTTAAAAGTCTACCAAGGCGGCAACTACATCACCGTAGATCGTCTAATTTTAAATTTTTTACTTTCACGCGTTAATGAAAATATCAAAATTCTTTTATCATCAGCAAATCCTTATAACATGGCTGGATTTGTATTTGCAATTCGATCACAGATTGAGATTAATGCTCTGGCAAATAAGTATGTATCGGATAAGTCGTATCATGAAAAATTTATAAAACTCAATGAAGATCGCGCTAAAGTAACCGAGTTAGATACGGTAATTAATATAAATACATTGGTAAGCAAAATGGATCAATCCTTCATTCCTTATAGGAAAATATATGATGCCCTTAGCTTATTTCTACACCCCAATCCATCTGCACTTGGATTTTATGCACAGTACCGCGACTCAAAATATCCCGATTCTTTTGGGCACCCTATTATTAAAAAATATTTTGATGCATCCGTATCAATAAACCCAGAATCCGAGCAATGGTTTAATAAAAATTTGTGGAATTTTTTAACTCTACTAGAGCACTTCATTTTGATTTTTGATGAAATTAATCATAAGTTTTATGTAGACGATGCCGATAAGGAACATCATCATATTTTTGTGCAGGCTACCTTTATGAACAAACATCAAAAAGAGATATTGAAAGCAATAAATGAAGCTGCTAGCAACGGTGAGGATCAACAAGAAGCCTTCAATAATATTTATAAAAAAATTATAAATGAATATAAATTGAAAAAATGATGATAAATTCACCATAGAGCTTAGTTGTGATAAATGAGTTGTATGCTAGAATTTTAAATTCGGGACCCGTTCCCGAGTAGGTGTCCCGATAAACTGACCAGATCCGTGCGTTTTTCGGTGAAAAACCTAATGTAATCAAAGAGATGCGGATGTTGTGGATTGATCTCCCATCTCCCGCTCCACACAAAGAAGGCCCCGAAAGGGGCCTTCAGCGTTCAGAGCCCCTCGGTCTTTGCGACCGCCGAGCCTCTTGCACGTCCCACTGCCCTATTTTTCCCCATGAACATCACCGTCAACGAAGAACTCAAAGCCTACATCGACCCCTTGACGCCCGATGAACACGTGGCGCTGGAGCGCAGCATCATGGCCGAGGGTTGCCGAGATGCGCTTGTGCTGTGGGGTGATGTGTTGGTAGACGGACACAACCGCTACGGCATTTGCCAAAAACATGGCCTGCCTTTTCAAACCGTGCAAAACACGCGCTTTCAGTCGATGGAAGACGTGCACCTGTGGATGATTGACCAGCACTTGGGAAGGCGCAGCGTGTCAGATTTCCAGCGCGGCGTGCTGGCACTGAGAAAACGCGAAATTTTGGCCGAGCGGCGGGCGAATGCCATCGCCGCAACAGATGACGCCCATGCGGTGCCGTTTTCAAGCGACAAAAACACCGAAACAGCCGAAACCAATCCACTCAAAAGCCGAGCCGACATCGCCAAAGCCGCCCGCTTGAGCAGCAGCCAGGTGGTGCAAATCGAGAAAATTCAGAAACAAGCCGCACCAGAGTTGGTGGCCGCCATCAAGGCCGGCGCGATCTCCATCAACGCCGCAGCCGCTGTGGCCAGTCTGCCTGCCGAAGAACAAAAATCGGCGGCTTTGGCGGGCAAGGACCAATTAAAGCAAGCCGCCAAACGGGTGCGCGACATCAGCCGCAAACCTGCCCAAGAAGACGCCACAACGGCGTCTGTGGATGAGGTTCAAAGGCTGAAGGAGCGTGTGGCCGCCTTGAGCGCAGAAAACCAAGAACTGCGTGCCCAAGTGGCCGAGCTTCAAGCCCGTTTGATCGGCTGAAGACTTGACAACGCCTCTTTGAATCCAACGCCCCATCTCTGCGCGGGTTCATCTGCCGGGTGTCAGTAGGAGGTGCTGCCCTCTTGCAAAGCCAAAGTGGTCACTTGCGTCTCGGGCAGGCGCAAACGCACCCCTTGAAAATACAGTTGGGCTTGCTGGGGTTGCTCAAAATGCACGCGCCAAGGCGGCGGACCATAAACACTGCGGGTCTCATGGGTTTTGAGCGCCAAGACGGTGCTCGCACCAGAGGCATCAACCACGCACACAGCGCCATCTTTTTGGGCCACGATGTAAACCATATTGCCCGATTTGCTGGGGCGAGTGGGCACAAGCACGGTGCCGGCTTCGACCTTGCCGCACAGACCCAAGGCCACATGTCGGCTCTGAACGGGTTCGGCCACTTGTGTCGCCATGGCAGCTTGGGCCAATGTGGGGACATGTTTGTCGGCTTCCACGGCTTGGGCCAATGGCGCAGCAGGCGCATCAGCAGGCAAAGCAAGGGCAGGCGTTGCAAGCGCTGGTGCTGCTGAAGACGGCTCGACCGCAAGGGTTGCAAAAACGCTGGGGGTTTCGCGCCAAAACTGCTGAGAACCACCGTGTTGCCATTTTTGCTGAAGCCAACCCGACGCCGAAACCACGGCCATCAAGATCAAAATCGGCGCTGCGATCAGTCCGGGTTGTCGGTAAAAGACCGAAGTCGGCTTGCGTGGCACCGATTTTTGCCCAAACAAGTGCGTCAAATCCTGAATCACCTTTGGCTCGTCCTGCGCCTGGAAGTCATCCAATGGTTGAACCACGACAGCAGGATCACCACCCAATAAGCGGGCCAATTTGCGGGCTGCACTTTCCTTGATCGCAGGTGTGTAAAAAAGCGAGTGTCCCCCGCCTTCCAGTTGCCGTATTTGGGCCACCGACAAATTGGATTTGCTCGCCAATGCGCTCACTTCCAACTGCTGAGACACACGCCACTCGTGCAACAACTCTCCACGGACTCGATCTGCGTACGGATTGGACATGCTGAAGTCAAAAAACTGCTATTTTGTATTGCTTTTGTGAGATTTGTACTCAGTAGAAACCCATAATCAAGTTATTTTTTGACCATAGGAATTAAATTAATCAAAAAATTCATCAAAAATAAAAAACCGCAACAAGTTGCGGTTTTCAGATGACGCTCAAGCCCAATCAGAAGATCAACTTCACACCCGTCTTGCTTTGCAGCGCCTCAGGCGTCACGCCCGGGGCCAGTTCGACCACTTTGAGGCCTGCCTCGGTCACATCCATCACCGCCAAGTCGGTGATGATGCGGTCCACCACGCCTACGCCAGTCAATGGCAAGGTGCACTGGGGCAAAATTTTCAAATCCTCGGTGCCGTCTTTCTTTTTGGCCACGTGCTCCATCAAGATGATCACGCGCTTGACGCCTGCGACCAGGTCCATTGCGCCGCCCATGCCCTTGACCATCTTGCCGGGGATCATCCAGTTGGCCAAGTCGCCTTTTTCGCTCACCTGCATCGCGCCCAGAATCGACAAGTTGATCTTGCCGCCCCGAATCATGGCAAACGACTGCTCGCTGCCAAAAATCGACGAGCCCTTGATGGTCGTGACGGTCTGCTTGCCCGCGTTGATCAGGTCGGCATCGACCTCGTCTTCGGACGGGAACGGGCCAATGCCCAGCATGCCGTTTTCGCTTTGCAACCACACCTCTTTGTCGGCGGGCACAAAGTTGGCCACCAGCGTGGGGATGCCGATGCCCAAGTTCACATAAAAACCGTCTTCCAGTTCGTGGGCCGCACGGGCGGCCATTTGGTCTTGACTCCAGCTCATATCAGATACCCGCCTTTTCAGTGATGGTGCGTTTTTCGATGCGCTTTTCAGGGTGCTGGTTCAGCACAATGCGATGCACATAAATGCCAGGCAGGTGCACGCTGTCTGGGTGCATGGCACCGGTTTCCACAATTTCATCGACCTCAACCACACAGATCTTGCCTGCCATGGCCACGGCCGGATTGAAGTTGCGCGAGGTGTAACGGAACTGCAGGTTGCCGGACTTGTCGGCCCGGTGAGCTTTGACCAGCGACACATCGGGCACCAAAGAGCGTTCCATCAAATAAGTCTCGCCGTCAAACTCGCGCAGCTCTTTGCCCTCGGCCACCAAAGTGCCCACACCGGTCTTGGTGAAGAAGGCCGGGATGCCCGCACCGCCCGCGCGCAGCTTTTCGGCCAGCGTGCCTTGGGGTGTGAACTCCAGCGCCAGCTCGCCTGCCAAGTACTGGCGCTCGAATTCTTTGTTCTCGCCCACATAAGAAGAAATCATCTTCTTGATCTGGCGGGTCTGCAGCAGCTTGCCGAGGCCAAAGTCGTCCACGCCCGCGTTGTTGGAAATCGCAGTCAGGTTTTGCACGCCGCTGTCACGCAACGCGTCAATCAGGGCTTCGGGGATGCCGCACAGGCCAAAGCCACCCACGCCAATGAGTTGCCCGTCAGCCACGATGCCTTTCAAGGCCTCTGCTGCGGAAGGAAAAATCTTGTTCACGCCAATCTCCATGAGGGGTTGAGAGCGTTACGATACTACGTAATCCCATACGTAGTTTTTCGTAGAGGGCAGCCCTATTGCAAAGCCAAGCCTTGATGACCCCGGACATCGATTACCGACTCGCCTTCGACCTCGCCCCCATCGGCATGGTGCTGTCGCGCAACCGCGCCATCGTTGACTGCAACCAGCGGGTATGTGAGATGTTTGGCTTGACACGCGAACAACTCATCGGCCAGAGCTTTCAACTGCTCTACCCCAGCGCAGATGAATACGAACGCACAGGGCAACGCATTGCACCCATCCTGAATGCCAACGGTGTGTACGCAGACGACCGGGTGATGAAGCGGGTGGATGGCCGCCTCAAAGGCGAAACTTTCTGGTGCCATGTCACGGGCAGGGCACTCAACCGCGAGGCCCCACACGCAGCGGGCATCTGGACTTTTGAAGACTTGTCGGCCCGTAAACCGGTCAGGGCCGAGCTCACCGCCCGCGAACGCGAAGTCGCGGCCCACCTGATGGACGGTCTGACCAGCAAGGAAATGGGTCGCGCCTTGGGCATCAGCCACCGCACCGTCGAAATTTACCGCGTCAAGTTGATGCGCAAGTACCAGGCCTCAGGAGCCGCTGATTTGATTCAGAAGCTGGTGCGGGGGTGAACTTGCCTCAGAAGCCCACGTAGCGCACGAATTTCTCTGAACTCTCGCGGACCGACTTCACGCTGTTGGCCACAAAGTCTTCGTCCGGATAACCCATGGCAATGCAGATCATGATGTTTTGGTCGTCCGGAATGCCCGCATGCTCGCGCACCACAGCAGATTGCATGATGCCCTGCCCATTGATCACGCTGCCCAAGCCTCGCTCCCACGCCGCCAACACCAGTGCGTGCGACAAAGCGCCCAGGTCAAACTGGCTGATGGCGGCAGGCTCAAGGTATTTGTCGTAAGTCAGCACCAGCGACACCGGCGCATCAAACTGCCTGAAACCCCGCATGACCCAATCGGTGCGGCGAGCTTTGTCGTCACGGGCAATGCCCATGACATCGAACAACTGCACAGCAATGCCCACCTGGCGTTCGCGGTGAATGCCCTCATAGGATTCTTTCATCGGGAAATCGCGCTGGGGTGGCACCCCCTTGCGCATGTTCTCGGTGTTGCCCTGGCGAATGCGCTCCAAGGGTTCACCGGTCACCACATGCACATGCCAAGGCTGGGTGTTCATGGACGACGGTGCCCATTTGGCCACCTCGATGATTTCTTCGATCACCTCGCGGGGCACGGGTTTGGGCAGGTAGCCGCGAATGCTTTTGCGGGCCTTGATGAGTTCTGAAAATTCCATGGAAGGTCTCCTCATTCAAGGATGTGTGAAAAGCATTGCACCGTCAATGCGGCCCTGTTGCATCGGTTACATGCCGCTTGTGCTCAAGCCAACGACTCGACCACCTCGGTCACCGTGCGAAACGCATCGATGGCGGTGGGAAATCCGCAGTACACCGTGGCGTGCAACATCACTTCGCGCAGCTCTTCGGGCGTGACCCCATTGTTGAGTGCGCCGCGCACATGGCCTTTGAGCTCATGCTGTTTGCCCAAAGCGGTGAGCATGGCCACAGTCACCAAGCTGCGGGTTTTGAGGTCCAGACCCGGGCGCTGCCACACATTGCCCCAGGCATTGCGGGTGATGAACTCCTGCATGGGCAAGGTGTATTCGGTGGCGTTGCCAAAGGCGCGGTCCACAAATTCGGCCCCCATGACCTGCGTGCGGGTGTCGATGCCCGCCTGGAAGGTGGCGTCATCCATGCGCTCGGCACGGGCTTGTTGCGAGGGCGAAAGGGGTGGTGTTGTGGACATGACAGGCTCCTGAAATGGTCGTCAGCATAATCTGTCGCGTGGCCGCACATGGACAAGCTCAGCGCATCAGGCATGGATACCCGTCTTGGCGGGCATCACAGAATTGCTTTTTTCAGACATGACACAACAAAGGACTTTTATGAGCAACCGCTACCCCGCACCCGAGATCAAGGACTTGCCCGAGGACATCAGAGCCAAAGTGCTCGAAGTACAGGAAAAAGCCGGTTTTGTGCCCAATGTGTTTTTGGCCTTTGCCCGACGCCCGGCCGAGTGGCGTGCGTTTTTTGCATACCACGACGCGCTGATGGTGCCCGAGTCGGTGGGTCGCGAGAGTGGCCTGAGCAAGGGTGAACGCGAGATGATTGTGACCACCACCAGTGCGGCCAACCACTGCCTGTATTGCGTGGTGGCGCATGGTGCGATTTTGCGGATTTATGAAAAAAAAACGCTGGTGGCCGACCAAGTGGCCATCAACCACCGCAAGGCCGACATCAGCCCACGCCAACGCGCCATGCTCGACTTTGCGCTCAAAGTTTGCGACCACTCCGACCAAGTGGAGGAAGCCGACTTTGCCGCCCTGCACACGCACGGCTTTGACGACGAGGACATCTGGGACATCGCGGCCATCACCGCCTTTTTCGGTCTGAGCAACCGCATGGCCAGCTTCAGCGGCATGATGCCCAACCCCGAGTTCTACCTGATGGGCCGCGCGCCCAAAGCCAAACCAACGGCCTGATCGAGCGCCAGGGCCTTCTGCAACCACGAATACCCGCATGCGCGGGCATGGCGGACGTTTGTCACCCCGACCTGATCGGGGGTCCATGCCTTGGGTCGGCATGGACAGCAGGTCAAGCCTTGTTTGACAAATGTTGCCGCGCGAGCAAGGCCCAAGCCATTTGCACCAAGACCTCTTCAAACGCGGGGCTGCCCAGCAAAGGTGACTTTTCGAGACTGGCACTGCGCAGGGTGCCAATCACCGAACGGGTCAGCACGAACATTTGCGCGGGACTGGGCGTTTGCAGCGCGGGATGGTCGATGCGCTCAAAAAATATGGCCAATCGATCGGCCACCTGGCGCACAGCGCTGGCGGTTTCCTCGGGTTTTTCAAGTGTCCAGCACAGATGAATCAGGCTTTGACTGAGGCCCTTGCCGGTGGCAAAGCCCCGTACCAGAATGCGAACGGCCTTGGCCAACAGTTCACGGCCGTCCAGTTGGCGCACTTCGGGCAGGGTTTCCAACTCGCTCAAATACCGCCCCAACTCTTGCAGCACCATCTCTTGGCCGCGTGTGGCCATGGCCCGCACCAGTACTTCTTTGCTGGGAAAGTACTGGTACAGCGTCCCGATTGAAAACCCGGCTGCTGCGGCCACTTTATTGGTCGTCAATCCACCCTCGCCTTCCTTGTCCAGAATCTGAGCAGCGGCCTTGAACAGGGTTTGCATGGTTTGCTGCGCCCGCGCCTGCGAAGGTTGACGACGCAGGCCAGGAGCGGCTTGCGGCTTGGTAGCCGCTTTGTCAGGTTTGGCTGTAGCCATGAAAAAGCCTTTGGAAAAATGTGAGCAGATAGCGAGTTGCAAGGTTTTTGCAAAACCTGAACAATGCTCATATTCTGAACGATCACAAGAGAGAAGTTCCATGAACACCCATCCCAACGCCCCCACCGAATTGACCGTTCGACGCTTGAGCGTAGACCTGAGTCAAGGCTTTTCTCGCCACTGGAACGGCGGCGATGCCTTTTTAACGGCTTACGCCAACGCCTTGTCGATGAGTTTTCCTGTCGGCGAACAGGCTTTCATTGACGCGGTTAAAGCTGGGGCCAAAAACCTACCAAACACGCCAGAAAACGACGAACTCAAGCACATTGCCAAGGGCTTTGTTGGGCAAGAGGCCACTCACCGCCACCTGCATGGCTTGTACAACGCCCATCTGGAAAAACAAGGCTTGGTTAATCACTGGGGCCCACGTGCCGAGCAGCGGTTGAAAAAAGGCCGCGAAGAATTTTTCAGCAAAAGCGACAAAGGCTATTTGCATGAGTTGGCCATCACCGCCGCCTTTGAACACTTCACCTCGATTTTTGGCGACCTGACTCTGGATCGCATGGACCAGCCCGGTGACTGGTTTGCCGGCGCCGAGGAGCCGCTTAAAACCCTGTGGCGCTGGCATGCAGCTGAAGAGTCCGAGCACAAATGCGTGGCCTTTGACCTGTATCAGCGCCTGGGTGGCAACCACACTTGGCGCATGCGCTGGTTCTGGTTTGTGACCGTTCAGTTCAGCACCGATGTGCTGCGCCAAACCATCAACAACCTCTGGCACGACAAGACGCTGTTCAAGCCCTCAACCTGGTGGTCTGCGGGCCAGTTTTTATTCGGTCGCCACGGCATGGTTTGGCGCATTGCCAAGCCTTTGTGGGCCTACACCCGCAAAGACTTTCACCCCATGCAAGTGGGCAGCGCCACGCTGTCGCAAGACTGGCTGCAAAGCCACGCCGATCAGTGGCGTGCGGTAGGGACACCAGCACAGTCGGCTGCGTAAAAACCTGATTCATTGACCCAGGCCCGCACCCAAACGGGCAGGGTCAATGGGTTTTAGACCGCGAAACCATCGTCAGCTGAAATCACAGCGCCATTGATGAAGTGGCTCTGGTCGCTGGCCAGCAGCATCAGCAAAGCGTCCAAGTCTTGCGGCTGGCCCACGCGCTTGCGTGGCAGCATGCTGATGAGTTTTTGGCCTTGCTCGGTTTGCCAGTGGTGGTGATTGATTTCGGTGTCGATGTAGCCGGGGCAAATCGCATTCACGTTGATGCCAAACTTGCCCCACTCCACCGCAAAGGCCTTGGTCATCTGCACCACGGCCGCCTTGCTCATGCAATAAACACCAATTTGCGGCAGCACTTTCAGCCCCGCCATAGAGGCGATGTTGATGATCCGCCCACCCGTAAAACTGCCCGGTGCAGCCCCCTTGGCCCGTGCCAACATGCGTTTGCCCACCTCTTGCGCCACAAAGAACGCACCGCGTACATTGGTGTTCATGATGAAGTCGTAATCTTCCTCCGTCACATCCTGGATGCGCTGGGTGGTGCTCACCCCAGAGTTGTTGACCAAAATGTCGATGCTGCCCATCTTGGTTTCGGCATGGGCAACGGCGGCGGCAATGCTGTGCCGGTCGGTCACATCCATTTCGACCACATCGGCGTCACCGCCCGCAGCTTCGATTTCTGCACGCAGGTCTTTCAGCTTGTCAAGCCGACGACTCGCCAGAACCACCCCGGCGCCGGCGGCAGCCAGAGTTTTGGCAAATTGGGCACCCAAGCCACCCGACGCCCCGGTGACCAAGGCCACGCGGCCCGACAAATCAATTTCATAAGCCATGGCAAATTCTCCAAAGAGGTTCATCCCCGTTGCTGCCAACGGGTGACACCATTGTGCGGGGCAAGCGCCTTTCTGCCGCATAAAATGAGTCACACGCCCGACACGCCCGTGCCGGCCCGAATCCACAACTTCAAACAGAGACGTTCATGAGCCCCGAAGAAATTTTGAGCACTTATGGCCCGCGCGAATCCATGGAATACGACGTGGTCGTGGTTGGTGGCGGCCCCGCAGGCCTGTCCACGGCCATCCGTCTGAAGCAGCTGGCGGCAGAAAAAGGCAGCGATGTGTCTGTTGTGGTGCTGGAAAAGGGCGGTGAGCCTGGTGCCCACATCCTCTCGGGCGCGATCATGGACCCCAAGGCCCTGACCGAACTTTTCCCGGATTGGAAAGAACGCGGAGCGCCGCTCAATCAGCCCGTGACCGATGATGCCTGGAGCTTTTTGAGCGAAACCAGCGCCACCCGCACCCCCGGCATGTTCTTGCCCGAATGCGCACAAAACCACGGCAACTACATCATCAGCCTGAGCAACTTCACACGGTGGTTGGGCCAGCAGGCCGAAAACCTGGGCGTGGAAATCTTCCCCGGCTTCACCGCTGCCGAAGTCCTGTACACCGAAGACGGTTCAGTCAAGGGCGTGGCCACTGGCAATATGGGCGTAGGCAAAGACGGCGAGCCGACAGAGAACTTCCAGCTGGGCATGGAATTGCACGCCAAATACACGGTGTTTGCCGAAGGCGCACGCGGCCATCTGGGCAAGCAACTGATCGCCAAGTACAAACTCGACGAGGGCCGTGACCCTCAAACCTACGGCATCGGCATCAAAGAAGTCTGGGAAATTGACCCTTCTCGCCACACCCCTGGTTTTGTGATGCACACCGCTGGTTGGCCCATGAACAACGACACCTATGGTGGCGCGTTCATGTACCACATGGAAGACAACAAGATCGCCATCGGTTACGTGGTAGGCCTGGACTATGCCAACCCCTGGTTGAGCCCGTTTGAAGAGTTCCAACGCTGGAAAACCCACAACAACATCAAGTGGTACTTCACCAATGACAAGGGTGAGGTCAATGCCAAGCGCATCGGCTACGGCGCACGCGCCATCACCGCAGGCGGCTTGATGAGCCTGCCCAAGACTGTGTTCCCCGGTGGCGCATTGGTCGGCTGTGATGCCGGTTATCTGAACGTCAGCCGCATCAAGGGCAGCCATGCCGCCATTAAAACCGGCATGCTGGCGGCCGAAGCCGCTTACGACGCGCTGCTGGCAGGTCGTCAGCACGACGAATTGGCCGCCTACCCCGAGGCCTTCGAAGCCAGTTGGCTGCACACCGAACTGAACAAGTCGCGCAACTTCAAGAGCTGGTTCAAAAAAGGCCTGACCGTGGCCACACTCATGAACGGGTTCGAGCAGTTCGTGCTGCGCGGCCACATTCCCTGGACGCTGCGTCGTAACAAAGCCGACCACACCTACCTCAAACCCGCCGCCGAGTGCGAAAAAATCGAGTATCCCAAACCCGATGGCAAGCTCACGTTTGACCGTTTGAGCAGCGTCTTTATCAGCAATACCAACCACGAAGAAAATCAACCGGCGCATCTGACGCTCAAAGACGCCTCGGTGCCTGTGGCCATCAACCTGGCCCAATTTGCCGGGCCAGAAAGCCGCTACTGCCCGGCCGGTGTGTACGAATACGTCAAGAACGCAGACAACAGCGACCGCTTGCAGATCAACGCGCAAAACTGCGTGCACTGCAAAACCTGCGACATCAAAGACCCCACCCAAAACATCGTGTGGGTCACACCCGAAGGCGGCGGTGGCCCCAACTACACCGGCATGTGAGATTGCCCTGTTTTTAAAGAGGCCCCGAGGGGCCTCTTTTTTTGGCGATTCACTGTGCTTTTTTAGCGTCACCTTGGCATCACCACCCCCTCGAAAACCCGTAGCCCATCTGGCCAAAGAGCCCTCCATAATCAAACTTGTATGACAAGTTGATCCGCAACCTGTTATCGTCCACTCATCCACGAGGAGCTTCGAATGAAATTGAACAAATTGATGCTGGGCCTGACTTTGGCCATCGGCTTCATGTCCGCCGCCTCTGCTCAAACCGTCATGCGTAACAGCATTTCGATCGCACAAAATTCACACCAAGGCGAGGCCATCGATACCTTGGCCAAAGAAGTGGAAAAGCGCACCAACGGTCGCATCAAGATCCAGAACTTCTACTCTGGTTCTTTGGGCGGCGAGCGTGAGTCCATCGAATCAGTGCAACTGGGCACCCAAGAGTTGGCCACCACCTCCACAGGTCCCGTTCCCAATTTCGTTCCCGAGGCACGCATCCTTGACGTGCCTTTCTTGTTCCGTGACAAAGCGCACGCTCGTGCGGTGCTGGACGGCCCCATCGGCCAGGAGTTGCTGACCAAGTTCGAATCCAAAGGTTTCAAGGCCTTGGCCTGGGGTGAAAACGGCGTGCGTCACATGACCAACAGCAAGCGTGCCGTCAACGAGCCAGGCGATTTGAAGGGCCTGAAAATGCGCACCATGGAAAACCCCGTGCACGTAGCCGCTTACAAAGGCCTGGGCATCGTGACCACGCCCATGGCGTTCCCTGAAGTGTTCACCGCATTGCAGCAAGGCACTGTGGACGGCCAAGAAAACCCCTTGTCAGTGATCATGGCGTCCAACTTTGACCAGGTCCAAAAGCACTTGTCGCTGACTGGCCACGTCTACTCACCTTGCATCATCTTGATGAACAAAGCCAGCTACGACAAATTGAGCGCTGCGGACAAACAGATCTTCCTGGATGCGGCAAAAGAAGCCGTCAAGGTCAACCGTGCACGCGTTGACAAGGACGACGCCAACGGCGTAGCCGAGTTGCGCAAAAAAGGCATGAACGTGATCGAGAACGTGGACAAATCCAAGTTCGTCGCCACCTTGGGCCCCATCAACGCCGAGTTTGAAAAGCAGTTCGGCAAACCCAACCTGGATCGCATCCGCAATTTCAAGTGATTTAACGCTTGTACAAAACGCCCGACCAATTCTGGATTGGCGGGCGTTTTTGATTCTGTTGTGAAGGAATTTTTATGCGATCGCTTTATTTGAGCGTGGAGAAGTGGACCACCGCTTTGTCCATGCTCGTGGCCTGTTTGATGCTGACCGTGGCAGCCTGCTTGGGCATTTTGCAAATCTTCACCCGCTTTGTGCTGGAGATGCCGCTCGAATGGACCGAGGTCATCATCCGCTTCAGCTTGATCTGGATGGTTTTCATGGGCATCCCCATGGCCTTTCGTCAGGGCTCCATGGTGAGCGTGGACGTGCTGTACCGCTGGAGCGGGCCGCGCATGAAAAAAGTCCTGGACACCGCCGTGGCTGTTGCCGCGCTGACTTTGGTGTGCATCATCATTTGGTGGGGTTGGGACTATGCCAATCGGGGCAAAGTCCAGTCCATGATCGGTCTGGAAGATGTGTCCATGTTTTGGGCCTACATGGCTTTGCCAGTGGGCGCGTGCTTCAGCGTGATCAGCATCATCGGCAATTGGCTTGATCCACAGCGCCTTGAACTGGAGACCGCACAATGAGCGTCGTCATGCTTTGCACCATGGTGCTGTGCTTTGCACTCACCATTTCCGTGGCCGTGTCCATTGGTTTGTCGGCCATCGTCGGCATTCAAATCGGCAATGCCAACATGCTCATCTCCGTCAAGGAGATGTTCAATTCGATCAACAAGTTCCCGCTGGCCGCCATCCCCTTCTTCATCCTGGCAGGCAACATCATGGAGACCGGCGGCATCTCGCGCCGCCTGGTGGAGTTTGCCAAGAGCATCGTAGGCGGCGTGCAAGGCGGCTTGCCCATGACCTGCGTGCTGACTTGCATGATCTTTGCTGCGGTGTCAGGCTCATCGGTGGCCACCACCTTCGCCATCGGCACCATCCTGATTCCCGCGCTCATCAAGCACGGCTACCCAACCACCTATGCGGCTTCATTGCAGGCCACATCGGCCGAGCTGGGGGTGATCATTCCGCCCTCGATTCCGATGATTCTTTACGGCGTCAGCGCCGAGGTGTCGATTGGCGAGTTGTTCATTGCCGGTTTTGGTCCAGGCCTGTTCATTGGTGCAGCCCTGATGTTCTGGGTCTGGGTGTATTGCAAATACAAAGGCTGGGGCAAAAACGATGGCGATGGTCGCCTCAGTTTTGGCAAGGCCACATGGCAGGCCGGTTGGGCGCTCATGATGCCGGTGATCATTTTGGGCGGTATTTACGGCGGGGTGTTCACGCCCACCGAAGCCTCGGCGGTCGCGGTGTTTTATGCGCTGTTGGTCGGCACGCTCATCTACCGCGAGATCAAGCTCAAAGATCTGTTCACGATCATGCGCAAATCTGTACTGTCCAGCGCGGTGATCATGTTCATCATTGCCAATGCAGGTTTGTTCGCCTTTTTGATCACCCGCGCAGGCGTGCCCGAAGCCATCGGTCACTGGTTGCAAGACGTGCTCAAGTCGCCCGCTTATTTCCTGTTGGGTGTCAATGTGGCCTTGTTCTTCATCGGCATGTTCATCGAAACCAGCGCCGCCATCATTGTGCTGGCCCCCATCCTGGCCCCTGTGGCCGTGCACTTCGGCATCGACCCTGTGCACTTTGGTTTGGTCATGGTGGTCAACCTGGCCTTGGGCATGATCACACCGCCTTTTGGTGTGAACCTGTTCGCGGCCTGCACCGTTGCCCGTATCTCGCTGGACCGGATGATCAAAGACTTGATTCCCTTCGTTCTGGTGATCCTGGTCTGCCTCATGGTGGTGAGCTACGTGCCTGCCTTGTCGTTGACTTTACGTGATTTGGTTTACGCCAAATAAAGCTAGAATTCAGCGCATTCATACAGAGCCTGGCCCATTCGGGCCAGGCCTTTTTATTGCCTACCATGCCCATCCAATACTCCGAAGACCACACTTGGCTCCAAATCGAAGGTGACGGTGACACCGCTGTCATGGGCATCACCCTGCACGCCCAAGACACCTTGGGCGACATCGTTTTTGTCGACCTGCCTGCCATTGGCAAAACCTTTGCCGCCAAAGAAGTGGCTGGCGTGGTCGAGTCGGTCAAAGCCGCCGCCGACGTGCACATGCCTGCCGGTGGAGAAATCATCGAGGTCAATGAGGCTCTGCGCGCAGACCCGTCCCTGGCCAACTCCGATCCTTTGGGTCAAGGTTGGTTTTTCAAAGTCAAGCTGACCCAGCGCGCCGACTTGGACGCTTTGCATGACGAGGCCAGCTACCAAAAATTGACAGCCTGAGCGCTGTCTGTAGAATCCAGTTTTTCAGCTTCCAAGTGGGGTGACGCCGGTTTTGCAACCGTCACCCCGAGTCGGACCCAATCCGACGTTCACCGTGGGAGAGATTGAAGGCCCCAAGCCTTCAACGCCGAAGGAGCAACCACCCCGGAAACTCTCAGGCAAAAGGACCGTGGTGAACAATGCACTCTGAAGAGTTGCCGGGATTCGTCCCCCGGCACACCGCAGGAGCAAACCCATGCCCCATCCGGGCCGGGTGAATCTCTCAGGTTTCAAACAGAGGGGGTCGTTCTGCACACATCCGGTGTGCAGTTCGTCCATCCGTTTGAGACGCTTTTATTGAGAGAACTCCCATGACAAACAGGGTCAAAAAACACATGGTGATTGTCGGCGGCGGCATCACGGGCATCACCAGCGCCTATGCACTGGCCCAACAAGGCATCCAGGTCACCCTGATCGAGAAAAATCGCTACCCCGGCATGGAAACATCCTATGCCAATGGCGGTCAGCTCTCCGCATCCAACGCCGAGGTCTGGACTCACCCGTCGACCATCATCAAGGGCCTCAAATGGATGCTCAAGAGCGACGCCCCGCTCTTGATGAACCCAGCGCCCACTTGGCACAAACTCAGCTGGATGGCCGAATTTGTGGCCGCAATTCCCAAGTACAAAGAGAACACCATCGCCACGGCCCAACTGGCCATCGCGTCGCGCGAACACCACTTTGCGTGGGCCAAGGCCGAAGGCATCGACTTCGACCACAAGCGCGAAGGCATCTTGCACATCTACCGCGACAAAAAAGGTTTTGACCACGCGGGCCAAGTGTCCAAACTGCTGGCGCAAGGCGGCCTGCCACGCCAAGCCGTGACACCCTCTGAAATGAAAGCCATCGAACCCACATTGCAGGGCCAGTACTACGGCGGTTATTTCACCGAAAGCGATTCAACGGGCGACATCCACAAGTTCACTTTTGGCTTGGCCAAAGCTTGCGAACGCTTGGGCGTGAAGATCTTGACTGAACACCAAGTGCTGAGCGTTGATGCCAATGGCCAAACCGCCACGGTGCAAGTGCAGCACCAAGGCCAAACCGAGACCCTCAGCTTTGACGGCATCGTGATCTGCGCTGGCGTGCACGGACGCAAGTTGGCCGCTCAATTGGGCGACCGTTTGAACATCTATCCGGTCAAGGGCTACTCGATCACCGTCGGTCTGAACGACGAAGCCAGCCAGGCCGCAGCACCCCAAGTGAGTTTGCTGGACGACGAAACCAAGCTGGTCACCAGCCGTCTGGGCACAGACCGTTTCCGCGTGGCGGGCACCGCCGAATTCAACGGCATCGACCTGGACATTCGCGCCGACCGCATCAAGCCCTTGGTCAACTGGGTCAACGAATGCTTCCCGGGCGTAGACACCCGTCGCGTGGAGCCCTGGGCCGGTTTGCGTCCCATGATGCCCACCATGCTGCCGCGTGTCGGCGCAGGCAAAAAGGCCAACGTGTTCTACAACACCGGTCACGGCCATTTGGGTTGGACTTTGTCGGCCATCACGGCGCACCAACTGGCTGGGCATGTGCTGCAAAGCATGGGGCAAAATGCGCGTTCGTTTGCTACACCCACCACCGCTGCAGCAGCGGCTTGAACCATGACCCTTCACGTCCTGCCTGTCAATTACCGCCACCCCGCCGATCGCGATGCACTGGTCATGCTGCTTGATGCCTATGCGCGCGACCCGATGGGCGGTGGTGAAGGCCTACAGCAGGATGTGAAGGCACGCCTGTGCGATGACCTGGCTGCGCGGCCTGCTGCCGCCAGCTTCATTGCCTGGCTGGGCGATGCGCCTGTGGGCCTGGTCAACTGCATCGAAGGCTATTCCACCTTCAAGGCAAAACCTTTGATGAACATCCACGACATCGCCGTGCTGCACAGCCACCGTGGGCAAGGCGTGGGCCAAGCCTTGCTGGCCGCCGCCCAACAGCATGCCCAATCGCGCGGCTGTTGCAAGCTCACGCTCGAAGTGCTGACAGGCAATGCGCAGGCTCTGAAAAGTTATTTGGGTTTTGGTTTTGAACCCTATGCCTTGGACCCCGCAGCGGGCCAAGCCAGCTTCATGCACAAGTGGCTTTAACGCGGCTCAAAAATCAGTAGAAGTCACAACGGCTTCCTTGGCCATCTGCCACTGCTCTTTCAGCCAACGCTTGAGTTCTGCCTCGTTTTGAATCCGGCGCAAATCACGGGCCAGGCTGTCTGCGCTGTGGCGCTGATCGGCTTGGATGCGCTGCAATGACTGGCTCAGCAAGGCCTCGTCGGCGTCGGCCCGTACCGGCACACACAACTCACGACTCAGACGGCTTTGCAACTGGTCCAAGTCGTCTTCCAGCGCGGCCACCTGCTCTTTGAGCAACAGGCACATGGCGAGCAATTTGTCGTCGGCCATGCGTGCGGTGCCTGCCTTGTTTTGGGGGTTGACTTGGCTCACCTGCATTTGCAGACGCAGCAAAGTCGTCAAGTCATTTCTCTCATAAGCGGCATTGACCTCGCTCATCAAACCGGTTTTGCGCAAACGCGCTGACTCGTCGGGTTCGCGGTCCGGGTGCAAGGCGCTGGCCAGTTGCCGAAAAATCGTGCGAATCGCGCTTTTGGCATCGGCTTCGCGCAGCATGGCCACCGGCACTTGGCCATTGTCGGCGGCAGTGCTTTTCTTTTGGGCCTCTTTTTGCGCTTGTTTTTGCGTTTTTCGGGCCGCACGCTTGGCGGCCTTGCGGTCATCGTCGGCTTGCTGCTGGCGCTGCCACTGGCGCATGCCCGCCTGCATCATTTCTTCAGGCGTCTGATACTGGCTGGGTTTTTCAAGCGGCTGGCCCAGCGCTTCTTCGATGCGTTCACGCAGGCGCTGGGCCGCCTCGGCCTGTTCTTCGGCGGCCTCTTGGGTGTCCTCTTCGCTCACGTACAAATCGGCCAACGCCTGCACTTGTGGATCAGCAGTGGCAGACAGTTGTTCGATCAGGCTGCGCAGCTTGCCACGGGCCATGCGTTGCTGTTGTGCCGTCAGGTCTGCCGCCTGCAAGCGTTCATGCACAAACAACAACAGACTTTTTCGGTGGGCCTGCGCTTGTTGCACCGACTCACGCAAGGCCTGAATGTGGGTGTAACGGTGCTGGTCTGACCAAACTTCCAAGCGTTGAATCTGGCCCGAGAGCAACTCGATGCGGGCCAACAAGGCATTGAAACGCTGCTGCGCCGGGCTCAGTGGGGTGTGAGCATCAGGCTGAACCGCCAAGGCGGACAGAGACAGCGGTGCATCTACAGGCGTATCGGGCAAGGAGGTCATCGGAAAAAAGTCATGGGTACAGTCTGTGCAGGCGCTGGGCTCGCTGAAAGGGCTGCCAGATGTTAACGCCCCTATTGCACAAATGGCGGCCCCTGTTGCCGACTCAGGCCAATGGCTGCGCCCGTTGATAATCCCCCTCACTGTTTGAAAATCGCTTGCCCCATGCCCAGCCCCGCCCCCTTCAAAATCCTGAGCCTCATCCCGCCGATGACGCAGCTCAACACGCCCTACCCTTCCACGGCTTACCTGACGGGGTTTCTGCGTTCGCGGGGTTTCGATGCGGTGCAAGAAGACCTGGCGCTGGCCACGGTACTGGCCTTGTTGAACAAACCAGGGCTGACCGATTTACGCGATGCCGCCATGGCCTTGCCCATCGAAGACCGATCGGGGCCGGTGAACTTTTTCCTTGACCACTTCAAGGACTACGCCGCCAGCATCGAGCCCGTCATTGCATTTTTACAAGGCCGCGACAGTACCTTGAGCCACCGCATCGCAGGCCGGGGCTTTTTGCCCGAAGGCCCACGCTTTGCAGCACTTGACGCTTACGAAGACGATGGAACGGGCGACCCCATTGGCTGGGCCTTTGGTGCACTGGGCCAGACCGACCGTGCCCGGCACCTGGCCACGCTGTATTTGAACGACTTGGCCGATGTGCTGCGCGATGCCGTGGACGAAGGCTTTGAATTCGTGCGCTATGCCGAGCGCCTGGCCGCCAGCCAACCCAGCTTTGACGCACTGGCCAGCGCCTTGGCCGAACCGCCCAACCTGATCGACACCACGCTGGAGCGCTTGGCCTTGCAGGCGGTTGAGCGCCACCAGCCCACGCTGGTGCTGCTGTCGGTGCCCTTCCCCGGCTCGGTCTATGCGGCCTTTCGCATCGCCCAATGCATCAAGCGGGCGCACCCACACATTCGCATCGGTTTGGGGGGTGGCTTTGTCAACACCGAGCTGCGCGAGCTGAAAGACGCGCGCGTGTTCGACCATGTGGATTTCGTCACGCTGGATGGCGGTGAACGCCCATTGCTCAGCCTGATCGAGCACCTGCAAGGCCAGCGCGGCGTGCAGCGCCTGCAGCGCACTTTCCTCAAAAACGAGGCGGGCCAGGTGCAGTACATCCACCTGCAAGAGCCCGACATCGCCTTTGAAGACGTGGGCACGCCCACTTGGGATGGTCTGCCGCTGCACCAGTACCTGTCGTTGCTGGACATGCTCAACCCCATGAACCGGCTGTGGAGCGATGGACGTTGGAACAAGCTCACGGTGGCGCACGGCTGCTACTGGAAGAAGTGCAGCTTTTGCGATGTGAGCTTGGACTACATCAGCCGCTACGAAACCGCGCAGGCCAGCACCTTGGTCGACCGCATCGAGCAGATCGTGGCCGAAACAGGCCAAACCGGCTTTCACTTTGTGGACGAAGCCGCCCCCCCCAAAGCCCTCAAGGCCTTGGCCGAAGAACTGCTGCGCCGGGGCGTGCAAATTTCATGGTGGGGCAATATCCGCTTTGAAAAAACCTTCACCCCCGAGTTGTGCGAACTGCTGGCCCAAAGCGGCTGCATCGCCATGTCGGGCGGGCTTGAAGTCGCGTCTGACCGCCTGCTTCAGCTGATGAAAAAAGGCGTCTCGGTCGAACAGGTGGCACAAGTGACCAAAGGCTTTGCCGATGCGGGTGTGCTGGTGCACGCCTACCTGATGTACGGCTTTCCGACGCAAACCGTGCAAGACACGGTGGACGCGCTCGAATACGTGCGCCAGCTGTTTGAAAACGGCTGCATCCACAGCGGGTTTTTTCACCGCTTTGTCTGCACCGTGCACTCCCCCGTGGGGCAAAACCCACAGGCTTACGGCGTCACGCTTTTGCCGCTGCCCGAAGGCACGTTTGCCCAAAACGATGTGGGCTTTGTCGACCCGACCCCCATGCCCCCGGGCGTGGACCACGACCTGCTGGGCCAAGGCCTTAAAAAAGCGATTTACAACTTCATGCACGGCGTGGGCGTCGACAACGATGTGCGCCAATGGTTTGAGTTGCCCAAAGGCCAATGCCCCAAACCCACCGTGCCGCGCCACAAAATCACCAAAGCGCTGGACTGAGTCCGTGCTGCCCATTATTTAATCACCATGCGCCAGGCTATGAGGCATGCGGGTCTCAGGGCTTGTTCATGGACTTATCCACAGCTTGGCGCACAGTTGGCGGGGGTAAATCGGATGCCAAGTCAGTCAGAGTACTGAGAAATTCAACGACTGGCCGCCATCAAGGCGGCAAAACCCACAAACACGCCACCCGTGATGCGGTTGAAATTTTTCATGACATGGGTTTGCTGCAAAAATCGCGACAGTTTGTGGCCGCTGACCGCGTAAATCAAATACCAACTCACCTCGATCACCGTGAAGGTGGCCAGCAAGATACCGAACTGCATCAGCGCAGGCCGATCAGGCTGAATGAACTGCGGGAAAAACGCGGCGGAAAACACAATCGCTTTCGGGTTGCTGGCCGCCACCGCCAAGCCCTGCCTGTAAAAAGACCCGCCGCTGCGAAAAGCTTGGTCTGGCACAGGGACATCCTGGTCCGACTTGGCCGCCACGCCAGCACGCCACAACTTGTAGCCCAGATAAGCCAGATAGGCCGCGCCTAAATAACGCAAGGCGTCAAACACCGCTGGAAAGGTGTGCAGCAAAGCGCCCAATCCCGCAGCCGAAATGCTCATCATGCACAGCAAAGCGCTCATGCAACCAGCCATGGTCATGACCGCAGATCGCAGGCCAAAACGGGCGCTGTGACTCATCACCAACAACATATTGGGCCCCGGCGTGGCCGACACCACAAAAGTCATCACAACAAAAAGCCACCACGCTTGCAAACTCATGAACCACTCCCTGATTTTTTAATAACAAGGATTGTCCATCACACCGCTCTTGTTGAAGCCCGCATTGGCGCATCACCAAGGAATGTGTTGCCCCTGATGGTCCACAAACTGCGCACGCCCAGTGGGCTGCAAGGCATCCAAAACAGACAGCAAACGACCGGCCGAATCGTCTGGACGCAGGGCGTCGTCGCCCACAAATGGCTGGCTCAAGGCCGATTGCACGGTGCCGGGTTGCAAGGCCGACACCACGGCCAAGGGCTTGCGCCGCGCGACCTCGATGGCCGCGGTTTGCAGCAGCATGTTGAGCGCGGCTTTGGCGGCGCGGTAGCCATACCAGCCACCTTTGCGGTTGTCTTCGATGCTGCCCACACGCGCTGACAGCTTGCCCCAAATGACACGCTCACCCGAAGCCAGCAAAGGCACAAAGTGCTTGAGCAAGAGGCCCGGACCCACCGCGTTCAACTGCAGCGCCGCCAGCAAATGCGCGGCGTCCAGTTCGTCCAGCCGTTTTTCGGGTCCACGACCGTTCAAGGTGAGCGCCCCGGTGGCGTCCAGCACCAAATGGAATGGCCCTTGTGCTGCCAGCGCCTGCGCGCAGGCCGCGATGCTGGCCTCGCTCAGCAAGTCCAGCCCCGGCGTGCTTTGGCGCGACACGCCCAGCACGGCCACGCAGCGCGAGTCGCTTTGAAGGCGCTGCAGCAAAGCGCTGCCTATCGCGCCGCTGGCACCGATCACCAGGGCGCGGTAGCCCTCAGGCAAGGAATACATCATGGTCGGGACTTGTTCTCGGTATTGGCTGGGGTAAAGGTATTCGACTTTTGGAGGTCATAAGCGCAGCGAAAGCCAATGTAGACCGCGTAAAAATCGGCCGGTTTGAAAGCCTGCACATCGGCCTTCATGTTGAAGGCGCCGTACCACCAAGAACCGCCCACAGTTCGGCGTTCGCCGCCCCGTGCGTCGGTGGTCCACTCCCACACATTGGCCCCCATGTCGTACAAGCCGTTCACACCTTGGCGTGTGGCCCCGGCGGGCGCGGCCCGTGGCCAAGGGTCGGCGTCGCTGGTATTGGCGCCTTGCGGGCTGTCGCCCGTGCTCCAGGGGTAAGTGCGGCCCTTGACCCACGGTGCCGGGGGCGCATCGCGCAGCTCGGTAAAACCGGCCTTTTGCCATTCAGCGCCTGTGGGCAAGCGCCCGCCGGCCCAATGGCAATAGGCCTGCGCCTCGGCAAAGTCAAGATGGACAGCAGGCAAGTCCGTGTTGACTGGCACACCATCGGATCGACCGTCAGGAAAACGCCAAGACCAGCCGGGACGCCGCTCCCAGCCTGCGCCGTATTCAAAGCCGCCGCCTTCTTTTTCGGCGCGGGTAACAGTGCCTGTGGCCCGCACATAACGATCAAACTGGCCCATGGTGACTTCGGTACGGTCAATGGCCCAGTCACCCAAAGTCACCCGGTCTGCGACCTTGTTGCCCATCGGCTTGACCGCTTGGGCCTGCGCCAAAGGCATAGAGAGCAAGGCCAGCCAAACCATGCAAACGGGGATGCACTTCGGAAAGCGCCCCATCTTCGTCACGGCGTCTCCTCACCAGACCATCGCCGCACCCACCTTTGCAAGCGCGGGCGCATGGGCAAAAACAAACGGTAAGCCAACTCGAACAACCACGACATCGGTGGCCAGGCTGACAACCATCCCAACCAGCACCAGCCCGGAAACAGCCGCCACATTTGCGAAAACGCAGCAGCGCCGCTGAACAAGCGCCCCTGTTGGTCGCGCACATGAAAACGGGCCATGGCCTGCGCACAACTGAGCGAGTCACCCAGTTCGGCTCCGGCGCTCACGTCCACCCAGTCAAGCGCAGCGGCCTGAGGCAAGCGGCGGTAAATGGCGATTTCGCGCCGACACATCGGGCACGAGCCGTCAAAGTAAACCGTCAGACGGTGTAACGTGCTCATGCGGCCAGGTCCGCGCGCAATCGCAAACGACCTTGACGGTCCACCAAAAAGCCTTCTCCCAGCCCCGGATAAGCCCCAGTTAGCCCGGTCATGATGACCTGGTGCGTGACCCAAACCTCGGTGCGGCCAACGGGCAGGGCCAGCAGGCGCTCGCGCAAAACCTGTTGCTGGGCGGCCGAATCGCCCTGCCCGGCAAAGGTGCTGTTGAGTGCAGGCCAGTCTTCGTGCCCGCCAAAAGCCAATCGTGCGGTGTCCTGGCAGCGGCACCATTGGCTGCTGCGCACAGCGTCGGGCTTGAATTTTTGTACTTGCAGCCAAGCCCCCAAGGAACGCGAGGCTTGCCTGCCGGCCTCGCTCAGGTTGCGCTGGGTGCGACACTCTCCGATCACAAAGCCCGGCGGATCGCCCAGCCCCGACTCGGTGGCGGCATGGCGGATGATCAGCACCCCACCACCTTGCCGCCAAGCAGAGAACAGCTCGGCCATGGCTGCATGGCGATCGGTTTGCGCCCCGGCTGTACCACTCAAGCCCCACAGCGGCAAAACCATGGCTGTGCTCAGGCGGGCCAATATGGCCCGTCGCTGCGGGCTATTGAGCGCGGACGATGGGTCCGGAAAATCAGTCGTCATCGGATCAGGGCGCATGGTTCAAGCGACCTCGCCAGATGCGATGCGGCGCAGGGCCTGCTCAAACACCTCGACCGGCTGCCCGCCCGAAATCAAATGCTTGTCGTTGATGATGATGGCGGGCACAGATCGGATCCCAGCTTGGGCGTACAACTGCTGGCGCTCTCGCACTTCGGCAGTGTGGGCGTCGCTGGCCAAAACCTCACGGGCGGCGGCGGCATCCAAGCCAGCGGCGGCCACGCCAGCCAGCAAAACTTCAGCGTCCTCCATGCACTCAGCGCGGCCCTGATAGGCCTGCAAGAACGCCTTTTTCAAGGCATGTTGCGCACCCGCCCCTTGGCCCTCTGCCCAATGCAACAAGCGGTGGGCGTTGAAGGTGTTGTAAACCCTGCCACGACCGCCCGGGTGGAATTCGAACCCCACCTCGGCACCCCGATCGGCAATCGTCTGGCGAATTTGAGCCTGCTGTTCAGGCGTAGATCCGTACTTTTGCGTGAGGTGTTCACCCAAGTCCTGGCCGCCCGGCCCCATGTGTGGGTTCAGCTCAAAGGGCTGAAAGTGCAGATCGGCCTTTACCTCACCGTCCAGATTGTTCAAGGCTTTTTCCAGTGCCCCCAAGCCCACGGCGCACCAGGGACAGGCAATGTCAGATACGAAATCAATTTTCAAAGTGGTGGTCATGGGGCGCTTTCTTCAATCAAGGGCGAAAACCAGAGCTACTGGCTGATTGCCCATTTTCCATGGGGCAACGCATCGATGCTCACCGCGCCTCAAAATACCTGTCTGCACAAGGGGTGACCGTCTCGGCCCCGGAGGGATGCAAGCGCCTGGGGCGCACACAGGACTGAACAAAAAAACATCGGCTACCGGCACACGGGTACAGTTGAGGAAATGCTGCCCCCCTTACAAGCCGACACCCGGCGAACCGCCACACTGCCACAGCTCCTGCGACAAGCCAGATCAATCGCTCGCATTGACGTTGGCTTCTTCTTTCGCCGAGCCAAATTCGTCTGGTCGATCGCCGCCATCGCCCTGATTCCGGCCCTGTATTCAGTGATCTATCTGTCAAGCCTGTGGGACCCTGCTTCTCACAGCCAGGCTTTGACTGTGGGCATCGTCAACCTTGACCAAGGCTTGGTCTACCGTGAGAGCAATTTCAATGTCGGGCAAGAACTCAGCCAAACCTTGCAAAATGCCGCCCGCTTCAACTACCGCACAATGCGCACGGCCGAAGAGGCCCGACTGCAAGTGCGGCAAGGCAAATTGTCCTTTGCATTGATCATTCCGGCCAACTTCAGCTCAAATGCCGTTCCCGGTGAGCAAGCTGGCGCAGGCCAATTGGTGGTCTTTGCATCGCAAGGCAACAATGTCGAAACCGCCAGAATCGCCCAACAGTTCGCCGCTGAGCTGGGTCACAAAGTCAACGGAAGTCTGAATGCGCAGCGTTGGTCCCTGGTCCTGTTGAATGCGGCAGGCTCGCAACAAAGTGTGAGCCAACTCAACCGAGGTCTGAAAGAGCTTCACCAAGGGGCCACTGAACTCAGCGTGGCGGCCAGCAATGCCGCCATCGGCGCAAAGTCTGTCCAGACTGGCGCCCGGCAGCTGAGCGACAACGTCGCACAGCTGACTCAGAACTCCAAAAAACTCGGTGCTGGTTTACGCCAAATGGAAACCAGCCGTCCCCGCAACGCCGAATTGAGGCGGCTCGATGCCGGCACTGATGCCCTCGTCAACGGTGTATCCGAGTTGGGTCAAGGCCTCCAACAACTCAACAAAGGCAGCCGCGAACTCGCCACGCAAGTCAGCCTGTTCAAGGAAGAATCAGACAACAGCTTTTTAGTCAGCGCCACGGGTAAAGGCAGCGTCACTCAGGCAGCACAAGGTGTGCAACAACTCGACCAAGGCCTGCACACTGCGGTAGACAGTGGGCAAAAACTCGAAGATGGAGCCAAGACCCTGCGCGCGGGTGTCAACACACTCACGGCGGGCGTTCGTGGCATGAACAATGCATTGCGTACGGCCGTCGGACAATTTCCGGAAGACGCTCAGTTGGATGCCTTGGAGTCGGGCTCCGCTGAATTGACACTGGGCACAACCCAAATGGCGCAAGGCACCGAACAACTGAGCAGCGGCAGCAAACGCTTGCAAATGGGTTTGGGGCTCGTCGAAAAAGCCATTCCCGACATGGGCGAAACCCCTGAAGGCAGCCCCGAAGGCTTGGCCGACTCCGTGCGCCCGGTGGTTGAAATGGACGCCGCCGTGCAAAACAACGGCATTGGCTTTATCGCCAACGTGATTCCTGCCGCCCTGTGGTTAGGGGCGAGTATTGCGGTGTTTGTGGTGAACCTTCGTTCACTTCCCAAGCAGGCCAAGCCCTACCATCCAGTGGCCCAATGGCTGGGCAAGTTGCTGCTGCCTGGCAGCCTTGTTTTGCTGCAATGCCTGCTCATTCTTTTCACTGTGTTTGTGGTGCTGCAGGTGAATGTGGTCAATCCATGGGCCTTGACGTGCACCATCGTGAGCGCCGGGCTGGCGTTTTTGTGTGTGATCAGTGCCCTGACCTGTTTCATGGGCGATGCCGGCAAAGCCACGGCCATGGTGTTGTTGGCATTGCAGATGACCTCCTCTGGCGGGGTCATGCCCGTGGAACTCAGCGGCAGTTTCTTCGCCACATTGAGCCCATGGCTGCCCATCACTTGGTTGGCACACGGTCTCAAAGCCAGCTTGTTTGGTGCTTACGAAGGTGCCTGGCTGCTGGATTGGGTACAAGTCAGCTGCGTGGGCCTGGGCGCTGCGGCGCTCACCATGCTGTTCGGGCGTTGGCGTTTTGTGCCTGTACGGCAATTAAAGCCACAGCTGGATTTGTAGGCTCACTCAGAATACCCAGCAAAGCCAAATTGAACGCACTCGCCGCCTCGTAGGGCACCCAATGTCCGGCACCGGGCACCGTTTGCCATTGCCCCCAATGCGGGGCGAGTGATTGCATAAGCCCTTGCAATTCGGGCAAACGGCCCCGGTACAAAGCGTCATGTTCACCATAAATGGCGCTCACCTTGGCCTGCAACTTGGGCAAAGTGCGGGCCACGATGTCGGTGGACGACAAGCGCCTGCGGGTGAGGCGGTCACGCGTCACGTTAGCGGTGTGCAGGGCCAGAGCCAGATCGTCCAGACTGTCTGGTCGTTGCAGCATCAAGGCCATCAAGTTGTGACGGTGAATGTGGGCTTGTGCCTCGGGGCTGGGCAAATGCCGCCAGCCTTTGAGCGGGATGCGTTCAGGCACCGTCAGGCCCATGCCCGGCGCCCCCACCAGCACCAAATGCTGCACGGATGGCAGCGTCGTTTGCGGTTGAGCCGCAAGCCACAAAGCTGCTGTCATGCCCCCAAATGAAAAACCCACCAAACTCACGGGGCCGTCAGTTTGCAATTGCGTCAAACCGGCCTGCAAATGGGGCGGCATGTCGTCGGTGTCCACGCAGCCTGCGGGCAAGTCAGAATCGCCAAATCCGGGCAAATCGGGCACCAGCACACGCCAGCCCGCATCGCGCAGCGGTGCGATGTTACGCACCCAATGCGTCCAGCTGCCGCTGCCGCCGTGCAGCAAGACCACACAAGGCCGATGCGCATCACCCCAGGTATGCCAAACGGTGTCGGCCCCGTCAAAACGGGTGACCCAACGTTCTCCCCCCGCCAGCGCAGTGGCCAAATCGGGCGGCAAAAAGGCGGGCAAGCATGCCAGTGATGGCACAGCACCCGTCATGGCAACACCTGGCGAGGGTGTTGCAGACGCCAGACTTTGTACGCCGCGGCTGTGGCCACGCCACTGGTCAACACGCTCACCCAGAACACACTGACCAAGCCCCAGCGCTCACTGATGAGCCCACCCAACAAAGCGCCCAGCACCCCCGGAAAACCGTAGGCCACCACGGTGTAAAGCGCCTGCCCACGCCCGCGCAAACGGCCCGGAAAATGGTGCGACAACAAAGCAATGCAAACCGTGTGGTGCGTGGCAAAGGTGACAGCGTGCAAGGTTTGCGCCAAAAGCAACACCCACAACACATCGGCCCATGCAGCGGTCAGGCCCATGCGCAGCAGCATGGTGGCCGAACACAGCACCAGCCAACCCGTCAAAGGCAGGCGAGGCAGCCAGCGCGATTGAGTAAAAAACCAGCCGATTTCCACCGCCACCGACACCGCCCACAAGACGCCAATCATGGTTTTGCTGTAGCCCAAGGAGTCCAGATACAGCGAGAAAAAGACATAGATCCCGATGTGCGACAGCACATGGAAAAATGTGGACGCAAAAAACCACTGCACCGGTTTTTGCCGCAACACAGGCCCCACAGGCACATGCAAGTCCGAATGATGCGAGGCCTCTTTGATGTCCGGCAGCCACCAGACACTCAACAAAACCGCCCCCAAACTCAACACCGTCCAGCCCGGGAAGTGCTGCATGCCAAAGGCCTCGAACCAAGCCCCTGCCGCAAACACCGTCACCAAAAATCCCATCGAGCCCCACAGCCGCACACGCCCGTAGCGTTTGGTGTCAAAAGCACCACCTTGGCTGACCAAGTGGGCCATGGCCGCCTCGCTCATGGGCATCATGGAACTGGTGTGGGTGAACATGACCAGCAACACCAAGCCCAGGCCCACCGGCCCCCAATCGAGAAACAACAAACAAGCCGAGGCAAAGGCCACGCCAGCCCCGATGCGCAACAGTTTCACGCGTTCGCCGGTACGGTCGCTGATGGCGCCCCAGGCATAAGGCGCAAACAGACGGGTAGCCGCCTGCACGGCCGTGAGCAGGCTGATGGTCAACAAACTCAAACCCATGTCTTGCAGCCACAGCGGCAAGTAGGGGTTGAAAAACCCGATGTGCGCGAAATAACTGGCCGACAGGGCGGCAAAAGGCCAAAGCTGACGGCGTTGCGGCATGCCTCAGGGCTTGGCCGCTGGGATTGGGGCCACGTCGTGCTCGACATCGGCGCATTGAGCGCGATGCTGCAAAGCGTGCTCCATCACCACCAAAGCCAGCATGGCTTCGGCAATGGGCGTGGCGCGGATGCCCACGCACGGGTCGTGGCGGCCTTTGGTGATGACCTCGGTGGGCTGGCCCGCAGAGTCAATCGAGTCGCGCGGAATCAGAATCGAGCTGGTGGGCTTGACGGCGATCGACACTTCGATGTCTTGTCCGGTACTGATGCCACCCAGCACGCCACCCGCGTTGTTGCCCACAAAGCCCTGCTGTGTGAGGGTGTCCCCGGCGCTGCTGCCTTTTTGCGTGACACAGCCAAAGCCCGCCCCGATCTCCACGCCCTTAACGGCATTGATGCCCATCATGGCGAAAGCGATGTCGGCATCGATCTTGTCAAACAGCGGCTGACCCAGTCCCACGGGCACGCCACGCGCCACCACACGCAAACGTGCGCCGCACGAATCACCCGACTTGCGCAGCGCGTTCATGTAGTCTTCCAGCGCCGAGACGTCGGCCACCGGGGCAAAAAACGGGTTGTTTGGCACATGGTCCCAGCTCTCAAAGCCAATCGGCACATCGCCAATTTGGGTCATGCAACCCACAAAAGTGGTGCCAAACTTTTCTTTGAGCCACTTTTTGGCAACGGCACCTGCCGCCACCATGGGTGCCGTCAGGCGGGCCGACGAACGGCCACCGCCACGCGGGTCGCGCAGGCCGTATTTGCGCCAATAGGTGTAGTCGGCATGGCCCGGGCGGAAGGTCTGCAGGATGTCGCCGTAGTCCTTGCTGCGCTGGTCGGTGTTCTGGATCAGCAGGCAAATCGGGGTGCCAGTGGTCAGGCCCTGGTACACGCCAGAGATGATTTGCACCGCATCGGGCTCGTTGCGCTGGGTGACAAATTTGCTGGTGCCGGGGCGGCGTCGGTCGAGGTCGGGCTGGATATCGGCCTCAGACAGCGGCATGCCCGGGGGGCAGCCGTCGATCACGCAGCCAATGGCCGGGCCGTGGGATTCACCAAAGTTGGTGACCGAAAAGAGATTTCCAAAGGTATTGCCGCTCATGTTGCCCATTATCCCAGAGCGGCCCGCGTCTTTTTTCGGGGCGACAGCCCTGGAAAAATCAGAGCTTGACGTCTTCGGACTCAGGGGCCGAGCCATCGGGCCAGTCGCGGATGTAGGCCTTGAGCATCTTGTTCTCGAAGTTCTGACCGTCCACGACGGCTTTGGCCACGTCGTAGAAGCTGATCACACCCATCAACATGGCGCCGTCCATCACCGGCATGTAGCGCGAGTGGTGCTCAAGCATCATGCGGCGCACATCGTCGATGTCGGTCTCGCCAGTGCAGGTCAGGGGCTGGGCGTCCATGGCATCGCGCACCAAAGCGGTCCCTGCCTGCCCACCATTTTTGACAATCTGACGGATCACTTCACGGAAAGTCAGCATGCCAGCCAAGGCGCCCTTGGCCATGACCACCAAAGAGCCGAGGTCTTTTTCGGCCATGTCGTTCATGGCGCGGGACAAAGGTTCGTCGGCCTGAACCGTGAACAAGGTGCCGCCTTTGACGCGGAGGATGTCGCTGACTTTCATGGTGTGTCTCCTGAGGGTCGATCCGGTTGAGATTCGATATCAATATAGCCCACAATGAACACCGAACGGCAGGCCACCAGCCTGTCGGACACATTCTTTTTGCGGAGGCCCTTCATGGCTGGTTACAGCGATCCCGGTTTTGACACTTTGGCCTTGCATGCCGGTGCGGCACCCGACCCGAGTACCGGTGCCCGGGCGGTGCCAATTCACCTCACCACCTCGTTTGTTTTTGAATCCACAGACCAAGCGGCGGCCCTGTTCAATCTGGAGCGCCCAGGCCATGTCTACAGCCGCATCAGCAACCCAACCAATGCGGTGCTAGAGCAACGTGTGGCCGCGCTGGAAGGCGGCATCGGTGCCATCACCACCTCCAGCGGCCAGGCCGCACTGCACCTGGCCATTGCCACCCTCATGGGCGCGGGCTCGCACATCGTGGCGTCGTCGGCTTTGTACGGCGGCTCACACAACTTGCTGCACTACACCCTGAGCCGTTTTGGCATCAGCACCACCTTTGTCAAACCAGGCGACTTGGATGCATGGAAAGCAGCCATACGCCCCAACACCAAACTGTTTTTTGGCGAAACCGTGGGCAACCCGGGCATGGATGTGCTGGACATCGAAGCCATCAGTGGCATCGCCCACGCAGCGGGCGTGCCGCTCTTGGTGGACTCCACCCTCACCTCGCCGTGGTTGATCAAACCCTTTGACCACGGGGCTGATTTGGTCTACCACTCAGCAACCAAATTCCTGTCCGGCCACGGCACGGTGGTGGGCGGCGTGGTGGTCGATGGCGGCAGCTTTGACTGGGACAAATCGGGCAAATTCGCCGAACTCAACCAAGCCTACGAAGGCTTTCACAACATGGTCTTCAGCGAAGAAAGCACCGTCGGAGCTTTCTTGCTGCGTGCGCGACGCGAAGGCCTGCGCGACTTTGGCGCCTGCATGAGCCCGCACACCGCATGGCTGATTTTGCAAGGCATCGAAACACTGCCCTTGCGCATGGCCCGGCACATGGAGAACACCGCCAAAGTGGTCGAATTTTTGGCCGCTCACCCGATGGTCAGCCGCGTGGGCCACCCCCTGCTGGAGAGCCACCCCAGCCATGCACTGGCGCAAAAGCTGTTGCCGCGCGGTGCAGGCTCGGTGTTCAGTTTTGACATCAAGGGAAGCCGCGCCCAAGGGCAAAAATTCATCGAAGCCCTCAAGGTCTTCAGTCACCTGGCCAACGTGGGCGACTGCCGCAGCCTGGTGATCCACCCAGCCAGCACCACGCATTTCCGCATGACGGACGAAGCCCTGGCCGCTGGCGGCATTGGCCCCGGCACCATTCGTTTGTCGATCGGTCTGGAAGACCCTGCCGACTTGATCGACGACTTGAAGAAGGCGCTCAAAGCCGCCGAGAAAGCGGGGTCATGAGGATGAGCACGTCCATGAAAATCTCTGTTCAAGGCCACCTGCTTTACGCCTACACCGGCGGCAAGCCCTTCAACCCCGCGCAACCCACCGCTGTCTTCATCCACGGCGTGCTCAACGACCACAGCGTCTGGATTTTGCAAACCCGTTACTTTGCCCACCACGGCTGGAACGTGCTGGCGGTGGACTTACCCGGCCACTGCAAAAGCGAAGGCCCACCGCCGCAAAGCGCCGAAGAAGCCGCAGACACCGTCATCGCTTTGCTTGACGCACTGAAGATCGACAAAGCCGCCCTGATCGGCCACAGCTTTGGCTCGCTGATTGCACTCGAAGCCGCCGCCCGAGACGCGGTGGCTCACCCCGGTCGCGTCAGCCATTTGGTTTTGGTGGGCACTGCGTACCCGATGCGCGTCTCGCCTGCGCTGCTCGACCTGTCGGTCAGTGCACCGTTCAAGGCCATCGACATGGTCAACAGTTTTTCGCATTCCACACTGGCACCGCCCCCGTCGGCTTTGGGGCCAGGCACTTGGTTGTATGGCGGCAGCAAAGCCCTGATGCGCAGGGTGTTGGCAAGCAACCCGCAATCCAATGTGTTCTACACCGGCTTCAAGGCCTGCGACAGCTACAAGGGCGGCGAAGCGGCCATGCCCAAGGTCGCTTGCCCTACCTTGTTTGTGCTGGGCAGTGCAGACCAAATGACGCCGCCCAAAGCAGCGCAAAGCCTGATCGACCTGTGCGGCAAACCCACGGTGGTCAAGCTGCCCGCAGGCCATTCGCTCATGACCGAAGCGCCTGAGGGCGTGTTGCAATCGCTCAAAGATTTTTTAAAGCCGTGACATGGGCACACATTCACGAACAGCGGCTCACTCCTGAAAATGAACACACTGACTTCCAACATCACCCCGCCCTTGTCGGCAGACAGGGCCAGCGAGATTGCCCAGTCACTCGACCTGCGGGCTCTGCCAGCCGACTTCCTGAACAACCCCTACCCAGTCTATGCCGCGCTGCGCGAAACCGAGCCCTTCAAACGCATGTCCGACGGCTCGTATTTCCTCACGCGCCATGCCGATCTGGTGGCGGTGTACCGCGATGCCAAGGTATTCAGCTCCGACAAGCAAGTCGAGTTCGGCCCCAAATACAACCATGCACCGTTCAATGAACCGCCGTTCACTACAGCGGGTGGCGTGGCACCGCTGTTCGAGCACCACACCAACAGTCTGGTCTTCAATGACGCACCACGACACACCCGCGTGCGAAGGCTGATCATGGGCGCCCTCACCCGCCGTGCCATTGAGGCCATGGAGCCCGGACTGGTACAACTGGTGGACGGCCTGCTGGACAGGCTGCAAGAGCGGGGTGGCGGGGATCTGATTGAAGACTTTGCATCGGCCATTCCGGTCGAGATCATCGGCAATTTGCTGGACGTGCCACACGCAGATCGCGAGCCCTTGCGCGGCTGGTCACTGGCCATTTTGGGTGCGCTGGAACCCGCCCTCACACCCGAACAAGAAGCGCTGGGCAACCGCAGCGTCAACGAATTTCTGGCCTATCTGCGCGAGCTGGTTGCCCAGCGCCGCCAGCACCCCGGCGACCCGGAGCACGATGTGCTGACCCGGCTGATCCAAGGAGAAAAGGATGGCGAAACAAGCGGCGACGCCCTGAGCGAAGTCGAGCTGCTGCAAAACTGCGTGTTTTTGCTCAATGCCGGACACGAGACCACAACCAACCTGATCGGCAACGCGCTCATCACGCTGCAGGAATGGCCTGAGCAACTCAAACAACTCCAGGCCGACCTGAAGGACGCCACCAGCGAGGACGACCGAGCGCACATTTTGGGTTTGGCCGTTGATGAATTCTTGCGTTTTGAATCGTCCAACCAGCTGGGCAATCGCCGTGCCCTACAAGCCACGCAGGTCAATGGTGTCGATCTGCCTGCAGGGGCCTTGGTCACGCTGTGCATTGGTGCAGCCAACCGCGACCCGGCGGTGTATGACCAACCCGAACAACTGAACCTGCGCCGCACCGGCAACAAGCACCTGGCTTTTGGCTTTGGCGTGCACCAGTGCGCGGGCCTGAGCCTGGCGCGGCTCGAAGGCCGCATTGCCATCGGGCGGTTTTTGCAACGCTTCCCCGATTACCAGCTCACACAAACGCCTCTGCGTGGTGGGCGGGCGAGGTTCCGTGGTTTTTTAAACGCGCCATTTCACACAGTCTGACCACTCAAGGAGCCACCATGACCGATGCCGTTCAACACACCAGCTTTGCCGAGTTTTACCCGTTTTACCTGAGCGAGCACAACAACCGCACCTGCCGCCGCCTGCACTTTGTGGGCAGCACACTGTCACTGCTGTGCCTGGCCATGCTGGTCATCACGGGCAAGCCGGCTTACTTTTTGTACGCCTTGCTGTGCGGCTATGGCTGTGCTTGGATCGGGCACTTTGTGTTCGAGAAAAACAAGCCCGCCAGCTTCAAACGCCCGCTTTACAGCTTCATGGGCGACTGGGTGATGTACCGCGACATGTGGCGCGGCCGGGTCAGTTTTTGAGCAGCCCCGACTCATCCTGGCTGGTCAACCCATCCTGGCTGGTCAACCCGACTCACACTGACCTGTCACCCCCGACTCGATCGGGGGTCCATGCCTTCGGTTGCCATGGATACCCGGTCAAGCCGGGTATGACGGAAATCTTGTCACCCCCAACTCATCCTGGCTGATCAACCCATCCTGGCTGGTCAACCCGACTCACACTGACCTGTCACCCCCGACTCGATCGGGGGTCCATGCCTTCGGCGGCCGTGGATACCCGGTCAAGCCGGGTATGACTAATGCGTCGGGTATGACAAATGCGTCGGGTATGGCTAATGCACCGGGTATGGCAAATGCGTCGGGTACGACATCAGGGCGTGGGTTTGGGCAGTAACTGCGCCACGCAAATTTGGTCCAGCGCCGTCTGCACCCACACGGGATCGGCCGCAGAAGCCCTGAGCACCAAGAGCCGGTCAGCCAACGGGGCCACGCTGGCCTGAGTGGGGTCAATCAACAGCACTTGCCGGGCTTGCCCTTGGTCGTTCTGTTCAGTCAAGCGGCCAACCCAGTCCAAACTTTGCAACACCTCCAGCACTTGCCTGAGCTCGCTCGGCTCTACACGCAAGCGCTCAGCCAGATCATCGGTGCTGAAACCGCGATGCGCAGAGGCCTTGGCCGCATCCAGCTCGGCCAAGATCTCCAAAGCCAACCGAAAGCCCCAACCCGCGCCTTCCGGCTTGCGCCAGGCTTGCCGGCCCAGCTCGGGCAGACTGGAAGCGAGCACAGCCCCCAGCAGCACAATCAGCCAGGTCACATAAATCCAGACGAGCAAAATCGGCAACGCTGCAAACGCGCCATAAATGACCGAGTAAGTGGGCACCTGCAAAAGGTAAATAGCCAGCAACTTTTTAGCCAGCTCCAGCCCGCCCGCCACCAAAAACCCGGCCGTGATGGCATGACGCCAACGCACACGGGTGTAAGGCACATAAAAGTACAAACCACTCACGCAAGCGGTCAGCAACAAAAATTCAAAACTGTCGAGCAACCAGCGGACGGAGCCCGGCAGCACATCCACCACATCGCGCGAAGCGGTCACCACATAAGAGGTGATGGCCAAGCTCCCACCCAAAAGCAAAGGCCCCAAGGTGATGGCCGACCAATACAGCAGCACCCTTTGCGGCAAAGGCCGCTGACGGCGCAAGCGCCAGATCTGGCCCAAAGTACGCTCGATCGTCACCATCAAAAACACCGCTGACAACAACACTGCCACCAGGCCTGCCGAGCCCAAACGGCTGGCTTTGCGCGAAAACTGCGTGAGGTAGCTCAGCACTTGGCGAGCAATGCTCTCGGGCACCAGGCTCTCAATCAGCCAGCGTTGGATCGTGTCTTGAAACTTGCCAAAGACCGGGAACGCCGCAAACACGGCCAAACCCACCGCAAACAAAGGCACCAGAGCCAGCACGGTGGTGAAGGTGAGCGAACTGGCGCTCACGCCCAATCGGGCATCGCGAAAGCGTTCGGCCAAAACACCGGCCATCTGACGCCACGGAAAAACAGACAGTTCTTGCCACCAAACAGCGACTTGGGCGCGCAAAGTGGTCTTGGACAGGGAAGATTGCATGCCCGGTATGATGCCACCGCAATGAACACACACACAGAAAACACACCCGTCGGCGTCGATTTCACGCGCTGGATGGCCGTCGGCAGTCTGCTCGGTCTCATTCTTTTGGGCTTGGCCTGGGAGCTTTGGCTGGCCCCCTTGCGGCCGGGCGGCTCTTGGTGGGCCATCAAGGTCTTGCCTTTGTGCATTCCGCTGTCCGGCTTGCTCAAAAACCGCATGTACACCTACCGCTGGGTCAGCATGTTGGTCTGGCTGTACTTTATAGAGGGCGTGGTTCGGGCCTGGGGTGATGCCTGGCCCTCCAACGCGCTGGCAGGCTTGCAAACCCTGTTGTGCACCACCTTGTTTGTGGCTTGCGCTTTGCATGTGCGCATCCGCTTCAAAGCCGCCAAGGCCACGGGCAACTTTGTGCCTGTGCCCAGAGACTGAACACCATGACCCAGCCTTTGATTGAACAGCTGCGCCAAATTTGTGGTGACGCCAACGTCCTCACCCACGACGACCCGGCCACCGACCTGAGCCCCTGGGAACAAGACTGGCGCAAGCGCGTGCGGGGCCGCGCCCTGGCCGTGGTGCGCCCGGGCAACACGGCCCAAGTGGCTGCCGTGGTCAAGGCCTGTGCAGCGACAAGCACCCCCATCGTGCCCCAAGGCGGCAACACCGGCTTGGTGGTGGGCGGCGTGCCCAACGGTTCGGGCACGCAAATCGTGATGAGCATGACACGCATGAACGCGGTGCGTGCCATCGACCCGGCCAACCTGACCATCACGGTTGAGGCCGGTTGCGTGCTGCAAAACCTGCAAACCGCCGCCGATAAGGCTGGTTTTTTATTCCCCTTGAGCTTGGGCGCCGAAGGCAGCTGCACCATCGGCGGCAACTTGGGCACCAACGCGGGCGGCACGCAGGTCGTGCGATATGGCAACACCCGCGAGCTGTGTCTGGGCCTAGAAGTCGTGACCGCCCAGGGCGAGGTCTGGCACGGCCTGAGTGGCCTGCGCAAAGACAACACGGGTTATGACCTGCGCAACCTGATGATCGGCAGCGAAGGCACGCTGGGCATCATCACCGCCGCGACCATGAAGCTGTACCCCCAGCCCGCTGCGCAGCTGACCGCCTGGGCCGCCGTGCCCAGCATGCAAGCGGCTGTGCAACTGCTGGGCTTGGCCCACCAACGCCTGGGGCCTGGCCTCACGGGCTTTGAGGTCATGGGCCAGTTCGCATTGGGCTTGGTCGACAAGCACTATCCCCAACTGCGCGTGCCGCTGTGGAAAGACACCCCGTGGTGCGTCTTGCTCGAAAACTCTGACAGCGAAAACGAACAACATGCCCGCAGCCAGTTTGAAGCCCTGCTCGAAGCGGCCATGGAACAAGGCTATGCGTCCGACGCCGTGGTGGCCGAAAACCTGACTCAAGCGCGGGGCCTGTGGCACATCCGCGAAAGCATCACCCTGGCTCAGGCCCAAGAGGGCCTGAACATCAAGCACGACATCAGCATTCCGGTCTCGCGCATCCCGGCCTTTGTGGCCGAGACCGACGCTCTGTTGGCCCGCGAGGTGCCCGGTGTGCGCATGGTCGACTTTGGCCACTTGGGTGACGGCAATCTGCACTACAACGTGCAAGCCCCTGAGGGCGTGGATGGCCAAACCTTTTTGCGTGAGAACGAGGAACGGGTGAACACCCTGGTGTTTGACCAGGTCACCAAGTTCGACGGCTCGATCAGCGCCGAACACGGCGTGGGCGAACTCAAAGTCGGCAAACTGCCGCTCTACAAAGACCCGACGGCACTGGCCATGATGCGGGCCGTGAAAAAAGCCTTGGACCCGCAAAACCTGCTCAACCCGGGGCGGGTTCTGGCGTGAGGCGACTCCCGCAGCACATCGGTTTGCTGCTGCTGATTTACCTGTGTTTCATCAGCTTGGGGCTGCCCGATGGCATTTTGGGGGCCGCATGGCCCGCCATCCGCATGGACATGCAGCAGCCTCTGGCCGCAGTAGGCCTGATGAGTGTGACCATGACTGTGTGCTCTGCGATCAGCAGCCTCAGCGCAGCCACACTGACGCGGCACTGGGGCACGGGGCCGATTGTGGCGACCAGTGGCCTGATGACTGCGCTGGCCTTGCTGGGCTTTGCACATGCCCCTTCTTTTGGCTGGTTGCTGGCCTTGGCGGTGCCCTTGGGGCTGGGCGCAGGGGCCGTGGACGCGAGCATCAACCACTTTGTGGCCGAGCACTACAGTTCGCGCCACATGAATTGGTTGCACGGTTTCTGGGGTGTGGGGGCATCCACCGGGCCCCTGGTGATGGGGGCCGTGATGGCGCAAACCGGCCAATGGTCGGCAGGCGTGATCACCCTGGGCTGGACTCAACTGGCGATTGCCAGCGTGCTGTGGCTGTGTCTGCCCTGGTGGCGCCGCCCTTTACCAAAACTCCAACGGGTCACGCCCGCAGCACCAGCCGCCAAACACCTGCCCCTCACCCGTCAGCACCCTCATGCGGCCTGGCTGGCGCCGCTGTGTTTTTTGTTGTACGTGGGCGCCGAAGCCGGAGCCGGACTTTGGGCGGTCAGCGTTTTGGTGCAAGAGCGGGGCATGGGCCTGGCCCGGGCCAGTGCCGGGCTGTCGCTTTATTTCGCAGCCATCACACTGGGTCGCTTTGGCGTGGGCTTGGTTGCCCACCGCATGAACAACCGGCAGTGGGTGCAGGCCGGGTTGGGCCTGGCGCTGGCAGGCGCCAGTCTGATGGCACTGCCACTGCCAGGGCTTTACGGCATCGCCGGGCTGGCCCTCATGGGGCTGGGCTGTGCGCCGATTTTTCCGTCGCTGATGCACGAAACCGCCGTCCGGTTTCCCGCTGAGATGGCCCGCACCCTCGTGGGGCGGCAGATGGTGTTCGCCTACGCCGGGGGCTCCTTGCTACCGGCCAGCATGGGCCTGCTGGCCACCTGGGTTGGCCTGAGCTGGGTGATGCCATCGGTGGCAGTGCTCTTGCTGGCCCTGCTGCTCGTCACGCGGCGTCTGGATCGGATCACCTGAATGCGCCACCTTGACACGACGGCTGTGCAAAAAGGCAACCGCACGGCATGGGCACACGCAGCGTGTTTGGCCAGCAGATGCGTTTGACGAGCAGGCACCGAAAGGCGCAGACGGCAAAGCCTTTTTGTGCGACAACGCAGAGCACGTAAACACCCAGGTGTCAGACCAGGTGGTCAAGTTCAAAGGCATCAAACGCGTGCACTGACCCAAGCCTGGTTGGTTTTTCTAAGGGCTTCATGACCCCATGATTTCCCTAGGTCTGACGCCCTGCGCCCTGACCCATAATCTGAAAGTGCTCATCAAGAGCCCATGCACAACTTTAAAGACCGGGAACACACATGACCTCACGCCGCCAGCTTTTGACCCAAGGTGCCGCCCTGCTGGGCACCACATCGACCAGCCTGTTGGTCCCCCAAAGCGCCATGGCGCAGACCGGCAAAATCCGCGTCGGTTTCATCCTGCCTTACACCGGCACCTTTGCCCAATTGGGCGTGGCCATTGAAAACGGCGTGCGCATGGCCATCAACGAGCAAGGCGGCAAGTTGGGCGGCCGCGAGATTGAGTGGTTCAAGGTGGACGACGAGTCCGAGCCGTCCAAAGCCATCGAAAACGCCAACAAACTGGTGCAACGCGACAAAGTGGATGTGCTGATTGGCACCGTGCACTCGGGCGTGCAAATGGGCATTCACCGCGTGGCCCGCGAAAGTGGCGTGATCAGCCTGATCCCCAATGCCGGCGTGCACATCGCCACCCGTGCCCAGTGCGCACCCAACGTCTTCCGCACCAGCTTCTCGAACAGCCAGCCCACCATGGCGCTGGGCGAGGCCATGGTCAAGCGCGGCCATAAAAAGGCGGTTTGGATCACCTGGAAATACGCCGCTGGCGACGAAGCCTTCGAGGGTTTCAAAGAAAGTTACACCAAGGCGGGTGGCACCATCGTCAAAGAGCTGGGTCTGCCCTTCCCCAACGTCGAGTTCCAGGCCCTGCTGACCGAAATCGCCGCCCTCAAGCCCGACGCTGTGGCCTGCTTCTTTGCCGGTGGCGGCGCAGCCAAGTTCTTGCGTGACTACGCAGCCGCAGGCCTCAAAGGCAAGATTCCTTTGTATGGCTCCGGCTTTTTGACCGAAGGCGTGCTGGAAGCCGCAGGCCCTGCTGCAGACGGTGTGCTGACCACCCTGCACTACGGCGATGGCATCGAAACCAAGCGCAACAAGGAATTCCGCCTGAACTACGCCAAGACCTTCAAGATGCAACCCGATGTGTACGCCGTGCAAGGCTACGACACGGGCTTGCTGCTGGTGCAAGGAGCCAACGCCGTGCAAGGCGATGTGAGTAAAAAGGCCGCCATGATCAAGGCCATGGAAGTCGCCGTGATCGACAGCCCGCGTGGCAAGTGGACCATGAGCAAATCTCACAACCCGGTGCAAGACATCTATCTGCGTGAAGTCTCCAACAAAGAAAACAAGGTGATTGGTGTCGCGGCCAAGGCGCTGGCCGACTCCGGCGCTGGTTGCCGCTTGTAAAAAACGCCAGCTAACGGCTTGAGGCCCCTGGCTATTGACTGCGCCTCGGGACCGCAAATCGCGGGACCGAGAGACAGTGACCAAGGGTTTTAGCTCAAAGCACACGACACTGGGCTGTGCCCTGCAAATGCCTCATACGGCTTGTTCGTTATGGGGCATTTTGCTGTCTCCGAACAGTTTTTCTGTGAACTGACGCAGCCATTGGTGGCCGGGATCGCGGTGCAGCCGACCGTGCCAGAACTGGTGAATCGCGCTTTCATCGACGGCCATTGGCAAGTCACGTTTGACCAGACCGAAGGGCGCCAATGTCCGGTCTGCAAAACGCTCGGGCACAGTGGCGATCAGGTTGGAATGGCTCAGCACATCGCCCAAGGCCACGTAGTGCGGAACCGTCAGGCGAAAGCGTCGGCGCAGTTTTTGCTGCTCTAACGCAACATCCACCCGGCCATGCCCTGTGCCCGCCGCCACGATGCGAACGTGCTCGGCCTCTGTGAATGAGGCCAAATTGAGTCTGTTCTGGCCCGCCAGCGGATGCGCCTCGCGCATCAGGCAAATGTATTTTTGCTTGAAGAGCGCTTGCTGATAAAAGCCTGCCTGTAATTGCGGCAACAAGCCCACAGCCAAATCAATTCGGCCCGCAGCCATATCCTCTTTGAGCGTGGGCTGGGTCACGCTGACCACTTGCAAAGTCACCCCCGCAGCAGAGCGGGCCAGCGCATCGATCAGGACCGGCAGGAAATACATTTCACCCACATCGGTCATGGCGATGGTGAAGCTGCGCGTGCTGCTGGCCGGATCAAAGGCCGCACGCACATTCAAGGCCTGCTGCAAACCGTCCAAAGCCACGGCCACAGGCTCGGCCAGTTGCAAGGCATAGGGCGTGGGTGCCATCCCGCCTTGGGTACGCAGAAAAAGCTCATCCCCCAGACTCACGCGCAAGCGCCCCAGCGCACTGCTCACCGCTGGCTGGCTCATGCCCAGCACTTGAGCCACGGCAGAAACGCGCTTTTGTTGCAGCAAGTGGTGAAACACCACCAACAAATTCAGATCCAGTTTTGAGACATCCATATTATTTGATTTTCAAATATTGTTTATGCAATAAATCCGATTTACTTAATTATTGGATTTGAGCATGATGCGTGTCAAGTTTTCACAAGGAGACCTCATGCAGGAACACCCCATTCACTGGGAAACGGCGGGCACAAGCCGAATCCCGTTTGCCGTCTACACCAACAAGGACAGCCACAAAAAAGAGCTGGAGCGTTTTTTCTACAAAAACCACTGGAGCTATGTGGGCCTAGAGGCCGAGATTCCCAACCCGGGTGACTTCAAACGCACCGTGATCGGCGAGCGCTCCGTCATCATGACGCGCAGCCAAGACGGTCAAATTCATGTGGTCGAGAACGTGTGCGCGCACCGTGGCATGGCGTTTTGCCGAGAACGACACGGCAACAAAAAGGAGCTGGTCTGCCCTTACCACCAGTGGAGCTACGCGCTAGACGGCAAACTGCAAGGCGTTCCCTTTCGCCGCGGCGTGCGTCAGGACGGCAAAGTCAACGGTGGCATGCCCGCAGACTTTGACCCCAAAGACCATGGCCTGACCTCGCTCAAAGTGGCCACCCGCAGCGGCGTGGTGTTTGCGGCCTTTGACCACTCGGTGGAGTCTCTCGAAGACTACATGGGGCCGACCATCCTGCGTTACTTTGACAGGCTGTTCAACGGTCGCCAGCTCAAGCTTCTGGGCTACAACCGCCAGCGCATTCCAGGCAACTGGAAGCTGATGCAGGAAAACATCAAAGACCCTTATCACCCCGGCCTGCTGCACACCTGGTTTGTGACCTTCGGGCTCTGGCGTGCCGACAACAAATCCGAGTTGCGCATGGACGAACACCACCGTCATGCGGCCATGATTTCCACACGCGGAACGGGTGGCCAGGCCACAGGCGACAAATCCCAGGTCACGCAAGTCAGCAGCTTCAAAGCCAGCATGGAACTGAATGACCCGAGCTTTCTGGACATCGTGCCTGAGCCTTGGTGGCAACTGGGCGAGCAAATGCCCACGGCGGTGATGATGACGCTTTTCCCCAGCGTGATCTTTCAGCAGCAGGTGAACAGCGTGTCCACGCGCCACATCCAACCCGATGGCCATGGCGCATTCGACTTTGTCTGGACCCACTTCGGTTTTGAAGACGACACCCCGGAAATGACCGAGCGTCGCTTGCGTCAGGCCAACCTGTTTGGCCCAGCGGGCTTTGTTTCGGCGGACGATGGCGAAGTGATCGAGTTTTCTCAACAAGCCTTCGAGACCAAACCAGAGCACCGCGCGGTGGCAGAGCTGGGCGGTCGCGATGTGGGCGAGACCGACCACATGGTGACCGAAACCCTCATTCGGGGCATGTACGAATACTGGCGCAAAGTGATGGAGGACTGATGATGAGCAAGACCTTGATAGACATGCAAACCTGGTTCGACATCCAGCAACTTTATGCAGACTACGCCAACGCCGTGGACAGCGGAAAATGGGATCTTTGGCCTGAATTTTTTACCGAAGAATGCGTGTACAAACTGCAGCCCCGTGAAAACTTCGAACGCGGATTTCCTTTGGCCACCTTGTTCCTGACCAGCAAGGGCATGCTCAAGGACCGCGTGTATGGCATCACCGAAACGATCTTCCATGACCCCTACTATCAGCGGCATGTGGTGGGCGCGCCCATGGTGCGAAAAGTCGAAGAAGGTCGTATCCACGCAGAAGCCAACTACGCGGTGTTTCGCACCAAGCTCGACAAGGAAAGCACTGTGTTCAATGTGGGCCGCTACATCGACACCATCGTACAAACCCCCGAAGGCTTCAAGTTCGCTGAGCGCATTTGCGTGTTCGACAGCGAGATGATCCCTAACTCCATCATTTACCCCATCTGATCATGAACAACTGGATTGACGTGGCCGCCGAGGCCGATTTGTTTGAAGGCGCGGGCATGGCCGTGGCACCGGAGGGCGAGGACATTGCCGTCTTCAAGCTCGAGGATGGCGTTTACGCCATCAACAACCTGTGCAGCCACGGCAACGCCAAACTCTGTGATGGTTTTGTAGAAGGACACAGGGTGGAATGTCCTTTTCACCAGGCACTTTTTGATGTGCGCGATGGCACGGTCAGCTGTGGGCCTGCCACCGAGCCGGTCAAATCATGGCCTGTAAAAATCGAAAATGGCAGGGTTTTTTTGAACTTGGTCAGCTGATTTCGGCCCAGCTTGCCCCCCTTAGAATGCCTGCACCACCATCTTTCAAAGTGTGACCCCGATGGACTTTGTGAATTTCTTGATCCAGCTGCTCAACAGCGTCCAGTACGGGCTGCTGCTGTTCATGCTGGCGGCCGGCCTGACACTGATCTTCGGCATCATGGGCGTGGTCAATCTGGCGCACGGCAGCTTTTACATGTTGGGCGCTTATCTGGCTTGGTCACTGGCGGCACAACTGGGCAGTTTCACGCTGGCCATTGTGGTGGGCACCGCTTTGTCGGTGGGCTTTGGCCTGTTGCTGGAGCGGCTGTTGTTTCGTTACTTTTACCAACGCGACCACCTTGACCAAGTGCTGCTCACTTTCGGTCTGATCTACGTTTTTGAAGAGCTGCGCTCCATGGTTTGGGGCGACGATGTGCACGGCCTGCCTGTACCCGATCTGCTGGCCGCATCCATTCCGCTGACCGACAACCTGTCTTATCCGGTGTACCGCTTGTTCATGTCGGGCGTTTGCCTGGTGCTGGCTTTGGGCCTGTATTTGCTGATCTCCAAAACCCGCTTGGGCATGAAGATCCGCGCAGGCGCCTTCAACCGGGAGATGACCGAATCGCTGGGCATCAATATCCGCTTGATTCATTCGGTGGTGTTCGCTTTAGGCATTGGCCTGGCCTCGATTGCCGGCATGATCGCCGCACCCGTTTCCAGCGTCTACCCCAACATGGGCAGCCAAGTGCTGATCATGTGCTTTGTGGTGGTGGTCATTGGCGGTATCGGCTCAGTGCGTGGTGCGCTGATCGCTGCGCTGCTGGTGGGCCTGGTCGACACTTTTGGCAAAGTGCTGCTGCCCCAGGCTTCGGGCATGCTGGTGTACGTGCTGATGGCCGCCGTGCTGCTGTACAAGCCCGAAGGCCTGTTCAAGCAATGACAACGAAAAGAACAACATGAGCACGCCTCAAATTCACCTCGAAACCCTGCCCCGCAGCATCCAGCTGGTGATGACTTTGGGCTTTTTAGCGCTGGCCGCCTTTCCCTTTGTGGGCTCTGATTTCTACTCGGCGATGGTCGTGCGCATGATGATCTTGGCCATCTTTGCCATGAGCCTGGATTTGCTGCAAGGCGTCACGGGCCTGGTGTCGCTGGGCCACGCGGCCTATTTTGGCTTGGCCGGTTATGTGCTGGCCTTCATCACGCCACAAAACGAAGCCATCAGCCTGTACACCAGCTTGCCGCTGGCGGTGGGCGGGGCCGCGTTGGCCGCCTTGGTCATTGGCTTTTTGGTGGTGCGCACGCACGGCATTTACTTCATCATGGTCACCATGGCCTTTGCCCAGATGGTGTTTTTCATCTTCTTTGACAACAAGGCGCTGGGTGGCTCAGATGGTTTGTTCCTGAATTTCCGGCCCGATGCAGGTGTGATTGACCTGGAAAACAAACAGGTGTTTTATTACTTCACGCTGGGCTGCTTGCTGGCGGTGTATGGGTTTTTGCGCCGCCTGCTCTGGAGCCCCTTTGGCCGTGCGCTGTCGGGCATCCGGGTCAACGAGCACCGCATGCGGGCACTCGGGTTCAACACCTTTAGCCACAAGCTGGCAGCGTTCACGCTGGCTGGCGCACTGGCCGGTCTGGCCGGTTATTTGTGGGCTGCGCAAAGCGGTTTTGTGAACCCGGAGCTGATGGGTTTTCACATGAGTGCACATGCCATCATGATGGTCATTTTGGGGGGCATGGGCAATTTTGCAGGCGCTATCGTGGGCGCTTTGAGCTTCGAATATTTGCTGCACATTTTCAAAGACCTGCCCGATGTGGGCGAGTTCAAGACCGGCAAACATTGGCAAATGTGGATGGGGCTCTTCATTGTGGCGCTGATCATTTTTGCGCCCAAAGGCATTTTGGGCGTCATCTCACGCACCTTCGGTGGCAGTGCAGAACGCAAGGAGTCTGGCCATGAGTGACCATTCAATGCAACGCCAAAGCTTGATGTCCGCACGCGGCCTGACCAAACGATTTGGGGGACTTGCTGCGGTCAACGATGTCTCGCTCGACCTGTGGCTGGGCCACATTCACGCCGTCATCGGCCCCAACGGTGCAGGCAAATCAACACTGACCAACTTGCTCTCTGGTGACTTGCCGCCCACCAGCGGCACCATCACACTGGATGGCCACAACATCACAGGCTGGACACCCGAAAAAATCTCGGGTCACCGCTTGGGCCGCAGCTATCAAAAGACGAACATCTTTACCACCTTCAGTGTGTGGGACAACGTGCGCCTGGCGGCACAGTCGCGGGTTCAACCCTCGCCATTCAACCCCTTGGGCTGGTTTCGCTCTGCGGCCAAGATGACGGCCGTGAACCAGCGCGCCGAACGTGCCATTGAACTGGCCGGTCTGCAAAACCGCCGACATGCCATGGCGGGGGCCACCAGTCACGGCGAGCAACGCCAACTTGAGATCGCCATGACACTGGCCACCGAACCTCTGGTGTTGCTGCTCGACGAACCGCTGGCCGGCATGGGTCAGGCCGAGGCCGAAAGCATGGTTCAACTCCTGCTGCGCCTCAAAAAAGACCACGCCATGATGTTGGTCGAACACGACATTGACGCCATCTTCACACTGGCCGACCACCTCACGGTCATGGTCAACGGCCAAGTGATTGCGAGCGACGTGCCTGCGGTGGTGCGTGCCGATGCCGGTGTGCAAGCTGCGTACCTGGGTGAAGAGACCCATGCAACAGTGGGCGAGGAACATTGAAATGCCGGAAACCCTGATCAACGCCCAAGACCTGAACACCTATTACGGTGCCAGCCACATCCTGCGCGGCGTGAACTTTACGGTCGGCCGCGGTGAGACCATCGGCCTGATGGGCCGCAACGGCATGGGCAAAAGCACCTTGCTCAAATCCATCATGGGCATCGTGCCACCACGCACTGGCACGGTGGACATCAAAAGCCAGCGCATGAACGGCCGCCCCACTTTTGAAGTGGCCCAGATGGGCATCGCTTATGTGCCAGAAGGGCGAGGCATTTTTGGTAACCTGAGCGTGGTCGAGAACCTGCAAATGGCCGCCCGCCCCGGCACCCGTGGCCAGCGCGACTGGACCTATGAACGCGTGCTGGAGACCTTTCCGCGCCTGCAAGAACGCCTGGGCCATGGAGGCCAGCAACTCTCTGGCGGCGAGCAACAAATGCTGACCATCGGTCGGGCGCTGATGACCAATCCCGATGTGCTGATCCTCGACGAAGCCACTGAAGGCCTGGCCCCACTGATCGCTCGCGAAATCTGGCGCATCTGCAGTCTCATCAAAGACAGCGGCATCAGCGCCATCATCGTGGACAAAAACTGGAAACATGTCACCCAGATCACCGACCGCAATGTGATCTTGGTCAAAGGCCAGGTGGTGTTTGAAGGCGCTTCGCAAATATTGCTGAACGACCCCAGTGTGCTCGAGCAACACTTGGGCGTTTGAGTCGCTTCACAACAAAGGCCGCAACTCGCGTGCCGCCTCCAGCAACAAAGGCAGCCACTTGCGCACGACCGCCGTATCGGACAACTGATCGGCGGTGCCCACCACATTCAGGGCGGCCAAGGTTTGGCCTTGCATGTTGCGCAGCGGTACAGCCAGCGCGTGAATGCCCAGCTCATGCGCGTCGCGAGCCAGGCAATGATCATCTCGCCGCACCAGTCCAATCAGCGCTTTGAACTTGACCTTGCCTACTTCGGTCTGTGGTGTGATGCGGGTCAATTCACGGCCCTTGAGCCATGCATTGAAGTCCGCCTGAGGCAAATTGGCCAACAACACCCGCCCCGTGGACGTGGCGTGCGCAGGCAAGCGTGCCCCCAGATGCAAGCCATAAGCCAGATGCCGCACCGGCTCGGCCACACCCGCACTGCGGGCCACGATCACGCCCTCGCCGCCATCCAGCACCACCGCGCTGAAAGCCGCCTGCGTTTGCTGTGCCAGACGGTTGAGCGTGGGCTGTAGCGTGCGCGGCAAACGCGAAGTGGCCATGTAGCTGCCCGCAAATCGCAGCACCCTCGCCGACAGCCAGTAGTGGCTGCCATCGGTTTCCAGATAACCCAGCTCGGTCAGTGTGAGCAAATGCCGCCGAGCGGCCGTCCGCGTGATGCCCGTGCGCTGGGCGGCCAGCGTCGCATTCAGCCGCTGGCGTTCAGTGTCAAAAGCCTCGAGCACAGCCAGCCCTTTGGCAAGGCCTTCGATGTAGTCTGCTTTGGCAATCGGCATGGGGTTTTCCTGTGATCTGCGTCAATGCTGAAGCCACCAACATGGCTTGCTGTGCGCTTCTGTTGATGTGCATCAATTTGCGCGATCATCGCACAAACCATCCACACAGCGTGCAAACTCGAACACTTGCAAGGCGTTAAAACCGACAGGCCGCCTAAGCTTGCGGGCATTGCCTTGACCAACACCAGGAGACCCCCATGAGCACCACCCGCACCCAAGTCGCCATCGTTGGCGCTGGCCCCTCTGGCCTGCTACTGGGCCAATTGCTTCACAAAGCGGGCATCGATGCCGTCATCATTGAGCGCCAAAGTGGCGATTACGTGCTTTCGCGCATTCGTGCAGGCGTGCTGGAGCAGGTCAGCATGGACCTGCTGGATGAAGCCGGTGTCGGCCAACGCATGCATCAAGAAGGCCTGCTCCACGGGGGCTTTGACTTGCTATTCAAGGGTGCACGCCACCGCATCGACATGAACAAGCTCACAGGCGGCAAAAACGTCATGGTCTATGGTCAGACCGAAGTGACCCGTGACTTGATGCACGCTCGCCAAGCGGCAGGTTTGCCCACGGTCTACGAAGCCGAAAACGTCCAGGTGCACGAATTCGACAGCGCAAAACCCCGCGTGACTTACGAAAAAAATGGCCACCTGCACACCATCGAATGCGATTTCATTGCCGGTTGTGACGGTTTCCATGGTGTGTGCCGCGCCAGCGTGCCCAAGGGATCGATCAAGGAATTCGAAAAGGTCTACCCCTTCGGTTGGTTGGGCGTTTTGTCAGACACACCGCCTGTGCACCACGAACTGATTTACGCCAACAGCACCCGAGGCTTTGCCCTGTGCTCGCAGCGCAGCGCCACGCGCAGCCGCTATTACCTGCAAGTGCCACTGACCGACAAGGTCGAGCAATGGTCTGACGACGCTTTCTGGGCCGAATTGCGCAACCGCCTCGACCCCGAAGCCTGCGAGCACTTGGTGACGGGCCCCAGCATCGAGAAAAGCATTGCGCCGCTGCGCAGCTTTGTGACCGAGCCCATGCGTTTTGGCCGCATGTTTTTGGCGGGTGATGCCGCCCACATCGTGCCGCCCACAGGGGCCAAAGGCCTGAACCTGGCGGCTACCGATGTGAAATACCTGTCCAACGCCTTCATCGAGTTTTACCAAGACAAGACCGACGCAGGCATTGACACCTATTCAGAGCGCTGCCTGCGACGCATCTGGCGTGCCGAGCGCTTCAGCTGGTGGTTCACCAGCTTGATGCACCACTTTCCGGAAAACGGCGAGATGGGTCAGAAGTTTCAGGACGCGGAACTCGACTACCTGATCAACAGCGAGGCGGGATCACGCACCATCGCTGAAAACTACGTGGGCTTGCCGTTGAACTTTGGCGCTTAAGCCACCTGAAAGCCCGTCATCCAGGGCCTTCCATTTTTAGCAGCAGGCCGTCACTGCGGCCAAAAGTTGGCGTGTCACTCTGCGTTGCGCTGCCCCGGCAAGCATTCGTGAGCAGGGGCTCGCTCCTACAATGCCCAGCACCATGAGCACAAACAAACCCCTGCGCGGTACGCGCATCCTGAGCCTTGCCCTCAACCTGCCGGGCCCTGCTGCATTGATGCGCCTGGCCCAAATGGGCGCGAGTTGCACCAAGATCAACCCGCCCTCTGGCGACCCGATGCAGCACTACACGGCCAGCGGCTACGAGCTGTTGCACACAGGCGTCAAGCAAAAAACACTCGATCTCAAAACCGCTGCCGGTCAGGCCGCGCTGCACAAACTGCTGCCCCGAACAGATTTGCTGCTGACCTCGTTTCGCCCCTCGGCCCTCACCAAACTGGGCCTGAGTTGGAAGACCTTGCACAGGCAATACCCCACGCTCAGCCTGATTGAAGTGGTCGGCGCCCCCGGCCCGCTGGCCGAGATTCCGGGCCACGATTTGACGTACCAAGCCGAAGTCGGCCTGGTCAATGGCATGGACCTGCCCCCCAGCCTGTTTGCCGACATGGGCGGCGCACTCATGGCCAGCGAGGCGGCACTCAAGGCCCTGATCGGGCTCAAGACTACAGGCAAAGGCTCTCGCCATGAAGTGGCATTGTCTGACGCTGCCGCCTGGCTGGCCCTGCCCCGCCAGCTGCGCATGACCACACCCGAGGGTGCAGTGGGTGGTGCGCACGCGGGCTACCGCATCTACGCCTGCAAAAACGGCCGCGTGGCCTTGGCTGCACTGGAACCGCACTTTGCCGTCAGCCTGTGCGAGGCAGCTGGCATCAAGCTGGCACACCCGGTCAAAGACCTGTTCAAGCCCGCCACGCGCCACGCCCTCGAGGCTTTCCTGGCCAACCAGACTCGCGCGCAGCTCGACAAATTGGCATTGGCCAAAGACATTCCCTTGATGACGCTGCCGCGCTGACACACGTGCGGCATGCGCCATCAAGCGCAGCCCAGCCATCTTGATAACAAACAGCCTGCGCCCGATCGGGAGTGTCAGGCAATTTTGAGCATGCGGCTTTGACCGTTGGGTTTTTTGGGCAAGGTCAATTGCAAAACACCGTCTTCGTATTTGGCAGAAGACGCTGCTTGGTCCACCCCCTCATCCAGCGTGAAGCTGCGCGAGACGCTGCCGTAATAGCGCTCACTGCGGATGAACTTGGCCCCTTCTTTCTCTTCCTTTTCCTTTTTCACTTCGGCACTCACGCACACTTGGTTGCCGTCCACCGACACCTTGATGTCTTCTTTTTTCACACCAGGAATCTCGGCTTTGACGAAAAAATTTTTGTCATCCTCCGACAGGTCCAGACGCATTTGGGGTTCGCCTTCCATCAGGCGGTAAACGGGGCGCAAGGCAAAGCCTTTGAAGAAATCGTCGCTGAAAGGTTCTCGCAGTTCGCTGAAAGGATTGAATCGGGCAAGGTTGCTCATGGTGTGATCTCCAATGAATAAGCAGCAGTAACGCTGCATGACAGGGTGAGTGCGGCGCATGCATGCACCGCCCCCAGAGCGGGTAACCGATACCCACCCCACAGTCACTGTCGTTTTTTCAGGCGCTCACGTCTGTTGAGCAATGCACACACGACGGCAGCACAAGCGAGCGGCCTCGCCCGGTGCGCAAGCAGTTGTGTTGAAGAACGCACGGTGAGCCCAAGTTCAGCCACCTAAGCTGACGAACAAAAACCAAAACCAAAACCCCACCGTCCCACCGTTCGAGGTCCGCCATGACATCTGTATTTCACCGATGGAGCGCTCTGCTCCTGATGGCCGCCACATTGGGCCTGTCAGGCTGCGGCTACAACCAGTTTCAAAGCGGCAACGAGCAGGTCAAAGCCAGCTGGTCTGAGGTGCTCAGCCAATACCAACGGCGGGCTGACCTGATCCCCAATTTGGTCAATGTGGTCAAAGGCCAGGCCAACTTCGAGCAAAGCACTTTACAAGCCGTGGTCGAAGCACGCGCCAAAGCCACATCCATTCAGGCCTCGCCCGAACTGGTCAACGATCCACAGGCATTCCAGAAATTCCAGCAGGCCCAAAAAGAACTGTCTGGCAGCCTGTCGCGCTTGCTGGTGGTGGCCGAAAACTACCCCACGCTGCTTGCAAATCAGGGCTTTATTGAACTGCAAGCCCAACTCGAAGGCACAGAAAACCGCATCGCAGTGGCCCGCAACCGTTACATCAAATCCGTACAGGACTACAACGTGACGGTGCATTCATTCCCCTCCAACCTGACCGCCTGGGCACTCGGCTACAAAGAAAAACCCAACTTCTCGGTAGAGAACGAGCAAGCCATTGCCAAACCACCGAGCGTCCATTTTGGGCCCGCAACCACACCACAGGCACCCAACGCCGGTGATTCAAAGTGAGCTCTTGGCGACGGGCCATGACCGGCTTTTTTTTGCTCAGCGCAGTCGTGGGTGGGCCGCTTTGCAGCGCCCAAGTGGGACAAAAAGTGCACGCTGCCGCACAACAAGTGCCCGTGCCCCCTTTGGCTGGCCATGTCATTGACCAAACCAACACGCTCACATCGGAACAGCAAGACAAAATTGAACAAGCCTTGGCCACATTTGAGGCACGCAAAGGCAGCCAACTGGCCGTTTTGCTGATACCGACCACCCAGCCCGAAACCATCGAGCAATATGCATTGCGCGTGGCAGAGCAATGGCAGCTGGGCCGAAAAAAAATAGACGATGGCGCAATTTTGGTGGTCGCCAAGAACGACCGCACCCTGCGCATCGAAGTGGGTTACGGGCTCGAAGGTGCGCTGAATGATGCCACCAGCAAACGGATCATCGACGAAGTCATCACACCCAAGTTTCGGCAGCAAGACTTCGCAGGCGGCATTTCGGCAGGTGTGCAACGCATGATGGGTGTCATTGATGGCGAACCGCTGCCCGCGCCTGTGGTCGGCCCATCGACAGACCCGCTGAACGACATCACCTGGATCATCGTGGCAGGCGCATTGCTCGGCTTTGTCTTGAGGGCTGTGCTGGGACGATTTGCTGGCTCGGTCATGACCGCCGCCATCGTCGGTGCGGTGACCTGGTTCATGATTGGCCTGCTGTCTTTGGCGCTGATCGCAGGTGGCATCACCTTGTTGACCACCTGGATTGGCATTGCCGCCCTGCTGCGAGCCCGCTTGGGTGGGCGGGGTGGTCCCGGTGGCGGGCCGGGTGGTGGTTTCAAAGGCGGTGGTGGCGGGTTTGGCGGCGGCGGCGCATCAGGCCGCTGGTGACCCAGCTCGCGCGTCCACCTGCAACTCGAACCAGGCTTTGCGATTTTGAATGCGCCAACCATCGGACGTGAGGATCAAGCGGTCCCGGAACTCACCCACATGGTGCTTGACGTCAGCCAATCGGCCCTCAGGCACAGGCTCACGGCGTCTGTCGCTGACGTAAAGCAGCACTTTGCAAGACGACTCGGCCCAGCCAGAAGGGTCCACTACGACGCGGTGGTTGCACAGCAAATGCTGCGTCAGACGGTCCGGACTTTTCAGGGCGTATGAGGCCAAAATGGCGGCGCGTCCGGCCAATCGCGCACCGCCCGGGCGCTGCAACACAGCGTCTTCGGTGAAGCAATCAACAAAGGCTTCATATTGCTGACCGTCTACCGCCTCGGCTGCGGCGATGATGAGGTGGCGGCACTGGCTCTCGGCTTGCAACAACGCCAAGGCATCCACGTCAAGGCTCCCCGGCTTCAGGTGCAAAACGATCGCAGCGCGTCAGCCAGCCCAAAAGCGAAGCGGCCACCTCGGCAGGCCGCTCCATGGGCGCCATGTGTCCGGCGTGCTCGATCAAGTCGAGCTGCACCAACGCGGGAGGCATGATGGCCTGCATGGCTTCGTGCTGGGCGGGCGGCGACCAAGCGTCCTGGGCACCGCACATCAACAGCGTAGGCACCTGCAGGCTGCGCAATACGTCCGAGCCATCGGGCCGCGTCAGCAAAGCGCGAATCTGTCGCTCAAAGGTGTCTGCATTCTTACGCTCAAACATGGCCAGAACGCGCTCGATCAGTTCGGCATCGCCCAAGAAGTCGGGGTGCACCATGCCGCGCACCCATTGCTGCGCCATGGCACGAACACCTTGTGATTGGGCGATCTGCAACAAGGCCATGCGCTTGGCGGCCTCGTCGTCTCCGGCTTGACCTTCAGGTTTGGGCAAAAAGCCCGTGTCCATCAAGGCAAGGCCCCGAATGCGCTCAGGCGCTAACCTGAGCACTTCCAGCGCGACGCGCGCCCCCATGGAATGGCCCGCCAGCAAAAACTGCGCGGGGGCCGAAGCGAGCAACTGGTGGGCCATCTGCGGCAAAGAATCCGCATCGGCATGGTCCACCACGGTGCAAACACGATCGGCACCCAAGCACGGAAACAAGGGCGTCCACACGGCGTGGTCGCACATCAAACCCGGCACCAAGAGCAATGGCAAAGCGTTCATAGGTCGATGGTCAGCGCGTTTTGCCAATGTCTTTCACGTCGGTCACGGTTTCAATTTCCTGATTCCACAACTGACCACCCACACGCTCGACACGGCGCACATACATGTTGTGAACCACGTCACGGGTCTGGTTGTCAATGTAGATCGGGCCGCGTGGGCTCTCGAACGCTTGCCCTTTCATGGCATTGAGCAGCGCTTCACCGCCAGCGCCTTTGGTGGTTTTGGCGGCTTCATAAATCACGCGCATGCCGTCATAAGCGCCGACCGCCATGAAGTTCGGACGCAGACCGTTGTTGGCCTTGCCAAAAGCCTCGACAAACTTCTTGTTCAAAGCCGATTTGTGCGAGGCTGAGTAATGGTGCGCAGTCACCACGCCCACGGCCACATCGCCCATGTTGTTCAAGATGTCGTCATCGGTCACGCTGCCTTCGGCAATCAGGCGAATGCCAGCCTTGTCCAGGCCTCGCTCGGCAAACTGCTTCATCAAAGCCGAACCCACACCCGCGGGCACAAAGGTAAACAAGGCATCGGGCTTGGCATCGCGCACCTTTTGCAAGAACGGCGCGAAATCCGGGCTGCGCAAAGGCACACGCAAGGTTTCAATCACCACACCGCCGTTGTTGATGAAGCGCTGGTTGAAGTACTTTTCAGAGTCAATGCCCGGCGCATAGTCGGTCACCAAACTGACGACTTTCTTGATGTTGTTCTTGGTGGCCCAATCGGCCAGCGTGGTCACCACCTGGGGCACCGTGAAGCTGGTGCGCACAATAAAAGGCGATGCCTCGGTGATGATGGACGTGGCAGCGGCCATGACCACCAGCGGTGTTTTGGACTGCGTGGCCACAGGCGCCGTGGCCATGGCCAAAGGCGTCAAACCAAAACCAGCCAGCACTTGCACCTTGTCGTTGATGACCAGTTCCTGCGCAATGCGCTTGGTCACATCCGGTGCGCCTGTGTCGTCCTTGACGATCAACACCACCTTACGGCCAGCCACCGTGTCGCCGTGCTGCGCCATGTACAAACGCACGGCCAACTCCATTTGCTTGCCCGTAGAGGCAAATGGCCCGGACATGGGCAAGACCAGACCGATCTTGAAAGTGTTGTCCTGCGCCTGCACCAAGCCTGTCACGGCACTCAGCGCCAGACCCGCGATCGAACCCAACATCAAGCGTTTTTTCATGTGTATCTCCTGTGGAATAAGCTATTGCCCATGATTGGGCACGCGCCCACAGGCGTCCAATGCTATTCAGGAAACGGTTATGCGTCTGGCTTATTTAAAGGGTTTTCACCGACCATCTCGTAGGCCACCCGGCGACAGGCCTCCAGCAAAGCCTGCATGCCCGGTGTCAGCAAAATGCCCGAGCGGCGGATGAGGCCGATGGTGCGGACTGCATGGGGCACAGACAAGGGCAAAACCACCAGCAAACCCGCTTGAATTTCGCTTTGAATCTGACGCGGTGACATCATGGCCAGACGGTCACTTTGCATCAACAAAGACTGCATCATCAATGCGCTGTTGACCCTCAACTGGGTTGCAGGTAATGGCAAACCACCCTGCGCCAAAGTGCGCTCAAACACCGTCTGCGCCGGTGTGTTGGGCATGGGCATGATCCATTGCGCCTCGGCCAAGTGTTGCCACGACAACTGCTGACGCAAAGCCAAAGGGTGACCCGCCCGCACGACCACCTCCAGACCATCGACAAACAGGGTTTCCTGCATCAGGCCCTGAACAGCAAACTCTGGTCGCAACGCGCCCACGATCAAATCAATCTCAGCATCGCGCAGTTTGGCAATCAACGCATCGTAGGTGCCATCCACCACCGTGACCTGCAAACCCGGCAAGTCCTGCATGACACGGTTGACCGCCACCGGCAACAAAGGCCCCACAGAAAACGGCAAAGTGCCAATGGCCAGCCGCCCCGCCACTTGGCCAGACAAGGCGGCCAACACCTCGTCAGCTTGCGCCAGTTCAGCGTCAAACAGCTTGCAGCCATGGACCACCTGGGCACCTAACTCCGTCACGCGCAAGCCATGCTGGCGACTGCGGGTGAACAGTTTTTTGCCACTGAAATGCTCCGCCTGCACCAGACTCTGGTGAACCGCCGACTGGCTCACACCCAACTGCCCGGCGGTCACCGTCTCGGAACCCGTGACCGCCAGTGACAAGAGCACCCGCAAATGCCGCAAGCCCACGCCCGAGGCAAACCGACAAGTCATCCAGCCCGGCCCCTCGGCCAAGCCCACTTTTGAGGCCGGTGCAATGGCCAGATATTGAAAAGCGCGAACGCAGCGCTGCAGCAGCTCGGCCCATGGCGGCGTGACCCGCATGCCCTGGGCTGACCGGTCAAACACCGCCTGCTGCAAAACGTCTTCAAGCGACTGAACAGCCCGCGTGACCGACGACTGCGACACATGCAGCGCCCGCGCTGCGCCGATGCTGCTGCCGGTCAAGGACACTGCGCACGCTGCGCGCAGAGACTTCAGATGATCGACCAGGGCCATGGCTTTCCTTGCGCGTGGGCATGACTCTGAAACAGAGTCCATTCACGCGCATTATCCAAAATGCGCCGATTCACATGCACAAGCCAAAAAGCCAAAATCAACAACACAAGCAATCGAACAGTTCAAGCCAAAGACCCTGCTTGTATTGGGTGATATATTCATATTTGAAGAAAATATCACTATAAATATCAAATACCTCAAAAAATCATTTTTATTTGAATTTTAAAATTCAAAAAATTCCCGAAAGACACCGTCATGCTCAGCAAGCTCAAAATTGGTACCCGCCTGACCTTTGGCTTTGGTTTGGTCATCAGCGTCTTTTTGATGGCGTTGAGTGTCATTCTTTCTTACCAAAGCCAGACGCTCGCCAGCGCACGCCAAATCAAAAATGAAAGCCTGCCGTTTGTGCTGATCGCTGAACGCATGATGCTGGACGTCTCCCAGGTAGGGCAGTTCCTCACCGATGTGGCCGTCAGCCACCACACTGAGGGGTTCGATGAAGCGGACAAGAACGCGCAGGACTTCCATGACAACGCAGAGAAGTTCAAAACCATGTTCCGCAACGAGAATGACACCGTTGCCCTGAAAAAGATGGAAGCGCTGCAGAGCCAGTTTTCTGACTTTCATGCACTGGGCAAGAAAATGGCCCGCACCTACATCCGCAAGGGCATGGATGCAGGCAATGAATTGATGGAAGAGTTCGACCAGAAAAGCGCCGAACTGGATGTGCAGCTGAATGAATTCAACAAGGTGCAAGTAGACGAAGCCAACGACATGGCAGAAAAAATCGTCGAGGCCTCCACCAGCTCCTACAACATCGTCATTGTTTCTGCCATTACCGGCTTGATCGCAGGCATCCTGATCAGCTACTTGGTGGCGCGGGCCATTGTGGCCCCTGTGCGGCGAATGCAGGCCACCATGGCCGAGATCCAGGTCACCAGCGATTTCAGCAAGCGTGCGAAGGTCACAAGCCAAGACGAAATCGGGGAGATGGCCAGCGCTTTCAACGGCATGCTGGATGCTCAGCAACAAGCCATGTACCAGGTCAATGCCGTGGTCACCGCCATCGCAGAAGGCGATTTCAGCCAACGCGTAGACGTCCAGCTCCAAGGCGACCTGAAGGCCATGAAGGACGCAGTCAACGCCAGCGTCAACAGCGTCAAAGCCACCATGGACGGACTCAATGCCGTGATGCAAGCGCTCTACAACGGGCAGTTTGACGCCCAAGTGAACGTGCAGGTCAAAGGTGAATTCAAACAGGCCATGGACAACGCGACACAAGCCATGGCGGCCCTGAACACCATGCTCGGGGATGTGGGCCAGGTCATGAACGGCGTGGCGCAAGGCGACCTGACAGGCCGCGTGCATGCGCAAGGCCGAGGCGAACTGGCACAACTCAAGGACAACCTGAACAGCTCACTGCAGGCCCTGAGCAACACCATGGGCGTGATCAATCAAAACACCATGCAAGTGGCCACAGCGGCCAATCAGTTCACCACTGCGATTGGTCAAATCTCGGATGGCGTGCAAAACCAAAAACACGCCATGAGCCAAGTGGCCGCCGCGGTCAACCAAACATCGACATCGGTCATCGATGTCAGTCGGAGCACCGAAAGCGCCAGCCAAAAATCACGCGAAGCTGTGAGCATTGTTCAAAATGGCCGGGGCAAGATGGAGACCATGATCGAAGTCGTCAACAACATCGCAACGAACTCCGAGAAGATCAACAAAATTACCGAAGTCATCGAAGGCATTGCCAACAAAACCAATTTGCTGTCCCTCAATGCGGCCATCGAAGCGGCGCGTGCCGGAGAACACGGCAAAGGGTTTTCTGTGGTGGCCGAAGAGGTCGGAAAACTGGCTGAAAGCAGCGCCCAAAGCACCCAAGAAATCACCTTGCTGGTGCAGCAAGCTGTCACCGAAGCCAAGCGGGCTGTGAGTACCGTGCAAGAAGTCGCCAGAGACATGGGGCAAATCGAAGCCAGCGCGCAGGTCACCGATGGCATGCTGCAGCGCATATCAGTCGCCATGGAACAGCAAAGTGCCGCGGTGGAAGAGATCAACGCCAACATCTCCAACCTCAACCAGATCGCAGCCAACAATGCCGATGCGGCGGAAGAAATCACGGCCACCGTGATCGAGCTCTCGCATGTCGCCGACACCACAAGGCGTGAAGTCGGTAAATTCATCATCTGATTGGGCACGCCAAGCACCCGCACCGCACCCGCACCCTCACCCGTACCTGCATCCGCATCTGCGGCCTGACGGGTGTGACGGCACCTTCGCTACACTGGCCAACTTCCAAAGGAGTTGTATGCAGCGTTGCCCCTGGTGCGAAGGCTTTGACCTGTACCGCCATTACCACGACACCGAATGGGGTGTGCCCCAGCGTGACGATCGCGCCCTGTTCGAGTTGATCAACCTAGAGGGCGCACAAGCCGGGCTGTCGTGGTCCACGGTGCTGAAAAAACGCGAAACCTACCGCGCAGCCTTTGACCAGTTTGACCCCGAAAAAATAGCCCGCTATGACGCCACCAAAGTGGCCGAATTGCTGGCCGATCCGGGCATCGTGCGCAACCGTCTCAAGGTCGCCGCCACCATCGGCAACGCCCAAGCCTATCTCGCCCTGCAATCCAAGGGCCAAAACTTTGGCCAGTTCGTCTGGCAATTTGTCGGTGGCGAGCCCTTACAACACCGACGCAAAAGCATGGCCGAAGTGCCCGCCCAAACCACCGAGTCCGACACCATGAGCAAAGCCCTGAAAAAGGCCGGCTTCAAATTCGTCGGCACCACCATTTGCTATGCCTTCATGCAAGCATCAGGCATGGTCAACGACCACCTGGTCAGCTGCCATCGGCACGCGCCACTGGCCAGATGAGGGATTCAGGCGTTCAAATCAACGCCCGCCACTTCCGCCATCAAGGCCCTTCACCACAACATCAAAGCTCGTCACCGGAACGTCAACGATAGACACCCCAACCCCAACCCCAACCCCAACCCCAACCTCAAACCTCAAAGCTCAAAGCTCATCATCGAAATGGAAGTTTGTCACCCCCGACTTGATCGGGGGTCCATGACTTAATCTGACGTCCAAGACCTCCGCCTTGGGTCCGCATCAATCACTCCACCCGCGTCACCCGATTCGGCTTGAACCCCAAGTCCGCCACGCGCCCCTTCTTGGCCCGTGCGGCTTTGGCGTTGTTCAGGCTGCGGATTTCAAGGGTTTCTTCACGCTCTTTGCCGCCTCGGCCAATGCCGGCGATCTTCACGCTGCGGGTGTAGGCCGCAGCGCCTGCCAAGGTGTCTTTGGCTTCGAGGTCGATCAGCATCAAGCCCCGGCCGCCTTTTTCCATCGTCTTGAGTTCGCTGATTTCAAACGTCAGCACGCGGCCACCCGCGCTGGCACAGCAGACGCTGGACGCCGCTGCCATGGCTTGTTTGTCGGCAGGCACGGTGGCGCTGGAGCCGCTGACATGGCTTGGGGCGCAAACGGTTTCGCCATCACCCAGACTGATGAAGGCTTTGCCGGCCTTGTTGCGCGAGACCATGTTCTCTACCGAGGCCATGAAGCCGTAACCGCCTGAGCTGCTGAGCAGCAGCGTGGCGTTGGCCGGACCTGCAAAGTAGTGGGCAATCTGCGTGGTAGGTTCCAGCTCGATCAAGGTGGTCACGGGTTGACCGTCGCCCCGTGCGCCAGGCAGTGTGGCCACAGGCACGCTGTAGATGCGACCGTTGCTGCCAAAAATCAGCAAGGTGTCCACTGTGCGGCATTCAAAGGTGCCATACAGACCGTCGCCCGCCTTGAAGGCGAAGCTGGTGGCATCGTGGCCGTGGCCGGTGCGGGCACGCACCCAGCCTTTTTCAGACACCACCACCGTCACCGGTTCGTCCACCACCTTGACTTCGGCTACGGCTTTTTTCTCTTCTTGTATCAGCGTGCGGCGCGGGTCGGCAAAGGTCTTGGCGTCGGACTCGATCTCTTTGACCATCAGACGACGCAACGCGGCAGGGCTGCCCAAAATTTCTTCGAGCTTGCCCTGCTCTTCACGCAACTCACTCAACTCTTGCTCGATCTTGATGGCTTCAAGCCGCGCCAATTGGCGCAGGCGAATTTCAAGGATGTCTTCGGCTTGGCGGTCACTGAGTTGGAAGGCCTCGATCAGCGCGGGCTTGGGCTCGTCGCTGTGACGGATGATGCGGATCACCTCGTCGATGTTGAGCAGCACCAGCTGCCGGCCTTCCAAAATGTGGATGCGATCCAACACCTTGTTCAAGCGGTGCTGGCTGCGACGGGTGATGGTGGTCTGGCGGAAGCTGATCCACTCCACCAGCATCTGGCGCAGCGACTTTTGAATCGGTTTGCCGTCAATGCCGACCGAGGTCATGTTGATCGGCGCAGACGTTTCCAAGCTGGTGTGGGCCAGCAAGGCGGTGATGAGTTCTTGCTGTTCGATGCGGCTGGTCTTGGGCTCGAACACCAAGCGCACGGCGGCGTCTTTGCTCGATTCATCGCGCACCACATCCAGAACTGCCAGCATGCTGGCTTTGAGCTGCATCTGGTCGGTGCTGAGCGCTTTTTTACCGGCTTTGACCTTGGGGTTGGTGAGTTCTTCGATCTCTTCGAGCACACGTTGCGAGCTCACGCCTTGCGGCAACTCGGTCACCACCAGTTGCCATTGGCCACGGGCGAGTTCTTCGATCTTCCACCGGGCACGCACTTTCAGGCTGCCACGACCCGTGCGGTAAGCGTCTGCGATGTCACTGGCCGGGCTGATGATCTGGCCGCCACCGGGGTAGTCGGGGCCAGGGATGATGGTCATCAATTCGCTGTCGCTGAGCTTGTCGTTTTTGATCAAGGCCACGCAGGCATCGGCCACTTCTCGCAGGTTATGGCTGGGGATCTCAGTGGCCAAGCCCACGGCAATGCCGCTGGCACCATTGAGCAAGCTGAAGGGCAAGCGGGCGGGCAGCTGGCGCGGCTCTTCGGTCGAGCCGTCGTAGTTGGGGATGAAGTCCACCGTGCCCATGTCGATTTCGTCGAGCAGCAAGCTGGTGATGCGCGACAAACGCGCCTCGGTGTAACGCATGGCCGCTGCGCCGTCGCCGTCTCGGCTACCAAAGTTGCCTTGCCCGTCAATCAGCGGGTAGCGCTGCGAAAAGTCTTGCGCCATGCGCACCAGCGCGTCATAGGCCGCCGTGTCGCCGTGCGGGTGGTAGCGGCCCAGCACATCGCCCACAACGCGGGCGCTTTTGACGGGTTTGGCCGCGGTGTTGTTATTGGGGCCGCTGTAAGACAAACCCATGCGGTCCATCGAATACAAAATGCGCCGCTGCACCGGCTTTTGGCCGTCGCACACGTCGGGCAAGGCGCGGCCTTTGACGACGGACAGCGCGTATTCCAGGTAAGCCCGCTGGGCGTAGGCACCCAGGTGGTCGCCTTCGGGGGCGGCAGGTTGATCAGTAGTTTCAGGGGTCAGCAAGTCGGTCATTTTTTTGGCGATTTATTTGTTTTTCGTACGGGTGTGGCGGAGAGCTGAACGGGCATTGATTTGCCGGGCGGCAAAAAGTTAATACCCGTCACCACTTTATGCCCTGTGCGTTTTTCCAGATCGTCTTTGGCGCGTTTGGCCACTCGGCCACCTTCTTTGCCCGCTTTGGCGTTTTGTTGCAGGCCTTGGGCTTCTTCGGTTTCAGCAATCTGGCGTGTGGACAGTTCGGCCAATGCGGTGAAGATCAGCTCCGCTTCGCTCATGTGGTCACGCAGGTTCTGCGTTTTCAAAGACTTGAGCGATTTGTGAGCCTGCACGCTCAAGCCCGTCCATTCTTGGTGAATGATGTTGGTCAGCAGCGCGAATTCATCCGCCTTTTCAACACCGCTTTCTTTCCGATAATCGGTCAGTTTGTTGCGGGTTTCTTGCCCCGTCATGCGCTGCTGAATCCACTTGGTGCTGCGTCCCAGTTTTTGCCAGTTATCGCGGGCGCGATCCAGGCTTTGCGCAGGATCAGCCATTTCTTGCATGCGCTCATGGCCCACCTTGGCCAACCAGCGCTTGAACGGCTCGGCCTTGGGCGATGGGATGGACTGGATCAGGCGCAAGAGTGTGGGAACATCGGCGGCCAAAGTTTTGCGCATGACCCCGGACTCACTGGGCATAGCTACCTGGGGACAATTTGTCCCCAGGTAGCTGCCCAACTCGGCATCGCGCTTGCGCAGTTTTTTCAGGTAGTCGGTGGGGTTGATGCTGTCGGTCAGCACCTCCACCACATCCACCACTGAGAAATACCACTTTTCTACTTCAGCGTTCCAATGCGACCGCACCTGCACCGATTCAAAGAGCTTAAGTTCTTGAAGATGTTTCATCGATTCAGACATTGCAGCCTCCACCATCAGTTGGCGTTGTATCCCCGCGACCCACGGGTTAGCAAAGCTTCTTTCCAAAAAGACTCCATGCCCTGGACTTGCTCTTGGGTAGCCGAACTATCTGCATGCCAAAGTAAAGAGAAGACGTAATCATCAAAAACTGAATCGCCACGCTCGACATACTCTTGCTTAAGTTTCTCGTTCCCTCCGTGACCATTTTGGGCATATTCAGACCAGCGCTGCCAAAGATTTTTTTCACCATAGGCAGCACCTACATACAGTTTGTCTTTCTTTGCGTCTGCAACCACATACACACCAGCCACCGACTGAAGCGCAGTCTTCCAACCCAAAGAACCCACGGGGTCACCTAACAAGATACGTAGTCCAGTCAGGGTGATACGAACCTTAGAGAAACCCGGAAAGTTTCCAAGCACATCGGGCACCGCAAGGACAGCATGCACTTGCAGATCATTGTTCAATGTTTCGCCGTTTGGATAACTGTTCCTGAATCGATTGGGCCAAGTCACGATCAGTCGACGTTCAAGAAGTGCTGAACTATCAACAAACGAAAATTTGTATTGAAAAAATTTTGACGTTTCAATCGGTTCACCATCAACGCGCCAAACTCCCGCAAACATCCATAAACCTTCACCGTATTCATAAAACGAGATGACATACGGCCTAGAAAAGTTTTTTTGCGATTGGTAACTCTGAAAATGCTCGAATCCCACTCTTGTTGCAAAAAGGTCTTTTTCTTTTTGATGCGGGCTACGAGCAAAATGAAATTTGCACTCCGAAGGACTCACCTGCAAGCCATGTGACTGGAGAAGCTGAAAAAGATTCATGCAACAACCTGGCTTGGTTAAACGTCGATTTCGATGCTGTCGCCGTGCAGCTCCATCAGCTCGCGTCGGGCAGCGGCTTCGCCTTTGCCCATGAGCTGCATCATCAGGGTTTCGGTGCCCGCATTGTCCAGCGGTCCCAGCTCGATGGGCAGCAGGCGGCGCGTGTCGGGGTTGAGCGTGGTGTCCCACAATTGCTCGGCGCTCATCTCGCCCAGGCCCTTGAAGCGGCTGATGCTCCACCCGCCCTCTTTAACACCGTCTTTGCGCAGCTTGTCGATGATGGCGGTCAACTCACCGTCGTCCAGCGCATAGGCTTTGGACGCGGGCTTTTTGCCACGTGCAGGTGCATCGACCCGGAACAACGGCGGCCGCGCCACATACAGGTGCCCGGTTTCGATCAGCTTGGGGAAGTGGCGGAAAAACAAGGTCAGCAGCAGTACCTGGATGTGCGAGCCGTCCACGTCCGCGTCCGACAAAATGCAAACCTTGCCATAGCGCAGGTTGCTCATGTCGGGGTTGTCGTTCGGACCGTGGGGGTCCACGCCGATGGCCACCGAAATGTCGTGGATTTCGTTGTTGGCAAACAGGCGATCGCGGTCGACTTCCCAGGTGTTGAGCACTTTGCCGCGCAGGGGCAAGATGGCCTGGCACTCTTTGTTGCGGCCCATTTTGGCGCTGCCCCCGGCCGAGTCACCCTCAACCAAAAACACCTCGTTGTGCAAGATGTCTTTGCTCTCGCAATCGGTCAACTTGCCCGGCAGCACGGCCACGCCGGAGCTCTTGCGCTTTTCTACCTTTTGGCCCGCTTTTTGGCGTGACTGGGCGGCTTTGATGGCCAGCTCGGCCAGCTTTTTGCCGTAGTCCACATGCTCGTTCAGCCAGAGTTCGAGCGCCGGGCGCACAAAGCTGGAGACCAGTCGCACTGCGTCGCGCGAGTTCAGGCGCTCTTTGATCTGCCCCTGAAACTGCGGGTCGAGCACTTTGGCGCTCAGCACATAGCTGGCCCGCGCGAACACGTCTTCGGGCATGAGCTTGACGCCCTTGGGCAGCAGGCCATGCAGTTCGATGAAGCTTTTGACGGCGGTGAACAAGCCATCGCGCAAGCCGCTGTCGTGCGTGCCACCTGCGCTGGTGGGGATCAAATTCACGTAGCTCTCACGCACGGGGGCACCGTCTTCGGTGAAGGCCACGGCCCAAGAAGCGCCCTCGCCTTCGGCAAAGCTGTCGTGGTTGGCGTCGGCAAAGCCCTCCCCTTCAAACAACGGGATCACCGGATCGCCATTCAGGGTTTGCGTCAGGTAGTCGCGCAGACCGGCTTTGTATTGCCACTGCTGGGTTTCTTTGGTTTTCTCGTTGACCAAGGTCACCGTCACGCCCGGCATGAGCACGGCTTTGCTGCGCAGCAGGTGCGTCAGCTCGTTCATGGGCAGGGCGCTGGATTCGAAGTATTTGGCGTCGGGCCAGGCACGCACCGTGGTGCCCTGTTTGCGGTCTCGGGGCACGTCCGCCAAGCCGCTACGGTCGCCCTCATTGGCCAGGCGAGTCACCAGCGGCTCGATCACGTCGCCTGCCGAGAAAGCGAGAGTGGCCACTTTGCCTTCGCGGTAACTGGTGGCTTCCAGTCGCTTGGACAAAGCATTGGTCACGCTCACGCCAACGCCGTGCAAGCCGCCCGAAAAGCTATACGCACCGCCCTTGCCCTTGTCAAACTTGCCGCCCGCGTGCAATCGTGTGAAGACCAGCTCGATCACGGGGGCGTTTTCTTCAGGGTGCAGGCCAAACGGAATACCCCGCCCATCGTCCTCGATGCTGACCGAGCCATCGGTGTGCAGGATGACTTTGATCTTTTTGCCGTAACCGGCCAGCGCCTCGTCGGCGGCGTTGTCCAGCACTTCTTGAATGATGTGCAGGGGGTTGTCGGTGCGGGTGTACATGCCCGGGCGTTGCTTGACGGGCTCCAGGCCCTTGAGCACACGGATCGAGCCTTCAGAGTACTCGTTGGATGTTTTGACAGTAGATTGGGTGGCCATGGTGGCGGATTGTAGTGGGATTTATGCCGGATTACTGGATACAACAACAGTGTCGCATTGCCTCTGCGCGCAGAAGTCCTGCTGGTGAATGCTTGCATTTGCGGGACAAGCAATCCGTACGGCATTGGTTAAAGTCAGGGGATGCAACACAAACCCCTTTCCCTGTTTCAAGTGCTGGCCTGCGGCGCGGCCATCGTCACGCTGTCCATGGGCATTCGCCACGGCTTTGGCCTGTGGCTGCAACCCATCACCCAAGCACAAGGCTGGGGCCGTCAAGAGTTCGGCTTCGCCATGGCCATCCAGAACCTGTCTTGGGGTTTCATGGGCATTTTTGCGGGCATGGTGGCCGACCGGTTTGGCGCATTCCGCGTGATTGCAGCGGGGGCCTTGATCTATGGCATTGGCCTTTTAGGCATGTCTTGGGCCACCGACCCGTGGGTGTTTGCCTTGTTCACCGGGGTGATCATCGGCACCGCACAAGCCGGCACGACTTACGCCGTGATTTACGGCGTGATCGGACGCAACGTGCCACCAGAACGCCGCTCGTGGGCCATGGGCGTGGCGGCTGCGGCGGGCAGTTTTGGCCAGTTTTTGATGGTGCCGGTAGAAGGTCTCTTGATCAGCCAGATGGGCTGGCAGACGGCACTGGTCATTTTGGCCGCAGCGGCCATGCTGATCATTCCCCTGGCCTGGGGCCTGCGCGAACCGGCTTTGAATGCACCGGGCCAGGTCAAACGCGACCAGACCATTGCCCAAGCGTTGAAAGAAGCTTTCAAATACCCCAGTTTTCAGCTGCTGATGGCGGGCTATTTTGTCTGCGGCTTTCAAGTGGTGTTCATTGGCGTGCACATGCCCAGCTACCTGAAAGACCACGGTCTGGCGCCTCAGGTGGCCAGTTATGCATTGGCCCTGATCGGTCTGTTCAACGTGTTTGGCACCTACATTGCAGGCACGCTGGGCCAGAAAATGGCCAAGAAAAAGATCCTGGCGTTCATTTACGCAGCCCGCTCGGTGGCCATCGTTTTGTTCTTGCTCGCTCCGCTCACGCCCACCAGCGTTTACATTTTTTCGTCTGTCATGGGCTTGTTGTGGCTGTCTACCGTGCCGCCCACCAACGCGGCAGTGGCGCAGATTTTTGGCATCTCTCACCTCTCCATGCTCAGCGGCTTCGTCTTTTTCAGCCACCAAATCGGCTCATTCATGGGCGTGTGGCTGGGCGGTTATCTGTATGACAAGACAGGCAGCTATGACATCGTCTGGTACCTGGCCATTGCCTTGGGCGTCTTTGCCGCATTGGTGAATTTGCCGGTGCGCGAAAGTCCGATCCAGCGCCATTCGCCCAAAGCCGCATGACCACCCGAATTAAAACCCTGTTGTTGTTGTTAGCGACGGTGCTGGGCCTGACGTTTTGGCTCTATGCCAAACCCGATGTCGTCATCATGCTGTCCGAACAGCTGTGGTCTTGCTTCTGATTTTTTGAAAACTCAACCTATGCACGGCACCGAAAACCCTTCTGCTTGGCTGCAACGCTGGGCTCATTTGATCGCTCCTGGCAGCAGCGTGCTCGATGTCGCTTGCGGCGCAGGCCGCCACATGCGCTGGTTGGCCACGCAAGGCCATGCGGTGCAAGGCGTAGACCGCAACCCCGATGCTGTGGCGTTGGCACAGGCTTTTGGCGAAGTCACTTGCGCGGACATCGAAAACGGCCCTTGGCCCTTCGCTGGACAAACTTTTGGCTGTGTTGTGGTGACCCATTACCTTTGGCGTCCGTTGCTGCCCACCCTTGTGCAGGCCGTGGCCCCGGGTGGCGTGCTGATTTACGAAACCTTTGCCGCTGGCAACGAAACCGTGGGCAAGCCCTCTCGCCCAGACTTTTTGCTGCAACCGGGCGAGCTGTTGCGGGCCACCGAAAGCTTGCGCACCGTGGCCTATGAGGACGGCTTTGAGGCATCCCCCAACCGATTTGTGCAGCGGATTGCCGCAGTACGGCTTGTGCACCAGGCCGATGTACCCCGCTTGCCTTTGCGGGCCGACTGAGTTGAAGTCGGGTTTTTCCCGTCACATCGGGTGACATTCACCCGACTTGGGGGTCATAAATCGGGTCTGCAATCGTTAGAATGGGTTTTTTCTGTTCAGAAGCACCTGACATGACCACCGAATTTCGCCCCATCAAAGGCAGCATCCCTGCCCTGATTACCCCCATGCTCGAAGACGGCAAAGTGGACTACGCCGCTTTGCGAAAATTGATCGACTGGCATGTGGCCGAAGGGACCGATTGCATTGGCGTGGTCGGCACCACGGGCGAATCGCCCACGGTCACGGTCGACGAGCACTGCGAAATCATCCGCGTGTCGGTCGAACAAGCCGCTGGCCGCGTGCCGATCATGGCCGGATGCGGTGCCAACTCCACCGCCGAAGCCATCGAGTTGGCCAAATTCGCCAAAAAAGTCGGGGCCGACTGTCAGTTGCAAGTTGTGCCGTACTACAACAAACCCACACAAGAAGGCCAGTACCGGCACTTCCGCGCGATTGCCGAAGCCACGCCCGACTTGCCCGTGATTTTGTACAACGTGCCCGGCCGCTCGGTGGCCGATATGCAGCACGACACCGTGTTGCGCCTGGCGCAAGTGCCCGGCATTGTGGGCATCAAAGAAGCCACCGGCAACATCGAACGCGCCCAGTGGCTGATCCGCGATCTGCCCAAAGAGTTTGCCGTGTACTCCGGCGATGACCCGACCGCTGTGGCCCTGATGCTGTGCGGCGGTGCCGGCAACATCAGCGTGACCGCCAACGTGGCCCCGCGCCTGATGCATGAACTGTGCATGGCGGCCATCCGTGGTGACATCAAAGAAGCGATGCGCATCCAGTTTTTGCTGATGCCTGTGCACAAAAACCTGTTTGTCGAAGCCAACCCGATCCCCGTCAAATGGGCCATGAACCGCATGGGCCTGAGCGGCCCTACTTTGCGTTTGCCCATGACCGAGCTGTCTGAATCACAGCAGCCTGCGGTTGAGGCGGCGCTCAAGGCCAGCGGCCTGATTTGATTTCCACCTAAGGATTGCTTGTGAAATTGTCCCATCGCTCTACGTCTTGTCTCACCGTTCAGCGCACGGCCGTTATCGCGGCCTTGACCATTTTGGTCAGCGCTTGTTCCATTCTTGAGGAAGACAAGGTTGACTACAAAAGCGCGGCCAAAGCCCCCACACTCGAGATCCCGCCCGACCTGAGCCAACTGCGCAAAGAATCGCGTTACGCACTTGAAAGCAACTCCGCAACCGCTTCGGGCTTCCAAAGCGCAAGCTCGCGCGTTGTCGATGCAGGCACCGCAGCCAACAAGTTAGGCGATGTCCGTATGGAGCGCCAAGGCAACCAACGCTGGTTGGTGGTGGCACGCCCGGCCGACCAAGTTTGGGAGCCCCTGAAAGAGTTCTGGACCAGCAACGGTTTTGTTCTGGTCACCGACTCGCCTGACGTGGGCATCATGGAAACCGATTGGGCCGAAAACCGGGCCAAAATTCCACAAGACATCATCCGCAGGACGCTGGGCAAAGTGCTCGACACACTCTACTCGTCTGGTGAACGCGACAAATTCCGAACACGCGTCGAGCGCAACGCACAAGGCGGCGTTGAGATTTACATCACCCACCGCGGCATGGTCGAGAACTACACCACGGCTCAAAAAGAACAAACCGTCTGGCAACCCCGCGCCAGCGATGCCGAGCTCGAAATCGAATTTTTGCGTCGCCTGATGGTGAAACTGGGTGCCTCAACCGAATCTGCCAAAGCGGCCAGCGCAAGTGCAGCGCCCATTGCCCTGGCCACCGTCAGCACGCTGAACGGACAACCCGTCATCCAAATCAGCGACACACTAGACCGCGCATGGCGCCGCACTGGCGTGGCACTTGACCGTACCGGCTTCACAGTCGAAGACCGCGACCGAACCAAAGGTGTTTATTTTGTGCGCTATGTGGCACCCGGCACGACCGAAAACAAAGAGCCAGGTTTCTTTGCCCGCATGTTCAGCAGCAAAAAGGAAGTGGCTGCTTTGTCACGATACCGCATCGCTTTGACTGAGAAAGACAATGTGAGCATCGTTAGCGTGCTGGATGCCAATGGCCAAGCCGAAACTTCGGGCAATGCCGAACGCATTTTGAAGTTGCTGGCCAACGAACTGCGCTGATCTGGTAAGGCAGGCCAGCCAAGGCCTGCTGTGCCCGCCCGCTGTCTTATGGCGCAGGCGATCACCCATAAAAAAACCCCGCAATGCGGGGTTTTTTTATGCATTCCCGGTAAAACCGGGAAAGCGCCAACCAATTACTTGGCAGCAGAAGCGTCAGCAGCTGGAGCGGCAGGAGCAGCTGGGGCAGCAGAAGCGTCAGCAGCTGGAGCAACGGCAGCAGGAGCTGGAGCAGCAGGAGCAGCGGCTTCTTCTTTTTTGCCGCAAGCGGACAGAGCAGCAGCAGCGATGATGGCAGCCAAAACGAGGGACTTGTTCATGATGATTTTCCTTGTAGGGGTTGAAAACAATTTCCGGAAATTGTCATAGCAAACTTAAAGTTTGCTTGGACCGAGACAAAAGCACTCGAGCTCTTTTGTACTCAGCTTTAAATTATAGCGTTTTCCCTAGGACCTCGCGTAACAGAAGTCACAAAGCTGACGCGAAACCTTCAATCAGGCCTTTTGTGCGGGAAAATCCTCTAGGGGTTTTAACCAATCTGCAGACATCCAATCCAACAGGGCCTCTTGAGCCGCCTCACTCAAGTTGGCGCATGAAGCCGCTGGAAGCGAGCGGTTATCAGCCAATTGACGCAATAAACGAGCATCTTTGCCGCCCACGCGGAAACTTTCTCCATTGATAAAGACATGCCGATCGTCGTACATCATTTTGGTGCGTCGATCCAATTGCACACCAAGCGACAGATCAGAAGCCGCCTCTGCCCCGTCAAACCAGACATTTGATTTCGGCTCGGTCAAATATTCGCCCAGCAAACTGTCAAGCAAATGTGGGTCTTTCAGCGCTTTATCAAGCACTTGGCGGGCGAAGCCAGCCAATGACTCCGGAATAGCCGCTGGTGACGACACCGCCAGTTGTTTGGGGTCGCGGTACAAACCATCGCCCACGCCCTCAAACGCCTCATCTGCCAGACCCAGCAAAAGCTCTCGGGCCAGCTCGCCTTCTTGCGGTGCGCGAAAGCCGATCGACCAGGTCATGCACTCGCCCTCGGCAACGCCGTCGTGCGCGTATTTGGGTGGCAGGTAAAGCATATCGCCGGGATTGAGAACGAATTCTTCTTCGGCTTCAAAATTTTGCAAAATTTTGAGCGGCACACCTGGCTGCAAGCTCAGGTCTTGTTGACGGCCGATGCGCCAACGTCGCTGCCCATGGGCTTGCAGCAAAAACACGTCATAGCTGTCAAAGTGCGGGCCCACGCCGCCGCCATCGGTGGCATAGCTGATCATCAAATCGTCGAGTCGCGCGTCGGGCACGAAGCGAAACTGCTGCATCAGCGCATGCACACCGTCGTGGTGCAAGTCGACGCCCTGCACCAGAAAAGTCCATTTTTTCTGACTGAATGGGGGCAAGCTGCGTTTGAGCAAGGGGCCGTGCTTCATCTTCCAGCCCTTGTCCGAATCCACAATCAGACGCGACTCAACGCCTTCTTGCGCAGCCAGTGCCACCAACTCGGAACGCCCGACGCAAGGAACAAAACCGGGGATGGCATTGCGCACCAAGAGTGGCTTTTTTTGCCAATGGCGCTTCATGAATTGGTTCGGCGTCAAGCCGCCCAGCAAGGCCAAGGGTTGTTCTGTGTTCATCTTAAATTCCTGGTTAAAGGCCCCGCGCCGCCGGCGGACCTCGCATCTCAAAGCCAAAGCGGCCAAAAAGTGGCCGCCAAACTGCGACAATTGTCCTATGGAAATCAAGACACCTTCTGTGGTCGCACTGACCTGGACACTCAAAGACACGCTGGGCGAAGTTCTGGACACTCTGGACGAACCCGTTGAATTTTTTATTGGCGGCAACGACCTGCTGCCCAAGATCGAGGAAGCCCTGCAAGGCCACGAACGTGGTGCCAAGGTCGACTTGCACCTGGAGCCCGAAGACGCCTTTGGCGACTTTGATGAAAACCTGCTGTTTCTGGAGCCACTGGCGCTGTTCCCAGAGGGACTCGAACCCGGCCTGACGATCGAAGGCACCGCCTTGCCCGAAGGCTGCAACCCCGATGCGCCCCGCAACGCGCTGTACACCGTGACCGAGATTTACCCCGAGCATGTGGTGCTGGACGCCAACCACCCTCTGTCGGGCATTGCCCTGCGCTTGCACCTGAAAATCGACTCGGTTCGCGAACCGACCGAAGCCGAAGTGGGCAACGGCAGCTGCGGCACAGGCTTCTTCAAAATTGAAGTGGGCGATGAAGGCGACATCCCATCTCCGTCCAACGGCCCCACATTGCACTGAGCTTGAAGCAGCTCAGTGCCAGCAAGTCCACGACTTTGGCACCGACATGCGCACAACCTGACACCACCAATGTCGCTTAAGCCATCGACCGCAAGCTGCGGCTTATTTTTTGCCCGTTGAGCCGTAACCACCTTCACCGCGTTCGCTGGCTGCGTCGAACTCGGTGACCACATTGAACGTAGCTTGCACAACAGGCACGATCACCATTTGGGCAATCCGCTCCATCGGTTCAATCGTGAACGCCACGTCGCTGCGGTTCCAGGCACTGACCATCAGCTGGCCCTGGTAATCGCTGTCGATCAAGCCCACCAAATTGCCCAATACGATGCCGTGCTTGTGGCCCAGGCCAGAGCGCGGCAGCAACATGGCCGCATAACCGGGATCTTTCAAGTGCACGGCAATGCCTGTGGGCACCAACTGCCAAGCGTTGGGCTGCAAGGTCAAAGGCGCATCCAGACAGGCACGCAAATCCAGACCTGCGCTGCCGGGTGTGGCGTAAGCAGGCAGTTGTTCGGCCATGCGGGCGTCGATGATTTTGAGATCAATGTTCATAAAAACTCCGGAGTTTGAAGAAAGGCCGTTGGCACCATGCGGCCACATGAGCCCCGAAATGGCATCAGCCTAAACGGCGTGCGATGTCGGCGATGAGGTCCACCGCCAGCGACTGTTTGCTGGCATGCGGCAGTTCACGAGCACCGGCTTCGTCGACCAGAAGCAAGGCGTTGTCATCCTGGCCAAAGGTGGCAGGCCCAATGTTGCCCACCAACAAGGGCACACCTTTGCGGATGCGTTTGGCCGTGGCGTGGGTCAGCAAGTCGTGGCTTTCGGCCGCAAAACCGACACAAAAAAGCGCACCAGAAAGAGCTCGTGGTGACTGCGCAATCGTGGCCAGAATGTCCGGATTCTCGACAAAGCTCAGCTCAGGCGTTTGGCCTGAACCGTCTTTTTTGATTTTTTGCTCAGCCGAGGTCGCCGGACGCCAATCGGCCACAGCAGCCGTTGAGATAAACACCTGCGCCCCGCCCACATGCTGCATCACAGCGTCCAGCATCTGGCGAGCCGACTGCACATTCACACGCTGAACGCCTCTGGGCGTGGGCAAATGCACAGGACCCGCAACGAGTGTCACCTGGGCCCCCGCCCTGCGCGCCGCACAGGCAATGGCAAAACCCATCTTGCCACTCGACAAATTGGTAATGCCGCGCACCGGGTCGATGGCTTCGTAAGTAGGCCCGGCCGTGACCAGCAGGGTCTTGCCTGCCAGCACCTTGGGCGTGAAAAAAGTTTCCAGTTCTTCCAGAATTTCATCGGCCTCAAGCATGCGGCCATCGCCGGTCTCCCCGCAGGCTTGGTCGCCTTGCCCCACGTCAAGCACATGCACGCCATCGGCTTTGAGTTGCGCCACATTGCGCTGCGTCGCGGGGTTGGACCACATTTCGCGGTTCATGGCTGGGGCCACGATCAGCGGCACCTTGTCCAGCGGACGGGCCAAGCACATCAGGCTGAGCAGTTCATCGGCGCCGCCATGCAGCAGTTTGGACATGAAATCGGCGCTGGCCGGAGCCACAAGAATGGCGTCGGCTTCGCGGCTCAGGTTGATGTGAGCCATGTTGTTGGCTTCGCGCGGGTCCCACTGCGAGGTGTAGACCGGCCGACCTGACAGGGCCTGCATGGTGACGGCCGTCATGAATTGCTCGGCCGCCTCGGTCATGACGACTTGCACCGTGACCCCGGCCTTGACCAAAGCCCGGCAGAGTTCCGCAGATTTGAATGCGGCAATGCCACCCGACAAACCCAAAACGATGTGTTTTCCAGCCAATGTGCTCATGGCGGGGAATGTAGCAGAGAGCACACGCCCAAGGATGCGCTGTGGCAGGCGGCCCCTGCGGCGAACAGGCGCTGTGGCACATCAAGCATTCGAGAGCGGGGGCTCGCTCCCACAAAAATACAAGCTCAGCGCAGCGCCGGTGTCAGGGCTGGCTGGATCGGGCGATTTGGCGAGCGAAGCGAGTATGAGCCCGACCGGCCAGCCCTGACACCGGGGCGGAAAACGACTGCAGACCCGGCGCGGAAACAAGCAAGATTCGCCCATCACCCCAAAAAACCCCGAACCCGACTGTCTATAATCACGATTTCCACCTTCCGGGAGCGCAAAGCTCCCGTCTTGGACATGACCAAATTCGTCTTCGTCACCGGCGGTGTGGTGTCTTCCCTGGGCAAGGGAATCGCCTCCGCATCGCTCGCCGCCATCCTTGAATCGCGCGGCCTCTCCGTCACCCTGATCAAGCTCGATCCCTACCTCAACGTCGATCCTGGCACCATGTCGCCCATTCAGCATGGCGAAGTGTTTGTCACCGACGACGGCGCCGAAACAGACCTGGATCTGGGGCACTACGAACGCTTCATCAACACACGGATGAAGAAGGCCAACAACTTCACCACCGGCCAAATTTACAAAAGCGTGCTCGAAAAAGAGCGCCGTGGCGACTACTTGGGCAAGACCGTGCAGGTCATTCCCCACGTCACCAACGAAATTCAGGACTTCGTCAAGCGCGGCGCGGGTTACGGCACGCCCGATGCGGTCGATGTGGCCATCGTCGAAATCGGCGGCACCGTGGGCGACATCGAATCATTGCCCTTTTTGGAAGCCGTGCGCCAACTCAGCTTGCGCCTGGGGCCCAACAATGCGGCTTTTGTGCACCTGACCTATGTGCCCTGGATTGCGGCTGCGGGCGAGCTCAAAACCAAGCCGACCCAACACACGGTGCAGAAACTGCGCGAAATCGGTATCCAGCCAGACGCACTGCTGTGCCGCGCTGACCGCACCATCCCCGACGACGAACGCGACAAAATTTCGCTGTTCACCAACGTGCAAAGCTGGGGCGTGATCTCCATGCCCGATGTGGACACCATCTACAAAGTGCCGCGCGTGCTGCACGAGCAAGGTCTGGACGGCCTGATCTGCGACAAGCTGCGCCTGAACACGCCACCTGCCAGCCTCAAGCGCTGGGACGACCTGGTTTACGAAACCGAACACCCCAAGGGTGAAGTCACGATCGCCATGGTCGGCAAATACGTCGAACTGTCCGACAGCTACAAATCGGTCAACGAAGCGCTGCGCCATGCCGGCATGCGCAACCATGTGCGCGTGAAAATCGAGCACATCGACTCCGAAACCATCACCCCAGAGACCGTGGCCAGCCTGGCCAATTTCGACGGCGTACTGGTGCCCGGCGGCTTTGGCAAGCGCGGCGTCGAGGGCAAGATCGAAACAGCCCAATTTGCCCGCACCCACAAAGTGCCTTACTTGGGCATTTGCCTGGGCATGCAGGTGGCCACCATCGAATATGCCCGCCATGTGGCCGGCATGACGGGCGCCAACAGCACCGAGTTCGAGCCTGAGACGCCCTTCCCCGTGATCGCGCTGATCAACGAATGGAAAGACGCCGACGGTTCCATCCAGGTGCGCGATGCCAACTCCGATCTGGGCGGCACCATGCGCCTGGGCGCACAAAGCTCCGACGTGGCCAAGGGCACGCTGGCGCACCAGATCTATGGCGACGTGGTGACCGAGCGCCACCGCCACCGCTACGAAGCCAACGTGAATTACCTGGACGACCTGCGCAAAGCCGGCCTGGTGATCTCGGCTTTGACCCAGCGCGAGCAGCTGACCGAAATCGTCGAACTGCCGCAAAGCGTTCACCCTTGGTATGTGGGCGTGCAATTCCACCCTGAATTCAAATCAACGCCCTGGGATGGCCACCCGCTGTTCAATGCCTTCGTGAAGGCTGCGATCGCTCACAAGGCTGCGGCCTGAAACCCCACAACGGACAGGACACCCCCATGAAACTTTGCGGATTTGACGTTGGCCTGAACCAACCCTTCTTCCTGATCGCGGGCACCTGCTCCATTGAGGGGCTTCAGATGTCACTGGAAGTGGCTGGTCAGCTGAAAGAAATCTGCACAGCGCTGGGCATCCCGCTGATCTACAAAGGCTCATTCGACAAAGCCAACCGCTCATCGGGCAGCACGCAGCGCGGCGTGGGCATCGATGCGGGCCTGAAAATCCTGGACGAAGTGCGACGCCAGATCGGCGTGCCCATCCTCACCGATGTACACGACGAATCGCAGGTCAAGACCGTGGCCAGCGTGGTGGACGTGCTCCAGACCCCGGCCTTTTTGTGCCGCCAAACCGATTTCATCCGGGCCGTGGCCCAGTCGGGTAAGCCCGTCAACATCAAGAAGGGCCAATTTTTGGCCCCTTGGGACATGAAAAACGTCATCGACAAGGCCCGCAGCGCAGCCCGTGAAGCAGGCTTGCCAGAAGACAATTTTTTGGCGTGCGAGCGCGGTGTGAGCTTTGGCTACAACAACCTGGTGGCCGACATGACCAGCTTGGCCGAAATGCGCAAAACCGGCGCTCCGGTGGTGTTTGACGTGACCCACTCGGTACAAAAGCCGGGCGGCCAAGGCACCAGCAGCGGCGGCGCCCGCGAGATGGTGCCGGTGCTGGCCCGCGCAGGCGTGGCCGCAGGGGTGGCGGGCCTCTTCATGGAAACCCATCCCAAACCTGCTGACGCTTGGTCCGATGGCCCGAATGCTGTGCCGCTGGGCAAGATGAAGGCCCTGCTGGAGACCTTGGTGCAGCTCGATTCCGTCACCAAAAAGAACCCGTTTTTAGAGGACGATTTCGCATGAGCGGCTATATCATCGCCCACGTTCAGGTGACCAACACTGTTCAATACGAAGAGTACAAAAAGTGGTCTACCGCGGCCATGAAAACCGCAGGCGCCGAAGTGTGCGTGCGCGGTGGTCAGGTGCAAGTGCTCGAAGGCGACTGGACACCCGAACGGATTGTGATTTTGAAGTTTCCTTCATTCGAAGCCGCCAAAGCGTTTTACGAATTGCCCGAATACCTGAAAGCCCGTGAAGCCCGCGCTGGTGCCGCCGTCATGCGCATGGTGGCCGTTGAAGGCCTTTGACCCGTTTTGCTTTTAAAACCCGTTTTATTTTTCAATTGAGAGAGTTCAAAAATGAGTGCAATCGTTGATATCGTCGGACGTGAAATCCTCGACAGCCGTGGTAACCCCACTGTCGAATGCGATGTGCTGCTGGAGTCTGGTGTCATGGGCCGCGCTGCTGTGCCGTCCGGCGCATCCACGGGCAGCCGCGAAGCCATCGAACTGCGTGACGGCGACAAAAGCCGTTATCTGGGCAAAGGCGTGTTGAAAGCCGTTGAGCACATCAACACCGAAATCTCCGAAGCCGTGCTGGGCCTCGATGCCTCCGAGCAAGCCTTTTTGGACCGCACACTGATCGACCTGGACGGCACCGACAACAAGAGCCGTCTGGGTGCCAACGCCATGTTGGCCGTGTCCATGGCCGTGGCCCGCGCCGCCGCCGAAGAGTCCGGCCTGCCCTTGTACCGCTACTTTGGCGGCATGAATGGCAACCAGTTGCCCGTGCCCATGATGAACGTCATCAACGGCGGCGCGCACGCCAACAACAACCTGGACTTGCAAGAGTTCATGATCATCCCCGTGGGCGCACCGTCGTTCCGCGAAGCCGTGCGCTGGGGTGCCGAAGTGTTCCACGCCCTGAAGAAAATCATCCACGACAAGGGCATGAGCATTGCCGTGGGCGACGAAGGCGGTTTTGCCCCCAACGTCGACAGCCACGAAGCGGCGATCCAAATGGTGCTCGATGCCATTGCTGCAGCGGGTTACACCGCCGGCGAGCAAATTGCCATTGGCCTCGATTGCGCGGCCAGCGAGTTTTACAAAGACGGCAAGTACGTGCTGGCCGGTGAAGGCGGCATCAGCTTGACGTCTGAGCAATGGACCGACATGTTGGCCACCTGGTGCGACAAGTACCCCATCATCAGCATCGAAGACGGCATGGCCGAAAACGACTGGGACGGCTGGAAAGTGCTGACCGACCGCTTGGCCAAGAACGTGCAAATCGTGGGTGACGACCTGTTTGTGACCAACACCAAGATCTTCAAAGAAGGCATCGACAAAGGCATCGCCAACTCGATCCTGATCAAGATCAACCAGATCGGCACCCTGACTGAAACCTTCGAAGCCATCGAAATGGCCAAGCGTGCGGGTTACACCGCCGTCATCTCGCACCGCTCTGGCGAGACCGAAGACAGCACCATCGCCGACATTGCCGTGGGCCTGAATGCCGGTCAGATCAAGACCGGCTCGATGAGCCGTTCGGACCGCATGGCCAAGTACAACCAGTTGCTGCGCATCGAAGAAGACTTGGGCGAAGTCGCGGTGTATCCAGGCCGCAGCGCGTTTTACAACCTGCGCTAAATAGCCAACCATGGGCAACCGCCTCGTTCCGATCGTGCTGATTGCCTTGCTGGCGATCGTGCAGGCCCAACTTTGGTTGGGTCGGGGCGGTGTGCCCACTGTGGCAGAGCTGGAGCGAGAGCTGCAGCAACAAAAAGTCGCCAACGAAGAGGCCAGTCGCAAAATCGAGCAACTCAGCGCCGAGGTCAACGACCTCAAGGAAGGGCTGAACATGGTCGAAGAGCGGGCTCGGCATGAACTGGGCATGGTCAAGCCCAACGAAATTTACGTACAGGTTGCCAAATGATGTCGCCCATCGAGATTGCAGGCTTTGTCTTGTCCCTGGCCATGGTGGTCTGCAGCATCAAAGAGCTGCACTGGAGCTGGCCCTTGGCCATCATCAGCTCCATCCTTTACTTTTTTGTGTTCAAAGACAGCTTGCTGTATGGAGAGGCCGGCTTGCAAATCGTGTTTGCCGCACTGGCGCTCTGGGGCTGGTGGCAGTGGCTGCGCAAGGGCGATGACGCGCAACCGGCACTGGTTATCCAGCGATTGTCCGGGCGTGGCTGGATCGGGGTGTTGCTGACCAGTGCGGCACTTTGGCCGGCACTGGCTCTGGCGCTCCAGCACTTCACTGACAGCGATGTGGCCTGGTGGGACGCCTTGCCCACCGCCCTCAGTTTGGTCGGTCAAGCCCTGCTGGGTCGCAAATACATCGAAAACTGGCTTATCTGGCTGGTGGTCAACACCATCAGCGTGGCTTTGTTTGCCTACAAAGGCCTGTGGTTGACCTGTGTGCTCTATGCCCTGTTCGCGGCCATGAGCGTCTGGGGCTGGCGCGTCTGGCTGAAAAGCCTGCAGCACAAGGACGCATGAGGCGCGTCCAGCGCATCGCCCTGTTGGGGGCCGAGAGCACCGGCAAGTCATGGTTGGCGAAGGCTTTGGCGGATGTGATCCAAATGCGTGGACATGCCGTCAGCACCATCGACGAAGTGCTGCGCGAATGGTGCGAACGCGAAGGGCGCACCCCACAGCCCCATGAACAAATGGGCATCGCACTAGCGCAAGCCCGGGCCGTAGAGCAAGTCACGCAGGGCTGGGTGATTTCAGACACCACCCCGATCATGACGGCGGTTTACAGCGACATGCTGTTTAACGACAAAAGTCTTTACCCCATGGCCCTGGCCCACCAAGCTCTGTTCGACACCACCTTGATCACCGGCCTCGATTTGCCTTGGGTGGCTGATGGTTTGCAACGCGATGGCCCCCATGTGCGCGGCCCCGTCGACACCTTGATCAGGCAAGCCCTGGAACAGGCAGGCATCGCTTATCAGGTGGTCTATGGGCAAGGGCAACAGCGTCTGAACAATGCGTTGCTGGCCTTGGGCATGCCCGGTGAAGACCCTGAGGCAAGGGTCCTGCGCGAACAGTCCCAATTTGCCATCAACCAAGGCCGCACGGTGTGGCAATGCAACGAATGCAGCGACCCGGATTGCGAGCACAAGTTGTTCACCGGGCTGCTGGCCAAGCGCCAAGACTGAGGCCCATCACGGTGCAAGCCGAGGCCATTTCAGGGGCAATAGCTCAGCCCTGCGCCCCGGCGCAGGCTGGGCGTTCGCGATGCTCGCTAGCTGCACAGACCTCGCGTGAGCGAGCGCAGCGATGGGGCACCGACAAGGGCGCTGCGCCGTTGCGCTCAGTGCACCGAGCCGCCCGATGAATCAGCCGGCAAACCCGTGAACAGCCCAGCGGCGTCCACCGGGTCAAAACGGTACTGTGCACCGCAAAAATCACAGCCCACTTCCACCTGCCCTTGCTCGGCAATGATGCCCTCGACCTCTTCGGTGCCCAAGCTGCGGATCATGTTGCCCACGCGTTCACGGTTGCAGCGGCAGGCAAAGCGCGGGCCGGTCTCGCCGATGAAGGGTTCAAACCGGGCCAACGGCTCTTCCCAATACAAACGGTGCAAGATGGTTTCGGCATCCAGGCCCAGCAGTTCTTCGCGCTTGAGGCTCTTGGTCAAGATCGAGATGCGGCTGAAGTCCTCGCTTTGGCCCAACACCGACTCGCGCATGAGCGAATCCACCTGTCCGGCCAAATTGCCCTCGCCCTCTATGGGCAAACGCTGAATCAGCAAGCCTGCGGCGACTTTGTCGTCGGCGGCCAGCACCAGCACCGTGTCCAATTGCTCAGACTGCAGCATGTAGTGCTCCAGCACCTCGCTGATGTTTTCGAGTTTCTCGCCCCGGTCACCAAAGAGCGGCACCACGCCCTGATAGGGTTGTTGGCCCGGCAAACGGTCCAGCGGGTCCAGCGTGATCGCGCAGCGGCCTTCGTTGTTGACGTTGACCATCTGGCTCAAGGTGGCGCTGTCGGCCACATCGCCCACTTGGGTGCAGGTGGCACGCAGGCTCAAATCAGGCTGCACCTCCACCACGCCCAACTTGACCGGGCCGTCACCGAAAATTTGCAACACCAATGCGCCGTTGAACTTGATGTTGCCCTGCATCAGCACGCCCGCAGCGGCCATCTCACCCAGCAACTGACGCACAGGCGCAGGATAGGCCCCCGTCTCGGAATTGGCGGCGCGACGCGCCAAGATGTCTTGCCAGGCATCGGTCAGGCGCACCAACATGCCGCGAACGGGCAGGCCTTCAAAAATGAATTTATGGAGTTCAGACAAAGTTCAATCAACGGCCGCGTGGGGCCGATCCTCAAAAGTTAAACAAGGGAATTCGGTGCGCCAAAATATCAAGCGATTTTTTTCAAACCTGCCTTGAAGCGACGCGCATTGTCCACGTAATGACGGGCACTTTGGCGCAGACCTTCGATCTGTTCAGGGCTCAATTCACGCACCACCTTCGCGGGCGTGCCCATGATCATCGAGCCATCGGGAAACTCTTTGCCCTCGGTCACCAAGGAGCCTGCACCCACCAGGCAGTTTTTGCCAATCTTGGCGCCGTTGAGCACCACCGCGCCAATGCCGATGAGCGACTCGTCGCCAATGGTGCAGCCGTGCAACATGACCATGTGGCCCACCGTGACATGCTTGCCCACCGTCAGTGGTTTGCCATGGTCTGCGTGCATCACGCTGCCGTCCTGGATGTTGCTGCCCTCACCGATGGTGATGGTTTCGGTGTCACCCCGCACGGTCACGCCAAACCAGACACTGGCATCGGCTGCGATCGTGACCGCGCCCATGACCTGCGCGTTGTCGGCCACCCAGGCGGAATCGGCCACATCGGGGGTGTGGGCGTCGAGTTGGTAAATGGCCATCAAGGTCTCCTGTCGGGCTGAATGTCTGAAAACCTACAATTGTAGGGATGCCCACGGCGGACCGTGGCACCTGATCGAGATGACCATGCACTGTTTGCGCACCGCTGCCCTGGGGCCTTGGGCTGAGACCGACCCCGTGTTGAAGGCCCAAGCCACTTTGGCGCTGGACCTGCGCCTGCCCGTGAACCCTGACCAAACCCTGCAAGCGCCCAGTGCGGGCCCCGGCCGATCGGCCAAACCCGCTTTGGTGCCGCACACCCAGCTCAAAGCCAAATCGATGGCCACGCCCGAAGGTCGGGCCATGCTGGTGCACTCGATTGCCCACATTGAACTGAACGCGATTGACTTGGCACTCGATGTGGTCTGGCGCTTTGCGGGCATGCCCGAGGCGTTTTACACCGACTGGGTGCGCATTGCCCAAGAAGAAGCCAAGCATTTCACCTTGCTGCGCGAACACCTGTTGGGCTTGGGCTTTGACTATGGCGACTTCCCGGCCCACAACACGTTGTGGGACATGGCCGAGCGAACCCAAGGCGATTTGCTCGCACGCATCGGCATCGTGCCGCGCACCATGGAAGCCCGCGGCCTGGACGCCTCACCGGGCGTCAAAAACAAGCTGGTCAGCGTGGGCGATCACCGTGCGGGCGAGATTTTGGACATCATCTTGGCCGAAGAAATCGGCCATGTGGCCGCTGGCAACCGCTGGTACCGTTATCTTTGTGGGCTGCGTGGCTTGGACCCCGTGAGCACCTACGCCGCGTTGATCGCGCAATACGATGCGCCCAAACTGCGCCCGCCTTTCAACATGGCAGCACGCCGACTGGCGGGTTTTGAAGAGGCCGAGTTGGCGGCGCTGAGCTGAGCTCAGTTCGCCTCATCCCCTGGGGTGGTGCTGGGCGTGCAGCGTCTTGAGGCGCTCGCGTGCCACATGGGTGTAAATGGTGGTGGTCGAAATATCGGCATGTCCCAGCAGCATCTGCACCGCCCGCAAATCGGCCCCGTGGTTGAGCAAATGGGTGGCAAACGCGTGGCGCAGTGTGTGGGGCGACAGTGGCGCGGTGATGCCCGCCTCGATGGCATAGCGCTTGACCAAACTCCAAAACATGACACGCGACATGCCTGTGCCGGGTTTGGGGCCACTGCTGGTGACAAACAGGTCTTCGGTCTGGCGCTGCCCCAGCAAGGCGGGCCTGGCTTGGGCCATGTAGCGCTGCAGCCACTCACGGGCCTCTTCACCAAAGGGCACCAAACGCTCTTTGCTGCCCTTGCCCATGATGCGAAGTACCCCTTCGTTGAGGGAAACATGCAGGGTTTTGAGGCTCACCAACTCGGTGACCCGCAAACCGCTGGCGTACATCAGCTCCAACATGGCGCGATCGCGCAAACCCAGCTCGGTGCCCACATCGGGTGCACGCAACAAGGCATCGACTTGCGCTTCGCCCAGGGTTTTGGGCACCCGCAAGGCCTGTTTGGCCGCGAGCATGCGCAGCGTCGGGTCGGCTTGCACCAAGCGCTCGCGCAAGGCCCAGCGAAAAAACCGCTTGAACACCGTGAGCCTGCGGTTGGCCGATGTGGCCTTGGTCTCGTCATGCCGCTCGGCAAAAAAAGACTGCAAGTGGTGTTCTTGGGTCGCCTCGAGCACCAGCCTGTGCGTCACAAACAGCCAAGTGGCGAAGTGCAACAAGTCAAGACGGTAGGCTGCCAAGGTGTTGGCAGCCAGCCCGTCTTCCAGCCAGAGGGCCTCGACAAAGCGGTCGACAGTCGTCTGGCTGGCCTCATGCATCAGTCGAGCTTGAGGTTTTGCTGGTCGACCACCTTTTTGTAAACCTCGAACTCGGCCTTGATTTGGACGGCGAACTCTTCAGGTGTGTTGGCCACCACCAAAGAGCCCGTGTCTTGAATGCGCTTGGTCACAGCCGGGTCTTGCAGGGCTTTTTTCACACCGTTGCTGATCTTATCGACCACGTCTTTGGGCAAGTTCTTGGGGCCCAGAATGCCGTAATAAGCCATGCGGTTGACGGGCTCCAGGCCCACTTCCTTGAAAGTCGGCACATTGGGCAGTTGCGGCAGGCGTTGGGGTGCGGCCACCACAATCGCGACCAGCTTGCCCGACTGGATGAAAGGCAAGGCCGAAGGCATGTTGTCAAAAATGATGGGCACCTGACCGGCTACCGTGTCGTTCAGGGCGGGGCCTGCGCCACGGTAAGGAATGTGGGTGATGAACACGCCCGCCAAGCTCTTCCACAGTTCGGTTTGCAGGTGGCCAATGCCGCCAGTGCCCGATGAGGCATAAGAGTATTTGCCCGGGTTTTTCTTCAACTCGGCGATAAAGCCTTTGTAATCTTTGGCCGGGAAGCTCGGGTGCACCGCAATCACATTGGGGGTGGCCGCGATGTTGATGATGGGGGTGAAATCGGTGATGGGGTTGTACGGAATTTTGGGGTTGATGGCCGGATTGGCCGCTGTCGTGGACACCGTGGCCATGCCCAAGTTGTAGCCATCGGGGGCCGCACGCATGGTTTCAGTGGCACCGACCACACCGCCGCCGCCGGCCTTGTTCTCGACAATCACACTCTGGCCCAGCGCCTTGCCCAAAGGCTCGGAGATGACACGCGCCACGATGTCCGTGGTGCCACCGGGTGCAAAAGGCACTTGCAATTTGATCACCTTGTTGGGGTAAGCCTGCGCCCACACCGAACCACTGGCCAACACGGTGGCAGCCAAACCGGCCACAGAAACCCAATCGCGACGCTTCATTCGATAACTCCTTAAAAGAACACACATGATAGGCAAAAAATGCAGGCCCCCGCGAGGGGGGAAACCCATAAACCCGTGAGAAAAACATGCGCCTCAGGTGACAAGTTCACGCCTGAGCGCTTACGAGGGTCGGTTATCCTAGCCGTGTGAACTTTGCCCAACTGCTCTTCCCCGATTTTTCCCTGATTTTGTGCGGCTATCTGATTTGCCGCTTCACCGCGCTGAACCGCCCCGTTTGGCAACAGGTTGAGACTCTGGTTTATTTCTTTCTTTTTCCGGTGTTGCTGTTTCACTCGATTGTAAAAAGCCCACTCGACCTGAATGCAGCGTCCAGCCTGATCGGAGCAGGCCTGAGCTTGGGGGTTTGCGCCATTGCCCTGTCTTACAGCCTGCCCTATTGGCCCATTCTGGGCAAACGGCTGGACCGACGCGACCACGCGGCCAGCGCCCAAGTGGGCTTTCGCTTCAATTCTTTCATCGCCTTGGCGCTGGCCGAACGACTGGCAGGCCCAGAAGGCTTGCTGATGATTTCGGTGTTGATCGGCGTGTGCGTTCCGCTGTTCAACATCGGCGCGGTCTGGCCCATGGCACGGCATGCCAACACCGGTTTTTTGCGCGAACTGGTGCGCAACCCGCTGATCATTGCCACCGGCTCTGGCCTGATCGCCAATTTGCTGGGGTTTCGCATTCCGCTTTGGCTGGACCCTAGCGTGAGCCGCATCGGGGCCGCATCTTTGGCCTTGGGTTTGATGGCGGCGGGCGCGGGCATGCAACTGGGCACCCTGCGCCAAGGCAAGCTGCTGGGCATGAGCGTCTTGATGGTCAAGCACCTGTTGCTGCCCTTGATCGCGTTGGGCATGGCCCACCTGTTTCAGCTCAACCCCGTACAAACCACCGCGTTGCTGGCGTTTTCTGCTTTGCCCACGGCATCCACTTGCTACGTGCTGGCTGCCCGCATGGGCTACAACGGCCCCTATGTGGCGGGCCTGGTCACGCTGTCAACCTTGTCAGGAATGTGGAGCCTGCCGTTTGCACTGGGCGTGCTGCGCTGATTGGCCAGCGACCAAGCCACCTGTTCTTGCACCACCGGATCAGGGTGTGCGGCATGCGCCGTCAGCCCCTGCTGCAAGGCTTGACGCTCTGACGCGGTGATGACTTCGGACGCCAACGCATTCCCCGCCGCCAATGCCAGATTGCGCAGCCAGCGGGCATGGCCAATGCGGCGGATGGCGCTGCCTTCGGTGCGGCGCAAAAATTCAGTTTCTGTCCAGGCCATCAACTGCACGATGCTGCCAGCCCCCAAACCTTCGCGGGCCTGCCAATCGGGCAATGGGCTGACTTGCGCGAACTTGTTCCACGGGCACGCCAGCTGGCAGTCGTCGCAGCCATAAATGCGGTTGCCAATCAGCGGGCGCAAGTCCTCGTCAATCGGCCCCGCGTGTTCGATCGTCAAATACGAAATGCAGCGCCGCGCATCCAGCCGGTAGGGGCCCACAATGGCCTGTGTCGGGCACACGTCCATGCAGGCGGTGCACTGACCACAATGCGCCGACACGGGGGGTGTTTCGGGCAAGGCAAAGTCCACAAACAATTCGCCCAGAAAAAACATCGACCCGGCTTCGCGACTCAGCACCAGCGTGTGTTTGCCGCGCCAGCCCAGCCCGCTGCGGGTGGCCAGTTCGGCCTCCATCACCGGAGCAGAGTCGGTGAACACGCGGTGCCCAAACGGGCCGATGGCTTGCGCGATGCGCTCTTGCAGTTTTTGCAACCGGCTGCGCAAGACCTTGTGATAGTCACGCCCCCGGGCATACACCGACACCACCGCCTCATCTGGCTGCAAGCTGCGGGCGGTTTCGCGGGCCAGCCAGTCGGGCGGCGTGTCCGATGGCAAATAATCCATGCGCGCTGTAATGACACTCACCGTGCCCGGCTGCAGCTCGGCTGGGCGGGCGCGCTTCATGCCGTGACTGGCCATATAGCCCATGCTGCCGTGAAACCCAGCGGCCAGCCAGGCCTGCAATCCGGGCTCGGCCGAGGTCAAATCGATGCCCGTCACGCCAATTTGGGACAATCCGAGTTCACGCGCCCAGATCTGGATCTGGGGCCACAGTTCAAGAAGGTCGATTTGAGTACGTTGAGCAGTCACCCACCGATTGTAGGAAGCCCCGCTACAACCCCGCCCTTGGCCCTGGTTTGGGAGGGCGTGTGGGCCGACGAATCCGCCACACAAGCCTTTGCCACGCAGCTGGCCCAGGCCCTGACCACTTGGCCGGGCGGACGCGATGCCCGCATCGAGCTGCGCGGCAATCTGGGGGCGGGCAAAACCACGCTGGTGCGCCACCTGCTGCGCGCCGCCGGGGTGCAAGGCCGCATCAAAAGCCCAACCTATGCGGTGGTCGAGCCACACCATGCGGGCTCGGGCGACAGTGCTTGGCCCATCTGGCATTTTGATTTTTACCGCTTCAACGACCCACAAGAGTGGGAAGACGCGGGTTTTCGCGACATCTTTGCCGGGCCGGGACTCAAGCTCATGGAATGGCCAGACAAGGTGGCGGGCCAACTGCCACCGCCCGACTGGGTGATTGCGCTGGACGCACTCGACGAGGAACAACGCGGCGTGCACATCAGCGCAGGCACCCCGCGAGGCCAACACTGGCTGCAAGCGTGGCTGGCCACACCTGCGGGGGCAGAGCATGCGCGCTGATCGCCGACGCCTGATACAGGCCGGATTTTGCGTGCTGAGCCTGGGCGCGGCACAACTGGCACGCGGCGCCAACATGCTGGCCGTGCGTGTTTGGCCCGCACCCGATTACAGCCGGGTCACGCTCGAATCGGACACCCCGCTCAAAACCACGCAAACCTTCATCGCTTCCCCACCCCGGCTGGCCGTGGACATTGAAGGCCTGCAACTGAACGCCGCTTTGCGCGAACTGGTCGGCAAGGTGCAAGCCTCTGACCCCAACATTGCGGGCATCCGTGTGGGCCAATACAGCGCCGAGGTGGTGCGCTTGGTGATTGACCTGAAACACCCCATCGCGCCGCAGGTCTTCAGCCTTCCGCCTGTAGCGGCCTATGCCCACAGGCTGGTGCTCGACCTTCACCCCATCCAGACCATTGACCCCCTTGAGCAGTTGATTCAGGAACGGGCCTCGGCCAAGACCACGCTGCCTGCACCGGCCCTGCCCAGCGCAGCCCCTGTGAACGACCCCTTGGGCGAGTTGATCGCACGCCAAACCCGTGCAGGCTCTGCCATCGGTGCACCCAGTCTGCCCTCGCCTTCTGTAACGCCCCCTGCCGCCCTGTCCACCCGCCGCCAAGACTTGACGCCCCCGGCAGGCCCGTACATCGACAGCCAGGACCACCCGCCACGCGCCGTGTCCAACAACAAGGCCGACCGATTGATCGTGATCGCGCTGGACCCGGGCCACGGCGGCGAAGACCCTGGCGCGATTGGCCCTGGTGGCACACGCGAAAAAGATGTGGTGCTCAAAATCGCCAAAATGCTGCGCGACCGCATCAACGCCAGCAGCGTCAATGGCAACCCCATGCGGGCCTACCTGACACGCGATGCTGACTTTTTTGTGCCCCTTCATGTGCGGGTACAAAAAGCCCGGCGCGTACAGGCAGACCTGTTTGTCAGCATCCATGCCGATGCGTTTTTCACGCCACAGGCCAGCGGTGCCAGCGTGTTTGCGCTCAGTCAAGGCGCGGCCTCCAGCAGTGCAGCACGCTGGATGGCGCAAAAAGAAAACAAGGCCGACTTGATCGGCGGCATCAATCTGGGCAGTCAGGATGCCCAGGTGCAACGCGCCATGCTCGACATGAGCACGGCAGCGCAAATCAAGGACAGCCTGATGTTGGGCGGTAGCTTGTTGCGCGAGATCGGCGGCGTGGGTCGCCTGCACAAACCCCGGGTGGAACAAGCGGGGTTTGCGGTCCTCAAAGCCCCCGATATTCCCAGCGTGCTGGTCGAGACCGCCTTCATCAGCAACCCGGCAGAAGAAGACAAGTTGCGCAGCGACGTTTATCAGCAGCAACTCACCGATGCTTTGATGCGCGGCATCCTGCAATACTTTTCGCGCAACCCGCCGCTGGCGCGCAACCGAAGCCTTTAAGGCTTTTGGCTCGTCGCCACATCCCGGTCAAACTGCGCCATCGCCGTGAGAGTGAGCGGGTCGGTGGCCAAGGCGGCGGCAAACTCGGGGCGCACCGTGACGGCATGGGCACCGGCTGCGATCAGCCGAGAGAGCACATCGGCCGATTTGATGCTGGCGGCCAGCAGTTGCAAGCCATCGGCCTGCACCGCCACACAGGCTTCGATCAGCGACCACACATCGCGCCCGTCGGCCTGCAAGCGCCCCACATACGGCGCCACATGGTTGGCCCCTTGGGCACGCGCCCACAGCAGCTGCACGGGGTTGGACAAACCCGTCAGCAAAGTGGGCACGCCCCAAGCCTGCACTTCGCGCAAGACCGGCTGCCAGTCTGGGTGACAAGGCAGCTTGATGGTCAGGCGCACACGGGCCTGCACGGCGGCGGGCAGCAGCACCTCGAGCCATTGCGCGGCCTCGCCCACATCGGCTCGGGGCAATTGCAGCATCAACTCGGGCATGCGGGCCTCGCCCGCCTGCGCCACCAGCTGCAGATAGCCAGGCAAGCTGACCGGCAAGCCCGCTTGCATCACCAGCGTGGGGTTGGTGGTCACGCCCTGCACCGGTGGGCAACCCGCAGGCAAGGCCCATTGGCGGGCGTCGGCGGAGTCGAGGTAAAACTTCATGCGGCGTCCTGTTTCAAGAAGATGTCTTTGTCAGGGAAAAACTGGCTGTGCAGCGGCAGCAATGCACCGCCCAAGGCACGGGCGTGCGGGCCCACCTGCCCGGCCAGCAACTGGGGCTGGTGAATGCCGTCAAAGCGGTACTGGGCCAGCGCGTCTTGTGTGGCGCTCATCAGGGCGGTCATGAGCGGTGCGCCCAGCGAGCCATCCATCACCACTGCATCCAGATCGAGCAAGGCCGCCGAGCTGGCCACCGTCATGGCCAGCGCTTGGCTGGCTTGGGCGATCCAGGGGGCGGTGAACGGGGCATAAGCAGCGTCCATGATGACCGCTTGGTGGATCAGCAAGGGGTCGTGCCCAGCTGCCAGCAGGCTTTGCTCGAGCTGCCAGCCCGAGGCTTTTTGCAGCAACTGTGGCGGCATGCCCAAGCCCTTGGATTCGGACGAGGCCAAGCCCACGGGCAAAGAGCCGATCGCCCCGGCGTTGCCCCGTTCGCCGTTCATGATGTGGCCCGACAGCACCAAGCCGCCACCAATGAAGGTGCCGACAAACACATACAAAAAGCTGCGCACGCTGCGGCCATGGCCTTGCAGCAACTCGGCCACGCAGGCGGCAGTGGTGTCTTTGGCAAACACCACGGGCAGATCGGTCAGGCGCTGCACTTGCTCTGGCAAATCGATGTGCTCCCAACGGGCCAAGGCCTGCGCCGCCTGCCCGCCCAGCAGGTCGGCCCATTTGTGCAAAGACAAGGGCGCCGTCAAACCCACCCCCACGGTGCGGGCCCACAAATCGCCCATGCGCGCTTGCAAAGTCTGCAAGCCTTGCGTCATCGACTGGAACAACTGATCCGGATCGGGATAGTCGTAAAGCACTTCCACTCGCTCGACCGGTTGGCCGGTGAAATCGGCCACCAACAACTCCAGATTGCGTCGCCCCACCTGAATGCCGACACTGAACGCGCCCTGCGGATTGAGCGACAGTGGCACCGAAGGCTGGCCGATTTTGCCGCGCACCCGGTCTTGTTTAACCAACAAACCGTCGTCGAGCAAACGGCCCACGATGATGGCCACCGTCTGGGTTGACAGCTGGGTCAGTCTGGCCAGATCGGCCTTGGGAATGGCACCGTGGTGGCGGATGGCCTGCAGCACGATGCGCTCATTGAACTGACGCATCCCGACGTGGTTGGAACCGCGCATGGCGGAGTTGGGGGATGCGGAGTTCATGCAACGGAGCCGTTCAACAATCAGGAAAAATCAAAGAAGAATCACGCCTTTGCAAAACAAGGCGTTGCCATAAGCCGTGCCCTCACCGCTTTGAACGATCAGGCTGGCCCCCTTGATTTTCTCGTAAAACGCGTAGCGTTCCACCGACTCAACCTGCTCGGCCTTAAAACCTTCGGCCACCACCAGATCGACCACGGCTTGCTGAGCTGCTGTGCGGTGGCCGTCTACGCTGTGACATACGCGCATGAAGGCCGCAGGCTGCGCCACATCCACGGCCAGCGGAAACACCGACAACACGGCACGACTCACCCGCTCCAGGCTGTTGCCTGGCAAGCGCACCACGGGCTTGCCCTGGCTCAAATGGCCGGCAGTGAAGTTGGCGTCCACCACCGCCACCCATTCACCGTGGCCCATGGCGCACAAGTGCATCAGCAGCTCTGGCGTCAACAGTGGATCGAGCCCTTTCAGCATGTGACGGCCTCTTCAGAACGCAGGCTGGCGGGGTCAATCGCGCCAGTGATCAGGCCCACGATTTGTTCAGGACTGGTCTCGCGGGTGAGGCGGCTGCAAATGATGCGGCCTTGGCGGAACACCCAGATGCGGTCCACGAGGTCAAACACCTGCCGCAGGTTGTGGCTGATGATGATCAGCGGGATGCCTTGCTTTTTCAACCCCTTGATGATCTCTTCCACGCGGGCGGTCTCTTGCACGCCCAAGGCCGCAGTGGGCTCGTCCAAGATGATCAGTTTTTTGGCAAAACCGGCCGCACGCGCAATCGCCACGCACTGGCGCTGACCACCCGACATGCCGCGCAGGCTCTCGGACATGTCCTGAATTTTCACGCCCGTGGTCGACAGCATGCTGGCCGATTTTTCGCGCATCGCCTTGTGATTCAGGATAGACAAGGGGCCCAAATTCAGGCGCGTGATCTCGCGGCCCAAAAAGATGTTGGCCGGCACGTCCAGGTCTTCGGCCAGCGCCAGCGTCTGGTACACGGTCTCAATGCCCTGCTCTCGGGCATCGAGCGGCGACTCAAAGTTAACTTTTTGCCCGTCCAGCAGGATGTCGCCGGTGTTGGGCTGCTCGGCCCCGGTGATCAGGCGCACAAAGGTGCTTTTGCCCGCGCCGTTGTCGCCCACGATGGCGGCGTGCTCGCCGGGCAAGAGGCGAAATTGGGCATCGGTCAGGGCTTTGACCCCGCCGTAATGCTTGGTCAGTTGCTGAATTTCGAGAACGGGTGTGGATGTCGACATGGCGGCTACTTTCACAATGAATGGACCGGATCATGAATGATTTGTTGAAAAACCGTATTAGTAAAACTACTAGGTTTACTTAGTCATCTTTTTCGTTTCCAATCCGTTCGCGGACAAGAAAACGGTTTCTTGTCCGAATTGACCTCAACAACGGAGATAAACCCATGATCACGAAACGCACATTCGGCCGCTTGGCCATCGCTGCAGCAGCTGCCACTTTGTTCACCTCGGCCATGGCCGCAGACGTGACGGTGGCTTACATCACCAACGGCAACACCAACGAAGGTTGGACCTTGATCAACGGCGGCGCCAAGAAAGCGGGCAGCGCCAATGGCGTCAAGTTCATCGAATTGGCCGCCGACAAAGGTGAGTTGTCGCGTCAACTGGCCATCGTTGAAGACATGATCACCCGCAAAGTCAACGCGATCGCCATCGCCCCTGTGGACTCGGCTGGCATCGCACCCGCCATCAACAAGGCCTTGGCCGCTGGCATCGCTGTGATCGCCGTGGACACCGGCATCACCGGCGCCAAGATCACTTCTTATGTCGCCACTGACAACATCAAAGCCGCCAACGTGCAAGGCAAGTGGGCTGCAGGCGAGATCAAAGACGGTGACACCGTGATCTACGTGACTGGCGACCAAGGTCAGTCGACTGGCCAAGAGCGCAAGAAAGGCTTTGTGGACGCCCTGAACGCAGGCCGCAAGAACGTCAAGATCGTTGAAGTAGCCACCACTTGGGACCAGACCATGGCCCAAAACGGTGTGGAAGCTGCTTTGCGCGCCAACCCCACTGCCAAGGTGATCGCCTGCGCATGGGACGGCGGCGCTTTGGGTGCCAAGGCCGCGCTGATGGCCGCTGGCAAGAAGCCAGGCGACGTGAAAATCGCTGGCTTTGACGGCTCCCCTGGTGGCCTGGACATGATGAAGCAAGGCTGGCAACAAGCCAACGCCGCGCAAATGCTGGCCAAAATCGGCCAAGTGGGCGTGGAAACCGCCATTGCTGCAGCGCAAGGCAAAAAAGTCGAAGCACGCATCGACACCGGCTCCTTCCTGGTGCTGCCAGCCAACGTGGACAAGTTCGCTGCCGACTCCGGCGTGGGCCAGTTCATGAAAGTCAAGGCTAAATAAGTCAAGGCCTCGATGTGGCCCGCCCGGACCTGCAGGTCCGGGCTTATCTGTTTGAAATACCGAGAAATTTATGAAATCCATCACACGACAAGAGTGGTACGGCGCCCTGGTGGCGGTGATCGTTCTGGGCGTTTTGCTCACCTTCGCTTCGCCTTACTTTTTGACCACCGGCAACCTGTCCAACATCCTGGTGCAGGCCTCGGTGATCGCCTTGCTCGCAGGTGGACAAACCTTTGTGATCTTGACCGGTGGTGTCGACTTGGCCGTGGGTGCGTTGACCGCACTGGCCGGTGCCGTGGCCGGTCACATGATGATCAAAATGGGCATTGACCCTTATCTGGCCATGCTCATGGCGCTCGCCATTGGCGCAGCGGTGGGCGTGTTCAACGGTTACCTTGTCGCTTTTGTCGGCATCCCGGCCTTCATCGTCACGCTTGGCGGCCTGACGCTCTGGCGCGGTCTGGCCTTTGACATGACCGGTGGCTTTGACAACGCGGGCTTGCCCGATCCCCTGCCCTTCATCGGTTACGGCGATGTGCTGGGCATCCCCATGCCCACACTGATCACCGGCATCTTTTTTGTGGTGATGGCCTTCATTTTGTCGAGCACCAAAATCGGCCGCTACGTGTACGCCATGGGCTCCAACGAAATGGGTGCCCGCCAAGTGGGCATCAATATCCGCTGGTACAAGTTGGGTGTTTACGTGATTTCTGGCCTGTGCTGCGCACTGGCCGCCATCGTGCTGATGGCCCGCATGGACTCGTCCAGCGGCAAGATGGCGCAAATGTTCGAGTTGGACGCGATTGCCGCTGTCATTTTGGGCGGCACCTCCTTGTTTGGCGGTCGCGGCAGCATCTGGGGCAGTTTGTTGGGCGCGGTGCTGATCACCATGATCCGCAACGGCATGAACCTGATGGAAGTCTCGCAATTCAAGCAAATGATGGCCATTGGCGCGGTCGTGATCGTGGCCGTGTGGATCGATGTGGTGCGCCGCAAACATCTGCTCAAGAAATAAGCAAGCACAGCGTCATCGCCGGGACTTGTCCTTCGTCTTAAACCCTGTGGCCTGACCGCTCAGGCCACACCATGTTGCCCCACTGATGCCCATGACCACTCCGATTTTTGTGTTGGGCGAAGCCCTGATGGACTGCATCGCACAGCCCGATGGCCAGTTGCGTCCCCTCATGGGCGGCAGCCCCTTCAACATGGCCCGCGCCGCTGCCCTGCGCGGTGCCAGCGCGACTTACCTCAACCCCTTGTCCACCGACTTGTTCGGCCAAGGCCTGGCACAGCTGCTGCAAAAAGACGGCGTACAGCTACAAGGTGGCACCAGCCGCCTGCCGACCTCTTTGGCCGTGGTGCAAGTCACCCACGGCCAGCCCAGTTACGGCTTTTACCGCGAAGGCATTGCCGACCGCGACTACACCGTGGACGGCATCGTGGCCTTGTTGCGCCAGCAAGAAACGCCGGGGATTTTGCACACGGGCTCTTTGCTGTTGATCCCGCCCGAACACCACAAAGTGGTGGCTATTTTGAAGGCGGCACGCGCGCTGGGATGGACCATCAGCGTGGACATCAACCTGCGGCCCAAAGTGGCGCATGAGCTGACCGAGTATGTGCAAGCGCTGCGCGAAGTGATTGCCCTGACCGACTGGCTCAAGGCCAGCGACGAAGACCTGGAAACCATGGGTTTTGCAAATGTCGCCATCGCTGAATCACCGCGTTTGGTGCGCGAACTGCGCCAATCGCGTTCGGGTGCGGCACCCAACACCTTGAGCCGCGTGGCCCTGACCTTTGGCGGCGAAGGCGCTTATCTGGACATCGAAGGCCAATCGCACAGCCTGCCCGTGCCGCGCATCACCGTGGCCGACACCGTGGGCGCAGGCGACACCTTTTGGGGCAACACCTTGGCCGACTGGGCCTTGCAGCCCCATGACGATGCCGCTCGCGTGGCCCAAACGCTGGAAAACGCCATGAAAGCCGCCGCCATCAACTGCACCCGCCAAGGCTGCCAGCCGCCCACTTGGGCTGAAGTTCAGGCGTTTTAAGCCTGTGCAAGCCGTCGGGGTTTGTCACCTGACAGGTCCCGGCAGGTCAGCGACCTTCTTTTTGAGGTGGTTTCACGCGGCCTTGCGGACTCGCCAAGCGCCCACAATCGCGATCAGTCCCGGCACCAAAATCAGCGCCCAAATGATCTTGGACAGGTGTGTTTGCACAAAAGGCAAGTTGCCGAACAGGTAGCCGACCAGCGTCAGCCCCACCACCCAAATGGCACCGCCCACCACGTTGTAGAGGGTGAATTTGCTGCGTGTCATTTCGGCCACGCCCGCCACAAAGGGCACAAAAGTGCGAATAAACGGCATGAAGCGGGCCAAGATGATGGTGATGCCGCCGTACTTTTCGTAAAAGGCATTGGCCTGCAAAAAGGCTTGGCGGTTGAAAAACCGGGAGTCTTCCCACTTGAACACTTTGGGACCAAAGTAGCGCCCAATCGTGTAATTGGTCTGGTCCCCCAAAATCGCCGCCACCAGCAACAAGCCCATGGCCAGTGGCAGGCTCATCAGGTCGGCCCCGCACATGGCACCCACAATGAAAAGCAGAGAGTCGCCCGGCAAAAAGGGCATGACCACCAAGCCGGTTTCGACAAAGATGATCACAAACAGCAAGGCGTATACCCAGGCCCCGTATTGGCCCACAAAGGCCTCCAGGTAACGGTCAACGTGAAGGATGAAATCAAGGAGTTGCAAAAGAAGGTCCATGGGCCGATTATCCCCGGCCAAGCCCTAAAATCAGGCGGTGACCTCCCAACAGACCCCGGCGACCGCGCGCCGCCCCATTCGCGAACTCCCCGATGAACTGATCAGCCAGATCGCCGCAGGCGAGGTGGTCGAACGCCCTGCCTCGGTCGTGCGAGAACTGGTGGACAACGCCATGGATGCCGGAGCGCGCAGCATCACGCTGCGCCTGATGGGTGGTGGCACCCGGCTGATTTCGGTGGAAGACGATGGCGGCGGCATCGCCCCGGACGAGCTGGCCACGGCCCTCAAGCGCCACGCCACCAGCAAGATCGGCAACCTGGGCGAGCTCGAATCGGTCATGACCATGGGCTTCAGGGGCGAAGCACTGGCGGCCATCAACTCGGTGTCTGAACTGACCTTGCTCTCGCGCATGGACGGCCAAGCCACCGCCTTTGCACTCGATGGCCGCACCGGTGAGATCCGCCCAGCGGCCCGCGCTGTGGGCACCACAGTGGAAGTAAAAGAACTGTTTTTTTCCACCCCCGCCCGCCGCAAGTTTTTGAAAAGCGACAGCACCGAACTGGCGCACTGCATCGAAGCCGTGCGCCGCCACGCGCTGGCCCGCCCCGATGTGGGCTTTGCCATCTGGCACGAAGGCAAACTGGTCGAGCAGTGGCGCGTGCACCCCGGAGAAGCGGGGCTGGAGCAGCGCCTGGCCGATGTGTTGGGCGAGGAATTTGTGGCGCAGTCCATTGCGGTGGCCTACAGCGCCGGGCCACTGAAGGTGATCGGCCGCGCGGGCCTGCCCGATGCCGCTCGTTCGCGCCCCGACCACCAATTTGCCTATGTCAATGGCCGATTTGTGCGCGACAAAGTGGTCATGCACGGCGCACGCAGCGCCTACGAAGACGTGCTGCACGGGCACAAACAACCGGCCTATGCGCTGTTCATGCAAATCGACCCCACGCTGGTCGATGTGAACGTGCACCCCACCAAGATCGAAGTGCGCTTTCGCGACAGCCGCGCCGTGCACCAAGCGGTTCGCCATGCGCTGGAAAACGCGCTGGCTGCGCCACGCGCACACAAGCTGAGCGAGGCCGCTGGCGACAGCCCGTTTGCGGCATCCCCCGGGGCTTTGTCCGAGTCAGCGCAGGCGTTCAAATTGCAAAATGGCCCTTCACCCAAGGCCCTGCCCGAATCGGCCGCCTGGCAACAAGGCGGCATGGCTTTTGAACGCCCGGGGCTGGCCAGCTTCAACGCCCCCTGCTACAAACCAGCTGATTTTTTGCGCCCCCGTGTGGACGGCGAACAGGCGATGGCCGACCTCAAGGCGCTGTGGCAGCCCACAAACGAAGCCCGCAGCGAAGTCAGCGCTGGGTGGTCAAGTGATGGCACCCCGCAGGGCCCAATGCCACCGCAGGCGGCTGAAGCCTCGGGCATGTGGGCCATCTCGCCGAAACCCGACAGCCAGGCGCTGGCAGGGGCAAATGCCGACTGGGCACAAAGCACCCCGGCCGCCCCTTTGCCCGAGGGCGACTGGCCTTTGGGTCGCGCGGTGGCGCAGTTGCATGGCGTTTACATCTTGGCTGAAAACAAGCAGGGCCTGGTGGTGGTGGACATGCACGCTGCGCACGAGCGCATCGTGTACGAGCGCCTGAAAAACCAGCTGAACACCGCCCACGGCGAAGGCCCGCGGATCGCCAGCCAGCCTTTGCTGATCCCAGCCACCTTTGCCGCCAACCCCACCGAAGTGGCCACCGCCGAAGCCTGCGCCGAAGCGCTGGAACAGCTGGGTCTGGAGATCTCGCCCCTGTCGGCCAAGACCTTGGCCGTGCGTGCTGTGCCCACCACCTTGGCCCACGGTGATGCGGTGGAGCTGGCCCGCAGCGTGCTGGCCGAACTGGCCCAACACGATGCCAGCACCGTGGTGCAACGCGCCCAAAACGACATTCTGGCCACCATGGCCTGCCACGGCGCAGTCCGCGCCAACCGCCGACTGACGCTCGATGAGATGAACGGTCTGCTGCGCCAGATGGAAGAGACCGAACGATCCGACCAATGCAACCATGGCCGCCCGACTTGGCGTCAGATGACGATGCGGGATTTGGACGCTTTGTTTTTGCGGGGCAGGTGATGAGGCAACCACCATCGCACTTTGAATCCGGGTCGGCTGCACCCGCCACGCGGTCTCGCTCATACTCGCTTCGCTCGCCAAATCGCGAGCACCGCGCGGCGGGCGCAGCCGACCCTGCGGCTGCGCCCCCCAAAACAGGGGCTGGTTTGAACAACCACACAGCGATGGTTGGGGTCGGTACGCGGACTGCCCGATTTGGCGAGCGAAGCGAGTATGAGGGCAGCCGCGTACCGACCTCAACCATCGCAGTCCACAAAGACAGCCAACCTCAAACAAGCAGTGAAGCTGGTTTTCGGACCACCCGGTTTGGCGAGCGAAGCGAGTATGAGGGCAGCCGCGTACCGACCTCAACCATCGCAGTCCACAAAGACAGCCAACCTCAAACAAGCAGTGAAGCTGGTTTTCGGACCACCCGGTTTGGCGAGCGAAGCGAGTATGAGGGCAGCCGCGTACCGACCTCAACCATCGCAGTCCACAAAGACAGCCAACCTCAAACAAGCAGTGAAGCTGGTTTTCGGACCACCCGGTTTGGCGAGCGAAGCGAGTATGAGGGCAGCCGCGTACCGACCTCAACCATCGCAGTCCACAAAGACAGCCAACCTCAAACAAGCAGTGAAGCTGGTTTTCGGACCACCCGGTTTGGCGAGCGAAGCGAGTATGAGGGCAGCCGCGTACCGACCTCAACCATCGCAGTCCACAAAGACAGCCAACCTCAAACAAGCAGTGAAGCTGGTTTTCGGACCACCCGGTTTGGCGAGCGAAGCGAGTATGAGGGCAGCCGCGTACCGACCTCAACCATCGCAGTCCACAAAGACAGCCAACCTCAAACAAGCAGTGAAGCTGGTTTTCGGACCACCCGGTTTGGCGAGCGAAGCGAGTATGAGGGCAGCCGCGTACCGACCTCAACCATCGCAGTCCACAAAGACAGCCAACCTCAAACAAGCAGTGAAGCTGGTTTTCGGACCACCCGGTTTGGCGAGCGAAGCGAGTATGAGGGCAGCCGCGTACCGACCTCAACCATCGCAGTCCACAAAGACAGCCAACCTCAAACAAGCAGTGAAGCTGGTTTTCGGACCACCCGGTTTGGCGAGCGAAGCGAGTATGAGGGCAGCCGCGTACCGACCTCAACCATCGCGGTCCACGCAGAAACCTGCGCCAACGCTGCGTAAGCCAAAGAACCCACACTGGCATGCCACAAAAGCTCATCGTCCTCATCCTCGCCCTGCTGCTCGGCCTGCAACCCGTCACCACCGACCTGTACTTGCCCGCCCTGCCCGCCATCACCCAAGGCTTTGGCGCGGGAATGGGACAAGCCCAACTCACGCTCACCGCGCTGCTGCTGGCCTTTGGGCTGTCGCAACTCGTCTGGGGGCCACTGTCCGACCGCTTTGGTCGCCGCCCCATCTTGCTGTGGGGCATGGCGGCCTACACCGCGTCCTCTGTGGCCTGCGCCTTGGCACCCAGCATGGCTTGGCTGATCGCGGGGCGCACGCTGCAAGGCATCGCGATGGGCGCGGGCGTCATGGCCGCACGCGCCGTGGTGCGCGATTTGTTTCAGCCCGCGCAAGGCGCCACCGTCATGTCGCAAGGCCTCACTGGGCTGGGCATCATTGCCTGCGCCTGTGCGCCACTGGGTGGCATGCTGACCGACTGGCTGGGCTGGCGCATCGCCCTGCTCATGCTCGCGGTGTTTGGCGCTGCCACCCTCGCCCTGGTGTATTGGCGCTTTGAAGAAACCCTGGCCCGCCCCGACCCACATGCCCTGAGCGCACGCCCCCTCATCCAAGCCAACCTCGACATCCTGCGCAACCCGGTGTTCCTCACCTGGTGTGCTTTGTCGGCGGGTTCTTACCTGGGCCTGTTCACCTTTTTGGCCAGCTCCTCGTTTGTCTTTGTCACCTTCATGGGCTACAGCAAAACGGCCTATGGCTTTCTCATGCTCAGCATGTCGCTGTCGTACATCGTGGGCACCTTCTGGTGCCGCTGGATGCTGCGGCGCACCAGCGTGCACCGCACCGTAGGCATCGCCGCGGTGTTGACCATCACTGGCGGCGTCAGCATGACCGCACTGGCTTATGCAGGCCAAGGACAAGACTGGTACGGCGCTTGGGCGGTTATGGGACCGATGTACATCTTCATGCTGGGCCACGGCGTGCACCAACCCTGCGGACAAAGCGGTGCGGTCGCGCCCTTTCCGAACCGGGCCGGCACAGCATCGGCCTTGAACGGCTTTTTGATGATGCTGGGTGCCTTTTTCATAGGCGGTTGGCTGGGCACACACATGGACCGCCCGGTGTTTGCCTTGGCCCACGGCCTGTTGCTGTGCGCCATCTTCATCACCTTCGTGGCGTGGACCGGCGTGCAGCGCCATGGCCGCCCAGTGGTCACATCGGTCAAACCAACATGAGCCAACGCCCTGTCGACGCCATCGCCTTCGTCGGCCCCACGGCCAGCGGGAAAACCGCTGCGGCATTGGCACTGGCCGAAAGCCTGCAAGGTCATGGGGGTGCAGAAATCATCAGCATCGACTCGGCCTTGGTTTACCGGGGCATGGACATTGGCACGGCCAAGCCCAGCCGCCAAGAGCTGGCCGCCGTGCCGCACCACCTGATCGACACCCTGGACCCTCTGCACAGCTACAGCGCGGCCGAATTTGCCAAAGACGCCACCCGGTTGATCCACGACATCCGCGCACGCGGCAAAACGCCCTTGTTGGTGGGGGGCACCCTGCTTTACCTCAAGGCTTTGCTCGAAGGCCTGAACGATATTCCCGCAGCCAACCCCGAGGTGCGCAGCCAAATCCAGCAGCAGGCCGAGCGCCTCGGTTGGCCCGCTTTGCACGCTCAGCTGGCCCAAGTGGACCCGACCACCGCCGCACGCCTGGCCCCTGGCGACAGCCAGCGCATTGGCCGTGCGCTGGAAGTCTGGACCGCCACGGGCCAGACCTTGACGTCGTTTCACCAAAGTGCCAAAAGCAACGCGCCCGACTGGCACATGCCCATCATCAGCCTGGAACCCGCCGACCGGGCCTGGTTGCACGGGCGCATTGCCCAACGCTTTGACCTGATGATGGCGACGGGTTTCATGGACGAAGTGCGAAGCCTGCGCCAGCGCGGCGACCTGAACCCCGACCTGCCCTCGATGCGCTGCGTCGGTTACCGCCAAGCCTGGGAGGGGCTGGACGCAAACGGGCCCGAAAGTGAGATCCGTGAGCGCGGGATTTTTGCGACGCGGCAATTGGCCAAACGCCAAATCACTTGGCTGCGCAGCATGCCGCAGCGCACGGTGGTGCAGGCCGATGGGCCACAAGACCCGGTCACCCGCGTGGTGGCTCTGGCCCAGGAGTGCTTGCAGAAATGAAGATGCGTTTTTGGATGCTGATGTGGGGCTGTTTGTGCGTTGGGGCTTGGGCTCAGCAGACGCATTCGGCACCATCAAGCCCAACAAGCCCATCGGCCATCTTGGCCTCTGTGGTCTCGGTGCAATCACGCCACATCGACCACACCGGAGCGCGCCCCGTAGAGCTGGTGTGCCCGCGCAAAGGCCCGGCCCAAACCAGGCCATCAAGCCCAGCCCCAGAGCCCACCGAAATCCCTGACGATGACGAAGTCGAACAAGCCTTGCAAGAGGCTCGAGCGCAGGCGCAGGGACAAACTCAGGCACAAGCCAAAGGAAGCACTGGGGGCCTTGAGGGCTTTGGAAGCGCCAAACAGCTGCTCCGCAGCGGCGCTTTGAGGCAGGGCTTGCCTGGCCACTTGTCCGGCCACTTGCCAGGCCAATTACCCGGCCATTTGCGCATGGCCATCTGGGGCGACAGCCACATGGCGGCTGCGTTTTTCAGCGACCACTTGCTGCGTCAAATGCTGCGACAAGAAGCGGCCGCCGATGCCACCGTCGGCAGCCGCTTCGTCCATGCTGGGGTCGGCCACGGCGGCGTTCGAGCCTTGGTGCGCAAGACCTGTTTGTCTGGTGACTGGGGGCGCGAAATGGCCTATGCCCACGCCGATGCCGCCGCCGCACCCGGCCCGGGCATGACGAGCCTGGTGGCCAAACGCCCCGGCGCCACACTGGCCATGGACCTGCGTGACGCACAAGGCCAGGCCCGTCACACCCGCTTGCAAATTCTGCACCACGGGGATGTTGCGAACGCTGTGCGGCTGGCCATCAGCCTGAACGGCGAAGCCGAAACACAGGTCACCTTGGCCGCACAAGCCGGACCCAACGCCTTGGCGCTGACCACCAATGCCCCACTGTCCACCTTGCAAATTCGCGTGGTCGAGGGGGCCTTTCGCTTTCAGGGCCTCAAGCTGACGGAACCGGCCACACCCACACCCACACCCCCCACAGCACTGACACCGGCCATTCACCTGGACCTGTTCGCCTACCCCGGTGCCACCGTGGCGGGCTGGGTGCGCAGCGATTTGGCTTACCTGGCGTCGTGGTTCACCGACCAGCCATACGACTTGGCCTTGATCGCTTTTGGCACCAACGAAGGCAACGACCCGCGTTTCAGCGAGGCCGCCTACCGCGACACCTTGAACCAGGCGCTGCTCAACTTCCGCCAAGTCTTTCCGCAAACGCAATGTGTGCTGATCGGTCCGGGCGATCGGGGCATGAGGGTCGCCAAACCCAAAGCAGCCAAGGGGAGCAAAAAACAAGCCACTCAAAAACCAAGCGGCCAGGCCAGCGCCAAGGACAAGAAAGCCAAGTCGAAAGCCAGTGCCCCACCCAGGCCGCCCAACACCGCCGCTGCGCCTGTGGCCCAATTGCTCAAGTACAGCCGCATTCACACACTGATCGGCCAAATTCAGGCCGAGGCAGCGGCCCAGAACGGTTGTCTGGCCTGGAGCATGCAAGACGCCATGGGCGGCGCAGGCAGCGCCTACCAGTGGGCGCGAAAAAATCCACCGCTCATGGCCCCTGACCTGATCCACTTCACCCCGGCCGGTTACCGCGAACTGGCCGACCGCTTCATGGCCGACTTCGGCCTGTCCAAGCCATGAGTGCATTGGCCCGATTGCCAGGTCTCGATGGCTTGCGCGGCGTGGCCGTGTTGGCCGTCATCGGTTACCACCTGAATCTGGGCAACTTCCTGCCTGCGGGTTTTCTGGGCGTGGACATTTTCTTCACCGTGTCCGGGTTCATCATCACGGCGCTCATGTTGCAAGAGCACGCAAAGACCGGCCGGATTGACTTTGCGGCCTTTTACCTGCGCCGAGCACGCCGCCTGTTTCCGGCTGCGCTGCTCATGCTGTTGTTGCTGGTGCCGCTCACGCCGCTGTTGCTGCCCGCCGCGCTGCCGCGTTTGCGCGAAGACCTGCCTGCGGCATTTCTGTATGTCTCCAACTGGTGGCAGATCGTGGCGCAGCAGTCGTATTTCGAGGCGATTGACCAACCTCGGCTGTTGCAACACCTGTGGTCACTGGCCGTAGAAGAGCAGTATTACCTGCTGTGGCCCCTGGCTGCGCTGTGGCTTTTGAACCGGGCCAGCCGCACAGGTCTGGGCATGTGTGCCGCGCTGATTGCCTTGGCCAGCACCGCCTGGATGGCCTGGCTCTATGCCACTCAAATAGACGGCGGCGACCCCAGTCGCGTGTATCTGGGCACCGACACCCATTTGATGGGGCTGTTGGCGGGATCGGCCCTGGCCGCCTGGTGGAACCCCTGGAAAATCCGCATGGCCTCGCCCGCGAGCGACGAATTGCTGAACCTGGCAGGCACAGCCGCCTTGGCCGCGCTGATCTGGGGCATGGCCGAAACCCACGAAGGCACGCCTGGGCTGTACCAAGGCGGTTTCTTGTTGGCCGTCATGCTGACCTGCATGGTCATTGGCGCAGCCACCCGTGAGGGCACTTGGGTGGCTTGGATGCTCTCCACACGCCCCATGTTGTGGCTGGGGGCACGCTCTTATTCGCTGTACCTGTGGCATTGGCCTGTGGTGGTCTGGCTGCGGCCTTCCTCACAGGCTGACGCCCTGGAGCTGACCTGGGTCAACGCCGCCCGCTTGGCCATCACCCTGCTGTGCGCCGAAGCCTCTTACCGCTGGGTCGAAACCCGCTGGGCCCATGGCTTCAAGGGCAAGCCCTGGCGACGCAGCATGGTGCTCGCTGTTTCGGGTTTGGTGCTGGTCAACACCGGGGTCTTGGGCTTCGTGTCGGCCCCTCAAGCCCTCAAGCCCACGGAACTGCCAGAGGCCCCCCAAGCCGCAAGCGCCAGCCCCGCGCCAGTGACACCACCCAAGGTCAACGGTGCGCGTTACCAAAAAGTCACTCTGGTGGGTGACTCGGTTTTGCTGGGTGCCAGCCCTTACCTGTTGCGGCGTTTGCCGTCTGCTTCGGTGGAAGCCAAGGTGGGCAGGCAAGGCAGCGATGGTCTGAAAGTGGTGCAAAGCCTGCGTGAAGAAGCGCAGCTGGGCGATGCAGCGGTCATCCACCTGGGCACCAACGGCTATCTGGCAGAAAAGCAATTTCGGGCTTTGCTGGAGCAACTGACCGACCGCAAGACTGTTGTGGTGGTGAATGTTTACGGCGCAAGACGCTGGACCAGCCCCAACAACAACATGATCGCGCGGGTGAGCCAAGATTTTGGCAATGTGCAGTTGGTGGACTGGCATGCCATTGGGCAGGCCAACCCGAACTACTTTGTGCAAGACGGCATCCACCTGTCGGGCAGCGGGATTCATGCCTATTACAACCAGATCCGCATGGCTTTGGGCCAGCCCGAAGCCATGGTCTCTGGGCCGACCCTGTGGCAACTCAAACGCCCACAACTGCCCAAGCCTTCGGCCCAGCCGGAGCCCGCCAATCCGGAGCCCAAGGCAACCAATTTGCCCGCAGGTGCGACCTTGTCCTCGACCGCGCTGACCGACCCCAGCACCAGCCCGTCGGCGCAGCCAGGCAGCACAGGCCCAGATCCAACAGGCCTTACCAACCACACGCCCACGCCCACGCCCATGTCCAACCCCAAGCCGTCGCCTGGCGATTGAGCACTTTGTGGGCCTGCGCGTCAGGGCAGGATTTTGGGGATGCCCAGCTCGGCGTAGGGCGACTGGCGCCATTGCCGCGAACCGACAACGGGCAGGCCCGCGCCACCGGGCAAGGTGTTCAGCGCTGTGTTCATGACGCCCATGACACTGCCTGCCGTGGTTTGCCCACTTGGCTGGCGCATGTTGAGCATTTGTGCGGTCGTGGGCAGTGTCGCAGCCGCCATGGCGGGCACAGTGCCTTGCAGGCGCTGGGTTTTTTCGATCATTGAGCCCAACACACTGGCGTAGTTGGGCGCCGTGGCATACCCCGCTTGTTGCAAGGCCGCCGCATAGGCCTGTGGATCACCCAGATGGCGCATCGCGTTGGCGTAACGCGGACTTTGGCTGATCAAACGGGCATAGTCATTGAAAGACTCTTCGTAGCTGCCATAGGCGCGAAACTGTCCCCGCACTTTTTGCGCTGTGCCATTCACAAATTCGGTGGTCCATATTTCGGCCACAGGCCCCTTCCAGTGGGTCCCAGCGCGGATGCCAAACAGGTTGTGCGAGGTGCGGCCGTCGTCAAAACGAATTTCGTGTTTGCCCCAACCGGTTTCGAGGGCGGCTTGCGCCACCATGAAGGTGGCCGGAATGCCACTGGTGGCTTGGGCCTGGCGGGCGTGGGCAGCATGCTGGGCCAAAAATGCCCGCGAATCGGCCGCAGCTGGACCGTCAGGGGAGGCAGACAAGCGGCTGGCCGATGCCGTGGCGTTGGGCGGCAGGCCAGCCAAGGGCGTCGCCCGCGTGTCAGGCTGCAAGGCCTCGGCCATGGCCAAGGTCGATGCCGACGACAAATCAATGCGTTGCTCAGGGTAGATCAAGTTGGCATTGGGAATGCCGTTGTCGGCCGCCACCTTCAACGCCACACGGTACAACTGGTCACCCGAGAGTTGCAGCGGCGAACGCGTGTCCTGCAGGCGTTTTTGAATCAGCCCACTCAGGGTATCGCCGGGGCGCACAGTCACCACCTCGCCCGGCTGCGTGAGCCGGGACAGGGTCTGGGAAAATGCCCCCCCCTGTGTCACAGAACGCGCAGACGCGCCCGCCAGGCGGTCCGATGATTCGGACGCCGTGGGGGTGAATGTCGTTACAGCAAGCAAGGTCATGGCATCATGAGAAGTCGGTGCGACAGGTGCACCGACGCAGAAAAAGTTGACGGATATTCCACAGTCTGTTCAGCAAAAGCAATTTTCAAGCCTGAATTAATAGATACCCCCAGGCCGCCCGAACCAACACCTAAGTGGTACAAACACCCACTTCTATTGCTCAACGGACGCACTTTTGACACCGGTTTTTTACAGATTCACCGCCGCCCTCGTCACGGCCTGTTTGTCGCTCAACACCCTCGCCGAGCCCGACATCATGCTGTTGCGGGTGAATGGGCAGCGCGAACCGGCCGAATTCAACTGCCCGCCCCCCAAGTCACGGGCTTTTACAAGCCCCCCGCGTTCTGGCCATGCCACAACAACAACGACGGCGGCAAACCCTGACCCCGCCAGCGACCCAATGCCACCCGAATGGCGTCAGGCGTACACACCGCCCGTGCACAAGCACACGCTGGGACCCAAAATCGGCCTTTGGGGCGACAGCCACACAGCGTCCGGCACCTTTGCCGACAGCCTGTTAGAGGCACTGCGCCTGCCCCACGCACAGACCCACCCCAGCTTCATTGCCCCGACCTTCGGACTGAAGGGGATTCGCCATCCCCTGCGCCGCGCCTGCCTGAGTGACGACTGGCACCTGAGCATGGCCTACCGCACACCCACCGAAGGCCCGCAGGCCTATGCCAAATCACTGGCCCACTTGGGCACCGAAGACGCTGGTGCGTTCATGTGGCTGGACTTTCGCTACCCCGATGCCCAGACCCGGGTGAAATGGGCCGACATCCACTTTGCCAAAGACAAGGCCGAGCGCAGCCTGGTGCTGGGCATCACCGTCGATGACGGTGCAGAAGCCATCGTCAATCTGGGGCCGAGCAGCAGCCAGCGCCTGCGGGTGCAAGCAGAGCAAGCCTTTGCAACATTGCGCTTGCGGGTCATTGCTGGACAAATTCGCATCGACGGCATCGCCCCGGTGTACGAGGGCAAAACCCAGGCCATTCTGGATGTATTCAGTATCCCCGGGGCCACCGCCAAGGGCTGGCGCGTGGCGGACAGTGGCCACTTGCGCCGGGAAGACCCACTGAACGCGGGCTACGATGTGGTCATCTTGCAATCGGGCACCAACGAATCGCTGGACCCGGACTTCAAGGTCGGGCTGTACGAGGCCCAGCTGAACGCCAGCATCACCCGTCTGAAAAACGCCTACCCTCAGGCCCGATGCATCCTGATCGGCCCGCCCGATGCCCAACGATCGTCCAACACCCTGCGCCTGATCAACGACAGCCAGGCCAGCGCAAAGGGCTGCGCCCACTGGCACTGGCAAAAAGCCATGGGCGGCCCGGGCGCCGCACAGCGTTGGTTAGCCAAAGGCTGGATGCAAGCCGACCTGCTGCACCTGACGCCCGAGGGCTACGCGCAAAGTGCACGCAGTTTGGTCAGCATGGTGCCAATCAAAGCACGGTAGGCCGTGTACAGGGGTGGGGGCTGGCCAGGCAGCTCAATCCCCGGTGTCGTTGCGCCGGCTTGCTTTCAGGCGCGACTGCATCGACTTGCCCTCCAGCCGCCTTTTGACCGAGCCATAGGTGGGCTTGGTGGCCTTGCGGGGCTTTGGGGGCTTGGCATACAAGTCCAAGGTTTCATAAAGGCGCGCCCACGCATCCATCCGGTTGGCCTCTTGGGTGCGGTGGCGCTGGGCCTTGAGAATGAAGACCCCCTCTTGCGTCAGACGGCTGTCGCCGGACTGCAGCCAACGCTGCTTGACGTCATCCGGCAAAGATGCGTTGGCCACATCAAATCGCAGCTGAATGGCGCTCGAGACTTTGTTGACGTTTTGCCCACCCGGGCCTTGCGCACGGATGGCCGTCAGTTCGACCTCGGCGTCTTGGATGTGGAGGGTGTTCATGGGCTGCCGCGAGTATGACGCAGACGATGGTGCTTGTCGGTCATGGGGGTCACACTCTGTCGATCTGATCGAATCTCTCAGAGCGCAGGGCTGGTGCGCCCGCTTTACTGCAGCGGACCTTTGAGATTCTCAGGCACTGGCAAGGGCATGACGTCGATGCCCTCTTCGAGCAAGGCTTCGGTTTCTTCGCGGGTGGCCTGGCCACGAATGTTGCGTTCTTCGCGCTCACCGTAATGGATCTTGCGGGCTTCTTCGGCAAACTGAGGGCCTACGTCTTCGGTGTTGGCCATGACGTGGCGCACCATGTTCAACATGGCCGCTTGCATTTGTTGCAAGACTTGCAGATCGGTGGGCCGCTGGCGATGCGGGTCTGCCAGCTCGGGCAACGCAGGTGTGGGCGCAGGACTGGCATTGTCTTTGGCTGCCGTTTCTGCCGTGCTCGACACCGGGGCCACGCCGTGCCCCAAGTTCAGTCGCGGTGCAGACGGCATTTTGACAATGTCGCTGTCGTTGCACACCGGGCATGTGACCAGCCCGCGCGCACGTTGTGCGTCGTAGTCGTCTTGAGAACCAAACCAGCCTTCAAAGCTGTGGCCCTGCGGACATTGGAGGTCCAGCACTTTCATGGGTAGAAGGCCTCAGGGCACGGTTTGCCAGGTCAGCGGCCAGCTGCCCGCGAGCATGTTCTGAAGCCACAGCACGCCCGTGAGGGTTTTGGCATCGGTGACTTGCCCGTCGCGGCACCAGGCCATCAACTCGGCAGGGGTGGCGGTGAAGACGTCCAGAAACTCTTCAGAATCCAGTTGGCGCTCACCCAGCGTCAGGTCTTTGGCAAACCAGATTTCAATCACTTCGGTCGAGTACGCAATCACAGGGTGCAACACGCCCGCCCTCGCCCATTGACGGGCGGTGTAACCGGTTTCTTCCATCAGCTCGCGCTGAGCGCACAAGCCGGGTTCTTCGCCCGCATCGAGCTTGCCAGCAGGGAACTCGATCATCACCTGCCCGACGGGGTAGCGGTATTGGCGCTCCAACACAAGGCGCAGGCCCTCGGGTGTGTCGAGCAGCGGAATGACCATGACCGCACCCGGATGAACCACATATTCGCGCGTGGCCAATCCTTGATTGGGCAATCGAACGGTGTCGCGAAAGGCGTGCAAGAAGTTGCCGCGCAGCAATTCTTGCTGGCTGACCCGGTGCTCGATCAGGTGGTCGTCAGACATGCGCGCGTCCAAACCCAACAGCGCTCAATGTTGACGGTGCATGAGATAGCGGTAAACAAATCCGGGGAATGCCAAGGTCACAAACATGGTGCCTGTGATGGCGTAAAACTCCCAGCCTTGGGGTGCAATTTGGCCGCCATGGTTTTCGAATGCCAAGCCGATGGCACCCACCACGAAGTACAACACCACCAGTTCAGCCAATCGCCATACCAGGGGTTTGGTGCTGCGCTGAGGCCCCAGCACCAAGATCCGCTGGTTGATGAAGGGCAAATTGGCCGCCAGCAACGCCAGTAAGACCAAAAAGCCGATTTGCACAGAGGTTGACATGCTCAAGCAACGCCGATCAGATGACCAACATGCGGGCAATGGCATCTGCGCACAGTGCCATCAAGGCACCCGGCATGATGCCCAACACCAAAACCAGCAAGCCGTTAACCGACAACACCACGCGCACATCTGTGTCGGCCGACACCGTGGTGGCCGTCACAGGCTCATCAAAGTACATGACCTTGACGACTCGCAGGTAGTAGAACGCACCGATCAACGACATGATCACGGCGAAGATGGCCAGCCCGATGTAGAAACTCTGACCCGAGACGATCAGCGATTGCAACACCGACAACTTGGCATAGAAGCCCACCATCGGCGGGATACCGGCCATGGAAAACAGGCAGATCGCCATCACGCCAGCGTACAGCGGGCTGCGCTGGTTCAGACCAGCGAGGTCGGTGATCTCTTCGCTCTCAAAGCCTTGACGGGCCAGCAACATGATCACGCCAAAACTGGCCAAGGTGGTCAGCACATACGAAACCATGTAGAACATGGCCGAGCTGTAAGCGTTGGCAGCCAGAGTGGTTTGGCCATTGATGACACCGGCCACAAAACCCAGCAGCACAAAACCCATTTGCGCGATGGTCGAATAGGCCAGCATGCGTTTGAGGTTGGTCTGGGCAATGGCGGCCAGGTTGCCAACCAGCAAAGAACCAATGGCCAAGAATGACAACATTTGCTGCCAGTCAAAGGCCAGTGGCAACAAGCCTTCGACCAACAAACGGATCATGATTGCAAAAGCCGCCAACTTGGGGGCACCGCCAATCATGAGGGTCGCCGCCGTTGGTGCACCTTGGTACACGTCCGGAATCCACATGTGGAAGGGCACGGCACCGATCTTGAAAGCCAAACCGGCAACGATGAAGACCAAACCGAACACCAGCACCTGGTGGTTGACTTGGCCCGAAGCCACTGCCTTGAAAACAGACGACAGTTCCAAGCTGCCTGTGGCACCGTACATCATGGACATGCCGTAGAGCAAAAAGCCCGAGGCCATGGCACCCAGCACAAAGTATTTCATGGCCGCTTCTGTGGCTTGCGTGTGGTCACGGCGCAAAGCGACCAGGGCATAACTGGACAAAGTCAACAGCTCGAGGCCCAGGTAGATCACGATGAAGTTCTGCCCCGAGATCATGAAGCTCATGCCCAGCAAGGCGAACATGCTCAGGCTGAACAGTTCACCACCACGCAACATGTCGCGATCGGCGGCATAGGGACGTGAATAAACCAGGGTGACCATGACGGAAATCGTGGCAAAACACTTGAGCCAATGGCCCATCGGGTCACTGACCACCAGGCGACCAAAGCCGTAGAGCGTTTGTCCGGCATCGGCCGACATGGCGTGCAGCCAAGCCACTCCGCCCAATGACAACAAGGTCAAGGCGTAGGTGGCGGTGCGCTTGGGGCTTTTCACGAAGAGGTCGGCCAGCGCAATCACGCAGGCCATGACCAGCAACACGATCTCCGGATAAATCGTCATCCAGCTGGAGTTGTCCATCATCTGTGTTCTCTCAATTCTTCTAATCAGGCTAAACGTTCAATGCCCGTTGCTCAAGGCAACTTGGACATGGCAACGTGCTTGAGCAAGTCGGCCACCGAAGTGTCCATCACGTCGGTGAAAGGTTTGGGGTAGACACCCATGTAGAGCACTGCGGCGGCCAGCAAGGCCATCACCAGGAACTCACGGCCATTGATATCGGTCAGGTCTTTGACGTCGTCGTTGGCAACAGGGCCGAGGTACACGCGCTTGAACATCCACAGGGTATAAGCTGCACCAAAAATCAGGGCCGAAGCCGCCAGGGCACCGATCCAGAAGTTGAACTTCACAGCACCCAAAATGACCATCCACTCGCCCACGAAACCGGCTGTGCCTGGCAAGCCGCAGTTGGCCATCGAAAAGAACAATGCAAAGGCGGCGAACTTGGGCATGGTATTGACCACGCCACCGTAGCTGGCGATTTCACGCGAGTGCACGCGGTCGTACAACACACCGATGGACAAGAACATGGCCGCCGACACGAAGCCGTGCGCGATCATTTGCACAATGCCACCGGACACGCCCAAGGGGTTGAAGATGAAAAAGCCCAAAGTCACAAAACCCATGTGCGCCACCGATGAGTAGGCCACCAGTTTCTTCATGTCTTGCTGCACCATGGCCACCAGACCCACGTAGACCACGGCGACCAGAGACAGCACGATGATGAACATGCCCCATTCGCGAGCCGCATCGGGTGCGATGGGCATCGAGAAGCGCAAGAAACCATAAGCACCGAGCTTGAGCATGATGGCGGCCAACACCGCAGAGCCGCCTGTGGGCGCTTCGACGTGCACATCGGGCAGCCAAGTGTGAAATGGCCACATGGGCACTTTCACGGCAAAGGCCGCAAAGAACGCAAAGAACAACAGTGTTTGCACGGTGCCCGACAGCTGCAGCTTGTGCCAAGTCAGGATGTCAAAGCTGCCATTCGAGGCGGTGTACAGATAAATGAGGGCAATCAGTGTGAGCAAGGAGCCCATCAAGGTGTACAGGAAGAACTTGAACGCCGCGTAAATCTTGTTCGGGCCACCCCAAATACCAATGATCAAATACATCGGGATCAAGGTCGCCTCAAAGAAGACGTAAAACAAGATGCCGTCCAAGGCACTGAACACACCGATCATCAGACCCGACAGGATCAGGAAGGCGGCCATGTACTGGTTGACTTTGCGCGTGATGACTTCCCAGCCCGCAATGACCACGATCACGTTGATGAACGCCGTCAACAGCACGAGCCACAAAGAGATACCGTCCACGCCCAAGTGGTAGTGCACATTGAAACGCTCGATCCACGACGCCTTTTCAACGAACTGCATGGCCGAAGTGCCGAGCTGAAAGCCCGAATACAAAGGCAAAGTGATCAGGAAACTGACGATCGAACCGACGAGAGCCAACCAGCGCACTGCGCGGGCTTGGCTGTCACGACCGAAGGCCAGCAAGATGACACCGAAAGCAATCGGCGTCCAGATGGCAAGGCTTAACAATCCCATTTTTATCTTGTCCTCAAAATCGTTAAGCGAGCCAGACGAAATACGTCATCAGCACGAACACACCCAGAATCATGACCAGGGCATAGTGGTACAGGTAGCCTGACTGGAACCAGCGCACCACGCCAGAAACCAAGCCCACGACTTTCCAGGAACCGTTGACGAAGAAGCCGTCGATGATGGCGCGATCGCCCACCTTCCACAGACCCGAACCCAAACCACGGGCGCCTTTGGCCAGGATGTTCTCGTTGATCCAGTCCATGAAGTACTTGTTCTCCATGACCACGATCAACGGACGCAAGGCGCGGGCAAAGAATGCGGGCACTTTGGGGTTAACCAAGTACATGTACCAAGCGGTCACCACACCGGCCAAAGCCAGCCAGAACGGTGCTGTGCTCAGGCCATGCAGTGCCATGGCCACTGGGCCGTGGAAGGACTCAGCCAGCTCTTTCATGGCGGGGTGCTTGACCGCGTCAATGAAGATCACATCTTTGAAGAACTCGCCATACAGCATGGGCTGAATGGTCATGAAGCCGATCACCACCGAAGGAATGGCCAGCAAGACGAGCGGCACGGTCACAACCCACGGCGACTCATGCGGCTTTTCATGGCCATGGTCGTCATGGCCGTGGTGGTGGTCATGCCCATGGTGCGCATCAGGGTTCTGGTCGTAACGCTCTTTGCCGTGGAAGACCAAGAAATACATGCGGAACGAGTAGAAGGCGGTCACAAACACGCCGACCAACACCGCAAAGTTGGCAAAACCAGCCGCAGGCAAGTGGCTCAGGTGCACAGCTTCGATGATGCTGTCCTTGGAGTAAAAGCCCGAGAACAAAGGCGTGCCGATCAAGGCCAGCGAACCCAGCAGCGAGGTGATCCAGGTGATGGGCATGTACTTGCGCACGCCACCCATCCAGCGGATATCTTGGTTGTGGTGCAAGCCCATGATGACGGAGCCAGCACCCAAGAACAGCAGCGCCTTGAAGAAGGCGTGCGTCATCAGGTGGAACACCGCCACCGAATAGGCCGATGCACCCAACGCCACGGTCATGTAACCCAATTGCGACAGGGTTGAATAAGCCACCACACGCTTGATGTCGTTTTGGATGATGCCCAAAAAGCCCATGAACAACGCCGTGATCGAGCCGATCACCATGATGAAGTTCAAGGCTGCATCGGACAACTCAAACAGAGGCGACATGCGGGCGACCATGAAGATACCGGCCGTCACCATGGTGGCAGCGTGGATCAACGCGGAGATGGGGGTTGGACCTTCCATCGAGTCAGGCAACCACACATGCAAGGGGAACTGGGCCGACTTCCCCATGGCACCGATGAACAGGCAAATGCAGATCACGGTGATCAGCATGCCATCCAGGCCAAAGACGTACCAAGGGAAGTTGATGGCGGCCAGCTCATTGGCTTTGGCAAACAACTCGGTGTAGTTGAGCGTGCCGGTGTAGGCCACGATCAGGCCAATGCCCAGGATGAAACCGAAGTCACCCACACGGTTGACCAAGAAGGCCTTCATGTTGGCGAAAATGGCAGTCGGTTTGTTGTACCAAAAGCCGATCAGCAGATAAGACACCAGACCCACGGCTTCCCAACCGAAGAACAGCTGCAGCAAGTTGTTGCTCATGACAAGCATCAACATCGAGAAGGTGAACAGCGAGATATAGGCAAAGAAGCGGTTGTAGCCTTCGTCTTCTTCCATATAGCCGATGGTGTAGATGTGCACCATCAGCGACACAAAGGTCACCACGCACATCATCATTGCAGTGATGCCATCGACCAAAAAGCCGACTTCCATCTTCAGACCACCCACCACCATCCAGGTGTAGAGGGTCTCGTTGAAGCGGGCACCGTCGATGACGTTTTTGAGCGTCATGGCAGACAGAACGAGCGCCACAAAAACACCCAGAATGGTCAGGGTGTGTGACAGGCGACGGCCAATCCAGTTGCCACCAAATTGGGTGCCGAGGACGCCGGCCAACACCGAGCCCACCAGGGGCGCGAGGGGCACAGCCAACAGCGTGCTTGCGTTGAGGGTTTGACTCATATTCTTGTTAACCCTTGAGCGAATTGAGTTCGTCCACGTTGATGGTGTTCTTGTTACGGAACAACAGCACGAGGATGGCCAGGCCGATGGCCGATTCAGCAGCCGCCACGGTCAAGATGAAAAACACGAACACTTGACCGTGCATGTCACCCAGGTAGTGAGAGAACGCCACAAAGTTCATGTTCACGGCCAGCAACATCAATTCGATGGCCATGAGCAAAACGATCAGGTTCTTGCGGTTCAAAAAGATGCCGATCACGGCCAATGCAAACAGCATGGCGCCGAGCGACAGGAAATGCCCCAAGGTCAGTGTCATCATTTGCTTTCCTCCGCAGGAGCCACAGGCGCAGGCGCCGGTTGTGTGACACCCATCTTGACCAATTGCATACGGTCTGCTGCGCGCACCTTGACCTGAATGGAAGGATCAATCGCCTTGCTGTCCTTGCGCTCACGCAGAGTCAGGGCAATCGCCGCGATCATGGCCACTAACAAAATGGAGGCGGCGATCTGGATCGGCATCAGGTATTCGGTGTACAACAAAATGCCCAGGGCCTTGCCATTGTCGACAGGCACAGCGCCAGCCAACATGGCCGGTGCTTGGGACAAGCGGAAACCAGACAACAACACTGCCGCCATTTCAAGGGCCACGATGGCTCCCAAAGTCGCAGCCAGCGGAAAGTTTTTCCAGAAGCCCTTGCGCATGGTGTCGATGTTGATGTCCAGCATCATCACCACAAACAGGAAGAGCACCATCACAGCACCCAAGTACACCAGCACCAGCACGATGGCCAAAAATTCTGCGTTAAGCAGGAACCACACCGCAGAAGCTTGCGAGAAAGCAAGCATGAGGTACAGCACAGCGTGCACGGGGTTGCGCGCAGTCACGACTCGGAAGGCTGCAAACAGCAGCACCACCGAGAAGAGGTAGAAGAAACCGGTCTTGACGTCCATAGGTCTGTCTTTTTAAATGTTCAGGACTGGGCAGCGTTCAACGGTAAGGAGCATCGGCGGCTTTGGCAGCTGCGATCTCTTTTTCGTAACGGTCACCCACAGCCAGCAACATGTCCTTGGTGAAGTACAGGTCGCCACGTTTTTCACCGTGGTATTCGAAGATGTGCGTCTCGACAATCGAGTCCACCGGGCAGCTTTCTTCGCAGAAGCCACAGAAGATGCACTTGGTCAGGTCGATGTCGTAGCGGGTGGTGCGGCGTGAGCCGTCTTCGCGTTGACCGGCTTCGATGGTGATGGCCATCGCGGGGCAAACAGCTTCGCACAGTTTGCATGCGATGCAGCGCTCTTCCCCGTTGTCATAACGGCGCAAAGCGTGCAGGCCACGAAAACGCGGCGACAGCGGTGTTTTTTCTTCCGGGAACTGCACCGTCACCTTGCGGGCGAAAGCGTAGCGTCCGGTCAGGGCCATGCCCTTGAGCAACTCCACGAGCATGAAGCTCTTCAGGAAGTCCTTGATCGAGAAGGAGGAAGCAGTCATTGTTGTCATGGTCGTGAACCGCTTATTTCCAGATGTTCCAGGGTGAGAAAAGCCAAGCGCCCACCACCAGCAGCCACACCAAGGTGACCGGAATGAAAATCTTCCAGCCCAGACGCATGATCTGGTCATAACGGAAGCGCGGGAAAGTGGCACGAATCCAGATGAACATGGACACGACCACGAAAGTCTTGAGGCCCAACCAGATCCAGCCCGGAATCATGTTGAACAAGGCACTGTCGATGGGCGGCAACCAGCCCCCCAAGAACATGATCACGGCCAGAATGGACACGAGCCACATGCTGGCGTATTCGGCCAAGAAGAAGATGGCAAAGCCCATGCCCGAGTACTCGACCATGTGACCGGCCACGATTTCGGCTTCGCCTTCGACCACGTCAAACGGGTGACGGTTGGTTTCAGCCACGCCAGAGATCAGATAGACGATGAAAATCGGCAGCAACGGCAGCCAGTTCCAGGACAGGAAGCCCAGACCCATGTGGGCCATCTGGCCCTTGCCTTGAGACAACACGATCTCGGTCAGGTTCATGCTGCCCGACACCATCAAAACCACCAGGAAACAAAAGCCCATGGCGATTTCGTAGCTCACCATTTGGGCAGATGCACGCAGCGCACCCAAAAAAGCGTACTTGGAGTTAGAGGCCCAACCCGCAATGATCACGCCGTAAACCTCGATCGAGGTGATGGCCATCACCAGCATCAGGCCGGCATTGATGTTGGTCAGTGCGACTTCAGGCCCAAAAGGAATCGCCACCCATGCGGCCAAAGCGGGCATGATGGCCATGATCGGACCCAAGCGGAACAAGCCCAAGCTGGCCGCAGACGGGTTGATCAATTCCTTGGTCAACAACTTGAGTGCATCGGCAATCGGTTGCAACAGACCCATGGGGCCTACGCGGTTGGGTCCGTGGCGCACTTGCATAAAGCCCAGCAGCTTGCGCTCCCACAGCGTCAGGTAAGCCACAGCGCCCATCAGCGGCGCAAGGATGGCGACGATCTTGAGCAATATCCACAACACAGGCCAGACCAAAGTGGCCCACCATGTGGCAGCGATCAGGTTCAAGCCGCCGTTGTACAGAGCATCAATCATGCTGTCACCTCCTGGCGTGCGTCTGCGGTCAACTGCAAAGACGGTGCACGGCGAACGATGCTGTCGAGCTGATAGATCGAAGCGACCGCAGGCGCACTCACCGGCCCAGCCAAACGAATTTCAGCGCGAACAGCGTTCGATGCAGCCAGCGGCTTGGCTGTTGCACGGGCCAATACGTCTTGTGAAGTTTCAAAGGCCACGCCCGGAATCTCGAGCAAATTGGCCAGCACGCGCAACACCTTCCAGGCGGGACGGGTTTCAGCCAATGGCTTGACCACCGCATGGAAGCTTTGCAGACGGCCTTCGGCATTGACGAAACTGCCCGATGTTTCGGTGAACGGTGCAATCGGCAACAACACATCGCTGAAAGCCATGTTGGCTTTGAACGGGCTGAGCGTGACGACCATCTCGGCCTGGCCCAGGCTCTGGGCAGCGGCAGCACCTGCGGCGCTGTCGAACTCGGGTTCGGTGTTGAGCAAGATCGCGGCCTTGAGGCCACCGGCCAGCATCTGGCCAGCGTTTTTGCCGCCGGTCTGCGGCTGCGCACCCACCCACTGCGCGCCCACGGTATTGGCCGCTTCGGTCAAGTAACCCAAGCTGGCACCGGTTTGCTCGGCGATCCAGTTGGCCAAGGCCAACAAGGATGAAGCATTGGCGTGGTGCGCTGCGGCATTGCCCAGCAACACGGCTTTGCGCTCGCCGCCCAACAAGGACTTGGCGATGGCTTGGGCTTGCGCGGTCACGTTGCCAGCCGCGGGAGCCGTCACGCCTTTTTCTGCAGCGATGGCTGCAGCCACATCGGCCAAGGCTTGCGCCCAGGCAGCCGCATCGGCCAACACGGCTTGCGACACAGGCATGGCCCAAGCGTCAGCGTGGGCGAAATCAGCTTGCGATGTGATGACATTCAATTGAGCGCCTTGGCGCACGGCATGACGCACGCGCAGGGCAAACAAGGGATGGTCTTTGCGCAAGTTAGAGCCCACAACCAGCACACGCTGCAAAGTGCTCAGTGAAGCAATCGATGTGCCCAAAGTGCGAACACCTTCAGCGGTGCCAAATTCGGCGTTGCGCAGACGGTAATCGATGTTGTCCGAGCCCAGGCCGCGCACCAAAGCGCCAGCCAAGTACAACTCTTCCAAGGTGCTGTGCGGGCTGACCAGTGCGCCGATGCTGTTGGCACCGTGATCACGCTGGATATTGCGCAGGCCATTGGCCACGTATTCGAGAGCGGTCTGCCAGTCGACGGTTTTCCACTCGCCACCTTGCTTGAGCATGGGCTGGGTCAAGCGGTCTTCGCTGTTGAGGGCTTCGTAAGAGAAACGGTCGCGGTCGGCAATCCAGCACTCGTTGACTTCTTCGTTCTCCAGTGGCACAACGCGCATGACCTGGTTGTTCTTGACCTGAACGATCAGGTTGGCACCCGACGAATCGTGCGCAGCCACCGACTTGCGGCGCGACAACTCCCACGTACGGGCGTGGTAGCGAAAAGGCTTGCTGGTCAATGCGCCCACCGGGCAGATGTCGATCATGTTGCCCGACAACTCGGAATCAATGGTCTGACCCAAGAAGGTTTCGATCTCGGCATGTTCACCGCGGTGGGACATGCCCAGCTCCATGGCGCCCGCCACTTCTTGGCCAAAGCGCACGCAACGTGTGCAGTGGATGCAGCGGCTCATCTCTTCCATCGAGATCAGCGGGCCGACTTCCTTGTGGAACACCACGCGCTTTTCTTCTTCATAGCGCGATGTCGTACCGCCGTAACCGACCGCCAAGTCTTGCAACTGGCACTCACCGCCTTGGTCGCAAATCGGGCAATCGAGCGGGTGGTTGATCAGCAGGAACTCCATGACCGACTTCTGGGCCGCAATGGCTTTGTCGCTCTTGGTGCGCACGATCATGCCTTGCGTCACGGGCGTGGCGCAGGCGGGCATGGGCTTGGGGGCCTTTTCGACCTCGACCAGGCACATACGGCAATTGGCCGCGATGGAGAGTTTCTTGTGGTAGCAGAAATGAGGGATGTAGGTGCCGGCTTTTTCAGCGGCATGCATCACCATGCTGCCTTCGACAACTTCCACTTTCTGACCGTCGAGTTCTATTTCAACCATGGGTCTTCACCGTTGACACATCGGCACCGACCATGCAGGTCTTGTGTTCAATGTGGTGTACAAATTCGTGACGGAAATGCTTGAGCATGCCGCGCACCGGCATGGCCGCTGCGTCACCCAAGGCGCAAATCGTGCGGCCCATGATGTTGCCGGCCACGCTGTCGAGCATGTCGATGTCGCTGGCACGGCCTTGGCCGTTTTCAATGCGGTCCACCATGCGCCACAACCAACCAGTGCCTTCGCGGCAAGGCGTGCACTGGCCACATGACTCGTGGGAGTAAAAATAAGACAGTCGGGCCAAAGCCTTGACCATGCAACGCGTTTCGTCCATGACGATCACCGCGCCCGAACCCAACATCGAACCGCCCTCTTTGGCGATGCTGTCGTAGTCCATGGTGAGTGTCATCATCAAATCCGCAGGAACGACCGGCGAAGACGAACCACCCGGGATCACGGCCTTGAGCTTGCGGCCACCGCGCACGCCACCAGCGAGTTCAAGCAGCTTGGCAAAGGGCGTGCCCATGGGCACTTCGTAGTTGCCGGGGCGCTCGACATCACCGCTGACCGAGAAGATTTTGGTGCCGCCGTTGTTGGGCTTGCCGCATTCGAGGTAGGCCTGACCACCGTTGCGGATGATCCAAGGCACTGCCGCGAAAGTCTCGGTGTTGTTGATCGTGGTGGGCTTGCCATACAGGCCAAAGCTGGCTGGAAATGGTGGCTTGAAGCGCGGCTGGCCTTTTTTGCCTTCCAGCGATTCGAGCAATGCCGTTTCTTCGCCGCAGATGTAAGCGCCAAAACCGTGCGATGCGTGCAGCTGGAAGTTGAAGGTGCTGCCCAGAATGTTGTTGCCCAGGTAGCCTGCGGCACGGGCTTCTTCGAGGGCCGCTTCAAAACGCTCGTAGGTGTGGAAAATTTCGCCGTGGATGTAGTTGTAACCCACGCTGATGCCCATGGCATAAGCGGCAATGATCATGCCTTCGATCACTGTGTGCGGGTTGTACTCCATGATGTCACGGTCTTTGCATGTGCCCGGCTCGCCTTCGTCCGAGTTGCAGACCAAATACTTTTGACCCGGGAACTGACGGGGCATGAAGCTCCACTTCAAGCCCGTCGGGAAACCCGCACCACCTCGTCCGCGCAGGCCGGATTCTTTGACGGTGGCGATCACCTGGTCTTGCGTCATGCCGGCGATGCCGGTTTCAGGGTTCGGTGCGCTGCCGTCTTTGCCCAAAATTTTGCGCAATGCAGCATAGCCGCCACGTGCTTCGTAGTCTTTGATGCCCCAATTGCGGCCATTCAGACCGGCATAAATTTGCGGGTTGATGTGGCGGTCATGGAAGCAAGTTTCAACGCCGGTGGCCTGGAATTGACTCAGGATTTGTTCGACTTTCATCAAGCGGCCTCTGCTTTCTTCAGGCTGTCGACAAGCTGGTCAAGCTTTTCATGGCTCATGAAACTGCACATGTGGCGGTCGTTCACAAGCAGCACAGGCGCATCGGCGCAAGCGCCTTGGCACTCGCTGGGCTGCAAGGTGAACAGGCCATCGGCGGTGGTTTCACCCACATGGACGCCCAACTTGTGCTCCAGATGCGCCAGTGCCTGAGCACCGCCACGCAACTGGCAAGGCAGGTTGGTGCAAACGTTCAACTTGAACTTGCCCACCGGCTTTTGGTTGTACATGTTGTAGAAGGTGGTGACTTCGTGCACCGCCATCACTGGCATGCCCAGCACCTCGGCCACGACCTGCTCACTGTCGGGACTGACCCAGCCAAGCTCTTGCTGCACGATCGACAGGCAGGCCATGACGGCCGACTGCTTTTGGTCTGCAGGGAACTTGGCGACTTCACGCGCAAAGCGTGCTTTGGTTGACTCAGAGATCATCGGTCAATCTCTCCAAAAACGATGTCCATGGTCCCGATGATCGCGACCGCATCGGCCAGCATGTGGCCGCGGGCCATTTCATCGAGAGTGGCCAAATGGGCAAAGCCCGGGGCACGAATTTTGAGGCGGTAAGGCTTGTTGGCACCATCGCTGACCATGTAGATGCCGAACTCGCCCTTAGGGTGTTCGACCGACGCATAAGCCTCGCCTTCAGGCACATGAAAACCTTCGGTGAAAAGCTTGAAATGGTGGATCAAGTCTTCCATATTGGACTTCATGCCTTCGCGTGAAGGCGGTGCCACCTTGTGGTTGTCGGTAATGACTGGGCCAGGGTTGGCACGCAACCACGCAACGCACTGTTGGATGATGCGGTTCGATTCGCGCATCTCTTGCATGCGCACCAGGTAACGGTCATAGCTGTCACCGGTTTTGCCCACAGGCACGTCGAACTCGACTTTGTCGTACGCGTCATAAGGCTGCTTCTTGCGCAAATCCCAAGCAATGCCTGAGCCACGCAGCATAGGGCCGGTCATGCCCAGATTCAGGGCTCGCTCGGCTGGCACAACGCCGACGCCGACCGTGCGCTGTTTCCAGATGCGGTTGTCGGTCAGCAGGGTTTCGTATTCGTCGACGCACTTGGGGAAACGCTGCGTAAAGTCGTCAATGAAATCCAGCAAGGAACCGTTGCGGTTTTTGTTGAGCTGCTCAATGGCCTTGGCATTTTTGATCTTGCTGACCTTGTACTGCGGCATGCTGTCCGGCAAATCGCGGTACACGCCACCCGGACGGAAATACGCGGCGTGCATACGGGCACCCGACACGGCCTCGTACATGTCAAACAGATCTTCACGCTCGCGGAAGGTGTAGATCAAGATGGTTGAGCTGCCGCAATCGTTGCCATGCGAGCCAAGCCACATGAGGTGATTCAGGACACGGGTGATTTCCGAAAACATCACGCGGATGTACTGCGCGCGCATCGGCACTTCAAGGCCCAGCATCTTCTCGATGGCCAGGCAGTAAGCGTGCTCGTTGCACATCATCGACACGTAATCCAGTCGGTCCATGTAGGGCAGCGACTGGATGTAGGTTTTGCTCTCGGCCAGCTTTTCAGTGGCACGGTGCAACAGGCCGATGTGCGGGTCGGCACGTTGCACCACCTCGCCGTCGAGCTCCAAAACCAGGCGCAACACACCGTGCGCAGCCGGGTGCTGTGGACCGAAGTTCAGCGTGTAATTCTTGATTTCGGCCATATCAGTTCAGGCCTCCATAGTTGTCTTCGCGAATGATGCGCGGTGTGATTTCGCGTGGCTCAATGCTGACCGGCTCATAAATCACGCGCTTGCGCTCAGCGTCGTAACGCATTTCAACATGTCCGGACATGGGGAAATCTTTGCGGAACGGATGTCCAATGAAGCCGTAATCCGTCAGGATGCGGCGCAGGTCGTTGTGGCCTTCAAACACGATGCCGAACAAGTCAAAGGCTTCGCGCTCGTACCAGTTGGCCGAGTTCCAGAGCTCGTTGACCGAGGCCACCAGAGGCAAGTCATCATCGGGGCAGAGCACCTTGACACGCACGCGCTGGTTCAAGCTGACCGACAGCAAGTGCAAGGTCACACCAAAGCGGGGGCCATCGGTGCCAACTTCACGGTAGGCAGAATAATCAACGCCGGCAAGGTCGATCAGTTGTTCGAATTGGCAGCCTGCTGTGTCGCGCAAGGTTTGCATGACACCCAGGTAATTGGCGGCATTGACATGCACAGTCACCTCACCCAAAGCGATGGTGATACCGCTCACGCGGTCACCCAAGGCGCTGGCCAAGGTGTCTTGCAGATCTTCGGGGCGAATGGCGAAATCGGTCATCGTCTTCTTTCCCTCAAGCACGCGCAATGGTGTGGGTGCGGCGAATTTTTTGCTGTAACTGGATGATCCCGTAGATCAGCGCTTCGGCTGTGGGTGGGCAACCTGGCACATACACATCGACCGGCACAATGCGGTCGCAACCACGCACCACCGAATAGCTGTAGTGGTAGTAACCACCGCCATTGGCACAAGAACCCATGGAGATCACCCAACGGGGTTCCGACATCTGGTCGTACACCTTGCGCAAAGCAGGCGCCATTTTGTTGCACAAGGTGCCGGCCACGATCATCAGATCGGCCTGACGGGGGCTGGCGCGGAACACTTCGGCGCCAAAGCGGGCCAAGTCGTAACGGGCTGTCGCTGAATGCATCATCTCGACCGCGCAGCAAGCCAGACCAAAGGTCATGGGCCAGAGCGAGCCGGTTTTGGCCCAGTTCACCACAGAGTCGTAGCTCGTGGTGATGAAGCCTTCTTTCATCACGCCTTCAATCATTTTGAGTCCTTAAGCAGGCTGAATGCTGTTGTGTTTGGCACGATCATTCCCAATCGAGGGCGCCTTTTTTCCACTCGTAGACAAAGCCCACGACCAGAATGGCCAGGAAAATCACCACGGCAACAAAGCCCGCCACCCCCACCTCCTTGAGCGCCACAGCCCAAGGAAACAAGAAAGCGATTTCCAGATCGAACAAGATGAACAAGATGGCCACCAAGTAGTAGCGCACATCAAACTTCATGCGAGCGTCTTCGAAGGCTTCGAAGCCGCATTCATAGGGGGAATTTTTTTCCGCGTCAGGTTTGTTGGGGCCAAGAATGTAGCCCAAAACCTGGGGAATGATGCCGACAGCAATGCCGACCAAAATGAACAAGAGAATGGGGAGATATTGATCGAGGTTCATCTTGAGACTGACGGTATCACCGAATGAATAGCCCAGACCTTGCAGTCTGGGCTATTCTGTTTGTCTGGTGCCGTCGGCGAGACTCGAACTCGCACAGCTTTCGCCACTACCCCCTCAAGATAGCGTGTCTACCAATTTCACCACGACGGCTGGATACTTTTGCCCAGTTTGCATGAGGCGCATCAAACGATGCATTTAGCTCTCCGGACAATCCCGTAGTTTACTCTGAAAACCCTGCCATTTCCTTTCAAAAAACGGGAAATTTGTGCAGAGTAACAAAGCTGAATGACAACTTACTTGGCTGGTGCAGGTGGCACGCTGTTGTCCGTCTTTGCAGCGGGCGCATTGCCAGGAATTTGTGCAGCGGTGCTGCTGTCAACAGGAGCGGATGGCGCGGCCGGCGCGGTCACAGTGACACCTTCAAGAACGCTGCCTGTAGGGGCCGTTGGGCGGGCGTTGCTGAAATAAGCCAGCAACAATGTGCACACAAAGAACACCGCAGCCAAAACAGCCGTGGTACGCGACAAAAAGTTGGCACCCCCAGTGGCACCAAACAGGCTGCCAGAACCGCCACTGCCAAAGGCAGCACCCATGTCAGCACCTTTGCCGTGCTGAATCAGGATCAAACCGATCATGGCCAGGGCCGACAACATCTGCACCACCAAAATCAAAGTCAACACCATGCTCATCTGTATCTCCAAGAATCAATAAAAAAAGTTATCCAAAAACTCAGCGCGAAGCGGTCTTCAGCATGGACAAAAAGTCAGGCGCTTTCAGCGCTGCGCCACCAATCAGGCCACCATCCACATCGGGCTGGGCCAACAATTCAGCTGCATTGGCGGCATTCATGCTGCCGCCATACAAAATAGAAACCCGATCCGCATGCGACGATGCCGCTTGCAACTGCGCACGCAAAACAGCATGCACTTGTTGCGCTTGCTCAGGGGTGGCTGTCAAGCCAGTGCCAATAGCCCAGAGAGGCTCGTACGCCACCACAATTTCGCTGATGCAATGGCCATTGGCATGAATCACAGCGGCCAACTGACGCTTCACCACGCGCTCGGTTTGCCCTGCATCACGCTCGGCCAGGCTTTCACCGACACAAACGATCGGCGTGATGCCCACAGCCAATGCACGTTGCACCTTGGTGGCCACAAGTAAATCCGATTCGGCATGGTACTGACGGCGCTCCGAGTGGCCCACGATGCAATAACGCACCGCGAATTCACGCAACATGTCGGCAGACACCTCACCCGTGTAAGCACCCGAAGCATGGGCAGACACGTCTTGTGCACCCAAGCCAATGCAAGAGCCAGCCAGCAAGGCTTGCAACTGCGCCAGATAAGCCGCGGGCACACACACCGCAGCACGGCAATTCACGGTTGCAATGTCGGCCAAAATGGCATTCACCAAAGACGCATTGGCAACCAGGCTGCCATTCATCTTCCAGTTGCCGACCATCAACTTGCTGCGCATTGTCATCACCAAGTCACCACCAATTTGCCCACATGTTGGTTGGACTCCATCAAGGCATGGGCTTGCGCCGCACCCGATGGCAAACCTCCACCCGCATCGACCGCGCCAAACACGCTGTGGATCACCGGCTTGATGCGGCCCGACTCAATCCAGGGCCAGACCGTTTTACGCAACGACTGTGCAATGGCTGCCTTGAAAGCAACAGGTCGTGGACGCAGCGTAGAGCCCGTGATCGTCAAACGACGACGCAACACCATGCCGGCATTGAACTCACTCTTGACACCACCTTGAACCGCGATGATGACCAAGCGACCATCTTCGGCCAAGGCCTCAACTTCGCGTGCCACGTAGTCGCCCGCAACCATGTCCAAAATCACATTCACACCCAAACCGCCCGTCAGACGCTTGGCCTCGGCCACGAAATCGGTGGTTTTGTAGTTGATGGCATGGTCTGCACCCAAAGCCAAGCAGGCCTGGCATTTGTCGTCGGACCCAGCCGTGACGATCACGGTAGCGCCTGCCGCCTTGGCCATCTGGATGGCCGTCACGCCAATGCCGCTGGTACCGCCTTGAATCAACAAGGTCTCGCCCGCTTGCAAATGTCCACGGTCAAACACATTGCTCCAGACCGTGAAAAACGTCTCGGGCAACGTGGCGGCCTCGGTGTCGGTCAAGCCCATGGGCACCGGCAAACACTGAGCCACAGGGGCGACGCACAACTGCGCATAACCACCACCAGACACCAAGGCGCACACACGGTCACCCACCGCGAAACCCGCTTCGGCCATGGCCACTGCATCACCGGAAACAACCACGCCTGCCACTTCGAGGCCTGGAATGTCCGATGCGCCAGGTGGCACGGGGTAGTTGCCAGTGCGTTGCAGCACATCGGGGCGGTTGATGCCGCTGGCCGATACGCGGATAAGCAACTCCCCTGCCCCGGCCACAGGGTCGGGACGGGTCGCGGGCACCAGCACCTCGGGGGCACCGTAGCTCTGGATTTCAATGACGTTCATAGTAAGTCGACATCACGGGCTCGGGTGATCGTTGACCACCCGAGGTACCCAGGATTTAGCCCTGAGCTGGACGGTCCAACAAGGCTTTCATCGACAACTTGATGCGGCCTTTTTCGTCGGTTTCCATGACCTTGACTTTGACAATCTGGCCTTCGCTCAGGTAGTCGGTCACTTTTTCGACGCGCTCGTGGGCGATCTGGCTGATGTGCAACAAACCGTCTTTGCCAGGCAGCAAGTTGATCAGGGCACCGAAGTCCAAAATTTTGGTCACTGGGCCTTCGTAAACCTTGCCGATTTCAACTTCAGCAGTAATCTGCTCGATGCGGCGCTTGGCGATTTCAGCCTTGTCGCCATCGGTTGCCGCGATGGTGATCGTGCCGTCTTCGGAGATGTTGATCTGGCAACCTGTTTCTTCGGTCAGTGCACGGATGGTCGAGCCACCTTTGCCGATCACATCACGGATTTTCTCGGGGTTGATCTTCATGGTGAAGAGCTTGGGCGCAAAGTCAGACACTGCTGTGTTGGCTTCGCTCATCGCTTCTTGCATTTTGCCCAGAATGTGCATGCGGGCTTCTTTGGCTTGAGCCAAAGCGACTTGCATGATTTCTTTGGTGATGCCCTGGATCTTGATGTCCATCTGCAAAGCGGTGATGCCGTTGGTGGTACCGGCCACTTTGAAGTCCATGTCACCCAGGTGGTCTTCGTCACCCAAGATGTCGGTCAACACGGCAAAGCGGTTGTCTTCCTTGATCAAACCCATGGCGATACCGGCCACGTGGGCTTTCATCGGCACACCAGCGTCCATCATCGACAAGCAGCCGCCACAGACCGAAGCCATGGACGAAGAACCGTTCGATTCGGTGATTTCGGACACCACACGCAGGGTGTAGGGGAATTCTTCTTTGCTTGGCAACACAGCGGCCAAAGCACGCTTGGCCAAACGGCCGTGGCCGATTTCGCGGCGCTTGGTCGAACCCATGCGGCCCACTTCGCCAGTGGCAAAGGGAGGCATGTTGTAGTGGAACATGAAGCGGTCTTCGAACTCACCGGCCAGGGCGTCAATGCGTTGTGCATCGCGCTCGGTGCCCAAAGTGGTGATCACCAAAGCCTGGGTTTCGCCACGTGTGAACAAGGCAGAACCGTGTGTGCGGGGCAGCACGCTGTTGCGGATTTCGATAGGGCGCACAGTGCGAGTGTCGCGGCCGTCGATGCGGGGCTCACCAGCCAAAATCTGGCTGCGCACGATGCGGGCTTCGATTTCGAACATCAGACCGTCGAGCTTGACGCTGTCGAATGCCACGCCTTCTTCAGCCAAAGCAACTTTGACCGAAGCGTAGGCTTCACGGCAAGCGTGTGTACGGGCTTGCTTGTTGCGGATTTGGTAGGCTGCACGCAGTTTTTCTTCTGCCAAAGTAGCCAGCTTGGCTTCGAAAGCCAAGTCGCGGGCAGGTGCTTGCCAATCCCACACGGGCTTGCCAGCTTCACGCACCAGTTCGTGGATCGCGCTGATGGCAATCGCCGATTGCGCGTGGCCATACACCACACCACCCAACATGATTTCTTCGGACAGTTGCTGGGCTTCGGATTCGACCATCAGCACAGCGGCTTCGGTACCCGCCACAACCAAGTCCATCACGCTGTCTTTGCGCTGGGTCTGGCCAGGGTTCAACACGTATTCGCCGTTGATGTAACCCACGCGAGCGGCACCAATGGGGCCGTTGAACGGGATGCCCGAGATGGACAAGGCGGCAGACACAGCGATCATCGCAGCGATGTCGGCATCGACTTCGGGGTTCAAGGACACGGTGTGGATGACCACATGCACGTCGTTGTAGAAACCTTCTGGGAACAAGGGACGAATCGGGCGGTCGATCAGGCGGCTGGTGAGGGTTTCGTGCTCGCTGGGCTTGGCTTCACGCTTGAAGAAGCTGCCGGGGATCTTGCCTGCAGCGTAAGTTTTCTCGATGTAATCAACGGTCAGCGGAAAGAAGTCCTGACCGGCCTTGGCGATCTTGGAACCCACCACCGTGGCCAACACCACAGTGCCTTCCATGTCGAGCAGCACAGCGCCGCCAGCTTGGCGAGCGACTTCGCCCGTTTCCATTTTGACCGTGTGCTGGCCCCACTGGAAGGTTTTGGTAACTTTGTTAAAAATAGACATGTTCAGTACTCCTGAAATCAAAAATGCATGAGGCTGCACGGTGGGCCCGGAAAATGACTTTCTGAACTCGATGCCATTCCACAAAACCTGGGATTGCAAGTTTTGTGGAATGACACAGCGCGAGATCGCCCTGACAAATTCCGACTGAAAAAAAGAATAAAGCGCCTGAGCTAGTGAACTAACTCAGGCGCTTTTCATCTGGAGAGACGATTACTTACGCAGGCCAAGCTTGGCGATCAACGCAACGTAACGGTCAGCATCACGGGACTTGAGGTAGTCCAGCAGCTTGCGGCGACGGCTCACCATGCGCAGCAGACCGCGACGACCGTGATGGTCTTTGGCGTGTGTTTTGAAGTGAGGTGTCAGCTCGTTGATACGGGCTGTCAGCAAAGCCACTTGGACTTCTGGGGACCCAGTGTCGTTGGCTGCACGTGCGTTGGCCTTGACGACCTCTGCCTTGATTGAAGATGCAATCATGGTATTTCCTTGTTGTTTCGCTGTCGTTCAGTGACGAATTTCAGCGGGTGAATGACTTGCGCCAACTGCCGGAAAAGCGGATGGCGTGCGCTTTGCAAATCGCAAAACAGGCGGATTATAGCCCGAAAGAGGCCACTTTCATGACCTTCAGCCCGGCTCGGAGTCGGTTCAGCACAGCTTTGCTGGCTACAAAATAGGGATCTAACCGCCATTCAAAGGCATGGATACCCGCATTCGCGGGCATGACAAGCATGGATTGGGGCCCCCTTAATTGGGGTCAGATCCCAATTAATTTTTGGCCAGCCAATTTTTGAGCCGGTCCACTCCTTGAACCAAGCGGTCCAGGTCTTTGGACGCAAAGCACCAGCGCAGCCAGCCTGCTGCTTCGGGGGCAAAGGCGTCACCGGGGGCCAAGCCCAGACCGGCCTCGGCCACCAAGCGCTTGGCCGTGGCCAACGAGTCGGAATGTCCTTCTAGCTTGAAGAACGCGTACATGCCGCCCCTGGCCGCTGCCACTTGGACGCCCGGCACGGCTTGCAACAGCGGCACCAGCGTGTCGCGGCAGGCTTTGAGGTGGCTCACCACGCGGGGGGTGATGTCTGCGGTGTTGCGCAGCGCAGCCAGCCCTGCGCGTTGGGTGAACACCGAAGCGCACGAGGTGTTGAACTCGATCAATTTGCCCATGTGAGGGGTCATGGCCGCAGGCATGACCAGCCAGCCCAGACGCCAGCCGGTCATCAAGAAACTCTTGGAAAAGCTGTGCACCACGACCAGACGGTCATCGGGCTCAGACACATCCAGAAAAGACGGCGCACAGCCATTGGCCGTGTCGGCTTCGTAGTACAAGCGCTCGTACACCTCGTCGGCCAGCACCCAGGTGCCGGTGCTGCGGCAGTGCGCCAAGATGTCGGCCTGCTCGGCACGGCTGAGCGTCCAGCCCGTGGGGTTGTTGGGCGAATTGACGATCAGCAAACGCGTGGCCGGGGTGATCGCGGCCTTGAGCGCGGCCATGTCAAGCTGCCACTGGCCATTGAGCGGCCTCAGAGAGACGCACTTCAAATTCGCCCCCATCACCAAGGCCTGCGCCGTGAGGTTGGGCCAGACGGGCGTGACCGCAACCACCTCATCGCCGGCATCCACCAGCGCCTGCGCGGCCAGCATCAGGGCATTCACGCCCCCTGAAGTGATGGCCAAGCGGTCCACGCCTATCGCTTGTGTTTGGCCATGCAGAGCCGACATGTAATCGGACACGGCCTGGCGCAGCTCGGGCAGGCCCAGGTTGTGCGCATAAAAGGTCTCGCCTTGTTGCATCGATTCAATGGCCGCTTGACGCACGACATCGGGGGTGACCTCATCCGATTCGCCAAACCAGAAAGCCAGCACATCGGACCGGCCCATGCCGGCGTTGGCCACTTCACGGATGCGGGACTCTTCAAGGTCCATGACCGCTTGGCGCATAAAAGGAGCAGTGTTTTTGTTCATCTCGCCATCCTAACGTCTGCCCAGCCCTGAACGGGGCACCCCTTGCACAAGCGCTGCGCTTGCCTATGATGAACCGCACAACAACAGACAGGGAGACCGACATGCACACACGGCTTTTGCCTTTGATGCTCGTCAACGTGGGATTTGGGCTTTGTTTACTGGCCTTGTCGCCGGCCAGCGGGGCGGCAGACAACTTCACCGCAGTCAGCGCCGCCGACAAGCCCGCCAAGGCCAAAAAATCCAAAGCACCCAAACCACCCAGCAGCCCCGGCAGTGGCGAAAGCAAGGCAGAACGCGACAAACGCCTTTTGCGTGAATGCCGTGGCAAAGCCAATGCAGGGGCGTGCGAGGGCTTTGCCAGCTGATGCTTCGCCCCCCGCCCAAGTGCATGCGGCCATTCAAGGGCCACCCGCGTTTCGTTCAGCCCGCGACCCACCACTGCGCCAAGCCGCTGGCCCGCACACTGGGGCGCTGAACAGCCGCTTCCAGCAAACCCGCCTCGGCCTCGATCAAGGTGAACTGCTCACGCGCTCGGGTGATGCCGGTGTAGACCAGCTCGCGGCTGAGCACCTCGCCGCCGCCGGGCGGCAACACCAAAGCGGTGTGCTCGAACTCTGAGCCTTGGCTCTTGTGCACCGTCATGACGAACGCCGTTTCGACCTGCGCCAAGCGCATCACGCTGACCGAGCGCAAGGCCTGGCCATCAAGAAACCACACCTTGGGCTTGCCCTCCAAATTGGTCAGCACCAAGCCCACATCGCCATTGAAGACGCCCAACTGTGCATCGTTGCGCGTGACCATGACAGGCCGACCTGCAAACCACTCACCTGTGATTTTGAGCAGCCCCTTGTCAGCCAGCGCCTTTTGCACTGCGGCATTGAGCCCTTGGGTGCCCCAGTCGCCCTGGTGCACCGCACACAAAATGCGAAAGCGCTCGAACGCCATGAGCACACTGCGTACCCAATCGGCATGGGCCTGTGCATCTTGCCCTACAGGCCCTTGTTGCATCAGGCGCAAGCCATCGGCATACGACGGCTTGCCCAAAGTCCCCAGCGCCAAGTCGCAAACGGCTTGGGCAGTGGGAGGCTGCAAGGCCAACAAGGCAGAGGACTCAGGCGATGCGGCCCTGGTGTCCACAGCAGCAGACAGGGCAGCACGGGCCGCCGCGGCATCACCCCGGTTGACGGCCAGCGCCAATTGCCCAATGGCGCCTTTGAAGCGGCGGCTTTGGCGCAGCATCACCGTCTGCTGAGCCAGCACGGGCACGGCACCCACAGACCGGTATGACGCGGGCAAAGTCTGCCCTGCCACGGCCTGCGCAAACTGTGCGGTGCCCGCGCTGTAGCGGCCTGCGGCGGCGTCGCGACACAACTCACCCAGCACCGCACCGGCTTCGACCGAGGCCAGTTGGTCCTTGTCACCCAGCAGCACCAGCCGCGTCGTGGGGGGCAAGGCTTGCAGCAAAGCGTCCATCATTTCCAGATGCACCATCGAGGCTTCGTCCACGATCAACACATCCACATCGAGCGGCTGAGCGGCATGGTGTTTGAACTGGCGTGTGCCCGGCCGCGCCCCCAACAACGCATGCAAGGTGCGTGCTGGCCCCATGCGGGCGATCAAGGCGCCCAAGTCCAGCCCGCTGTCGGCAGGCACTTGCTCTTGCAGGCCCGTCAGCGCGTGGTCAATGGATTGCTTCAAACGCGCAGCCGCCTTGCCTGTGGGCGCAGCCAGCGCCACACGCAAAGGGCTTTCGCCCTCGTGCAAGGCCAGCAGCAAAGCCAATAAACGTGCGGCGGTGTAAGTCTTGCCCGTGCCCGGCCCGCCGGTGATCACCGACAAACGCGCACGCAGCGCCACAGCGCAAGCGAGCTTTTGCCAATCGGTCTCGGCAAGGGCCTCGGTGCTGGGCACAAAAAAGCGGTCCAGCCACTGGCGCGCGGTCAACTCAGGCACAGCCAAGGCTTCACTGGCCCGCTGCAGCAGGCCTTGGCCCACGCGCTGCTCATAGCCCGCATAGCGGCGCAGGTACAAAAGCGGCGCTGTGGCGCTGCCACCCCACACCAACGGCTGGCCTTGGTCGGGCATGTCGTTGTGGCGCACACACGCATGGCCCGGCGGCCCTTGCAAAGCGGCTTGCCAGTCGACCAAGGTACCGGGCAAATGCGCCCACAGCGCACGCAGGCCTTGCGGCCCGTCCACCGCCGCCGCAGGCCAGCCCAACAGGGCCACGGGCGGGGCGCACAGATCGGCCACTGGCAAGCAAGTGTGGCCACGCCCTTCCATTTGAGCCAACAGCGCTGCCGCCACCAGCAACGCAGGATGGGCGTGTGCATCCAAACGCAACAACTGCACCGCCAAAGCGCTGTCGATGTGGCGCAACAGGCCTAGCTCGGTCCAGCGCTGCAAACACGCGATGACGTGCGCAGCACTCAGGCCTTGGGCCGGCACATCGTTGAGCCAATCCATTTGCGCCATGGGCACAGCGGCCACGCGATTTTTTTTGTGCAAGCTCATGCCTTGCCCTCAGCGTTCAGCATGGCGTCCAAGCCCTCCAGCAGCGCCACAGGCGCAGGCAATGTGCAGCAGCCTCCGGCGGGCCCGTCGATGCCGCGCAAAAACAGATACACCGCACCCCCCAGTTGCTGCGCCGGGTCATAGGCTTGGCCCAAACGGGCTCGCAACAAACGGTGCAAAGCCAGCATGTACAGCGCGGCTTGCACCTCGTAGCGGTGGTGGGCCATGGCTTGGGCCAGAGCCTGCGGGGTGTAGGCCGCATCGTCTGCGCCCAAGTGGTTGGATTTGTAATCGAGCACCCAGTAGCGGCCTTCGTGCTCGAACACCAGATCGGCAAAACCCATCAACATGCCGTGCAACTGGGCATCGGGCAGCTGCGGGCGGCTCACGCCGGGCAGCAGGTGTTGCTGGCACAAGGCATCCACCTCACGCGCATGCAGGCGCTGGGCAGGCAGCCAAAACTCCATCTCAGGCAACAAAGCCCCCAGCGCTTGGAGCGGTGCGTTGGGTCCGCGCAAAGGCTGTGTCACCACACGCGTCAGCCACTGCACCACATCGTCGGCCTGGGCCTTGTAGCCTGCGCGTTCGCTGCGCAGTTTCAGCCGCACGGCCTTTTGCGGGTCGATGGCAAAGTGCTCGGCGGCCAGCCATTCGAGCTGGTCGTGCAAAAAATTGCCCGCGCTGGGGCCTTTGGCAAAGGTGTGCCAAGCCGCCTGTGTGCGCGGGTTGGGGCTTGTATCCAGGGCTGTGGCGGGTGGCCATGTAGGCGTGTCTTCGAGCGGTTCGTCATCGGCGGCACGAGGGCTGGCCATGTGCATGCCCATGGGTGCCAAAGGCTGCGAAGACAAATCGCGTGTCAAGCGCGAGAAGCTGGCGATGGTCCACGACTTGTCGATCGGGGCTGTGCAGCTCAGCGCTGGGCGCAATGCGCTGTTGCGGGCGGGCCGCTGCCAGACCGTCAGCGGCACCATTTCAGGGGCTGAGGCCAGCTGCACCGACAAGCTGTTGGCATGCGCGTCGCTCTGCAAACTTTGCAAGGCGGACAGCCATTGGGCCGCCTCCCAGTCGGCAGTGCCGCCCAACAAATGGCCTGCAGCGCTGTGGTGATTGACACCGCTTTTGCCTGCCCCGCGCGTGACGGGGCTCCAGCCCACCCACAGCGCATGGCGTGCACGCGTGAGCGCCACGTACCACAGGCGCAAGTCTTCACGCAGGCGATCGCGGTCAGCCAGCTCGGTGTCTTCTTTGTCAAAAGCCAGTGTCCAATGGCGCTCGCCATGCCCGTCATCGCGTTGCAGCACCGGGGTTTTGTGCGCCTCCATCATGCGGTGGCTGTGCGCAAAGGGCAGGCACACCACCGGGTACTCCAGGCCCTTGCTGGCGTGGATGGTGATGACCTTGACCAGGTCTTCATCGCTCTCCAGCCGCACGGTTTGTTCTTCGCTGTCGCCCGCACTGCCCGAGCTCGCCTCGTCGATCTGTTGGCTCAGCCAACGGATCAGCGCCTGCTCGCCGGCCTGCTGGCTGCTGGCGGTTTGCAACAGCTCGGCCAAGTGCAGCACATTGGTCAGGCGGCGTTCGCCATCGGTCTGGCCGCGCCAGCGCCCGGCTAGCTGCAGCACATGCAGCGACTGGCGCAGCATGGCCAGCACCCCCTGCCCTTGCCAAACCCCGCGCAAATCGCGCATCTGTTCGGCACGCTGGTCCAGCAGCTCGTCTTGGGTGGCCAAGGCATGCAACTCGGTCAGCGACAGGCCCACGGTGCGCGTGCCCAATGCGGCCCGCACGTGGCGCATGTCTTGCGGCTCGGCCACGCCGCCAAGCCACAGGCACAGGTCTTGCGCTTCGTCGCTGGCAAACACCGAGTCGCGGTCTGACAAATACACCGAGGCCACGCCCCGTGCACGCAAAGCGTCGCGCACAGCGGCGGCTTCTTTGCCGGTGCGCACCAGCACCGCAATGTCTTGGGGTTGCAGCGCCTTGTCACCTTCGCTTGTGTGTGCAAAACGCGCTTGCGGATCACTCAGCCAAGCCACGATTTGCTCGGCGCACAGGGCCGACAGGTGCGTCTGCGCATCGCGCTGGCTGCGCAGCGTGCTGCCATGCACCACGGTCATGGCCTTCACCTCGCCTTGCTGGGTGGTGAACACTTCGCTGCGGCCCTTGGCTTCAACGGGCTGAAAGGGCAAGGGGTCTTCATCGCCCTGACGGTAACCAAAAGCGTCTGGCGTGATCTGAAACCAGCGGTTGACCACATCGACCACGGCCTGGGTAGACCGGTAATTGGTGCCCAACACATGGTGGCGGCCTGCGGTGGCTTGGCGTGCGGCCAAATAGCTGAAGATGTCGGCCCCGCGAAAGCCATAGATCGACTGCTTGGGGTCGCCGATCAAGAGCAGCGCCGTGTCTTGCCGGTGCTCCGAGGTGCGGTAAATGCGGTCAAAGATGCGGAACTGCAAAGGCGATGTGTCTTGAAACTCGTCGATCATCGCCACCGGAAACTGCTCGCGCAGCCGCTGCGCCAAACGCTCACCCGAGTCGGGATCGGCCAGCGCCACATCCAGGCGCTGCAACATGTCGGCAAAGCCAAACAAGCCGCTGCGGCGCTTGAGCTCGGCCATGCGTTGCAGCACATGCGTGCGGGCGTGTAACCTGGCCACTTGTGCCGGCTCAGGCAAGGCCTGCAAAGCGGTTTTCAAATCGGCAAAGGCCTGCGACTCGGGCGGCAAGTCCACCGGTGCTTCGCCGGGTTTGCGGCATTCAAGCAGGCCATCGGGCGTGAAGCGGGTCCAGCCTGTCTTCATGTCCTCTTGCAATACCTTGGGCTCATCAGCGCTTTGCGCCCAGGCTTTGAGCACAGCCAACCATTCAGCGCATTTTTTGTAACTCAGCTTGCGGCCATCCCAGCTCGGCTTATGGTGCTCCAGCTGCGCCTCGATCCAGCCGAGCAAGTGGTCGGCCTTTTCAACCCAGCCTTGCTTGAGCACTGTCAGTTGTGCCTCGCGCTCGGCCATCGCATGGCCAAACAACTGCGCCAGCGTGCCGACTGCGGCGTTGGGCAGGGGCACGGCCATCAAGGCCCGCATGTCTTTGTCGAGTGCGGGCACATCGCGCCAAACGCGCTGCACCTGCGCCACCAAGGGCGTGGCCATGGGGTAGAGCTGTTGCCGCCAGTAGTCCTGCACCGCTTCGAGGCGCAGCGCGGCTTCGTCACCGACCAGCTTTTCTTCAAACAGGCTGCCGCTGTCAAAAGCGTGTTCGCGCAGCATGCGCTGGCACCAGGCATCGATGGTGTAGACCGCCGCATCGTCCATGGCCTGCGCAGCCAGCGCCAGCCGATAGGCCGCTTGTTCGCGCGCCTGGCCCTCGGGAAATTCACTTTGGAGTTGTGCCAAAAAAGCGTCGTCTGTTTCGGCAATGCCGCGAAACACCTGCGCCGCTTCGGTCAAACGGGCGCGGATGCGGTCCGACAATTCGCGGGTGGCCGCGCGGGTGAAGGTCATCACCAACACGTCTTGCGGCAGCATGGGCCGCACAGGTGCTGCGCCCTCACTGCCGTGGCCCAAGACCAGGCGCACATACAAGGCGGCAATGGTCCAGGTCTTGCCCGTGCCTGCGCTGGCCTCGATCAGGTGGCTGCCGCGCAGCGGAAACCGGTGGGCGTTCAGGGTATGGGGGGTCATGCCGCCTGCCCTTCTTCGTTGGCCAGGGCCTCGGGCAAAGGCTCGACCTGCGCTTGTGCGGCCCAAGCTTTGAGCGGTGCGTACACCGCCTCGGCAAAGCGCCCCAGAGCCTGCGTGGCCAACAAATCGGCCAGCGTGGGGTAGGTGCGGGCCAGGGCCGGGTCTTTGTCCTTTTCTGCGCTTTTGAAGTCGCTGCCTTCGTAGGCATCGGCCAAGGCATGGCCGTTGTCCGGGTCTTTGAGCCACTGCAAAGCCACGCCGGGCGGCAAGGGCAGCGGCCAGCGCATGCCTTCGGCCCAAGTGGCCAGCAGCACCTGCAACTGGGCGCGTGCGTCATCGGGCGCTGTCGGGGGCACACGCACCACGGCATTGCGGCCCACCACCACACAGCGCAATGGCTGGCCCATGGCGGCAGCGGCCAGCGACTGCAGCCAAATGTCGATGAGTTTGTCGGGTTTGGCCACGGGTGTCTTGGCTTGGAGGTCGGCCACTGCGTTGGCACGCAAGCTCAAGCGCATGGGCCCGCCTTCGCCCACCAGCACGCCGCCCAAGGCGTCTTGCAAACCCACCTGCGGGTGCGACAAATCGACCAGCACGCGCTCGGCCGCCTCGGGGCATGTCTGGCGCTCACGCAGGGCTGCGGCCAACTGGGTTTGCAACAGATGGGTGAGTTTTTGCGCTTCGAGCGTGCCCACACCCGCCAGCGGCAAGGCCCCGGCTTGGCGCAGGCGCTGCACCACGCGCGCGGCGTGGGCGGGCAATGCGTCTGCGTTCAGATCGGCGGGCACATGTTGCAGTTCATGGTCGAGCAGTTGGTACAGGTCCAGCCCACCCAAGCCAAACAGTTCTTCGTCATGCAACTCGCTGCGTTCAACGTCCAACTGCACCTGCAGCCGTTCACGGAAAAACGCGCTCACAGGTTGGCGCAAAAAGCGCGCAAGCTGCGCCAAAGTGATGACCGGCGCTTGGTCGTTGGCCGCCATGAGCGGTGGCAAAAGCGCAAGGGCCATCGATGGACTGCCCGCCTGCGTGGCCCCATTGCCAGGCTGATCGTCTTGCGCGGCTCGCCACTCTTTGGCATAGGTCTGCAAGGCACTGCCTTCTTCAAAGTAAGCGCGGCCAAAGGGTTGCAGCGGGTATTCAGTGGTTCGGTTTTGCGCCGTGCCTTTGCCCCACAGCAGATCGATCTCGTCACGCAACTGCGACACCAGCACCGAAGGGGGTTGATGGTTGTTGTTGCGCACGCTGCGACCGCTCCAGCTCACATACAAAACCTGCCGCGCCGACAGCAGCGCTTCGAGCATGAGCTGACGGTCGTCGTCGCGGCGCGATCGGTCGCCGGGGCGCGTCATGCCGGGCAGTCCCATCAGGTCAAAGTCGGCACGTGGGCTGCGGCGGGGGTAGTCGCCATCGTTCATGCCCAGCAGGCACACCGCCTTGAACGGAATGGCCCGCATGGGCATGAGCGTGCAAAACGTCACACCACCGGCCCGAAAGCGCTGCTCCAGCCGGGGTGTTTTCAAGGCTTCGAGCCAAGCCGATCGGGCCACCGCCAGCGGCACCACCTCGGCAAAGCCCGCATCGTCGCAGGCCCGCACCCAGTCGCTCAGGGCTTGGTCCAACGCGGCCAGCGCATTGCGGTCGTTGTCGTCACGCGGCTTGAACAAAGCGGCCAACAAAGCACGCCCCCGCTCGGCCCACTGCGCCGGCGCGGCGTCTTGCGTGCAGGTTTGCCACCAGTCGATCAGCGCCTGCAACAGGTGGGCCAGCGAGCCAGCCCACTCGGCATCCAGCCCGCCCACTTCCGGGTAAGGCGACACGCCCGATGCAGCGCCTTCGGCCTGCACCGGGTCGGCCCCGCAGGCATAGCCCATGAGCATGCGCTGCACACCAAACAGCGCCGAGTTGTCGTCGCCGCACACCCCCAAGCCCAAGCCTGAGCGGTGTTCTGCCGACAGCCCCCAGCGGATGCCCGAACCCGCCATCCAACGCGTGAGCGTGGGCAGGTGTTCGTCCTTCAGGCCAAAGCGGGCGGCAAGGGCGGGCACTTCGAGCAGTTCCACCAGCTCGCTCATGCGGCTGCGCTGCTGCGGCAAGGCCAGCAACCACTCCACCGCGTGGATCAGCCCACTGGTGGCCTGCGCCCCCAGGTCGGCGATGTCATACGGAATGAAGCGCGCATCGCTGCGCTTGTACTGGCCAAACACCGCGCGGATCGCCGGGGCCATGACATCGATGTCGGGCACCATCACCACCACTTCGCGCGGCGACAAGGGCTGATCGCCCGGCGCTGTGTGAAACCACTGCAACAGCTGGTCGTGCAGCACTTCGAGTTCGCGCACCGGGCTGTGCGCCACGCTGAAGGTGAGCGAAGCATCGCCTTGGCGCAAAGGCTGGGCTGGTGCGCCACCGCTGGACGGCTCCAAATCGCGGATGCGCCGCTGCAACTGCGCCAGCATGCGCGTGGGGTCTTCGCCGGGCACATCGTCAAAAAAATCCAGGCGCGGCCACTGCGTGAGCTGCTGGGCGGCATGCAAGTCGTCAAAGGCATCGAGCTGTCGGATGAAGTCGCGCCCCTGCCGCCCCCAAGCGGCCAGCAGCGTGGGGGCGTGCAGGTGCATTTGCGCCAGCGGCAATGCGGCCAGCGCCTGGCCTCGGTAGGCATGGCGACGGCGCTCGGCCTGCAACCATTCGCGCCCATCGATGATGTCGCCCCAGTGGTATTGGCAAGGGTTGGGCACGGCCAGCATGACCTGGCTGTGCGTGGCCAGCGCGGCCAACATCTCCAGCAGTTGCCCCGGCATGTGGCTCATGCCAAACACCGACACGCGCCGCGCCACCGGGCTGGCCAGCGGCTGGCCCGACTGCAAATGCGCCAGCGCCCGCGCATGCAGCGCTGGGCGGGTGGCATCGCGTTGCGATTCATCCAGCGTGGCCAACACGCGCCGCCAAAGTTCGGCCTGCCAGAGTTGGTCTTCGCCGAGCTCATCTTGCCCAGCGGCTTTGCGCAACACATCGCGCCCAGCGGCCCAGTCTTGCAGCCAGTCGGGTCGGTAAATTTGGTATTGGTCAAACAAGTCGGCCAAGCGGCTGGCCAGTTGCAGCAAGCGGTCGGGCTCTGGGCTTGCATTGGCATGGGCACGCAAAAAGCCCGCCACCGGTTGGAACACCGCATCGCTCAGGCAAACGGGCAACAGCGCCATCAGCCGCCAAGTCATGGGCAGCTTGTCGAGCGGTGAGTCGGGCGGCACATTGTGCGAGCCCAGCACCTGTCGGTAAGTGCGCCACAAAAACCGCGAAGGCAATTCCACCCGCGTGGCTGCGCACACGCCACCATGCGCACCCCCTTGCCGGGCCAGCTCAATCTTGATCCACTCGGCCATGCCGTTGCTTTGCACCAGCACCACTTCGCTCTCCAGCGGCTGCAAAGGATGCGCACGCAACCAAGCCGTCAAGGTGTCGGCCAGCACCTCAGAGCGGTGGCTGTGCAAGGCGATGAAGCCCGGAGCGATCAAGGAGGTGGTCATGCGGTCAGCGGTCAGCGGTCAGCGGTCAGCGGTCAGGGCATCCACCCTGAAAAACAAGGCGACAAAAGTGCGTGCGAAACAACAAGAATAGCCGCAAAACCAGCTGACGAAAGCGCAACAGGCGAGCCTGAACGGGATAAAAACAACTGCTTGTTTTTTAAGCACATCCCGCCGAGCCAACAGGCATGCGGCTTGAACGACTTGTTCAAGGACTTATCCACAGCTTTGGGCACGGGGTTTGGGGATAGCGATGCCTATGGGTCAAGGGCTGCAAGCTGTGAGGCGACAGCTTGCAGCGGCTTGCGCTACCCCCGCAGGCCGCGGCAGTTCATCAGCCGAGCCACCCGATGCGCTGCAGCGTCCAGAACACACCCAGCACGACAATCGCAACAGACCCGCCCGTCACCACCCCCCAGCGGTAAAAACGGGTATGGCGCAGCGCCCAGGCCAGGGGCAAAAACACGCCCACGATGGCCAGTTGCCCCAGCTCCACACCGATGTTGAAGCCGCACAACGCGGCCAGCAGCGAGCTGGTGGGCAGGCCCAGGTCGAGCAGCACGCTGGCAAAGCCAAAGCCGTGCACCAGACCAAACACCAAGGCCAATCGCCAGCGCTGGAGGGCACTGAAACCCAGCAGGTTGTTCAGGGCAGCCAGCACCACCGACAAGGCAATGGCCGGCTCGACCAAATCGGCAGGTGGCGTGAGCCAGCCGGTGATGGTCAAGCCCAGCGTGATGGAGTGCGCCACTGTGAAGGCGGTGACAACTGCGAGCACGTCCAGCACCACGGGCCGGGCCTGCTGGGCCGCTTGCCAGTGCACCACCCTTTGGCGTGAAGACTGCAAGGGGGCCAGCACCAGCAGGCTGAGCAAGAAGACGATGTGGTCAATGCCGATCCAGATGTGCCACACGCCTTCGATGGCATAGCGCCCAAACACCCGCCAGGCACTGCTGTCGGCCACACTGACCAGGGCCTCGGGACGCTCGGGGCTGAGCAAGGCACTGCTTTGATTGCCAGGCAAATCCACTTTCAGCAGGCCCCGGTGCAGGTTGTCTTGCGCAAAGATCAGGCCATATCGCAGCGCCAGGCTGGCATGGGCCACATCCGTCAGCCCCAAGCAAACGGGCGTCCACAGCGCACTCAGGTACATGCCGTCGGCATGCTGGCTGGCTTGCAGATCGGCATCGCCCAAGGTGCAGCCCTGGCCCAACGCACTCAAGGCGATGCCCTGCCCCAGCCAGGTTTTCAGCTCGGCGCTGCGCGCCTGGGTCTCGCCCCAAGTGACCTGGCCATCCCGGTCATGGTCGAGGTCAAAAATCAGGTCGACATCACGCAGGTGAATGTCGGCACGCAAGCTCAGCTGCCCGTCAGGCGCACTGAGCGCAAGGTAGCTGTTGCTGCTGGAATGGGCCACAGCAGCCGGGGCCCAGCACAAGGCCATGAGCACCAACGCCGCGCACAAGCCACGCCAACCCAAGAGCCATGTTCGGGCCATCATGGGCGACCGCCTGTCCAGCTCGGGTGCAATTGGAGTTCCTGCATCAGCGGCCCCAGTTGCGGGTCGGTGTAGCCTGTTTTTTTAGCCCAGGCCAGCACGGGCTCGGCGGCTCGGGCCTGGCCCAGTGCAAGCGCAGCCTGCACAAACAAAACCGCATCGGGCGGTTCTTTTTGCAGCCGCCAGTTCTCGATGGACAAGGCGAGACCCGCCGCCACATCCTGACCGTAGGCAATCTGGTGAATCAATTTGGGGCGCTCAATCAACGACTCCTGTCGCAGGGCTTGCGACTGCAAACGCGCCGTCATCTGGCTGGCCAGTCGGGCCTCGTCCGGGTCTTTCAGGCCCCGGCTGGCCAGCAGGGCCTGCATGAGCAGCGCATCGGTCAGGCTGCCGATGTCGGCCTTGTACAAGGCAGTGGTTTTGGCCTGTGCATATTGGCCTTGCTGGTTGAACAGCTCAGCCAGCGAAAGCCGGATCAGGTGCGACTGCGGGCTGGCTTTGAGGCGTTGGCCCCACAGGGCGATGGCCTGCACGGGCTGCCCGGCCACACGGTGTGCCTCGCCAAGATGAAAACCCAGCCAGTCTTGCGAAGAGGCGTCCTGGTTGTCGGGTGATCGCATCGCCCGGGTCAGCATCTGAACGGCAGGCAGCGGCTGACCGGTACGGTAAAGCAACACGGCGCGGTACACATCGGCCTCTTGCGACCCGAACAGCCGGGCCATCTCATCGGTGTCTTGTCGGGCAGACGCCATGTCGGCCAACAACAGGTGCAGGGCAAAGCGCCAGGACCAAAATTCGGCACGCCGGGGTTCGAGCGCAATGGCGCGGTCGATGTCCTGCAAGCCGACATCGAAAGCGTGAAAGCCTTGCTTGATCAGACCCCGCAAAAAATACCCTTCGGCCGGCAAATCAGCGGCCGTCCACCACGGCGCCAGTGCCGCCTTGGCCGAACCGAACCAGCGCAAGTCGCCTTCGTTCAGGCCCAGGGTAAACACGGCGCGGGCATAGGGCAGTGCGGCATTCAGGTCTTGGGGTTGGGACCGCCAAGCCAGATCAAGGGAGCGCAAGGCCGCCTGACGTCCGCCCTGAGCATGCACCGAAGTAGACAAAACAACCGCAGACGCGGCGGGCAAAAACCGCTCTTGCGCTGCGGCAGGCGAAGCCGCCGCAAGAACACCCAACCCCCAGGCGATACCCAGCAGAAAGACGGCCTGTGTGGGTGCTTTTTCGGGCGTCTGACTTTTGTCCATGTTCGACGTGTGCCTTTGATGCTTGATAGGATATGTTCGTGACAGCTAAAACTGACACAGCATTCTGGCCTCTTTTATCAACCTCATTCCCTGAAGGTGTTTCTATGAAAATCGTGATGACCGCTCTCGTTTCCGCTTTCATGTTGGTGTCCATGCCCTCCTTCGCTGGCAGCCATGGCGGTGGCAAGATGGACGACAAAAAAGTCGACTGTTCCAAGAAAGAAAACGAAACCAATTCAGCTTGCGTCAAGAAGTGATCCTTCTTGCGCTCTGAGCCCAACCCCTCTTGAGGGGTTTTTTTACACCTCGACCATGATGCACTTTTACGAACCCCATCTGGGCCACGGCCTCAAGCACGATCCGTTCAACGCCATCGTTGGCCCGCGCCCTATTGGTTGGGTGTCGAGCCACAGCGCCAGTGGCGTGCTGAACCTGGCCCCGTACAGCTTTTTCAGCGCCTTCAACTACGTGCCGCCCGTGATCGGGTTTTCGAGCATCGGGCGCAAGGATTCGCTGAACAACATCGAGGCCACGGGCGAGTTTGTCTGGAACTTGGTCACGCGTGATTTGGCCGAGGTGATGAACCAGACCTGCGAGGCGGTGCCACCCGAGGTGAGCGAGTTTGATCTGGCGGGCCTGACGCCCGAGGCTTCACGGGTGGTGGGCGTGCCGCGTGTGGCGCAAAGCCCGGTGAGCTTTGAGTGCCGCTGCACGCAGATCCTGCAACTGGAAGACCTGCAAGGCCGGAAAATCGAGACTTGGATGGTGTTTGGCCAGGTGGTGGGCGTCCACATTGACCAGCGCTTGCTCAAGGCCGGGGTTTATGACACGGCCAATGCGGGGCATATTTTGCGCGGGGGTGGCGCGGCGGATTACTTCAGCATCGGGCCGGAGCAGCTGTTCAAGATGGTCCGCCCCCAAAGCGGTGCACGCGACCTGCCCAAGTGAAACGCAAAGGGCTAAGACGGCTTGTCTTCGCGGGCTTCGATCTGCAGGCGCTGCACCACAGCGCCCCGAGTACCCGCCACCGCGCGGATGCGCAGTGAGGGGCCTGCTTCGAGCACGAAACGGCAGTGGTAGTCCAACCCGTCGGTCTGGCCTGGACAACTGCTGGCGATGCGCCGATGCCATTGCCGCTTGCCGTCAATCTCCAGCGTCAGTGCATGCCAAGCCTCTGTGTTGTCTTCTGGCACACGCACCAGCAGGCTGACATCGATGTCAAAAGTGCGTGAACGCTTCAATGCACCCGGAATATGGAGCACGGCCACCGCATCACCGACTTCTGTGCGCCACAACTCGGGTTTTTCAGGGGACGCCATCGCTCTCAGGCTTGCAACAAGGTCTTGAGTTCGCCACTGTCGATCAGGCGGCGCAGGTCATCGGCCCCACCAACCAAGGTGCCCCGCACAAAGACCATCGGAAAAGTTGGCCAGCCCGTCCACATCTTCAAGGCGTTGCGCAAACGCCACTGCGAGAAGTAACTGCCAAACTCGATGTATTCGTGCGCCACGCCGGTTGCGGCCAGCGCTTTGCGCGCTTTACCCACAAAGGGGTTGCCCGACAAACCCACCACCACCACGGGGTGCAGGCCGATGGCCGTTTGCACCTGTTGGATGACGGACAGGTGGTGTTCGGCAATACGTTGGCGGACAGCAGGATGAATGGCCGATTCGCCGAGAAGAGGTCGTGTCATGAAATTCCTTGAAAGCCAAAAGAAAGCGCCAAGGCGCAAGCGATGTGCCCGAGCTTTAGGGCTTCAGGGCTTTGGCCCCATCGTGCATGAGTTGCGCAATATTGGCCGACCCCAGCAACTGCATGGGGCTGTTGTTGGCCAAATCGATCGCGGCCTGGCTGAAAATGCCCAGACTCATGCAGGTGCACGAAAAAGCATCCCGACTTTCGCGGGCGGCCAGCAGTTCACGCAAATGCTCTGCGCCCACGGTGGCGGCTTTCCAGCGCTTGGCGCTGACCAAAGTGACACGGCCATTTTTTTCGATCTGAAAATCAGCCGGTCCATCGGTCAAACGAGCGACCACAAAGCCCTGTTGACGCAACGCTTCTTCCACCAGCACTGAAAAATCACGCCACCCCATGCCTCTGGCCTGCTCAAGCAGTTCCTGGATGCGGCTCGCCGATATGGCGTTTCTTTGCCGCCACGCGGCCATGACACCGATCACCAAAAACGGAAACGCCCCCAGCATGCCCGCTGTTTTGTAGGCATCAGGCAGCAAAGCCCCCGCCACCAAAGCCACGGCCAGCATCACCAAAAAGCTCACCCACCAAGGGGCACGCAACAAAGCCGCAAACAGCGACTTCTCGGACATTTTGAATTTCATGGGCAATCAGAAAAGAAGGAAGCCCGGGGTCAATCGGGCAGGTTCAACGCGCTGCTTTGAACAAAGGCTCGCCAGTGTAGCGGCTGCCGCCGTTGCTGATTGAAAAAGCCTTTCCTTGCGTCCCCTCGGGGGCCAGCCGAACACTCGGCCCAGCCGATCCCGCCTCAGCCAGTCCGGTCAGTCCAGCGTCACGCCCGCGTTCTTGACGATCAGTCCCAAACGGGCACTGTCTTTGCGAATGAGATCGGCAAATTGCTGAGGCGTTCCGCCCACCACGGGCGTGCCAATCGCTTCCCACTTTTTCTTGAACTCGGCGTCGTTGAAGATCGCGTTCAAGGTGGCGTTGAGCTTTTGAACAATCGGCGCTGGCGTGCCTGCACGCACTGCGACCCCGTGCCAGGCGGTGAACTCATAACCGGCAATGCCGGCCTCAACCATCGTGGGGACGTTGGGCAAAGACGCATGGCGCTTGGCCGATGTGACCGCCAATGGCTGCAGGCGGCCACCCTGAATGTGCGGCAAGCTGCTGCCCAACACATCAAACATGACCTGCACCTGTCCACCCAACAAGTCATTGAGCGCCGGGCCTGCGCCACGGTAAGGGATGTGCGTGATCTTCACGTTCATCTGGGTGTTGAATATCTCGCCCGCCAGATGCTGAGGTGTGCCGTTGCCGGCCGAGGCGAACGAGAGCTTGCTGTCGGACTTTTGGGCCAAAGCCACCAATTCCTTGACCGTTCTAACACCCACAGATGGGTGAACTTCCAGCACCAATGGGAAAGACGAGATCTGAACCACGGGCGTCAGGTCGGTCAAGGGCTCGAAGGGCATGTTGCGAAACAGCGAAGGGTTGACGGCCATAGGGCCACTGGCCGCCAACAACAAGGTGTAGCCATCTGCTGGCGCTTGCTTGGCCACCTCAGCGCTGCCCAAGTTGCCGCCTGCGCCGCCTTTGTTGTCGACCACCACCGTGACGCCCAAGCGCGAGCTCAATTCGCTTTGAAGCATGCGGGCCATCAAATCGGTGGGACCACCCGGAGGGTAAGGCACCACAAAGCGGATGGTCTTGCTCGGGTAATTGTCTTGCGCAAGGGCAGGCAAGGTAGTGGCGCTCAAAAGTGCTGCGGACAGTGCCGTGACAAAGGTGCTGCGTTTCATGGGGTGGTCTCCGGTTGGTTTGAATTGTTTGAATGGTTTAAGAGGCAAAAAAAGCTTCACGCGCTTGTTGAGCGGTGCAGAGGCTGCGGCCCAACACGTGGGCAGAGTCGGCCACCTGGCGCACCAAGGCCGCATTGTCGGGGGCAATTTGCCCGTTGTTGAGCAACAGATTGTTCTCGAAACCCACACGCGCATGACCACCCAGCGCGACCGCAGTGGTGGCACAGGCGTGTTCTCCCGCGCCAAAGGCGCACATGGACCACGGCTCCGTACCTGTGTGGGCCAGCACAAAAGGCAGCAGGTCTTTGGGCTCTGAGGTTTGGCCTACTGAATAGCGGCCAAGTACAAACAAGAGCGACCAAGGCGCATCGGGAATCACTCCTTGCGCACGCAGGGCTTGCCAACGTTGCAGGTCGGTCACGTCGTAAACGATGACCTGGGTCATCACGCGCTCTTGGGCCAGCCAGCCAAAAAACCGGGACAAACCGGCTTCGCCGATCTCGGGTTGGTCCACCTCGCGCAGGCCCACCGAGACGGCTTCAGGCTTGAGCGCGGTGACCATGGCTATTTGCTCGGGGGCTTGGTACACACGGGCCGCTTCGCTGGTGACCTGGATGATCAACTCCTCGCCAACCGCCGCTTTGACTGCCTGTTGAGCATCACGGTAACCCTGCACGTCGAGGCTGTGGCGGCCTTGCGCATCGCGGATGTGCATGTGCACCATGGCCGCACCAGCATCGAGGCACTGTTTGGCCGTCTGACCCAACTCGGCAGACGTCATGGGCAGAGCAGCATGGTCAGTTCGCTGCTTGTAAGCGCCGTTGGGCGCCACAGTAATCAACAAGGAATCTGAAAAAACAGCCATGGGAATACCTTTGAAAGATCAATCTTGGGGGTTAAGAGATGGCAATTCGGATGCCAACAAGTCCAGCCCCTGGCGCAGCAAGCGGTCGTAGCGCTCGCGCTCGGCCTTTTGGGTTACGGGGGTCCAGCTGTAAAAGCCCTGACCGGTCTTCATGCCCAGGTCGCCCCGGGCCACACGTTCTTGCAGCACGCGGGCGGGTTCGGCATTGACCGCCAAACTAGGGTACATGCTGGCCGCAGCAGCGGTATGCACTTCCAGGCCGGCATGGTCGCGCTGCATGACCGGGCCTGCGGCCAAAAATCGGAACCCAAAGCCAAAGCGCACCGCCGCGTCCACGTCTTCGGGTGAGGCCACACCTTCATCGATCAGGGCAAAGGCCTCACGCGCGAGAGCATGCTGCATACGGTTGGCCAAAAAGCCCGGTTTGTCCTTGCGTACCAGCACTGGCACGCTGCCACAGCCGCGCATGAAGCCACACAGCTGCTCGGCTTCTGACACGTCAGACTGCGGCCCCAACACCACCTCAACCAAGGGCACCAAATGCGCAGGCATAAAAAAGTGCAATCCCAACATGCGCTGCGCCGTGGGCAAGCCCTCCGCGATGGCGCTGATCGGAAAGCTAGAACTGTTGCTGCACAGCAAGGTTTCTTGAGGCGCCAGTTGCGCCAGCTGTGCAAACAAAGCTTGTTTGAGCGGCAGTTTTTCGGGAATGCATTCGATGAGCAAGCTCACGCCGGGCCATGCGATGTCGGCCAAATCGGCCACAGCTTGCACGCGCTCGATTCGGTGTGCCATGCCCAAGGGGGTCAGGTTGTGGCGCACATGGCTTGCAAGCGCTTGCCGCTTGGCGGCATCAGGTTCGACCACCGTGACCTGGCTGCCGCCACGGGCCAGTACGATGGCCACGTCCATGCCCATGGTGCCGCCACCGACGACCACGGTAAGGGCTTTATACGGGTCTGCAGAAATCATGTTGAATGCCACTTACAGGATGAGATGGGTGCAGTCTAAAAAGGCTCTATTGGCCCGTCCAGCCGTTTTTTCCCATAAACTGATCTTCAATGAAGATCAATTCCCCTACCCAACTGCAAGCCAACGCACAACTGAACTGGACGCCCCGCGACCTGGACATCTTTTTGGTACTGGCCGAAACCGGCAGTTTCAGACGCACGGCCGCGCAAGTGCATTTGTCGCAATCGGCCGTGTCAGGGGTCATCGTTCGACTTGAAGAAGCCCTGCTCACACGCTTGTTTGACCGCACCACCCGCAGCGTGCACCTGACGATAGCGGGCCAGGTGTTTGTCGAGCAAGCCAAGCTGCTCAGCGCCCAAACCCAAGAAGCCGTGCAAAGGGTGCAGCACATCACTCAAATCCAATCGGGCAAAGTGAGCATGGCCGCCCTGCCCTCTTTGGCGGCCACGGTGGTGCCTCGGGTCATGGCCCGTTTTGCAGCGCAATATCCGCAGATTGCGCTGCAACTGCACGACACCTTGTCTGGCCCCGCTTTTGACATGGTGCGCTCTGGCAAGGTGGATTTGGCGCTGACGGCCGCCAACCCCGACTACGCCGACCTGGACTACACGCCGTTGTCGGCCGATGGATTTGTGTTGCTCATGCCCTTGGGACACCGCTTGGCCAAAGCCCAAAGCCACATGAACTGGTTGGACGTGGCCGAGTTGACCCACATTTCAATGCCTCTGCCAGCCAGCGTGCGGCAATACGCCAACGCCGCATTCATCTCGCACAGCATCGCCTTTCAGCCGCGTTACGAAGTCGAACACATCGCCACCATCCACGCCATGGTCAAAGCTGACCTGGGCGTGGCGGCCCTGCCCGAATTGGCTGCGGCCTTTGTACAGCAGGGCGGCGTGGCCACACGCCGCTTGAAGGCGCCGGACATCCAGCGCCCCATCGGCGTGGTCACCCGACGCCACCGAAGTCTGTCCCCTGCAGCAGAAGAAATGGTGCGCATGCTACGGCAAGAGACCGCCGCTTTGCTGCGGTGAGACGGCGCACACACAGCAAGCGATAAAGGGCCCACACCGTGGCGAAATTCCTTGTTCTGGCATCATGAAATTATTCCTTTTTACACAAAAAACACCTTGAACTGGCTCCAAAAATTACCGGGCTTTACCCGCTCAGCCCCAGGCCTGGAATGGTCGCTTTGGAAAAAGCTGCCCTGGATTGGGCTGTTGGGCACGGCCTTGCCCATGGCGTTGGTCGGCATGGCTTACCTCTGGGCACCCGATCCACCCACCCCGGCATCTGAGCGCGAACTGAGCCAATGGCTTTACATCGCCATCGGTGTGCTTGTGCTGCACTGGACTTTGGTGCTGACAACAGGCATCGGTTGTGTGATCGTGATGCTGATGAAGGGGCCCGCCTTTGTGGCCGATGGTTTTGAGGTGCAGCACAGCGACCACCCCGGCAGCCCGCCCCCACCACCTGTTGAAAACCCACAAGGCACACACTGACATGAACACACGCGCTTGCGATGTTTTGAGTGCTGCCGACGTGTCCGGCATCATCGCCATGGCTTGGTCCGACGACACGCCGTTTGAGGCCATTGAGCAGCAGTTTGGTTTGAGCGAAGCAGAGGTCATTGCGTTGATGCGTGACCAGCTGAAAACCCGCTCGTTCAGGGTTTGGCGCATCCGGGTGCGCGGCCGACCGGCCAAGCACGGAGGCCGTAACAAGATGGACTTGCAGTCGCAAATGCACCCATCTAACTCAACGGTGCAGTCATTGGCACTGAATGATTCCCAAGAAGACTTTCCTGTGCCAAGCTTTTCGCTCACCCAAGCCTCACTGCAGTGAAGATGCGGTGAAAGCGCAACACCGCGGCTTCGGCAAAAAACCCGGCCTCAAGATCCCAAATAAGTGCCCCCGTTGACATGCAGCACTTGGCCTGTCACAAAACGGGCTTGTGGGCTGGCCAGCCAGGCCACCGAGTCAGCCACCTCTTCGGCCGTCCCGCGTCTGCCCAGCAATGGCGTGTGCTTTTTGTGGTGCTGAGGTTGGGCTGAAACACTGCTGCCGTGTCGCACGGTGTCGATCATGCCGGGTGACACGCAGTTCACCGTCACTTGATGAGCAGCAAGGTCATGGGCCAAAGCACGGGTCAAGCCCACCAGCCCGGCTTTGGCTGTGACCACATGCACACGGTTTTCGGCCCCCGTGTGCGCAGTCAATCCACCGATGTTCACGACGGCACCGTCTGGTGCATTTTGTAAGTGTGGCAAGGACGCTTGGGTGCAGTGAAAGGCACCGTCCAAAACCACGGCCAAGGTGCTGCGCCAATCTGCACTGCTCATGTCGGCCAAGGTGGCTTCTTTGCGAATGGCAGCGTTGTTCACCAACACATCGATACGCCCGAAGCGCGCCACTATTTGGGCCACCATGAGCTGCACCGCACGGGCATCGGTGACATCGGCCACACACAACAGTGCAGGAACACCCAATGCGGACAGCTCATCGACCACCGCTTGCCCTTCGGCTACGGAGCTGCGCACGTTGACGGCAACAGCCAACCCGTCCCGAGCCAAGGCCAAAGCGATGGCGCGACCAATGTTGCGACCGGCCCCTGTTACCAAGGCAACGCGACGGATTTCAGTTTGAGTGTTGGCGCTCATTGCGCCCCCGAGGCAGCCAAGGCCGAGAAAGACAAGGAACCACCCAACAAGGCTGCATTGACCGTGTCCAAAAGTGCCTGCGTTTGCGCAGCGTCCAAACCACCGTGACTGCAGTTGGCTCGGAATTTCTGTTCCAGATCGGCGTCACTCAAGGGGTGGGCTGCACCGCCTTTGAAGAAGGCTTGACGCTCTTCCAGCACACGGCCGTCTTTCAGATGCACGCGCACATGCCCTGTGAATTGATGGGGATAAGGATTGGTCGGGTCCACGACGTAGCGAACTTTGGACGCGAGCGAGCGCAAATCATCGCGCTGAACCGTGGCCTCGGTGTAGGCCGACAAGCCCGCATCGTCCAACAATAGCCCTGCCGCAATGGCATAAGGAATGCTGAACTTGGCCGCATAAGCGTTGGGCGGCGACGCCTTGAGCGCAAGAGGCTCCCACAACCGATGCACGATGCCCTCTGCGGTTTCGCACTCAATACTTTGAATCTGATCAGCCGTCACGCTCTGCTTGCGCAATGCGCGCGCACAGTCGATGTAGGGATGCGCCATGGTGCCGCAAGCGTAGGGCTTGAAGGCAATTGTGGTCCAGACCCACTGCTCCCCAAAACCAGCCAGCATGGCTTCAAAGTCACCGTCCAGCGTGTTGGCAAAACCATGGAACAAACCGTGCGTGCCCTCAAATACAGTGGCAGGCCCCACAAATCCGGCTTGCGCCAAGCGCACCGCGCGGTACGCTGACTGGGCTGCCCACCCGGGATGCATGCGCTTCGTCCATGAGCCGTCGGCCAAATATTCGATGATGCCTGCAGCCATGCTGCCGGCCAAACCAAACGCGTTGACCATTTGAGCTTCGGTCAGTTTCATGGCGGTCCCCATGCCCGCCACGGCGCCGATGACCCCAAAAATAGCCGTCGGATGGAACCCCGCTTTGTGCACACGGGTAGGCGCCACAGCACACAGGCGACAAGTGACCTCTACACCCATAGCGATACCGCGCAAAAGCGCATCGCCATGAAGTGCGTGGCGCTGCGCGACCGCCAACAAAGCTGGCACGATGACCGCACCGGCATGAACCGGGCCCCCTTCGTAGGTGTCGTCAAAATCTTCACCATGGGCGGCGATGCCGTTGACAAAAGCAGCGGCTTCGACCCCGTAACCCTCCGTAAAACCGAACACAGTGCAAGGACCGGGCTGCTCCACTGCCGCCAATGCAGCCCGTACATAGTTTTCATGGCGTGCCGCCATGCAAATGCCGGCCACATCCATCAACAAACGCCGAGCCACGGGCAACGCCGAGGGATCTAATTCGGGCTTGGACAAGGCCATGGCCCTGGCCAGTCTTGTGGCAACCGATGTGCCAGAAAGGCTTGCTTGACTCATTTCTTCGACTTTCTCTCAGTGAATTCTTTGATGCCGGTGTAAAGCGCCAAGACCAAAGACAAGACCAACAATCCCGCAGAGACCCAGTCCGTCATAAAGATACTGTGATCTCCCCCCGAAATCAGCAAACTTCTGCGGTAATTTGACTCGACCATATAGCCCAGCACCAATCCCAAAACCATGGGCAACACAGGGATGCGCAACAAGCGCATGCCATAACCCAAGACCCCGACAAGCAAGGTCATGGCGATGTCAAAAACACTTTGGTGCAGCGCGTAAACACCGGTCATGACCAAGGCCAAAATGCCGGCAATCAGGTAGGGCTTGGGACGGTTCACCAGCCAAATACAAGGATTGAGAATGACCAAACCGATCAAGAGCATCGCGATGTTGGCGACGAACAAGCCCCCATACAGGCCATAGACCACATCAGGGGCTTTGGTGAACAACATGGGGCCTGGCTGCAAACCATGGATAAGGAAGCCCCCCATCAAGATGGCCGCCGAATTGGAGCCCGGAATTCCCAAACTGAGCAAGGGCACCAGCGCCGTGGCAGTCACCACGTTGTTGGCGGCCTCGGGTGCCGCCACCCCCTCAGGCGATCCACGACCATATTCTTCGGGATGCTGGGACCAGCGCTTGCTTTCTGAATAAGCCATAAAGGCAGCAACCGTTCCACCTGCGCCTGGGGTCACCCCCTCGAACGTGCCCACAGCAGCGCCGATGGCCTGAGGCCTGAACAAGCGCTTGGTCATGGCCCAATCGGGCAATTTCAAGCGAGACGATATTTTGTCGGCCTTGGCCCATGCAGGTTCACCAATTTGCACCAACATTTCAGTGACGGCAAACAAGCCCACCATGATGATGATGGGTTTCACACCGTCCAGCAGATCGGAAGAACCAAAAGTGAAACGAGACACCCCAGAGACTGGATCACTGCCAATGAAGGCGATCATGAGACCCAAGCAAGCGGCAATCAAACCCTTGAGCAAGGTGCCACCAGACAAGCTGGCGATGACAGAAAGCCCCAAAATACCCAAAGAAAAATAAGCAGCGGGTGTGAAAGCCAGTGCCACTTTGGCCAAACTTTCGGTAGCAAGCACCAAGACCACCAGTCCAAAGAGCCCGCCCACCAAGCCAGACATCAGTGAAATGCCGAGCGCCTCACCCGCCTTGCCTTGCCTAGCCATTTCATAACCATCAATGACCGTGGCCGATGCGGAATTGGTGCCAGGCGTTCGAATCAAAATAGCGGGGATAGAACCGCCATATTCAGCACCAACATAAACGCTGGCCAACAGAACGATGGCAATGGTCGGCGACATACCGACGGTGAACGGCAGCAACAAAGCCATGGCAATCGAAGGAGAAATGCCAGGCAATGCGCCCCCCAAAATGCCCCACAAGACACCCCCAAATGCCGCGGCGATGACCCACAACCAAGCATAGCCACTGAGCGATTGCAATAACGCGTCCATACATCAACCTGCAAAAAACGCGGCCCAAATGCCCATTGGCATTTTGACTTTGAGCGCGTAGTCAAACAAAAACCACAGCAACGGACCTGTGAGCAAAACAAAACCCAACAGCACTTTGGATTCACGTCCACCCGCGAACCAAGCCACTGCAGCCGAAAGCAGACCAATGGCCACCACGTAACCAAGCCATGGCAGCAGGATCAAATAAATGGCCAGGATCAAGAGCAAGCCCAAGGCCAATCGGTGCGGGTTTTGGGGCGCATCTTCATTCGCAGCCTCATCTGGTTCCGCCAGCAAAGCGGGTGCCTGCTTTTGCTTCAACGCTTTGACCAGCAACAAAACCGAAGCCAGCGCCATCAAAGCACCAATTGACATCGGAACACCCGAGGCCCCGACCTCGTCAGCCAACAAACTGTCCTCAATGCCACTGGCAAATCGAATGTAAGCCAGGGAAAAAACCAAGCCTACGGTGCCAGTGATCAGGTTGGAATGGCGCTCACTGATGCTCATTTCAACAGTCCCAGCTCTTTGAACGAAGCCACAGTTTCAGCAGCGACATCTGCCGTGAATTTGCGTGCAGCCTCACGGCCTAGCACCATGGGCGTCAGGTTCTCGCGTGTGTACTCGGCTTTGTATGCGGGTAACTCCATGACCTTGCGGGCAGCATCTTCCCAGGCTTTGGCCACACTGTCTGGCACGCCCTTGGGGCCAGCCAGTCCACGGAATTTCCGCACCACCACGTTGAAGCCTTGTTCTTTGGCCGTTGGCAACTGGGGCAAACCTTGTAAGCGGGTTTCGGACAAAGTGGCTAACAAGCGGATCTTCCCGGCTTCAAGCTGACCTTGCAATTCCTGCATTTCACCAATGCCCAAGTCATAGGTGCCATTGAGCACACCGATCATTTGGTCTGCGCCGCCTTCATGACTGACGATCGGAACTTTCACGCCCGCTGCGCGCGAAAGACGCTCCATAGCGATGCGCTCCAGAGAGGCCGGATTGGACGCGCCCCAGCGGGATTTGCCTGGATTGGATTTGGCAAAAGCGATCACATCGGCCAGTGTCTTGTGCGGCGAATCTGCGCGGGTGTAAATCAACTCGGGGTCCAAAAAGACGATCAGCATGGGGTCTAAACCGTCATAACCGACGGGTGGCTTAGACAACAAAGTGGTCTGTATGTAGGTGGGCGTAGTCCCGTAAAAAATGGACCCGTCTGGAGCCCCTTTGGCCACAGCCGCCACTGCAGTTGCGCCACTGCCACCGCGAATGTTTTCCACCGAAAAACTGGTCTTCATCACGCCACTTAACTGTTTGGAAAAGTCACGCAAAAAAACGTCTGTCCCGCCACCTGGGCTGGAGTGGGTGACCAATGAAACACGCGAAACGGGGTAAGGAGCTGGTTGCGCGTGCGTCAAGCTGCTGACCGCCAACAAGACGCTGAGGCCGGTGAAAAAATGTTTGATTTTCATGTTTTGTCTCCAAAATAATTTGATCTGTTCAGGACATTCTTTGATGTCCTTTTCTCTTCTTTCATTTTTATCGTATACGAAAATGCAGACCTGTCAACATTGCTAAAAACCCGAATAGATTGTCTTTGTGCCCTCGAAATAGACATGGCGCGCTCTGAGATCGGCCGTCACGATAGGGAATTCCCGATGACAAGCAAACGGGGATTTCGTATACGATAAAACCATTCGCATCCGACAAGACCCTTTTTTCAAACCATCGCATGCTCCCCTGGCTTTCAGAAAACCCGGCTGTTCAGCCGCATGACGCGCACACCACCTCTTTGGCGAAGTTGGTGCGCGACGACGTGTTGGCCGGCATTCTCAATGGCAGCTTGACGCCGGGCCAACGCATCAACGAGCCTGATGTGGCTGCGCGGCTGAATGTTTCTCGCGTGCCCGTTCGAGAAGCACTGAGAGAACTCGAAAGCTCTGGCGTGGTGATTTCACGCAAACACTCTGGTGTGTTCGTTCGCCAATTGGGCATGGTCGAGGTGCGCGATCTGTACCAACTGCGGGCCCTGCTGGATGGTTTTGCCGGACGCACCGCCGCGCAGCTGCCCAAAAAAGAGCGTGACGGCTTGGTCAAGTTTTTGGTCAACAGCACCAGCAGCATGAAAGAGGCGCTGAAAAGCAGCGATGCCAACCGCTATTACGCTGAAAACCTGCGTTTTCACTGGGCCATCGTGGAGGCCGCTGGCAATTTGCAAATGGCCGAAATCTACCGGGGCATCGTGCAAAAACTCCACATTTCGCGCCTGAAAAATCTTTCCGGCAACAGCGGCAGAAAGGCATCTATTGCCGAGCACCAAACCATTGTTCGGTCTTTGCGGCAAGGCGACTTTGCGCAGACCGAGTTACTGATGGCGCGTCACGTCAACGACGCCTTTGTTCGACTCGAAGAAACATCCCAATTGGAGACCACCCCATGAAACGCCGCAACCTGCTTCAAGCTGCCTCGGCCCTGAGCCTGCTTCCTACTTTGGGCCACGCCCAAGCGGCTTATCCCAACAAGCCGATCCGCTACATCGTGCCGGTCGTGGCCGGTGGTGGCAGTGACATGGTGGGCCGCACCGTCACCGAGCGTTGGGGCGCTTTGCTCAAGCAGTCTTTCATTGTGGACAACCAAGCGGGTGGTGGCGGCGTCATCGCCTGCCAGGCAGCAGCCCGCGCGGCACCCGATGGCTACACCCTGCTGCAAGGCTATGTCGCCACCCATGGCACCAGCCCTGCCACACGCAAAGTGCCTTATGACCCGATCAAGGATCACACACCCATCGGCATGATCGGCGCCACACCCAATGTGTTGGTGGTCAACGCCTCACTGCCTGTGCGCAACCTGCAGGAATTCGTGGCTTACGTCAAAGCCAATCCCGGACGTCTGAGCTATGGCTCAGCGGGTCAAGGCTCGCTGACTCACTTGACGATGGAACTGTTCAAGCAACAAATCAACTCCTTCATGGTGCACATTCCCTACCGGGGCGTGGCATTGGCCTTCACCGACCTGATTGGGGGCCAGACACAGGCCATGTTCCCCGGCTTGGCGGCGGCCGTGCCCCACATGAAATCGGGTCGCGTGCGTGCACTGGCGGTCACGGGTCCCAACCGCCACCCTCAATACAAAGACATCCCCACGCTCGACGAATCGGGCTTCAAGGGCTTTGACGCTCAGCAGTGGTATGGCGTGGTCGGCCCCGCCGGCATGCCCGCACCCATCGTCAAGCAACTCAACGACACCTTGGCCACGGTGCTCAAAAGCCCTGACTTGCGCGACAAACTCTCGATTGAAGCCATCGAACCCATTACCATGTCACCCGAAGAATTCGGCACCTTCATCAAAGCCGAAATTGGTCGTTGGTCCGCCATCGCCAAAGCCCGCAACATCCAACTCGACAACTGAACACCATGGCACGCAATACCCAAGTCACCGCTGATCACAACGCCCCTGCAGTCACCCAAATTCTGGCCAAATTTGTGGCCACACACCCCTCTAAGGGCTGGAGCGACGAGGTCGATTTAGAAGCACACCGCACCTTCATGAACTGGCTCGGATGTGCTGTGGGCGCTACCGGCCACGAGGCGGCAGACGCCGCGCTGGCCGCCGTGCAAGTGCTGCAACCCGCTGCGCAGGCCAGCGTACTGGGCCGCGCCACCAAGGTGGACATGGCCAGCGCTGCATTGCTCAACGGCATCACATCGCACACTTTTGATTTTGACGACACCCACCTCAAAACCATCATCCATCCAGCAGGACCTGTGGCCTCGGCCATTTTGGCTTTGGCTGAACACCAGAATTACAGTGGCCGCGAAGTGATCGACGCGCTGGTCATCGGCATCGACGTGGCTTGCCGTGTGGGCAACGCCATGTACCCCGACCACTACGACCGGGGCTGGCACATCACCGGTTCCACGGGCACCTTGGGTGCAGCCGCTGCCTGCGCACGCCTGCTCAAACTCAATGAACAGCAAACCGCCATGGCTTTGGGCATCGCGGCTTCGCAGCCCATCGGCATGCGCGAGCAGTTCGGCACCATGACCAAACCCTTCCACCCGGGTGCTGCGGCGCGTGCAGGCCTGATGTCGGCACTCATGGCTCAGCAAGGTTTCACGGCCAGCCCCAAAGCGCTTGAAGCGCCGCGCGGCATGATGCAAACCGTTTCCATCAAGAACGACTGGCGCGAAATCACGCACGAGCTGGGTGAACGGTTTGAAATTTCGTTCAACAGCTACAAGCCTTTTGCCTGCGGCATCGTGATTCACCCCAGCATCGACGCTTGCGCCCAATTGCGGGCCAAGGGCGTGCGCCCAGAACAAGTGCAGCGCATTGACCTGCGCGTGCACTCCTTGGTGTTGGAACTCACTGGCAAAAAAGAACCTGTCGATGGTCTGCAAGCCAAATTCAGCGTCTACCACGGTTGCGCTGCGGGCTTGACCTTTGGTTTCGCCGCCGAAGAAGAGTTCTCTGACCACATCGTGACCCGCGACGACATGGTGGCCTTGCGACGCAAAGTGGTGGCAACAGTTGACGACTCCATCGACGAAGCGAGCGCCGATGTGACGGCCACCTTGACCGATGGCAGCACAGTGCACGTGTTTGTGGAGCACGCCATCGGCTCGCTGCAAAACCCCATGACACAAGCGCTGCTCGAGGGCAAGTTCCATGGGCTGAGCGATCCGGTTTTGGGACAAGAACAAACCACTGCGCTGATCAACGCCTGCTGGGCGATTGGCAACGCGGCGAATGTGCAGTCCATCGTCCAATTGGCTACGCCCAAAGCCCCATGACCACATCGGCCTGCACGCATTCAACACCGCGCCCACGCATTGCTTTGCTGGGGGATAGCGAGCAGGCCCTTCGCCGTTTGGGTGACTGGCAGACCGTCGATGCGGCAGCTGACGTGACCGTGCACCCTTACCCCTTGAAGGGTCCTGCGCTGGTGCAGGCCATTCAAGACGCTGACGTGGTGGTCTTGGTGCGCGATCGCACGCCCTTTTCAGCGGAGCTGCTGGCCCAACTGCCCCGCCTGAAATACCTGATTTTCACAGGCACCCGCAACACCACACTCGATCTGGAAGCACTGGCAGCACGCCAGATTCCTGTCAGCCACACCGAGTGGGGCCCCTCCAAAGACAGCACCTGCGAGATGACATGGGCCTTGATTTTGGCGGCCCGGCGGCAACTGCTGGCGCAAGCAGCTGTTTTGCGTGCGGGCCAATGGCGCAGCACTCGCCCCGAACCACTGGCACACGTGCTGAAAGGCCAAACACTGGGCTTGGTGGGACTGGGCGAAATTGGCGCGCGGGTGGCTAAAATTGGTTTGGCCTTTGGCATGAATGTGCTGACCTGGAGCCCCAACATGACACCTGAGCGTGCCGCCGTGCACGGCGTGCAGTCGGTTGGCCTGGATCATTTGCTGCAAGCATCGCATGTGGTCAGCCTCCACTTGGTTCCGTCTGAGAAGACACGGCACCTGCTGAACGCCGAGCGCCTGGCCCAAATGCGGCCCGACAGCCTGCTGGTCAATACATCACGCTCTGCACTGATCGACAGCGAAGCTTTGGTGCAGGCCCTGAAGCAAGGCCGTCCCGGCTTGGCCGCATTGGACGTGTTTGACACTGAGCCTTTACCCGCCGATTCACCTCTGCGCGACCTGCCCAACGCGCTGCTGACGCCCCACCTGGGCTTTGTGGCCGAACCGGTCTTCCAGCGCTTTGCCGATGGCGTGATCGCCCACCTGCAAACTTGGCTGAACGCACGCGCATCCGCCAACATTTAAGTTCATTCGCACTCAGGCCCTTTTTTGAACCACAAGTGCCTTGTCCGCATCAAGCGGATGGCACTTTTGCAAATGCCCTTGCACATGCATTTGCGGCGCTGTTGCAGCCTCGCTGACTGGCGCGTTTTCAAACCCCGAAGGCGCAGGCAACATGCCCTGCAGCACCGTCAATACATTCTGCAAACGCGGGTCACTGGTGTGTGCATCGTCGGTGGTGTCGTTGATGCAAAAGAAATCAAGGGCACCGAACTCGGCCACCAAGGCTTGCAACTGCGCGTTTTGATCGGCTTCGCCCGTAGAGACATAACGGTGGCGGTAAGGCCGGACGCTGGCCACGCCATGCGCCAAAGCCCAGCGCAACACAAAGTCGGACACGATGGTGGGCTTGTCCCAGCTGCGAAACACGGTCGAGCGCACAGCGGCAAACAACTCGGGCGCGGTGTCCTCCAGCTCCAGCAAAATCGACTTCAGCATGGGCCGAGGCGAATGCGCAAAGGTGCGGAAGGTGCTTTGGTACAAAGGGTCTTGCTCGCGCAGCGCGGGAGCGCCCAAGCGGGCATTGTCGGTGAGCCACTGGATGGACAGGCGACACGCATTTTCGAGCGAAGTGGCATCCATGCGCATGGCTTCGTCAGTGACTTCGGGGTCGTCGGACCACGTCACATGAAAGCCCCCGGGGCGGAACCAGTCTGCCACCGTCACCGGGGCACCAAAGAACACATCGTCGTTGAGGTAGAAGTAGCGCTCGGACAAACCGGGGATGTGGTGAATCCAGGACTCGATGTGCCCCGAATCAAAGGTGGGCAAAGACGCCTCGGGCATCAGGTCGCGGTGGTCGACCAAGGTCAGCCGGTCCGATGAGCGCAGCCAGTCGGGGGCCTGGGCGTCGGTGACGATGTACACGTGCCCGTGATTGGGGAAGAACTTTTCCAACGCACGCAGGCTGTAACGCAACTCGTGGTTGTCCCGAAAACGCCCTTCTACATTGCTGTAGCGGGCCATGGCGGCGCTGGAATCGCTGGGGAGTTGCTGCAGGGCCGCTTGGCGTTTGGCGCGCCAGTTCGAATCGTTCCCGTCAACCCACAAGTAAACGATGTCGATGGGCGAATCGTGGGGCATGTCTGCGTTGGATTTTTTGTAGGCGCTGAGTCTAGCAGCGCAGAGGCGTCAGCGTTTCCAATACCCGCCCTGACGTGAGGGCCACTGGATAAGTGACCCTTGCGCGGCCAACGACCAGCCAATTTGGGTCCTTACAAAGCTTGCACCTGCACGCTTTGCGTGAGCAAGGGACGACACAAAATTTTGTAGCCATCGGCGTCAAATCCTGCGGCCACGGTGCTCAGGCGTCGGGCCTCTTCGACCGTGGCTGCGCTGCCCAAATAGCACCAGTGGTTGACCACATGGATTTGCACCAGGTCGGCATCGCGCTCAACAAGGCCCACCGCGCCACCGAAGGGCCAGCAGGCCACGCGCAGCGCCAGCAAGCTGCTGAACAGCCGCTCACGGTGCACTTCGTGGCTTTCGTCGCCCCGGCACACGCCCGCGCATTGGCGGATCGCGGCCCTGAAACAGGCTTTGCCGGGGGACAGCTTTTCGAGGCCCAAAGGGCCATAGCAAAGTTTGTGCTGGTCGGCAATGGCCCGCAGCGCATCGAGTGCGGCGTGGCGACTGGCAAACAAGCCGTGCAAATCGGGCTGGGTGGCGAAGTCAATGTCTCGGGCATAGACCACTTGCGGCACGCCGCCCACCATTTGCAGACTGCACAGTTGTTGGTTACGGCGCAGTTTTTGGTTGAACAGCGGATGTTGGGCCTTGATCATTTGCGCTTCGAGCAGCAGCGCCCCGATCTCGCCCGCCGTGCGGATGTGGCTGATGCGCTGGGTTTGGCGCAGCATGCGGGTCTCGTCGGCCGTGCGCAGGTGCGACAGCAGCCGGGCCCGGATGTTGATGCTCTTGCCGATGTAAAGCGGCAAGTCACCTTCTTGACCATGAAAGGTATAGACGCCCGCACCGGTGGGGGCGTCTTCGATGGCTTGGCGCAGGTGCTGCGGGTATTCGAAGACGCTGCTGTCTTCAAAGTCGGCGCGACGGCGGCGGCGCGCAGAGTCCATCAGCCTGGGCGCACCATCTTGCAGCTGCTGGGCAACTGGGCCTGCTCGGCCTTGAGCTGGCGCACCACCTTGAAGCCGTAGCCCGAGCCCTCCACATCAAAAGGCACCCCCGCAGCACCCTGGCGTTGCATCACACCCACCACCAAGGGTTGTTGGAACTGGTGGTCTTCGGCCCGCATGAAGCCGGTTTGCCCGGCCATGCTGACGCGGGCTTTTTCAAGGGCCAGCGCCACCGCCATGGGCTCGGTGCTGCCCGCTTTTTCGACCGCTTGAGCCAAGGCCTCGACCATGAGTTGCATGCGCACATGCACGTAATCTTCGGATGGCTTAGTGAAACGCTGGCGGAACGATTGGTAAAACGCCTCACTGGCCTTGCCCGGCACATTGGGCAGCCAGTCGGCCACCGCGATCACGCGGTCCAAGCCCGCATCACCCAAGGCCGCAGGGGCCCCCAGCGCGTTGCCATAAAAGGTGTAGAACTTGCCTTCATAACCGGCCTCGCGGGCCGACTTGACCAAGAGCGTCAGGTCATTGCCCCAGTTGCCGGTGATGACGGCTTGGGCGCCGCTGGCCTTGATTTTGGCGGCGTAAGGCAAAAAGTCTTTCACGCGGCCCATCGGGTGCAGCTCGTCGCCCACCACCTTCACATCGGGGCGTTTGTCGGCCAGTTGGCGCTTGGCTTCGCGCAGCACGGCCTGGCCAAAGCTGTAATCTTGGCCAATCAGGTACACCGACTGGACTTTTTTGTCTTCGCGCAAGACTTGCATCAACGCGGTCATGCGCATGTCGGCGTGGGCGTCAAAACGGAAATGCCAAAAGCTGCACTTTTCGTTCGTCAAGATCGGATCGACCGCCGAGTAGTTCAAAAACAGCACGCGCTTGGCCGGTTCGCGTTCGTTGTGTTTGTTGATGGCGTCGATCAGGGCCGCGGCATTGGCCGAGGAGTTGCCTTGCAACACCACCTGCGCCCCATCGTCGATGGCCGACTTCAGCGCCGACAAAGCTTCTTCGCTTTGGCCTTTGCTGTCGTAGCGCTCCAGCACCATGGGCAGCAGGCCTTGCGGAGTTTTGACGCCACCGCGTGCGTTGACCCGCTCCACCGCCCAAGCGATGTTGCGCACCACGGCCTCCCCCGTGTTACCAAAAGGACCGCTCAGGCCTTCGATCAAGGCGAGTTTGATGGGGGCTGGCGATTGCGCCCAAGCGGGTGCCAAGCAAAGGACGGCGGCCAAGGAAACGAGGGCAAGGCGAGAAGACGCGAGGGATAAACGCATATTAAAAACAGAACCCGCCGCAAGGCCGAGTGGTACTTAAAAAGGGCGCAGTGTAACGGGTCAGACTTGGCCCATCCAACTTGCCCAGCGTTGCCCAAGGTTTTGCCCAAGGTCTTGCACTTGGCGTGCAAATGGGCGCTGTTGCAAAGCGCGTGAAACTCGGACGTTGACTCAAGCCAGCTCGTGCAGTGGCCAGCGCGGCTTGACGTCAAAGCTGTAACGGGCCTCGGCTTGCTGCGCACCGGCTTGCAAGCGCATGGCCGCTGCCATGGCGATCATGGCGCCGTTGTCGGTGCACAGGTGAAGCTCTGGGTAATGCACGCGCACCTGGGCTTTGGCACAGGCGGCGTTCAGTTGCGCCCGCAGTTCGCGGTTGGCCCCCACGCCACCGGCCACCACCAAGCGTTTCATGCCGCTGGTTTTGAGGGCGGTCATGGATTTTTTGACCAGCACTTCCACAATCGCCGCTTGCGTGGATGCGGCCAAGTCGGCCCGCTCGGTGGTGCCCTCGGTGTGGGCAGCAGGGCCGATTTTTTGGCTTTGCGTGAGTACAGCGGTCTTGAGGCCCGCAAATGAAAAATCCAGATCGCCACTGTGCAGCAGTGGGCGCGGCAGTTTGTAGGCCGCCGGGTTGCCCTGCTCGGCCAAGCGCGACAGACCCGGACCACCGGGGTACGGCAACCCCATGAGCTTGGCCGATTTGTCAAAGGCCTCGCCCGCGGCATCGTCAATGGTTTCACCCAAGAGCTCGTAGCGGCCCACACCATCGACCCGCATCAATTGCGTGTGACCGCCCGACACCAGCAAGGCGATGAAGGGGAATTCGGGCGGGTCGGCACTCAAAAACGGCGAGAGCAAATGCCCTTCGAGGTGGTGCACACCCAGCACCGGCTTGCCCAAAGACGCGGCCAGTGCGCAGGCCACACCCGAGCCCACCAACAGCGCCCCGGCCAAGCCCGGACCGCGTGTGTAGGCCACCACATCGATGTCGGCCAAAGTTGCGCCCGCTTCGGTCAAGACTTGGCGCGTGAGCGGCAGCACGCGGCGGATGTGGTCGCGGCTGGCCAGCTCGGGCACCACACCGCCATAGGCCTGGTGCATGTCGATCTGGCTGTAAAGCGCATGAGACAACAGGCGCGGCAAGGCCTCGCCCGTGGTCTGCACCAGGGCCACGCCGGTCTCGTCGCAAGATGATTCGATACCCAAAATTCGCATAACAGGTAGTTTAAGCGGGGCACGGGCGCTGGCCCTGCCCTTGGCCATAATCTTGGCAAGAGCGACTGCACCATCGCGAAATTCCGCAGTCCATCGCAACAAGAGCGTCGCGGCCACAACCCTCTGCATTTCAAAGCCCACACCATGACCACACTCCGACTGATTTCCTCCATGGCCACAAAACCGCTGCTGGCCGATCTGGTGGCGCTGTACAAGGCACAAATGCCTGATGTGCAGGTGCTCGTTGAGTCGGTGGGGGGGGTGGACGCGGCCAAGCGCGTACAAGCGGGCGAAGCCTTTGACGGTGTGGTGTTGGCCAGCGACGCCATCGACAAGCTGATCGCCAGCGGCCATGTGCTGGTGGGCAGCCGTGCCGACCTGGTGCGCTCGGGCGTGGCGGTGGCCGTGCCGGCGGGGCAGCCCGTGCCCGACATCTCGACCGAGGCCGCGCTCAAGGCCGCCGTGTTGGCCGCGCCCACGCTGGGCTATTCGACAGGTCCCAGCGGCGTGCAACTGGCCAAACAGTTTGAGGCCTGGGGCATCGCCGAAACCATCGCGCCCCGCACGGTGCAAGCCAAACCCGGCGTGCCGGTAGGCTCACTGGTGGCCCAAGGTCAAGTGGCGCTGGGCTTTCAACAGCTGAGTGAAATGCTGGGCGTGCCAGGCATCACCATCGTGGGCGGCCTGCCCCCAGCGGTGGAGATCATCACCACGTTTTCTGGCAGCGTGGCCAACACCTGCGCCCAACAAGACGCCATGCGTGCGCTGCTGGCCTTCTGGCAGTCGGCCGCGTGCGATGCGCTCAAACGCCAGCACGGCATGGCCCCGGCCTGAAATTGGGAGCTCCGGCGCGCTTCTTGCATGACACCAACATGCAAGAAGCCTTGAGAATCGTCGTCATCATCTCCGACCCCGCCCTGGTGGCCGAGGGCGATGAGCAGGCGCAAGCCACTGAGGAGCGCTCGCGGTTGTTGCGCATTGGCCTGCTCGAAGCGGGCTACAACCTGGTGGCCACCCTGCCCGCCGATGTGTTTCTGACCGAGCGCCTGGCCCAGCTGCAGGCCGACATGGTCATCGTGGACGCCGAGAGTGATGCCCGCGATGCGCTGGAGCATGTGGTCATGGCCACACGCGACGAGCGCCGCCCCATCGTGATGTTCACCAATGACAGCGACACGCGGCCAATGAACGAGGCCGTGGCCGCAGGTGTGACGGCCTACATCGTGGCGGGTCTGGCCCCTGAGCGCATCCACCCCATCCTGACGGTGGCGATGGCCCGCTTCAAACACGAGCAGGCCCTGCTGGCCGAGCTGGACAACGCCCGTGGCGAATTGCAAGACCGCAAACTGATCGACCGCGCCAAGGGCCTGTTGATGCAGCGCCAAGGCCTGAGCGAACAAGAAGCCTACGCTCGCCTGCGCAAAGCGGCCATGAACAAAGGCATGAAACTGGCTGACATGGCGCAGCAGATGGTTGAAATGGCTGAATTGCTGGGCTGAACGCCTTGGCGCACCACACAGGTGCGCGCCATCGCACCCCAAAGGTGCCCCAACCCCCAAATCAGGGGATTTCAGGGCAGTCAACCGAGGAAAACCCTGGCACGTGGCTTGCAATACCAGAAGCAAGACCAAAGAAGGTCAACCGTGAGATCACCCAATGGCGGGTGAACCCACACCGGACAAAGGCGTCCCCATGCTTTCGCGCCCTGCACTGCAGGCGTGAGTGACATGAGGACGCCTTTTTTGTTTTGTAAAACCGCACCAGGAGTTTCGCCATGACCGACCTTCTCAAAAACAGCTTGACCCGCCGCAACGTGTTGCAGGCCGCCGCCGTGGGCGCAGCAGGCATCTCGCCCGCGCTGCGCTCTGTGGTGTACGCCGCAGGCTCGGATGCCCCCGAGAAAAAAGAAGTCAAGATCGGCTTTATCCCCCTGACCGACTGCGCCAGCGTCGTCATGGCCTCGGTGCTGGGCCTGGACGTCAAGCACGGCGTGAAGTTCGTGCTGAGCAAAGAAGCCAGTTGGGCCGGCGTGCGCGACAAGCTGGTCAACGGCGAACTGGACTTTGCCCATGTGCTCTATGGTCTGGTCTATGGGGTGCACTTGGGGCTGTCTGGCCCCAAGAAGGACATGGCTGTGCTGATGACGCTCAACCACAACGGACAGGCCATCACGCTGTCCAAAAAGCTGGCCGACAAAGGCGCGGTGGACGGCGCAGGCCTGGCCAAGCTGATGCAAAGCGACAAGCGTGAATACACCTTTGCCCAGACCTTCCCGACTGGCACGCATGCCATGTGGCTCTACTACTGGCTAGCGTCTTATGGCATCAACCCGATGAAAGACGCCAAAGTCATCACCGTACCGCCGCCGCAGATGGTGGCCAATATGCGCGTGGGCAACATGGACGGTTTTTGCGTGGGCGAGCCCTGGAACCACCGCGCCATCATGGACGGCATCGGCGTGACAGCCACCACCACCCAGGACATCTGGAAGGACCACCCTGAGAAAGTGCTGGGCACCACCGCCGACTTCGTCAAGAAATACCCCAACACCGCCCGTGCCGTGACGGCCGCCATCATTGAAGCGGGTCAGTGGATCGACGCCAGCTTGCAAAACAAACTCAAGATGGCTGAGACCGTGGCTGACAAATCGTACGTGAACACGGGGGTGGACGCGATCAACCAGCGCATCTTGGGCCGTTACCAAAACGGCATGGGCAAGACCTGGGATGACGCCAACCACATGAAGTTCTACAACGATGGCGCAGTGACCTTCCCCTACCTGTCTGACGGCATGTGGTTCATGACCCAGCACAAACGCTGGGGCTTGCTCAAGGACCACCCCGATTACCTGGGTGTGACCAAACAGATCAACCAGATCGCGATCTACAAACAAGCCGCCACTGCGGCCAAGGCCCCGGTGCCCAAGAGTGAAATGCGCAGCCACAAGCTGATCGACGGCGTGGTCTGGGATGGCAAAGACCCCAAGAAATACGCCGACGGTTTCAAAATCAAAGCGTGAAGGAGAACACCATGGTCAGCGCCGTTTTCCATTCACCCACCGGGGGCAAAACCGGGTCAGCACCGGTCGCGCCTCTCACCACCCAACAAGCAGCGAATGCTGCCGCCACCGCCGCAGCCGCCTCGCAAGTGCAACGTGCACGCCAGTGGCACAACTTCTGGATGGCGGTCTTGCCGCCGCTGATGGGCTTCGGCCTCTTGATCGGTTTGTGGGCCCTGGTGTCTATCACGACCAAGGGCAGCATTCCCAGCCCTTACGAAACTGGTGTGCAGGCGATTGACATCTTCAGCGACCCGTTCTACCGCAAAGGCCCCAACGACCAAGGCGTGGGCTGGAACGTGCTGATGTCGCTCGAGCGCGTGGCCGTGGGTTTTGGCCTGGCGGCGTTGGTGGGCATCCCTGCTGGGTTTGTCATCGGGCGATTTACCTTTCTGTCGCGCATGTTCAACCCGCTCATCAGTCTGCTGCGCCCGGTGTCGCCGTTGGCTTGGTTGCCGATCGGTTTGTTGGTGTTCAAGGGCGCCAACCCGGCCGCCATCTGGACCATCTTCATCTGCTCCATCTGGCCCATGATCATCAACACCGCCGTCGGTGTTCAGCGCGTGCCGCAGGACTACCTGAACGTGGCACGGGTGCTCAACCTGTCGGAATGGAAGATCGCCACCACCATCCTCTTCCCCGCGGTATTGCCTTACATGCTGACCGGCGTGCGTCTGGCCGTGGGCACCGCATGGCTCGTGATCGTGGCCGCCGAAATGCTCACAGGCGGTGTCGGCATCGGCTTTTGGGTGTGGGACGAATGGAACAACCTGAACGTCAAGAACATCATCATCGCGATTTTTGTGATCGGCGGCGTGGGTCTGATTCTCGAATTCGCCCTGATCCGAATCGCCACCGCCTTCACCTTTGAGGATGTCAAATCATGAACAACGACAGCAAGTACATCCAGATCCAGAGTGTCGAGCAGACCTTCAAAACCAACAAAGGGTTGTTCCCGGCGCTGCGTGACATCCACCTGGACATCGCCAAGGGCGAGTTCGTGGCCCTGATCGGTCATTCGGGTTGCGGCAAGTCCACCCTGCTCAACCTGATCGCCGGCTTGACCACCCCCACAGCCGGTGTGCTGCTGTGCGCCAACCGCGAGATCGCGGGCCCCGGCCCCGAGCGTGCGGTGGTGTTCCAAAACCATTCGCTGCTGCCCTGGCTCACCTGCTTTGACAACGTGCACCTGGGCATCGAACGCGTGTTTGGTGCGACCGAAAACAAGGCCCAGTTGCGCGCGCGCACCGACGCGGCGCTGGCCATGGTGGGCCTCACCCACGCCGCGCAAAAACGCCCCGGCGAAATCTCGGGCGGCATGAAGCAACGGGTGGGCATTGCACGGGCTCTGGCCATGGAGCCCAAAGTGTTGTTGATGGACGAACCCTTTGGCGCACTGGACGCGCTGACCCGAGCCAAGCTGCAAGACGAACTGCTGGAGATCGTGGCGCGCACTCAAAGCACGGTGGTCATGGTCACGCACGACGTGGACGAAGCCGTGTTGCTGTCCGACAAGATTGTGATGATGACCAACGGCCCCGCCGCGACGATTGGCGAGGTGCTGAGCGTGGATCTGCCACGTCCGCGCCAGCGCGTGGAACTGGCCGAAAGCGCCGAGTACCAGCGTTACCGCAAAGCGGTGATCGACTTCCTCTACACGCGCCAGGCGCATGTGGAAAAGACAGCTTAAAACCTTGCGAGACAGACCAGGCGAAGACCTGCTTTGCCCTCAACTGACTGAAAGAACACCATGGACATGCGTACCCCATTCACATCCGGTGCCAGAGAAAAAATGAAACTGGTCATGGTCGGCAACGGCATGGCCGGGGTCCGAGCCATCGAAGAGCTGCTGAAGCTCGCGCCCGACCTGTACGACATCACTGTGTTCGGTGCCGAGCCGCACCCCAACTACAACCGCATCCTGCTGTCGCCTGTGCTGGCCGGTGAACAAACGCTCGAAGAGATCGTGCTCAATGACTGGGCTTGGTACACCGACAACAACATCACCTTACACGCGGGCTGCAAAGTCACGCAGGTCGACCGCGTCAAGCGCGTGGTCATCGCGCAAAACGCCGCAGGCGAAACCGTCTCAACCCCTTACGACCGCCTGGTGATCGCCACCGGCTCCAACCCTTTCATCTTGCCCTTGCCCGGCAAAGACCTGCAAGGCGTGCTGGCGTATCGCGACATCGCCGACACGCAGGCCATGATCGACGCCGCTGCGCAGTTCAAGCACGCGGTGGTCATCGGCGGCGGCCTGCTGGGCCTCGAAGCAGCCAACGGCCTGATGAAGCGCGGCATGCAAGTGACGGTGGTGCATGTGGGCGACTGGCTGATGGAGCGCCAACTCGACAAGGTGGCCGCGCAGATGCTTCAAGCGTCGCTCGAAGCGCGTGGTATGCAGTTCCGCATGAGCGCCCAAACGGCGGCACTGGTCGGCAACGACAGTGGCCGCGTGAGCCAAGTCGAATTCAAGGATGGCAGCCATGTGCCGGCCGACTTGGTCGTGATGGCCGTGGGCATCCGACCCAACACGGCATTGGCCGAAAGCATGGGCCTGCATGTGAACCGTGGCATCGTGGTCAGCGATACCCTGCAAACTGTGACCGACCCACGCATCTGGGCCGTGGGCGAATGCGCGGCGCACCGAGGCATTGCCTACGGGCTTGTGGCCCCGTTGTTTGAACAAGGCAAAGTGCTGGCCAACCACTTGGCCGAATTCGGCATTGGCCGTTATCTGGGCTCGCAAACCTCGACCAAGCTCAAGGTCACCGGCATTGACCTGTTCAGCGCAGGCGACTTCATGGGCAAGGCTTCGGGACGTCCAGAGGACGAGGAATGCGAAGAAATCGTGATGAGCGATCCGGCTGGCGGCGTCTACAAAAAACTGGTGCTCAGGGGCGACCAGCTGGTGGGCGCGTGCCTGTATGGCGACACGGTGGACGGCAGCTGGTATTTCAAGCTGCTGCGCGACGGCCGCAATGTGGCCGACATTCGCGAGAAGCTGATGTTTGGCGAATCGAACATCGGCGACGTGGGCCACCAGGGCCAAAGCAAAGCCGCCGCCATGGCCGACACCGACGAAGTGTGTGGCTGCAACGGCGTGACCAAAGGCGCGATCTGCAAGGCCATCAAGGACAAGGGCCTGTTCACGCTAGACGAAGTGCGCAAGCAGACCAAGGCCAGCGCCAGCTGCGGCTCGTGCACTGGGCTGGTCGAACAGATTTTGATGTTCACCGCCGGTGGCGACTATTCAGCCACGCCCAAGCTCAAGCCCATGTGCGGCTGCACCGAGCACGGTCACCAGGTGGTTCGCGACACCATCCGCGCGCAAAAACTGCTCACCGTGGGTGGCGTCTTCAAGTTCATGAACTGGCGCACGCCCAACGGCTGCGCCAGCTGCCGCCCGGCGGTCAACTATTACCTGATCAGCACCTGGCCCAAAGAGGCGCAAGACGACCCGCAAAGCCGCTTCATCAACGAACGCAGCCACGCCAACATCCAGAAAGACGGCACCTACAGCGTGATCCCGCGCATGTGGGCGGGCGAGACCACCGCCGCCGAGCTGCGCCGCATCGCCGATGTGGTGGACAAATACCAGATCCCCACAGTCAAAGTCACAGGTGGCCAACGCATCGACTTGTTGGGCGTCAAAAAAGAGGACTTGGTCGACGTCTGGAAAGACATCGGCATGCCGTGCGGCCACGCTTATGCCAAAGCCCTGCGCACCGTGAAAACTTGCGTGGGCAGCGAGTGGTGCCGCATGGGCACGCAAGACAGCACGCAGATGGGCAAAGACCTCGAAAAAGCCATGTGGCGCATGTACGCGCCGCACAAGGTGAAGTTCGCCGTGTCGGGCTGCCCGCGCAACTGCGCCGAAGCCGGCATCAAGGACGTGGGCATCATCGGTGTGGACTCGGGCTGGGAGATGTATGTGGGCGGCAACGGCGGCATCAAGACCGAAGTGGCGCACTTTTTCACCAAGCTCAAGACCGCCGAAGAAGTGCTGGAATACACCGGCGCCTTCATGCAGCTGTACCGCGAAGAAGGCTGGTACCTAGAGCGCACGGTGCACTACATCAACCGAGTGGGTCTGGACTATGTAAAGAAAAAAATCCTGGAAGACGCGCCCTTGCGCCAGTCCCTGTGGGCCCAGCTGCAAGCCGCGCTCGACGGCGAACCCGATCCGTGGTTCGAGCTGCAGGAAGCCAAGGTGGACACCCGCCAGTTCGTGCCGATCACGACCGCATAAGCCCCCGCCGAAAAACAAGGAAACAAGATGACTGCATGGAAAGAAATCTGCCGAGTCGAAGACATCCCGGTGTTGGGCTCGCGCCGCGTAGCGCGGGACCAAGGCCTCGATGTCGCCGTGTTCCGCAACGATGCTGACGAGGTGTTCGCCTTGCTCGACCGCTGCCCGCACAAAGGCGGGCCGTTGTCGCAAGGCATCGTGTTTGGCACCAGCGTGGCCTGCCCCATGCACAACTGGACGATTGGCCTGTGCGACGGCCAGGCGCAGGCGCCCGACGAGGGATGCACACCACACTTTGAAGTCAAAGTCGAACACGGTGTGGTGTTCCTGAACGCCGACGAATTGATGGGACACGCCATCGAGTTGACGCGGCCGATCGCCGGACCCGTTTCGCGCAAAACGACAACAAACCCGTAGGTCGGACCTGAAGGTGCGACCTGCAAAACACCCAAACCCCAAAGCCCGAACGCCATGATCCCGGTCACCAACGAAACCAAATCCACCTGCCCCTATTGCGGCGTGGGCTGCGGCGTGGTCATTGAATCTCGTGGCAACCAAATCACAGGCGTGCATGGCGACCCGGATCACCCGGCCAACTTCGGACGCTTGTGCACCAAGGGCCAGTCGCTGCACCTGACCGCCGCCCCACAGGTCAACCAGCAAACGCGCTTGCTAACGCCCCAGTGGCGGCCCGTGCGCGGCCAACCCCCTCAGGCCCTGGACTGGGACGCGGCCATGGACATGGCCAGCCAACGCCTGGCCGCCATCGTGCAAAACCACGGCCCCGACGCTCTGGGGTTTTACATCTCGGGCCAGCTGCTCACAGAAGACTATTACGCCTTTAACAAATTGGCCAAGGGCCTGCTGGGCACCAACAACATCGACAGCAACTCGCGCCTGTGCATGAGCAGCGCGGTAGCGGGCTACAAGATGACGCTGGGTGCCGATGCGCCCCCCGCCTGCTACGACGACATCGCGCAGGCGCAATGCCTGTTCATCGCGGGCAGCAATGCGGCCTGGGCACACCCGATTTTGTTTCGCCGCATCGAAGACGCCAAGCGTGCCAACCCGACGCTCAAAATGGTGGTCGTTGATCCTCGCCGCACCGACACCGCCGACATGGCGGACCTGCACTTGGCCATCCAGCCCGGCACCGATGTGATGCTGTTCCATGGCTTGCTGCACATCATGCTGGCCCAAGCTTGGACTGTGCCCGACTACATCGCCGCCCACACCTCGGGCTTTGAAGCCCTGCAAGCACGGGTGGCCGAGTACACGCCACAACATGTGGCGCAGATTTGTGGCGTGCCAGAGGCGGACCTTTACACCGCAGCCCGCTGGTTTGCGGGCGTGCAAGAAGGCAACGAGGGCAGCCACAGAGGCGGCTCTGAGCGTGCGCCCACCCTCAGCCTGTATTGCCAAGGCCTGAACCAGTCCAGCAGCGGCACGGCCAAAAACGCAGCCCTGATCAATCTGCACCTGGCCACCCAACAAATTGGTCGCCCCGGCGCAGGCCCGCTGTCTCTGACGGGTCAGCCCAACGCAATGGGCGGGCGTGAAGTCGGCGGCATGGCCAACTTGATGTCGGCGCACCGCGATCTGGCCAATCCGCAACACCGAGCCGAAGTGGCCGCGCTGTGGGGCGTGGCCGATGTACCTGCCAAGCCAGGCCTGACCGCCGTGGAAATGTTCGAAGCCGCCGCCGACGGGCAAATCAAAGCCCTGTGGATCGCCTGCACCAACCCGGCGCAGTCCATGCCCGACCAAACCACCGTGCGCCGTGCCCTGCAACGCGCTGAGTTCGTGGTGGTGCAAGAGGCTTTTGCCACGGCCGCGACCTGCGACTGGGCCGACCTGCTTTTGCCCGCCACCACCTGGGGCGAAAAAGAAGGCACGGTCACCAACAGCGAGCGCCGCATCAGCCGGGTGCGCGCCGCCGTGCCAGCCCCTGGCCTGGCCCGCGCCGACTGGGCGATTGCCGCCGATCTGGGCCAGCGCATGGCTGTGGCGTTGGGCCGCCCGCAAGACGCTCGCCTGCTGAACTACACCACACCCGAGGCGATCTGGAACGAACACCGCGCCAGCACAAAGGGCCGCGACCTGGACATCACCGGCCTGAGCTACGACCTGCTGGAGACCGCTGGCCCTGCCCAATGGCCGCTGCCCGAAGGGGCCAGCACCGGCCAGGACCGCTTGTATACCGACGGGCAATTTGCCACCGCCGATGGCCGTGCCCGCTTTGCCGCTGTGAGCTGGCAACCGGTGTCCGAAGAGCGTGTGTCGCAATTCCCGTTTTCGCTGACCACAGGCCGCCTGCGTGACCAATGGCACGGCATGACGCGCACCGGCACCGCAGGTCGGCTGTTTGCCCACAGCCCCGAGCCTTGCGTGCAAATCAACCCCCAAGACGCGCTGCGCCTGGACCTGCAAGATGGCGAACTGGTGCAAGTGCGCAGCAAGCGCGGCAGCCTGGTGCTGCCCGTGCAGGCCAGCGCGCAAGTCGCCGCCTCGCAAGCGTTCATCGCCATGCACTGGGGCCCCGAGGTGCTGGGCGGGCGGGGTCAAGAGGGTCAACAAGGCCAAGCCGGTCTGGGCGTGAACGGCTTGACCACGTCCAGCTATTGCCCCAGCTCCAAGCAGCCCGAGCTCAAACACGCTGCCGTGCAAATCACACGCGCCGCACTGTCGTCCCCTAGCGCTTGGCATCTGTCGGCCATGGCCTGGTTGCCCAGCGACACGGTCTGGACCGTGCGCCAGAAATTGCAAAAACAGCTGCCGCAATTCGACTTTGCCTACCTCGTGCCTTTCACCGACCCGAGCGCCGCCCTGACCGATCCCAACCCACGCACTGGCTTGCTCTTGCGTGCGGCCTGCAGCCAAGCCGCTGATGCGGGCTTGCTGCACAGCGTGGCCGAGGCCCTGGGCCTGAACGGCGCAGACACCCTGCATTACCAAGATGCGGTGCGTGTGCAACGCCGCTCGGTGCAACTGAGCGCCCCCGACGAAAGCGCCTCGGCCAGCCCAGGCCTGCGCCAACTGCAAGGCTTTTTGACGGCAGGCGACAGCCGCTCTGCCCGCTGGCTCAAAACCTTGCTGCAAGAAGGCACTCGGCTCAACTGGCCCGCCCGCCAATGGCTGATGGCGTCTGACGCACCACCCGAAGGCGCGGCCCCCGTCAGCCGACAAGTGTGCAGCTGCCTGAACGTGCGCGAAGACGCAATTGCTGCCTGCCTGCAAAGCCAAACCGGCAGCGAAGACCAGCGCTTGGCCGGGCTACAAAGTCAGCTGCGCTGCGGCACACAGTGTGGCTCTTGTGTGCCCGAATTGCGCAAAATCATCCGGCTCGTACCCCAAAACGCCTGAAGCCTGAACGCGCATACCCATATAACGAACAGTTATCTGACTTCCTTCACAATCAAACACATGGCCATCAGTCACTACATCAAGGACATCGGACGCGGTAAGGACGGCGCGCGTGCGCTCAGCCGAGCGCAAGCGGCCGACCTGATGGGCCAAGTGCTCGACCAGCAAATCAGCGACCTCGAATTGGGTGCTTTTTGCATCGCCATGCGCATCAAGGGTGAGACACCCGAAGAGATGGCCGGTTTTCTGGACGCTACACACGCCAGGCTGAACAAGGTCCACACCGGCCAAGTGCCCACTGTGGTGCTGCCCAGCTACAACGGCGCCCGCAAGCTGCCGGTGCTCACACCGCTGCTGGCTTTGTTGCTGGCCCGCGAAGGTGTGGCGGTGGTGGTGCACGGCGCAGCCACCGAAGACAAGCGCGTCAGCAGCCAGTCGGTTTTTGCACACCTGGGCGTGAACGCAACCGAACACCTTGGTCCGGCAGCGGCCGGGCAAGTGCAATTCATTGCCACGGGCGTGCTGAACGCCGGGCTGGATCGCTTGCTGGCCGTACGCCGCGTGGTGGGCCTGCGCAACCCGGGCCACAGCCTGGTCAAACTGATGAACCCTTGCGACGGCGCGGCTTTGGTGGTGAGCAGCTACACGCACCCCGAATATTTGCTGTCCATGTCGGCCACTTTTGCCCTGACCGGCCAGCACGCCCTGCTGCTGCGCGGCACCGAAGGCGAAGCCGTGGCCGATGCCAGGCGCACCCCCGCGATGGACGTGTTCAAAGACGGTCAAACCCTGCGCGTACAGGCCCCACAAGAGGGCTCTTTGGTGCAAGTGCCCGAACTGCCTGCCACAGACGCAGCCGCCACCGCTGTGTACATCGAACATGTTTTGCAAGGCCTGCTGCCCGTCCCCCAAGCCATTGCACTGCAAGTGCAACACATCCTGAACGAGGTGAAGCCATGAACGCACACAAGCAAGGCCGTTGCACCCTGGTCGGCGCAGGCCCCGGCGACCCGGAACTGCTCACGCTCAAAGCCGTACGCGCCATTGCCAGCGCCACAGTGCTGCTGGTCGATGACCTGGTCAATGAGGCTGTGCTGGCCCATGCCTCGCCTGCCGCGCGCATCGTGCATGTGGGCAAGCGCGGCGGCTGCAAAAGTACGCCACAGGCCTTCATCGACAAGATGATGATTCAGGCCGTGCAAGACGGCGAGCAGGTGGTGCGCCTCAAGGGCGGCGACCCGTTCATTTTTGGCCGGGGCGGAGAAGAAGTCGAACACCTGCGCCAAGCCGGCATTGACGTTGAGGTGGTCAACGGCATCACCTCGGGCCTGGCCGGCATGAGCAGCTTGGGCGCACCACTGACGCACCGCGAGCACGCGCATGGCGTGGTCTTCGTCACCGGTCATGCCAAACCCGGCGACAGCGGTACCGACTGGGCGCAACTGGCCACCACAGCGTGCCAAGCCAAATTGACCTTGGTGATCTACATGGGCGTGAGCAGCCTGGACCACATCAGCCAGGGTTTGCTGCAAGGCCTGCCTGCTCAGACCCCCGTGGCCGTGGTTCAGCACGCCAGCTTGCCAAAGCAGCGCGAAGCCTTGACCACGCTGGGCGAGCTGGTGAACACCGTGCAGCGCGACCAGTTGCAAAGCCCCAGCATCATCGTGGTGGGTGATGTGGTGCAAGGCGCACGGGCATGGAACACACATCTGTCCAGGCCAGAGCCCAGGTCCCTGCAGGCCTGAAAGGCGAAATTACAAATTCGAACAAGTTCCTTGTTGGCGGGATCGGCATGGCCGAATCTGCACACTAGACTTGATTTGCGGCGACTTTCCGCCGCAACCAAGGGAGGAATTCATGGGACTTTTTGATTCAATCGCAGGCCAAGTCGCTCAACAAGCCACGTCTGCACTGTCGGGCCAAGGTGGTACAGATGGGGGCAACGTGACGAAGATGTTGACGGGCTTGCTGAACAACCCCGAGCTCGGCGGCATCAGCGGCTTGGTCAGCGCCTTTCAGAAAAACGGCCTGGGCGATACCGTGGCGTCCTGGATTTCCAACAACGCCAATTTGCCGATTTCTGCCGACCAGATCCAGTCCGTGCTCGGCCAAGGCCCTTTACAAGACCTGGCGACCAAAATGGACCTGTCCACCGCTGATGTGGCCAGCACCTTGTCCGAGCGTCTGCCGGGTCTGGTGGACCAACTGACGCCAAACGGCCAACTGCCCAGTGGCGACCTGATGTCTCAAGGCCTCGGCCTGCTGCAAGGCTTCATGAAGTCCTGAGCCTCAGTGTCCTGTCATGAAAACGCCCTTCGGGGCGTTTTTTGTGCCTGTCCCTAACCTACACTTCCGGCTATGAATACATGGGATGTCGTGATCGTGGGTGCCGGGGCTGCCGGTTTGTTTTGTGCTGGTGAGGCGGGCCAACGCGGTCTGAAGGTGCTGGTGATTGATCACAGCGACAAGATCGCCGAAAAAATCCGCATCTCGGGCGGCGGGCGCTGCAACTTCACCAACCGTTTGCTCGATGCATCTGCACCGCAAAAGCACTTCATCAGCCAGAATCCGCACTTTTGCCGCTCGGCCCTGTCGCGCTACACGCCGCAAGACTTCATCGATCTGGTTCAAAAACACGGCATCGCTTTCCATGAAAAGCACAAAGGTCAGTTGTTTTGTGACCATTCGGCCGAAGACATCATCCAGATGCTGCTGGCGGAATGCGAGGCTGGGGGCGTAGAAATTCGCACCGGTTGCAGCGTGAAGTCTGTAAGTCACCTGACACAAGACGCGCAAGCCACGCACTACGTTTTGGAAACCGACAAAGGCCCTGTGCAAACCACCTCGCTGGTGGTAGCCACAGGCGGCCTGTCCATCCCCAAAATAGGGGCAACGGGCTGGGGCTATGAAGTGGCGGCTCAGTTTGGTCTGCGCTTGGTCGAACGCCAGCCGGGCCTGGTGCCATTGACTTTTGACGGTACCGCTTGGGCGCCTTATGCCCAACTGGCGGGACTTGCGCTGCCTGTCGGCATCGAGACGGGCGAGAAAAAAGGCCGCATGCACTTTGACGAAGACTTGCTGTTCACGCACCGGGGTTTGTCAGGCCCTGGCGTGCTGCAGATTTCAAGCTACTGGAAAGAAGGCACACCCATACGGCTCAACCTGGCCCCCGAAGTCAACTTGCCTGAACGCCTGCAAGAAGCGAAGTTACGGTCCAAAAAACTGTTGGGCAACGAATTGGCCATGCTGGTGCCCAACCGCTTGGCCGAGGCATGGGTCAGCCAAGACCCTGCCTTGCAACGCACATCTGCAGAGGTGCCCGACAAAGCGCTGAGCCAATTGGCGCAAGCCTTGTCCAGCTGGAGCCTCACACCCACCGGCAGCGAAGGGTACAAAAAAGCCGAAGTTACTTTGGGCGGAATCGACACGCGCGATCTGTCTTCGCAGACCCTGGAGTCCAAACAGCCCGGCTTGTATTTCATTGGCGAAGTGGTGGATGTGACCGGTTGGCTGGGCGGCTACAACTTCCAATGGGCCTGGGCCAGCGCCCACGCCTGCGCGCAGGCTTTGCCAGCGACGGTCAAAAGCTGAAGCGCCTGCCCAGCTGCAAAAACAGGTTGTAAGAGTCGCCGGTGCCTCTGGCGGCACCCAGATAGATGTCACCGATCTTGCTGTCAACCGCCACAAAGAGCGTGCCGCTGTAGCGCCAGCGTATGCCCTCGCCCTTGTACCAAGCGTCGCCTGCTTCCAGCACCGCACCTACATAGGTTTTTTGGTTGAACAAACCGCCACGGGTCAAGCGGTACATGTAAGTGGACTGCAGGTGCGCCAATTGATCCCCGGCCAATTGGCCCATTCGGTACGCGCCCATGTTCTGAAAACCACCCAGAATCAACTGGCTGGGGGAACGGCAGTTGGCGCAATCGAGGGTGACGCGGTCCTGTGCCAAGTTAAGGCCCAGATTGACAATGTGCGGCCCCTGCGAATGGGCCCATTTGGCGGTCAAGCGCCCTCCGCTGTAAATGGCCCCCGAAACCCCTCGCTCTAGGCTGGCGCCCAGAAAATACCCCCGCGTTGGGAAGCTCAAGGAATCGAGTTGGTCAATCTGCAACTGTGCCTTCAGGCCCTTGTATTTGACCAAGTCGGTGTTCGTTACCTCCGTCAAATCAGCCGTGGTGTCAAAGGTTCTGCGTATCGCACTGGAGGTGACGCCCATCTTGATGTTGGCCTTGCGCTCGAAGTCATAGACCAATTGCGCGTCCACACTCTGAACCGTCTGATTGAAGTACGCCAGCTTCTCGTTGCCCACTTCGTCCCGGAAAATCGCGGTTCTGTACAACGGCAAATAGTTGCGGTCCCATGACGCACCAGCTTCCAGGCTCCAGCCACCCATCAAGGGCTGGTACAAACGGGCGGCCAATTCAGACTGCGTACCCATTCGGGCATCGAGCGAAAACTCCAGACCCGAAGGGGTCAGCCAGGGCCGCCGATAGCCCACACCCGCCGTGAATTGCGTGACACCGTCCACCTCGGCAGAAAAGCCCAGGGTGGTCTTGAAGAAATGGGGGCTGTAAGGCTTCTCACGCACCTTGACGATCAGCGTGTACCGATCGCCCCGCTGTTGCTCCAGGGTGTAACTGACCAGATCAAAGTAGCCACTGGTGTAGAGCTCATCCATGTAACGTTCGGCCTGCACAGGCGAAAACTCTTGTCCCAACATGGGCGACAACATGGTCTGTATATAACGCTCTGACACATCCTTGTGGCCTTGTGCCTCTATGGCCACGATTCGTTTTTCACGTTGGTCAAATGCCAGGCGCGTGGCCGTTTGCACTGGGGGCTGTGCTGCAAAAGCCGTGCGCAAGGCAGACAGCTGGGCCTGCACGGGGATCAGGGCCTGCTCGCCACGCGCCACAATTTCAGGGGCTCGGCTGAAGTCGGCAAAGCCGATGTCCTGCAACGCCGGCTGCACCAACACATCTTGGGGGCGCAACAAGGCCAGATTGCGTTTTTCGTTTTGACGAATCAGGATGTCCAGCATGCGGTTGGCCACCACCAGCGCGTGGCTGGCTTGTTCGGTCTGCGCTTCTTCAACCCCACCGCCCAAAAAGGAGGCCACGATCACATCGGCACCTTCTCGCAGCGCCACTTCAACAGGCAAATTGGCCACAAGCCCGCCATCCACATAGGTCTCACCATCAACCTCGACCGGCGCAAAAACCGCAGGTGCCGCCATGCTGGCCCGAATCGCCAAGTGCAAAGCGCCCTGGTCAAAGACCTTTATTTCCCCATCCCGATAACGGGTGGCCACAGCACGAAACGGGATTTTCAGGTCATCGAAATCCACATTCGGCGGCACATGCACCGTCAAAGCCTGCAGCAAAGCCAAAAACCGCTGACCGTCACTCACCCCACGGGCAAAGCTCACACCGCCATTTTTGATGCCGAACTCCAGTTCAACCGGGTATTTTTGCTGGTAAGCACGGGTGCGAGACGGTAATTCCAAGCGATTGAGCTGGTCCAACGCCACCTTGGATGGGTCCAAGCCACCCACCATGCGTTCAATGTCATCGGTGGACATGCCACTGGCATACAAGCCCCCTATCACGGCCCCCATGCTCGTGCCCACAATGCGGGCAATGGGAATGCGGTCTTGCTCCAACTGCCTCAACACCGCCAAATGCGCAAAGCCTTTGGCCCCGCCACCCGCCAAAACCACCACCACCGAAGGCGTTGCAGGCACGGCGTTGACAGGCCCCTGTGCCCTGACCCCGCTGACCCACAAGCTCAATGCAAGTGCCCAAATGACAGGGATCCAAGACACACGAGCATGAGAGGTAGGTTTGAAGGAATGCATTTGTATGGCATTTTAGGGATTCACCCCTTGTAACGGCTGACAGCAAACACCCCTGCCGTGCGGGCCGTTTCAATTTTGCGCAAAGATGTGCTTTGGACCACGCAAAGTCTGTCAGCACCGGTTTCTCTGGCGTTATAATCGCAGGCTTTGCTGGCAAACCCCCGTCTGCCAAATACTAGTTCGTGACGGGGAACCGCCGAAACTGGGTTTCAAGGGCCCGATCTCCCTTTTGACTGCAGCCGGCACATTTTTTTGGAAAATTGATTCAATGACCACCATCCGCGTGAAAGAAAACGAGCCGTTTGACGTTGCCCTGCGTCGCTTCAAGCGCACCATCGAAAAACTCGGCCTGCTGACAGACCTGCGTGCCCGCGAGTTCTACGAAAAGCCAACGACCGAGCGCAAGCGCAAGAAGTCGGCTGCCGTCAAGCGTCACTACAAGCGCGTTCGCAGCATGCAATTGCCCAAGAAGATGTATTGATCTTCTTTTTGTATGACCCGCAAGGGTCTGCAAACAAGCCCGCTGGAGGACGCTCAGGCGGGCTTTGTCGTTTATGCCTCCCCACTTTCAACCACGCCAGGAGCCGCTCATGAGCCTGAAAGAACAAATCACCGAAGACATGAAGACCGCCATGCGGGCCAAAGATGCCGAGCGTCTGGGCACCATTCGCTTGCTGCTGTCGGCCATGAAGCAAAAAGAAGTCGACGAGCGCATCGAACTCGATGATGTGGCCGTGGTGGCCATCGTGGACAAGCTGATCAAGCAGCGCAAAGACTCGATTACCGCCTTTGAACAAGCGGCCCGCCAAGATTTGGCCGACAAGGAAAAGGCCGAAATGGCTGTTTTGGTGGGTTATTTACCCGCCCGCATGTCAGCCGAAGAAGTGGCAGCGGCCGTGCAGGCCATCGTGACCGCGTTGGGCGAAGAAATGGGCAAAAAAGTAGGCCCCGGCGACATGGGCAAGGTCATGGGTGCAGTCAAAGCGCAACTGGCCGGCAAAGCCGACATGGGCCAAGTGTCCGTTGCGGTGAAGGCAGCGTTGGCGGGCTGATGCTCTGAAAGGGCGCGACCTGCACGCCGCATTGGCTCAGGTCTGCAAGATGAGCGCAGCCCCTGCCACAGCCAGAACGGCCCCGCCCCAAGCCCCCCAGGCCGGGCGGCGGCGGTACACACCCCACAGCAGCGGCAGCAGCAAAATGGGCGTGAGTGACGAAAAAATGCCCACCAGATTGGCCTGCCCGGTTTGCAGGGCCTGCAAGATCAAGGTCATACCCAGCGCCATGGCCACTGCCGCACTGGCCCAAGTGTTGAACAAGGTTTTGACGTTCAGCGGGTTTTGCACACGCGCGACCTGTGCCCCGGTCCACAACAGCGCCAGATGCGCCAAAAAACTCGCCGATGTGCGCACCGCAGATGCCGCCACGGCATCCACACCCGAAGCCATCAAGGGCTTGATCATCAAGGTGGCAACCGACTGACACACTGCGGCCAGCAGGCCCAACAACACGCCGGTCATCAAGGCACCACGGGTGTTTTCCCAAGCATGTGTTTCGCTCTCGCGGCGTCCCCATACGATGGCCACCATGACGCCCGAAACCAGCAAACCGCCGCCCAACAAAGTCCAGCCCCAGAGCGTTTCGCCCAAAACCAGCCACGCCAGAAAAGTGGAAAAGATGGCGTGCGTGGCAAACAACACGCCGCTGCGACGCGGGCCGAGCCGGTTCATGCAGGCAAACAACGCCGTGTCGCCAATGAATATCCCGATCAGACCAGACAGCGCCAGCAAAGCGATATTCGAGCCATCCAGACTGCGCCATTGCCCGGTGAACACCGCCAGCGTCCAGAGCAGTGTCAGCGCAAAAAACAGCCGCCAGCGGGTAAAAGCAAACGCGCCCATGCGACTCGATGCGGCGGCAGAAAACAAACTGCCCACCGCCCACGACAATGCGGCCAGTGCCGCAAGGAGTTCTGCCTGCACAGCGCAGCAGGCCTCAGCTGCCCGCCACCTTCATGCGGTTGAGCAAGATGGAACCGGTGGTTTTGGCCCCCATGTTGTAGGCATCCGAGCCAATCGCTTCGATGCCCATGAACATGTCCTTGAGGTTGCCCGCAATGGTGATTTCATGTACCGGGTAAGCAATCTGGCCGTTCTCGACCCAGAAGCCACTGGCCCCGCGTGAATAGTCACCCGTGACGTAGTTCACGCCCTGCCCCATCAACTCGATCACAAACAAGCCCGTGCCCAACTTTTTCAACATGGCGTCCAGATCATCGCCTGGCTGCGTCAAGCGCGAGGTGAGTGTGAGGTTGTGCGAGCCACCGGCATTGCCTGTGGTCTTCATGCCCAGCTTGCGCGCTGAATAACTGCTCAAAAAATAGCCCTCAACACGCCCACCCTTGACCACTTGGCGGCGCACTGAGCGGACACCTTCGTCGTCAAACGGCGAGCTGCCTTTGCCGCGCAAAAGAAATGGGTCTTCTTCAATGTCGAGGTGCTTGGGAAACACCTTTTTGCCAAGGCAATCCAACAGAAAACTGCTCTTGCGATAAAGCGCTCCGCCGCTGACGGCTTGCACAAAACCGCCCAACAAGCCAGCTGCCACAGGCGACTCGAACAACACTGGGCATTCGGTGGTAGCGATCTTGCGGGCACCCAGGCGAGACAAGGCACGTTCTGCGGCGTAGCGACCTACGGCTTCAGGCGAAGCCAATTCGTCCGCCGAACGCATGGAGGTATACCAGGCATCGCGCTGCATTTCGGCGTTGCGGCCCGGCAGCTTCGCAATCGGGGCCACCGACACACTGTGCCGCGAGCTGGCATAACCACCCCGAAAGCCATGGGTATGGGCGCTGAAAAAGTGGCTTTGCTGGGCCGACACAGCAGCGCCGTCGCTGTTGGTGATGCGTCGGCTGGTTTTAAGGGCTGCAGCTTCGCACTGCAGCGCCAAGCGGGCCGCCTCTTCGCTGTTGATGGACCAGGGATGGAACAAGTCCAGATCGCGGTGGTGGGTTTCAATGTCGGCCTCGTCGGGCAAGCCAGCCGTGGGGTCTTCGGCCGTGAAACGTGCAATGTCGTAGGCGGCTTGCACGGTACGCTCAATAGCCGCTTTGGAAAAATCCGAGGTGCTGGCGTTACCCCGGCGGTGGTCCACATAGACCGTCACACCCAAGGATTTGTCGCGGTTACGCTCCACGTTTTCCAACTCACCCTTGCGCACACTAACCGACAGGCCACAGCCCTCGGAGGCTTCGGCACCTGCATTGGTGGCGCCCAGCTTTTTGGCATGGTCAAGGGCAATGTCAACCAACTCTTCAAAATGACCACGGGAATAGCTGAAGCCGTCGTGCGGTTGCGAAGAAGGGACTTTGGCAGAGGCGTTTTTTTTCACGGAATGGTTCTCGCAGCAGATGGCGAACGCGCAGCTCGCAGTGGCCGCTATGATACTTGCCACCCAGCCCTTGCGCTGCATCAGAGAACGAGTTCCCCCAGTCATGTCCCGTAAACCCAAAAAAGGCTATTTCGTCCGTGGTCAATTTGTTGCCGAAGGCAGCGAACTCGACCTGGAATACAAACGCGAGCTCAAAGGTGGCTTTGATGGCCCCAGCCGCACCGAACTCAAGCGCGAAAGCACCGAACTTCAAGATCTGGGCACAGACCTGCTGACCCTGCGCAAAGACCTGATGGAGGGGTTGAGCCTGCCTGACAAACTGGTCGACGGCCTGGCCGAGGCGAAACGCATCACCAACTTTGAAGGCAAACGCCGTCAGATGCAGTTCATCGGCAAGCAAATGCGCCTGCTCAGCCCCGAAGCATTGCAGTCCGTGCGCGAAGCGCTGGACATCCAGCGACTGGGCAGTGCCAAAGACACGCAAGCCCTGCACTTGGCCGAAGCCTGGCGCGACCGCCTGATCGCAGACGATGCTGCCGTGGGTGAGTGGATTGCGCACTACCCGCAAACCGACATCCAGCAATTGCGAGCCTTGGTGCGCCAAGCCCGCAAGGACGCGGTGCCAGTGACCAACGCCGATGTGTCACAAGGCCTGGCCCCACGCCAAAGCCGCGCTTACCGTGAAATGTTCAAACTGGTGCGCAGTGTGCTCACAGACGGCCAAAGCGACGAAACACCCGACGAGACCGACGATGAGTAAATCCTTGTTTGATCCGATCAAGATAGGCATCGTGTCCATCAGCGACCGGGCCAGCACCGGCGTGTACGAAGACAAAGGCCTACCCGCGCTGCAAGAGTGGTTGTCCAAAGCGCTGCACAACCCCATCACTTTTGAGCCACGCCTGATTCCGGACGAAAAAGCACGCATCAGCGCCACCCTGATCGAGCTGGTCGAGGCAGGTTGCAGCCTGGTGCTGACCACGGGCGGCACAGGCCCTGCCTTGCGCGATGTAACGCCCGAAGCCACGCTGGCCGTGGCCGACAAGGAAATGCCTGGCTTTGGCGAACAAATGCGCCAAATCAGCCTGAAATTCGTGCCCACCGCCATCTTGTCGCGACAGGTGGCAGTGATCCGGGGACAAAGTCTGATCATCAACTTGCCGGGCCAACCCAAATCGATTGCCGAAACGCTGGAGGGCCTGAAGGACGCGCAGGGCCAAGCCGTGGTGCACGGTATTTTTGCCGCCGTGCCCTACTGCGTCGATCTGATCGGTGGCCCCTACATGGAAACGCGCGACGAAGTCTGCAAAGCCTTCCGTCCTAAAACAGCGATACGGCCTGCTCGCTGAACCAGACTGACAGCGCAAGCTGGAGGCCATCTGCAAGCGGTTGATATCTGTCTTTGGGTATAATCCGTTTTTTCGGCAAGAGCGACAGCAGCACCTCCGGCTAGACCACCGCCATCAGCGCGACGCCCCCATGTGGGCCGGTCACCGTTCCGCAAGGACTGCATTCCAAATGTTCGCCCACCATCTTGCTATTGCAGATTTGACGCCCATATAGGGTGTTGATTTGTGTCCTACAAGCCCGCGCCGGGATGTATTTGGCGCTGACTGTGTCCGTTTCCTTGTCTGTTTTGATGTTCTGAGGTGTTCATGCCTGCTCAAAAGTCGAAGAAGCCTGCCCAGGCCCCTGCCCAATCCAAAACCGTTGCCAAAACCGCCGTTGCCAAAAAAGCCCCCGCGCCCGTCGCCAAGCCCAAAGCAATCAGCAAAGTGACTGCCAAAGCACCCGCCCCAAAGCCCACCCCCGTGGTGAGCAAGGCCAAGGTGCCCGCCAAAGTCGCTGCCAAACCGGCAGCCAAGGCAGTCACCAGCGCGGTCAAGACAACGGCAGCCCGGGCGACTCCCGCCCAGCCTGTGAAGAAAGCCGCCTCCGTGCCCGCCAAGAAATCTGAAGTGATCGTTAAAAAAACCACTGCTAAAGCCAAAGAGGCAGTTGCCGAAGTGGAAGTAAAAAAAACCACCAAAGCGGCCAAAACCGCGGCCCCTGCTGAAGACAAAAAGCCCGCTGCAAAAAAAGCCGTGACCGGTGCCAAGCGCGGCCCCAAGAAAAAAGGCAGCATCGCCGAGCCCAGCCTTGACGATGATCTGGACATCGAAGCCGACCTCGAGGGAGAACCCGTCGTTGAAGCAGGCTCCGAGACCGCCGAAAAGGTCAAGCCCCTGCGCATGAAAATCAGCAAGGCGAAAGAACGCGCCTTGATGAAGGAATTCGGTCTGGACGAAACCGTCCTCACCGAAGCCGAAATGAAGCAACGCCGCGACCGTCTGAAAGCCCTGATCAAGCTGGGCAAGACACGCGGCTACCTCACCAACGGCGAGATCAGCGACCACCTGCCCGACAAGCTGGTCGATGCCGAAACGCTGGAAGTGGTGATCGCCACGCTGAACGACCTGGGTGTCGCGGTGTACGAGCAAACGCCCGACGCCGAGAGCATGATCATCACGGACAACGCGCCCACGGGCTCGACCGAGGAAGAAGCCGAAGAAGCCGCTGAAGCCGCGCTGTCCACCGTGGACAGTGAATTCGGTCGCACCACAGACCCCGTGCGCATGTACATGCGTGAAATGGGCACCGTGGAACTGCTGACCCGGGAAGGCGAGATCGAAATCGCCAAGCGCATCGAAGGTGGACTGATGGACATGATGGCTGCGATCAGCGCATCACCTGCCACCATCGCCGAAATCCTGCGTATGGCCAACGAAATCCGCGAAGGCAAGGTCGTCATCTCCACCGTGGTGGATGGTTTTGCCAACCTGAACGAAGCCGACGACTACGTGGCCGAAGAAGACTTCGATGAGTTCGATGAAACCGACGACGACGACGGCAAAGGCGGCTCAAAGGCCCTGACCAAGAAGCTCGAAGAGCTGAAAAACCAAGCACTCGAACGCTTCGACCGGATCACAGAATATTTCGAAAAAGTGCACAAGGTGTACGACAAGGAAGGCTGGGGCACGCCCGCTTACGTCAAAGTGCAATCGGCACTGTCCGAAGAACTGATGACGATCCGCTTCACTGCCAAGACCATCGAAAAATTGTGCGACTTGGTGCGCAGCCAAGTCGACGATGTGCGCAAGAAAGAACGTGAACTGCGCCGCATCATTGTGGACAAATGCGGCTACCCGCAGGACAACTTCATTGCCGATTTCAGCGGTCGCGACAAAAACGGCAAACGCGTGGAATCGCAGCTGCTCAACCTCAAGTGGATCGAGAAACAAGCCGCCTCAGGCAAGAGCTGGTCTGCGGTCATGGGTCGCAACATCCCGCCAGTGCAAGACTTGCAACAAAAGCTGATGGACCTGCAATCGCAGGTGGTCGTGCCGCTCGACGAGTTGAAAGACATCAACAAGCGCATGAACGCCGGTGAGCGCTCGTCACGCGATGCCAAGAAAGAGATGATCGAAGCCAACCTGCGCTTGGTGATTTCCATCGCCAAGAAATACACCAACCGCGGCTTGCAGTTCCTGGACTTGATCCAGGAAGGCAACATCGGCTTGATGAAGGCAGTGGACAAGTTCGAATACCGCCGTGGCTACAAATTCTCAACCTACGCCACCTGGTGGATCCGTCAGGCCATCACCCGCTCGATTGCCGACCAGGCCCGCACCATCCGCATCCCGGTGCACATGATCGAGACCATCAACAAGATGAACCGCATCTCACGCCAGCACTTGCAGGAGTTCGGCTTCGAGCCTGATGCCTCCATCCTGGCCGAGAAGATGGAAATCCCGGAAGACAAGATCCGCAAGATCATGAAGATCGCCAAAGAGCCGATCTCGATGGAAACGCCGATCGGTGACGACGACGACAGCCATCTGGGCGACTTCATCGAAGACAGCACCCACACGGCGCCGATTGACGCGGCCCTGCAAGCCGGTCTGCGTGACGTGGTCAAGGACATCCTGGACAGCCTGACACCGCGCGAAGCCAAAGTGCTGCGCATGCGTTTCGGCATCGAGATGTCCACCGACCACACGCTGGAAGAAGTGGGCAAGCAGTTCGACGTGACCCGCGAACGCATCCGCCAGATCGAAGCGAAGGCGCTGCGCAAGCTCAAGCACCCCAGCCGCAGCGACAAACTGCGCAGCTTCATCGACACGATGTAAACGCCTCAGGGGCCTCCGCAGTGGAGGCTCCCGTTGCATCACCAAGGGCGATCGGTCAACAGATCACCCCCAATGCCAATAAAAATGCCGCCAAGAAGTGACTCTTGGCGGCTTTTTTATTGGCATATGGTGGAGCTGGGGGGATTTGAACCCCCGTCCATAAGTCTTTTTCGTACAGTTCTACATGTGTAGTCGTCTGATTTGAGTCTCGCCAAATGAACCGCGCAGCGACACGCTGAACACCCAGCCAGTACCCTTTTTTCTCACACCATCTCAAGGTACCCGAGATGATGCCAGCCCATATGTTTTACCTTGCAGCTAGGACTTTGAGGGCTTTAACACCCCCATCACCCTAACCCAGCCTATCGGCCAACTGTTGCAAGGCTCACCGGATTAAGCGGCGAGTGCGAAACGTTCGTCGTTTGCAGTTAGTTTTTTTTCTGCTGTTTTACGAGGATCAGAACCTCGACATGCCCTGCCACGCGTCCGAACCCATGTCGAAACCAGTGCAGCCCCTCAATGGCTATTTTAGGCGTTGTTCAGGAATTTCAAGAGGTCCATTGGATAATCAATGTGCAAATGGGCATTCCAACGCGAAATATCGGTCTGCTGACCCAAATAACCGTAAGTGGCTGCCACCGTTCCCATGCCTGCAGCAAGGCCCGCGACAATATCACGCTCATCGTCGCCCACATAGACGCACCGAGCAGGGTCTACGGACAACCGACGGGCCGCCTCGAACAAGGGTTCTGGATGGGGTTTGGCATGCGGAGTGGTGTTACCGCTGACGATGGCACCCGCTGTCGAAAAAAGAGGCATGGCCGAAGTCAGTGGATCGGTAAAACGGCTGGACTTGTTGGTCACAACGCCCCAAGGCAAACCTTGAGCCACGAGAGTGGCAATCATGTCGACCACCCCCTCAAAAATACGCGTGCGCTCGGTCATGCAGTTTTCGTAATTGACGAAAAACTCTTCTTTCATCGCATCAAAATCGGCGTGCTCGGGCGTCACACCAAAGGCGATGCCAATCATGCCTCGCGCACCCGCACCCGCCATGTGACGGTATTGCTCAAGCGGAAAGGATGGCAGGCCTCGGTCCATTCGCATTTTGTCTACAGCGGAGCCCAAATCAGGGGCACTGTCGATCAGCGTGCCGTCAAGGTCAAACAGCACGGCTTCTACATTCTTAAACATGCGTACTTATCCTTTGCGACATGCCAGCAAGTAATTCACACTGGTGTCTTGGCTGAGCCAATAACGCTTGGTAAAGGGGTTGTATTCCATGCCCTTGAAGCCTTGAGCATCGAGCCCAGACTCTCTGGCCCAAGTGACCAGCTCGCTGGGTTTGATCATGCGGGCGAATTCGTGGGTGCCTTTGGGCAACAACTTGAGGATGTACTCGGCACCCAAAATCGCAAACAAAAAGGATTTGGGGTTGCGGTTGAGTGTGGAGAAGAACACCCAACCACCAGGCTTGACCATTTGGGCGCAGGCCCTCACCACCGATGCGGGGTCAGGAACATGCTCCAGCATTTCCATACAGGTGACCACATCAAACTGCTCAGGCTGCTCTTTGGCCAATGTTTCGGCACTGAGTTCCCGGTACTGCACGCCAGTTGTGCCTGCTTCCAGTGCATGTAACTGGGCGACCTTGAGGGACTTGGTGGCCAAGTCTATGCCCAGGACATGTGCCCCCTTGCGAGCCATGGCATCAGCCAAAATACCGCCACCACAGCCGACATCGACCACTTGCTTGCCTGTCAAATCCGCCAGGCCATGAATCCACTCCAGTCGCAGAGGATTGATCTGATGTAAGGGACGAAACTCACTCTCAGGATCCCACCAACGGTGAGCCAGATCGGAAAATTTGGCCAATTCGGCCGGATCGACGTTGCTTGCAGCTTGATTCATGGAAGAGATTGTCTCGCAAGCTGCGCTTCGAAAAAGAATTGACCATAAAAAAAGCCCCATCGCTGGGGCTTTTTCATCCTGATAAAAGGATTACTGGTTAGCGCGTGTACCGACCACTTCGATTTCAACGCGGCGGTTCTTGGAACGGCCAGCAGAAGTCTTGTTGTCAGCCACGGGCTGCTTTTCGCCTTTGCCTTCGGTGTAAACGCGGTTCTTTTCGATGCCTTTGGACACCAAATAGGCCTTCACAGCATCAGAACGCTTGACCGACAATTTTTGGTTGTAAGCGTCAGAGCCAACGGAGTCAGTGTGACCCACGGCAATGATGACTTCCAAGTTGATGCCTTTGACTTTACCGACCAGGTCGTCCAGCTTGGCTTTGCCTTCAGCTTTCAACACAACTTTGTCGAAATCAAAGAATGCATCAGCAGCGTAGGTCACTTTGGTGGCCGCAGCTGGCGCTGGAGCAGGTGCTGGCGCAGCAGCTTGAGGAGCTGGGGCTGGTGCAGCGACAGGAGCTGGAGCTGGTGCAGGAGCGGCTTTAGGAGCAACGATGGCACCATCGCAACCAACAGCTGCAGTTGCAGGTGTCCAGTTGGCATCGCGCCAGCACAGTTCTTGTGTACCGTTTTTCCAGACGAGGTCGCCGGAGCCGTTGCGCCAGTTGTCAACAGTCTGAGCGCCTGCTGCTGTTACGAGAGCTGCGGAGGCAACCAACATCGCCAATTTGTTGAATTTCTTCATGGTCTTCCTCTTAAGGGATAAAGCCGCAGACTCGCTGCGAAAAAAAATACGTCTCAAGTGACCATCACTTGATCCGTTGACAAATATTGTGCCATAGACCGCAGTGTGATTCGTGAAATGACTAACGCTAGCGCCAGGCACAACTCGAATGAATGAAAAACGTTGCATATACGCGACACCCGCTTGCACCTAAAATCACGGCTTCACATTGCGTCCATTACTCCTTCTATCTTTATGACCCAGTTCGCCAAAGAAACACTGCCCATCAGTCTAGAAGAGGAAATGCGGCGCAGCTACCTCGATTACGCCATGAGTGTGATCGTGGGCCGTGCCTTGCCTGATGCCCGCGATGGCTTGAAGCCGGTACACCGCCGCGCCTTGTTCGCCATGCATGAGTTGAACAACGACTGGAACCGCCCCTATAAAAAGTCAGCCCGTATCGTGGGTGACGTGATTGGTAAATACCACCCGCATGGCGACCAGTCGGTGTACGACACCATCGTGCGCATGGCGCAAGACTTTTCAATGCGTCACATGCTGGTGGACGGCCAAGGCAACTTCGGCTCGGTCGATGGCGATAACGCGGCTGCGATGCGTTACACAGAAATCCGTTTGGCCAAAATCGCCCATGAAATGTTGGGCGATATCGACAAGGAAACCGTCGACTTCGGCCCCAACTACGACGGTTCGGAAAAAGAGCCACTGGTGCTGCCTTCGCGCCTGCCTAACTTGCTGATCAACGGCTCTGGCGGTATCGCTGTGGGCATGGCCACCAACATCCCGCCGCACAACTTGAATGAAGTGGTGGATGCTTGTTTGCATTTGCTGCGTAACCCGGAAGCGTCGATCGACGAACTGATGGAAATCGTGCCTGCACCCGACTTCCCGACAGGCGCCATCATTTACGGCATGACGGGCGTCAAGGACGGCTACCGCACAGGTCGCGGTCGCGTGATCATGCGGGCCAAGTGCCACTTTGAAGACATCGACAAAGGTCAACGCCAGTGCATCGTGGTCGACGAGCTGCCTTACCAAGTCAACAAAAAGACCCTGCAAGAGCGCATGGCTGAACTGGTCCACGAAAAGAAAATTGAGGACATCAGCCACATCCAGGACGAGTCTGACAAATCGGGCATGCGTCTGGTGATTGAACTCAAACGCGGTGCTGTGCCCGAGGTGGTGCTGAACAACCTGTACAAGCAGACCCAGTTGCAAGACACGTTTGGTATGAACATGGTGGCCCTGATCGACGGTCAACCCAAGTTATGCAACCTGAAAGACCTGATCCAGGTGTTCTTGCAGCACCGCCGTGAAGTGGTCACACGCCGCACTGTTTTTGAGCTGCGCAAAGCGCGCGACCGCGGTCACGTGCTGGAAGGCTTGGCCGTGGCATTGGCCAACATCGACGACTTCATTGCCATCATTCGTGGTGCCCCCACGCCACCCGTGGCGAAGGTCGAACTGATGCACCGTGGCTGGGACAGCCAGATGGTGCGCACCATGCTGACGCGGGCCAAGGGAGATGGCTCAGTCATCAACGCCGACGACTACCGCCCAGAAGGCCTGGAGCGCGAATACGGTCTGGGCCAGGACGGCCTGTATCGGTTGTCGGACACACAAGCGCAAGAGATTTTGCAGATGCGCCTGCAGCGCCTGACAGGCCTGGAGCAGGACAAAATCGTGGCCGAATACAAAGAGGTCATGTCCGAAATCGAAGACTTGCTGGACATCTTGTCCAAGCCTGAACGCGTCTCGACCATCATCGGCGATGAGCTGGGCACCGTGCGTCAGGAATTTGGTCAAACCAAGATCGGCGCACGCCGCAGTGAAATTGAGCACAGCGCACAAGACCTCTCGACCGAAGACCTGATCACCCCGACCGACATGGTCGTGACCTTGTCGCACAGCGGTTACATCAAGAGCCAGCCGCTGAGTGAATACCGCTCACAAAAGCGTGGCGGACGTGGCAAGCAAGCTGCCGCGACAAAAGAAGACGATTGGATTGACCAACTCTTCATTGCCAATACCCACGACTATTTGCTGTGTTTCTCCAACCGTGGTCGCCTTTACTGGCTCAAGGTGTGGGAAGTGCCTGCAGGCTCACGCGGCTCGCGTGGTCGCCCCATCGTCAACATGTTCCCGTTGCAAGAAGGCGAAAAAATCAACGTGGTGCTGGCCTTGACTGGCGAAGCACGCGCCTTCCCAGAAAACCAATACGTTTTCATGGGCACGTCCATGGGTACAGTCAAGAAGACATCGCTGGATGAATTCAGCAATCCCCGCAAAGGCGGCATCATTGCAGTCAATTTGGACGAAGGCGACTTCTTGATCGGCGCAGCGCTGACCGACGGCAAACACGATGTGATGCTGTTCAGCGACGGAGGCAAGGCCGTGCGCTTTGACGAAAACGACGTGCGTCCATTGGGTCGCAGTGCCCGCGGCGTGCGCGGCATGATGATCGAAGAAAGCCAAAGCGTGATCGCCATGCTGGTGGCGGGTGACGAAACACAAAGTGTGCTGACAGCCACCGAAAACGGCTACGGCAAACGCACCAGCATCACCGAGTACACACGCCATGGCCGCGGCACCAAGGGCATGATCGCCATTCAGCAATCGGAACGCAACGGCAAAGTGGTCGCCGCCACTTTGGTGCACGCCGATGACGAGATCATGCTGATCACCGACACGGGTGTTTTGGTGCGCACCCGCGTGTCCGAAATCCGCGAACTCGGCCGTGCCACACAAGGCGTGACCTTGATCGGTCTGGACGAGGGTGCCAAGCTGTCAGGCTTGCAACGTATCGTCGAGAACGATGCCAACGTATCCGAAGGCGAGACGGGTGATGGCGAAGCCGCCCCGGATGACGGCACAACTGCAGCAGAATAACGATGGGGCGCGCTTTCAACTTTTCGGCAGGCCCTGCCGTCATGCCTGAAGCAGTCTTGCATCAGGCCGCAGCCGAGATGCTCGACTGGCACGGTTCAGGCATGAGCGTGATGGAGATGAGCCACCGCGGCAAGGAGTTCATCAGCATTTACGAGCAAGCCGAAGCCGACTTGCGGGAACTGCTGGCCGTGCCCGCGCATTTCAAAATCTTGTTCATGCAAGGCGGCGGCTTGGCCGAAAACGCCATCATCCCGTTGAACCTGTCGCAAGGCGGGGCCATGGATTTTGTGCTGACCGGCAGTTGGAGCCAAAAATCACTCAAAGAAGCGGGCAAATATGGACAAGCCCGCGTCGCAGCCAGTGCGCAAACCGATGGTTTCACCACACTGCCCGCTCCGGCAAGCTGGCAAGTCGGCGCGGACAGCCGGTACGTGCACATTTGTGGCAACGAGACCATTCACGGCGTTGAATTTCACGAACTGCCCGACCTGAAGGCCTTGGGCTGCGATGCCCCTTTGGTGGTGGACTTTTCATCCCACGTTGCGTCACGCTCGGTCGATTGGTCTCGTGTGGGCCTGGCCTTTGGTGGCGCACAAAAGAATCTCGGCCCTGCAGGCCTGACCCTGGTCATCGTGCGAGAAGACTTGATCGGCCACGCCCTGCCACACTGCCCAAGCGCCTTCGACTACAAGCTGGTGGCAGACAACCAGTCAATGTACAACACGCCACCAACTTACAGCATTTACATCGCAGGCTTGGTGTTCCAGTGGCTGAAAAAACAAGGTGGCATCGCAGCCATGGAAGAGCGCAATATCGCCAAGGCGCAGCTGCTGTACAACTTTTTGGACAGTTCCAGCCTGTATGTGAACAAGGTCGCCAAAGACTGCCGCTCACGCATGAACGTGCCGTTTTTCTTGCGTGACGAATCGCGCAACGATGCCTTCTTGGCCGGGGCCAAAGCCGCCAACCTGTTGCAGCTCAAAGGGCACAAATCGGTAGGCGGCATGCGTGCAAGCATCTACAACGCCATGCCTCTTGAAGGTGTGCAGGCCTTGGTGGCCTATATGCGTGAATTTGAAAAAACACAGGCCTGAAGCAGGCGACCAGAAAGACTTTTCGGACATGAGCCAACAACCCATTCAGTCGGATGCCTTGGGCGCCCTGCGCGTGCAGATCGACTCGCTGGACAAACAGCTGCTGAGCCTGCTGAACCAGCGCGCCCATGTGGCCGAGCAAGTGGGCGAGATCAAACGAGCCGAAGGTTCGCCCTTCTTTCGCCCCGACCGCGTGGCGCAAGTCATCGACAAAATCACACAGGCCAACCTTGGCCCGCTGAAAAACGAACATGTGGCCTCGATCTGGCGCGAGATCATGTCGGCTTGCTTGGCCCTTGAAGCGCCGCAACGCGTCGCCGTGCTGGGGCCACAAGGCACATTCTGCGAACAGGCCGCCATCGAGTTTTTTGGCAGCGCCGCCAATCTAATTTACTGCGCCAACTTTGACGAAGTGTTCCACGCCACTGCCGCAGGCACAGCCCAATACGGTGTGGTCGGCATGGAGAACTCCACCGAAGGCGTGGTGGCCCGCTCACTCGATTTGTTCTTGCGCTCGCCCGTGCATGTGGTGGGCGAAGTCAGCCTGCAAGTGCGCTTTAACTTGCTGCGACAGCTCAACTCGGATGCGGGCATTGAAGTGGTCATGGCCCACCCCCAAGCCCTGGCCCAGTGCCAGGGCTGGCTGTCCAAGCACCTGCCGCATGTGGAACGCCGCGCGGTATCCAGCAACGCCGAAGGCGCCCGCTTGGCAGCGACCAACCCCGCCTGGGCCGCCTTGGCCAGCGAACGTGCCGCCAGCCAGTTTGGTCTGCACATCGTGCACCACGCCATTCAGGACGAAGCATTCAACCGCACTCGCTTTGCTGTGATTGCTTTGCCGCAAACACTGGCCACGCCACCGGCCTCGGGCAAAGACTGCACCAGCTTGGTGTTGTCTGTGCCCAACCGCCCGGGTGCAGTGCACGATTTGCTGGTGCCACTCAAAAACAACGGCGTGTCCATGACCCGCTTTGAATCGCGCCCCGCCAAATCGGGCCAGTGGGAGTATTACTTCTACATCGACCTGCAAGGCCACATCAGCGAACCTCATGTGGCCGCTGCCTTGCAAGAATTGCAAGGGTTGTGCGCGTTCTACAAGGTGCTGGGTTCTTACCCCGTTTCTGAATGACGCCCGAGCGTCCGACCGCGCCACGTTTTGAGCGTTTGGCCCTGATCGGCTGCGGCCTGATGGGCGGCTCGTTTGCACTCGCCCTGCGCAAGGCTGGCCTCGTCAAGACCATCGTCGGTTTCAGCGCTTCTGAAAAAACCCGACAACGTGCCGTTGAACTCAAGGTGCTCGACCACGCCTGCACCAACGTGGCCGACGCTGTACGAGGGGCAGATTTGGTTTTATTGGCGGTCCCTGTGGGCGCAATGCAAGTCAGTTTTTCCGCCATGCGCGATGCATTGCAGCCCAGTGCCTTGCTGATGGACGTGGGTTCGACCAAATGCGATGTGATCGCAGCCGCCCAGGCCTCACTGGGCGAACGCTTGAGTTGCTTTGTGCCTGCCCATCCGATTGCAGGCAAAGAAGTGGCAGGCATTGAACATGCTGACAGCACGCTTTATCAAAAGCGCCGAACCATTCTCACGCCTTTGCCGCAAACCAGCATTCAAAAAATGCAAGCCGCGCACACGGTGTGGACGGCCATCGGCAGCCATGTCAGCACCATGACGCCCGAAGCCCATGACGCCACGTTTGCGGCTGTCAGCCACTTGCCGCACCTGTTGGCGTTTGCGGCCGTCAATGCGCTCACGGCACAGCCCAAAGGCGCAACATTTCTAGAGATGGCAGGCCCGGGCTTCAGGGATTTTTCGCGGATAGCAGCCAGTGATGCTGCCGTGTGGCGCGACATCTTGAGCGCCAACAAAACAGAAGTGCTCATGCAGGTGTCCCACTTTCGTGCTGCACTCGAACAGTTCGAAAACACCTTGAGGCTGGGCGACACCCCCGCTTTGCAACACCTGATTCAACAAGCCAGCGATGTGCGCTCGGCCTGGACACTGCAAGCGGGCAACGCTTGCAACCAAGACTCCGAAGACTAAAGCATGTTCTCCACAGCCTTTCTTGACATTCCCCCGCTGCAAGGAGCCTCCGGCAGCGTCACCCTGCCCGGCTCCAAAAGCATATCCAACCGCGTGCTGCTGCTGTCGGCCCTGTGCCAAGGCACGACCGTTGTTCACGACTTGCTCGACTCTGACGACACCCAAGTGATGCTGGCCGCCCTGCGCCAACTGGGCTGCGGCGTGGAAGCGGCGGGCACCACGGTGACCATCACGGGTTTGGGTGGTCGAGCATGGCCGACTGAGGCCATCGAATTTTTCATGGGCAACGCGGGCACTGCCATGCGTCCGCTCACGGCAGCGCTAGCGGTTCAAGGCGGTGACTTCACGCTCAAGGGCGTGCCGCGCATGCACGAGCGTCCGATCGGCGACCTGGTGGATGCGTTGCGCGAACTCGGTTGCGCCATCGACTACCTGGGCAACGCAGGTTTTCCGCCGCTGCGCATCGGCCAGCCTGCGCTCCAGCTCGACAAACCCATCCCCGTGCGCGGGGATGTGTCCAGCCAGTTCTTGACCGCCTTGTTGATGGCGCTGCCACTGGCCGCTGCCGACCGCGCCATCACGATTGAAGTGGTGGGCGAACTCATCAGCAAGCCCTACATCGAGATCACGCTCAACCTGCTGGCGCGCTACGGTATTGATGTGGAACGACATGGCTGGGCGCGTTTTGTCATTCCTGCGGGCAGTCGCTACCAGTCACCAGGCAACATCCACGTTGAGGCCGATGCCTCATCGGCCAGCTATTTCATCGCACTCGGTGCCATTGCCCAAGGTGAAGGCATTCGAGTCAACGGCGTGGGCGCTGACTCCATCCAAGGAGACATCCGCTTTGTCGAGGCGGCCGAACGCATGGGCGCACGGGTCACCAGTGGGCCCAATTGGCTGGAAATCCGACGCGGCGCCTGGCCGCTCAAAGCCATTGAGCTCGACTGCAACCACATCCCCGACGCTGCCATGACGCTGGCCGTGATGGCGCTTTATGCCGACGGCCCCACCCTGCTGCGCAACATTGCCAGCTGGCGCGTGAAAGAAACCGACCGCATCGTGGCCATGGCCGCCGAATGCCGCAAATTGGGTGCCACAGTAGAAGAAGGTCCTGACTGGCTGCGCGTTCATCCATTGCCAAACGGTCAATTCAGCAATGCGTTGGCAAAGGGCCAGTGGCAAGCGGCCCGCATCCACACCTACGATGACCACCGCGTGGCCATGTGTTTTTCGTTGGCGGCCTTCAATGCGGCGCAGGTGCCCGTGCGCATCGAAGACCCCAAATGCGTGGCCAAGACCTTTCCTGATTATTTCGAGGCCCTGTTCTCGGTGGCCACCGCCAACGCCATGCAGATCCCGGTGATCTGCATCGATGGCCCCACCGCCTCCGGCAAAGGCACACTGGCCAGTCGCGTGGCTGCGAAGCTGGGCTACCACTACCTCGACTCGGGCGCACTGTACCGTGTCACGGCTCATGCCGCGCTGCAGGCCGGGCTCACACTCGAAGCCTCCGACGAAAGCCACATCGCCGACCTGGCCCGCCATCTGCCTGTGCACTTTGAAGGCGAACAAGTCTTGCTCAATGGCGTGGACGTGACGGATGCGATTCGCAGCGAACAAGGTGGCATGAACGCCTCCAAAGTGTCTGTTTTGCCCGCAGTGCGCGAGGCTTTGGTACAGCTACAGCACAGCTTTCGCCGCCTGCCCGGCCTCTTGGCCGACGGCCGCGACATGGGTACGGTGATCTTCCCGAATGCCCCATTGAAGGTTTTTTTGACCGCCAGCGCTGCCCAACGGGCCGAAAGACGGCATAAGCAATTGATTTTGAAGGGTTTTTCGGCTAATATCGACGCTCTTCGCGCTGACTTGGAAGCGCGTGATGCCCGGGACATGTCCCGCAGCGTTGCGCCACTCAAGCCCGCACAAGATGCCTTGCAACTGGACAACTCGTCCCTGACCATCGAAGCTTCGATGGAACAGGTGATGGGCTGGTGGCAAAGTCGGCAGGTTTTTGGTTAATCGACCGAGGTTGATGAACCCAAACCGGCCACCTAGCCCGCCCTTCGCGGGCTAAATAGAGGTTCCACCCGGCTCTCTTCGTGCAGCTTGCACACTGGCCAGGTGGATTTTTGAAACCAACCGCAGCTCACGCTGCACAACCAACCGCCACAGTCAGCTCCTGGAAACGACGCATTTCGCGCTCGTCAGTCCTGTTTTGTGGATGAGGAAAATTCATGTCTGAATCATTTGCCGCCCTATTCGAAGAATCCCTGACGCGCACCGAAATGCGCCCAGGCGAAGTCATCACTGCTGAAGTCGTGCGCATCGAGCACAACTTCGTTGTGGTCAACGCTGGTCTCAAGTCAGAGTCCTACGTGCCGCTCGAAGAGTTCAAAAACGACCAGGGTGAAGTTGAAGTCCAGGTCGGCGACTTTGTCTCCGTGGCCATCGGCTCCATCGAAAACGGTTACGGCGACACCATCTTGTCCCGTGACACCGCCAAGCGTCTGGCTTCGTGGATGTCCCTCGAAAAAGCCCTGGAATCCGGCGAGTTCGTCACTGGCGTGACCAGCGGCAAAGTCAAAGGTGGCCTGACCGTGTTGGTCAACGGCATCCGCGCTTTCTTGCCTGGCTCTTTGGTCGACACACGTCCTACCAAAGACCTGTCTCCCTACGAGAACAAGACTTTGGAATTCAAGGTCATCAAGCTCGACCGCAAGCGCAACAACGTCGTGTTGTCACGCCGCGCTGTGGTGGAAGCATCCATGGGCGAAGAGCGCGCCAAGCTGATGGAAACATTGCGCGAAGGCTCCATCGTTCACGGTGTGGTCAAGAACATCACCGAATACGGTGCATTCGTGGACTTGGGTGGCATCGACGGTTTGCTGCACATCACCGACATGGCATGGCGCCGTGTCCGTCACCCATCCGAAGTGGTCACTGCCGGTCAGGAAATCACTGCCAAGATCCTCAAGTTCGACACCGAGAAAAACCGCGTGTCCTTGGGCCTCAAGCAAATGGGCGACGATCCTTGGATGGGCGTGAACCGCCGCTACCCACAGGGCACTCGCATGTTCGGCAAGATCACCAACATCGCCGACTACGGCGCGTTTGTGGAACTCGAGCCAGGCATCGAAGGCTTGGTGCACGTCTCCGAAATGGACTGGACCAACAAGAACGTGGCCCCTTCCAAGATCGTTGCACTGGGTGACGAAGTCGAAGTCATGGTCCTCGAGATCGACGAAGACAAGCGCCGCATCAGTTTGGGCATGAAGCAGTGCCGTGCCAACCCATGGCAAGAGTTCGCTCAAAACACCAAGCGCGGTGACCGCGTCAAGGGCCCGATCAAGTCGATCACCGACTTCGGCGTGTTCGTGGGCTTGGCTGCCGGCATCGACGGCTTGGTGCACCTGTCTGACCTGTCCTGGAACGAAACCGGCGAAAACGCCGTGCGCGAATTCAAGAAGGGTCAAGAAGTCGAGGCTTTGGTCTTGGCTGTGGACGTGGACCGCGAACGCATCAGCTTGGGCATCAAACAGCTCGACTCCGATCCTTTCACCACCTTCGTGTCGATCAACGACAAAGGCCAAACCGTCACCGGCAAGGTCAAGACTGTGGATGCCAAAGGCGCTGAGATCGACCTGGGCGAAGACATTGTCGGCTACCTGCGCGTCAGCGAAATCTCGCGTGACCGCGTGGAAGATGCCAGCCACGTGCTGAAAGTTGGCGACGAAGTGACCGCTGTGGTGGTGAACGTGGATCGCAAGACCCGCAACATCCAGTTGTCCATCAAAGCCAAGGACGCTGTGGACCAACAAGAAGCCATGGCTTCCTTGTCTCAGCAGTCTTCGCGTGAAAACGCGGGCACAACCAGCCTGGGCGCTTTGTTGCGTGCCAAGTTGGACAACAACTGATCTCTTTGATCTGAAGACACTTGCTGTCTGAAAAGCCTGCCCCTGTCATGGGGGCAGGCTTTTTTCAGGCTGGTGCCCGACACCTGCAAGTTGCATGAACAACAAAGTAAGCACATGACCCGCTCCGATCTGGTTGAAGAACTCGCCGCCCGCTTTGCACAGCTGACCCACCGTGACGCCGAATTGGCCGTCAAAACGGTGCTGGACGCCATGAGCGATGCGCTGGTCAAAGGTCACCGCATCGAAATTCGCGGCTTTGGCAGCTTCTCCATCAACCGCCGCCCACCCCGTGTTGGCCGCAACCCCCGCTCAGGTGAGAGCGTTCAGATTCCGGAAAAACGGGTTCCCCATTTCAAACCAGGCAAAGCCCTGCGCGAAGCCGTGGATGCCGGCACAGTGTCCAGCGCCCAAGTGAACGCCCCCAAAGTTCTGTGACCCTTATCTCTCTTGTCGCCCAAGGTGCGCGGGTTTGTGATGCCTCACCCGCAGGGGGCACGAATGGGCCCATTAGAATGGCTCCAGCTTCCGAGGTCACACCATGAAACGTCTGCTCCGGCTGCTTCAGTGGCTACTGAAAGCAGCGGTTTTTTTCACGCTGTTCGCTTTTGCGCTGAACAACCAGCAAGAAACGCGCGTCAATTTCTTTTTCAGCACCTTTTGGTCAGCACCCACCGTCTTGGTGGTGCTTTCTGCCTTCAGCTTGGGCGTGATGGTGGGCGTGCTGGGCATGGTGCCAAGATGGTGGCGTCATCGCCAGACTGCGCGTCAACATCTGCCCACCGCAAGCGAACCCACTCCTGTGCCCGAGACGCCTCATGGAACTTGACCTGACCTGGATTTTGTTGGGCCTGCCCGCTGCGTTTGCGTTGGGCTGGATAGCCTCTCGTCTCGACTTGCGCCAAATGCGCATCGCCAACCGGCAGGCACCGCGTGCTTATTTCAAAGGCCTGAACTACCTGCTCAATGAGCAGCAGGACAAGGCGATTGATGCTTTCATTGAAGCCGTTCAAAACGACCCCGACACGTCAGAGTTGCACTTTGCTCTGGGCAACCTGTTTCGCCGCCGAGGTGAATACGACCGCGCTGTACGCGTGCACGAACACCTGATGTCGCGGGCCGATCTGAGCAGTGCCGATCGGCAGCGTGCACAACATGGCTTGGCCCTCGATTTTTTGAAAGCTGGCTTGCTCGACCGCGCGGAAGAAGCGCTGCGCAAACTGGAAGGAACATCCTACGAAGGCCAGGCACGGTTGGCACGACTGGCCATCTACGAGCGTTCGCGCGAATGGCCTGAAGCCGCACGCGTGGCGCGTCTTCTTGAAACCTCAGGTGAGGCCAATTTCGACATGCGCATGGCGCACTACCAATGTGAGCAAGCTCGCGAAGCCGTGCAACAAGGCGATATCCCCAATGCCCTGAACCTGTTGACGGCGGCCATTCAGGCAACCCCCGATGCGGCCAGACCCCGCATTTTGCTGGGGCAACTGCAACTGTCCCAGGGACAGGCCGCACAAGCATTTGAGACTTTGTCGGTTTTGTTTGAACGTTCGGATGCAGCCGCCCCACTGGCTGCTGCCAGTTTGGTCAAGGCTGCCCAGGCTGCCGCCTTGACCCAAGAGGCCGCGCAATTGCTGAAAACGCATTACGCCAAACAAGCCTGCATTGATGTGCTGGATGCCATCTCGGCCATAGAGTCAACGTCCCCAGAAGGGGGGGCGGCATCACACCAACGCTATCTGGACCATTTGAGCAACCATGCCTCCTTGATGGCTGCCACTCGATGGTTGACCGAAGAAAACAAGGGGCAGAACCCTTTGCCGGCCCCGGTACAAAAAGCGCTGGAGCAAGCCATCCGGCCCTTGGCCCGGTACCGTTGTGCCGCCTGCGGGTTTGAAGCCAAAGAGCACTTCTGGCACTGCCCGGGCTGCCAGGCTTGGGACAGCTACCCCCCGAGACGCATTGAAGAGTTGTGAACAACTGACTTGAAACACCTTGTTTCAAGTGATGCGAACGTCCCTGTTCTCCGATCTGAGCGCCCGACCCACAATGGCCTCAACTGCAGAGCGCTGCAGCCCACACAGGGAGAGGCAGAGATGATCAAAAAGATGACGACCGCCATCGTGAGCGTCATGTTGGCCGGAATCGCTTGGGCGCAGGTGGATCTGAACAAAGCGACAGAAATGGAACTCGATGGCTTGAAAGGTCTTGGTCCGGCGATGACCCGCGAAGTCATGCGCGAACGGGAAAAAGCCCTTTTTCGTGATTGGCCTGATGTGATGCAACGCGTCAAAGGCATCGGCCCCAAAAAGGCCGCCAACCTTTCAGAGCAAGGCGTCCGGGTCAAGGGCCAAGGCTATGGTCAAGCCCCGGCCTATCCACCCCAAAAACCCTGAACCTCAGTCAGACGCGCTGGATTCAGCCTCGCCAAAACCACCCCCACCTGGGGTGTGGATCTCGAAGACATCGCCCACCTGCATCTCGACTTGGCCAATGTGCGCCAAGGTCTGCACTTGGCCATCGCTGCGCACCAGCCGGTTGATGCCCGGCAAACCACTGAGCCCACCGGCCATGCCAAAAGCCGGGTGCACACGCCCATTGGACAAAATGCCCGCCGTCATCGGCTCCAAAAAGCGCACACGGCGCACCCCCCCATCCCCGCCGCGCCAGCGCCCTGCTCCGCCCGAGCCTGGGCGGATGGCGTAGCTTTCCAGCCGCACCGGAAAACGAAACTCCAACACCTCAGGGTCGGTCAGGCGTGAATTGGTCATGTGGGTTTGCACCACCGAGGTGCCGTCAAAACCACCCACTTGACGGCCTTGGTCGTCAAATCGCCCGCCAGCGCCACTGCCGCCTGCAATCGTCTCGTAATACTGCACCCGCGCATTGCCAAAGGTGAAGTTGTTCATCGTCGGCTGGCTGCCCGCCATCACGCCCAATGCGCCAAACAAGGCGTTGGTGATGCAAGTGGAGGTCTCCACATTGCCCGCCACCACCGAAGCGGGCGGGTTGGGGTTGAGCATGCAGCCTGGCGGAATGATGACATTCAAGGGCTTGAGGCAGCCGGCGTTCAAGGGAATGTCATCGTCCACCAAACTGCGAAAAACATACAACACCGCCGCCATGCACACAGCCCGAGGCGCGTTGAAGTTGTTGGGCAACTGGGCGCTGGTGCCGCTGAAATCGATCTCGGCCTTGCGCTCGGCGGCGTTGACGCGCACAGCCACTTGGATCTGCGCCCCATTGTCCAGGGGCAAGGTGAAAGCCCCGTCCTTCAGGCGCGTGATGACGCGGCGCACCGACTCTTCGGCGTTGTCTTGCACGTGGCGCATATAGGCTTGCACCACATCCAGGCCAAACTGCTCGACCATGCGGCGCAGCTCCTGCACGCCTTTTTCATTGGCCGCGATTTGCGCCTTCAAGTCGGCCATGTTTTGCGAGGGGTTGCGCGAGGGGTAGGGCCCACTTTGCAGCAAGGCCACCATCTCGGCTTCGCGCAAATGGCCCGCATCAACCAGTTTGAAGTTGTGGATCTGCACGCCCTCTTCTTCGATGCGCGTGGAAAACGGCGGCATCGAGCCCGGCGTCAAACCGCCCACATCGGCGTGGTGGCCACGCGAGCCCACAAAAAACACAGGGTGCGTGGGGTCTGACAGAAACACCGGCGTGATGACCGTGATGTCGGGCAAATGCGTGCCGCCGTGATAGGGGTCATTGAGCACAAACACATCGCCCGGCTGCATGCGGCCATGGTTGTCTTGGATCACGGTCTGGATGCTCTCACCCATGGAGCCCAAATGCACCGGCATGTGCGGGGCGTTGGCAATCAAATGCCCTTGGGCACTGAAGAGTGCACATGAAAAATCCAGCCGCTCCTTGATGTTGACCGAGTAAGCGGTGTTTTGCAGCTGCAAACCCATTTGCTCGGCGATGTTCATGAACAGGTTGTTGAACACCTCCAACAGCACCGGATCGGCTTGCGTGCCTGCGGCGTAATGCACAGCCCGTGGCTGCACGCGCACCAACAGCAAATGGTCCCATGCCGTCACCCGCGCTTGCCAACCGGGCTCCACCACCGTGGTGGCATTTTTCTCGGCGATGATGGCCGGGCCGTCGATCACATCCCCTGGGCGCAGGTCTTCGCGCACCACCAGCGCAGCGCCATGCCACTGGGCCACACCTTGCGCATTGGCGGTGTACATGCGCACGGTGTCTCGGCGCGGCACCTCGCGCTCGGGATGCAAGGCATGGACAGTCTCTTCGGGCGCATCGCCGGGGAGCACCGCCTCGACCGATACCGCCTCCACCACCAAGGCCTTGCCTTGCATCAAGAAGGCAAAGCGTTGGCGGTAGGCCGCCTCAAAACCCGCCACCAATTGGGCCTGATCGCCCCAAGGCACCACCAGCGCCGAGTCGGTGCCTTCGTAGCGCACATGCACGCGTTGGCGCAGCTCGATGCGGTCGGCATGGGTTGCATCCCCGCCCATTTGCGCCAGCAAGGCTTGACGCGTGTCGTCCCCCAAAGCCTGCAAGCGCTCGGCCATGAAAGGCATGGTCGCAGCGTCCAGTGGGCGCTCCATCGATGCTTCGCGCATCACGCTCTGATCGGCCAAACCCATGCCATAGGCCGACAAAACACCAGCCAGCGGGTGCACCAGCACCTGCGACATGCCCAATGCATCGGCCACCAAACACGCGTGCTGCCCGCCCGCGCCGCCAAAGCACTGCAAGGTGTAGCGCGTCACATCGTAGCCACGGGCCACCGAAATTTTCTTGATCGCGTTGGCCATCTGCTGCACCGCAATCTGGATGAAACCGTGCGCCACATCTTCGGCAGCGCGGCCGGTTTGCACGGCCAGTTTTTCAAAGTGCCCGCACACCACCTCGGCGTCGAGCGCTTGGTCCGCATCTGGCCCGAACACCGGGGGGAAAAACCGCGGCTGCACCTTGCCCACCATCAAGTTCGCATCGGTCACGGCCAAAGGCCCGCCACGGCGGTAACTGGCCGGGCCGGGCTTGGCCCCCGCGCTTTGTGGCCCGACCCGAAAACGCGCACCGTCAAAAGTGAGTAATGACCCCCCACCCGCCGCCACGGTGTGGATGCTCATCATGGGGGCGCGCATGCGCACGCCAGCCACCTGGGTTTCAAACTCGCGCTCGAACTGCCCGGCAAAGTGCGACACATCGGTCGAGGTGCCACCCATGTCAAAACCAATCACCTTGTCGTGCCCCGCCAGCTGGGCCGTGCGGGCCATGCCCACGATGCCGCCCGCCGGGCCGCTCAAGATCGCGTCTTTGCCCGCAAACACCTGCGCGTCTGTCAAGCCCCCCGAAGACTGCATGAACATCAGTTTCACACCCGGCATTTCGCTGGCCACTTGGTCGACATAGCGGCGCAAGATGGGCGACAAATAGGCATCGACCACGGTGGTGTCGCCCCGGCTGACCAGTTTCATCATCGGGCTGGTCTGGTGCGAGGTACTGATCTGTGTGAAGCCCACTTCACGCGCCAAACGTGCCGCAGCCCGCTCATGCGCCGTGTGCTGCCAGCCGTGCATGAAGACCACCGCCACCGACCGCACACCTTGCGCAAAACTGTTCACCAATTGGGTGCGCAAATGCACCTCATCGAGCGGCTGCAACACCTGGCCATCCACCGCAACACGTTCTTGCGCTTCCACCACCGCGCTGTAGAGCAACTCGGGCAGCACGATCTGACGGTCAAACAAACGCGGGCGGTTTTGGTAGGCGATGCGCAGCGCATCGCCAAAGCCCTGCGTGGTCACCAGCAGCGTGGCTTCACCCTTGCGCTCCAGCAAGGCGTTGGTGGCCACGGTGGTGCCCATCTTCACGCATTCGACCTGCTCTGGTGTGACGAGTTCACCGGGCTTCAACTCGAGCAAATGTCGGATGCCCGCCACCGCCGCATCGCGGTATTGCTCAGGGTTTTCAGAAAGCAGCTTGTGCGTGACCAAGGTGCCATCGGGGCGCTTGCCCACCACGTCGGTGAACGTGCCGCCACGGTCGATCCAAAATTGCCAACGCGGTGGAGATGTACTCATGAACAGGTCTTCCAAAACAACAGACAAGGATCTTTCATACTGTAAATGCAAGCAGATCATCATCTATGATCATTGGATATTTCCAGGCACCTATCGCTTGGAAGTCAAGAAGGAATGCTGTGTTCAAGAATGTGATGGTTTACCGCATCGGCGAGGGCTTCGCGCCCACATTGGCCGATGTGCAGGCGGCTCTGGAGCCGATCCAATTTGTGGAATGTGGCGCCAGCCAAGAAAAATCGATTGGCTGGGTGCCGCCACGCGGCGAAGCCCATGGCCCTTTGGTCGAGTCGGTGGCTGGGCAGTGGATCATGAAGCTGATGATCGAGTCCAAGGCGGTGCCCGGCAACGTGGTGCGCCGCAAGGCCGATGAACGCATCGCCGAAATCGAAGCGGCCACAGGCCGCAAGCCCGGCAAAAAAGAAAAGCGCGACCTGATGGACGAGGTGCTGCTGACGCTGCTGCCTCAGGCTTTTGCCCGCCAATCCAGCGTGCTGGTGTGGATGGACTTGGACAACCGCCGTCTGGTGCTGAATGCGGGCAGCCAAGGCAAGGCCGACGAAGTCATGTCGGCACTCATGAACGTGATGGGCGGTCTGTCAGTGTCTTTGATCCAAACCGTCACCTCGCCGCAAGCGGCCATGACGCAGTGGCTTTTGGCCCCCACGCCGGACGAATGGCCTGCCGACCTCACGGTGGAACGCGAAACCGTGCTCAAGTCCACCGGCGAAGATGCGGCCAGTGTGCGCTTCACGCGCCACCACCTGGCCAACGACGACGTGCGCAAACATGTGTTGGAAGGCAAACTGCCCACCCAGCTGGCGCTGAGCTGGGACGGCCGCGTGGCCTTTGTGCTGACCGAAACCCTGCAGCTCAAGAAAGTGCAATACCTTGATGGCGTCATGGACGAGTCGGGCACCGACAAGAAAGAAGACCGTTTTGATGCCGATATGGCCTTGTCCACCGGCTTGCTGGCCCCCCTGATCGACAGCCTGATCGAAGCCTTGGGTGGCGAGATGGAACTGGGCGCTGCGGGTACCGATGCCCTCACGGCGAATCCCGTACAAAAAACAGTCATTCCAACCGTCTTGGCAGGTGGGTCCGACGACGGAGACCCGCCTTTTTAACGCCACACAAGGACACGGCACATGTTCACAGTGATCGCCATTTGCATCGGTGCTTGTGTAGGTGCCTTGTCGCGCTGGCAATTGGGTTTGTGGCTCAACCTAACGCCCGCAGGCAGCGGCTTATTGCCCTGGGGCACCTTGGCGGCCAACCTGATCGGCGGTTACCTGGTGGGTGTTGGTGTGGGCGTGTTTCAGCAATTGCCTGAATTGGACCCGGTCTGGCGATTGGCTTTGATCACCGGATTTCTGGGGGCACTGACCACCTTCTCCAGCTTTTCGGCCGAAGTGGTGGCTCTGCTGCAGCAGGGGCGTTTCGCGGTAGCGGTTGGCACCGCTTCACTGCATCTTTTTGGTTCGTTGGCACTCACCTTGTTGGGCTTGAAGACCGTCAGCACACTGTGGGCACATTGATGGCCCCAGCCCTGAATCGTCTGCTCTGCCCCCGCTGCGCCGCATGCGCATGAGCGCGAGCGCACGTCATCACCGCCGCAGCGCCAAAGCCTGCTTATTCAGACCAAAACCTTGACGCCAGGGGCAAGGTGGCAAAAGCCACCAGCCCCCTGGGCATCTCCGATCCACGCTTTACCGCACACTCGGCATCGCTCGAGCCAGATTACTTGCCGGCATTAGGGAAAAACAACTGCTCTCCGCCGATTTTGTAATCGGCGATCACGGCTTGGCCAGCAGCCGTGGTGATCCAGTCGACAAACTTCTGTGCATCGGCCTGCTTGACGTGCGCATGCTTGGCCGGGTTGACCACCATCACGCCGTATTGGTTGAACAAGCGGTTGTCACCTTCGACCAAAATGGCCAGATCGGCGCGGTTCTTGAAGTTCAGCCAGGTGGCGCGGTCGGCCATCACATAGGCGCCCGAAGATGCCGCGATGTTCAGCGCCGGACCCATGCCGCAGCCACATTCCTTGTAGCCACTGCCTTTTTTGTCGGTCAAATTGGCCATCTTCCAAAAGCGCAGTTCGGCCGCATGCGTGCCGCTCTTGTCACCGCGTGACACAAAAGCTGCATTGCCACCCGACAACTTGGCCAAAGCCGCCACGATGTCTTTGCCTTTGGTGCCTGCCGGGTCGGCCTTGGGGCCAATCAGCACAAAGTCGTTGTACATCACAGGCAAGCGCTTGAGGCCAAAGCCATCGGCCACAAACTTTTCTTCGGCCACCTGGTCGTGCACAAACACCACGTCAGCGTCACCGCGACGCGCCATGTCCAGCGCTTGGCCCGTGCCCAGCGCCACCACTTTCACATCCAGCCCGCTGGCTTTTTTGAAGGCGGGCAACAGGTGCGCAAACAAGCCCGATTGCTCGGTCGAGGTGGTGGACGACATCACGATGGACTGGGCTTGCGCCCACGCCGATGTGGTGGCCAAAACCGCGCACACCAGGGCGCGACGGGTCATTGAGTTTTTAAAGGTCATAAAAGTTCTCCTTGAACAAAAGCATGGGCTGCTGGGCTGCACTCAGCCAGCAGGACGGGGTTGAAAAAATCGGCCACGGGCAGATCGGCCATGATGCGACCGCCCTCCAGATAAATGACTCGGGTGGACAGGCGCTTGACCTGGCCCAGGTTGTGGCTGGCCCAGATCAGCGTCACGGGCTGCGTTGCAGTGGAGCCCGCTGCAAATTCGGCCATCAAGGTCTCGACTTCGCGTTTGGCATGCGGGTCCAGACTGGCCGTGGGCTCGTCCAGCAGCAAGACATCGGGCTGCCGTGCCCAGGCGCGGGCCAATGCCAGTCGCTGCTGCTGGCCGCCAGACAATTGGCGACCGTTTTGCCCGGCCACAGATTGCAAGCCCACGCGCTGCAGAGCTTGCAGCGCCATCGCTTGCGCCGCTTTCCAGTTCAGGCCCCGTTGACGGTCCAGCCACAAGCCCAGTGCCACATTGTTCAAGGCCGACAGGCGCAGCAAGTGGGGTCTTTGGAACAGCATGGCCTGCTGCACGCCCGGCGCGTGCAGCACTTGGCCCTGAGAATGCGGCAGCAGTCCGTGCAAAGTACGCAGCAAAGTGCTTTTGCCCGAACCGTTGGCCCCCACCAGCGCCACGCGTTCTCCGGCCTCGATGCGCAAACTCACACCCGTCAAGGCCTGCTGTGCCCCCAATTGAACGCCGACGGCGTCCAGTGCGATCTGCACGGCCGTCATGGATGAACCCCATCTAAAGCGATGACTGGCAATGGCCTCGCGTGACGCCGCTCGCCCCACCGCCGAATCACGGCCAACAAGGCATTGAGCAGCAGCACCACCCCCAACAAAACCATGCCCAACCCCAGCGCCAGCGGCAAATCGCCCTTGCTGGTCTCGAGTGCAATGGCGGTGGTCATGACCCGGGTGAAGCCATCGATATTGCCACCCACAATCATCACGGCACCAACCTCCGAGATGGCACGGCCAAAGGCAGTGACGCCAATGGTCAGCAAGGCCAGGCGTTCATCCCAGGCCAGCAGCAAACTGCGCAGCCAAGGGCCAGCGCCAAGCGAGGCCCACTGCTCGCCGTGCTGACGCTCCACGTCCTCGACCACCTGCCGGGTCAATGCTGTGACCACTGGCACCACCAGGATGAACTGGGCCAACACCATGGCCTTAAAACTGAACATCCAGCCCAAAAATCCCAAAGGCCCGGTGCGCGAGAGCAGCAGATAAACCACCAGACCCACCACCACCGAAGGCAAAGCGAGCAAGGTGTTCAAGCCCAGAAGCACCGCGCCTCGGCCGCGAAAACGCGCCACCGCCAACCAGGCCCCCAGCGCTACGCCCACACCATAGGCCAGCAGGCAGGCCGTGGCACTGACGGCCAATGACCTCGCGACAACCACCCAAAGGGCTGGATCGGCAGAGGTGATGAGTTGCAACGCCGCGATGACGCTGTCGGAGAAGGTGTTCATGAGAGGGGGATGATGCTACCGGACGAACACCTCAGTCCGAGTAGGGGATGTCAACTATGAAATCAACTGCATACGACAAGCCCACTGTTTGTGGACGGATGCCACCAGGATTAAGGCAAACTCTTGCCTGTGCAACACATCAATCTTTCTTACAGCTGGACGCCACATCAAGACGAAGTGGCGCAGCGCCATCAAACCAGCCCCCTGCGCAACCCTTTGATGGACATGCTGCAAGCTGTACGCGAAGCAGGCTCGATTGCCGGAGCAGCCAAATCATTGCAACTGTCGTACCGACATGTCTGGGGAGAACTCAAGCGCTGGGAGCAAGCGCTTGAACAGCCCCTGATCCTCTGGGAAAAAGGCCACGCCGCCCGACTGAGCGAATTTGCCGACAAATTGCTGTGGGCCGAGCGCCAAGCACAGGCCCGGCTCGCCCCCCAAATCAGTGCCCTGCATGCCGAGCTGGAAAAAACGTTTTCTGTGGCTTTTGACCCTGAGCACCACGTGTTGCCCATTTTTGCCAGCCATGACGATGCGTTGGTTCAACTGAGAGAGCACGCAGCCAAACAGTCTCTGCACCTTGATTTGCGTTTTTGCGGCAGCGTCGACGCCATTCGCGCCTTGAATGAAGGCCGCTGCATCATGGCTGGCTTTCATGCGCCCTCTCAACCCGCCACAGATTCGCTGGTGGCACGCACATACAAACCGCTGCTCAAAACAGGTTTGCATAAACTGATTGGGTTTTCCAGCAGACAACAAGGCTTGATGGTGCAGCCCGGCAACCCCCTGGCGCTGCGCCGGCTGGACCATTTGCTCAGACCGGGCGTGCGTTTTGTCAACCGAAGCCCCGGAACAGGCACACGCCTACTGCTCGATCAATGGCTCACCGCCGCCGAACTGAACCACCAAAACATAGAAGGCTATGCACATGAAGAGCCTTCGCATGCGGCCATCGCCGCCTGCATTGCGGCAGGACAGGCCGATGTGGGTTTGGGCATCGGTTCAGCCGCTCAGGCACAAGGCCTGGATTTTGTCCCTCTTGAACAGGAAGACTACTGGCTTGTTTGCCTCAAAAGTGCCGTTGATTCCCCCCCTGTTCAGCATCTTTGCCGCTTGCTTCAGTCCGCAGATTGGACCGACCAGCTGAATGCCATGGCAGGCTACACCGCAGTCAACACATCCGGACAAATCCAATCCTTGAAGCAACGCCTGCCGTGGTGGACGCACCGTTCGCACAAACCAAAGCCATAAGTAATACCACGTACAAAGTATTTTTTAATGCCCGTTTGAGAGAAATTCAAACATCGACAGGTTAAATATCAGGCCTGCAACGCTTTAAAAAGGCGAATGCAAGGCTTACTCGTTGTTACCATTGACGGCGTTTGCAAAGCGCTTGCTTTGCGCAAGAGGCCTGACAGGCCTTTGTTATTTTTTGATTGGAGAGATGCCTTGACTGCCTTACTCAAATTTGCACGCTTCATGGACTGGCTGAGCGAAGGTTTCGGCAAGATCGCTTCGTGGGCCGTGTTTCTGGCGGCCATGATTTGTGCTGGAAATGCCTTCATCCGTTATGGTTTCGACTGGAGCTCCAACGGCCTGCTCGAAATCCAGTGGTACATGTTTGCTTGGGTGGTCATGGTCGGCGCGCCCTATGTGCTCAAGGTCAACGAGCATGTCCGCGTGGACCTGATCTACGGCAAACTCAAAGGCAACGCACCCGTTTATGTCGATATTTTCGGAATCATCGTGTTCCTGATGCCCATCATGGGCTATCTGGCATGGCTGTCTTTCCCTTACTTCATGAACACCTTGGTCTCAGGCGAAATGAGCCAGAACGCTGGTGGCCTGATTCGCTGGCCGGCCACTCTGGCGCTGCCCTTGGGCTTTGCCATGGTCTGGCTGCAAGGTCTGGCTGAGCTGATCAAACGTGTGGGTTACCTGACTGGCCAATACGCCATGGACACACACTATGAAAAGCCCCTGCAATGACATTCAGGCACTGAAATAGAACATAACAACAAAAAGGACACCAAATGCAAATGGAAAATTTCGCACCGATCATGTTCGCAGGCCTCGTCGTGGTGATGTTGGTCGGCTTCCCCGTCGCTTTCTCTCTCGCTGCACTGGGCCTGGCGAGTGGTTTTTATGCCATTGAAATGGGCTGGTTCCCCGTTGCCTTCATGAGCAACCTGCCCATCTCGATTTTCTCGATACTGAGCAACGACCTGCTGCTGGCGATCCCGTTCTTCACCTTCATGGGGACCATTCTTGAAAAATGTGGTCTGGCAGAAGACATGTTGGACTCGATGGGCCAATTGTTTGGCCCTGTGCGAGGAGGGCTGGGTTACTCGGTCATCATCGTGGGCTTCATTTTGGGGGCCATCACCGGCACCGTTGCGGGGCAAGTGATTGCCATGGCCTTGATTTCACTGCCTGTGATGATCCGCTACGGTTACAACATGCGCTACGCCACGGGCGTTTTGGCGGCATCGGGCACGATCACGCAATTGGTCCCTCCATCGCTGGTCTTGGTGGTGCTGGCCGACCAATTGGGCAAACCCGTAGGCGACATGTACAAGGGCGCTTGGGGCCCTTCGCTGATCCAGATTGGCATGTTCGCGCTTTACACCTACGGTTTGAGCCTCGTCAAACCCGAGTACGTTCCCGGCGTGCCTAAAGAAGCACGCACCCTGAACGGTTGGGCGCTGTGGGGCAAGTGCCTGAAGGGCATCATTCCATCGGCTGTGCTGATTTTCACCGTGCTGGGTTCGATGGGCGGCTTGCCGTTTCAAGACTCCGCACTGGCGACTCCGACCGAGGCCGGTGCCATGGGTGTGGTGGGCGCATTGATTCTGGCCGCCATGCACAAACGCCTGAACTGGAGTCTGTTGTGGGAAGCCATGCACGGGACCATGCGCCTGACGGCCATGGTTGTGTTCATTTTGATCGGCTCTCGGGTGTTCAGTCAGGTCTTCCAAGGTGTGGACGGGGCCAAATGGGTCGAACACTTGCTGACCGGCTTGCCGGGCGGTCAGGTGGGCTTCCTGATCGTGGTGAACCTGTTTGTGTTTTTCTTGGCCTTTTTCCTCGACTTTTTTGAAATTGCTTTCATCATCGTGCCGATGCTGGCCCCCGTGGCTGACAAGCTGGGGATTGACCTGATCTGGTTTGGTGTGCTGCTGTGCGTCAACCTTCAAACCAGCTTCATGCACCCACCATTCGGCTTTGCGCTTTTTTACTTGCGTGGCATTGCCGATACCTTGTTCAAGGACAAACGCATTCCTGTGGCCGTGAAATCGAGTGACATCTATTTGGGATCCATCCCTTGGGTGATCATGCAAATTTTGCTGGTAGTGATCGTGATCTTTGTACCGCAAACTGTGACCGCCTTCCTCGACAAGGAAGTCAAAGTGGACATCGACAAGGTGGTCATCGAGATGCCGCAAGACGGCCCCTCAGAACTGGAAACAGTGACGCCGGCAACAGGTGCTGAGCAAGAAAAAACCGACAAGGACGCGCAAGACAAGATTGACGACTTGTTTAAGAAATAAAGCGCTAGACCCCTTCAAACGCCTCGACTTCGAGGCGTTTTTTATGCGTAAACCTCAATGACACCCACACCCTTACCCGATTTGACCGAGCACTTGGGCCCCGCCCCTTTTCGCTTCACCCCAAAACACGAAACCGTGGCATCACCTGCATTCAGCCTGCCTTTCAAGGTCTTGGCCGTCTCGCTCTTGCTGGGCTTGGCTTTCTGGGCGTACCAATTGCACGGTCCCCAAATGGCACAAACCGACTACCTCTGGCTGTGGGCGGCATGGGGCATCATGGCCTACACCGTTGGCCACCTGCTGCTGGGAAAAACACGGTTGACATCCCAAACCTTGGAGCAAACCTGGATCTGGCACAAAAAGGTCGAGCTTCGTGACTTGGCCTACGTCAAACTGATCCGAGTCCCCGGCCTGGACGCCGTGATTGCACCACGCCTTTATGCCCGCACCTTGATGGGTAAATTCACCGTGATTTACGCATGCAGTCCGGAAATGATCGACGAGTTCAAACGGCTGGGGGCCGAACTCAAAGAGTTTCGATCCATGCGCTGATCGTCCTTTTCATCCCTTGAATATGGACATTCAAAAACAAAAAAACCGGCCTAGGCCGGTTTTTTTGTGCGTGAGTCAGATCACAACTTCTGAGCTTGCATGAACTTGTCAAAGGTGGCTTCGGTGAAGCGGAACCACAGGTTCTGGTCTGCCTGGAACTTGCGGTAGTCACCGTAAATTTTCTTCCAGTCAGGGTTCTTCTCGTTCAACTCTTCGTAAACCGCCATGGACTGCTTGAAGGCTTCTTTCATCACAGCATCAGGGAAAGCACGCAACTTAGTGCCTTTGCCCACGAGCTCTTTCAACGCCGCCGGATTCTTGGCATCGTACTTGGCCTGCATGGTGGTGTGTGCCACGGCTGCTGAGGCTGCAACGATCGCCTTGTTCTCTGGCGACAGTGCGTCGTAGGCTTTTTGATTGATGAAGAAGTCCAGCTGAGGGCCGCCCTCCCACCAACCTGGGTAGTAATAGAAGGGTGCCACTTTGTTGAAGCCCAGCTTCTGATCATCGTATGGGCCAATCCACTCGGCTGCGTCGATCGTGCCTTTTTCCAAAGACGTGTAGATCTCGCCACCAGGGATGTTTTGCGGCACACCGCCCATGCGCTCAAGCACGCGGCCAGCAAAGCCACCGATGCGCATTTTGAGACCCTTGATGTCTGCAACGGTCTTGATCTCTTTGCGGTACCAGCCGCCCATCTGGGCACCTGTGTTGCCACCTGGGAAGCTGATCATGTTGTATTTGGCGTAGAACTCGCGCATCAGCTTCAAGCCATTGCCTTCGTACATCCAAGCCGTCATCTGGCGGCTGTTCAAGCCGAATGGAATGGCGCAACCCAGCGCGAAGGCTTCGTTTTTGCCGAAAAAGTAGTAAGGGGCGGTGTGAGCCATCTCAACCGAACCTTGCTGCACTGCGTCCACCACGCCAAAGGGGGGTGTGATTTCGCCAGCGGCATGCACCGAAATTTCAAATTTGCCACCCGACATGACTTTGACATTCTGTGCAAAGACATCGGCTGCGCCGTGAATGGTGTCCAGCGCCTTGGGGAAGCTGGAGCTCAGGCGCCAGCGGATGGCAGCTTGAGCATGAACAGCTGGAGCGACACCAGCGGCCAAGACGCCAGCCAAGCCAGCGTTTTTAATGACGGAACGACGATCCATGAATGGACTCCTGTTGAAAATGTAAGACACACCCGAGAGAGCCGGGCGTTGACTCTTGAGTCGGGCTCTATTGTAAGAAGTGCACGACTGCCAAGAGCCACGGGTTTACCCTTTTTGTGCAATCTGGAATCGAAATTTGGTTGAAATTCAATGCATTTGAAAAGAATTCAGCCTGCTACTGGAGGGGACTTCAATCGGGCCAGCGCAGCCGAATGGCGCGCTCAATGCCCACCGCATCCAGCCCCTGCGAGACCAGCAACTTGGCAGGGTCACCATGCTCGATGAATTCATCGGCAAAGCCCAACTGCAACAAAGGCCGAACCAGCTTGGCGGCTTGCAGCGCTTCTGACACCGCACTGCCTGCGCCGCCCATGATGCAACCGTCTTCCAGGGTGACCAGCCTCTCGTGACTTTGGGCCATCTGCGTCAGCAATTCTGTGTCCAGCGGCTTGACCCAGCGCATGTTGACCACCGTGGCATTGAGTTTCTCTGCCGCTTGCAGGGCCGGAGCCAGCAGGCTGCCAAAGACCAAAATGGCCAGCTGTTCGCCCTGGCGGCGCACTTCACCTTTGCCGAAGGGCAAAACATCCAAGTCACAGCCGGGCACCGCGCCCACACCAGCCCCGCGTGGGTAACGCACGGCGACCGGGTGGTTTTGGGCGTATGCAGTGCTCAGCAATTGGCGGCACTCGCGCTCATCGGCCGGGCAAGCCAGGCTCATGTTCGGAATGCAACGGACAAACGCGATGTCATATGCCCCAGCGTGGGTCGCGCCATCTGCGCCCACCAGCCCGGCACGGTCGATCGCAAAAACCACCGGCAGGTTTTGCAGGGCCACGTCGTGGATCAACTGGTCGTAGGCACGTTGCAAAAACGTCGAATAAATCGCCACCACGGGCTTGAGGCCTTCGCAGGCCATGCCTGCGGCAAAGGTGACGGCATGCTGCTCGGCGATGCCCACGTCGTAATAACGGTCAGGAAAACGGCGGTGAAATTCCAGCATCCCGGAGCCTTCGCGCATGGCTGGCGTGATGCCCACCAGCCGCTTATCTTGCTCGGCCATGTCACACAACCACTGGCCAAACACTTGGGTGAAGGTGGTTTTAGGCGGCGTAACGGGGGGCAGCAAGCCCACATTCGGATCAAATTTACCGGGTCCGTGATAGGCCACTGGATCGGCCTCGGCCAGTTTGTAGCCTTGGCCCTTTTTGGTGACCACATGCAAGAACTGCGGGCCATCAAGGTGCTTGATGTTTTCCAGCGTCGGGATCAGCGATTCGAGATCGTGCCCGTCGATCGGTCCGATGTAGTTGAAGCCAAATTTCTCGAACAACGTGGCTGGCACCACCATGCCTTTGGCATGCTCTTCGAGGCGCTTGGCCAACTCAAACAGCGGCGGCGCGTTCTTGAGCACGTTTTTACCAACCGTTTTGGCTGCCGAATAAAAACGCCCACTCATCAGCTGGGCCAGGTAGCGGTTGAGTGCCCCCACCGGCGGGCTGATCGACATGTCGTTGTCGTTCAGGATCACCAGCAGCTTGCAATCCTCGACGCCCGCGTTGTTGAGTGCCTCAAAAGCCATGCCAGCCGTCATGGCGCCATCGCCAATCACCGCAATCGCATGGCGTGACTCGCCCTTTTGGCGGGCGGCCAAAGCCATGCCCAAAGCCGCAGAAATGCTGGTCGATGAATGCCCCACGCCAAAGGTGTCGTATTCACTTTCGTCGCGGCGCGGAAACCCCGATAAGCCGCCCATTTGGCGCAAGGACGGCATGCGATCGCGCCGCCCAGTAAGGATTTTGTGCGGGTAAGTCTGGTGCCCAACATCCCACACGATGCGGTCTTCTGGCGTGTTGAACACGTAGTGCAACGCCACCGTCAACTCGACTGTGCCGAGATTGGAGCTGAGGTGACCACCCGTTTTGGACACGTTGTCCAAAACACAGTTTCTCAATTCATCGGCCAGGCGCGGCAACTCGTGGCGCGGCAAGCGGCGCAGGTCTGCAGGCGAGGCGATGGTTTGGAGTAATGCGGTCATAAATCAGTTGTTTCGTTGTACCACCATGGCGGTCAGACCACGCAATGCCGCCAGACGGGCATCGGGCAGTCCGGTATCGGCAAGGGCCTGCATGGCCTGATCGGCCAAGTCGTCGGCGTAAGCCTTGGCGGCTTCGAGCCCCATCAGGGCGACATAAGTCGGCTTATCAGCCGCCTCGTCTTTGCCTGCCGTTTTACCCAAGGTGGCCGAATCGGCCGTCACGTCCAGCACATCGTCCACCACCTGAAAAGCCAGGCCCAGTGCCTGACCGAAACGGGCCAAGGCAGTCTGCGCAGCATCGGGCACACCGGCCACACCGGCCACACAAGCCACGCCCATTTGCACACTGCACAACAGCAAAGCGCCAGTTTTGAGGCGGTGCATCTGGCGCAACTGGTCTTCGCTCAGACGCTGGCCCACGCTCGCCAGGTCAATCGCCTGGCCCCCGGCCATGCCTTGGTAGCCAGAGGCACGCGCCAACAAAGCCACACAGGTCGCTTGAGCCGATGCCGCCACACTGCCGTCCTGGGGGGTCAGCATTTCAAACGCCAAAGTTTGCAAGCCATCGCCCGCGAGCAAGGCCTGCGCCTCACCAAATTGCACATGCACTGTCGGTTTGCCGCGCCGAAGCACATCGTTGTCCATGCAGGGCATGTCGTCGTGCACCAGCGAATAGGCATGGATCAGCTCGATCGCACAGGCCGCATTCAGGGCGGCCGCACTTTGTCGGGCATCGCCTAAAGCCTCGGCAGTGGCCAGCACCAGCAAGGGGCGCAGGCGTTTGCCGCCATCGAGCACGGCATAACGCATGGCCTGACCCAAAGCGGCGGGCGATTCGGCCTGAATGGCATCGGACAAAGCAGCCTCTACGCGGTCCAGATGCACTTGCATCCAGGCTTTCAGGTCAAAAGGACTCATGCGCCACTCCAGGGTTTGAGTTGACCGCCGTCCAGTACCTGAATCTGGTCTTCCACTGCCTTGAGCTTGTCGCGGCAAAAAGTCAGCAAAGCCGCGCCGCGCTGGTAGCCGCTGAGCAACTGGTCCAAGGGCATCTGACCCGACTCCAATTGCCCCACCAAAAGCTCCAACTCGGATAAAGCAGCCTCGTAAGTTGCGGGCAAAGCCGGCACAAGGGCGTCAGCGAGGTCGGATTTGGCAGCCTTGGGCATAAAAGTGTTCCGGGAAAAGCGTCAATTTTAGGCGTTAAGCATCCGTCCAGCTGACAAAAGCCCCTTTAGTCCGCCTGCACAAAGCGTCATTTCGGCGCATTTTCAGGATGTGTGGCCGAACAGCCCGCTGCGCAAGGGCCTCCGGGGTAGAATCAAAGCTCATCGGCAGGAAATTTCCTGTCATTTTTTTGCGCCGTTTTCATTGAATTCAGCGCTTTGTCCCTGCCCCTTCATAGGGGGAGTCTCTAGGTCAGGTCACCCATGTCTGATTTAAGTCTTCAACTGCAGCAGGCCGCAAGCCAACTACCAGTTTCCACTTATTTCGATGAGGCGCTGTTTCAGCGCGAATTGAACACGCTCTTCCGGCAAGGCCCCCGCTACGTGGGCCACCAGCTGGCAGTGCCCAACCCGGGCGATTATTACGCCCTGCCCCACGAAGCCGAAGGCCGTGCCTTGGTGCGCAACGACCAAGGCGGGGTCGAACTCGTCTCCAACGTCTGCCGCCACCGCCAAGCGGTCATGCTGAATGGCCGAGGCAATCTGCAGACCCAGCAAAAAGGCAGTGCTGGCGGCAACATCGTCTGCCCCTTGCACCGCTGGACCTACGCACCAGACGGACAACTGCTGGGTGCGCCGCACTTTTCGCACGACCCCTGCCTGAATCTGAACAACTACAAGTTACAGACATGGAACGGCCTGTTGTTTGAAGACAATGGTCGCGACATCGCCGCCGATCTGGCCGGCATGGGGCCACGCTCGCAGCTCGATTTTTCGGGCTACGCGCTTGACCGGGTCGAGTTGCACGAATGCAATTACAACTGGAAGACCTTCATCGAGGTCTATCTGGAGGACTACCACGTGGGTCCTTTCCACCCGGGACTGGGCCAGTTTGTGACCTGCGACGACCTGAGCTGGGAGTTCAAGGAACACTATTCGGTGCAGACCGTGGGCGTGTCGGGCGGCTTTGGCAAACCCGGCTCGGACACCTACAAAAAATGGCACGAGGTGCTGCTGAAGTACCGCAACGGCCAGTTGCCCGAACGCGGCGCCATTTGGCTGACGTATTACCCGCACATCATGGTCGAGTGGTACCCGCATGTGCTCACGGTGTCTACCCTGCACCCGATCAGCGCCAACAAGACGCTGAACATGGTGGAGTTTTATTACCCCGAAGAAATCGTCGCCTTTGAGCGCGAATTCGTCGAGGCACAGCAGGCCGCTTATATGGAAACCTGCATCGAGGACGACGAGATCGCCGAGCGCATGGATGCGGGCCGCAAAGCCCTGCTGGCGCGTGGCGACAACGAGGTCGGTCCCTACCAAAGCCCCATGGAAGACGGCATGCAGCACTTCCACGAGTGGTACCGCCGCCAGATGAAAAGCCTCTAAGAAGACCCTCTGAGCAGAAAGCACCGATGCAAGCCTCCTGGATGATTCTGGCGTCGCTGTTTTTTGCGACGATGAGTGTTTGCATCAAATTCGCCGCACCGCATTTCGACACTTTTGAATTGGTCTTCTACCGGGGACTGATCGGCATGGCCTTCATGGCCACCTTGTGCAAGGTGCAAAAAGTGCCTTTGCGCACAACGATCCCCATGATGCACGTCTGGCGCTCCATCATCGGTGTTGCCTCGCTATCGGCCTGGTTTTACGCCATTGCCCATTTGCCATTGGCTACAGCCATGACGCTCAACTACATGAGCGGGGTGTGGGTGGCGGCCTTTTTGATCGGCGGCACCTTGGTCATGGGCCGCTTGCAAGACGCGGGCAAACAAGGTCCGATTGTGCTCACGGTGATCGCTGGCTTCAGTGGCGTGATCATGATCTTGCGCCCCACCATCGAGCAAAACCAGCTGTTTGCAGGCGTCATCGGTCTGCTTTCCGGCTTAGGGGCTGCACTGGCCTACATGCAAGTGGCCGCACTGGGCCGAGTAGGCGAACCAGAATCCCGCACGGTTTTTTACTTCTCCATCGGCACCACGGTCGTGGGTGGTGTGGTCATCTTGTTCTCGGGTGCCAGTGCCTGGACCTGGCCAGCCGCCTTGTGGCTGCTGCCGATTGGCGTGCTGGCCGCCCTGGGCCAGCTGAGCATGACCAAAGCTTACAGCCGAGGTGCCACCTTGGTGGTGGCCAACTTGCAATATTCGGGCATCGTATTTGCTGCCCTGTATGGCCTTTTCTTGTTTGGCGACCAGATTCCCCTGATTGGCTGGGCGGGCATGGCGCTCATCATTGCCAGCGGCATAGCGGCCACCGCCTTGCGCAGCCGCGCCCTGCCCCGCGCCCCTGCCGAAGAACACTGACCCCGGAGACACCGCATGTACAGCTTGTTGATCAACGCCCGCGAATTGCAACAACTGCAGCAACAAGGCACCGCCTGCGCTGTGCTGGATTGCAGTTTTGATTTGATGAAACCGGAACTGGCCGATGGTTTTTTTGAAGCGGCGCACATTGCGGGTGCCAGGCACGCCCATCTGGACAAGCACTTGAGCACACACCACCCGGACCAAGCGGTGAACGGTGGGCGTCACCCCTTGCCTCAGCGTGACATCGTGGCGCAGTGGCTGGGCAGCATGGGCATCCACAATGACATGCAAATCGTGGTGTACGACCGCAACAAAGGCCATTACTGCGGCCGTTTGTGGTGGATGCTGAAATGGCTGGGACACGACGCTGTCGCGGTACTCGATGGCGGACTGCAAGCTTGGGAGGCTGCAGGCGGCAGCTTGGCCTCGGGACCAGCCCCCGCGGTGATGCCCGCGCAGTTTGAGCTGAAAGCGCCGCTGCGCCAATTGGTGCTCACCGCGAAGGTCGCCACCGAATTGGGCAAACCCACGCAAACCATCATCGACGCCCGCGCCGGAGCGCGTTACCGAGGCGAGGTGGAGCCACTCGACCCTGTGGCGGGGCACATTCCCGGAGCACTCAACCGACCATTCACCGAGAACTTCACCGAAGACGGCTTCTTTAAATCAGCCGCAGTGCTCAAAACCGAATGGGACAAAGTACTGGCTGGGCGCACCGTCAGCAGCGTGGTGCACCACTGCGGCAGCGGCGTGACCGCAGTGCCCAACCTGATCGCGATGGAGTTGGCAGGCTTTGGGCCTACGGCGCTGTATGCGGGCAGCTGGAGCGAGTGGAGCCGCACCCCAGGCCTGGCCTGCGCTCAGGGCTGAGCGCCGCCCGCAGCCAAACCACAGAGCTCATTCAGTGGCTGTGGCCCGCTGCCGAACTGACCAGCACCACCATCCCCATACCCACGGCCAGCCAGATGATTTGTGCTGCGGTCTCTCGTGCAGACAGGCGTTTTTGCAATTGGGGAATCAAGTCTGCCAGTGCGACATAAATAAAGCTGCTGCTGGCGACCACCAAAAAGTACGGCAGCCAGTCGTGCAAAGCATCGACCAGCACATAGCCCACGGCGCCACCAAAAGCCGTGATGGCCCCGGCCATGGAAACCTTGACGATGGCCGCTCGGCGACTGCTGCTGCCTTGGCGCAAAACGGCCAAGTCACCCATGTGGTGCGGCACTTCGTGTGCCATCACGGCCAAAGCGGCAATCACACCCAGGCGCATGTCCGCCATGAAAGCCGATGCGATGAGGATGCCATCGCCAAAACAATGCACGCTGTCTCCCGCCAAAACGGCCCACTGACCTCGCGGAAGATCACTCACAGTCCCTGAGCTTGCAGGGTGGTGTCCATGCACTTCGTCGTGCGCATGGGCCTCGGCATGGTCATGGTCATGGCCGTGTGCATGACCGCTGTTGTGCCCGTGATGGTGCTCATGCCCGTGGTGCCAAAGCTCGGCTTTGTCGAGCAAAAAGAAAAACACCAAGCCCAGCAAGAGCGTCAGAAACAGCTCATGCGCTCCAGCTTCGCTTTCGAAAGCCTCGGGCAACAAATGCAAAAAAGACGTGGCCATCAAGGCCCCAGCAGCCAGACTCAGCATGTGCTGGGTGTAGCGGCTCAAAATGCCAAAACTGAGCCAAGCCGCCACCCAGACGCTGCCGATGCCCGCCACCAAAGTGCCCACCAAAATCGCCAATAAAGTCATCATGTTTCCCGGAATGCTGTGCACCCCAAAACAAACCGCCCCAAAGGGCGGTTGTTGCGTTCAAAAAGTCAAGCCACACCCTGGCGCTTGAGCCAGGCCAGCAAGCGCTGCCAGCCGTCTTCTGCCGCCGCCACGCGGTAGCTGGGACGGTAATCGGCATGGAAAGCATGCGGAGCCTCAGGATAAACCACAAACTCACTGGCTTTGGCCGCAGCTGGGCCCTGCGCCAGTTCAGCTTTCATCTTATCAACCGTGTCAAGGGGGATGCCCGTGTCGGCAGCACCGTACAAGCCCAACACCGGTGCCTTCAGCTTGCCCACCAGAGCCAGCGGGTGCGTGGGCGTCTGCGCTGTCGCATTGCCCACCAAGCGGCCGTACCAGGCCACACCCGCCTTGATTTTGGGTTGGTGCGCGGCATACAGCCAAGTGATGCGGCCACCCCAGCAAAAGCCGGTGATGGCCAGCTTGTCGGTGTTGCCACCGTTGGTCGCCGCCCAAGCCACACAGGCGTCCAGATCGGCCATGACCTGGCCATCGGGCACTTTGGAAATCACCTCGGCTTGCAGTTTGGCGATTTCACCGTACGCACTGGCGTCGCCCTGGCGCACGAACAGCTCGGGCGCAATCGCCAAGTAACCGGCCTGGGCCAGACGGCGAGTGACGTCAGCGATGTATTCGTGCACACCAAAGATCTCGGAAATCACCAGCACCACGGGCAAACCGGTTTTGCCTGCAGGTGCGCTGCGGTAGGCGGGCATCTTGAAACCATTCACATCAATGGTCACCTCGCCAGAAACCAAACCCGTTGAAGGGGTCTTGATGGCCGTTTGGGCCATGATCGGCATGGCAGCTGCGGCATAACCTACGCCCAAAGCGGCTTTCAAAGCCACTCGGCGTGTGGCACCGCTGGCGCCAATTCGTCCGCCCAGCAGGGCTTGTGTGTCGTTAATCAGATCGTTGTTCAAGGCGCGTCTCCAAAATCGTCCGTGAAAGGGGTGCTTATCTTGGCACATGCGCTTTTTTGTTGCACGAACCCGGACATTTAAACTGCTCCCATGCCCGACACTGCCCTGCCCATTTTGTATTCGTTTCGCCGCTGCCCCTATGCCATGCGAGCCCGACTGGCATTGCATGTCAGCGGCCTGGCGCACGAGCACCGTGAGGTGGTTTTGAAGCACAAACCCGCCCACATGCTGGCCTTGTCGCCCAAAGGCACGGTCCCGGTTTTGTGGCTGCGAGCCTCTTCGGGTGATCAAATTCTGGACCAAAGCCTGGACATCATGCTGTGGGCACTTCGCCAGCACGACCCACTGGCGTGGCTGGCCGATACGGATCAGGCCATGGCCGACGCGCAGGCCCTCATCGCACACAACGACGGCCCCTTCAAATACCACCTAGACCGTTACAAATACCCCAACCGCTCAGGTTTAGAAAGTGGCCATGCCGACCGTGACCTGGCCGCAGTCTGGCTGCATTCGCTCGATGCCCGTTTGCAGGCGCAGCCTTTTCTGGCTGGTACGCATGAAGGCTTGGCCGACGCGGCCTTAGCCCCTTTCATCAGGCAATTTGCCCACACCGATCCGGGCTGGTTTGCGGCGCAGCCCTGGTCTGACCTGCTTGCATGGCTGGCTCGATTTGAGGCCTCTGAGCTGTTCAAGGCCATCATGCACAAGCATGCGCCGTGGCAAGAGGGCGCTTGATGCTCAGTGCGCCTGTTCCCAACTGGGCCCAAAACCCACTTCGGCCAGCAAAGGCACTTTCAGATCGGCCACGCTGGCCATGATGCGCGGCACCTCGGTGCGCACCCATTCCACCTCAGCCTCAGGCACCTCGAACACCAGTTCGTCATGCACCTGCATGATGACTTTGGTGGCCTTGCCTTGCTCGTCCAGCGCTTTTTGCACCGCCACCATGCTCAGCTTGATCAAATCTGCCGCTGTGCCCTGCATGGGCGCATTGATGGCGGCTCGCTCGGCCCCGGCGCGGCGCGGGCCGTTGGGGCTGTTGATCTCGGGCAGCATCAAGCGGCGACCAAACACCGTCTCGACATAGCCCAAGGCCTTGGCCTGTTCACGGGTGGCGTCCATGTACTGCTTGACCCCCGCAAAGCGTTCAAAGTAACGGGCGATGTAGTTCTTGGCAGCCGTGTTGTCGATGCCCAGCGCCTTGGCAAGCCCAAAGGCGCTCATGCCGTAAATCAGGCCGAAGTTGATGGTCTTGGCGTAACGGCGCTGCTCGCTGCTCACCGTATCGGGCGTGAGGCCAAACACCTCGGCGGCGGTGGCCTTGTGCACATCGAGTCCGTCATGAAAAGCCTTGAGCAAGGCCGCATCGTCGCTCAGGTGCGCCATGATGCGCAGCTCGATCTGGCTGTAGTCGGCGCTGGCGATCACGCAGCCGGGCGGGGCCACAAAGGCCTCGCGCACCTTGCGGCCTTCGGCGGTGCGCACCGGGATGTTTTGCAGATTAGGCTCGTTGCTCGACAGGCGGCCTGTCACGGCCACGGCCTGCGCGTAATGCGTGTGCACACGGCCTGTGCGCGGCAGCGCCATTTGCGCCAATTTGTCGGTGTAAGTGCCCTTGAGCTTGGACAGGCTGCGGTGCTCCAGGATGCGGGCAGGCAGCGGGTAGTCTTCGGCCAGTTTTTCCAGCACCTCTTCGTCGGTGCTGCGTGCGCCCGTGGCGGTTTTCTTGATGACGGGCAGGCCCAGCTTGTCAAAAAAGATTTCGCCCAGCTGCTTGGGGCTGGCCAGGTTGAAGGGCTGCCCCGCGATCTCGTAAGCCTCGGTTTCGAGCTGCACAATGCGCTCGCCCAGCGCCTGGCTTTGCGCGGCCAGCGTGGGTGCGTCGATCAGCACGCCATTGCGCTCGATGCGGTAGAGCGCTTCGCTGGTCTGGATTTCCAGCTCATAAACATACTTGAGTCCCGCATGCGCCTCGATCTGCGGCCAGAGCGCCAGGTGCACATCCAGACACTGGTCCGAGTCTTCGCACGAATAATTCGCCGCCTTGTCCACATCCACCTGCGCAAACGGGATCTGGTGCACACCCTTGCCACACAGGTCTTCGTACGTCACGCCTTTGCGCCCCACATGGCGCTCGGCCAGGCTAGAGAGGCCGTGAGGTTTGTGCACTTCGAGCACATAGCTCTCGAGCATGGTGTCGTGGGCGTAGCCCTGCACCTCAATGCCGTGGTTGGCGAACACATGCCGGTCGTATTTGATGTTCTGGCCCAACTTGTGACGGGCCGGGTTTTCCAGCCAGCCCTTGAGCTTGGCCAACACCTCAGCCAAAGGCAGTTGCTCGGGCGCACCCGGGCCGTTGTGGGCCAGCGGAATATAGGCCGCCTCGCCCGGCTGCACGCTCAGCGAAATGCCCACGATCTCGGCACGCATGGCGTCGAGCGAGGTGGTTTCGGTGTCGATGGCCGTCAGTGGGGCTTGCTCAATCCGGGCGAACCACTGGTCAAACGTGGCCCAGTCGAGCACCGTGTCGTATTTCAAGTCGCCATTGACCGAACTGGCCGCGATGGCGGCACTGTCCTGCACGGGCAATGCCAGTGCTTCTTCATCTTCCGAAGCACCGAACAAATCCCCCATGCCCATGCCCGTACTCTTGGGCTTGGCGGTTTTGGCTTTGGGCGCGGGCGCAGGCATGGCCCCACCCAGCGACTGCACCAAACCTTTGAAGCCATAGGTCTGGTAAAAATTCAGCAACTTGTCTTTGTCGGGCTCGTGCAGGTGCAAGCTGGCCAATGAGGGCAAATCGGGCACCCAGCCATTCAAATCGCAATCGATCTTCATGGTCACCAAGGCGCGGCCTTTGGGCAGCCAGTCCACGGCCTGGCGCAAGTTTTCACCTGCCACGCCCTTGATCTCGTGGGCGTTTTCCATCAGCTTGTCGAGCGAGCCGTATTCGAGCAGCCACTTGGCCGCTGTCTTGGGGCCCACTTTATGCACGCCGGGCACGTTGTCCACCGGGTCGCCCACCAAGGTCTGGTAGTCAATCATCAGCGAGGGCGGCACGCCAAACTCTTCGGTCACACCCGCCACATCGCGCACCTTGCCGTTCATCGTGTCGATGATGGTGATGTGCGCGTTGACCAGCTGGCTCAGGTCCTTGTCGCCGCTTGACACCGTGACCTGGATGCCCTGCTGGGCGGCCGTGTGCGCCAGCGTGGCGATCACGTCGTCGGCCTCCACGCCGGGCACGTCCAGCACCGTCCAGCCCATCAGGCGCACCAGTTCGTGAATGGGTTCGATCTGCGTGCGCAAATCGTCAGGCATAGGACTGCGGTGGGCCTTGTACTCGGGGTACATCTCGTCGCGGAAAGTGGGGCCTTTGGCGTCGAACACGCAAGCGGCATAGACGGCGGGCACATCCTTGCGCAGCCGCTCCATCATGTTGATCATGCCGCGAATGGCGCCCGTCGCGGCACTCGTCGGATCGCCGGGGACGGCCCGCAGGTCGGGCATGGCGTGGAATGCACGGTACAGGTAGCTGGAGCCGTCGACCAGCAAGAGGCTGGGTTTGGATGTTTCAGGGGTGTTTTCGCTCATCCCCCGATTGTGTACCGGCTTTACACCCGAAAAACCACCATGACTTGGGGCTGGCGGCGCGGGGCCTCAGAGGCGCTTCGCTTTGCCACATCGGCCCCGCGCCGCCAGCCCTTCCCGGATCATTTTTGACTTATCGCCCTCTACAATCGTCGTTTTATTACCCAAGCCAGCCCGAGCTGGCGCTCACACCTCTTCCCATGGCGGTATTCACCGAAGTCTCTGAAGCCCAGGCCAACGACCTGATGCAAGCCCTGAATTTGGGCCAACTCACTGCCTTGCGCGGCATCGAAGGCGGTATCGAAAACACCAATTACTTCGCCACCACCGATCAGGGCGAGTATGTGCTCACCCTGTTCGAGCGCCTGACACATGCGCAGCTGCCGTTTTATCTGTTGTTGATGAAACACCTGGCCGGGCGCGGCATTCCCGTGCCGGACCCTGCCGCCAACCGCGATGGCGATGTCCTTCACACCGTGGCCGGAAAACCCGCTGCTGTCGTCAACAAGTTGGCAGGCAAGAGCCAATTGCAACCGCAGACTGTGCACGCAGCCGCCGTGGGCGAAATGCTCGCACGCATGCACCTGGCGGGGGCCGACTACAACCGCAGCCAGCCCAACCTTCGCGGCCTGCCTTGGTGGAACGAGACCGTGCCCGTGGTGCTGCCTTATCTGGACGAATCCCAGTCCAGCCTGCTGCGCAGCGAGCTGGCCTTTCAAAACCACACGGCGGCCAGGGCCGCATATGCGGCCCTGCCACGAGGCCCGGTGCATGCCGATCTGTTCCGCGACAACGTGATGTTTGACGGCGAGCGGCTGACGGGTTTCTTTGATTTCTATTTTGCGGGTGTGGACACTTGGCTGTTTGACTTGGCGGTGTGTCTCAACGACTGGTGCATCGACTTGCCCACAGGCGTGCACGATGCCGAACGCGCCCAAGCCATGCTGAAAGCCTACAACCAGGTGCGCCCCTTGAGCGCAGCAGAGCGCGAGCTGCTGCCTGCCCTTTTGCGGGCAGGGGCTTTGCGTTTCTGGATTTCAAGGCTCTGGGACTACCATCTGCCCCGTGAAGCCTCCATGCTCACACCCCACGACCCCACGCACTTTGAGCGCGTGCTGCGTGGCCGCGTTGACCACCCTGTTTTGGCCTCTGCCCTCATTTGACACCATGAACCTGCACATCGTTCCCGCCCGAACAGGCCTCCACTGGGCCATGCAAGGCGTGCGTACCTTCTGGCGCCAGCCACTGGCCATGTCGGGCTTGTTCTTTTTGTTCATGGCCAGCGTATCGATCGTGTCCATGGTGCCCTTTGTAGGCGGCGCTTTGGCTTTGGTGATATTGCCTGCCCTCACGCTGGGCATGATGGCCGCCACACAAACCGCCGTGCTGGGCAAATTTCCCATGCCCAGCATTTTGTTTGTTGCGCTGAAGGCAGGCCCCCAACGCAAAACCATGCTCCACTTGGGCGGCTGGTACGCGATGATGTTTTTGGGCCTGATGCTCGCGTCCATGCTGGCCGACGGTGGCACCTTTGCCAAAGTCTATTTCGGCGGCAGCCCCATGACGCCTGAAGTGGTCAATACCGAATCATTTCAAGCGGCTTTGTGGATCTCGATGGTGCTGTACATCCCGGTGTCCATGATGTTCTGGCATGCCCCGGCTCTGGTCTATTGGCATGGTCTGCCTGCCGGCAAAAGCCTGTTTTTCAGCCTGGTGGCCTGCTGGCGTAACCTGAAGGCTTTCTCGGTCTATGTGCTGGTCTGGATCGGCATTTTCACCGGCTCAGGCATTGTGGCCTTGCTGGTCGCCAGCTTGCTGGGCGATCCGCAGTTGATGATGGCGATACTCATGCCCATGGCCTTGATGGTGGCAGCCATGTTCTTCACATCCATGCTGTTCACCGTGCAAGACTGCTTCAGCGCCAGCCCTGACGAACCTGTTTAACCCGGTAGGCTCACGGGCAAAAGCCCGTCAGCATCTGGCGTTGGGCTTTGCATCTCAGTGGTGATGACCGTGCGCACCGTGCGCGTGGCGGTGGGTCACCTCTTCTTCTGACGCAGCACGCACTTCCTGCACCGTCAAGCTCAGGGTCAAGTGCTGACCAGCCCAGGGGTGGTTGGCGTCCAAAATGACTTTGTCGCCCTTGATCTTGACCACATTGAAAACCTGTTCATGGCCCTCGGCCGAGCGGCCACGCAGCTGACCGCCCACTTTGACGCCCGGTGGGAATTCGCTTTTGGGGATGGTCTGCACCAGTGCCTCATCGCGTTCACCAAAGGCGTCTGCCGGGGCCAGCTTCAAAGTGGTGGTAAAGCCCACTTCCTGCCCTTCTAACGCTTCTTCAATTTTGGGGAAAGTGTTGTCATACCCGCCGTGCAAGTAAGCGGTGGGCTCTTGTGTCTTGTCGAGCAACTGGCCTTGGGCGTTCACCACTTTGTGGTGCATGGTGACGACGGTGTCTTTGGTGATTTTCATCTGGCATTTCCAAGTTTTGAAACCCTGAATTGTCGTTCAGTTGCGCGGCCCCCAGCGACGGGCGATCCACATCAGTCGTCCTGACACCCGTCGTCCTCGCGCATGCGGGGATCCATGCCTGCGACGACCATGGATTCCCGCCTTCGCGGGAATGACGAAAAAGGGCAATGACGACAAAAATAGACGCGAAGCGCACTCAAACCACGGTGAGTTTGGCCACGCTCAGCGCCAGCCACTTCACGCCGTGGCGCGGGAAATTCACTTGTGCGCGGGCATCGACCCCGGCACCTTCGACCGCCAGCACCTTGCCCTCACCAAATTTGGTGTGGAAGACGTTTTTGCCAGCGCTGATGCCGTGCTCAGGTTCGGCCTTTTGCACCGGCACGGGCGGGCTTTTGTAGGTTTCGGTGCTCAGGCTGCTCTGGCCCCAGGCCGGTCGGGCATGGCGGCTTTGCGCCGGGGTCTGGCCCCAGCCACCACCAGAACCACCAGAACCACCTAAAGCACTGCCATAAGCGCCGCCACCACCGCCCGTGCCCAGGTTAGAAAATCCGGCTTGTTTGGGCGTGATCCATTTCAGGCACTCTTCTGGCAACTCTTCCAGAAAACGGCTTTTCAGGTTGTATCGGGTCTGGCCGTGCAGCATGCGTGTTTGCGAATGGCTCAGATACAGGCGCTTGCGAGCGCGTGTGATGGCCACATACATCAGACGGCGCTCTTCCTCCAACCCGTCAAAGTCGTTCATGGCGTTTTCGTGCGGGAACAGACCTTCTTCCAGGCCCGTGATGAACACCGCATCAAACTCCAGGCCCTTGCTGGCGTGCACCGTCATCAACTGCACAGCGTCTTCTCCGGCTTGCGCTTGGTTGTCGCCCGCCTCCAATGAAGCGTGGGTCAAAAAGGCCGCCAACGGGCTCATGATCACGCCGTCTTCGCTGAACTCATCAATCGTGCCCAAGTCTGCGTCTGTAGAGCCGCTCAAACCTTGGCTGGCCGGGCTTTGCCCCAGGCCTGAGGTGCCTTGCGGCAAAGCCACTGCACTGCGGCCAAAACCTTCTTGCGTGACAAAGCTCTCGGCCGCGTTGACCAATTCTTCCAAGTTTTCAACGCGGTCAGCGCCTTCTTTTTCGGCGCGGTAATGGTTCACCAAACCGGTCTTGTCCAGCACCAGGTCAATGATCTCGCGCAGGGTCAGGCCCTCGGTTTGTTCCCGAAGCACATCGACCATGGCCACAAAGGCGGCCAAATTGGCCCCTGCCTTGCCCGTGGTGGCGCTCACCGCGTCGTGCAAAGAACAACCTGCGGCACGCGCAGCGTCTTGCAACTGCTCGATGCTGCGTGCCCCAATGCCGCGCGGCGGAAAGTTGACCACCCGCAAAAAGCTGGTGTCGTCGTTGGGGTTCTCCATCAAGCGCAGATAGGCCAGCGCGTGTTTGATTTCGGCGCGTTCAAAAAAGCGCAAACCGCCGTACACCCGGTACGGAAACCCGGCGTTGAACAAAGCGGTCTCGAGCACGCGACTTTGCGCGTTGCTGCGGTACAGCAGCGCAATCTCTTTGCGTGCAAAACCGTCTTGTTTGACCAATTGACGCAACTCATCCACCAGCCACTGGGCCTCGGCAAAGTCAGACGGCGATTCCACCACCCGCACCGGCTCGCCCGCACCCTGATCGGTGCGCAGGGTTTTGCCCAAACGCGTTTTGTTGTGGCTGATCAGGTGGTTGGCAGAGTCGAGGATGTTGCTGTAACTGCGGTAGTTCTGCTCCAGCTTGATTTGGTGTTTGACCTGAAACTCACGCACAAAATCGGCCATGTTGCCCACGCGGGCACCGCGGAAGGCGTAAATGCTCTGGTCGTCGTCGCCCACGGCCAAGATGGCGCACCCAACTCCGTCATGAGCGCCCTCACCCGGCAAACCCGCCAGCTGCTTGAGCCAAGCGTATTGCAGCTTGTTGGTGTCCTGAAACTCGTCCACCAAAATATGGCGAAAACGGCGGCGGTAATGCTCGCGCACATGCGTGTTGTCGCGCAGCAGCTCATACGAGCGCAGCATCAGTTCACCAAAATCCACCACGCCTTCGCGCAGGCATTGCTCTTCGTACAGCTGGTAAAGCTCAACCTTGCGGCGGGTCTCGTCGTCACGCACCGGCACGTCTCCCGGACGCTGGCCGTCTTCTTTGCAACCCGAAATGAAATACTGCACCTGCTTGGGCGGAAAGCGGTCTTCGTCCACATTGAACTGCTTGCACAGCCGCTTAACCGCCGAGAGCTGGTCTTGCGTGTCCAAAATCTGAAACGTCTGCGGCAGCCCCGCCAACTGGTAATGCGCCCGCAAAAACCGATTGCACAGCCCGTGAAAAGTACCAATCCACATGGCGTTCACGTTCACCGGCAGCATGGACTGCAAGCGCAGCTTCATCTCCTTGGCGGCCTTGTTGGTAAACGTCACCGCCAAAATGCCGCCGGGCGAGACTTGCGAGGTTTGCAGCAGCCAGGCGATGCGTGTGGTCAACACCCGGGTTTTGCCAGAGCCTGCGCCCGCCAGGATCAGGGCGTGCTCTGGTGGCAAAGCCACTGCACGGTGCTGCTCGTCGTTCAGTTGGGCCAACAAAGGGGAGGAAGTGTTCGATTGGGTGTCTGACAGCATAGGGGGAGATTGTAGGAACTAACTTGTCGAAACCGAGGCCCTTTCGACGGCTTAAAAAGCAGTCAGGCAATGCGGGTAGAATCAGACACCGGGCCCAAGATTCTTGTGCCCGGTTTTTTTTGCCCCGAATCTGCAATGGGTTCATTTCAGGGGCCAGAAAACCGGCCAAGCCAAGCGCTCATTCGTTCCTTTTAACGATTCCTTTTTGGAGCTTGGTTTTCTCATGGAAATTTTTGATTACGACAACATCTTGTTGCTGCCACGCAAGTGCCGCGTGGAGAGCCGTTCCGAGTGCGACGCGGGCGTCGAACTGGGTAGCCGCAAGTTCCGCCTGCCGGTGGTGCCTGCCAACATGAAGACGGTGGTGGACGAGTCCATTTGCCTGTGGATGGCGCAAAACGATTACTTCTACGTGATGCACCGTTTTGACCTGGACAACGTTCAGTTTGTGCGCGACATGCACGCCAAAGGCGTCTACGCCTCGATTTCTCTGGGTGTCAAAGCCCCTGACCGCGCCACGGTGGACCAGCTGGCCGCCGAAGGTTTGGTGCCCGAATACATCACCATCGACATTGCGCACGGCCATGCCGACAGCGTGCGCGACATGATCGGCTACATCAAGGCCAAATTGCCTGCGAGCTTCGTCATCGCCGGCAATGTGGCCACGCCCGAAGCCGTGATCGATCTGGAAAACTGGGGCGCTGACGCGACCAAAGTGGGCGTGGGCCCCGGCAAGGTGTGCATCACCAAACTGAAAACCGGTTTTGGCACGGGCGGCTGGCAGTTGTCGGCGCTCAAGTGGTGCGCTCGCGTGGCCACCAAGCCGATCATTGCCGACGGCGGCATCCGCAGCCACGGCGACATCGCCAAGAGCATCCGCTTTGGCGCGAGCATGGTCATGATCGGTTCGCTGTTTGCCGGCCACGAAGAGTCGCCCGGCAAGACCGTTGAGGTCGATGGCGAGATGTTCAAAGAGTACTACGGCTCAGCATCTGACTTCAACAAGGGCGAGTACAAGCACGTGGAAGGCAAGCGCATTTTGGAGCCAATCAAGGGCAAGCTGGCCAACACGCTGATTGAGATGGAGCAGGACGTGCAAAGCTCGATCAGCTATTCAGGCGGCACCAAGCTGATGGACATCCGCAAGGTCAATTACGTGACCTTGGGTGGTGACAACGCTGGCGAACACCTGTTGATGTAACGCCGTCACCGCGTTTCGTCAAACAAAGGGAGTCCATGGGCTCCCTTTTTTCATGCTCAGTCGGTCAGCCAGTGGGTGACAAAAGACCGGAACACCGCCATCACCGGCAGTTCGGTGCGCCCTGCCAGGGTGATGAGCGCCAGCTGCGCCCCCCCGCGAAACGGCGGGTCCAAAACCAGTTCCACCAGCGAGCCATCGGCCAGCCCCTGCCGAGCGGCCCCCACAATGCCCAGAAAAATCGCATCGGTACGGCGCACTACGTCGATCAGACTGGAGATCTCTTCGCACTGCAAGGTGGTCATCTGAGCCGGGTTGGCGCGGGGGCCATAGTGGTCCACCATGGTGCGGGCCACCTCTTGCGACAGCGGTGTCGAGGCGATGGGGTAAGCCAGCAGGGCTTCAAATGGCACCGACTCAGGCTGGCGCGCCAAGATCGGGTGCCCCTGACGACACACAAAACCGGCCCGCATCTCGACGATGTGCGCCATTTTCAGGTCAGGCGCAGCATCTACCCGCCGCACATCGACCACCAGGGCGTCCAATTGCCGCTCACGCAACTGCACCAGTTGCAACTCGGTCGAGCCTCGCGACACAGCCACCTGAACCGTCGGATGGTGTTCGGCCATGTGCTGGAGCCAGGGCGTCATCAGCATGGCCCCCGGCCCCGAACCCAGCCCGACCCGCAAACTGCCCAGCCCACCCTGTTGCAGCAAAGCAGCCCCCTGCCGCAGCTCTTGCGCCTCATGCACGATGCGCCGGGCCCGCTCCAGCACCGACTGGCCAAGCGGAGTCAGTTCGTTCTTTTTACCAATGCGGTCCACCAGTGGCCCGCCCAATTCTTCTTCCAGCACCTGAATGCTGCGACTGAGCGCCGACTGGGTGATGTGCAGCTTCTCGGCGGCACGGCTGAACGAGCCTGTCTCGGCCAGTGCGAGCCAATGCGCCAGATGTTTGAGGTTCATGCATTCATTTTACGAATGAAAATCATAAAAATAAGTCATTGGACACATGAATTTTGACTTCTTACGATCTGTGCATGGTTTTAGGACCATTCAAAATCCAACAGTAAACAGGAGACAACATGAACGTCAAAACCCTTCTCAGCAGCTTGCTCGTCGCCGCCAGCGCTTTCGGCCCTGCTTGGGCGCAAACTTACCCGGCCAAAACCATCAGCCTGATCGTGCCCTACCCCGCAGGCGGTCCTTCTGACTTTTTTGCCCGCAAACTGCAACCCGATGCGGCAGCCAAGTTGGGCCAGACCATGATCATCGAAAACATCGGTGGCGCTGGTGGCGCGATCGGCATGGCCAAACTGGTCAATGCACCGGCCGACGGCTACACCCTGAGCTTGGGCAGCCCGATGGAGTTGGTGCTGGCCCCGATGGCCATCCAGGGTGTCAAGTACAAATCCGAAGACTTCAAGTTGGTCGCGCAGTTCGCCACCACCAACACGATTTTGGCGGTGCGCAACTCGCTCAATATCAAGACGGTGGACGAACTGCTGGCCCTGGCTCGCAAAACCACTGACAAGCCTCTGAGCTATGGCAGCGTGGGCCCTGGCTCGCTGTACCACTTGATTGGCGAGCGCTTTTCGCAGCTGACCAAAGTGCAGATGTTGCACGTCCCCTACAAAGGCATTGCCCCCCTGTTGACCGACCTGATGGGTGGCCAAATCGACATGGCTTTCCTGCCCATGGCCGGCTCCATCCCCCAAACCCTCATCGACGGCAAAGTTCAGGGCTTGGCCGTGACCTCTAAAACGCCGCACCCCTTGTTCAAACAGTTCCCCGCCATGGCCGCCATGAAAGGCTTGGAAGCCATGGACTTTGACATCTGGGCGGGTGTGCAAGTGCACAAAAACACGCCAGACGCCGTGGTCAACACCCTGAACAAAGCTTTCTATGCGGCCGCTGAAGCCCCCGAAAACCGCAAAGCCCTGGAAGGCAGCGGCAACGTGGTCTTGCCATCACGCACCCCGGCCGAGCTGGCTCGTGTGTACCAAGGTGAAATCGAGCGCTACCGCGCCATTGCCAAGTCGATCAACCTGCAACCCCAATGAGCCACAGGGACTGACCATGAATGCCCCCAGTGACGCTTTTCTGCACGACAAACTGCAGGCCCTGCATGCCGAAGCGGATGAATTCATTGCGGTTCGCCGCGATATTCACAAGCACCCGGAGATGGGCTACAAGGAGTACCGCACCAGTGATCTGGTCGCCGAGCAACTGAGCGCCTGGGGTTATCAGGTCACGCGCGGCCTGGGCGGCACAGGCCTGGTGGGCCAGATCAAGAAAGGCACGGGCAACAAAAGCATCGGCATTCGGGCCGACATGGACGCCCTGCCCATTGACGAAGCCACGGGCTTGCCTCATGCCAGCTGCAACGTGGGCATCATGCACGCCTGCGGTCATGACGGCCACACCGCCATGCTGCTGGCAGCGGCCAAGCACATTGCCCAGCAAGGCGTGTTCTCGGGCACGGTGAACCTGATTTTTCAACCCGCCGAAGAAGGTCTGGGCGGCGCGAAAAAAATGATGGAAGACGGTCTGTTCAAGCAATTCCCTTGCAACGCCATCTTTGCCATGCACAACATGCCCAGCCACCCGCAAGGGCACTTGGTCTTGCGCGATGGCTCGGCCATGGCGTCTTCTGACAACGTGACCATCACCTTGCACGGCAAGGGCGGGCACGGTGCCATGCCGCATGTGGCGGCCGACCCGGTGGTGGCCGGATCGGCCATCGTGCTGGGCCTGCAAAGCATCGTGGCCCGCAACATTGACCCGCAGCAAATGGCCATCATCACAGTGGGTGCGTTCAACGCCGGGGTGGCCAACAACGTGATCCCGCAAACCGCCACACTCAAGCTGAGTGTTCGTTCACTCGACCGGGATGTGCGCGTCCTGCTCGAAAAGCGCATCACCGAGCTGGTGCATGCGCAAGCCCAAAGCTACGGCGTCACGGCCGAGATCGACTACCAACGCGGTTACCCGGTGCTGGTCAACCACCTGCACGAAACCGACTTTGCCCGCACGGTGGCCGAAGAACTGGTAGGCGCAGACAAAGTGGTGCGACAAGGCCGCGCGCTGACTGGCAGTGAAGACTTTGCCTTCATGCTCGAAGAGGTGCCGGGCAGCTATTTGCTGATCGGTAATGGCGACGGCACAGGTGACGGCCACGGCGCTTGCATGGTGCACAACCCCGGCTATGACTTCAACGACAAAAACGTGGCGATCGGCTCGGCTTTTTGGTCGCTGCTGGTGGAGCGATTCTTGCCCGCTTGAACCTGCGGCACTGTTATGCAAAAGGGCAAGCCAAATGGCTTGCCCTTTTTTTGGGGTGTGGGCTTGGGATCAGGCCGATTTCTGCCCGATCAAGGTTTTGGCCAGCACGTTCAGGCGACTGCCAGGGCGGGTGAGGTCTGTGACCACACTGAAATGGTTCAAACCGGGCAGGTCTTCGCAGACGGGCACGGTCTTGGGCCCCCAGGCTTGGTGAATCAAGCGGTTGTGCCGCAAAAACTCAGCGCTCTCGTCACCCCCGACCACGGTGTACAAAACTCCTTGGCGAGGCCTCTGCCATTTGGCCGGGCTGGCCATGCGCACATGGGCTGGGGTGATGCGCAGATCGCCCTGCACAAAAGGTGTTTTGCGCACAGGCGCCAGATCGAACAGGCCCGAGATCGACAAAGCCTTGCGCACCAAGCCGGCAGGCAAATCGCGCCCCAGCTTCTTCCAGTCACAAGCCAGCAACATGGCGGCCAAGTGGCCACCCGCCGAATGACCGATCACGGTGATGTTGTTGCGGTCGCCCCCGTGCGCGCCAATGTGACGCCAAACCCAGGCACTGGCTTGTGCCATTTGCAAGGCGATGTCGGGCACGGTCACAGGCTGCGCCTCGGTGCCGGGGCACAGGGCGTAATTGACCACCACCACGCAAGCGCCCATGTCGCGCAGCGCAGGCGCCACAAAAGAATGGTCCGCTTTGTCCAGACTGCGCCAATAGCCACCATGGATGAAGATCACCACAGGCGCATCGGCACGGGCTGCCGGAAAAATGTCCAGCGTTTCGTTGGGTCCGTCGCTGTAACGCACATCCAGCTGCGCTGGCAAGGTCTGGCGTGCCTGCTCAGAGGCGTTTTTCCAATGCGCAAAATGGTCGGCAAAGTCAGGCACCAGCGCCCGGTTGTTGTACATGCGGTCGTGCCAGGCGGCGTCTTTTTTGGGCATGGGTGTCTCCTTTTTTAGATTTTCATTTCCACTCGAAGCTGCACATTGCGCCAATTGCGGTCGGTGGTTCGGGCTGTCTCGCTCGCACCGCCGCTGCTGAACGTCGTGGCGGTCTCGTAGTGACGGGGCAGCAAGTTGCTGACCGTCAAGCGCAAGGCCGTCGCAGCAGAATAACGCCACAGACCATACACATCAACCACGCGCTTGACACCCTGGTATGAGAACTGCTCTTGGCTGCGACGGGTGTCGTAGTCAGGGTTCCAGTTGACATTGCCGCCCACGGTCAACGGCAAGCCGCGCAAGCGGTAATCGGCGCCGAGGTTCGCGGTCATGCTGGGCTGCTGGTCCAGCCGGTTGTCGGGGCCTGGAACCTCCTTGACCTTGGAATGGAAAAAGCTGACGTTGCTGCGAATGTCCACAGGCCAAGCCTCTGCCCAAGCTTGGTTCAAGCGGAATTTGGCTTCCAGCTCGATGCCTTGGGTGACCGCATCGCCCACGTTTTGAGGCGTAGACACCCAGCGCGTTTGATTCGACCAATTCATGGTCTGCAAGCTGGTCTGGTATCGGATCAGGTCCTTGATATTCCGACGGAACACATTGGCACTGAGCACCCCACCGCCCTCCAGGTAACGCTCGAAACCGAGGTCAATGCCGGTGGCCAGCTCGGGGCGCAAATCGGGGTTGCCCAAACGGTCGGGCTGGGTGGGCACATTGTTGCCAGAGATGGGGTAATCGCGCGAGTACCGCAGCGGTGCCACCAAGTTGTAAAGCGTGGGGGTCTTGTAGCTGCGCGTCAGGCTCATGCGGATCTGGTCGCGCTGGGCCGGATCGGGTTTCCACAAGGCGTGCAACAGCGGTGTCCACACCTGGCTTTGGTTGCGCTTGAGGGTTTCGCTCACTTGCCCCTCGGTCAAGATGCTCTCGTAGCGAACGCCCGCATAGGCCGACCAGTTCGGGTTGATCTTGAACTCGTCTTGGGTGTAAGCCGCCCAACGCGCCGTGCTGGCCTTCAGGTTGCCGCTGTCGTCGCCCGCACCCGCGCTGGCCTCTTCGACGCGACGCACGCCTTCGTGCTCCAAGCCACTGACCAGCTGGTGTCCATTCTCGAGCACACGGGTCCACTTGCCATTCAGGCTGGTGCTGCGGTCTGTGAAGCGCTGCTCATCAAGGGAATTGGCCAACAGCGCCGTGGTGCTCACAGCCGTCTGGGTGATCTGTTGGTCGTAGTGGGATTGCCCCAAACCGAAACGCACTTCCAGACGGTCATCGGCTGACAAGCGCTGGCTCCACTGGCCGTTCAAACGGGCTGCGGCGTAGCGGCTTTGGTTGTCGGTCAAGGCGGTGTCGGTGATGGCAGGCGACGTCAACCGCCGGGCATCGGTGCGGCCTTGGGCTGCGTATTCGGAATAAATCAAAAAAGGCGTCAAGGTCAGGCTTTTGCCCTGCTCACCTTTCCATTGCAAACGGGCATTGGCGTGCACGCCTTGGCGATGGCTCTCCGACTGCGCCATGCGTACCTGGGGGTCACGAAAATCCGACGCAATCTCGGTCACGCTGTCATCGGCACGTCGGCTGTCCATCGCAGACAGCGTGAACGTCCCGCTCAAGGGCTCGGTTTTGAGGTTGTGCACCCAATTGAGCTGGTTGGAGCCCTGTCCATGCTCTTGGCTGCGGGTGATCTTCAAATCGTCCGGATTGGCCCTTTGCCCTTCACGCAGCACGATGTTGATCGTGCCTGCGATGGCCTGCGCCCCGGTTTCGGCGGTCGGTGCACGCAAAATCTCGATGCGCTCGACCTGCTCTGGCGTCAAAGAATCCACCGAAAAACCCGGCGGCATGCGCTCACCGTCCAGCAAAATCTGTGTGTAGCCGCCACCCAAGCCACGCATGCGGATGGCCCCGCCCCGGCCCGGTGCGCCTTGCACCGTCACACCCGGCAAACGCTTGAGAACATCACCCAAGGTGGCATCGCCTTGCTTCTCGATCTCTTCACGACCGATCACGATTTTGGAGGCCGTAGACTCCCGCCGCACTTCGGTGTCGTTGTTGCGATTGCCACGAATCTCAACCTGACCGAGATCGGTCACTGCGGGCGTGGTCGATGGGGTTTGCGCCAAGGCAACAGGAACGGCCAGACAAACTGCCGCCGATGCCGCAAAGACCCGCGACAGAGGCATCGAAGGCCCTGTCAGAGGCATGAAAAACGAGGGAAATGAAGGGGTGGAGCTGGTGTCGCGCATTTGCCGATTTTGACAGCCTCAAATGACACCCGTTTGAAGCCCCATGAAAGACCGGGACTGAAACCCGATCAATCAGACAAGCGCTCGCCCGATGGGCAAGCCTTGGTTCATGCTTTTACTCGCCCGACTTGAACAAGGCAGCCACCTTGCGCTTGGGTTTGATGTTGGCCGAAATCGACGAACGCACAGTTTGAGGGCCACTGGGCTCCCAACTCGGTGCGGTGTCGGTAGCCGCCGCCTCGTAGGGCTTTTGGAAAAACGGATCGCGGTTGACCGGCGCAGGACGGAAGCCGCCACGGCGCTCTTGAGGTGCGTCCAGCGCATCACGCGGGTCGTGCTCCCGACGACGGCCTTCGGGGGCACGCGAACGGGGACGGTCTTCGGCGCGTTCGCCCCACTTTTCAGGCGCAGGGCCTGCGGGACGGGTGTCCAGCTGCAGGGTTTCCACCTCCAGCTTTTTCTTGATCAGCTTTTCAATGTCACCCACCAAGCGGTTGTCAGATGGGCTGACCAAAGTCACCGCCAAGCCCGACGCACCAGCGCGGCCCGTGCGACCAATGCGGTGCACATAGTCTTCGGCGTTGAAAGGCACATCGAAGTTGAACACCGCAGGCACATCCTTGATGTCCAGACCGCGCGCGGCCACATCGGTGCACACCAGCAAATCGACTTCGCCTTTTTTGAAGGCTTCCAGTGCTTTCAAGCGCTCGTCCTGGCTCTTGTCACCGTGCAAAGCCGCAGTGCGCAGACCTTCACGTTCCAGCGAGCGGGCCAGGCGGCCGCAACCGAGCTTGCTGTTGACAAAAATGAACGCCTGCTTGATACCCCGGTCGTCCAGTACTTTGCGGATCACGCGGCGCTTGTCATCGTCTTGCGCGGCGTAAAAACGCTGCTCGACAGTGGATGCAGTCTCGTTGGGGCGGGCCACCTCGATGGTGACCGGGTTTTGCAAGTAGCTGCCAGCCAGGCGCTTGATTTCGGGAGAGAACGTGGCCGAGAACAGCAAGGTGGTGCGCTGCTTGGGCAAGAAACTCAAAATGCGTTGCAAATCGGGCAAGAAGCCAATGTCCAGCATGCGGTCGGCTTCGTCGAGCACCACATATTCAACTTGGTTAAGCACTGCGTTTTTGGCTTCGATGTGGTCCAGCAAACGGCCCGGCGTGGCGACCAGCACCTCAACGCCTTTTTTCAGCTCTAGGGTCTGGGGCTTCATGTCCATGCCGCCAAACACCACAGCGCTGCGCAGCTGGGTGTACTTGGCGTACATCTTGATCTGCTGAGCCACTTGGTCGGCCAGCTCGCGCGTAGGCAACAGCACCAAGGCGCGCACCGGGTGACGGGCGGGCGATGTGGAGGGGTTTTCGTGTTTGAGCAGGCGCTGCAGCAAAGGCAGCGAAAATGCCGCCGTTTTGCCTGTGCCGGTCTGGGCCGCGCCCATCACGTCCTGGCCTGTCAACACCACTGGAATGGCTTGGGCCTGGATAGGGGTCATGGATTCGTAGCCCATTTCGGCTACGGCTCGTGCCAGCGTGGGCGCCAGCGATAAATTTGAAAAAGAGTCGGTCATTAACCTGCTATTGTCGCATTTTGGCTGACGCGCCCAAAATCACGTTTTAGGCAAGGTCACGCCCACCTGGCCCTGGTACTTGCCGCCACGGTCTTTGTAGCTGGTTTCACAGACTTCATCGCTCTCGAGGAACAACACTTGGGCACAGCCCTCGCCCGCATAAATTTTGGCAGGCAGCGGTGTGGTGTTGCTGAATTCGAGGGTCACATAACCCTCCCACTCGGGTTCAAACGGCGTGACGTTGACGATGATGCCGCAACGGGCATAAGTGCTTTTGCCCAGGCAAATGGTCAACACATTGCGCGGAATGCGGAAGTATTCGACCGTGCGGGCCAATGCAAAACTGTTGGGCGGGATGATGCAAACATCGCCCTCGATGTCCACAAAGCTGCGTTCATCGAAGTTTTTAGGGTCCACCACGGTGCTGTAAATGTTGGTGAAAACTTTGAACTCGGGCGCGCAGCGGATGTCATAGCCGTAGCTGCTGGTGCCGTAGCTCACGATTTTCTGGCCTGCGGCGTTTTGACGGATCTGACCGGGCTCGAACGGCTCGATCATGCCGTGCTGCTCGGCCATGCGGCGGATCCATTTGTCGCTCTTGATGCTCATGGTGCGTCCTTTGATGATGGACATGATTTTAGTGGCGATCCAAGGGCCCCGCCGGTCAGTGGCTACACGGCTCCGATCCGCTTTAACGCGAAATTTTGCCCACCACGCCTTGCACGAGGTAGTTCATGCCCAAAATCTGGGCATCGCTCAGGCTTTGACCGGCAGGCAAAACCACGTTGCCTTCGTTGTCCATGATCGGACCGGCAAAGGGGAACAATTTGCCCGCACCCACGGCCTTTTGTTTGGCGACAATTTCATCCTGAACTTTTTTCGGCACCTTAGGACCAAAGTCGCCGACGCGGATCATGCCGTCCTTGACACCACCCCACACACTGCCCGAGGCCCAAGTGCCTGACATGGCGGCTTTGACCCTGGCCGCGTAGTAATCACCCCACTGGTGCGTCACGGCAATGATCTGCGCATCGGGGCCGATCTTGCGCATGTCGGAGTGGTAGGCCACCGCCATCTTGCCGCGCTCTTGCGCTGCGGCCATCACGGCGGTTGATCCGGTGTGAAAAGCGATCACATCCACATCTTGGTTGAACAAGGCCATGGCGGCTTCGCGCTCTTTCGGTGGGTCAAACCAAGCATTGAGCCAAACCACTTTGACGGTGGCTTTGGGGTTGACCGATCGCATGCCCAAAGTGAACGCATTGATGCCTTGCAGCACCTCAGGGATCGGGAAACCTGCCACATAACCCGCCACGTTGGACTGGGTCATGCGACCGGCAGCAATGCCCGCCAAATAGCGGCCTTCGTAGTAACGGGCGTTTGAGGCCGCCACGTTGGACGCCGTTTTGAAGCCCGTGACCGACTCGAACTTCACATTCGGAAACTCTTTGGCCACCTTGAGCGTGGGCTCCATGTAGCCAAAGCTGGGCGTGAAAATGATCTGATTGCCCTGCTGGGCCAAATCACGGATCACGCGCTCGGCATCTGCGCCCTCGGGCACATCGGCCACAAACGTGGTCTTGACCTGATCACCCAAAGCACGCTCGACAGCCTTTCGGCCCTCGTCGTGCTGCTTGGTCCAGCCCGCCTCGGTGATCGGCGAGACATAGACAAAACCAGCTTTGATGGGCTCGGTGGATTTGGTGGGCGTTTTTGCCGAAGTTTGGGCAGGCGTTTGAGCCTGAACGGCGGATAAGAAAAAGCAGGCGGCCACGAGCGTGGCAGCGAGGTTTTTGTACATGGTAGTCCTCTACATGGCCCCGGGGATTGAACAAAACGAAGCCCGCCGGGGCAGCGGGCTTCGGGGCGTGATTTTACATGGCGCTTGAGTTCAAATCTTCCACGCGCCACACTGCCGCAGGTGCTGCAAAGCCTTGCATTTGCGGCAGCGCCTTGAGCCGGTTCGCCAAATCGTCCCCCGTGAGGCTTTGCGTCAACACGACCAGCGCATCTTGGCGCACATTTTCAGGATGCCGCACATGTGCCCATTGCTGAACCTCCACACCCGCTGACTGGAGCCAGCCTGGCAGACAAGTCAACAACTCGGGCCGCTCATGCAAGGCGAACCGCAGGTAATGGCGCGAAGCCACCTGGCCAATGGGCAACAGGGGCCAAGATTGGATTGCGCTCGCTTGCACAGAGCGGTACGGCACCCGAGCAGACAAGCCGGCAGAGGCCAGTCGAGCCACGTCCATCAAATCGGCTACCACCGCCGAGGCCGTGGTCAGCGACCCCGCCCCGGCACCGTAATGAAACGTTGGCCCAGCGGCATCCGCGTTCACCCAAATGCCATTCATCGAGCCCTGCACCTGAGCCAGCAAATGCTTCTCGGGCACCAGCGCCGGGTGCACCCGCACCTCGATCGATTCTGAACGCTGCCTGGCCACGCCCAACAATTTGATGCGGTACCCCAGCGCTTGGGCACAGACCATGTCCCAGGCTTCCACGCGGGTGATGCCCTGGGCGTGCACCTGCGCAAAGGGCACATCGGCCCCAAACGCGATGGCCGCGAGCAATGCCGTCTTGTGGGCTGCATCCACGCCCTCGATGTCAAAAGACGGGTCGGCTTCGGCAAAACCAAGCGCTGTGGCCTGCCGCAAAGCCGCGTCAAAGCCCATCCCTGTCTCTTGCATGTGGGTCAAAATGAAATTCGTTGTGCCGTTCACGATGCCCACCACCTCATAGATGCGGTTGGCGGCCAAACCCTCGCGCAGGGCTTTGATGATGGGGATGCTCACGGCCACAGCGCCTTCATAAGCCACGATCACACCTTGGGTTTGTGCCGCTGCAAAAATCTCGCTGCCGTGTTCAGCCAACAGCGCTTTATTGGCCGTGACCACATGCTTACCTTGTGCGATGGCTTCGAGCACCAGCGTTTTGGCCAGCGTCACCCCGCCCATGACTTCCACCACCACATCAATGTCTGGGTGCCGCACCAAGGCCAAGGGATCGCTGACCAAGTCCACGTCAGGCCCGACCACCTGCGCGGCTTTGTGCAAGTCCCGCGCAGCAGCCATGACCAGCCGAATCGGCCGCCCCACACGTTGCGCGATCAAATCGGCATTTCGGGCCAGCAATTGACAAGTGCCAGAGCCCACTACGCCTGTGCCGACCAAACCGACCCGCAAAGCGCCAAGGCCCGAAACTTTGAGAGCCGCAGGCCACGCAGAAAAAGAAGAATCTTGAAACATGCTCATCTCCAAACAGTTAGAACCAGCTGCCGGGGCTGGTTTGTTTGGAAATCCACCAGTGGGCAGCCAGGAAGGCCACCCGAACGCGCTCAGGTGGCCGCGTGGGTCGTGGTGGTAATCATGTTGAAACGCCCGCTCGAACAACGGGCCCAAGCCGCAGCCCGTGCAGGAAGCACACAGACCCAAGTTTGGTGTTTGTTCAATGCAAAAGGTTTCAACATGGTTTGAGTTTATCGCAAACCACCCACCACACCGAGCGGCAAACGGCTGCCCCGCCAAGTACCAAGCCATGCAGCATGGCCTGGCCAGCGTGGTGAACCACCGTCAAAGTGTTTGGATGGCGCCATCTGCGGGTGCTGCCCGCTTCAGTCTTGTTCTACAAAACCCGCAAAGCATTGCTTGAGTTCATGCATCCAGCGGTGCTTGTCGGCCTCTGGGGCAAAGCTCGCCTCAATGCTGTTGGCAGCGAGTTTGTAGGCTTGTTGGGCATTCAGCTGCAAGGCGGCGAAAGTTTGCAGGTAGTTCTCATTCAAGTAGCCGCAAAAGTAAGCCGGGTCGTCCGAGTTGATCGTCACGCACAGGCCCGCCTCCAGCATCTGGCCCAGGTTGTGGTCGGTCAGCTGCTTGAACACGCACAACTTGAGGTTGGACAGCGGGCAAACGGTGAGTGGGGTCTGCTCATCGGCCAGTCGTTTCATCAAGGCTGCATCGTGGATGGCTTGCACGCCATGGTCGATGCGCTCCACGTTCAGAACATCAAGCGCGCTCCAGATGTAGGCGGGTGGCCCTTCCTCACCGGCATGGGCGACGACATGCAGGCCCAGCTCGTGCGCACGCGCAAACACGCGGGCAAACTTCTCGGGCGGGTGGCCCACTTCGCTGGAATCGAGACCCACGCCAATAAAGTGCTCACGCCAAGGCAGGGCTTCTTGCAGCGTGGCCAGGGCGTCGTCTTCGGACAAGTGGCGCAAAAAACACAAGATCAAATCGGCGCTGATGTTCAGCTGCGTTTGCGCATCGCGGCAAGCGCGGCTCAGGCCCCCGATCACCTTGGCCATGCTCACGCCACGCGCCGTGTGGGTTTGGGGGTCAAAGAACAATTCGGCGCGCACCACATGGTCGGCCGCCGCTTTTTCAAAGTAAGCCCAAGCCATGTCGTAAAAGTCTTGCTCGTGCAACAGCACACTGGCCCCGGCGTAATACAGGTCCAGAAAACTTTGCAAGTTGGTGAAGGCATAAGCGCTGCGCAACGCCTCGACATCAGCGTAGGGCAACGTCACGCCGTTGCGCTGGGCTAGTCTAAAGATCAGTTCGGGCTCAAGGGAGCCTTCGATGTGGATGTGCAGCTCGGCTTTGGGCATGACCCGCAGCAATTCAGGCAAGCGATGGGGGGCGATGGCGTGGACTTTGAACATGTCGATTTCCCTGTGTGGGTGGTGCGCCATGTTAAGCCGGAAATTGGCCCAAAAATGAGGAAGCCGCCTGACTTGCATCAGGCGGCTCAAGTGTCACAGAGGAAAACCGAGAGATGGATTCCCGATCGAGTCGGGAATGACAAGCCCCGTGAATTCCCGATCACGTCGGGAATGACAAGCCCCGTGGATTCCCGATCAAGTCGGGAATGACAAGTCCCGTGAATTCCCGATCACGTCGGGAATGACAAGCCCCATGGATTCCCGATCGAGCCGGGAATGACAAATCAGCGGAATTCCCGAACAAGTCGGAAATGACGCGTCACTTGCCGGGGATCTTGCCTTCCACGCCCTTGACGTAGAACATCACACCGCCCAGGAACTTGTCGTCAGCGACAGCGTCTTTGGCCAGCACTTCTTTACCAGCTTGGTCCTTGATAGGGCCTTTCCAGATGGTGAAGCTGCCGTCTTTCAGACCGGCTTTGATCTCGTCGATCTTTTTCTTGGTGTCTTCTGGCACGTCAGCGGCCACGTTGACCATGTCGATCGCGCCTTCTTTCACGCCCCACCAGCTTTGGCCGGTGCTCCACTTGCCTTCCAGCGCCTCACCCACGGCCTTGACGTAGTAAGGACCCCAGTTGATCACTGCCGAACCCAGGTGGGCCTTGGGGCCGTAGGCGGTCATGTCGGAATCCCAACCAAAGGCACGCTTGCCCAATTTTTCGGCGGTTTGCAGCACTGCCGACGAGTCGGTGTTTTGCATCAGCACGTCGGCACCGCCATTGATCAGCGATGTGGCGGCTTCTGTTTCTTTCGGTGGGTTGAACCACTCGTTCACCCACACCACTTTGGTCTTGACCTTGGGGTTGACCGACTGGGCACCCATGGTGAAGCTGTTGATGTTGCGCACCACTTCAGGGATGGCGATCGAGGCGACCACGCCCAGCGTGTTGGTCTTGGTCATCTTGCCGGCGATCACGCCAGCCATATACGCGCCTTCGTAGGTGCGGCTGTCGTAAGTGCGCATGTTCTCGGCAGTTTTGTAGCCGGTGGCGTGCTCGAACTTGACGTCTTTGGTGTCAGCAGCCACTTTGAGCATGGGCTCCATGTAACCAAAGGTGGTGCCAAAAATCAGCTTGTTGCCTTGGGCCGCCATGTCGCGGATGACGCGCTCGGCGTCAGCGCTTTCTGGCACTTTTTCGACAAAGCTGGTGACCACTTTGTCGCCGAAAGCTTTTTCGACTTCTTTGCGGCCGTTGTCGTGCGCAAAGGTCCAGCCGCCGTCGCCCACAGGGCCGACATAAGCAAACGCAATCTTCAGGGGCTCGGGCTTGGCGGGCGCTGCAGCGGGGGCTTCGGCCTTGGGCGCTTCTTCTTTTTTGCCACAGCCGACCAGTGCGGCGGCGGCCACAGCGGTCAGGGCCACCATCTTGACGATGGAGCGCTTGGAGATGTCTGTCATGTCAGTTCCTTTTGTTGTTGAACAGGGTTACAGGGGTTGAAAAAAAGCAATTATGAACCGGGATAAAACGGTTTACCCAAGGAAGCGGGCATGTTCACACGAATCCAAGCCGGATTGCGCGAGATCAAGGCCAACACCACGATGGTGGCGATGTAGGGCAGCGCCGTGAGCATCTGGCTGGGCACCTCAACACCCATGCCTTGCAAATGGAACTGCAGCATCGTCACGCCACCAAACAAATAAGCCCCGAGCAAAACCCGTGCCGGACGCCATGTGGCAAAGGTGGTCAGTGCCAACGCGATCCAGCCCTTGCCCGCCACCATGCCTTCGACCCACAGCGGGGTGTAGCTCACCGAGATGTAGGCCCCGGCCAAACCGCACAATGCGCCGCCAACCACCACCGCGGCCAAACGGATGCGGCGCACCGGGTAGCCCAAGGCATGGGCCGAAGCGGGCGATTCGCCCACGGCTCGCAGCACCAAACCAGTGCGGCTTCGGTACAAAAACCAAACCAAGACCAAGACCAGCAGCATCGCCACATAGACCAAGGGATGCTGCTTGAACAAAGCGGGCCCGACCAATGGGATGTCGGCCAAACCGGGGATGGCGTAGTTCGCACGTTCGGGCAGTTTTTCTTGCACGTAGCCAATGCCCACAAAGGCCGAAAAACCAACGCCAAACAAACTCAGGGCCAGCCCCGTGGCGTATTGGTTGGTGCCCAGCCAAATGACCAGCACGCCAAAAATGGCCGCCAGCACCGCGCCCGCGCCCATGCCCGCCGCAAAGCCCAGCCAGTCGTTGCCCGTGTGCACCACGCAAGCAAAGCCCGCAATGGCGGCGCACAGCATCAGGCCCTCGGCGCCCAGATTCACCACCCCGGCTTTTTCATTGATCAGCAAGCCCAAGGCGGCCAAGGCCAATACCGTGCCCGCGTTCAAGGTGGCGGCGATCAGCAATGCATAAGACTCCATCAGACACTTCCCTTCTTCGTTGCCACCCAGCGCAAACGGTAGGCCACCAAGGTGTCACACGCCAACAGGCAAAACAACAGCAAACCCTGGAACACACCCGTGATCGACTTGGGTAAACCCAGCCGCGACTGTGCCAACTCACCGCCGATATAAAACATGCTCATCAGCACCGCCGACAGCACCATGCCCGCTGGGTGCAAACGCCCGACAAAGGCCACGATGATGGCGGCAAAACCGTAGCCCGCAGGCACATACGGCGTGAGCTGTCCGATGGGGCCCGCCACCTCCAGTGCGCCCGCCAAGCCCGCCGCACCGCCCGAAGTCAAGAGCGCGACCCAAAGCGCCTTGCGCGAAGAAAAGCCCGCGTAACGCGCCGCATCGGGTGCCAAGCCGCCCACTTGCTGGGCAAAGCCCGCCCGTGTGCGGAACAAAAACACCCACAGCAGCCCCGCGCCCACCAGCGCCAACAGCAAGCCCACGCTGACGCGTGAGCCGCTCATCAAGCGCGGGATCTGCGTCACGGCCTCAAAGGTTTTGGACTGTGGAAAGTTGAAACCCGCAGGGTCTTTCCAGGGGCCGTAAACCAGATAACTCAGCACCATGTCGGCCACATAGACCAGCATCAGGCTGACCAAAATTTCGCTGGCGTTAAAGCGGTCACGCAGCAGCGCCGTGATGCCCGCCCACAGCATGCCACCCAGCACGCCCGCCAGCAGCACCGCCAACACAATCCAGCGGCTGCTGTCTTTGTCGGCCAGCAAGGCCACACCCCCAGCGCACACTGCGCCAATGACAAACTGCCCCTCGGCCCCGATGTTCCACACGTTCGACCTGAAGCACACCGCCAAACCCAGCGCGATCACCAACAGCGGCGTGGCCTTGACCATCAACTCGCCCAGCGCATAGCTGGTTTTGACCGGTTCCCAAAAGAACATCTGCAAACCGCGCACGGGGTCTTTGCCCAGCGCCATGAACAAGGCCACGCCCAGCAACACGGTGAGTACCAGCGCCAGCAAGGGCGAGGCATAAGTCCACAGGCGCGAAGCCTGAGGACGGGGTTCAAGCCGCAGCATGTTGAGCTCCTTGTTGTTGAGACGCGGCAGAGGCGGCCTCGGGCCACAGCCCACTCATCCACTCGCCAATGCGCTCAACAGTGGCCTCGGTCCGCGCCACTGAGGGCGACAAACGCCCCTTGGCGATCACATGCATTCGGTCTGACAACTCAAACAATTCGTCCAGCTCCTCACTCACCACCAAGACCGCGCAACCTGCGTCGCGCAGCGCCAAAATCTCGGCGCGGATTTGCGCCGCTGCGCCCACGTCCACGCCCCAGGTGGGCTGCGACACGATCAACAACTTGGGGGCTGCGCTGATCTCGCGCCCGACAATGAACTTTTGCAAATTGCCGCCCGACAGCGACTGCGCCGGGGCGTCTGGCCCGGCCGCCTTGACCTTGAAACGCTCGATGACGCTGCGGGCCTGATCGGCCAGCGCCCCCATGCGCACCCAGCCGCCCGCACCCAGGGCTTCGCTGCGCGTCAGCAAGAGGTTTTGCGACAGACTCAGCGATGGCACCGCCCCTCGGCCTAAGCGCTCTTCGGGCACAAAGTGCAGGCCCAACTGCCTGCGCGGCACGGGCCCCAAGCCCGCCACCGCCTGGCCCAACAAACACACGCTGTCCGCTGCGCACTCCACGCCCGCGCGGGTGTCTTCCCCCGACAAGGCCCACATCAGTTCTTTTTGGCCATTGCCCGACACCCCGGCCAGGCCCACCACTTCGCCTGCCCGCACTTGCAGGTCGATGCCCTCCAGGTCCACGCCAAAAGGGTCTTGGCGCTTCAGGCTCAGGCCCTTGACCGACAAAACCACTTGGCCCGGTTCACGCGCCAGATGCTGCAAAGCCGGTGGCTCAGCCCCAATCATCAAGCGGCTCAAGCTGGCGTTGGTTTCTTCGCGTGGATCGCACACCCCGGTGAGCTTGCCGCCGCGCAGCACGGTGCAAGCGCTGCACAGCGCCCGGATCTCGTGCAGCTTGTGCGAGATGTACAAAATGCTGACGCCCTGGCTGACCAGCTTGTGCAAGACCACAAACAATTTCTCGACCGCCTGAGGCGTCAACACCGAAGTGGGCTCGTCCAAGATCAACAGCTTGGGCTCGGTCAACAAGGCGCGGATGATCTCGACCCGCTGCATCTCGCCCACGCTCAAGGTGTGCACCGGGCGGTCGGGCTCCAAGTCCAGGCCATATTCGCTGGCCTTGGCCACAATGCGCTCGGTCACTTCGGCCAAGCTCAGAGATTTGTCCAGGCCCAGCCAGACGTTTTCGGCCACAGTCAAGGTGTCAAACAAGCTGAAGTGCTGGAACACCATGCTGATGCCGAGCTTGCGGGCTTCTTGCGGGTTTCGGATATTGACCGACTGGCCGTTGAACACCACCTGACCCTCGTCGGGTTTGACCGAGCCATAGATGATTTTCATCAAAGTGGACTTGCCCGCGCCGTTTTCGCCCAGCACGGCATGGGCTTGGCCGGGCATCACGGTGAGCGACACGTCCTGGTTGGCCACCACGCCTGGATAGCGTTTGGTGATGCCTTGCAAAGACAAAAGGGGTGTGGTCATGTCGGGTGCGAATGAGTAACTAAACAGGTCACATGCAAAGCGCGTGCCTAAAGCGTTGGCCCCAGCCTTGCATACAAAGAGATTGCCGCACAATGTACCACCGGGCGATGCCTGTTCTTCCCGGTATTTGCCCCGTATTTGCCACTGCTCTCCCGCACACTGTTCACCCGCCTGCCCATGCACCCCGAAAAGACATTGACCGATCTGCAAGGTTGGCGTGCTGGCCTGCTTTGGTTCACCCAAGCCAAGCAGCCCCAAGCCCGCCACGAAACCGATGGCTTGCTCGTCACCGCCCGCGAGGCCGACGGCATCGTTCGCATCCAGGCCATCGGGCCCTACCGCGAACTGGCGGCGCAATACCCCGATCTGCCCACCACCCACTGGCCTGGCCTGTGCATCGCGCCCGGCTTTGTCGATCTGCACATCCACTACCCGCAAACCGACGTGATCGGCTCACCCGCCGAGGGCCTGTTGCCCTGGCTGGAGCACTACACCTTTCCGCACGAAAAACAGTTTTCAGACCCGGCCTATGCACATGCGGTGACCGGCTTTTTTCTGGACGAACTGATGCGCCACGGTGTCACCACCGCCCTGTGCTTTGCCACCGCGCACCCCGAATCGGTCGATGTGTTCATGGCCGAAGCCCAAAAACGCCGCCTGCGCATGGTCACCGGCAAGGTGCTGCAAGACCGCCACAGCCCCGACGGCCTGCGCGACACCGACACGGCTTTGAGCCTGCGCCAGACCGAAGACCTGATTCGCCGCTGGCACGGCGTGGACCGCCTGGGCTACGCCATCACACCGCGCTTTGCGCCCACCAGCACGCCCGCGCAATTGCACGGTGCGGGCGAGATCGCGCAGCAATTCCCCGATGTGTGGATCCAGTCGCATGTGGCCGAAAACCTGGACGAAATCCGCTGGGTGCACGAACTCTTCCCCAAAGCACGCAGCTACCTCGATGTGTACGACCGCGCAAACCTGCTGCGCCAGCGCTCGGTCTATGCGCACTGCATTTATCTGGACGACACCGACCGCGGCCGCATGGCCGAGGTGGGCGCGACAGCCGCCGTCAGCCCCACCAGCAACTTGTTTTTGGGCAGCGGCTTTTTTGATTACGCCGCATCCGACGCAGCCGGTCTGCGCTACGGCCTGGCCAGCGATGTGGGCGGCGGCACCAGCTTCAGCCCGTTTCACACCATGCACGCGGCCTACACGGTGGCCCGGCAAAGCGTGGGCCGCCCCGGCATCAGCCTCGCGCCCGAACACCTGTGGTGGCAACACACGGCGGGCGCTGCCGCGGCGATGGACCTGAGCGGCCAAGTGGGCAATCTCTTGCCCGGCTGCGAAGCCGACTTCGTGGTGCTCAACCCCAAGGCCACACCCCTGCTGGCCCGGCGCACCGCGCAAACCGAGACACTGGCCGAATGGCTGTTCGCCATGATCGTACTGGGCGATGACCGCTTGATTGCGCACACGGTGGTGCAAGGCCAAACCGTCAACATCGCGTCGCAGGTCAACAGCTTCAGCCCCTGAAAACGTCTAAATCTTGCCCGACAATCAGGCATGACCGAAGGCAACGACCACCCCATCATCGACCCCTACGCCTCCCAACGCGACGCTGTGCGCCGGGGCATTGCGCAATTTCAAGAGCGCCTGCAGGCTGCGGGCCACGACTTCAGAGATCCTCCCCCCGAACCCACCTCGTGCTGCGGGCGTGGCTGCAGCGGCTGCGTGTGGGAAAGCTATGACGCTGCGCTGATGTTCTGGTACGAGGATGCGGGGGCCTTGTTGGCGGGGTGAAGGTTTGGGCTTGACCCGGCCCTGCATGCCAATGTTCGGTACACAGCAAAACTCAGTGCCCGTGCCGATGGTGGATGTCAGGGTAATGCGGATGCTGGTGCGTCAAGGCAAGGTGGGCATGCTGATGACTGTGTGGTTCGGTGCCATCCCACGTCGGCTCATGCGCGTGCTGATGGTGCGCATCGTGCACATGGCGATGTGCATGTACCAACGGCTCATGGGTGTGCTCGTGTGCGTGCCGCTCGGTCAAGTGCAGCCAAACCCCCAGCCCCATCAACGCGCTGGCCAACCAGAAAGTGGGCGAAGTGGTTTCAGCCAAAAACACCACCGACACGGCCGCGCCCATGAACGGCGCAGTTGAAAAATAAGCCCCTGTGCGTGCCGCGCCCAAACCCCGCAAGGCCAACACAAACAACACCAGGCTGACGCCATACCCCAGCAAGCCGACCACCATGATGCCCAGCAAGGTCGGCGAGTCGGGCCAGCTCAAACCGAGTGCCAAGGCCATGGCGGTGTTCACCCCGCCTGCGATCAGGCCCTTGGTGCTGGCAATGAAGAGCGCATCCGATGCCGACACTTTGCGCGTCAGATTGTTGTCGATGGCCCAGCACAAACACGCCAAAGCAATGGCCGCAGGGCCCATCCCGTCAGAAGCGGCCATCTGGCCCGTGGGCCAGGACAACACCACACCACCGGCCACGATGGCCAGCATACCCAGCACCACCCGCCGATCGGCGTTTTCCTTGAAAACCAGCCAAGCCAGCACCGCCGTCAAAACAGCCTCAAGGTTCAACAACAAAGAGGCCACCGAGCCGCTGGTCTGGGTCAAACCGAACATCAACGCCACCGGCCCGAGCACCCCACCAAACAAAATCGCACCGGCAAGCCATGGCCATTCGTGGGGCGGCAGCCCCGAAGCTGGCCAGCCTCGTTCACGCCATAAGCGCATCAGCGCCAAACCCAGGCCACTGCCCAGATAGAGCAAGCCCCCCAGCAAAAGGGGCGGTACCTCGCCGACCAGCAACTTGGCCAAAGGCGTGCTGGCACCAAACAAGGCAGCAGCGGCCAGCGCCACCCCCACACTGCGGTTCATCAACACCGTGTTATTCCATGAGGCTTCAGACCACCAAGGCGGTCAGCACGTCCTGCACAGCCGTGGGGCGCACGACGCGGGCCACCTCCCGACCCTCACGCAAAACCAGCAAGGTCGGCCACAGCTTGACGCGAAAAGAACGCCCCAGCGCACGGCCCGGGCCGTCTTCTACTTTGAGGTGTTGCCACTGTGGCTGCTGTGCCAGTGCCTGGGCTACAGCAGGCTGTGCGGCGCGGCAGTGGCCGCACCAGTCGGTGCCAAATTCGAGCAAGGTCAGGCCGCGCAAGGCATCCACATCGGCGCGGCTGGGGGCTTCGATTTCGCTGAGGTAAGGGGCGGTTGTGGCCATGACGGGGTGTCTACTGATAAAGCGGTGCGCTGAATCATAAAGCCGAGCGGGTCAGCCACCACACGCGAGAACGGTCAAACCCCGGCCAGCTCGCGCAGCGCTTGCGGGTTGGGCAAGCCCAGCACACGACCTGCACCACTGATGAGCTGGCGATCGCGCAGGTGGCGCAGCACACGGGAAAAAGTTTCTGGGGCAATGCCCAACTGGGCTGCGATCGTGCGTTTGCGCTCGGTCAGCTTGACGGCCAATCCTCCGACCAGTTCATCGGGTTCGGCGTGTCGCAAGAGCCATTCGGCGCAACGCGCATCAGCGTCCTTGGCCAATCGGCTCACGGCCATTTCAGTTTGCTGGCGCTGCGAACGCGCCATGTCCAAGAGCAGGTTTTGCGAGGCCTTGGGCATCGCATGTACCTCGGCCAAAAAATCCGGCACGTTCACGAATTGCAAATGCACCTCGGTTTCAGCCACAGCATCGACCGCATGGGGCAAGCCCAGCAAGCCTGAAGCGGCTTCCAACCAAAATGGCCCTTCGACCACACCCAACTGGTGCGCCATGTCGCCATCGGTCATCACACCCACAATCACTTTGCCTTGCAACACATGCACGATGCGATCAGCTGCATCGCCACGGTGCAGCAAGACGGTGCCTGCTGCCTGGGTGGCAAAGGGCTCGGACAAAGGGGTCAAAGTGGTATCCAACATGATGAGACCGAATGTGCCAGAGCATGAGGTCTGCAGCTTTGACACAAATCAATAACGCACCCTGCGGAACCAGCATCGCCCAGTCGTCACGCCACTTGATCAATGGCCCAAGCCTTCGCCACAGATGGATACCCGCGTGCGCGGGCATGACAGACGGGGCATCTTGTCACCCCCGACCTGACCGGGGGGCCATGCCTTCGGTGCATGGCGGCAACAGCGTCAAACCACCAAAATCGCCCGGAAATCGTTCACGTTGGTGTGCGTGGGGCCGGTGATGACCAGATCACCCAAGGGTTCAAAAAAGCCATAGGCGTCATTGCGCTGCAGGTGTTCGTCAACCTTGTGGCCAAGTGCCAACGCGCGGGCCAAAGTATCAGGGCTCAATTGCGCCCCGGCGTTGTCTTCAATACCGTCAATGCCATCGGTGTCGGCAGCCAATGCCCACACACCAGGCTGACCCTGCAAGGCTTGGGCCAAGCCCATGCAAAACTCGCCCGCCCGGCCACCTCGCCCGCGTGGGCTGCCTGCAGGCTGGGGTTTGATGGTCACCGTGGTTTCACCACCACTCAAGATCACGCAGGGCTTGATGAACGGCCCCTGACCTTTGGCCGCTGCACGCGCCAAAGCGGCGTGCACCTTGCCCACCTCGCGAGATTCGCCCTCGATTTCGTCACTCAGGATGTAGGCATGAAGGCCCTCTGCCCGGGCCGCCTCGGCGGCAGCCTCCAGCGACTGCTGGGGCGTGGCAATCATGTTGACCACATGGCCTGCAAACACAGGCGAGCCGGGTTTGGGCGTTTCCCATGCGTCAGATTGCAGGGACTGCAACACCTCGGGCGGCACAGCAATCGCATAGCGCTGCAAGATGGCCAGCGCGTCTGCGCAGGTGCTGGCATCGGGCACAGTGGGGCCACTGGCGATGATTGAAGGATCGTCCCCCGGTACATCGCTGATGGTGAGTGTGACCACCCGCGCTGGCGCGCAGGCCGCCGCCAGACGCCCGCCTTTGATGCGCGACAGGTGTTTGCGCAGGCAGTTCATCTCTGAAATATTGGCCCCGCTGGCCAGCAGCTGGCGGTTGATGTCTTGCTTAACTTGCAGGCTGATGCCGTCTGCGGGCAAGGTCAACAAAGACGAGCCGCCGCCCGAAATCAGACACAACACCAAATCGTCGGCGGTCAGGCCTTTGGTGAGCTCAAGAATCCGCTCGGCCGCTTGAAGGCCAGCCGCATCGGGCACCGGATGCGCAGCCTCTACGACCTCGATGCGCTCAGGCAAACCTGCCGGGCGCGGTGGCGTGTGGCCGTAACGCGTGACCACCAGCCCAGACAGCGGCGCGTCTTGCGGCCACAAAGCCTCGACGGCCTGTGCCATAGCACCGCCAGCTTTGCCAGCACCCAACACCAACGTGCGACCCTTCGCGGGATCTGGCGGCAGGGGCAAATGGGCGGCAGTGTTGTGCAGCGGCAAAGCGCGGGTGACAGCGGCGTCGTAGAGACGACGCAGGAATGGAGACGGATCGTTCATTGGCACGACAAGTGGGCCCCGTAAATGCTACAAAAAAATCAGTGTAGCCTGAGCAAGCACCCCAAGATGTCGCCGAAGCGGACACCGACAGACAGCGCTCAATGCGCTGTCTGTGCGTGAGCTCAAGCCAGCAAAGCCTTGATGCGGCTGTTCATTTTTTCAGCCGAGATGCCGTAGCGGTCGTGCAGCGTGGGCAAAGCGCCCGCGTCCAGGAAGGCATCGGGCAGCGCCAGCATGCGGAACTTGGCGGGAATCACCCCTTCACGCATCAGCAAGCTGGCCACAGCTTCACCCAAGCCCCCCACGATGGAATGGTTTTCGGCCACCACAACCAGACGGCCCGCCTTGCGTACTTCGGCCAGGATCGTCGCTTCGTCCAAAGGTTTGATGGTCGGGCAGTGCAGCACAGCCACATTGACTTTGTCAGCATCAAGCTGTTTGGCTACTTCAAGGCTGCGCATGGTCATGAAGCCGCTGGAGATCACCAGCACATCCGTTCCTTCGCGGAGCATCTTGGCTTTGCCCAGCTCAAATTTGTAGTTGTACTCGTCCAGAACCAACGGCACATTGCCGCGCAGCAGGCGCATGTAAACCGGGCCTTTGTGCTCGGCAATTTGAGGCACGGCCTGCTCAATATCGAGTGCATCACATGGATCCACGATGGTCAGCCCGGGAATGGCACGCATCATGGCCAGGTCTTCGGTGGCCTGGTGGCTGGGGCCATAGCCTGTGGTCAGGCCCGGCAAAGCGCAGCAGATCTTCACGTTCAAGTTTTCTTCGGCAATCACTTGGTGAATGAAGTCATACGCGCGGCGTGTGCCAAACACCGCATAGGTGGTGGCAAAGGGCGTCAAGCCTTCCTTGGCCATGCCACCGGCTGCCGCCATGAGCAACTGCTCGGCCATGCCCATCTGGAAAAAGCGCTCGGGATAAGCCTGCGCAAACAAGTGCATGTCGGTGTACTTACCCAAGTCGGCAGTCATGCCAACGATGTCAGGGCGGTTGGCCGCGTATTCGACCAAAGCTTTGCCAAAGGGTGCGGCCTGCACGCGCTGCCCTTCAGACGCGATCGAGGCGATCATGGCCGAGGTGGTCAGGCGGGGTTTCTTTTCTGTGACGGCGTTCATCTTGGGTGTCCTCAGTTTTGGGATGCGTCCAGCACATGCAGCGCTTGTTGCCACTCGGGCGGATCGACGCGGATGAAGTGGTTCTTTTCGCGCGTTTCGAGAAAGGGCACGCCCTTGCCCATGAGCGTGTCGCAAAGGATCACGCGGGGCTTGGCCTCGGTCAACTGGCGTGCCGTGTCAAAGGCCCGCAGCACAGCAGGTAAATGGTTGCCATCCACACGCTGCACATGCCAGCCAAAAGAGGCCCATTTGTCGGCCAAGGGTTCAAAGCCCAGCACCTTGGACGAAGGGCCATCGGCCTGCTGGTTGTTGATGTCCACGATGCAGATCAGGTTGCCCAAGCCGTGGTGGGCGGCAGCCATTGCGCCCTCCCAGGTCGAGCCTTCGTCCAACTCGCCGTCCGACATGGAGTTATAGACAAAGGCCGGGTTGTTTTTGTGGCGCAAAGCCAGCGCCATGCCCACCGCAATCGGCAAGCCTTGGCCGAGCGAGCCGCCAGACATTTCCATGCCCGGCGTGTAGCTGGCCATGCCTGACATGGGCAGACGGCTATCGTCGCTGCCGTAGGTTTCGAGTTCTTCCTCGCTGATGATTTTGGCTTCAATCAGTGCGGCATAAAACGCGATGGCGTAGTGACCATGCGACAACAAGAAACGGTCACGACCGTCCCACTTGGGGTCATCAGCGCGAAAGTTCAGCGCATGGCCATAAGCCACAGCCAGCACATCGGCATAGCCCAGCGCCTGGCCAATGTAGCCCTGACCTTGCACTTCACCCATGCGCAGGGCAAAACGGCGAATGCGGTAGGCGCACTGGGCAAGAGAGGACAGCTGGGCGTTCGTCATGGACATGAAATCTCCAAGTCAATCAATACAGTCATTTCAGAATCACAGCGGGAACATATGAAACCAGCAGCAAGACGCCAAAGGCCACCACATAGAACGGCACCATGGCACGCACGGTTTCGCCCACTTTGACTTTGGCCAACGAACTGGCAATGAACAGCGTGGTGCCCACGGGCGGGGTGTACAGGCCAATGGCCAGATTGACGACCATCATGATGCCCAGTTGCACCGTGTCCATGCCAATCGCTTGCGCCAAGGGCAAAAACACAGGGGTCAGCAGCAGCACAGCTGCAGGCAGGTCAATGAACATGCCAAGGAACAGCATCATGGCGTTCATCAGCATGATGACAACCCACTTTTCATTCACGTTTTGCTGCACCCATTGCACGATGTGCTGCGGCATCTGGTCAAAGGTCAGCAACCAGCCAATAGCTGCTGAGGCCATGATGACCATCAGCACCACACCCGTGGCCAAACCGGCCTCGATGATGGCGTGGTGCAGGCGTTTGAGGGACAAATCGCGGTAAATCACCAGCGACACCAATCCCGCGAACAGGGTCGACAACACCGCCACCTCGGTGGGCGTGGCAATGCCGAAGCGCAAGAACACGATGATCAAAATAGGCAAGGCGATGGCCGGGATGGAATACACCAGGTTTCGGCGAAACTCGGCACGGTCGGCTGGTGCGCTTTCGCGCGGCAAGTTGTCGCGCTTGCCCACATACCAACAAGCCGTCATGAAGCCACCGCACAGCAGCAGGCCCGGCAATATGCCCGCGTAAAACAAGGCTCCAATCGATTCGTTGGCGCTCATCGCATACAAGATCATGGGAATTGAGGGCGGGATGATGATGTCGATCGTGGCCGCCGACGCCAGCGAGGCTGCCGAGAACGGCATGGGATAGCCCAGCCTGCGATGCCAAGGCATGACCAAAGAGCCAATGGCCGAGGCATCGGCCACCGCCGAGCCGGACACACCGCCAAACAAGGTGGACGACAGCACGCTCACCTGCGCGGGCCCGCCGTGCCAGCGACCGACCAAAACCGTCAAGGTGCCGACGATGGCCTGGCCGAGTCTGCCACCCATCATGAGCGAGCCCGTCAGCATGAAAAACGGAATGGCGATCAAGGGAAAGCTTTGCACCTGGGCCACCATTTGCTGCACCAGCAGGTCAAATGGAACCCGGTCGCTGCTGACCGCAGCGGCCATGGCCGCCACCAAGATGGCGTGGGCGATGGGCATGGCCAGCGTGGCCGCACCCAAGAAAACAAACAAAATCAAAAAGGTCATGGTGGTTATCCTTGAGCGGCTTGCGCCCCGGGTTCTGAATCGTCACGCGCCACTTGCACACCCCGCAAAGCTCGGTAAGCGGACAGCAGCGCAAGCAAGGCCAACATCAACATGCCAGCCATGAGACAGCCATAAGTCACCGATGTGGGAATCAGCAAAATCGGGGTGCGCTCGTCGTGCACGATTTCCAGCATGTTCCAGGTCGCACGGACCAGCACCGCGTACATCACGGCCACCGCGCTCCACGAAATGATCTCGATGCCGCGCTTCGTCGAGGCTTTGACCGCCTCGACCAGGAACACCGTTGCAATGTGTGCGCCTTTTTCGGCCGCCAACACCACGCCGGACATCACCAGCCAGGGAAACAACAGCTCGGGTATCTCGTTTGACCACTGCAAGCTGGTGCCGCTGGCATACCGCAGCAAGGTGTTGGCCGTCAGAATCAAGAAAATCAAGACCATCGTCACCCACAGCACCGAGCTGCAGATGACCACGATAGCGCGCTCAAGCGCGTTGCGCTTGACAATGACTGGGGTCATGAATGGATCTCCTCAAAGGACCACCTCGGCGTTTGATGCCGGGCAGAGCGTGAACATGGCAAGAGTGGGGCTGTATCGATCGGAGATGCGGCGTGTGTGACACGCCGCAAGTGCTTCAGCAAACGTTATTTGGCACGCGCAGCGGCCACGACTTTCTTCACGAACGGACCAATCGGGCCGGCTTCCCATTTGGCCACCACGGGGGCCGTGGCTTTTTCAAAGGGTCCCTGGTCGACTTTGTCAATTTGCACACCCTTGGCTTTAAGTTCTACAAACATCTTGTCGTCTGACTCTTGTGCCAGCTTGCGCTGTAGTGCTGTGGCCTCATCGGCTGCATCCTGCACGATTTTCTTATCGGCGTCAGACAGTCTGTCCCACGAGCGCTTGCCAATGAGGAACGGGGTCATTTCGTATTTATGGCCGGTCAGGGAGATGTACTTTTGCACCTCATAGAGCTTGCCCGCTTGCACGTTAACCAATGGGTTTTCCTGACCGTCCACCACGCCTTGTTGAAGCGCCACATAAAGCTCCGACCATTTAATCTGCTGAGCTTCAGCGCCAACACTTTGCATGATGTCAACCGTGACCGAATCAGGGGGCGTGCGCATTTTCAGGCCCTTCAAGTCCTCGGGCTTGAGGAGAGGCCGTTTGTTGTTGCTCATGTGGCGAATGCCGTTGTCCCAATACCCCAGAACGACCAATCCTTTTTCCGCAGATTTTTGCGCCAGTTCTTTGCCAGCGGGGCCATCCATCACTTTCCAAGCCTGGGCCTGGCTTGCAAACAAGAAGGGCATGCCGAAGGCGGCGTACTCAGGCACTGCATTTGCCAATGCACCTTGTGAATTGGCCGACATGTCCAATGCGCCAGTCCGCAGCGCAGTGACCATCGCAGCGTCGTCACCCAACTGGGATGCAGGTGCCACAGTCACATCAATGCGCCCATTGCTTTTGACCTTGGCCACTTCGGCAAACTTCAGCGACGCCAAATGGCGCGGATTGTCGGTTGCGGTACCGTGACCCAGCGTGAGTTTGACAGCCTGAGCTTGAGCGGCCGAAGTGGCCACGAGCAAAGACGCTACCAACAGACTGCGACGGAAAGTATTTAATTTTTTCATGATGTCTCCTTAGTTGAAATAAACCACGGCCCTGCCGTTGGTAGTGGGTGAAATTGAAATCAGTGAATCAGCATGCCGCCGTTAACATCCAGCGTCACACCAGTGCAGTACTTGGACAAGTCGCTGGCCAAAAACACCACGCAGCCCGCCACGTCGTTCGGCTCCCCAATCCGGGCCAACGGGATACCGTCCAAAATACCCTGACGCTTGTCTTCAGGAATCTTGCCTTTGTTGATGTCGGTGGCAATCAGGCCGGGGGTCACGCAGTTGACACGAATGTTGTTGCCACCGTATTCGCGTGCCATGGCACGGGCCAGGCCCAATACGCCCGCTTTGGCCGCCGAGTAGTGCGGACCGCCCAAAATGCCGCCACCGCGCTGTGCCGAGACCGAAGAGATGCACACAATGGAGCCGCTGTTTTGCGCCACCATGGTGGGCAAAACAGCTTGCGAGGCGTACAAGGTGCCGCGCAAACTGACATCCAAAATCCGGTCGTAGTCACTGCCGGTGATCTCCAAAAACTTGGCGGGCTGGGTGATGCCTGCGTTGTTGACCAAGATGTCGATTCGACCGTATTGGGCGTTGATTTTGGCCACAGCCGCTTCACAAGAGGCTTTGTCCGTGACATTGCCCACCAGACCCAGGTGACCCGAACCCAAACGCTCTGCAGCAGCATGGGGGTTGGCTCCTTCCAAATCCAAAATCACCACTTTGGCGCCCTGTTCCGCCATCATGGTGGCCGTGGCAAAACCCAAACCATTCAAGCCTGCGCCCCCTGTAATGACCGCAACTTTGTTTTTTAACAGCATGTTTGTCTCCTTTGATTGATGGATGCGTGGTGGTGAATGTCGCGATTCTCTAGTGCTTACCGCATGAAGACAAACGACATAAACTCACCATGGCATTAATTTTTTTCATGCTGCAACGCAATAAATATAGGCACACACCCCAGACTTCTTCTGGTGCAGCTTTGGGTGCTTTACCCCATCGGCGCAAATCAATACAGTCATCGGTGCAAGGAGTAATCCTGCCTGGCCACCCATCGATGTCATGCGCGCGCCAGCATTCGCACAGGCTGTTCGGCGACTACATGGTCCGACAAAATGCTTCTGAACCTTTGTACATGCGGCGTCGCCAAGTGGTCCTCGAACGCTTGTTCAGATTTGTAAACCTCGTAAAACAGCACTCCGTTTGTGCCTTTGGGAGTACGCAGCACGTCAAACTGCAGACAGCCGGATTCGTCCGCCAGAGAATGCCGAGCATCGTCAGATGCATGGGCCAAAAAGGAATCAATCAACCCCTCTTTGACCACGAATTCAGCAATCACAACAAAGGCGTTTGGTGAATAAAAAGCCTTGGATTTCGTCATGATTCAGACGCCACGTTAGTTGGCTTTGCCGAGCATGGTTCGCGTGTATTCCTTGCGGAATTCGACGACATCCAGGTTGTCCACGAGCTCGACATCGGAGAAACTCACGGGCGTGTCTTTCGCGACTGGCTTCACCAGTTTCACCTTGTGCGCCAAACCAATAGGCAAAGCATCAAGGGCCAGGCTCTTGGAGGCCGGAATGGCATTGGCCCAAACCGCAAAACCGCCCTCACCGTCCAACATTTCGCCTGCCTTCAAATCGGTTTTGGCGGTAGCCACCGCGTCGGCGCGGAACTCTTTGGAACAACCGGTGGCCTCGCCCCGCAACACGGCCGACAACACGCTCACACTGGTTTCCAGACCGATCAGGTGGAATGGCCGCCACATTGAGGCGTACCAACCCGATTTGTCAGTCAACAACCCGTACTGTTTGAAGCAGGCCCGGGTGTATTCATCTGGTGCCTTGAACGTGACAAACATACCGTAGCGGATGTTGTTAAGCACCTCGCGCCCATCGGGTTCCTGGCTGGCGGCAATGTCGATCAGACCACTGCGTGCCAGTCGGCCACCGTCTGCGGCAGGCTTAAAGACGTTGGCCAGATCGTGTAGGCCTGCGGGCAAAAATGCCAGACCCGCATCAGGGCAATCCAGCCCGGTGCCATTGGCCACCGCCGCCATCTCGATTGCTGCTTTGGTGCCGTCCGTAAACGAGTTGTACATCTGCGCGTTGAAATCACCGGCCTTGACCTCGGCCTCTGTCCAACCGAAGTAGCCCCATACAGTATCTGGCGTGGAATAGCGGTACCGAGGCTCGAAGTTCATGCCCTTGCCAGCGGCTGTCAGCTCAAACCCACAAGATCTAACCCAGTCAATCAGCTCGCACATAAAGGCTGGTTGGTCTCCGTACGCCATCGAATAAACCACGCCTTTGGCCTTGGCTCGGGCCGCCAATAAAGGGCCACACATCACATCAGCCTCGACGTTGACCATGACGACATGTTTTCCGTGATCGATGGCCAGCAAGGCATGACGCACACCGACGATCGGGTGTCCTGTCGCTTCGATGATGCACTCGATTCCGTCAAATTCGGCCAAGGCAGCCGCGTTGTCCACGATGCAGGTCTTGCCCGTTTTGTAAGCATCCCCCAGCGTTTTGGCGCTGTATTGATCTTCTTCCCAACCTACGCGCTTGAGCGACTCACGCGCTTTGGCCACATTCAAATCGGCAACGCCTACGACGTGGTAGCCCTTTATATGTCTGGCCTGCGCCAGCATCATGGAACCAAATTTTCCGGCACCGATGATGCCAACACGTACGGGACCCGCTTCTGCTGCGCGCTTTTGGAGCAATGTTGCCAAGTTCATGGAGAGTAATTTCCTTTTACAGTTAATGATTGCCTAAATTCAAATTAGAAAATATTTATATTTAATATCGCAAATAACAATTTTTCTCATCGTTAGTCAATTGATATTTAATTAAAATATTTATGTCATTTGAATGCATCGAATTAATTCGATATTCACTCAATAGCCAATTCGTTAGAAACAATATTAAGAGTCTCTCCTTCCCCTGTCCATTGACTTAAATTTGCCTTGTTTTTAGAAAAACTTAAGCGTTTTCTGCCTGCCGCAAAATTGCCCACAGTGACCTTGTGCAAAAGTCCCCGTCAGTTTAATTTTCCCCTGCCAACTCAGCGCCGTGCCAGGCATTGACCCCGTCAAAGGAGCCAGAGCGAAGGGGATTTAGGGCCGCACAGACTCGTTCTGCCAGTTCGTGCGTTCTTGCCGCAACCAGTCCAAGAACAGTTGGACTTTCGCTTTGCGCAAATGGTCAAAGGGGCAAACCACCCATTGCGTGGTGAGCTTGAATTGTGGAGGGTTGCGGACAGGACAAACCAGCGAACCCTCTTGTAATTCACGCCACATCATCAAGTTACTCTCCAATGCCACGCCCAAACCATCTGCCGCTGCGTCAATAGCCATGTGGCTGCGGTCAAAAAGCAAACGGGTCCATTCGGCAGATGGCAATACCCCCACAGACGCAAACCACTGCGTCCACTGCAGCTGAGCTTTCACCGAATAAATCAGTCGGTGTTGCTGCAACTCTGACGCTTCTAAGCTTTGAGCCGAGGCATAGGCTGGCGCACATACAGGTAAGTAGATTTCCTCTGCTAGCCCTTCCACAAAAACGCCCGGCCATTGCCCTTCCCCGTGACGAATCTCAACATCTACGGCTTCCCGGCTGAAGTCGGTCGGCTCCGTTGTGGCGTTAAGGCGCACTTCGACATCAGGGTTGGCATCCAGAAAACGTTGCAAACGAGGCAACAGCCACTTGCTGCCCAGCGTGGGCGTGGTGCGCACGGTCAGTGCGGCGCGAGAACGAAAGCCTCGTATCCGTTGGGTCGCCTCGGTGATGCGCTGCACATCCTCCGCAATCATCTCGAAATAGCGTTCACCTGCCTCTGTAAGGGCTACACCTCGTCCGGCCTTTTTGAGCAAGGTGGTACCCAGGTGCAGTTCCAGCGCATGAATTTGCTGACTGACGGCAGAGGGCGTTACATACAGTTCTGCCGCCGCCTTCGTCAAACTACAGCAACGCGCGACCACGTCAAATACGGCAATTGCGCGAAGAGGGAGTGTCATGTCATAGCCATTGGTTATACAAGCGTAGAAGGATATCGCTTTATCAAATTTACCAAGTCAAACGCATGCGCCAAATTTATTCGCTAACGCGACAAAAAGCCTGCTCTGCATGGCCCACTGAACAACACGATCAGCAGACAATTTAGACTGAGATATGCTTTGGTTGGATTTACAGCGAAGAACAACGATTTAATTTTATTCAAGTGACATGATCCCACCACTAAGCGCCCTGCAAGCCTTTGAAACCATCGCCCGCCGCAAAAGTTTTTCACTGGCTGCAGAGGAGTTGCACCTGACGCCATCGGCCGTGAGCCACCAAGTGGCCAAGCTGGAAAGCCTGCTGGGCGTGCGCCTGTTTGAACGCTCGGCCCGGGGCGTGGAACTGACACCCGCTGGCCAGCAATACCTGCAACGCGTGGCCAGCGCTTTGGGCGCCATCAACACAGCGACCGAAGACCTGCGCCACGGCGTGCAAGACACGCTGTATGTGCACAGCAGCCCCAGTTTTGCCAGCCTGTGGCTGATGCCGCGCATCGCCAGATTCACAGAATTGCACCCCAACATTTCGCTGGTGCTGTCGGCTTCGCATGTGCATTCGGACTTTCAGCTGGGCCAGATGGACATCGACATCCGCTATGGCATGCCCAATTGGCCCAACCTCGAAGTCGAGCCGGTTTTTACCGAACAAATCCTGCCGCTGGCCAGCCCCGAATTTATCCGCACCCACGCGCTGCACGATCCGAAAGATTTGCTGCGCGTGCCACTGATCCAGTCCAGCGTGAGCGTGGTGCAATGGCCCGAATGGTTTGCCCGGTTTGGCGGCGATCTGCGGCCAGAACGCATGGGCCTGCGCTTTGACCGCGCCATGATGAGCCTGGACGCCGCCGTGCAAAAACTCGGCGTGGCCCTGGAAAGCACCAGCATCGGCCAGTCCTTGATCGCCAGCGGCAAACTGCAACCGGTCTTTGCAGAAGACCTTTGCATGCAGGTGCGGGCGCACTTCATGGTCTACCCGGCCAGGCATGCGTCGCGGCCAGAGGTTAAAAGCTTTGTGGAGTGGTTGCGGGATGAGACGGGGGAGTCAACACGCTGAAACGGTTGGCAACTGGCGTCTAGTTGTCCGTGGAGCCCATCACTGTGGTCTTAGCCAGTCCGCCAGTTCGCGGGGTGAGGGTATGCGCCCAGCGGCCTTCACCGTGCCATTGATCACCAAGGCTGGTGTGCCGACCACAGGGTACTTCATGATCTCAGCGGGTTCCTGCACATGCTCCACTTCAATCGTTAGTCCCTGGGCTGCAGCCGCATCGCGGGTGAGTTGCTCCAAGCGCTGGCATCGGGCGCAGCCAGTGCCCAAAATTTTGATGTCCATTCAGTTGATCCTTTACGTTTGGGTTCAGGCTGTGCCGACGGGTTCTTGCAGCTGTCTCCGACCAAAGATACGGACAGTCGCTGTCACTGCAAAGCCCAATGCCGCCACGGACAGCGCAATATGCCAGACAGGTCGTGCATCGACCCAAGCGCCGTAGGCCAGACCTGCCACCGTCGCAAAAAATGCCACCAAGGCCACATAAATGGCTGTCTTACGGCGGCCGATGATGGAGGTTGTGATCAGCATGCTCTGCACGGAGAGTTCCGGGTCCGCCATGATTTAGGCCAGCAAGGGGCCCGGGTGCATGCCCATGGACAGCAACATCTTGGCTACGGGTACTTCGACCAACGTTGGAAAATACATGAAGACGCCAAACTCATGCGGCTTACGCCGGCGTTATCTTGGAACGATTCAATCTGAGCGGATCGCGCCATGTCATCGCGGTGAAACAGCACGGCCATGATCATGCCGATGCCCACGCCAAAGACCAGCGAAAGGACCAGCCGAGCGAGTGCGAATTCGCCGCCAAGCGCTACGCCGGTGTAAGACAGGGCCAGATATTGGCCGCCGGTGCGAAAAACATGAACGTCATGGCGGGCCCCAGCCCCACTCCTTGTTTGTAGATGCCAGCAAACAAGGGCTGTACCGTGCACGAGCAGACAGCAAGCAGGCTACCCGCACCAGCAGCTGCAGCTGCAGGATATGCCACCCACTTAGAAGCGCCAGGCCCTAAAAAGCGCACTACCGATGCCAGCGGCACCAGGGCCGAGAGTGCACCTGCGACAAAACAGGCGAACACAAGGCAAAGCATTACATGGGCCGCCAAGTACGACACCAGACTGCCCATTCCGCTTTGCAGGATCACCACTAGAAAATCCATGTCAGCCTTTAAACCATCAAAACAGGGTGGCCGTGCCGCATGGTTCATCGGCACTCCCAACTGACCATAGTCCATCAATGGTCGCAAGACTTGATTGATCCAAGTCAACTGTGCGCGCTGTCAAGCTTCTGCTCAATCACTTTGAGTTATGCAAGATGATGGCGAACGGCATCAGGGCCGGTGAATCCCGAATTAGCTGACAGAAGCCGACCAGAAGATCAATGCGAGTGACTGTTTCCGCGGCTTTTCAGTCGCTCATGCGGTGATGATCAAACGCCACGACGCCTCAAAAGCAGCCGACTGCCCGCCCGAATTACTTGCATAAATTTCATCTGATCCTGAATATTCATCGCTTGTCTTCATGTATCAAGCTGGCAAAAATCACAGCCAACATTCCATACACAGGAGACAGGCGCAGGTTCCGGCTGGAGCATGCGCCCACCCCATGAGCGCCCACCCACAACAAGCCTTGGCCCACGCCATCCGTTTCCTCTCGATCGACGCCATCGTCAAAGCCCAAGAGGGCCATCAAGGCGTGCCACTGGGCATGGCCGAGATTGCCACCGCGCTCTACACCCGCCACCTCAAATTCAACCCGGCTGAGCCCACATGGTTTGACCGCGACCGCGTGGTGCTGTCCAACGGACACGGCTCCATGCTCTTATATGCACTGCTGCACCTGACGGGCTACCCGGCATTTCCGTTGCAAGAAATCCAGCGCTTCCGTGAGCTGGGCTCGCACTGCGAGGGCCACCCCGAACGCAACCCAGCCATCGGCATCGAAGTGACCACTGGCCCGCTGGGTCAGGGCATCGCCAACGCATTGGGCATGGCCGTGGCCGAGGCGTATCTGAACGCCCGCTTTGGTAATGATCTGGTCAATCATTTCACCTACGCCTTTGTGGGTGACGGCTGCCTGCAAGAGGGCGTGGGCCAAGAGATGATTTCGCTGGCAGGGCACCTGCAATTGGGCAAGCTGGTGCTGCTGTGGGACGACAACCTGATCACCGACGACGGCAGCACCGCCCTGTCGATCAGCGAAGACGTGGCCCAGCGCTTTCGCGTGGCGGGCTGGCATGTGGTCGAGGTGGATGGGCACGACACTGAGGCTGTGTCTGCCGCACTGGATGCAGCCCGCGCCGACCCGCGCCCGTCCATGCTGGCGTGCCGCACCGTGATCGCCAAAGGCATCGCCCGCCTGCAAGGCCAGCGCGGTGGCCACAGTGGCCGCTTGTTTGCCGAAGACGCGCAGGCTGCACGCGAGTTGTTGGGCTGGCCACATGGCCCGTTTGAAGTACCTGCCGATGTGCAGCAGGCCTGGCGTGCAGCGGGACAACGCAGCCAAGGCGAACACGCTGCTTGGCAAGCCCGTGTGGCCGCCCTGCCCGCAACCGAACGCGCCGAATTTGAACGCGTGATGAAGGGTGAACTGCCGGCCAATTGGCAGCAGGTGTTGCAGAACTACAAACTGCAAGCGCTCAAAGCACCACCGGCTCCGAGCGGCATTTTCATCTCAGCCGAAATCAATGACCTGCTGACACCGCTGCTACCAGAGCGCATGGTGGGTTGCGCCGACCTGGAAGCGCCCACGAGCCACAAGCGAGGCCTGACCGCCTTCACAGCCGACGACCATAGCGGTTCGTATGTGCACTGCGGCGTGCGAGAGCATGTGATGGGGTCCATGGCCAACGGCATGGCCGCGCACGGCGGCGTGCTGCCACTGTCGGTGACCTATCTGGCGTTTGCCGATTACCAGCGCCCGGCCATGCGCATGGCGGCGCTCATGGGCCTGCCTGTCAAATTCGTGTTCAGCCACGACTCGATCGGCATCGGCAAAAACGGCCCCACGCACCAGCCGGTCGAAATTCTGGCCTCGCTGCGGGCCATGCCCAATATGTGGGTCATGCGCCCCGCCGACGCGGTAGAAGCCGCCGAATGCTGGGAAGCCGCACTGGCCCACACCACCGGCCCGGTCAGCTTGGTGTTTGCACGCCAATCGCTGCCACTTGTGCGCAACACGCACTCACCGGGCAACCTCGCCAGTCGCGGGGGCTATGTGCTGCACGAAGCCGCCTGTGGACATCGACAAGTCAGCCTGCTGGCCACCGGCTCGGAAGTGTTGTTGGCTGTGCAAGCGCGTGAACAACTCGAGGCTGCCGGCATCGCCACAGCGGTGGTGTCCCTGCCCTGCTGGGAACTTTTTAGCGCACAAGATGCGGCCTATCGGCAAAGCGTCTTGGGGGACTGCGAAACGGGCGTGCGTGTAGGCATCGAAGCCGCCGTGCGTCAGGGCTGGGACGCTTATCTGGGCAGCGACGGTGGGTTTGTGGGCATGACCGGCTTTGGTGCCAGTGGCCCGGCAGATGCGCTTTACAAACTCTTCAACATCACCCCTGAGTCCGTGGTGGCCGAGACGCAGCGTCTGCTTAAAATCTAAACTCTGCACAGCCCGGGACGCGCGGCAACGTGGTGCTCGCCCTACCCCCGTCAACGCGGGGGCCAGGGGATTCGGCCGCGACTTGACTCTTTTGTTGACCCAAGGACAAGTCCATGACCACCCTGCTGATTCACCGCGCCCGCTGCATCGCCACGCAAGACGATGCCAACACCGAACTCAAAGACGCTTCGCTGCTGATACGCGACGGCCGCATCGAACGCATCATCACCGCCAGCGAGAACACCGACGAACTGCTCGCGCAAGTCGACGAGGTGATCGACGCCCGCGGCCATGTGGTGGTGCCGGGCCTGATCAACACGCACCACCATATGTACCAGTCACTCACGCGGGCGATACCCCAGGTGCAGAACGCGGAGCTGTTCAGTTGGCTGCAAGGGCTGTACCCGATCTGGGTAGGCCTTACGCCCGAGATGGTGCGCGTATCGGGCCAAGTGGCCATGGCCGAGCTGCTGCTCAGTGGCTGTACCACCAGCTCTGACCACCTCTACATCTACCCCAACGGCGTGCGGCTGGACGACAGTATCGAAGCGGCGCACACCATGGGCATGCGCTTCACGGCCACCCGCGGGAGCATGAGCGTGGGCAAATCGCAAGGTGGATTGCCGCCCGACAGCGTGGTCGAAAAAGAACCCGCCATCCTGAAAGAAACACAGCGTCTGATCGAGACTTGGCACGATGCCAGTTATGGGTCGATGACGCATGTGGCCGTGGCACCCTGCTCGCCCTTCAGCGTGAGCCAAGACCTGATGCGCGAAGCAGCCAAATTAGCCCGTGCGCACAAAGTGCGCCTGCACACGCACTTGGCCGAAAACGACCACGACATTGCGTACACGAAAGAAAAGTTCAACTGCACCCCTGCGCAATACGCCCAAGACCTGGGCTGGGTGGGCGACGATGTGTGGCACGCGCACGGCGTCAAGCTCGACGACGAAGGCACCTACCTGTTTGCAAAAACCCGCACCGGCATTGCCCACTGCCCGTGCAGCAACATGCGCTTGGCCAGCGGCATCTTGCCCTTGCGCAAAATGCTGGATGCAGGCGTGCCCATCGGTTTGGGCGTGGACGGCAGCGCCAGCAACGACGCGGCGAACCTGCTCAACGAAGCACGCCAGGCCATGCTGCTCGCGCGCGTGGGCAAAGCCATGGAGCCACCACGCATCGAAGACGGGCGCACCGTTTACGGTTGTGACCGAGGCCCAGCCGAGATGACACCCCGCGACGCCCTGCGCTTGGCCACACGCGGCGGCGCACAGGTATTGGGCCGCGCGCACGAGCTGGGGCAAATCAAGGCGGGCTATTGCGCCGACATCGCGCTGTTTCGCACCGACACGCTGAGCATGGCGGGTGGTGCGGTGCACGACCCGGTGGGCGCGCTCTTGCTGTGTGCCAGCGACAACGCGGACTACACCATCGTCAACGGCCGTGTGGTGGTGCGCCAGGGCCAGATCACCACGGTGGACATGGGTCCACTGATCGAGCGGCACAACCAATTGGCTTTGCAGTTGGCGTTGGGCTCGACTTAACTCCCCCCATCAACATCACAAGTGTTTTGACCCGTCACTTGGCAAGGCCTTGTCTACACTGCAGCCATGATCCAAGGCCTCGTTCAACTCTTCATCTTCCAGGCACTCGGCGAACTGGTGTCCAAGTTCGCTCTGCCCTTCATTCCCGGTCCGGTGCTCGGCTTGGTGTTGTTGCTGGCATTTTTGGTTTTGCGCGGCCAGGTGCCTGCGTCGATGGACACGGTGGGCAGCAGCATCTTGCAGCACTTGGGGCTGTTGTTCATTCCCGCATCGGTGGGTGTGGTGCTTTACTTGCCCGTTTTGCAGGCCAATGCGTGGGCCATCAGTGCAGCGCTGGTGCTGAGCGTGGTGGCCACGGTGGCGGTGACAGCCGGTTTGCTCAAAGTTTTGGCCAAGAAGGACTGACGCCATGAACAACCCTTTGCGCTCCGACCTGCCCGCCATCTCCGAGATTTGGGTCTATCTGTCTGGCAGCCCGCTGCTGGCCTTGGTGTTGACGCTCAGCGCGTATTTGCTGGGCTTGACTCTGTACGAGCGCAGCCAGCGCAACCCGCTGGCCAACCCGGTCTTGATTGCGGTGGTGGTGGTTTGCTTGAGTATCAGCCTGCTCGACATGCCTTATGCCAAGTATTTTGAGGGCGCGCAGTTTGTGCACTTCTTGTTGGGCACAGCCACGGTGTCGCTGGCCATTCCGATCTACAAAGGGTTTGCTTCACTCAAGGGACGCATGAGTGTGTTGCTGCTGTCGTTGGTGGCGGGCGGCATCACCTCGGTGCTGACTGCCGTGGGCATGGCGCGTTGGCTGGGTGTCGACGAATCGCTGGTGCGCGGCCTGGTGGCCAAGTCGGTCACCGCGCCCATAGCGATGGGCATTGCCGAACGGGTGCAGGCCTCGCCGACCTTAACCGCCATCTTTGCTGTCAGCACCGGCATTTTGGGCGCAGTGCTGGGCCGCTATGTGCTGGACGCCTTGCGCGTGAAGGCCTGGTGGCAACGCGGCTTTGCCTTGGGTGTGGCCGCACACGGCATAGGCACCTCACGCGCTTTCAGTGTGAACGCCGAAGCCGGGGCTTATGCCAGCTTGGGCATGGGTTTGCACGGCATTGTGGGCGCTGTGCTGATCCCGCAAGCGGTGGGGTGGTGGTTTTGAACGTGCCGTTCAGTCTACTTTGGCACCCGCGAGGAACCAGCGACCGATCAGAGCGCGCTCTTCGGCGGTGATGCCCGTGGTGTTGTTCATGGGCATTTGCTGGGTCACCACAACTTGCTGATAGACGTTTTGCGCGTGTTGCGTGACCAGCGCAGGGCTGTCCAGGCGCACATTTTTCATCTGCACCTGTTCGCCATGGCACATGGCGCAGCGTTGGGCCAAGATGGTTTGCACCTGCGCAAAACTGACCGGCGCTGCGGGGGCGGCTGACACCACGGGGGCTGCGGGCCTGAGCGCGATGATCACGCCCAAAATGAGCACGACACCCACGGCGGCAAACGGCCACGGGTTGGCGGCACGGCCCAAGTGATAACCGTGGCGCTGCACAAAGAACTGGCGAATCAAAGCACCCGCAAACATCATCACAAACAGCAACACCCAGCGGTGTTCGTGCGTGTACAAAAAGCTGTAGTGATTGGAGAGCATCGCAAAGATGACGGGCAGCGTGAAGTAGGTGTTGTGCACACTGCGTTGCTTGCCGCGCTTGCCGTGAATGGCCAAGGCATTGGCATCGTATTTTTCGCCACTGGTCATGGCAGCCACCACTTTGCGCTGGCCGGGAATGATCCAAAAGAACACGTTGGCGCTCATGGCGGTGGCGATCATCGCACCCACCAGCAAAAAGGCGGCACGCCCTGCAAACAGCTGGCATGACAACCATGCGGCAAAAGAGATGACCACGATCATCAATCCAGCCACGATCAGCTCGCCGTTTTTGCGAAAACCAAACCATCGGCACACGGTGTCATAAACAAACCAGAAGGCCACCAAAAAACCCAGCGCCGCAGACCCGGCCATGACGGGCGTCCAGTCCATCAGCGATTTGTCGATCAGGAAAGTGCCCGCGTTCCAGAGGTACAGCACAGTGAACAGCGCAAAGCCACTCAGCCAGGTGGAATAACTTTCCCAATAAAACCAGTGGAGCTTGGTGTGGATGACCTTGGGGGCCACCATGTACTTTTGCGGGTTGTAAAAACCGCCGCCGTGCACCGCCCACATCGCGCCCCCAACGCCTTTTTCAAGCAGGTCGGGCGAATTGGGTTTTTGCAGGTTGTTGTCCAGAAAGACAAAGTAAAACGAGGAGCCAATCCAGGCGATGGCGGTGATGACGTGCACCCAGCGCAGCAACAGATTGGCCCATTCCAGCAGATACGTTTCCATGAAGGATCTCCAACCAGCTCACCACCGCGGGCCCTGTGAGCGGTCATTCGGTCGCGAACATGAACAAACCGAGGTCTGTTCCTGCGCCGCTGCGACCAGTGCACTGAAGTGTATACAGTTTATCCGCGTGAATCCAGCCTTGTCCTCCGCTCGCGCCTAGGGAAAACCAGAACCACGCCTCAAAGCGTTTGCAAGAGTTGTGCCGCCACAGCCACGGCAATGACTTCGGGCTCTTTGCCTGCGATGCCTGGCACGCCAATCGGGCAAGTGATGTGCGCAATCTCTTCGGCTGTAAAACCCCGATCCTCCAGGCGATGCCGGAAGGTGGCCCATTTGGTCTTGCTGCCGATCAAGCCCACAAATGGCAAATCGGCCTGCTCGCGTTGGCGTTTGAGGCAAGCGATGACGATGTCCAGGTCTTCGGCGTGGCTGAAGCTCATGATCAGCACGCGGCTGCCGGGCAACAAATCGGTCACAGCCGCGTGCACCGGGTTGGAATGTTCACAGTCCACAACATCGGGCACATCGGACGGAAAGATCTCGTCACGGCTGTCCACCCAGCGAATGACAAAGGGCAAAGGCGCCAGGGCATTGACCAGCGCCTTGCCCACATGACCGCCACCAAACAGCGCCAAAGGTGTGCGCGGCGGCATCAGAAGATCGCGCAGCCTGGGCAGGTCAGCTGCACTGACGGGCTCAAAACCCAGTGCCAGCGCACCGCCGCAGCATTGCCCCAAGCTGGGGCCCAGCACCTGATGCAAAGTGGTTTGGGTGGATTGGCCTGCCAGCAACAGCCGGGCATGGGCCAGGGCCTGAAACTCCAGATGGCCGCCACCAATCGTGCCCTGCTCTCCTTGCGCAAACACCAGCATGCGGGTGCCCGCAGTTCTGGGAACGGAGCCTTGGGTCGACAGTACCGTGACCACCACCGCGTTTTCAGTGCTTAGCCGCTTGAGGGCTTTCTCAATCCAGTTCAATCTCGTTGTCCATTCAATTAGGAGGGCCTGAAAGTTGTTTGCCCATTGGGCAAGGTCGATGCCACAATCATGGCCACCACAGAGTATGCCAAGGACAAGGGCTTGCCATGAACCAACATCTGCGCCAGATTCAAAATGCACTCACCACGACACTGCTGAGCTTGGGTGCTGCCACTTTGGGGTTTTTAAGTGGTTGCAGCACGCCGCCACCCGAAGTCATCAAACCGCCTGCGCCACTTCCGGTTGCCAAGGTCCCTGAAATCGTCAAAGTCCCTGCAGGTCCGACCTCGCTTGCGCGCACCAGCAGAGAGTACCGCAAGGACGCAGCCGGCCATTTGTACGGCATGCAAGCACACCGCATTTACAAAGGCCGTATGCCGCCCATGCTGGAAGCAGTGGGCGTGCTGAATGTGGACATCGACAAAAAAGGCGCCGTCAAAGCCGTCCACTGGATGCGTGCCCCCAAGCATGTGCCGCAAGTCATGGCTGAAATCGAGCGCATGGTCAAAGCCGCAGCGCCCTACCCCGTGCCCCAGCACCTGAGCCAAGTCACTTACACAGACACTTGGCTGTGGCACAAGAGCGGCAAATTTCAGCTGGACACCTTGACCGAAGGCCAAGACTGAGCGGTCAGCTCAGTCGTGCTGTGGCAGCTCAGGCTGAACAGCCGTGACAGCGGGCTGAGAAAGCGCCGTCTGCTGCGTCTGAGCCAATGGGATGCTGGCTTCTGATCGCGCTGGAAAGCACATCTTCTGGCCATCCCATTTTTGACCGCACCAGCAAACGCCCTCGTCGTTGATGATGCAAGTGCCGGTGCCGCAGCACCTTGGATCGTCTGACATGTGCCCACTCCTGAAACGTGTTTGGTCTTGGGCCGCAGGATGCCTGAAAAACTTTCAGGCATCCTGCCAAGCAGATCAAAGGCCCGCAGTGGCCTTGGCTTTTTCACACGCCATCAAGATGCGCTCGGGCGTGGCAGGTGCGTCCATGTACACCACCGCTTTGTGGTTGGCGCTGGCGGCCACCGCATCGCGCAAGGCGAAGAAGGCCGACAGGCCCAACATCAAAGGCGGCTCACCCGTGGCCTTGCTGTTGAAAGGCGTGGGCTTCAGGTTGGCGTTGTCGAACAAGGACACCTTGAAGTGCTCAGGGATGTCGCCCGCCACCGGGATCTTGTACGTGCTGGGGCCGTGTGTGAGCAGCTTGCCCTTTTTGTCCCAAATGCACTCTTCCATGGTGAGCCAGCCCATGCCTTGCACATAAGCGCCTTCGATCTGGCCTTTGTCCAATGCGGGGTTGATGCTACGGCCCACGTCTTGCACGATGTCCACGGCTTTCAGCCACCACTCGCCTGTGCGGGTGTCGATTTCCACTTCGCTCACCGCCGCGCCGTAGCAGTAGTAATAAAACGCACGACCGTTCAGGGTGGTGAAGTCGTATTTGATTTCGGGCGTCATGTAAAAGCCCGTCACGCTCAGGCCCACGCGGTCGAGCCAAGCTTGCTTGGTCACGTCGGCCCACTTGACGGATTTGCCGCCGCCGTGCAGCTCATTGTTGGCAAAGCTCACGTCTTCGGCTTGGCAGCCCAACATGCGCGCGGCCACAGGCTTGAGGCGTTCGCGCATTTGCGTTGTGGCGTTCATGATGGCCGCGCCATTGATGTCGGCACCGCTGGATGCCGAAGTGGCTGACGCGTTGGGTACTTTCTGCGAGTCGGTGGCGGTGATGCGCACATGGTCTACGCTGATGCCCAGACCATCGGCACACACCTGAGCCATCTTGGTGTTGAGGCCCTGGCCCATTTCGGTACCACCGTGGTTGCAACTGACCGAGCCGTCCATGTACACCACCAGCAATGCGCCGCCCTGGTTCAGGTGCGTGGCGGTGAAGCTGATGCCGAACTTCAGGGGCACCAAGGCCAAGCCGCGCTTGCGGGTTTTGCTTTTGGCGTTGAAGGCCTGCACTTGTGCACGGCGCTCGGCGTAATTCGATTCACGCTCGACCTGCGCAATCACCTTGTCGCCCACCCAGTCTTCGATGAGCTGGTTGTATTGGGTGGTCATGGTGTCGGGGCTGCCGCTGATGGCCGGGTCTGTGTACAGGTTGAGCTTGCGCACTTCCAAAGGGTCTTTGCCCAAAGTCATGGCAATTTCGTCCATCACCGTCTCGATGCCAAACATGCCCTGTGGGCCACCGAAACCACGGAAGGCGGTGGCGCTTTGCGTGTTGGTTTTGCAGCGGTGGCTGATCAGCTTGAGCGCGGGGATGTGGTAACTGTTGTCGATGTGCAAACAAGCGCGGTCATTCACCGGGCCCGAATAGTCGGTGCTGTAGCCGCAGCGGGACATGAGCGTGATGTCAGCGCCCAGCACGCGGCCGTTGTCGTCAAAGCCCACTTCGTAGTCGATGCGGAAATCGTGGCGCTTGCCCGTGATGGTCATGTCGTCATCGCGGTTCACGCGCAGCTTGACGGGCTTGCCCAACTTGTGTGCGGCCAGTGCGGCGCTCTGGCTGAAGATGCTGGCGTTGCCCTCTTTGCCACCAAAGCCACCGCCCATGCGGCGGCAAATCACTTCCACGTCGTTGGTGTGCAGGTTCAGGGCGTGCGCGGCTTCTCGTTGGTTGCCATCGGGGTGCTGGGTCGACACATACAGCGTGAGCTGGCCGTCTTCTTTGGGCACCGCGTAAGTGATCTGGCCTTCGAGGTAAAACTGCTCTTGCTGACCGGTGCGGGTCGTGCCCTTGATCTTGTGCGGGGCATTGGCAATGGCCGTGGCCGCGTCGCCACGGGTGATGCCTTTGGGCGGCATGATGAAGCTGCCCGCGGCCATCGCCTCTTCCACCGTCAGGATCGGCGTGAGTTCTTTGACCAGCACCTTGGCTTTGTGCGCGGCTTCGCGGGCATAGAGCATGTTGCGCGCCACCACCACGGCCACGGCCTGGCCAATGAACTCGACCTTGCCAGCGGCGAGGAAGGGATCATCGTGCACGATGGGGCCGCAGTTGTTTTCACCGGGAATGTCTTTGGCGGTGTACACCGCGACCACGCCGTGTTCCTTGAGAATGGCTGCGCGGTCGATGCCGTCGCCGATCAACTCGCCATGCGCCACGGGCGACAGGATGAGGGCGGCATACAAGGTGCCTGCGTGCTCAGGGATGTCGTCGATGTAGGTGGCTGTGCCTGTCACGTGCAGGTGCGCAGACTCGTGAACGATGTCGGTGCCTTGCTGAACGCCCGATGCGGGCAACAGGTTTTTAAGTGCGGTAGGAGCGTTCATTCAAGCCACCTCTTTCTGTTCTTCAATGAATTCCAAAGCCAAATTACGCGCCACCAAAGCGCGGTAAGCCCACGTGGCACGCAAGCCGTCGCGTGCGGTAAAGCTGGCGGCAATCGCGGCGTCCAGATCAGCCGCCTTCACATCGGCGGGCGCTTGGCCTTCGAGCACGGCTTCGAGTTGGGGCGCACGGGCCGGGAAGGGGCTCAGGCCGTTGTAGGCCAGCTTGACGCCAGACAACTTGCCGCCTTGGAGCGTGTAGCTGATGGCCGCGCAAGTGGCCGAAATGTCTTGCTCAAAACGCTTGCTCACCTTGTGGGCGCGAAAAACCTGTCCGGCCATGGGCTTGGCCAACTCCACCGCTTCGATGAACTCACCGGCTTCGAGCACGCTTTTCTTCATGCCGGTGTAGAAGTTTTCCAGCAACACGTTGCGGGTTTTGTCGCCACGGCGCAGCACCAAATTGGCACCCAGCGCCAGCAAGCAAGGCATGGAATCGCCAATCGGCGAGCCGTTGGCAATGTTGCCCGCCAAGGTGGCGGTCGAGCGGATGGGGGGCGAGCCAAAGCGGCGCAACACTTCGGCAAAGTCGGGGTAGGCCTTGGCGACCAGTGCCTCCACGTGGCTGAGCGACACTGCGGCACCGATGCGCCAGACCTTGTCGGTCTCGGCCACCTGGCGCAGGGCTTTGACATTGCCCAAATACATGATGTGGTCGGGGCGTGCGTACTGCTTGTTGACCTGCAAACCGATTTCAGTGCTGCCGGCCAAGAGTGTGGTGGTGGGGTGTTTGACCAGGTAATCGGCCACTTCTTCGATGGTGGCAGGCGACACAAACTCATTGCCTTTTTTAGTGCGCACCACGGGCTGCACGATGATGTCACCGTCCAGGCTGAGGGTGGGCACGCTGGCGCGCTGGATCTCTTTGAGCAAGGGCACATCGGCGCTGTCGTCCAGCTTCAGGGCTTCTGGCTTGGCGCAGGCCTTGGTGGCTGAATCGATGATCGGCTTGTAGCCAGTGCAGCGGCACAGGTTGCCGCTGAGCGAATCGGTGATCTGCTGGCGATTGGGCATGGGCAAAACCTGCACCAAGTTCACCAAACTCATCACGATGCCGGGGGTGCAGAAACCGCACTGCGAGCCGTGGCACTTGACCATTTCTGCCTGCACCGGGTGCAGCGTGCCGTCGGGTTTTTTCAGGCTCTCGACGGTCTTGACCGATTTGCCGTCCAGCGAAGGCAGCAACTGGATACAGGCATTGGTGGCGACATAGTCCACGCCTGTGCCTGCCGCGTTGAGTTCGCCCACCATGACCACGCAAGCGCCGCAATCGCCTTCGGCGCAGCCCTCTTTGGTGCCGGTGCGGTGCATTTGCTCGCGCAAATAGTCCAGAACGGTGGTGGTGCGGCGCTCGCCTTGGGCTTCGACGATCTGGCCGTCGAGCACAAAGCGCACAGTGTTGGTGACTTGGGTCATGGTTCGGGGGTCTAAATAAACGGTAGAGGCCAGATTTTAAAGAACCGGGGCCAGTGTGGCGGGCTTTTTTCGATGAAGTTGACAGATTCATCGAATGAATCGGGATATGACCTCAATTAACACCGTCAAACCCGACGTCATCGGGGGTCTACGCCCTAACCACCGTCACCCCTGACGTGATCGGGGGTCTATGCCCTAAGCACCGTCACCCCAGACGTGATCGGGGGTCTATGCCCTGACCACCGTCACCCCCGACGTGATCGGGGGTCTATGCCTTCGGCTGTGATGGATACCCGGTCAAGCCGGGCATGACGGATCTGTTGAATCAATCGGGGGCAAATCAATCATCAATCGTTAATCGGGGTCAGATCCCAAAATCAATCAGGGTCAGATCCCAATTAATTCAGGAGCCTCGATAGGTCGAGTAGCTCCATGGGCTGGCCAGCAGTGGGACATGGTAGTGCTGGTCTTCGTGGGCCACGCCAAAGTCCAGGCTGACTTTGTTCAAAAAGTGGGGTTCGGGCAGTTCAAGGCCTTTGGACTTGAAGTAGTCACTCACATTGAAGACCAGGCGATAGGTGCCTTTGCGCAGGCTGGCATGGTCGTACAGCATGCCGTCGGGGTTGCGACCGTCGCTGTTCAGCGTGAAGCTTTTGACCAAGGTGGCCTGATCGCCTTGGGTGGTGAAAAGAGAAACCTGCATACCGGCGGCGGGGCAGCCGTGCATCGTGTCCAGAACGTGAGTGCTCAATCCCATGGTCTTGCTCGCTTGTTTTGAATGGGGTCAAAAAGGTGGTTTTTGCAAGGCTTTAAAAAGCCCGCCAAACCGGTCGACCGAAGTGTATACAATTTTGCTTTTAGTGGCTATCATTTCTGCCGCAGACATCAAAACACCCGGGTCATTACCCGAAAAGGGACCGCGAGACATGGAAACTTCCACCACGCACCACATTGTCGAGTCGCTGACCCGCGCCATCGTGGAGCACCGCTTGCTGCCCGGCTCCAAGTTGGCAGAGCAAAAGCTGGCTGACCACTTTGGCGTCTCGCGCACGTTGGTCAGGCAGGCGCTGTTTCAACTGTCGCAAAACAGGTTGATCAAGCTCGAACCGGCCCGTGGCGCATTTGTGGCGGCGCCTTCAGTCGAAGAGGCGCAGCAGGTGTTTGCCGTGCGCCGCATGCTGGAAGCTGAGATGACCCGCGCCTTTGTCCTGCAAGTCACGCCGGAACAAATCGTGGCCCTCAAGGAACACATCAAACAAGAACGCGAAGCCGTGACACAGGGCGACATCACGGGCCGCACCGAGTTACTGGGCGACTTTCATGTGCGCATGGCCGAGTTGATGCACAACGATGTGCTGGCCCAGGTGCTGGGCGAGCTGATCTCGCGCTGCGCCTTGATCACATTGATGTACCAGTCACGCAACGAGGCCGAACACTCCACCGACGAACATGCGGACATCGTGGGCGCCCTCGAAGCCCGTAACGCTGACCTGGCCGTGCGCTTGATGCACGAACACCTGCTGCATGTCGAGGAAAGCCTGACCTTCGACCGCAAAGTACCGACGCACGACATTTCTTTGGCCCTGGCCTGAAGCCACAAAACGACCATGAGCACTTACGACTCGACCCTCCCCTACCCCCGCGACCTCAAGGGCTATGGCCGCCATGTGCCACACGCACAATGGCCGGGCGGCGCACGCGTGGCGGTGCAGTTTGTCTTGAACTACGAAGAAGGCGGTGAAAACTCGGTACTGCATGGCGATGCGGGCTCCGAACAGTTTTTGTCCGAGATGTTCAACCCTGCATCCTTCCCTGAGCGTCACATCAGCATGGAAGGCATCTACGAATACGGCTCGCGGGCGGGCGTGTGGCGCATCCTGCGTGAGTTCGAAAAACGCGGCCTGCCGCTCACGGTGTTTGGCGTGGCCACTGCATTGCAAAAGCACGACGACGTGACCGCCGCCTTCAAAGAGCTGGGCTACGACATCGCCTGCCACGGCCTCAAGTGGATCCACTACCAGCACATCGACGAGGCCACCGAACGCGCCCACATGGCCGAGGCCATGAACATTTTGCAAGAACTCACAGGCGAGCGGCCACTGGGCTGGTACACCGGCCGCGACAGCCCCAACACGCGCCGCCTAGTGGCCGACTTTGACGGCTTTGAATACGACAGCGACTACTACGGCGACGACCTGCCCTTCTGGATGAAGGTACGCAAAAGCGACGGCAGCGATGCGCCACAGTTGATCGTGCCCTACACCCTGGACTGCAACGACATGCGCTTCGCGCTGCCGCAGGGTTATTCGCATGCCGATCCCTTCTTTCAATACATGAAAGACACCTTTGACGCGCTCTATGCCGAAGGGGACCCGAACGGCGACAACGCGCCCAAGATGATGAGCATCGGCATGCACTGCCGCCTGCTGGGACGCCCCGGACGCATCACCGCACTGCAACGCTTTTTGGACCACATCCAGTCGCACGACAAAGTGTGGGTGGCGAGGCGCATCGACATCGCACGGCACTGGAAAGCCACACACCCCTACAAGGATTGACCATGCCCATCACGTTGGAACAACTCAATAACGCCAGCCGTGAAGAGGCGGCGCAAATGCTCGACGGCCTGTATGAGCACTCGCCCTGGATCGCCGAGCAGGCGCTGAACGAGCGCCCCTTCACATCGCTGGCGCATCTGAAACACGCCATGTGCGAGGTCTTGGCCCACGCTGGGCGCGAGGCGCAGCTCGGCCTCATCCGTGCCCACCCGGAACTGGCGGGCAAGGCCATGGTCAGCAAAACGCTCACGGCAGAATCCACGAACGAACAAACCAAGGCGGGTCTGACCGACTGCACGCCCCAAGAGTTCGCCCAAATCCAACAGCTCAACGCCGACTACAACGCCAAGTTTGGCTGGCCCTTCATCTTGGCGGTGCGCGGCCCGCGGGGGGTGGGCTACAACAAACGGCAGATCATCGACGCGTTTGAGCGCCGCCTGCACGGCCACCCCGACTTCGAATTGCAAGAGTGCCTGCGCAACATCCACCGCATCGTTGAAATTCGCCTGAACGACAAGTTTGACTTCGAGCCCACCCTCGGCCACCAGGTCTGGGACTGGCAAGAAAAACTGGCCCAACATTCAGACACCGGCTTTGCCGAGCTGGGCCAACTCACCGTCACTTACCTGACCGATGCGCACCGGGCGTGTGCCCAGCGCATCACGCAAAACATGCGCGACTGCGGCTTTGACGAGGTACACACCGACGCTGTGGGCAACGTGGTGGGCCGTTACCACCCCGCCACATCTGGCGGCAAATACCTGCTGACTGGCAGCCACTACGACACCGTGCGCAACGGCGGCAAATACGATGGCCGCCTGGGCATCTTTGTGCCCATGGCCTGTGTGCAGCAGCTGCACCACCAGGGGAAACGTCTGCCCTTTGGCATCGAGGTGGTGGCCTTTTCTGAAGAAGAAGGCCAACGCTACAAGGCCACGTTCTTGGGCTCTGGTGCCTTGATCGGTGACTTCAAGCCCGAATGGCTGGCGCAACAAGATGCCGACGGCATCACCATGCGCGCGGCCATGCAGCACGCGGGCCTGTGTGTGGAAGACATTCCCAAAATCCAGCGCGACCCGGCGCAGTACCTGGGCTTTGTCGAAGTGCACATCGAGCAAGGCCCGGTGCTCAACGAAGTAAATATCCCGCTGGGCGTGGTCACCTCGATCAACGGCAGCGAGCGCTACCTGTGCGAAATCATTGGCACCGCCAGCCACGCAGGCACCACCCCCATGGACCGCCGCCGCGACGCGGCCTGCGCCGTGGCCGAACTGGCGCTTTACATGGAGCAACGTGCGGCCCAAGACGGCGACTCGGTGGCCACCATCGGCCAGCTGAATGTGCCCAACGGCTCGATCAACGTGGTGCCGGGACGCTGCACCTTCAGCCTGGACATGCGCGCCCCCACCGACGCACAGCGCGATGCGCTGGTCGCCGACGTGATGGCCCAACTGCACGCCATCAGCGAGCGTCGCAGCGTGCGCTACAGCGCCGAACGCACCATGAGCGCTGCCGCTGCGCCCAGCGCCCCCGAGTGGCAAGCCCGCTGGGAACGTGCCGTAAGCGCCCTGGGTGTGCCGCTTTTCAAGCTGCCCAGCGGCGCGGGCCACGACGCCATGAAGCTGCACGAAGTCATGCCGCAAGCCATGTTGTTTGTGCGCGGCGAAAACGCAGGCATCAGCCACAACCCGCTCGAATCGACCACCAGCTGCGACATGCAGCTGTGCGTCGACGCTTTCACCCATGTTTTGAACCAACTCTCTCAGGAACTGTCATGAGCGCTACAGCCCAACAATACCAACAACTCGACACCTGGATCGACGCGCACTTTGACGAACAGGTGCAGTTTTTGCAGGCGCTGGTGCAAGTGCCCACCGACACCCCGCCTGGCAACAACGCGCCTCATGCCGAGCGCACTGCCGAACTGCTCAAGCCGATGGGCTTTGAGGCCGAAAAACACCCTGTTCCTGCCTCCGAAGTCAAAGCCTATGGGCTGGAGTCGATCACCAACCTGATCGTGCGCCGGAAGTATGGCGAGGGCAAAACCATTGCGCTGAACGCCCACGGCGACGTGGTGCCCCCCGGCGAAGGCTGGACTTACCCACCCTACGGCGGCGAGATTCACAACGGCGCGATGTATGGCCGCGCCACTGCCGTGAGCAAGTGCGACTTTTCCACCTTCACCTTTGCCACGCGGGCACTCGAATCACTGAAAGCCCCACTCAAAGGCGGCGTGGAACTGCACTTCACGTACGACGAAGAGTTTGGCGGCGAAATGGGCCCCGGCTGGCTGCTGGCCAAGGGTTTGACCCAGCCCGATTTGATGATTGCCGCAGGCTTCAGCTACCAGGTGGTCACCGCGCACAACGGCTGCCTGCAAATGGAAGTGACGGTGCAAGGCGAGATGGCGCACGCCGCCATCCCCGACAGCGGCACCGATGCACTGCAAGGCGCGGTGCACATCTTGAACGCACTGCACGCGCTGAACACCCAGTATTTAAAAGTCACGTCACAGGTAGAGGGCATCACACACCCCTACCTGAACGTGGGCCAGATCAGTGGCGGCACCAACACCAATGTGGTGCCCGGCAAGGTCGTCTTCAAACTCGACCGCCGCATGATCCCCGAAGAAAACCCGGCCGAAGTCGAAGCCAGCATCCGCCAGACCATTGCCGACGCGGCCGCCAGCTTCAAGCCCCCACGCGGCGGCCAAGAACTCAAAGTGGATGTGCGCCGCATGCTGCTGGCCAACGCCATGAAGCCCTTGGCGGGCAACCAGCCAATGGTCGACGCGATCCAAAAGCACGGTGGCGAACTCTTTGGCGAAGCCATCCCCGCGGTGGGCACGCCGCTGTACACCGACGTGCGCCTGTACGTGGAACGCGGCATCCCCGGCGTGATCTATGGCGCAGGCCCGCGCACCGTGCGCGAGTCCAACGCCAAGCGCTCAGACGAGCATGTGCAGCTAGAAGACCTGCGCCGCGCCACCAAAGTGATTGCGCGGACCTTGCTGGATTTGCTGGCCTGATGGGTCTGATGGCCAGCGCTGAAGTCAGCCCGGCTGCGTCACCCGCTCGCCATCAACCACGTTGAAGGTACACCTTCACGAAGCTGCTCTTGAGCTTGTCGGCCTGGCCTGACAAGCCATCGCGCTTGTCTGCTTGCGCCATCGCCATCAACGCATCCAGGTGCTGACGAATGGCCTGAATTTCGGCATCGTTGGCTTGCTCTTCAACTTGTCGAAGTTTGTCACTGACGGCGGGATAAAGCTGGATGATTTTCTGAACGTCTCGGGCTTGTGCCGCATCGAGCATCTGCTCCATGTTGTCGTGAAAATCGACCAAAGCCACTGACAACAAAGAGAAGCCATTGCGCTTGAGCATGTCCTGAAACACAGGGCGCACCTTTTCCAGATCCAAATGGGCTTGATGCAGATCGCCGCTGCGAACCGCTGGCTCAACGCCGGACAGCATGGCCTGCACCGACACGAGATCGGCGCTCAATTGGGTGTCAGTGCGCAACGCATAGGGGCGATATTTTGTGTACTTTGACTGAAATGCAAGCCACGCGGGCATCAAGCGGTCATAGTCGGCGTTGGCCTTTTCCCGCTCATTCTTGCCCGTCAAGAACAGGGTTTGCTTGTAAAAATGGTTCATGGCGTTGAACTCTTCAAGAAAGAGTTTTCGGCTAAAGGCCGCACTGCCATAGCTGCCACCGACCAGCAAGGCCAGCAAAGCGGCCCATCCCAAGGCTTTCCACGCCATGCCCACCTCACCCGATGAACGGCTTGCAGTGCTTACGCCCAACCAACGGTACACCGGACAAAACTGAAGCAAAGCCGTGCCCCCCAGAATCGCCGCCACGGCATAAACCGGCCATTGAGCGGCCGACGTCAACCAAAAATAAGCCCATTGAGCCAAGCCAATGGCCAATGCCAGACGCAGCCAGCGATCGATCGGATGGGTATTTTTCATGTCAAAACCTTGTGTGAAGACCCTCGAAAGGCTTTCGACGGTGACGGGTTCAAGTATCTGACCCGACGCCCTGGTTGAATTTGATCTTGATCATTTGGGGCACGCCTACAAGCTGTTTTGCAGCACCTGGGTAATCCCTGAGGTCAGCCCTGGATTTTTTGTATACAGTTTGAAACACAAAGAAGCACACATTTAGCCTCTTTGCGGTTTTCCCTCTGTTTACTTTCCAGGAGACACCTCCATGAGTTCAACCATCCACCCCGTGGACGAGCATTTGCCCAATGGCAAGCTCGCCGCTTTGGGCCTGCAACATGTGCTGGTGATGTACGCCGGTGCTGTGGCCGTGCCCCTGATCGTGGGCCGCGCCCTCAAGCTCAGCCCGCAAGACGTGGCTTACCTGATTTCGGCTGACCTGTTTTGCTGCGGCTTGGTCACCCTGATCCAGTCGCTGGGTGCCACACAGTGGTTTGGCATTCGCCTGCCCGTGATGATGGGCGTGACGTTCGCGTCGGTAGCGCCCATGGTGGCCATGGCCAACGCCAACCCGGGCGAGCTGGGGGCACAGCTGATCTTCGGCTCCATCATTGGGGCGGGCATCATCTCGATCCTGATCGCGCCACTGGTGAGCCGCTTGTTGCGCTTCTTCCCGCCTGTGGTCACCGGCACCATCATTGCCGTGATCGGCATCAGCTTGATGCGCATCGGCATCAACTGGATTTTTGGCAACCCCTTTGGCCCCACTGCGCCCAGCATCGTGACGCCCGAGCACAAACAATGGCTTGATGCGGCAGCGGCAGCTGCCAGCGCACCGGGTTCCGTGTTGCCCGCCATTCCCAAAGACCTGGCGCTCTTGCCCAAGATGCCCAACCCCAAATACGCCGACCTGACTGGCGTGAGCATTGCGGCTTTGGTGCTGGTGTCCATCATGCTGATCTCGCGTTTTGCCAAAGGCTTTCTGGCCAACATCTCGGTGCTGTTGGGCATCGTGATCGGCGGCGTGGTGGCCACAGCCATGGGCCTGATGAACTTCGACAAAGTGGGCAAAGCTGCCTGGTTTGACGTGATCATGCCGTTCCACTTCGGCATGCCGGTGTTTGAGCCGGTGCTGATCCTGACCATGACCCTGGTCATGATTGTGGTGATGATCGAGTCGACCGGCATGTTTTTGGCCTTGGGCGAAATGACCGACAAAAAGGTCGACCAAGCCGCGCTCACACGCGGTCTGCGCACCGATGGCCTGGGCACGCTGATCGGCGGCATTTTCAATACCTTCCCCTACACCAGCTTCTCGCAAAACGTGGGCTTGGTGGCGGTGACGGGCGTGAAAAGCCGTTTTGTCTGTGTGGCCGGTGGCTTGATTTTGGTGGCCTTGGGCCTCTTGCCCAAAATGGCTGCGCTGATCGAATCGCTGCCCACCGTGGTGCTGGGCGGCGCGGGTCTGGTGATGTTCGGCATGGTGGCGGCCACTGGCATCCGCATCCTGGGCAATGTGGACTTCAAGAACAACCGCTTCAACGCGATGATCGTGGCGATTTCGATCGGCATCGGCATGATCCCGCTGATCGCTCCCAACTTCAAACAGTGGATGCCGCATGGCCTGCACCCGTTGATCGAGTCGGGCATCTTGCTGGCGTCCCTCAGCGCAGTGGCTTTGAACCTGTTCTTCAATGGCGCCAGCGGTGACAACCGCGACGCGATCGAGGCCGCCAAGCAAGCCGAGGCGCACTGAACCAGGGCAAAAGAAGACATGGATACCCGGTCAAGCCGGGCATGACAACACACTTGTCACCCCGACCGGATCGGGGGTCCATGACTTCTGGCTTTGTCACCCCCGACCAGATCGGGGGGCCTTGACTTCTGGCTTTGTCACACCCGACCAGATCGGGGGGCCTTGACTTCTGGCTTTGTCACCCCCGACTGGATCGGGGGTCCATGACTTTATGAGTGGGCACACCACCAAAACGCCAATTTGGTGCACAGCCCCAGCCAAGCTGCACCAAAAATGAGGATTTCTAGGGGATGGACCTGACATGAGCCGTCAGACCCATGGTCGATAATGGCACCGATTTTGCTAGACAAGATTCACCGTTTATTTGACCCTGGAGCCCCTCATGAACAAGCGTTTCTTACTCAAAGCCACCGCCGTGTTGGCTGCTGCTGCCGCTTTTGGCACCGCCCAAGCCCAAACAACCCCCATCAAATTTCAGCTGGACTGGCGTTTTGAAGGCCCTGCCGCGTTCTTTTTGCAACCTGCAGCCAAGGGCTATTTCAAGGATGCCAAGCTCGACGTGACTGTGGACTCAGGCAACGGTTCGGGTGGCGCGGTCACCCGCGTGGCTTCGGGCACATACGACCTGGGCTTTGCCGATCTGGCCGCGTTGATGGAGTTTCACGCCAACAACCCCGACGCGCCCAACAAGCCTGTGGCCATCATGATGGTCTACAACAACACCCCCGCTTCGGTCATGGCCCTGAAGAAATCCGGCATCAAGACCCCGGCTGACCTGGCGGGCAAAAAGCTCGGTGCCCCCGTGTTTGACGCTGGCCGCCGCGCCTTCCCCATCTTCCAGAAAGCCAACGGCATTGGCAACGTGGCCTGGACCGCGATGGACCCACCTCTGCGCGAAACCATGCTGGTGCGCGGCGATGTGGACGCCATCACGGGTTTCACCTTCACCTCGCTGCTGAACATCGAAGCGCGTGGCGTGAAAGCCGAAGACGTGGTGGTCATGCAGTACCCTGACTTTGGCGTGAAGCTCTATGGCAACGCGATCATCGCCTCGCCCAAGATCCTGAAGGAAAACCCAGCCGCCGTGAAAGCCTTCCTGAGCGCCTTCACCAAAGGGGCCAAAGACGTGATCACCGACCCAGCCAAAGCCATTGAGTCGGTCAAAGCCCGCGACGGCATCATCAACGTGGCCCTGGAAACACGCCGCCTGCAATTGGCCATTGACACCGTGATCAACAGCCCATCGGCCCGTGCTGAAGGCTTTGGCCAAATCAATGGCCCACGCCTGACCCTCATGGCCTCGCAAGTGTCCGACGCCTTCAACACCAAGACCCGCGTGAAAGTGGACGACATCTGGAACGGTTCGTTCCTGCCCACGGCCAAAGAGCTGGACATTCTGCCCAAGCCCAAAAAATAAAGCGCCTGGCAAATACACCCGGCACTGACTTGAGCCCACTTCAACCTTTGTGGTTGTGGTGGGCTTTTACAGGATGCTGCCTGTATACACTTTCGAACACCATTTCAGAGTTTTCACCATGTCACAAGACGCATTCGTCGATTTCCAGAATGTCTGGCTGGCCTACAACGACGAGTTGTTGGCACAAAACCACTTCGCGGTAGAAGACATCAACCTGCAGGTCAAGCAAGGCGAGTTCATCGCCATCGTCGGCCCATCGGGCTGCGGCAAATCGACCTTCATGAAGCTGACCACGGGCCTGAAAATGCCCAGCAAAGGCACCATCCATGTGGATGGACAAGCCGTGACCGGCCCGCTCAAGATCAGCGGCATGGCGTTTCAGGCTTCGTCATTGCTGCCTTGGCGCACCACGCTCGACAACGTGCTCTTGCCGCTCGAAATCGTCGAGCCCTACCGCTCCAACTTCAAGCAAAAGAAGGCCGAATACGTTGAACGTGCCCGCAAGCTGCTCAACACGGTGGGCCTGGGTGGCTACGAAGACAAGTTTCCTTGGCAACTGTCGGGCGGTATGCAGCAACGCGCCAGCATCTGCCGGGCCCTGATCCACGAACCCAAAATGCTGCTGCTCGACGAGCCCTTTGGCGCGCTCGATGCCTTCACACGCGAAGAACTCTGGTGCATCTTGCGCGACCTGTGGACCGAGCAAAAATTCAACGTCATCCTGGTCACGCACGACCTGCGCGAATCGGTGTTTCTGGCCGACACGGTGTATGTGATGAGCAAGAGCCCCGGCCGCTTTGTCGTCAAACGCGAGATCGATCTGCCACGCCCGCGTGATCTGGAGATCACCTACACCCCCGAATTCACCAACATCGTGCACGAGCTGCGCGGCCACATCGGTGCCATGCGCAAGACCGGTGCGGCGATCAACCAATAAGCGGGAGCCCCCATGAACAAAAAATCCCTCGAAAGCTGGTCCCCCTGGATCTTGCTGGTGCTGACCCTGTTGATCTGGGAAGGCTTGTGCCGCGTCTTCAATGTGTCGGAATTCGTGTTCCCCAGCCCCTGGCGCATTGCCGAGCAAACCGTCGAATACCGCGATGTGATCGCGGGCCATGCCTGGCGAACCTACTGGGTCACCATGGTGGGTTTTGGCATCGCCATCGTGGTGGGGGTGCTGCTGGGATTTGTGATCGGCAGCTCGCGCCTGGCCTATGCCGCCGTCTACCCGCTCATGACCGCTTTCAACGCGCTGCCCAAAGCGGCGTTTGTGCCGATCTTGGTGGTGTGGTTTGGCATCGGCATCGGCCCCGCCATCCTCACAGCGTTCCTCATCAGCTTTTTTCCGATCATGGTGAACATCGCCACGGGTTTGGCCACGCTGGAGCCTGAACTGGAAGACGTGCTGCGCGTGCTGGGTGCCAAGCGCTGGGACGTGCTGGTCAAAGTCGGCCTGCCCCGCTCCATGCCCTACTTTTACGGCTCGCTCAAAGTGGCCATCACCTTGGCCTTTGTGGGCACCACCGTGTCGGAGATGACCGCCTCGAACGAAGGCATTGGCTACCTGCTGATCTCGGCCGGTTCGGCCATGCAGATGGGCCTGGCGTTTTCGGGTTTGGTGGTGGTGGGGGCCATGGCCATGATCATGTACGAACTGTTCAGCGCCATCGAAAAACACACCACCGGCTGGGCGCACCGCGGCTCGCAAGGCGAATGAAGATCGCCCCGGCGCAGCGGACACCGCGCAACATGCCACCGGCTCACACATGACCTGGCACGCCAGCCTCAACCTCGACTACACCCTGGAGTCTGAGCGCAGCGTGGCCCGCTACCTGCACCAAGGCCCGCTGCGCATTTTGCAAAGCCTTTACCCCGAAGGCGATGCGGTCTGCCACAACGTGCTGGTGCACCCACCCAGCGGCCTGGTGGGCGGCGACACCCTCGACATGCACGTCACCGTGGGCGCAGGTGCCCATGGCCTGGTCACCACGCCGGGGGCCACACGCTTTTACCGGTCGGATGCGGGCTTGGCCACGCAGCAAGTGCATGCCCGTGTGGAAGGCGGTGCTCGGCTGGAATGGCTACCCTTGGAGGCGATTGCCTACAACGGCTGCGATGCGCTCAACCGCGCCGTGTTCGATCTGGCACCCGGCGCAGAAATGATGACCTGGGACATCACCGCGCTGGGCCTGCCCGCCGCCGACTTGCCTTTTGCACAAGGCACATTTCGCCAACATTTGGAAATCCCCGGCCCGAAGGGTCCGATCTGGCTAGAGCGCGGCACCCTGAACGCCACCGACACCCGATTGATGGACAGCCCACTCGGTCTGGCAGGCCAGCGCTGCATGGCCACGCTGGTGTTTGCGGCAGGCAGCGCCATCGCGGCTGAACGCGCAGATCGCGCCCTCGCCTGCGCACGCGAGCTGATCGAAGCCTCATCCCTGCGCTTGACGGCGGGTGCGACATCGCCCCACAAACAAATCATCGTGCTGCGCGTGCTGTCCCCCGTGACCGAGCCAGCCATGCAACTGCTGCGGCAAGTGTGGGCCGCGTGGCGTCAGGAGATGTGGGGATTGGCGGGGAACGTGCCAAGGTTGTGGAATCTGTGATTGCCGAATGACCGGCATTGACCGCTCACCAGACGTCGGAGAAAAGCAACCGTCAAGAAATCCTTGACGGTTCAACCCTAGAACAGCCCCCTTGCCGACCGCGGACGGGGCTATATACAATTGCCATATACGTTTCTTTAAGGGGGTCACCATGTCCATCGGCACTGTTTTCGTCAACAACCGTACCCAGGCCGTTCGTCTCCCTTTGGACGTGCGACTGCCCGAGGGCGTCCAAAAGGTCGAGATACGCGTCAATGGCAACGAGCGCATCATCGCCCCTCTAGGCCAAACATGGGACAGCTTCTTTCTCGGTGGTCCCACAGTGAGCGACGACTTCCTGCCCGAGCGCGCCACCCAGCACCAGCCGGAGCGGGAGGCGCTCTGATGTTGCGTTACCTGCTGGACACCAACATCGTCATCTACGTGTTGAAGCGGCGACCCGTCGAGGTGCTTTCCACCTTCAATGCCAACGCCAGCCGCATGGCGATTTCCTCCATTACCCTCGCCGAACTCTTGCACGGTGCGGAGAAAAGCAGCCGCGTGAGCGGGAACTTGGCCGCGATCGAGGACTTTTGCAGTCGCCTAGCCGTTCTGCCCTATGGCCCCAAGGCCGCGCAGCATTACGGCGCCATTCGCGCCGCCTTGGAAAAAATCGGCCAGCCTATCGGTGTGAACGACATGCACATTGCAGCGCACGCCCGCAGCGAAGGCCTGGTGCTGGTGACGAACAACATGGGCGAGTTCGCACGGGTGCCTGCGCTGCAAGCAGAGAACTGGGTCCAAACAGCGCAGTAATTGACGAGTTATCGAGCATCAGTCGCAAAAAGTGCGTCGACTGCCACGCCAAGTTTGCCGCGATAGCTGCGGCAGGCCAGCAGCAGGCCTTTGACGTGATGACCACACCGACAGGTCTAGGCTGGGAGCGAACCTTCGTATCAGGCCTGACGTATTGCAGCGTCATACCCGTTACAGACGTTGAAAGGCGTTATTCGTAAAGGCTTATCGAGCGACTACATTGAAAGTTGGCTCATAGCTCACGGGGAAATTAACTGATCGAGCAATAAAGCAAAAGTCATGAACTTTATGGTGAAGTTCGCCAGCGAGTCCCAAATCTGCGCCTTCTTGCACCGAAATTTTGGGCCGGAGAACTGCAGCAAGAAACCGTCCTGCCCCATTCGGCAAAGTCTCGCCATGGCCAATCGGATCATCACGGTAGCCTGTCACAACGATCCCAGCATTGCTTGCAAGGTGTAAATACCAAAGCATGTGACATGCGGACAACGCCGAAATCAAGAGGTCTTCAGGATTCATTTTGGCTGGATCACCACCAAGGAGAGGATCATTCGAACAATGAATGATGTCCTTACCAGGCAAAGCAATATCCCAAGTCCGGTCGTAAGCTTTGTAAGCGCGGGTTCCTTCTCCACGGTTTCCAGTCCAGATAATCGACGAAGCGAAATCGTGTAGCTTTGCCATGTCTTGTCCTTTTTATTCGAAGCAACAGTTTATAGCTACTGTATTTGTATAGCTTGATCCATACCGTATCGAAGAGGCCTGACCGCCCAATCCAGCTCGGCTCACCTGAGTTTCCGGTTCTGGCCGAGGACAGTCGGTTGAACCGCAGAAGTAGAAGACGTCACCCGCTGCTTATCGGTCACCTTTTCCAATCTGTTCTCTTTTTTCACCCCGCCAACGCAGAAGCCCCCTCAAATCGCCACCAACTGCTGAATGCTCTTTTCCTTCATCTCGCTGCCTGGGCCTCGGGCAATCACCTCGCCGCGGTCCATCACCAAATACTGGTCGGCCAGTTCCTCGGCAAAGTCGTAGTACTGCTCGCACAGCAGCACCGCCATGCGCTGGCCTTGCAGGCCCACGTCGGCCAGTTGGCGAATCACACGGCCAATGTCTTTGATGATGCTGGGTTGAATGCCTTCGGTGGGCTCGTCCAGAATCAGCAAACGCGGCTTGGCTGCCAAAGCGCGGGCAATGGCCAGTTGCTGTTGCTGACCGCCTGAGAGGTCACCACCGCGGCGGTGCAGCATTTGCTTGAGCACTGGGAACAGTTCAAACAACTCAGGCGGGATAGGCGTGCCACCCGCTTGCGTGGCCAAGCCCATGCGCAGGTTGTCTTCGACCGTCAAACGGGCAAAAATTTCTCGACCCTGCGGCACATAGCCAATACCGGCCGCCGCACGTTCGTAGGGTTTTGCCTGTGTGATGTCTTGCCCAGCCAGCGTGACGCTGCCGCTTTTGATCGGCACCAGGCCCATGAGCGATTTGAGCAAGGTGGTTTTACCGACGCCGTTGCGGCCCAGCAAGACGGTGACTTGCCCCTGCTCGGCAGACAGGCTCACATCGCGAAGGATGTGGGAGCCGCCGTAGTATTGGTGAATGTTTTGGACTGTCAGCATGTTTTCTCTGTTTGATGTGTTTGCACCAACTTGTTCGGTACGGGTGAATCGGACATGGTTCCCGGATCAAGTCTGGGATGACTCGTCCTGATCAGCGCCCCAAATAAACCTCAATCACCCGCTCATCGGCCTGCACTTGATCGAGCGTGCCCTGGGCCAGCACCGAGCCATCGCACAGCACGGTGACGATGTCCGAGATGGTCCGAATAAAGCCCATGTCGTGCTCCACCACCATCAGCGAATGTTTGCCCTTCAGGGTCAAAAACAACTCGGCGGTGCGCTCTGTTTCGTGGTCGGTCATACCGGCCACGGGTTCGTCCAGCAGCAGCAACTTGGGGTCTTGCATGAGCAGCATGCCAATCTCGAGCCACTGTTTTTGACCATGGCTGAGTGTTCCCGCTTGCACCCGCACACTGTCAGCGAGGTGGATGGTGTGCAGCACTTCGGCCAAGCGATCGCTCTGGCGTGAGTCGAGCTTGAAGAACATCGAGGCCTTCACGCCTTTGGGCGTTTTCAGCGCCAGCTCGAGGTTTTCAAACACGCTCAGATGCTCAAACACCGTAGGCTTTTGGAACTTGCGACCAATGCCCAGCTGGGCAATCTCGGGTTCGTTGTGGCGCAGCAAATCAATGGTGCTGCCAAAAAACACCGTGCCCTCGTCAGGCCGGGTCTTGCCCGTGATGATGTCCATCATGGTGGTTTTGCCAGCGCCATTGGGGCCAATGATGCAGCGCAGCTCACCGGGTGCAATGTCGAGTGACAGCTTGTTGATGGCCTTGAAGCCATCAAAGCTCACGCTCACATCCTCGAGGTACAAGATGCGGCCATGCGTCACATCCACCTCTTTGGCGTCTTGCAGCACACGGCCATAACCGGCAGCTCGGCCACCCGACTCGGTGGACTCCACACGCTGTTGCGCCGACTGGGCAATGCGCTGCGCGCCTTGTTTCAACAGATCGGGGGTCATGCAGCACCGCCTTTCTTGTTCTTGAATTTGGCCACCAGCCCCACCACGCCTTGCGGCAGGTACAAAGTCACAGCAATGAAGAGCGCCCCTAAAAAGTACAGCCAAAATTCTGGCGCGGTCACGGTGAGCCAGCTTTTGGCCCCGTTGACCAAAAACGCGCCCACGATCGGTCCGATCAAAGTGCCACGCCCTCCGACTGCGGCCCACACCGCCATCTCGATGGAGTTGGCCGCGCTCATTTCACCGGGGTTGATGATGCCGACCTGCGGCACATACAAGGCCCCTGCAATGCCGCACATCACAGCCGAGATCACCCAAATGCTCAGCTTGTAAGGCAGTGGCGAATAGCCCGAAAACATGACCCGCGTTTCGGCATCGCGAATGGCTTGCAGCACGCGGCCATATTTGCTGCCCACCAGCCAGCGCGAGAACAGATAGAAACCCAGCAAGGTGACACCTGTGATGACAAACAAGCTCATGCGCATGTGGGGGGTGGCGATCGGCAGGTCCAGAATGCGCTTGAAGTCGGTGAAGCCGTTGTTGCCACCAAAGCCGGTTTCATTGCGGAAAAACAGCAGCATCGCCGCATAGGTCATGGCCTGGGTGATGATGGAAAAGTACACCCCTTTGATGCGCGAACGGAAGGCGAAATAGCCAAACACAAAGGCGATGAAGCCTGGCACCAACACCACCAAAATCAGTGTGGCCACAAAGCTGTCCGACAGCATCCAGTGCCAAGGCAGTTCTTTCCAGTCCAAAAAGACCATGAAGTCGGGCAAGTCACTTTTGTAGTTGCCGTCTTGGCCGATCTGACGCATCAGGTACATGCCCATGACGTAGCCACCTAAAGCGAAGAACAGTCCGTGGCCCAGCGACAAAATGCCGGTGTAGCCCCAGATCAGGTCCATGGCCAAGGCGCAAATGGCGTAGCACATGATCTTGCCAATCAGCGATACCGCAAAGTCGCTCAGATGCAAGGGGTTGCCTGCAGGCACCCACAAATTGAGCACCGGGGCCAAAAAGCCCACAACGATCAGCGCCAGCAAGAAAGCCATCCAGGCTTTGCGCCCCAACAGGGGCGCAGGAGTCGGTAATTTAAATGACGTCATATTCATGCTCATATTCACGCTTCAGCACTGCGACCCTTCATCGCGAAGATGCCTTGAGGGCGCTTCTGGATGAAGATGATGATGAACACCAGCACGCAGATTTTGGCCAGCACAGCGCCGGTCCAGCCTTCGAGCAACTTGTTGACCAGGCCCAGGCCCAGCGCGGCATACACGGTGCCAGCCAATTGGCCCACCCCGCCCAGCACCACCACCATGAACGAGTCCACGATGTAGCTTTGGCCCAAATCAGGGCCGACGTTGCCCACCTGACTCAAAGCGCAACCGGCCAAACCGGCAATGCCCGAACCCAAGGCAAAGGCATAGGTGTCGATGCGGGCGGTGTTGACGCCCATGCACGAAGCCATGGGGCGGTTTTGCGTGACGCCACGCACAAACAGGCCCAAACGCGTTTTGCCAATCAACAGCGCCATGCCCACCAGCACGGCGGCGGCAAACACAATGATCAACACACGGTTCCAAGGCAATTGCAGGTTGGGCAGCAACTGCAGCGAGCCGCTCATCCAAGAAGGGTTTTCGACGCCCACGTTTTGCGCACCAAACAAGCTGCGCACGCCTTGCATCAGCACCAGGCTGATGCCCCAGGTGGCCAGCAAAGTTTCCAAAGGGCGGCCGTACAAATGCTTGAGCACGGTGCGCTCCATCACCGCCCCCACCAAGGCCGAGGTGATGAACGCCACCGGAATAGCGACCGCCAAGTAAGCGTCAAACGCGGCGGGCAGGTAATCCCGAAACAAGGCTTGCACCACATAGGTGGCGTAGGCACCAATCATCATCAGCTCGCCATGCGCCATGTTGATCACGCCCATCAGGCCATACGTGATGGCCAGCCCCAGTGCCACCAGCAACAAGATCGAGCCCAGGCTGGCACCCGTGAAAAGCGCGCCCAAGCGCTCGCCCCAGCGCAAACTTTCTTGCACAGCGGCCAACGAAGTCTGAATTTGTTTCTTGACCGAAGGCTCTTGCTCATCAGCCAGGCGCTGGTTGAGCAACAACAAGGTCTCTGGCTGTTTGCTGTCGGCCAGCTCACGAGCGGCCAGCAAACGGTCGTTCGGTGCATCGCTGTTGAGCAGCGCAGCCGCACGGGCCTGGCGCACCAGGCTTTGCACAGTGGCATCTTTTTCAGCCGCCAGCGCTTTTTCCAGCAAAGGCTTGCGACTGGCATCAGGCTCTTTGAGCAGTGATAAGGCCGCCAGACGGCGCACCTTGACATCGGCGCTGAACAACTTGAGGGCAGCCAGCGCTGTGTCGATCTCGCCACGCAGGCGGTTGTTCAACATCACATCTTCGGCGTCTGCGGGCACGGTGACAGACTGGCCTGTCACAGGATCTGTGCCCTGGCCATCGCGCACGACCAGCACCTGGTCTTTGGCGATCTTGACCACATCGTCGGCCAGCGCCTGCAAATACGCGGCGGTTTTGTCATCGCCTTGCGCCACCGCTTGTGCCAAAGCTTCTACGCGGGCATCGCTCTCTCCGGTCGCCATGGCAAGGGCTTCGTCCATCGTCAGGGCTTGCGCGGCCGACAGGCCCCACACCGCGCTGGCGATCAACGCGCCTTTCACAATCCATCTTTTCATTTTTCTCATCTCATGTTCAGCAGCTGCTCGCCAAGGCAATCTTGGGCATGAAATGGATTCCCGCGTGCGCGGGAATGACAGTTTGTTCATCAAACTCATGAATGACAAGTGTCGTGTCATCCCCGCGAATGCGGGGATCCATCTCGTTGACTGTCATGGATTCCCGCCTGCGCGGGAATGACCTTCAAACCCATCACTTCTTGGCAGGTTCGTCAGGCTTGACGTCGTTGCCGGGGATGTAAGGGCTCCATGGCTTGGCTTTGACCGGGCCAGGTGTCTTCCACACCACGTTGAACTGACCGTCGGCCTTGATCTCGCCGATGAACACCGACTTGTGCAGGTGGTGGTTTTTCTCGTCCATCTTGCTGGTGATGCCGCTGGGCGCTTTGAAGGTCTGACCCGCCATGGCTGCGATCACTTTGTCGGTGTCAGTCGACTTGGCTTTTTCAACCGCTTGCTTCCACATGTTGATGCCGATGTAAGTCGCCTCCATCGGGTCGTTCGTCAATGGCTTGTCTTTGTGACCGGCGATGTTTTTGGCCTTGGCATAAGCCGCCCACTTTTTGGTGAACTCGTCGTTGGCCGGGTTCTTGATGGACATGAAATAGTTCCATGCCGCCAGGTGACCGACCAAAGGCTTGGTGTCCACGCCGCGCAGCTCTTCTTCACCCACCGAGAAAGCGACCACCGGCACGTCTTTGGCTTTCAGGCCCGCATTGCCCAGCTCTTTGTAGAAAGGCACGTTGGAGTCACCGTTGATGGTGGAGACCACGGCGGTCTTGCCACCGGCTGAGAATTTCTTCACATCGGCCACGATGGTTTGGTAATCGCTGTGGCCAAACGGGGTGTATTTTTCGTCGATGTCTTTGTCAGCCACGCCTTTGGACTTGAGGTACGCGCGCAAGATTTTGTTGGTGGTGCGGGGGTACACATAGTCGGTGCCCAGCAAGACCCAGCGCTTGGCTGCGCCGCCTTCTTTGCTCATCAGGTAGTCGACTGCAGGAATGGCTTGCTGGTTGGGCGCAGCACCGGTGTAGAACACGTTTTTCGACAGCTCTTCACCTTCGTACTGCACGGGGTAAAACAGCAAGCCGTTCATTTCTTCCACCACCGGCAGCACCGACTTGCGCGACACCGAAGTCCAGCAGCCGAAGATCACCGAGACCTTGTCTTGACCGAGCAACTGCTTGGTTTTTTCAGCAAACAAAGGCCAGTTGGAAGCGGGGTCAACAATCACAGGCTCAAGCTTTTTGCCGAGCACACCGCCCTTGGCGTTGATCTCGTCGATGGCCATGAGCACGGTGTCTTTCAACACGGTTTCAGAAATGGCCATGGTGCCCGACAAGCTGTGCAACACGCCCACCTTGATGGTGTCAGCGGCCAGTGCCTGGACCGAGAAAGTCAAACTGCCCGCCACCAAGGCTGCGGCAGTTGCGAGGGCTTTGAGATTGCCACGACGGTTCATCATGAGATCACTCCAATCAGGAAAGTAGGTTTTCAAACACGCGGAGACTTGCAACGCTGAACCTGCTCTTGCAATCACCGTGCCAACCCACGCAAATGCCCTGACGCCCGCCAACAGGACTGCCGTTTCCCTAGGAATTGAGTGGCTCCCTATAAAGGGGCACGCTCTTTGCTACATTGAAATCATCCAATGCACCAATTCAACCAGAGCGCACCAAAATGGAACTCACCCCTCGCGAAAAAGACAAGCTGCTGATCTTCACAGCAGGCCTTTTGGCCGAGCGCCGCAAAGCACGCGGCCTCAAACTGAACTACCCCGAAGCCATTGCGCTGATCAGTGCCGCCGTCATGGAAGGCGCACGGGACGGCAAGACTGTGGCGCAACTCATGAGCGAAGGCCGTAGCGTTTTGACGCGGGCAGACGTGATGGACGGCATCGCCGAAATGATCCCCGACATCCAAGTCGAAGCCACTTTTCCAGACGGCACCAAATTGGTGACCGTGCACCAACCCATTGTTTGAACCCCAGGAATCACACATGAAAAAATTCACTTTGACACTTGGCCTCGCACTGTCCAACCTGGGCAACACCGCTTGGGCTCACGAGGGCCATGGCCTGGGCAGCACCCATTGGCACGCCACCGATGCACTCGGTTTTGTGGTCGCTGCCGCCTTGGTGGCGGTGGCGTTTTACTTCGGCAAAAAGTGAGCCCGACATGACGCCTGGAGAACTTTTGATTGACCCCGGTCAGCATGCGCTGAACGTGGGCCGCCGCACCTGCACGCTGGTGGTGCAAAACGCCAGCGACCGTCCGATTCAAGTGGGCTCGCACTACCACTTTGCCGAAACCAATGCAGGCTTGAAATTCGACCGCACCGCCGCACAAGGCATGCGCCTGAACATCACATCGGGCACCGCCGTGCGCTTTGAGCCGGGCCAACAACGCACCGTGGAGCTGGTGGACTACGCCGGTGACCGCGTGGTGTACGGCTTCAGAGGCCTGACCAACGGTGCACTCGACACCACGCATGCGAAAGGCAACTGACATGGCCCACATCGACAAACGCGCTTACGCCGAAATGTTCGGCCCCACCGAGGGCGACCGGGTTCGCCTGGCCGATACGGCCTTGCTCATCGAGGTCGAAAAAGACTTCACCTTGCTGGCAGGTGGCTACGGCGAAGAGGTGAAATTTGGTGGCGGCAAGACGATCCGCGATGGCATGTCGCAATCGCAACGCACCAATGCCGAGGGCGCGATGGATTGCGTGCTGACCAATGCGCTCATCGTCGACCATTGGGGCATCGTCAAAGCCGATATTGGCCTCAAGGGCAACCGCATCGCCGCCATTGGCAAGGCGGGCAACCCAGACACCCAACCGGGCGTGGACATCGTCATTGGCCCTGGCACCGAGATCATCAGCTGCGAAGGCCTGATCGTGACGGCAGGCGGCATCGACAGCCACATCCACTTCATAGCGCCCCAGCAAATAGACGAAGCGCTGGCCAGCGGCGTGACCACCATGCTGGGCGGCGGCACGGGCCCGGCCACCGGCACCTTTGCCACCACCTGCACGCCCGGCCCTTTCAACATCGAACGCATGATGCAGGCGGCTGACGCCTTTCCGATGAACCTGGGTTTTTTGGGCAAAGGCAATGCCACTTTGCCTGCGGCGCTGCACGAACAAATCAATGCGGGCGCCATTGGCCTGAAGCTGCACGAAGACTGGGGCACCACGCCCGCAGCGATTGACAACTGCCTGAGCGTGGCCGAAGCCACCGACACGCAAGTGGCCATCCACACCGACACGCTCAACGAGTCGGGCTTTGTCGAAGACACGGTGGCCGCCTTCAAGGGCCGCACCATCCACACCTTTCACACCGAAGGTGCGGGCGGCGGGCACGCACCCGACATTTTGAAAGTGGTGGGCGAAGCCAATGTGCTGCCCTCTTCTACCAACCCCACACGGCCATACACCATCAACACCCTGGACGAGCATGTGGACATGCTGATGGTTTGCCACCACCTGGACCCGGCCATCGCCGAAGACCTGGCCTTTGCCGAAAGCCGCATCCGCAAGGAAACGATTGCAGCCGAAGACATCCTGCACGATTTGGGGGCCATCAGCATGATGAGCAGCGACAGCCAGGCCATGGGCCGGGTGGGCGAGGTCATCATCCGCACCTGGCAGACCGCACACAAGATGAAGCAGCAGCGCGGCAGCTTGCCCGGCGACACAGATCGCCATGACAACGCCCGCGTGAAACGCTACATCGCCAAGTACACGATCAACCCCGCCATCGCACACGGCATGAGCCACGAAGTGGGCAGCATCGAGGTGGGCAAGTGGGCCGACCTGGTGATCTGGAAGCCGGCCTTCTTTGGCGTCAAACCCGCCATCGTCATGAAGGGCGGCTTCATCGCACTGGCCGCCATGGGCGACCCAAACGCGTCGATTCCCACCCCGCAGCCGGTGCATTACCGGCCCATGTTTGGCAGCTTTGGCGGTGCACTGACTCGGGGCTCGCTGACCTTTGTCTCGCAGGCGGGTTGGCAAGCGGGCATCGGTGCGCGTTATGGCCTTCAAAAAACTTTGTCGGCTGTGAAAAACATCCGCAAGGTGGGCAAAAAAGACATGGTCCACAATGACTACGCCCCCCGCATGGAAGTCGATGCACAGACCTATGCGGTGCGGGCCGACGGCCAACTGCTGGTGTGTGAACCCGCCACCAGCTTGCCCATGACGCAACGCTACTTTTTATTCTGATGATCACTTGTTCCAAACTCATGCCCCAAGGCCGTGGCCTGGCCAGCGTGCTGGTCAAGCGGGCCAGCACCATCACACTGGACTGGGACACCCGCCAAAAAAGCCGCTTTGACGCGGTGGACAGCAGCCAGCGCCAGCTGGGCATCTTCTTGCCCCGAGGCACCGTGGTGCGCGGCGGCGATGTGCTGGTGGCCGAAGACGGTTCGCTGGTCCGTGTGGAGGCGGCGCCGCAAACCGTGCTGCGCATCACCGCCTGCACCGAGCACGGCAGCCCGTTCGACCTGACTCGCGCGGCGTACCACTTGGGCAACCGCCATGTCCCGATCGAGCTGAAACCGGACCATCTGAAGATCGAGCCCGACCATGTGCTGGCCGACATGCTGCGGGCCATGCACATGACCGTGGTGCAAGTCACAGAGTCGTTTGAACCAGAAAGCGGCGCTTATGGCGACCACGGTGGGCATTCGCACGATCAAAGCGACACATCCCAACCGCATACACACGGCCCCGACTGCAAGCATGAACACTGACACAGCGCCTTCGGGCCTGCTGCAACTGATCTGGCTCGCGTCCCCTGCGCTGCCGATTGGGGGCTTTTCGTATTCCGAAGGGCTCGAAGCGGCCATTGAACAAGGCTTGGTACACGATGAGCACAGTGGCACGGACTGGTTGGTCGACCAACTGCATCTGACGCAGTCGCGCGGCGACATGGCCGTGCTTGCTCAAGCCATCCCCGCTTGGCAAAGCGGTGACACCGCCCGACTGCAAGCCCTGAACGACTGGGTCATGGCCACCCGCGAAACCGCCGAGATGCGCCTGCAAACCGAACAAATGGGGCGCTCATTGCTGGACTGGCTGCGCAACCTGCAGCAAGCCAGCCCGTCGCAACTGGCGTGTTGCGCTCAATTGCCACCCACCTACCCGCTGGCCATGGCCTTGGCGCTGTCGTTGTCTCATGCACCGCTGGATCAGGCCCTGCAAGCCTGCGCCTTTGGTTGGGCCGAAAACATGACCCAAGCCGCCCTCAAAGCAGTGCCTCTGGGCCAAAGCGCAGGCCAACGCATGTTGGCCAGGCTGGCCCGTGAAATCCCTGTGGCGGTGCAAACCGCCATGCACTTGAGCGACGAAGATCGCCAAGCTTTCAGCCCCATGCTGGCCATTTTGTCGGCCCGCCACGAAACCCAATACTCCAGGATCTTCAGATCATGAATACGCCCTTGCACCACATCCCCAACCGCACCCAAAAACTGCCGCCCCTGCGCGTGGGCATTGGCGGGCCTGTGGGCTCTGGCAAAACCACACTGCTCGAAATGCTCTGCAAAAACATGCGCGAGCGCTGGGACCTGATTGCCATCACCAACGACATCTACACCAAGGAAGACCAAAGGCTGCTGACCGAAAGCGGCGCCCTGCCCGCTGAACGCATCATGGGCGTGGAGACTGGTGGCTGCCCACACACGGCCATCCGCGAAGACGCCTCCATCAACCTCGAAGCGATTGACCGCATGCTGGAAAAGTTTCCCAACGCCGATGTGGTCTTCATTGAAAGCGGGGGAGACAACCTGGCCGCCACATTCAGCCCAGAGTTGAGCGACCTCACGATTTACGTGATCGACGTGGCTGCAGGCGAAAAAATCCCACGCAAAGGCGGCCCCGGCATCACCAAGAGCGACTTGTTTGTGATCAACAAAACCGACTTGGCTCCCCATGTGGGCGCTTCCTTGGATGTGATGCGGGCCGACACCGCCCGCATGCGCCCAAACCCCGAAACACGGCCATGGGTCATGACCAACTTAAAAACACAAGCGGGCCTGGCCGAAGTCGTGGCGTTTATTGAAAAAAGGGGCATGCTGAAGCACGCCTGAACCTCTTGGACCCCCATCAACGCCAGATTCAAGGTTTTAAGCCGTTACAATCTGCCCCCAAGGAAGCGTGGCAGAGTGGTCGATTGCACCGGTCTTGAAAACCGGCGACTCGAAAGGGTCCGTGAGTTCGAATCTCACCGCTTCCGCCAGACCTCACACCTTAAAAGCGCCCTCTCGGGCGCTTTTTTGTTTTCCGGCTTTTGCGCTCAGCAACAGGCCAATGGAGGCAAGACCCAATGCCGAGCCGGGTTTATCAGAATGGCTCACAAAGGCTGTGGTCTCTAATAAAAAATCCGATACCACCATTTAATTCGATAAAATCGAAGAATTATGGAAAAAACAAACAGTCCTTTTGCCTCGGCATACATGCGTTTTCTGCAACTCGCCAAGGTCATTCAAGCCTTGCCCAGTGGCATGGAAATGGATGCCAACGAAAGCGCCTTGTTGCAAGCGGTGGTCTTGCGCTGGTACGAAAACAAACCCATGACGGTGCGCGAGGCCATTGGCTTAGCCGATTTGGGTTCGCCCGCGACTTTGCACAAACGCATCACCCGCTTGCGCGGAAAAGACATGCTCAGCACCCTGAACCTGGAAGGCGATCGCCGGGCCAAGTTCCTGATTCCCACTGAGCGGACCTTGGATTATTTCAGTCACTTGGGTCAATCCATGCAACAGGCCCATCAATCCCAAGCTGCATGAAGATCGCCCTCAAAGAAGCCTTTGAAACAGCAGCACTGACCTTGGGCAGTGCTGTGTTGTTTGCGGGCTTCTTTCATTTCAATGGCTGGCTTTTTGCAAGCTTGTCTTATGCAGAGGGCGTCAATTGGGTGTTTTTGCCTGCAGGCTTTCGCATCGTGCTTGTCTTGATTTTGGGGCTGCCGGGCGCCACAGGCATCATGTTGGGCACTTGGTACCTCGACCAAGGCTCGCTGGACAGTCAGCCCTGGCTGGTGTTGCTCACCGGCGTGGTTTCGGGCTTCACCCCCTTTGCGGTCATGAAGGTCCTTGCCAAAGGCCAACAAACCGCTCGCCTGCTGCAAGGCATAACCACCCAAAGTTTGCTCAATTTCACCTTGATTTTTGCGGCCGCCAGTGCCGTGACCCATCAACTGCTGTGGTTGGTGATGGACCGCGCTGATGTGAACATTTGGGTAGATGTCTGGCCCATGTTCATTGGCGATGCGATTGGCTCTTTGTTGATGCTCTACGCCTTCAAACTGCTGCTCTCGCAGATGAAAATCAAGGCGCTCTGATACGCCTTGACAAGTGACAGGCTCACTCTGCCAGAAAGAGTGCCTGCAAGTCGCTCAAAAAGTCGAAACCCTTTTCTGTCGGCCAAACCCGGTGCAGGTCACGTCCGATCAAACCCAGTTTTTCGGCCTCTTGCAGGCCCTGCTGAATGCTTGTCATGGCCAAGCCCGTGCGGTCCACATAGTCGGCCAAAGCAAAACCACCGCGCAGGCGCAAGGCATTGAGCATGAACTCAAACGGCAGTTCCTGGCGTGACACCTCGGTGCTTTGCGTGACCGGCTCGCCCTTCATGGCTTGCTGCATATAAAGCGCAGGCTCGCGGTAACGCACCTGCCTCAGCACGCGATGCGCAAAACTGAGTTTGCTGTGCGCCCCTGCGCCAATGCCCAAGTAGTCACCAAACTGCCAATAGTTCAGGTTGTGCGCACACGTGTGTCCGGCTTTGGCGTAGGCCGAGACCTCGTAGCGGTCCAGGCCAGCAGACGCGGTCAGCTCGGTGATGCGGTCCATCATCTCGTAGGCCAAATCGTCTTCGGGCAAGCTTGGCGGAAACTTGGCAAACACGGTGTTGGGCTCGATCGTCAGGTGGTAGATCGAGATGTGTGGTGGCGCAAAAGCCAGTGCAGTCTGAATGTCTTGCGTCATGCCTTCGAGCGTCTGGCCCGGCAAGGCGTACATCAGGTCCAGGTTGAAGGTGTCAAACACCTGCGCGGCTTCGGTCACGGCGGCCAAGGCTTGGTCGCGGTCATGCACCCGGCCCAGCGCTTTGAGGTGTGCGTTGTCAAAACTCTGCACACCGATCGACAAACGGGTGATGCCTGCTTGGCGGAATGCCTTGAAACGGTCTTTTTCGAAAGTGCCGGGGTTCGCTTCCATGGTCACTTCGGCATCGGGTGCCAAGCGCACACGGGCACGGATGCCGCCGATCAAACGGTCAATGGCGTCGGGTGAAAACAGGCTGGGCGTGCCACCACCCAAAAACACGGTCTGGATGCTGCGGCCCCAGATCAAGGGCAAGCTGGCTTCCAGGTCGGCAAACAGCGCGTCGATGTAGGCGTCTTGCGTGGAAGGCGCATCCACCCCCGCGCGGAATTCGTGTGAGTTGAAATCACAATACGGGCACTTTTTGATGCACCAAGGCAGGTGCACGTACAGCGACAGCGGCGGCAACGCGTTCAGTTGCAGCAAGCCAGGGCGCATGGCGTGCACCGGGTCCATCATTGGATTCATGACAGGCTCATGTTGGTGTGAGGTCCAACCAACGCTCGCGCATCAGCACCAGCATGGCCTGGGCCGCACGGCCCCGGTGGCTGTTGGCGTTTTTGACTTCGGTGGGCAGTTGGGCAAAGGTCTTGCCAAACTCGGGCAAAAACATGACCGGATCGAAGCCAAAACCGTTGCTGCCCAGGCGCTCACGGGTGATCTCGCCCACCACCCGGCCCACTGCAATCAAGGGCTCAGGGTCATCGGCGCTGCGCACGGCCACCAGCGTGCTGACCATGGCGGCGCGGCGGTTGGCGAGGCCTTGCATTTGTTCTAGCAATGCGGTCACGTTGTTGTCATCGCTTTTGGGGTAGCCAAAGCGAGTGGCGTAATACGCCGTGTCGACACCCGGCTGGCCATCAAAGGCGTCCACGCACAGGCCAGCGTCATCGGCCAGCGCGGGCAAGCCGCTCAGCTGCGCGGCATGTCGGGCTTTGGCCAAGGCGTTTTCAACAAAGGTCTTAAAAGGCTCTTCTGCCTCAGGAATGTTCAGTTCAGACTGGCGCACCAGCGTCATGTGCAACGGTGCAAACAGCGTTTGCAGTTCGGCCAATTTGCCGGCGTTGTTGGAAGCGAGAACGATTTTCATGACACCGTCACCCGCACTTCAAGCTGTGAAAGTGAGGGTTTTGGGCTCGTCATGCGCTTGCTTTTGAAGCTGCACCAGTTGCGCAATGCCTTTTTCGGCCAGTGCCAGCATGCGGTCCATCTCGACGCGGGTGAACGCCACGCCTTCGGCCGTGCCTTGCACTTCAACAAAATGACCGGCACCCGTCATGACCACGTTCATGTCGGTGTCGCAGGCCGAGTCTTCGGGGTAATCCAGATCCAGCAAGGCTGTGCCGTTTTTCAGGCCCACCGAAATGGCGGCCACGCGGTCCAGGATGGGCGACTCGCTCAATTTGCCTGTCGCCATCAGCCAATTGACGGCATCTTGGGCCGCCACAAAAGCGCCCGTGATGCTGGCGGTGCGCGTACCGCCATCGGCCTGAAGCACGTCGCAATCGAGGTGAATGGTGCGTTCGCCCAGTTTCTTGAGGTCAAACACGGCACGCAAAGACCGGCCAATCAGGCGCTGAATCTCTTGCGTGCGGCCGCTTTGCTTGCCGCGTGCGGCTTCACGGTCGCCCCGGGTGTGCGTGGCGCGAGGCAGCATGCCGTATTCGGCGGTCACCCAGCCTTCGCCGCTGCCTTTTTTGTGGCCCGGCACTTTTTCTTCCACCGAAGCGGTGCACAACACACGGGTCTGGCCAAACTCGATCAGCACCGAGCCCTCGGCGTGGACGGTGTAACCCCGGGTGATGCGCACAGGGCGCAAAGCATCGGCGGCGCGACCGGATCGGACGTAAGAAGCAGTCGTGGTGTTCATGGTGTGTATAAAAGTACGTTTGAAGCGTGCCAGCAATGGGGGCAGGCAGAGAGTTTGCGATAATCCACGGTTTGGTGTTCGCACCTTGTGCGGCCCATTTGCAGCGCTCAAGCCTCTTTCTTGCAACCGAAGAAGGGCTGTGCTGTCCCAAGGAATTTGACCGATGCCAGTTTACAGTATGACCGGGTACGCCAGCGTGCAGCACAGCCCGCTGCCCACCGAGGGCGAGGCCCCTGCCAGCACAGGCCCCACAGCACGATTGGGCCTGGAAATCCGCTCGGTCAACAGCCGTTTTCTTGACCTGTCTTTTCGCCTGCCAGAAGAGCTGCGCCAACTCGAACCCGGCCTGCGCGAGCTGATCACGCGCCAGATCAAGCGCGGCAAAGTGGAAGTGCGTGCCAGCCAGGATGCAGGCGATGGCGCTGCGCTGCAAGCGCCCAACCACCAAGCCCTGCAAAAAATAGCCGCCCTGCAAGACAAAATTCAAGACTGGTTGCCAGATGCCCGGCCTTTGAGCGTGGCCGATGTGCTTCGCATGACTGCGGGCAGCTCGGGCCAAGCCGCACCCGACGAAGCCGCCTGGATGCAACTGGCCACCCGGGCTGTGGATGCCCTGCGCGAAGCCCGCTCCCGCGAAGGTGCCCGCCTGACCGACATGCTGCAAGGTCATATCACCCAGCTGCTGAGCTTGGCGGAACAAGCGGTGCCGCTGGTGCCACAGCTCGTTGAACAACAACGCCAACGCTTTCTGGAGCGCTGGAAAGACGCCATGGCACTGGCCGACGGCAGCCACCTGCCCGAAGCCGCGCAAGACCGTGCCCTGACCGAGGCCACCGCTTTTGCGATCCGCATCGACGTGGCCGAAGAGCTGACCCGCCTGCGCTCGCACTTGGACGAAATCTCCCGCCTGCTGACCAAAGGGGGCGACATCGGCAAACGCCTGGACTTTTTGATTCAGGAACTGCACCGCGAAGCCAACACGCTGGGCTCCAAATCGGCCGTACTGGAAATGACCCGCATTTCTGTGGACATGAAGGTGCTGATCGAGCAAATGCGCGAACAAGTCCAGAACATCGAATAAAGAACCTCAGCATGGATTACCCCGGAAACCTCTTTGTCGTGGCCGCCCCCAGCGGGGCCGGCAAATCCAGTCTGGTGAAAGCCTTGATGGAGCTGGACTCGCGCGTCCAGCCCACGGTCTCGCACACCACCCGCCCCCCGCGCGGACAAGAAAAGCACGGGCGCGAGTACTTTTTCGCATCCGTTCAGGAATTTGACGCCATGGTGCTCGGCGATGCCTTTGTCGAGTGGGCGCATGTCCACGGCCAGCGCTACGGCACTTCCAAAAAGATGATCGAAGACCGCATGGCCCAAGGGGCCGATGTGATTCTAGAAATCGATTACCAGGGTGCCTTGCAGATCAAGAAGATGTATGCCAACGCGGTGCTGATCTTCATCTTGCCGCCCAGCTGGGAAGAATTGCGCTCGCGCCTGGAGCGGCGCGGCGAGGACACGGCCGAGATCATTGAACTGCGCTTGCAAAATGCCGCTGTCGAAATGGCTCAGGCCCAGGAATTCGACTTCGTTATAATCAACGAAGTATTTGATCGTGCCCTGTTTGACCTCAAAGCGGTTGTTCACGCCCAGCGGCTCAAGTACCACGTCCAGCGCCGAGCACGGCCTGACACCTTTCAAGCGCTCAAAATTGCTTGAATCACGCTCAGAAATTCTCAAGGAAAACATCATGGCCCGCATCACTGTTGAAGATTGCCTGGAACAGATCCCTAACCGCTTTCAGCTGGTTTTGGCTGCCACCTACCGTGCCCGCATGCTGAGCCAAGGTCACACACCCCGCATTGAAAGCAAAAACAAGCCTTGCGTGACCGCCTTGCGTGAAATTGCTGCAGGCAAAGTCGGCGTCGAAATGCTCAAACGCGTTTCCTGATCCGCACCCCACCCGGTACCTGCCGGGTCACAAAAGCCCCAGTGATGGGGCTTTTTTTTGTCCCACGAAAAAGCCAGCAACGCCTTGCGTTACATTGATGTCATGAGTACTGCAATGCCCCCATCCTCCAAAGCAGGTCACAGCCGCCCCAAGGCCGTGCCACCGGCTGCAGCCAATGCGGCAGCTGCCAGCTTTGCGGTGCTGGAGGCCCAACTCGGTTACCTGAACGAAGCCGAAACGGAGATGGTGCGCAAAGCCTACAAGTTCGCTGACGAAGCTCACTTGGGGCAAATGCGCAAAAGTGGCGAACCCTACATCACCCACCCCATTGCGGTAGCGGGTTTGTGCACCGAATGGAAGCTAGACGCCCAAGCATTGGCCGCCGCTTTGTTGCACGACGCCATGGAAGACTGCGGCGTCACCAAGATCGAGTTGATCGAGCGCTTTGGCTCACCGGTGGCTGAACTGGTCGATGGCCTGACCAAGCTGGACAAGCTGGAGTTCAACACCCGCGAAGAAAACCAAGCCGAGTCGTTTCGCAAGATGCTGCTGGCCATGGCCCGCGATGTGCGTGTCATCCTCATCAAGCTGGCCGACCGCACCCACAACATGCGCACCATGTCGGACATGCCGCGCAGCAAGTGGGGCCGCATTGCCTCGGAAACACTCGAAATTTACGCGCCCATTGCCCACCGTCTGGGTTTGAACCAGATTTACCGCGAACTGCAAGACCTGTCGTTCAAACACCTGCTGCCCTGGCGCTATGCGGTGCTGACCAAGGCCGTGTCACGGGCACGCAACCGCCGTCGCGATCTGATTCAAAAGGTGCAAGTCGATGTGGAAGCCGTCTTTGCGCAGGCCAAGATGGATGTGCGCATCAGTGGACGCGAAAAAACGCTCTATTCCATCTACAAAAAGATGGATGAAAAACACCTGAGCTTTGCCCAGGTGACCGACATTTATGGCTTTCGGGTCATCGTGCCCTCCGTCATTGACTGCTACACCGCCCTCGGCTGGCTGCACCAGATCTACAAGCCTGTACCTGGCAAGTTCAAAGACCACATCGCCATTGCCAAGGTCAACGGTTATCAATCACTGCACACCACGCTGGTGGGCCCGTCGGGCGTGAACGTCGAGTTCCAGATGCGCACCGAGGCCATGCACCTGGTGGCCGAGTCGGGTGTGGCCGCGCACTGGCTTTATAAAGAACACGCATCGGCCAATGCCCAGTCAGAGCGTTTGGGCACGCAATGGCTGCAATCGCTTTTGGACATCCAGACCGAGACGCGCGATGCGGCTGAGTTCTGGGACCACGTCAAGGTCGACCTGTTCCCCGATGCGGTTTATGTGTTCACTCCTAAGAGCCAGATCATGGCCTTGCCGCGCGGTGCCACAGTGGTGGACTTTGCCTACGCCATCCACAGCCGGGTGGGCGACCACGCGATGGCGGCCCGCATCAATGGCGACCAGGTGCCACTGCGCACCGAGCTCAAAAACGGCGATGTGATCGAAGTGATCACTGCACCCGTTTCGGCCCCCAACCCGGCTTGGCTGGGTTTTGTGCGCACCGGAAGGGCCCGCTCCAAAATTCGCCACCACCTCAAAACCATGGCACAGACCGAGTCGGTCGAGCTGGGTGAAAAACTCCTGACCCAATCGTTGCGCGCAGAGGGCATCGACAAACTGCCTGCGGACGACGATGCACACCAAGCGCTGTGGGAAAAGCTGTTGCGCTTCACAGGCAACCGCAACCAGCAAGATTTGTTGATGGACATCGGTTTAGGCAAACGCATTGCCACCATCGTGGCCAAGCGCTTGGCCGCCTTATTGTCAGAATTGGGCCAAAAACCCGATGCATTGCTGATGACCCGAGAGCGCTTCACCGCGCACGAATCCATCTCGCAAGGTGCCATCACCCTCGATGGCAGTGAAAACGCATCGGTGGTCTATTCACGATGCTGTCGTCCCTTGCCGGGTGACGACATCGTGGGCTATTTGGGCCGTGGTGAAGGTTTGGCCGTGCACACCCGTGACTGCGCCACGGCAAGAAAACTGGAACACAAGGACCGGGAGCGCTTCATTGGCGTCGAATGGTCCGACGAGTTAACGCGCAATTTTGAAACCAGCATCAATGTCACCGTCGTCAACGGCAAAGGTGTCTTGGCCAGAGTGGCTGGGGCATTGGCCAGCGCTGAAACCGATATCGTTCACGTCGACATGGGCCACGAAACACCACAAGACACGGCCGAGTTGAAGTTCGTGGTCGCCGTGCGCGACACCACTCACCTCGAACAAGTGCTGCGCCACCTCAAACGCACACCTTCCGTGATCCAGGCGGACCGACAAACCAACAAAGGCAGCTCAGCCTCTTGAGGCGGCCTCAGGCCTGCTCCCCCAAAGGCGGGGCAGGATAACTGACCTGCAAAACCTCGATCTCCAGCACACCTGCAGGCGTGACCAGCCTCAGCTCGTCGCCTTCGCGTGACTTGACCAAGGTACGTGCGATTGGCGAGACCCAACTGACCTGTCCTTGCAAACTGTCAGCTTCGTCAATGCCCAAAATCGTCACCGTGCGTTCGGTGCCCGAGGCTTCGACATAGGTGACCGTGGCACCAAAAAAAACCTGATCGCTGCCGTGGTGCACCGCTGGGTCCACCACTTCGGCCAGCTCCAGACGCTTGGTCAGGAAACGAATCCGCCTGTCTATTTCACGCAAGCGTTTTTTGCCATAAATGTAGTCACCGTTTTCTGATCGGTCACCATTGCTGGCCGCCCAGTGCACGATCTCGACCACTTTAGGACGCTCATCGTCAATCAACCCAAAGAGCTCGGCCCTCAAACGGGCATAACCTGCTGGCGTCATGTAATTGCGCGCACCTTTGGGCAAGGCGGGCAAACCCAAATCGTCGTCATCCTCGGTGTCTTGGTTGGGGGCTTTGCTCATGTCGTGATGCTACAGAGGCAAGTGAAAGACGCAAGGATCTCTGGATGGTGATGGGCACGCGCTATTAGCGGCACATTTTGAGGAGCAGAAATAGAAAAAGCCCACAACTTTCGTTGTGGGCTTTCTAATTTTTGGTGCGGCTGGCAGGAATCGAACCCACGACCCCTTGGTTCGTAGCCAAGTACTCTATCCAGCTGAGCTACAGCCGCATCATGCATCGAATTATAGCAAGCTTTTTTGGCCCATTTGAGCCAGCCCGCAATTTATTGCCAGGAAACTGCCGACATGTCGTTCGCAAAAACCGGCGAGCTCGACCACAGGCCCTTCAGGCCTTTGCGATACACCGCTGTGTTGGATGCATTGAACAAAAACACGTTGACTGCATCCTTGGCAATCATGCGTTGCATGTCGCCAAACAACTGGGTGCGCTCCTTGGCTGTCGTGGTGGAAGAATGTTTGGCCGCCAGATCACGGAAAGCCTTGCTGTCGTACCCCCAGTAATACTGCGGGTTGGCATAGTTCATATAGTCCAGCGGCTCAACGTGATTGATGACCGTCAGGTCAAAGTTACCCTTGAAGGTACCGCCCAGCCATTGAGCCCATTCGACGTTTTCGATCTTGGCGATGATGCCCACCTTGGCCAGTTGTGCCGCGAGAATCTCGCCGCCCTTGCGTGCATAGGGTGGCGGCGGCAAGGTCAAGGTCACATTCAGCGGTGTCTGGACACCGGCTTCCTTGAGCAGGGCTTTGGCTTTTTCTGGGTCATACCCGTAGGTGCCACTCAACTCGACATAGCCCGCATCGGTGGGGGCCATGTGACTGCCGATGGGTTTGGCCAGCCCTTCAAAAACACCATCGATGAACGCCTTTTTATCGATCGCATGCGACAAAGCACGGCGCACGCGCACATCGTCAAACGGCTTCTTGCGGTTGTTGATGGTCATGATGCCTTTGCCAGCCGTACTGCCGACTTCAACCATGAAGCGCTTGTCGGCCTGAAACTGCTTCAGGCTTTGTGGCGATTGAAAGCGGGGCATGCCATCGATGTCGCCAGCCAACAAAGCAGCCACCTGGGCAGCCGAATCGTTGATGAAACGGAAAGTGACTTTCTTCACCTTGATCGCGTTGGCATCGCGAAAACCATCCCATTTAGACAGCGTGACTGCCGTGCCCTTGGCCCAGCTGTCGAGTTTGTAGGGGCCTGTGCCGATCGGTTTGGTGGCGGCGTTGGCCGCGCTGTCGGGGTGCAGGATGACCGCTGTGTTTTCACCCATGCGGAACAAGAAGTTGCCATCCGGGTTGTTCAGCACCAACACCACGGTGTGCGCATCGGGCGTTGAAATGTGGCTGATGTTGTTGAACACTGCACCTTTGGCTTTGTTCGTGCTCTTGGGGTCTTTGGCACGTTCAACACTGAACTTCACTGCCGCAGAGTCAAAAGGACTGCCATCCTGAAACTTCACGCCTTTGCGCAGCTTGAAGGTGTAGGCCTTGCCGTCGGCGTCCATTTTCCAGCTCTCGGCCAACAAAGGACTGATGGAGCCATCGACGTTGATCTTGGTCAGGCCTTCGAGGATGTTGTAGTGCACCACTTCGCCAATGGCCGCAGCGGGGGCCATGGTGGGATCGAGGCTGGTGGGCTCCAAAATCATGCCCAAAATCACGCTGTCCTTGCGCGATTGAGCTTGCGCCTGCAACGGTGCCCAGGCCAAGCTGGCAGCTAGCAGGGCCACCGCGCTCAGGCCTGCAGTGCGGCGCGTGATGGGGAATTGAACTTTCATGTCTTCTCCTGATCTAAAAATGCGTCCCGTGTACCGGGCACGGCTGAAATGAGCATCCGAGTGTAAGGATGCGCGGCATGCTGAAAAATTTGTGCTGAGGGGCCTTGTTCAACCACTTGGCCAGACTGTAAAACCAACACATCGTCGCACATGAGATTAACGACGGCAAGGTCGTGGCTGACCAACAAATAGCTCAAACCGTGGCGATCTTGCAGGTCCATCATCAGGTTGAGCACCTGCGCCTGCACCGACACATCCAGGGCACTCACAGGCTCATCGGCCACGATCAAGGCAGGGCGAGTAATCAAGGCCCGGGCGATGGCGATGCGCTGGCGTTGCCCCCCCGAAAATTCGTGGGGGTATTTGTCCAGATCGGCGGTTCTGAGGCCCACTTCGCTCAAGGCCTCAGCGGCGCGGTCGCGCAGCTCGGTTTGACTCACGGCGCGGTCGCGCAGCTCGGTTTGACTCACGGCGCGGTCACGCAGCTCGGTTTGACTCACGGCGCGCTCGCGCAACGTCGAGCGACTGTCTGCTGGGGGCTGCAAAGTCAAGATCGGCTCGGTCACGATGCTCAGCACTTTTTGACGGGGATCGAGTGAGCCATAAGGATCTTGAAACACCATTTGAAAACCGCTGCGCAAATGCCGCAATGCAGCCGGAGCGGCTTTGTGCACATCCACGCCGTTGAACAACACCTGCCCCTCGCTGGGTTGATCGAGCGCCATCACCAAACGGGCCAGCGTCGATTTGCCAGAGCCAGACTCCCCCACAATGCCCAAGCTCTTGCCCGGCTGCAGCTTGAAACTCACGTTCGACAAGGCCGGCAAGCTCTTGGCGGGGCCCCACAGGGACGATCGTGGCAGGGCAAAACGCCGCCCCAACTGCCGAACTTCCAGCAGCGGTGGCGTGGTCGGTGTCTGGGCCTTCGTCATGACAGCCTCCAGCGCGGACAACACACCACATGGGCTTGATCGGTGGGGCTGGGCGGTGCCACGGTTTCGGCTTGAGGCGGGGTGCGACGGCAATCGTCTACAGCCCAAGCGCAGCGGTCCGCAAAGGCACAGCCCGTCGGCAAATCCATCAACTCAGGCACGCTGCCGGCAATCGTGCTCAAGCGTGTCCCGCGGGCCAAGCCCAAACGTGGCCGCGCCGCAAAAAGCCCCCGCGTGTAGGGGTGCGCACGGTGGGCAAACAAGTCAGGGGTGGTCGCGCTTTCGACCACCGAGCCGCCATACATGACCATCACACGGTCCACCTGGTCTTGCATCAGGCCCAGATCATGGCTGATCAGCAGCAAGCCCATGCCGTCTTCGTGGACCAATTGCTTGATCAAGGCCAGCACCTCTTTTTGCACCGTCACATCCAGCGCCGTGGTGGGCTCGTCGGCAATCAGCAAATCGGGACTGCAAGCCAAAGCCATGGAGATCATGACGCGCTGTCGCTGACCGCCCGACAGCTCGTGCGGATACGCGTCAAGACGCTCTCGCGCCCGAGGCAGCTGCACACGATCGAGCAATTGCAGGGCACGCGCCTTGGCTTGGGCCACCCCCATGTGCTGGTGCAAACGCACGGGCTCGGCAATTTGTTTCCAGATGGGGTGCAGCGGGTTGAGTGCCGTCATCGGCTCTTGAAAAATCATGGCCATGCGCGCTCCGCGCAACTGGCACAGCTGGGGCTCAGGCATGCCCACCAGCTCTTGGCCTTGCAACAAAATCGACCCGCTGACCTGTGCACGTTCGGGCAGCAAGCCCATCAATGCCAAAGCGGTGAGCGATTTGCCGCAACCACTTTCTCCAATCAAACCGACCGTCTGGCCACGCTCGAGTTGCAGCGACACGCCACGCAGGGCCTGCGCCCAACCCCGTGCCGTGGGCAAAGTGACCCGCAAGTCGGTCACTTGCAGCAAAGGCTTGGAGGTAGACATTTCAGCCATGCGCGTTCACCGTTGTCTGGCCAAACGCGGGTCCAGCACGTCGCGCAAGCCGTCGCCCAACAGGTTCAAGCCCAGTACCGCCAGCGCAATGGCCGCGCCCGGGTAAACCGCCAGCAAAGGGGCTTGGAACATTTGCGATTGCGCCTCATTGAGCATGCGACCCCAACTGGGCTGGGGCGGTTGCGTGCCCAAGCCCAAATAAGACAGCGCCGCCTCGGCCAAGATGGCGATGGCAAACTGGATGGTGGACTGCACGATCAGCACACTGGCGATGTTGGGCAACACATGCACCCGTGTGATGGCCAGCGGCCCTTGGCCCGCGGCGCGGGCGGCGGCAGTGAAGTCGCGCGACCACACGGCATTGGCCGCGCCACGCGTGATGCGGGCAAACACCGGGATGTTGAAAATGCCAATGGCCACAATGCTGACCACCAAACCCGGTCCGTAAATGGCGGTCAGCATGATGGCCGACAACAAAGCCGGAAAGGCAAAGGTGAAGTCCGATGCACGCATGATGACTTCCTCAACCCAGCCACGCCGTGCCGACGCCAGCAAGCCCAAAGGCACGCCCACCCCCAAGCCGATGCCCACCGCGATGAAGCCCACCAACAAAGAATTTTGACTGCCGACCAAGAGCAAAGCGCCGATGTCGCGCCCCAAGCTGTCGGTGCCCAACCAATGCGCTGCGCTGGGCATGGCCAGTTTGTTCGGTATATCGATGTCGCCCACCGGGTAAGGCGACCAAAACAAAGACAGCAGCGCACACGACACCATCAGCAAGACCACGGCCCCGCCTGTCACGAAACTGGGGTGCCGACAAGCGCGACGGATCAACGTGTTTTTATCCGGCATAGCCCGCCTTCAGACGTGGATCGATCCATGCATAAAGCACATCAATACAGAAATTGATGAGGATGACCAAGGCGGCCAACAACATGACCACATCGCGCACCACGATCAGATCGCGGTTGGCAATGGCCTGAAAGATCAGTCGCCCGATGCCCGGCAACACAAACACGTTTTCAATCACGATGGCGCTGGTGATCAGGTTGCCAAACTGCAAGCCCATCACCGTGAGCACTGGGATCATGGCATTGCGCAACACATGCCCCCACAGCACTTGGCGGCGCGACAGCCCTTTGGCCCGTGCGGTTCGCACAAAATCTTCACGCAATGTGTCAAGCACGGCCGAACGCGTCACCCGCGTCAAAATCGCCGTTTGCACCGCCGCCAGTGCCATGGCCGGCAGCAGCAGGGCCTTGATGCCCTCGACCATCCCGCCACCTGTTTCTTCCGTCCATCCCGGAAAACCGCCTGCGCTGACCCACTCCAAGTGCACCGCAAACAGCAAAATCAACAAGATGGCCAGCCAAAAATTCGGCAAGGCCAGGCCCAACTGGCTGAGCGTCATCACCCCCAGATCACCCGCCTTGTTTTGCTGCGAGGCGGCATAGATGCCCAGCGCCAGCGCCAACGCCACCGTCAAGCCCATGGCCATGACGGCCAGCGGCAAAGTGACCTGCAAACGCTCGGCCATCAACTGGGCGGTGGGGGTGTCGTAAGAAATACTCAGGCCGGTTTGCCCCTGCAACAGCCCACCGACCCAATTCGCATAGCGGGTGGCGGCAGGCTGGTTCAGGCCCAGCTTGTCTTCCATGGCGGCCATCGACTCGGGCGTGGCTGTTTCGCCCAAAATCACTTGAGCGGCATTGCCGGGCAGCAACTCGAGCACGGCAAACACCACGACCGACGTGGCCAACAGGGTCAACACAAAGCTCAGCAGCCGTCTCAAAACGAACAGGGGCACACGCTATCCTTGGGGTCTGTGAGCAACGACGAACAGGGTTTTCAATGGCATCGCAAATGATTGTAAACAGCGAACACGGCAGCATTGTGGATGTGCCGGGTTTACAGGTCGGCCACTTCACGCTCAGCGAACGCCTGACGGGCTGCTCGGTGGTGCTGGCCCCCGAAGGCGCTGTAGGTGCAGTGGATGTTCGAGGTGCCGCGCCGGGCACGCGCGAAACCGATTTGCTCGACCCCGCCAACTTGGTAGACAAAGTGCACGCCGTGCTGCTCAGCGGCGGCAGTGCTTTTGGTCTGGATGCCGCCAGCGGCGTGGTGCGGTGGCTGGAGGAACACGGCATTGGCTTTGAAACCGGCTATGGCCGCGTGCCCATCGTGCCAGCGGCCGTCTTGTTTGACTTGCCCGTGGTCCGCCCAGGCGACGACCCCAAAGCACGCCCCCAAGCCGAGGCCGGTTACGCCGCCTGCCAAGCGGCATCGACCGCACAGCCGGCGGCAGGCAATGTGGGCGCGGGTGCCGGCGCCTGCGTGGGCAAACTGTTTGGCCTGGACCGCTGCATGAAAGGGGGCATCGGCAACGCCAGCGTGCGCGTAGGCCCCTGGGTGGTCGGTGCTTTGGTGGCCTGCAACGCGGTGGGCGATGTGATCGACCCGGCCAGCGGACAGGTATTGGCGGGTGCCCGCACAGCCGATGGCACAGGCCTGCTGGACAGCCAACGCGCCTTGTTGGCGGGCGAGCGGGGCAAGCGCCCATTGCCCGGCACCAACACCACCATCGGGGTGGTGGCCACCAACGCCACACTCACCAAAGCCCAGGCCAAACGCCTGGCTATGAGCGCCCACGACGGACTGGCCCGCAGCATCCGGCCCGCCCACACCCCGCTCGACGGTGACACCTTGTTTGCCCTGGCCACCGGCACCGAAGCCAGCCCGGCCGATCTGATGCTGCTCACCGTGATGGCCGCCGAAGCCACGGCATTGGCCACGCTCGACGCCATACGACAAGCACAGAGCATCGAAACAACTGGCGGGACAGTGCCTGCGGCCTCTGCCTGGCAGCCGTCCGATAAAATCTCTCACCTATGACAAACCAACTCGACAAAAAATCCCAAGCCTGGTCCGCGCTCTTTTCTGAACCCATGAGCGAGTTGGTCAAGCGCTACACCGCCAGCGTCTTCTTTGACAAACGCCTCTGGCAAGCCGACATCACCGGCAGCTTGGCCCACGCCGACATGCTGGCCGCCCAGAACATCATTGGCGCCAGCGATCTGGCCGACATCCAGCGCGGCATGGCGCAAATCACGCAAGAGATCGAATCCGGCGCTTTTGAATGGAAGCTGGACCTGGAAGACGTGCACCTGAACATCGAGGCGCGCCTGACCCAGCTGGTGGGCGACGCAGGCAAGCGCCTGCACACCGGGCGCAGCCGCAATGACCAAGTGGCCACCGATGTGCGCCTGTGGTTGCGCACCGAGATGGACCTGATCATCGATTTGTTGGCCGACCTGCAAAAGTCGCTGGTCGATGTGGCCGAGCAAAACGTCGAGGTCATCATGCCCGGCTTCACCCACTTGCAAGTGGCCCAGCCCGTGAGCTTTGCGCACCATTTGCTGGCCTATGTAGAAATGTTTGCCCGTGACGCCGAGCGCATGGTGGACGTGCGCCGACGCACCAACCGCCTGCCATTGGGCAGCGCCGCCTTGGCAGGCACCACCTACCCACTGGACCGCGAACGCGTGGCCCGCAGTCTGGGCATGGTCGATGAAGCGGGCCAGCCACAGGTCTGCCAAAACAGCCTGGACGGTGTGAGCGACCGCGACTTCGCCATCGAATTCACCGCCGCCGCTTCGCTTTGCATGGTGCACATCAGCCGCTTCAGCGAAGAGCTGATCTTGTGGATGAGCCAGAACTTTGGCTTTGTGCGCATTGCCGACCGCTTCACCACCGGCTCGTCCATCATGCCGCAGAAGAAAAACCCCGACGTGCCTGAACTGGCACGCGGCAAGACAGGCCGTGTGGTGGGCCACCTGATGGGCCTGATCACCTTGATGAAGGGCCAACCCCTGGCCTACAACAAAGACAACCAAGAAGACAAAGAGCCCCTGTTTGACACCGTGGACACGCTCAAGGACACCTTGCGCATCTTCAGCGAAATGGTGGGTGGCCAAGTCAACCCAGCCACGGGCCGCAAAGAAGGCGGCATCACCGTCAACGCCGCCGCCATGGAAGCGGCCGTGAAAAAGGGCTACGCCACTGCCACCGACCTGGCCGACTATCTGGTCAAAAAAGGGTTGCCTTTCCGCGATGCGCACGAAGTGGTGGCCCATGCCGTCAAGACCGCGCAAGGCCTGGGCGTGGACTTGTCAGAGTTGCCGCTCGAAACCCTGCAAAAGTTTGACAGCCGCATTGAAGCCGATGTGTTCGGGCCGCTCAGCCTGCAAGGGTCTTTGAACGCCCGCAACACTTTGGGCGGCACCGCGCCCGCGCAAGTGCGTCTGCAAATTGGGCGGCACCGGGTGCGTCTCGCCTGATCAGCGACATGCCTGCCTATTGGGCAAGCATTTAATTGGGCAAGCATTTAGTTTGAGGCGAATCAAACACTTGCCATCTGGTTCACCTGCCCCCTGAAAACTTGACTAGCATCAGCGCATGTTGATGCAAACGCTGAGTGCAGCCCGTGACCTGGGGCGTCTGAACACGATTTTGGGGGTGCTGATTCGCCATGGTTTTGGCGACAGCGTGCGTCGCTTGGGACTGGCCGACACGTTGGAAAAGGCCGGGCACGCACTGCACTGGGACCATGCGGCCGATCTGGCCCGCCTGCCGCCCCCGGTGCAAGTTCGGTTGGCGCTCGAGGAGCTGGGGCCCACCTTTGTGAAACTGGGACAAATCTTGGCGGGGCGGGCTGACTTGTTTGGCCCCGAATGGATTACCGAGTTTGAAAAACTGCACAGCCAAGTACCGGCTCTGCCCTTAGATGACTTGCGGGCCCAATTGGTACAGGATTTGGGTCAGCAGCCTGAAGCCGTGTTCAAACGGTTCGACACCCTTCCCTTGGCTGCGGCCTCGATGGCGCAAGTGCACGGCGCACAGCTCCAGGATGGCACCGAGGTCGTTGTGAAAATTCGCCGCCCTGGCATCACCGAAACAGTGGCTGCCGATTTGCGGTGGCTGGCCAAGCTGGCCACCTTGGCCGAAGCGCAGTTGCCTCTGCTCAAACCCTACAGACCGCAACAACTGGTGCGCGAATTGACCCGGTCATTGACCCGAGAACTTGATCTGGCAAGCGAATGCCGCAACGCTGAGCGCATCGCGGCCAATCTGGCGCAGATGCCGTGGATCGTGATTCCGCGCGTGCATTGGGCTTTCACACACGAACGCATCAATGTGCAAGATCGCATTGTGGGCATTGCCGGACACCAACTGGACTTGCTGGACCAGAACGGTTACGACCGCCAACTGCTGGCACGACGTGGTGCAAATGCGGTACTCAAAATGATCGTGGAAGATGGCTTTTTTCATGCCGACCCACACCCAGGCAATGTGCTCTACCTGCCCGGTAACGTCATCGCGTTCATCGACTTTGGCATGGTCGGACGCTTGTCCAGGCGACGCCGTGAGGACCTGCTGAACTTGTTGCTGGGCTTGGTTGAACGCAAACCCGAAGCGGTTGCCGACGTGCTGCTGGAATGGACAGGGGATGAACAGGGCGTGCAACTGGAGACACTGGAAGGCGAAATCGAGGCCTTTGTCGACCAGTATTACGGTGTGCCACTGGCGCAACTGAGTTTGGGACAGATGCTGAACGATGTCACCGCCATTTTGCGTGAGCACCGTTTGGCTTTGCCCAGTGATCTGGCGCTGCTCATCAAGGCCTTCATCACGCTGGAGGGCATGGGTCGTGGCCTGGACCCTGGCTTTCACATGGCCGCAGAGGCCCTGCCCTTGCTGCGCAAAGTGCTGCGTGCCCGCTACAAACCCAAAGTGCTTGCGCAACGGGCTTGGCACGCGTTGAGCCGCAGCTTGCAACTGGTCGGGCAACTGCCGCACGATGTGTCGCGTCTGCTGCGCAGTGCCCGTCATGGCCAATGGCATATGGCCCTGGAGTTGACCCACCTCAAACGGGTGGGCAACCAAATCAACCAAGCGGCCAATCGCATGGCCATGGCGTTGGTGATAGCCGCCCTGATCGTGGGCTCGTCCATCGTGATGACGGTGCAAGGTGGACCCACGCTGTGGGGGCTACCTGCGTTTGGTTTTATGGGCTTTTGCGGTGCGGTGCTGGGCGGTATATGGCTGGTGCGTGCCATCTGGCGAAGCAGCCACCAAAGCGACGACAGCGACCACTGATCATTCGCGGTCTGGGTACGTCCACGCACAGACCCCATGGCCCCAAGGCCCAAGACTGAACCCTGTTAGCGCGTCACAGCACACACCACCGCTGTTGATTTAAAAACCGGATGAGTCTCAAGGAGGTCACGCATGCAATTCCACACCCAGTCGTCTCAAATTGAAAAGCTGCAAGGCGTGCCACGCACCTTGCTGGTGCCATTGGCGGCCCGTGCGCAAGGCGGTGCTTCGTTTCCGGCATTGGATCCCCATGACCGCTATGCCCGAGAACTGCTCTCAGCCCTGGGCACAGAAGCACAAACCGACCTCAGTGATGTGCCTGTCGTGGTCAATGTGCTTTGGCGAACCGGCTTGATCAAACAAATGGGCCGCGATTTTTTTAACCGCTACCCCGAAGGGCTGGGTGTCAATCTGGGTGCGGGATTGGCGCATTATTTTCAATGGCTTGGCCAAGAGAACAACGCGTGGGTGGATGTGGATCTGGAACAGGTGATTGAACTGCGGCAGTTGTTCATGCCGCCAACGTCTTCGCAGTGTGACAACCATGCCATGGACATCACCGAGCCAGGCTGGTGGCAACGCCTGTCGGGGCACCAGCGTCATTCAAGGCAGCCGGTTTTAGTGGTCTGCGAAGGGGTGTTGATGTATTTGCAGCCCTTCAAGGTGAACCGCATCATCCGTGAAATCGGTGAAAACGCGCCAGATGGCTCTGAACTGGTGCTGGACTTCATTTCACCTTTGGCCGTGGGCCCTACAGCGATGCTGAAGCAGCAAGAAGACCCCGATGCCCCGTTCACTTGGGGCGTGCACAACGGTCAAGAGATTTCCCACTTACACCCGCGACTGGAATTGCTGTCTCAGCACAGTGTGTCAGAGGCTTATGGAATGGGTGCCACTTGGGCCGAGATGTATTGGCGCATGTTCACAGCGGGCCCGCTTTATGGCATGGCCCGATTCAGAATATCGTAGCCAGCGCAAACCCCGGCTGGGCCTGCAATGTGAAGAAAGACCATGGAACACATCCGGCCATGACATCCGCGATAATTTGCAGGCCAACCGGCCGTCTTACAACCACACTGTCCTTTCATGCACACCATGACCACCCCTGCTGAAACCACGCCCAATCTGATGCCCTGGACCGATTCGCTCAACACGGGCGATGCACGAATGGATGAAACGCACCAGGAGTTCGTGGACATGATCAACACGATCTTAGCCACGCCGGAAGAAGAACAACTGCCGGTTTACAAGGCGTTTTTGAACCACACGGTGGAACACTTTGCGCAGGAAGAGCGTTGGATGCTGGCCACCGGGTTTTCGGCCGACAACTGCCACGCCGAGCACCACGCCACCATTCTGGAAACCATGCGCGTGGTGGAAGCCCATTACCTGGACACCGACAAGCAAATCATCACCCGCATGGCCGAAGCGCTGGCCGAGTGGTTTCCGGGCCACGCCAACAGCATGGACGCTGGCTTGGCGGCGCACCTGCAGTCGGTGGGCTTTGACAGCGTGACCGAAACCCTGGCCGACCCATCGGCCATCAAAAACGTGACCATGTCGGGCTGCGGCAGCGTGAGCTGCAGTTAAGCCCTGCCCATTTGGACCTCAACCCCTGACAGGTTGAGGCCTTTTTGAAACAGGTCCAAACGCGGGTTCAGTGAACTTCAAACGCTGGTCACTCCAGCGTGATTTTTTCGTCCTTGACAATTTTGGCCATCGCTGGAATTTCTAAGCGCATCCATTGGGCGAATTGGTCGGGTGTCATGCCAGAGGGCTCTGCGCCCAATGCGGTCAAACGCTCTTTGATCTCGGGCAGGGCGGCAATGCGTTGAATCTCGGCATGCAATTTGTCAATGACCGCCTTGGGTGTGCCCGCTGGCGCCAGCAGCCCCTGAAAACTACCTGTCAAAAAGCCGGGCAGCGACTCCGAAACGGTGGGCGTTTCAGGCATTTGCGCGTTGCGTTTGGTGCTCGAGATGGCGATCAATTTGATCTTGCCCGCCTTGACGTGCGGATAGGTGGCAACCATGCCATTGAACATGACGTCAACTTGTCCGCCGATCAAATCGGTGATGGCTTGTGCACCGCCTTTGTAAGGCACATAACCCCACTCAATGCCGTTGCGCTGGGCGTACATGACGCCAGCCAGATGCGAGGCGCTGCCCATGCCAGCAGCCACGGCGTAATTGAGCTTGCCTTTTTGTGATTTGGCATAGGCCACCAATTCTGCAGGTGTGTTGGCAGGCACTTTGGTGCTGACCGCCAGCAAATGGGGGGAATAGGCCACCATGGCGACGGGTGCAAAGTCTTTCTCGACATTGAAGGGCAGTTTGAACAAAGCAGGGCTGATCACCAAATTGCCCACATCCATCAGCACCAAGGTATGGCCATCGGCGGCAGACTTGGCCACCGCATCAGCACCCAGGTTACCGCTGGAGCCTGGACGGTTTTCAACCACCACGGCTTGGCCCCAACTCTCGGTGATTTTTTGACCAAAGATTCGGGCCAAGACATCTGACGTGCCACCCGCTGGGAACGGCACCACAATTTTGATGGGTTTGGTCGGGTAAGTTGCCTGCGCCCAAGCAGGTGCCATGGGCGTGATCAGAACCGCTGCCAATGCAGCAAATAAAAATGACTTGTTCATACCAATCTCCGGTTTAAAAAACACGCTGTCATCACGAAAACTCGAAACTGCCCTGAGTCCACCGCCGGGCCTGCTCGCTCAGTGAAACGCCCAGGCCAAGCCGGGTAGGCACCAGCATGCGGCCGTCTTTAATCTGGATGCGCTCATTGAACAGCGGTTCGAGCCATTCGAAGTGCTCGACCCACGGTTCGGTTTTGTAATTGGCCGCCAAGTGGATGTGCAGCTCCATGGCAAAGTGCGGGGCCAGCATGATGCCTGCGTGTTCGGCCAACTGCGCGATCTTGAGAAAAGGCGTGATACCGCCCACACGCGGGCCGTCGGGCATCAGAAAATCGGCGGCGCGGTGGCGAATCAGATCCCAGTGTTCCTGCACGCTGGTCAGCATTTCGCCTGTCGCAATGGGGGTGTCGAACTGGGCGGCCAGCGCGGCGTGGCCTTCGTGGTCATAGGCGTCCAGAGGCTCCTCAATCCAGATCAGGTTCATGGGCTCGAGACGGCGGCACATGCGCTGCGCGGTCGGGCGGTCCCATTGCTGGTTGGCGTCCACCATGATCGGAAAGCGGTCACCCAGATGCTGGCGCACGGCACTCACACGCTCGATGTCTTTATCGCAGTCGGGCTGCCCCACTTTGAGCTTGATGCCGCCAATGCCCTTGTCTACCGAGGCTGCAGCGTTGACCAGCAACTGGTCAAGCGGTGTGTGCAAGAACCCGCCCGAGGTGTTGTAGCAGCGCACGCTGTCTCTGTGCGTGCCCAGCAGCTTGGCCAACGACAAGCCTGCGCGTTTGGCTTTCATGTCCCACAGGGCCACATCGAACGCGCCAATGGCCTGCACGCTCAAGCCGCTGCGGCCCACCGAAGCGCCTGCCCAGCACAGCTTGTCCCAAAGCTTGGCAATGTCGTTGGGGTCTTCGCCGATCAAGACCGGTGCAATCTCTTTGGCATGCGCAAACTGGCCGGGGCCGCCTGCACGTTTTGAATAGCTGAAGCCTACGCCCTCGGCACCGTCCCGGGTCTTGATTTCAACAAACAAGATAGCGATTTCGGTCATCGGTTTTTGACGACCGGTCAGCACCTTGGCGTCGCTGATGGGGTTGGCCAGGGGCAAGGTGCAGGCGGACACCCGCACCCAGGAAATGGCGTCGGACATGAGGGCTTCTTTCTTATTCGGGCTTGATGCCTGCGGCCTTGATCACACGGGTCCATTGGTCCAGCTCGGATTTGACAAAAGCCGTGTAGGGCTTGTTACCCGACGCGGGAATGACAAAACCGGTGGAAGTCAGGCGCTGGCGGAAGTTGGCCGATTGCATAGCTTGGGCCGTGGCCGCTTCGAGCTTGTCCACGATGGGCTGGGGCGTGCCCTTGGCCACCGACAAACCCGACCAAGACAGGGCTTCAAAGCCTTTGTAGCCAGACTCGGCAATGGTGGGCACATCGGGATAAAGCGCGTTGCGCTCCTTGCTGGTCACGGCCAGTGCCCGCAACTTGCCCGCCTTGACGTGTGGCAGCGCCACGTCTTGGTTCAGAAAGACCATGGGAATGGTGCCCGCCAGCAAGTCGTTGAGCATGGGACCACCGCCCTTGTAGGGGATGCCCGTCATGAACACACCCGTGGTTTGTTTGAACAATTCCATGGCCATGTGGCCTGAGGCGGCGTGGGTGAAACCGTAATCCAACTTGCCAGGATTTTTCTTGGCGTGGTCGACCAGATCCTTCACGGTCTTGAACGGTTGTGCTGGATGCACCAGCAACACGTTAGGCCCCGAGTGCACTTGCGTGAGGTGAATGAAGTCGGTCAGCGAGTTGTACTTGAGGTTGGGGTCTAGGCCATGCGCCACGGCGTTTTGACCCACACCGGTCTGGATCAGGGTGTAGCCATCGGCCGGCATTTTGGCCGCACGATCGGTGCCCACCACGCCACCGGCACCACCAATGTTTTCGACCACCACGGGCTGCTTGAGGACTTTAGCCAATTCCTCAGCCATCAAGCGGCCCATGACATCGCTGGTGCCTCCGGGTGGGAAAGCCACGATCAGCTTGATGGGTTTGTTGGGGTAATCGGCTTGCGCAATGCCCTGTCCTTGGCCCAGCAAGCCCAGACCGGCGAGGCCGATCGCGGTCAGCAGTTGGCGTTTTTTCATCATGGTTGTCTCCTGGCGTTATGGTGTCAAAAATCAAAAAAAGGACGTAAAAAATCAGGTAATAGGTGCGGGGTTGAACAGCACCAACGCGTTGTGCAGCTTCCAGTGCTCGGCCCAAGTTCGTTTGCCGCTGGCGGTTTCCAGCAACATGTGGAACAGCGCCCAGCCCGCTTCTTCAATCGTCATCGCACCATCGGCGATCTGGCCCGCATTGAAATCCATCAAGTCGTGCCAGCGGCGTGCCAAGTCGCTGCGCGTCGCCACCTTGACCACCGGGCAGGCCTGCAAACCATAAGGCGTGCCGCGCCCAGTGGTGAACACGTGCACATTCATGCCAGCCGCCAATTGCAGCGTGCCGCAGATGAAATCGCTGGCGGGCGTGGCGGCAAAGACCAGCCCCTTTTGATCTGGCTTGAGCTTGTCGCCGGGCGCGAGCACGCTGGCAATCGCCCCGCTGCCGCTCTTGATGATCGAGCCCATGGCTTTTTCAGCGATGTTGGACAGGCCTCCGGCCTTGTTGCCCGGCGTGGTGTTGGCAGTGCGGTCCACCCGGCCACGGTCAAGGTACTGGTCGTACCAGCCGAGTTCACGCACCACACCTTGTGCAACCTCAAACGTGGCGGCGCGGCTGGTGAGCTGCTCTACCGCATCGCGCACCTCGGTGTTTTCCGAGAACATCACGGTGCCACCGGTGCGTACGATCAGGTCGGCCATATAGCCCACCGCCGGGTTGGCAGTCACACCAGAAAACGCGTCACTCCCGCCGCACTGCACGCCCACCACCAAAGCGCTGGCAGGTACGGTCTGGCGACGGCGGCCGTTCAGGCGCTCCAAGTGGGGTCGGGCACGCTGCACGATGTCGTCGATCATGGACATGAAGCCCACGTGTTCGTCGTCCTGCAGGCACACCAGATCAGGGCCTTTTTCTTTGTCACGCGCATCGTGCACCGGGAAGCTGCCGGGCGGCAACAATCGCGCTGGTTGCAGCTTTTCGCAACCCAAACTCACCACCATGACCTCATCACCAAAGTTGGGGTTGAGGCTGATGTTTCGCAGCGTGCGGATCGGGATCTCGGCGCCGGGCGCGTCAATTGCAACACCACAGCCATAGGTGTGCTCGAGACCCACCACACCGTCCACATTCGGGTACATCGGTAACAGCTCGCGCTCGATGCGCTCAACAGCGATCTTGACCACGCCTGCCACGCACTGCACCGTGGTGCTGATGGCCAGCAGGTTGCGCGTGCCCACCGAGCCGTTGGCGTTCACATAACCTTCAAAGGTGTGGCCCTCCAGCTGTGTCCATTGAGGCGCAGGGACCGTGGCCATGGGCAGGTCTTGCAGTTCACGCGCAGGCGGAATGTCCAAGAGTCGCTCATGCACCCAACTGCCCGCCGTGATCGCTTCGCGGGCATAGCCCACCGGCACGTTGTAACGCAGCACAGCCTGGCCTACGGGAATGTCTTTCAAGGCCACCTTGTGGCCTTGTGGGACCTTGTCACGCAAAGTCAAGCCTTCGGGCAGGACGGTGCCTGCGGGCAGACCACCATCGTTGGCGATGATGGCCACGTTGTCATTCGGGTGCATGCGAATGGCCAAAGAACGCAGGGGTGTGCTCATGTCAATAACGAGGCTGTTTGCCCGTGAAAGTGGGGTCGTACTTGCGCATCTGGCCCAAGTCGTCGCGGTTGCGGATGCCGCAGTGCAGCCAGTTGTCGTGCAGGCGTTCCAGCGCTTGGGGATCAATGGACACACCCAAGCCCGGCCCACGCGGTACGCGCAGGCTGCCGTTTTCAAATTGGAGACGACCGCCCTGCACGATTTCTTCGTCCTGCCAAGGGTAGTGGGTGTCACATGCGTAGGCCAGGTGCGGCACCGATGCGGCCAGGTGGGTCATCGCGGTCAGGCTGATGCCCAAGTGCGAGTTGGAGTGCATGGACAAACCCATGTCAAAGGTCTGGCACAGGCGCGCGAGCTGTTGCGTGGTGCGCAGGCCACCCCAGTAGTGGTGGTCAGACAGCACGATGCGCACCGGACAACCCAGGCGCACGTTGTCCGCAAACTCTTTGTAGTCGGTCACGACCATGTTGGTGGCCAGCGGCACATCACAAGCCCGTGCGACCTCGGCCATGCCATGCAGACCGGGGGCCGGGTCTTCGTAATACTCCAGCACGCCGCGAAGCTGCTCGACCACCTTGAGGCTAGTGGCCACGGTCCAGTTGGCGTTGGGGTCGATGCGCAGCGGCGCGCCCGGAAAGGCTTTGGCCAGCGCCAACAGGGCGGCCACCTCTTGCTCTGGGGGCAGAGCGCCCGCCTTAAGTTTGATGCTCTTGAAGCCGTACTGCTCGATCATGCGGCGCGCCTGCGCCACCATCTGCGCGGGGGCAATGCCTTCGCCAAAAGGGTCGGCGGCGTAAGGCTTGTCGATGTGCTCGGCGTACTTGAAAAACAAATAAGCACTGAAAGGCACCGCATCGCGTGCGGCGCCCCCCAGCAAATCCACCACCGGTGCGTTGGCCAACTGCCCCTGCAGGTCCAGCATGGCAACTTCAAAGGCACTGATGACCTTGGCCACGTTCTTGGACACATGGGTGCCCGGGGCCAAGGAGATCTGTTCCCCCAAAAACTCCGAGGTGTGCCCATCGGGCTGCACCAGTGCCCGGACACGGGTTTCCATCGCGTTCAGGTCCCAGGGCGACAGGCCTTCTAAGGCGGGTGCGGCCTTAGCCAGCACGTCCAGCATGGCCTGGTCGCCATAGGTCTCGTTGATGCCCACGCGTGCGCAGCTGGTTTCGATTTGGATAATCGAACGCAAGGCCCAAGGTTCGTGAATGCCTGCTGCATTGAGCAAAGGCGGGTCGCGAAAGGCGATGGGCGTGACATGCACGCGTCGGATGGTGTGCTGCTTCGACATGGCTTACTTGAGCAAATTAGGCAACCACAGGGTGAACTGAGGCACGTAAGTCACCAGCAGCATGGCCAAGGTCAGCGCACCATAAAAAGGCGCAATGGTGCGCATGACCTGCCCCACCGTTATCCCGCCAATGGCGCAGCCCACAAACTGCACCGAACCCACCGGCGGTGTGTTCAGACCCAAGGCGCAATTGATCAGCAACATGATGCCGAACTGCATCGGATCCATGCCAAAGTGCATGGCAATGGGCAAGAAGATCGGGGTACAAATCAGGATGGTGGCTGCCATGTCCAAAAATGTGCCGAGGATGAACAACAAGATGTTGATCATCAAAAAGATGACCCAAGGCTCGGTGCTGACTTTTTGCATCAGATCACCGGTCATCTGCGGCACTTCATACAGCGCCATGAAATAACCAAAGGCATTGGAGATGCCGATCAGCAAAAGCACCACGCCCGTGGTTTTGCAAGCTTTGGCGCAGGCTTTCAAGAAATTCTTGAAGGTCAGGGTGCGGTAGACGACCACGGTGACAAACAACGCCCAGGCCACCGCAATCGAGGCCGACTCTGTGGCGGTGAATGCGCCGGACAAAATACCGACCAAGATGATCACCACGACAAACAAACCAGGCAAGGCAGCACCGAATGACTTGATCACTTCAAGCCAACCCGGAAAGTTGCCATGGATCGGGTAACCACGGCGCACCGCCACCCAATAAGCCGCGCCCAGGTTGCACAGCGTGAGAATGATGGCGGGTACCAGCCCAGCCAGTATCAAGCCCAGCACACTGACCGAGGCCAGACCCGAAGCGGCCAGCGTGAAGATGATCATGTTGTGCGAGGTGGGCATGATGGCGCCCACCAAAGCCGCATGCGTGGTCACATTCACGGCATAGTCGGCGTCATAGCCTTCTTTTTTCATGAGTGGAATCATCACCGAGCCCATGGCCGAGACATCGGCCAATGGCGAGCCCGCCACACCGCCAAAAATGGTGCAGCCGATCACATTGCTCATGCCCAGACCGCCCCGCACATGGCCCACCAAACTGTTGGCAAAGCGCACGATGCGGTCGGCGATGCCGCCATACAGCATCAACTCACCCGCAAAAACAAAAAACGGAATGGCCAGAAAGGAGAACACCTGCATGCCGCCCACCATTTTTTGAAACACCATGGCCACCGGCAACCCGGCGGCCATGATGGTGGCGACAGAGGACAGGCCGATGGCGAAAGCCACCGGAACACCCAAGATCAGCAGCAAAGTAAAGCTGAGGGCAAGAACAGTCAATTCCATGGCATCAATCCCAAACAGGCTTTACAAGCTCACCGCGCAGCAAGGCCACGATATGCTCAATCGAGAAAAGCAAAATCAAAGCCCCCGCGATGATCACGGGCACATAGTCAATCCCATCGGGCACGGGCAGCATGGGCTTTTTTTCGGCCCACTTGGCAGAGGCCCAAAGCCAGCCGCCTTGCACCATCAAATAGCCAAACAAGCCCACCAGGGTGTGAATCAAGATTTCGATGCGGTGCTGCCATTTTTCGGGCAATAAAACCACCAGCGATTCCAAGCCAATGTGACCTGCATCGCGCACCCCCACCGCCAAACCAAAGGCCGTCACGAACAGCACGATCAACATCGCCAGGGCTTCGGCCCAGGTCGGGGTGTCGTTGAGCACATAGCGCCCAATGACCTGCCACTGAACACACAAGATCACGGCAATCAGGCCGATCACGGCCAGCACCAGACAGATCTTGGAGACCGTTGCACAAAATTTGGTGAACATCAAAAACTCCAGCCCCCGGCTCTCGCCAGGGGCACAGGGAAAAACCGCTTACTTGGTGTCTTGAATGGCCTTGATCGCACGCTTCATTTCAGGCGTGGTCATGAACTTGTCGTACACCGGGGCCATCACAGCCTGGAAAGACTTCTTGTCCACTTCGACAATCTCGGCACCTGCGGCCTTGACATTGGCCAGTGATTTGCCTTCGGCTTCGTCCCAAGCTTTGCGCTGAACGGCCACCGACTCTTTGGCCGCCTGACGGACCATGGCTTGCTCGTTGGCGGGCAACTTGTCCCAAGTGACCTTGGACATCACCAAAATCTCAGGGGCCATGGAGTGCTCGGTTTTGGAGTAAACCTTCACAGCTTCCACATGTTTGGCCGTATCAAACGAGGGGATGTTGTTTTCGGCAGCATCGATCAGGCCCGTCTTGAGGCCGGTATAAACCTCGCCATAAGGCATGGGCGTGGCGTTAGCGCCCATGGCGCTGACCAGCGCCACCCACAGATCAGACTGCTGCACACGGATCTTCAGACCCTTGGCATCGGCCACGCTCTTGATGGCTTTCTTGGCGTAAATGGAGCGGGCACCGCTGTCATAAAAAGCCAAGCCCACGTAGCCTGCGGCTTCGCAGCTCTTGAGGATTTCGGCACCCACAGGGCCGTCCAGCGCATGGCGCATGTGCTCCACCGAGCGGAACAAAAACGGCATGGTGGGCACCATGGTCATGGGGCAGACGCCGTTCATGGGGGCGACGTTGACGCGCACCATGTCGAGCGCACCGATCTTGACTTGGTCGATGGTCTCTTTTTCGGAGCCCAGTGCGCCTTTGTTGAAGACCTTGATTTTGTGCTTGCCGCCCGACAATTTATCGAGCACCGTGCTCATGTGCTTGACCGCCACCACGGTGGGGTAGTCGTCGGCATTGTGGATGTCAGCAGAGCGAAATTCAGCAGCTTGTGCCGACAGGGCCAGGCCAGCAGCGATCGCCATCAGGGAAGGTTTGAGTTTCAGCATGAAAGTCTCCAGAGTTAAAAGTTTTTAAAACACACCATCAAACACTTGCGGGAAAACGGGAAAAAACAGGCTCCGGCATGCCGCGCACACCGGGCTGTAAAGCGATCACAGCGCCGCTCAGGCCTCTTGCGGCCTCTGTGGTTTGCGCGGGAATGATCGAGGTCACCAACAGCTGGTCCAGCTCGCCCCCCCCAAACGCGCACATAGAAGGCTTGGGCATGGGCACGGTCAGCGACCGGGTCCAGTGGCCCTGGGCATCAAATGCATGGATCTGTCCCGCATCGTTGCCACAAATCCAGTAATGCCCTTGCGCATCCACGGCCGCACCATCAGGGCGACCCGGCCATGGGTTCATGTCCACAAAAAGGCGCTGCTGGCTCAGCGTGCCTGTGACCACATCCAGGTCAAAAGCCCAAATTTTTTGCACCGTGGGATGCGAGTCAGACAGGTACAAAACTCGGCCATCGGGGCTCATGCCCAAGCCATTGGGCGTGAGCAAGCCCGTGACGTGTGGCCCCGTCAAGCCACGCTCGTCCAGGCAATAAAGCCCGCCTTGCGCCGAAGCCAAAGACATGTCCATCACCATGGTGCCCACCCACAAACGCCCACTGGCATCGCAGCGGCCGTCATTGAAGCGCATGCCCGCTGCGGGATGGGTGATGCGTGCCAACCACTGCACGTTTGCTTGGGCACCTTCATGCAAGGTGATGCGCGCAATGCCGGTTTCCATGGCCGCGACCAATTGGCCTTGAACGCCAGTCAAGGCAATGCAACCCACGCGCTCAGGCATGCGCCAAGACTGCACCGGCTCCAAAGAGCCCGGTTGGCAGCAACGAACGAAGGGGCCTTCAATGTCCACCCACCACAAACGCTGCGCACGGACATCCCACACAGGAGACTCCCCCACACGGTCTTGTGTATCGGCAATGGTTTGACAAGGGGTCATGAAAGAGTGGCCATCAACGTTGGTGTTCTGATACATTGCTACGAAAGCACAGTGATCTGTTGTCGTACAAGTTAATTGTGCAAGCCCTCCCATCAAACCAAAATGGGTATTTACCCGATGAACACACCAACAGCCGAAGCCCCAAAGCGCAAAACACGGAGTTTGACCTTCGGGCTCGTCGATCAATTGAGCACAGAAATTCAGAATGGCACCCTGAACAGCGGCCAAAAATTACCCACCGAAGCGGCCATCATGGCGCGCTTTGGCGTCAGCCGAACCGTGGTCAGGGAAGCGATATCCAAACTCCAGGCTGCCTGCTTGGTAGAGACCCGACACGGCATCGGCACATTTGTTTTGGCGCAGACAGACACCCCCTCTTTTCGCATCAATCCCAACCAATTGGGCACCTTGCACGACGTGATTGCCTTGCTGGAATTGCGCATCAGCATTGAAACCGAAGCCGCCGCACTGGCTGCTGTCAGGCGCAACGAGGACAATTTGCGTGTGATGCAAGACGCCATGGCCGCCTTTTTGAGCGCCATCGAAGAAGGCCGCGATGCCATCGCGGCCGATTTCCAGTTTCACCACGAAATCGCCCGCGCCACGCAAAACAACCACTTTGCCGACATGATGAATTCGCTGGGGTCGCAAGCCATTCCCAGAGCACGCCTCGAGACCACATCGCCAGAAGAGCCCCAACGCTTGGGCTATTTGCGGCGCGTCCATCAGGAGCATGAAAACATCCTGAACGCCATCACGGCACAAGATGCCGAATCCGCACGCGCAGCGATGCGCACCCACCTGTCCAACAGCCGTGACCGCCATAAAAAAGGCATATCCAGCCATCCCTGAGCACCCAACAAGGGTTAATACGGACCCCCTAAAACCCGACTAAGTTGTACGATGTCTGCTAAATTAACAGCCATTAACGCCATGTCCAAGACCCCATCAACCCCCGTGATCACACGCATGCAGGTGATTCCCGTTGCAGGCCACGACGGCATGCTGCTCAACCTGAGCGGGGCGCACGGACCGTTTTTCACACGCAACATCGTCATCCTGACCGACTCGGCGGGTCGCACCGGCTTGGGCGAGGTGCCCGGCGGCGAAAAAATCCGCCAGACCCTGAATGACGCAAAGCCCCTGATCGAAGGCCAGCCCGTGGGCGACTACAACCGCCTGCTCAATGCCATGCGCCAACAGTTTGCTGACCGCGACAGTGGTGGCAGAGGCAACCAGACTTTTGACTTGCGCATCACCATCCACGCCGTCACCGCCGTAGAAAGCGCCCTGCTCGACCTGCTGGGCCAGCACCTCAACGTGCCCGTGTGCGCCTTGTTGGGCCAGGGCCAGCAGCGCACCCGCGTACAGATGCTGGGTTATCTGTTTTATGTGGGCGACCGCCAACAAACCGATCTGGCCTACCGCAGCGAGCCCGACCAGACCGACGACTGGCTGCGCCTGCGCCACGAAAAAGCCCTGACTGCCGAGGCCGTGGTGCGCTTGGCCGAAGCCGCGCAAGCGCGTTACGGATTTCAAGACTTCAAACTCAAAGGTGGCGTGCTGCGCGGCGAAGAAGAAGTCGAGGCCATCGTGGCACTGCACGAACGCTTTCCCCAAGCCCGCATCACACTCGACCCGAATGGCGGCTGGCTGCTCAAAGACGCGATCCGACTGCTGCGCGACCACCGCGACACCATGGCCTATGCCGAAGACCCTTGCGGTGCAGAAGGCGTGTTTTCGGGCCGCGAAATCATGGCCGAATTCCGACGCGCCACGGGCTTGCTCACCGCCACCAACATGGTCGCCACCGACTGGCGCGAGATGGCCCACAGCATCCAGTTGCAGTCGGTCGACATTCCGCTGGCCGACCCGCATTTCTGGACGCTGCAAGGCTCGGTGCGCGTAGCGCAGCTGTGCCAGATGTACGACCTGACCTGGGGTTCGCACTCCAACAACCACTTTGACATTTCGCTGGCCATGTTCACCCACTGTGCGGCAGCCGCACCTGGCAAGGTCACGGCCATCGACACGCACTGGATTTGGCAAGACGGGCAGTTCCTCACGCAAACGCCGCTGCAAATCAAGGGCGGCTATGTGGATGTACCTGCCAAGCCGGGCTTGGGCATTAATGTTGACATGGCTGCCATTGAACGCGCACACCAGCTGTATTTGCAGCACGGCCTGGGCTCGCGCGACGACGCCATGGCCATGCAGTATTTGATACCCGGCTGGACATTCAACCCCAAGATGCCCGCACTGGTTCGCTGATCCTTGGCGATCACAACGGGCACTGAACACTTTGACAACACACACCTATCGGATTTGGAGCAACACATGAAATTGGGATTCATCGGACTGGGCATCATGGGCAAACCCATGGTTGGGCATCTGCTGGCCGCTGGCCACGAACTCTTTGTGCACTCACGCAGCGGCACACCAGAAGAACTGACAGCACAAGGGGCCAAAGCCTGCGCCAGCCCCGCCGAAGTGGCTCAGCATGCCGACATCATCTTCACCATGGTGCCCGACACCCCACACGTTCAAGACGTGTTGTTTGGCGAGCAAGGCGTGGCCAAAGCCCTGAGCGCAGGCAAGACGGTGGTGGACATGAGTTCCATCTCGCCCATCGCCACCAAAACGTTCGCAGCGCAAATCAACGCCTTGGGCTGCGACTACCTGGACGCCCCCGTTTCAGGCGGTGAAGTGGGTGCCAAAGCAGCCAGTCTGACCATCATGGTGGGCGGCAGCGAGGCCACTTTCAACAAGGTGCAGCCCCTGTTTGCCTTGATGGGCAAGAACATCACCTTGATCGGCGACAACGGCAGTGGGCAAACCTGCAAAGTGGCCAACCAGATCATCGTGGCGCTCAACATCGAAGCGGTGGGCGAGGCCCTGCTGTTTGCGTCCAAAGCGGGGGCCGACCCGGCCAAAGTGCGGCAAGCCCTGATGGGGGGCCTTGCCACCAGCCGCATTCTGGAACTGCATGGCGAGCGCATGATCAAACGCACGTTCAACCCAGGTTTCCGCATCGAGCTGCACCAAAAAGACCTGAATCTGGCGCTGGAAGGCGCCAAGGCCATGGGCCTTAGCCTGCCCAACACCGCCAACGCACAACAACTGATGAACAGCTGCATCGCCCACGGCGGCGCGGCCTGGGACCATTCGGGTTTGGTTCGGGCGCTCGAAATCGCGGCCAACTTCCAGATCGCAGGCAACTGAATTCCAGACGTCGAAACACCCCACACAAGAGACACATCCATGGACATGCCCCTCAACCATTTCAAACACGCGATCCAGTCGGGTCAAAAACAGATCGGTCTGTGGTCGCACCTGTGCAGCAACATCAGCACCGAGATTTTGGCGCACTGCGGCTTTGACTGGCTGCTGCTGGACATGGAGCATTCACCCAACGACCTGCCCGAAATCCTGGCCCAGCTACAAGCCATGAAGGGCAGCCCCACCACCCCGATCGTGCGTCCACCCTGGAACGACATGGTGACCTTCAAGCGCTTGCTCGATGTGGGTGTGCAGACGCTCTTGGTGCCCTATATCCAGACGGCAGAAGAGGCCCAACAAGCGGTGTCTTACACCCGTTATCCACCACAAGGTGTGCGCGGTTATGCGGGTGCGCCACGCGCCAGCCACTATGGCCGTGTCAAAGGCTATGCCCAGCACAGCAGCGAAGAAATTTGCGTGCTGCTGCAAGTGGAGACGGTGCAAGGCCTGCAAAACATCGAAGCCATCGCCAACGTAGACGGCGTGGATGGCGTTTTCATTGGCCCCGGTGATTTGTCGGCAGCGCTCGGCCACCTGGGCAACCCCAAGCACCCCGAGGTGCTGAAGGTGATTGACGAATCCATTGCCCGCATCCGCGCTTGCGGCAAAGCGGCGGGCATCCTCACTGGCGACGAAGCCCTGGCCAAACACTATGTTGAACAAGGCTGCCTGTTTGTGGCCGTGGGTGCCGACCAGAACGTATTGCGCGACAGTGCCACCGCTTTGGCTGGCCGATTTAAATCTTGAGCACGGGACAACACATGCTGAACACCCCCTCATCCACACCCACATCCAATTCAGGCATCCGGTTTCCACGCTTGCTGCTCACAGGCGCTGGCGGCAACCTGGGGCAAGAACTGCGCCCCCGCCTGAAGGCTTATTGCGACGTGCTGCGCGTCAGCCACCGCCGTGACCTGGGGCCTGCTGCTGCGGGTGAAGAAGTTCAGACGGCATCGCTCGAAGACGCCGAACACATGCTGTCATTGCTTGACGGTGTGAGCGCCGTGGTGCACATGGGCGGTGTCTCGACCGAGCAGCCCTGGGCCCCGATCCTGGCGGGCAACATTGTGGGCATGGTCAACCTGTACGAAGCGGCCCGCCTGAAAGGCGTCAAGCGCATCGTGTTTGCCAGCTCCAACCATGTGACTGGTTTTTACCGCCAGGACGAAGTGGTCAACACCCGCATGCCACCCAAGCCCGATGGGTTTTATGGCCTGTCAAAAGCCTTTGGCGAAGACCTGGCCCAGCTGTATTGGGACCGTTGGGGCGTAGAAACGGTGAGCATCCGCATCGGCTCGTCATTTACCGAACCGCGCGACCGCCGCATGCTGGCCACTTACCTGAGCTATGACGACTTGGAGCGCCTTGTGGTGGCAGCCCTCACTGCCCCCATCGTGGGCCACAGCATCATCTACGGCATGTCGGACAACCAAACCACCTGGTGGGACAACACCCACGCCAAACACATTGGCTACCGGCCACAAGACTCTTCTGACGTGTTCCGCCATGCCGTAGAAGCGCGCCAGCAGACCATTGACAAGCAAGACCCGGCCGCGATTTACCAAGGGGGCGCGTTCGTCAAGGCAACACCCCACGGCTGAGCGCAACCCTGGCAGTGCAAAAACGGGCAGGCCCCAAAAATTTCAAACGGCCTGACCCAAGTTTCACAGCCCTCACAATGGGCTGAGGCTACGATGGGTGGCTTTCAAGAATCGCTACACCCCCGCAGGAGACAACCCATGCCCGTGATCACCAACATCGAAGACTTGCGCGTTTTGGCCGAAAAGCGCGTGCCGCGCATGTTCTACGACTACGCCGACAGCGGCTCATGGACCGAGGGCACCTACCGCGCCAACGAAAGCGATTTTCACAAGATCAAGCTGCGTCAGCGCGTGGCCGTGAACATGGAAAACCGCACCACCGCCACCAAGATGGTGGGCATCGACACCAAAATGCCCGTGTGCATCGCCCCCGTGGGCCTGACCGGCATGCAACACGCCGACGGCGAAATGCACGCGGCCATGGCCGCCAAAAAATTTGGCATTCCTTTCACGCTGTCGACCATGAGCATCTGCTCCATCGAAGACATCGCAGCCCACACGCAAGCGCCGTTTTGGTTCCAGCTTTACATGATGCGCGACCGCGAGGCCATGGCCCGCATGATCGACCGCTGCAAAGCCGCCAACGTGAGCGCCCTGGTGCTCACGCTCGATTTGCAGGTGATTGGCCAGCGCCACAAAGACCTCAAAAACGGCCTGACCGCCCCACCCCGCCCCACCATCGCCAACATCATCAACCTGATGACCAAACCGCGCTGGTGCCTGGGCATGGCGGGCACCAAACGCCACACCTTTGGCAACTTGGTGGGCCATGTGAAGGCGGTGACCAACATGAAGTCATTGGCCTCATGGACCAACGAGCAGTTTGACCCGACCCTCAATTGGGAAGACGTGGCATGGGTCAAAAAACAATGGGGCGGCAAGCTGATCCTCAAAGGCATCATGGACGTGGAAGACGCCCAACTGGCCGTGGCCAGCGGTGCCGATGCGATCGTGGTCAGCAACCACGGCGGTCGTCAGCTTGACGGCGCGCCCAGCAGCATCGAAGCCCTGCCCGCCATCGTGGCCGCCGTGGGCAGCCAGATCGAGGTTTGGATGGACGGCGGCATCCGCAGCGGCCAAGACGTGCTCAAGGCCTGGGCGCTGGGTGCCAAAGGCACCATGATTGGCCGCGCCATGGTTTATGGCCTGGGCGCCATGGGCGAAGAAGGCGTGACCAAAGCCCTGCAAATCATCCACAAAGAGCTGGACGTGACCATGGCCTTTTGTGGGCGCACCGACATCCAGACGGTGGACAAAAGCATCTTGCTGCCCGGCACGTTTCCGGTCTGATGCCCAAACCCAAGCTGGGCTGAAAGATCAGCCTTTGGGTTTGAAACGCCACAACACCTGCCCCGCCTCGTCCAGCAAAAGCAGTTGACCCTGCTCTTGCCGGGCTGAACGGGTTTGGGCCATGGCCTGCAAAAACCGGTCTTCAGCCTCCATCACCCCCGGCTGAAAACAGTACATGCGGGTCGACCCCATCTGCACCCAACGCAAAGAATGAAGGCCGATGTCGGCTTTGCCGAAATAACGGTTACAGCCCGTATGCCCTGAAATTTGGCCCGTGCTGGCAATGTCCAGACTGGCGGGCAACTGCCCCAGCGTGGGTCCTGCGTCTACCCAATGCGTTTCGAGCAAGGCCTTGGGGCTCCAAGCTTGCGCATGCCCCGTGCTCAATGGTGAGCAAGCCACCAAACCCCACACGGCAACGCCCAGCGCACCGATCACAAGCTGCTTGTTCATATACCTCCCTTTTTATTTGTACCTACAGGCCGGATGTTAATCGCCAGGCCGCGGAGGCTGAACTTGGCGTTATCCTTCTGCGGTGCCACCCGATACCGCCCCCTTTGATCAGCCAGAAAGCCCTGCCCTGACTCGCCGCATTGCCCACCTCGACATGGACGCGTTTTACGCCTCCTGCGAGTTGCTGCGCTACCCGCAGCTCAAAGGTTTGCCGGTGGTCATTGGCGGTGGCCGCCGCAAAGAAGACGACCTGCTGGGCAAGCTGCAAGCGGCTTACCCAGACAGCGAATGGACCGAAGCCACATTTGCCGAACGGCTGGACCGCATCCCGCTGGACTTTTTCCCGCGCATCGAAGGCTACACCGGGCGCGGCGTGATCACCACCGCCACCTATGCGGCCCGGCAGTTCGGCATCGGCTCGGCCATGGGGCTGATGAAAGCGGCCAAGCTCTGCCCCCAAGCCATTTTGCTGCCGGTGGACTTTGACCGTTATCGGCATTACTCGCGCACCTTCAAAAGCATCATCCTGGACATCGCCCCCGTCATGCAGGACCGAGGGGTGGACGAGGTCTACATCGACTTCACCCATGTGCCTGGTGGCCAGCGCGAAGGCGGGCGGGTGCTGGCCCGCTTGATCCAAAAAAGCATTTTTGACGCCACCGGCCTGACCTGCTCGATTGGCGTGGCCCCCAACAAACTGATCGCCAAAATGGCCAGCGAGTTCAACAAACCCAAAGGCATCTCCATCGTGCACGAGGCCGACCTGCAAAGCCTGATCTGGCCGCTGGCCTGCCGCAAGATCAACGGCGTAGGCCCCAAGGCCGATGAAAAACTGCAAAGCTTTGGCATCCACACCATCGGCGACTTGGCCGCACGCGAACAGCACTGGCTGGTGGAACACTTTGGCAAAAGCTACGGCGCCTGGCTGCATGAAGCGTCATGGGGCCGCGACGACCGCCCGATCGAAACCGAGAGCGAGCCCGTCAGCATGAGCCGAGAAACCACATTCGAGCGCGACCTTCACGCCGTGCGTGACCGGGCCGAGTTGGGCGCGGTGTTCACCCGCTTGTGTGAACAGGTGGCGGCCGATTTACAGCGCAAAGGCTACGAAGGCAAAACCATCGGCATCAAGCTGCGCTATGACAACTTTCAGGCCGTCACGCGGGACCAGTCTTTGCCCGGTTACACGGCTGACGCCAAACAAATCCGCCAAATCGCGGGGCAGTGCCTGAAACGGGTGGACTTGTCACGCCGCGTGCGCCTGCTGGGCGTGCGTGTGGGGTCACTGGTCAAGGCGGGGACAGCAACTGCCACGATCAGTCACCCTATGGCCGCAGAAGAGCAGGGCCATGGGCCTCAAGCGCAGCTGCTGTTCACGGACGACTGAGGGTCGCCAAACCTTTCAATGGCTGTGCAATTTCTCCTGCAGCCAGACCTTGATGAGCGACTGATAAGGCACATCCCGTGCGTTGGCAGCGACCTTGATGCTGTCAAGCAAATGCTGGGGCAGTCGCAATGAAATGGTCTTGGTGGTGGGGCGCAAGTTGGGTAACTTCACCTTTTGGGCCTTTGTCCAGTCCACATGCACGGTGGAGTCTTGACCCTGCGGATCTGACTCCCAGTAGGCGCGCTCTTGTGCCTCTGTCTTGAATTTGGGAATCGGTTGTTTAGCTGTCTGCTTGTTCATAAAAACTGCGCTCCTTTCTGTGCATGTTCCGTGCTGAAATCACGCGAATTAACTCGCCTGATCGGCGCAAAGTGAAGGTGATGTGCAAGCGTCGCCCTTCGTCCGTCATGCCCAACGCGTGAAGCCGAGCTTCACTCTCACTGTGCGCGACATCGTTCAAAAAAAGCAACGGCGCATTGAAGAAAACCTGCTCAGCCTCTGCCGTGCTGACGCCATGTTTGTCATTCTTTCGCTCGTTGCCTGCATCCCATTCGAAGCCGACGATGGTTGAGAAATCAATCATGATTTGTATATTACTATCATTTACAAAATATGACGAGCCTGATCAGACAAGGTCAAAGCCGCGACAGCAATGCCATCCGCCAGCCGCTACATTGACCCAGATGAGACACCCCACAAACAAACTCAACTGCTTTTCTTTGACGACTGAAGGCCATGTGGCCCACCTGGTGCTGAACCGCCCCGAGGCGATGAACACCATGCACCCCACCTTCTGGCGCGAGCTGCACGAGGTGCTGACCGACATCCACAAAGCGGGCACCGCCCGGGCGCTGGTGATCTCGAGCACGGGCAAACACTTCAGCGCGGGCATGGACCTGCAAACCTTCGGCAGCGCTATTCAAATGGACGACAGCAGCGCCGAAGGTCGCTCGGCCGTCTATGACCTGCTGACCGACATGCAGCGCACCTTCACCCTGCTCGAAGAACTGCGTATCCCGGTGATCGCGGCCATCCAAGGTGGCTGCATTGGTGGCGCGGTGGACATGGTGACCGCCTGCTGCATGCGGTATGCCTCGGCCGATGCGTTTTTCTGCATCCAAGAAATCAACATCGGCATGGTGGCCGACGTGGGCACCTTGCAGCGCCTGCCCAAGCTCTTGCCCATGGCGCTGGTCAAAGAACTGGCCTACACAGGCCGACGCCTGAGTGCCGACAAAGCGCTGACCCACGGCCTGGTCAATGAAGTGCTGCCCACCCACGAAGACACCGTGGCTGCCGCCCTGCAAGCGGCCAAAGAGATCGCCAACAAACCACCCGTGGCCATCTGGGGCACCAAGCAAGTACTGCACTACGCCCGCGACCACAGCACCGAAGACAGCCTGCGCCACATGGGCTGGCTACAAGGCGCCATCTGGAGCAACGCCAATGTGCGCGAAGCGATCAGCGCCATGCAAGAAAAACGCGAGGCCAACTTTTCGCCGCTGCCAGCGCTCAAAGGGTTTCGGGAATTTGGTTGAGGCCGGATCATCACTTTGCCAAAGCCCTGCGCCCAAAAGACACGCAACAAATAGCACTCCTCTGAGGCCAGCGGTCGGGTTATTGGGGCTATAAAGTGGATAGCGAGACTACCCAGTTGAAATTAAAGGCGACAGGGGGCAAGCAGCGCCTAACGAATGTCATGGACACGCAGCAAATTTTCAGGATCATTCAATCCATTCCGTCCACAGAGGCCGAGCCCTTCGAGCTGTTGCTAGCCAAGCAATTGCGGCTTGGCAATCAAGATTTGAAATGAGCAAACCGGTCATGTCCAAACACCCACTCACATTGCGCGACCAAACGACAGAGTTTCTGCTCTACACCGCCCCAAACGGCGCAATCAAGGTAGAAGTCCTGCTCAGCAACGAGACCATTTGGCTGACACAAAAGCGCATGGCCGAGTTGTTTGGAGTGGGTGTGGCGGCCATTTCCAAGCACCTAGACAATATTTACGCCTCGGGAGAATTGCAACGTGATGCAACTATTTCCATTTTAGAAACAGTTCAACAAGAGGGGGCGCGCCAAGTCACCCGCAAGCTCGAATACTTCAACCTCGATGCCGTCATTTCAGTCGGCTACCGCGTCAACTCGGCACAGGCCACGCAGTTTCGGATTTGGGCCACCCAGCTGATCAAGGACTACATCATCAAGGGGTTTGCTATGGATGATGAGCGCCTGAAAAATGGGAGATTTTTTGGCCAAGACTACTTTCGCGAGTTGCTGGAGCGGGTGCGCTCCATACGAGCCAGCGAGAGGCGCATTTACCAGCAGATCACCGACATTTTTGCAGAGTGCAGCATTGACTACGACCCCAAGTCAGATACCACCCGGCTGTTTTATGCCCATGTGCAAGACAAGTTTCACTTTGCGATCACGGGGGAGACGGCTGCAGAGATCATTTCGCGCCAAGCCGATGCCAGCAAACCGCTGATGGGATTGAGCACCTACAAAAATGCGCCCGATGGCCGCGTGCTGAAATCGGACACGCTGGTGGCCAAAAATTATTTGAGCGAGCCCGACATCAAAAAACTGGAACGTGCGGTAGCAGCTTTCTTTGACTACATCGAACGCATCATCGAGCAGCGAACCAGCTTCACCATGGCTGGTTTTGCTGAGAGCGTGGACAAGTTTTTGGCCTTTAATGAATACCAAATTCTGGAAGGCTACGGCAACATCAGCAGCGAACAGGCAGAGCAAAAAGTTTTGGCTGAATATGAAAAGTTCAACAAGCAGCAACGCATCGAGTCCGATTTCGACCGCCAAGTCAAAAAGCTGTTGAATAAAGGGAGTGCTGATGCCACATGACAGCCCCGTGAAAGTGCAGATGCTTGAGTCCGTTCACATTCGTACAGCATGGGATGGGCACGCTAACAAAAGTGTGGATGCCTCGACTTATTGGAGCAAGCTCAAACAGTGCCTGAAAGCTAAGGGCAATGAACCCGTGACAAATTTTCACGGTTTGAAGATGAAGGGCAGCCAATGGCAAATTGCGCATGACCGATGTGGCCGTTATCGAGCTACTTCTTCAAATCATCCAATCGTTTCCCTTTAAAAAGGCCTAGCCCTTCAAGTTGCGGCTGGCCGAAGTGGGCATATTTAATATGCCGCGGTTCGATAATTCCCCATGCAAATCTTCCACAACACCCAACACGCAGAGCACGCAGGCCGCCAAGAAATGTTTCGGGGCCGCATGGTCGATTGCCACGAAGTGCCGCAGCGCTTGCAGCATGTGCTGGACGAACTGGCGCGGCGGCCCGTGGGCAGCTTGGTGCAGCCTGCGTCTGACTTGCCGCTGGACGCGGCTTTGCTGCGCGTGCACAGCGCCGACTACTTGGACTTTTTGGCCCATGCCTGGCGCGACTGGGTGGCGCTGGACCCGGCCAATGCGGCGGTGGACGCCCTGCCCTCGGTCTGGCCGCTGGCGTCGCGGCACGGCTTTCGCACCGATATGCCGCCACTCAACTTTGCGGCGCGGCTGGGGCAATACGCGTTTGACTCGGGCACGCCCTTGATGGCGGGCAGTTGGCCCGCTGCCCGCGAAGGCGCGGCCTGCGCGCTGGCGGCCGCGCAAGCCCTGCTGGGCGGCGAACGCTTTGCCATGGCGCTGACCCGCCCACCGGGCCACCATGCGGGCCCCAACTACATGGGCGGTTATTGCTTCATCAACAACGCCGCCGTGGCCGCGCAGGCCCTGCGCGACGGCGGGCTGCAGCGCGTGGCCGTGCTGGATGTGGACTACCACCACGGCAACGGCACACAAACCATCTTTTACGAACGCGGTGATGTGTTCACCGCCTCGGTTCACGGCGATCCACGCACCGAATACCCTTTCTTTTTAGGCCATGCCGACGAGCGCGGCGCGGTTGCTGGCGAGGGTTTTAACCTGAACTTGCCTTTGCCACGCGGCACCGGCTTTGAGGTCTGGTGGGCCACGCTGCAAACGGCCATGCAAGCGGTCAGCGACTTTGCGCCGCAAGCGCTGGTGGTGCCGCTGGGGCTGGACACGTTTGAGGGCGATCCGATCTCGGGCTTCAAGCTTCGCAGCGCCGACTACCTGAAGCTGGGACAAGCTTTGGCGCAATTGGGCTTGCCGACGGTGTTGACCTTTGAAGGCGGTTATGCCGTGGCCGAAGTGGGTGTGAACACCGTGAATGTGCTGGAAGGCTTGCGCGGCTAAAAGCCATCTATTCGCACCGCGACAAAATTCAACCCTGAATGATGCGCCAGCGCTCTAGCTCAGCTGGGCGCAAGCCGTATCTGGCCAACACGCCTTCGTGCAGGCGGCGCAGCTCTTGCATGACGAGCGCCCGCACGTCTTCGCGGTCCGGTCCTGGTGCGGCCAGGGCCACTTGGTCAGCCACCAGCGCCAGCGGGTCTTGCTCGGGGTTTTGCACCACGGCCTTGACGATTTGGCGGATGGCCTCACGGTAAGTCAGGCGCAGCAAGTCGGGCTCGGCCACGCTGGATTTGGCCGTCAGGTATTCCTTGGTCGAACGCTCATAGGCCCACATGAACAAATCCCGCAGCAACTCGACACGGTTCATTTCGTAAACACCCAGCACAGATGCGGTGTACCAAGCCTGTGACACGCCTAAAAATGTCAATGGGCACAAGTTGGCCCGCATCAAAGGCCAGTTGGCCAGCAGGCGAGAAGTGCGCTTGTTGCAATCAGCAAAGGGCTGCAAATAAGGCAGGTGCACCATGGCAAAAAAAGACTGTTCAAACGGGTCTTCGATCGCGTTGAATTTGGCCAACGCTTCGTCAAGCAAGGTGCTGATGAGCGACTGGCCCGATGGTGGCTGGTACACGCTTTGGCCAATCTGCACCGGGTGCGTGCGTAAACGGCCTTCGTCTTCGGGGCTTTCAAGCAGGTTTTCTGACAAGGCGCTGTGCAGGTTCATCAGCAAATAACGGCTCATTTGCGGTGCGGCCACGTTGTCCATGAGCAGCTCGATGGCCGCTTTGTGATTCAAGATCATCTGCGTTTCGATCACGCCGTGGCCTTGCGCCTGCTGGCCGTGAGCGATCAGGGCGCGGGTGTCCAGGCGCGAATAAGTGTTGCCCTCCAAGTGGCTGGATGCCCACGACAAATCAATCAGCAAACGGTCGAGCACAGCACGGCCATAAGTACCCGCCGGTTGCGGCCCTGGCCCAGTGCGCCCCATGCGGTGTAGCTGCGCCCGCACAGGCTGAGGCAGATAAAACATGAGGTTAGGTTGGTAGGCCTGCAAAAACTCTGACTGATAACCCACTGGCTTGCGCGTGCTCCAGGGTTGCGACAGATAGGCGCGAATGTCTTTGCTGTCGGGCGACAACGGCCACTGACCGGTAGAAAGCTCTTCTTCGGCCCGCCAGGCTGATGCCTGCGAAAGCCCCACTTGACTGGGCAAAGCGTAAGTCAACAATTTTGGCGCTATTTCTGCATTGGCCACATAACGGGTGGCGCGGGCCTTGCCAATTGGCGCGATTTTGCCCGATGCAACCCAATGCGCCAACGCTCTTTGCAGGCTGCGACGAGGCACGTCAGGCCATTTTAGAAGGGCTTCTGCGAGTGAAAAGCCATTCGGCTGGGCCTGAATGGCGCTCAAGAGTTGCGGAATAAAGTCGGACATGATTGGCGCAATTCTAAACAATCGCGCCAAATTAGCAAATGCCAGTCATCCCGAGCGACAGCTAAATGCCTGCCATCCCGAGCAAAGGCAAATGCCAGTCATCCCGAGCGACAGGTAAATGCCTGCCATCCCGAGCGACAGCTAAATGCTAGTCATGCCAAGCAAAAGTAAACGTCTGTCATCCCGAGCAAAAGTAAACGTCTGTCATCCCGGGCGAAGACCCGGGATCCATCCCCCAACCACGGCAACAACGTGTCCCTGACATCTGCAAACCTCACAGGGCCAGATCAATAAATACATCCGAGGTGTCACCCCAGACAAAAACCGAGAACTTTCATATACGATTCAGGCTCACTTTACGAGCACTTAATGGGCCTTAATTGGAACGAAATCAAATCCAGAGCATTGCTTTTCAGCAAGACCTGGGCCGACGCCAGCAATGAAGACAGCGAAGCCAAGCCCTTCTGGATCGACTTCTTTGAAATCTTTGGCATCACCAACAAACGCGTCGCCACGTTCGAGTTGCACGTCAAAAAACTAGGCGGTGCACAAGGCTTTATGGACCTGTTTTGGCCTGGCGTGCTGTTGGTCGAACACAAATCGCGCGGCAAAAGCCTCGATGCCGCCATGGACCAAGCCATTGGCTACCTGCACAACCTGGTCGAGCGTGACCTGCCGCAGTTGGTGATCGTGTGTGACTTTGCCCACTTTCGGGTGCACCGCCTGGCCACGGGCGAGACGATGGCGTTTGAGCTGCGGCACCTGCACAAACACATCAAGCATTTTGGCCTGCTGGCAGGCTACAAGGTGCAAGACATCCAGGCCGAAAACCCGGTCAACATCAAAGCCGCGATGGCGCTGGGCCGCCTGCACGACGCCCTCAAAGACAGTGGCTACAGCGGCCACGCGCTCGAGGTGCTGCTGGTGCGTTTGTTGTTTTGTTTGTTTGCCGACGACACCGGCATTTTTCAGCCCGCGCAATCGTTCAGAGACTTTGTCGAAGAACGCACCGCGCCCGACGGCTCAGACCTCGGCCCGCGCTTGGGGCAACTGTTTCAGGTGCTCAACACGCACGAAAGCCAGCGCAACAAAAACACCGACGAACAACTGGGCCAATTCGCCTACATCAACGGCCGCCTGTTTGAAGAAACCCTGCCCATGGCCGACTTCAGCACCGCCATGCGCGAAGCCCTGCTGGACGCCTGCGGGCTCGACTGGTCGGCCATCAGTCCGGCCATTTTTGGCAGCTTGTTCCAAAGCATCATGGACGAAAAAGCCCGCCGCAACCTGGGCGCGCACTACACGTCTGAGGCCAACATCCTCAAACTCATCAAGCCCTTGTTTTTGGACGAACTGCATGCCGAGTTTGAGCGCATCAAAGGCAACCGCAACAAGCTGTTTGAGTTTCACAAAAAACTGCGGCAGCTGACGTTTTTTGACCCCGCCTGTGGGTGCGGCAACTTTTTGGTCATCAGCTACCGCGAACTGCGCGAGCTGGAACTGAAGGTGCTGCGTGCCGACAACGAGCTCAGCGAACACAGAGGCCAACTGGCGGTGGACGTGCATGGCCTGATCGGCGTGAACGTGGACCAATTCTTTGGCATCGAGATCGAAGAGTTCCCGGCACAAATTGCCCAAGTAGCCCTGTGGCTGGTAGACCACCAAATGAACCTGCGCGTGAGCGTGGAGTTTGGCCTGTACTTTGCCCGCGTGCCACTGGTCAGCTCGGCCAGCATCCGGCACGCCAACGCGCTGCGGCTGGACTGGAGCGAAGTGCTGCCTGCGGAGCGGTGCAGCTATGTGCTGGGCAATCCGCCGTTTTTGGGCAAGACCTACCAAAGCAAAGAACAAAAAGCCGACTTGGGCGCCGTGATGCACGGCATACATGGCGCGGGTGATCTGGACTTTGTGTGCGGCTGGTACGTGCTGGCCGCCCGTTACACAAGGCCAGCGACCCCGTGTCATGCCGGGCTTGAACCGGCATCCATGCCCCGATGCGCATTTGTGTCAACCAACAGCATCACCCAAGGCGAACAAGTGGCCGTGCTCTGGGGCGAAATGCAGCGCCTGGGCATGCACACCCACTTTGCACACCGCACCTTTCAGTGGAGCAACGAGGCCAGCGGCAAAGCCGCCGTGCATTGTGTGATCGTGGGCTTTGGCCCCGAAGATCAAGCCGTCAAAACCATCTACGAATACGAAGACATCAAAGGCCTGCCGCATGCCGTGCCTGTTAAGCGCATCAATGCGTATTTGGTGGATGCACCAAACGTTTTTCTGAACAAACGCCGCACGCCCATTTGCGCTGTGCCTGAAATGACCAATGGCAGCAAACCCACAGACGGGGGCAACTTGCTGCTGGACGATGAAGACAAAGCGGCCCTGCTGGCCGCGGAGCCACAAGCAGCTGAATGGATTCGACCTTATCTGATGGGCGACGAATTCATCAATAGCATTTCCCGATGGTGCTTATGGTTGGTAAATGCGTCACCAGCTGTTTTGCGTTCAATGCCACACGTAATGAAACGGGTCGAGGCCGTTCGAGCGATGAGGAGTTCAAGCACCGACGCGCAAACACAAAAGGATGCCAACAATCCGACGCAATTTCAGAAAATTCGCCAACCACTGACATCCCGGTACTTGGCCATCCCTAAGGTTTCTTCCGAGCGCCGCCAATTCATCCCCATCGGCTATCTAGACAGTAACGTCATCTGCGGTGACAAAATTTTCTTTGTCGACGACGCCTCACTGTTCACCTTTGGGGTGCTCACCAGCACGATGCACAACGCCTGGATGCGTTACACCTGTGGACGTTTGAAAAGCGATTACAGCTACTCCAACACCATCGTCTACAACAACTACCCCTGGCCCGGCTTCGCTAGCGAGCCACTCAGCGACAAACACCGCATCGCCATCGAACAAGCCGCCCAATGCGTGCTCGACGCCCGCGCCCAATTTGCAAGCTCGTCACTGGCCGACCTCTACGACCCGCTGACCATGCCCCCGGCCCTGCTCAAGGCCCACCAAAAACTAGACACCGCCGTAGACGCCGCCTACCAACCCAGCGGCGGCAAAAAGTCCTACGCATCCGACGCCGAACGCGTGGCCTTCCTCTTCGATTTGTACCAACGCATCACCAGCTTGCTGCCTGCGCCAACCGCTAAGAAAACACGCAAATCCATAGCCGCATACGTTCCACCTTTCGGCTGCGCATCAGAGGACTCGAACGTTACGCGCCAATAAAGTTAATCACATGAGCACATGTCGCAAATTAAGCGCTCCACAGCAGCCGAGATCTGAAAAAGCTCGCGGCCATTTTCAAATTTTGATTCAACAGCACGTCATTAAGGAAAGCTTGCCATGAAACTAACAAAAGTCCGCGTCCAGAACTATCGGTCCGTTGAGGACAGCGAAGAATTTGAAATCGGCGATCTCACCTGCCTTGTCGGCAAGAATGAAGCGGGAAAGACCACGCTGCTGAGCGCCATGCGGGGACTCAAACCTTCGCAGCCCTTCGAATTTGATGAGGTCATCGACTACCCGCGGCGTTTTTCAACCCGATTTGACGACCGCCATGAAGATGGAACGGCAGAGGTGATCCGGACATGGTGGCGTCTTGAAGATACGGACAAGGCCGCTGTCGAAAAGCGCTTTGGTGCCGGAGTATTGAAGAGCGACACTTTCCAAGCCCACTTTGGATTCCGGTTTAAGGACGATAGTCGCATATGGACGATTGATGTCGATAGTGCCAAGGTTCTGGAAAACATGGTGTGCAAGCATGCCCTCGATGAAACTGAACGCAGCGTTATTCATGGTGTCACCACTGGGCCTGCCGCAGACGAGGCGCTTTCGGCGCTGACAGAGAGAACGCTCAAGCAAGAGGCTTTGTTACAGGACATTAAGAATAGTCGGGAGTCGAGCTTTATTAAGGGAGTGATCGATATCTTGTCGCCGAGGCAGCCGAAGTTTTTCTTCACATCTCACTTCGAGCGGATGTCCGGCATGGTCTCAATCGAGAAGCTCCAACTGGACAAGAAGAACGGCTCCGTCTCAGTCGGGGACGAAATATTCCTCGACTTTCTCGAATACGCAGGCACCACTCTGGAGGACTTGAAAAATGTGGACCGCCGCGAGGAGCTGAAAGCCAAGTGCGAGGCCGCAAGTAACGAAATCACCGAGGAAATATTCCAGTTCTGGAGCCAAAACAACGCACTGGAAGTTGTTATCGAGATCGATAACGCCAAGCCCAAGGACCCGGCCCCGTTCAACACGGGTATGGTCGCCGACATTCGAATTAAGAACAACAACCACAAGGCGACGCTCCCCCTGTCTGAGCGCAGTGCGGGTTTTGTCTGGTTTTTCTCATTCCTTGCCCAGTTCAAGCAGCTCAAAAAGACACCGGGCCATGCAAATGCCATCATTTTGTTGGACGAGCCCGGCCTGACCTTGCATGGCAAGGCACAAGGCGATTTACTGCGCTACATTGTCGAGCGGCTACTGCCGGACCACCAGGTCATCTTCACCACCCACTCGCCCTTCATGGTTACGATGGACCGCCTTGCCGATGTCCGAATCGTGGAGGACGTAGTTATCGACAAGCCTGGCAAGCGTCCTGAGGTAAAGGGAACAAAGGTGCGATCCGACGTGCTGGAGGTCAAAGACGACACGCTATTCCCGCTCCAAGGTGCTTTGGGCTACGAAGTTACCCAGTCGCTGTTCATCGGTGCCAATACTTGGTTGGTTGAAGGCCCATCGGACATCCTTTACCTGCAAGTCCTGTCACAAGCATTGACCAAGCGCCGGCGCGTTGGAATCGACCCCAAGTGGACCTTGTGCCCATCGGGTGGTATCGACAAGATTGCACCGTTTGTTAGGCTGTTCGGCGGCAACCATATTAATGTGGCGGTGCTTTCCGACATCGCCAATGGTGACAAGTCCAAGATCGAAAACTTGAAGAAGGCCGACATCCTTAAAGCCGGGCATTTCTACACCTGCGCGGACTTCACGAATCAGACCGAATCGGATGTTGAGGACTTGTTTGAATCCGACCTGTTCGTCGAGATGCTTAATGGCGCATACAAGCCGCCTGCGGCCAACGTGGTGACGAACGATGCACTGATTTCGGCTGCACCAACCCCGCGTATCGTCAAGAAGGCGGAGGCGCTTTTCAAGCTGATGCCCGTGTCGGTAGCCGAGTTCGATCACTTCGGAGCCTCGCGCTGGCTATTGGAGAACCCGTCCATTTTGGATGCCGATACTCCAGCGATTAACGCGACTCTCGACCGGTTCGAGGAAGTGTTCAAGGCATTTAATGCCTTATTGGCATAGGCGGCCCTAAAAAACGGATGACTGCAACGCGTAGACAAATCGCCCACCACCAGCAACTTGCGCCGTGCGCGGGTCATGCCCACGTTCATGCGGCGGATGTCAGACAGGAAGCCGTCTCGCCTTGGGGGTTGCTGCGCGTCAACGGGATGTATTGGCGTTTTCCGTGATGAGCACTTGCGCAGAGATACCCAAGCCTTTGTTCAAGTTTCGGATCATGCGCAGCGTGAGGGGGCGTTTGTGGCTGAGCACTTCATACACGCGGTTGGGCTGCCCGATCATCGGCTCAAGGTCTTTGATCGACAGGCCTGCTTGGTCCATGCGGAATTTGATGGCCTCCACGGGGTCTGGCAGATCAATCGGATGGTGCTTGCGCTCATAGGCCTCAATCAAGGTTGAGAGCACATCCAGGCGTTCGCCTTCGGGTGAGTCAGGCGATGGGTCTTGGTCCACCAGCGCTGACACCACGCGCAGTGCTGCGCGGCAATCTTTTTCTGTGCGGATGGGGGTGATTTCCATGATGTTCTCCTTGACACTCACGACTGAGCCACTGAGGCCGTATCGACCTTGTCGTATTCGGCATGTGTGCCCACAAACTTGATGTAGGCGATTTGCATCCGGTACGCAAAGGCGACGATGAGACGGTACTTGTTCCCGGCAATGTTGAAGACGATCCGGTTGTTGCCAACGATGCTGGCGTTTCCGTATTGAAATTTGACATCGCCCGGGGATTTCCATTCGGCCCGGCAGGCTTCACCGTACCAAGTTTTCAAGGCTTCTTCTGCGTCACCGCGCCCGGGCTTTTCCCAGAATGTCTTGAGTGTGGATACGGCAATGACTCGCATGGCGGCATTTTAGTCCCGAATTGGGACTGATGACATACAGCGCTCTTTTGGGGTGGCCATCAGATTCCCGTCAAGAGCAATACAGGCTTTGACCGAATGCCTAGACTGGTGATAAAGTAGGTACGTTTTCATGCATACATTCGAAGGAGGGTGCCATGCTCGCTACCGCCAAAGTTTTTACCAACGGCCACAGCCAGGCTATTCGCTTGCCCAAGGCATTTCGCGTGGATGTCGATGAAATGTGGATTGCCCGCAACGAGGTAACGGGAGAGATCTCGCTCAAGCCCAAGGACACGGAAACATTGCGCCAGCGTCGGCTGGATGCGCTGATGACCGCAATTACAGACAACCCATTGCCCGACAACTTTTTGTCGGATGACAGCCGGCAAAACCATTCACCCAAAAATCCTTTTGCGGATTGGGATACGCCAACAGCCCCTAAAGCCTCCGCAAAAGCAACGGCCAAAGCCTCCGCAAAAGCAACGGCCAAAGCCTCTGCTAAACGCACCGCCAAAACCAAGGCCCGCAAGTGATCAAGTACTTGGTCGATACCAACATCTTGGGCTACTTTGCACGCAACAGCTCTGCCGCGCTGCAAACGCGCATGTTGGCGGCGCTCAAAAAGCAGGAAATCGCCATCTCCGCCATCACCCGCGCCGAAACTCGATTTGGGCAAGCACTGCTGCAAGCCGAAGACAAACGCCGCCGAATCATTGATTTGCTGCTCAATGAGATTCCAGTTTTGCCATGGACGCTGGAGGCCGCAGACCGCTATGGAGAAATTGCCGCCCACCTACAACAAACCGGGCAGCCCATTGGCGAAATGGACACCCAAATCGCCGCGCATGCATTGGCGCTGGGCCTGCCCTTGGTGACCCACAACACACGGCACTTTAAGCGAGTGGTGGGCTTGAAACTTGAAGACTGGATGACCTGAAAAGTCGAGCTAGCCATCTATTCAACGACTATTGGGACGGCACGATAGCCCCCCACCCCCTTCACATAAGCCAGCAACTCCCCAAAAAACGGATGTCTGCAAAGCGTGGACGAATCGCCGACCAGCAGCAGCTTGCGCCGTGCGCGGGTCATGCCCACGTTCATGCGGCGGATGTCGGACAGGAAGCCGATCTCGCCTTGGGGGTTGCTGCGCGTCAAGGTGATGGCAATGATGTCGCGCTCTTGGCCCTGAAACGAATCGACGGTGCCCACGCTGAGCCTGCGTTGCAGCAGCAAACCATTCAGCACTTCGCTGTCTTCGATGGCGTCTTTCAAATAATTGATTTGGGCGCGGTACGGTGCGATCACGCCAATGGTCAGCGGGCGCTGGTCTGGGTCGGTGGGTTCGCCTGGTTCCGACAGTTGGGCCAGCAGCTGCGCCAGGCGCTCCAGCAGCAAGTGGGCTTCTTCGGGGTTGGCGGTTGAACGGCTTTCGGGGATGGCCAGTTCTTGATAGCCACAGCCCGCCGTGTCGATGAATTCCACAGGCAGGTCGGGTGCAAAGCGCGGGTCATTAAAGCGCGGGTCATACGCAGCCAAGTCGGCATGGCGCACGCTAGGGTGTGGCACCAGTTGGCCGCCATAAAACTTCTCTGAGCTGAACCCCATGATGTGCGCGTGCATGCGGTATTGCACGGTGAGCATGCGGGCCGTTTGCGGCTGCCGCTGGATGCACTTTTCAAACAGGGTTTCGCGCAGGCCTTCGCGGGCCGCTTTTTCGCTTTTCACGGTGGGCGGCAACTGGTGGTGGTCGCCCGCCAAAACAATGCGCTGGCCCTTGGCAATCGGAATCCAACAACCCGGCTCCAAGGCCTGGGCGGCTTCGTCAATAAAGACAGTCTCAAAGCTCAGGTGGCGAATGTGGCGGTTGTTGGCACCCACCAGCGTGCAGGTGATGACCTGCACCGATTCGAGCACGTCTTCGGTCATGAAGCGCTCTAAATCGTCGGCGGCTTGTCGCAGCGTGCGTGCTTCTTCTCGCAGCCATTGGCGTTGCTGTCGCTCCTCAAAACCAAAGTTGCGCACACGTTCACTGGCAGTCTCGCGATGTTGCTCAGCGGTTTGGCGCATCGCGTGCATCTTGGCGTAGCTGGCGTGGGCCATCACCCCGGCATCGAGCGTGTGCTTGAGCAGCAGGTCTGACACACGGCTGGGGTTGCCCATGCGGATCACATTCACACCGCGCTCGGCCAACTTTTCTGTCAGCAGGTCTACGGCCGTGTTGGAGGGGGCGCACACCAGCACGCGCCGCTCACGCCGTATGGTTTCAAGAATGGCCTGCACCAGCGTGGTGGTTTTGCCCGTGCCGGGCGGGCCGTGGATGATGGCCACGTCTTGGGCCGCGATCACATGGCGCACAGCCGCCAGCTGCGAATCGTTGAGCGCACTCGGGTAAAACAGGTCGTCGGCTTTTTGCTCTCGAAAGCTGGCCTGCCTGGCCCCCAGCAGCACGTCGCGCAGTTCGGCCAAGCGGTTGCCGTGTGCGCCCATGACGTCACCCAGAGCCTGGTGCATCTCGCGGTAGCTCACCTCGTCAAACGTCAGGTCAATGCCCAGCGCGCTGCCGTCCAGCACCCAATCGGGCAGCGACTCTTTGGTGGTGGCAAACAGCAGTTTGTTGCGCCGCACGCTGGTCACCACGCCGCTCAGCACGGGCCGGTCAGGCCCTGAGTAGCCGGGCGCACTGCTGAACACACAGGCGTTTTTCCCGACCTGAAACAAATGCAGGTCTTGCCGATGCGCAGGACGCTCTAGCTCCAGCACCACCTTGCCACCAAAACCGATGTCTTCTTGGGTGATGGTGACGGGGTACCAGGTCAAGCCGCGCCGACGGCGCTCTTTGATGCTGGCACTGGCGTTTTTGAGTTTGAATTGCGCTTGGTCTTCCTTTTGCTCAAGTTGCATGAGTGCACGCACATGGCGTAACTCATGTTGAACAGCGCAAGGAGCGGTGGGGGTCAAGTCAGATAAAGGCATCGACCCGGCGGCCTGATTCACTGCCGCGCCGTGCGCACGTTCGGCGGCACCGCCCCCGGATGGCTGGTGCGCCAGGGGTTGATGTCCAGCCCCCCACGGCGGGTGTAGCGGGCATAAACCGTGAGCTTGGTCGGTTTGCAGCGCGTCCAGATGTCCATGAAGATGCGCTCGACGCATTGCTCATGAAACTCGTTGTGGTTGCGAAAACTCACGATGTATTGCAGCAAGCCCGCTTGGTCAATTTGTGGGCCGCTGTAGGTGATTTGCACACTGCCCCAATCGGGCTGGCCGGTGACCAGGCAATTGCTTTTGAGCAAGTGGCTGACCAGCGTTTCTGACACCGGCAGTTCTTCGGCGTTGGCGGTCAGCAAATCGGGTGCGGGCTGGTAGCGGCTGCACTCGATGTCCATGCGGTCGAGGTTCAAACCGTCCAACTCGTGCACGGGCTCGGCGTCAAATTTTTCTTGCAACAGCAGCTTGACACCCACACTGGCCTGCACCACGCCACCGTGCCAAATGGCTGTGCTGATGTCGCGGCGAATCAAATCGCGCACCACATCGGCGCTTTCAAGCCGCGTGTTGTTGAAGCTGTTGAGGTAGAGCTTGAAGGACTTGCTTTCGACAATGTGCGTGCTTTCGGCAGGCACCGTGATGTGCGCCAAGGCCACCTGTGGCTTGCCTTTGGGGTTGAGCCAGGACAGCTCAAACGCGGTCCACAAATCGGCCCCAAAAAACACCGGCTGCCCGGTGACCCCGATCTCGGACCGCTTGGTGGCGCGAGGAATCGGGAACAGCAAACTGGCGTCGTACTGGTCGACATAGGCGCTGGTCTTGCCCAGCTGCGATTGTTCCGGGGTGTGCTCGGGGGTGTGCTCTGGAGAGTTCATGCTCATGCTTGCACCTTGCGTCGAAAAACCAAACGGTCAGGCTCAGACACCTGCGGGTCGTAGGCATAGCCCGCCAGATCAAAGCCAAGCAGGCCTTCTGGGTGGCTGATTTTGTTCTGAATGGCATACCGCGCCATCAAGCCCCGCGCCCGCTTGGCGTTGAAACTGATGATTTTGTATTTGCCGCCCTTGAAGTCTTCAAACACGCACTCGATCACGCGGGCTTTCAGGGTTTTGCGGTCGACCGACTTGAAATACTCCTGCGAAGCCAGGTTGACGATGACCGGGGTTTTGTCTTTGGCCAGCTGGGCGTTGAGGTACTCGGCAATTTGCGACCCCCAAAACTTGTAGAGGTTGCTGCCCTGGTCGGTTTGCAGCGAGGTGCCCATCTCCAGGCGGTAGGGCTGCATCCAGTCCAGCGGGCGCAGCACGCCATAAAGCCCACTCAAAATGCCCACATGGCTTTGCGCCCATTGCAGCTCTTGGGCATTCAAGGTCTTGGCGTCCAGGCCGTCGTACACATCGCCATTGAAGGCCAGCACGGCTTGCTTGGCGTTTTTGGCAGTGAACTTTGGTGCCCAAGCTTCGTAGCGGGCCACGTTCAAAGCCGACAGTGCGTCCGACAAGTCCATCAATTCGGCAATTTGCTGGGGCGATTTTTGGCGCAGCACCTCGATCAGGGCCTGCGATTGCGGCACAAACTGGGGCAGCGTGTGCGGCACATCGCCTGCGGGGGTTTCGTAATCCAGAGATTTGGCGGGTGACAATAAGAACAACATGCTCGACATCCTTTACCTCGACGATTATCTTGCAGCCGTGACCAAGCCGCCCGGCCTGTTGGTGCATCGCACTGGTCTGGACGCGGGTGAAACCCGGTTTGCCCTGCAAATGCTGCGTGACCAGCTGGGCCGCCCGGTGTGGCCCGCGCACAGGTTAGACAAAGGCACCAGCGGTGTGCTGCTGTTTGCCCTGAACCAAGAGACCGCCCGTTTGTTGGGCCAAGCCTTTGAAAGCGGCCAAAACCTGCAAAAGACCTACCGCGCCATGGTGCGCGGCTGGCCAGCCGATGCGGGGCTGATCGACCACGCACTGAAACGCATGCCCGACGACATGCGCACCGAGCGCCTTGAATCGCAGCCCGCCCAAAGCCGCTTTACCACCCTGCGCCGCTTCGAACTGCCCTTGCCCCAGCAAGGCTTTGCCAGCACCCGCTGCGCCGAAGTGGCCCTGCAGCCGCTGACGGGCCGCCGCCACCAGTTGCGCCGCCACATGAAACACATCGCCCACCCGATCTTGGGCGATGCCACGCACGGCAAGGGCCCGCTCAACCGGGCCGTGGCCGACTTGATCGGGCTGCAACGGCTGTGGCTGCATGCCGAAAGCCTGGCACTGCCCCACCCCATCAGCGGCCAGTTGCTGCAACTGGCATCGCCCTTACCAGCGGAATGGACACTTTGGGACACCTTTGCACCTGCCCAACCAATTGTCATCCCGGGCTTGCCTAAGCAATCGTCATCCCAGGCTTGACCCGGGATCCATCCCCACTTGACCCGCCGAACGTCATCCCGGGCTTGCCCAACCAACTGTCATCCCGGGCTTGACCCGGGATCCATCCCCGCTTGACCTTCCGAACGTCATCCCGGGCTTGCCCAACCAATCGTCATCCCGGGCTTGCCCAACCAACTGTCATCCCGGGCTTACCCAAACAACTGTCATCCCGGGCTTGACCCGGGATCCATCCCCGCTTGGCCTTCCGCCCTGCGCAAAAACCAACACATGGACCCCGGATCAAGTCCGGGGTGACAGGGGCGTGAGTCACGTCCAGAGTGACAAGCGTGTGAATCAAGTCCGGGGTGACTGGGGTGATGTCACCCAACGGATAAGCATCCTCGCGGTTTTCCATAAGATGCGAGGTTCAGACTGTTATCGCTTGCCAAGCCGCAACACAACACCTACAACCAGCCCCATGAGCCTGCTCTTCACGCCCTTCACCTTCAACGCGCCATCGGGCCCGCTCACCTTGCCCAACCGCATCGTGATCGCGCCCATGTGCCAATACTCGGCCGAGAACGGCCAGGCCACCGACTGGCACCTGACACACTGGGCCAACTTGCTCAACAGCGGTGCAGGCTTGTTCACCATCGAAGCCACAGCGGTGTCGGCGGTCGGTCGCATCAGCCCCGGCTGCCTGGGCCTGTGGGACGACGCCACCCAAGCCGCTTTGGCAGACAAACTGCACCGTGCCCGCCGCCTGGCTCCGCAAATTCCCGTGTGCATTCAGATCAGCCACGCTGGCCGCAAGGCATCGAGCGCAGCCCCCTGGAACGGTGGCATGCTGATCGCTCCCGCCGATGGTGGCTGGCAAACCGTGGCGCCCAGCGCCCTGCCCCACTTGCCGCAAGAAGCCGCGCCCACCGAGCTGAGCCTGGCCGACATCGCGCAAATCAAGGCCGACTTTGTGAACACCGCTTTGCGCAGCCACGCTTTGGGCATCGAGGCCATCGAGCTGCACGCCGCACACGGCTATTTGCTGCACCAGTTTTTGTCACCCATTTCCAACCAACGCACCGACCAATACTGTGGTTCGTTTGAAAACCGCATCCGTTTTCCGTTGGAAGTGTTCAAAGCCGTGCGCGAAGCTTTTGGCGGCACGCTGGGCATGCGCATCTCGGGCACCGATTGGGTCGATGGGGGCTGGACGATCGAAGAAACCGCCGAGTTGTCCGTGCGGCTCAAGCAAGCCGGAGCGCAGTTCGTTCACATCTCGTCGGGCGGCGTGTCGCCTTTGCAAAAAATCGCCATTGGTCCCGAATACCAGGTGCACTTGGCCAAAGCAGTCAAAGCCGCATCGGGCCTGACCACCATCGCCGTCGGCCTGATCACCGAAGCCGAGCAGGCCGAAGCCGTGCTGCAACGCGGCGATGCCGACCTGGTGGCGCTGGCCCGCAGCTTTTTGTACAAACCGCGCTGGGGCTGGGAAGCGGCTGTGGCATTGGGCGGCACCGTCGATGCGCAACAGCAGTACTGGCGCAGCTTGCCCCGCGAGGCCAAAAACATTTTCAACGACGCCAAAATCGGCATGCGCTGATTTCTGACCTTCCCCAAAAAGAGAGACAAACATGAACACACCTCGCACCTTGAGTCGAAAAATCACCCGCCTGCTGGCCTTGGCCAGCCTGTGCGCGCCCATGGCCCTGATGGCGCAAGCCTTCCCCAGCAAGCCGATCACGCTGGTGGTGCCTGTGCCACCCGGCGGCTTGGTCGACACATCGGCCCGCCTGATCTCGGAGCCGCTGGGCCGCCTGATCGGCCAATCCGTCGTGGTGGAAAACAAAGGTGGTGCCAGCGGCAACCTGGCTTACCAGCAAGTGGCCCGCAGCGCCAAAGACGGCCACACCTTGCTGGTGTCGTATTCGGGCTACCACGTCGCCAACCCGATCTTGATGAACAAGCTGCCCTGGGAGCTGAAAGACCTGACCCCGGTGGGCCTGATCACGGTGGCGACCAACGTGGTGGCCGTGCACCCATCGGTGCCGGTCAGCAACATGAAGGAGTTCATCGCCTACGCCAAACAGAATGCCGGCAAGCTGAACTACGCCTCGCAGGGCAATGGCTCGGTTTCGCACATCGGCACCGAAATCTTCAAGCAGCAAACCGGGGTGGACCTGGTGCATGTGCCCTACAAAGGCTCAGGCCAGGCCATTGCCGACGTGCTGTCGGGACAAGTGCAGGTGTTCATGACCACGCCGCCTTCGGTGATGCAGCACATTCAGGCCGGCAAGCTCAAGGCCTTGGCCGTCACGGGCAAAAAGCGCCACGCGGGCATGCCCCAAGTGCCCACCATGGCCGAAGCCGGTTACCCCAACTTTGACCTCGAATCGTGGGTGGCCCTGTACGCCCCAGCGGGCACACCGGCCAGCACGGTGAACCAACTGGCCGACGCCGTCAAACGCAGCCTGGATCTGCCCGAGAGCAAGCAACGCGCCGACGCGGCAGGCATTGAGGTGCGTTTTGTAGCCCCGACCGAAATGACCAAGCTGCTCGACCGCGACATCGCCGACTGGACCCAAGCCATCAAGTCCGCGAACATCAAACTCGACTGATCGCCCAACGTCAAAAAGCCGGGGCGGGCCTTGTGGCCTGCTCCGGCTTTTTTGTCATCCGAGCCGTGTGCGTTACTTCAAGTCACCCGCCAAGCTGGCCAAAGTGTCGGGAAAGATTTCGACATGCGAGGGGTAATGCGTGTGGTCGCAACCCAGCTTGACACCCGCACCAGCCTTGACGGCAGCGCACATGACCGGTGTCAACTCAAAGCGCACAAAGTGCACGGCCGAGGTTTTCTCGTCGGTCTCGCGGTCCAGGTCTTCGTCGGCAATGGCATACACGCGCGTGTGGCCTTCGACCTCGACAAACAGGCGATCTTCCACGCCGATCAGCTTGGCCAACTCGCGCTTACGTTCGTGGATGTCGGTGTACTCGATCATCATGGTGGCCTTCCAGTTGCTGCCATCCGGCACCAAGGGGGCATAGGCCTCGATCTCTTGCAGGATGCCTTCTTCTTCAAAGACTTTTTCGATGCGCAGCATCTCCTGGATCTGATAACGAATGGTGGTTTCGCTCTCAAACTGCACGTTGATGTGCTCGCCCAGCTGCACACTGCGCAGCTTGCGGTGGGCGATAACCTCGGGCTTATGGACCTTGCGCCATTTGGTATAGGCCTCCAGCGACATCAGGGTCTCGGGCGTGATTTTTCCGGTCAGTTGCATGGCGGTTTTCCTTATTTGAGGCCGTAGGCTTTGCGCACCAGGGTCAGGGGGTGGTTCAGTTCGGGGGCACCCAGGCCGTTGACCTCAAAGCCCTGGGCTATGTGATGGCCGCCCAGCGGGCAGTCGGAGCTGATGAAGTCGGGCTTGGAGCCGTCTTTCATAGTGGCCATGGCTTTGAACACCGGTTTGCCGATCTTCATTGCCATGTCGTGTGAGCCTTTTTTCACACCATAGGTGCCAGCGTGGCCCGAGCAGCGTTCGATGGTGTTGATCTCGGTGTCCGGGATCATCTTGAGCATTTCTTCGGTCTTTTTGCCAATGTTCTGCACCCGGCCGTGACAAGGAATCTGGTAGCTCACATTGCCCAGCTTTTGCGGAAACTCGGTTTTCAGCAAGCCATCGCGCTTGCGGGCCATGAAATATTCAAACGGGTCCCACACCGCATCTTTGACCAACTGCGTGTCGGCGCAATCGGGAAACATCAGCGGGATCTCTTGCTTGAACATCAGGGCGCAGCTGGGCACTGCCGCCAAGATGGCAAAGCCGTCTTTGGCGTATTTGGCCAGCACCGGGATGTTGGCTTCTTTCGAGGCCTTGACCGAGTCCAGATCGCCCAATTCCAGCTTGGGCATGCCGCAGCACTTTTCCTTCTCGACCAAGACATAGGGAATGTCGTTGTGGTCCAGAATTTTCAGCAAATCGTGGCCAATGCCCGGCTCGTTGTAGTTGATGTAGCAGGTGGCATAAATGGCCACTTTGCCTGGCGTCTTGTCGCCGTCGATCACCTTGACCGATTGGGCATCGGGTGCACTGGAGCGGAATTTTTGGGTCGCCAGTGAGGGCAGCCACGCGTTTTTGTCCACACCCGCCACGCTTTCCATCACGCTGCGGGCGGCGGCGGTTTGGTTGATGGCATTGACCGCCTGCACCACGATGGGAATACCGGCAAACGAGCCATGCACATCGGTGGAGGCCAACAGCTTCTCGGCCATGCCCACTTCCCCTTTTTGGAACTTGATGGCCTTGGCCCGCAGCATGGTGTGCGGGAAGTCCAGGTTCCAGGCGTGCGGTGGGGTGTAGGGGCACTTGGTCATGTAGCACAGGTCGCACATGTAGCACTGGTCCACCACTTTCCAATAATCCTTTTTGTCCACCCCATCGACTTCCAGGGTGCTGCTCTCGTCGACCAAGTCAAACAAGGTCGGAAACGCGTTGCACAAGCTCACACAACGGCGGCAACCGTGGCAGATGTCAAAGATGCGCTCCAACTCATCCAGGCACTTGTCTTCGTTGTAGAAGTCCGGGTTTTGCCAGTCCAGAGCGTGCCTTGTGGGGGCTTCGAGGTTGCCTTCTTTGGCCATGCTGTGCTCCTTCGGTTTTGGTTTTGGAGGTTTTTCTGAGGGCTTTGCCGCCCAAACCCTGAGAAAAACCCGCTGCGCTTTGGCACGCAGCGGGGCGACCGAAACCAGCGAATCAATCGACCAGTTCGTTCAGGGCTTTTTGATAGCGGTTGGCATGTGAACGCTCGGCCTTGGCCAGTGTTTCAAACCAGTCGGCCACTTCATCAAAGCCTTCTTCGCGGGCGGTCTTGGCCATGCCCGGGTACATGTCGGTGTACTCATGGGTTTCGCCAGCCACGGCCGAGGCCAGGTTTTGGCGGGTCGAGCCAATGGGCAGTCCGGTGGCCGGGTCGCCAGATTGCTCCAGAAACTCCAAGTGACCGTGGGCGTGGCCTGTCTCGCCTTCGGCGGTGGAACGGAACAGGGCTGCCACGTCGTTCTGGCCTTCAATGTCAGCCTTGTTCGCGAAGTACAAATAGCGACGATTGGCCTGCGATTCGCCTGCGAAGGCGTCTTTCAGGCACTGCTCCGTGCGCGAGCCTTTGAGTGCTGCCATGGAAATCTCCTTGATGGGTTTTGAACCTTGAATGCCCTGGCATGATCGCCAGAGAATCACAGGTTACCCCCAGACCGCTGACTCTGCCCAATAAATTGATTCAATGGCATGAATTTAGCGGGCCTATGGGGTTAGCCAGGGTGCGCCCGACCACAGGAGCCCGGGTGGGCTAGGTAAAATCACCCTTTTGGACTTTGATCGTCCTGCGCGGCATCTGCTGAGGTGCCGTTTTTCTTTTTAAGAAGCCCCCAGCCATGAGCAACGCGCCTGCCACTCCCGTGAACCAAACCGGCCTTGAGAGCCTGTCCAAATCGTTTGAACCCGCTGCACTCGAAGCCCATTGGGGCCCCGAATGGGAAAAACGTGGCTACGGTGTGGCCGGTTTCCGGGGCACGCAAACGGCCAAAGACGGCGCACCCGCCTTTGCCATCCAGCTGCCACCGCCCAACGTGACCGGCACGCTGCACATGGGCCACGCCTTCAACCAGACCATCATGGACTCGTTGACCCGCTACCACCGCATGTCGGGCCACAACACCGCTTGGATTCCGGGCACCGACCACGCCGGCATTGCCACCCAAATCGTGGTGGAGCGCCAGCTGCAAGCCCAAGGCATCAGCCGCCACGACATGGGGCCAACACCTGCCGAAGCACGCAAGAACTTTGTGAGCAAAGTGTGGGAGTGGAAAGATGAATCGGGCAGCACCATCACCCGCCAGATGCGCCGCATGGGCGACAGCGTGGACTGGAGCCGCGAGTACTTCACGATGGACCCCAAACTGTCCAAAACCGTGACCGAAACCTTTGTGCAGCTCTATGAGCAAGGCCTGATCTACCGTGGCAAACGCCTGGTCAACTGGGATCCGGTGCTGCAAAGCGCGGTGTCTGATCTGGAAGTGGAAAGCGCCGAAGAAGACGGCTCGATGTGGCACATCCGCTACGACCTGGCCGATGGCTCTGGCAGCCTCACCGTGGCCACCACCCGACCCGAAACCCTGCTGGGCGACGTGGCCGTGATGGTGCACCCCGAAGACGAGCGCTACCAACATCTCATCGGCAAGCAAGTCAACCTGCCTTTGTGCGGTCGCACCATCCCGGTGATTGCCGACGACTACGTGGACAAGGCCTTTGGTACCGGCGTGGTCAAGGTCACGCCCGCGCATGACACCAACGACTACCAAGTCGGCCAGCGCCACAAGCTGGACATGATCTGCGTGCTCAACCTCGACGCGACGATCAACGACAACGCCCCCGAAAAATACCGAGGCCTGGACCGCTTTGTGGCCCGCAAAGCCGTGGTGGCCGATCTGGAAACCGCAGGCCATTTGGTCGAGGTCAAAAAGCACAAACTCATGGTGCCCCGCTGCGCCCGCACCGGCCAAGTGATCGAGCCCATGCTGACCGACCAGTGGTTCGTGGCCATGAACCAGGTCGGCAAAGGCGACGCCACCGGCAAGAGCATCGCGCAAAAGGCGATTGATGCCGTGCAATCGGGCGAAGTGAAATTCGTGCCCGAGAACTGGGTCAACACCTACAACCAGTGGATGAACAACATCACCGACTGGTGCATCAGCCGCCAACTCTGGTGGGGCCACCAGATCCCAGCTTGGTACGACGAAGACGGCAAGGTGTACGTGGCGCGTAACGAAGCCGAGGCGCAAGCCAAAGCTCCGGGCAAGACCCTCAAGCGCGACGAAGACGTGCTCGACACCTGGTATTCCAGCGCACTGGTCCCATTCAGCACACTAGGTTGGAGCAATGAAGAAAGAACCAACAACGCAGCTGACGAGCGTGCCGGACTCGGACGCAGCGACATTGCGAGCGAAGCGAGTATGAGCAAGACCGGTTCCGGCACGCTCGCCAGCGGAACAAACGTCAACGCACAAGCCAACAACAGCCAAAGCGATTACGACCTCTACCTCCCCAGCAGCGTGCTGGTCACCGGCTACGACATCATCTTCTTCTGGGTCGCCCGGATGATCATGATGACCACCCACTTCACAGGCAAAGTGCCCTTCAAACACGTCTACATCCACGGCCTGGTGCTTGATGCGCAGGGCAAAAAGATGAGCAAGTCCGAAGGCAACGTGCTCGACCCGGTCGACTTGATCGACGGCATCACGCTCGAACCCCTGCTCGACAAACGCACCCAAGGCCTGCGCAAACCCGAGACCGCGCCCAAAGTGCGCAAGCAAACCGAAAAAGAATTCCCCGAAGGCATCCCGGCCTACGGTGCCGACGCCCTGCGCTTCACCTTTGCGGCACTGGCCTCATTGGGCCGCAGCATCAACTTTGACTCCAAGCGTTGCGAGGGTTACCGCAACTTCTGCAACAAACTGTGGAACGCCACCCGCTTTGTGCTGATGAACTGTGAAGGCCAAGACTGCGGCCTGAAAGAACACACCAAAGTCGAATGCGAAGTGGGCGGCCCGGTGCACGGCTACCTGGCCTTCAGCCAAGCCGACCGCTGGATCAGCTCGCAACTGCAACGCGTAGAAGCCGACGTGGCCAAAGGCTTTGCAGAGTACCGCCTGGACAACGTGGCCAACACGATTTACGACTTTGTCTGGAACGAGTTTTGCGACTGGTACCTCGAAATCGCCAAGGTACAGATGAACACCGGCGACGATGCGCAAAAACGCGCCACGCGCCGCACCTTGATCCGCACGCTCGAAACCATCATGCGTTTGGCCCACCCGATCATCCCGTTCATCACCGAAGAACTTTGGCAAAAAGTGTCGGTGGTGGCAGGCCGTCCGGGCGAATCGGTCAGCATCGCGGCCTACCCCGTCAGCCAGCCCGAGCGCATCGACGCTCAAGCCGAAGCGCATGTGGCCAAGCTCAAGACCTTGGTGGACGCCTGCCGCAATCTGCGCGGCGAGATGAGTGTGTCCCCCGCCACCCGCATGCCCCTGTACGTGCTGGGCGACACCAGCTTCATGCAAAGCGCAGCGCCTGTACTGCAAGCGCTGGCCAAGCTCAGTGAAGTCAAGGTCTTCACCGACGAAGCCGAGTGGGCAGCCGCTGCACAAGCTGCGCCCGTGGCCGTGGTGGGCGAAGCCCGCTTGTGCCTGTTCATCGAAGTGGATGCGGCCGCAGAAAAAATTCGCCTGACCAAGGAAGCCGCTCGCCTGGAAGGTGAAATCACCAAAGCCAACGCCAAGCTGAGCAATGAAGCCTTTGTGGCCAAGGCACCCCCTGCCGTGATCGACGAAGCCAAGAAACGCGTGGCCGACTTCACAGCCACAGTCGAAAAAATCCACCAACAACTGCAACGTCTGGGCTGATCGCCTGCACAACAAGGACAACACCATGAGCCACAACATGATTCGCAAAGCCGTATTCCCGGTAGCCGGTTTGGGCACGCGCTTTTTGCCCGCTACCAAAGCCGCCCCCAAGGAAATGCTGCCGGTGGTCGACAAACCCTTGATCCAGTACGCCGTAGAAGAAGCCTACAGCGCGGGCGTGCGCCACATGATCTTTGTCACGGGCCGCAGCAAGCGGGCCATCGAAGACCACTTCGACACCGCCTACGAACTCGAGAGCGAACTCGAAGCCGCCCACAAAGACGAACTGCTGGCCTTGGTGCGCTCGGTGCAGCCCGACGACATGGTTTGCGCCTATGTGCGCCAACCGCGCTCGCTGGGCCTGGGCCATGCGGTGCTGTGCGCCGAAGCCATGGTGGGCAACGAGCCCTTTGCGGTGCTGCTGGCCGATGACCTGATGGTGGGCTTGCAAGGCGGGCCGTCGGTGCTGAGCCAAATGGTGGCGGCGCACACGCAGCAAGGCCGCTCAATTTTGGCGGTGCAGGAAGTGCCGCTGGAACACGTCAAACGCTATGGCATCGTGGCGGGCGAATCGGCAGGCAAGCAACTGATGCGTGTCGAAAAAATTGTGGAAAAGCCCACCCCCGACAAAGCCCCTTCGCGCATGGGCGTGGCGGGCCGCTACATCCTCACGCCCGGTATTTTTGAAGAAATCCGCAACCAGCCCACGGGTGTGGGTGGCGAGATTCAGCTGACCGATGCCATCGCTCGCTTGATGCAACGCGAAGCGGTCTATGCCTTCCAGTACGAAGGCAAACGCTACGACTGCGGCAGCAAAGAAGGTTTTCTAGAGGCCACAGTTGAACTGGCCTTGCAGCACCCGCAAGTGGGTGCATCGTTCCGCGAATACCTCAAAGGCCTGAGCCTCTGATCAGCGACGTTTGAGCGCAAACACAAACGCCGTCGCGGTCTTTTCCTGCATCAGCAAATCGTTGCCGGTCTGCCGCGCAAACGCCTCAAAATCGCGCCAGGCCCCAGGGTCGGTCGCGATCACCTTGAGCACCTGGCCGCTGGTCATGTCATTCAAGGCTTTCTTGGCCTTCAAGATGGGCAATGGGCAGTTCAGGCCGCTGGTGTCAATTTCTTTGTCGATGTGCATCATGTGTCCTGATTCGCTTCCTGACTTTGCGCAGCACGCTCTTCCCATGTCATGAAGGTGGGCTCGATGCCGATGGTGCGCAACCAATCCCCCAAGGCATAACCGGTCCCCGCAGGCCAGCAAATCAGGTCCTTGAAGTCAAACATCTTGTACTCGGCCAACTCGGGCGACAAACGCACATCGCCCTCGGCCACTGCGTGGTAAGCGATGATCACCTGGTTCATGCGCTGAAAGTCATACGCGCCAATCAACTTGAGCGCCGAAACCTTCAAATTGGTCTCCTCGGCGATCTCACGCGTGATGCCTTCTTCGGGCGTCTCACCTGCCTCCATAAAGCCGGTGATCAATGCAAACCGACGCCCCGGCCAGGCGGCATTGCGGGCCAGCAAAATCTGATCGCCCACTTGCACAATGCCCGCCAAAACCGGCGTGGGGTTGTTCCAGTGGGTAAAGTCGCACGCCGTGCAACGCAGACGCAAGGTCTCGCCGCCGTCTTCCATTTGCGAAATCCAAGCCAAGGGCGTGGCGCACTGCGGGCAAAAACGAAATTCAGCCATGGTGCATCCTGGGTTCAGGCGGGAAACACGCCCGTAGACAAATAGCGATCACCGCGATCGCACACGATGAACACGATGGTGGCGTTTTGCGCCGTCTTGGCCACTTGCTGCGCAACCCAGCAGGCACCGGCGGCCGAGATGCCGGCAAAAATGCCTTCGGTGCGGGCCATTTGACGGCAAGTTTCCTCAGCATCGCCCTGGCTCACATAAACCAACTCGTCCACCTGGGTGGGGTCGTAAATCTTGGGCAGATACTCTTCGGGCCATTTGCGAATGCCCGGAATGCGCGAGCCCTCGCTGGGCTGGGCACCAATGATGCGGATCGCAGGGTTCTTTTCTTTCAAAAACCGCGACACCCCCGTGATGGTGCCGGTGGTGCCCATGGCGCTCACAAAGTGGGTGATCTTGCCACCGGTCTGCTCCCAGATTTCGGGGCCGGTGGTCTCGTAATGGATGCGCGGGTTATCGGCGTTGGCGAACTGGTCGAGGATGCGACCCTTGCCCTGCGCGGCCATGTTGTCGGCCAGGTCGCGGGCGTATTCCATGCCGCCGCTTTTGGGCGTGAGTATCAACTCGGCACCAAACGCCTTCATGGTCTGTGCCCGCTCGATCGACAAGTCCTCCGGCATGATCAAAATCATGCGGTAACCCCTGATGGCTGCGGCCATGGCCAACGCGATACCCGTGTTGCCCGATGTCGCTTCAATCAGTGTGTCACCGGGCTTGATCTCACCGCGCTCTTCAGCCCGGCGGATCATCGACAAAGCAGGCCGGTCCTTGACTGAGCCCGCAGGGTTGTTGCCCTCCAGCTTGCCCAAAATCACATTGCTTCGCGCCGCCCTGTCGGCAGCCCCCAAACGCTGCAAAGCCACCAGCGGTGTCTTGCCAATCGCATCTTCAATGGTCGGATAAATCATGACCATACTTTGCCATAACTTGAATGCCCCAGTTCAACACCCCCAACCCCAACTTGTCACCCCCGAACCCCCAACTTGTCACCCTCGCCCCTCAACTTGTCACCCTCGCCCCTCAACTTGTCACCCCCGACTCGATCGGGGGTCCATGCCTGCTACCTTCGACCACCATGGATACCCGCATGCGCGGGTATGACAAACATTTGTCACCCCCGACTCCTACACTTGTCACCCCGAACCCTCAACTTGTCACCCCATCCCCTCAACTTGTCACCCCCGACTCGATCGGGGGTCCATGCCTTGTCTGCCTTCGTTCATCCTGGACAATAATCGGAATTTAGTTCAAATTAATTACTTTATTCATGAGCAGAGGCTCGCTACAACTAAAGACCAATGCAACAATCAATCCTCCTGCTCTGCGGGCGAATGCCTTTTAAAATTCTATTGCTCTGTACTGCTGCACGTCATTAATCAAACTCACGCCCTCGAAACATGTACGCAGCACTCCAGCATCGCGCCAATCAATCAGCACAAATCTTTCTGGTGGGCATTTTCTTTTGCTTCCCGATTTCCCTAGCCGCCACCAACATCCTGATGGCGCTCATGCTCGTCACATGGCTGCTAGCCGGTCAATTCAAAGCCCGGTGGCACAGCGTCAAAAGCAACCCCATCACCCTACCAGCGCTCTTGCTTTATGGACTAGTCATTGCGGGCACAACTTACAGCACGGCCAGCGGTGCCGAGATGCTGCAACACCTGAACAAATACAGCAAATTCCTGTTTGTTCTGCTTGCCATCACTTTGCTGCAAGACCCCGCATGGCGTCAGCGTTGCTGGCGAGCTTTCGGTGTGGCGATGCTTTTCACCCTGGTTTCGGTCTACGCCAACATCTGGTTTGACCTGCCTTGGTCGGTCACGCACAACCAAGGCTGGGGTGTGGACCACACCGTCTTCAAAGACTACATCGCGCAGGGCATCATGATGTCGCTGTTTGTCTTGTTTTGCATTCATCAATTCCTGCGAGTCTCCACACCTCTACAACGGATTTTGTGGGGCGCATTGGCACTGCTGGCGCTGGTCAGCATCACGCACCTCGCTGCAGGCCGCACGGCCTATTTGGCCTTGTTCCTCAGCCTATTAATTTACGGCATCACCCGAATCACCAGCCGCAAAAAATGGCTGTTCATGGGCCTGGCTGGTGTCCTGGTCGCATTGCTGGTCAGCTCATCGGCCACGTTGTCAAACCGCGTGCAATTGGTGGTTACAGAGACACAAGCTTTTTTGTCAGGCCCCAAGGACGGGTCGGTACAGCACATGAAGACATCCACCGGAGCACGCCTGGCCATGTGGCAACTGTCTGCCGAGCAAATCAACCAGCGGCCACTCATCGGATCGGGCACGGGTTCTTACCGCCACATCGCCAAGCAAGCCTTTCCTGACTCCGCGCTGTGTAGCATTGCCTGCGTGCACCCTCACAACCAATTTTTGTTTTTTGGGGTCGAATACGGCTTGCTGGGAATTGCCGCATATTTGTTTTACTTTTATCGCCCCTACCGCTTTGCCAGTGCCTTAGGCACACCTCACAAAGCATTGCTGTTGGGCTTTTTGGGTATCTTTTTTGTCGACAGCATGGTTCATGGTGCACTATGGCTTGCCGTAGAAAGCCATTTCTTCACATTCATGATGGCGCTTTTCATGGCGACTGCTACTGCGTCCAAACCAACAGCGACACAGTCGCCACAAGCGGCCTGCTCCATGCCCTGCGGCTGAACGGTGGCTCACCCTCCCTGTGGCCGAATGTGTGCAGTGGTTCCAGCCCTCATTCGCGAGCAGGGGCTCGCTCCCACAAACACAGCAAACCAAGACCTCAATAAGAGCCCGAAAACGACAAAAGAGCCGTAAGGCTCTTTTGTACGCAAACAATTGGGATCTAACGCCGATTCATTTCAATTGCGCCATCGCCAGTGCGACGGCTTAAATATCAAGCAAAGGGCACAATTTGCGAGCATCCCCATGCAGTGAGGTCAGTGTGGTTTCGAACGACAGATGCGGCATTTCAGCCTGAACAAGCTTGGCTACAGCTTGTGCCTGTTCTAGGTCACGTGGCTTTTTTATGGGCTCCCGCTCAGGAAGCCCCGAAAGCCAAACTTTATGCATGGCAAAAGCGCGCGGGTCTGGCACCCGCATGGGTACCGGCCAGCCGTCCTCATCGATCGCGACCGCATCGAGCTTGGGCAAGTTCAACAACCACTGAAGCCCCGGCACTTCGGTTGCCACCAAATCTGACTCAGCGAAGGTGATGTTTTCTGAGTCCTGCATGCCACGAGGTGCAACCACCAAATCCACCATGAACTGGCCCGCATTTGCAGCGCGATAGCCATTTTCACGAACACATTCAAACGTCTTATCGGCTTTTTTCAGCAAACCCAGCAAGCCTTCTCCATCCAATTTATCCGACACGACCGTCATTTTTTGCCTCGCATCGTAGCGCAAGTCGACATCCCCAGAGGCCAATAATTCCAACACAAAGTGCGCGCCACCCGCCGCTTCGTAGGCGTACAACGCCTGAGTTCCAATCACCGTAAAACTGTCATGAAGACCCGCGCGATCGAGTTCACGTAACACCCGAGCCACGACGCGCGGAACGCGATTCAAACGCAAGGCCTTGTTCAACCTGGCCTGCTCTTGTATTTTTTCCGTGATCAATTTCAGGCGCTCTTGTGCCGCAACTCGCCCCTCAGAAAACGCGGCCAACAGCGCCTCTGTTTCCGGCCAATAGCCTTCACGCGAAGTTTTGCCGGAAACAACCAAATGCATTCGCGAGTAGGGGCTCGCTCCCACGTCATTCGCAACCCCCGCCCCCCCGCATTCGTCACCCCCAACTCTTGTATTCGTCACCCCCAACTCCTGTATTCGTCACCCCCGACTCGATCGGGGGTCCATGTCTGCTCACCGCGTCACCCGATAACCCCCCAACCCCAACCACTCATGCAAAGCCGTTTGCCACAGCAGCAAACTGCGCGCCAATGAATACTCAGCCCACAGCGTGGCATCGCCTGTTCTGAAGTCCACCGGATACGGCGTCACCTGACACCCCACCGCCTCAAACTCGGGCACAGACCGGGGCATGTGCCAGGCCGAAGTCACCAACAGCCAAGGCTCTTGGCAACGTTTGCCCAGCAACGCGGCCACCTGTAGAGCGTTTTCTCGGGTGGTGCGCGAGCCGCTTTCCAGAATGACTCGGCGCATGTCCACGCCCTGCTGCACATAAAAAGCCTTGGCCAATTCGGCCTCGCTCACGCCCTTAGCCAGCAAGCGCCCCTCACCGCCAGAAAAAACCAATTGCAATTGAGAATGCTGCCGCATCAGCCCCACCGGCACAGACATGCGCTCAGCCGCTTGGCCCAAAGGCACCTGGCCATGCGCCATATAAATGCCAGGGTGCTCAGTGGCACCGCCCAGCACGATCACACCGACATGACGACCGACAGCCTCTGGCGTCGGCACAGGGTATCGGTTTTCCAGCGGGCGCAGCAGCGCATGCGGCAAAGCCTCGAAACCCAAGAGCCCCAACACCACCAAACCGCTCCACAGCATGCGAACAGCAGCCCGCCGCCAACGCGCGGCACCACTCAGCAAGCCCAGCGCCACAAACCACCACACAGCCAGCCAAAACATGGGCTGCGTGATGGCCGACATCAACTGGGAAAAAACAAACATCTGGACCATTTCAAAGCGCTTAAACGACGAAAGAGCCTTTCGGCTCTTTTGTCGTCATTCTCCCCCTGCACCCGTCACCCCCGACTCGATCGGGGGTCCATGTCTGCCGCCTTCGACCACCATGGATACCCGCATTCGCAGGCATAACAAAAAAGGCCGTGGGTATAAAAAAAAGGGATCCGGGCACAACAAACATTTTTTAAGCCACTCCACGTTTACCGCCCACACTCAACAGAGTTACCTAAACCAATGTGCGCAAATGCTGCAGATAAGTTGCCGCCGCAGCCGTGCCGGCAACAGGCGCCCAAGAGGCCATGTCTTTTGGCTGTGATGGATCGAATGGCCCAGCCTTTATCTCTAGCAAAACAGCCCCAGGAACCAGTGCAACGACGGTGTGCCAAGTACTCGATGAAACCTCTACCGCTGCAGTCACATCGGCGCCATAGGCCTCTGAGCCAAAACGCTGCACAAAAGTGATCTGCCCCACATCATCAAAAGTAATCAGCGCCATCAGCCCACGTACAGCCATTAACAACTCTTCACGCGGTACAGATGCATGTCTGTGCGGCTGAATATAGCTGTCAGGTTCAATGGCGTTGAACAACCGTTGGCACGCATCTAGGTAGCTAGTGTGGATATTTCGGTGCTGCCGCAAACGTCCAGAGACCTTCGCGTCTTGCACCAGCCCATCCAGATAAAGCGCATCGAATATTTTCATCAGAAATCTTTATCAAGCACTCAAGGCCGTCACGATTTGCCGCACTGCTTGCTCAGACGAAAACTGTCGGTTAAACAATTGAACGCACCGCCCACTCATCTGTGTATCTACTTCCACTGCATCTAGCAAAGCCAGTGAGCGCGATTCCAATTCGTCCAATTGGTAAGATTCACACACTTGGCCCACACGCTCAGTACGAATCAACTCAGCCAAATCGTTGCCTGCATTTACGTTAGCCAGTACAGGTATCACGCCAACACGTTTGGTGATGTCTTCGGCCACGCCAAACAGGAATGCTGGCATGCCTGCAAACAGGATGGGGGTGAGCATTTCTTTCACGTCTGGGGGTGTTTTGGCCCAAGCCACGATGAGGCCCAACACGATGGGCACACCGCCTACGCGGGGGGTGGGCGCGGTATGGAACTTTTGTACGCCGTCGGTGAAGTCCATGGTCAGGGCACCGTGCCAGCGCTTGGTAATGACCAGAAGAACGCACAGCAGGAATGTGCTGACAAGGCCCCAGGCTGCGGCGTGCAAAGTGGGGGATTGGAAGACGCCTTGGAGGGCGTTGAGGGGGTTCATGGGTTTAAGTCATGAATACCCGCGTTCGCGGGTATGACAGTTATGTGAAGGATGACAGTTACTGGGCTTTACCCAAAGCTTTGCGCCAAGATGCTTGCAGGGCGTTGATCTTTTGGGCTGACTCTTCGTTTTGGCTCGCGCTGCGCAGGGCTTGGCAGATGAAGACGAACAAAAGCAGGGCAAAGCCTGCAGCCAATGCGGAGATGATGGCGACGAGGCTGCGTTTGGGGGTGGCGTGTTTGGTGGGAAGCGTGGCTTCTTGGACCAAGGCGCTGGCGTCAAGTCCTTGGAGTTGTCGTTCAATTTCAATTTGAGCGTTTTGGCTTTCTTTCACCACACCGATCATTTGGGCATAGCCTTGCGCCACTTCTGATGCACCAGTACTGCCTGCAGTATCGAGCTTGCGGCCCAAAAGTTGGGCGGTTTGGGTCGCTTCTTTTTCGCGAACTTGCGCTTGGATCAATTGCTTTTGCAGGCGCAACTTTTCACTGTCGCGAGGCTGGCTTTGGGTATAGGTTTGTTGCAACACGGCTTGGGCCAGGGCTTGGGCGGCTTGGGGTGTGTTGGCTTGTGCCGTCAAAGTCAGAAGCTTGTCTTTGACGTTGATGTTCGCTTTGACTTGCTCTTTGAGCTTTGCGCGGGCATCGTCTATCGGTATTTGAGGGGTATAGCCCAAACTGTTGGCAATCGGGTCGAGCACGGCGGCGCTGAGCATGATGCTGGCAGTGATGGGTCGGCCTTGAGGATGGCGGTGCTTTCGTAGGTTTTGGGCCAGAAAGATGCAGCAGCCAGGGCCAGCAGGCCGGCCACGATGGGGCCGATGACGAGCAGGCGCAGGTTGTCGACGATGGTTTGCAACAGGTCGAGCAAGCTGATTTCGTCATCTTCGGAGAAATGGGGGGCGTCGGTCATTTTTATTGGGATAACGGTTAGAAAAGTTCTGCTTCGGCCAATGGTTTGGCCGCTTGGTCTTTGGCAGACAGCTGCGGTTGCAAGCCCGGGGGCCAGGTGATGCCGATGGCAGGGTCGTTCCAGGCGATGCAGCGTTCGTGCTGGGGGGCGTAGTAGTCGGTTGTTTTGTACAAAAAGTCTGCGCTGTCTGACAAGACCACAAAGCCATGCGCAAAGCCGGGGGGCACCCAGACTTGTTTGTGGTTGTCTTCGGTCAGCTCGATCCCGGCCCATTGGCCAAAAGTGGGGGAGTTTTGGCGGATGTCGACCGCCACATCAAACACCGCGCCGCGCACCACGCGCACCAGTTTGCCTTGGGGTTGCTGCAGTTGGTAGTGCAGGCCACGCAGCACGCCTTGGGCGCTGCGGCTGTGGTTGTCTTGCACAAATTGCACGTCCAGGCCCGTGGCTTGGTTGAAGTCTTGCTGGTTGAAGCTTTCAAAGAAGAAACCCCGCGCATCGCCAAAGACCTTGGGCTCGAGGATGAGCAGATCGGGGATGTGGGTGGGGGTGACGGTGTAGGGCATTAGAGAAAATGGTCATGCCCGACTTGATCGGGCATCCATGGTTTTAAAGGCATAGATACCCGCATTCGCGGGTATGACAGGAAGAGGCGGGTATGACTGGGAGAGGCGAGTATGACGGTAAAAATTATTTGAGCAGGCTCAGCAAATATTGCCCATAGCCGTTTTTGGCCAGGGGCTGGGCCAGCTTTTGCAGGCTCTCAGCGCTGATCCACTTTTGGTGGAAGGCGATTTCTTCGGGGCAGGCGACCATGAGGCCTTGGCGTTTTTGCAAGGTGGCGATGAAGCCAGCAGCATCCAGCAAGCTGTCATGGGTTCCGGTGTCGAGCCACGCGTAGCCACGGCCCATGATTTCGACATTCAACTGGTTTTGCGCCAAATAGCGTTTGTTGATGTCGGTGATTTCAAGTTCACCCCGAGCAGAGGGCTGGATATCTGCAGCGATGCCGCAGACTTGGCTGTCGTAAAAGTACAGGCCCGTGACGGCGTAGTTGCTTTTGGGGGCCTTGGGCTTTTCTTCGATGCTGAGAGCCCGTTGCTGGTCGTCAAAGTCGACCACGCCGTAGCGCTCTGGGTCTTGCACATGGTAGGCAAACACGCTGGCACCAGTGCTGCGCTGGTTGGCGTTGTTGAGCAACCCCACCAGGTCGTGACCATAAAAGAGGTTGTCACCCAACACGAGGGCACTGGGTTCGTTGCCCACAAAGTCTTTACCGATGATGAAGGCTTGAGCCAAGCCATCGGGGCTGGGTTGCACCGCATATTGGATGTTCATGCCCCATTGGCTACCGTCACCCAACAGGTCGGCAAAGCGCGGGGTGTCTTGCTGTGTGCTGATGAGCAGCACATCTTTGATGCCCGCCAGCATGAGCGTGGTCAGCGGGTAATAGACCATGGGCTTGTCGTACACCGGCATGAGCTGCTTGCTGACAGCTTGCGTCACGGGGTACAGGCGAGTGCCGGAACCGCCAGCGAGGATGATGCCTTTGCGATGGGTCATGGTGGGTATGTTGAGGGGGGCAGGCAGGCTACCGCAGTCCGGCAAGGTGTTTTGCAGACTTTGTCCTGTGCAATTGGCTTGAGCTTAGGCGCAGTTACTGACGCGAAGCTTGGCAAATTGGGGGTTTTAGACAGCCTTCGATTGTATTCTTAAGAACAATAGAGACTCGCTGGAAAATACTCAAAAAGAATGTATTGATGGAAAATTTTCGGGGACTTCAGGCGTTTTTTAACGGGTTAACCCGTAGCAGTCCTGACCCGTACCGGCTTCAAAGCGGTGCAGACGAGCCGAAGCGGCGGTCACGGTTGGCGAACCAAGCGATGGCTTCTTTCAGACGCGCTGGCGAGAAGTCTGGCCATAGGTCGTCTGTGAAAAACATTTCGGCGTAGGCGGCTTGCCACAGCATGAAGTTGCTGATGCGCGATTCGCCGCCTGTGCGGATGAGCAAATCGACTTCGGGGGCGTAGGCCGTGCTGAGGTAAGGGGCCAAGGTGTCTTCGGTCATGGCTTGCAGGTTTTGACCGGGGTGGGCTTGCTGCCAGGCTTGGGCGGCTTGAACCATGTCCCATCTGCCGCCGTAGTTGGCGCAGACCGTGAGGGTGATGCGGGTGTTATCGGCGGTTTGCTGCTCAGCACGATCAATGAGGTCTTGCAATGCGGGCGCAAAACGACTTTTGTCGCCCACCACTTTGAGGCGAACACCGCTGTCGTTCATGCTGTTGACTTCTTTTTGCAAGTAAGACATGAACAGGCCCATGAGGCTGGAGACCTCTTCTTCAGGGCGTTTCCAGTTTTCGGTACTGAAGGCGAACAGGCTCAAGTGGTCCACTCCCATTTCGGCGCAGATTTTGACGATATCGCGCACTTGCTTGGCCCCAGCAGCATGCCCAAGAGCAGCAGGCATAAAGCGCCTTTTGGCCCAGCGGCGGTTGCCATCCATGATGATGGCGATGTGCTGCGGAAGGGGGTTGTGCAAAGCGGAGTTGGTCAAAGCGTGGGACGGATTTGGACGATTGCAGATTTTATAGGCATAAGCCCAGCCATTGGCGAAATGGTTAGCAGGTTCGACAACTCTGCTTTGTCACGCCCGACTTGATCGGGGAAACAGTGGCCAAGTACAACAACTCTACTTTGTCAGCCCCAACTTGATCGGGGGATGATAACTACGTAAAACAACTCTGCTTTGTCACGCCCGACTTGATCGGGGGTCTATGTCTTCGGCTGCCATGGATACCCGCATTCGCGGGTATGACAGTTAGGTGCGGTATGACAGTTAGGTGCGGTTTGACAGTTTGGTGCGGTATGACAGTTAGGAGCGGTATGACAGTTGGGAACGTTTATGAAAATGAGCGCACGATCCAAACAACACCGCTGTCATTCCCGCGTAGGCGGGAATCCATGCAAAACCGCCGTCATTCCCGCGCAGGCGGGAATCCATGCAAAACCGCCGTCATTCCCGCGCAGGCGGGAATCCATGACCTGTCAGGTGTTGACTTCGACCTGGTGGTGCTCAAGTTGGACGACCGTGGGTCGGCCCAAAATTTCCAGCAAGACAGCGACGCGTTTGCTGGAGACGCTTTGAATCAGGCCTTCGACGCCGCCAAGGGCGGTGTGTTTGAGGCGCACAGTTTGGCCGGCTTTGAGGTTGCTGAGCTCTTGCAGAGTGGCATGGTGACGGTCTTGTTCGAGTTGACGAATGCGTTGCACGAGGTCGTCTTGAAGCATGGCAGGCTCAAAGCCGAAACGCACGATGGTGGCGATGCCTTTGGTGCTGCGCACCGCCGAGATGCTTTGCTCGGGTTTGCTGGGCCTGAACAGGATGTAGCGCGGGAACATGGGTTCAAACAACGCGACCGGCCCTTGTTCTGTTTTTTTGAACTTTTTGTAGAGTGGCAAATAGGCCTCAAAGGCTTGCTGCTCAAGGTTGACTTGGGCGATTTGCTCTTGGCGGGGTTTGGTGTAGGCGAGATACCAACGATCGGATGGCGGGGCGTCGCCAAACAGCGTGTCTGGGGTGAGCGGGTTCTGGGTCATTGGTGTTTTCTGACTGTCTGTAATTTGAATTTTGAGTATCGGAACACTCTACCCCGAATGAATGCGATAAAAAAACAAAGCCCCGCATGTGCGGGGCTTTTGTGCATAAACCAGCAAGAACAGCGATTGAACCAATCGAGGGGCTGATTCGCCTGCTTATATGGCCAGCCGATAACTGGTCAGCAGCTTGTCTTGGGTATCAGGCAATGACAAATGGGGTGCGGTCTTTGCCGTCGATCCATTTAGGGGCTTTGCCACGGCCTGTCCAGGTTTGGCCTGTTGCAGGGTCGCGGTATTTTGCGGCGACTTTGCTGACGGTTTTGGCTGCACCCGATTTGGTAGTACGGCCAGGAAAGACGTCTTGAACGGTCAGACCGAATTCAGCCACCAGTTCGCGCACCTTGGCAACGGCGCTGGAGATTTCGCTTTGGCGAGCTTGGGCAATGGCTTGCTCCAAGGCTTCACGTTGAGCCAGTAATTCTTTGTAGCTTGCAGTCATGGTACATCCTGATTTAAGTATAAGAGTTGTGAATATACACCAAAGATCGTGTTGGTAATATTGAATTTAGATATACACACATTTCTTTAATTTCATGGACATGCTTGCCTGAATTTTCAATGTGGTCATTGTTTTGAGTTGATGGTTAATTTCATTTTTTATGAGTGACATGAGCAATAAATCACTTTTGTTGTGCGCTGCGCTTGGCGGGCATGGATACCCGGTCAAGCCGGGTATGACGAATTAAGAGCCAAGCATGAAAAACTAAGCGCCGGGTATGACGAATTAAAAGTCGGGTATGACACATCAAGGGGTGAGCATGACAAACGAAGTGCCGGTCTAAAGCCTCTCTTTTGTCACCCCCGACTGGATCGGGGGTCCATGCCTTCTGATGTTATGGATACCCGGTCAAGCCGGGTATGACGAATTAAAAGTCGGGTATGACACATCAAGGGGTGAGCATGACAAACGAAGTGCCGGTCTAAAGCCTCTCTTTTGTCACCCCCGACTGGATCGGGGGTCTACTTCTTTTTGTTCGTCACCCTCGACATGATCGGCGGTCTAGGCTGTTCACTTGGTTATTAATTACAAAATGGATTCATAAAGATCGACCCAATGGGCATTTTCTTTTTCGATCAGGGCAATCTTCCATTCGCGCTTCCAGTGTTTCAAGCGTTTTTCGTAAGCGATCGCTTCTTGAACGCTGTCGGTTTGATCAAACCAAACCAGATTAGTCACACCATAACGCTCAGTGAATCCATCGACGGTATGTTGCTTGTGTTCATGAGTCCGGCGAATCAAATCATTCGTGACACCCACATACAAAGTGCCATTTTTTTGACTTGCAAGAATGTAAACAAAATAAGCCATGCCTCAGCGTATTTTAAATTTGAGCGATACACAAGAGATGGATACCCGGTCAAGCCGGGTATGACACATTAAGCGCCGGGTATGACATACAAACAACCGACTATGACAAACGAAGCGCCGAGATGATGCCCCGCTTTTGTCACCCCCGACCTGATCGGGGGTCCATGCCTTCGGCTGTTATGGATACCCGGTCAAGCCGGGTATGACAAATTACGTGCCGGGCATGACAAATTAATGACCGGGTATGACATATAAACAACCGACTATGACAAACGAAGCGCCGAGATGATGCCCCGCTTTTGTCACCCCCGACCTGATCGGGGGTCCATGCCTTCGGCTGTTATGGATACCCGGTCAAGCCGGGTATGACAAATTACGTGCCGGGTATGACAAATCAAGAGCAAGGGATGACTTATCAAAAGGTGTCAACCTCTGGCAGGACGGGTCAGCGACAACTTATGAAGCGAGGGACTCGGGTTTTTGTGAGGCGGCTATTTTGTCGATTCGGCGGCCGTCGAGGGTGACGACTTCAAAGCGCCAGTCGGCCAGTTCGATGACCTGTCCTTGGCTGGGCAGTTGGCCCAGGGCGTACATGAGCAGGCCGGCAAGGGTGTTGTAGCGGTTTTTGTCTTCCGCCGGCAGTTCTTTGATGTCCAGGCGAGCTTTGAGTTCGTTGACGGGCATGATGCCGTCGAGCAGCCAGCTGCCGTCTTCGTTTTGGGTGGCCCAGGCGTCGGTTTGGGTGTCGGGCTTGAGCTCTCCCGTGATGGCTTCTAGCAAGTCAAGCGGGGTGAGCAGGCCTTGCACTTCGCCGTATTCGTCGACCACAAAGAGCATTCGACTCGATTGGTCGCGCATTTGTTCGAGCAGCTCCATGCCGGTCAGGGTTTCGGGCACAAAGTGGGCGGTTTGGGCATGGTTTTCGAGCGGGCGTTCGTCCCCATGCGGCAGCGCCAGCAGGTGTGAGAGGCTGATGACGCCAATGATGTGGCCCAACCCGTCGCGGCAAACGGGATACCAGGAGTGGTTGCCTTCATCGCGCATTTGGTTGATGCGGTCCATGGCTTGTTGCGGTGTGAGGCTGGCTTCGAGCCACTGGATGTCGCTGCGCGGCGTCATCATGGAGGTGAGCGCACGGTCATCGAGGTGGAACACGTTGCGCACCATTTGGTGTTCGTGTTCTTCGATGAGTCCGGCATCCACGCCTTCGACCAGGCTGGCCGTGATTTCTTCTTCGGTCACGGCGCGACTGCCTTTGCTGTCGATGCGCATGAGTTTGAGCATGCCTTGCGTGGACAGCGAGAGCAATTTGACAAAGGGGCCAGCTGCTTTGGCCAGCCAAGCCATGGGCCGCGCCACCAAGCGGGCCACGGCTTCGGGGTAAAGCTGGCCGATGCGCTTGGGCACCAGTTCGCCAAAGATGATGGTGGTGAAGGTGATGAGGGTCACGACAATGGCGGTGGCCGTGATGGCAGCGACCGGTTCAGTCAGGCCCCACTGCACGAGGTTGAGGGCCAGGCCGGCACTGAATGCGGCCTCACCCACGATGCCGTTGAGTACCCCGATAGAGGTGATGCCCACTTGTACGGTGGACAAAAACTGGGTGGGTTCTTCGAGCAGTTTGAGGGCAGCGTGTGCGCCTTTGTCACCCGCCTCCTCCATGGCAGCCAGGCGGGCCTTGCGGCTGGAGGCTAAAGCCAGTTCTGACATGGCAAACACCCCGTTGAGCAGGGTGAGGAAAGCGATCAATAAAAAATCCATAACCGCCATTGTGCCAAGAGTGGCGAAGGCCATTTGTGGCTCCGACTGGATCGGGGGTCTGTGGCTTCGGCTGTTGTGGATACCCGCATTCGCGGGCATGACAAATATCTCGTCACCCCCGACTGGATCGGGGGTCTATGGCTTCGGCTGTTGTGGATACCCGCATTCGCGGGCATGACAAATATCTCGTCACCCCCGACTGGATCGGGGGTCTGTGGCTTCGGCTGTTGTGGATACCCGCATTCGCGGGCATGACAAATATCTCGTCACCCCCGACCTGATCGGGGGTCTGTGGCTTCGGCTGTTGTGGATACCCGCATTCGCGGGCATGACATGTGGGCGGGTATGACAGTGACTTGTGTCACCCCCGACTCGATCGGGGGTCCATGTCCGCTAACTGTATGGCGAATGATTTGGGACAATCCACCAAAGAGGTACTTATGTCAGTTTATTGGGTAGGTGATGTTCAGGGCTGTGATGCGCCTTTGGGGCGGTTGCTGGACGAGATTGATTTCTCGCCAAGCCGTGATGCCTTGTATGTTTTGGGCGATCTGGTGAACCGAGGACCTGCGTCGGCCCAGGTGTTGCGGCGCTTGATGGCGATGGGCAGCTCGGTGCAATGTGTTCTGGGCAACCACGACTTGCATTTGTTGGCCGTGGCCGCTGGGGCTGGGCGGCTCAAGCCGATGGACACGCTGGAGGGTATCTTGCAGGCAGACGACCGCCCTGCCCTGCTGGACTGGCTGCGCCACCAACGCCTTGCCATTTGGGAGCACGACGTGCTGATGGTGCACGCAGGGGTTTTGCCGACATGGACAGTAGCGCAAACATTGGCTTTGGCGGGCGAGGTCGAGTCGGTTTTGCGTGGGCCTGATTTGAGCGATTTTTTGCACCAGATGTATGGCAACGAGCCTGCGGCTTGGCGCGATGACTTGGTGGGCGTGGCACGTTTGCGGGTGGTCGTGAACGCACTGACACGGCTGCGCTTTTGCTCGGCCGATGGTGTGATGGAGTTCGCGGCCAAAGAAGGGGCCAATGCGGCGCCCGCAGGCTTTATGCCTTGGTTTGACGTGCCCGGCAGGCAAACGGCCCATGTCACGGTGGCCTTTGGGCATTGGTCGACCTTGGGCCAATTGCAGCGCAGCGATGTGTGGGCGCTGGACACCGGTTGCGTGTGGGGCGGCTGCCTGAGCGCGATGCGACTCGGTGCTAACGGGCAGACTGAGTTGATTCAGGTGAAGTGCGAACAGGCGCAAAAGCCAGGGTGAATGAACAGGAACGAACAAATGGCGACTGACAAATGGGGTCTAACCCCAATTCTTCACTGTCATTGCTGCGCGGGCGGAAATGACGATCGTGCCGCAGTCAGCCACCTGGTTTGAGCAACACCAGCAAGGCACCCGCACCACCTTCTGCGGGTTTGGCCTGAACAAAGGCCATGACCTGGTTCTTTTGAATCAGCCAGCTGTGCACCTTGGGCTTGAGGACCGAGGTTTTGCCGGGCGAGCCCAGACCTTTGCCATGCACCACGCGCAGGCAACGCAAACCTTGACGGTGGGCAATGCGGATGAATTCGGCCAATGCCACGCGGGCTTCGTCGCTGCGCAGGCCGTGCAAATCAATCTCACGCTGAATGGACCAGCCACCTTTGCGCAACTTTTGGGTCACGTCGATGCCGATGCCAGGACGCCGAAAGCTCAAGGCATCGTCGGTGTCGAGCAAGGTACTGACGTCAAAACCGTCACTCAAGGCATCGCGCAAAACGGCGGCTTCGTCCTTTTGCCGCTGAGTCGCCACAGGGGCTGGCGCTGGCGGGCTGATGCTGGCTTGGTCATGCAAGGGCATGCGCTGGACCACCCCGACTGCACGCGCAAACAGGTTGGCCTCGGCTTCGCGCTGACGCGCTGCGGCAATGCGAGCGGCCTCTTCAGCTTGGGCTTTTTGGTGGGCCTCAGCCAGCGTTTTCTGGACTTTTTTGAGGTCTTGCAGGGAGTTGATTTTCACCCGCTGATCGTGCCACAAAAGGATGTTGTTTGACGGGCGTCGTGCCCTTTCACACCTCCGGCCGCAGGGGCGGCTTTCAATATCAACCTGCTTCAAACGCCTCGGTTGCGCATCCAGTCAGCGGTTTTGAAGAAGCTGGCGTTCAGGCGTTCGCGCAGCACGGGATCGACCTGGGTTTCCTGCATGGCTTGGTCCATGCAGGCGAGCCATTGGTCGCGCTCAAGAACGCCAATCGAAAACGGCATGTGGCGCATGCGCAGGCGCGGGTGACCAAAGCGTTCGGTGTAATGCTCTGGGCCGCCAAGCCAGCCGCACAAGAACCAGAACAATTTGTCTCGCGCGTCTTGCAAGGTACTGCCGTGGGCGGCACGCAGTTCTTTGTAGCCGGGCTCGAGGTCCATCAGGTCGTAAAAGCGGTCGACCAAGGCCCGAACTGGGGGCTCTCCGCCAATCCACTCGAATGGGGTGTCGAACGGGGGTTTGTCTTCAATTTGCATGGTTTGTATTTTGCCGGAAGAGGTCTGCCAAGTTGGAAGTACGTGCGAGCACTCTGAGTGCGAAGGGTGGCCACAGCCCGTTCGCAAATTCGGCCGCAGAGCAAGCCCCCACAAAGACCATCGATCACCAAAACAATTGGGATCTGACCCCAATAAATAGGGGGTGACAGTCAGTGTCATGCCCGCGCAAGCGGGTATCCAGACATTACTCTGCCGCTTGCCGCAGAGTTTGCATGACAGGTTGTCGCAGCACGCCCGACAAGCTCAGGCTGCCCGCTGTCCACGCCAGCAAAGCGCCCAAGGCACCGCCCGCCAAGGGTGCCCACAAGGGCGGTTGCCAAGCAAACTCGAAAGCAAAACGGGCCAGCGCCCACCCCACCACCAAGGCCATGCTGCTGGCCATGAAGCCAGCCAACCAGCCCAGGCCCAACAGCTCGGTGCGTTGCACTTGCGCCAACAAAGAGCGCCCTGCCCCGAGCGCCCGCATGATGGCGTATTCGCGCTCGCGTGCCTGGCGGCTGGCGCCCACGGCGGCCAAGAGCACCATCAGACCTGCGGCCAGCGTGAAGGCGAACAAATACTCCACCGCCCGGATCACCTGGTCCATGACGCGCTGCACCTGGGCCAAGGTGCTGCGCATGTCGACACTGGTGATGTTGGGAAACTGGTTGACCAGCGCGTTGTCAAAACCCGCCGCACTGGCTGGCGAACGGAAGGCGGCCATGTAGGTCATGGGCAGGTCGGGCATTTGCGAGACGGGGAACATCATGAAAAAGTTGGCGCGCATCGACGTCCAATCCACTTTCCGCAAGCTGGTGATGCGGGCCTCACGCGGCTGGCCAGCAATGTCAAAGCGCAACTGGTCGCCCAATTTCAGGCCCAGCGTGTCGGCAATGCCTTGCTCCACACTCACGCCGTCGGCTTCTTCGGGCACCCATTGGCCTGCCGTCAGGGGGTTGTGGGCGGGCAAGGTGGCCGAGTGAGACAGGTTGATCTCGCGGTCGATCAAGCGTTTGGCGCGGTCGGCTTCAAAGTCGTTGGGGCCAACCTCGCGGCCATTGATGGCCACCAAGCGACCCCGGATCATGGGAAACCAGTCAGGCGATTGCACCCCGGCTTTGTTCAAGCTGGCCAAAAAGTCGCTGGCTTGCTCGGGCTGCACGTTGATCACAAAACGGTCGGGCGCGTTGGCCGGCGTGGCTTGCCGCCAGCTGGCGATCAGGTCGGTGCGCAGTAACACCAGCAAAGCCAAAGCCAGCAAGCCCACCGACAAAGCACTCACCTGCACCACTGCGAACACCGGGCGCGCCGCCACCTGACGCGTGGCCAGGCGCAACCAGCGCGGCGCTTGTTCGCCCGGCACGGTGCGCCGCAGAAGCCACAAAGCGGCGGCAGCCAGACCGGCAAACACGAGCAAAGCGAACGCAAAACCACCCACGGTGATCAAGCCCAAAGTCAGGTTGCGGCTGACCATGAGCAAGGTCAAAGCGAAGCCCACCAAGCCCATGAACAAAACCAAACCCGAACGCACTTGCAAGCCCCCGAGGTCGCGGCGGATGACGCGCAAGGGCGGCACCTGCGCCAACTGCAACACAGGCGGCAAACCAAAGGCGACCAGCAAAGTCAGGCCCATGGCCATGCCCATCAAGGCCGGTTGCGCTGTGGCGGCGGGCAGTTGGGCATCGACCAAGCCCGCCAACAAGACCACAAACCCCAGGTGCACGGCGTAGCCCGCCAGCACGCCTACGGCACTGGCCAGCAAGCCTGCGCCCAAAAACTCCAAGCCGTAACTCAATGTGAGTGTGCGCTGGCTTTGCCCTAAAACCCTGAGCAAGGCACAGGCATCGAGCTGCCTTTCGGCAAAGCTGCGGGCCGCCAAGGCCACGGCCACGGCACACAGCAAGGCGGCCAGCAGGGCCACCAAATTCAAAAACTGCGAAGCGCGGTCCAGCGTCTGGCGCATTTCGGGGCGGCCACTGTCGAGCGATTCGATCTGCACGCCGCGCACATGCGCGCGTTCGACCTCGGGCTTGGCCCATTGCACAAAGCGCTCGGCGGCGGCCGCATCGCCCGCCACCGCCATGCGCCACGTCACGCGGCTGGCCGGTTGCACCAATCCGGTCGAGGCCAGATCGGCCGCGTTCATCATGACGCGGGGGGCAAAAGTCATGAAGCCTGCGCCCCGGTCGGGTTCGCGTTCAATGACGGCAGAAATGCGAAAACGGCGGTCACCCAGTGCCAGCCATTGCCCTGTTTGCAGTTGCAGGTTGTCGAGCAAGGCCGGATCGACCCAGACCTCTCCTGCAGGGGGAATGGCTGAGGGCTTGGCCGCTGGCTTGGCCAGTAGCAGCTGGCCGCGCAAGGGGTAGCCCGGCTCTACGGCTTTGAGGGCCACCAAACGGCTGGCCCCGCCTTGTTCGGCCATGGCACGGGCCATGGTTGGAAAGCTAACATTGGTGTTGGTTTGCAAACCCAAGCTATGGGCTTGTTGCACAAAGGCCGCCGGGGTGTTTTGGTCGCTGACGACCACCGCGTCACCGCCCAGCAGTTGCCGCGCATCGCGCCACAAACCTGACTGCATGCGGTCGGCCAAAAAACCCACCGCCGTGAGTGCGGCCACCGCCAATGACACCGACAGCATGAGCAGCCGCAACTCGCCCGCACGCAAATCACGCCACAAATTGCGCCCACCCAGCCGCAGGCCGTGCATCCATCCTTGTTGTTTCATGTCATCACCTTACCGCACAAGCTATTCACGGCGGCGGCCAAGGCATTTTTTAAGACCGCGCAGGGGGTCAGGCCAATTCAGCTTGCCAGACCAGACGCTCAGGGCCGCTGAAACACAAGAAGCGCTTGTTGGTGGCGCGACCGATGGCACACAAGCCCAGGCGCTTGGCAACGTCGAGGCCCATTTGAGTGATGCCGCTGCGCGAAACGACCACGGGCACCCCCATCTGGGCGGACTTGATGACCATCTCGCTGGTCAATCGGCCTGTCGTGTAAAAGACCTTGTCTTGCCCATCGATGTCGTTCATCCACATCCAGCCGGCGATGGTGTCGACCGCGTTGTGACGCCCCACGTCTTCGACGAACATGAGCATTTGATCGCCCTGAAACAACGCACAGCCGTGTACCGAGCCGGACGATTTGTAGGTGGTTTCCTGCACGCGGATGGCATTGACCAAGCCATAGAGTTGGCCTTGTGTGATCTTTGCGGCGGGCAATTCGATCTCATCAATGTGGGCCATCAAATCGCCGAACACACTGCCCTGGCCGCAGCCGGTGGTCACCACACGGTCGGCGCTGCGCTCAATCACCACTTGGGCGTTCTCACGGGTTTTGACAGCGGCAACGCCAGGCTCACCCATTTCGCCCTCACCAATCGTCCAGTCCACCGTGATGGATTCGATCTGGTCGACCGAATCGATCAAACGCTGGTTGCGCAAAAAGCCGAGGACCAGCCATTCGGGCTCTGCACCCAAGGTCATCAAGGTCACCAGCTCTTTTTTGTCCAAATAAATGGTGAGCGCCCGCTCGGCGGGGATTTGCGTCTCGGATGTTTCGCCGAACTCATTGCACACGGACACGGTGCGCGTAAGGGGCGCACGCGCTCGGGTGATGTGGGGCTTGGGCAGGACCGGTGTGGCCACAGAGGCGTTTAGAACAGCAGACATGGCTTGAGCCTAACGTAAAAATCCCCCGCCGTTGCCGACGGGGGATTTTCAGGACGTACGAAAAAAATCAGCCTTGAAAGCGATCAGCTTTTCTTGGCAGGTGCAGCGGCGGGCTTGGCTACAGCAGGGGCTGCGGCCGGCGCAGGCGCAGGGGCCGCAGCAGGTGCCGCAGCCACGGGCGGCGCTGGTTTGTAAGCACCTGGGTCCACGCAGGCAGGCGTTGCGGTGGGTGATGCTTTGCCCTTGCCTTGCGTTTTGAGGTAGTGTGCAGCCGCTTTTTCGCGTGACTTGCACAGTTGGTAGTCGGCTACTTTGTTGCCGTGCGCCGTTTTGGCGGCGGCTTCGGCCGCTTTGGCTTTGGCTTCTTCGCTGGGCGCAGGCAGTTTAGCCACAGCCCCGAAGCTGATGGCCAATGCAGAGATGACAAGCAGGTGTTTTTTCATGGTGTTCTCCTGGCTCAAACCGAAGCCGTAGATGCAGCAGATGCGGTGGCAACGGGTGCCGATGGCGCTGGCACAGAGCGCTGAGCCGGAATCTTGCCGGCCTTGACGTCGTCGTACCAAAGTTCGTGGTGCTCTTTAGCCCAAGTCTCGTCGACGTAGCCTTCGCGCATGGCTTTGTAGGCGCCGCGCATGCCGATGGTGCCCATGTAGATGTGGCCGATGAACATGGCCATCATGAACAAAGTGGCGACACCGTGAACCATGTTGGCGATCTGCATGGTGCTTCGCTCATAAATGAGGCCGGGGATCAACTTGTCCAGCACCAAGCCCGACGCCACCACGATGGCCCCAAGGAACAGCACGCCGCCCCAAAACACCACCTTCTCACCGGCATTGAAGCGGTGCGAAGGCACTTCGGTGTTCGAGAACAAGCCGCCCCCCTTGAGCAACCAGACCAGGTCGTCTTTGCTGGGCAAGTTGTCTTTGAGAAAGGTCACAAACACCACAACCAGAGACACCGCAAACAAGGGGCCTGCAAAGTTGTGCAGGTTTTTCAAGGCATAGGTCAGCCAGCCAAACAAAGTGCCGCCGATGATGGGCAGCAAGAAGAATTTGCCATAAGCCATGACCACGCCAGAGATGGCCAAAGTCACAAATGCAATGGCGTTGGCCCAGTGCGCCGAGCGTTCGAACGGGGTGAAGCGTTCGATCTTGCGGCCGGTCTCTTGGCCATGCAGCTCGATCGTGCCTTTGCCCCAATAAAACAACGCCATCGCCCCAACAGCGATCAGCAACAGTGCCGCGCCATAAGGAATGATGATGTTGTTGCGCACCTGGCGCCAAGACTCACCCGCCGAAGCCAAGCGAGAACCGGGGTATTGCACAAAGGGCTGGATCAGGTTGCCGGCTTCTGGCGCCTCGCTTTTTGGCAAGCTGCTGTAACCCGTCACGCCCTGCCCCACGGCGCGCCACATGGGCGCGTTGTTGCCGGGCTGAACCTGCCCACGCTCGGCGTTGGTCTGGTCCTTGTACTTCGGATCGGCGTCGGCGCCCGGGGCCAATTGAAAGACATTGGCGCTTTTCACACCAAGGCTGGTTTCAGCCTGAGCAGCGGGTGCAGACGTGGTTGCAGACCCCGCCGGAGCAGCCGTTTGGGCAGAGACCCCTAACGCTGCCAAGGCCAGCCCAACAGTCAATAACATGCGACGCATGAACTTCTCCTTGGCGCTCACTTGGGTGCGCGGACGTGGTCGTTCATGCCGTAAGTGGCACGGGCCTTGAGGTGGTTTGCCCACCCGTCTTTGTCACCGGCTTTCCAGCCAGATTCGGTGAAAGAGGCGACACCAGTGCCTTGGTAGGGCGGCAGGTCGGTTCTCACGCCTTTGACTTCTTGCGGTTTTTCGCCACAAGCGGCCAGCAAGGCAGCGGCGCAGACGATGAAAGCTGCTTTCATGTTCAGGCTCCTTGTTTGGCTTGGTTACCGTATGCGGTGCCCCAGCCCCAGACTTCGGCACCCTTGCCTCGGCTGATCACGCGGCCGCGCAGGATGTCGGTGATGACATCGCCGTCACCGGCGAGCAGCGCTTTGGTCGAGCACATTTCGGCACAGGCCGGCAGCTTGCCTTCGGCCAAGCGGTTGCGGCCGTATTTCTCGAACTCGGACTGGCTGCCATGCTCTTCAGGGCCACCGGCGCAGAAGGTGCACTTGTCCATCTTGCCGCGCACACCAAAAGTGCCTTGGCTTGGGAACTGGGGGGCACCAAACGGGCAGGCATACGAGCAGTAGCCACAGCCAATGCAGATGTCCTTGTCGTGCAGAACCACGCCTTCGTCGGTTTTGTAGAAGCAGTTGACCGGGCAGACCGCCATGCAAGGTGCGTCAGAGCAGTGCATGCAGGCGACCGAGATCGACTTTTCACCGGGAACGCCGTCGTTCAGGGTGACCACGCGACGGCGGTTCACACCCCACGGGACTTCGTGTTCGTTTTTACAAGCGGTGACGCAGCCGTTGCATTCGATGCAGCGCTCTGCATCGCAGATGAATTTCATTCGTGCCATCGTGTTCTCCTCAAGCCTTCTCGATGTTGCAGATGGTGGTCTTGGTCTCTTGCATCATGGTGACGCTGTCATAACCATAGGTGGTGGCGGTGTTGACCGCTTCGCCGCGCACGATGGGCGCTGCCCCTTTGGGGTAGTGCGCCAACATGTCGGCACCTTGCCAACGACCGGAGAAGTGGAAAGGCATCCACACCGTGCCGGTGTCCACGCGTTCGGTGACTAAAGCCTGCACGTTCAGACGTGCGCCGGTAGCACCCAGCAGCCAGACGCGGTCGCCATTGCGAATGCCACGGTCAGCGGCTGTCTTGGGGTTGATCTCGACAAAAGCTTCTTGTTGCAACTCGGCCAGCCAAGGGTTGGAGCGGGTTTCTTCGCCGCCGCCTTCGTACTCAACCAAGCGACCAGAAGTCAGGATGAGCGGGTACTTTTCGTGCGCCTTGTCGGCGATGTTTTTGTCCTGCACGGTTTTGTACAGGGTAGGCAGACGCCAGAAAGCTTTTTTGTCCTCGTGCGTCGGGTACTTGGCCATCATGTCTGGACGGGTGCCGTACAAAGGCTCACGGTGCTGCGGAATTGGATCGGGGAAGTTCCAGACCACAGCACGCGCTTTGGCGTTGCCGAATGGATGGCAGCCGTGTTCTTTCATGAACACGCGCATCATGCCGCCCGATGAATCGGTCTTCCAGTTCTTGCCTTCAGCCGCTGTTTTTTCGGCTTCGGTCAATTCGTCCCACCAGCCCAGCTTTTTCAGCAGGATGTGGTCCAGCTCAGGGTAGCCGGTGGTGATGTCAGCGCCCATGGAATGCGAGCCGTCTTCGGCCAGCAGGCTCTTGCCTTCACGCTCCACGCCGAAGTTGGCGCGGAAGTTTCCGCCGCCATCCATGACGTGTTTGGAGGTGTCGTACAAATTGGGGGAGCCAGGGTGCTTGAGCTCGGGCGTGCCGTAGCAAGGCCAAGGCAGGCCGAAGTAATCACCCGTGAAGTCGTAGCCGGTTTCCTTGTCTTTGCCGCCTTTGGCCTTCAAGGTTTTCACGTCGAACACATTCATGTTCTTCATGTGGGCCTTCAGGCGTTCAGGGCTCTGACCGGTGTAGCCGATGGTCCAGACGCACTTGTTGATTTCGCGCAAGATGTCTTCGGGCATGGGCTCGTCCATGCCCTTGACCTTTTGCATCTTGTAGTTCTTGGACAGCTCTTTGCCAAAGCCCAGTTTGTCGGCGAACTGCTGCATGATCATGTGATCACTGCGGCTTTCCCACAAAGGATCAATGACCTTCTCGCGCCACTGCAAAGAGCGGTTGGACGCAGTGCACGAACCACTGGTTTCAAACTGTGTGGCTGCTGGCAGCAGGTACACGGCGCGGTTGGGGTTCAGGTCTTCGGCCTTGCCCGGCATCGCGGCCATGGCGGCTGTGGCCGATGGATAAGGATCAACCACCACCAACAAGTCAAGCTTGTCCATGGCCCGCTTCATGTCCAGACCTCGGGTCTGCGAGTTGGGGGCATGGCCCCAATAGAAGACGCCGCGCAGGTTGCTGTCTTGGTCGATCAGCTCGTTGTTCTCGAGCACACCGTCGATCCAGCGGGACACAGTGATGCCGTTTTTGCCCATCATGGCGGGGCTGGCGAACTGCTTTTTGATCCACTCAAAATCAACGCCCCAAGCCTTGGCGAAATGCTTCCACGAGCCTTCGGCCAAGCCGTAGTAACCGGGCAGTGAGTCAGGGTTGGGGCCGACATCGGTTGCGCCTTGCACGTTGTCGTGGCCACGGAAAATGTTGGTGCCGCCGCCGGACTTGCCGACGTTGCCCAAAGCCAGCTGCAAGATGCATGAAGCACGCACGATGGCATTGCCAATGGTGTGTTGGGTCTGGCCCATGCACCAAACGATGGTGCCGGGATTGTTCTCGTGCAGCATCTTGGCGATCTTGAAGACTTGGTCTTCTTTGACGCCACAGGCCTCTTCCACCTTATCGGGTGTCCATTTGGCCAGCACCTCGGCTTTGATCGCGTCCATGCCGAAAACACGGTCGTTGATGTATTTTTTGTCTTCCCAGCCGTTCTTGAAGATGTGAAACAACACACCAAAGAGGAAAGGGATGTCGGTGCCAGAGCGGATGCGCACATACTCATCGGCCTTGGCTGCCGTGCGGGTGAAACGTGGGTCGACCACGATCATCTTGCAGCCGTTTTCTTTGGCGTGCAGCATGTGCAACATGGACACAGGGTGCGCTTCGGCCGCATTGGAGCCAATGTACAAAGCGACCTTGCTGTTTTGCATGTCGTTGTACGAGTTGGTCATGGCGCCATAACCCCAAGTGTTGGCAACACCGGCCACTGTGGTGGAGTGGCAAATGCGGGCCTGGTGGTCGCAGTTGTTGGTGCCCCAGAAGCTGACAAACTTGCGCAGCAAATAGGCCTGCTCGTTGTTGTGCTTGGAAGAACCAATGAAGTACACGCTGTCTGGGCCGCTGGCTTTGCGCAGCTCCAACATCTTGGCGCTGATTTCGGTCAGGGCTGTGTCCCAGCTGATGCGCTCGTACTTGCCGTTGACCAGCTTCATGGGGTAGCGCAGGCGGTATTCGCCATGGCCGTGCTCGCGCAGGGCTGCACCTTTGGCGCAGTGGGCACCGAGGTTGATTGGCGAGTCAAAGACCGCCTCTTGGCGGACCCAGACACCGTTTTCGACAACCGCATCGACCGCGCAACCCACCGAGCAGTGTGTGCAGATGGTGCGTTTGACTTCAACCTTGCCAGCCCCGAGGATGGCTGCGCCAGTCGCGGCCTGGGCTTTTTGCACGAGGCTCAGCTGAGATGCGGCCAGGCCCACGCCAACACCCAAACCAGAACGGCGCAAAAAGCTGCGGCGATCCAATGTGGGCAAAGCTTGCGACAAACCACGGCGCAAGCTGTGGATGAATGGGGAAGATGCGACACCGGCCGTGCCGGTTTGTTTTTTGGTCAGCAACATGGAGGGCTCCAGTTGGAAATGAACAGGAAGGAAAGCGAAGGAAGAATCAGACGCGGGTGGTCTTGTAGTACTGCTGAACGTGTTCGCTCAGCGTGTAACCACCACCGCGTGTGGGTTTTGGCAAGGCCGCAGCCACGGGGGCTGCCTGCTTGACAACACCCGGCAAAACAGCGGAGACAGCGGCCACAGCGCCTACGGTGACAGCACCCGAAAACAGGCTGCGACGCGAAAGAGGAGAAGTTTTGGAAGACATCGAAGAATCCTCGGATTTATTGAACCAATTGCCTATGGACATATGCAATTTTTTTCATGGGTGATTTTAACGAATTCCAAGCCCGACTCGAAGGTAATAACCCTTGGTTCAGCTTGACCTTCGTCAAGCAATTGAGCCACAAAGAATTCAATGCTTCAAAAAAAATCAACGCACACAGAAACAAGGCTCTGTGTGCGTTGACTCTCGATGCCTTTTACTTGTACAGAACTTCAGGCAACCACATGCCAATGGCCGGAAAGATGTACAGCAACACAATCGCAAACACCTGGATTGCCATGAAGGGCAGCATGCCTGCAAAGATCTGATTCAAGGTGACGTGTGGTGGGCTGACACCTTTGAGGTAGAACGCGGCCATGGCCACCGGTGGGCTGAGGAATGCGGTCTGCAGGTTCAAGGCGACCAACAAGCCAAAGAACAGCGGATCGATGCCAAAGTGCGGCAACAAGGGGATGAAGATCGGCATGAAAATCACGATGATCTCGGTCCACTCGAGCGGCCAGCCCAGCAAAAAGATAACCACTTGCGCCAGGATCATGAACTGCACCGGCGTCAGGTCCATGCCCAGCACCCAGGTATTGATGATCTCTTGCCCACCCAGCAACGCGAACGCCGCAGAGAAGATGCTGGAGCCCACGAACAACCAGCACACCATGGCACTGGTTTTAGCCGTCAGGTAGACGGACTCGCGCAGCACCACATAGTTCAAGCGTCGATAAGCCGCCGCCAACAGCAAGCCGCCCAAAGAGCCCATGGCTGCCGCTTCGGTCGGTGTGGCCAAGCCAAACACAATGGTGCCCAGCACGGCCAGGATCATCAAGGCCAATGGGAAGAACGAGCCGAGCAGCATCTTGAAGATTTCAAGTCGCGCAAAACTGAAGTAGGCATAAAAGAGGGCCAACGCCACGGCGCAACTGGCCAAACCAATCCAGAAGGCCGTTGGCGCGGGCTGTCGCTCGGCGACGGCCTCAGGGCTTTCGGCAGCGGCACTGACCGCAGCCGGTGCCTCTGCTTTGGCAGGCTCAGTGGCGGGTGCAGCAGCTGGTGCCGCATTGGCCACCTCACTCGAACCGGGAGGCGTTTGCAAACCATCGGCTTCGGGCTCAGACAAACCACTGACGCTGCCTGCTTCTTCGATCTCGGCAGAATCGGCCAGTTCGCCGCCCATCGCCACAACGCCTTCCACCACCTCGGGAGGCAATGGTGCCGTGACCTTCAAATAAATGGCCCCCATCAGCAATGCCACGGCCAATGCAGGCAACAAGGCAATGCCCAAATGGTTGAGCAACTCACGCATGGGCACAGCCGCATTGCGCTTGCCTTTGAGAGCACCGATCAAGCCGGGCAACACGGTGTTGCTGATGTCTTTGGACACCACTTGCGCAAAAGCTGGCAAGGGCACGATGCGGTCTTCGGCCGACATGGGGGGGGCCATGTGGGGTTTGATTTTGGCGATGACGACCACGTAAATCACGTACAAAGTGGCCAGCATCAAGCCAGGGAAAAAGGCTCCGGCATACAACTTGACCACCGACACACCGGCGGTGGCACCGTACACGATCAGCATGACCGAAGGCGGAATCAAAATGCCCAAACAGCCGCCTGCGGTGATCGCACCGGCCGACAACTGCACGCTGTAACCCGCACGCAGCATGGCAGGCAAGGCCAACAAGCCCATGAGCGTGACCACCGCACCCACAATACCTGTGGCGGTCGCAAAAATGGCGCAGGTCACGATGGTGGCCACCGCCAATGAGCCGGGCACACGGGCCATGGCCAGGTGCATGCTCTTGAACAGTTTTTCAATCAGGTTGGCACGTTCAATGAGGTAGCCCATGAACACAAACAACGGAATGGAGATCAGCACGTCGTTCGACATGACCGAATACGCGCGCTGAACCATCAAGTCCAGCGTTTGCTGAATCGCCAAATCGGGGTTTTGGCTTTTGTAGGCGATCCACGCGAAGATCATGCCCATGCCCATGAGGGTGAACGCGGTCGGGAAACCCAACATGATCGCCACCACCACCAGCGCCAGCATCAACAAGCCCAAATGACCATTGGTCATCTCGGAAGGCGATGGCAACAAGATAAAGGCCGACAACACGACCAAGGCCATGATCGTCAGGCCAAACCAGACTTCTTTTTTCATTTGTGAGTTCCCTTACCAGCCGTCACCAGCACATCGAGCTTGGCGATGTCTTCGTCCTTGACGTTGACCATTTCCTTGAGTTTTTCGACATCGACCTCGTCCACGTCATCGCCGCGCTTGGGCCATTCGCCTTGCTGAATGCACACAATGCAACGCACGATTTCGACCAAGCCTTGGGCAAACAAAAATGCGCCTGCGATCGGCAAGATGGTCTTGAAGGGGTACACCGGCGGCCCGTTGGCCGTGATGTTGGAATGTTCATTGATGGCCCATGATTCGGCCGCAAAACCGTACCCCGCCCAAGCCAGCGCGAACACACCCGGAATAAAAAACAAGATGTAGAGCGCCAAGTCCAGCCAGGCTTGCAGGCGCGGCGGAAAAAAGCCGTAAAGCACATCGCCGCGCACATGGCCGTTTTTGGACAGCGTGTATGCACCAGCCATCATGAACAACGAGCCATACATCATGCTCATCACGTCAAACGCCCACGGGTGGGGGTCGTCAAGGGCATACCGCGAGAAGACCTCCCAGGAGATCATGAGCGTCAACGCCACGATGAGCCAAGAAAATACTTGGCCTATCCAGGTGCTGATTTTGTCGATCGACAACAAGAGTTTTTGCATATTAAGGGTCACATAAATGAATCAGCCATCCGTTTTAGAGCGGATGGCTGATGGGGGGGGCTCAACTCAAACGATCAGGCCTTTTTGGCACCAAAGAAATGGTTCACAGCCATGCGACGGCTGACGTTGGTGTCTTGGTCCCACTTCACAGCACGGGCTGCGAAAGCCTTTTGCGAAGCCACGATTTCCTTGAACAAGGGGTTTTCAGCTGATTTTTTCTCGACAATTTCGGTCCAGATTTTCAGCTGTTCTTGCAAGATGGCATCGGGTGTCTTGTAGAACTTGACTTTGTCCTTGGCCTGCAACTCGATGTAGTCTTTGGAATAGCGGTCAATGGCTTTCCAGGACATGTCGGCCGATGCGGCTTCTGTGGCACCCGAAATAACGGCCTTCAGCTTGGCTGGCAGCGCGTCGTACTTGGTCTTGTTGAACATGATCTCAAAGGTCTCGGCGCTCTGGTGGTAGCTTTGCAGCATGCAAACCTTGGAGACGTCAGGGAAGCCCAAAATGCGGTCAGAGGTGGCGTTGTTGAACTCAGCCCCATCGAGCAAACCACGGTCCATCGCAGGCACGATTTCGCCGCCTGGCAAAGCGTTCACGGCAGCACCCATGGCGGTGAAAAGGTCAATGGCCAGGCCGTTGGTGCGGAACTTCAAACCCTTGAAGTCCGACGACTTGGTGATCGGCTTCTTGAACCAGCCCAGCGGCTGAGTGGCCATAGGCCCGTACAGGAAGGACTGCACATTGCCACCAATGGAGGCGTACAGCTTGGCCAGCAGCTCGGCACCACCGCCGTACTTGTGCCAAGCCAAAATCATGTTGGCGTCCATGCCAAAAGCCGGGCCTGAGTTCCACAGGGCCAGGGCGTTTTGCTTGCCGTAGTGGTAGCCCAACACACCATGACCACCGTCCAGGGTGCCCTTGGAGACGGCTTCGAGCAAACCAAACGCAGGCACCACGGCACCAGCAGGCAGCACTTCGATCTTCAGATCGCCACCGGTCATGTCGTTGACTTTTTTGGCGTAGTCCAGGGCGTACTCGTGGAAGATGTCCTTGGCAGGCCATGTGCTTTGCCAGCGCATCGAGATCGGGCCCGTTTGGGCCGTGGCGATCATGGGTGCAGAGATGGCACCTGCGGCAATGGCTGCACCTTTGAGAAGGTTGCGACGACGTGGGGTTGTGTTGTCTGTCAAGGGAAGTCTCCAATCGTTGTTGAACTTACAAGCGTATAAAAGAACCGCTTGGTCATTCATTATGCGATTGCCACTTCCGATGGCTTTAAGTGAAAACCCGCGCCTGCCTCGTCATTTTTTTCAAGTCAAAACACAAATTTTTTCAATCACGCGACCAAGTCGAATCCTTGTGACTCCACGCTGATGAAGGCTTCGGTGAAAGCGGCCAGCCGCGCATAAAAAACCGCCCGAGGCTGGGATTGCAGGGTCTGGCACATCGCGGGCAACCAAGATTGGACATGCTGGGTAAAAAACGCCTGCTGGCGGGTCAGGTTGGACACGGCTACGTCATCGCCCGCGATCAGGAAGCGCATGACCTCAAACACATAAGCCACATGGTCTTCGGTTTCAAACATGTCTTCGCTGCGGGCCAAACCCAGATCGGCCAAGTCATCGCGCAAACGCACCAGTGGTTTTTCATTCAGAAAACCGCTCAGGTAATGCGACCCAAACAGGTACACCTCGGGCTTGCCCACGCCGCCAAAGAGGCTGGTAAATTCTGCGGCAATCTGAGATTGGCTCAGACTGCGGGCACTGGACACCAGCTCGCGCCAAGGCTCCTCCAAAAAGCCGCCGGCATCGGGTGCTTCGGTCACGGCCACTTGCAACTGGCCCAGCAGCTCGGCGCTGGGCGCTTGGTAATACAGCTGCGACAGCAGGCCATAGACTTCGGCGCGGGCGGTCTCTTCGTCGAGTGCGTGGCTGCTGGTGGACAGGTTCAGGTCTTGGCTCATGTCAAAAAACTCATTGGGGTTTGGAAGGCGACTGGGTGCCGCTGATGTGTACCTGGTTGGTGTCGGTGAACATGTCCACGACGCGGCAGTCACCACACATTTTGAGGCGCTCGAGGGCCGCGCCCTGGAACATGCTGTGCCCGGCCAGTCGGCCCAGCATGGTCTCGATGCCCTTGAGCGTGCCAAAGGGTTTGCTGCAACGAATGCAGGCATAGGGCGGGCTGCCGTGCAGCACACGCGGCTGCTGGCGCTCGGGCACCAGAGACAGCCGAGACTGCAGCGTGATCGCGTCTTCAGGACAGGTCTTGGCACACAAACCGCATTGCACACAGTTCTTCTCGACAAACCGGATCTCGGGCTGTAGCGGGTTGTCTTGCAGGGCTGACGATGGGCAAGCGCCTACGCAGCTCATGCACAGCGTGCATTTGCTGCCGTCGACCGCGATGGTGCCCAGTGGCGACCCCGCGGCGGGCAAGTCGAGTGCTTTGGGGCGGGTGGTTTCGTCCAGCGCCATCACGGGGGACTGGGCCATCAAATGGTCGATGACCAGCTCCAGGTTGCTGCGCTTTTCGGCTTGCACCGCATGGCGGGCGGCGATGGCAGGGCCTGTGGGCATAGCAGAAGCCTTGAGGCTGCGGGCACACAGTCGCTGCAAATCCCCGTCCAAAGAAGATGCGGTTTTTGCCTCGATCAACTGGAAATGCACGCCGGTGTAGCCCAGGCCGTTCAGCAGGCTTTGGGCCACGGCCATTTGTTCCATCAGCGCCGCGCGGTACTGCGGCGCTTCTTCGTGCGTGAGCAAGACCATGACTTGCCGTGCGCCATAGGCCACAGCCGACAGCCAAAGCTCCATGCCCACGCTGGCCGTGTGCCACAAGGCCACAGGCATCACGCGGGCGGGCACGCCTTGCATGACGCCCAGCTGCGCACCCCGGCCCAGCTCGTCGATCAATGCCTGGCCACGGTCCTGGCTGTGCAAGAGCAAAGCGGCATCGCGCCCGCCTGCGGCCTGGTAGGTGCCCAGCAGGCTTCGGATCTTGGCGCCCTGCTCTGCCGGGCGCGGGTAAGCATAGGTGAGTGCGCCTGTGGGGCAAGCCGTGGTGCAGGCACCGCAGCCCACGCACAGGTTGGGGTTGACCACGATTTGCTGGCGGCTTTTGTCAGAGCGCACGGCTTCGGCCGAGCAGATGTCGATGCACGCATTGCAGCCGACTTGCTCGTTGCGGCTGTGAGCGCAGAGCTTTTGTTTGTACGCAAAGAAGCGGGGTTTTTCAAACTCGCCAACCAGTTCACGCACTTTCAGCAAAGTTTTCAAGTCTTGGCCATCCCAGCGGAAATAGCCTTGGGGCAAAGCGTGCGCGCTGAAAGTAGGCGAGGCTTGGTCACCCCGCAAGTCCAGCACCACATCGAAGCGCTCGGTTTGGGGACGGGCATCGCGGGTGAAATCGATGGCGCCTGCGGCCTCGCACACCTTGACGCAGTCGCGGTGCGAGCTGCAGCGCGACAAGTCAATCTGGTAGTCAAGGCCAATGGCCTGTTCTGGGCAAGCGGCGACGCAAGCGTTGCAGCGGGTGCACAGGTCCAGGTCAATCGGGTTGCTGGCGTCCCACGACACGTCAAACGCGCCCAGCCAGCCCTTCAGGCTTTGCAAACGCCCGGCCAACACCGGAAAGCGCCGCTCCTGGCTGCCGCCGGCCTTGCCTGGGCCCTGGGTGAATACGGTGACTTGCATTGCATCCGACAAGAAGCCAGCCGCGTGCTCAGCGGCATCCATGGCACCGATGATGAGCACGCGCCCTTCGCTTTTGTAAGTGACAGTAGGTACCGGCTCGGGCTCGGGCAGACGGGCTGCGGCCAGCAAGGCGGCCATTTTGGGCATAGCGTGTTCGGCTTCGCGGCCCCAACCACCGGTTTCGCGGATGTTGATAAAGCGAATGGGGGAGATCGCGCCCTCGGTCTGCTCGGCCAGTTCACTGAAAAGGCGTTTTTCCTGGGTGCAGGCCACCACCACGGCCTCACCGGTTTTCACGGCTTTCTGGAATTGTCCAGCCTCACGGCGGCACAAGGTCGTGTGCAGCGTCAGGTCTTCACCCAGTGCTTTGCCCAGGGCTTGGGCTTGCAGGGGCATGGTTTGGTTGCAGTTGCAAATCAGGGTGGTCATGTTCTATCGGTTCGGATGCCTGCAGCGCCGGAGTGGGCTGCAGTGCCTGGGTCATTGGGGATGGCGGCGACTGTGCCACAAGTGGCGAGCCTTCCGGCGCGTCAGGACTTTGATCAGGGTTTTCCTGTACGTCGGTCGCAGCAGTCTGAGGCGCGTCAACCTGGGTCTTTTTAGGGAACAGATTCAACAACTCGGCGCCGACCATTTTTTCGAGCATGCCCGCAGGCAAAGGGTCTGGCGTGTTGTAGTCGCCGATGTAGATGTCGAGTCCATCCATCACATTGAAGTGCGGATCGGTGAAAAGTTTTTTCATGGCCGCGTTGCGCACCTCACCAGGCACGCCTTGGCGCATGAACGTCTGAAAGTCAGAGGATGGCGTCAGGCCTTGCACGTCTTCCATGGTGGGCACTGGCGCTTGCGGCCCATCGGCAGGTGCAGTGGATGCGACCGAGGCCGATCTCGCTGCGGTGCTTGGCTGTGGCTGTTCTTTAGCCCGAACCTGGGGCAAAACAGCTGCCGGAACAGTCTGAAGCGGGGTGGCGGGCTCGGTCTTTGGCGTCTCGTTTGTATCAAGGCCCTGCTTGCGACGCGACCAACGACTTAAAAAGTTATCGCTCATGGGACCGGCCTTGCGCCTTTGCGTTTGCTGTCGGTACTGACCGAGACAGGTTGGCCAAAACGGTCGGTCAGGCGCTGAAAACTCTGCGGGCGTTGGCGCTTTTTTTCTTCGGGTACAAAGTGCTGCTCGGCGAAGGCACGCATCCACTCAACCACGTCGGGAGAGGCCACTGCGGTTTCTACGGTTTCCTGTGCGTCCAGCCAACGGCCTGCGTCGTGGTAACTCAGGCTCACGGCTTGTGGCACGGCCAGCGGCTCGCTGCCGTCTTCGGCGTCGATGACTCGCCACATCACGAAATAGCAGGGCGTGGGCGAGGTGGCATTGAGCCAATAGCCTTCGGCATCGTCGGTGAAAAGCGTCACCGACCAGCCAGGATGAAGCCAAAGCGACTCGGTCTCAGCTTGGCGCAGCTTGCGGGGGTCTGCGCCAAAGCCGGCTTCGTTGGGCACCACATCGGCCAGCACCCAGCGCCAAGCTTGCCAACGCGCCATGGGCCCTTGCACCGCCTCTCGGCGCATCAAAACAGCCACGTCAATTTGCGGACGAGAAGACATGAACAACTAAACCCCTGGAGAAATGGAACATCAAGATGCCAACACATAGTCGCGTGTGGGCAGGCTCAACAAGAATACCGTACCTTGGCCTGGCTCGCTCTCGAAGCTCAAATGACCGCCATGAGACGCCACAATCGACTGGCTGAGCCACAAACCCACTCCCATCCCTTTTGATTTGGATGTTTTGAACAGGGCAAATACGTCCTGTTTTTGAGCGTCATCGATACCGCAACCGTTGTCCGCAATGCGCAGATCGATCCAGTCAGGGCGGACCTGCCCGGAAATTGAAATGCGAGAGGGTTGCACCGGCTTTTCGACCAGTGCATCGATGGCATTGTTCAGCAAGTTGAGCACCACTTGCTGCAACTGGGTGGCGTCCCCCGTCAACAGCAAAGGCTCATTCAGGTTGATGTTGATTTCGATGCCGCAACGCGTGGCATGGGTGCGCGCGATGTTGACCACGTCTCGCACCTTTTGGGCCAAGTCAATGCGGACATATTCACCCTTGCCGGTGGCAAACATGCTGCGCAAGGTGCGAATGATGGCGGCGGCTTGGCGTGTGTCTTCCCGAATAAGATCGGCCAGTTTGTGGGCTTCGGCCAATGCGGCTTGCGGGTCACGGTTGCGCTGAAGGTGTGACTCGATCAGCTCGGTCTTGAGCACGATGGTGGTCAGGGGTTGGTTCAGCTCATGGGCGATGCTGGCCACCAGCGCCCCCATGCCCGCGCTTTTGTTAGACAGTGTCAGCTGTCGGATGATTTCTTCGCGTTCACTGAGAAGCACCGACAAATCTTCTGAGTGTTGCAGCAACAAAGCCGAGCGTTCCTGCTCTCGCGCCAGACCCTGCTCAGCCTGAATTTGACCTTTGTGAATCTGGTCCACAAATATTTGCATGAAGCCCACACTGAGCATGGTGACGGCGACAAACTGGCCCCCAAACACCACCGCTTGGTCCCAGGACATTTCGTACAAATCCACAGCACCCCAACCGCCCAGCAATGCCAAGGTCTTGATGCCCAGACTACCCACCAGCAACCACCCGGCCAACTGCACGGCCCTGGAACCAAAAGGATCATGCGTGACGCCAATGCGCCGTCCTGACACCACATATTCCAGGCAATTGAGGGTGTAAAACCCGTAAAAAAGAAGAATCACACCGGCCTCGGAACCACCCGAAAAATAAAAGCCGTACGTGGCCAGCAGGTACACCCCGTAGAACGAACCCATGCCCCATAGCCAGCGGCGGTCGGCAGGACCATTCAGAGAACGCAATGCGGCCTGCCGCCCGAAATTGCCCAAGGCCATGAACAACACGCCCCAGAAGACCACCACATCGGTAGGCAAGAGGCCCCGGCACCCCAACACCCAAACCCCCAGCGCACTGAAGATGCCCGAGACACTCCACAACGTGACCAGCCCACTGCGGTAGCGCGACATGCCATACCAGATGGCCGCGTGCAGCACCAGGTAAAGAAAAGCATCCATCCAGAAAATGGTTTGCACGTCGATGTTCAAGCGAAATCCCCCCGGTGGTCTGGATGAAGCCCATGTGCTGCAAGGCATGCAGCACAAGAGGTGGGCAGCGCCGGATTATGAGGGCTGGAGCGCTGAGACCCGCACCGCGCAGTATTTGAACTCCGGGATCTTGCCAAACGGATCAAGTGCCGCATTGGTCAGCTCGTTGGCTGCCGCCTCGACATAGGCAAACGGAATGAACACCGCGCCCAGAGGCGTGCCATCATCGCAGCGGACTTGCAGCTCAACTTCGCCCCGGCGTGACGCAATGCGCACGCGTTGCCCGGCTTGCAGGCCCAGTCGGGCCAAGTCGGCGCTGCACATCGACACGGTGGCCGCAGGTTCGAGCGCATCGAGCACCGTGGCCCGGCGCGTCATGCTGCCGGTGTGCCAGTGCTCCAGTTGCCGCCCGGTGATGAGCACCATGGGGTAGTCGGCATCGGGCTGCTCATTGGCCGGGATCACCTCGACGGGCACCAGCCAAACACGGCCATCTTGGGTGGGGAAATGGTCATGGAAGACGATGGGCTGACCGGGATCGTCGGCACTCACACAGGGGTAAGTGACCGAGCCCGCGTTCAGCCGCGCCCAGTCAATGCCGCCAATCGCCGGGGCCATGGCCTGGCGCATTTCGTCATACACCGCTGCCACGCCATCGTGTTCACCAGCGTAGGGCCAGCTCAGGCCCATGCGTTCGGCGATCTGCTGAATGATCCACAAATCGGGCTTCGCGTCGCCTGGCGGCAGCACCGCCTGACGGCCCATTTGCACCGTACGGTCGGTGTTGCTGACGGTGCCGGTTTTTTCGGGCCAGGCGCTGGCGGGCAGCACCACATCGGCCAGCCAAGCGGTTTCTGTCAAAAAGATGTCTTGCACCACAAGATGCTCAAGACTGGCCAGCGCATGGCGGGCGTGGTTCAGGTCAGGGTCACTCATGGCCGGGTTCTCGCCCATGATGTACATGCCGCGCACCTTGTGTGGGTCGCTCTCAGGCGCAAGCGCCTTGTGCATGATTTCGACCACCGTGTAACCGGGCTGGTCGTCCAGTTTTGTGTTCCAAAATTTCTCGAACCAGTCGTGCGCCGACTTGTCATTCACGCGCTGGTAGTTGGGGTACATCATCGGGATCAAACCCGCGTCGCTCGCACCCTGCACGTTGTTCTGACCACGCAGTGGGTGCAGGCCCGTGCCGGGGCGACCAATCTGGCCGGTGATGCTGGCCAAAGCGATCAGGCAGCGCACGTTGTCGGTGCCGTGCACATGCTGGCTCACGCCCATGCCCCACAAAATCATGGCGGCCTTGGCGCTGGCATAGGCCCGCGCCACTTCGCGGATCGTCTCGGCAGGGATGCCGCAAACCAGGCTCATGGCCTCGGGCGTGAAGCCCTGCACATGGGCCTTGAGTTCGGCCACGTTGTCGGCACGTTGGCTCAAAAACTTTTCATCGCACAGGTTTTCGGTGACGATGACGTGCAGCATGGCGTTGAGCAAGGCCACATCGGTGTCGGCCTTGAACTGCAGCGTGCGCCAAGTGTGGCGACCAATGTCGGTGATGCGCGGGTCGGCCAGCACGATGCGGGTGCCGCGCTGGGCGGCGTTCTTCATCCAGGTGGCTGCCACCGGGTGGTTGGCCGTCGGGTTGGAGCCGATCACGATGATGAGGTCTGAATGTTCGACATCGCGCACTGGGTTGCTGACCGCACCCGAGCCCACGCCTTCAAGCAAGGCCGCCACGCTGGAGGCGTGGCACAGGCGGGTGCAGTGGTCCACGTTGTTGCTGCCAAAGCCGGTGCGCACCAACTTCTGGAACAAGTAGGCCTCTTCGTTGCTGCCCTTGGCCGAGCCGAAACCGGCCAGCGATTTAGGGCCATATTGGGTGCGCAGGGTGTTGAGCGGCTGGGCAGCCAGATCAAGCGCTTCTTGCCAGGTCGCTTCGCGGAAGACCTCGCGCCAATCGGTGTGGCCGTCAATCAGATTCAGGTCCTTGGCCACACCGCTTTTTCGGATCAGGGGTTTTGTGATCCGGTCAGGGCTGTGGATGTAGTCCATGCCAAAGCGGCCCTTGACGCACAAGCGCCCTTCGTTGGCCGGGCCTTCGCGACCTTGGACGCTGATGATTTTGTCGTCCTTGACTTGGTAAGTGACCAGGCAACCCACCCCACAAAACGGGCAGACCGAGTCAACTTCACGGTCCACCTTTTGCGGGCCGATGTGGCTCTTGGGCATCAGCGCACCCGTCGGGCACGCCTGCACGCATTCCCCGCAGCCCACACAACTGCTGCCGCCCATCGGGTCGGCCAAGTCGAACACCACCTGCGTGTGCGCGCCCCGAAATGCGAGACCAATCACATCGTTGACCTGCAGGTCGCGGCAAGCGCGTTCGCAGCGGTTGCACTGAATGCAGGCATCCAGATTGACGGCCATGGCGGGGTGTGACAGGTCGGCAGGCACGGCTTCACGGCGCAGCTCGGCCAAGGCGGGGCGTACCTGCACGCCATGGTGCTCAGCCCAGTGGCTCAGCTCACCATGCGGGGCTTCGGCACGGTCATCGAGCCATTTGTAGCCTTGCTCAGGCAGATCGGCCAGCAACATCTCAAGCACCATCTTCTGGCTTTTGACGGCACGTTCGCTGTCTGTGCGCACCGACATGCCGGGTGTGGCAGTGCGGCAGCAGCTGGGCGCGAGCGTGCGCTCACCGGCCACCTCGACCACGCAGGCGCGGCAATTGCCGTCGGGCGTCAAGCCCTCCTTGTGGCACAAATGCGGGATGGACAGCCCCAAGTCTTTGGCGATGTTGAAAATGCTTTTGCCAACCGGTGCCTCAACCGCTTGGCCATTGAGCGTGAATTGAACGGTGCTCATGCGCGGCCCCCCACTTCATGCTGAAAGTAATCCAGCACACATCGGATCGGGTTGGGCGCGGCTTGGCCCAGGCCACAAATGGAGGCATCGCCCATGACCTGCGCCAGGTCTTGCAGAGTGTCAGCATCCCACGCTTGGGCGGCCATGAGTTGCGCCGCTTTGTCGGTGCCCACGCGGCAGGGGGTGCACTGGCCACAGCTTTCGTGGGCAAAGAACTTCATCACGTTCAAAGCCGCTTCGCGGGCACTGTCGTCTTGGCCCAGCACCATCACAGCGGCCGAGCCGATGAAGCAGCCATGCGGCTGCAGGGTGTCGAAGTCCAGCGGCACATCGGCCAGGCGGGCAGGCAAAATGCCGCCACTGGCCCCTCCGGGCAAATAGGCATACAGCGTTTGCCCCTCGGCCATGCCACCGCAGTATTCGTCCACCAGTTCGCGCAGCGTGATGCCCGCAGGCGCGAGCTTGACACCCGGCTGGCCCACACGCCCGCTCACGCTGAAGCGGCGCAGGCCTTGGCGATCATGACGCCCATGAGCGGCAAAGCTGTCAGCACCCTGCTCCAGTAGTTCACGAATCCAGAAAAGCGTCTCAAAGTTGTGCTCCAACGTCGGGCGACCAAACAGGCCCACCTCGGCGATGTAGGGCGGACGCAGCCGTGGCTCGCCGCGCTTGCCCTCAATGCTTTCGATCATGGCGGATTCTTCGCCGCAGATGTAAGCCCCAGCTCCCCGGCGCAACTCGATGCGCGGCAAAGCGCAAGGCGGGTTCAGTTTGAGCGCGGCCAGTTCTTCGGTCAATAAAACACGCGCTTCGTGGTACTCGTCACGCAGGTAGATGTAGACCGCTTCGCAGCCCACGACGCTGGCAGCAATCAGCACGCCCTCCAAAAAACGATGCGGGTCGGCCTCTAGACAGGTGCGGTCCTTGAAGGTGCCGGGCTCGCCTTCGTCGATGTTCACGGCCATCAGGCGCGGCCCAGGCTGGCTGCGCACGATGCGCCATTTGCGCCCAGCCGGAAAACCCGCGCCGCCTAAACCGCGCAGGCCCGAGGACTCCAGGCATTGGATGACCGATTCATGGTGTTTCAAACCCGCCGCCACCTGCAAAGCCAACTGGTAACCACCAGCCCGTTGGTAAGCGTCGAAGCGAATGGCCTCTGGCAAGGGATTCGGTGCTGTCTGCTGTGCGGTCACACGCTGGGTCACCGCCGCCACCGTGGCTTGCGCCACAGCCTGCTGGCCCACTTGCACAGCAGGTGCCTGCTCGCAACGACCCAGGCAAGGCACCGGCACCACCTTCACATTCAGCAACTCGTTTTGCAATTGGCGCAACAAGGCGTTGCTGCCTGCCAGGGTGCAGCTCAGGCTGTCGCACACGCGCACGGTGATGCTCGGGGCGACTTCGTCGTCTTTCAGGATGTCAAAGTGGTGGTAGAACGAAGCGACCTCGAACACCTCGACCACGGGCAAACGCATCTCGGCAGCCAGCGCCACGATGTGGCGCTCGAACAGGCCATGAAAATGGTCGTTGAGCACATGCAAGTGTTCGATCAGCAAATCACGGCGGTGGCCGTCTAAAGGCGGCAAACCGATCAGGCCCTGCACCTCGGCGCGTGCCGCGGGCGTGGTCTGACGGCCTTTGAGTTGCGACCGGGGCTTGCGCAGTTGGTCGCGCAGCGCATTCAGTCCGATACGGGTTTCAGAAATGGAATCGGTCTGCATGCGAAATTGTCACATCCGTTTGAGAAATTCATGGCTGCCATGAACAAGCGCTGAAAGAGACCTTCGCCTGGCATACCCACAGGTCGGGGCCTTCAGGTACGTCATGGGGCGATGCGCTTGGATCAGTACGTCTCGAGGTGCAGACGACCCTCTTTTTTGAGCGTGCCACCGATGGCGTCCCAGTCAAGACCCGCGTTTTGCGCGATGTCGCGCAAGGCCATGACCACGCCCTCTTCCATGCTTTTAAGGCCACACACGTAAAAACAGGTGTTGCCGTCTTTGAGCAAAGCCGCCACATCGGCAGCACGGTCTCGCAGGGCATCCTGCACGTAACGCTTGGTCTTGCCCTCTTCGCGGGAGAAGGCGAATTCGGTGTCAATAAAATCTTTGGGCAGGTTGTTCAAAGGGCCAAAGTAAGGCAACTCAGCAGGCGTGCGGGCACCAAAGAACAGCATCAACTTGCCGCCCTCGAACTTGCCGCTGGCCCGCAGGCGACGACGCCATTCGGTCATGGCCCGCATGGGCGCAGAGCCTGTGCCGGTACAGATCATGACGATGTTGCTCTTGGGGTGGTTGGGCATGAGGAAGCTCGCGCCAAACGGCCCGATCACCTGCACCTTGTCACCCACATTCAAATCGCACATGTAGTTGGAGGCGACACCGCGCACGGGTTTGCCATCGTGGTCTTCGAGCACGCGCTTGATGGTGAGCGAGAGGTTGTTGTGACCCGGGCGCTCGCCATTGCGGGGGCTGGCAATCGAGTATTGGCGAGCGTGGTGTGCCTTGCCTTTGGCGTCTTCGCCTGGGGGCAAGATGCCGATCGACTGGCCTTCGAGCACCGGGAAAGGCAGGTTGCCAAAATCCAGCACGATGTGGTGGGTGTCATATTCCTTGCCAACTTCGGTCACCCGCAGGTTGCCGGTCACGGTGGCGGTGATGGATTTATCGGCGGCCTTGGGGCCATAGAGGTTGGTGTAAGCGTGGGCGGCAGACCAAGGGGGGATCGTCGCACCAAACTGGGCCGAGTTGAAACCCGAAGCGGTGGCGGTGCTGACCACGGAGGCGGCCGAGGCGGCATCGGCGGCACTGTCTTGCGTTGGCGCAGCGTCACCGGATTCACCACCGGCAGCCGCCAGCTCTGCGGCACTGAGCTCGGCGGGCAGTTCGTCCCACTTGAGTTGTTCTTCGATGCTGTAGGCCTTGGCCTTGGGCATCATGCGCCAGTTGTCAATCGAGCCTGTGGGGCATGGCGAAATGCAGTCCATGCACGAGTTGCAGATGTCGGCCTTGACCACGTAGTTGAGCGAGTCATGGGTGATGGCCCCCACTGGACAAATCGCTTCGCAGGTGTTGCAGCGGATGCAGATCTCGGGGTCGATGACGTGCTGTTTGATCAGAATGGATTCAGTGGTCATGGCATGCTTCCTCAGGCTTTTTGTGTTTTGTTCTGCGGTTTGTCTGTGTTGACTGCCGGTGTCTTGCTTTGCGCGTTCCGCAAGGGCATGGCTGGGGGCCGGGCACCTCATACGGGGTACCGGAAAATCGGTGCCCGGCCCCCAGCCATGCCCTTGCTATGTGGCGGTTTTTCCGTTCGCAGTCTACCGGCGTTTGCGAGCGAAACACACACCATGCAGTTGACAGAGGAAGGGGCGGGTGACGATTTTCCGGTACCCCGTAAGAGGAACCCGCCCCTTCCTCTGTCAACTGCCGCCCCCCCAAAAGGAGGCAGCAGTCGATCAAAAGCTCAACGCATCAATTGAAGCGGACGTAATCAAAGTCCACTGGCTGACGGTTGATGCCCATGACGGGTGGCGCGATCCAGTTGGCAAACTTGCCTGGCTCAACGACACGGCCCATCAGGCTGGCCACGTAAGCGCGGTCTTCGTTGGTAGGCAACCACTCACCCACCTGCGCCATCCACTGCTCATCGGTCACCACACGGCCATCGGGCGTGATCTTGGAACCGGACAAAGAACCAATGTTGCGGTGGAAAGCCTTGTGTGGCGCGGTCAATGTGAAAGGAATGCCTGCCTTGGAGATCACACGGTTCCAGCGCTCGATGCCGCCTTTGGAATCGGTGATGTAGTCGTCGCGCAGCACTTCATTCAAAGCGTTGAGCATCGGCACTTCTTTTTCGATCAACTTGCCGTCTTCGACCGACAGGATCTTGTAGCTGTTGCCCTTCAGGACGTGGTCATCACCACGCTTGCCTTCTTCGTAACGGCCCTTCAAGCCAGAGCTGTAGAAGGTGGCGGCGTTGGACGACTCGTCGGCACCGAACAGATCGATGGTCACCGAGAAGTGGAAGTTGATGTAACGCTGGATGGTCGGCAGATCGATCACACCGGCAGCGCGCAGCTTGGCGACGTCGTCGGTTTTGAGCTGGTTCATCACATCGACTGTGCGCTGGATGGTGCGGCTCACGCCGGACTCGCCCACAAACATGTGGTGCGCTTCTTCGGTCAACATGAACTTGGTGGTGCGGGCCAATGGGTCGAATGCCGACTCGGCCAATGCGCACAACTGGAACTTACCGTCACGGTCGGTGAAGTAAGTGAACATGAAGAACGACAACCAGTCAGGCGTCTTCTCGTTGAACGCTTGCAAGATGCGTGGGTTGTCTTCGTTGCCGCTGTTGCGTTGCAACAAGGCATCGGCTTCTTCGCGGCCATCTTTGCCGAAGTATTTGTGCAGCAGATAGACCATGGCCCACAGGTGGCGGCCTTCTTCGACGTTGATCTGGAACAGGTTGCGCAAGTCGTACATGCTGGGCGCGGTCAGGCCCAAGTGGCGTTGCTGCTCAACAGACGCTGGCTCGGTGTCGCCCTGGGTCACGATGATGCGGCGCAGGTTGGCGCGGTGTTCGCCAGGCACGTCTTGCCAGGCTTTTTCGCCGATGTTGTCGCCGAAGTGAATCTTGCGGTCTTGTTCACCGGGGTTCAGAAAAACGCCCCAACGGTAATCGCGCATCTTGACGTGGCCGAACTGGGCCCAGCCTTGTGGGTCCACGCTCACGGCGGTACGCAGGTACACATCCATGTCGGTTGAGCCTTCGGGGCCCATGTCGTCCCACCAGTTGATGAAGTTGGGCTGCCACTGCTCGAGCGCACGCTGCAAGGTACGGTCTTCCGACAGATTGACGTTGTTGGGGATTTTTTCGCTGTAGTTGATACCGGACATGAGAGTCTCCAGAAATTAAAGCAACGGTGGGGTCAAATTTCGGTTGCAGCAGGCACCACCGGGAAGCCCGCTGCACAACGCAAAAACATCAGACGCGGTTCATGTCGAACTGAACTTTTTCGCCTTTGCCGTAAACCTTCAAGGCCCCTTTTTCGCCCACGGCGTTGGGGCGCTGGAAGATCCAGTTTTGCCAAGCAGTCAGGCGACCAAAAATGCGGGTGGCCATGTTTTCTTTTTGGGCAAAACGCAGGTTGGCTTCCAGGCCGGTCAATGCATCGGGCGACATGGAGGTGCGCTCTTCCAGAGCCAGGCGAATTTCGTCGGCCCAGTCGATGTCGTCAGGTGCCGCTGTCACCAAGCCCAAGGCCAGAGCCGCATCGGCATCCAACGGGGTGCCGATGGCACCGCGTGCAGCTTCCATCGCAGGCACTTCTTCGTAAAAGCGGCGCTGCAGACGAGTCTGGTCGTTGACCATGGGGAAGAAACCGAAGTTCATTTCGTTCAACTGGATCTTGGGGGCCTTGGCGGCATCGTCGGGCAAAGCCAGCATGTAAGCGCGGTCGGCGCAGAAAGCCAGCTCGGCCAGTGTGCCGACAAAACATGTCCCTTCTTCGACCAAGGCGAACAGGCTGCGCGAGGTCACGTCCATGCGGGCCAGGGTACGACGCAGGTGACCGATGGTTTCACGCACGAACCAATGGTCTTTGTTCGCCAGCATGGTCGCGTCGGACGCCAACACAGCGGCGGCATCACCCGACGTCTTGATGACCCAAGTACCCATTTCGAGTTCGTTGGTACGCATGTGCAGGATGGCGTCGTCGAGTTCACGCACCATTTGCAGCGGCCACCAGTTCACACCTGCGGCTTGAATGCCGGCGATGTCGGTGGGTTGCGCTGTGGCCGGGGCCTTGACGGTGAAGGTGGCGATGCGCTTGGCGCGGTCGATCTCCACAGTCACATGGGTGTAGCTCAGGCTGTCGGCCGCGATGGTGCGGTTCAGCGGGGTCAAGGTCACGCCCTGTACGCCAGCACCAGGTGCTGGGCGGTTGCTGCCAGCAGCCAGCTTGGTGGCTCGGGCCTGAACAGCCTCTTTGAACAAGGCCGGCTTGGCCACCGCGTCCACCAGACGCCAGTCCACTGCTTTTTGGCCGCGAACGCCTTCGACGCTGGTGCAGAAAATGTCGGCCAGGTCGTGGCGCACATGGCGCTTGTCAGTGACGCGGGTCAAGCCGCCTGTGCCAGGCAACACGCCGAGCAAGGGCACTTCAGGCAAGGACACGGCGCTGGAACGGTCGTCCACCAACACGATTTCATCGCAAGCCAAGGCCAGCTCGTAGCCACCACCAGCGCAAGCGCCGTTCAGGGCGGCGACAAATTTCAGGCCATCGTGCTTGCTGGAGTCTTCGATGCCGTTGCGGGTTTCGTTGGTGAACTTGCAGAAGTTCACTTTCCAGCCGTGGGTGGAGACGCCCAACATGAAGATGTTGGCACCGGAACAGAACACGCGGTCTTTCAGGCTGGTCACCACCACCGAGCGCACTTCTGGGTGCTCAAAACGGATGCGCTGCAAAGCGTCGTGCAATTCGATGTCCACGCCGAGGTCATAGCTGTTGAGCTTGAGTTTGTAACCAGGGCGGATGCCAGCGTCTTCGTTGATGTTGATCGACAGGGTGGCGATCTCGCCATCAAAGGCCAGGTTGATGTGCTTGTATTGGGAAGGGTTGGTTTGGTAGTCAACCTGTGGCGCTGCGGTCATGGATGTCTCCGTTAGAGGGTGGTGGATTTGATTTCTGTCAAAAAATGCATTTCACTGCATGTTGAGCTGAAGTTTAGTGCAGACACCCCGGAACAGCAACATGCACTTTACTGCATTTACTAAGTGTTTTCCCTAGGAAATGAAATATCACCGCGGCATCAAGCCGGCAATTGCAAATGTTGGCGAACCGAAGTACGCAAGGCGTCAAATGCCTGGTCTTCGGAACGCGCACTGGTATTGATAGCGAGATCGGCTTTGGAATAAAAGGCCGAGCGCCCTTCCAGAATGCGCTTGAGGTCTTCCATCGCCTCGCGGCTGGCGGCCATGGGGCGCATGTCGCCTTGCGCGGCCACACGGCCCATGTGGTCGACCGCATCGGCTTGCAACCAGACGGTGGTGCAGTGCGAGAGCAGCAAGTTGAAGTTGGCCGAATCGGAGACCAGACCGCCGGGGGTGGCGATCACCACTTCGGGGTAGATCTGGATGGCTTCTTCAAGGGCGCGACGCTCGTAACGGCGGTAAGCGTTGGCGCCGTACAGGTTGTGGATCTCACTGATCTGGCAACCCGCAAACTGCTCGATTTCGCGGCTGAGCTCTATGAAGGGAAAGCCCATGTCATTGGCCAGGCGCTGCCCCAGCGAGGTTTTACCCGCGCCACGCAGGCCAATCAAGGCGATGCGGTTTTTGCGCTCTTGTGCGTTACCGCCCTCGCCAAACATGTCGCTCAACTGCACGCGCACGCGGCGCAAATCGGCCTCGCTGCGTTTGGAGAGCAATTCACGGATCAGCAACCATTCGGGCGAGAGGGTGGTCACGTCACCCAGCAACTCGGCCAGTGAGCATTGCAGGGCATTGGCCACTTGCAACAACACCAACACCGACACGTTGCCGGTGCCGTATTCGAGGTTGGCCAAGTGGCGCTCAGACACGTCGGCCGCCACCGCCACGGCGCGGCGCGTCATGCCCTTGCGCGAACGCAAGGTGCGCACCCGATCACCCAGCGCTTCCAGAAACGGACTGCGCTTGGTCTCGGGCTCGGACGGCTCCATCAACGTGGACTCTTGAGATGTCATGCTCAACCTTTGATTACAGACAAGGGAAAACCCTTAAATTTCAACAACCCCAAAACATGCACTTTAATGCATACTCACAGGCAAGCACAATAGTGCATCAGCTGCTGTTTATACCGCCAACTGAACAGCAAGAACAGTTTTTTGTTGCATGCCAGTGCATGCTCACCCGAAACGGTCGTCTTCAATCGACCCTCTGAAAGCCAAGCACATGACCACCTCTTTGCTCCCCAACTTCATCGCAGGCCGCTGGCAAACCGGCACGGGCGAAGGCACGCCCCTGTTTGACCCCGTGCTGGGCACCGAGCTGGCCCGCGTCTCGAGTGCAGGCATCGACCTGGCCGAAGGCTTTGCGTTTGCACGCGAACAAGGTGGCGCGGCACTGCGCGCAATGAGCTACGGCCAGCGTGCCACCTTGCTGAGCAAAATCACCGACGTGCTGCAAGCCCACCGTGACGCTTATTACGAGATCGCCACCGCCAACAGCGGCACCGTGGCCAAGGACTCGGGTGTGGACATTGATGGCGCCATCTTCACGCTGGGTTATTACGCCAAACAGGGCGCAGCTCTGGGCGAAGCCAAGCTGCTGCTGGACGGCCAGCGCATCCGCATGGCCAAAGACCCGGCCTTCCAGACTCAGCACATCCAGGTGCCCACCCATGGCGTGGCTTTGTTCATCAACGCCTTCAACTTCCCCAGCTGGGGCCTTTGGGAAAAAGCCGCCCCGGCTCTGCTGTCGGGCGTGCCCGTCATCATCAAGCCCGCCACCGCCACCGCGTGGTTGACCCAGCGCATGGTCAAAGACGTGGTGGATGCGGGCGTGTTGCCAGCCGGCGCGTTGTCGGTCATTTGCGGCTCGTCAGCGGGCCTCATGGACCAGCTCAAATCGTTTGATGTGGTGTCGTTCACCGGCTCTGCCGAGACCGGCAAGATCATCCGCAGCCACCGCGCCGTGACCGAGCTGTCGGTGCGCTGCAACATCGAGGCAGACAGCCTGAATTCGGCCCTGCTCTCACCCGCAGCCACGGCCGACAGCGAGGCTTTCAAGCTGTTGGTGAACGAAGTCAGCCGTGAGATGACTGTCAAATCCGGTCAAAAATGCACCGCCATCCGCCGCATCTTTGTGCCTCGCGCTTTGTACAAGGCCGCGGCTGAGGCCATTAGCGCGAAACTCGCCAAAACCACCGTGGGCAACCCTCGCAACGACACCGTGCGCATGGGTGCCTTGGTCAGCCAGGAACAAAAAGCCAGCGTACTGGCTGGTTTGGTTCAGCTCAAGACAGAAGCCACCGTGCTGTTTGATGGCAGCGCCACCGCACTGGTGGAGGCCGACGTGTCGAGTGCCTGCGTCGCCCCGGTGCTGCTGGGCACCGAAACGCCCATGACTGCCCAAGTGCTGCACGCGGTCGAGGTGTTCGGCCCGGTGTCCACCCTGATGCCTTACGACAGCATTGAAGAGGCTTACACCATGATCCGTCGGGGCGAGGGTTCGTTGGTGTGCTCGGTCTACAGCGAAGACCCGGTTTTCATGGCCCAGGCTTCGGTCGAATTGGCCAGCAGCCACGGGCGTGTGCATGCGATTTCGCCCGATGTAGCGGCCCTGCACAGTGGCCACGGCAACGTGATGCCCATGAGCCTGCACGGTGGCCCCGGCCGAGCCGGTGGCGGCGAAGAACTGGGTGGCCTCAGGGCGCTCAATTTCTACCACCGCCGAAGCGCCGTTCAAGGCAGCTCGCTGGCCCTGGACCAACTGGCGACACAAGGCATGGCACTGCCCCTGTGAAGCAGCAGCGTGCCCCGTTAAATCCCCTATGGCCAGAACAAAAAATCTGGCCAACATAACAAACACCCGAGAAGACAAACATGACCCGCACCGTGAATGCACCATCTGCAGACTTCAACTTTGCACAGCACCTGATCGCCAACAACGCCTCACGACCGAACAAAACCGCCTTGATCGACGATGTGGGTTCGGTGACCTATGGCGAGTTGACCGAACAGATTCGTCGGTTTGCAGGCGGCCTCAAGGCCATGGGCCTCAAACGCGAAGAGCGCGTGCTGCTGCTCATGCATGACAGCAGCGACTGGGTCGTGGCCTTTTTGGGCTCGCTTTATGCGGGTGTGGTCCCCGTGGCAGTCAACACCTTGCTCACAGCCGAAGACTATGCCTTCATGTTGACCAACAGCCGAGCCCAGGCGGCACTGGTGTCAGGCGCTTTGCTGCCCACCTTGCAAGCCGCGATGAGCCTCGTCAAAACCGAGGTGCAGCATGTGGTGATTTCGCACCCCACCGCGGCCCTTTCGCAAGGCCAATTCGACATGGCCGATTTCGTCCGGCAAAGCAACCCCGCCTTGCCCGCGCCCACGCTGGCCGATGAACCGGCTTTCTGGCTGTATTCATCCGGCTCCACGGGCAAACCTAAAGGCACCGTACACAGCCAGGGCAACCTTTACTGGACGGCCGAGTTGTATGGCAAAGACGTGCTCGCACTGCGCGAAAGTGATGTGGTGTTTTCGGCGGCCAAGCTGTTTTTCGCCTACGGGCTGGGCAATGCCCTGACCTTCCCCTTGAGCGTGGGTGCGAGCGTGGTGTTGATGGCCGAGCGCCCCACCCCCTTGGCCACATTCAAGCGCATGGTCGATCACCAGCCCACCGTGTTTTATGGTGCGCCCACAGGCTACGGCGGCATGCTGGCCAGCCCTGACTTACCCGCAAAGAACCTGGTCGCTCTGCGCCTGTGCTCGTCTGCGGGTGAAGCCCTGCCACGTGACATCGGCGAGCGCTGGACCGCCCACTTTGGCTGCGAAATCATTGACGGGATCGGATCGACCGAAATGCTGCACGTCTTCCTGTCCAACCGCCCCGGCGACGTGCGCTACGGCACCACCGGCAAAGCCGTATCTGGCTACGAGGTGGAATTGCGCAACGAAGACGGCAGCGTGGTCACCGGCCACAACGAAATCGGCGACCTCTACATCCAAGGTCCCAGCAGTGCGCTCATGTACTGGAACAACCGCGAAAAAACCCGCGACACCTTCCAGGGTGTCTGGACCAAGAGCGGTGACAAGTACACCCGCGACCCCGATGGCTACTACACCTATGCGGGCCGCAACGACGACATGCTCAAGGTCAGCGGCATCTATGTCTCGCCTTTTGAAGTCGAGGCCACCTTGGTACAGCACCCGGCCATTCTGGAAGCGGCCGTGATCGGCAAGGAAGACACCGACGGTCTGACCAAGACCAAGGCCTTCATCGTGCTCAAACAGGGCCAAACCCTGACGCAAGACGAAGTCAAGGCTTTCGTCAAAGAACGCCTGGCACCCTACAAATACCCACGATTCATTGAATTTGTGGCGGAATTGCCCAAAACAGCCACGGGCAAGATCCAGCGGTTCCGATTGCGGGATCTGGAAAAGAACTGAAGCGCGGTGGGCGGCGTGAACACCCCGCCCACCGAACGGCAACAACAGTGCAGCGCAACGGGCACTGCCGTCCGCTTTCGGTCGCTTTGAATTTTTTTAAAAACCACAGATGCGGTTTAAATAATTTAAAAGTGATAAATATGATTCCAATACGTACAAACCCTTAAAATCACCATCATTGGCGCATTGAGCGCTTACGAAGGTGATTCATGCAAGTAAAAACAAGGTTGATGCTGGGCGGGCTGGTGGCTTTTCTCGGTCTTTTGGCCGTCACGGCCATGGCGCTTTTCCTGGAAAAGTCGACCATGATGGACGACAAAAAACTCAAAACACGGCATCTGGTGGAATCGGCTCACACCGTGCTGGTGCATTTCCATGAGTTGGAAAAATCAGGCGCAATGACCAAGGACGCAGCACAGACGGCCGCCGTTGCCGCTGTGCAAGCCTTGCGCTATGAGCAAAAAGAATATTTTTGGCTGAATGACCTGACGAGCCCGATTCCCAAAATGGTCATGCACCCCACGGTGCCTGCCCTCAACGGCAAAGTGCTGGACGGCGCCAATTTCAACTGTGCGACCACCTTGCAAGCTGGCTCAGATGGCCCTGTGGTTCACACCGATGGCAAGAAAAACCTGTTTGTGGCCTTCAACGAAGTGGCCCAAAAATCAGGCCACGGTTTTGTGACCTACAACTGGCCCAAACCCAAGCTGGGTGGCGGCACGACCGAAGAGTTGTTTGAAAAACTTTCTTACGTCAAAAAATTCGAGCCATGGGGCTGGGTGATTGGTTCAGGCATCTACATCGACGATGTGGATCGTAAATTCTGGGACTTGGCGCTTCAGTTTGGCGGCATGGTGCTGGTGGTGATGCTGATCCTGGCTGGCATGATCCGCTGGCAAGTGCTGGGTATCACGCGCCCACTGGATGAACTGCGTGCCATGGTGGTGTCAATCGAAAGCTCTTCCGACTTTTCGCGTCGCTTAACCATTGAAAGCCAGGACGAGGTGGGGCAAACCGCCATGGCCTTCAACCAACTGATGTCTGCACAGCAAGTGGCCATTGGCGAAGTCAACGCCGTCGTCGAAGCCATTGCCGCAGGCGACTTCAACAAACGGGTCAACGCCGACCTCAAAGGTGATCTGGGCATCATGAAAGCGGCCGTCAATGCCAGTGCGCAAAGTGTTGACTCGACCATGACCGCTTTGCAAGATGTGATGCAGGCACTGTCCAACGGCAACTTCAGCAAACGCATGTCCAGCGATGTGAAAGGCGATTTGCGCACTGCAGTGGACAGCGCCATGCAAGCCATGGAAACGCTGCTCAATGACGTGGGCTTGGTCATGAACGGCGTGGCTCAGGGCGATCTTCGGGGTCGCATTCAGGCCCAAGGCCGTGGCGATCTGGCCACCCTCAAGGACAACATCAACCGCTCACTCGAAGCTTTGGGCAACAGCATGGTGGCCATCAACAGCAACACACGCCAAGTGGCTGCGGCGGCCAACGAGACCAGCCAAGCCATCAACCAAATCAGTGACGGCGCACAAAACCAGATGCATGCCATCGGTCAATTGGCCAATGCGGTGCGCGAAACCGCGGTGTCGGTCACAGACGTGTCCCGGAACACCGAAACAGCCAGCGCACGCTCGCATGAATCAATGGCCATCGTGCGGGCGGGCAAAGACAAAATGTCCACCATGGTTGAAGTGGTCAACGGCATCGCTGCCAACTCGGAAAAAATCAACAAGATCACCGAAGTGATTGAAAGCATTGCCAACAAGACCAACTTGTTGTCGCTGAACGCGGCCATTGAAGCAGCACGGGCAGGTGAACATGGCAAAGGCTTTTCGGTGGTGGCCGAAGAGGTGGGCAAGCTGGCGTCCAGCAGCGCCGAAAGCACCCAAGAAATCTCGCAGTTGGTTCAGCAAGCTGTCGCCCAAGCCCGGCACGCCGTGGCCACGGTCCAGGAAGTCAGCCGCGACATGGAACGCATTGAAACGGGTGCCCATGAAGCCAACGGCATGATGCAGCGGATTTCAGCCGCTCTGGAACAGCAAAGCTCAGCAGTTCAGGAAATCAACGCCAACGTGGCCAACCTGAACAAGATCGCAGAATCCAACGCGGCCGCGAGTGAAGAGATCGCCGCCACCGTGATCGAGCTGTCCAAAATCGCCGATGGCACACGCCAGGAAGTGGACAAGTTCAAAGTTTGAGCGCGAAAAAGCGCTCGGTGACTGACCGATCCAGAGCCGCTTGTGCGTTTGATGCGATAACGCATCGTCGGCCAACGCGGCTCAGGATAAGCTCGGCGAGCTTGCGGTTGGCGCTTCGCCTCAGGTGTCCTTGCTGACCTTGATGGTCGGGAACTTGGACGAAAAGTCCTTGGCCTTGGCCGCGATCTTGACCGCCACCTGACGCGCCACAGCCTTGTAAATCTGGGCCACCTCGCCATCGGGATCAGACACCACCGTGGGCTTGCCGTTGTCGGCCTGCAGGCGAATTTGCATGTCCAGGGGCAACGCGCCCAGGTAGTCCATGCCGTACTCGGCGGCCATTTTCTTGCCGCCATCGGCGCCAAAAATGTGCTCCACATGGCCGCAATTTGTGCAGACGTGCACCGCCATGTTTTCAACCAAGCCCAAAATCGGCACGCCGACTTTCTCGAACATCTTCACGCCCTTTTTGGCATCCAGCAGGGCGATGTCTTGTGGCGTGGTCACGATCACCGCGCCCGTCATGGGCACGCGCTGCGACAAGGTCAACTGGATATCGCCCGTGCCGGGTGGCATGTCCACGATCAAATAATCGAGTTCTTTCCAGTTGGTCTGACGCAGCAGCTGCTCCAGCGCCTGGGTGGCCATGGGGCCGCGCCAGATCATGGCCTCGTCTTGGCTGACCAAAAAACCGATCGACATGACCTGCACGCCGTAGTTCTCCATGGGATCCATGGTCTGGCCGTCTTCGCTCTCGGGGCGGCCCTCAATGCCCATCATCATGGGTTGGCTCGGGCCGTAAATGTCGGCATCCAGCAAGCCCACTTTGGCACCCTCGGCCGCCAGCGCCAGCGCCAGGTTGACGGCGGTGGTGCTTTTGCCCACGCCACCCTTGCCCGAAGCCACGGCCACGATGTTTTTGACCTGTGGCAGCAGCGCCACGCCGCGCTGGGCCGAGTGGGCGGCGATCTTGCTGATCACGTTGGCCGACACATTGGCCACGCCCGCCACGCTCTTGGCAGCGGCAATCAGCGCCTGGCGCAGCGCCGGGATCTGGCTCTTGGCGGGATAGCCGAGTTCCACATCAAAGGACACATCGCCACCATCGACCACCAAATTCTTGAGGGCTTTGGTAGACACAAAGTCCTTTGCGGTGTTCGGATCGATCACGGTTTGCAGGGCTTGGAGCAATTGTTCTGAGCTGGCCATCGGAATTCATTCACAAAAAAAGGTACCGAAGTCTACCCAAGCGCGGGTGTCCCCTGATTTCTCATGGTTGAAACGCCGCTAGGATGGACTCAATGAGCAACACAACAGGATTGATACTTTCAGGCGGCGGGGCCCGTGCCGCGTACCAAGTTGGCGTGCTCGCCGCCATCGCTCGCATGCGACGAGAAGCCGGCGCAGCCCATGGCAATCCTTTTCCGGTGATATCGGGCACTTCGGCCGGCGCCATCAACGCCGCTTTTTTAGCCTGCAGTGCCGATAATTTTGACCAGGCCATGGAAGACCTCGTCCATGTTTGGAGCCACTTTCAAGTCGAACAAGTCTACCGATCTGACGTCCTGGACATGCTCCGTTCAGGGGCACGCTGGATGTCTCTGCTGTCGCTGGGCTGGCTGATCACGCAAAAACGAATTCGCCCCAAATCGCTGCTGAACAATGACCCTTTGAGCGATTTGTTGCAAGAACGCATTGACCTGGAACGACTGCCAGGCTTGCTTCGGGATGGGCATTTACAGGCACTCGCCATCACGGCGTCCAGCTACAGCACGGGTGAACACGTCACCTTTTATGAAAGCTGTCGCGCGGTCACCCCCTGGGTCCGGAACCAGCGATTGGCTCAGCATGGCCGCCTGACGCACCAACATTTACTGGCCAGTTCTGCGATTCCGTTCATTTTTCCAGCCATGCGGCTTGAGGGTCCTCAGGGAACAGCCTATTTTGGTGATGGCTCAATGCGGCAGACGGCCCCGATTTCACCGGCTATCCACTTGGGTGCCAGCAAAATCCTGGTGATTGGGGCTGGCCGCATGCTGGAGCCTCGGCAGGTGACAACGCAAGAACCGACGTACCCGTCTTTGGCCCACATCGCCGGCCACGCTCTGTCCAGCATCTTTCTGGATTCATTGGCGGTTGACGTCGAACGCATGCAACGCATCAACCAAACCTTGCAACTGATACCGATTGAAAAACGCCTGGATACCCACCTGCGCCCCGTTGAACTGCTGCTGATCGCCCCTTCACAGCGGCTGGATGTGATCGCAGCTCGACACGCGGACGCCTTGCCGCAAACGGTCAAAAGCCTGTTGCGCACCCTGGGGGCAAGTCAGACCACTTTTCACGGGCAAGGCAATGCATTGGTCAGCTACCTGCTGTTTGAAGCGGCTTACACCCGCGAACTGATGGCCCTGGGCGAATCCGATGCCCAACAACAACGGGCCGACATCGAGCGGTTCTTCGGTTGGACCGCCAAGGCCTGATGGCCACACAGGCGACCATCCAGCACAGCAGGGCCGCAGGCTGTTAGCGTCTAAAATCAAAAGCTTGCCTTCAAGGTTTTAAGCCACTCCCGACATGTCTAAGCGCCAACTCTTCGTCACCACCGCCCTGCCGTACGCCAACGGCAACTTTCACATCGGCCACATCATGGAATACATCCAGGCCGACATCTGGGTGCGGTTCCAGCGCATGCAAGGCAGCCAGGTCAATTTTGTGGGCGCCGACGACACGCACGGCGCACCGATCATGATCGCCGCCGAAAAGGCCGGCAAAACGCCACAGCAGTTCGTGGCCGACATCGCCGCAGGCCGCAAGCCCTATCTGGACGGTTTTCACATCGCCTTTGACAACTGGCACAGCACCGACGCGCCTGAAAACCACGCGCTGGCCCGCCAGATTTACCGCGACCTGCGAGACATCAGCGCCGCCGACGGCGGCTCGCTGATCGAGGTGCGCTCGGTTGAACAGTTCTTTGACCCCCAAAAGAACATGTTTTTGCCCGACCGCTTCATCAAAGGCGAGTGCCCCAAGTGCCACGCCAAAGACCAGTACGGCGACAACTGCGAAGTCTGCGGCGCGGTCTATGCCCCGACCGACCTGATCAACCCGTTTTCGGCCCTGTCCGGGGCCAAGCCCGAGCTGAAAACCTCAGAGCACTTTTTCTTCAAGCTGTCTGACCCGCGCTGCGTCGCGTTTTTGACCCAGTGGACACAAGACGGCAAGCTGCAACCCGAGGTGGCCAACAAGGTCAAAGAATGGTTCAGCGTGCGCACCAACCCCGATGGCACGACCAGCGAAGGCCTGGGCGACTGGGACATTTCGCGCGATGCGCCCTACTTCGGCATTGAGATCCCCGATGCGCCCGGTAAATACTTTTATGTGTGGCTGGATGCGCCTGTGGGCTACTTGGCATCGCTCAAAAACCTGCTGGACAAGCGCGGCGAAGACTACGACGCCTACATGGCCAACCCGAATCTGGAGCAGATCCACTTCATCGGCAAAGACATCGTCACCTTCCACACCCTGTTCTGGCCCGCCATGCTGCACTTTTCTGGCCGCAAAACGCCCAACAAGGTGAACGTGCACGGCTTCTTGACGGTGAACAACGGCGAAAAAATGAGCAAGAGCCGAGGCACGGGCCTGGACCCGCTCAAGTACTTGAGCTTGGGCATGAACCCCGAGTGGCTGCGCTACTACCTGGCCGCCAAGCTGTCGGGCCGCAACGAAGACATCGACTTCAACGCCGAAGACTTCATGGCCCGCGTCAACAGCGACTTGGTGGGCAAGTTCATCAACATCGCTTCGCGATCAGCCGGTTTCATTGCCAAGCGTTTTAACGGCCAACTGGGCACCGTCAGCGCCGACGGCCAAGCCCTGCTGGCGGCACTGCAAAGTGCAACGCCCGGCATTGCCGCCTTTTACGAAGAGCGCGAATACGGCAAAGCCTTGCGCGAAGCCATGCTGCTGGCCGACAAGGTCAACGCCTATGTGGACCAAAACAAGCCTTGGGAGCTGGCCAAGCAAGAAGGCATGGATGCACGCCTGCACGATGTGTGCAGCGCCTGCATCGAAGCCTTCCGCCTGCTCACTCTGCAGCTCAAACCCGTCCTGCCCGCTTTGGCCGCTCAGGTCGAATCGTTCTTGAACGTCGCCCCCTTCACCTTTGACGCAGCGCAGACCCTGCTGGGTACGGGCCACGGCATCAACGCCTACCAGCACCTGATGCAGCGTGTGGACATCAAGCAACTTGAATCGCTCTTTGAAGCCCCCGAAGTGGCGGTGCCTGTGCTGATCCCCGGTGGCGAAGAGATCGCACCCACCATCAGCATCGATGACTTTGCCAAGGTCGATCTGCGCATCGCTGAAATCGTCAACTGCGAGCCCGTCGAAGGCTCGGTCAAGCTCTTGCGCCTGACACTGGATGTGGGCGAAGGCCGCACCCGCAATGTGTTCAGCGGCATCGCCAGCATGTACAAGCCCGAAGACCTGATCGGCAAACTGACGGTGATGGTGGCCAATTTGGCACCGCGCAAGATGAAATTTGGCGTGAGTGAAGGCATGGTGCTGGCCGCCAGCCACGCCGATGAAAAAGCCGAACCGGGCATCCATGTGCTCCATCCCTGGCCCGGTGCCAAGCCCGGCATGCGGATTCACTGATCCCTGAGCACACCCTGGAACGCTGCACATGTTTCCCCTGATCCGTGGATGGACCGATGTGCAACGAAGCCCAGAGGCCAATTTGCGTCTGGGCTGGGTGCTGAGTTTTGTGGCAGGTGCCACCAATGCGGGCGGTTTTTTGGCTGTTGGGCAATACACCTCGCACATGACCGGCATCGTCTCATCGGTGGCGGACGACGTGGTGCTGGGTCATTTCGGCCTGGCTGCGGCTGGACTGACCTGCCTGATGGCCTTTGTGTTGGGCGCGATGTGCACCGCCATCATGGTCAACTGGGGTCTGCGCCAGCGTTTGCACAGCAGTTACAGCCTGCCTCTCATGCTCGAGTCTTTTGCCCTGCTGGTATTTGGCCTGTTTGGGGCCGCCATTGCAGCCTGGTCACAGCTGTTCTTGCCCATCACCGTGCTGTTGCTTTGCTTCATCATGGGTTTGCAAAACGCGGTCATCACCAAAATCTCCAAAGCCGATATCCGAACCACCCACATCACGGGCCTGGTCACCGACATCGGCATTGAGCTGGGCAAATGGGTTTACATCAACCGTTTGGATGGTTCAACCTCGGTGCGGGCCAACCGCGAACGTCTGAGGGTTCAAACCGGCTTGGTCATGGGATTTTTGATAGGCGGGCTGCTGGGTGCGCTCGGGTTCAAGCACTTGGGCTATGTGACCACCGTGCCCTTGGCTGCGCTGCTTTGGCTGCTGAGCCTGCGCCCCTTGCTCGATGACTTGCGACAACGTGCCGCATGATTTTCGACCACGCCATGAATAAACACCCTCCAATCCCATGAACTGGCCACAAGCAACCCACTTTTTCAGACCCCGATTGCTGGACAGTCTGGCTGGCTACAACCGCCAAAGGTTGACCCAAGACATGGGCGCGGGCATCACAGTCGGGGTGGTGGCTTTGCCGCTGGCCATGGCCTTTGCCATCGCCTCGGGCCTGAAGCCCGAAGCGGGTCTGTTCACGGCCATCATTGCGGGCTTTTTGATCTCAGCCTTGGGCGGCAGTCGCGTGCAAATTGGCGGTCCCGCAGGCGCGTTCATCGTCATCGTCTACGGCATCGTCGAACGCTACGGCCTGGCCAATCTGATTCTGGCCACGGCCATGTCGGGGGTTTTGCTGTTTTTGATGGGCCTGTTCCGACTCGGTTCCTTGATCCGTTTCATCCCGGTGTCGGTCGTGATCGGCTTCACCAACGGCATCGCGGTGCTGATCATGCTGTCGCAGATCAAGGACTTGATGGGTCTGAAAATCCAGGCCATGCCCGCTGACTTTTTCAGCATGCTGAATGTCTTGGGCCAAAACCTGCACACCGCCAATCTGGCCGCTTTGTTGGTGGCCTTGGGCTCTTTATCGCTGTTGGTCGGCTGGATGCGCTTGGGCCGCCGCCTCGAAAACACCCCTTACCGCTGGGTCAGCTTGGTGCCGGGCTCCATCATTGCGCTGCTGTTTGCCACACTGGCCTGCTTGGGCCTGTCTTTGCCGGTGGAAACCATCGGCAGCAAATTCGGTGGCATTCCGGCCGTCATGCCCAGCTTCCAGTGGCCTGCGTTCAGCTGGGACAGTGCGCGCTTTTTGCTCATGCCCACCCTGACGCTGGCGCTTTTGGGGGCAATCGAATCGCTGCTCTGCGCCCGGATTGCCGACGGCATGATCGGCGATCGTCACAACCCCAACCAAGAGTTGATGGCGCAGGGCGTGGCCAACTTTGTCACCCCCTTCTTTGGAGGCATGCCGGCGACCGGCACGATTGCCCGCACCATCACCAACATCAAAAGCGGGGGCAACAGCCCCATTTCGGGCATGGTGCATGCACTGACCTTGCTCGCCGTGGTGTTGCTGGCGGCGCCTTTGGCTGGGCATGTGCCCCTCGCGGCGTTGGCGGCCATCTTGATGTTTGTGGCCTGGAACATGGGCGAATGGCGCGAGTTTTTGCTGCTGCGCCATTACCGCCTACCCTACCGCGCCACCTTGTTGGCGGTGTTCTTTTTGACGGTCGTGTTTGACCTCACAGTCGCTGTTGAGGTGGGCCTGATCACGGCCTGCCTGACCTTCATTTACCGAATCTCGAGCCTGAGCCGCAGCGAACCCGTCAGTTGTCTGGAGCATCCCGGACTGGCAGGGCACGAGGCCCGCATTCAGGCTTGGCGCTTGTACGGTGCGCTGTTTTTTGGGGCCGTCAAGTTGGTCGAGGACATCGAAGACAAGACCCACACCCCCGTGCTGGTGCTTGACCTGAAAAACGTGATTTATGTGGATTCTTCGGGGGCCGATGCCCTGATGAACCTGATCGACACCTGTCGTAAAAAAGAGGTGCAGCTGATCATTTGTGGTTTGTTGCACCAACCCCTGGACATCGCCGGACGCAGTGGCCTGCTGGAACACCTGGAAGGGCGGCTCGAGCCAGACCTGCCTGCCGGCCTGCAGCGGGCCGTCAGCCTGGTGATGCGTCCGGGCCAGTAAAATCCTCACCTTCGGTTTGCAGCGTGCCTGATTGGGCACCCGGCTCACCCCACTTTGTCTGCCAGAAAGTCCTCCATGTCCATTTTTCGCCGTCCTGACTACACCTCGGACACTACACAGTTCATTGAGCAACTGAAGGCGCAACGCCCCGAGCTGGAAGCCGAACAGCGCCAAGGCCGTGCTTTGCTGTGGGACAAACAACTGAGCCGTAACGAACAACAAGAATTCAAAGAAGCGCGTGTGGCCCAAAAGCCCTACGTTTACCAGACCCAACCGACCTGAATTTCAGGCTGAGCGCTGCGCGGGCGAAGCCATTTCCCGCTGCGGCGTTCACCACTGGCTCGCCCATGACCGCATCTACCCCACCCACCGAGCTGCCTGTGCCGCTGCAAGACGCACCTGCGTCCATGCCGCTGGTGGTTGACCATGTGGCTGTGGCCCGTTTGTACGGCGAACCGCTGTTTTCGATGCCCACCGACCTGTACATCCCGCCGGATGCGCTGGAGGTGTTTCTGGAGGCTTTCGAAGGGCCTCTGGATTTGCTGCTCTATTTGATTCGAAAACAGAACTTCAACATCCTCGACATTCCGATGGCTGGCGTCACGCGCCAATACCTGACCTATGTTGAAGAAATCCGGCAGCGCAATCTGGAGCTGGCGGCCGAATACCTGCTGATGGCGGCCATGCTGATCGAGATCAAATCGCGCATGCTTCTGCCGCCCAAAAAGGTGGCCGAAGGCGAAGAAGCCGAAGACCCACGAGCCGAACTGGTGCGCCGTCTGCTCGAATACGAGCAGATGAAGCTCGCCTCCATGCAGCTGAACGTGATCCCTCAATACGGTCGCGATTTTTTGCAGACCCAGGTCTACATTGAGCAAAGTCTGCAACCGCGCTTCCCGGACGTCAGCATGGACGAACTGCAAGCGGCCTGGCGCGACATTTTGAAACGCGCCAATCTGGTCCAGCACCACAAAATCAGCCGCGAAGAACTGAGTGTGCGCGAGCACATGACCATCGTGCTCAAGCACCTGCAAGGCCGCAAATTTGTGGAGTTTGAGCACCTGTTCGACCCCACCTTGGGCACGCCCGTACTGGTGGTGACCTTCATCGCCTTGCTTGAACTGGCCAAGGAAACCCTGATCGAGATCACCCAAGCCGAGGCCTTTGCGCCCATTTATGTGCGGCTGGCTTACACGCCCAACTGAGCCCGGAACCCCTCACTGATCTTGCCCACAGGCCAACGCTTTTGCCCGAACGATGCGGGCGACGCAGCAAGTTCATAGCAGCGCTACAGCCAACGACCCACCACGACTTCATCCATGCTCATCGCCCGCTCTATCGCCGAACTGCGCCAGCACCTGGCCCGCAGCAGCCGCCCCGCCTTTGTGCCCACCATGGGCAATCTGCACGCAGGTCACACCACACTGATCGACCGGGCCAAACCTCTGGGCGACTGCACCGTGGCCAGCATCTTTGTCAACCGCTTGCAGTTTTTGCCCCACGAAGACTTTGACAGTTACCCCCGCACCTGGGAAGCAGACTGCGCCAAGCTGGAGGCCGCAGGCTGCGACGTGGTGTTTGCCCCGCGCGAGACCGACCTGTACCCCGAGCCCCAAACCGTCAAGGTTCAAGCCGACCCGGTGCTGGGCGACATCTTGGAAGGCGAATTCCGCCCGGGCTTTTTCACGGGTGTGTCCACCGTGGTCATGAAGCTGTTCATGAGCGTGTTCGCAGGCAAGACCGAGGGCGTGGCCGTGTTCGGCAAAAAAGACTACCAGCAGCTCATGGTGATCCGCCAGATGGTGCGCCAGTTTGCGCTGCCCATTGAAGTGATGGGCGTCGAGACCTGCCGGGCTGCCGATGGCCTGGCCTTGAGTTCGCGCAACGGCTACCTGTCAGAAGCCGAACGCGCCGAAGCGGTGCAACTGTCATTGGCTTTGCGTGAACTGGGGCGAGATGCCTTGGCGGCTGCCGACGCGCTGCACGCCCATTTGCCCGCGCTGGAGGCCAAGGCCATGGCAGGCCTGCGCCAACGTGGTTGGCAAGCCGACTACCTCACGGTTCGCCGTCGCCACGACCTGCAAGCACCGCAGGCGGGTGATGCGCTGGTGGTGTTGGGCGCGGCAAAACTGGGTGCCACCCGTCTGATCGACAACTTCGAAATCTGAGTCTGCCGTCACGGCTGAGCAGAAGGCTTAAACAGCTTCGCCCCGAGGCCCACGCCCCATCAAGACCTGCACAGCCTCAGACGCCTTCAAACGTCCATCGAGCAGCGCCACCACCGCTTCGGTGATGGGCATGTCAACGCCCAAACTCTGGGCGCGTTGCCACACGGTGCGCGCGCTGTAGACACCTTCGGCCACATGACCCAGTGAGGTCACCGCCTGCGCCAGGCTCAGGCCTTGCGCCAACAACAGGCCTACTTTGCGGTTTCGGCTGAGGTCACCTGTGGCGGTCAACACCAAGTCACCCAAGCCCGACAGGCCCATAAAAGTTTCTGGCTTGGCCCCCAGAGCCAGGCCCAAACGGGTCATTTCGGCCAGCCCCCGTGTGATGAGTGCGGCACGGGCGTTCAGTCCCAAGTCCAGGCCGTCACAAAGACCCGTGGCAATGGCCAGCACGTTTTTGACGGCACCACCGACCTCAACCCCGACGATGTCGTCGTTGGCATACACACGCAGCGCAGCGCCATGAAAAGCCTTGACCAGCGCCTCGCGCACCGACGCGTGCGAACTGGCAGCCACCAGTGCGGTGGGCTGGCTGCGGGCCACCTCTTGGGCAAAGCTTGGCCCATTCAGGGCCCCGGCCAGGAGCGCGGGCGCGACCTGAGCTTGCACCTCATGAGGCATGAGGCCCGTGTCGGCCTCAAAGCCTTTGCACAGCCAGGCCACAGATGCGGGCACACCCTGCAGCGCTTGCAAAGTGCTGCGCAGGCCGGCCATGGGGGTGGCGATGATGAACAGGTCTTCGGCGCTGGCGTGTTGCACCAACGCGGCCAGCGGGCCTGAAGTGATCGCGAGATCGGCAGGCAGCACGATGCCGGGCAGGTAGCGCTCATTACTGCGCTGCTGCTGCATGGCTTGCGCCTGCGCTGCGTCGCGTGCATGCAAACTCACTCGATGGGCCATAGGCTGGCGGCTGGCGGCAATGGCCAGCGCTGTGCCCCAAGCCCCTGCACCGATGATGGTGATCTGCATGCCGGGCGCGTGCTGTTTTTACTGCTGAGGGGCCGCAGCTTGCTGGGCTTGCTGCTGCTCGTACATGGCCTGGAAGTTGATTTCGGCCAAGTGCACAGGCGGGAAGCCAGCACGGGTGATCAAGTCGGCCACGTTGCCGCGCAAATAGGGGTACACGATTTGCGGGCAAGCAATGCCCATGATCGCGCCCATCTGGTCTTCGGGCACGTTGCGGATTTCAAAGATGCCGCCTTGCTTGCACTCGACCAAAAACACGGTCTTGTCAGCGATTTTGGTGTGCACTGTTGCGGTCACGCAGACTTCAAACACGCCTTCGGCCACGGGAGTGGCTTCCACGCCCAACTGAATGTCCACGCTGGGTTGCTGCTGCTCCAGCAAGATCGCGGGCGAATTGGGCTGCTCGAGTGAAGCCTCTTTCAGGTAAACGCGCTGGATCTGGAAAACAGGGGCTTGGGCTTCGGTGTTGACAGCGGTATCGGTCATGAGAATCTCTTCAAAAAATACGGGCAGTCCACAGGGAACCGCCCAAGGATGAAACAGGTGAATTATCGGCGATCAGAAACAGGCCTCGGCCCGAGGCCCGCCTGTGAAAACCCTAGGGCGTCAGTGACAACCCGCGAGAGTTCAGGCCGCTTGCAACAAAGGCAGCAAACCGCCTTTGGCATCGAGCGCCATCAGGTCGTCGCAGCCACCCACGTGGGTATCGCCCACATAGATTTGCGGCACGGTGCGGCGTCCGGTGGTCTGCATCATGTGGTCGCGCTGGACGGGGTCCAAGTCGATGCGGATTTCTTCAATCTGCTCAACGCCTTTGGCTTTGAGCAACTGCTTGGCACGGATGCAATAAGGGCAAACGGCGGTGGTGTACATCTTGACGGCTTGCATGAGGTGCTCCTTGGATCAGGCTTTTTCAACAGGCATGCTGGCGGCTTGCCAGGCATTGAGGCCACCGGCCAGAGACTGCACATTTTCAAAACCCAGCTTGCGGGCAGTCGCTGCAGCGCGGGCCGAACGCGCACCCACCTGGCAAACCATCACCACTGGGGCCGATTTGCTTTTGACAACTTGGGCCAGTTTGTCTTCGAGTTGCCCCAAGGGCAGGTTTTTGGCACCGATCACATGGCCACGCGCAAATTCGTCGGGCTCGCACACGTCAATCACGATGGCTTTTTCGCGGTTCATCAGCTGCACCATGTCTTGGGGGCTGAGGCCACTGCCTTTGTTCAGAACAGGAAAAAGCAAAGCCACGCCCGAAGCCAAAGCCACGGTGATGAGCATCCAGTTGTCGAGGAGAAATTTCACGAATCAGACCTTTGTAAGCCACAAAACACCGGCCCGTCAGCGGGCCGCCAAGCAGCGATTCTAAAATGACGGCCTTATCCTCTGTTTTGACCCCTTGTTTTTACAGCCCAGCTGCTGCCTCACCATGTACAAAATCGTCCTCATCCGCCACGGCGAATCCACCTGGAACCTCGAAAACCGCTTCACGGGCTGGACCGATGTCGACCTGACCCCCACCGGCGTGAGCCAGGCCATGTCGGCCGGCAAACTGCTCAAAGCCGAAGGCTGGGACTTTGACCTTTGCTACACCTCGGTCCTCAAACGCGCCATCCACACCCTTTGGTACACCCTTGACGAGATGGACCGCACCTGGCTGCCAGTGGTCAAGGACTACCGCCTGAACGAGCGCCACTACGGCGCCCTGCAAGGCCTGAACAAAGCCGACATGGCCAAGCAGTTCGGCGACGAGCAGGTGCTCATCTGGCGTCGCAGCTACGACACGCCTCCTCCGGCGCTGGAAGCCACAGACACCCGCTGCGAGCGCAGCGACCGCCGCTATGCCAATGTGGACGTCGAATCGGTGCCACTGACCGAGTGCCTGAAAGACACCGTGGCCCGCGTGCTGCCCGCCTGGAACGACAGCATCGCCCCCAGCATCAAGGCCGGCAAGCGCGTGCTGATCGCCGCGCACGGCAACTCGATTCGCGCCCTGATCAAGTACCTGGACGGCATTTCGGACACCGACATCGTGAACCTGAACATCCCCAACGGCATCCCGCTGGTGTACGAGCTGGACGACAATTTGAAGCCCATCCGCCACTACTACCTGGGCGATGCCGAAGCTGCAGCCGCTGCCGCTGCCGCAGTGGCCAGCCAAGGCAAAGCCTGAGCCAAACCGAACTGGCACAAGGTGATTCACCGTTCGCACAAACACCCGTCACTGGCGGGTGTATATTGACCCGCTTCTGACTGGACATACTCAAGCACATGAGACAAAAACTCAAGATCGCGGGCTGGATCGGCATAGGCGCACTGGCTGGCGCACTGACCACCGTGTCGCTGCAAACGGTGGCACGCGGCAACATGGCTCCCCTGCCACTGGAAGAGCTGCAGCAACTGGCGGCTGTCTTTGGCATGGTCAAAAGTGACTACGTTGAGCCTGTGGACGAGAAAAAACTGATCACCGAAGCCATCTCCGGCATGGTGGCCAGTCTGGACCCGCACTCCCAGTATTTCGACAAAAAGAGCTTCAAAGAATTCTCTGAGGGCACCACCGGCAAATTTGTCGGCGTGGGCATCGAGATCAGCCAGGAAGACGGTTTGGTCAAGATCGTTTCGCCCATCGAAGGCTCTCCAGCCGACCGTGCTGGCCTCAAAACCAACGACCTGATCACCAAGATCAACGACACCGCGGTCAAAGGGCTGTCGCTCAACGAAGCGGTCAAGCGCATGCGTGGCGAACCCAAAACCAAGGTGTTGCTGACCATCTTCCGCAAGTCTGAAAACCGCACCTTCCCGGTCACCATCGTCCGCGAAGAGATCAAGACCCAGTCAGTCAAGTCCAAACTGATCGAGCCCGGCTACGGCTGGATTCGCGTGTCGCAGTTCCAGGAACGCACCGTGGACGACTTCGCCCGCAAGATCGAAGAAATGTACAAAGAAGACCCCAAGCTCAAAGGCTTGGTGCTCGACTTGCGCAACGACCCGGGTGGCCTGCTCGATGCGGCGGTGGCCCTGTCTGCCGCCTTCTTGCCCGAAAACGTCACGGTGGTCACCACCAATGGCCAGCTCGAAGAAAGCAAATTCACCTACAAAGCCACGCCCCAATTTTGGCGTCGCAACAGCAGCAACGACCCGATCACCCGCATGACGCAGGCCACGGGCGGTGCCCTGAAAAAAGTGCCTTTGGTGGTGCTGGTCAACGAAGGCTCGGCCTCGGCCAGCGAAATCGTGGCCGGTGCACTGCAAGACTACAAGCGCGGCACACTGATGGGCAGCCAGACCTTTGGCAAGGGCTCGGTGCAAACCGTGCGCCAATTAGGCCCTGACACGGCGCTCAAGATCACCACGGCCCGTTACTACACGCCCAATGGCCGCGCCATTCAGGCCAAAGGCATCGTGCCCGAGGTGATGCTGGACGAAACCGAAAACGGCAATGTGTTCTCGGCCTTGCGCACCCGCGAAGCCGATCTCGAAAAACACCTGTCCAACGGCAAAGAAGCCGAAGAGAAGAAAGACCCGGCCCGCGAAAAAGCCCGTGAAGACGCGCTCAAAAAGCTGGAAGAAGAGTCCAAAAAACCCGTGGCTGAACGCCGCCTGCCCGAGTTCGGCTCGGACAAAGACTTCCAGTTGATCCAGGCCCTGAACCAACTCAAAGGCTTGCCGGTCAAGGCCAGCACCACGTTGGCCGAACGCAAGACCGAAAAGAAAGAAGACTGAGCGCCATGGACAACGCGAATGGATGACGCGCAGCTGCTGCGCTATTCGCGGCACATCCTGCTCAACGAGCTGGGCATCGACGGCCAGGAAAACCTGCTGGCCTCACACGCCCTGATCATAGGCGCCGGCGGGCTGGGCTCTCCGGTCAGCCTGTATCTGGGCAGTGCCGGAGTCGGCCACATCACTGTGGTCGACCACGACACAGTGGACGCCACCAACTTGCAGCGCCAGATTGCCCACACACTGGAGCGGGTTGGCCAATCCAAAGCCGAATCGGTGCGCACGGCCATTGCGCAGATCAACCCCGACGCACAAGTGAGCGCCATCTCGCAGCGGGCCGACGCGGCCTTGCTCGACACACTGGTGGCCAAAGCCGACGTGGTGCTGGACTGCTGCGACAACTTTGAAACCCGCCAGGCCGTGAATCTGGCCTGCGTGAAACACCGCAAACCACTGGTCTCTGGTGCGGCCATCCGCATGGACGGGCAGGTCTCGGTCTTTGACAGCACCCAGCCCGATGCCCCCTGCTACGCCTGCATCTTCCCCCCCGAGCAAGCGCCCGAAGAAACCCGCTGCGCCACCATGGGCGTGTTCGCGCCTTTGGTGGGCATCATCGGCACGGTGCAAGCCGCCGAAGCCCTCAAGATTTTGAGCGGCATGGGCAGCCAGATGGCCGGACGTTTGTTGATGCTCGACGGGCGTGCGCTGTCGTGGACCGATATCCGCATGCAGCGCAACCCGGCCTGCCCGGTGTGCGCTGCGCACCGTCAGGGTTGATCCGGGCCGCGCAAGCCAGCATGCGGTCGCCGGGCAGCTGCTGCAAACAGCGCATCAATGCAGGCGCTGGCAGAACTCAGCTGCCATGGCAAGTGCCGTGGAATTTTCTGAACACGGGCGGCGACATGGCGACTTCGTCTGCCGCAAACACACCTGTCTTTTGTTTTTGAGCCTGATGCTGCAAGCCTGCATACGGGCCTTTTCCGGTGCGAAATCGGTAAGCCCAAGCCATGCCAGAGCGCACCATCTCGGCCCCCAGATCGACGCCATCGACTGACAAACGCCCGATCTGGCGACCATAAACATCCTGGCCATGATCGGTCACCTGAACCGGCTTGCGCAGTGCCAAGAGAATCATGGCGTCGCGGGCTTCGGGCCCACCGGGTTGGCAGATTTCGGGGGCATCAATGCCTTCAATGCGCAATTTGACAGGCTCATGCTGGCCTTCACGCACCAATAAAACCGTGTCGCCATCCATGACCCAACTGACCCAGCCTGTCCAAACCTCAGAAGCCTGCCCCGCACAAGGCAGTGCCAAGGCCAACGCACAAAACCACCGACGCCACACCGTCATGACGCATCCTTGCCGCGCTGACCCTGGCGGCGATTGGCCTTGGGCAAGTCCGGGCTCAGCTCGGTCAACAAGGTTTGGGCACGGGCCTGCAAGCGCTCCAGTGCTTCGTCAAATTGAGCGGCCTCTTCGGGCTGCAGAGCTTTCAATATGTGGCCGTTGATCGCCTGAATCTGGGGCATCAACGCCTCATAAAGCTGCCGCCCTTCAAGGGTCAGACTCACCAATGCGCTGCGCCGATCGTTGGCAGGGATGGTACGCAGCACCAGTTGTTTTTGCCCCAAAGACGTCAAGGTCCGCGAGGTGCGAGCGCGGTCACGGTGCATGCGTTCGGCCAGGGCTGAAGGTGGCAAGCTGCCGTTTTCATACAACTGGGCGACCACCGCCCATTCGCGCCGGGTAATGCCATAACCGCCCTCACACAAGCGCACCACCATGGTCCCCGCCACGCTCGACAAACGGCCCAGCCTGTACAAAAGCAGGTCGTCAATCGACGCCAGACGTTGGGATGGGGACAAGGGCATCAGGGTTTTCCGGGGGGATGGTTGATTAGATCAATTGTCGGTCAAGCCACTACATTCTGACTTGCCCTGCGCTTTCAACGGGGCCATTTCAGCCCTGCACAAACGGAGACTTTCATGAAATCGATCCCAAGCACCAACCGCCTGAGCATCTGCAACTTCAGCCGCCGCAGTTTGTGCTTGCTGGCGCTGTCACTGGCAGCACTTTCGCCCAGCCTGCAGGCCCAAGACAAACCGCCGCTCAAGATCGTGGTGGGTTTTCCGCCCGGGGGCTCGGCAGACATTTTGGCCCGCATGGTGGCCGACGCCCTGCGCGAAGACTTTGGCACCATCGTCGTGGACAACAAACCCGGCGCAGGTGGACGCATTGCCTTGAATGCGGTCAAGATCGCCAAACCCGATGGCCAGACTGTGATCGTGTTGCCCAGCGGCCCCATGGTGCTGTTTCCCCATGTTTATAAAAAGCTCGACTACGACGCGGTGAAAGACTTCACCCCCGTCTCGCAAATTGCCCACTTCCAGTTTGGCGTGGTGTCCGGCCCCGCCAGCAACGTGAAAAATGTGGCCGAGATGGTGGCCAAGGCCAAGAGCGATCCAGGCAATGCAAGCTACGGCACCCCTGGCGCGGGCACCTTGCCACACTTCATGGGCGTGTTGATGGAGCAATCGGCAGGCATCAGCCTGAACCATGTGCCCTTCCAGGGCGGCGCACCGGCCAACAACGCGCTGCTGGGCGGCCACATCGGGTACAAATTTGACGTGGTGTCCGAGACCGCCGAAATGCACCGCGCGGGCAAGGTCCGCATCATTGCCGTGACCGGCAGCCAGCGCGACCCGCAAGTGCCCGAAGTGCCCACGCTCAAAGAATCGGGCATCAACATGGATGCCACGGCCTGGTTTGCCATGTATGGCCCTGCCGGCCTCAAAGGCGATGCACTTGGCCGCCTTGAAAAAGCCATGATGAAAATCGCGCGCGACCCGGCCATTAAAGACAAGATGCTCAAGCTCGGCTATGAGCCCATTGGCTCTAACTCGGTCGATCTGGCTGCGGCTCAAAAAGCCGATCTCAAGCGCTGGGAAAAACCCATCAAGGCCACGGGCGTGCAACTGGACTGAAGGCGTGCCTGTCCGCACTCTGCTTTCCAAGCGCTCCTCACTCTGCATCGGCTGCTTGCTGATCACCCACTGACACACAAAAAACACATGAAAAAATCACTGACACCTTGGGGCGCAGCGCTGTGCCTGGGCATGGCCGCCTGCACCCTTTCAGTCCCTGTATGGGCCCAAAGCTACCCCAGCAAACCCATCAAATTCATCACCAACTTCCCGGCGGGTGGCCCGGCTGATTTTTTGGCCCGTTCAGTCGGTGAATACATCACCACCCAGTCCAAGCAGGCGGTCGTGGTTGAAAACAAACCCGGCGCAGGCGGCAACATCGGGGCTGACTTTGTGGCCAAGAGCCCAGCCGATGGTTACAACGTGTTGTTCGGCATTGACACCACCTTCACGGTCAACCCGTACATCTACAAAAACATGGCCTTCAAGCCGGCGGACCTGCGCCCCATCATGGTCATGGTCTCTTCGGGTCTGCTGGTCGGCGCGCACCCCAGCACCGGCTTCAAAACAATCAAAGACCTGATCGCCCAGGGCAAAGGCAAGGGTCTGAACTTCAGCAGCGCAGGCAGTGGCAGCCCGGGTCATTTGGCGGCCGAGATTTTCATGGACGCGGCGGGCATCACCATTCAGCATGTGCCCTACAAAGGCAACACCCCGGCCGTGACCGCTGTGCTGGCTGGCGAAGTGGATGCGGGCGTGCTGGCCACACCCGGCATGCTGCCCCATGTGAAGACTGGCAAGATCACCGCACTGGCCGTGACCAGCCGCCAGCGTTCACGCTCGGCAGCGGAGATTCCCACTGTGGCCGAAGCGGGCTTGAAAGATCTGGAGCTGGAAGTGCTTTACATCGCCATGGTCCCCGCAGCCACGCCCGAGCCCGTGGTGCAATGGCTGCAAAAAGCCTTCACCGACGCCTTGAACCGGCCCGACAAACAAACTCAACTGGCGAGCATGGATCTTTTCTACGAAGGTCTGATCGGAGCGGACGCGGTCAAACGTCTGAGCGACCAATCCCAGCGCTACGGCCGCGTGGTCAAGTCCACTGGCATGAAAGTCGAATGAACGCCATGACCCACACCACGGCACAACGCCCCAACATCATCTTCATCGTGGCCGACGACCTCGGCTTTGCCGACCTGGGTTGCTACGGGGGCCGCGATGCGAAGTTCGGCAAGGTCTCGCCCGTGCTCGACCAACTGGCCGCTGCAGGCCTCAAGTTCACGCAGGGTTATTCCAACTCACCCGTGTGCTCGCCCACGCGTTTTGCGCTCATGACTGCGCGCTACCAGTACCGCCTTCGCGGCGGGGCCGATGAGCCCATCAACAGCAAAAGCAAAGGCAGCACCGTGCTGGGCCTGCCGCCCGAACACCCCACACTGCCATCACTGCTCAAGGCCAGTGGCTACCGCACCGCGCTGATCGGCAAATGGCACCTGGGCTACCCGCCTCACTTCAGCCCGATCAAGTCAGGCTACGAAGAATTTTTTGGCCCCATGTCGGGCGGGGTGGACTACTTCACCCACGCCAGCAACAACGGCACGCACGACCTGTACACCAACGAAGAAGAAAAGCACGAAGACGGTTATCTGACCGATCTGATCTCCAACAAGGCGGTGGACTTTGTGAACCGCATGGCCCCCGGCGCTGCACAGGGCTCACCATTTTTCTTGAGCCTGCACTACACCGCGCCGCACTGGCCCTGGGAAACCCGCGAAGACCACGCGCTGGCACAAGAGGTCAAGGACGACCTGTTCCACCTGCACGGCGGCAACATCCACACTTACCACCGCATGATCCACCACATGGACGAAGGCATTGGCTGGGTGGTCGATGCACTCCGAAAAAACGGGCAGCTTGACAACACCCTCATCGTCTTCACCAGCGACAACGGTGGCGAACGCTTCAGCGACAACTGGCCGCTGGTTGGCGGCAAGATGGACCTGACCGAAGGTGGCATCCGCGTGCCATGGATCGCGCACTGGCCTGCCGTCATCGCACCGGGTGGCACCTCGACCCAGCACTGCATGACCATGGACTGGTCGGCCACCATGGTCGAACTGGCGGGCGCAAAGGCCGATGCCAACCACTCTTTTGACGGGGTGTCGCTGGCTCCCGTGCTGCGCGATGCCCAGCAGCAGTTTGAGCGGCCGCTGTACTGGCGCATGAACCACCGTGGCCAACGAGCGCTGCGCATGGGTGACTACAAATACCTGCGGGTAGACGGCAACGACTATTTGTTCAACATCCCGGCCGACGAACGTGAACGCGCCAACCTGGCCAAACACCAGCCCGAGAAGCTGCAAAGCCTGCGAGCCGCGTGGGAAGCCTGGGATGCCACCGTGCCCGCCATTCCCGAAGACGCGACCATCAGTCTGGGTTATTCGGTCAAAGACATGCCGCAGCGCTGAACGCGTGGCGGCTAAGATCAGGCATGCCTGATATGCAACGATTTTTAACCTTCCGCCACTGGCCTCGCCTGACCGCCCCTCTGGCCCGCACCGAAGTGCTGGCCGGGCTGACGGTGGCGCTGGTCATGGTGCCGCAGGCCGTGGCCTATGCGGGGCTGGCTGGCATGCCGCTGGTCACAGGCCTTTACACCTGCCTGATTCCCGCCCTGCTGGCCGTGTTGTTTGGCAGCGCCAACCGCTTGTCGGTGGGGCCAGCCGCGCTCACCTGCGTGCTGATTGGGGCATCGCTGACGGGCATGGCCGAACCCGGCTCGCCCGAATGGGTGGCGCTGGCGGTGTGGTTGTCATTGCTGTCGGGGGCCATTCAACTGTTGCTGGGGCTGGGCAACTACGGCTGGCTCATCAACCTGGTCAGTGCGCCCGTGATGATGGGGTTCACCCAAGCGGCCTCCTTGCTGATCATGGCTTCGCAAGTGCCCGGTTTGCTGGGCATTCAAGCCTGGCATTGGCATGTACAAAGTTGGCCCGCTTGGCTGACCGGCTGGTCCGCGCTGTTCGGACTCAGCAGCCTGGTAGCGCTGCTTTTGTTGCGGCATTTCAAGCCGCGCTGGCCCGGCATCATGATCGTCATGGGCATCGCCTCGGCCGTCGCTTATGCCACCGATTACCAGGCGCACGGCGCGGTGGTTGGCTTGCTGCCTTCGGGCTTGCCCAGCTTTTATGGGCCCAATTGGCCGGGCCTGACGGTGCTCAACCAGCTGTGGGTGCCCGCCATGGTGATCGCTTTGGTCAGTTTTTTAGAAACCGCCTCCAGTGCCCGCATCGAATGCCGGCGCGACGGCAAGCGCTGGGACGACAGCACCGAACTGTTCAGCCAAGGCCTGGCCAAACTGGCCTCTGCCTTTTCAGGCAGTTTTGCCACCAGCACCTCGTTTTCGCGCTCCGCACTCATGCTTTATGCGGGTGCACGCTCGGGCTGGGCGGTGGTGGCCTCAGTGGGCTTTGTGCTGCTGGCCTTGCTCATCCTCATGCCCGCGCTGCAATACGTGCCGCGCTCGGTCATGTCGGCGGCCGTGATCGTGGCTGTGCTCAATTTATTCCAGCCCCGCCAGTTTTTGACGCTCTGGCGCATCGGCCGCATCGAAACCATGACAGCGGGCATCACCTTTGCCATGACCTTATTGACCGCGCCGCGCATTTACTGGGGTGTGATGACCGGGGTGCTGGTGGGCCTGAGCCACTTTTTGCACACGCGCCTGCACCCGCGCATCATCGAAGTGGGCCTGCACCCCGACGGCAGCCTGCGCGACCGCCATCTGTGGAAACTGCCCCCACTGGCCCTCCACCTCTACGCGCTGCGCATGGACGCCGAACTGGACTTTGCCGCCGCCAGCGACTTTGACCGGGCCATCACCGACCACCTGGCCCGCCACCGCGCTGTGAAGCATGTTTGCCTGTTTGCGCAACCCATCAACCGGATCGACGTGACGGGTGTGGAGACCTTTGGGCAGCTGCACCGACAACTGGCCAGCCGGGGCATCACCCTGCACATCAGCGGCATCAAACTGCCCGTGGAAACCGCCTTGCGCCGCGCAGGTGAGCTCCAGGACAGCCCTTATCTCAAGCTCTACCGCACCGATGCCGAGGCCCTGCAAGCCCTGGCGCAATTGGCCCCACTGCCCGACGACATTGCGGCAGCGGCCATCTGAAGCGATTCAAGCCGGAATTTCAGCCTCGACCAACAGCGCCAGCAGCTGCAAGGACTCCTGCCAACCCAAGCAACAAACCTCAGCGGGAATCAGGTCAGGAATACCCGCCTGCTCAATGTTCACCTCGGTGCCGACCAGCACCGTTTTGAAAGTGATGGTGGTCACCATCTCGCCCGGCAAATTCGAATCGTCAAAGCGGTCGGTGTGGCTCAAGCGTTCACTGGGCAACAGCTCCAAAAAGGTGCCGCCAAAACTGTGGCTCTGCCCATTGCCCAGGTTGGTAAACGACATGCGATAGCCACCGCCCACACGGGCGTCCATCTCATGCACTCTCCCTGTGAAGCCGTGCGGCGGCAACCACTTGGCCATGGCATCGGGATCGATGAACGCCCTAAAAACGCGCTCGGCAGGGGCGCGAAAAACGCGTTGAAATTTCACGGTATGGGGCATGGCTCTTTCTCCAAAAAAAGGGCATTTTGCCTACGATCAGGCCAAACCCTTTTCAAACTCCGTTAAACGCTTATGAATCGAACGCAGTTCTGTGATGTCGGTCCAGCGTTCGATCAGGTAAGAAAACGCCTCGTTGACTTTGCCAAAGGCATTGCTGACTTGTTGGATCACACCCAGCGTGATCAGGCCCGTAAAGAGCGATGGCCCCATCAGCAGATACGGAAAAATCACCGTCGACTGGCTGTAGAAGTTGCTCCAGAGGTTGAAGTAGGCGTAATGGTTGAACAAACGGAAATTGTTCAAGCGCACCCCGGTGAACAAATTCAAGACCGTGGGCAAGTCCATGCGGCTGCGGTCGTCTTCGGCATAAACCAAATCCTTGCGCAAAGCGGCCTCGGTCTTCTGGTTGTTGTACTCCAGCCCCGGCAAGTGAATGCCCACAAACCACGACAACACCGTGCCACCGAGCGCTGTAAACAGTGCCACCCAAAACAGAGACCCCTCAAACTGCAACCAAGCAATGGCCATGCCCTTGGAAAGTGCCCACAAGATCGGAATGAACGACGCCAACGTGAGCACCGCCCGCACCAATCCCAAGCCCAGGTTCTCGGTTTGGCGGGCAAAACGCATGCAGTCTTCTTGAATCCGCTGCGAAGCGCCTTCGACCGTCTCGCTCGTTTTTTGCCAGCGCGGCAAATACGTCTCGGTCATGGCCTGACGCCACCGAAAAGCGTAGTGCGAGGCCAAATAGGTTTCGAGGCTGCGCAGCAACATGTAAGGGAAAGCGATCCATGCGAACTGCTGCATGAAGCCCCAGAACTTGGCCAGCCCGCCGGCCTGCTCGGGCTTTTGCAACAAGTCATAAAACTCACCATACCAAGTGTTGAGCTTGACCGTCTGCTGCACCGTGATGAACACCAGCGCCACCAACACCAACAAACCACCCCAAGACCACAAGGCCCAGCGGCGCGAGAGAAAGAAACTGCGGAACATCAGAAAAACCTCACCATCACAAAGACACCGCCTCACCCAGTGACGCGGGGGATTAGGGCGAACATGACAACGCCCCGCAAAGACTCGGGCAACTCAAAGCCCCAAGAAAACAGACATGCGGTGCAACTCTTCTTCCAGCGCCAGCGCAAAGGCTTTGCCCTTGGGGGCCGCATTGACAAAGCCCACATCGGGCGTAAGCACACCCGACTTGGCACCGACATTGGCCCACCCAATGACCTGATCATGCCAAAGCAAAGGCATGGCGTAGTGACCACGCACCCGCTTGGCCGCTGGCGTATAGGCCTCAAAGCGGTAAGCCCAGCCCCACAGCTGCTCAAAACGGCGTCTGTCCCAGACCACCGGGTCAAAAGGTGCCAACAAACGCAGCTGATCATCCACCTCGTGGCGACGCGAAGCCGGGCTCTCGCCTGCGGGCCAAAACCACGTCGTGCCATCAACCACCACACTGGGCAAACGCAAGCGCGCACGCGCCAGCACGTCTGGGCGCTGCGCTCGCCATTGCGGCACACCGCCGGCCAACAAACTCAGCAACTGCCCCAAACTGGCGGCGGGCAAAGGCGCGTATTTCGCCACGATCACATCCACCAACTGGTCCATGATGGCTTCGGGTTCAAGCCCACACGGCTCGTGCTCGCGAACGGCATACAGGCGCTGCCCGCCTTCGCGCCGCGCCACCCGCAACCAACCGCGGTAATGCATGCCATCCAGCAACTGGGTGCTGGCCTTGCTGTTGCCCCCAAACCAATTGACCACGCGCCCATGGTCAAAATGCGCATCCACCTGCGCGGGCCTGACCACGCCAGCCTCTCGCACAAAGGCCAACACCTCTTGCGCCTGCTGGATGCGGCTGGCCGACCACACGATGCGGGGCGTGCGCGGGTGCATCAGGTGGTGCACATCGCGCCGCACAAAACCATAGTTGACGAAAAAATCTTCCTCCACAGGCATTTGGGCATAGCGCAAATCCAGATCCCCTACCCGATAGCCCGCCACACGGTGGCGCAACGTCAGGTCTTGCGCACGCGCAGGCGCACACAAAGGATCGGCCTGCACAAAACCCAGGCGCTGCAAAGCCTTGGGCAAGGTCGTGGGCGCAAACAGACTGCGCGCGATCGCGTAACGGCGCAGTTGATCCAGAGTCAAAGCGGAAGAAGCCATGCTTGAATCATGCCGCATGGCCAATAGCGGTGGCCTTGAGCAGTTCGCTCACGTCCTGCGTGCTCGCCATCACTTGTGCGCGGCCATCCAATACGCCACCAAGGCATTGGCGTGGCCATGGCCCATGCTGTGCTCGGTCTTGAGCCAAGCAACCATCTCCATGTGTTTCATGCCTGCGCACGTTTGGAGCAAATCCAGCCAATGGGCGATGGGCTGGCCATACTTCTTTTCGATGGATGGGAAATACGAAGCGGGGCCTTTGGGTTTTTCGAGGGGGGTCATGGGAAAAACTCCACATGGTGATCGCCTTGGCGGCCTATGTACATGACGCGTTGGCCGCGCAGGAAGACGCTGTAGGACTGCACGCCGGCCTGCATGGCGCGGGCGCAAAAGTCGCGGAATTTTTGGCCTTGGGTTTGGCTGTCGTGGATGGCGGCTTTGAGCGCTGGCAGGTCAAACGCTTGGGCGACAGGTGGCAAGCCCTCATAAAGCAGCGGGGCCAACACCACCCCGCCCTGCACACCATAAAACCTGAATTGCAGCGCCAAGCAGTCCACCTGGTAATGGTCCACCCCCTCTTGCATCAAGCGCCCCACGATGTCGGGAAAAGGCATGCTGCCGGTGAGTGTGGCTGTGGCCAGTTGCTGGAGGGTGGTGGCGTTCATATTCTGAAATGGGCGTTGCGGTGCAAAGCGCAAACCACGCTCATGGTGCGGAGTGCAAACCGATCATATTGCCTTCGGTGTCGACCACCATGGCAATGAAGCCGTTGGCGCCATCCTTGGGACTGGCCCTCTGTTCTACATCTTCAGCTTGGCAATATACTGTACGCAATTACAGTTAATCGGACATGCTCCGCTCCCTCTTCATCGACTTCAACAGCTACTTCGCTTCGGTCGAGCAGCAGCTCGATCCGGCTTTGCGCGGGCGGCCTGTGGGCGTCGTACCGGTCATGGCCGATTCGTCGTCTTGCATTGCAGCCAGCATTGAGGCCAAGGCTTTTGGCGTCAAAACCGGTACTCGCGTATCGGACGCCAAGCGGCTGTGCCCTGGCATCGCGCTGGTGCTGGCCGACCACGCCAAGTATGTGGAGGTGCACTTGCAGGCCGTGGCCGTGGTGGACCGGCTGGCGCCCGTTCGGCAAGTGCTGAGCATTGACGAGATGGAGTGCGAGCTGACGGGCCGCTGGCGCGAGCGTGATCGGGCCGTGGCGCTGGCGCGGCAAATCAAGGCGGCGCTGCTGGCCGAGGTGGGCCAGTGCATGCGCACGTCCGTGGGCATTGCGCCCAACACCTTGCTCGGCAAGCTGGCGTCTGACATGCACAAGCCCGATGGTCTCACGGTGATCGAACAGCACGAGTTGCCTGAGCGGTTATTTCACTTGAAACTTTCAGCCATTCAGGGCATTGGCCCACGCCTGTTGGAGCGGCTGGCGCGTTGTGGGATTGGGTCGGTCGAGCAGCTGTATGCCGCGCCGAGAGACTTGTTGCACACGGCTTGGGGCGGGCTGGCGGGCTCTGACATGTATGACCGGCTGCGCGGCCAGTGGTACGGGCCACGCGCCACGGTGGCACGGTCGCTGGGGCATTCACATGTGTTGCCGCCCGATTTGCGCCACCCGGCAGGGGCACATCAGGTGCTGCACCGCCTGACGCAAAAGGCCGCCATGCGGCTGCGCAAGCAGGGGTTTTATGCCACAGCCATGCAGGTGTTTGTGCGCTGCGACCACCGCTGGCAGCGCGAATCGGGCGGCGAGCGCTCTGTGCATGTGGGCGAGACGCAAGACACGGGCTTTTTGTTGCACACACTGGACCAGCTTTGGTTCAGCGGCTTGCACCAATTACAACGGCCGCAGGCTGTGGGTGTGCAGCTGTGCGGGCTGGTGCTAGCGAGTCAACACACGCCTGATTTGTTTGATTTTCACGAAGAAGCCCCTGGCGTTACGGCGTCACAAACCTTGCAAAATCACCCCGTGCAACGCGACCGCACTCGCCTGATGTCGGCCATGGACGCGCTCAACCGCACACACGGCAAAAACGCAATTTATTTTGCCAGCGCTCACCACGCGCTCGATGCGGCACCGATGCGCATCGCGTTCAACAGGATTCCTGATCTGGAAACAGAGCGCTGAGGCGGCATGGGCACGCCCCACCGTTCAGGCCGTGACGATCCAGCCTTCGAGCGGATCGCAAGGCGGCAGGCCGTATTGCGGGTGTCCGGCTTCGTGCTGTTGCTGCGCCCAAGCCGCCTGCATCAGGCAAAGGGTGGCATCGAGTGCATCGCCGCTGGCGTCATCAGCCAGACGACCCAACAGCGCGTTGCTGGCCACCAGTCGCAAGCCCAGACGGGTCTGTCCGCGCTCCAGTGCGCCCAACAGTTCGCGCCGGGCCAACAGGCGTTCGGGGGTTTGTTTGGCTTTGTCGTCGCTTTTGTAGCTGGTGTTGCCCAGTACCTCGCGCGCCAGCAGGCCAGGGTAGGCCTCTAGCGCCACACGACGCACGTCGCCTGCGTGCAGGCCGGGCAGGTGCACACCCGCCTGACGCAGCAGAGGCACGCCCGCGTGCAGCATGTAGGCCACAGGCGGGTTGACCCATTTCATCGACGGGCTGGAGCCCGCCGGTTTGTCGGCAGCGCGGTGGGCAAACTTGCCACCCACTGGGCGGGCGTTGCAAAAGGCCGCAAATTGCTCGCGTATTTGGGGACGCTCCAAGGCGCAGTAGTGGTCCATGCAGGCGGTCCAGTCGGTGGGCCAACCCAAGGTGTGCACCAGCTCTCGTGGCAGGCCAAAGGGCAAGTCAAAGCCGCCCACCCAGTCGGCAGGCTGGGCCAGCCATTGACCAAAAGCGCTCAAGGTTTCAAAGGTGTGCAGTGCCTGCAACTGCACCCTGCCCTGTCGGGCTTGGCCCAGCGCCAGCACGATGGGCTTGCGTTTGCTGGGGCTGCTGGAGAAGTCGCAGCCGATGAGCTGCATCGGATCAGGCGCGCCCGATGATGGACGCTGTGGCCATCAGCTCTTCGAGCAAGGCCAAAGAGACTTTGCCCGACACGCTGTACGGGTCCAACTCGGCACGCTCGGCGTATTTGAGCAGGATGTTGGTGTTGACTCGCGAGGTGTCGACCTGGCCCATCGTCCAGCCGCCAAAGCGGCGCTCGGTGATCTCTTCGTAATGCAGCAAAACCACTTCTTTGTGGCGGGCATCTTTCTGGATGTGCCCGTACAACTCGCTGACAGCTCCACGGCCGCCTTCGATGGCTTGCAGGAAAATACCGCCGCCATAGCAAAGGATGCCGGTGATGCCGGTACTGGGGTTGAATTGGCGCGACTGGGCGAGGATCGAGTCGATCATCTCGGGGCGGGGGTCCACAGCGCGGCTGGCGTAAAGCAGGCGTACCAACATGGGTCAGTTCTTTCCGGGAATCAGGGCCAAAAATTCACGACGCAGGTTGACGTCCTTGAGGAAGGCACCGCGCATGACCGAGTTGATCATTTTGCTGTCCATGTCTTTCACGCCACGCCACCCCATGCAGTAGTGACTGGCTTCCATGACGATGGCCAGACCATCAGGTTGGGTTTTACGCTGGATCAGGTCGGCCAGTTGCACCACGGCTTCTTCCTGGATTTGGGGTCGCCCCATGATCCATTCGGCCAAGCGGGCGTATTTGGACAGGCCAATCACGTTGGTGTGCTCGTTGGGCAGCACGCCGATCCAGATCTTGCCAATCACGGGGCAAAAGTGGTGGCTGCAGGCGCTGCGCACGGTGATGGGGCCGACGATCATCAGTTCGTTCAGGTGCTCGGCATTGGGGAATTCGGTGATCTCGGGGCCCTCGACGTAGCGGCCCTTGAACACTTCTTTCAGGTACATCTTGGCCACGCGGCGCGCGGTGTCGCCCGTGTTGTGGTCGTTCACGGTGTCGATGACCAAGCTGTCGAGCACGCCCGCCATTTTGCCGGTGACTTCGTCCAGCAATTTTTCTAACTCGCCAGGTTCGATGAACTCGGCGATGTTGTCGTTGGCGTGGAAGCGCTTGCGGGCCGCATTGATGCGCTCGCGAATCTTGACGGAAACGGGTACGCCTTCGTCTTCGGGCGTGGCGGCAGAAGCAGTCATGGCGTCTGGGGCTTTCATTAACATGGCGAGGATCGTAACAGCGATTGCAGTCCCTGCTGACCCTGAGACAGAACGCCCATGCCAGCCCCGGGGAATCTGGCGTTCAGTAGCGATTACCGCTCAAAAACAGCGCCAGCCGCATCAAGCCAAAGGCCAACCGGTCGCGCCACCTTTGGTGCCAGGCTCTTTGGACATCCACCTCAGCCAGCACCGGCTTGCTTTGCAGCTCGATCGCCGAGTGCAAGCGCTGGTAAAGCTGCTGGGCAAAAGCTTTGTCGGCTACCACCACATTGGCCTCACGCGCCAACAAGAGGCTGAGCGGGTCCAGATTGGACGAGCCCACCGTGGCCCAAGGCCGGTCGTTGTTCGGATCGATCACGGCCACTTTGGCGTGCAAAAAGCTGGCCTCATACTCGTGAATCTCGATGCCCGCAGCCAACAACACGCCATACACCGGGCGGGCTGCGTGGTATTGCATGAAGTATTCGTAACGCCCTTGCAGCAGCAAACGCACCCGCACGCCCCGGTGCGCGGCGTGGATCAGGGCTTTGCGCAAGCGGCGTCCAGGCAAAAAATAGGCATTGGCGATGACGATTTCATGACGGGCAGCGCCAATCGCTTTCAAATAAGCGCGTTCAATCTGGCTGCGGTAAAGCACGTTGTCACGCAACAGCAAGCCCGCCTTGGCCACCAAACGGCCATCCAGCGCGTGCGCATCGTCACGCGTCCAGGGCAAATGCAGCCCTGCCGCCCGAAAGGAGCTGAACGCCTCCGGAAACTGTTGCTGCCGGACATGGCGCACACCCTGTATGCGCCACCACAGTTGCGCCATGGTTTCCTGCATTTGCTGCACCAAAGCGCCGCGTGCGCAAACGGCAAAGTCCAGCCGGGGCTGGGCCAAGGTGCCATGGTGCGGGTCGTACCAGTCGTCCAAGATGTTGATGCCGCCACAAAAGGCCAGATGGCCGTCGATCACGCACAGCTTGCGGTGCAGGCGTCGCCAACGGCTGGGGATCAACAAACCCAAAGTGCCCAAGGGGGAATACACCCGCCACTCAACCCCCGCACGGGCAAAACGCTCACGCCACTCAGGCGGCAGGCTGGGGGTGCCCACCCCATCGACCACCACCCACACGCGCAAACCCCGCAAGGCGGCCCGCTCCAGCGCCTCGGCCACCATGGCCGCTGCGCCATGAAAATCAAAAATATAGGTCTCGATGTGCACCTGCGACCGGGCCTGCTCCAGCGCAGAGACCAAGGCCTCGAAATAGGCTTGCCCGCCTTCGATCAAGCGGATCTGGTGACCGTCTCGCAAGGGCGGACCGTGGCGCATGTTCAATCCGTCCAGGCGAACTCGGCGACCAAGGGCAAGTGGTCAGACATGCGCTGCCATATGCGACCGGCAGGGGCCATGGCGTGAACGGGGGTCAGCCCGCGTGCGTACACATGGTCGAGCTGATTCAGGGGCAAACGCGAGGGATAGGTGGGCGTGGGCTGCTCGCGCCATTCGCCAAAGCCCGCCTTGGCCATGCGCCGCCCCAGGCCCGTGCCCCAGTCATTGAAGTCACCCGCCACCAACACGGGCGCGTGGGCCGGGATGGTCTGGTCAATGAAGGCCAGCAACTGCACCACTTGACGCACCCGGCTGGCGGGCACCAGGCCCAAATGCACCACGACCACATGCAGCACCCGGTCAACCACTTGAACCGTGGTGTGCAGCAAACCCCGTTGCTCAAAGCGGTGGTCCGAGATGTCTTGGTGTTGGTGCGACAACACGGGCCAGCGCGAGAGCAAGGCATTGCCGTGCTCGCCATGGCGGGTGATGGCGTTGGTGCGGTAAACCGACTCGTAGCCTTCAGGCGCCAGATAGTCGGCTTGCGGCTGGCTGGGCCACTGAGAAAAGTAGCGTTCTTCGCGGCGGTGCATGCGGCGCACCTCTTGCAAACACACGATGTCGGCGTCGAGCTGCTCCACCGCATGCGCCAGGTTATGGATCTCCAGCCGCCGCGCAGGCCCCAGCCCCTGCACACCTTTGTGGATGTTGTAGGTGGCCACGCGCAAGATGGGGTGTTCGTGTCGTTGGGGCATCAAAGGCCGATCCGGTTCTCAAAACGCGGCAGCATCAAAATTGCCTCGGCGTTGGATGGCGAAAAACAATGGTCCGCTGCGGCCTGCCAATGCAGCCATTGCCAATCGGTGTGCTCGGCAGGGCTTAAGGTGATGGGCGTTTGCTCGGGCACGCACAGGCCAAAAACCCGCTCGGTGTTGCGGCTCACTTCGGGGGCATAGCGCCAGCGCCAAACCGGGTAAATGTCGTACACGTTTTCCAGCTGCCAGTCTTGCAAGCGGCACTGGGGGTGTCGCGCATCGATGCCGGTTTCCTCTTGCACCTCGCGTGCGGCCGTATCGGCCCAGTCTTCGTCCCAAAAATCCTTGCTTCCGGTGACCGACTGCCAAGTGCCTGCGTCGGTCCGCCGAATCAGCAAGACCTGGCCGCTGAGGGTGTAGATCACCACCAGAACAGATTGGGGAATTTTGTAGTTCGTTGAGGTCACGCAGTCATTCTAGGCAGCCCAGGTCTTGCTAGGATTGAGCCATGTCGTCTTCACCCGCCCATTTAGTGCCTTTGTTGCTGCAAGCCCACCAATTGAGCGGCGGGCCGGCCGGCCACATGGCCATTGAAGATCTGAGTTTTGCTTGGTCTGCGGGCTTGCACTGGGTGTGCGGCGACGAAGGCAGCGGCAAAACCAGCCTGTTGCGCCTGTTGGCAGGCGATTTGCAGCCGCTTGCTGGCACGCTCCAAACGCCACAGGGCGGCGTATTTTGGGTGGACTTGAAAGGCCCTGAGCACGACCAGACCACCGTGCAAGCTTGTTGGGACCAGCTGCAAACCCGATACCCCCAATGGCACAACGAACTGCTGCAAGACCTGTCAGAAGCACTGGACATGGAACGGCACCGACACAAACCGCTCTACATGCTGTCCACCGGCAGCCGTCGCAAAGTCATGCTGATCGCGGCCCTGGCATCGGGCACCACCATCACCTTGCTCGACCAGCCATTTGCCTCGCTCGACCAAGTCTCCATACGGGTGATCAAAGACTTGTTGCATGACACCACTGAGTGCTCTGGCCGTGCCTGGATCGTGGCGGACTATGAAGCACCGGGTGATTTGCCACTGACCAGCGTGCTGAACCTGGGCACTGCGGCATGACCTGAAAGCATCGCCGCCTGTAGATCGCAACGACTTGAGAAGCCATCGGCATGGATGGCTTGAGTCCAAGTGGCTAAAAAGTCCTGAGCGAACTTCTCGCGGTGCTCGCCTTGTGCACAGCAATGGCCAAGTGACGCCACTGTTGGCAAGCTCACGCAACGGAACTCCCCCAAGATGGGGCCAGAAAAATCAAGATATCCATCGATTGCGAGCAGTGCCTGAACACCTTTTCTGATCTATGCCCCATAATGCGTGCGTGTACGTCATAAAAAACGGCACAAGTCAGGTGATCGGTCAGTTTCGCGCGCTACGGCGGCAGTTTTCAGTTTGTTGTGCTTTCGGGACCCCATCGCTTTGTTTTTTTGTATTTCTGAGGAGTCCTCCATGGGCAATAAACTTTACGTCGGCAACCTGCCGTACACCGTCCGCGACGAAGACCTGCAACAGGCATTCGGCGAATTCGGCGCCATCACCAGCGCAAAAGTCATGATGGAACGCGATACAGGTCGCTCCAAAGGCTTCGGTTTTGTGGAAATGGGCAGCGATGCCGAAGCACAAGCCGCTATTGCTGGCATGAATGGCCAATCTTTGGGTGGCCGTAGCATCACCGTGAACGAAGCCCGTCCGATGGAGGCACGTCCTCCACGTACCGGTGGTTTCGGTGGTGGTGGCGGCTACGGCGGTGGCGGTGATCGCTCCGGCGGTGGCGGCGGTTACGGCGGCGGTCGCTCCGGTGGCGGCGGCGGCTACGGCGGTGGCGGCGATCGCTCCGGCGGTGGCGGCTACGGCGGTGGTGGCGGCGGCCGCGGCGGCTACTAAGCCCTGCGTATCCCGTTAACGGCAGCAATGCCGTTGCAAAATTTCTAGTTCAGCTTTTCGCTGAGCTCAGACATCAAAGGCTTCAAGACTTCGGTTTTGAGGCCTTTTTTGTGTCGCAACACACGCGCTGGACTTGAAAGAAGCAGCGGAGTAACCGGCACGACCAGCCGGGGGCCACAAAAACCAACGCCACCCGAAGGTGGCGTTGGTTATGGCGGGTGTTAGGTTAGCTAGCGCGACTTACGCTGCTTTGACCGCATCCAGATTGCGCAAGCGAATGTGCAATTCGCGCAATTGCTTCTCGTCCACAGGGCTCGGCGCTTGTGTGAGCAAGCACTGTGCGCGTTGGGTCTTGGGGAAAGCAATCACGTCTCGAATGGACTCAGCACGGGTCATGAGCGTGACGATACGGTCCAGGCCGAAGGCCAAGCCGCCATGGGGTGGAGCGCCGTATTGCAAGGCGTCGAGCAAGAAGCCGAACTTGAGTTGGGCTTCTTCGGGTGTGATCTTCAACGCGTCAAACACTTTTTGCTGCACGTCAGCGCGGTGGATACGCACCGAGCCGCCGCCCATTTCCCAGCCGTTCAACACCATGTCGTAGCCCTTGGAAATGCATTTCTCTGGGGCGGTGACCATCCAGTCTTCGTGGCCATCTTTAGGCGCAGTGAAGGGGTGGTGCACGGCGGTATAGCGCTGGTTTTCGTCGTCGTATTCGAACATGGGGAAGTCAACCACCCACATCGGCGCCCAACGGTCTTCAAACAGGCCGTTTTTCTTGCCGAACTCGCTGTGACCAATCTTGATGCGCAATGCGCCAATGGCGTCGTTGACAACTTTTTCCTTGTCGGCACCGAAGAAAATCAGATCGCCGTTTTGCGCACCAGAGCGCTCCAGCACAGCGGTCAAGGCGGCGTCGTGGATGTTCTTGACGATGGGCGACTGCAAGCCGTCGCGGCCTTTGGACAGGTCGTTGACGCGGATGTAGGCCAAGCCCTTGGCACCGTAAATCTTGACGAACTCGGTGTAGGCGTCGATCTCGCCACGGCTGATGCCGCCGCCTTCGACCGAGCCGTTGGGCACGCGCAGGGCGACCACGCGGCCACCTTTCATGTTGGCAGCGCCTGAGAACACTTTGAAGTCCACATCGCCCATGACGTCGGTGACTTCGGTGAACTGCAGTTTCACGCGCAGATCAGGCTTGTCGGAGCCGTAGATGTGCATGGCGTCTTGGTAAGTCATGACCGGGAACTCGCCCAGGTCCACACCAATGGTTTTCTGGAAAACGCGCTTGATCATGCTCTGGAACATGTCGCGGATTTCTTCTTCGGTCAGGAACGATGTTTCGATATCGATCTGGGTGAATTCGGGCTGGCGATCGGCGCGCAAGTCTTCGTCGCGGAAGCACTTGGTGATCTGGTAGTAACGGTCATAGCCCGCCACCATGAGCAGCTGTTTGAACAGCTGGGGCGACTGGGGCAAGGCAAAGAACTGGCCATCGTGAACACGGCTGGGCACCAGATAATCACGCGCACCTTCAGGTGTGCTCTTGGTCAGCATGGGCGTTTCGATGTCGATGAAACCGTTCTCATCAAGGTACTTGCGCACTTCCATCGACACCTTGTAACGCAGCATCAGGTTGTTTTGCATGTACGGACGGCGCAGGTCCAACACGCGGTGCGTGAGGCGAGTCGTCTCGGACAGGTTTTCTTCGTCGATCTGGAAAGGCGGTGTGACAGAGGCATTGAGCACGATCAGTTCGTGGCACAGCACTTCGATCTTGCCGCTTTTCATGTTGTCGTTGGTGGTGCCGTCAGGGCGGGCACGCACCACGCCTTTGATCTGCACGCAAAACTCGTTGCGCACGTCTTCGGCCACCTTGAACATCTCGGGACGATCAGGGTCGCACACCACCTGCACGTAGCCTTCGCGGTCACGCAGGTCGATAAAGATCACGCCGCCGTGGTCACGACGGCGGTTGACCCAGCCGCACAGGCTCACGGTTTGACCGGTCAGGGCTTCGGTCACCAGACCGCAATAGTGGGAACGCATGGACATGTTGTTGGACTTTCTTAATTCTGAAATTGTGTGGCGTGCAAGCTGGAAGGCAATGGACTGACCAGCTCACAAAGGCTGTTGGGAGGCCGCTGGGGCGACAGGCAAGGCGTCGGGACCGCCTGGAACCACAACCCCCATGGAGATGATGTATTTCAGCGCGTCGTCGACGCTCATCTCGAGTTCGATCACATCGGCTTTGGGCATCATCAGGAAGAAGCCCGAAGTCGGGTTGGGTGTGGTGGGCACATAGACACTCACCATGGGCTGACCCAAGTGTTTGGCGACCTCGCCGCCAGGCGTGCCGGTCAAAAAGGCGATGGTCCATGAGCCTTGCCGCGGGTACTGCACCAGCAAAGCCTTAGAAAAAGCATTGCCGCTGCCCGAAAACAGGGTGTCAGCCACCTGCTTGACGCTGGTGTAAATGCTGCGCACCACCGGGATGCGGTTCATCAGGTTGTCCCACTGGCGCAACCACCATTGGCCAAACATGTTGGCCACAAAAACACCCGTGGCAAAAATCACCAAGGCCACCAAAATCACGCCAAGACCAGGTACACCGCGCAGCAACTCGGCCAGCTTGTGCATGCCCGGGATCAGGGTGTCAGCGGCCAGCAAAATGGCCAGAAAAATGCCATCCAGCAGCCCGACCAACCAGGTCAACACCCAGACGGTGATGCCCATGGGCAGCCACACCAAGAGACCGGTGATGAAGTACTGTTTGAAGCTGCGTTGTTTCATGAAGAGGCAATCAATGTGGACAGGTCAGTGGCAGGCGCAAGATGCCGCACAGCCACCGGAGGCCGCTGGCGTACTCGACTCGGCTGCACCCGCACTGGCACTCGGGGCGTCAGAAGTGGCAGGTGCTACGGCATCGGTGGCAGTGACTGCGGAGGCTGCTGCACCTGTGGCTCCGCCGCCCTTGAAATCGGTGGCATACCAGCCTGTGCCCTTGAGCTGGAAACCAGGGGCTGTCAGTTGTTTGCTGAACTGGGGGGCACCGCAGGCGGGGCATTCGGTCAGGGCCGCATCGGACATTTTTTGCAGCACATCCTTAGCATGGCCGCAGGCGTCGCACTTGTAGGCGTAAATGGGCATGAAGAGGTTCCTGGAAATATTTTTTCAACCCTAAATTGTAAGTCGAACCCCTTGCCTGCCTGGACATGTGGCTTGAAACATCTCGGCCCCGGAGTCACAGGGGTGGTCAAACCGCGCAGACACGGGCAAAGTTCTCTCTTATACAATTCCGCGCAGGCCCCTCTGGTGGCGACCCGATGCGGCCCTGCATACCCACGCTTTATGGAGCTTTCACGATCATGAACAAACGTTTTTTACTGACCGCTTTGTGTGCTTTGGCCTTGGCCGCGTGCGGCAAAAAAGAAGAAGCCCCCCAGGCCCCCGTGAGTGCAGCGGCCCCGGTCAACACCGAAGAAAAAGTGTTGAACATTTACAACTGGCCCGACTACATCACCCAAGACATGGTGGCCAATTTCGAAAAAGAAACGGGCATCAAGGTCAACTACCAAACCTTTGAGAACAACGAGGCCCTGCAAGCCAAGCTGATCGCTGGCAACTCGGGTTATGACCTGGTGGTGCCAGGCGCGGTTTTTGCCAAGTCCCAAATCGAAGCCGGTTTGCTGCGCCCCCTGGACAAGGCCCAAATCCCCAATCTGGCCAATCTGGACCCCGCGATCATGGCCAAGCTCGACAAAGTCGATCCAGGCAACACCCACCTGATCCCTTGGGCTTGGAGTTTCACCACCGTTGGCATCAACAAAGCCAAAGTGGCCAAAGCGCTGGGCAACACCCCCATGCCCGAAAACGCCTGGGATCTGGTGTTCAACCCTACCTACACCAGCAAACTCAAGTCTTGCGGCATTGCTTACCTCGATTCGCCCACCGAAATCATGCCGCCAGCCCTGCACTACATTGGCAAAGACGCCTACTCTGCGGACGCGGCTGACCACAAGGCCGCTGGTGAGATGCTGAGCAAAGTGCGCAAAGACATCCGCTTGTTCTCCAGCACCATGATCGACGATCTGGCCGGTGGCAAGGCCTGCGTGGCACTGGGCTGGGCGGGTGACATCAACATCGCCAGCTCGCGCGCCGTGGAAAACAAGAGCGGTCAAGAGATCGAAGCCTTGTTGCCCAAAACCGGTGGCCTGCTGTTCTTTGACAACCTGGCCGTGCCCAAGGATGCCCAGCACCCCAACAATGCCATGGCCTTCATCAATTACTTCTTGAAGCCAGAAGTGTCCGCATCGCTGACCAATGAGCTTAGCTACGCCACCGCCAACAAGGCCAGCGTGGCACAGGTCACCCCTGAAGTGGCCAACAACAAGGCTGTTTTCTTGGATGCTGCCGCACTGCAAGTGGCGGTCTCGCCATCGAGCCTGTCCAACGCCACGCGCGAATCCATGACATCGGTCTACACCGCCTTCAAAAAAGGCAAATGACAACGCGCCTCTTGCCGCGTGATTGAAATCAGGCTGTGCACATGTCCCATGTGCACAGCCTTTTTCTTGAGTTCAGAAAGACGACATGACGCCCCCTGTGCCCACCGACAAAGCCGGATTTCTCCAGATTCAGAACCTGGTCAAGCGATTTGACAGCGTGACAGCGGTCGACGATGTGTCGCTAAATATTGGCAAAGGTGAAATTTTTGCCTTGCTTGGCAGCTCGGGTTGCGGCAAGTCGACCTTGCTGCGCATGTTGGCTGGGTTTGAGACGCCATCGGCAGGCCAGATTTTTTTGGGCGGGCAAGACATCAGCCAACTGCCGCCTTATGAGCGCCCCATCAACATGATGTTCCAGTCGTATGCGCTGTTTCCCCATCTGTCGGTGTGGGAGAACATCGCCTTTGGCCTGCGCCGCATGGGCATGGACAAAGACAGCATCAGCGAGCGCGTGCAAGCCATGCTCGACTTGGTGCAATTGCAAAAATTTGCCAGCCGCAAACCGCACCAACTGTCCGGCGGGCAACAACAGCGTGTGGCCTTGGCCCGCAGCCTGGCCCGCAAACCCCAGCTGCTGCTGCTGGACGAGCCCTTGGGCGCATTGGACAAAAAGCTGCGCGAGCAAACCCAGTTTGAACTGGTCAACATCATCGAATCGATTGGCGTGACGTGCGTGATGGTCACCCATGACCAAGAAGAGGCCATGACCATGGCTTCGCGCATCGCCGTGATGAGCCATGGCCGAATCTTGCAACTGGGCAGCCCCACCGAGGTCTATGAAGCCCCCAGTTGCCGCTTTGTGGCCGATTTCATTGGCAATGTGAACCTGTTTGACGGGCACTTGTCACGCACCGAGGCCAGCGAATCCGAACTCACCACGCCGCAAGGCCGTTTCACGCTCGGCCACGGCACCTCTCACCCTTTGGGCATGGCGTTGGCATTGGCCGTGCGCCCAGAAAAAATCCAAATCGACAAGCGCACACCCCTGGCCGGATCGGCTGAAACCGCCAATGTGGTGTCGGGCGTGGTGCGCGAAATCGCCTACATGGGCAGCTACAGCACTTATGTGGTTCAGTTGACCGACCACAGCGTGATCAAGGTCACCCAGACCAACCGCAGCCGCAACCACGAAGGCGACATCGTTTGGGGCGACACCGTTTATTGCTCATGGGGCACCCAGGCCGGGGTGTTGTTGTCGTCATGATCCATTTCCTGTCTCAATTGGTGGAGCGCTTGCGCTTGGGGCGGCGCACGGTGCTGGGCATCCCCTTTGTGTGGTTGTGGGTGTTCTTTGCGGTGCCCTTTTTGATCCTGATGCGCCTGAGCGTGACCGACATGGGCGATCAGCTCAACCCCTTTGCCAGCTTGCTGTCGCACACCGAAGCCGGTGGCTGGAAACTGCATTTGAAGTTGAGCCACTACATCAGCCTGGTGGTCGATGACAGCGGTGAATTCGGCCAGACGCTGTACACCGAGTCGTATCTGCTGTCGCTGAAATACGCTTTTTGGACCACGTTTTTTTGCCTGCTGCTGGGCTACCCGTTTGCCTACTTTTTGGCCAGGTCTTCGGCCAACACACGCCCTGTTTTGCTGCTGATGGTGATGCTGCCTTTTTGGACATCGTTTTTGCTGCGCGTGTATGCCTGGAAAGGCATCTTGGCCGATCAAGGGATCATCAACAACGCGCTGATCGCCTTGGGCCTGATCACCGAGCCGGTGCAAATGCTCTACACCGACATTTCGATGCTGGTGGGCATGACCTATGTTTACCTGCCATTCATGGTTTTGCCGCTGTACGCCACATTGGTCAAGCTGGATACCCGATTGCTCGAAGCGGCGTATGACTTGGGCGCCAGCCCTTGGAAGGCGTTTTGCCTGATCACCATACCGCTCAGCCGTGCTGGCATCGTGGCGGGCTCGATGCTGGTGTTCATCCCATGCTTGGGTGAATTCGTGATCCCCTCGCTACTGGGTGGCGCCGAAAACGTGATGATCGGCCGCGTGGTTTGGGACGAAATGTTCAGCAGCAACAACTGGCCTCGCGCTTCGGCACTGGCCATCATGATGATTTTGTGGGTCGTCATTCCGCTGGCTTGGTACAACGCCCGGGTCGCCCGTCAGGCCCAGGAGGAGCGATCATGATGCGCCGCATTCAAGCCCACATTGGCAAAGTGTGGATGACCTGCATCTACGCCTTTTTGTATGCGCCCTTGGCGTTCTTGGTGGTGTTTTCTTTCAACAGCACCCGACAAGACAGCCATTTCACGGGTTTTTCTTGGCGCTGGTACGAAGCATTGGCCCGCGACTCGCGCTTGCTCGAAGGCTTTTGGCTCTCGCTCAAGGTGGCGGTGATCAGCGCCTCTTTCTCGGTGGTACTGGCCACCTTGGCCGCCTATGCACTGGTGCGTTACACCCGTTTCAAGGGGCGCAACCTGTTCAGTGCCATGCTCAATGCCCCGCTGGTCATGCCCGAAGTGATCATTGGCCTGTCGTTGCTGCTGCTGTCGGTGGGCACACAGCGCGTTTTTGGCTGGCCCGAACGCGGCATGACCACCATTGTGCTGGGCCATGTGCTCTTGGGCATGGCTTATGCCACCGTGGTGATCCAGTCACGCCTGAAAGAAATGGACCGGACGATCGAAGAAGCCGCCATGGACTTGGGCTGCAAACCCAGCCAGGTGTTTTTTCTGGTGACCTTGCCCAACATCTCGCAAGCGCTGCTGGCCGCTTGGCTGCTGACGTTCACCTTGTCATTTGACGATGTGGTGGTCTCGGAATTCCTGTCAGGCCCGGGCGTGACCACCTTGCCGCAGGTCATCTTCAGTTACGCCAGAAGGGGGGTCAACCCCTCCATTTACGCGGCGGCCAGCTTGCTCATGCTGGTGGTGACCTTGGCGGTCATCGGCTTTGGCATTTACACCGCACGGCAGGCGCGCAAGACCAGGGTGTCAAACGGCGTCTGAGCCGAAAGTCACCCGCTAAGCGCCTCGGTTTAGAGGGTAGGCAAATAAACCCAGACCTGAAAAGCCAGCAAGCTCATGATGAAACCCATGCCCAAATAAAGCAGGATTTGCAGCAAAGCGTTGGTGCGGCGTTGCTCGGCCAGCAATTTTTCCAGCTGACGAGCGTCTTGTTGACGCGGTCTTTGCAAGTACTCGTGCAACAAGCGTGGCAACTGGGGCAGCAGCTTGGCGTAATGCGGTGCTTGGTCTTTCAACTGCTCCAGCAATTTCTTGGGGCCAATCTGGTCCAGCATCCATTTTTCCAGGAAGGGCTTGGCTGTGCTCCATAAGTCCAATTCGGGGTCGAGCTGGCGACCCAGGCCCTCGATGTTGAGCAGGGTTTTTTGCAGCAAGACCAGCTGAGGCTGAATCTCGACCTGGAAACGGCGAGAGGTCTGGAACAAGCGCATCAACACCATGCCCAGCGAAATCTCTTTGAGCGGACGGTCAAAATAAGGCTCGCACACCGCACGGATGGCCGACTCCAACTCATCCACACGGGTGTCTGCGGGCACCCAGCCCGACTCGATGTGCAGCTCGGCCACGCGTTTGTAATCGCGGCGGAAAAATGCCGTGAAGTTTTGCGCCAGATACTCTTTGTCGTATTCGGTGAGCGTGCCCACGATGCCGAAGTCCAAGGAGATGTAGCGGCCAAAAGTCTCGGGTGCCAGGCTGACCTGGATGTTGCCCGGGTGCATGTCGGCATGGAAAAAACCGTCGCGGAACACCTGCGTAAAAAACAGCGTCACGCCATCGCGGGCCAGCTTGGGAATGTCCACACCAGCGGCACGCAGGCGTTCCACATGACTGATGGGCACACCGTTCATGCGCTCCATCACGATCACCTCGGGCTGACAGAAGTCCCAGATCATCTCGGGGATCAGCACCAGATCAAGGCCCTGCATGTTGCGACGCAGCTGGGCCGCATTGGCGGCTTCGCGCACCAAATCGAGCTCATCGTTCAGGTATTTGTCGAATTCGGCCACCACTTCACGGGGCTTGAGCCGTTTGCCGTCGGCGCTCAGGTTCTCAACCCAACCGGCCATCATGCGCATCAGGCTCAGGTCTTTTTGGATCACCGGCAGCATACCGGGACGCAACACCTTCACCGCCACTTCGCGCAGTTCGCCCGACTTGCTGCGCAAGGTGGCAAAGTGGACCTGCGCAATGGAAGCGCTGGCCACGGGTTGACGTTCAAAGCTTTCAAAAACTTCGTCTACCGGTTTACGAAATGCACGCTCAATGGTGGCTACCGCGATGTCGGAGCTGAAAGGCGGCACACGATCCTGCAACTTCGCCAACTCTTCGGCGATGTCCAAGGGCAGCAAATCGCGTCGGGTAGAAAGCACCTGACCGAACTTCACAAATATGGGCCCCAGCCGCTCCAGCGCCTCGCGCAAACGCTCGGCACGGGGAGACCTCAGGTCACGGCCCAGCGACAGAATCCGGGCCAGCAGGCGAATCCAGGGTTTTTGAAAACTGGAGAGCACCAGCTCATCCAGGCCGTAGCGCAGGACGATGAAGACAATGAACGCGCCGCGACCGATGCGGCTCATGCTGCAGCACCCACCGACGTGCCAGGGGCGCGCTGGGCGACAAAACCGCGCAGCGCTTGCATGGCTTTGCGTGCGACCTGCGCAAGGGAGTGGGCTGCAGCATCTCCCACCAAACGGGCCAGGTCTTCTTCGGCGTCCCAGCGCACATGGTCGATCAACCAGTTGACTTCAGCCGCCAGTTGCACATCGCCCTCGATGCGCACTTTGGGTTTGTCACCCCGCGCCAGGGCCGAAGCCAAAGAGACAGGCGACTCTTCGGTCACAGACAAGCGCAAATCAAAGCCGTCAAAACGACCACGTTCCAACAAACCCGCCGGGGTGGGCGTGAGCTGGAGTTGGATGCGGTCCCAGACCAGCTCGATGCGCTGGCCTTTTTGCCGCGCCAAGCGGGCCATGGCCTCGGGTTCACTCATCAACACATGGTTGAGGAAAAGTACGAGACGGTTGACCGACTCATCAACCACCCAAGCCGGGGGTTGAAAATTCGCAGCCATTTGGCTGACCATATCGGGAAGAGCCTGAGCGGCCCATGAAAAAGGGGACTGTGTTGCCATAGTCCCCGATTATTCCCGAAAGCGGAGCCCCATTCGGGGCCAGGCTTTATTGGAGTGCTTGCACGCCAGCGACCAACCAGCCACCGCCTTGTTTGGATTTGGTCATGTTCCAGACTTCACGGAATGAGCTGGGGCCTGCGGACGCGTCTTCGCGGATCATGCCGTTGAACTCGACACTGGCCAAATAAACATCGGCCTGCTCTTCAATACCCAGCAACTGGGCTTCCAGCATGACCACTTCGGTCTTGTTGGGCTGACCGGGGAACTGGCTTTCGCGTTCGGCCAACTGGCTGCGAATCTCGGACACCATGGTGTCGGTCATCATGGAGCGCAGCATGGAAATGTCCGAACGGTCCCAGGCGTCTTGCAAAGTCACAAAATTGCGCTTGGCTGCCGTGACAAAACTGTCCACGTCAAATCCGGCTGGAATACCCCAAGCTTGGTTGCCACTCAGGGCTGAGCCGATCATGGAGCCGGTGCTGGCCTCGACAGCCGAGCTGTCAAAGCGGGTGTTTTGGCCTTCCCAAGGGCGAGCCGAGGCGTCGTTACCCACTTTTTCTGGGTTGTACTGCTTCAAAGATGCAGGCTGATCGGCCGAGGCACCCGCACCTTGGTAAGCGAAACCGCCTTGGTTGCCCGATGCCGCATTGCGCCGTGAGCGCATGAACATGCCAATCGCGGCCATCACAGCCACACCAATCAACAACGCCATCAGGACGTTGCCAAAGGCACCGCCCATGCCCAGGGAGTTGGCCAGCCAAGCCAGGCCAAGGCCTGCGGCCAAGCCACCCAGCATGGCACCCCAGGGTTTCTTGGGTGCAGCAGCGACGGGTGCGGCGGCCGGCTTAGCGGCGTTGGCAGCTGCGGCATTTTGGGCAGGTGCAGCGGGCGTTTGCGGCGCTGCATCACGTTTGGTGACCTGATTCGATTGCTGGCCAATGGACTTGCCGCCGCCCATGCGGCGGGCGGCTTCGGCATTGAGGCTACCCAGGGCCAATACGCCTGCGAGCATCAGTGTCATCAACTTGTTCATGGTGTCTCCAACTTCGGTCCAAAAAATTGATCAAATGAGCATCAACATTTGATACCCATGTGCAAGGCTACCACCCCGGCCGACAAATTGTGAAAATCGACATGGCCAAATCCGCTGTTTTTCATAAGGGTTTTCAGCTCATCCTGGCTGGGGTGCATCCGGATGGATTCGGCCAGATAGCGGTAACTGTCGGCGTCACCCGCCACCAGCTTGCCCATGTGCGGCAGGATCTTGAAGCTGTACCAGTCATAGACCTTTTCGAGCGGCTTGGCCACTTTGGAAAACTCCAGCACCAGCAATTTGCCCCCCGGCTTGAGCACCCGGCACATCTCCTTGAGCGCAACATCTTTGTGCGTCATGTTGCGCAGGCCAAAGGCCACGCTGACCACGTTGAAGTGGTTGTCGGGGAACGGCAACTTCTCGGCATCGCACACCAGCGTGGGCAGCGCTAGTCCCAGGTCAACCAGGCGGTCGCGCCCGGTGCTGAGCATGGCCTCGTTGATGTCGGTGTGGACCACACGCCCGGTGGCACCCACTTTTTTGGCAAACGCCATCGACAAGTCGCCTGTGCCGCCCGCGATGTCCAGCACCTGATCGCCCTCTTTCAGGTTGGCCACCTGCACGGTGTAGGCCTTCCACACGCGGTGCAAGCCCATCGACATCAGGTCGTTCATCACGTCGTATTTGGACGCAACAGAGTCAAACACGCCGCGGACGTGCTGGGCTTTTTCTTTTTCGTCGACGGTCTTGAAACCGAAATGGGTGGTGCTCATGGCAACTCTTTCAACCTGAAATTCAATGGCTATGACCGCAGCTGCTGCCCGTTTTTTCGAACATGGGTGCATCACGGCTGACCCCCGCAGCTTGCAGGCGGTCTTCATATTGTTTCCACAGCGCGTCTTGCTCAGAACCCAAAAAGTACAGGTACTCCCAAGTAAAAAGTCCCGACTCATGGCCGTCTGAAAAAGTGGGTTTGACAGCGTAATTGCCCACGGGCTCGATCTCGGCAATCGACACGTTGCGTTTGCCCGTTTGCAGCACTTCCTGGCCCGGGCCGTGGCCCTGCACCTCGGCCGATGGCGAGTACACGCGCATCAACTCGAACGGAATGCGGAACTGCGCCCCATCAGAAAAGCCGATTTCCAGCACCTTGCTCTGACCATGCACCGTCAATGACTCGGGCGTTGGGGTTTCTTTTTTCAATCCGGCCATGTTCTGCTTTCAGCGGTTAAACCAACACACGTTCAATGCCACCGGCATTGGCTGCGCTCACGTACTCAGGCATCCAGTTCTCACCCAGGATGTGCTTGGCCATCTCGACCACGATGTAGTCGGCTTCAAGGAGGCCATTTTTCATGTCATCGCCGAAGCGCGACAAACCTTGCAGGCAGCTGGGGCAGCTGGTCAAGATCTTGACGTTGGCTTGCGGGGCCAGGGCACCGCTCGAACGCAAAGCGGCTTCGCCCTTGAGCAGCTCTTCTTCTTTGCGGAAACGAACCTGGGTCGAGATGTCGGGGCGAGTCACGCCCAGCGTGCCCGACTCACCGCAGCAACGCTTGCTTTCTATCACGTTGTCACCCATCAAGGCCTTGACGGTTTTCATGGGCTCTTGCTGCTTCATGGGGCTGTGACAAGGGTCGTGGTACAGATAGGCACCGCCCGCATCCAGCTTCATGCCTTTTTCGAGCAGGAACTCGTGGATGTCGATGATGCGGCAGCCAGGGAAAATCTTGTCAAACTCGTAACCCTGCAGCTGGTCGTAGCAGGTGCCGCAGCTCACCACCACGGTCTTGATGTCCAAGTAGTTGAGCGTGTTGGCCACCCGGTGGAACAGCACGCGGTTGTCGGTGATGATTTTTTCTGCCTTGTCGAACTGGCCCGAGCCTTTTTGCGGGTAGCCGCAGCACAGGTAGCCCGGTGGCAACACGGTCTGCACGCCCACATGCCAGAGCATGGCCTGCGTGGCCAAACCCACCTGGCTGAACAGGCGCTCGGAGCCGCAACCGGGGAAGTAAAAAACAGCCTCGGATTCCGAGCTTGTGGCCTTCGGGTCTCGGATGATCGGCACGTAATCGTTGTCTTCGATGTCGAGCAAAGCACGCGCTGTTTTCTTGGGCAAGTTGCCCGGCATCTTCTTGTTGATGAAGTGGATCACCTGCTCTTTGATGGGCGCGGAGCCCACCGATGCGGGTGGCGCACTGGTCTGCTTGCGGGCCACACCCTTGAGCAAACCGGCGACAAAGCGCTGCGCCTTCATGCCCACACCCACCATGGCCATACGGGCCAGCTTGATGGTCTCGGGATTGGTGGCATTCAACATGAACATGGCCGCGGCATTGCCGGGGCGGAAGCTCTTTTGGCCCATCTTGCGCAACAGGTTGCGCATGTTCATCGACACATCGCCAAAGTCGATGTTCACCGGACAAGGCGTCAGGCACTTGTGGCACACCGTGCAGTGGTCGGCCACGTCCTCAAACTCTTGCCAATGCTTGATCGAAATGCCCCGGCGGGTTTGCTCTTCGTACAGAAAAGCCTCGACCAGCAACGAGGTCGCCAAGATTTTGTTGCGCGGGCTGTACAGCAAATTGGCACGCGGCACATGCGTGGCGCACACGGGCTTGCACTTGCCGCAGCGCAGGCAATCCTTCACGCTGGCGGCGATCGCGCCGATGTCGGACTGCTGCATGATCAGCGACTCGTGGCCCATCAGGCCAAAGCTGGGGGTGTAGGCATGCGTCAGGTCAGCGGCATGCACATCGTCGCCCAGACCCGTCAGGGCCGCGCCACGCAGCAGCTTGCCTTTGTTGAAGCGGCCTTCGGGGTCCACTTTGGCCTTGTAAGCGGTGAAGTTGGCCAACTCGGCATCGGTCAAAAACTCCAGCTTGGTGATGCCAATGCCGTGCTCTCCCGAGATCACCCCATCCAAACTGCGGGCCAGCACCATGATGCGGGCCACCGCTTCGTGCGCGGTTTGCAGCATCTCGTAGTTGTCACTGTTGACCGGGATGTTGGTGTGCACATTGCCGTCACCGGCGTGCATGTGCAGCGCCACCCACACGCGGCCCTTGAGCACGCGCTGGTGGATGGCATTGACTTCGGTCAGGATCGGCAAAAAGGCCGAACCTGAAAAGATGTTCTGGAAAGCCGGACGGATTTGTGTCTTCCAGCTGGCTCGCAGGCTGTGCTCTTGCAACTGGGGGAACAACGCATCCACTTGCGTCAGCCAACCTTGCCATTGCAATTGAACCTGGCGCACCACCGCCAAGGCTTGTGCCACACGGTCTTCCAGCAGTTCAGCAGAGGCGATCTCGTTGGCGTCGTCTTGCTTGCCCAGAGGCAAGTTGCCACGCTCCAAAAAGGCTTCGAGTTCACGGCAAAAGTGCAGCTTGTTGCGCAAGCTCAATTCGATGTTGATGCGCTCGATGCCGTCGGTGTACTCGGCCATGCGAGGCAGCGGGATCACCACGTCTTCGTTGACCTTGAAGGCGTTGGTGTGGCGCGAGATGGCGGCGGTTTTCTTGCGGTCGTGCCAGAACTTTTTACGCGCTTCGGGGCTGATGGCAATGAAGCCTTCGCCGCTGCGCGAATTGGCAATGCGCACGATCTCAGAAGTCGCCTTGGCCACATCGTCGGCGTTGTCGCCTGCGATGTCACCGATCAGCACCATCTTGGGAAAGCCACCGCGCTTGGACTTGGTGGAATACCCCACCGCCCGCAAATAGCGGTCGTCCAGGTGCTCCAAGCCGGCCATCACGGTGCCGGTGCGCTTTTGCTCAGCAAACATGAAGTCTTTGATTTCGACGATGCTGGGCACGGCCTCGCGGGCGTGTCCAAAAAACTCCATGCACACGGTGCGGGTGTGCGTGGGCATGCGGTGCACCACCCAGCGGGCGCTGGTGATGAGGCCGTCGCAGCCTTCTTTTTGCACGCCGGGCAGACCGCTCAAGAACTTGTCGGTCACGTCCTTGCCCAAACCTTCTTTGCGGAAAGTCTTGCCTGGGATCACCAGGGTTTCGGTGCGGATCGGGGTTTTGCCATCGGCCTTGAAATATCGCAGCTCAAAAGTGGCCACTTCGGCGTCGTGGATCTTGCCCATGTTGTGGTCCATGCGCACCACGTCCAGCCATTCGGCGTCGGGGGTGACCATGCGCCAGCTGGCCAGGTTGTCGAGCGCCGTGCCCCAAAGCACCGCTTTTTTGCCACCTGCGTTCATGGCGATGTTGCCGCCAATGCAGCTGGCTTCGGCCGAGGTCGGGTCCACCGCAAAAACAAAACCGCCGCGCTCGGCCGCATCGGCTACGCGCTGGGTAACCACACCGGCTTCGGTGTAGATGGTGGGAATGGGGTGCGCGATACCGGGCAGGTCGATCATCTCAACCTCGGTCATGGCTTCGAGCTTTTCGGTGTTGATGACCGCGCTCTTCCAGGTCAAGGGAATAGCGCCACCGGTATAACCCGTGCCGCCGCCCCGAGGGACGATGGTCAGGCCCAGGTCGATACAGCCTTTCACCAGCCCGGCCATCTCGGTCTCGGAATCGGGGGTCAGCACCACAAAGGGGTATTCCACGCGCCAGTCGGTCGCATCGGTCACATGGCTCACGCGCGAGAGGCCATCGAACTTGATGTTGTCCTTGGCCGTCAGGCGCCCCAGGGTCTTTTGCACCTGGCTGCGCAGCTTGGCCATCCGCACGAAACGTTCGCTGAATTGCGTCACCGCCTGCGTGGCCAAATCCAGCAACTGGCCCACCAAAGCATCGCGAGAGGCATCTGCCTCGGGGGTCCGGCGCTTTTGCACCTCACCCAGGCGGTGCTGCAAGGCCTCGACCAGCAGTTTGCGACGGCCGGGGTTGTCCAGCAGATCGTCTTGCAAATATGGGTTGCGCTCGACCACCCAAATGTCACCCAGCACCTCGTACAGCATGCGGGCCGAACGGCCTGTGCCGCGCTCTTCGCGCAACTGGTTCAGCAAGCCCCATGCAGGTTCCCCCAGCAAACGCACCACGATTTCGCGGTCAGAAAAGCTCGTGTAGTTGTAGGGAATCTCGCGCAGGCGAGGCGCATCGGCGTCGGCTTGCATCAAATGTTGGAGCGTGGTGGGTGCATTCATAGGGATGGGCGCGGTCAAATGCGTTCTAAATACGCGGTCAGCCAGACCTGGACGGAGGCGTCATACCGGCTGGGCCTGAATGTTACCGCAGTGCAACAAACACACGCCGAACAGAGGGACACCTGTCGCCCAAGGCTCTGGGCGTCATGGAAACCCCGGGTTGTCACAAATTGGTCATGCTATTTAAATACTCTGGCCATGAACCAGTGCCACACTCGTGCTGGGATTTGCTTATTTTTTAAGCAAAACAACTCATTTCTTCAGGAATTGCCATGAAACTCAAACTGACTCTTTCCGCTTTGGCCTTGAGCCTGGCCAGCCTTTCTGCCCAAGCCCAAACCGAAATCCAGTGGTGGCACTCCATGGGTGGCGCCTTGGGCGAGTGGGTCAACGACCTGGCCAAGGACTTCAACGCCAGCCAAAAGGACTACAAAATCGTACCCACCTTTAAAGGCAGCTACGACGAATCCATGACCGCAGCGATTGCCGCTTACCGCGCAGGCAATGCGCCGCACATCCTGCAGGTGTTTGAAGTGGGCACCGCTACCATGATGGCCAGCAAGGGCGCCATCGTGCCAGTGGGCAAGGTCATGACCGATGCCGGCCTGAAATTCGACCAAAACGCCTATGTGCCCGCCGTGGCCGGTTACTACACCGCGCCCAACGGTCAGATGCTGAGCTTCCCGTTCAACAGCTCCACGCCTGTCTTTCATTACAACAAGGACGCCTTCAAGGCCGCGGGCCTGGACCCCAACACGCCGCCCACCACCTGGCCTGAAGTGGCGCTGGCTGCTGCCAAGCTCAAGGCCAGCGGCCACAAGTGCCCCTTCACCACCAGCTGGATCAGCTGGACGCAGCTGGAAAGCTTCTCGGCCTGGCACAACACCGAATTTGCCACCAAGGGCAACGGCATGCGCGGCATGGATGCACGTCTGAGCTTCAACACGCCCTTGCATGTGCGCCACATCGACAACCTGGCCAACATGGCCAAGCAGGGCTTGTTTGTCTACAAAGGCCGCGGCAACGCAGCTGACGCTACCTTTGTCTCAGGCGAATGCGCCATGGCCACGGGCTCCTCGGCCCTGTATGGCAGCGTGGTGCGCAACGGCAAATTTGGCTACGGCATCGGCACCCTGCCTTATTACCCTGATGTGAACGGCGCACCGCAAAACACCGTGATCGGCGGTGCCAGCCTGTGGGTGATGAGCGGCAAGAAAGCGCCTGAATACAAAGGTGTGGCCCAGTTCTTTGCTCATCTGTCCAAGGCCGATGTGGCAGCGGCCAGCCACCAGCGCACGGGCTACCTGCCTGTCACCACGGCCTCTTTCGAGTTGACCGAGAAGGCTGGCTTCTACAAAAAGAACCCCGGCACCGACGTTTCGGTGACGCAGATGATCCGCAAGACCACCGACAAGTCGCGTGGCGTGCGTCTGGGCAACTTTGTGCAAATCCGCACCATCATTGACGAGGAACTCGAAGGGGTGTGGAGCGGCAAAAAGGGCACCAAGGAAGCCCTGGACATGGCCATCAAGCGCGGCAACGAACAGCTCGAACGCTTCGAAAAAGCCAACAAATAATGTCCCTTCCGGCATCCGGAGTGGTCAGCACATGAAAAAAGCAGAGGCAGCGCCTCTGCTTTTGCACATTATGGATTGACACTTCACACCCCGGTTTTGCAAAGAATGTATGGAAAAACGCGTCCGTTTCAAATCCCGATGGCTGCCGTGGCTGCTGATTGCGCCGCAGCTGAGCATCGTTTTGGTGTTCTTTTTCTGGCCCGCCGGGCAAGCGCTTTACCAAAGCGTGTTGCAAGAAGATGCCTTTGGCGCATCCCGAGAATTTGTGGGCATGGAGAACTTCTCCCGACTCTGGCACGACAGCGGCTATCTGGAATCGTTTAAAACCACCGCCGTGTTTTCACTTTTGGTGGCCGTCATGGGCTTATCGGTGTCGTTGCTGTTGGCCGTGATGGCAGACCGTGTCGGGCGTGGCGCGGGCCTGTACAAAACACTGCTGATCTGGCCCTATGCGGTGGCCCCGGTAGTGGCTGGCGTGTTGTGGCTTTTCATGTTTGCTTCGCCCATGGGCGTGGTGGGCTATGCGCTGCGGTCCATCGGCATCGAGTGGAACCACCTGCTCAACCCCAACCACGCCATGGCACTCATCGTGATGGCTGCGGTCTGGAAGCAGATCTCCTACAACTTTCTGTTTTTTCTGGCGGGTTTGCAATCCATTCCCAAATCACTCATCGAAGCGGCGGCCATTGACGGGGCCAGCCCTTGGCGACGGTTCTGGACCATCGTGTTCCCGCTTTTGTCGCCCACCACCTTCTTTTTGCTGGTGATCAACATCGTTTACGCCTTCTTTGACACCTTCGCCATCGTGGATGCCACCACCCACGGCGGGCCGGGCAAGGACACGGCTATTCTGGTTTACAAGGTGTATTACGACGGCTTCAAGGCCCTGGACATGGGGAGCTCGGCGGCGCAGTCGGTGGTGCTGATGGTGATCGTGGTGGCCCTCACCGTCTTGCAGTTCAAATTTGTCGAGAAGAAAGTTCAATACTGAAATGATCGAACGACGCCCCGGCCTGCAGATTCTGCGGCATGTCATCTTGCTCATCGGCGTGGCCATCGTGGCCTTTCCGCTGTACCTGACTTTTGTCGGCTCTACCCAAACAGCCCAACAAATCAACCAGAGTGTGCCCATGTCGCTGCTGCCGGGCAGCCACTTTTGGGAAACCTACCGCCTGACACTTTTTGGTGGCCCCAACTCGCAAGGCAGCCCGCTGCCCGCCATGTGGCCCATGATGAAGATCAGCCTGATCAGCGCCCTTGGCATTGCGATTGGCAAGATCGCCATCTCGCTGCTGTCGGCCTTTGCCATCGTGTATTTCCGCTTTCCGCTGCGCAATCTGGTGTTCTGGATGATCTTTGTCACCCTGATGCTGCCGGTCGAGGTGCGCATCAGCCCCACTTACGAGGTGGTGGCGGGTATCGGCATGCTCAACAGCTTTGCTGGGCTAACGGTGCCACTGATCGCCTCGGCCACAGCCACTTTTTTATTCAGGCAATTTTTTCTGACCATTCCTGACGAGCTGGTTGAGGCCGCCCGCATGGACGGGGCCGGGCCGATGCGCTTTTTCAAGGATGTGCTGCTGCCCCTGTCGGCCACCAACATCGCGGCGCTGTTTGTCATCCAGTTCATCTATGGCTGGAACCAATACCTGTGGCCACTGCTGGTGACCACCAGCGAAGACATGTACCCAGTGGTGCTGGGCATCAAGCGCCTGATTTCGGGCGAGTCTTGGACCGAATGGAACGTGGTCATGGCCGCCGCCATCCTGGCCATGCTGCCACCGGCACTGGTCGTGGTGCTGATGCAAAAATGGTTCGTCAAAGGCCTGGTTGATACGGAGAAATAAATACGCCGGGGACAGACCCATGCGAAGCGTTGCTCTGTCCCCGTCAAATTAAAAACCCGAGGACAGACCCATGCGAAGCGCTGCTCTGTCCTCGTCAAATTAGTAAAAAAATCATGGCTTCCATCACCCTCTCCCACATCCTCAAAACCTATGGCACGGGTGCCAAGGCCAACACCGTCATCCACGACCTGAGCGCCAGCATCAGCGACGGTGAATTTGTGGTCATCGTCGGGCCTTCGGGCTGTGGCAAATCCACCTTGCTGCGCATGGTGGCGGGCCTCGAAGACATTTCGGGGGGCACCATTTCAATCGGCGAACGCGTGGTCAACGAGCTCGAGCCTGCCGAGCGCGACATTGCCATGGTGTTCCAGAACTACGCGCTTTATCCGCACATGAGCGTGTTCGACAACATGGCCTATGGCCTGAAGATCGCCAAACGGCCGATCGAAGAAATCAAGGCCCGTGTGGACAAGGCCGCCGGCATTCTGGAACTCTCGCACCTGTTACAACGCAAACCACGCGAATTGTCGGGTGGCCAGCGCCAGCGCGTGGCCATGGGCCGCGCCATCGTGCGCCAGCCGCAGGTATTTTTGTTTGACGAGCCGCTGTCCAACCTCGACGCCAAACTGCGTGCACAGACCCGACTGGAAATTCAAAAGCTGCACCGCAACTTAAGCATCACCAGCCTGTTCGTGACGCACGACCAAGTCGAAGCCATGACGCTGGCCCAACGCATGATCGTGATGAACGGCGGTCACATGGAGCAATTTGGCACGCCCGAAGAGGTCTACAACCGACCAGCCAGCACCTTTGTGGCCAGCTTCATCGGCTCGCCGCCCATGAACTTGCTACGGCACGCCCCAGGCACCGCCGAAAATCGCATTTTGGGCATTCGGCCCGAGCACCTGGACATCACACCCGTTCAAAACGTGGGTGGATGGTCATTGACCGCCGACACGGTGGAACTGCTCGGTGCAGAGCGCCTAGTGCACGCCCGTTTGGGTGATGAAACCCTCACCCTGCGACTGGACGAATCGGTTGCGCCACCGCAACTAGGCCAAAGCTTTTGGGCCACGCCCCGCGCCGACAGGGTGCACTGGTTTGACGCCCAGACCCAAAAACGCATCGCCTGAACTGCCCATGACACACTGGCCCTACCCGCGCTGGATCGCCCACCGAGGCGCTGGCAAACTCGCTCCCGAAAACACCCTGGCCGCGTTTGAATTGGGCGCAACGCACGGCTTTCGCATGTTCGAATGCGACGCCAAGCTCAGCGCCGACGGTGTGGTATTCCTGATGCACGACGCCACACTGGAACGCACCACCAACGGCCAAGGCATCGGGGGCAAACAAAGCTGGCAAGCGCTGTCGCAGCTTGATGCGGGCAGCTGGCATTCGCGCCGCTATGCGGGCGAACCTTTGCCCACGCTTGAAGCGCTGGCCGGGTTTTGCCTGGCCCATGGCCACCACCTGAACATCGAGATCAAACCCACCCCGGGCACCGAAACAGCCACAGGCGAAGCCGTGGCCCGTCTGGCTGCCAGGCTCTGGCAAGGGGCCAGAGTGCCGCCGCTTTTGACCTCGTTCCAACCCGAGGCCTTGGCCGCAGCCCAAGCAGTCGCCCCCCTGCTGCCAAGAGGCTTGCTGGTGGACACGCTGTGGCAAGGCTGGTTTGAGAAAGCTCTTGAGCTGGACTGCATGGCCGTGGTGGCCAACTACGCCCTGTGGGACGCCGTCACCGTGGCCCAAGTGCACGGCGCAGGCCTGCGCTGCCTGAGCTACACCGTCAATGACCTCGATGCCGCCCAGCACCTGCTGGCCCTGGGCACAGACGGCATCATCACTGACCGGGTGGATTGGGCCGAGTCTTTGATCAGGGCTTGACCCCTCTCACAACAAAGCATCCAGCCCCTTGCGATCCAGCAAATTCAACAATTTGAGCGATGGGCCGCTGGGGTGCTTTTCGCCAATCTCCCATTTGCGCACGGTGGAGGCACTGGTGTTTAACACCGAAGCCATCACCGTCTGGCTCAAATTGTGCTGCTCACGCAAGGCTCGGATTTGGGCGCTGTCATAGGGCGCAATCGGCTCCATGCACAGCGCCTCGACCTTTTGCATCTTGCGCTTGTCAATAAAGCCCAAACGATCCAGGTCCGCCGCTGTTTCGTACACCGTGCCCAGCACACGGCTAGCGACTTGTGGTTTGGATGGGGATTTAGCTTTAGTGCTCATGGCAAATTTCCTGTAATGAACCGTCCTGCAAGCCACCTTCCAGCTGTGGGCCCGTCAAGCCAAGAAGTTGTTCCGCCAGCCACTGCAATGCCTCCAGCTCTGTGCGTGGCCACCAACGTGCGGATGCCCCCCGCGCTTGCCGCGACCGGGCAAAGCCACGCGCTTTTTAAGCACATCGCCACCCAGATCGGCATCGACCAAACCACTCACCATCTCTCGCTCAGCCAGACACAAAAGGTCATCTGACAGGTCGGTTTTGCGCATCCATTTGGAAAATTGGCGGGTTTTGAAGACGCGGCGCATCAGCCAAAGTGTGCCACCGAGTGATATAGAAATCAACGAAAATCAGTTGATTACAGGTGAAAGCCGACTAAGCCCTTTGAACTGGCGACAGCTAGTCATCCGTTCGCCCACTATTGTTTAGTTTTTGACAACAGTGTTGTCCACTGAATTCGCCTTGGCAAACGTCAGGATCACTTCACGAATGATCTTGCGTTGCGCAGCGGGGAGCTGCAAAAAAGCGTCGAAGGTTTCACGCTCCACGTAGCCAGCCCCCTCGTCCCATCGTTTTTTGTGCTGCTGTACTGACAAACGCACGGCATCGCCAAATCGTAAAACATCTGGTTCTATCTTCAGCCACTCAGCCAAAACCAGCATCTTGTCTTGCATTGGGATCGACCGGTTGTTCAGCCATCCCCACGCTGCCTGATTGCTGATCGACTTGCCTGGCCAACGCAAATTGAACTCATGCTCCAAAACCGAAGGGCTGGCCACGTAGCCAGCTTGGATCATGGCTGCACGCAAACGCTCGGTGAATTCAATTTTTTCATTCATTCAAGCAAGCTACAAACCACTTGAGATTTTTTTCAAGAAGCTGTTGAGTATGATTACAACAATCAGTTGAAAACTGAATCAACAGCTTATTGAGTCCATTGCATGCCCAAGTCCCTCCTCGAACAACTCCCCGACATCGTGGCCAATGGCCGCAAACAAGCTGAAAAAATCCTGGAAGGCATCGAGAGCCGCCACCGCGTGGGGCTGCAAACCCGTGAAGTGGTGCTGCCAGCCCGCGACACCGCTGCGCAAGACTGGGTCACCCAGCAAAACAGGACCAGCCAGCGCGAGGTGTTTGCACCGGGGCAAGCCAGCCTGATCGAAAACACACAAGCCACGTTAGGCGCCACGCCCGAAGCGCCTTGGGCCAATCGGCTGATTTATGGCGACAACCTGCTGGCCATGGCGGCCTTGCTGGCGGGGGACGAGAACACGCCCAGCCTGCGCGGCAAAGTGGACTTGATCTACATCGATCCGCCTTTTGACTCCAAGGCCGACTACCGCACCAAGGTCACCCTACCGGGTGTAGAGATCGAACAAAAGCCCACCGTCATCGAGCAATTCGCCTATTCAGACACTTGGAGCGACGGCACCGCCTCGTACTTGGCCATGATCACCCCGCGCTTGATCCTTCTGCGCGAAATGCTTGCTGATTCCGGTTCTATTTACGTACATCTTGATTGGCATGTAGGGCATTACGTAAAGATACTGCTTGATGAAATTTTTGGGAAAAAACATTTCGACAACGAAATTGTTTGGCATTACAGCCAAGGCGGCAAATCAACCGAGGGTTTTGCCAAAAAACACGACTTGATGTTTGTTTACACCAAAAGTTCAGATCGCTTTTTTGATGGCAAAGCTGTACGAATGCCATTCACTCCCCATAAGCAGGACAAATCGGGCAAGAACTATGGCGGCCGAATGGGTGTGGATGAAGACGGTCGGGAATATGTAGAAAAATGGGGCACAGGAAAGAAAAAACTTTACCGCTATTACCTTGATGAAGGAAAAGTGCCAGAAAACGTCTGGTCGGATATTCAATCAATTCAATCCGATGCAGGCGAACGATCCGGCTACGCAACACAAAAACCTGAACCCCTTCTTGAAAGAGTGATCCTCGCATCAAGCCCACTGAATGGCGTCGTATTGGATATTTTTGGTGGCTCTGGCACAACAGCAGCTGTCGCAGAAAAACTAGGCCGCCGCTGGATCACTACAGACCTCGGCAAACCTGCATGCATGATCATGCGCAAACGCCTGATCGACCAAGAGGCCAAGCCCTTCCTTTACCAGGCCATTGGCGACTACCAAGTCGAAGCAGCCAAAGCCACTTTAGGCCGCGATTTCCGCATCGGTGATTTGTCACAAATTGTGTTGTCGCTCTACGGTGCCCTGCCCCTGCCACCCGATGTGAACCCGCAGCGCAATTTGGGACAAATTGCGGGCATGGCACTCGGCGCTGGACGTGGCAGCAAAACCCTGGTGCTGGCCGACTCGCCGAACAAGCTCACCGGCATGGCCACACTCAAAAAGGCCATCGCGCAGCGCGACAACCTCATGGGGGGTTGGGACCGCGTGGTGGTTCTGGGCTGGAACTTTGAGCCCTCGATTGGCGAAACCATCACCGCGCTCAATGACAGCCGCCTCGAAGTGCTGGTCATCCCGCCGGACCTGATGGACCGCCTCAAGAAGAAAGGCGGCATCGACAAGCTGCGTGGTCAAGTGCGTTTCTCGTCACTGCAATACCTGACCATCGAGCCGATCACGCGTCAAGTGTCAGCCAGTGCAGGCGATGCACCCCCGACCGAAACACTTACGGTCAAGCTCAAGAACTACGTGTTGCTGTCGCCCGAGGCGATCAACCTAGACGACGCCAACCGCCAAGCCTTGCAACAAGTAGCCAACAAGGAGCCGCTGGCCCTGATCGAATATTGGGCGGTGGACCCGGACTACGACGGCAAGGTGTTCCGCTCGGTCTGGCAAGACTACCGGGGCAACACCGCCAACGATGCCGATGTGCTGCGCGTGGTCACGCAGGCGCAAGTGACCGTTCCGTCAAAAGCTGGGGCTCGCAAGGTGTGCGTGCGTGTGGTCGATGTGTTTGGCTTTGAAGCCGAAGTGGTGGCCACTGTGGAGGCCGCATGAGCACAGCCATCCACAAAGCCGATGACCAACTGGCTCTGGCCGCAGGCCTTACAGCCAAAACCAATCAGCTCTGCCTGGGACTGGAATCGGGCGCGGCAGACATTTTGGAACTGGTCACACCCACTACTGCCGATTTGCTGGCCTGGTGGTTTGGCGAAGACATGGTGATGGCCCGTGGCGGATTGAACTTCCATGCTGGACAAAAGCAGGCCATTTTGAACGCCATCGTGGCGCACGAGGTGCTGGGCGCTGGCCTTGACCGCTGGACGCTGCTGGACTTGTACCGCGCCGCCGCACCCGATGCGCTGCTGACGGGGACACGTTTGAACGAAGTTTCTGCCGACAAACACGGCCACCCCAAGTACTGCTTGAAGATGGCCACCGGCACGGGCAAGACATGGGTGTTGCAAGCGCTGATGATTTGGCAACTGCTCAACAAAACCGCCGCTCTGGTCGAAGGGATCGACGACCCGCGATTTACACGCCAGTTCATGGTGGTGGCACCGGGCTTGATTGTTTATGAGCGTTTGCTCGATGCGTTTTGCGGCAAGCTGGTTGCTGGTGGCAATGGCTCGCGTGACTTTGCCAGCTCGGACATGGCCAAATTTTCTGACCTGTTCATCCCCGAGGCGCACCGCGAATCGGTGTTTGCCTTTGTGCGCGGCAACGTGTGCAGCAAAAACGAGATTGCCCTCAAAGCCACGGGCAACGGCATGATCGCCATCACCAATTGGCACCTGCTGGCCGAAGGCGATGTGACCGAGGACATTGAAGAAGTCGAAACATTGGGCGCACCGCTGGACCCTCAAGACGTGGTGGCCCAGGTGCTGCCGCTGACGCCCGGACGCGCCACGGGCAACAGCCTGGACGTGCTGGACCGCCGCTATGCACGTGGCAATGTGCTGGAGTTTTTGGCGCAACTGCCCGAGCTGATGGTGTTCAACGACGAGGCACACCACATCCACGAGTTCAAGCGCGAGGGTGAGACCACTGAGGTGGAATGGCAAAAGAGCCTGAGCCGCATTGCCCTGACTAAGGGCCGCCGCTTTGTGCAGGTGGACTTTTCGGCCACGCCCTACAACGACGTGGGCTCTGGCAAGAACAAGCGCAAGGTGTACTTTCCTCACATCGTGACCGACTTCGACCTGAAAAGCGCCATGCGTGCCGGGTTGGTCAAGTCGCTGGTGCTAGACCGCCGCAAGGAAATCGGCGCATTGCCGCTGGAGTTCAAGGCCGAGCGCGATGAATCGGGCAACCCGGCTCTGAGCGAAGGCCAACGCGTGATGCTGAGGGCAGGCTTGGCCAAGTTGCGTAAGCTGGAAAAAGATTTTGCGGCTATCGACCCGCACCGCCACCCCAAGATGCTGGTGGTTTGCGAAGACACCACCGTGTCACCGCTGGTGGCCGAATTCTTGCGTGACCAGGAAGGCTTGAGCGAAGACGAGGTGATGACCATCGACTCGGGCAAAAAGGCCGAGCTGGGTGAAAAGGACTGGGCACCTGTGCGGGAGCGCCTGTTCAGCGTGGACCACCACGCCACCCCGCGTGTGATCGTGAGCGTGTTGATGCTGCGCGAAGGCTTTGACGTGAACAACATCTGCGTCATCGTGCCGCTGCGCTCCAGCCAAGCGCAGATTCTGCTGGAGCAAACCATCGGGCGCGGCCTGCGCCTGATGTGGCGCGACGCGGAATACAACGACATCAAACGCGAAAACCGCGAACTGATCGAGGCCAGCAAAGAACCCGGCAGCTTGCTCGATGTGCTGTCCATCGTGGAGCACCCTGCGTTTCAGTCTTTCTATGACGATCTGATCAACGAAGGCCTGGCGGGCACCACAGGCGATGACGACGGTGACGGCAGCTCGGCCACAGGCGACGTGATCGCGGCTGAACTGCGCGAAGACTTTGAAGCCTTTGATTTCGGCATCCCGTTCATCCTGCAAGAGGCCGACGAACTGCGCGACCACAACCAGATCGACGTGACCACCTTGCCCGCCTTCACGGCCATGACGGCGGACCAGCTCAAGGGCATGCTGGGCAAGGGTGACACCTTTGTCTCGCAAGACCTGCAAAGCGCCACGCTGTTTGGCGACTACCGGGTGGACGGCGCGGTGATGAACGTGAGCGGCTACAACGATTACCTGTCACGCCTGACGCGGCGCATCAGCCAGGCGCTGAGTGAGCCACTGCCCAAAGGCAACAAGATCGCCACGCACCTGGCCAAGCCCTATCTGCAAGTGAACACCGCCGAGCTAACGGGCTGGATTGACGACTACGTCTGGACGCAACTGTTTGCAGGCACCTTCAACCCGCTGGAAGATGAAAACTGGCGCTTGCTGCTGTTGCAACCCGTGGTGGACCACATCACCAAGGTGTTTGCCGTCGGCTTGCTTGAATCGGAAGAAAAGCACACCACAGGTCAAACCGAAGTGCACCTGCGCTATTTGAGCGAAGTGCCCAAGCTCATGGTGCGCGAGAGTGCGTCGCTGGAAGTGTCCAAGTGCGTCTACACCCGGCTGGGCTGGCCCAGCCGCAACGGCGGGCTGGAACGCGCCTTCATCCACTGGGCACAAGCCGACACACAAGTGCTGGCGTTTTGCAAGATCAGCGAAAACCGCCACACCTTTGCCCGCCTGCGCTACGTGAAAGACGATGGCTTGCCCGCCTTCTATTCACCCGACTTTTTGGTACGCACCGCTGGCGCGGTTTACTTGGTCGAAACCAAAGGCCAAGAACAAACCATCCACCCCAACGTGCAACGCAAACTGAAAGCCGCGCTGGCGTGGTGTGAACGCATCAACAACCTGAGCGAAGAACAGCGCGGCGGTCCGCCTTGGCATTACGTGCTGCTGGGCGAGACTGTGGTGTACGAGTGGCAGGGCAAAGGTGCACGGCTGGCAGAGCTGCTGGACTATGCAAGGCTGCGGCCACTGGGTGAGGCGTCCTTGCAGCAGCGCTTGATTTGAAACGGAGCAATGCAATCAAAAACGCACGGCCATGCTGTGCGTTACGAGTTGTTGCGCTGTGTCCAAGCCCTAAGCAAAACCCACTCCAAAGTCGCGGCCGCCAGCACCAGGGCGGCGTAGGTGGCCATGGTGCCGTCGTTGCCTTGCAAAACAAGGCCCAGCGTCAACACACCGACCCCGACCAAAAAATGCCACAGCATGTGCTGTCGCCGTCGCCCGCCAACACCCATCACCCAACGCCCAGCCCAAGGCATCAGCAGCGCCATGGCCAGCGCGGGCAACACAAAATTGAACAAATGCAGGATCAATTGCCAGACGGTCATGGGTCTTGAACGGTTGATGAACAGAGTAGATGGGCGCGCAGCGCGCCAACAATTGTGCACCCAAAGCACCCTCGTGCTGGATGTCTAACCGTCGCCACGAGGGGGTTTCTATAATCGGCGCATGGCAGTTTGGACTCTGGGCTTGAATCACACCACTGCGCCGCTGGATCTGCGCGGCCGGTTTGCCTTCGCCTTGGACCAACTGGCCCCCACTTTGCAGGGTTTGCGGACCAATTTGGCCTTGAACCTGGACCAAACGCCCGAAGCGGCGATTTTGTCTACCTGCAACCGCACCGAAATTTACTGCGCCGCCGACCACGCGGCCACCGCCGACACCTTGCGCTGGTTGGCTGAAGCCGGTGGTGTCTCGACACAAGAACTCCAATCACACACTTACTTGCTCGAAGGCAACGAGGCCGCCCGGCACGCTTTTCGGGTGGCCAGCGGGCTCGACTCGATGGTGCTGGGCGAAGCGCAAATCTTGGGCCAACTCAAAGACGCGGTGCGCGCTGCCGAACAGGCCGGTGCCTTAGGCAGCACGCTCAACCAGTTGTTTCAGCGCAGCTTTGCCGTGGCCAAAGAAGTGCGCACAGCCACCGAAATCGGGGCCCACTCGATCAGCATGGCCGCAGCCTCGGTGCGCTTGGCCAGCCAGCTGTTTGAAGACCTCAAAGACATCAAGGTGCTGTTTGTTGGCGCGGGCGAGATGATCGAGCTGGTGGTGACTCACTTTGCCGCCAAACAGCCAAAAGCCATGGCGATTGCCAACCGCAGCCTAGAGCGCGGCGAAAAACTCGCCAGCCGCTTTGGTGCCGAAGTCATGCGCTTGGCCGACCTTCCCGACCGTTTGCACGAATTTGATGCCGTCATCAGCTGCACCGCCAGCACCCTGCCCTTGATCGGCTTGGGTGCTGTCGAGCGGGCACTGAAAAAACGCAAACACCGCCCCATGTTCATGGTCGATCTGGCGGTGCCGCGCGACATCGAGCCAGAAGTCAAGGCGCTGGAGGACGTTTACCTCTACACCGTGGACGATCTGGCCAGCGTGGTGCAAGCGGGTCAGGCGCAGCGCCAAGCCGCTGTCGCCGAGGCCGAAGTCATCATCGACGCGGGTGTTCAAAGCTTCAGCCACTGGCTGGGCCAACGCGATGTGGTGCCCCTGATTCAGCAATTGCAAACCCAGGCCGATGCTTGGCGTGAGGCCGAAGTGGCCCGCGCCCGAAAACTGCTGGCCAAAGGTGACGACCCCGAGGCGGTGCTGGATGCCTTGGCCAAAGGCCTGACCCAAAAGATGCTGCACGGCGCTTTGGCCGAACTGCGCAGCGCCGACCCCGCCCACCGCGAGCTGACCATGCAGACGGTGCAGCGGCTGTTTTTGCGGCAAGAGCGTTAGCGCTGACTTGGCAAGTCGGCGCTTGCGCACCGGCAAAACGCAACTCGCGGACAAGCGCTTGAGCGCCAACGCATGTCAGATCTCAGGGCACAGGCCCTGACCTCCAAAATTCTGGTCGAATGAAACCCTTTCTCATCCAACAACTCGAACGCTACGCCTTGCGCCTGACCGAGCTGGACTTTTTGCTGTCCCGCGAGGACATCATGGCCGACATGGCGCAGTTCCTGAAGCTCTCGCGTGAACACGCAGAGGTCAGTGCCGTGGCGACCCGATTTGCCCGATTTCAGCAACGCAACGCCGACTTGGCTGCCGCACAAGCCATGCTGGCCGACGCCGAACTGCGTGAGATGGCCGAAGAAGAAGTCAGCAGCGCGGTGGCCGAGCTGAAAACACTCGAGGCCGATTTGCAGCGCATGCTGCTGCCCAAAGACCCCGACGACGCTCGCCCGGCTTTTGTCGAAATCCGCGCGGGCACCGGGGGCGACGAGTCGGCCCTGTTCGCCGGCGACTTGCTGCGCATGTACTCGCGTTTTGCCGAGAGCCAAGGCTGGCGGTGCGAGGTCGTTTCTGAATCGGTGAGCGAATTGGGCGGCTACAAAGAAGTGGTGGTGCGCATCGAAGGCGACAACGTTTACGGCGCACTCAAATTCGAGTCGGGCGGTCACCGCGTGCAGCGCGTGCCCGCCACCGAAACGCAAGGCCGCATCCACACCAGCGCCTGCACCGTGGCGGTCTTGGCCGAACCGGACGAAGCCGAAGCCATCAAGATCAACCCGTCGGATTTGCGCATTGACACCTACCGCGCCAGCGGTGCGGGCGGGCAGCACATCAACAAAACCGACTCGGCGGTGCGCATCACCCACTTGCCCACCGGCATCGTGGCCGAGTGCCAAGATGGCCGCAGCCAGCACAGCAACAAGGCCCAGGCCCTGAAAGTGCTCACCGCCCGCATTCAGGAAAAAAACCGCGCCGAACGCGCTGCCAAAGACGCCGCCGAGCGCAAAAGCCTGATCGGCAGCGGTGACCGCTCAGACCGCATCCGCACTTACAACTTCCCACAAGGCCGCCTGACCGACCACCGAATCAACTTGACCTTGTACAAGCTGCTGAGCATCATGGAAGGGGATTTGAAGGATGTCATCAACGCCTTGCAAGCCTACGAAGCCGCTGAGCAACTGGCAGCACTTGAAATCGGGGCCACCACTTGATGAACGCCACCGACCTCACCTTGACCCAATGCCTGAGCCAGGCCCATGCACTGGGCCTGGCCCGGGTCGATGCGCAGATGCTGCTGCTGCACAGCGTGGGCCGACCGCTGCATGACCGCGCCTGGCTGCTGGCCCACGACCACGACAGCCTGACGCCCGCACAGCAAGTCACATGGCAAGACGCGCTCAAGCGCCGTCAGGACGGCGAGCCGGTGGCCTACATCACCGGGCGAAAAGATTTTTTTGGATTGACCTTGGCTGTGGATGCCCGTGTGCTGGACCCCCGCCCCGACACCGAAACCCTGGTGGAATGGGCCTTGGCCACCCTGCCTGAACCCCATGCACCGAACACCCCCAGCTGGCGCATTCTCGACTTGGGCACCGGCAGCGGCGCGGTGGCTTTGGCCCTGCAACATGCACGTCCCGATGCACAGGTGTGGGCTGTGGACGCCAGTGAAGATGCTTTGGCCGTGGCCAGCGCCAATGCACAACGTCTGAATTTGCCAGTGCAATTTGTGCACAGCCACTGGATGGATGCGGTGGCAGGCCCGTTTGAGTTGATCGTCTCCAACCCCCCTTATGTGGCCGAGCATGACCCGCACCTGGCGGCCCTGACTCACGAGCCCTTGCAAGCCCTGACCAGCGGTGTTGATGGGCTCGATGACATTCGCCAGATCATTGCCCAAGCCCCCAGCCGATTGGCCCCGGGCGGCTGGCTTTTGCTGGAACACGGATGGGATCAGGCCCAAGCCGTGCAGCAACTGCTGCGCGAGGCGGGGTTTGGACTGGTCCGGTCACACCAGGATCTGTCGGGTGTTGACCGTTGCACAGGTGGGTGCTTTGAATCAGAGAGATAATCCAACCCATTCGAAATCGGCACCATTTGGAGCAAAGACCATGAGCGACACCCAACAACGCATCGACGAACTCGTCAAAGGCAACGACATCACCCTGTTCATGAAGGGCAGCGCCAGCTTCCCCATGTGCGGTTTTTCTGGCCGTGCCATCCAGATCCTGAAGGCCGTTGGCGTCGATACCAAGACCGTCAAGACAGTCAACGTGCTGGACGATGCAGAAATTCGCCAGGGCATCAAGGAATACAGCAACTGGCCCACCATCCCCCAGCTCTACGTCAAGGGCGAGTTCATTGGCGGCTCGGACATCATGATGGAAATGTACGAATCGGGTGAACTGCAACAGGTGATCAACGGCCAAGCCTGATTAGCCTGGCGGGCACACACCCTTGGTCTCAAGGGTCTGAATTTAAAGCCCCGACGCCATGAAAAAAGCCAGTCAATTGACTGGCTTTTTGCTTTCTACCGAGCTCAGCTCAACGGAACTTCGATTGTGGAATGACTTTCACATCACCGTCCAAAGAACCGATGTAAGCAGCAATGGCCTTCAGTTCGGCATTGGAGTACTGCTTGGCGATGCCACCCATCACGCCGTTGCTACGGCCCCAAGTGGCTTGGTTTTCCACTTTGTAAGATTTGAGGGCCACGAACAAGAAGTCTTTGTGCTGACCGGCAATCTTGGGGTAGCTCGGGTCAATGGGCTTGGAGAAGTTGTCGCCGTGGCAAGACACGCAAGCGCCTTTTTGCAGCAAAGCAGCCACTTTGGCATCGGGTGCCTTGGGGGCGCTGGCCACAGGCTCGGTTTTGCCGTGTTGCTCGTAGTAAGCGGCCACGTCAGCGATGTCTTGGTCGCTCAGGCTGTCGGCAATGCCGCGCATGGTGGGGTGCTTGCGCTCGCCTTTTTTGTAGGCGGTCAGGGCGGAGGCGATGTATTTGGCGTTTTGGCCAGAGATCATCGGCACGCGATAAACCTCAGGGAAACTGGCTTGGTAGCCCTTGATGCCGTGGCAGCCGATGCACATGGCAATCTTCTGCTCAGCGGCTTTGGCATCGCCCTTGATCTCTTGGGCATGGGCGGAGACAGCGGTCACTGAGGCGACAGCCAAGGCAAACATTGAGGTCAGGAGCTTGTTCATTTTGCTTACACAATCCAAATGATTGATAAAAATCAACTGCGGATTATATCGGGCTGGCCCTCATAATCCTGACAAGCTTCTTTCCTGTTTTTGAGAACTCTCCGATCATGAAATTCCAAGGTACCGAAAACTACGTCGCCACTCAGGACCTGATGCTGGCGGTCAATGCGGCCATCACCCTCAAACGCCCTCTGCTGGTCAAGGGTGAGCCAGGCACCGGCAAGACCATGCTGGCCGAAGAAGTGGCCCAAGCGTTGGGGCTGCCCTTGCTGCAATGGCACATCAAGTCAACCACCAAGGCTCAGCAAGGTCTGTATGAATACGATGCCGTTAGCCGCCTGCGCGACAGCCAGCTGGGCGACGCAAAGGTCAAGGACATCGAGAACTACATCATCAAGGGCGTGCTGTGGCAAGCCTTCACCTCGGAAACTCCGGTGGCCATCTTGATCGATGAAATCGATAAAGCCGACATCGAATTCCCGAACGACTTGTTGCGCGAAATCGACCGCATGGAGTTTTACTGCTACGAAACCCGCCAGCTGATCAAGGCCAAGACCCGCCCGTTGGTGTTCATCACCTCCAACAACGAAAAAGAACTGCCTGACGCCTTTTTGCGCCGTTGCTTCTTTCACTACATCAAGTTCCCCGAAGCGGACACCATGCGCCAAATTGTGGCCGTGCACTTCCCGACGCTCAAGCAAGACTTGCTGGCTTTGGCACTCAAGACGTTTTATGACGTGCGCAACCTGCCTGGCCTGAAGAAAAAGCCCTCGACCAGCGAGCTGCTGGACTGGCTCAAACTCTTGGTGGCCGAAGACATCCCCCTCGAAGCCCTGCAAAGCGCTGACCAAAAAGTGTCTGTCCCACCGCTGGTGGGTGCCCTGCTGAAGAACGAGCAAGACGTGACTTTGTTTGAAAAGCTGGTGTTCATGAACCAGCGCAACCGCTGAGCTGCCGCCATGACCACACCCAACCCCTTGCTCGAAGGCCTGTCTGACGCTGTCGGCTTCGTCGGCGGCGCCTTGGCTGGCTATTGGGCCGGCAAATGGCTCGGCTGGAACATCTTCAGCGCAGGCTATGACAACGCCAGCATCGGCGGCATTTTGCTGGTCGGCCTCGGCGGTGGCGCTGGCTTGCACCTGGCGCGCTTTTGGCGCGGCAAACAAAAATCCAAAGATTCCGACACGCCGTCATGAGCGACTGGATCACCCCCACGACCCTGAGCGGTCAGCATGTGGCACTGGTGCCTCTGTCTGCCACACACCACGACGATCTGGTGGAGGCCGTGCGCGATGGTGAACTCTGGCAGCTTTGGTACACCACTATTCCCACCCCCGGGGGCATGGCTGCCGAAATCACACGCCGTCTGGACTTGCAAGCCAAAGGCAGCATGTGCCCGTTTGCCGTGATCGACCCGGTATCCGGCCGCGCCGTTGGAATGACCACTTACATGAACATCGATGCGGCCAACCACCGCGTCGAAATTGGCTCGACCTGGTACCGTCAAAGCGTGCAACGCAGCCGGCTCAATACCGAGGCCAAACGCCTGTTACTAACGCATGCCTTCGAGCAACTGGGCTGCATCGCGGTGGAGTTGCGCACGCATTACTTCAACCAGCAAAGCCGCCGCGCCATCGAGCGCTTGGGCGCCAAGCTCGACGGCGTGCTGCGCAGCCACCAGATCAACCCGCACCCGCTGGCTGCAGGCAGCCTGCGCGACACCTGCGTGTACAGCATCATCGCCAGCGAATGGCCGACGGTGAAGGCGCATCTGGACTTTCAATTGAGCCGCAACGGCCTCGAGGACAAACGGCCATGCTGATCGATTTTTTCTACACCCTGCGTGCCGCCAAGCTGCCGGTATCGGTGCGCGAGTATCTGACCCTGCTCGAAGCCTTGCAAGCCAATGTGGTCGGCCCCGCATCCGAGGCCTGCAGCATCGACGACTTTTACCACCTGGCCCGCACGGTCATGGTCAAAGACGAAAAGCATTTCGATAAGTTTGACAAAGCTTTTGGCGCCTACTTCAAGGGCGTGGAGATGCTGACCGACTTCACCAAAGAAGTGCCGCTCGACTGGCTCGAAAAAATTCTCCAGAAGGAACTCACACCCGAACAAAAAGCGGCCATCGAAAAGATGGGCTGGGATGAGTTGATGGACACGCTCAAAAAGCGCCTCGAAGAACAAAAAGAACGCCACGAAGGCGGCAACAAGTGGATCGGAACAGGCGGCACCTCACCTTTTGGCAACGGTGGACACAACCCGCAGGGCATTCGCATCGGCGGCAAAGGTGGCAACAAAAGCGCCGTCAAGGTGTGGGAACAACGCGCCTACAAGGACTACGACGACCAGCAAGAGCTGGGCACGCGCAACATCAAAGTGGCACTGCGCCGTTTGCGCCGTTTCGCCCGCGAAGGTTCACACGACGAGCTGGACTTGGACGGCACCATCCGCAAGACCGCAGCCAATGCCGGGTACCTCGACATCATGATGCGGCCAGAGCGCCATAACAATGTGAAAGTGCTGTTGCTCATGGACGTGGGCGGCACCATGGACGACCACATTGCCCGCGTCGAAGAAATGTTTTCGGCCGTCAAGGCCGAGTTCAAGCACCTTGATTTTTATTACTTCCACAACTGCGTCTATGACTTCATGTGGAAGAACAACAAGCGCCGCTATGCAGAGAAGTTCCCAACCTGGGACATCCTGCGCAAGTACAACAAAGACTACAAGCTGATCTTCATCGGGGATGCCACCATGAGCCCTTATGAGATTTTGCAAAAAGGCGGGAGCGTCGAATACAACAACGAAGAGGCCGGGGCCGAGTGGCTGCAACGCCTGACGCACACCTTCCCCAAGTTCGCCTGGATCAACCCCGAGCCACAAGGCGTCTGGCAGTACCGCCAAAGCATTTCGATCATCCAGCAGCTCATGAGCAACCGCATGTACCCACTGACCCTCAAGGGGCTGGAAGATGCGATGCGGATGCTCAGCAAGTGAGCCTGTGGCTGCAAGGCGGCCCTGTAAAATACAGCGCTTGCCACCGTAGTTCAATGGATAGAACTCTCCCCTCCTAAGGGAGTGATACAGGTTCGATTCCTGTCGGGGGCACCAAACTTTTAACGTCTGCCCTGCCGGTCGTTCACGCCCTGATCGGCCCCGCCGCCACCAAGCGCTGAATGGCTCGTCGCAATGGGGCTGACCGGGCTGTTTGCCCCACAGAGTTCACGCTGTAACGATGTCCTGATGGCAGCAGGTGCAACTGAACCCCCAGCATTTCAATCTGCTCCAGGCTTTCAAGTTCGTTCACATTGGATTGCATCTGCGACGGGTCAATCAAGGTCACAGTGCCTTGGCCAATGACTTCAATGGCAGCGCCCCGCTCGATCACCAAAGCGGTATCTTCGTCGATACCGACCCCCAGCAAATCCGGTCGCATGGCCAGAGTTGACAGCAAACGCGCCAGCCGTCTGCGCTCTGAAAAGTGCTGGTCCACCACAGCTTGCGACAGCAGCCCCAGGCCAATGTCGGTGTCTACCGCTTCTTTGCTGGGACGGAGTACCGCAGGCCCTTGGGCAATCATGTGGCGCGACATGACTGCCGCACCCGCACTCGTGCCACCAATGCAGCAACGGTTCAGGTGAAAGGACTGGTGCAATGACTGGTAGGCCGGGGTGTCCCACAAGGTGTCCATGAGTTTGGACTGGTCTCCACCGCTCATGAAAATGCCATCGGCTTGCAAGATCTCGGACTGCAGTTGGGGTGCATGGGCGCTGACGCGGTCATTGAGTGCCAGCCGCTGCACGTCTTCCACGCCCAACGACTTGAAGACATTTAGGTAGCTTTGCCAGACAGCTTGCGGATCCCCGCTGGCAGCGGTGATGATGCGAATACGGGCTTGGCTGCCGCCACAGTACTCGACGTATTTGCGCAAAATAATCCGGTCCTGCAAGCGGTCTTCAGCGCCGCCCACAATCACCAATCTGGACAATTTTGTGCCCTGCGCCAAGGCAGGCAAGCCTGCAAGGGCGGCAGCGCTCACGCCCATGGCTGCCGTCATTCGTCCCAAAATATCTCGTCGGTTCATGCTCGAACTCTACCCGATGAACCACCAAGAGCTGTGTGCGTTGGCCCCTTCAAAATGCCACTTTTTCAGCTTCGAGGTAGGCCAAGCTGATGTACTTGCCGATATTGCCTTCATAGCCCTGCATGGTCTTGGCCCGCAAGGACACACGCGGGTCTTTCAAGACGGCCAGTTTGGCCTCGGCTTCTGACTGACCGTCTTCGACCGCCTTCAGGCAAGGCGCCCATATGCCCGCCAAGAAATCACCATAGGTCTGGAGCAGGTCTTTACCGGGCTGGCCGTGTCCCGGCACCCAGATCTGCTCGCCCGCTGCCGCCATAAGCGCTTTGTAGTATTTGAAGGTGCCAGGGTACGAACCTTCGTCCATGTTGGCAATGCGGTTGGTCATGGCGATATCGCCCACTGCGGTGAGCTTGTCCTGCACCACTTCCACGCACAAATCAGAAGGGGTGTGCGCCGTGCCGTAATGGTGCATGCGCAAGCTCACGTCGTCAAACTGAATCACTTGGCCGTGCTGCACCGGCGTGTTGGGCAAGACCACCTCGGTGCCCAAGGTGGACTGGTTGGTCCAGCGCTCCATCAGGCTGCGCCAGAGATTGCCCTCAGCCCCCTTGAGTTTTTCAATGGTGCTGGGCAATGCATAAATGGGCAGCTTGTCGCCGTAGGTTTTGACAAAAGCGTGGTTACCCAGCCAATGGTCGCCGTGGTAATGGCTATTGAACACCGCCACCACCGGCTTGTCGGTCACCCTGCGAATCATGCGGATGGCCATCTGACCGATTTGCAGTGAGGCGCCGGAGTCGATCACCACCACCCCGGCCGAGGTCACGACAAAAATCACATTGGCCATCATGCCCCGGTTTTCAGGGGTGGGAAACCCATCGGGAGAGTAGATCAGCCAGACGTGCGCCGACAATTGTTTGGCAGGAATATCCGCCACGGGGGGACCTTCAATGAACTCCTGCGTTTGTTGTGCCAGCAAACGGGCTTCGGGCCACAAAGCGACACTGCCCAATGCGGTGCTGGCCAATATCAAATGTCTTCTTTTCATTGGGATCCCCTCATGCAAAACACAGTGCCTTTCGGCACTGTGTTTGTCCATCACGCAGCGTAACCTTTGTTTGGCAAAGCGCCCATGATTTTGGGGGCATTGAGCTTGCGCGGCTTGACGCGGCCACCCTGTGCCTTGAGCCAAGTCTCCACCACATCCCAGACTTGTTTGTTGCCCTGGTTGCGGGCTTCTTCGGCCACAGGGGCCCAACCCGCGACCTTGTATTTTTTACCGGCATCAATGAGTTGGCCTTTCAGACGCAAATCGCCGATGCGATTGCCCATGGTGCCCACAGGGTTGCAGCTGTATGACAAACCGCCCACGCGCACCATGTCACCACCTTGTTGGTAATAAGGATCGGGGTTGAACAGGTTGTCGGCCACGTCTTCCAGGACGGTCTTGATGGTCTCGCCCGTCATCTCGGTCACAGTGGCATACGAGTAAGTGGTGGCGGTCATGTCGAGCAACCATTCGCGTGTGATGGCCTGACCTGGCAACAGCGTGGTGCCCCAGCGGAAGCCAGGAGAGAAAGCAATTTCGGCACCTTGCACATCCAACAACGCATCGACCAGCAACTGGTCGCCAGTGCCATTGAAGTTGCCACGGCGGTACAACATGCCATCGGTCACAGCCAGCTTTTCAGACAGTTTGGACTCGTAGGGTGCACGGATCTTGGTGATCAAAGCGTCCATCTCGGGATCGGCCGGCAGCATGTTGGAGAACACAGGCAACAATTTGTAGCGGAAGTCACTGACCTTTTTGTCTTTGACATCAAAGTCGAGCACACCCAAAAACTTGCCATTGGAGCCCGCATTGGTGACCAACGTCTTGCCGCCTTTGTTGGCGATGATCGAGGCCACAGGCATGCCATCGTGCGTGTGACCGCCCATGATGGCATCGATGCCGCTCACGCGGCTGGCCATCTTCAAGTCCACGTCCATGCCGTTGTGGCTGATGACGACCACGACCTGAGCACCTTTGCCGCGGGCTTCGTTGACCATCTTTTGCATGTTCTCGTCCTGGATGCCGAACTCCCAGTCGGCCACCATGTAACGCGGGTTGGCAATCGGGGTGTAGGGAAATGCCTGGCCGATGATGGCGCAAGGCACGCCATTGATTTCGCGGATCACATATGGCTTGAAAACCGGGTCGCCAAAGTCATTGGTCTTGACGTTCTGCGCCACAAAATCGACCTTGCCGGCAAAGTCTTTCTCAACGATTTCTTTCACGCGCTCCATGCCCAAGGTGAATTCCCAGTGCCCGGTCATCACGTCAACGCCCAGCAATTTACAGGCATCGACCATGTCCTGACCGTTGGTCCACAGGCTGGTGCCCGAGCCCTGCCAAGTGTCGCCACCGTCGAGCAACAAAGCGCCGGGACGGCTGGCCTTCATGCGTTTGACCAACGTGGCCAAGTGCGCAAAACCACCGACTTTGCCGTAACGTTTGGCGGCTTTTTCGTAATCAAGGAACGTCAAGGCATGCGCCTCGGCGGTGCCCGGACGGATCTTGGCCACTTGCAACAAATACTCACCCACCAAATGCGGCAAATTGCCCTGCATGGAGCCAATGCCCATGTTGATGCTGGGCTCGCGGAAATAAATCGGCTTGAGCTGCGCATGGCAATCGGTCATGTGCAAAAACGACACATTGCCGAACTTCGGGATGTCGTACAGGCCATTGGAAGCCGTGGCCGCGCTGGCTTCGGCAAAAGAGCCCATGCTCATGCCAGCCATCGTGCCGGCACCCATGACTTGGATAAATTCGCGTTTGGAGAGATTCATATTTGCAATCACTGATATATACGGGGCTAAAAAACCCGGGCGAGCCGGGTTTTCGAGGGCTTACTGGTTGACGGGCGATTTGGGGTCGAGCAACAAGCCAACAACGTGGCGCACTTGGGTCTCGTTCAAGATGCCCATGTGGCCAGCGCGTGGCATGTTGGAACAGGCGTTGTAAGCCTTGGCGTTCCAAACCTTGCCCCAGGTGTATTCGACGATGGCTTTGCTGGCCGGATCGTCCGGGTTGGACACGCCACGGATCTTGCCGTAGTTGTACAAGCTCGGACCAATCGTGCCGTAAGAAATCTCTTTCTTGTCCATTTGGTGGCAGTTGTAGCAATTACCGCCATTGACCGTATCGGCCGTATCGCTCCAAGTCAAGCCTCGGCCACTTTGGGCAATTTTTTCGCCCTCTTTCCAGTCGCCAATGAATTTTCCATCCGATGGCCACTTGATGGCTTTGAAGTTGGCTTCTTCGATGGCCTTGGCCGTTTTTTCATCCAGCGGCTTGCCAGCCACATCGGCGTCGCTGCAAGCGCGGTTGGTTTCGTCAGTGGCGGTGATGCGCTCTACTTTGACAGCACCTTCGTCACGGAAAGAAGTCTTGACAATTTTGTCGGTCAAAGCGTTCAGTTCGGCAAGTGAAGGGCCGGATGCGCAGCCTGCAGCCACCAAAGCGGCCGTCAAGCTGGCCAATACAAGTTGGGTCTTTTTGTTCATGTGGTTCTCCTGGTCAGGTCAGCGTTTGATGGCCGGTGCGATCGAGACAGCACCCTTGGCATTCACGCCCAAATAGGTGGCCAAAGCGACAGTGGCGTCACTGGCAAAACCGGGATAGGGAAAGCGTTGCTGGCGGTAGCAATCGTTCAGGCGCAATTGCATGCTCCACATCTGACCATTCGACACGCGGTAGGCAGGCCAAGCAGCAAAACCAACGCCGTCACCGGGGTTCTTGCTCAGGATTGGCAAGTCTTGCAAACGAATGCGTTTGCCCTCTTCGCCGTGGCAAGACGCGCAAGAAAAATCATGGGGGCCGCCACGTTGAAAGAACAGGCGCTTGCCCACTTCGTAGAAGGTTTGTTCTTGCTGGTGTGACTGAGAGAGATTGAACTTCAAGCCCTTGGATTCGGCAGCGATCCAAGTGGCCAAAGCGGTGACGTTGGCCATTTCGCCACGCCCAAAAGCAGTCTTGGAAATTTCAGCGGCATTGAAGCCTTGCAAAGTTTCCATGCAGGTGACAAGACGGGATTCCAGGTCTTGCATGCGCTGAGTGTCAGCAAAATAACGAGGCAAAGACACAAAAGCACCCTTCACCACCCCCGGCCCTTGACCCAGATCGCACTTTTCGAGCGAAGCATTTTTGGGTCCGCGCGCTTTTTTCCAGAGGTCTTCGCCTTTGGCTTCAAAAAGCTCAGCCGGGTTGCCGTCTTGCAACATAGCCCGGTATTCATCAATGCCTTGACTGGCCGTTTTTTGGGCCATTGCCGGCGCTACAGACAGGGCCAAGGCCACTGCCATCGAAAGGGTTGCTGCTTTTTTCATTGTCACCTCTTTGGTTTGATCAAACGCAAAAAGGGTGAAGTGCTGACTTCACCCTTTTCCAACTCAACAGAAGATCACGACACCGTGGCTTCGTCGGTGCGGCTCTCGCCCTTGTTGTCTTTCCAAGTCACTGCAATTTTGTCACCGGCTTTAGCGCCTTTGACTGCGAATTGCAGAAACGGGTTTTTGGACACTGCAGGGCCCCATTCAGCGGCCAGCACTTGCTTGCCGTTGAGGTTAGCTGTGACTTCCTGGATGTACCAAGCTGGCACGGTTTTGCCGGAAGCGTCTTTACGCTGACCGGACTCCATCTCGTGGCTCATTAGCACACGGACAGTTGCTTTGTCGCCCGAGGCTTGGGCACGAATGCGCATTGGATCTGCCATTTTTTTCTCCTAAATCTTTCAATGAATCAATGTGAGGTCGGATGTTTGCAGTGGCTTAACCGCCGCAACCACCCAAGGTGACCTTGACTTCTTTTTTGGCCCACAAGGCTTTGCCGTCGTTCATGATGGCCACAGCGTAGACATCGGAAGACTGGCCCATTTTGGCGCGGGTCGTGAAATTGGTTTCCACGGCATCGGACACATGGAACATGGCCACGAGGGCTGCGGGGTTCTTCTCGACCAAAATCAGCATGTGCTTGACGCCTGGCAGTGCTGTGCTGGCACCCAAAGGCACCACAGCACCGTTTTCAGCGATGTCCGGACCGGTGATGGTCACGTCTTTGCTTTCGGCCATGCTGGCAGCGCCAGCGGCTTTGGCTGCGTCTTGCACCGACTTGGCTTCGAATGCGGCTTTGTTGAAGGCAGCGTGGGCAAACTGAGGGAAGCCAGCAGAGGCCAAGAGGCCCGCCACAACAGCGGTTTGCTTGAGTGTCTCACGACGGTTTTGCATCTGATATCTCCTTGATGATTGAGTGATGCTATTGAAACAGGTTCAGCAGTACAACGGGGAAAGTCCGTATTACTTGCTGGCCCCCTTGGAAATCCATTCGGCAATTTTCTTGGCGTCAGCCTCAGGCAGCGATTGTGGCGGCATTGGAATTTGTCCGTACACGCCAACACCACCAGCCTTGATTTTGCCTGCCAAATAATCTACTTTGCCGGCATTTTTCTTGGCCACTTCATTGAAGCCAGGGCCGACAATTTTCTTGTCCACGCCATGGCATGCGGTGCAGCTGTGCTTGTTCAAGAGTGCAATCGCCGCTTTGGCTTCGTTGTTTTCTGGCTTGACTGCAGCAACAGGTGCGGCAGCGGCTGCGACCACGGGCATACCGGCCTTGGGTTCAGGCTTGGTCGTGTCTGCGCCGCGTTGGGCACCCACGTTGCGGTTTTGCTCCAGCAAGTTGCCGTGGGCATTGCGTGCAAAGTCGGGCAAGAAAGAAGCCACTTTGGGTTCTGGCGTGCAGTCTTTCATGCAAACCTTGTTGGCTGTGTCAGGCTTTTTCACGCCTGCAAACTCGTTGCCTGGCCACATCGCATGCTGGGTTTGCATGCCATTGCGGTTGGGCATGCGGGCCTGCACTTCGGCGATGTTCTTGTCTGACAGCACATAGTTGTCAGGCACGATATTGGCCAAGTTCAACAAAAATGCCGTGACAGCGTAAACCTCTTCAGTGGTCAAGGTCTTGGGGTTGGTCCAAGGCATGGCACGGTTGATGTAATCCCACACGGTCGAGACCGACGCCACTTTCATGATCGTGGTCCGGCCAGGGTAGTCGGAGCGGTTCAAGTTGGCAACGCGCCCATTCTTGATGTCTTCAGCGGTGGTACCGCCAATCAGGGGGCTGAACACTTCACCAGACTCACCAAAGACACCATGGCAGTGAGCGCACTTGCCCTCCCACACATCTTGGCCTTTGGCGACCGAACCCGAACCCGCAGGCAAGCCCTTGAAGTCGGGACGCACATCGATGTCCCATTTGGCCACTTCTTTGGGCGTGGCATCACGGCCCACACCGGGAAACTTTGAACTCTGGGCAGAGGCCATACCAGCCACTGCCAGCAAAGCCACCGTCAAAACGGCATTACGAAACCTGGACATTTTTCACCTCACCGTTTTCCTGCACCAACCACGACTGGATGGCGTTGTTGTGATAAATCGAACGCGTTCCACGCACACCGCGCAACTGCTGGTAGGTGGGCTGAACATGTCCCGTGTCGTCTTGCGCACGGCTTTGGATGATGGCGGGCTTGCCGTCCCACACCCAGTCGAGGTTGAAACGCGACAAAGCTTTGGACAAGACCGGTGTTTCCAGTCGAGCCTGACGCCAATTGCGACCACCGTCAGTAGACACGTCCACGCGTTTGATCTTGCCTTTGCCCGACCAAGCCAGTCCTGTGATGTTGTAAAAACCTTTGTCCAGCAACACCTGACCACCGGATGGCGTGGTCACCACGCTTTTGACTTCCTGGATGTTGGTGTACTGGCGGTGCATGCCACCGGGCTGCAAATCGATGTAGTGAATCGCTTCGTCTTTGGCAGCATAGGGCTTGTCACCCACTTCGACGCGGCGCAGGTACTTGACCCAGCTCACGCCTTGCACACCGGGCACCACCAAACGCAGGGGATAACCGTTTTCGGGGCGCAGCATTTCACCGTTCTGACCATAGGCCACGATGACTTCGCCCGAAGTGATCAAGCTCATGGGAATGGTGCGGGTCATGGACGACCCATCACCGCCTTCGGCCAACACAAACTTGCCATTTTTCAAGTCAGCACCAGCCAACTCCAGCAGAGTAATCAAGGGCACGCCCGTGAACTCGCTGCACGACAACATACCGTGGGTGTATTGCACGGTGGGCACGGCCACGTTGCCCCACTCGGTCGCGCTGTTGGCGCCACACTCAATGAAGTGGAAACGCGAGACCGAAGGCAAACGCATGATCTCGTCCATGGTGAACACCATGTTCTTTTTGACCATGCCGTTGATCATGAAACGGTGCTTGGAGGGATCGATGTCCCACCAGCCTTGGTGGTGCCGCTCGAAGTGCAAACCACTTGGCGTGACGATGCCAAACAATGACTGCAGTGGCGCGAACGACACCGAAGCCTGCGTCGTCTGTGTGAGGCCGGGGCTTTGGCGGCGCTGCAAGTTCGCTTCGAACTTGGAGGGCTTGCCGTACCCTTCGACGGCCACACCTTGACCCAAGCCCACTGCGTGCTCGGGCAAGGTCAAGATATTGGGATCGCCGCCCTCGACGGGCACTGGGTTGCCCTGTGCCATGGCCATGGGGGCAACGGCACCTGCAGCCGCAGCTGCAAAGGCATTGCGAATGAAATCACGGCGGCCTTTTTTGCCTTCGGCAAAAACCTCCTTGACGCCACTTTGGGTCAGGAAGTTTTCAGGTGCTTTTTGCACTCTTCCTGAATGGATGCTGTCTTCTTTCACACAAACTCCTCGTTTTGAGTTGTCAATTCACTGCCACATCGATGGCCACCTGTGTGCACACGGCACGGCAAACCATCACAGCAGATTCGTCTGCAATCCGATAAAACATCTGAGCCCCCTGACGACGTTTGCCCAAAATGCCCGCCCTGTACATGATGTTCAGATGCTGCGACATATTGGGTTGCGCTACATCAATGTGGTCCAGCAATTGCCCTACGTTTTTTTCCCCTTGGCACAACTCGCTGATGATGCGCAAACGAATGGGCGTTGACAGTACGGCAAACAACTCAGCCGCCTTCTCAAACACTTCATCCATTTCTTCGCTCATGCGTGCTTTGCTGTTAGGTTCGTATATTCGGATGTGCGAATATATACGATAAACGATGAATCTGATTCAGGGATTACACCAACACACCTCTGATCAAAAAAATCTCTGATCAGAGGGTTGCCATCATCAATAGCTGTAGTTCATGAGAAATTGATAATTGGTTTGTGCATGCGAAATGCTCACACCAGAACCCGAGGTAACAGACACTTTCGGTGCGTGTGATACCGCTGCATCCAAGCCCAACTTATCGCTGATCCGATAGCTCATACCCGCAGTAAAGTGCTTTTTCACAATTGCAGGAAACAGTGGGTTAACGTAATTGTCTGGTATCGGATTGCTAGATTGGCTAAAGCCTGCACGCAAGACAAGGACTTCACTCGTTTTGTAAGACCCACCCAAAGACACCACGGTTTGATCTTTCCAGTTTTGAGGCATTGAAAAGTCAACCTGTCCTCCCATACCTGCACTGATGTAAGTCATATTGAAACTTTTCATCACATCGCGCCAGCCAATTCTCTTGATATCTGCGACCAATGTCAAAGCAGAATTGGCTTTGAAGGCAAAGCCCAAGGCTGTGCTGCTAGGCATTTGAAAATCACGAACGATGATTTGTCCTTGGTCCATGAATCCACCTGCAGCGCTCATGCTTGCACCAGTAGAATTTGTTTTCATATCGCCCACATTGGTTTTTAGGTGGTGCGTGATGCCCAGAGACAAATTAGGGCTAGCTTGGTAAACAGCACCCAACTTGCCAGTCCAGCCGGTAGATGTTGCTGCACCTGAAAAATCGCTGTTGTTCGAAAAATCAATTCGTGCCCATGACGCCGCAGCAAGCTGCGGAAGAGCACTGCCCAAATTCCCAGATGGCATACCAGTAACCATACCCCCTAACTGCTGCCCGCTTGCTGCCATCTTCATGTCAAGTCCCGACCATGTGTAGTCCAGAGAACCGCCGACACTCAATTGCTCGTTGACTTTGAAAGACAACGGAAAAATCACACGACCTGCACCCAATTCAGAGCGCACACCACTGCCAGACCCCATAGCCAAGAAACTGTCAGCTCCGTATTCAGTCCCCATGCCACCTTGTCCAAAAATACCCACACCCCATGTCATCTGATCGCTCTTACGAACCCAGCCCAAAGCTGGCATGACGTAAGAAGTTCCACTGGATGAAGCTACAGGCATTCCTTGCATACTTGATTTAACGTTAGGCCCCAATATGCCCATAGCTACATCAAGACGGGAACCAACCAACCCCAATTGCAATGTTGCAGGGTTGTTCATCATGCCGGCCGTACCGTTGTAATAAGCTGTTGATGCTCCGCCCTGTGCTAGCGACTCAGGGCCATAGCCCTCCATCAACATGCCATTGGTAGCCCAAGCTGTCGAACCCGTGGCCAAAACAGCGGCCAGCACGGTGGCGCGCAAAGTGTTGATTTTTTTCATTGTTGTCTCCAGTTTTTTTCAGATCAAAACTCACCCTTGCTGCCGCGTTCCATCATTTCCCAAATGGTGTCGCGAACAGCTTTGGCTTCTTCTTTGAGGGGCGATGGCAGCTTGCGGCCCATCTTCACCATCATGTCCATATTGAGTGTGTACAGCCACAGGCCGTCTTCTTTTTCAACCATGGACACACGGCAAGGCAAGTAAGCTGCCATGTGCGGGCTGAAATCGACCATGCGGCGTGCTGTCGCAGGCGAACAGAACGAGTACACGGTCAGCAGTTTTTCTTTTTTGCCCGAACGTGCTTCGAGCTCTTTTGACAAAGGCAAAGTGCCCACATCGCGCATGTTGCGCTCTGTCGCCACTTGTTTGAGGACTTGCTCGACCTCTTGGGCGGTCACGCCCTGCTTGACTTTGCGCTCCCAGGTGGTGGCCACAGCGATATCGCCTTCGCCTTCAACCCAGCGATCCCACATGCGACTGGCTTCTGAGCCCGCACCAGACTCCAACTTGCCGAGGGTGCTGATGGTGCCGCAGCCGGTCAACCAGATCGAGCTGGCCAAAACGGCCCATTTCATCCATGTGAAAGATTTACGCATTGATATTCTCCTGAAGTCTCGCAATGAAGGGGACCAACCAGACGCACCATGTGCCTTGTTGGGTTGATATCGATCATCCTTGACGCAGAAGAAAACGGGTATCGGAAGATACCCTATACCCTATGGGGTAAGGTATTTGTCAGTTCAAATTAAATTGAATCCTTAAATCTCTATTTGAACTTGTAATGGTTTCGATTGAGTACCGCAGCGACCGAATTGACCTCTTCAGGGAACATGCCCAAATTCAATTCGGTGTTGCATTGCTCGACCATGCCTCGCAGCAATGCGGCACTGTTGATGCGACCCTGGGGTTTATAGATGGCACTGCCATCACCCCCGACTTTGCCCACATGGCAAGCCACGCATTGGCTGTCAGCGATTAATTTTTCGCCCAACTTGTAATCCGCATCCTTGAAGATCGCTGGTTGTGCCTGGACACAGAAAGTAAAGAAGGCAACCGTGCAGGCTAGCAGCAAAGACGTGCGCAATTTCATGTTTTTTCTCCCATTAAAAAAGCCGCTCAAAGGATAACCTTTGAGCGGCAAGAAAAAAGCCACGAGTACCAATCGAGCTTTCTAAACAACCATCAATTTTGACCCGTTGTGCGGGTAGTTGAATTTACTTGGCACCCGCCAGAATCCAGGCCGCCAACGTATTGGCATCGGCGTCGCTCAAAGCGGCTTGCGCGGGCATGGGAATCGGACCCCACTTGCCAGAACCACCCGCCTTGATGCTCTTGGCCAAAGTGGCGACGGCGTCTTTTTGACCGGCATATTTTTTGGCGACGTCTTGGTAAGCAGGGCCAACCAGTTTTTTATCGACCGCGTGGCAGGCCATGCAGGCGTTTTTCTTGGCCATGTCCATGTTGGCGAAAGCGGGGGCAGACAACAAGGCCGACACGGCGGCAACGGCAAAAATCAATTTCATGAGAACTCCTGAAAGAATTAATATAACTGGCGGCTAATTTAACCGAAATCGAAGCCCCTTTGGACACTTGGAGCTCGCTCGCTCATCAGGGATTTCACTGAGACAGCAAAAACAAGACGCCAATATGGGAAGCCAGACTCACTCGAACGATGGTTGTTCGGGTTTGACCACTGATTTGCCGGCGGCTGCCCAGGCGTCAAAGCCGCCCGCAATCGAACTCACATTCAGGTAGCCCATGCTTTGCATGGTTTGCGCAGCAAGCGCGGCACGGCCACTGGTTTTGCAATACAACACCACCTTCAGGTCACGGCCCGACAAAGCGGGCGTGCCGCTGAGCTTGAACTCCAGCAAGCCCCGTGGCACCAACACAGCGCCAGGCAAATGGCCCGCCGCAAATTCATCGGCTTCGCGCACATCGATCAACACATCCGATTGCTGGATGGCCGCCTCGGCTTCTTGCAGGGCAATTTCGCGGATGTCAGTTTTGGCTTGCGACACCAAGTCATGGGCTGTTTTCATGTCGGTCTTCTCCAGTTCGAAATCTGATAAATCAAGGGGCTAAATGGGCATTGAGGGCTTGCAGGCTTTGCACCGACATGGCACCGGTCAAAGCATCCAGTTGCAATTGCGTGAGCAGCAAGTCAGCCTGTGCACGCAACCACGCCAGCTCGGCCTGAGCCGCATCGTTTTCGGCTTGCAGCAGTTCCAGCGTGGTGCGGTCGCCCACTTGCCGACCCAAACGGGTGGCATCTAGCCGAGCCGCGCTGGCTTGCCACGATGCCTTCATGGCCGCCAAACGGGCAGGCCCGGTTTGCAAGGCCAGCCACACCGAACGGGCTTGCTGTTGCGCTTGTTGCAGAGCCAAGTCGTATTCGGCTGAGGCTTTGTCTGCCGCGCTCACCGCCTCTTGCAATTTGCCGCTGCGCCAGCCGCCTGTGTACAAAGGCACATTCAGGCTCAGGCCGAGCATCTGCTGGCTTTGGGTGTTGGAAGATGGGCCAAAATCGCCCTCCCCGCTCAGGCGGTCCCGCCCTGCGGAGGCCACAAAATCGAGCGTGATACCGCCACTGCGCTCGTGCTTTTTAAGCTCTTGCAGGGCCACATTCCACTGGGCTTTTTGCAACAGCACGCCTGTGTTGGCTTGACGCACCTGCTCTTGAACCTGCGCCAAAGCGGGGACGGCAGTCAATGTCCGTTCGGTTTTGGGCACATGGAGTTTCAGGGCGTCGACGCTCAAGCGGGTGGATTCGGCCAGCACGCTACGGGCCATTTGCACATCGCTTTCGGCGGCGAGCAACTGTGCTTGCAGGCCCGTGGCACGGGCCGTGGCTTCGTGCGTATCGGTCACAGGCAAATCGCCCAGTGCAAAACGGTCTTTGACTTCGGTCAGCGAACGGCTGACGGCGGCATACTGGTTTTTCAGCACCTGTTGCTGGCGCTCCGCCACCAGCAAGTTGAAATACCTTTGCGCCGTGAGCTGCATGAACTGCTGCTGCGCCCAATCGGCACGCAGTTCGGCCACGCTGGCAGCTTTTTGCAACTGCGCTTGCTGCGCCTGGCGCTCAGGGCTGTACAGCGCTTGCTTGGCTTGCAACGACCAACGTGTTGAAGTGGCAGCGCTGGCCGAGGTGGCGAAGCTGCCAGGCATGGCCGGCTGACCACCCACGGCAAACTGTGCGCCCTGTGTGCTGGTATCTGCCGACATGGCCCCCACACTGGCACTGCCCATCAGCACCGGACGCCAGACGGCTTTGGCCTGCGCTTCGTAGGCTTGCACCGATGAGCGCGTAGCCTGAACCACCTGCATCTGCGGGTCGTGCTGACGCGCCTGTTCCCAAGTTTGCAGCAAATCCAAAGCCTGCACAGAAGGGCTGGCCAGCAAGGCCGCCAGCACCCAGCCGCTCAGTGGCCGGGGTTTGAACAAGGGCGTTCTCATGTCGTGCGTGCCGTCAAATCAGCTGCCGGCCTCAACGCCCAGTTTGCGCAAGATGGATTCCATCAAGCACCACTTGGTCAGGGCGCTTTGCAGCAGGTTAGCGCCCACAAAAGCGGTAAACGCCAGCCACCACGCGCTCACAAAAATGGGGCTGCCCTGCACGCCCAAAGCCAAAGACAGCAAGATGAAGGTCCCTGCGACCAAACGAACGATTTGCCAAGATTTCATGATTCAAACTCCGGTTGATGAAATTAAAAACTCAGGCCTCGTACTTTTTTCGGTACGCGACGTAATACAAAGTCGGGATGACAACCAGCGTCAGCACCGTGGACACAAAAATGCCAAAAATCAGCGAAATGGCCAAGCCGTTGAAGATCGGGTCATCCACAATGAAAAAGGCCCCGATCATGGCCGCCAGGCCCGTGAGCATGATGGGCTGAGCGCGGGTGATGGCCGATTGCACGATGGCCCGCTTGAAATCCATGCCGGTTTGCACTTGCAGGTTGATGAAGTCCACCAACAAAATCGAGTTGCGCACGATGATGCCCGCCAGCGCGATCATGCCGATCATGCTGGTGGCTGTGTACTGCGCATTCAGCAGAGCGTGGCCCGGCATCACGCCAATGATGGTCAATGGAATCGGGGCCATGATAATCAGCGGCGTGAGGTAAGAACCAAACTGTGCCACCACCAACAAATAGATCAGGATCAGACCAACGCCATAGGCTGCGCCCATGTCACGAAACGTCTCGTATGTAATCTGCCATTCGCCGTCCCACTTAATGCCGTAACCGCGCCAGGCATCGTCGGGCTGGCTGATGAAATATTCTTCGACCAGCGCACCGTCGGGCCCCTGGATTTTGGCCACATCGCCACGCATCTTGAACAAACCGTACAAGGGGCTGTCCACCTTGCCCGCCATGTCGGCGTTGACAAAATTCACCGGCAGCATGTCCTTGTGAATGATGGGCTGCTCACGCAAGGTGTCGCTCACGGTGACCAACTCGCGCATCGCCACCACTTTGCCCGTGGCGGTTTTCACGCCCAGTTGCAACAAAGCATCCAGATCGCCATGCAGTTGCTCGGGCAACTGAATCAAGGCGGGGACCGGGTATTTGCTACCGTCGTGCAGGTAAGTCACCGATTCGCCAGCCAAACCGGCACGCAAAGTGGTCACGATGGCTTGTTGCGACACACCCAGCACAGCGGCCTTGCGGCGGTCCACCAGCAAAATCTTGCGCGGTGCATCGGCGATCGAGCTGTCGTCGATGTCCACCACGCCTTCGGTCTTTTCAAAGACAGCACGTACCGATTTGGCCACCTGACGGCGCCCCTCAGCATCCGGACCATAAATTTCAGCCACGATGGGCGACATCACAGGCGGGCCCGGCGGCACTTCGACCACCTTGACATTGGCACCGTGTTTGCGGCCAATCTCTTGCAAGGCCGGACGCACACGGGTGGCAATGACATGGCTCTTGTCGCTGCGCTCGGACTTGCGCAGCAGATTAACTTGGATGTCACCCAGTTCACTGCCAGCACGCAGGTAATACTGACGCACCAAACCATTGAAATTGATGGGCGAAGCCGTACCCACGTAAGCCTGGTAGTGCGTGACCTCGGGCACCGTGGCCAAAAGGCCACCCAGCTCGCGCATCACGGCAGCGGTTTTCTCAAGAGGTGTGCCTGCAGGCATGTCCACCACAACCTGAAACTCCGACTTGTCGTCAAAAGGCAGCATCTTGAGCATGACCAAACCCGTCGCGGGCAGCACCAAAGACAAGGCGATCAAACCGGCAATGCCCAAGCCCAGCAACTTGCGGTTTTGACCGCCTTTTTGCGTGTCCAGCAATGGCTGGAAAATCTTTTCAAACAGGGGTTCGAGCTTAGCGCTCAGGCCAGTGTGACCGCCCCCTGACGCGTTCTCGCCGTGTGCGTGGTCAGACGGCTTCATCCACATGCCCGACAACCAAGGCGTGATGACAAACGCAATGGCCAGCGAGAGCAGCATGCCCAAGCTGGCATTGATCGGGATCGGGCTCATGTAGGGGCCCATCAGGCCACTGACAAAAGCCATGGGTAACAAGGCCGCGATCACTGTGAAGGTGGCCAAGATGGTGGGGCCACCGACTTCGTCCACCGCACCAGGAATGATTTCGCGAATGCTTTTGCCCGGATAAAGCTGCTGGTGGCGATGGATGTTCTCAACCACCACGATCGCGTCGTCGACCAAAATGCCGATGGAAAAAATCAGGGCAAACAGCGACACACGGTTGAGCGTAAAGCCCCAGGCCCAAGACGCGAACAAGGTTGCTGTCAGCGTCAAAATCACGGCCACACCGACGATGGCGGCTTCGCGGCGACCCAACGCCATGAACACCAAGGCCACCACAGACGCCGTGGCGAACAGCAGTTTTTGGATCAACTTTTTCGCTTTGTCGTTGGCGGTCTCGCCGTAATTGCGGGTCTCGACCACCACAACATCGTCAGGGATCACTGTGCCCTGCAGTTTCTCGACACGGGCTTTCACGCCATTGGCCACATCGATGGCGTTTTCGCCCGATTTTTTGGTGATCGACAGCGTCACGGCCGCGAATTCTTCACCGCCATTGTTGACGTTGTTGCCGTGCCAAACGTAACGCTCAGCGGGCATCGGGCCATCTTTCACGGTGGCCACATCTTTCAGGAACACCGGCTTGCCCTGCACCACCTGTACCACCAAGTCCGCCACATCACTGGCTTGCGCCAAGTGAGGTCCAGCCTCGATGGCCACGCTTTGGTTGCCACCCAACAATTCACCCACGGGCAAGCCCAAGTTGGCAGATTGCAGGGCCATGCGTACATCGTGCACCGTGACACCAGAGCCATTCATGCGCTGCGGGTCGATTTGCACCAGCGCCGCGCGGTGCGGACCACCGAGGGTGACCACATCACGGGTGCCGGGCACGCGCTTGATATCGGCCTCGATGCTGTGCGCCACGCGCTCCAGCTCAAAAGCGCTCACCTCGGGCGTACGGCCATGCAAGGTGAGTGACACGATCGGCACGTCGTCAATGCCCTTGGGCTTGATCAGGGGTTCGGGCAGGCCCAGGTTACGAGGCAACCAATCGGCGTTTTCGCGGATCGTGTCGTGCAACTTGACCAGCGCCTCGGTGCGCGGCACGCCCACCTTGAACTGCACGGTCATGATGGCCACGCCAGGGCGCGAGACCGAATAAACATGCTCGACACCGGCAATCTTGGACAGCACCTGCTCTGCCGGAATCGACACCATTTGCTCCACATCGCGCACCGATGCGCCGGGGAAGGGCGCGATCACATTGGCCATGGTCACATTGATTTGCGGCTCTTCCTCGCGGGGCGTCACCATCACGGCAAACACACCTAGCAAAAACGCCACCAGCGCCAAGAGTGGCGTGATCTGTGCGCTTTGAAAAGCTGCCGCGATGCGGCCCGACACACCCATTTTTTGCTCGCTCATGGGGTCACTTTCCGGTTTTTTGGCCGAGGGTGGCGGGCTCTGTCACGACGTTCTCACCATCGCTCACACCCGCCAAAATTTCAACGGTCTGGCCTGCTGTACGGCCCAAGCGAACCTGCCGCAAACGCGGCTTGCCTTGGGCATCCATCACGTAAACGCCGGTCATCTCCGCACGGCGCACGATGGCGGTCAGAGGCAAAAACACACGCCCCTCTCGGGCTTCACCCGATGCTTTGGTGGCAGGCACCCAGACCCGGGCAAACATGCCGGGCACCAAGCCCTCAGTGCCTGCAGGCAACGCCACGCGCAGCTGCGCGGTGTGTGTCACGGGGTCCACGGCGGGCAGCAACTGCACGCTGGCTGCGACCGCACTTTTGTGGCCAGCAATGTCATATCGCACCGCCTTCAACTGGGCACGCACACCATCGATCATTGACTGTGGCACGGCCGCGCTCACGCGCAAAGCCGAAGGATCGTGCAGGGTCACCAGCGGACGGCCTGGCATGGCCATGTCACCCAAGGTGACGGTCACATCGGACACCACACCATTGAACGGGGCACGCATGCTGAAAAACCCGGTCTGGGTTTGGGCTGCTCGGGTTTGCGCTTGCTGAGCTTGCACCTGGGCCTGGGCAGCTTCGAACTGGGCTTGGGTGCGATCAAGTGCACCCTGGCTGATGTATTGCTTTTGGAACAGTTGCTTCTGACGATCGAGCTCTTTGCTGACCACGCGCAAGTTAGCCTGTGCGGCTTCGAGTTGGGCTGTGCTGCCCACCACGTTTTGCTGGGCTGCACTGGCATCGATGCGCAGCAGTTCCTGCCCAGCACGCACCTGATCACCGGCCTTGACGTTCAAGATCACGATGGCTCCAGCCACCTGGCTCGACAAAGTCGCCTGGCGCACCGCCTCGACGACTGCGTCAAGGCTCAGCTCTTGCGTACCTGCTGCGCTGGCTTTGGCGGCCACGCTTTTGACCCCTGCTGTGTCATCTGCGGCCCAAACGGAGGCCGCAGGCAAGCCTGAGAATGCCATGGCCGCAGCCAAAATCAAGCGTCTGTTCATCGGTGCATCTCCATCAAACCGTTAGATTTACACATTTGGTTGTTTGCGTACATACGCAATGATACAATTAAATCCGATAGCCGGTCAATCATTTTGCGACTGACGGCATCCCTAGAATGTGTTGTGGAGCACCCATGAAAGATTTGCCAGCCAAAGCACTTGAACAGATTGCAGCCTATTTTCAGGCGCTGTCGGAGCCCACACGTCTGCAAATTCTGAACCTGCTGCGCGACACCGAGCACAACGTGGGCGAGTTGGCCCAGTTGTCGGGTTATTCGGCTGCCAACGTCTCACGCCACCTGTCTTATCTGGCGCAACACGGCATCGTGGCTCGCGAAAGCCGAGGCACGAGCGTGTTCTACAAAGTGACCGACCCTTCGATTTACGCCTTGTGCGACCTGGTCTGCGCCAACATTGCCCGGCAGTACCAACAGACATCCAGCGACCGGGCCTTATTCAGCTGAAACGCAGCAGACATCGCAAAAAGCTATCATGCGCACCAGCGGCCCCACCCTCTCCCCAGGGGCCCATCAGGAGACTTGCATGAGCCGCATCGTGAACGCCGAGAAAAAGAAAAACCTGTGTGCCCGCCTGGCCCGAATTGAAGGTCAGCTGCGCGGTTTGCAAAAGCTGATCGAGGCCGATGCGGATTGCGAAAAAATTGCCCAGCAAATGGCTGCGGCCCGCAAAGCGCTCGACAAATCCTTTTTCTCCATGGTCGGCTGCATGATCGAACAAGGCGACCAGTCACCCGAGCATGTGGCGGAAATGCTGACCAAATTCGCCTGAAACCCCGCGCTTCTGAAAGTCTCAGGACTTCAGCAGCACCCCATCGGCATCGAGCACACGCACCTGAATCGGGATACCCTGACCCACACTTTGGGTGACGGTGCAAAAGCCCTCGAACTGACCCAGCACACGCTCCAACTGCTCCAGCTTGGCGGCGCTCACCCCCAAGTGCAAAGTAGCCACCATCTCCAGCACGCGCATGCGGCCTTCGGCATTGCGGCCCACCTGGGCTTGCACTTCGCAGCGAAGAGGTTCGGGTTCTTGCTTGAATTTGCGCAGGGCAAACAGCAGCGAATCACTCAGGCAATTGCCCACCGCCGCACACAACAACTGCACGGGCGAGGGGCCCTGGCCTGTACCCAAAGGCGCGGGCTCATCGCTGGTCAACACGGGCATGCAGTCGTCAAAGCGGATGTCAAAACGGTAATCTTGTTGTTGGGTCAATGTGACCGTGATCAGTTTTTCGGTCATGGCTCAGGCCTGCCCTGCTTGCAGGTCATCCCAGGCCTTGACGGCTTCAGCCGCGTACATCAAGGCGGGACCGCCGCCCATGTAGACGCACACAGCCAGCATTTCTTCGAGCTCGGCCCGAGTGGCACCCAGCTTGATCAAGGCTTTGACGTGAAACCCGATGCAGCCCGAGCAGCGCTGCGTGACCCCAATGGCCAGCGCCATCAGCTCTTTGTGCTTGGTGCTGAGCGCGCCCTCGGTCATGGCCGCCTGGGCCAGCTGGCCAAAGGCCTTCATGGCATCCGGCTGGCTTTTGCGAAACGGAACCAGGCATTCGTTGATGTCTTGCATCAGGCCGGGATGGTCAAAAGTGCTCATGGGCTTCACCTTTCATGTCGTGGCTACAAACTGAACGCCGTAAAGGTAAGCTTTTGTGCATGCCCCAGGGCTTATATATAAGCATCAGTCTATATCTTCAGGGTGCACCTGGACTTGCCTTAGATCAAGGCATTCACAGGCACAGCACGCACTTGACCAGCCCAGCTGATGGGCTGGGTTTTCGCACTCAGGATTTGCCTGGTGCCAGCAAATCTTGCGGCTTGACCATGGGCCAGCCGCGCTTGGCCAACTCGCTCATGCCGCCATTCACATAGCGAATGTTGGTGAAGCCCTGCTCTTTCAACCCCTCGGTCACGGCACGCGAGCGGTTTTGGGTATTGCAGATGAGCAAGACCGGCTGATCGGCTCGCTTAGGGATTTCGGCCACGCGTTGCGCCACCTGGCTCATGGGCAGCAAGACCACGCCTTGCGCCACGCCCGTGGCGTGCTCTTGCTGCTCGCGAATGTCGATCATCAACACCTTGCCCGCCTCATGCTCAGCCCGGGCTTGCTCCAGCGACACATTGGGCAGCGCCGCTTCGGGGCTGCAAGCTTGCAGAGCGAGCGCGGCAGCTATCAGAAATACAAAGGCAAAAAATCGAAATTTCGTCATGACCACCTCTCAAAAATACTGAAGTCTTGGAAAAGATACCCAATCATTGACAGCGCTAAGCCGACAAGCCAAGAACCTTCTGTGCATGCCAAATTGACAGGAATTGACCTCCGGAAAACTCAAGGATTGATCAGGAAGTCTGCTGCGCCCAAAGGAGTTCACAGCGCGTCCAGCGGAATCTTCAGGTAGCGCTGGCCATTGTCTTCAGGCGGTGGCATTTGACCAGCGCGCATGTTGATTTGCACCGAGGGCAGGATCAGCACCGGCATGGCCAAGGTGGCATCGCGCTTTTCGCGCATGGCCACAAACTCGACCTCGCTCACACCTTGGTGGACATGCACGTTGTGCTTTTTTTGCTCGGCCACCGTGGTGACGCACTGGGGCTGTCGACTCTCTGGTGGGTAGTCATGGCACAGGTACAGCTCGGTGCTGTCGGGCAGGCTGAGCACTTTCTGGATGGACTGAAACAACACGCTGGCACTGCCGCCAGGAAAGTCGCAGCGGGCAGTGCCATAGTCAGGCATGAACAAGGTGTCGCCCACAAAGGCCACCTGCCGTGCGGGCACAACAGCCGGATCGGTCACCAAATAAGTCATGCAGGCCGGCGTGTGGCCAGGGGTGTGCATGGCTCGGGCTTGCAAAGTACCGATCTGAAAACTTTCACCATCGTCCAGCAAACGATCGAACTGACTGCCGTCGCGGGCGAATTCGGTGCCCGCATTGAAGAGCTTGCCAAAGACGTTTTGCACGGTGGTGATGTGCGCACCAATGGCCAATTGGCCACCCAACTGTTTTTGCAAATAAGGGGCCGCCGACAAATGGTCGGCGTGCACATGCGTCTCCAAAATCCACTGCACACGCAGGTCAAGGGCTTTCACGCGGCCCACCAGGCGCTCAGCACTGGTGGTGTCGGTGCGGCCTGACTTGGGGTCATAGTCCAGCACACTGTCAATCAACGCACACTGCCGAGTGGACAGGTCTGCCAGGATGTGGCTGAAGGTGAATGTGGCCGGATCAAAAAAAGATTCAATGTGCATGGGGACTGAACTCAGGGCAGATTTTGTAAGAGGACATCTATCATGTTTGACAGCCCTCATGGATGCCATTCATGTGTTTCACTGTACCGCCACCGATTGGCATCGGACATGATTTGACTCAACAGGGACTCCGTTCAATGCTTGGCCGGTCCTGCCGCTTTGGCCGCTGCATCAAAGCCGCCTTTGGCTTTCCACTCTTCCATGCCGCCTTGCAAAATGCGCACGTTGTCCCAGCCTGCCACGCGCAGCGCAAAACCGGCTTGGGCCGACAGCGACCCGGTGTTGCAGTAAATCAGCACAGGCTTGTTTTTGGGGATAGTGTTGCGCTTGGCCAGCACCTGACGCCAGTCCATGTTGACCGCGCCAGGGATGTGTCCCTTGGCAAATTGCGCCGAATCACGCGCGTCGATCACCATCATCTTGGGCCACTCGTCTTTGGGAATTTGCTCGGCAAAAATCACACCGCCGCCGTAGTCCACAAACTCCAGATAAGCCTCCATCTCGTCAGTCACAATCGCTTTGTTATCGGCCTGGGCAGCGGGGGCCAGCAGCAGGCTGCAAGCAGTGGCGGCCACAAGGCACAGCGTTCGGACAGTCATGTCATCTCCAATTCGTCGGTTAATATCAGTGATGATGAATATTGTCATCGAATGAAGGCACGACTTCCAACAAAAGCTTCGGCGACTCATGTTCAGAGACAAACACTTCTTCGCCGTTTTCCTCACGCTGGCCTTGCACGCGGCCGTGTGGCTGCTGGTCAGTGACTACCGTTTCAAATACGTCAGCCCAGCGGATGCGCCCAAAGCCTCTGAAAAAATCGTCTTGCTGGAACTCTTACCGGCACCGCGCCAGGACTTGCCCGAACCCACACCCCCAGTCGCCCAGCCCACCGCCGCCCTGCAGGCCCCGACAGACACGCCTTTGGCGATGTCTTCAGCTGTGTCTGTGCCCCCGGTATCTACAGAGCCCCCTCGCGCGAGCATGGCAGCCCCCCCGCCGCCAACGGCCGAAGAATGGGCTTTTGCCGCCAACTACACAAACAAAAACAGCAAGGGCTACCGTTACAGCTGGGGCCAGCAGGTGCGCAGCATGATGGGCACCGCCGTTGAAGGCCCCGACCAGGGCGTGGTGCGCTTTCGCATCGAGATCGCGCCCGACGGCAGCTTGACGCAAGTTCAAACCCTGTGGACCACCTCGGCTGTGGCGGAACAACTTGCCCGCCAAGCCATTAAGAACATGCCCCCGCTTCCGCCCACCCCGACCGGCAAGCCTTTGGTGTTTGAGAAAACCATTTCCTTTTCGCCCTTTGCCAACGACGGGTCACCTCTTTACAAAGACGACTGCCTGCCCGACCCACCCGTTTTTCGCAATCCGTTTGCCTGGGATGGCCGATCGCCCCAAGTGGTGGCTGCGCCTGCCCCGGCAACCAAACTTGACCCACAAGCAATGGAAGAATGTCTGCGGCAATTGCCCAAAGACAGCATCGAAGCCGAAAGCGCGCGCGACCAGCGCCTGATGGAACGATGGGGCTCCAGCCAAACGGGCCGTTGATCTGCTCGCTGGCATCGCAAAGACCCACAAGGCCTTGCTTAGCAACGCGTCGAACCCTGGTCAGTAGGAAATCAGCGGCAGTTGTTGTACAGCTTGCATTTCGCCTCATGGCCCATGGCTTTGGCGAAATCAGGCACCTTGCAGCGCGCGAAGTCTGCAGCGTCGACTGCAGAAGGTACACCTGATTCGCTGATGCCTTACAGCGCAGGCACAACTCGGCTCCTTTAGTGGGACACCCCAGCGCCAACAGCAACAGAAACAGCAACAGCAAGACAGGTGGCACACGCTGGCTTCGTGCGCGGGATGCAGCTGGATGGGCCACACCAGCAACATGTGCCACATGGATTGACATGGATCAAATCAATACCTCAGCAGCTTTTTAGAATCCGGCTCAGCCAAGAAGCTTGGGCTTTTTATTCACTGTTGACGGAGACACCACATGAAACACATCGCTGCCTGGGTTCTGGGCATGAGCCTCTCAAGCCTGGCCTTTGGCCAAGCCGCCACCATCGCGGTCGGCACCCCTTTGAACATCATCGACACCCAAAAATCGGTGACCGTGAACACCGTCAAAGGCCCGATCACCATCACCCGCACCATGACGGCTTGCGCCAAAAACGGCGGCAACCTGCAGCCACTTGTGCCTGTGACAGGCGTGCACCCGGTGGGCGAGATTGAAATCCTTGAAGCCCTGAGCGACCGTAACGCCATCGTGTTGGACATGCGCGACACCAACGACCGTGTCAAAGGCACCATTCCCGGCTCGGTCGGCATTCCATACACCGAAGTCGCTGCCCGCATGAACGAGTTGGGTTGCAAGAAAAACGGCAGCCAGTGGAACTGCGAAACGGCCAAAAAGGTTTACGCCTTTTGCAACGGTCCAGTCTGCCCACAAAGCCCCATGGCCATCAAAGCCATGACCCGCGATGGCTTTCCGGCTGACAAAATTTATTACTACCGCGGCGGCATGCTGGACTGGGACGCACTGGGCCTGACCAGCGTCAAAGACGAGTTTTAAGCCCCCCTTCGCCCTCAAGCCTTAACGCATTAACAAGGCTTCATTGGTGATTTCGTAACGTCTGCCTTGTTTGTCGCAAGGCTTCAGGGCACCGTCGCGCACCAAGGCGCTGATTTCGCGGCTCACGGTTTCGAGTTTGATGTCGAGCATGGCACCCATGTCGTCTCGTGCAAAAAACGAGGTGATGCCGGGCTGGTCGGGGTCACGCATTTTCAGGGCCAGGGCGGCCACGCGTTGGCGGGCCGAACCGAAGTTCAAATCGGCCAGCCAGTCATCGGCATCTTTCAGGGCTTGCTGCCACTTTTGCATCAGGCGCTTGTGCAGGCGCGGCGAGTTGGCAGACAGGTGGTGCAAGACCGCCAAGGGGATGCGGCAGACCTGCGCTTCCACCAGCGCAATGGCTTCGGTGTCATAACGTGCGTTGGCCAGCGCTTCCAAGCCCGCCACGTCGCCTGGACGCAACACGCGCACGATGCGTTCGCGCCCGTCGGCGGTGGCCCGCACCAGCTTGACCATGCCTTTGCGCAATGTGAACACGCCCAAAGCGGTTTCGCCTTCGGTATAGAGCGCAGCATCGGCAGCAAACACCATGTCGTCAATGGGCGTGTGGATTTCGCCAAAATCTTGCTCATTCAGGTCGGCAAACAGCACCATGTCGCGGATACCGCAGTTGCGGCAATCCGAGGTGCCTTTCCAGGCCGAATCAATCTTGATGGGAATCATCGTTTGAATCTAGCACGTCCACCGTGCCCTCCGCTGACGCGGAGACGCACATCAAATGGCTTTGCGTCCTTGGACGATGCGCTCTTCCAGGTAAGGGCCGTAAAAGTCGGGCAAATAGGCCCCCTCCATGCGCTCAGCCACCTCTTTGCCCCCGGGTCCGAAAAACAGCAACGTGGGGGTGATTGAAATTTTCCACTGGCGGGTGAGCTGGTCGTGGGTGGTGAGCTTGCCCGCAAAGTCGAGCACGGGCTGGTTCTGACGCATGTCCACCTGGACGATGACGGTGCCCGTTTTTTGCATGGGCGAGAGGTGACTTTGCCGGGCTTGACGGCAAAACACGCACCCATCCAGACTGACCATGACGATCAGAGGCTGTTTGTTTTTAAGGGCACGGGCCAATTCGTCGGGCAGCGACTGGGCTGCGGGCAAGGTGGCGGCACCACCAGACTGCGCCAGCGCGGGTGTTGCGCAAAGTGATACCCCCACCCGTAAAAGCCAGTCACGACGATGCCAAACAGATGGTTGAAAGAGGCTTACAGGGTGGTTCATGGCTTGCAGAACGTGGACAATAGCGGGTTTTGCGCAGGCGGAAAAGGCTTTGCCATTCCGCTGCTTTTGAATATAAGAAACCAATGAATTATTGGAGAAATCCGTGAATCTCGCAAGCTTGCTCGAAACCTGGGGAGACTCGAATGTACTGGCGATGGCAGGTGCCTTGGTCGGTTTCATCTTTGGCTTGGCCGCCCAGCGCACCCGGTTTTGCGCCCGCGCGGCCGTGATCGAATGCTGCGAAGGCCAAGCGGGTGATCGTTTCAGCGTATGGTGGCTGGCCTTTGGGGCTTGCTTGGTGGGCGTGCAGGCGCTGGTTCTGGCGGGCTGGCTCAAGCCGTCGGATTCGCGTTACATCGCCTCGCTCGGCAGCATTTCTGGGGCTGTGTTGGGCGGTTTGTTTTTTGGTGCCGGCATGATCCTCACGCGCGGCTGCGCCAGCCGTTTGCTGATCTTGTCGGCGAACGGCAATTTGCGCGCCCTGTTGTCGGGCTTGGTGTTTGCGGTCACGGTTCAGGCCAGCATTGCCGGTTGGCTGGCCCCGGCCCGCCAAGCCATGACCGCTTGGTGGCCCGTGAACGGCGGGCCTTCGCGTGACTTGTTGCAGCTCTCGGGCATCGGCCCATCGGGTGGAATGGTGTTGGCCTTGCTGGCTTTGGCTACCGGTTTTTACTTTTTCTTCAAGACCCACCAACGCCGCTGGGGCCTGGCGCTGGGCGCGATCATCGCAGGTCTGAGCATTGCTTTGGGCTGGGGGCTGACCCAAGCCATCGCCCTGCAATCTTTCGAAGCGGTGCAAATCCAGAGCCTGAGTTTCAGCAGCGGATCGGCCGAGATGCTGATGCGCGCACTGTCCACCAGCACTTCGCCCAGCGCAGGCTTTGACGCGGGCTTGCTGCCTGCAACGTTCTTGGGCTCTTTGCTGGGCGCGCTGGTTGGCGGCGACTTCAAGCTCGAAGGATTCAAAACCGAGAACAAACTGGGCCATTACCTGATCGGTGCCGTGCTCATGGGTTTTGGTGCTGTGCTGGCTGGCGGATGCACCGTGGGCGCGGGCATGACCGGGGGCTCACTGTTCTCGCTCACGGCTTGGCTGACCCTGATCGCTATCTGGCTGGGCGCAGGCATGGCCTGGCGCATCAACCGCCGCATGGGTTGGCCGATCTGAGTCTTGCTTGTCATGATGCGCGTCAATCGCGCAGTACCCGTTAAGGCGTACATTTCATATCAGCAATGACTGATATGAATGGAGCAACCCATGTCAATGGCGCAATGGTTGGAGACTTACGGGCAAGGCACCGTGTTGGCCGCAGGAGGCGGGCTGATCGGTTTGTCCTTTGGATTTTTGGCACAGCGCTCGCGTTTTTGCCTGCGTGCAGCGGTCATTGAGTTTTGGCACCGCCGCTTTGGCGACAAGCTGTCGGTGTGGCTGCTGGCCTTTGCCTCGGCGGTGATTGGTGTGCAGCTCATGGTTTTGATGGGCTGGCTGGACACGGGCAGTGCGCGGCAAATTTCGGCCAAAGGCAGCATCTCGGGCGCCATGATCGGGGGCTTGCTTTTTGGCGTGGGCATGGTCATGACGCGCGGCTGCGCCAGCCGTTTGCTGGTTCTATCGGCCAACGGCAATTTGCGCGCCCTGCTTTCTGGGCTGATCTTTGCCGTGACCGCACAGGCCGCTTTGGCGGGGGTGTTATCGCCTTTGCGAACCCACATCAGCAGTTGGTGGACTGTTGACGGCGGTGCGCCGCGTGACCTGCTGGCCCTGACGGGCATGGACCATTGGGCGGGTTTGTTCATGGGCGGCATCTGGCTGGCGGCGGCCTTGCTTTTTGCTCTGCGCAGCCCGCAACGCAACAAATGGATGTGGTTGGGTGGTATTGGCACGGGCTTGTCGGTGGCGGCGGCCTGGGGCTTCAGCCAATGGGTGGCGGCCGAGTCGTTTGACCCCGTGCAAATTCAAGGCCTGACTTTCAGCGGCCCCTCCGCCGAGTGGTTGATGCGGGTGCTGCATTGGCCCGCACCGGCCATCGGCTTTGACTTTGGCCTGATGCCCGGGGTCTTCATCGGTTCCTTGATCGGCGCACTGATCGGCAAAGACTGGAAGCTGGAGGGTTTTTCTGACGGCTACAGCATGCGCCGCTACATCGGCGGCGCGGTCTTTATGGGCTTTGGCTCGATGCTGGCAGGTGGCTGCGCCGTGGGCGCGGGCGTGACGGGTGGGGCCATTTTTGCCCTGACCGCCTGGTTGAGCCTGGTGGGCATGTGGGTGGGCGCAGGCCTGACCGACCGCTGGCTCGATGGAGGGGCTTCTGCCAAACCGACCTCCTTGCCCGCTGAGGGTTTCAAGAGACCTTGATGTGGTGCGGCTTGGCGCAGACCCCGCGCCCTTCACCCATTGCGGGCAATGAGAAGTGCTCTGGGGGGCACCATCGCAACAACGGGTGTCGCGCATTCAAGCGGATGTGGGCCCGTAAGCGCGCTTATTTGCCACTCAGGTATTCGGCCACGGCGGCCATTTCAAGCGGCGACATTTTGCTGGCGATGGCGTGCATGACGGCGTTGTCGTTGGTGCGTTCGCGCAGGTTGAACTGCTTGAGCTGCGTTTCGGTGTAGCCCGAATACTGGCCCGCCAGGCGCGGCAAAGCGGTCGTGCCCTTGGCCTCAGCGCCGTGGCAGCTGGCACAAGCGGCCAAGCCACTGTATTTATTGCCGTTGTGGTAAATGTATTTGCCCACAGCAGCCAGCCCGGCATCTTTGGGCGGTTCAACTTCGATGGTCTTCTTTTCAAAGAACTGGCCCAGCGCCACCATTTCATCGGGTGTCAGCTTGGCCACCATGTCGGCCATGGCTGTGCTTTTGCGTTTGCCGGTCTTGAAGTTTTCCAGCTGCTTGGCGGTGTATTCCCAGTGCTGGCCTGCCAAGCGCGGAAACACCTCACTGGACGATTCGCCCTCGGCACCATGACAGACAAAACAGACACCGCCCACGATTTTTTTGGCACGGGCTTCGTCGGCCTGCGCCATGGCCGAGGATGACAGCCAGGCTGCGCACAACAACAAAATGGCAGGAGCCAAACGACTGGGAGTAAAACGTGTGTTCATGATCCACCTCGACATCGAACGCATCAAAATGCAAAACCAAAAAACGCCATAAAAAAACGCCGCGAGTCTCGTGACTGCGGCGCTTCTTAAAGGCCTCATCAAGCCAGCGTATCGGCCCAAATGTTGCGCGCCCAAGCCAGGGCGTAGCGGCCTTCCAGCTCGTTGGCCGCACTCGACACCCCGCCGGAGCCGGGCACTGCCAACATGGTCTTTTTGTCGGCGTCGTATTTGTGCACGCTGGCAACGTGAACCACGTCTTCCGAGCTGACAAAGCTGTAGCAGGTGTTGTTGTAGATGGGCATCGGATTGACTTCTTTGCCCATCAACAAGGCGATGACCGCTGCGGCGCAGGTCTTGCCGTGCTGGTTGGCCATGTGGCCCGACTTGGGCATGCCCGGCGCAATTTGGATCGAGTCGCCCAGGACGTGCACATTTTTGGCAGCCTTGGACTCAAAGGTGAGGAAATCCACTTCGCACCAGCGCTTGTTGGCTGTGGCCAAGCCGGCATTGACGGCAATGTCGCCGGCACGCATGCTGGGAATCACGTTCAAGACATTGGCCTTGATGTCGTCGTTGAACTCGAACTTCAAGGTGTTGGTGGCCGCGTCGACATCGGTCACGTTGTGTTTGCCACGGTATTCGACGATGCCTTTGTAACGCTCGGCCCAGGCCTTCTTGAACAAAGGACCTTTAGAGGTCACGTCGTCGTTGGCATCCAAAATTAGCACCTTGCTCTTGGGCTTGGCCTTGGTGAAGTACTCAGCCACTTGGCAGGCACGTTCATATGGGCCGGGAGGGCAACGGTAGGGGGCCAGCGGGATCGACATGGCAAACACGCCGCCATCGGGCATGGCTTCGAGTTGCTTGCGCAGCGTGACGGTTTGAGCGCCCGCTTTCCAGGCGTGCATGACCTTGTCTTTGGCACCGGCCTTGTTCATGCCAGGCAGTGTTTCCCACATGAAATCGACACCGGGCGAAACGATCAAGCGGTCATAAGTCAGCTCGGTGCCGCCCGCCAATTTAACGATGCGTTTGTCGGCGTCGATGCTGTTGACACGGTCTTTGACGATCGTGACACCGTGGCGCTTGGTCAGGTTGTCATAGGGCGTGGTGATCTCGGCAATGGTTTTGCTGCCGCCGATCACCAAGTTGGACATGGGGCACGAAATGAAGGAATCATTGGGCTCGACCAAGGTGACCTGGATCTTGTGCTCCGACCACAGGCGCAGGTATTTGGCTGCCGTCGCACCCGAATAGCCCCCACCAATGACCACCACTTTGGGGCCGCTGCCACCACCCACGGTGGCACAACCAGAAACCAGTCCCATGGCACCCAAAGCGGAGCCGGTCTGCAAAAAATGACGACGTTGCATGGCGGTTTTCCTTATTTCTTTTGTGCAGCAAAGTAGCTGGCGATGGCAACGATTTGCTCGTCGGAATAGCCCTTGGACAGCTGGTGCATGATGGTGGCGGGCTTGCGGCCCGCTTTGAAGTCGAGCATTTTCTTGACCATGTCATCCTTGTTGGCACCGGCCAAGGACTCCATGCCGGGCTGAGCACGGCCGTCGGTGCCGTGGCAGGCGGCGCAAGAAGCGGCCCAGCTGCGCACATGCAGCGGATCGACCTGGGCTTGGGCCAGGCCAGACAGGGCAAGCAAAGCAGCCGCTGTCAAAGCGTGTTGAATCTTCATGGGTTTTCCTCGAAAAAGACAGACAGGACGAATGGACGTCTCAACGCCCATCAGGGACGCAAATAGACAAATTTCTCGTTGGCCTGCAACTTGGCCACTTCAGCGACACCCGATGGCACCACCTTGGTTTCCATCAACAATTTATCCGGCGAAATTTTTCGGCTCACCAAGGTGTTGTTGCACACCCGAAACTCAACGCCTTTGCTGGCGAGATCACTGACGCTGCCTGCGAATGGCTGGTCCATCTGGTTGGTGGCCCCGTCCAACAAAAAGTCGATGCCCAAGCCATGTGTGACCACCACGATCTTGGCAGTCGGGTCTGCGGCCAGGTGATTGCGGATATTGCCGATGGCACGCGAAGCCTGCGGAATGCCTTCGCTCAGGTGATAAACCACCTTGATGTCGGCCCAGGTCAAAGTGCAGGCCAACAGGCCAGTGATCAAAAGCAGGGAACGCTTCATTAGTAACTCCTTATGGATGGATGGTAGCGTGATCGGCAGGGAGGGTGGGCCCGTGAAAACCCGACCCGAAACTGACGCTGTTCTTTCATTCGACTTCGCTGGCAATCTGCACGCACACCGCGCGGCACAGCGTGACCACCCGGTCGTTGACGATGCGGTAGAAAATTTGTACGCCTTCACGGCGCTTGCCCAGCACACCCGCCTGATACAGCGTGTTCAGGTGCTGAGACATGTTGGGCTGGGTGGTGTCGATTTCGCTGAGCAATTCGCCCACATTTTTTTCACCGTTGCACAAAGCACTGATGATGCGCAGGCGCATGGGGGCAGACATGACACGAAAGACCTCGGCGGCTTTTTCAAACACCTCTTCCGATTCGGTCAGGATGTTGTCTTCTACGGGGGCTTGTTTGGCCATGGTTTGTGTTTCCATTGTTGTTCGAATGGCTGCACGATTGTCCAACAAAAAGACCGTGCAACCGCCCTCAAGAGGACAGGGGATTGCCGCATTGTGGCCAATTTCTACCCAAGGGCGAACCATTGATTTGTTGTTTGCTTATACAAAGAACAAGATATAGCCGCACTGACCTGCCGCCCCCCTGCAGCCAAACACCGCGTCAAAGCCTGTTCAAAGAGGCGGCCAGGCCCATGTTCTTGTCTAATATAGGCCCATGACTGCACACCATCCACTGAGACAACGGTTGTTCCTGATTTTGGAACTCAAGGGCCACAAAGACAAAAAGGCCGCTTGGTTGTTTTCATGGGTGCTGACCTTGATGGTGCTCAGCAATGTCGTGGCCGTCATTCTTGAATCAGTGCCCGCAATCCACGCCCAATACGGCACGGTATTGGCCGTGTTCGACACGGTGTCGGTGCTGTTTTTCAGTGTGGAATACCTGCTGCGCATCTGGACGGCCGCAGAAAAAAACAAACACGTTCAGCACACTGCGGCACGCCGACGGCTGCGCTACATGCTCAGTTTTCACGGCCTGGTCGATTTGCTCGCAGTCTTGCCCTTCTTTTTGCAATCCTTGTTGCCCGGTCTGGATTTGCGCTTTTTGCGTGTCATCCGGATCATGCGCATCTTGAAGTTGTCGCATTACTCCACCGCACTGGAAGACCTGATTGCCTCCATCTATGCAGAAAGAGACGCCTTCATCTCGGCGCTTTACCTGCTGGCGCTGTCGATCCTCATCACTTCATGCCTGATGCACTACGCCGAGCACGCCTTGCAAGCCGACAAATTCGGCACGATTCCCGATGCGATGTGGTGGTCCATCATCACCATCACCACCGTGGGGTATGGCGATGCAACGCCCATCTCAGCCTGGGGGAAAGTGATTGGGGCTTTCACGGCACTGTCCGGGGTTTTCACGGTGGCGCTGCTGACCGGCATCGTGGCATCAGCATTTGCAACTCGCGTGCGGACACAGGAAATCGAATTCACCACCGAGGTCGAAGAAGTCCTCAAAGACGGTCATGTGAATGCGAAAGAGCGACGGACCATCGAACATTTGCGTCAGGAATTCAGCCTCACCGAAGATCACGCCCAAGCCATCGTCCGGCAAATCATCGAAGAACAATCCCTGTACGAGAAGAAGTCCGTTTAGGCCAACGCGAAAGGGGTATCACGCCCCCGTACGTTCATGGTTTCAGGATTTCGTTTGCCGCAACGTCCGGCTGAGCAGGATCACGGGGATCAAACCCACCAACACCAGCGCCAACGAGGGCAAAGCTGCTTCGCCCAGGCGCTCATCCCGCGCCAATTGGTAGGCTACCACGGCGAGCGTGTCGCTGTTGAAAGGCCTCAACACCATGGTGGCGGGCAGCTCTTTCATCACGTCCACAAACACCAACAGCATGGCGGCCAGGGTGGTGCGTTTCAGCAAGGGCGCGTGCACACGGCGCATCAGTCCCCAACCGGTCACGCCCAGCATGCGGGCCGAATCGTCCAGACTGGCCGGAATGCGGGCATAGCCGCTTTGCACCGACTGCAGCGCCACCGCGCAAAAACGCACGAGATAGGCCCAGACCAGCCCCAAAGAAGTGGCCGTTATCCATGCGCCAGCCGACGATGCGGGCCAGGTCTGCTGAATCCAGCCCACGGGCAAGAGCAAGCCCACCACCACCACCGCGCCGGGAATGGCATAACCCAAACCCACCAGCTGGATGGCCCCTTGGCTGATGCGGTCTGCGCGGGTGCGCACACTGAAGGCCAACGCCAGCGCCACGCCCACCGCCAACAATGCAGTCACCGCACCCAGACGCAAACTGGTCAGCGCCCATTGGGCAAAGCGATCCCACGGCAGCTCGGTGGTCTCACCCGCCATGGCCCGCAACATGATGAGAACCGGCAAAACAAAACCCAGCATCACGGGCAAGCTGCACACGGCCCAAGCCATGACCCGGGAAGCACCCTGCAACGCGACGGGCTGCGCCTCGGCAGAGCCTTGACGCGAGCCGCGCCCTTGGTTGAAGCGCATGCGCTTTTGTGCACGCTGCTCCAGCTGAAGCAAGACCACCACCACGGCCAACAGCACGGTGGCCAATTGCGCCGCCGCAATGCGGTTGTCCATGGACAACCAGGCTTTGTAAATGCCGGCCGTGAAAGTCTGGATACCGAAGTAGCTGGACACCCCAAAATCAGCCAGCGTTTCCATCAGCGCCAGCGCCACCCCAGCGGCCACTGCCGGGCGGGCCAATGGCAAGGCAATTTCGCGAATGCGGCGTGACAGCGGTGCGCCTAGCAGTCTGGCCGCTTCCATCAAGCCCGAAGCCCGTTCGACCAAGGCCGTGCGGGCCAGCAAATACACATACGGGTAAAGCGACAAAGTGAACACCAGCGCCGCGCCCCAAATGCTGCGCACATCGGGCCACAAACGACCTTGTAAACCCAGCGCTTCGCGCAAGGCCACCTGCAGTGGCCCGCTGAACTGCAAAAAGTCGGTATAGGCATAGGCCACCACATAAGCGGGCATGGCCAAAGGCAAGAGCAGCAGCCATTCAAAAGCGCCACGCCCTGGAAAATCGAACAAGGTGACCAGCGCCGCCGTAGCCAGCCCCAGCACAGTCACCCCCACCGCCACCAACAAACACAGGCTCAAGGTGGTGAGCGCGTAATCGGGCAGCACGGTGCGGCCCATTTCCAGCAAGATATCGGCGCTTGGCCCGCTCCATTGCAGCCACGAACCCAGCACGGCCAACACCGGCAAGGCCAAAGCCAATGCCAGCAAGGCGAAAAACAAGGAAGGGAGCCCCGATAAACGGCGGGCCAGGGTGGTCAGCATCAAGAAAGCGGGTTCAACAAGGTCATGGCTTATTGTAGGAGCCCGCCTGATGGCGATCAGCCCACGGCCATGAGAGGCCGACCCAACCTGCCTACAATTCAACCCATGTTTCTAGAACTGCGCCAACTGGACATCCAATACCCCGGCAACCCCACGCCCGCCGTGAGAGGGGTCAACCTGGGCTTGCATGCGGGCGACATTGGCGTATTGATCGGGCCATCTGGCTGCGGCAAAACCACGCTGCTGCGTGCGGTGGCCGGACTGGAGCCGGTCTCGGGCGGAAAAATCTTGTTGTCTGACCGCGTGGTCAGCGAACCCGGTCACACCGAACCGGCCGAGCGCCGTCGCATTGGCATGGTGTTTCAAGACTACGCGCTGTTTCCCCATATGGATGTGGGCCGCAACGTGGGCTTTGGACTGGCGCACCTGCCCAAAGCTGAGCGCCAAAAGCGCGTGACCGAAGTACTGACCCTGGTCGGCCTCGAAGGAGCAGACAAACGCTACCCGCACGAACTGTCGGGTGGCCAACAGCAACGCGTGGCACTGGCCCGGGCTTTGGCACCCCAACCCGACTTGCTGCTGCTGGATGAGCCTTTTTCCAACCTCGACATTGACCTGCGCGAACGCCTCGCACACGAGGTGCGCAACATCCTGAAAGCCGCCAAAGCCACCGCCTTGTTGGTCACGCACGACCAGCTCGAAGCCTTTGCCATTGGCGACGTGATTGGCGTGATGAACGAAGGCATCCTCCACCAGTGGGACGATGCCTACAGCCTGTACCACCGCCCCGCCACCCGCTTCGTCGCCGACTTCATCGGCCACGGTGTCTTCACCCCCGCGACGTTGCGCGAAGTGGATGGCCAGCTGATGGTGGACACGCCCGTTGGCACATTGACCGATGTGGCCGAATGCCCCTTGCCTTGCGCCTTTGAGGGTGGCCAATGTGACGTGTTGCTGCGGGCCGACGACATCGTGCACGACGACCATGCCCCAGTGAAGGCCGAAATCATCCGCAAAGCCTTTCGCGGATCTGAATTTTTATACACCCTGCGGCTGGCCAGTGGCGACCTGCTGATGGCCCACGTACCCAGCCACCACGATCACAAACTGGGTGAATGGATCGGCATACGCGCCGAGGTGGACCACGTCGTCACCTTCAACCGCGCCTGCCCGGTGTACAACCGCGAACTCTGCCAAATGCCTTGCGCCAAGGCAGAGGCCTGCGAACACACCGACCCGCAATACCAGCCGGTCAAGTTCGTTTCATAAAGTGCTTGATTGCCTTGTGCAGACGGGAAGATGAGGCCGGGTAGGCTCTCCCGCCATCACCTGACGCAGTAGTAATAGAGCTCGTTCGCACGAACTTCGCTTTCTGGACGAATCGGTGAAGGGTTGGGCAAATCGGGCGCCAAGACCATGTGGTTTGCCAAAGCCCAAACACGCCCGACCGTTCTGACACCTTGGTTCCAGTCTCCCAGATTGGAAACGAATTCGTATTCTTCGGCCGTCGGCAGGCGCGCCTGAATGCTGCGGCAAGTCCGCTCTGCTGCCGCCGCACTGCTGGTGTGACTGATCGGCACACCCGGCGCGCCGATCAGCTCAAGCGTGCGATTGCCCATCTTGACTTTGGATGGGAACTGCGTGTGTTGGAATTCTGCAAACAACTGACTGCTGATGGCCAGCATGACTTGATCGGGTCGGCCCCTGGCTTGGTAGTTGTATGTTCGCCCCGAGGTGACCTGGATATGCAAAGTCACCAACAGATCACCCTTGCAAGTCGGCGCATAAGAGTAAGTACCCCAAGCCATGGCATTGAGTTTGCCCAGCATTCCGGCGTCCAGATAACCTTGTCGTTTTTCATCGCGCAAATCACGGGCCAACGCGTAAATGGGGGCCGGATTGAAAAATGTGATGTTGCGGTTGCGTGGCTGCAGCTTGGTGTACTGGGCATCCAGGGAGGCTTTAAGACTGCCTTCGAGCAACACGTCCATCCCCTTGCCGGCAGTGGCTCGCTCACGATTGAGTTGGGTGTTGCGGTCTAGTGCGTTGAGCAAATCAACCAGCTGTGCAGGGTCTGCGCCAGCGTTGAGCAAATGGATGAGTTGCTGGCTCAAGTTCTTGTGATTTTCTTGCGCCGTGCTCCCATAAGCATCTTGAAACTGGCACAAGTCCTGTCCCTTGATGAAGGGCACGGTTTGCCAGACGGTGATAGGGCTGTAGTGGTCAGCCCAAGCAGGAAGGCAACACGCAAGCCATAACAAACCAATGAATTTCATGTGTGGGCTCAATGGAAGATTCGAATTTAAATGCTAACTGATATTCCGTTTCAGGCTTTGTTTTAAATCACCTTGAAAGTTGACGCAATCTGTCAATGACGCTCCCTCAGACTGACTGCTGCCGCAGGTCAATGCACCCGTTTACAAAATTCGCAATGCAGCCCATGATTACTTTAATTTTTTAAAACAAAATTATTCATGGAGGCGCCATGCTGGACAAACTCGGCAACCCGCAAAAGTTGGGGGCGATCGACGATGCGCCTGTGGTGCACTGGGTCCAGCAACTGCTGGAGCAGGCGGTCACCCTCAAAGCCTCTGACTTGCACTTTGAGCCGTATGAACGCCATTACCGGGTGCGCATGCGCATCGACGGCGAATTGCGCGAAATTGCAACACCGCCCATGGCGCTGAAAGACCGCCTGTCCTCTCGCATCAAGGTGCTCTCGCGACTGGACATTGCCGAAAAACGCCTGCCTCAAGACGGTCGCATGAAGCTGCAATTGGCCAACGGCCGCGAACTGGACTTGCGTGTCAGCACCTTACCCACCTTGTTTGGCGAAAAGCTGGTGATCCGGGTGCTCGACTCCGCCCAGGCCCAACTCGACTTGAACCAACTGGGTTACGAGAGTGAAGACTTGGCCCGTCTGGTGGAAGCGATTCACCGCCCCCACGGCATGGTGCTGGTGACCGGGCCCACGGGCTCGGGCAAAACGCAATCGCTTTATGCCTGTCTGAACCGGCTCAACACGGCCGAAGTGAACATCGCCACGGTGGAAGACCCTTGCGAAATTCAGCTGCAAGGCATCAACCAAGTGAATGTCCAAGACAAGCCCGGCCTGACATTTGCCATCGCTTTGCGTGCTTTTTTGCGACAAGACCCGGATGTCTTGATGGTCGGCGAGGTGCGCGACCTGGAGACAGCCAACATCGCCATCCAGGCGGCCCAGACAGGCCATCTGGTGTTGTCCACCTTGCACACCAACGACGCGCCCAGCACCTTGGTGCGCTTGCGCAACATGGGCGCCGCCTCGTACAACATTGCGGCCAGCGTGACCCTGATCACGGCCCAGCGCCTGGTGCGCTGTCTTTGCCCTCTGTGCAAAGAACGCGTGTCCCTGCCTGCGCAGGTGTTGCTGCAAGCAGGTCTGCCCGCCGATTTGCTGCTTGGCGATGCCGTTGAAGCCTTCAAGCCTGTGGGTTGCACACATTGCCACAAAGGGTTTGCGGGGCGCACCGGTATTTTCCAGGTCATGCCCGTGACTGCAGACATGCAGGCCCTGATTTTGTGCGATGCGGGCAACCAGGAAATGACCCAACTGGCGCAGCGTGAGGGGGTCGCGTCATTGCGTCTGGCAGGTCTGCGAAAAGTACTCAAAGGCATCACCTCGCTCGACGAGGTTTTGGCCAACACGCGGTACGGTGCATGAGCCAGCACGACACACCCGCCCCGACCCCGGTTTTTGCATGGCAGGGTCGTGATGCCCAAGGCCGCCCCACTCAAGGACGCCTGAATGCACACACAGCCGGACTGGCCCGCGCCCAATTGCGCAGACAAGGCGTGCAGTCTGTACGGCTGCAGCGTTTGTGGTGGGACAGACCGCCCCGTGTGCGCCCAGGTGACCTGTCGCTCATGACCCGGCAACTGGCGGCACTGCTGCGGGCGGGGGTTCCCCTTTTGCAGTCGTTGGACATGTTGTCGCGCAGCTTGACGTCTGTGGCGCTGTTGAACATCGTGCAACAAGTGCACAACGACGTGGCGTCTGGCTCGGCTTTGCATGAGGCCTTGGCCAGGCACCCGGCCCATTTCACAAGGCTTTACACCAGCATGGTTCAAGCGGGCGAGTCGGCAGGCATTCTGGACACCATGATGGAGCGCCTGGCGCACACACTGGAGAAAAACGAGGCCTTGCGCTCGCGCGTGCGTTCAGCGCTGGTTTACCCCACGGCGGTGATGGGTGTGGCCATCTCCGTGCTGGTGCTGATCTTGGTGTTTGTGGTGCCCGTGTTCGAAGACGTGTTCAAGTCGTTCGGAGCCGAATTGCCCTGGGCCACACAAATCGTGGTGGCACTGAGCGACGGCTTGAGCGCATCTGGCCCTGTGGCCGTTGTGGTCGCGTTGCTGTGCCTCTGGTTTTGGCAGCGCCCGCAAGCGGGTCAAGCCCAGTTCAAAGCAGCCAAAGACCGCTGGCTGCTCAAATTGCCGATGCTGGGGCCGCTGATGGGCACCGCGGTGGTGGCACGGTGGGCGCAAACCTTGTCAGCCTTGCTGTCGGCAGGCGTTCCCTTGGCAGAAGCATTGGGGCCAGTGGCCCAAGCCTGCGACCACAGCGTGTATGAAGGTGTGACATTGCAATTGCAAAGGCAGGTGACACAAGGCAGCCGATTGAGTGAAGGCATGGCCCAAAGCGACCGTTTTCCGCCCATGATCGTGCAGCTGTGCGCCACGGGCGAAGAAACCGGGGCCATGGACCAGTTGCTGGCACGCGCGGGTGGCCTGATGGAAACCGAACTGGATGACCGGGTCAACGGCCTGTCCAGTTTGCTCGAACCCTTGATCATTGTCGTCTTGGGCGGTCTGATTGGCGGTATTCTTGTGGCCATGTATCTGCCTATTTTTCGCTTGGGTCAGGTGTTCTGAAATGACCACCGATTTCCTACTATGGGGCGGCTTTGCCCTGCTGGGCCTGGTGGTGGGCAGCTTCCTGAATGTGGTGATTCACCGCTTGCCCCGCATGCTGGAGGCGCAATGGGCTGAGGCCATTCGCGAACAAGGCCCTGACACCCCTACCGATAGGCCATCACCCAAGCCTTTCAACATCGCCGTGCCCAGATCGCATTGCCCCCACTGCGGGCATGTGCTGTCATGGTCCGAAAATATCCCGGTGCTCAGTTACCTGGTGCTCAAGGGTCGTTGCAGCCAATGCCACTCGGCAATAGGCTGGCGCTACCCGGTCATTGAACTGTTGACCAGTATTTTGTTTGTCTGGAGCTTTTCCCGATACGGCATGAGCGGCGCTGCTTTGGCCTGGGCAGGTTTTGCCGCCGCTTTGCTGACCCTGGCGGCCATTGACGCCGACACCACCTTGCTGCCCGATGCCATCACCCAACCGTTGGTGTGGGCTGGTTTGTTGGCGGCCAGCCTGGGGCTGAGCGATGTCAGTTTGTCCACGGCCTTGTGGGGGGCCGTGGCGGGTTACCTGTTTTTGTGGTCGGTTTATTGGCTCTTCAAGCTGATAACCGGCAAAGAGGGCATGGGCCAAGGTGACTTCAAACTGCTGGCCGCGCTGGGCGCCTGGCTGGGCTGGCCCGCATTGCTGTCGCTGGTGCTGATGGCCTCCATCACAGGCGCCATCGTGGGTATCTGGCTGCGTGTGCGCCAGCGCCTGCCCGAAGACGGCTATATTCCGTTTGGTCCCTTTTTGGCCTTGGCAGGTTTGTGGGTCATGGCCTTTGGTCACCTGCCGGGCTTGGCTGTTTAAGCATGAACACTCAGCGTATTTGGCGCATCGGCCTGACCGGTGGCATTGGCAGCGGCAAAAGCACCGTGGCCGCCCTGTTGGCAGCCCGTGGTGCCGCAGTGATCGACGCTGACGCGATTTCACGCAGCGTGACGGCCCCGGGCGGACGGGCTATGGCTTCCATTGTTCAAGTCTTCGGACCCCAAATGATCGATGCCCATGGCGCCATGGACCGACAAGCCATGCGTGAACAGATTTTCAAGTCTGCCGATGCCAAAAAGCAGCTTGAAGCCATCATTCACCCGCTGGTGAGCCAGATCACCACAGAGCAAGCACAGACTGCCTTGCAAAACGGCCAACGTTGTTTGGTGTTCGACGTTCCTCTTTTGGTGGAGTCGGGCGAACGCTGGCGCAAGCAAGTAGACCGGGTGATGGTGGTGGACTGCGATGCCGCCACACAAAGACAACGGGTCATGGCCCGCAGTGGGCTGGCAGCCGAAGAAATCGACCGCATCATCGCACTCCAGGCCTCACGTGCACAACGCTTGGCCTGTGCCGATGTGGTGGTCTTCAACCAAGGCCTGAATCTGGCTCAATTAGAGGCGCAAGTGGCTCTGGTGGCGGCTGACTTCGGGCTATGATGGCGGCACTGGAAAACGCCGCGTGATACTGTACGAATACCCCTTCAACGAACGCATACGCACTTACCTGCGACTGCAACAATTGTTCAACCGCTTGGGCCAATTGATGGCCCGCACGGAGGCGCTCGATCACCACTTTGCACTGACCACTTTGTTCGAAATCATCGAAGTGGCCTCGCGCTCGGAGTTGAAGTCTGACGTGCTGAAAGACCTCGAACGCCAAAAGCAGCTGTACAACGGCTACCGTGGCAATCCGGCCATCTCCGAAAAAGCCCTTGACGGACTGATTGCCCAACTGGACGAGCACTTCGAAGCCCTCAACCAGGTCAGCGGCAAAATTGGCCAAAGCCTGAACGACAACGATTTCCTGATGGCTTTGCGCAGTCGCGCTGTCATCCCTGGCGGCACTTGCGAGTTTGATTTGCCCGCCTATTTTGCTTGGCAACACCACGATGCGCCAAGCCGTGCCAGCGATTTAGCGCAATGGGTTGCACCGTTCGGCCCCTTGGCCCAAGCTGTCCAGTTGCTGCTGAAAATGTTGCGCGAATCCGGCAGCAGTCAAAAAGTCATGGCCACGGCAGGACAACTGCAGCAAAACCTGCCGCAGGGCCGGACGTTTCAGCTGTTGCGGCTCAAAATTGACCCCTCATTGGGCATCACCCCTGAAATCAGCTGCAACCGTTTGCTGGTGGTGATCCGCATGATGCGACAGCAAAGCGATGGCAAGTTACTGGCCACCACCGAGGACGTGCCTTTTGAGATGTCTTTGTGCGCATGAGCGACTCGAACACGCCCCAAGACTTCGCACCGCGCAAGGTACGCTGCCCCGCCTGTGCAGGCCTGAGCCTTTACAGCAGCACCAACCCCTATCGCCCGTTTTGCAGCGCCCGCTGCAAGGGTGTTGACTTGGGCGCTTGGGCCAGTGAAGAGTTCAAACTGCCCGACGAAACGCCGCCCGACGAGCCCTTTGGCGATCCGCGTTTGCAATAAATCAGCAACGGGCCCGCGCCCAACGAAATTCAGCTGTGCGTAGCACCGCTGAACTGACGCTCTTCGGCAAGCCAGCCCAGTACCGGCACCGTACCCGGCAGCACCGGCACCATGCTCACCGGCAAACTCTGCCAAGCATGTGACTGGCCTTCGCGCATTTGCAGCTCGCCTTGCCAATGCCAGACTTTGCAAAAATGCAGCCGCACCAAGGCGTGCGGGTAATCGACCATCTGGATTTTCCAGGCCTGCGCCTCGCCGATCGTGATGCCCAACTCTTCTTGCAACTCTCGGCGCAGGGCTTGTTCGACCGATTCACCGGCTTCCAGCTTGCCGCCCGGAAACTCCCAATAGCCTGCGTAGACCTTGCCATCGGGGCGCGAGGTCAGTAAAAACTGGCCATCGGTTTGCATCAACACGCCAACCGCCACATCGACCACCGCACGTTCGGTCTGGTCTGCGCCCACGTCTTCGCGAGCGCGTTCCCCGTCGGCCACCAACAGGCCGGTGCTCATGCCTGATCCGATTGGCGACCCATCATGTCGCGGGCAAACTGGTAAGCCACACGGCCACTGCGCGAACCGCGCTCCAATGCCCACAGCAAAGCATCAGGTCTAGCCGCGTCGATTTGCGCGGTTGTGGCACCCAAGGCGCTGAGCCACTGACCCGCAATGGTCAGGTACTCGTCTTGCGAGAAGGGGTAGAAACTGATCCACAAACCGAAGCGCTCGGACAGGGAGATTTTCTCTTCCACGCCTTCGCCCGGATGCACTTCGCCATCGTCGGTGTGTTTGTAGGTGAGGTTCTCGCTCATGTACTCGGGCAGCAAATGGCGTCGGTTGCTGGTGGCGTACACCAGCACATTGGGGGTTGATGCCGCCACAGTGCCGTCGAGGATGGATTTGAGGGCCTTGTAGCCCGGCTCACCATCTTCAAAACTCAGGTCATCGCAATACACAATGAACTTTTCATCGCGTCCGGCCACCACCTCGATGATGTCGGGCAGATCGATCAGGTCTCCCTTGTCCACCTCGATCAGGCGCAGGCCTTGGGGTGCGTAGGTGTTGAGGCACGCCTTGATGAGCGACGATTTGCCGGTTCCGCGTGCGCCCGTCAGCAGCACGTTGTTGGCCGGGCGGCCCTGCACAAACTGCTCGGTATTGCGTTGCAGCTTTTCCTTTTGATCGTCGATTTCCTTCAGATCAGCCAGCGTCATGGCCGCCACATGGCGCACCGGCTCCAGCACGCCATGGCCGGACGAGCGCTTGCGGTAACGCCAGGCAATGGCCTGCGTCCAATCAGGGGCCGACAAGGGCTGAGGCAAAACCGACTCGATGCGGTCCACCAACTGGCTGACTTTGGCCAGCAGTTGGTCCAATGCAGATGGGGCGACTGAGTTCATGAACGGTAATCCGCGTTGATGGTGACGTATTCATGGCTCAAGTCGCAGGTCCAGACGGTGTCGCTGGCTGTGCCTCGGCCCAGGCCCACGCGCACAGTGATCTCGCTGCCCTTCATGACGCGTTGGCCATCTTCTTCGCGGTATTCGGCACGGCGCCCGCCTTGCGACACCACATGCACGTCGTCCAAGTGCAACTCGATCAAGCCTTGGTCCAGATCGGTGATGCCCGCATAGCCCACCGCTGCCAGGATGCGGCCCAGATTCGGGTCGCTGGCGAAGAAAGCCGTTTTAACCAAGGGCGAATGCGCGATGGCGTATGCCACCTGACGGCACTCGTCAGCTGTCCGGCCACCCTCGACCTGCACAGTGATGAACTTGGTGGCACCTTCGCCATCGCGCACGATGGCATGCGCCAGCTGGCGTGCCACGTGCATCAAGCCCTGCAGCAAGGCCTGGCCGTCAGCACTGTCCAGCGAAGTGATGGGCGCGTTGCCTGCCTTGTGCGTGGCGATCAGCATGAACGAGTCGTTGGTCGAAGTGTCGCCATCGATCGTGATGCGGTTGAACGAGCCATCGGCCAATTGTTTGGCCAGTGGGGCCAACAAAGCAGGATCGATGCAAGCGTCTGTGGCCACAAAGCCCAACATGGTGGCCATGTTGGGGCGAATCATGCCTGCGCCTTTGCTGATGCCGGTGATGCTGACCGTCTGGCCGCCCACTTTCACCTGCGTGCTGGCTGCTTTGGGCACGGTGTCGGTGGTCATGATGCCTTCAGCCGCCTTGGCCCAGTGCGCGGCTTGCGCGTCGGCCAAAGCAGCGGGCAAGCCCGCCACGATGCGGTCCACGGGCAGCGGCTCCATGATCACGCCCGTTGAAAACGGCAAAATTTGTGCGGATGTGCATTGCAGCAAGCTGGCCAGGGCCTCGCAGGTCTGGCGTGCATGGGCCAAACCCGGTGCGCCGGTACCCGCGTTGGCGTTGCCGGTGTTGATGACCAAGGCCCGCACGTCGCTGCCCGCGGCCAAGTGCTCACGGCACACTTGAACGGGCGCAGCACAAAAGCGGTTGCTGGTGAACACGCCCGCCACACTGGCACCTGGCTCCAGCAAAAAAACGGTCAAGTCTTTGCGGTTGGCTTTGCGCACGCCGGCTTCGGCAATGCCAATGCGAACGCCCGCAATCGGGCTCAATTGGGCGGGGTCCAATGGTGGCAAATTCACAGGCATGGTGATCCTTCAGGAAAAGAGAAAATAATTTTTCGGACGCACACAAACGAAACGGGCCGAAGCCCGTCTCATCCGCGCAGCAAACTCAGGCGAGTTTGCCGTGGCATTGCTTGAACTTCTTGCCGCTGCCACAAGGGCAAGGCTCGTTGCGTCCAACAGGGCCAAAGGCTTGCTGCAAACCCGCCAGATCAGCGGCCACGGTTTGTGGCTCACCCGACTCATCGGGCGCGCTGTAAGTCACGTTGCTGATGTGCTCGGCACGCTCCTCAATGTCTTGGGCCGCCTGTTCGATCTGGTCGCCCGAATCAATGCGCACCGTCATCAAGGTGCGGGTAACTTCGTTTTTGACCGCGTCGAGCAACTGGCCAAACAACTCAAACGCTTCGCGCTTGTATTCCTGCTTGGGTTGCTTTTGCGCATAACCACGCAAGTGGATACCTTGGCGCAGATAATCCAGTGCGCTCAGGTGCTCGCGCCAGTGCGTGTCGATGCTTTGCAGCAAGACCATGCGCTCAAATGAGACAAAGTTCTCAGCCCCCACGCTGTCGAGCTTGGCCTGGAAATGGGCGTTGGCCGTGGCCACCACCATCTCCAGAATTTCTTCGTCGGTGATGGCATTGGAGGCCTGGACCTTCTCGCGCAAGTTGACTTCCAGCAACCACTCATCGGCCAACGCTTTCTCAAGGCTGGCCAAGTCCCATTGCTCTTCCACCGACTCGGCAGGCACGTATTGGCGCACCAGATCGACAAAGCAGCCTTCACGCAATGAAGCGATCTGGCTGTTCAGGTCTGCGGCATCCAGAATGTCGTTGCGCTGCTGGTAGATCACTTTGCGCTGGTCATTGGACACATCGTCGTATTCCAGCAATTGCTTGCGGATGTCGAAGTTACGCGACTCCACTTTGCGCTGCGCGCTTTCAATGCTGCGCGTGACGATGCCCGCTTCGATGGCCTCGCCTTCAGGCATCTTCAAACGGTCCATGATGGCGCGCACGCGGTCTCCCGCAAAAATGCGCATGAGCGGATCGTCCAGGCTCAAATAAAAACGCGAAGAACCGGGGTCGCCTTGGCGGCCCGAACGGCCACGCAATTGGTTGTCAATGCGGCGCGACTCATGGCGTTCGGTGGCGATGATGCGCAAACCGCCCAAAGCCTTGACCTGTTCGTGCACCATTTTCCATTGCTCACGCAGCTCGGCCACGCGAACTTGGCGTGCGTCTTCAGACAAGCTTTCGTCGGTCTCAGCGGCCTGGATGTCTTTTTCGATGTTGCCACCCAGCACGATGTCGGTCCCACGACCGGCCATGTTGGTGGCGATCGTGATCATGCCGGGGCGACCTGCTTGAGCCACGATGTCGGCCTCGCGGGCGTGCTGCTTGGCGTTGAGCACCTGGTGCGGCAACTTCTCTTGCGTCAGCAGCTGGGCAATCAACTCAGAGTTTTCAATCGAGGTGGTACCCACCAGCACAGGCTGACCGCGCTCGTGGCATTCGCGAATGTCGGTGATCGCGGCGTTGTAACGCTCTTGTGATGTCTTGTACACACGGTCGAGTTGGTCTTCACGCTGGCTCTTGCGGTGCGGCGGAATGACCATGGTCTCCAGGCCATAGATTTCCTGAAACTCATACGCTTCGGTATCGGCCGTTCCGGTCATGCCACCGATCTTGTTGTACAGGCGGAAATAGTTCTGGAAGGTGATGGAGGCCAGCGTCTGGTTTTCGGCCTGGATCTGCACATCTTCTTTCGCTTCCACGGCCTGGTGCAAGCCATCGCTCCAGCGACGACCGGTCATCAAACGCCCGGTGAATTCGTCCACGATCACAATCTCGCCCTCTTGCACCACGTAATGCTGATCGCGGTGGTACAGGTGCTGTGCACGCAAGGCCGCGTTCAGGTGGTGCATCAAGGTGATGTTGGCCGGGTCATACAGGCTAGCGCCTTCAGGGATCAGGCCCATTTGCGCCAGTACCGCTTCGGCTTTTTCGTGACCTTGCTCGGTCAGGAAAATTTGGTGCGATTTTTCATCCAAGGTGAAGTCACCGGGGGTGATGATGCCCTCGCCCGTGCGAGGGTCGGCTTCGCCTTCTTGGCGGGTGAGCAATGGCACAACCTGCTTCATTGACAAGTATGTCGCGGTGTGGTCTTCAGCCTGGCCGCTGATGATCAAGGGCGTGCGTGCCTCGTCGATCAGGATCGAGTCGACCTCATCGATGATGGCGTAGTTCAGAGGGCGTTGCACGCGGTCATGGGCTTCATAGACCATGTTGTCGCGCAAGTAGTCAAAACCGTATTCGTTGTTGGTGCCGTAAGTGATGTCCGAGTTGTAAGCGGCTTGCTTTTCTTCGCGCGACATCTGGGCGAGGTTGATACCGACCGACAAACCCAAAAAGTTGAACAGCTTGCCCATCCAACGCGCATCGCGGCTGGCCAGGTAGTCGTTCACGGTGACCACATGCACGCCTTTGCCTGCCAAGGCGTTCAGGTAAGCGGGCAATGTGGAGGTCAGGGTTTTGCCCTCGCCCGTGCGCATTTCGGCAATTTTGCCGTTGTGCAAGGCAATGCCACCAGATATCTGCACATCGAAGTGCCGCATCTTCATGACGCGTTTGGAGCCTTCACGCACCACGGCAAAGGCTTCAGGCAGCAAAGCATCGAGCGTTTCGCCAGCGGCAAAGCGATCACGAAATGCCTGGGTTTTGCCACGCAGTTCGTCGTCGCTTAAAGACTCCAGTCCGGCTTCCAGTGCGTTGATGCGCTCCACCGTTTTGCGGTATTGCTTGAGCAGGCGGTCGTTGCGGCTGCCGAAAATTTTAGTGAGGAATGGGATGGCCATGTCTACAAGATCCACCTTCAGCCAAGGCTGAGAGACAGACCGTCTATCCTGTCAAGTTAAAGGGTTCAGAGAAAACCGGGCCAGCGAAGTCATATCCCACTTGCCCCAGCGGGCCGCCACAGGCGCCAGCTTAACCCGATGATTTTAGCCTCTGGGACTGCCCCTTTTGATGCCTGCTTTCAGGGGCGGGCTTTCGGCTTCACAAGCTGCCGGATAATGAGCGGCTATAGCTTCAATCATGCAAAGACGCCACCAAGCCATTCCCCTGGAACAAGCCGCGCAAGAATCACCTACTTTTGCGCGATTGGCTGGATTGGTGCGCGATTCATCAGCCCGCTTGCAAGCCATTCGCACTTTGCTGCCAGCCCCCTTGCGGGCCAGTGTTCAGGCGGGACCGATTGAAGACGGATGCTGGTGCCTGCTGGTCAGCTCCAACGCAGTGGCTGCCAAACTGCGCCAACTGGTCCCGGCCCTGCAAGCCCATTTGAACCAGAAGGGCCTTCAGGTCAGCAGCATTCGCATCAAAGTGCAAAACCGCGCGATGTAATTTGCCAAGGCGGTTGATTCAAGCCGCTGATCATTTTCAAAAACAAAAAAAAGGCCCTGATCTTGGATCAGGGCCTTTTCAGGTTTGTGGTGCCGCTTGTCGGATTCGAACTGACGACCTACCGCTTACAAGGCGGGTGCTCTACCAACTGAGCTAAAGCGGCACGGGCTGAATTCTAACTTGCTCCAAGCCCAACTTCGGGGTCGAAGCCGTTAATTTTTTCACTTAATCCGTTTAAGGGCCGGACGCGCAGGACTTGTGCTGGGTGGTGTGGGCTCATCCCCCTCCACCACCTTGACATCTTTCACGCCCACAGGTGTCAATGGGGTCGAGGGCACAACATCGTCATCACTCACAGGAAACGCCATGCCTTGGCCATTTTCACGGGCATAGATCGCCATGACGCGATGGATCGGGACCATGATGTCGCGAGGCTTTCCGCCAAATCGGGCTTTGAATTCGATGAACTCATTGCCTAACTTGAGCGAACTGGTCGCGTCCATGCTGACATTCAGCACGATCTCGCCCCCTTGCACATATTCGCGCGGCACCTGCACGGAGTTGTCCACCTTGACGGCCACATAAGGTGTGAAGCCGTTTTCGGAGCACCACTCGTACAAAGCCCGAATCAAATAGGGGCGTGTTGACGGCAATTCAGTGTCACTGATCATCGTAGGCTCCACCCGAACTTACTTGCGCATGACCTTTTCGGACGGCGTCAATGCCTCAATGTAGGCGGGGCGCGAAAAGATGCGCTCAGCGTACTTGAGCAAAGGTGCCGCATTTTTGCTGAGCTCGATACCGTAGTAATCCAGACGCCAGAGCAGCGGCGCGATCGCCACGTCGAGCATGGAGAAGCTGTCTCCGAGCATGAACTTGTTCTTCAAGAAAACCGGTGCCAATTGGGTCAAGCGATCGCGGATGTGCGAGCGGGCTTTTTCCAGGGCTTTGTCGTTGCCTTTGAGGGCGCGGTTCTCCAGCGTCAACACATGGGCAAAAAGCTCTTTCTCGAAGTTGAGCAAGAACAAGCGCACACGGGCACGGTCAACCGGGTCACCGGGCATCAGTTGAGGGTGCGGAAAACGCTCATCGATGTACTCGTTGATGATGTTTGATTCGTACAGGATCAGATCACGTTCGACCAAAATCGGGACCTGGCCGTACGGATTCATCACGTTGATGTCTTCGGGCTTGTTGTAGAGGTCCACGTCACGGATTTCGAAATCCATGCCTTTTTCGAACAGCACAAAGCGGCAACGATGGGAAAAAGGGCAAGTGGTTCCGGAATAAAGCACCATCATGGCAAAGGCTCCTCAAAAAATCAAAAAGAGTGGAAGGCCCGAAGGCCTGCCACTCCACAAGACCCGGCAATGCTGCCGGGTGAACAATCAATTACTTGATGTCTTTCCAATACGCGGCATTCAGACGCCAGGCGATAAAGGTGAAGATTGACAAGAAAATCAGAACCCAGACGCCAATGCGAACGCGGGTGTTTTGGGCTGGCTCTGCCATCCACTGCATGTAACCCACCAGATCACCAATGGCTTGGTCGTACTGCAAAGGCGTCATGGTGCCGGGTTTGACTTGCTTCCAGCCTTTGAAGATTTGGACCGTGTGGCCATGTTCTTCTTTGTCTTCGTACACAGGCTCACGCTCGCCCTGCAGTTCCCACAAAGGATTGGGCATGCCCACGTTGGGGTAAGCCAAGTTGTTCCAACCGGTCAACTTGGTGTCGTCACGGTGGTAGCTGCGCAGGTAGGTGTAGAGGTAATCAGCGCCAGTGCCGCCGTGACCTGCACGCGAACGTGCCATCAAGGTCAGATCAGGTGGATTCTTGCCAAACCACTCTTTGGCCTGAGCAGGATCAATCGCAGCCTTCATGGTGTCGCCAACCTTGGTGGTCGCAAACAACAGGTTGTCTTTGATCTGCTGCTCGGTCAAGCCGATGTCTTTCAAGCGGTTGTAACGCATGAAAGCAGCGGAGTGGCAGTTCAGACAGTAATTGACGAACAGCTTGGCACCGTTTTGCAGTGCGGCCAAATCGTTCGTTTTGTTGGGTGCTTTGTCCCAGGCGATGGCATCACCACCAGAGGCTTGGGCGCCAGACAGCAAGCCCAGGGCCATCACAAAGCCCAGCGCGAGTTTCTTGATGTTTTTCATGTTCTTGAATCTCCGTGATCTCAGTGAGGCGTGAAGGTCACGCGGTCAGGAACCTGCTTGGGCGTGCCCAGCTTGCTCCACCAAGGCATCAACAGAAAGAAGCCGAAATAGAACAGGGAACCGACTTGGGAAACGCGCTCACCGATAGGCGATGGCGGTTGCACACCCAAATAGCCCAAGATCAGGAAGTTGATCACAAACACGGCATACAAATACTTGTGCCAGTCAGGACGGTAGCGGATCGACTTGACCGGGCTGTTATCGAGCCATGGCAAGAAGAACAGGATGATGACAGCGCCACCCATGACGACCACACCCCAGAATTTGGCATCAATGGCCATCATCAAGGCACAGATCACCACGGCTGCGCCAATCACGGCACCCTTGAGCAGCTGGGGCAACTTGCCCTTCGCCACAGCCAACACCGCGCCGATCACCACGCAGGCGATCAAGGCGTACATCATCTCGCTGGTGATGGCACGCAGCATCGAGTAGAAGGGCGTGAAGTACCACACGGGTGCGATGTGCAAAGGTGTGGTCAGCGGGTCAGCAGGGATGAAGTTGTTGTATTCGAGGAAGTAACCACCGAATTCAGGCGCAAAAAACACAATCGCCGTGAACGCCATCAAAAAGACGCTCACGCCCATGATGTCGTGCACCGAATAGTAAGGGTGGAACGGAATACCGTCCAAAGGGTGCCCTTGAGCATCTTTGGGGGCGTTCGGGCCCTTGATTTCAACGCCATCGGGGTTGTTGGAGCCGACTTCGTGCAACGCAATGATGTGCGCCACAACCAAGCCCAACAAAACCAAAGGCACGGCAATCACGTGGAAGCTGAAGAAACGGTTCAAAGTGGCATCGCCCACCACGAAATCGCCACGGATCAGCAAGGCCAAATCAGGACCGATGAACGGAATGGCCGAGAACAAGTTCACGATCACCTGGGCGCCCCAGTAGGACATCTGACCCCAAGGCAAGAGGTAACCCATGAAGGCTTCCGCCATCAAGCACAAGAAGATCGCGCAACCGAAGATCCAGACCAACTCGCGCGGTTTGCGGTAGCTGCCGTACATCAGGCCACGGAACATGTGCAAGTACACGACCACAAAGAACGCAGATGCGCCTGTGGAGTGCATGTAACGGATCAACCAGCCCCAAGGCACATCGCGCATGATGTATTCAACCGAGGCGAATGCCACAGCCGCATCCGGCTTGTAATGCATGACCAGGAAAATACCGGTGACGATCTGAATCACCAACACCAGCAAAGCCAGCGAGCCGAAGAAGTACCAGAAGTTGAAGTTCTTGGGTGCGTAGTACTCGGACAGGTGCTCCTTGTACAGCTTGGAAGCCGGGAAGCGGTTGTCCACCCAGTTGAGCAGCTTTTCGCCAGCAGGGGCGTTGGGGGAAATTTCTTTGAATTCAGCCATGTCGTTCTCCATCAGGCCTTCTTGTCTTCACCAATGATCAATTTGGTGTCGGACAGGTACATGTGCGGAGGCACTTCGAGGTTATCCGGTGCAGGCTTGTTCTTGAACACGCGGCCAGCCAAATCGAAAGTCGAACCGTGGCAAGCGCACAGGAAACCACCCGTCCAGTCGTCAGGCAGCGATGGCTGAGGGCCTGTAGCGAACTTGTCGCCTGGCGAGCAACCCAAGTGGGTGCAAATGCCCACAGCCACCATGATTTCGGGCTTGATCGACCGGTGCTGGTTTTTGGCGTACTCAGGGGTAGGGTAAGCGTTGCGATCCGAGGCTGGATCAGCCAGCTGGCCTTCGATTTTCTTGAGAGATTCGAGCTGTTCGGGCGAACGCTTCATGATCCATACGGGCTTGCCGCGCCATTCGACGGTCAGCTTCTCGCCAGGATTCAAAGCGGAAATATCCACTTCTACGGCCGCGCCGGCCGCTTTGGCTCGTTCGGAAGGTTGAAAGCTGCTGACGAAGGGGGTGGCCACAAAGCCAGCGCCTACGGCACCTGCGCAACCGGAGGCAATCAGCCAGGTCCGTTTGCTGCTGTCGACTGGGGTGTCACTCATGGGAATCCTCTAGCGAGTCGTTATCAGGGTCAACCCGGGATTGTAGCGGAGTGAAACAGACAAATGACTTACAACCACCACCACCTTGCTTTTCATGCTGCACAATAGCCCTCTCTTTATCTTTTCAGAGGATTTTTAAATGTCTTTTTCTCAAGAATTCAAAACTTTCGTAGTCAAGGGCAATGTCATGGACCTTGCTGTGGGCGTGATCATTGGCGGCGCATTCGGAAAAATCGTGGATTCGGCTGTCAGCGACCTGATCATGCCCTTGGTCAGCAAGCTCTTTGGCGGCCTGGATTTCTCCAATTACTACGTTGCCTTGGCGGGTCAAACGGCTGGCCTGAGCCTGCTCGAAGCCAAAAAGCTGGGTTCTGTGTTTGCTTACGGTAACTTCATCACAGTGGCGCTGAATTTCGTCATCTTGGCGTTCATCATCTTTTTGATGATTCGCCAAATGAACCGCATGAGCGCAGCCAAGGCGGACTCTGCAGCCCCTGAAGCGGCTCCCGTCACGCCTGAAGACGTGATGCTGTTGCGTGAAATCCGCGACAGCCTGAAAACCAAAGGCTGAAGTCCCCAGAGGTCAGTGCGCGCCACTGACCATCTGGCGCGCCATGCGGATGGCCTGGATCATGCTGCTGGCATCGGCCACGCCTTTGCCTGCCAGGTCCATGGCCGTACCGTGGTCCGGGCTGGTCCTGACCAGCGGCAGCCCCAGGGTCACGTTCACCCCCTGCTCCACCCCCAGGTATTTGACCGGGATCAAGCCCTGATCGTGGTACATCGCAATGACCACATCAAACTCACGACGGCCATCGGCCTGCTTGCGGGCCCGCATGAAAACAGTGTCAGGGGCATAAGGGCCATGCACATCCATCCCATGCTGCCTTGCTGCGGCAAGACAGGGCTGCAGAATGTCGATTTCTTCGCGCCCAAACAAGCCCCCCTCGCCAGCATGCGGATTGACACCTGCCACAGCCATCCGAGGCCTGCGGCCCAATATTTTCGACAATGAAGCATCGGTGATGGCAAGGGTTTGCAAGACACGCTCGAACGTGATGGCGTCCAAGGCATCGCGCAGCGACACATGGATGCTCACCAGCACCGTGCGCAGCTCGTTGTTGGCCAACATCATGCGCACCGGCATCAGCTCGATAGTCACCCCCGCATGCCGGGCCGCTTCGGCTTGCAACAACTCGGTGTGGCCAGGGTATTGGTTGTAAGGCGCACCAGCGGCGTGCAAGGCTTCTTTGTGCAAAGGTGCAGTGACCAGCCCGGCCAACTCGCCCCGCAATGCAGCACGTGTAGCCCACAAGACGGCTTCACCCGCCAATTGCCCGGCACGGCCATCGATGCACCCCCAAGGCAATACAGGCGACACCGGCACCACCTGTAACACAGGCAAACACCGGGGCGGAACATGCAGGGCCTCGCTCGGGGCTTGGATTTCGACAACCGGAAAGGTCGGCACCGCCTGCACCAAAGCCATGGCGCGGCGCATCAAGCCCACATCGCCCGCCACAAAACAACCTTGGGTCGACTCAGGCGCAAGGCACCACGCACGGGCGATGATTTCAGGCCCAATGCCGCAAGGGTCGCCCGGCGTGAGGGCGATGGCTTGCTGGATCAAGGGCGTCAGCGGAGCGGATTCAAAAGTCATGCGTGTGCGCCTCAAGCCGGGTTGTCGATGTCAATGAAACGGTGTTGCATGCCCAGGTCTTGCGCAACGCGGGCAGCCACAGCGGGGGCACCGTAACGCTCACTCGCATGGTGCCCACAAGCCAGAAAGGCCACGCCGGTTTCTCTGGCCAGATGGGCTTGGGGTTCCGATATTTCACCCGTAATGAAGACGTCCACACCTTGAGCAATGGCGGCTTCAAAGTAACCTTGCGCCCCGCCCGTGCACCAGCCCACTCGGCGAACGGGTCGATTGCTGTCACCCGCGCAAATCACCGAGCGTCCGAGAACGGCGGCCACATGGTCGGCCAAGGCCTGAGGGCTGGCCCATGTCTTGACACCAGTACCCACAAAGCCCAAATCCTGCTCGCCAAATCGACCATCGGCTTGCAGGCCCAACACACGGGCCAGCTGGGCGTTGTTGCCCAATTCGGGGTGCGCATCCAGCGGCAGGTGGTAAGCAAACAAATGAATGCCATGGGTCAATAACAAGCGCAGCCGTTCACGCATCCAGCCAGTGACACGCCCGTCCTGGCCTTTCCAAAAAAGGCCATGGTGCACAAAAATGGCATCGGCATCGGCTTCAATCGCCGCTTCGATCAGGGCCCGACTGGCGGTGACACCACTGACCAGCAATTTCACCTCGCGGTCACCTTCGACCTGCAAGCCATTGGGGCCGTAATCGCGGAACTTATCGGGTTGGAGCAGGGCATCAAAGGCCTGGCCCAAGGTTTTGGCATTGGTCATCGGCTGCGCTTTCAGGATGGGAGGAGTATTGTGGCGCAAGGCCTGCATGACTTGACCCACCAAGGGCGCACCATGCAACCGGGCGAGTGCCCCGAATCAAGGACAATTGGGCTCATGAAACGTTATTGGCTCCTCTTTTCGCAATGGGTGACGGTCTTGTTGGCGGTCTGGTTTGTCGTGGCCACACTCCAGCCCGATTGGTTGCGCAGTGCACAGCGCTCGACCGACGGAATGACTTTGCTGCAGGCTCCCGCAGGTTCACCACTGAGCCGTCCGGTGGGCAGCCTGAGCGCACCCGCCCGCCAAGCGTCGCCAGCGGTGGTCAGCATCAACACCAGCAAAGCCAGCACACAAAGCCCCCAGAGCCAAGACCCTTGGTTCAAATTTTTCTATGGTGAGCAGGAAGAACAAAATCCAGCCGGGCTGGGCAGTGGCGTCATTGTCAGCCCCGAAGGCCACATCTTGACCAACAACCATGTGATTGAAGATGCGGACGACATCGAAGTCGTGCTGGCCGATGGCCGCCGTGCTGCGGCCAAAGTCATTGGCACCGACCCTGACACCGACTTGGCACTGCTGAAAATCACGCTCGACAAATTGCCCGTGATTGTGCTGGGGCAAACCCAAAACCTGCAGGTAGGCGATGTGGTGCTGGCCATTGGCAACCCCTTTGGCGTGGGCCAAACCGTGACATCGGGCATCGTCAGCGCCTTGGGCCGGAGTCAGCTGGGCATCAACACGTTCGAAAACTTCATACAGACCGATGCCGCCATCAACCCCGGCAACTCAGGCGGTGCATTGGTGGATGTGAATGGCCACCTGATGGGCATCAACACGGCCATTTATTCCCGCTCAGGCGGCAGCATGGGCATTGGCTTTGCCATCCCGATCTCTACGGCCAAGCAAGTCATGCAGGATTTGCTGAAAAACGGCAAAGTCATCCGGGGCTGGATCGGGGTCGAGCCGCAAGACATGTCCGCCGAATTGGCCGAAAGCTTTCAACTCCCTAAATCTGGCCAAGTCCTGCCTTCGGGGGTTGTGATCACGGGCGTGCTGAAAAACGGGCCTGCCGCCAATGCCGGCATTCGCCCCGGTGACGTGATCGTCAAGGTGGCTGGTCAGCCTGTCAGCAATGTGGCCGAGTTGTTGGTTCAGGTGGCCAGCTTGAAGCCTGGTGAACCTGCCGAGGTGAAAGTCTGGCGTCGCCAAGGCGAAGTCAATTTGCGCTTGACCCCGGCCGAGCGGCCTGCAGCCAACAAAATGCGCAAATAAATCCCCGACGCGGGAATGACTTCCTGCTCCATGCAAAAGAGGCCTGTCGGCCTCTTTTGTTTTGGGAAATCCGATGTCGTCAAGAAGCGACTTCAGGTTCTTGCGGCGGCTGTGTGTGTTTGATGAAAATTTGTGCGGCCCAGATGCCCAGCTCATACAGCAAGCACATCGGGATGGCCAAGGCCAATTGCGATACCACATCGGGCGGGGTGACCACGGCTGCAATCACAAAAGCCAACACCACAAAATAGCCCCGAAAATCCTTCAGCTTTTGCACGCTGACCACACCCATGCGGGCCAACACAACCACGGCAACAGGCACCTCAAAAGCCAGTCCAAAGGCCAAGAACATGGACAACACAAAGCTCAAATAAGCCTCGATGTCAGGCGCGGCCGTGATGCTTTTGGGGGCGAAGCTCTGGATGAAGCTGAACACCTGGCCGAACACAAAGAAGTAACAAAAAGCCACCCCAATGAAAAACAACAAAGTGCTGGAAACCACCAAAGGCATGACCAGTTTTTTCTCGTGGCTGTAAAGACCTGGCGCAATGAACGCCCAGACTTGGTAAAGCACCACGGGCAAAGCGATCAAGAACGCGGCCATCAGCAAAATCTTGAGCGGCACCATGAAAGGAGAGATGACCGAGGTGGCGATCAAGGTGGCGCCTTTGGGCAAATGCACCACCAAAGGTGCCGCCAAGATATCGTACAAATTGCCGGGGCCAGGGTATATGGCCAGCGCAGCAGCTGCCACCGCCACGGCGGCCACGGCCCAGATCAGGCGGTCGCGCAACTCGATCAGGTGCGCCACAAAAGGTTGCTCAGAACCTTTGAGTTCGTCGTCGGACTGGGAAGGGGTATCGGACATGGGGGAGTCGGTTGGACGTTGCGCACCCAAGGTGCGCAGGCGTCACACAGAATTGAGGGGCTTGGGCCGGTAACGGGCTACACGAGCGGCACCCGAAAGCGCTTTGGTTCGAACCCCGGAACGGGCTTTGTACCACTGAGGCATCGCACCCCGCTTGAGGCGCCAATTCTTATCGGGCCGCACGTAATAAGGCGGTGGGGGCTCAATGGCAGGCAGATCACTGTTCAGCCCAGCCGTGGTGTCGGCCCAGTCTTTTTCAAAATCAGAGGCCGTGGTTTGAACGGTTTGCTCGACATCGCGAGCCGCCGTTTCCATGGTCTCTTTCATCTTTTTAAGCTCTTCCAGGTCCATGGACCGGTTCACCTCGGCCTTGACATCGGCGACGTAACGCTGGGCCTTGCCCAGTAAAGTGCCCATTGTGCGGGCCACTTTAGGCAGTTTTTCGGGGCCGATGACGATCAACGCCACCACCCCGATGAGCGCCATTTTTGAAAAACTTAAGTCCAGCACAGTGCAGCGTTCGGTCGTTCAAGCATCAAGACTTGGTCTTGGCTTCGACGTCGATGGTGGTCTTTTCGGCCTGGGCCGAAGAGGCCACTTGACCAGCCACTGGCGACTCTGCTTCAGGCTTGGTACCGCCCTCTTTCATGCCGTCTTTAAAGCCTTTGACGGCACCACCCAGGTCAGAGCCCATGTTTTTGAGCTTTTTGGTGCCAAACACCATGACCACGATCAACAGCACGATCAGCCAGTGCCAAATGGAAAAGGAACCCATGAATATCTCCTAACGTAGTTGCAAGATTCTAAGGGGTGATACCCCCCAAAACCGATCTGCCTTGCTTGAACAAGGAATTGAGGTCCGCCCGCTTGTTTGACAAGCCCGCTTTAGCCCTTGAGCCAGGGACGCGGACCGCCCATGACGTGCATGTGCAGGTGATGCACTTCCTGCCCGCCTTCGGAGCCGTTATTGACCACGATGCGGAAACCGCCCTCGGGGTAAGGCGTGCAACCCGCTTGCAGGGCCAGTTTGGGGACCAAGGTCATCATGTGGCCCATCAAACCTGCATGCTCCGGGGCCAACTGGGCCATCGAGGGGATGTGCAGCTTGGGAATGATCAGGAAATGGACAGGTGCCCAAGGGGCGATGTCGTGGAAGGCGAACACATGTTCGTCTTCGTACACTTTGCGCGACGGGATTTGACCCGCGATGATTTTGCAAAAAATACAGTTGGCGTCGGTCATGGCTTGATCGTTGTCTAAAGTCAAAATTCAGTCGGTCACCGGGCGCTGCCCGTTCAAACGCACCATGCCCAGCACGATGCGGTACAAAAACCAGATGGAAATACCCACCCAGGCCAGCCAACCCGGCAACACAAAGAAGAACCAAAGCGGGAACGTCACCAAATACAACACAGCCGCCCAAATCACGGTGCGGATGCGGTAGCTGAAATGTGTGGCCTCCCAGCCTGCGGCATCGCCTTTTTTGACCAGATCGATGATCAGCGCCACCACCAGCAAGGCCGGGCCCATTTGCGCGCCAGGCACCACGGCACTCACCGCCACGATCAGGTGCAGGATGTAGCTGACCCAGCTGATGGTGCGGGTGCTGTCGTCCAGCGGCTGCTCATGGGGGGGCTGTTGGTTCACGGCTTATTCTCCAAGCCGTTCGCGCTCTTGCACCTTGCGCAGGGCTTTTTCTTCCAGCCCGCTCAGGCCTTCGCGGCGGGCCAGCTCATTGACCACATCAGCGGGTGTCAGGCCATAGTGCGCCAGCGCGATCATGCTGTGGAACCACAAATCGGCCACTTCATAGACCAGCTTGCTGGCATCACCGCCGTGGTCAACATCCTTGGCGGCCATCACGGTTTCAGTGGCTTCTTCGCCAATCTTTTTCAGAAAAGCGTCGGGGCCTTTGTGCAAGAGGCGTGCTACGTAGCTTTTTTCAGGATCGCCGCCGTTGACCGCCTTGCGACTTTCGATGATGGCGGCCAGACGCGCCAAGGTGTCTTCTGAAGACTGCGCCAAGGTGTCTTCTGACGACGGGGATGGGGAATCGGTCGAGCTCATGGCAATCACTTGTAAATGGTTTCAGGGTCTTTCAAGACCGGGTCAGTGGCCAGCCAAGCGTCGGCTTGCAGGCTCTGGAAAAAGCAGCTGTGGCGACCCGTATGACAGGCAATGCCCGGCTCGTGCCCCAGCTGGGTGACTTTGAGCAACACCACATCGTTGTCGCAGTCGAGGCGAATGTCGTGCACCGTCTGCACATGGCCAGACTCTTCGCCCTTGAACCACAGTTTGTTGCGCGAGCGGCTGAAATACACCGCCCGCTTGAGCTCGGCCGTCTTTTGCAGTGCCTCGCGGTTCATCCAGGCAAACATCAGCACATCGCCGCTGTGATTTTCCTGAGCGATGACCGGCACTAGGCCTTTGTCATCCCATTTGATTTTGTCGAGCCAATTCATGTTCACAACCTGACCTGAATGCCACGTTCCCGCATCCGCTCTTTGGCCTGCTGCACCGTGTATTCACCGTAGTGAAAGATGCTGGCGGCCAGTACCGCGTCGGCGCCGCCGATGCTCACGCCATCGGCCAAGTGATCGAGGTTACCCACGCCGCCTGATGCGATCACGGGCACGCTCACGGCGTCGCTCACGGCGCGGGTCAGTTGCAGGTCAAAGCCGCTTTTGGTGCCGTCGCGGTCCATGCTGGTCAGCAAGATTTCGCCTGCGCCGTACTCGGCCATTTGGGTGGCCCAGGCCACCGCGTCCAGGCCCACGTTTTTGCGGCCACCGTGGCTGTACACATCCCAGCCTGGCCCCATGGCCAGGCCATTCGCGCCGATGCGTTGCTCGTCTTCGGCTGTGCGGCGCTTGGCGTCGATGGCGACCACGATGCACTGCGCACCGTATTTGGCCGAGGCTTCGCGGATGACTTGCGGGTTGGCAATGGCCGCCGAGTTGAAGCTGGTTTTGTCAGCCCCAGCGTTGAGCAGTCGGCGCACATCTTCCACCGTGCGCACACCGCCACCCACCGTGAGCGGGATGAAAACCTGGCTGGCCACGGCTTCGATGATGTGCAGGATCACGTCACGGCCATCGCTGGTCGCGGTGATGTCGAGGAAAGTCAGCTCGTCTGCACCCTGCTCGTTGTAACGTGCCGCGATTTCGACCGGGTCTCCGGCATCGCGCAGTTCGACAAAGTTAACGCCTTTGACCACGCGACCGCCGGTCACGTCGAGGCAAGGGATGATGCGTTTGGCCAGCATGGGGGTCTCTTTTCAAATCTCAGTGGGTCAGCGCTTGCAAGCGCTGCCAGCCTTCCCATCGCCCGCCCGCAGACAAGGTAATGGGTTCATAAACCTGCGCAGCTTCGACGCACAACATGTGACGCCAGCCCTCATCGGGCATGTCAGCCAAGCGCTTGCAGAGGTCTTGCGCGGGGTTCCAGACCACTGTGTTGGCCCAGCTGGGGCTTTGGCTGATGCGCAAGGTCTGGTTCAGCGTCAAGGCTTGTGCGGACGTTTTGGCATCGGCCTCGTAAACGCGGTCAAATTCGGCCACAAAACGCAGCGCATCGGCGGCTAACGCATGGGTGTCGTTGAGCGAATCCCATTCGGGCTGTCCACCCAGGCCATGCAATGTTGCAACGGTCACGTCAGGCACTGCCAAGTAGGTGTGCAATGCGCCCGAAAACGCCAACGGTTGGGTGTCGGTGTTGTGCACCCGCAGCGTCAGCTGCACTTCGCCAGGGCTCAAGTCGATTTGCAATTGCAGCTCAAACGCTTGCGGCCACCAGGCGAGGGTCTGGGCGTTGTCGGTCAAGCGCAGCGTGAGCCGAGCATGGTCTGCACGCAAGTCGGGCGCGTCAGCCTGCCAAGCCACGTTTCGTGCAAAACCGTGTTTGGGCAGCCGATCGGCCATGGGGCCGCGCTGGTTGAACTGCGGGAAGCACACCGGCACACCGCCTCGAATGGCGGCTTGGCCGTCCATCACGCTTTGAGGACTGAGGTAAAGCTGTTCTTGCCCGCCCGACACCCAGGACAGCACATGCGCGCCGTGCAGCGCGACCACCAAGCGGTCGCCCGTGGGCAAGGCCAGCTCGCAAGCCGGCAGGCCTGCGAACACGGTGTCGCGACAAGTGGCCTGCCCGGTCATCTGGAACTTCCTGTGGATTTCAACCGTTGAGTTCGTCGGCGCGTTTTTGCGCCAGCGCAAAGTCGAGGTCGCCCGAATACACAGCGCGGCCGCAGATCACGCCTTCCACGCCTTCGCCTTCCACCGCGCACAGCTGCTCGATGTCGGCCATGTTGGACAGGCCGCCCGATGCGATAACGGGGATGGTAAGGGCCTGCGCCAGCTTGACGGTGGCGTCGATGTTGATGCCGCTGAGCATGCCATCACGGCCGATGTCGGTGTAGATGATGGACTCGACGCCCCAGTCTTCGAATTTTTTGGCCAAGTCCACGACTTCATGACCCGTGAGCTTGCTCCAGCCGTCTGTGGCGACTTTGCCATCCTTGGCGTCCAAACCCACGATGATGTGGCCGCCAAAGGCCGTGCAGGCGTCCTTCAAAAAACCGGGGTTCTTGACGGCGGCGGTGCCGATGATGACGTAGCGCAGGCCGCTGTCGATGTATTTTTCGATCGTGTCCAGATCACGGATGCCGCCGCCCAGTTGCACCGGAATGTCATCGCCCACCGCCTTGAGGATGGATTTGATGGCACTAAAATTTTGCGGCTTGCCGGCAAAAGCGCCGTTCAGATCGACCAGATGCAAGCGACGTGCGCCTTTTTCGAGCCAGGTGCGGGCCATGGCAGCGGGGTCTTCACCGAAGGTTGTGGCTTGGTCCATATCGCCCTGTTTGAGGCGAACGCAATGGCCGTCTTTGAGGTCAATGGCGGGGATCAGAATCATGGCAAATTAAAAGCAGGTGGAAGAAAAACGGCAGTGAAAACCACTCAAGGCTGCCAGTGGAGGAAATTGCGGAACAAGGCCAAACCTTGGTCGGCGCTTTTTTCGGGGTGAAACTGGGTCGCGAAAATATTGTCACGGGCAATCGCACAGGCAAAACGACCGCCGTAATCGGTTTCGGCCGCACTGTGCGCTGGGTTGGCCACCTGGGCATAGAAGCTGTGCACAAAATAATACCAGCTGCCATCGTCAATGCCTTGCCAAAGGGCGTGCGCAGGCTGGGCTTGCCACACCTGGTTCCAGCCCATTTGTGGCACTTTGTAGCGGGTGCCGTCGGGTTGAATTTGCCCCGCCAACTCGAACTTGACCACCTTGCCAGGAATCAGGCCCAAGCCCGGCGTGTCGCCCTCGTCGCTGTGATCGAGCAGCATCTGCATGCCTACACACACGCCAAACAGCGGTTTGCTGACGGCCGCTTCGAGCACGGCTTCGATCAGGCCCGATTCGCGCAACTCGCGCATGCAGTCGGGCATGGCGCCCTGCCCTGGCAAAACCACGCGGTGCGCATCACGTACGACCTGAGGGTTGGAGGTCACGGTGACTTCGGCATGGTCCACGCTGGACGCGGCATGGATCACCGCTTGCGCCACAGAGCGCAAATTGCCCATGCCGTAATCGACGACGGCGACGCGGTTGACGCTCATGTCAGAGGCTGCCTTTGGTGGAGGGAATCACACCGGCCGAGCGCGGATCGAGTTCGAGCGCCGCACGCACGGCGCGGGCAAAGGCCTTGAAAATCGTCTCGCACTGGTGGTGTGCGTTCACGCCCTTGAGGTTGTCGATGTGCAAGGTGCAGAGGGCGTGGTTCACAAAACCCTGGAAAAACTCATACACCAGCTGCGTATCCAAGGCGCCCAGCGAGCCGGACGTGAACTTCACATCCATGTGCAAACCGGGGCGACCTGAAAAATCCACCACCACACGGCTTAAAGCTTCGTCCAACGGCACGTAAGAATGGCCGTAACGGCGAATGCCTTTTTTGTCGCCAATGGCCTGGGCAAATGCCTGGCCCAAGGTGATGCCGATGTCTTCTACGGTGTGGTGACCATCGATGTGCAAGTCGCCTTCGCAGCTGATGTCCAGATCGATCAGGCCGTGGCGCGCAATCTGGTCGAGCATGTGGTCCAGAAATCCGATGCCTGTGGCCAGCTTGGCCTGGCCGGTGCCATCCAGGTTGATGGCGACGCGGATGTTCGTCTCGGCCGTCTTGCGGGTCACGTTGGCTGTGCGGTCAGCGCTGCTGTTCATAAGGAGGCTTTCAAAGCGGCAAGGAGTTGGTCGTTTTCTGCGGCGGTGCCCACCGTCAGGCGCAGGCAATTGGCCAGCAGTGGGTGCATTTTAGAAACGTTCTTGATCAGCACACCGTGCGCCTTCAGACCTTCAAAGGTTTTGGCCGCATCGGGCACGCGGGCCAAAATCATATTGGCTTCGCTTGGGAACGGCGACACGCCGGGCAATGCGGCCAGTTCACGCTGCAAACGGGCACGCTGTTCGCGCAGGTCTTTGGCCTGTGCGACAAACACCTCGGCGTGCTCCAAGGCAAACAAGGCGCACTCGCAATTGAGCACACTGATGTTGTAGGGCGGGCGGACTTTGTCGACCTCGGCCACCAAGGCTTTGGGGCCCACCATGTAACCCAAACGCACACCGGCCAGACCGAACTTGCTGAGTGTGCGCATCAAAAGCACATGCGAGTGGCGCGTGATGCGGTCGATGTAGCTTCGGCTGGCAAAGGGCTGGTAAGCCTCGTCCATGACGACCAGCCCGCCTTGGGCACCTTGCGCGAGCACGATCTTTTCGATCACATCGTCGTTCCACAAATTGCCCGTGGGGTTGTTGGGGTAAGCCAGGTAAACGATGGAAGGCTTGTGCTCGGCAATGGCGGCCAGCATGGCAGTTTCATCGAGTTCAAAATCGGCCGTGAGTGGCACGCCGTGAAAGGCCAGGCCTTGCAGTTGGGCGCTCATGGCGTACATCACAAAGCCCGGCAGCGGGGCGAGGATGGCAGCGCCAGGGACGTCGCAAGCCAGCGCCAGCAGCGAAATCAGCTCGTCCGAGCCGTTGCCCAACATGATGTCGAAGCCTTCGGGCATGCCTGCGTGCGTGGCGAGCGCGTGGCGCAAGTCGTTCACGCGGCCATCGGGATAGCGGTTCAGCGCCAGTGCACCCAGCCGCTCGCCCAAAGCCTTTTGCAAATCTACGGGCAATCTGTGCGGGTTTTCCATCGCGTCAAGCTTGACCATGCCCGCCGAATCCTGGATGGCGTAGGCGTGCATGGACTGCACGTCTTGGCGAATGCGTTGCATCAATTTGGGGCTGACGTTGCTCATTTCGTATCTCGCATCGGGGGCACAGGGTTCAAACGCAACTCGGCAGCGCGGGCATGGGCTTGCAGGCCTTCTCCGTAAGCCAGCTCGGCGGCAATGCGGCCCAAGGGCTGAGCACCGGCTTCGCTGACCTCGATCAGGCTGGAGCGTTTCTGGAAGTCATAAACACCCAAAGGCGAAGAGAACCGCGCCGTGCCGCTGGTGGGCAGCACGTGGTTGGGACCTGCGCAGTAGTCGCCCAAACTTTCGCTGGTGAACGCGCCCAAAAAGATCGCGCCCGCGTGGCGAAGCAGGGGCTCCCAGCGGTGCGGGTCGCGGCTGGACACCTCAAGGTGTTCGGGCGCGATGCGGTTGCTGATGGCGCAGGCTTCTTCCATGCTGCGCGTCAAGATCAATGCGCCTCGGTCATTCAGGCTTTTGGCGATGATCTCGCGCCGTGGCATCTCGGGCAGCAGGCGGTCGATGGCAGCTTGCACCTCGGCGATGTAAGTCGCATCGGGGCACAGCAAAATGCTCTGTGCAAGTTCGTCGTGCTCGGCCTGGCTGAACAAATCCATCGCCACCCATTCAGCGGGTGTGCTGCCGTCGGCAAGCACCAGAATTTCGCTGGGGCCGGCGATCATGTCGATGCCCACGGTGCCGAACACGCGCTTTTTGGCGCTGGCCACATAGGCATTGCCGGGGCCGGTGATCTTGTCCACCTTGGGGATGGTGGCGGTGCCGTAAGCCAATGCAGCCACAGCCTGTGCACCGCCCACTGTGAATGCGCGGCTCACACCGGCCACACAGGCGGCGGCCAACACCAGCGGGTTGCGCACACCGGCTGGCGTGGGCACCACCATGATGATCTCTTGCACTCCGGCCACATGGGCAGGAATCGCATTCATCAACACCGAAGACGGGTAAGCGGCTTTGCCGCCAGGCACATAAATGCCCACACGGTCGAGCGGCGTGACTTTTTGGCCCAGCAAGGTGCCGTCTTCGTCGCGGTAACTCCAGCTCTCGCCAGATGCTTTCTTTTGTGCCTCGTGGTACTTGCGCACACGGGCCGCAGCGGCCTGCAAGGCTTCGCGCTGTGCAGCCGGAAGGCTGTCGAGCGCCGCTTGCAACTCGGCTTGGGTGATCTCCAGCGCCTTCACATCAGCCGCTTGCAAACCGTCAAAGCGCTGGGTGTAATCGAGCACGGCCGCATCGCCACGCTTTTGCACATCGGCCAGAATGTCGGCCACGCGCTGCTCAATGGCGGCGTCGGTATCGGCAGACCAATGCAGGCGGGCAGCAAAGGCCGCTTCAAAACCGGCATCAGCCGTGTTCAGTTGCAAGGGTTTTGCGTGCAGGCCCATAGCGTTCATGTCTTTCAGTCTTTTTTCACAGCGCCCGCAAAGGCGTCGATGATGGCCCGGATCGGCGCTTGCTTGAGCTTGAGTGCGGCCTGGTTAACCACCAAGCGCGAGCTGATGTCCATGATGCGTTCGACCTCGACCAGGTGGTTGGCCTTGAGCGTGTTGCCCGTCGACACCAGATCGACAATCGCATCGGCCAAGCCAGTCAACGGGGCCAACTCCATGCTGCCATAGAGCTTGATCAGGTCAACGTGCACACCCTTGGTGGCAAAAAAGTCACGGGCAATCGCGGTGTATTTGGTCGCTACTTTCAGGCGCGAGCCGGTACGCACGGCACTGGCATAGTCGTAGTCAGCACGCACGGCCACGCTCATGCGGCACTTGGCAATGTTCAGGTCCAGCGGCTGGTACAGGCCTTGACCGCCGTGCTCGATCAAGGTGTCGAGACCGGTCACGCCCAAATCGGCACCGCCGTACTCCACATAGGTGGGCACATCGCTGGCACGCACCAGCACCACGCGCACATGGGGCTGGTTGGTGGGCAAGATCAGCTTGCGTGATTTTTCGGGGTCTTCGAGCACCTCGATGCCAGCGGCCAGCAGCAGCGGCAAGGTTTCGTCAAAGATGCGTCCTTTGGACAGGGCCAGCGTGATCATTTCACTCTTTCAATGTCGGCCCCCAGGCCGCGCAGTTTCAGTTCCATGCGGTCATAGCCGCGGTCCAGGTGGTAAATGCGGTCGACGATGGTTTCGCCTTCGGCCACCAAACCGGCAATCACCAGGCTGGCAGAAGCCCGCAAGTCAGTGGCCATGACGATGGCACCCGACAATTTATCCACCCCTTCGATGACCGACACCTTGCCGTCGATTTGGATATGAGCACCCAGGCGCACCAACTCGTTGACGTGCATGAAGCGGTTTTCAAAAATCGTCTCGGTCACCTTGCTCGTGCCTTGCGAGATGCAGTTGAGCGCCATGAACTGGGCCTGCATGTCGGTCGGGAAACCGGGGTATTCGGTGGTGCGAAAGCTCTGCGCCTTCAGGCGGCCATCGGCCTTGACGCGGATAAAGCCTTCGCCCGCTTCGATGGTGGCACCGGCGTCGCGCAGTTTTTCGATGACCACTTCGAGGTGGTCGGCACGGCCGTGGCGCAACACCACGTCACCGCCCGTGGCAGCGACCGCGCACAAGAACGTGCCCGCCTCGATGCGGTCGGCCACCACTTGGTGCTGGCAGCCATGCAAACGCTCAACCCCTTGGATGCGAATGCGGCGTGTGCCGTGGCCTTCGATCTTGGCGCCCATCTTGATGAGCATCTCGGCCAGATCGCCAATTTCAGGCTCTTGTGCGGCGTTTTCGAGCACGGTTTCGCCTTCGGCCAAAGCCGCCGCCATCATGAAGTTTTCAGTGCCGGTCACGGTGACCATGTCGGTGGTGATGTGCGCGCCCTTCAGGCGCGTGCGGCCTGCAGGCAAGCTGGCCAGCATGTAACCATGGTCCACCGTGATCTCGGCCCCCATGGCCTGCAGGCCCTTGATGTGCTGGTCCACCGGGCGCGAACCGATGGCGCAACCGCCAGGGAGCGACACCTTGGCATGGCCAAAACGGGCCAGCAAAGGCCCCAATGCCAGCACCGAAGCGCGCATGGTTTTCACCAATTCGTAAGGCGCTTCGGGGTTGTTCAGGCCACCCGCATCCAGCGTGACGCGACCGTCTTCATGGTGCTCGGCCGTCACGCCCATGTTGCGGATCAGCTTGAGCATGGTCGACACGTCTTGCAGGCGCGGCACATTGGCCAACGTGACAGGCTCGGCGCTCAACAAGGCGGCGCACAACTCGGGCAAGGCGGCGTTTTTGGCACCTGCCACATCCAGCGTGCCTTGCAGGCGCTTGCCGCCGCGAATTTTCAGTTTGTCCATGGATCAACTCAGTGTGCGTTTTAGCGAGGGCTCAAGTGGGGAAAAGCGATCAGTTCGCTTGCGCGGCCCACTCGGCGGGCGTGTAGGTCTTCATCGACAAAGCATGCACTTCATCGGTGTGCATTTTTTGGCCCAGCGTTGCGTACACGCGTTGGTGGCGGGCAATGGGACGCATGCCGGCAAAGGCTTCAGACACCACCACGGCGCTCCAATGTCGGCCATCGCCCTCCACACTGAGGTGGGTGCAAGTGAGGCCTGCGGCGATGATGGCTTGAAGTTGCTCTGCGTTCATGGGGGTTCAGCTCCGGATTTTGTAGCCGGTGCGCAAAAGGTAAAGGGTCAGGCTGCTGATGAGCACCAAGGCGGTGCCCACCACGGCCAGACTGGTCCAAGGTGAGACATCGCTTTGGCCAAAAAAGCCATAACGAAAACCGTCAATCATGTAGAAAAACGGGTTCAAGTGGCTGATTTTTTGCCAAAACGGCGGCAAAGAATGAATGGAATAAAACACACCCGACAAAAAGGTCATCGGCATGATGATGAAGTTCTGGAACGCGGCCATCTGGTCAAACTTTTCAGCCCACAGACCGGCGATCACACCCAAAGCGCCCATCATGGCCGCACCCATCAAGGCGAAAGTCAAAATCCACAGCAGATTCACAAAGTGGATGTTGACCATCCAGCCGGTGATGACAAAGACACCCAGACCCACGGCCAAACCACGCACCACAGACGAGCCCACATAGGCCACAAACCAGCTGCGGTGCGACAAAGGCGTGAGCAGCAAAAACACCAGACTGCCCATGATCTTGCTCTGCACCAAACTTGACGAGCTGTTGGCAAAGGCGTTTTGCAACACGCCCATCATGATCAGGCCCGGCAACAAAAACGAGGTGTAAGGCACTTGGTCATACACCTTAACGTGGTCTTCCAGCACATGGCCGAAGATCAGCATATAGAGCACCGAGGTCAGCACGGGCGCGGCCACAGTCTGGAAAGCCACTTTCCAGAAACGCAACACTTCTTTGTATAAAAGGGTTTGCCAGCCGAGCATGAATCCGCCATGCACCGCCACGTCAAGCAGCTCAGCGCCGGAAACGGGCGATTCAGGGGTTGGCTTTGCGGTGCTCATGCAGCAACCCCTTTGCGGTTCATGACTTCCAAAAACACGTCTTCCAGGTCGGCCTGTCGGATCTCGACGTCTTCGACCACCAAACCCGCCGTACGCAGGGTGGCCAAGTGGTTTTCGATCTCGACCGCGTTGTGCACCGGCAATTGCACGATGCGGCCCGTCACGCGGGCCATGGCCGCCACAGCCGGCGGCAAGTCGCCATCGAGTTTGAAGCGCAGCACCTGGCTGGTGGCCGAGCGCAGCAAATCCGAGGTGCGCTCTAAGGCCAGCAACTGGCCACGCTTGAGCATGGCGATGCGCCCGCACAAGGCCTCGGCCTCTTCTAGGTAATGGGTGGTCAGCAAGACGGTGTGTCCTTGCTTGTTGAGTTTGGCGATGAACTGCCACAGCGTCTGACGCAGCTCGACATCGACCCCAGCGGTCGGCTCGTCGAGCACGATCACGCGTGGTTTGTGCACCAAGGCTTGCGCCACCAGTACTCGGCGCTTCATGCCGCCCGAGAGTTGGCGCATATTGGAGCCCGCCTTGTCGGCCAGGCCCAGGCTGTCCAGCAGCTCGTCGATCCAGGCGTCGTTGTTCTTGACACCGAAATAGCCCGACTGAATGCGCAAGGACTCACGCACTGTGAAAAAAGGGTCAAACACCAGCTCTTGCGGCACCACGCCCAGCAAGCGACGCGCTGTGGCGTAGTCGGCCTGTACATCGTGGCCATGGACCAGTACTTTGCCTTGGCTTGCGCGAGTCAAGCCTGCCAAGGTGCTGATCAAAGTGGTTTTGCCTGCGCCGTTGGGGCCGAGCAGACCAAAGAACTCGCCCTCCTGAACGTCAAAGCTGACCTGGTCGAGCGCTTTGAACGCAGCTGCACCCGCCTGTTTGGCTAGGTAGGTTTTAGAGACGGATTGGAATGAGAGCGCGGGCATGGAAGGGCTGTATTTTAAGTGCTGGCCTACTGCCCCCAGAGCAATAGTGGGGGATCGGGGCAAAAAGACCCCAAAACCGGCTATTCAGACCTGCACAAGCAAGTCAAGCACACCGTACAGGCTGGCCAATTCGCGCAGACGGGACGTCATGCCCCTGATCTGCAATGAACCGCCGTGCGCCAAGACCACACGGCGCAAGCCCAGCAAAACGGCCAAAGCCGAAGAGTCAAACGCGACCAACGCAGAGGCGTCCACTTCAACGTCGGGCTTCGCATCCAGAGGCAATTGCGCCACCCACTCGGCCAAACAAGCGTCCGCTTGGTCATGCAGCAAGGTTTGGGGCAAAGTCAATGCGCTGATCATGTTTGACTGACTCAGGAAGCTTTGGCGTTGGTTTTATTGCGCGCGGCCAAGCTGGCGATCAGCGCATCGATACCACCGGCATTGATTTCTTTGGTGAATTGGGTGCGGTAATTTTCGACCAACCAGACACCCAGGACATTCAGGTCAAAAATCATCCAGCCAGCACCTTCTCCGGGCGTTTTTTCAAGGCGGTAGTCCAGCTGGATCGGGTCACCTTTGCCTCGCACTTCGGTGTTGACTACCAGATTTTTGTCTTCTTGGCCTGCACGCAAAGGCTTGACCACCACGACCTGGTCACTGACCTGACTGAGCGCTCCGGAATAGGTGCGCACCAACAAAACCTTGAATTCATCTTGCAGGCGTTTTTGCTGTTCTGGTGTGGCTTTTCGCCATGCTGGCCCTGTGGCCAATGCGGTCATGCGGCGAAAATTCACATGCGGCATCAGTTGGCTGTCGACCAGTTGCATGATTTTGCCGATGTCGCCATTTCGCAGAGCCTTGTCGGCCTTGATGGTGCTCAAGGTGTCGTTGGTGATGCGCTTGATGAAGGCCTCTGGGGCTTCGTCTGCAGCCCAAGCGGGCACCCCGGTGCAGCACAGCGCCAAAACACCGACGGTGGTCAAAAGATGGCGGCGGTTCACAGGCAATACGGACATGTTTTTCATCAGCTAACTATACGGTCAAGAGGCAGGCCTCTTGTAACAACTGTAACGAGCGGCAGGCCGTCTCGCCATGGGTGCAACTCAGGGTGCCTCTGACTCAGAGTAATCAAAAACCGCCGGTGGATTGCCGTCGTGAATGTCATTGATCCGTTTTTGCAGATACCCATCCCGAACAAATGTGTAAGGGTCCAAGGCGGCCGCCTTGACGACATCAACGGTCTGAAGCAGCCCTGAACGTACATCCAATACACCCGTCACGGACAGAACGTTGCGGGTCGCGGTATCGTTGAATTGCGGCACGAGGTTGCCCTGCATGTCGAGCGGCATGGCAACCGTGTCTCGCAAAGTCGACGGCCCAAACAAAGGCAACACCACATAGGGCCCGGGCTTGACACCCCAATAACCCAAGGTCTGACCGAAGTCTTCCTTGCGTTTCTCAAGTCGCATTTCTGTGGCCACATCGAGCACACCGCCCAAACCAAAAACCGTATTCACGCTGATGCGCATGAGCGTCTCGACTGTGGCCTGGCCCTTCAATTGCAGGGCGCTATTGGCCATGGACCACACATCGCCCAGGTTACCCAGAAAATTGTGAATGCCCGTACGCACCGGGCTGGGCAGCACAGCGGTGTAGGCCTTCGCTGCAGGCTTGAGGGCCAAGTTGTCCAGCGCGTCGTTGAAGTTGTAAACACTTCGGTTCATTGACTCCCAAGGGTCGCGCACGTCCGCATGCTGAACACTGGCACAGCCCTGCAAGGCCAACACCATGAAGCCAGCGCACAGCAGCAAAATTCTTCGCATGGAATGGCTCATGGTTTTTGACTTTCTGCCGCCGGTTTTTCGGCTTGGCTAAACAAAAATTGGCTGATCAGGTTTTCCAAAATGACCGCTGACTGGGTCGATCCAATTCGGTCACCGGCTACCAGATTTTTTTCATCTGCACCGGGCGACACATCCAGGTATTGCTCGCCCAGCAGGCCACTGGTGAGGATTTTCAGGGCGCTGTCCTGGGGAAACGCGTGTTCCGACTGCAAAGCCAAAGTGACCTTGGCCTGAAACGACTCACCATCAAATTCGATTTTCTTGACGCGGCCAACCACCACACCGGCGCTCTTGACGGCGGCACCCGGTTTGAGACCACCAATGTTGTCAAATTTGGCGCTGACATCGTAGCTGGCGTTGAAGTTCAAGGTCAACAGGTTGGCGGCCTTGAGTGCCAGAAACAGCACGGCCACCGCGCCCAACAAGACAAACAAACCGACCCACACATCATTTTTTGAACGTTGCATGCCGTCCTCCTCAAATACTGAACATCATCGCGGTCAGGATGAAATCCAGTCCCAACACCGACAAGGAAGAAACCACCACGCTGCGCGTGGTGGCACTGGCCACACCCTCGGGCGTGGGCTTGGCCACATAACCCTGGAGCAAGGCAATGAAAGTCACAGCAACGGCAAACACCACACTTTTGATGATGCCGTTGCCCACATCTTTGAAGACATCAACGCCGCCTTGCATCTGGCTCCAGAACGAACCCGAATCGACACCAATCAGCAGCACACCCACCACATAGCCGCCCAGGATACCGACTGCGCTGAACACGGCCGCCAACAGGGGCAAGGCAATGATGCCCCCCCAAAAGCGCGGTGCCAGGATGCGCTGAATGGGGTCCACAGCCATCATTTCCAGCGCCGTGAGTTGTTCGCCCGCACGCATGAGACCGATCTCGGCCGTGAGTGAAGCCCCTGCGCGACCGGCATAAAGCAAGGCCGCCACCACAGGCCCGAGTTCGCGCACCAGACTCAGGGCGACCAACAAGCCCAGCGCCTCGGCCGAGCCATAGCGTTGCAAGGTGTAGTAGCCCTGCAAACTCAACACAAAGCCCACAAACAAGCCCGACACGGTGATGATGGCCAGCGAATAATTGCCCAAAAAATGCACTTGGTCACGCACCAGGCCAAAGCGCTTGAGGGCTGCGCCAGACATGCCCACCAACTTAAAGAACAGGCGAGCACCAAAGCCCCAATCCGTCAGCATCTGACGGGTGGATGCGCCCAAAGCGCCCAACACAGCGGTGATCATGCAGCCCTCCGGTCGTAGTCTTGCGCTATCGAGGGGGCCGGGTAATGGAAAGGCACGGGGCCGTCGCTGAGCGCATGCACAAACTGGTGGATCAAGGGGTCAGTGCTGACGCGCAACTCAGCGGGCGTGCCTTGCGCTGCCACACCGCCATTGGCCAGAATAACCACATGGTCGGCGATCTCAAAGGTCTCGGTCACATCGTGCGACACGACCACGCTGGTGATGCCCAAGCTGTCGTTCAAGCGGCGAATCAGGCGTGCTGCCGTGCCCAGCGAGATCGGATCGAGTCCGGCAAAGGGCTCGTCGTACATGATGAGGTCGGGGTCGAGTGCAATGGCGCGAGCCAAGGCCACACGGCGGCTCATGCCACCGGAAATTTCTGAGGGTTTCAGGTCACGGGCACCCCGCAAGCCCACCGCATCCAGCTTCATGAGCACGATGTCGCGGATCAGGTCCTCAGACAAACGGGTGTGCTCGCGCAAGGGGAAGGCCACGTTGTCGAACACACTCATGTCGGTGAACAAAGCGCCAAACTGGAACAGCATGCCCATGCGGCGACGGGCTGCATACAGCTCGGTCTGGCGCATGGTGGTGATGTCGTCCCCATCAAACAGCATCTGGCCTTGGCTGGCGCGAATCTGACCACCTATCAGCCGCAGCACGGTTGTTTTACCCCCGCCAGACACCCCCATCAGAGCCGTGACTTGGCCACGAGGCACGTTGAAGCTCAGGTTCTTCAAGATGACTCGGTCGCCGTACCCAAAGCTCAGGTCGCGCAATTCAACAAGGGGTGGTGCAGATGTGGTGTTCATGAAAAACAAGAGCCGGGTTGTCCGGCTCTTGTGATGTTATGACCCCAAGGTCAACGCGATGTAAACCTTGGTGTTCTAGGGATTTTACCTAGAACCGGCCAGCCTTAGCGCGGCAGGTCGCTCTTGCCCATCAAAAACTCATCCACCGAACGTGCGGCCTGACGACCTTCGCGAATGGCCCAGACCACCAACGATTGCCCACGGCGCATGTCGCCCGCAGCAAACACCTTGTCCACATTGGTGGCATAGCCGCCTGTGAAGTCGGTGCTGGCCTTGGCGTTGCCACGGGCATCTTTGTCTACGCCAAAGGCTTCGAGCACGGTCGCGACCGGGTTCACAAAGCCCATGGCCAACAAGACCAAGTCGGCTTTGTATTCTTTTTCGGAGCCTGGAATCTCGACCATCTTGCCGTCTTTGAACTCGACGTGCACCGTCTTCAAACCCGTGACCTTGCCTTTTTCGCCAATGAATTCCTTGGTCGATACCGCAAATTCGCGGGTGCAACCTTCATCGTGCGAAGAAGAAGTGCGCAGCTTCATGGGCCAGTAAGGCCAGGTGAGCGGGCGGTTTTCTTCTTTGGGTGGCTCAGGCATCACCTCGAACTGCGTGACGCTGACGGCACCGTGGCGGTTAGATGTGCCTACGCAATCCGAGCCGGTGTCACCGCCACCGATCACGATGACGTTTTTGCCATCGGCACGCAACTGACCTTTGAGCTTGTCGCCCGCATTCACCTTGTTTTGCTGGGGCAAAAACTCCATCGCAAAGTGGATTCCGTCCAGATCGCGACCGGGCACAGGCAAGTCACGCGACTGCTCGGAACCGCCAGTCAGCAACACCGCGTCAAAGTCTTTTTTGAGCTGCTCTGCCGAGATGGTTTCCTTGGCCCAGTTGGTGACCTTGGAGTCTTTGGGCCAACTGCCGACCAGCACGCTGGTGCGAATGGTCACGCCTTCGGCTTCGAGCTGCTTGACGCGACGGTCGATGTGCGTCTTTTCCATCTTGAAGTCGGGGATACCGTAGCGCAGCAAGCCGCCCACACGGTCGTTCTTTTCGAACAAGGTCACATCGTGACCTGCACGGGCCAGCTGCTGTGCTGCAGCGAGGCCAGCGGGGCCCGCACCAATCACAGCCACTTTTTTACCGGTCTTGACCTTGGCAGGACGAGGTGTCACCCAGCCCTCGGCCCAAGCGCGGTCGATGATGGCGTGCTCAATCGACTTGATGCCCACGGCGTCGTCGTTCACGTTGACCACGCAAGCCGCCTCGCATGGTGCAGGGCAGATGCGGCCCGTGAACTCGGGGAAGTTGTTGGTGCTGTGCAGCACTTCGATCGCGTTTTTCCAGTCGCCTTCGAACACCAGATTGTTGAAGTCTGGAATGATGTTGTTGACCGGGCAACCGTTGTTGCAAAACGGCGTGCCGCAATCCATGCAACGCGCAGCCTGTTTCTTGGCTTGCTCGTCGGTCAAACCGATCACGAACTCACCGTAGTTCTTCAAGCGCTCGGCGACGGGTTTGTAACCTTCTTCGATGCGCTCGAATTCCATGAAGCCTGTGATTTTTCCCATGATGCTATTCCTTCAATCTTGACGTTCGGCTCAGGCGGCCACAGGCTGGGTGGCCTTGGCGGCTTTGCGGGCATTGATTTCGCCGAGAGCACGCTTGTATTCGTTCGGGAAGACCTTGACGAACTTGGCGCGGGCCGTGGCCCAGTTGTCCAACAACTCGCGGGCACGCTGGCTTCCGGTCCACTTGTGGTGGTCTTCCAGCAATTTCTTCAGCTGCGCTTCGTCGGTCTGGTCACGGTGCCACACATTGCGGTCAATTTGCGCTTCCTGCTCGGCGGTGCTCAGCACCTTTTCCATGCTGACCATGGCGGTGTTGCAACGCGACGCAAATTGGCCGTCTTCGTCATACACGTACGCCAAACCACCGCTCATACCTGCACCGAAGTTGCGGCCAGTCTTGCCCAGCACCGCCACGGTGCCGCCAGTCATGTATTCGCAACCATGGTCGCCAGTGCCTTCGACCACGGCCGTGGCACCCGACAAACGCACGGCGAAACGCTCGCCGCCCACACCCGCAAAGAAAGCTTCACCACTGGTAGCGCCGTACATGACGGTGTTGCCCACGATGATGTTTTGCGATGCCACGCCACGGAACTCCAGACTTGGGCGCACCACCACACGGCCGCCCGACAAGCCTTTGCCGGTGTAGTCGTTGGCTTCACCGATCAAATACAAGGTGATGCCTTTGGCCAGGAACGCACCAAACGATTGACCGCCTGTGCCTTCCAGCTGGATGCGCAGGGTGTCGTCTGGCAGACCTTCAGGGTGCACCTTGGTCACGGCACCGGACAACATGGCACCGACGGAACGGTTCACGTTGCGAGTGACTTCCATGAACTGGACTTTTTCGCCCTTGTCAATGGCCGCGCGGCTCTTGGCGATCAACACGTTGTCGAGGGCCTTTTCAAGACCGTGGTCCTGAGTGGACACATGGCGCACCGCCACATCGGCAGGCACTTGTGGCACAGCCAGCAGACGGCTGAAGTCCAAGCCTTTGGCTTTCCAGTGTTCAACGCCCATCTTCATGTCGAGCAGGTCAGCACGACCCACCAGATCGTCGAACTTGGCGATGCCCAACTGGGCCATGATCTGACGTGCTTCTTCAGCGATGAAGAAGAAGTAGTTCACGACGTGCTCGGGTTTGCCCGAGAACTTTTTGCGCAACTCGGGGTCTTGCGTGGCCACGCCCACCGGGCAGGTGTTCAGGTGGCACTTGCGCATCATGATGCAGCCCTCGACCACCAGCGGTGCAGTGGCAAAGCCGAACTCGTCTGCGCCCAGCAAGGCACCGATGGCCACGTCACGGCCGGTCTTCATCTGACCGTCGGCCTGCACACGAATGCGACCGCGCAAACCGTTGAGCACCAAGGTCTGCTGGGTTTCGGCCAAGCCGATTTCCCAAGGCGAGCCCGCATGCTTAACCGACGACCAAGGCGATGCGCCCGTGCCACCGTCGTGACCCGCGATCACGAGGTGGTCGCTCTTGCACTTGGCCACACCGGCAGCGATGGTGCCAACGCCGATTTCAGACACCAGCTTGACGCTGATGTCACTGTGTGGGGCCACGTTCTTCAGGTCGTGGATCAGCTGGGCCAAGTCCTCGATCGAGTAGATGTCATGGTGGGGCGGTGGCGAGATCAAACCGACGCCGGGCACAGAATGGCGCAGCTTGCCGATGTAGTCGGACACTTTGCCACCCGGCAACTGACCGCCTTCACCGGGCTTGGCGCCCTGAGCCATCTTGATCTGGATCTGATCCGCGCTGGACAGGTATTCGGCGGTAACGCCAAACCGGCCCGAAGCCACCTGCTTGATGCGTGAACGCAAAGAGTCGCCATCTCGCAAAGGCAAGTCGACTTCGACGTTTTCGGCACCGATCACGCTCTTCAAGGAATCACCCTGCTTGATCGGGATGCCCTTGAGCTCATTGCGGTAACGTGCCGAGTCTTCACCGCCTTCACCGGTGTTGCTCTTGCCGCCAATGCGGTTCATGGCCACAGCCAGAGTGGCGTGTGCTTCGGTAGAAATCGAACCCAAGGACATCGCACCCGTGGCGAAGCGCTTGACGATCTCTGCGGCTGGCTCGACCTGCTCGAGCGGGATGGCTTTGGACGGATCGATCTTGAATTCGAACAAACCGCGCAGGGTCATGTGGCGCTTGCTCTGGTCGTTGATGATCTGGGCGTATTCCTTGTAGGTGTTGAAGTTGTTGGCACGGGTAGAGTGCTGCAACTTGGCAATCGCGTCAGGCGTCCACATGTGCTCTTCGCCACGGGCACGCCAAGCGTATTCGCCACCTGCATCGAGCATGGTGGCCAGCAGGGGGTCATCACCAAACGCGGCTGTGTGCATGCGAATGGCTTCTTCGGCGATTTCGAACACGCCAATGCCGCCCACGCGGCTGGCCGTGCCGGTGAAATACTTGCTGATGGTCGCGCTGTTGATGCCGATGGCTTCAAACAACTGCGCACCGCAATACGACATGTAGGTGCTCACGCCCATCTTGGACATGATCTTGGACAAGCCCTTGCCAATCGCCTTGACGTAGTTGTAGATGGCCTTTTCGGCCGACAAGTCACCGGACAATTCCTTGTGCATGGCCGCCAGGGTTTCCATGGCGAGGTAAGGGTGCACGGCTTCGGCACCGTAACCGGCCAACACGGCAAAGTGGTGCACTTCGCGGGCGGTCCCGGTTTCAACCACCAAGCCTGCAGTGGTGCGCAGACCTTCACTCACCAAATGCTGGTGAATGGCCGACAGCGCCAACAAAGCAGGCACAGCCACCTGGGTGGCGTTCACACCGCGGTCGCTGATGATCAGAATGTTGTGGCCGCCCTTGATGGCGTCCACGGCTTCAGCGCACAAAGAAGCGAGCTTGGCTTCAACACCTTCATGCCCCCACGACACTGGATAAGTGATGTCCAGCGTAGCGCTCTTGAACTTGCCCTTGGTGGCTTGCTCGATGTTGCGCAGCTTGGCCATGTCAGCAAAGTCCAGCACCGGCTGGCTGACTTCGAGGCGCATGGGCGGGTTGACCTGGTTGATGTCCAGCAAGTTGGGCTTGGGGCCGATGAAGGACACCAGCGACATCACGATCGCTTCACGGATCGGGTCAATCGGCGGGTTGGTCACTTGCGCGAACAACTGCTTGAAGTAGTTGTACAGCGGCTTATTTTTGTCGGACAAGACGGCCAGCGGGCTGTCATTGCCCATGGAGCCCAGCGCTTCTTCACCCGCTTGGGCCATGGGCGCCAGCAAGAACTTGATGTCTTCTTGCGTGGTGCCAAAGGCTTGTTGCAAGTCCAGCAATTGCACAGCAGAAGCCGCCGCCACAGGGGCTGCGGCCACATCGTCCAGCTTGACGCGCAGGTTTTCGATCCACTGCTTGTAAGGTTTGCTGCTGGCCAGGCTCGACTTGAGCTCTTCGTCGTCGATCATGCGACCTTGTTCCAGATCGATCAGGAACATCTTGCCGGGCTGCAGACGCCACTTGCGCACGATCTTGCTTTCGGGGATCGGCAACACGCCGGTTTCCGAACCCATGATGACCATGTCGTCGTCGGTGATGATGTAACGCGATGGACGCAAACCGTTGCGGTCCAGTGTGGCGCCGATCTGACGGCCATCGGTGAACACGATCGACGCGGGGCCATCCCATGGCTCCAGCATCGCAGCGTGGTATTCATAGAAGGCCTTGCGGCGCTCGTCCATGGTGGTGTGCTGCTCCCATGGCTCTGGGATCATCATCATCACAGCCTGGCTGATGGGGTAGCCCGCCATGGTCAGCAGTTCAAGGCAGTTGTCGAAGGTGGCGGTGTCGGACTGACCGGCAAAGCTGATGGGGTACAGCTTTTGCAGGTCGCCAGCCAACACGGGCGAAGACATCACACCTTCGCGGGCCTTCATCCAGTTGTAGTTGCCTTTGACGGTGTTGATCTCGCCGTTGTGTGCCACATAGCGGTAAGGGTGCGCCAATGGCCACTCGGGGAAGGTGTTGGTCGAGAAGCGCTGGTGCACCAGACCCAAGGCCGAGACGCAGCGCTCGTCTTGCAGGTCCAAGTAATACGTGCCCACTTGGTCGGCCAACAGCAAGCCCTTGTACACCGCAGTGCGGCTGGACATGCTGGGGATGTAGTACTCGTTGCTGTGCGTCAGATTCAAGGCCTGGATGGCCGCGCTGGCGGTTTTGCGGATCACATACAACTTGCGCTCAAGGGCGTCTTGCACGATCACATCGGCGCCACGGCCAATGAAGATCTGGCGCATGACCGGCTCTTTTTCGCGCACGCGCGGCGACATGGGCATGTCGCGGTTGACCGGCACATCGCGCCAGCCCAACACCACTTGTCCCTCGGCCTTGACAGCGCGTTCCAACTCTTGTTCGCACGCCATGCGAGAGGCGTGTTCTTTGGGCAAAAACACCATGCCCACGCCGTATTCACCGAAAGGCGGCAGCGCAATGCCCTGCTTGGCCATTTCGTCGCGGTAAAGCGCATCGGGCAGCTGAATCAAGATACCGGCACCGTCGCCCATGAGCGCATCGGCACCCACAGCACCCCGGTGGTCCAGGTTTTGCAAAATCAAGAGCGCTTGCGTGACGATGGCATGGGTCTTGTGACCCTTGATGTGGGCTACAAAGCCCACACCACATGCATCGTGCTCGTTGGCCGGGTCATAGAGACCGGTGGATTGGAAATGTTCTTTTTCGGATGCCGTGGTCATGGCGCGCTCCTAAGGGTTTTTACGCAGACTGAAGAGTGTAGTGCACAGCAGCATCCATGCCAAGAAAATTAATTGGGGTCAGATCCCAATTAATTCCAGCTTATTCAAGACGGCAAATCAATTGGGGACAGATTCAATCCACTGTCTTTTTGAAAGGTCGACCGGCCCTGCCCGACACAAGGCGGCGCGTCGTGGATTGCTGCAACTCGCTCACAAATTCGGCCGAACCCAGCGCCCAACCCGACAAGGCACTGCGGCTCAGCTTGTCTTTGTCGGACAAGGCCAAACCCGCCTGAACCAGCTCGGCATAAGCGGCCTCGCGTGCAAACGGCGTGTTGCCCAAGCCCCAAAACAGGGCGTGCGGGGTCACCATTTTGTCGCTCGCCTGCCCAATACAGTGCCTGTGGCTGGACCACTTGAAGTCCGCCGGTTGCGCCACCATGCCCGCACGAACGGGGTTCAGGTCGATGTAGACCATGCAAGCCAAAAGATAGCGCTCACTCTCAATCAAATTGCTGCGGTAACGCCCCTCCCACAATGTGCCGGTACGCTGATGGCGCAAATTGAAATAGCGCACATAGGCCCGGCCCACCGCCTGCATCATTTTTGGCAAACCCTCGTCCGTTTCGGGCGTGACCAACAAATGAAAGTGGTTGTCCATGATCACCCAGGCATGAATGGCCACTTTGAAAGCCTGCGCATGCTCTTGCCACAAAGCCAGCAAACGCTCACGGTCGGCATCGTCTCGCACGATGGGCTGGCGGTCATTGCCGCGCTGGATGACATGGTGCGGGTAAGCGGCAACGGTGAGGCGGGGTTGGCGGGCCATTGAGAGATTCCCTGAAAGAGAGGGCCAGTTTAATTGGGATCTGACCCCGATTAAACCGATTAAATTCAGGCTCTGATGCGACAGCCGCCCCGCTTGAGCAGGTTTAAGCTCAAGACATGGACAAGCAAACCCTCCGCATCGGCGTCGGCGCAGGCTATGCGGGCGACCGCATTCCCCCCGCCGTGGCGCTGGCCGAAAAAGGCCAACTGGACTATCTGGTGTTCGAATGCCTGGCCGAACGCACGATTGCGCTGGCTCAGCTCGAACGCAGCCAGCAACCCGAACTCGGTTTCGACCCCATGCTCGCCGCTCGCATGCGTGCCGTATTGCCCGCCTGCATCCGCCAGGGCACACGCATCATCAGCAACATGGGCGCGGCCAACCCGCTGCAGGCAGGGCACGCGGTGTTGGCCGTGGCCCGCGAACTGGGATTACACCAAGTCAAAGTGGCGGTGGTGCTGGGCGACGATGTGCTGACCCAGCTTGGCACAAACGGCTTGTCGCTGCCAATACTCGAATCTGCTCAGACGCTGGCCGACCTGCAACCCCGGCTGATATCGGCCAACGCTTATTTGGGTGCTGAGGCTTTGCTAGCGGCTTTGCAAAGCGATGCACAGGTCATCATCACCGGGCGAGTGGCCGATCCGGCGCTGTTTTTGGCGCCCTTGATGCACCACTTCGGCTGGGCAGCAGACGACTGGACGCGGCTGGGCAAGGGCGTGCTGGTGGGCCACTTGCTAGAGTGCGCAGCCCAGATCACCGGCGGCTACTTTGCCGATCCCGGCTTCAAAGATGTGCCCGACATGGTCAATCTGGGGTTTCCTCTGGCCGAAGTCACCGCTTCGGGCGATGCCGTCATCACCAAAGTGGCGGGCTCGGGCGGTTGCGTCACGGTGGCCACTTGTACCGAACAACTGCTTTACGAAATTGAAAATCCAGCGCGTTACCTGCAGCCTGATGTGGTGGCCGATTTCTCTCATGTTCAACTCGTGCAAACCGGACCCGACCGGGTTCAGGTCACAGGCGGCAATGGCCACGCTCGCACCGACACGCTCAAAGTCACGCTGGGTTACCGCGATGGCTTCATCGGCGAAGGCCAGATGAGCTATGCCGGACCGGGTGCGCAATCGCGCGGGCAACTGGCGCTGGACCTGGTACGCCAACGGCTGGCCGGAGCCGATTACGCCCACTTTGAAAGCCGATACGACCTGATCGGTGTGAACGCCATCTTTGGACCTGATTCAGGCCAAGCCAAGGCCGAGCCTACCGAAGTGCGCGCCCGCGTGGCCCTGCGCGTGCCCACTTTGCAGCAGGCCCAGCATGTGGCGCATGAAGTCGAAGCCCTCTACACCAATGGACCCGCCGGAGGCGGCGGTGCAACCCGCTCTGTGCGAGAAGTCATCGCCGCAGCCGCTGTGCTCATGCCACGCAGCGCCGTGCAACCCTCCACCGTGCTGCTGAACGCCGAAGGACACTGACATGCTGCTGCGCGACATCGCCCACACACGCACCGGAGACAAAGGCAATCGGTCCACCCTGTCGGTCACCGTCTACGAACCGCAAAACTTTGCACTGCTCGAAAAAGCCCTGACCGCCGAACGCGTGCAAGCCCACTTTGCCGGCACCGTGCACGGCCCCGTCGAACGCTATGCCCTGCCCCATCTGGGCACCCTCAATTTTGTGATGCATCAGGCACTGGGCGGCGGCGTGACCCGCTCGCTGGCCTTGGACGCCCACGGGAAATGCCTGAGTGCGCACCTGCTGTCATTTGTGCTGGAATGATCTTTTTACCCACTGGAGACCCCATGAAACGTTTGCGCATCGCCACCTTGTTGTCTGCCGCCCTGGGCCTGAGCCTTGTGGCCTCTCAAGCCATGGCACAGGCCTACCCCAACAAACCGATCAAGGCCATCGTGCCCTTTGCTGCGGGCAGCGCCACCGACCAAATCGGACGCGCCTTTGCCCAAAAAATGTCCGAGGCCTTGGGCCAGCCCGTGGTGGTGGAAAACAAAGCCGGCGTGAACGGCATGCTCGGAGCCGACGCGGTGGCCAAGTCGGCACCCGATGGCTACACGATCCTGATCGGCACCAACAGCACGAACGCCGCGCTGAAAAGCCTGATGAAAAAGCTGCCCTACGACCAGGACACCGCTTTTGCACCTGTGGCCTACATGGGCTCGGTGCCGCTGATCGTGGCCGTCAACAACGATGTACCCGCCAAAAACCTGAAGGAATTGGTCGATCTGGCCAAATCCAAGCCCACACAAGTGACTTTCGCCAGCGCCAGCACCTCCCAACTGGTCTCCACCGAAGTGCTCGCCAGCATGGCCGGCATCCAGATGACCAATGTGCCTTACAAAAGCGGCCCCGCCGCCATGACCGACCTGATTGGCGGCCAGGTGAACCTGTTCACCGCTGACTTTGCCGTCATGCTGCCCCAGATCAAAGCAGGGAAAATCCGTGGCCTGGCCGTCACATCGACCCAGCGCTCCAAAGCCATCCCCGAGCTACCCACCGTGAACGAAGCGCTGGGCCTGAAGGACTACGAACTGATCGCCTACTTTGCGGTCTTTGCGCCCGCAGGCACCCCGGCTGACTTGATCACAAAGCTCAATGCCGCCGTGAACGCCGCCGCCACCGACAAAACCATCCTGGAACGCTTCTCGGCCTTGGGCTTTGAAACCGCACCCGCCTCGCCCGAAGCACTGGCGCAACGATCCAAAGCCGAAACCGCTAAATGGGCCAAGGCCATCCGCGACGCAAAAATTGAGGCGCAGTGAAACTGCTGGCAGGCTTTGCCGCCTGCCAGACAGCCCCAAGCTTCAGGCGAGCTCTGGCTGAACCCCTGCAGCCACAGCCACCATCGGATAACGCCCGCCCATCAGGCCTTCCACGCCAAACTCCTTGAGCAGCGCCAACAGGCGCTCGCCCGAGGCGCGTTTTTTCTGGCCGGTGTACTTGGCCAGAATCAGTTCATTCTTCATGCTGTGCTCCCAGCCCACCAGTTCGGTCACAGTGACTTGATAGCCTTGTGACTCCAGGTAAAGGCAGCGCAACACGTTGGTGAGCTGGCTGCCCACCTCGCGGGTGTGCAAGGGGTGACGCCACAACTCAGCCAAGGGCGTGCGCTGCAAATTCAACGCCTTGTTCTGGTTCAGCGCCCGGGCCAGTTCGGCCTGACAGCAAGGCACCAGCACCATGTATTTGGCCTTCTTTTGCAGGCCAAACGCGATCGCGTCGTCGGTGGCGGTATCGCAGGCGTGCAGCGCAGTGACCACGTCGATCTGCACAGGCAGTTCGTCGCTTTGTGTGGATTCGACCACGCTCACATTCAAAAAACGCATGCGCTCAAAACCCAGCCGCTCGGCCAGCGCTTTGGACGATTCGACCAATTCGCTTCGGGTCTCGATGCCGTAAATGCTGCCTTGGCCCAGCGCTTTGAAAAACAGGTCGTAAATGATGAAACCCAAATACGACTTGCCTGCCCCGTGGTCGGCCAGCGTCGGCCCGGTGTCACTGGCAGGCAGTTCGAGCAGCAGCTTTTCGATGAACTGGAACAGGTGGTAGACCTGTTTGAGCTTGCGACGCGAATCCTGGTTGAGCTTGCCATCGCGCGTGAGGATGTGCAGTTGCTTGAGCAGTTCGACCGACTGGCCGGGGCGCACTTCGGGGGGCAATGCGTCAGGGCTGGCAGCGGGCGTCTTGGGAGCGCGTGTTGGGGTTTTCATGGCGTGGGCCCGACAGCCAGCTTTTTCCAGCCCTCGGCACCCAGCTTTTCCAGGGTCGCCATATTGGTTTCGTAAATCATTTCGGCTTCAGGAAAAGCCTCCACCGCCCGGTCGATGCTTTCCTCACGCAGCAAATGCAGCGTGGGGTAGGGCGAGCGGTTGGTGAAATTGCCGATGTCATCCGGCTCGGTGTCGGCAAACTGGAACTGCGGGTGAAAACTCGCCACCTGGAATTCACCTTCCAAGTCCAGCTCTTGCAGCACCGCATCGGCCTCGTCCAGAAAATCGTTGAACTCCAGAAAGTCCTGCAACATCTGCGGCACGATCAAGAGCACGGTCTCACGCTCTTCGGCGGGCATGGCGGCCATGGCTTGCAGCGCTTCAATCAGCTCGTCGCGCAAGCCTTCCAGGCCTTTGGCTTCGCTCACCACGTAATGGATCTGGCCCTTCACATGCGGGGCTTTGGCGAATGGGCAGAGGTTCAGGCCAATCACGGCGCGTTCGAGCCAGCGAACGGTGTCGGCGATTTCGGGGGTGTTCATATCGGTCATGGGCGAGATTGTGCCTGCATCGTTTGTCGCCCCAGCTCTCGCCCAGCCGCCCAAGCCAAGCCCGCGCCGACCACGCAACACCCCACCGAGACCAGCGGCGTGAGCTGCCAGCCGCCTGCACTTGCGGCCACCGCGGCCACCACAGGCGGGCCCACAAACTGGCCCAACGCCGACAGCTGCTGCACCCAGCCCACGGTGGTGGTCACCTGTTGTTCACCCGGGGCCAGGCGCACCGCCAGACTGAACAAGGTGCCCGGCACCAGCCCTCCCACACCCGAGAACAGCAGCACCCCGGCAAAACGCAGCCACGGCAGGCCTTCGGTGAACGAGGCAAAGGCCACAGTGCTGCCCAGTGCCATCGCGCCAAAGCCCAGCCACAGCGTAGCGCGAGGTGCCCAAGCGCGTTGCAGCAAACGGCCCGACGCCATATTGCCCAGCATGTTTACCGCTGCCGCCAATGCCGTGAGCACGCCCAGCAAAGCTCCACTCACGCCCGCAGCGGCGTAAATGGAGGGCAAGAAACCCACCACCGCCAGCCACTGACCCGAATACATGCCAAAACTGAGCGCCACCCACCAAGGGCCGGGCGCACTCAAGGTCCGGCGCAGGCGTTGCAAGGCACCCTGCCCTGCCAAGGCGGCATCGGCGGTCAGATCGGCAGGCACGCTGCGCCAGAGCCAAGCCGCCATGCCCAGCGACACGGCCGCAAACAACCACCACCACGCGCCCCAACCCCAGGCCGGAATGAACAAAGGCCCGATCAGCAAAGCCAGCGCCGTGCCCGTAGGCATGTACGCACCCCACACGCCCAGCATGGCAGGCAGTTGCACAGGCGAAACCAAGCGGCGGATCAAGGCAGGCGCGGGCAGGACGACCCACAAAAACCCGAGGCCTTCGATGGCCCGCAGCGCCAGCAAGGCGGTGACCGATGTGGCGAAGCCTCCCCAAGCGCTGGCCAAGGCCAACAAGCACAAACCGCGCACCATGCTGCGTTTGAGTCCCATGCCATCGGCCCACAAGCCCATGAACACGGCCAGGCTCAAACCCGCCAACTGAACAATCGACAAGAGGAAACCGGATTGCACCAGCGTCAGGCCCAGCTCGGCCTGCAACGCAGGCAAAGCAGGTGGCAGCTTGCCCACCTGCAACGCGGCAACGCCCCCGGCCAGCACCACAAGCCAAGCGGCGCGGTCATGGCGTGGTGGGCTCATGCCCAAAATCTCCCGGTCACAAGAGCTTGCGCCCGGTCAGGCGTTCGTGTTCACGCAGGGCAAAGCGGTCGGTCATGCCGGCGATGTAGTCGGCCACCGAGCGATGCAGGTCTTGGTTGGCGGCAAAGTCAGCCGACATTTCTGCGGGTTTCGTCACATACGCTGCAAACAATTCGCGCACCGCTTGCTGCGCCTGACCCGTGGTGTGCATGACTTGCGGGTGACGGTAGAGCTGCGCAAACAAAAACTTTTTGAGCTCGCTGCTGCGCGACTTCATGTCTGTGCTAAAGCCCACCAGTGGACCGGCCAGTCGGGCCTCGGCCAAGGTGCACACGCCCGCCCTGGCCACAGCTTGGCGGGTGGTGTCGATCACGTCATACACCTGATCGCTGAGCATGCGACGGATGGTTTCGTAGAGCAGGCGACGCGGCTTTTGAGCCAACGTCGGGTGCTCGGCCAATGTCTGATGGTGGTAATGCGCAAACAGCTCGACTTGCAACAACTGCTCGGTGCTGATCAGGCCCGAGCGGACACCATCGTCGATGTCGTGCGCGTTGTAGGCAATCGCGTCGGCCAGATTGCACAGCTGCGCTTCCAGGCTGGGCTGGGTGCGCTCGATGAAGCGCCGCCCCACCCCGCCCGGCTCGGCCAGCTCCAGATGCTCGGCGTTGGCTCGCGAGCAATGTTTGAGCACCCCCTCGCGGGTTTCAAAACTCAGGTTCAGGCCGTCAAACGCGGGATAACGCTCTTCCAGTTTGTCCACCACGCGCAGGCTTTGCAGGTTGTGCTCAAAGCCCCCGTGCTCCGCCATGCACTCGTTCAACGCGTCTTGCCCGGCGTGACCAAATGGCGTGTGACCCAGGTCGTGCGCCAGCGCCACAGCCTCCACCAAATCTTCGTTCAGCCCCAGCGCCCGGGCAATGGAGCGGCCCAGTTGCGCCACCTCCAGCGAATGCGTCAGCCGCGTGCGGAACAAATCGCCTTCGTGGTTCAAGAACACCTGCGTCTTGTAGACCAAACGCCGAAACGCGGTGGAATGCACGATGCGGTCGCGGTCGCGCTGGAACGCGTTGCGCGTGGGCGCGGCAGGCTCGGGGTGGCGACGGCCACGGGTTTCAGCCGGGTCGCAAGCCAGCAACGACAAACTGCCGGCGGCCTGAACGGGAACTTCAGCCAAATCGCTCAGCAACATGGCAGGCACTCAGGCGCAGCAGGCGTTGATCACGTCGCGCACCATGGCATCGGGTGCACCACACACGGCGGCTTGGCCGGGGCCGTCGATCACCACAAACTGGATGTCGCCGCCCACGGCTTTTTTATCGAGCCGCATGTGCTCGATGTAGTGCCCAGCGTTGTCGGTGGCATCGATGACTGGGCCACGCACAGGCAATCCGGCGCGTTCGATCAGGGCACGCAAACGCGCGACAAAAGTGGCATCGACTTGGCCCAAACGGTGTGACAACTCGGCCGCCATGACCATGCCGCAGCCCACCGCCTCGCCGTGCAGCCAAACGCCAAAGCCCAGACCGGCTTCGATGGCGTGGCCAAAGGTGTGGCCAAAGTTCAAGATGGCCCGCAGGCCCGCTTCGCGTTCGTCCTGCCCGACCACCCAGGCCTTGATCTCGCAGCTGCGCTTGACCGCATGGGCCAGCGCTTGCGGGTCTTGTGCGATCAGCGCGTCGATGTTCGCCTCGATCCAGTCCAAAAAGGCCATATCGGCAATCGGGCCGTATTTGATGACTTCGGCCAAGCCCGCGCTCAGTTCGCGTGGCGGCAGGGTTTGCAAAGTGTTCAGGTCACAGACCACGCGCACCGGCTGGTAAAAGGCACCGATCATGTTTTTGCCCAGCGGGTGGTTGATGGCGGTTTTGCCGCCCACCGACGAGTCGACCTGCGACAAGAGCGTGGTCGGTACCTGCACAAAAGGCACGCCGCGCATGTAGCTGGCGGCCGCAAAGCCGGTCATGTCGCCGATCACGCCACCGCCCAAAGCGAACAACACGGTCTTGCGGTCGCAACCTTTGGACAGCAGTGCGTCAAAAATCAAGTTCAGGGTCTGCCAGTCTTTGTGCGCCTCGCCATCGGGCAAGACCACGGTGTGCACCTGCTTGTAATGCGGGGTGATGGCGCTGCGCAAAGCGGCTTCGTACATCGGGGCAATCGTGTCGTTGGTCACGATCATGGCCGTTTGCGCCTTGGGCAGCCCGGCCCATGTGCCTTGGCGGCCCATAAGGCCCTGGCCAATGTGGATGTCGTAACTGCGGTCGTCCAGCGAAATGGCGACCTGTTCAAGGGTGGGGGTGTGCTCTGACATAGCCCCCAAGTGTAGGGGCTTTGGCACGCATCTCAGGGGCTGGCGGCAGGCTGCGCGGGTGCTGGCGTTGGGGCTGGCGTTGGGGCTTGGGCAGGCAAATGCCCTGCCAGCTCCAGCTGCATGACGATCATGTTGACCAGCGTAGCCACCGAAGGGCGGCCGGTTTCGATGACAAAGTGGGCAGCATCGCGGTACAGCGGGTCGCGCGCCTCAAACAGCGCACGCAAACGGCTGAGCGGGTCATCCACCTGCAGCAAAGGCCGCGCGGTGTCGTGGCGCACACGGCGAAACACGTCTTCGGGTGTGGACCGCAGGTAAATCACATGGCCGCGCTCGCGCAAATGGCGGCGGTTGGCTTCGCGCAAGACAGAACCGCCCCCGGTGGCAATCACGCCCTCTTGGTTTTGGGTCAGGTCGTCGAGCACCTGCTGCTCGACGTCGCGGAAGCTGTCTTCACCTTCGCGGGCAAAGAATTCCCGGATCGAGCAACCCAGACGGTGCTCGATCACATGGTCGGAATCGACAAAGGGCACCCCCAGACGGCGTGCCAGCTGCCGGCCAATGGTGGTTTTGCCCGAGCCCGGAAGGCCCACGAAAATGATGCTCAAGGAAGTCTCACACTGGAAATATCGGCTTGGCCACACACAAAAATGGCCAGCACTTCAGAGTCTGCAAGTGTATTCGACCGGCCTGACCCGCACGGCCCTTTGGGCAAAGGTCCGAGGGAACCCCGCTTCAGGGAGGCAGTGCGACAGGGCCATCGGCCACCACCCGAGGCGTCAGGAAAATCAACAACTCGCTTTTGCGTCGGGTCTGATCGCGGTTTTTAAACAGCCAGCCCAAGCCAGGCACATCGCCCAAACCGGGGACTTTGGCTTCGTCGCTGCGGTTGGTTTCTTCGTAAATGCCGCCCAGCACCACGGTGCCACCGTCTTCCACCCGCACCTGGGTCTTCACATGCTTGGTGTTGATGGCATAACCCGCCGGCGTGAGTTGCCCGACGCTGTCGCGGTTCACATCCACATCCAACACAACAGAACCATCGGGGGTGATTTGGGGCGTCACCTCTAGCTTGAGGTTGGCCTTTCTGAAAGAAATGGCGGTCACGCCAGTGCCCACGGCTATTTGATAAGGCAGCTCGGTGCCCTGCTCGATCAAGGCCTTGGTCTGGTCGGCTGTGACCACGCGGGGCCGCGACACCACCTTGCCCAAACCTGCTGCCTCCAAAGCCGAAATTTCCACATTGATGAACCGATCGGCTGCAGCGTTGAACAGCGATACGGCAAAAGTGGCCGGGTTGTTGAGCGTTTGCCCGGCCAATCCTGCAGGCAGGTTGACCTGATTGCCCGCCACTGTGCCGGCCGCTGCGGGCTGGTTGCTGGCACCCAGGGCCAGCGTGTTGGACCGGCCTTGCACCTTCATGGGGATCGCCAGACCAGCCCCCAGCCGCACCCCGAGCGATTGGCCAAACTGGTCATCGGCTTCGACGATGCGGGCCTCGATCAGGACCTGCCGCACCGGCACATCCAACTGCGCCAGGACTTTTTCAATATCCAGCAAACGAACGGGCAGGTCTGAAATGAAAATCTGGTTGGTCCGTGGCTCGGCCAAGACACTGCCGCGAGCACTCAACCAACGCCCCCCGCTGCTGCCTGCTGCGCCACCTTGCAAACGCTGCGCCACTTCGGTGGCGCGGGCATATTGCAAACGCAAGGACAGCATTTGCAAAGGGCTCACAGCGTCCAGTGCAGCTTGGGCGTCCAGTTGCTTTTTTTCACGCAAGGCCCATTCGCCTTGTGGTGCCACCCACAAAACACGGCCCTCCTGACGCGAAACCAGGCCTTTGGACTGCAACACAATGCCCAAGGCTTGCTGCCACGGCACATCGTTCAAACGCACGCTCACAGGCCCACTCACGCTGTCGGTCGGCACCACATTCAGGCCTGAAAAATCAGCAAACACCTGTAACAGCGCTTTGATGTCGATATTTTGAAAGTTCAGGCTGATCGGCTTGTCGCCCGGCACAAAACCAGGCACAAGCCCGGGGGCCACCGAGGTCAAACCGACCACCGACGATGGCTGCGGCGCAAGCGATTGGGGCGTTTGCGCCACTGACGACAAGGCAACACCGAAGGCGCCACAACTCAGGCATCCCCACAGGCCCCAACACAGGCCCCCGCGAGCGCCGGATTTTTTGAAGGTCATCATCGCTTTACCCTGTCTTTTGTTTCGTCACGCCGTTCGTCCCAACCGAGCGCCAACAAAGGCCCCCGCGCCAAGCGCAAGCTCACACCGGCATCGGTGATGGCAGCGACGCGGTGCCCTTCTTGCGTGACACGTTGGCCCTGAGTCACTCGAGCCCAATGCGGCCCTGCCGACAAAATCGCCTGCCGATCCTCGCCTTGTTGCCAAAGCCCGATCAAACGCACACGCGCCAATGGCCACTGACGGGGGTCTTCGGACACTGCATTCGCGTCCCCCCTCGCGGCCCCTGATGCCCCCGCAACACCCGATCCGCTTGCGTCGCTGTGATCGGCCGAATCCGCCAAACGCACAACCGCGCCATCGGCCAGTGGTCCTGAACCCCTGGCCTGCGCAAACAAGACCGGTTCCAGGTGGCCGGACTGGCGGTGTGCCGCCATGGCGGAGGCGAGCCAAGTCCCCTCAGGTGGCTGCAGCGTGTGCGCGCCCACGGCACCAGGGCGGATCCAGACGCGCAGTACCGCTTCGATCTGGACCTCTGCCGGGTTGGCCGTCGCCGCCACGCTGATCCGGTCGATGGAACACACGGGTCCAGCTTGCGTCAAGGTAGACCACACGCTCGACCAATCCTGAAAACGGCCCACCAAACGCACCGCTACCGCTTGGCTGGGCAACCGCCCGCCAGCCGCATCGGCCAAGGTGGGCGGCAATGGGCGCAAAGACAGCAGGCGCAATCCGTGCCCCGTCAATGCTTGTTGCAAATCGGCCCAGATTTGCCCTTGCCGAGCCTCACCCGGCAAGCTCGCCAGCATGTTCTGCTGGTGAGACGACAACGCTTTTGCAGGCGGGCCCGACAAACCTGCAGGCAGAGCGGCCAGCTGTTGGTGCAAAAGCGCTACCGCCTGGGCGACGCGTGAATGGTCCTCGCTGACCTGCAACTGAGCCCCCCAAACACCCCATAAACCCACAACCAAACCAGACAAGGCAAAACCCCATCGGCGCAAAAAGCGTTCAGCCAAGCGTTGCCAGTGGGGCCAGTTCAAGGCATCCCTTGACAGCCCGCTTATCTGGGTCATTTGGGTCATTTGGGGCATTTGGGCCCTTGGGTCTGAATCAGTGTTCATGGCGGCGGTCCCGATGCGCGTGAAGGCGGGGCGCTTGAAGCCGCCTGCACTGCGGGCAAATGGGTTTGCCAGACAAAGTCCACGCTGGCATGGGGCCCGGTGGTGATGCTCACCAAACCCAAGGGATGATCGAGCTGCTCGGTCAGCCGTTGTTGGGCATCGGTCATCGCAGCCGCATCGGCGGTCGTGCCCTGCAATTCGATTTTTTCAGCATCTGACTGCAAGCGACCCAATTGCAAACCGCTGCGCCGGGCTTCCATTTGCAACAGGTCATGCAGCGATGCCCAAGCCTGCTGGTGCTGCGCGATCTGCCTCAGCTGCACCAGTTGCGCAGCTTGCAAGCGCAGTTGGATTTGGCCCTGCACGGCTTCTTTGGCCTGCTGATTGCGCGTGGTCAAGCTCGCTTGCAGGAGGCTTTGCGTTTGCCGCAGACGCAGCGTCTGAATGTCTTGCCATTGCAACCACCCCCAAGCCACCGCACCACCCAACAACAAGCCCGCCAGGCTGCTCCACCAACGGTGGAACACCTTTTGTTGCCGCGCCAGACTCGGGTAGTGCAGCAAGTTGAGTGCGCGCATCACTGCCAGGCTTTCAGGGCAAGACCCGACGCGACCAAACGGGCCCCTGTCGGCGTGCTCATAACTTGCCCGACGGCCTCTTCCATCGCCGCGTCTGAATCCATGAGCGCACTCGCCGGTATGGCGTTGCTCTGGCTTTTCAGTCGAAATTGCCAATCTTGGGGGGCTTGGGTCAACAAGCTGGACACGCCGCCCTGCAAGGCGCGAACGCCACGCCATGCGGCCTGGGCTTCAGATTCGACGGCGGCCAACCGCCAACCTGCCGCACGCGTGCAGTTTTTGAACTCAAGCATGTGCGCCTGTGCGCAACCGATCCAGTGAACTCGCTGCACCGGGCCCTGGGTCAATGGCTCGGGTGCAAAGTCAAAACTCACCTCATCGGGTGCCAACTGGAGCGCCTGAGACACCTCCAGCTGCACCTCATAAGGCCAATCTTCTTTGGGCAACTGCGCCGGAAAATGGATGATGCCCTCCTGCAAATGGGCGGCAGGCAAAGCCATATTCAAACGATGCATGAAGCCGCCACGCAAACGCCCGTTTTGGCGCAAGGCATGGCTCAACCAAGCTAAATCCACCAAACCTGAGTGGGCGGGTGCCTGCAATGACAAGGTGGTGTGGACCCTGGCCAGCTCGTGGTTTTGTCGGGCCAGACCCACCAGGGCCCATGCCATCCCCTGCGGGGCCAAACCCCACGCTTGACCGACCGACCGGGAAGTCAACCGCCGCCACCACTGCGCCAATGCCTGCATGCCAAGCCTCCTGGGAAGTGGCCGGAATGGCCTTCCAAGAGAGGTTTTGTAACATGAATCAGCTTCGGCGACAATTTTTCTAAAACCAATTTATTCATTTTTCTTTTAAAACTTCTTGGCGCTGTGCCCAGGATTTTTATAATGGCCAGCAGCCCGCACCTTGTTGGCTGCCCCAACAGCCCACCTATGCCCTACAAAGACACCGCCTCTCCAGAAAAGCAACCTCGCAAAGAGCAGGCCCCAGCGCCAAACGCTCTGTCATGGCTTGTCAAATTGGCTGTGTGGGCGATGGGCTTGGCGGCCGCTGGGCTGGTGTCCATCCTGATGGTGGTGGGTGTGGCCATGGTCATCGCCTACCCCAATTTGCCCGACATTTCAGACTTGGCCGACTACAAGCCCAAGTTGCCCCTGCGTGTTTTCACGGAAGATGGCCAACTGATGGGCGAGTTTGGCGAAGAGCGCCGCAACCTCACGCCCTTCAAAGAGATCCCTCAGGTGATGAAGGACGCGGTACTGTCCATCGAGGACAACCGCTTCTACCAGCACGGCGGCGTGGACTACCTGGGCATTTTGAGGGCGGGCATTGCCAACCTGGGCCGCGTGAAAAGCCAGGGCGCATCGACCATCACCATGCAGGTGGCCCGCAATGTGTACCTGTCGTCCGAGAAAACTTACACCCGCAAAATTTATGAAATTTTGCTGACCTACAAGCTCGAACACATGCTGACCAAGGACCAGATCCTTGAGATCTACATGAACCAGATTTTCTTGGGCAACCGGGCCTACGGTTTTGCATCGGCGTGTGAGATTTACTTTGGCAAACCACTGAAAGACATCACCATCGCCGAAGCCGCCATGCTGGCGGGCTTGCCCAAAGCCCCATCGGCCTACAACCCGATCAGCAACCCCAAGCGCGCCCGCTCGCGCCAGCTGTACATCATCGAACGGATGGAAGACAGCAAGTACATCTCTGCTGCCGAAGCCAAAGCAGCCAAAGCCGAGCCTCTCAAGCTGCGGTCTGCGGCGGACAAAAAAATTCTGCATGCCGAATACCTGGCCGAAACCGTGCGGCAAATGGTCTTTGCCCAATATGGCCAAGAAACCTACACACGCGGCCTGAACGTGTACACCACCGTCCAATCGGCCGAGCAAATGGCGGCCTACAGGTCGCTGCGCCAAGGCATCATGGATTTTGAACGCCGCCAGATTTACCGTGGCCCAGAAATATTCATCGACCTGCCTGCAGACGCCAAAAAGATGGAAGACGCGATCGATGACGCGCTGGAAGACCATCCGGACAACGGCGATGTGCTGTCGGCTGTGGTGCTGGAAGCCTCCCCCCGAAAAGTGGTGGTCGTTCGCCAAAACGGCGAGCAAATCAGCATCACAGGCGATGGCCTCAAGCCAGCGCAATCGGGGCTTTCTGACAAGACCCCTCCGGCCAAGCAGGTGCGCAGAGGGGCCCTGATCCGCGTCACGCAAACCGCCAAAGGCGCTTGGGAGATCACCCAACTGCCCGAGGTCGAAGGTGCCTTGGTGGCACTCACACCGCAGACGGGCGCCATCCGCGCCTTGGTGGGGGGCTTTGACTTTGCCAAAAACAAATTCAACCACGTCACTCAAGCCTGGCGTCAACCTGGCTCCAGCTTCAAACCCTTTATTTATTCAGCGGCGCTGGAAAAAGGCTTCACACCAGCCACCGTGGTCAACGATGCGCCCTTGTTTTTCGACAGTGGCGTGACAGGCGGGCAGCCTTGGGAGCCCAAAAACTACGACGGCAAGTTTGACGGCCCGATGAGCCTGCGCACCGGTTTGGCCAAATCGAAAAACATGGTCTCGATTCGGGTCTTGCAAGCGGTCGGCGCACGCCCTGCCCAAGAATGGATCACCCGTTTTGGCTTCGACGAAGACAAGCACCCGGCTTATTTAACGATGGCGCTGGGCGCGGGTTCGGTCACACCGATGCAAATGGCCACGGGCTACTCGGTGTTCGCCAACGGCGGCCATCGGGTTCAGCCGCACCTGATCACACGCATCACCGATTTCAAAGACCGGGTACTGGTAGACAGCCCTGCCGCCGTGCAAATGAATGAAGCATCCTCGGCCATTCCCGCACGCAATGCATTTGTGATGACCAGTTTGTTGCAAGAAGTGACGCGCTCGGGCACTGCCGCTCGCGCTCAGGCCACGCTCAAACGCCCCGACATTTATGGCAAAACCGGCACCACCAACGACGCAATGGACGCATGGTTTGCGGGCTACCAACAAAATCTGGCCGCGGTGGTCTGGATCGGTTACGACACCCCGCGCAAGCTGGGTGACCGCGAAACGGGCGGCGGCTTGAGCTTGCCTGTCTGGATCAATTTCATGGAAACGGCTTTGCGCAGCATCCCTGTTTCAGAGCCCGCCGTTCCCGAGGGTCTGGTGAACGTCGGTGGCGACTGGATGTACGAGGAATACGCCAAAGGCGGTGCGATCAGCACATTGGGCACCGGCGGTGATGGTTCGGGCCAAAGCCGCAATGCCATACCACCTGCCGAAGAACGCAACCGGATTCTGGATTTGTTCAGAAACTGAAGGCAGGCAATGGCCAACCGAATGCACAAGGCCTGCGCCTTGTGCATGGCCCCCTGCTCAGGGCTTGAAAAACAGGCTTTGACCGGCCTGTTCTGACGCGTAACGCGACAGGCTTTCCCAAAACTCACCCTGCCCCTTGGTGTCCATCCAGTGGACACCGTCAAACTTGTAATGAAAACCACCGCAACGGGCGGCCAACCACACCTCGTGCAGCGGCTTTTGCAGGTTGATCACGATCTGGCTGCGGTTGGGAAAGGTGAGCGTGACCATGCCCCCGGTGCGCTGGTTGTCGATATCGGCGTCGGTGTCGTCGTTCAGGCGATCGCTGCTGATCTCCACGCCCGCGAGCAGGCGTTCAGCTTGGTCCAGAAATTCAAGGTCGGTCATTACAATCGCTGCATGTTGAAGGTATTGAAGATTCTAGTCATGGCGCATGCCCTTGCAGGTGGTGCGGCGATGTTGACCGCTTGCGGTCAAAAAGGGGCCTTGGTTTTGCCCAGCACACCGGAATCTGCCGGTCGGGCCACCCTGCCTCAAACCTTGAAGCTCTGGCCTGCCTCGTCAGCGTCCCCTTCACCGGCTACCGCACAACCCAACGCACCTTCCGATTTGCCTTCCGCCGCCCCCCTCACTGCCCCCGAAGCACCCACTGCCGCACCACGATGAACGCCATTGCCACCCCCACCAACCTGCCAGGCCAACCCCACATCGCTTACCAAGGCGATCAACTCATGGTGGAAGGCGTTCGCCTGTCCGACCTGGCCCGCGAACATGGCACACCACTTTTTGTCTATTCGAAAGCGGCCATGTTGTCGGCGCTGGCCGCCTACCAGCGCGGCTTTGCCGGGCGCCAAGCCCAAATTTGCTACGCCATGAAAGCCAACTCCACCTTGGCTGTGCTGCAAGTCTTTGCTGAAGCCGGTTGCGGCTTTGACACCGTCTCGGGCGGCGAACTGGCCCGCGTGCTGGCAGCAGGCGCTGACCCTGCGAAAGTCATTTTTTCGGGCGTGGGCAAAACCCGCGCAGAAATGAAGCAGGCCCTGCAAGTGGGCATCGGTTGCTTCAACGTCGAAAGCGAAGCCGAACTCGACGTGCTCAACGAAGTGGCGCTCCAACTGGGCATGCAAGCCCCGGTCAGCTTGCGCGTCAACCCCAATGTGGACGCCAAGACCCATCCCTACATTTCGACAGGCCTCAAAGGCAATAAATTTGGCATTGCCCACGAAGACGCCTTGCGCGCCTACCGCCATGCGGCCCACTTGCCGGGCCTGAAGGTGGTGGGCATCGACTGCCACATTGGCTCACAAATCACCGAAACCACGCCTTACCTTGACGCCATGGACCGCGTGCTGGACTTGGTGGGCGAGATCGAAGCGGCGGGCATCCCGATCGAGCACATCGACTTTGGTGGTGGACTGGGCATCAACTACAACGGCGACACCCCGCCTGAGGCCGATGCGCTGTGGGCACAACTGTTGGCCAAGCTGGATGCACGCGGTTACGGCCAGCGCCCCATCATGATCGAGCCAGGCCGCTCGCTGGTGGGCAACGCCGGCGTGTGCCTGACGGAAGTGCTGTACCTGAAGCCCGGCGAGCAAAAGAACTTTTGCATCGTCGATGCCGCGATGAACGACTTGCCCCGCCCTGCGATGTACCAAGCCTTTCACCAGATCGTGCCGGTCACACCCCGCGCAGGCTTTGCCAGCGCCGATGGCACGCTGTACGACATCGTGGGGCCGGTATGTGAAAGCGGCGACTGGATCGGCCGCGACCGTCAACTGCTGGTGCAAGCCGGTGACACCTTGGCCGTGTTGTCGGCCGGCGCTTATTGCATGAGCATGGCCAGCAACTACAACACGCGCGGTCGCGCGGCTGAGATTTTGGTGGACGGCACGCAGGCCCACTTGATCCGTCAACGCGAATCAGCGTTCGACACCTTTGCGCTGGAACAACTGGTCTGATCCGTGAGTGCCAGGGGGCGATGCCCCTGGCCCATCACCCCGGCTGAGCAGCTTGACGCCAGCGACGCCAAATGCGCCAAGCCAACAGCAAGGCCAGCACAGCGGCGTACACCAGCACTTCGGCGAAGTTGTTTTTGCCCGCACGCATCCACCAAAAATGCAGCACCGCCAACACGGCCACGGCATACACACTGCGGTGCAGTGCCCGCCAACGGGCCGCGCCAAGCCAGCGAATGGCCCGGTTGAACGAGGTCAAGGCCATGGCCGTCAGCAACAACCAAGCGGCAAAGCCCACCAAAATGAAGGTGCGCTTGGGGATGTCGGCCAAGATATCGGCCAAGTCCAGCCCCATGTCAAACCAGGCATAACAGGCCAAGTGCAACACCGCATAAAAATAGGTGATCAAGCCCAGCATGCGGCGAAAGCGCAGCCACTCTGGCCAGCCTGACAGCACCCGCAAGGGCGTCACCGCCAGCACCACGCACAAACTGCGCAAAGTCCAATCGCCCGTCGCTCGGGTCAAATACTCGGTCGGATTGGCCCCCAACTGGTCTTGCAGCGTCAATCCGACCAAGCAGAAAAATGGCAGCAAGCCGGTGAACAACAGCGCCCACCAAGCGGCCGGATGACGGAGGGCCGCTCTCATGCCTGCCACGCTTGCGCCCGAATCGGCATCAGAAAAACTTCTTCAAGTCCATGCCCGCGTAGAGCTGCCCCACTTGCGCTTCGTAGCCGTTGAACATCAGCGTTTTGCGTTTTTTGGCCAGCAAACCGTCTTCGCCAATGCGGCGTTCGGTGGCCTGACTCCAGCGCGGGTGGTCCACCAAGGGGTTCACATTGGAATAAAAACCGTATTCTTGCGGTGCGGCTTTTTCCCACGACGACACGGGCTGCTTGTCGGTGAAACGGATTTTGACCAGGCTTTTACCGCTCTTGAAACCGTATTTCCAAGGCACCACCAAACGCAGAGGGGCTCCGTTTTGCTTGGGCATGACTTCGCCATACATGCCAAAAGCCAGCAAGGTCAAGGGGTGCATGGCTTCGTCCATGCGCAGGGCTTCGACATAAGGCCAATCCAACGCGCCACCGCGCACACCCGGCATGGTCTTGGGGTCAGACTGGGTGATGAACTCCACAAATTGAGCACCCGGTTGGGGTTCCACCTTGCGGATCAAGTTGGCCAGCGAATAGCCAATCCAAGGGATCACCATGGACCAGCCTTCTACACAGCGCAGGCGGTAAATGCGCTCTTCCATAGCGCTGAGCTTCATCAAGTCTTCCAGGCCATAACGGCCCGGCTTTTTGACCAAGCCCTCGATCGCCACCGTCCAAGGCTGGGTGACCAGGGTGTGGGCACGCTTGGCGGGGTCGGATTTGTCGGTGCCGAATTCGTAGAAGTTGTTGTAGGTGGTGGCGTCTTTGTAGGCCGTGAGCTTGTCCATGGTCAAGGCACCGGGCACCGCCGATGGCACCGAAGCCAGTGCAGCCAACTGCCCTGCGCGTGGCGTTTGTGCATGAGCCTCGCGCGCACCCCAGGCCGTCAAAGCCAAGCCCGCAGAGCCTGCGGCCAGGTTGCGGATGAGGTCGCGCCGAGTCTGGTAGACCGATTCGGGGGTGATTTCGCTGGCAATGGGATGCCGAAAACCTGAGTTGTCTGTCTGAATGATCATGGACGGTCCTGTTGAAGGCTAAAGACAGCGTCGTATTCTGGACTTTTTCAGAAACCCTCGTCGAAACAGCGTCTGTCAGCCAAGCCCAACGCGGGCATGCGGTGATCACAAGGGCCTAAGGCATGGCCCTGCCCGCAAAAGGCACAGGCCACCGCACGATCAGAGCGTGCCGTAGCTGTGCAAGCCGCTCAAGAACATGTTGACACCCAAGAACGCAAAGGTGGTGACGGCCAAGCCCATCAATGCCCACCAAGCGGCCACCGTGCCGCGCAGGCCCTTCATCAGGCGCATGTGCAACCAGGCTGCGTAGTTGAGCCAGACGATCAAGGCCCAGGTTTCTTTCGGGTCCCAGCTCCAGTAACCGCCCCAGGCCTCGGCCGCCCACAAGGCCCCCAGCACGGTGGCGATGGTGAAAAAGGCGAAGCCCACGGCGATGGATTTGTACATCACATCGTCCAAGATTTCAAAAGAGGGCAAGCGCTCGGCAATGCGGCGACGGCCAAACAAAATACCTGCCACGATCAGGGCCGAAATGCCGAAATAGACCATCCAGTAGCCACTGCCGCCTTCGGTGGGGGACTTGCGGAACACCACCGGCTCAAAGCACAAGACAATGCCCAGCAACCACAAGGGCGCGAGCTTGTACCAACGGGTCTCGCCTGCGGTTTGCTTGATCAGGTAGGCAAAGGCCACCATCGCCGCCAGTGCAAAGGTGCCGTAACCAATGAAGTTGGCAGGCACATGCAGCTTCATCCACCAGCTTTTAAGGGCAGGCACCAAAGGCTGGATGGCGTGTGCCTCTCGAACCAGGGTGTACCAAAGCAAAAAGCCAACCGCTGCACTGACCACCAGCATCACAAAAGCGCCCAAGGCGCGGGTGCGGTAATGGTCTTCGTAGTACAAGTAAAAGCCTGCTGTCATCCAGCAAAACATGACGAAGACTTCGTACAGATTGCTGACCGGAATGTGGCCCACATCGGCACCGATCAGGTAGCTCTCGTACCAGCGCACCATGGTGCCGATCAAGGCCAGCGCCACACCGACCCAGGCCATGCGGCTGCCCAAGGTTTCAAGGGTATCGCCTTGTCCGCGAATGAACATGCCCGCCCAATAAAACACGGTGCTGATGAAAAACACCATGCTCATCCACAAAATGGCGGATTGGCTGGACAGGAAATACTTGAGCCAGAACACCTGCTCGGCACGCGCCAAATCGCCCTGATAGGCGTTGATGGCGAACAAGGACAAGCCCGCCACCACCAGCATCAGCGTGCGCATAGGGCGCCAAAACCAGGCCAGGGCAACAGCCGCAGGCACACTGGCCACCAAGATGCCTTGCTCGTACACGTCCATCGCCTGGCTGTAACGGCTAAAGGCAAACACCATGCCCAGCAGCGCCAGCACGGCAAAGCCCCAGTCAAGGGCACTGCGGCGAGAGAAGTAACCGGGGTTCAAAGTCACAGTAGTCGTCATTGGTTTTTCTCGGGACGTCCCAGCAAACGGGCACTCAGTTGGTCAAATTCACGGTCCATGTCCATGGTTTTGCGATTGGACGACAGGGCCAAGGTGGCTTGCGAGCCACCCGCTTGGGGGGCCAGCCACACCCACAGGCGGCGCTCACGCACGTAGAGCATCGCAAAAACACCCAGGATCAGAAAAAAGCAGCCCAAATAAACCACATTTTTGCCTGGGGCTCTGGCCACCTGGAACACGCTGGCCTGGACCTGCTTGAAGTCTTTCAGCAAGAACGTCATGGGTGCGGGGTAAAACGGCGCATCGGACAGCGCCAGCACCGACTGCGACATGAAGCCTTGCACCTTGTCAGCGGGCAACGGTTTGGCGGCCGCCTGCTCACGCGCCACAGCATCCAGCTCCAGCAGGGTGCCGTTCAGGATGCGCACAAACATCTCGCCTGCTCGGGCACGTTCAGCCTCGGGCACATTGACTTCCAGAAAATCGGCCAGTGCCTGCAAGCCCGCCACTTTTTTGCCCTGCACCGACTCAAGTCCGGCAAACAAGCCCAAAGCGCGGGAGGCCGAACCGGCCAATTGCTGCGTCAATTCAGGCCGCTGCGGGTCGACCGCCTTGCGGGCATAACGTTGCACCGCACGCTCGCGCAAGCTGGCATCGGCCAAGGCCGAACGCAAGCGGAGGAATCCGTCCAGATTGCCATTTTCATCGGCTGGCGGACGCAAGTAGCGATAAGGCTCGCTCGGGTTCTCGCGCATGCCCAGCAAAAACACCGGCACGCCGTCGCCCGCATCCACCGGCAGCATGTAGTTGTTGTATTCGCGGGCCTGGCCTGCGGCGTCGCGCAGCTTGTAGCTCACGCTCGGACCCACGTTGCGCAGTTCTTTGGTCTCGGTGGTTTTGTGGCCCGCGCCCATGCGCTGGTCGATGGCGCTGCGCAAATCGACTTTGCGCACGTCCACGCCCTGCCCTTGTGCGCCGTTGCCCGACATGTTTTCCACGTTGATGACGCGAAGGCCGGTGAACTCGAGGCTCATTTTCTCGGGCCCATTGCTCAGCTCGGTGCTGCCCCCGATCGTGCCGTCGACCTCAAAAGCCCGCGTGGCTGCGGCCATGGGCACGGCCTGCAGCTTGACGCTGGAGCCACCGTCATCAAAGCTCGACTGGTAAATTTCGATGCCCTTGTAGCTGACCGGGTGGTTGACTTCGACACGGGCGTCTTTTTTCTCGCCCGTGGCTTTGTCGTGGATCACGATGTCGCTGGCAAACAGCTTGGGCATGCCGGTCGAGTAATACTCGACGATGAACTTTTTGAGTTCGATCGTAAAGGGCAGGTCTTGCAACAAGATGCCGCTGGACTGGCTCAGGATGGCGGTGCTCGAGGCCGTGTCTTCGGCCACCATCAGATTGCCTCGGAAAGCCGGGTTGCGCTCCGACAGGCGGTGCTGCGCGGGCACATCGGCGATCAGCCCGCCACCGCTGTAAACAGCCTTGCCGCCAAACCACATCTGGGCACGCACCATCAAATCGCCATCGAGCAAACCGCCCACGCACACCAACACAATGGCCGAGTGCGCGGCGATGTAACCGAGTTTGTTGGCCGCACCGGCCTTGGCCGCCAGCATCCAGCCGGTGCCTTGCGGGGTCTCGCGCGATTGCAGCTTGACCTTCCAACCGCCAGTGGCCAGCAACTGGCCCAGACGATGGGCAGCGGCTTCCGGCGCGTCGTCCAGGCTGCCCTCGGCCTTGTGGTGAAAAGCCTTCAGGCTTTGTTCACGGATGTTTTCTTTGTAGGTCTTGAGATCGGCCAGGATCTTGGGCGTGTTGCGCGCAATGCACAAACTGGTGCTGAGCACCAAAAACGCCAAAATCAGCAAAAACCACCATGCGCTGTACACCGCATTCAGTTTCAGGGTGGCAAAAAATTCGGCCCAAAAAGGCCCGAACTGGTTGACGTAATTGGTGGCAGGTTCGTTTTGTTTGAGCACCGTGCCAATGACCGACGCAATGCAAATGATGGTCAGCAGCGAAATCGCGAACCGCATCGACGACAGGAGCTCCAGCACAGCTTGCCAGCGGGGCGAGTCACGTTCAGATTCAGGGCTGGAAGCTACAGACGTCATGGTGCAAAGGTGTCCACAGACAAACAAAAGCGGGCCAAAAGCCCGCCACAAACAAAAAAGGCCGGAAATCCGACCTTGATTGTCACGTCACAGCCGGGGACCCGATTGTGGCTCAGGCAGCTGATCACTGGCTGAAGACCCCATGCACTCAGGGGAATGCCCTGTGTGACGTGGCCGGGGGCCGGGGGCCGGGTGGCCGCTCAGCGCAGACCGGCGATGTAATCGGAAACGGCCTTGATTTCGCGGTCGTTCATCTTGGCGGCGACCTGGGTCATCTGGACGCTGTTCTTGCGAACACCGTCACGGAATTGCACCAGCTGGGCTGCGGTGTAGTCGGCGTGTTGGCCAGACATGCGGGGGTATTGGGCAGGCATGCCAGCGCCGTTAGGCGAGTGGCAGCTGGCGCAAGCGGCGATCTGGCGGTCTGGAATGCCACCACGGTAAATGCGCTCGCCCAAAGCCACGGTGTCTTTTTCTTTGGCAAAACCGGGCTTGGCTTGTTTGGAAGCGAGCCAGTAGCTGATGTTGCGCATGTCGTCATCGCTCAAGCCGGCCACCATGCCGCTCATCACAGCGTTGGCGCGTTTGCCTGACTTGAATTCATGCAACTGCTTGATCAGGTATTCGGGGTGTTGCTGCGACAGCTTGGGGTTGACCGGGGTGGTCGAGTTGCCGTCAGCGGCGTGGCAGGCCACGCACATGGCAAAAGCGGCTTCGCCTTTGGCCAGATCGGGCTTGGCCACCACCGGCGCAGGGCCAGCAGCCAATGCAGAGCCCGCGACAAAAGCGGACAAGGTGGCGGACATCAGGAGAGAAACAATTGACTTCATGGTCGTCGTCCAAAAGTTGGAAGAATGGGCGCAAAACCCAAGGATTCTACAATGAGGTCTGCGTCAGTTTCCTGACGACCCAAGGCCCCCTGATTTATGAGCTCCAGCCCCCGCGTTTCTCCCACCTCGACCCCAGCCGCGCCAGCCACCCCTGCAGCGGTCACGCCCATGGGCTGGATGCACACCGCGCGCTTCCTGACCACCGCCGCGCAATTGCACCATTTGCCCGAGATGGACACCCCTGAAATCGCCTTTGTGGGTCGATCCAATGCAGGCAAGTCCACCTGCATCAACACCTTGACGCAGAAAAAACAGCTGGCTTTTGCGTCCAAAAAACCGGGCCGCACCCAGCACATCAACCTGTTTGCCCTGGGCAAGCAAGGCATCACCGACACGGTGTTGGCCGACTTGCCGGGCTACGGCTACGCCGCCGTGGCCAAAATGGACAAGCTGCGCTGGCAGCAGGTCATGGCCAACTATTTGGTCAGCCGCGAAAACCTGACCGGCATCGTCATGATGTGCGACCCGCGCCATGGCCTGACTGAGCTGGACGACATCCTGCTCGAAGTCATCCGCCCCCGGGTCGAAGAAGGCCTGAAGTTTTTGATCATCCTGACCAAAGCCGACAAGCTCACCCGCGCCGAGCAGGCCAAGGCCTTGTCGATTGCGCGACTGCAAGCGGGTGGCGGCGAGGTGAAACTGTTCTCGGCCCTGAAAAAACAAGGCGTGGACGAGGTGGCCAAGCTGCTGTGGGACTGGACCCACCCCGCCGCGGGCATGGCGCCTGCACCTGCCCCAACCGAGCCGCCCGAAGAAGAACCCGAAGCCCTGGACGAGTGAACCCCAGCTGCTGAGCCCACTGGATCACCGCCGCACAAGGAGTGATCCCGCGTGTCCCCGATGCACCCTGACATTCAGACCTGGCAGCAAGACCTGCCCCACGGCATCACCTTGAGCTGCCGTGCTTGCGGCGAAAAAGGCCGGCCTGTTTTGATGTTCCTGCACGGCTTTCCCGAAGCAGCCTGGGTATGGGATGCGTTGCTGGTCTACTTTTCAAAGCCCGAAAACGGCGGCTACCGCTGCGTGGCCCCCAATCTGCGCGGCTACGAGCGGTCCAGCGCCCCCGAAGATGTCAAGGCCTACCGGGCCAAGTACCTGGTGCAGGACATCGTGGCATTGATCGAGGCCGAGTCTGGCCCAACCCCACTGGCCGCTTTGGTGGCCCACGACTGGGGCGGCGCTGTGGCCTGGAGCCTGGTCAACCAGCACCCTGAGCAATTGGACCAACTGGTCATCATCAACTCGCCCCATCCCGGTCCGCTGCTCAAGGCCCTGCAAAGCCACCCGGCACAACAGGCGGCCAGCGCGTACATGAATTTTCTGGTCCAAGCCGATGCTGCGGCACAGTTGGCCGCCAACGACTTTGAAGGCTTGTTTGCTTTTTTGACCGGCCAACATGCCACGGCTGCATCGCCCACAGACGGCCTTCGCGCACCGACACATCCGGATTGGCTCACGCCCGAAGTCAAAGCCCAATACCGCCAAGTCTGGCAGCACGGCCTGCAAGGCGGTCTCAATTACTACCGCGCTTCGCCCTTGCGGCCAGCCACCGCACAAGATCCAGGGGCTTCGGGTGTGCAGATTCCGCCAGAGGCGCTGCGCATTGACGTGCCCACGCTGGTGCTGTGGGCGCAAGACGACGTGGCTTTGCTGCCCTGCCTGACCGAGGGGCTGGACGCTTACATCGCCGACCTGAAGGTGGTGCCCATTGAACACGCCACGCATTGGGTGGTGCACGAACAAGAGGCGCGGGTGCGCTCAGAAATAGCGGCCTTCCTGAAGCCACAGCCCGCATGAAACGTGGCGCTCAGTAAAAACCTGGCTCGCCCTCAGGCCGCGTCTTGAAGCGCTTGTGCACCCAGTAATACTGCTCGGGCATGGTGCGCACCCAGTCGGCCAGCAGCGCGTTCATGCGGGTGGTGTCCTGCACCAGATCGGCCGTGGGGAAGTTGTCCAGTGGCGCATGCACCTCGATGTCGTAGCCCGCAGGCGTCATGCGCGTGACCACCGGCACCACGCGGGCACCGACCACCTTGGACAAACGCGACAGCGAGGGCACTGTGGCTGCTTTTTCGACGCCCATGAAGGGCACAAAAATCGACTCCGTGCGCCCAAAGTCCATGTCGGGCGAAAGGTGCAAAGGCTCGCCTTTTTTGATGCCCGCCAAAATTTGGCGCATGCCCTGATGCCGAAAATAGGGCCGTACATTGCCTGACCGCTCACGCCCTTGGCGCACCCAAGCCTCGACCGCCGGACGCGACTGCCCCACAAAAATGAAAGCCACCGGCCCGGGCACATCCAACGATACCGCCAGGCCGCCCGCATCCAGACCGACAAAATGCGGGGCAAACATGACCAAGGGGCCTGGCGCTTGCAAAGCAGGCAAGTCGCCCACCCAGCGCAGGCGTTGCCGCACCAAAGCCTCGGGCGCGTGCCAAAGCCAGGCACGGTCCATCACCGACTGTCCAAACGAAATCAAGTGCCGAAAGGCCAAAGCCTCGCGTTCGGCGGCGGACAACTCAGGCAGGCACTTTTGCAAATTGACCTGCACAATCCGGCGGCGCTTGCCAGCCACATGCCACAACAGCCAGCCCAGCCCATAGCCAGCAGCCCTGACCCAAGACAAAGGCAGGCGCGCAAAAAGGCGCAAAAGAGCGATCAGCAAATTCACCATGGGATTTCAGCTCAGGCCTGGGCCTGCCGGGGATTCTTGTAACGGGCATAGCCCCAGATGTACTGCGAAGGGCATTGCAGGATCAAGGCCTCCATGGCCTGGTTGATCTGCACCACCGCAGTGTCCAGATCGTCTGACAGGGCATGACCCAAGGCCTGGGTGTGCAAACGGTAGCCGCGCCCCCATGGCAAGCGCTCGCCCCAGATCAACACCACGCGGGCACCGGTTTGCAAAGCCAGCCGGGCGGCCAGGGTCATGGTGTAAGCCGACTGGCCAAAGAAGGAGGCCCACTGCCCCATGCCTTCAGGCGGAACCTGGTCAGGCAGCAAACCCACCGCACGCCCCGAACGCAGCGCCTTGATCATGCTCCGAACGCCCGCCAAAGTAGTGGGCACCGCTTCCAGCCCAGTGCGCTGGCGGGCCAACGTCATGACTTCGCCCAAACCGGCATGGCGGGCGGGACGGTACAGCACCGTCAAAGGGCCGTGTTGCGCAGAAAACCGCAAGGCCAAGGCCTGGGCCGTGATCTCGAAGCAACCCATGTGCGGGGTCAAGAACAACACGCCTTGGCCGCTGGCATACGCCTCCACAGCGGCGCGGTCATCGGCCCAAACCACGGGCGGCGTGCTGCCCAGCCACAAACGCGGCAATTCGGCCGACATGCGTCCGGCTTGCCCCACGGCTTGCCAAACAGCGCCCCAGCCCAGACCTGCGCGGCGCGCATTGTCCAAAAACCGACGTCTGTAATGCCCCGAAAAACACCAAGCCAGCCAGCCCCCCACGCTGCCAAGAGCGTGCAGGGCCCACAAAGGCCATCGGGAAAAGAAACGGAACCAACTGAGCATGGGGGGTGATTTTGCCCTGAACTGACAACGACATCGACAAACCGGAGAAGGCGGGGGACAGCTACCTGTTTTTGTTCATTCCGCTACCGGTTCATGCCCCACCGCGACAGCAAAGCGCGCCATAACATTCAAAGGTCCCAAAAACTTCAAACCTCTCTTTGCACGGCTCACTTGAAGAATCCACCATGAAAAACACCCACATCAATCAAGCCTATTTCAGCACCAGCCAAGCAGCCAAAGTGCTGGGCCTGTCGGTAGGCACCGTCCAACGCATGGTGGAAAACGGCGTCTTCAAAGCCTTTATCACGCAAGGGGGACACCGCCGAATTTTGTCCTCGTCTCTCAGCCAGTATTGCAAGCAGCATGGCTGCCAGACTTCAACCACCGAGGTCGTCAGACCCTTGATTTGCGTTTTGCACGACAGCCAGCACCAACCCGCCGCTTTGGGCAAATTGGGCCAATGGGAGCAGGTCAAGGTCATCACCCACCCCTTGGATCTGTTGGGCATTCACCAGACTGTGGGGGCTTTTTTCATCGATGCCCGGATTCCGTGGCTGCACGCTTCGCCGCTTGATTTGCAAGAAAAACTGATGCACAACGCCCACATCGTCGTTTACAACAGCAGAGAACTGCCGCCCAGCAGCCCTTTGCACCTGTCCCCAAAAATCAGCCTGTTTGAGGGCGACATCAGCACCGACCTGGTTTTTGGCTACCTTTTGGGCACGGCGCACGCCCACGACGCAGATTCGGATGAGACAAACACCCTCCGTGAAAACACCCCAATGGCGGCTTAGCACTTGAAATGAGTCCAAATGCCCTTATCATTAGCACTCGATGGAGTTGAGTGCTAACAAGCGCCCTTCTCCTCAGATTTCAGCAGCACCCTTTTCAGGTGCTTTTGTTTTTCAACCCTTGTTTCAAATCCAGGAGATTCCATGAAACTGCGTCCTTTGGGCGATCGCGTGATCGTCAAGCGTATCGAAAGCGAAACCAAAACAGCCTCGGGCATCGTGATCCCCGATTCGGCTGCTGAAAAGCCAGACCAAGGTGAAGTCTTGGCCGTCGGCCCTGGCAAAACCAACGACAAAGGCGATCTGAAAGCCTTGACCGTGAAAGTCGGCGACCGCGTGCTGTTCGGCAAATACAGCGGCCAGACCGTCAAGGTCGACGGCGACGAGCTGTTGGTCATGAAAGAAGAAGACCTGTTCGCGGTAGTGGAATAACTTGCGGGACAGACCGAACGACGCGCGAAGCGCCCGTTCGCTCTGTCCTCAACTGATCAAATCAATTTAATTCAGGAGCTATCAAAATGGCAGCAAAAGACGTAATTTTCGGCGGCGAAGCCCGCGCACGCATGGTTGAAGGCGTGAACATTTTGGCCAACGCGGTCAAAGTGACTCTGGGCCCTAAGGGCCGTAACGTGGTTCTGGAGCGTTCTTTCGGCGCCCCTACCGTGACCAAAGACGGTGTGTCTGTGGCCAAGGAAATCGAACTCAAAGACAAGCTGCAAAACATGGGCGCGCAGATGGTCAAGGAAGTCGCTTCCAAGACGTCTGACAACGCTGGTGACGGCACAACCACCGCGACCGTGTTGGCTCAAGCCATCGTGCGCGAAGGCATGAAATACGTGGCTGCAGGCATGAACCCCATGGACCTGAAGCGCGGCATCGACAAAGCGGTTGCCGCTTTGATCGAAGAGTTGAAGAAAGCCACCAAGGCCACCACAACGACCAAAGAAATCGCCCAAGTCGGCTCGATCTCTGCCAACAGCGACCACAGCATCGGCGACATCATCGCCAAAGCCATGGACAAAGTGGGCAAAGAAGGCGTGATCACTGTCGAAGACGGCAAGTCTTTGGACAACGAACTCGACATCGTTGAAGGCATGCAATTCGACCGCGGCTACCTGTCGCCTTACTTCATCAACAACCCCGAAAAGCAAGCAGCCTTGCTGGACAACCCCTTCGTGTTGTTGTTCGACAAGAAGATCAGCAACATCCGCGATCTGCTGCCTACATTGGAAGCCGTTGCCAAAGCTGGCCGTCCTTTGTTGATCATTGCTGAAGAAGTCGAAGGCGAAGCCTTGGCGACTTTGGTGGTCAACACCATCCGCGGCATCTTGAAGGTCGTGGCTGTCAAGGCCCCTGGCTTTGGTGACCGTCGCAAAGCCATGTTGGAAGACATCGCTATCTTGACCGGCGGCAAAGTGATCGCTGAAGAAGTGGGCTTGACACTCGAAAAAGTGACTTTGGCCGATCTGGGCCAAGCCAAGCGCATCGAAGTGGGCAAAGAAAACACCATCATCATCGACGGCGCTGGTGCAGCTATTGACATCGAAGCCCGCGTCAAACAAGTGCGCGTGCAAATCGAAGAAGCCACTTCTGACTACGACCGCGAAAAGCTGCAAGAGCGCGTGGCCAAGTTGGCTGGCGGTGTTGCCGTGATCAAGGTTGGCGCAGCCACCGAAGTCGAAATGAAAGAAAAGAAAGCCCGCGTTGAAGACGCCCTGCACGCGACCCGCGCTGCTGTGGAAGAAGGCATCGTGGCTGGCGGCGGCGTGGCATTGCTGCGTGCACGTCAAACCGCTGGCGTCATCAAAGGCGACAACGCTGACCAAGAAGCTGGTATCAAGTTGGTGTTGAAAGCCATCGAAGCGCCTCTGCGCGAGATCGTGTACAACGCCGGTGGCGAGCCATCGGTGGTGGTGAACGCGGTGTTGGCCGGCAAAGGCAACTACGGCTTCAACGCCGCCAACGACACCTACGGCGACATGATCGAAATGGGCATTCTGGACCCTACCAAAGTGACACGCACTGCTTTGCAAAACGCAGCGTCTGTGGCCTCTTTGATGTTGACCACCGAGTGCATGATTTCCGAAGCGCCAAAAGAAGAGTCCGGCGCTGGCGGCATGCCTGACATGGGCGGCATGGGTGGTATGGGCGGCATGGGCATGTAAATGCCAAGCCGGTCAAAAGGACCAGGCGGGTGCACCCTGCCTTGTCTGTCACCCCGGGCTTGACCCGGGGTCCATGACCCCAAAAGCCCCGCAAGGTGAAAGCCTTGCGGGGCTTTTTTTATGGGCGTCACCACCGCTGTCAGCGTAAGCTCACATCGCCGCAGCTTCGATGTTGACCACCCAGTAGGCGCCGTTTTCTTGTACCGCCTGAAAGCGCACTTTTTGGCCCACCTGCAAGGCATCAAGCTGCTCAGGGCGTTTGACCTGAAACACCATGCTCATGGGCGGCATATCGAGGTTGGGGATCTCAGCGTGCTTGAGCGCCACTTTGCGCGTGGCCTTGTCGATGCGGCGCACTTCGGCGCTGACCCAGGGCAAGGCCACTACGCCAGCGCCAGCGCCACCGCCGTCACTGGCTCTTTGCATGCCCCCGCGCTGGGCCATGCGGCCTTGGCCTGGATAGCGTTGAAAACTTTGGGTGCTGCCGTCTTTTTGCACCAGCAACACGTCGTAAGCGTCTTTTCGGCCTTTGTATTCGGGGCCGTCCATACCAGGGCTGCCAATGGGCATACCGGGCACCGACAGACCCAAAGCAACAGGCCGCGTCTTGAGCAGGCGGTGGATGTCGGCGGCAGGCACATGGCCCTCGATGACGTAGCCGCCCACGGTGGCGGTGTGGCACGAGCCCAGCTTCTCGGGCATGCCCAAGCGCTTGCGGGCAGCGGTGTTGCCCACGTCACGCACCTCGACCTTGAAGCCGCTGGCTTGAAGGTGCTCTACCCACAGTTGGCAACAACCACAGTTGGGGTCTTTCCAAACTTGCACCAGGGTGGCCTGCGCCAGCGCGGTGCGCTGAAAACCGGTAATGGCCAACAAGGCGGCGGCTGCAAGCCATTGGCGTCTTGAAGGGATGGTGAATTGCGAATTTGTCATGGCTTTACACCTTATTTGACGGTGATGCGGCCGACCATACCGGCTTCAAAATGGCCTGGAATCAGGCAGGCAAATTCAAAGCTGCCTGCGCGGTTGAAGGTCCAGACGATGGCCCCTTTCTGGCCCGCGTTCACGTGCGCCATATAGGGTTCGTCGTGTTCCATACCCGGGTGCTTTTTCATCATCTCGGCATGCGCCTTCAGCTCTTGCGGCGTGCCGATCACGATCTCGTGCAGCGTCTTGCCCGCGTTCACTGCCACCAATCGCACGGTATCGCCCAGCTTGATCTGGATCTCTTTGGGCGCGAAACGCATGTCGTCACTCATGCGGATCTCGATGGTGCGTATGGCTTTTTTCGGATCGCCTGCGATGCCCCAGTCTTTTTGCTCGGCAGGTGCGGCTTCCTGGGCTTTGGCATGGTGGCCTTGATGGGCAGCAGGCGAATGCGCGTGGGCCGCAGGCAGGGCCAGCAGGCCAGCGCTCAACAACAAAAAGGTCAGTGATTTGTTCATGGGAATTCCTGAAAAGTGAATGTGAATGTGAAGACCCAAGCTCCGACTTGGCGAAGGTGCTCAGGCGCGTGCTCAGTGGTGTTTGTGGCTTTGGGGCTTGCGTGCATTGGCAGCAGGTGCCGCAGGTGTGGCAGATGCGGCAGATGCGGCGGCGGGCGCGGGTGCATCCGGCGCACGCGGCGTGTCCATCACCGGGCCCGTGTATTCATGCGCTTGCGTGCCCAATGGTTGTTTGTAATCGCCGGGGTCACTGTAATCACCGCGCTTTTGCTCAGCCCGCACTTTGAGCGTGGTGAACATGCCGCCCATCTCCACCGGGCCATAAGGGCCGGTGCCGGTCATCATGGGAAAGGTGTTGGCGGGCAACTCCATTTCCATTTCGCCCATATCGGCCATGCCCCGCTCACCCATGACCATGTAGTCGGGAATGAGTTTGCCGATTTTTTGCACCAGACCCCGATGGTCCACACCGATCATGGTGGGCACATCGTGGCCCATGGCCCCCATGGTGTGGTGGCTCTTGTGGCAGTGCATGGCCCAGTCGCCGGGCTCGTCAGCGACAAACTCCAGCTGCCGCATTTGGCCCACGGCCACGTCGGTGGTCACCTCGGGCCAACGCGCCGTTTTGGGCACGGGGCCGCCGTCGGTGCCGGTCACCTCGAACTCAACGCCATGGATGTGCACCGGATGGTTGGTCATGGTCAGGTTGCCCACGCGCACGCGCACCCGGTCGTGCAGGCGTGCCACCAGCGGGCTGATGCCCGGGAACACGCGGCTGTTCCAGCTCCAGATGTTCTGGTCCAGCATGGTGTTGACGTTGGGCGTTTTGGCACCCGGCGTCACATCAAACGCGTTGAGCAAAAACGCGTAATCGCGGTCCACCTCGGCGATCAGCGGATGCGGGCCTTTGGGGTGGGTGATCCACAGGCCCATCATGCCCATGGCCATTTGCGTCATCTCGTCAGCGTGCGGGTGGTACATGAAGGTGCCGGGGCGTCGCGCCACAAACTCGTAAACCCAGGTTTTGCCCACGGGGATCTGCCTTTGGTTCAAGCCTCCCACGCCGTCCATGCCATTGGGCAGGCGCTGGCCGTGCCAGTGCACGGTGGTGTGCTCGGGCAATTTGTTCGTCACATAAATGCGCACCTTGTCGCCCTCAACCACCTCGATGGTCGGGCCGGGGCTTTGACCGTTGTAACCCCACATGTTGACGACAAAGCCCGGTGCCATTTCGCGCACCACCGGCTCGGCCACCAGGTGGAACTCTTTCACACCATCCTTCATGCGAAAGGGCAAGGTCCAACCGTTCAGGGTGACCACCGGCTTGTAGGGACGCCCTGCGCCCGTCACGCCCGGAGGGGTCCAAGGCGGCGCGGTGTCGGGGCGGGTCTGAATGACGGGCTCGGGCAAGGCGGCCAATGCGCTGCGGCTGACAGCCGTAGTGGCGACAGCAGCCCCTGCCACAGTACCCGCCACGCTGCCTGCGGCGGCCATGGCTTTATGAAAAAAATCTCGGCGTTGCATGGTCAGTGTCCTGCGGTGTTGGGGTTGGTGGGTTTGGACGTGTCAGCGGCATCGGTGCCCGGCGCATAAGGCAAGCCAGCCAGTACGGCGGACAGGTCGGCTTGTGCCAACCAGGCCTGGCGCTGCGCTTGCAAGGCCGCGGATACGCTGTCGATGCGGGTGCGGGCGCTGGCCAACAAGTCCCAAGTGCTTTTGAGCATGCCGTTGTAACGCAGCCCGGTTTCTTGCAAGAGCTCGGTGTGTAAACGCAGCACTTCGGCCTGCGTGTTGTGCGCCGTCTGCAGGGCCACCTGCAAAGCGGTCACCGCCACTTGCACCTCGGCCCGCACCTGGCGTGCCAGCCGATCGGCCTGTCGGCGCGCTTGCCAAGCGGCCTCCACCTCGTGGCCCCAGCGAAGGGCACGCGGGTTCCACAACGGTGCATCTTGGCCCGCCTGTTCGCTCAGGGCTTTTTCTGCCGCTTGCAAGTCTGCTGCGCTCAGCCCCAGCCCTGCCATCAGGCGTTGGGCCTGCAAGTCGTCCAAAACCCAGCGCAAATTGGCCTGGAGTGCCTGCGCCTGCAAAGCCGCCACATCGGCCAGCGGGCCAAGCGCTTGCACCTCAGGCACACCCGATGTCACCAGAACAGGCACTTGCTCTGCCATTTGCGCCGACGTTTGCGCCGACGTTTGCGCCGACGTTCTGTCTGTCAGCAGCTTCGGCAAATGCAAGGGTAAATGCAAGGGCAACTGCTGCGCCATCGCCTGCACCGCCATACCGGCACCGACGCGTTGCCACAGCGCATGGCTTGCGCGCTCAGCTTGCAACTGGGCATTGTCCAAGCGTGTACGGGCCTCCCACAGCGGCAGCTCTTCCTGAATTTGGCGTGCACGACTCCAGTTGCCGACCTGCGCCATGCGTTGGCCCAACTCGGCCCCGGCTTCTGCCACCGCCAAAATGTCCCGGCTGAGCGCCACCGACTGGCGACTGACCACTGCATCGACCCACAGCTTTTGCACTTGCCAGCGCAAAGCCGCCGCTTGCTGGCGCACTTGGGCCTGCTCTAAGGCACTCATGCCGGGTTTGAGCCACTGCGCCTCGTCTTGCAAGGCCAAACGGATGGCCCGTGCCAGCGTCAGCTGACCGGCCTCGGAAGTTGCAGGCACATCCTGTGTCTGCGGCGTGTTGTTTTTCTCCCAGCGCAGCAGATCTGCATGGCCACGCGGAAACTGGCCCACTGCTTGGTTGGCATCCTGCCAGCTCAACGGGGCCTTGCCTTCACGACCCGATGACGGGGCAGCAGACGTTGCCGTTTGCCCATGGCCGAGGGCAGGCTCACTGTGGGTTTGCGCCATGGCTTTGGGCCCCATGACCGTCAGCAAGGCAGCGAGCAGGGTTGATGCACCCTGCATGCGTTTTAAAAATAGCTTCATACCAATTTCCTGAACGAAACGAACACGGCAACTGCTTGCCTCAGTGGCAAGCAGACGCAGCTGTGGCGTGAAACTCAGGAAATCGGGGGTTTGATCAGCGGCGAAGTTGCCTGGCCTGCAGGTTGCCGTGCCTCACCGATGGGCAGTGGGTGAGACTGAAACACGGGCAACACCAGTGGCCACAAGGCCAAGCTGGCGCTTTGATGGCACACGCCACACAGCTGACAAGCCGCATCATGGCAATCGGCTTGGGGATGGGCGTCATCACGCGCAGCCTGAGACGGCGCAATGCCTTCATGGCAGTCATGGGCCGCCTGCGCCTCAGGGCCAGCGTGTGGCATGGCGCTGGCATGAACCTGTGTTGACGGGTGATGTGCGCTGCTTTCTGGCATGGTCATCCAAGCCCCGGCCCACAGCCGCAAGGGCATCAAGCAAAGCAGGAAACAAAGAAAAAAGTGGCGCATCTTTTGATCATATGCCAACACCTGCCGCCCGTGCAGACCCAAGCCACAAGACCTTGGTGCTGACACCCAATGAACGCCTCGAACCCAAGACTCAAACAAAGGCGTGCAGGCGCCCACGTTGGTCGTAGGTGGTCAAAAAAGGCTGGGCATTTTGGAGTGAGGCCCCCGATGTGGTGATGTGCACCACCGGGGAAACAGGCCGAGGGCGCGGCACTCGGCAGCTGACGTCGTAAGCGCGACGCCGTTCCGGTTGGCACAAAACTGCGTAGGCTTGGTTGAGGCGGGCCATCTTGGCCGCCATCAAGGCAGATGCGCCTAATTGGCGGTCTGGGTGGTAGCGCTGCGCCAATGCGCGGAACGCCGCCCGAATAACTTCGGGTTCGGCCTGCGGTGTGACACCGAGTTCAGCGTAGAGGTCCATGGCGTTGTCCATGGATGAATCATAAAATATGAATACATTTAAATTAACTAAAAGTGATAAATTAAACGTATCAAATTGTTAAAAATCAGGCGCTACGCCCTCCACGCTCAAGCACGCAAGCGCTGCAACAAAGCTGCCGTCGAAGCGTCAAGCCCCGTCGCGTCACCCGACATGATGCGCGCATGGATGTCTTTGGCCAGCACTTTGCCCAGCTCCACGCCCCACTGGTCAAAACTGTTGATGCCCCAGACCGAGCCGCTGACGAAAACGCGGTGTTCTTGCAAGGCAATCAGCGCACCGAAGCTGGCAGGTGTCAACTCATCGAGCAACAAAAACGTGCTGGGCCGGTTGCCCGTGAAGTGCTTGTGCCCGCCCTCGTCGGCCTTGCCCAACATCAGGGCCTGCGCCTGCGCGATCACATTGGCCAGCAACAATTCGTGGTGGTCTTTCAGGCTGTGCGTGGGCTTTTTCACGGCAATGAACTCCAACGGCACCACGTCGGTGCCCTGGTGCAGCATCTGAAAATAAGCGTGCTGGCCGTTGGTGCCCGGCTCGCCCCACAACACCGGTGAAGTGCCATAAGGCAGCGCATGGCCATTGCGGTCCACGCGTTTGCCATTGCTCTCCATCTCGAGCTGTTGCAAATACGCAGGCACGCGTCGCAAAGCGCTGTGATACGGCGCAATCGAGCGGCTGGTGTAGTTCAAAAAGTTGCGGTACCAAACATCGAGCAGGCCCAAACGCACAGGCAAATTGGCCTCGGGTGGTGCGGTCTGAAAGTGCTGGTCCATCGCGTGTGCACCGGCCAACAGGTCTTTGAAACCCTGAGCGCCAATCGCAATGGCCACCGGCAAGCCAATGGCTGACCACATGGAATAGCGACCGCCCACCCAATCCCAAAAGCCAAAGGTGGTGCTGATACCGAACTCGGCTGCAGCCGCCACGTTGGTGGTGAGTGCCGCAAAGTGGCGGGCGACATCGTGGCCGCCTTGCGCCTTGAACCAAGCCTGCGCCGAACGGGCGTTGGTCATGGTCTCGGTGGTGGTGAAGGTTTTGGATGCGATCAAGAACAGCGTGTTCTCAGCTTTCAAGCCCTTGAGCACAGCGGCCAATTCGTGTCCGTCCACATTCGACACAAAGTGAAAGCGTTTGCCCGGCATGACAAAGTCTTGCAGCGCCAGCACCGCCATTTGCGGCCCCAGGTCTGAGCCCCCAATGCCAATGTTCACCACATCGGTGATCTGTGCGTCAGCGCGAATTTGCTCAGCGTAAGCCAGCATGGGCTTCAGGGTGTCGTGCACCTGCGCCAGGGGTTCGGCCAATGGGCCAACCAAAGAACCCTCGGGTTGCCGCAGCAACCAATGCATCACAGGCCGGTCTTCGGTGTGGTTGATGTGCTCGCCCCGAAACATGGCATCGCGGTGCGCGGTCAAACCGGTTTGGCGGGCCAGCTCTTGCAGCAGCGCTTCGGTGGCGGCATCCACATGGTTTTTAGACAAATCGGCGAACACATGGGCCGCTTGCTGGCTCAGGGCATCGGCACGCTGCGCATCGGCGGCAAAAGCACTGCGCAAATCAAAGTCGGCAAAGTGGGCCGCGTGGGCCTGCAAGGCCGTCCAAGCCGGGGTTTGATCACAACGCATGTTCAGGCCTTCTTCATCATGTCTTCCAACTTGACCGCATCGGCGCAGAAGGCGCGGATGCCTTCGGCCAGCTTCTCGGTGGCCATCGCGTCTTCGTTCAGCGCCAGGCGGAACGAAGCTTCGTCATAAGCCACCGCGGGCAAGTCCATCGTTTTCGCGGCAGCGGCGTCGAGTGCCAAGCCCAAAGGCGCATCGGTAGCGGCCAGCTGGGCCAACAGCTCAGGGCTGATGGTCAGTAAATCGCAACCGGCCAAAGCCGTGATCTGGCCCACGTTGCGAAACGACGCGCCCATGACTTCGGTGGCGATGCCGTGTTTCTTGTAGTGGTTGAAGATGGCCCGCACCGACTGCACACCGGGGTCGTTCGCGCCCGACTTGGCAGCCTCGTCCCAGGCAGCGCCAGCGGTCTTTTTGTACCAGTCGTAAATGCGGCCCACAAAAGGCGAGATCAGCTGCACTTTGGCTTGGCCGCAGGCCACGGCCTGGCAAAACGCGAACAACAGCGTCAGGTTGCAGCGGATGCCTTCGCGCTCCAGCTCGGCTGCGGCCTGAATGCCTTCCCAAGTCGAGGCGATCTTGATCAACACGCGCTCACGCTGAATGCCTTGCGCCTCGTACAGCGCCATGATGCGGCGGGCCCGCGCCACGGTGGCGGCAGTGTCAAAGCTCAGGCGAGCGTCCACTTCGGTCGAGACACGGCCGGGAATGGTCTTCAATATTTCGCAGCCAAAACGCACCAGCAATTGGTCCATCACCACGTCCAGCGGCTGGCCACGGTGGGCCGCCACAGACTCGGTCAGCAAGGGCGCGTATTCGGGCTTTTGCACCGCCTTGAGGATCAGCGACGGATTGGTCGTCGCGTCTTGCGGCTGAAACTGGGCCAATTGCTTGAAGTCACCGGTATCGGCCACCACGGTGGTGAATTGTTTGAGAGCGTCGAGTTGGTTCATGGCGTTTCGTACAAGTTGGCAAAAATGGTGACGAACATCCGTCAGGGTGGTTGCCGCTGCAACAGCGGCATGCCTGCAGATGAAATATTTGTCGGGTATTTAAAAGCTGGCTTGAATTATCCGTGAAACAAAGTTACATTACAAATCAATTTTTCATGTAACTCAAGAACATCATGGCTTTTGATCTTGTTTTCTTTGGCGGCACGGGCGATCTGGTCTGGCGCAAACTCATGCCTGCCTTGTTTCAGGCCTTCCGTCACGACACGCTGCCCGAAGGCGGTCGCATCATCGGCGTCGGCCGCGATGACCTGACGGACGAACAATACCGCCAGCAAATTCAGTCGCGCTTTGAACAGGTCGAAGGCGACAAGCGCCCCAACCCTGAAGAATTTGCCCGCTTTGCCAGCTTGCTGTGCTACGTGCGCATGGACTTGTCCAAGCCAGAGGCATACGCCACGCTGTCAGCCCGATTGGCCGAGCGCGAAACCGACAACGTGGTGATGTATTTGTCCACCGCACCCAGCTTGTTCACCACCGTGTGCGAGCAACTGGCCGCCAACGGGCTGAACACGCCCAAGACCCGCATCGTGCTTGAAAAACCGCTGGGCCACGACCTGGCCTCCAACCGCGCCATCAACGAAGCGGTGGGCAAGGTCTTCAAAGAGCAGCAAATTTTCCGCATCGACCACTATCTGGGCAAACCTGCGGTGCAAAACCTGTTTGCCATGCGCTTTGGCAACGCCCTGTTTGAACCCCTGTGGCGGCGCGAGCACATTGCCAACATCCAGATCACCATGTCCGAAGAGCTGGGCGTAGAAAAACGCGGTGGCTTTTATGAGACCACCGGCGCACTGCGCGACATGGTGCAAAACCACGCGCTGCAGCTGCTTTGCGCGATCGCCATGGAGCCGCCCATCAACGCCCATGCCGACGCGATCCGCGACGAAAAACTCAAAGTGCTGCGTGCCTTGAAACGCTGGACGCCCGAAACGCTCAGCCAGCATGTGATTCGGGGCCAATACAGCGCGGGCAACATCTTTGGCCAGGCTGTACCGGGCTACCGCGACGAGCCAGGCGTAAACCCCAGCAGCGGCACCGAGACCTTTGTGGCGCTGCGCACCGAGATCGCCAACTGGCGCTGGGCGGGCGTGCCGTTTTACATCCGTACCGGCAAGCGCATGGCCTCGCGCGAAGCGCACATCGAGATCAATTTCCGCCAGACACCGCACGAGATTTTCAAGAGCCCAGTGGGTCATGCCAACAAACTCGTCATCCACCTGCAACCCAAGGACGGGCTGGAGCTGCACCTGTTTGCGCAAGGCCAAAGCAAGCGCGGCGAAGGCAGCAGCGGGGCCACCCTGAGCCCAGTGCACCTGGATCTGGACTTTGACAAGCGCTTTGGCAGCCAGCGCGTGGGCGCTTACGAACGCCTGCTGCTCGACGTGCTCGATGGCCGCCTGAACCTGTTCGTGCGCAGCGACGAACAAGAAGAGGCTTGGCGCTGGGTCGAGCCGATCCTGCAACACTGGAAAAACGACACCATTGGCCCACGCCCCTACGCTGCGGGCACCTGGGGCCCAAGCGCATCGAGCGCGATGATTGCGCGCGACGGCTTTTGCTGGTCCGAAGAAATTTAAACCGAAAGACACACCATGCTCGAACGAATCAAGGCTTCTTTGCCCTCCCTGGCCCCGGCCGAGCAACGTGTGGGCAAGCTGGTGCTGGCCGATCCTCGGGCTTTTGCCAACTTGCCGGTCACCGAACTGGCCGATCGCTCGCATGTGAGCAAACCGACTGTGGTGCGTTTTTGCCGCAGCATGGGCTACGACGGCCTGTCCGACTTCAAACTCAAACTGGCTGGCAGCGTGAGCGAGGGCGTGCCCTTCATCCACCGCAGTGTGGACGTGGACGACAAAACCAGCGACATCGCGGTCAAGGTGATCGACAACACGGTGGCGGCGTTTTTGAAGTACCGCAACGATGCCAGCTCGTTTGCTTTGGAGCACGCTGCCCAAGCCCTGGCCGCGACCCAAAAGACCAACCGACGCATCGAGTTTTATGGCGTGGGCAACTCCGGCATCGTGGCGCAAGACGCACAGCACAAATTCTTTCGCCTGGGCGTCAACGCCATTGCCTACAGCGACGGCCACATGCAGGTCATGAGCGCCTCGATGCTCAAGCCAGGCGACTGCGCTGTGATCATCTCCAACTCGGGCCGCACCCGTGACCTGATGGACGCCTGCGACATCGCCAAAAAGCAAGGCGCGACCACCATCGTCATCACCGCCAGCGGCTCGCCCTTGGCCAGCGCCGGACACATCCACCTGACAGCCGACCACCCCGAGGGCTACGACAAATACAGCCCCATGGTCTCGCGCCTCTTGCACCTGCTGATCATCGACATTTTGGCCACCACGGTGGCCCTGCGCATTGGCGAAGAGTTGCAGCCCAATCTGCGCGACATGAAAAACAACCTGCGCAGCAAACGCTACACCTGAGCGCAGAGGGCATGGACCCCCGATCGAGTCGGGGGTGACAATTTGTGATGCCCGACCCGACCGAGTGTCCACGCACGTCGAAGGCATTTGTCATACCCAGCCCAACCGAGTGTCCATGCTCGGCGAAGGCATTTGTCATACCCAGCCCGACCGAGTGTCCATGCGCGGCGGAAGCATTTGTCATACCCGACCCGACCGAGTGTCCATGCGCGGCGAAGGCATTTGTCATACCCAGCCCAACCGAGTGTCCATGCACGGCGGCAGCATTTGTCATACCCGGCTTGACCGGGTATCCATGAGCGTCGAAGGCGTTATGCCCAGCTGAGGCGTATCGCTGTGCCGCGGCCACCGTGCACAGGGCTGCGCACACTGACTTGGGCACCGTGCTGGCTGGCGATTTCTTTCACGATGGCCAAACCCAAACCACTGCCCGACAAGCCCGAAGGCGCGGCGCGGTAAAAGCGCTCGAACACATGCGCTTGGTGCTCGGGTGCGATGCCCGGGCCATCGTCTTCCACTTCAAACCAGTGCGCGCCCACCCGCACCGTGATCTGCGTGCCCGCAGGCCCGTGGTGAATGGCGTTGTCGATCAAATTGCTCAAGGCCTCATGCAACAACAGGTCCACGCCGTGCACCTCGCACTGCGCCACTTGCAACTCCAGCCCCAAGTCATCGCCCAATTGGTGGGCACGCATCAAATGCTCTTGCGTCACCCGCTTGGCCAGGGCCACCACATCCACGGTTTGGGGGCTGTGCATTTCGCGGGCGTGCTCGACACGGGTCATGGCCAGCAATTGTTCGGTCAAGCGCACCGCGTCGTCGGTGGTTTGGCGTGCGGCCGACATCAAGGCTTGCGCCTGCTCAGGCTCGGCGTTGCGCTGCGCCAATGCCAGCTGGGTTTTCAGGGCGGTGAGGGGCGTGCGCAGTTGGTGCGCCGCGTTGTCCAAGAAACGTTTGCGAATATCGATCAGACGCCCCAGTCGCTCCAGGTAGCTGTTGAGGGTTTCGATCAGCGGACGCAACTCGCGTGGCAAATCGGGCGGCTGGATGGGCGAAAAATCGTCATCTGCTTTGTGCGCCAGTTGCTGGCGAAACGCCTCCAGTGGCCGAATCCCGCGCTGCACGCCCCACACCACCAACAACGCAGCGGCCAAGAGCAACAAACCTTGGCTGCCCAAGGTGTCCCACAAAATGTGTTGAATGAGTTGTTGCCGCGCTTCCATGGTTTCGGCCACGGTGATCTTGATGAGCGCTTCGGCTGGCCCCGCCTCTTCCATGACGTGGGTCAGCTCGGCCAGACGCACGGGCTGGTTCAGGTACACGCCATCGTCAAACTGAACCAAGGCAAAGTATTTGACCGCAGATTTGTCACGCACAGGGGCGCTGGGCAGCGCGGCATCGCCAGCCAACCACGCCCCCCCGACCGAGGTGACCTTGTAAAACAGGCGCGAGCCGGTGTGATTTTCAAACAGATAGCCAGCCGCCTTGAGCACGTCCAATTGCAAGCGGCCATCGCGCCACTCCAGCTCTTCGGCCAAGGTGCGGGCCGCCAAGTACAAAGAACGGTCGTAGGCTTCATTGGCCGCCTGCACCGCATTGCCATAGCCCACCCAGGCGTTCACCCCGATCAAGCCCATCAAAGGCCACAAGATCCAACTCAGCAAGCGCCTGCGCAAAGAGGCGACCGCTTTGGATCGGTTGGCAGACATGGGGCTCGTGCTCAAACGGCCTGCCCTGCTGGCAAGGTCAGCATGTAACCCATGCCGCGAAACGTGGTGATGGTGACTTCGGGCTGCTCTGCCGGGCTGGCCAGCGCCGACTCGAACTTTTTGCGCAAACGGTAAATCAGCACCTCGACCGCCTCCAGTCCGGTGGCCTCGTCGGCAAACACTTCGGCATGCAGCTGTTCTTTGCTCACCGTGCGCTGCGGCGACTCCAGCAGCACCCGCAGTGCAGCGGCTTCGCGCTTGGTCAAGGCCAAGGGCTGGCCATGGAGCTGAACGGCACCGCTGTCGACCTGCATCTCAAGCGGTCCGCAGCGCAGCACAGCGGGTTTGACGCGGCCATGGCGGCGCAGCAAAACCTGCAAACGCGCCTCCAACTCGCTCAAATCAAACGGTTTGGGCAAATAGTCGTCAGCCCCCATGTTCAGGCCCAACACCCGGTCGGGCACGCTGGCACGGGCCGTCAAAATAAGCACCGGCACGGCATCGCCACGCTCGCGCAGGGCTTGCAGCACGCTCAAACCGTCGCGTCCGGGCAGCTGCAAATCGAGCAAAACAGCGTCAAAACCATGGCCCGGCTGCAAACACTGGTCGGCTTGCAGGCCATCGGTGGCAAAACTGACCGCCATGCCGCCTTGACGCAAAGCCGTGCCCAACCACAACGAGATGTCTGGCGTGTCTTCGACCAACAAAATCCGGGGCTCTAGGGTATTCACTGAACGAAATTGACAGGTGATTGACAGCTTGGGGCCATGCCCAAGCTCAGAATGGTGGCTGTCTGCCAGAGTGCTTGGCAGTGGTGCTTTGATTTTTACACAGGAGACTGAAATGCAAATGTCCAAACGCGACTTTCTGGCCCTCGGCGCTGCCGCAGGTGCATCCATGGCCCTGCCCGCCTGGGCTCAGGCCAAACCCCTGATTGCCAACATGAACATGTTTGTGCCCGCAGCCCCTGGTGGCGGCTGGGACGGCACTGCCCGCACCATGGAGCGTGCGGCCAAGGCCGCAGGCCTGGTGGGCAATATGCAATTTGAAAACGTCGGCGGCGCTGGCGGCATGGTCGGTCTGCCCCGTTTTGTGAACCAGCGCAAAGGCCAGGGCAACACGCTCATGGTCGGCGGCTCGGTCATGATCGGCGCTGGCATTGCCAACAAGAGCCCCGTCACCATCAAAGACGTCACCCCCATCGCCCGCCTGACCGAAGAAGCCGGCGTGATCGTGGTGCCTGTCAACGGCAAGATCAAGTCCTGGAAAGACCTCGAAGCAGCCATCAAGGCCAACCCCAAGGCCGTCTCGGTCGCAGGCGGCAGCGCTGGCGGCACCGACCACCTGATCTTGGGCATGCTCATCAAAGCCTTGGGCAAAAACCCCCGCGAAGCCGCTTATGTGGCGTTTGCAGGTGGCGGCCCCGCCAACGCGGCCATCTTGGGCGGCCAAGTTACTGCAGGCATTTCGGGCTACTCCGAGTTCGAAGAGCAAATCAAAGCCGGCCGCATGATCCCCTTGGCCGTGTCGGGCAAGCGCCGCATCCCCGGTGTGAGCGTGCCAACCCTGACCGAATTGGGCATCAACGTCACCGAATCCAACTGGCGCGGCGTGTTTGCGCCTCCCGGCATTTCGAACGCTCAGCGCGAAGCCATGATCGACTTCGTCACCAAACTCAACGCTTCGGCCCCATGGCGTCAAGAGCTGGAAACACGCAAGTGGACCGACGCCTTCATGACCGAGCGCCCATTTGAGCGCGACTTGGCCCAAGACATCGAAGACAAAGTCGTCTTGATGAAAGAGCTGGGTCTGGCATGACGCCATTTCGCGTTGCCCTTTTGTTGGTCGCCCTTTGCGGGGTGGCCGCTTGGCAGGTCACGGTCATCCCTGAATCCTTGATGCAGATGACCGTGGGCCCCGTGCTGGCCCCGGGTGTGATCGTGGGTGCGCTCAGCGTGTTCGCCGTGCTTTATGGCGTCAGCGCCTGGCGCGGCCGGCAGGCTGACGAAAGCCAAGCCCCTGACCAATCGCCCCTGCCCGGCGCGAATGCCCGCGTGCTCAGCTTGCTGGGCGGCGGCGTGGCATTCATCGCGCTGGTGATTCCGCTGGGTTTTGTGATTCCCGGCACCCTGTGCGGCATGGGTGTGGCCCATGCTTTCGATGCCCCGCTGAACCTCAAGTCGGCCGGCATTTGCGCGGCCATTGCCAGCACGTTCTGGTTTGTCTTTGCCCAACTGTTGGGTGTGGGCTTGGGCCCTGCACTGCCTTGGTTGATTTGACGCGGGCCTAGCCCGCTTAACGCTGAGTTCTGAACACTCAGCCTCGACGTTTTCACGTTTTTCGATCGGATACCCCATGGAAGCTTTTGACGCCCTGATGGGTGGCTTTGCCATTGCCCTGCAACCCACCACCTTGATGTGGGGTTTCGTCGGTTGCTTTGTCGGTACTTTGGTGGGCGTACTGCCTGGCATTGGCCCGGCCCTGACCATCGCCTTGCTGCTGCCCCTGACCTACCACGTGCCCGCCACCAGCATGTTCGTCATGTTCGCAGGCATCTATTACGGCGCGGCCTATGGCGGCTCCACCACCTCCATCTTGCTCAACACGCCCGGCGAATCATCGGCCGTAGTCACCGCACTCGAAGGCAACAAAATGGCGCGACGTGGCCGAGCAGGCCAAGCCTTGGCCACTGCGGCCATTGGCAGTTTTGTGGCCGGCACCATCGGCACGCTGGCCTTGACCTTTGTCGCTCCTTGGGTGGTTGAGGCCGCGTTGGCTTTTGGCCCTGCTGAATACTTCAGCCTCATGGTGCTGTCGGTCGTGGCGGTGTCGGCGGTGCTGGGCAACTCCATGTTGCGCGGCCTGGTCGCGTTGGGTCTGGGCCTGCTGCTGGGCATGATTGGCGTGGACTTGCAGACAGGTCAACCTCGCTTCACGTTTGGCCGCCCTGAATTGCTCGACGGCATCGAAGTGACCGTGGCTGCCGTGGGCCTGTTTGCGGTGGGTGAAGCCTTGTATCTGGCCTGGCAAGGGCGCGAGTCCAAGACGGGCGAAGTCATGAAATTGTCGGGCAGCCTGTGGATGAGCAAGAGTGACTGGGCACGGTCCTGGAAACCCTGGTTCCGAGGGGCGCTGTTTGGCTTCCCCATTGGTGCCATGCCCGCAGGCGGGGCCGAATTGCCCACCTTGCTGTCTTACTACACCGAGAAAAAACTCTCCAAGCACCCCGAAGAATTTGGCCACGGCGCGATCGAAGGCGTAGCGGGCCCCGAGGCAGCCAACAACGCTGCGGCAGCGGGTGTGCTGATGCCATTGCTCACCTTGGGCATCCCCACTTCGGCCACGGCAGCCATCATGCTGTCGGCCTTTGAAGGCTACGGCATCCAGACCGGCCCACAACTGTTCAGCCAACAAGGCAGCTTGGTGTGGACCCTGATCGCCAGCCTCTATATTGGCAACGTGATCTTGCTGGTGCTCAACCTGCCCCTGGTCAGCCTGTGGGTCAAGCTGCTCAAGATCCCACCACCTTGGCTGTACGCCGGCATCATCGTGATCTCGACGGCTGGGGTCTACGGCGCAGGCAACTCGGTGTTCAACGTGGGCTTGCTGTTCGTGTTCGGCCTGTTGGGCTACATCATGCGGCGCTTTGACTTCCCGGCTGCGCCCCTGATCGTCGGCCTGATCCTCGCGCCACTGGGCGAACAGTCCATGCGCCAGGCCCTGACCATCAGCCAGGGCGAATGGTCTACGTTCTTTACCCGACCGCTGTCGGGCAGCTTGATGGCCATTGCCGCGCTGCTGCTGATCGGGCCTGCGCTTTGGCGACAGTTACGCGCCAAGACGTCCTCTTGATCCGTAAAAACCCTCTTTGAAAACACGCACATTTTTGTTGTGATCGGTGCTTAAATTTTCATAAGGTCTGTGACATGAACGAACAAGATTCCCCCCTCATTCAACGCCGTGACTACCTCAAGTGGATGGGTGCGGCGGGCTTGGCGGCCACGGGGGTGTCTGGTCATGCGCAATCGGCCTGGCCGAACAAACCCATCCGCTGGATCGTGCCCTTCGCACCGGGTGGCACCTCCAGCATCGTGGCACGCACCATCGCGGCTGAGTTGACCAAACAAATGGGGGTCGCCTTCGTCATCGACAACAAAGGCGGCGGCGGCGGCGTGCCGGCCATGCAAGAGGCCATGCGCTTGCCTGCTGACGGCTACACCCTCGTCATGAGTCACATCGGTCTCATGGCGGTCAACCCCCTGATCTACCCCGACAGCGGCTACGACGTGAACAAGGATTTTGTGCCCGTCACCCTGCTGTCGCGCGTGCCCAGCTTGTTTGTGGTGCACAAAGACGTACCCGCCACAGACATGAAGTCGTTGGTGGCTTATGTCAAATCACGGCCGGGTCAGCTGAACTACGCCTCAGCAGGCAACGCCAGCGCGGGCCATTTGGCCATGGAAGCGCTCAAGCTTGCCACCGGCATGTTCATCACGCACATCCCCTACCGGGGCACCGGCCCAGCCCTGAACGACGTTCTGGCAGGCCGCATACAGTTGTTTTCGGCGGGCACACCCGCTTTGCTGCCCCACATCAAAAGCGGCGCACTGCGCTGCATTGCCGTGGGCACACGCGAACGCATTTCGGTCTTGCCTGATGTGCCGACAGTGGCCGAGCTGGGCTACAAAGACTTTGAAACCGTGCAGTGGTACGGCATCACCGCGCGCGCAGGCACGCCACCCGAAATTTTGCTCAAACTGCAGCAAGAGTGCGCAAAAGCCATGAAGTCGCCTGAAGTCATCGCCAAATACGCGGCCGAAAGCGCCATTGCAGGCGGCGGCCCCTCCAGCGAATACGGCGCCTTCATTGCCCGCGAACAATCGCGCTGGAAAGAAGTGGTGATCAAAGCAGACATCAAGCCGGGTTGATGCGTTTGCACTGAATTGGCACTGAGTTCAAGTGCTTTTCTTCTTGCTCCGGCGACTTTGAATCATCGACACATTCATTTCGCCATCCAAAGTAGAAGCATAAAACCGCTCAATCATTTGCACCGAAGTTCTGGCATTGCGGGCCAAGGTCAACATGTCAATGCCCTGCCCGTACAACAGGCGGAACATGATGGAGGTGTGACGCAAACAATAGAGCGTTCGGGGTCGGTTGTTGTCGTCTGTTGTGGGCAAACCTGCCTCACGCATGACCCACTTGAACCAAAAACCGAGCACCGCCAGTGCGTAGTTCCGGTCTTTTTCGGCTGGCAAAAACACAAAATCATCCGGCTGCCCAAACCCCTGCGTCTTAGCGCGGCGCAACGCCGACTCATACACATGGACCGCCGCTTGCATCGTCACCATGGGCTTGTCGTGCTTCTTGGTCTCCGGCAGGTTCAAGCGCAAATAAACCGACTCACCCCGCACCACGGTGACGTGTTTGTTCTTAAGTTGCCTCAAGTCACCCGGCCTGAAAAAACTGTTCACCATGAAGCGGATGACCCAAAACATATCAGGGGCCAACAACATGTTTCTGGGTGCAACCCAAAACCGATCCCGATGGCCATCTGACGATTTGAGCGGTGGGGCCTGCACGCCAGATCGGGACATTTTCAGCGCCGTGTGTGCCAACTTGCGGTATTCCAGCAAAGACAACATCGATCGCGGCTTCGTGATCACCTTGATGCGCGGAAATTCAGGGACCTCTTTCAACAAGCCTTGACGAACAGCCAGCTTTAACAACTTTCTGACCAACACCAGGTATTGAGAAACGGTGGTGGAGCTCAGTTGGTGTTGCGTCAAGCGCGACACAAAACCGTCCAGATCCACATGCGTCACTTGCGTCGGGGCAACGTATCTGAAAAACGGCAACACATGGGCTTCGAGTCTGTTTTTTTGAATCCCCACCGATGCGGCACTCAACTCACCACGACCGACACGCTCCCACTCGGTGTCCAATAATTTCTCAGCGATGAAATTGAAGTTGTTTTTCTTCTCAAAACTCCGCTGGTCTGTGGCGAGGGCACCAATCGGATCAGATTTGAAAATCAGCTGCGACTTGTCCAAGACGGGCGTGGGTGCTTGAGCCTGCACTGGCTGACCGACCTCGATGCCCCCCTGGGTTTTGGCTCGCACACCCATCAAATCCCAACTTTTGACGGGCACCACATAAAAAGCCGGCTTGTTTTCATGGAGGACAAGAAGAGGCGAATTGCCACATTCTCCAACCAAATTTAACGTATCCGATAAAAACTCAGGCAAACCGACTAATTTGTTAACATTTGAGAAATTTATGATCATATAAGTTAGATTAAGACAGACTGACGCCTATGTCCGTGTTCCATGGCACAGAGCATCTCATTCCATCCTAGTTGCTCTGGCTACATTGGCAGCCGCAACTGGCTCTTTCGCTCAGTCCACCGTGACTTTGTATGGTGTTGCTGACCTGGGTTACAACACAATTAAATTGACTGATGGCACTGACACAGTCAAACAGTCCGGTTTGAACAGCATCGCTTCTGGCAGCCGTATCGGTTTCAAAGGCACTGAAGACCTGGGCGGTGGGTTGAAGGCCAACTTCCTGATGGAATACAGCATCCAGCCTGATGAGGCGACAACCTCTATGGCTAACCGCCAGTCTTATGTCGGCTTGGAGGGCGCTTTTGGTTCCGTGAACTTGGGTCGCCAATACACACTGCACCATGGCGTGCAAGGTGGTGCTGATTTGATTGGCAACGTGACAGCGGCAGGCTGGATCGGTGGCATGGACAGCCGCGTTCGTCAGTCGAACGCCATCACATACAAGTCACCAGTATTTAACGGCTTCAGCGCATCGGCTCAAGTTGGCTTCGGCGAGACAGCTCAGCTGAACGGTTCTGCTAAAGAGAATGAACAAACCTCTTTTGGTCTGAACTATGCAAATGGCCCATTGGCCTTGGCATATGCTTTCGAAAAAGTGAAGAACACGAGCGTACTGGCACGCGATTTGGCTGGTACAGCGTTTGACCTCGCAGCAGTAGCAGGCGCTGACTCTTGGAAAGCGAATGCGTTGTCTGTCTCTTATGACTTCGGCGTTGCAAAAGTTGCATATTTGAACAACAGCACCAAAGCTGATGACACAACTTTCAATGCTAAATTCGCAGCAAACAACTTTGCAGTCAGCGTGCCAGTTGGTGCTTTCACTGCAATGGCGACTATTGGCAACGGCAAAATCAAAGTTGATGGCGTTGACGACACTAAGTTGAGCGCGTATCAGTTCGGTTTGACATATGCTTTGAGCAAGCGCACTACTGCTTATTCTTATATCGGTCAAACGAAGTTCAAAGATGTTACCGTTACACCTAACGACACCATTAAATACAGCACAACCGCTGTTGGCGTTCGCCACACTTTCTAATCCCCCGCTGGCGCAAGCCAGCTGAGGTTTAAAAGACTAAAAACCCATCGTGGCAACACGGTGGGTTTTTTTACTGGGCGAATAACAACGGTTGTCCCGATCTACTTCTGAGGCTGTTGAACTTGGCTCAACGCATCAAAGCCTTGCGTTGATTCAGCACATCCTGATGCATTTTCTGGCGTGTGCCTCGTCGGAAATCGAACGATGCGATGAGAGGCTAGAGTCTGGAAATTCCAGCATCAAATGTTTGAGATGTGATGACCCCTCATGTTTTGATGAAATCCAATTTGACATCGGGATACCGTGATTGCAGATAATCTGCGCCGCGCACACACCGGCTGATCCAGCCTTTGCCACTGCGCTGAATCATTTCCCAGGCCTCTTCCAAGGCGTCGGGTTCGTTCTCCTGGAGGTAAGCAATCAGGCTGGCTGCCTGTGCGATGTCTTTCTGGGCTTTGACTTGCAGCTCGGGCGGGCGCTCTCCAAAAACGATCAATTTGTGCAGGGCGTAACGTTCAGCTTTGGGGACATTGATGGCAACAGGACCATTGCGTGAAATCAAGACGGCCTGCATGGTGGCGTCCATTGAAAAATTCATGAATTGAAGTGGCTGCATTCTCAAGTTCAAGGCATGGACACGGATGGGGGCATCGGTGGTGTTGACCTTGGGCGTCACAAAATCCAACTGCAAGTCGGGCTCATCTTGCTTGGTGAATGTCGTTTGCGATACGTTGGGAATGAAGCCCATCTCCAAAGACTCGATCACACTGCGAGCATCCATCTTGAGCCCATCGGGCAAGGCAATGGAGAGGTTATTACCAGGATGGGCAAAGTCAATGTCCAGCGTTTGATTGCCTTCTGTCCAACGGATGCCAAAGTGGTTTTGGTACGCTAAAAAAGCATGCGTTCCTATGAGAATGCCACCGGCATGGAAAAAACCATGGTCAGCCAATCGTTGCAGTATCCGATGATGGGTGCGGCCAATGGCATTTGCCCCAAGCTCAATGGCGGAACGGCATAAACGACCCAGATGCGCCAATGCCTCGGCGTGAGAAGGCTGCTCTTTAAAGTCGGCAATCAATCCCCTCAAGCTTTCTGAGTCGTTGCCCAGGTAAATTTGTCTGGTTTTTCCATCCAAAGACTTGAACTGGTAGTACCAATAGGTCTTTTGCCCGAGTTTCTTCTGGGTGAATCCCCCCGGCAAATCTGCCACCGTGCGGTTCGAACTGGTGGACTGAGCGGCTGGCACCAAGTTGGCAAAGGCTGCTTGTGCCGAAGCAGGCAAGTGTTGATACCAGTTTTGCATCCTTATACTCCCCAAAATATACTTGGTAGTATAAGATCGCCCTCGCTGCAGAGCAATACAGGCCAAGCCTCTGTCACACCACCGCGTGACAAGCGATCTTGATGCCTTTGAAGTCGCGCAGTGGCGGGCGTTCGGCACGGCAGATGTCGGTGGCCTGCGGGCAGCGGGGGTGAAAAGTGCAGCCGCTAGGTGGGTTCAGCGGGTTGGGCACTTCGCCTTGCACGGGGGTGCGGGCGCGGCCGGTGTCGTGCATTTTGGGAATCGCGTCCAACAGCATCTTGGTATACGGGTGCTGCGGGTTGCCAAACAGCGTGTGCTTGTCGGCCAGCTCAACCAGTCGGCCCAAGTACATCACCCCCACTTGGTCACTCACATGGCGCACCACGGCGAGGTTGTGGCTGATGAACAAATACGTCAGGCCCCGTTCGCGTTGCAGGTCTTTCATGATGTTGAGCACTTGCGCCTGCACGCTCACATCCAGCGCCGAGGTCGGCTCGTCACAGACCAAAAACTCTGGTGCGGTGGCCAAAGCGCGGGCGATCGAGATGCGCTGGCGTTGCCCACCCGAAAACTGGTGCGGGTACTTGACCATGTCCAGCGGCGACAAGCCCACCGACTGCAGCAGCTCGGCCACGCGGGCCTTGAGCTCATCGGCATCGCTGATCAGGCCATGCTCTTTGAGCGGCTCGCCAATGATGTTGTCCACTGTCCAGCGCGGGTTCAGGCTGGCATAGGGGTCCTGAAAAATCATCTGAATGCGCTGGCGCATTTTTTGAGAATCGGACGACTTGAATGCCGCGTGCGCGTCTTGCCCGTCGAAGGTCAGGCCGCCGCGAGTGGGTTCGTACAGGCCCACCAGCAAGCGGGCGACGGTGCTTTTGCCGCAGCCGGATTCGCCCACCAAGGCCAGTGTTTTGCCGCGTTCGATCTCGAAGCTCACGCCGTCTACAGCGTTGAGCATCTGGCGCGGTTTGCGCTCGATCACACGGTTGAGCCAAGGTGCCGACACGTCGAATGTTTTGGCCAGGTCGTGCGCGATGACCAGTGGCTGGCGCTGTGATTGGGCTTGTTTGGGGTGATTCGTGTCGCTCATGCTGCGCTCCCGTCGTGCAGCCAGCAGGCGGCGCGGTTGACCCCGGTGTTGACCAACTCCGGCCGGTCTTGGCGGCAGCGTTCAAAGGCTTTGGGGCAGCGTGGGTTGAAGGCGCAGCCTTGGGGGATGGCGTTCAGGCGCGGCATGGCCCCATCGATCTGGTTCAGCCGTTCACGGTCACTGTCCATGTCGGGGATAGAGGCCATCAGGCCTGCGGTGTAAGGGTGGGCCGGGTGGTTGATGACTTGATGCACCGGACCGATTTCGGCTACACGCCCGGCGTACAACACGGCCACACGGTCACAGGTTTCGGCGATCACGCCCATGTCGTGCGTGATCAGCATGACCGCAGCGCCACGGTCTTTGCAGACCTTTTTGAGCAAGCTGATGATCTGCGCCTGAATGGACACATCCAGCGCCGTGGTGGGCTCGTCGGCCACGATCAACTGAGGCTCGGCAGCCAAGGCCAGTGCGATCACCACGCGCTGACGCATGCCGCCTGAAAACTGGTGTGGGTAGTGGTCGATGCGCTCTTCGGCGGCAGAAATGCCGGTGTCCTTGAGCAACTGAACAGCGCGTTGGCGGGCCTCTTGGGGCGTCACTGGCAGGTGGGCCAAAATCGTCTCGGTCAGCTGCCGACCGATGGTGTACAGCGGGTTGAGCGAGGTCAATGGGTCCTGAAAAATCGCCCCAATCTTGCGGCCACGAATGTGGTGCATCTGGTCGGCGTTCAGGTGGTCTATGCGTTGGCCTTCCAGCAAAATCTGGCCACTCGCCACACGGCCTGGCGGCTCCAGCAGGCCAATGATGGCGGCCCCGGTCAGCGACTTGCCGGCACCCGACTCGCCCACCACACCCAAGATTTCGCCGGGTGCGATGTCGAAAGAAATGTCGTCCAGCGCACGCAGCGTGCCGTGGCGGCTGGGGAATTCCACCACCAGGTTTTTGACTTGTAAAAGACTCATCGCAATCTCGGGTTCAGCGCGTCGCGCAACCAGTCACCCAGCAAGTTGACCGACAGGGCGATCAGCACCAGCATCAGCCCCGGAAAAATCGTGATCCACCATTCGCCAGAGAACAAATAGTCGTTGCCCACGCGAATCAGCGTGCCCAGCGAGGGCGATGTGGGCGGCGCACCCACACCCAAAAACGACAACGTGGCCTCGGTGATGATGGCCGTGGCCACCTGGATGGTGGCCAGCACCATGACTGGGCCCATGACGTTGGGCAGCACATGCTTGAACATGATGCGCAAAGGGGCCACGCCCGTTACCCGGGCAGCTTGCACGTACTCTTTGTTGCGCTCGACCAAAGTGGTGCCACGCACCGTGCGGGCGTATTGCACCCAGCCCGTGAGTGAGATCGAGATGATCAACACGCCAAATGCCAAGGATTCGTGCGCGTTAGGAAACAAGGCACGCCCCACGCCCGCGATCAACAAGGCCACCAAAATGGCTGGAAACGACAGCATCACATCGCAAAGACGCATCAGCAAAGCGTCAACCCAACCACCGCGAAAGCCTGCCAACAAGCCCATGCCCACACCCACCACCACCGACAGAATCACAGATGCGATGCCCACCACCAGCGAAATGCGCGAGCCGTAGATCAGGGCCGACAAGATGTCGCGCCCCTGGTCATCGGTGCCGAGCAAAAACTTGGTGGTACCGCCCTCCATCCACGATGGCGGCAAGCGAGCGTCGCTCAGCTCCAGCGTGGCCAGATCAAACGGGTTGGTGGGCGAGACCCAGCCGGCAAAGACCGAACAAAAAAGGCAAACGAAGGCGATGCCAGCCGCCACCATCGCCGTGGGCGATTGGCGAAAGCTGTAACCGACGTCGCTGTTCAGCCAGCGTTTCAATGCGTTCATGGCTTATTTGACCGTGATGGACTTGAAAGGCATGTAGTTGTCACCGCGTTGCACCAGCGTGACCTTTTTGCTGGTGCCCCAGGCCAAGGCTTGCTGGTGCAAAGGCAAATGACCGATGTCAGCACTGTGCAGTTCGAACACTTCGCGGATCATGGCGTTGCGCTTGGCCTGATCGGTCTCGCTTTGGATCTTCACGGTCAGCTCATCCACCTTGGGGTTGCAATAAGCACCCAGGTTGAACTGGCCTGTGCCTTTGTCGTCCACACAACGCATCAGCGCATTCAGGGCGTTGTGCGCGTCGTAGGTGCTGGGCGTCCAGCCCAGCAAATAGAAGCTGGTGTCACGACGCAAGATTTTGGGGAAATAAGTGCCCTTGGTCTCGGCCTTCAGATTGATCTTGATGCCCACGCGTGCCAAGTTGGCGGCCACAGCTTCGCAGATCTGGCCGTCGTTCACATAGCGGTCGTTGGGGCAGTTCATGTCCACCGAAAAGCCTGTGGGGTAGCCCGCTTCAGTCAGCAATTTCTTAGACGCTTCGGGGTCAAAGGGCAGGCGCTTGTTCAGGTCAGGGTTGTAGCCGTTGATGCCGGGGCCCACCATCAGGGCGGAGTTGTTGGAGGCACCGCGCATCACCGTGCGCTTGATGCCTTCCATGTCAATGGCCTGGTAAAAAGCCTGGCGCACGCGCTCTTGTCCTTGAAGGGGTTTTTGCCCTTCACGCTGGAATACAGCAACTCATCGCGCTTTTGGTCCATGCCCAAAAAGATGGTGCGCAGTTCTGGGGCCACCAGGGCGCGTGTGTTGGCACCCGCATTGATGCGGGGCACGTCTTGCACGGGCACGGGTTCCATGACGTCGATCTCGCCCGACAACAACGCCGCCACGCGGGTCGGGTCGTTGGCGATGACAGAAAAGATCACCTCATCCACGTTGCCATCGATCTTGCCCCAGTAGTTGCCGTTGCGCACGAAGGTGGTGCGCACGTTGGGCTGACGCTCACGCAGGCGGTAAGGGCCTGTGCCGTTGGCACGGAAGGAGGCCGCGTTTTCGATGCCCTTGCGGCGGTCCACCGGGCGGGTTGCCTGGTTTTCCTCACACCACTTCTTGCTCATGATGTAGACGGTCGACAAGACGTTGGGCAGGATCGGGAACGGTGCCTTGGTTTCGATCTCGATGGTGTGGCTGCCCAACTTGCGCACTTCCTTGATGTCGTTGGTGTTGCTGCGCATGTCAGAGCCTTCGCCTGCGGCACGGTTCAACGAGAACACCACATCATCGGCGGTGAAAGGCGTGTCGTCATGAAAGCGCACGTTGTTGCGCAGCTCAAAGCGCCACACCGTAGGCGACGTCTGCTTCCACGAAGACGCCAGGCCCGGTTCAAACTTCAGGTCCTTGCTCACACCCACCAGCGACTCGTACACGTTGTTGGTCACGCTCAGCTGCAACGATTCGTTGAGCGAGTGCGGATCCATTGACAAGGCATCACCCTGGTTGGCAATGCGCACAGTGGCGGCATGTGCCACGCCCAGTGACATGGCTGACACCAGTGCAGCGGCCAACAAAGAACGGGAGAGTTTGGAAGTGCGCATGAAAGACTCCTGGGGTTGAATGTGATCGGGTATCAAGGCTGAACGGCCTTGTCCAAAGGCAAGGCCTGCTCTACCAAACTGGCATGCAGTGCAGCGCCCAAGGGCAAAATTTCGTCGTTGAAGTCGTAGCGGCTGTTGTGCAGCGGGTGCGGGCCGGGGCCATGCGGCAAGCCTTGGCCTATGCGAATGTAAGCACCGGGTTTGGCTTGCAGCATGAAAGAAAAATCTTCGCCGCCCATGCTGGGCAGCATGTTGCGCCAGACCTTGTCTTCGCCCACCAGGCTTGCAGCCACATCGCAGGCAAATTGCGCTTCGGGCAAGGTGTTCACCGTGGCGGGGTACACGCGCTCATAGGTCAATTCGGCCGAGGCACCAAAGCCCTGGGCAATGCCGGTGCACAAAGAACGCAAACGGTCTTCGATCTGGTCTTGCACGCTTTCGCTGTAGGTGCGCACCGTGCCGACCAAAGTCACCTCACCGGGAATCACGCTCATGGCACCGGGGTTGCCGCCTTGCATCGAGCAGATGCTGACCACCGCTTGGTCAAATGCCGACAGGTTGCGCGACACCACGCTTTGCGCAGCGGTGATGATGTGGCCCGCCACCAGCACCGGGTCCACGCCTTGGTGCGGGCGAGCGCCATGGCCCCCTTTGCCGCGAATCAGGATCTCGATCCTGTCGACCGCCGCCTGCATGGGGCCGGGCGTGATGCCGATCACCCCCAAAGGGGTCTCGGGCGAGTTGTGTTGGGCATAGACCTGCTCGCACGGAAAGCGCTCAAACAAACCGTCTTCCATCATGGCGCGGGCACCGGCATAGCCTTCTTCGCCGGGCTGAAAAATCAGCACGGCAGTGCCATCAAAGCGACGGGTTTCGGCCAGATAGCGTGCCGCACCCATCAGCATGGCGGTGTGGCCGTCGTGTCCACAGCCGTGCATCAGGCCGGGCGTGGATGATTTCCAGGTGCACTCGTTGAACTCGGTCAGGGGCAAGGCATCCATGTCGGCACGCAGCCCAATCATGCGGCCCGGGTGACTGGCTGAGCGGCCTTGGCCGTGCACCAAAGCCACCACGCCGGTTTTTCCGATGCCGGTGTGAATGCTGTCCACGCCGCAAACCTTGAGCATGTCGGCCACGCGGGCCGAGGTGTAGACCTCTTCAAAGCCCAGTTCGGGGTGGGCATGCAGGTCACGCCGAAAAGCCGTGAGCTCGGGGTGGAACTGCGCGATGCGCGCAAACGCGGCACCACGCCCCAGTACCGATTGCAAAGAAGCGCCCATGTTCAGTGTCCCCCCGGCTTGCCCACGCGCAGGCGCGGATCGACCACAAAATAAAGCAAATCAACCACCAAGTTGATGACCACAAAGATCAAGGCAATCAGGCACAAATACGCCGCCATGACCGGGATGTCGGCAAAGGTCACCGCTTGAATGAACAGCAGGCCCATGCCGGGCCACTGAAAGACCGTCTCGGTGATGATGGCAAACGCGATCAAACCACCCAGCTGCAAGCCCGTGATGGTGAGCACCGGCACCAAGGTGTTTTTGAGCGCATGGCCAAAATGAATGGCGCGATTGGACAAGCCCCGGGCGCGGGCAAATTTGATGTAGTCGGTGCGCAGCACCTCCAACATCTCGGCGCGCACCAAACGCATGATCAAGGTCAGCTGGAAAATCGCCAGCGTGACCGCGGGCAGCACGATGTGGTGCCAGCCCTTGGCTGTCATCAAGCCGCTCGACCACCAGCCCATTTGCACCACTTCGCCACGGCCAAAGCTGGGGAACCAGCCCAGCATCACAGCAAAAACCAAGATCAGCAAAATGCCAATCAGGAATGTGGGCAGCGACACCCCAAGCAGCGACACCGTCATGATGAGTTGGCTGATCCAGGTACCACGGCGCAGCGCCGCATAAACCCCCATGGGCACCCCGATGGCCAACGCCAAGGTGGCGGCCACCAGCGCCAGCTCTAAGGTGGCGGGCAAGCGCTCGGCGATCAGGCGCGAGACCTTGGCGCCTTGGCGCAAGCTGAGTCCAAACTCGCCTTGCACCGCGTTGGACAAGAAGTGCCAGAACTGCACAAAGAATGGCTGATCAAGGCCCAAGCCTTGACGCAACTCCTTGATTTGATCGGGTGTGGCGTCTTGCCCCAGCAAAAACACCACCGGATCACCGACATACTGGAACAGCAAAAACGCGATGAAAGCGACCGTGACCATGACGACCACGGCCTGAATCAGCCGCTGCAAAATAAAGGCCAGCATCAATTGACCTTGATCAGTGTCCAATCGAGGCGGTTGTCAGCGCGGTGCACCACATCGACGTTTTTCTTCATGGCCCAGGGGATGACCTGGTTGTGCAACGGGATGTGCGCCACGGTGTCGTTTTGCAATTGCAGGCCTTCGGTCAGCAGGCGGTTGCGCACGGGCAAATCGGTCTCGGTCTTGATGCGGTCCACCACATAGTCCATGCGCTGGTTGCTGTAGCGTCCCACGTTGTAGTTGCCATCGCCACCCGCACCCACAGTGCGCACCAAGGATTGCAGGCTGTACAAACCGTCAAAGGTTGGCACACCCCAGCCGAGCATGTAAATACTGGCTTCGTAGCGCTGGATCATCGGGAAGTAAGTCACCAAAGGCATGGTGCGCAGCTTGGCTTTCACCCCCACCTTGGCCCACATGGCGGTGATGGCCTGGCAAATTTCTTCGTCGTTGATGTAACGGTTGTTGGGGCAGGCAAAGTCCACTTCAAAACCTTGCGGATAACCCGCTTCGGTCAGCAGCTTTTTGGCATCGTCTTGCGAATAGGGAAAGCGCTTGTGCGTGGCTTCTGTCCAGCCATTGACCTGGGGCGACACCAGCGCCCCCGTGGTTTGCGACAAACCGCGCATGGTCACGCGGTGAATCGTTTCGATGTCGATCGCTTGGTAAAGCGCTTTGCGCACCTTCACATCCTTGAGCGGGTTCTTGCCCTTGACGTTGGAGCCAGGGAGTTCGGCCCGGTTTTGGTCCATGCCCAAAAAGATGGTGCGGTTTTCCACCCCGTCGATCACCTTCAGGTTGGCGTTGCTGCGCATGCGGCCCAGGTCTTGCGGGCTGGGGTCCAGCACAAAATCAATTTCGCCGGACAACAAGGCCGCAGCGCGTGTGGCTTCGTTCTTGATGGGGGTGTAAATGACCTCGGTCACGTTGGTGGGGACCTCAGTCCAGCCCCACCAGTTGGGGTTTTTGACCAGCACCAGCTTTTGATCGGGCTGCCATTCTTTGACCATGTAAGCGCCACTGCCCATGGCGTTGCGGTGGGCAAAGTTTTCGTCTTTCGACTTGGAATCTTTGGGCTCAACCGACTTGTTCTTTTCGGCCCAGGTTTTGCTCATGATGCGCAGCTCGGTCAGCTGGTTCAGCAGCACTGGGTTGGGGCCACTCAAAATGATGTCCACCGTGTTGGCATCGACCTTGACGATGCGGCTAAAGCCTTGGGTGTACACGTTGAAGTTGGAGGTCTTGGCGCGTGCGCGGTCCAGTGAAAACACCACATCGTCGGCCGTCAAGGGCGAACCATCGCTGAACTTCACGCCCTTGCGCAAATTGAAGCGGTACTGGGTGGCCGACATCTCTTTCCAAGCGGTGGCCAGCTTGGGCTCGACCTTAAAGGTGTTGCTGTTGTAGTAAACCAGAGAGTCAAAAATAGCCGCATGCACGCCATTGCCCAGGGCGTTGTTTTGCGAGTGGATGTCGAGTGTGGGAATGTCACTGGCGCTGGACCATTTGAAGGGCTTGGCCTGCACAGCGGCAGCGCCCATCAGGCCAGCCAAACCCAAAGACAGCACCAATGTGGTGGTGCGGACAGACAAACTTGCGGCATTTTTCATCAAAGTCACCTTGATCTTGGAATGAGAGATTCAGAGATGAACAATATGCAACATTCAGGCCCGCATCAGAGAGAGGGAAATCCCCCAAATCAGGTGTCGCGCACAAGACTGGTGCGCGCCTCAATCAAACCGAATGTCGCCGTACCAGGCCCGCACGTTGCTGCGGGTGTTGTCACTGTCGGTCATGATGGCCACGCCCACCAAAGCGCCGGGCGCTTCGCCAAAAGCCTTTTCATAATCAGCCCGCACATCGCGCTCGTAGCGACGCCACTGCATCAAGTGCCCAGGCCCCGACTCCACCACCATTTTCCGCACACGGTCCGTGCGCGGGTTGACGATGACCGAATCTACCGGGCGGTGGTTGGACCACACGTACATCAAAGTGGCGTAGGGCAAAGGCTCTCCGGTCAACGCTTCGGTCAGGTCGCTGAGCATCGCGTTTTTGGCTGACAAACGGCTGCGGTCGCCTTCAAAGGCCAAGATCAAACGCACCGGTGAATCACCACGGTCGCGTTCAGCCATGTCGGCCTCCACCATGAGGTTCTCCACTTGCCATTCAAATTGCAGCCGCCCCAACTTCTCGGGTGCCACGTTGACGCGCTGTCGCAGCAAACTGGCCGACGATTGCGCATGGGCTTGCAGGGCGTGGCGATGGCCCTGCTTTTCCAGTTTGAATGCGGTGCGCAACTTGCCGGGCAAAGACACGGCCTCCCATTGCGCTTTGTCTTGAGGGCGGAAATGCAAGCCACCTGCCGCAGAAACCGAAGCCCCCACCACAGACTTTTGTTCATTCACGCCATGGCTGGCGCATCCGCTCAGAACAGCAAGGCACAGCACGCCTACAGCGCTCCAGCCCCATGACCCAGTGAAAACCATGAATGCCCTTTCAACACCGATGCAAGACAATCGTGCTTGCACACAATCGTTCATTCTGATTCATTTTTTGATTTATTCATTCTGGAAGTATCGCCATGTTCAACCGCCGCCAGTTGCTCCAATCCTTGGCTCTGAGCACATTGCCCGCTGGCTGGGCGCACGCCCAATCGGTGTTCCCTTCCAAGCCACTCAAAATCGTGGTGCCCTTTGGTGCAGGCGGCGTGGCCGATCTGACGGCACGTGCCGTGGCCCAAAAACTGTCTGAAAATTTAGGGCAGCCGGTCATCATCGACAACCGCCCGGGCGCTGGCGGCATCGTGGCGGGCGAACTGGTGGCCAAAGCCGCGCCCGACGGCCACACCTTGCTGCTGATGTCCAACGGCACGGCCGTGAGTGCCGGTTTGTTCAAGGCCCTGCCCTTCAACCCACGCAGCGACTTTGCGCCTGTTTCCTTGTTGGGCTTGTTCGACATCGCCATCGTGGTACCTGAGTCGTCACCGCACAAAACCCTGGCCGAGTTGGTCAGCTTCGGGCGTGCCAACCCGGGCAAGCTCAACATCGGCACCATCAACATCGGCAGCACCCAACACCTGGCGGCCGAGCTGTTCAGGTCGCAGGCCAATTTGATCAGCCAGATCATTCCCTACAACGGCACGCCAGCGGTGATCAACGCCTTGCGCGGCGGCCAAGTGGATGCGGTGGTGGAAATTCTGGGACCACTCAAACCGCAGATCAGCGCCAAAGCCGTGCGCTTGCTCGGTGTCATGGGCGCAAGCCGCCCGAAAGACCAGCCGCAAGTGCCGGTGGTGCGAGAGCTGCCGGGCCTGAGCAACTTCAACGTGTCATCCTGGAATGCCTTGGCAGCGCCCGCCAAAACGCCCAAAGCCGTGGTCGATCGCCTGAGCGCCGAAGTGGCCAAAGTGCTGTCAGAACCCGAGATGGTGCAGCGCCTGGCCGGCTTCAACGTCGAAGCCAAAGCCAGCACGCCGGCGCAATTGGGGCAGTTGCTGGACAGCGACATCAAGCGCTGGGGCGATGTGATTCAAAAGGCCGGGATACCGCAGCAGTGAGGTTCACACGGCTGAAGACTCAGTCGTCCAAGCCGCCCACCGCAAGCACATCCCAGCAAGCCCCCATGGTGTGATAGTCCACCTTGCCTGCGGGTGATTTGGTGTTTTCAAGCTTGCGGCCATCGGCACCCAAAATACGGAACCATGCACCGTATTGATGGTCCACCATGTGCAACCAACTCCAGTGCCAAAGCGCTTGGTATTGCTTCAAAAATTCAGCCTCACCCGTGTGCCGCCACAAGCGCCAAGCGCTGGCGAATGACTCTGCCTGGACCCAAAAATATTTGTCGGTATCACATGGCGATCTGTCTGGCGCGAAACCATAAATCAGCCCACCATGTTGCGCATCCCAGCCATGACGGTAGGCCTCTCGCTGCAAATGGACCGCCCGATCTACCCAACGGTTTTGTGGGCGGTGCTGATGGGCCATCATGAGCAATTTGGCCCACTCGGTTTGATGTCCTGTCTGGAACCCCCAAGGTTTGAAAATATTGCCCGGATTGTTTTTGTTGTAGTCCCAATCGATGGACCAATCAGCTTGATAGTGCTCCCAGACCAAGCCTCCTGCGGTGTCTGCGAGATCAAAAGCAAAGCGCTCAATCAACACTTCGGCCCGATCGAGGTACCTGACTTCTCCCGTGAACTCGTACGCAGCCAGACAAGCTTCGCACATGTGCATGTTAGCGTTTTGACCTCGGTAATCCAGCAATCGACCGTCGGGCGTGATCTCGTCGGCATAAGCGCCATCGGCGGCACTGAAAAACGCATCGTTCATGCGTGCAAATGCGGCTTCCACATCCTGGCGCGTGGCGCATCCCACGCTGAAAGCATGGGCTTGTGCCAGCAACACAAAAGCTTGTCCATAGGCCATGACCGTGGCGTCTTCAATTTGTCCATGGTCGACCGTCCAGGCATACAAACCATCTGATCGGCGAAACGCCTCCAAATGGGCGATGCCATGACGTGCCCAGTCGGCGACGGCATCGAGCCCACTGTGACGCTTGGCCATCGCGCCATTGAACACAAACCGGGTGGCGCTCACCAAATGACGGTGCGTGGTGTTGTAGACCGTCCCATCGTCTAGGAAATAATGAAAAAATCCCCCCTCGGGATCCACCGCTCTCGGCGCGTAAAAGTGCAAGGTGTCAGCGATGTGCTGTTCTAAAAAATGACGGCTTTGAAAATTCACGACAAGCATCTCCTTTCAACTCAGTGGGCAACAGGTGCATCAGACGAGCGAGGCACCAACACAACGGGCTCCAGATAGTGAAGAGACTCAGGCGATTCACCCGCCAAAACCGAAAGCAAGACCTGGCCTAAATGTTGACCATTTTCGAAAATACGGTGCTCAATGGTCGACAGCGGCGGGTTGCTGTAGCGTCCGGCATCGCTGTTGCCATAGCCCATGATCGAGATATCCGAGCCCACACGCAGCCCGATGGCACGGCATGCGGCCATGGCGCCGATGGCCATGGCATCGGTCGCACACAACAAGGCAGTCGGGCGGTCTTCTAACGCCAACAAATGCTGCGCCATGGAAAACCCACCTGTTTCAGACAAGTGACCTTGCACGATCAAGCGCTCATCCACCTTCAAATTGGCCTGTTTCAAAGCGTTCAAATAGCCTTGCTGACGCAACTGGGCAAACGTGTATTCGGCAGGTCCGTTGAGCAAAGCTATTCTTTGATGACCGAATGCAATTTGGCGTTGCGCCGCCATGAAAAAGGCCATTTCATTGTCTGTATCCACCCAGGCGTGGCCCGTGCTGTCGGCACATCGCCCATAGGTCACAAAGGGCTTTTCGTGTTCAAACATCAAGCCGACACGCTGATCAACCAAGCGGGTTCGCACAATGACAAAGGCATCAAACCAGCCACTGCGAATGAAATTTTCGTAAACACCACGCTCTTGTTCGGGTGTTGAGATGGCCGAAGTCGTGGCCATCAAGCTGTACCCAGCGGGCTCTAAAACGCTGGAAGTGCCGCCCAGCAAACTGGAGTACATCGAGTCAATGAACTGGCCACCTTCTTGCGATGTCGGCAACACCACGCCAATCGCACCGGACTTTCCCGATTTGAGTCTTCTTGCACCCGGATGGGGTTTGTACCCCAATGCCTGAGCACGCTCCATGACTCTGAGTCGCGTGGATTCAGCCACATCGGTATAGCCATTTAAGGCACGGGAGACGGTCGAAACCGACAGTCCAAGATCTTGAGCCAGGTGAACAATCGACATGGGACAGATATTAACCAGTCACCGACGCTGTCATGCGGTGAGCAGTGCTTGTGAAGCGTCCATGTTCAAGAATTCAATCACCATCGCAGCAGTCCATGTGAATGTGCCGCCGCCCAAGGCCTCGCCTGTCATGGGGTGGTAGTACTCGGAACATCCGCTTTTTTGAATGCACTGAAGGCTCGCTTGCACCACACGATGGGCCAACTCGGTCTGGCCACATTGGCGCAGGCCCGTGATGAGCAGGAAATTGACAATCAGCCAAGATGGGCCGCGCCAGTAACGTTTGCCATCAAAACGCATGTCCAAAGGGTCCATGCTGCAAACACCAAACGGTGCCTTGTCCAGCCAATCGGTCAATCGGATACTCAAGTCGGCCACGTGTTCGTGCCCTTGCGGCAACACCAGCAAAGGCAACAAGCCCCCCACACTGGCGCTGTTGACACGTTGGCCTGTCCGTCGATTCAGACACGCATATTGCTTTAAATCGCCGTGCCACAAAGTGTCCATGGCCCCAATGGACCGGGCCGCACGTTCGCTCAGTCTGTGGGCCAGCGCCGAATCCCCCAGCTGGTCTGCCAGGCGCGACAGCGCCAACTCAGAGTGAATCAAGATCGCATTGAACCCAGGGTCGACCACCTGAAAGGGGGAGGCATCGTGCAAGAGCGTGTTGTCCCACTTCAAGGCGCGAAAGCATTCAAGCAAGGCCACATAGCGGTCGTATTCAAATGCGGTGGGTCGTTGACTGGCATCGACGTGCGTGATGTCTTTGCGCTGGTAAGGTGAGATGCCCTCTGTGGGCACTTGGGCCAAGGCATCGTCCCAATCGCAAGAATTGTCACGACCCGATTCCCAAGGGTGCAAAAGCGCGACAACCCCTGTGCCTTGGGGATCACGACAACGGTAAAACCAATCGTGCCAACGTGCAGCGGCCTGAACCAGGCTGCGGCAACGCGATTCGCTCCGATGGTCCGGGTCTTCACGCAAAAAGAGTTGCTCCAGCACCATGCCCAAAACAGGCGGCTGGGTGATGCCCGACGTGGGGGTGGGTCGACCGGTCTGCCACACATCCGGACCGGGGAAGTAACCTTCATCGCGTTCGTGGAAAACAATGTGCGGCACCATGCCATCAGGCCACTGGTGGGCCATCAAGGTCTCTACTTCGGTCCAAGCACGATCAGGGCTGAGCCTGAACTGACCCAGTGCCGTCAAACAGGAATCCCAATTCCATTGAAAAGGATACAAGCCATGTGTCGGAACGGTGTAATGGCCCTTGTCGTTGAGTCGCAAAATGCGCTCGGCTTCTTGCAGCATGTCTTCGGTGTTCATGGCTTCTCTATCAAACAATGACCAAACGTCCGCCAGCGTCATACCAGCGGATGCGGGTTAAATCAGGTTGCAAGTGCAATACCTGCTTGGGGGACAGCGCCATGTCGGATGGCAAAGCAGCCCGAAAGACGCCCTGCGCCTGCAATGCGGTGACCAATGTATGGGCACCCAATGGCTCAATGACATCGGCCTGCAACTTCAGCCCCTCATCTGCCGGGTGCAAATCTTCGGGTCTGACACCCAGCGTGAGCGCTGCATGCCCAGTGGGCCCGCTCAAACGCATGCCTGCCACTTCATAAACCCCATCTTGCACAGCCTGCGCAGGTAGAAAGTTCATGGGCGGGTTGCCAATAAAGCCCGCCACAAAAGTGGTGGCCGGATTGCGGTAAATCTCAATGGGCGTGTCGCACTGAACAATCACCCCCTGGTCCATGATGGCGATCCGATCGGCCAGACTCATGGCTTCGACTTGGTCGTGCGTCACATAAATGGTGCTGGCTTGACTCTTGGCCAAAATAGTCTTGAGCTCGGCGCGCATTTCCAATCGAAGCAAAGCGTCCAGGTTGGACAGCGGTTCGTCCATCAGGATGACTTTGGGCTCTACCGCCAATGCACGCGCCAGGGCCACACGCTGACGCTGTCCGCCAGAAAGCTGCCCCGAATACCGGTGCAGCAACACTTCCAGGTGCACCAACTCGGCGACTTCCTGGACCTTTTTCTCAACCCAGGCCTGTGGTTTTTTTTGCATGCGCAAACCAAATGCGATGTTTTCAAAAACCGTCAAGTGTGGAAATACAGCGTAGTTTTGAAACACCATGGACAGACCGCGGTCCCTGGGTGCCAAATTGTCAATGCGGTTCTCGCCGACGTGAATATGACCGCCATCCGCAGTCTCCAAACCGGCCATGATGCGCAGCAAAGTGGATTTGCCACAGCCAGATGCACCCAGTAAAACCAAGAATTCTTGGTCAGCGATTTGCAGATCAATGCCTTTGAGAGCACGGAACTCACCAAAGGATTTTTCGATATTTTGTATTTGAATCTGAGCCATTTTGTTCATCGATTGGAAATGCCCCACATCGCAAACATGTGTTTGCGAATCAGGAACATGAAAACAGCTGCCGGCAAAACCAGCAGGGCACCACCCGCAAACTTCAAATGCAAAGGCGCATAGTCCAAACTTTGCAGCAAGAGGGCCGTGAGTGTTCTGTTTTGCACGGTCAAGACCGAAGCAGCGAACACCTCATTCCAGGAAATAATGAAAGCAAAAACCGCCGAAGCCACCATGCCGGGCAAGGCCAAAGGCAGCACCACACGTGTGAATGCCTGCAGTTTGTTGCAGCCAAAAACCCATGCGGCTTCTTCCAGTTCAACCGGAATGCCTGAGAACAAGGAATAGGTGATCAACACAGAGAACGGCAAGGCCAGCATGGTGTGAACCAAGGCCAAACCCATCAATGAGTCGTCGATGCCCAGCCGAATGAAATAAACCGTCAATGGCAAAGCCAGCAGTGGCAACGGAAACGCACGCGTCAACATGATGAGCATGCGAAAACCACCCTTGCCCTTGAATTCATAGCGCGCCAAAGCGTAGCCCGCTGGCGCACCCAAAGCGATGGCCCCCACCATGGTCATCACGGCCACCGCCAAAGAATTCAACAAGGATTTCAAAACGCCTTCGTAGGCCAGCAAGTATTGGATGCTGCCCATGTCTACGGCGGGAATCCATTTTTTGGGGAATGCATTGACAGCCTCTGGCGTCGACAAGGCATTGGCGATCAAAAAATAAATCGGCAGAACAACCCACAAGCAGACCAAGCTGGCCCCCGTCACCAAGATCAACCGGGTACGGCGCTGTCTTTGCGCCAGCGTAAGCACTGAACGGTTCATGTCGAGGCTCCTGGCGGCGTGCGCAAGACACGCAGATAAATGAGGGTGGACACGATGGACACGCCCAAAATGACCATGGCCATGGCTGCCGCAACAGGACCATCTTGCAAATTGAATTGCCAGTTGTAGGTCTCACTCATCAAGACCGGGAACTTGGTGCCCGACAAAGCAGCCACCACTGCAAACACCTCAAAAGCCAAGATGGTTCGCAATATCAAGGCGGTTTGCAGACTGGGCTTGAGCAAGGGCAAAGTCACATGCCTGAATTTTTGCCAGGCACTGGCACCAAACACATCGGCCGCTTCGCCATACTCTTTGGGTATCAGCCCCATGCCGGAGACCAGAATCACCAAAACAATCGCGGTTGCCCGCCAGACTTCAGCCAAGACAACGGCCAGCAACAAAGTGCCCGTGTTTTGAAAAGCCAAGAAATTAAAAGGCTCAGAGGCCGCACCCAGTGAGACAAGCACCGAATTGAGAAACCCTGTTTGCTCAAAAATGGCCAGCCAAATGATGCCGGCAGCCAAGTCTGAAATACCCAATGGCACCGTCCAGACATACAGCAACAAATCACGGCCCTTGCGTATCTGGCTCAGCATTTGGGCCATGGCCAATGCCAACACCAATTGCAAAGGAATCACCAGTACGGCCAACCACAAGGTATTTTGGAGGGCAGCGCCAAACTTCCAGTGCTGACTCATTTGTTGAAATGCCGCCAGCGAAAACCCGCCGTTGGAACCGGTAAAGGCCAAGCTGGCGACACCATAAAACGGCACGACAAACAGCGCCACCGTGAAAAACGTTGCGGGCGCAATCAGCCAATAGGGCAATAGACGTTGATTCATGTTTTCATGCTTCAGGGGTTAATCACAACTGTCCAACGTCATCCCGCGTGTTTCGTCATTCCCGCGCAGGCGGGAATCCATCTCTTGCGCCAACGACCTACCGCGCAACACTGGATTCCCGCGTTCGCGGGAATGACGGGGATTTAGAGAAACTCACTTAACAGGGCAAGCGCCCACGGATGGTTTGTCGGGTTCCCAGCAAGGCGCATTGGCTTCTTGCATGAGCTTGCGCAAGGTGGCGGCTTGTTCGTCCAGAACCGCTTTGACCGGTTGTCCGGCCAACACCACACGTTCAAAGGTGTCTACATAAACCTGGTTGAACTTGCCACCCAGTGCGCCCAAGCCCACAGGCAAGAGGCCTGGGTTGGCGTCTGCTGAACCCGCTTGCTTGCTGATGGCTTCAGCGGTGATGCGCACCGACGCAGGCATGTCTGCCGGAATCTTGACGTCCACTGTGGGGAAAAAGTTGGTGGCGCGCAAGGTGGCCAACTGCACTTCGGGTGTCATGAGGTAGGCCACCAGTTTTTCTGCTCCGGCTTTGTCGGGCGCAGTTTTGGGAATGGCCAATCCAGCCAACACCGGCATAAAGCCTCGTCCTGTTGGACCGCTGGGTGCCGGGAAAGCCACAAAGTCATTGGGCTTTGCATTGAACGCATCGGCCAACCGCGCAATGTGGTCAAAAGCAACCCAGACTTGCTCATTCTTCAAGGGCTCTTGCATCTGGTTAAACCCAGTGGACGATGCGTGCGTGTATTTCCAGAGTTCTTTGAACATGTTCCAACCCGCCTCGGCGCCTGCAGACCGAAACTCCGTGACCATGGAGTCTGCGTAAGAGGGGTAGAGATAGCCTTGGAAGAACCGGTGCTTCAAGCCTTGTGGGCCAGCCGGAAAGCCAAACTTGGGGCCACCGGTTTTTTCAGCCAGATTTTTGGACCATGCCACCAATTGGTCATAGGTCAATTTATTGATGTCTGCGCCAGCGGGCAAATAGGGCAAGGCTTTTTTATTGGCCGCCATGACAAAAGTGGCCTGCATCCAGGGGACATACTTTTGCTCTGTCGTGCCGAGTTTGCCGAGTTTGACAAATGCCGGACTGACTTTGGCTGTGGCACCCAGTTTGCTCAAATCTTGCAAGTCTTTGGTATTGCTCGACAAACCACCGTGCAAAGCGCCCAGCAAACCAATGCTGCCTTTGCCCGCTTGCAATTCGGCGTTCAGACGGGTGAAGTAAGGACCGTCGTTGTTGGTCACGAATTCGACGGGCACGGGGCTGTTCTTCAGGACCACCTCGCGCACATCTTTTTGCTCGTTGACCGGCGTGGCCTGGGTTGACCAAAACAACACCGATTGCGCATTGGCCGATGCCGTTGCCAATAGCGACAGTCCGAATCCGACCAGCAACTGCGCGGCGGGACGTTTCATCTGTTTCATCCAATTCTCCTTGTGCAATATCGGGCGGTATCGTCCGAAAAGTAACCGGTTCAAAACCAGTCCAAAAACGTTTTTGGAAAATGGAGTGTCTCAACTTGCCGGACTCAAAAAAAGGGGGTTTACCCTAGTTTTTGAGCAAAAAAATCAAACAAGGCGTCAGAGGTATTCAAGCAAAGGGAAGGCGTTGCACAGGCAAGCGCCAGCGCGGTCGGTCACATTCGACAGACGCTGCATTGGGGGCAACTCAGATTCAGCCTCGACCACCTTGCCTTGGGTGGTCGAGTTCAGGGGTGTCAGAAAGCCAGCGTTTCCGAGACAGGATCATCGAACCTGGGCAAAGCCCCGGCTGAGGCATTCGCCACAGGAATCTGCGCACCAGAGCGGGCGAACAGCGGCAAGTGGTTCAAGGGCGAACTGACGCAGTGTTCGGTGCCCGCCGCCAAGGGGGCGCGGGTGTAAAAATCAAACCAGCTTTCGCCCGGCGGCAGCTGGGGCAAGTAGACCCGGCGTTGCGTGGCGCCTTGCTCCACGACGGGTGCCACCAGCAAGGCATCGCCCAACATGAAATCGTCACAGTCCTGCAGGCAACGCGCATCGTTCGGGAAATTGAAAAACGTGGGCCGAATGATGGGCTCGTGCTTTTGGCTGGCCGCTTCAAAGCACTGCCACATGTAGGGCAACAGCCGGTAGCGCAATCGGATGGCCTGGGTGACCGCCTCCGTGACCTCCGGGTGCATCCAGGGCAAATTGCTGACATTGCCCTCTTTCCATGAATTCATCACCATGCGTGGGTTCAGGCTACACGCCTGCACCCAGCGCAGGAATAATTCAGGATCAGGGATCGGCCCATAAAAACCACCCACGTCATGCCCGATATTGAACATGCCCGACAGGCTCATTTGCAAGCCGGTGCGGATGTTCCACTTCAAACTGGCCCAGCTGGTGGTGTTGTCACCAGACCAGGTTTGGGCATAGCGCTGCAGGCCTGGAGGCCCCGCACGGGTGATGGTGAAGACCAAATCATCTTGCCCGGTTTCGCGGGCATGGGCTTGTTGCGACTCAAAGGTGGCACGCGTCATCAGCAAACCGTGCAAAGGGCGGCTGCGGTGCATGGGAATGGTTTGCCCCAGGCCTGCGCTGAAAGCGTCTTCGGCCTGAATGGCGTATTCGTTGTTGTCGTTCCAGCCCACGTCAATGCCGCGTTGCAAAATCTGCGCCTTGAGCTGTGACTGCCACCACTGAATGGCCTGTGTGCGGGTGAAGTCCAGGTGCGAACCCTGGCCATCCCAATAAGGCTCGACCACAGGCTGGCGCGTGTCTTCGTGCTCGATGAATGCACCTTGCTTGGCCAAGTCGGCATAGGCCGGATGGTCGTCCAGCAAGCATGGCTTGAGGTTGGCCACCAGCTTCATGCCGGCGGCATGAAATTTGGCGTTGACCCGTTCAGGATCCGGGAACTTGCTGGTGTTCCAGGTGAACACATAGCGTTGCTTGCCCCGACTCGAATAACCTGAGCCATAGTGGAAAGACGAGATCGGCACGCCATGCTGCTGACACTCGTCGACAAACGACTCCAGCAACTCTTGTGCATTAGGCGAATCGGCCAAGCCCATGGCGGTCTGGGCAAAGCCCAAGGTCCAGCGGGGTGGCAGCAAGGTGCCGCCAACCAGCTGCACAAATTGCGCCACCACCTGTGCCGGTGTCTCACCCACCATCAGGTAATAGTCCAGATCGCCATCGTCAATTTCGGTGGTGCGAAACAAGCCGTGGTAGTTGTCGTGCTCGCAGCCCAGATCGAATGTGCAAGCGGACAAGGTGTCGTAATAAATACCGACCCACAAACCGTCGACCGTTCGGGTCATCAAAAATGGCCAATGCTTGTACAGAGGGTCGCCACGCTCCGGGTCATACCCGATCGAGTCCTGGCCCAAACAACGCAAACGTCGGCCATGCAAGTTCAGCGGCCCGGTCTTGTCGCCCAGTCCAAAGTAATGCTCGCGCGGATCGCGCACCACACAGTGGCGCACCAGCCCTGTGCGCTTCTCGCTCAAATACGCACTGGTCACACGGTCGGACTGAAAAACCTTGCCGCTGCCGGGCTGCGACCATTCCAGACGCACCGGGTCTCCGTTGCCGCCTGTCCAGTGCACCGCCAGCTTGCCGGTCTGCAGACCTTGGCCGTTCGCAGCCGCCGTCAGCTGGGGCCGCGCAAAACCCGCCAAACTGGCGCGCTCTCGGCCTTGCCAGGCCACATCTTCGCCTGCGACCGGGGCAATGGCCCAGGTTCGAGGTTCTTTGTAATCTTGTGCAGGTTGCCAGCTCACACGCGCCAGGGTGTCTGACAAAAACACCAAGCGCAGTTGACCACCCGGGGTGAGCGCAGCGACCGCATCGGCCTCGGGTGCGCCAGGGTGGGCTTTCCAGCCAGAAGTGGCAACGGGTTTCATACAGCCGCCCTTTCAATGCGCTGGTCTTGTGCGTCAAAGACATGCAAATGGTGTTCGGCCACACGCATGTGAATGGTCTGCCCCGCCGACAGCGCGTGCTCGCCATCGACCAACAGCTCCACCCGAGTCTGGTCTTGCAGCTCGGCATGCACCAAGCGTTGGGCGCCCATGTACTCGGCGTGGCGCACAGTCATGGACAAACCCTCACCTGGCCCGCAAGCCAGCCAATGCTCGGGGCGAATGCCCACTTGATGCGCCTGCGATGGCACCCACGCTGCCAAAGCAGGGCAGGCGCGAACCAAGGCAGCAGGCACGAAGTTCATGCGCGGGCTGCCAATGAAACCGGCCACAAAGGTATTGCAAGGTTTTTCATACAGGGCCACTGGGGTGCCCACCTGCTCCACCAGACCGGCCCGCAACACCACAATCTTGTCGGCCATGGTCATGGCCTCCACCTGGTCATGCGTCACATAAACCATGGTGGCGCCCAAGCGCTGATGCAGCTCACGCAACTCGCTGCGCATGGACACACGCAACTCGGCATCCAGGTTGGACAGCGGTTCGTCGAACAGGAAAATCTTGGGGTTGCGCACAATGGCGCGGCCAATCGCCACCCGCTGACGCTGACCGCCCGACAGCTGGGTTGGCCGTCGCTGCAGCAAGGAATCCAGCCTGAGCAAACTGGCCGCCTCATGCACCTTGCGCTCAATTTCCGCACGCGGCACCTTGGCGTTTTCAAGGCCAAAGGCCATGTTGTCATACACCGTCATGTGCGGATACAGCGCATACGACTGGAACACCATGGCACAGCCACGCTCGGCGGCCCCGACGTCGTTGACACGCTGACCGTCGATCAGCAAATCACCATCGGTGGGCGAATCCAGCCCGGCGATCATGCGCAAAAGCGTGGATTTACCGCACCCGGAGGGGCCGACAAAGACCACAAACTCGCCGTGGGCCACCTGCAAATCCACGCCGTGGATCACCGAGGTTTGGTCAAACTTTTTATAAAGGGCACGCAATTCAAGAGTGGACACGATCGACTACCTGACAAAAATATAAAAACAAACCGCTCACTTCACCCCGGCACCTGCAATGCCGGTGGTGATGTAACGTTGAAGGAAAGCAAACACCAAGGTGACGGGCAACAAGGTGATGACCGTCATGGCCAACAGGTAGTGCCACTGGGTGTTGAGCTCACCCTGGAACGAGTTGAGCGCCAGTTGCAAAGTAAAAAACTCGTTTTTGGACAAAACGATCAAGGGCAGCAAGAAATCGTTCCAGCGCCACATGACCGAGAAAATAGCCAGCACCGCCAGCGCGGGTGCCGACAAGGGCAACACGATGCGCCAATAAATGCGCCACTCGCTGGCGTGGTCCATGCGGGCCGCCTCGATCAGCTCGTCCGGAATGGTCAGCATGTACTGCCGGAGCAAAAAGACCCCGGTGGGCGTGGCCACCGCCGGCAAGATCACGCCCCACAAACTGTTGAGCAAGCCGACATGGTTGATGACCAAAAACACCGGCACCAAAATGATGGTGGGCGGAATCATCAGCGTGGCGATGATGAGGAAAAACACCCCCTTTTGCCCGCGAAACTTGTATTTGGACAAGGCAAACGCGGCCATGGAATTGAAGAGCAAGGTCAGCACCGTGGCCACCACCGTGATGAACACGCTGTTCCACAGGTAAGTGCCAAAGGTGAACTTGCCAAACAACTCGGTGTAGTTGCCCCAGGCGAACTTCAAGGTATTGACCGGTTCGCGCTGACGGATGTTGACCTGCACCCGCTCTTCAGGTGCCGCAGGGTCCACCATGGTGGCCATGATGCCCATGCGCTGAACCTGGGCCATTTCGCGTTTCCGGCCATCGTCCAGCGTCACGGTAAACAGCGGCAAGGGTTTGTCATGCCCCGCAACCACCACTGTTTTTTGTGTGTAAGGCATGAACGTGGGCGGAAATTGCCCAATCGCCGCCTCGGTCTTGAACGAGGACATGACCAGCCAGACCACCGGCGCGAACATGGTGAACAAACCCACCACGAGGTAGGTGTAACTGAGCACGTCGGTCCAATCCAGACGCTGACGCCCTCGTGTACGCAACAGAAAATTCATCCAGCCCATCTCAGCGCCCCTTCTGACCAGCTTCGCTGGCCCGCGTCAGACGCAACTGCGCCAAAGTCAACACAATCAAGAAAAACGCCAGCGCCAATGAAGCTGCCGCAGCCAAACCGTACAAATGGATTTGCTCCGCAAATCCGGTCTGGTAGATGAACTGGACAATGAACGTGGTGGCCGATCCCGGGCCGCCACCGGTCAAGACAAACACCTCGTCAAAAACCTGCACCGCGCGGATGGCGGCCAGCACCAACACCACGATCAGGTTGGGCATCAACAAAGGCAAAGTGATGCGGGTCAAGGTGCGCCAAGGGCTGGCGCGGTCCATCTCAGCGGCCTCGTACAAGTCTTTCGGAATGGCCTGCAGTCCGGCCAGCAAAATCAGGGTGTAAAAACCCATGTGCGCCCAGATCGACACAAACACGGTCCAGAAAAAAGCCCAACCCGATTCGGTCAACCACTGCACGGGCGACATCTCCAGCGCCACCAAGCCAGCATTGAACGCGCCTTGGCTTTGCAACAACCATTTCCAGATCAATGCCACCACCACGGGTGACAGCAAGACCGGGTAGAAAAACACCCCACGCCAAAACCCCCGCCCCAAGATTTTGCGGTTGAGCACCAGCGCCGTGACCATGGCCAGCAAGACCATCAAGCCCACCTGGATGAAACTGAACTTCACGGTGTTGAAAATTGCACGCCAAAAGACGTCTTTGCGGCAAGTCGACAAGTCGAGGTAGTTGCCGCATTCAAACAAAATCTGAAAATTCTCAGCCCCCGTGTACGGGCGGCTCAAGGGCATCAACTGCACGCCGCCCGTCACCGCGTAGATCAGGTTGATCAGGATTGGCAAAAAGCAAAACAAGCCAAACACGATCAGGTTGGGCGCGACAAACAGCCACCCCAGCCGCTGCAGACCCAAGCGCTGCTGCCCGAACCTGAAAAAAGGTTCCAGCAAATTGAAAAAGAAGGCGAGAAATCTCATGAAAAAACCTCACCCCGCCGTCAAAGCGGGGCGATCTGCAAACCAATGGGGAAGCGGTGTGGGCATTTCCATGCCCACACCTGCGTTGCCAAACTCAGCCCAGACTTACTTCTGGGCTTGCTTGACGGCGTCTTGCATGTCAGAGGTGATCTTGTTGACCGCCTCGTCCGTGCTCATCTCGCCCACAATCGCCTGCGTCACACGGCTGACCGTGGGCAACATGATGGCGCGGTTGAACTTGTAGCCCTGGAATTGATAGGCCACTGGCGCGAGTTGCGCCACACCCGCACTGAACACGCCCAAAGCGGCTTTGGCTGCAGGCTTGGCGCTGGCGTAGTCCACGCCTTTTTTGGCCAGACCGGCGTGTGCGGGAATGTTGTTGGTGCGGGCACTGAACTCGGCATAGGCTGCCTCAGACGCCATGAAGTCCATGAAGGCACCCACTTCTTTGGGTGACTTGCTGGTTTTCAAGGCCACCCAAGCCGCGCCACCGGGGATGCCCGAGCATGCAGCTGGACCGCAAGGGTTGGGCACCGCGACCCAGTCAAAATTACTGCCCACTTTGTTTTGCAGGTTGCCGATCTGCCAGCTGCCAGCCAGCACCATGGCCACGTTGCCGTTGATGAACTCATCGATCGACGAAGCGTAGGTCGAACCCCCTGTGCCGGCCCAAACTTCGCGCATCATGCCGCCGTCTTTGTGCCATGCGACAAATTTGTTGACCGTGTTTTTGTAACCGGCATCGATGACGGGGTTGCCCTGGGCATCAAAGATTTTGGCACCGTAGCTGATGGCAGGGCCTGCAAAACGGTGGCCCGAACGGTCCCAGGCCGCAGCGGCCTTGAGTTGGGTGGCCTTGGCCACTTTGCGGCTGGCCTCCATCCAGTCGTCCCAAGTGGCCTTGGCACCGGGCATGGGCACTTTGGCTTGTTCAAACAAGGTCTTGTTCACGAACGGGCCGGTCATGGTCAATTGCGACATGAAGCCGTAAATGCCTTTGTCGCTTGCGCTGGGGCGCAGCCAAGGGGCGGTAGCGCCAAAGTTGTCATCCCAGTATTTGCGGTTTTTGAGGTGTGCAGAAATGTCCATGTAGTACTTGGACAGGCCACCCAGATCGGTCACACGCGCAATGTCCGGGCCCTGACCTGCGGCCAACTGCACCGGCAACTGCTCCACAATGGTTTTGTAGGGCACGGTGTCAATGACCACCTTGGTGCCGGGATTTTGGGCCTCAAAGCGCTTGGCCAGCTCGGCGGTGACCTCGCACTCCACGCCGTCCTGGTAGCACATGACGCGGATCTCTCCTGCATGGGCAAAACCCGCCAAAGCGGACAAACCTGCGGCCAAAGCCAGGGGACGAATAAAAACAGATTTCATGGTTGACTCCTCGTTTAGTGATGAAATGAATATAGTTCAATGACGCTGAAACACGCTTATCGTTTACACGAATGCTGAATGAATCGACTCTCCCTTCGCCGCATGCGACGCCACACCTCGCAGCTCTCGAGACCCTGTTTGGGGGCTTCGTGCCGCATGACGGGGTTGTGCAAACGCAGCGCATGCACCGGCTCTTGCAAACCGACCGCGAGTTGCAGTTGTGGCGCGTCAGTGTCGGCGGGCCTGCTTGGATCAGCTGGACCTTGACGCTGATTTGGCCCCGCCACGCCAAGCGCTGCCCGGTGCTGCTCAGTCCCGATGCTTGCTGGCCGCATGTTTTGGGCAACGACGCCGTCTCGGCCACACTGCAACAAGAGACTGCGTTGGCCTGGTTCAACCGCACCGAACTGGCTTTTGACAATGACACCGCGCAGCGCGAAGGTCCGGTCTTTGAACACTGGCCACACCTGAGCAGCGGGTGTCTGGCGGTCTGGGCTTGGGGCCTGCAATTCTGTGTAGATGCCTTGCGGCAGATCAACGACGGCCGAATGTCCGGCATCGCCGTGGCAGGCCATTCCAGAGGTGGCAAAGCCGCCTTGCTGGCCACGGCCCTTGATGACCGCATCGACGCCGTCATCGCTCACAACAGTGGCACCGCCGGCGCAGCGTCTTTGGCCATCACCCCGCCCAGCGCCGAAAGCCTGAGCCAACTGGCGAGCCAATTCCCCCACTGGCTGGGCCCGGACACCCAGCAAGCGGCTGTGCGCGAGCACCTTATGGCCATCGATGCCCCCCGCTTTTTGCTGGAACACATCGCTCCGCGTGGCGTGTGTCTGCTCCAGGCCAGCGATGACCTGTGGGCCAACCCCGAAGGCACCCGGCACATGGCCGAAGTGCTTGGCCCGCATTGGCAAGGGCACCCTCGCCGATTGCAATGGCATGGGCGAACAGGCGGGCACGCCATGACCGCTGCCGACTGGCAAAAGGCCGCGCATTTTGTGCGCGAAGTTCTGGGCTGATGCAAACGGCACAGCGGGCATCGCTTTAAATTTGACTCAGCGCATAAGCGCCCTGAGTCAGGTCAATGGCTTGGCCCGTGCGTGCCGACTCTTGTGCGGCCAGACCCATCAGCACAGCGGCCAGGCCATCTTTCAAACCAACCTCGACCTGGCCCACGCCACGCACCACCGCATTGAAGCGCTGGTGCTGGTAAAACGTGGAGCCGTTGTGGTCTCCTGCGGCCAAGGCCACAGGGTCAACCGGCACATCCAGCTCGCGCGGACCCTTGGGGTCACGGGGGCTGATCACCACCTTGGGCACTGGCGGCTCGCCCAGATGGGCTGGCCAAAAACGGCCTGGTCCCGGCACAAAGCACTCGGCCTTGCCACGCGATCCCACCACCGAAATTTCTTCCTGGTAACGCGCGCCCTCGGCGAACATGCACAGCTCCAGCAAAGCACGCTGGCCGTTGGCAAAGTCCACGACCACATAAGCGTTGTCCAGAATATCGGGCACGCCATCGGCATAACGCTCGTCCAGGTGGTTGTGCGCCACCGAAGCGGACGCATACACCCGCACCGGTTCGCTGCGCAGCACATGCCGCATGAGGTCAAAAAAGTGGCAGCATTTTTCGACCAGCGTGCCCCCGGTGTAACGGTTAAAACGGTTCCAGTCGCCCACCTTGACCAGGAAGGGAAAGCGGTGCTCGCGAATGGACAGCATGGCGAGCGGCCCGGTGTTTTGCTGGCTGTGGGCTTCTTCGGTCAAGCGGGCCACAGGCGGCATGTAGCGGTATTCCATCGCCACCCAGATCGGCGCGGCATAAGCGTGCCCCAACAAGGCCAGCTCGCGCAACTCATCCAATGAGGTGCAAGCAGGCTTCTCAAGCAGGACGGGTAAGGGGCGCAATGCGGCGATCTCGGCCAACTGCTGTGCGTGCCTGAAATTGGGGCTGGCCACCAGCAAACAATCCACATCGGGCGCAGTGACCACCTCGGCCAGACTCGCGGCACGCTGGCTGCCGTGAGCCAGCGCCAGACTGGCAGCGGCCATCGCGTCATCGGGTTCAAATATCCGGGTCACCGAGGCACCGGGCAACAGGGCGATGTTGCGCAGATGTTCTTGCCCCATCATGCCGCAGCCGATGATGCCGTAGCGCACATTGGAAATCGTATCGGTGCTCACAAAAATACCTCCATCACATTCATAAGCCAGCCAAGTCTGCCGGACTCAGCTGGTATTGCCGGCACAAAGCCAAAAACGCGGGCAACGCCGGGTCGATGCCCGTTTCTTGCTGCAACAACTCGGCCACACGCGGGGCCATCTGCTCGGCCAAGCGGGCATCGAGAAACAACACACGCCAGCGCCTGGCCAGCATGTCCTCGACCGTGATAGCCCACTCCGAACGCGCACAGTAGCGCACCATCGCCGCTGTCAAACCCAAGCCGAGCAACTCATCGCTGCCGGGCACATTCAACACCTTTGCCGCCTCAGACCCCAGCAAATGCGCACCTGGCGCTTCACGCAAACTGGTGGGCAGCGCACCGGCAGCAGGCGCACCAAACAAAGTGTGGCTTTCGGTGTGGGCCACACACCGGGCCTTCGGCAAATCGCCACAGGCCACCAAAGTGCTCAACACCTCTTGCGCCATGCTGCGGTAAGTCGTCCATTTGCCGCCGGTCACGGTCACAAAGCCAGGCGCTTCGCGGGCGATCAGATGTTCGCGTGACATTTGCGCCGTTTGCCCCTGCTGGCCATGTCCGTTGTCGACCAAAGGGCGCAAGCCCACCCAGACACTTTTCACATCGTGTGCCTGCAAGCGAACGCCCAAGGCGCGTGCTGTCTCACCCCACAAAAAGGCCAACTCCTCGGCCATGGGCCGCGGCTCCAGCGGGGCGTCGTCACGGGGGGTGTCGGTCGTACCGATCACCGTGGCCCCCAACCAAGGCACTGCAAACAGCACACGCCCATCGGTGGTTCGCGGCACCAGCACCGCCTCGTTCAGCGGCAAACGCGCACGGTCCACCACCAGGTGCACGCCTTGGCTCGGCTTGACCAGGCCCTGCAGTGCCGATGAACGCGATGACGATGACGAAGCCGATGTTGTTTGTGCCGATGTCTTTGGCACCGCTGTCTGCGGCCCTGCAGACAAAGCCAGCTGCCGCAAGCCATCGACCCAAACGCCAGTGGCATTGACCACGCAATGCGCCCGCAAGGTGATTTGCTGACCATTCAGGGCATCTTGCAGCGTGACTTCCCAATCTTTCTCGTGCTGCTTCAGTGCGACCACACGGGTGTGGTTGCGCACCCGGGCACCTGCGGCCTGTGCGGTCCGGGCCAAGGCCAATGCCAGCCGGGCATCCTCAAATTGACCATCCCAATAACGCACCCCGGCCACCGTGCCGGGCAATGCCAAACCAAGGTCACACAAGCTGCGCTGGCTGATGGCCTCGGTGGCCCCCAAACTCAAGCGGCCTGCCAGCCACTGGTACAGCTTGAGCCCCAAAGCCGTGATGGCCCAAGACAGCCAGCGCCGCTCGTGCACCACAAACGGCAAGGGCTGGGCCAAATGGGGAGCCAGGCCCAACACAATGGCCCGTTCGCGCAAAGCCTCCCGCACCAGCTTGAAACGCCCCTGCGCCAAATAGCGCACCCCGCCGTGCAACAACTTGGTCGAACGTGACGACGTGCCACAGGCAAAGTCGCGCGCCTCGACCAGCGCCACGCGTCGCCCCTCCAGTGCCGCCTGCACGGCCACACCCAGACCAGTGGCACCGCCACCGATCACCAGCACATCGCAGGGTGCCTGGGTCCAGTCTGAAAGATCAGGTCGAAACATAATGGAGCGCGAAATATGATTATTTATGTTCGTTTATTTTCTTTTAAGGGTTATATAACAAAAGCAAATGATCAAATATGCTCGGAATCCCTAGTTTTGCAACATCAAAAACCGGTTACAACAGGGCCATGACCATGGCACTCAATCCCAGACAACAAGCCATGCTGCACCATGTGCGCGAGCATGGCAGCCTCAAAACCGAGGCTTTGGCAGCCCAATTCGGCACCACACTGCAAACCATCCGCCGTGATGTCCAGCGACTGACAGAAACGGGGGCCATGGAACGGTTTCATGGTGGCGTGCGCGCCATTGACAGCAGCACCCGCAACACCACTTACACCCAGCGCCAGCGCACCCATGCCGAGGCCAAGCAGCGCATTGCACGCACCGTGGCGGCAGCCATCCCGCCGGGTGCCAGCTTGTTCATGAACATTGGCACCACCGTCGAAGCCGTGGCCAGCGAACTGCTGCACCATGCCGATCTGCGGGTGATCACCAACAATTTGCATGTGGCCCGCACCTTGACGGCCAATCCCCAGTGCGAAGTGCTCATGGCCGGCGGCACGGTGCGCCACGAAGACCTGGGCGTGGTGGGCGAAGCGGCGCTGTCGTTCATCCGCCAATTCAAGGTGGACATCGGCCTGATCGGCATCAGCGGCATCGATGCCGATGGCACCCTGCGCGACTTCGACATGCGCGAAGTCATGGTGGCGCGGGCCATCGTCGAGCAATCTCGCCAGGTTTGGCTGGTGGCCGACCACAGCAAATTTGGCCGTGCAGCCATGATCGAGATGGCACCGCTCAAAGTGCTGCACACCTTGTTCACCGACGCGCCTCTCGCCCCAGATTTCGAGAGCCTCTTGCGCGATCAAGCCGTTCGCTGCGTCGTGGCGCCCGCCAAAGACATGTCTTCAGACACCCCCAACTGACAAACCATGACACAGCCCACTTATTTGCTCGCACTCGACCAGGGCACCTCCAGCTCCCGGGCCATTGTTTTCAACGACCACGGCCACATCGTCGGCACGGCGCAACAAGAATTCCCGCAAATTTACCCTCAACCTGGCTGGGTAGAACACGACCCCTTGAGTCTTTGGCACAGCCAACGCGACACAGCGCAAAAGGTGCTCGCCCAATGCAACTTGACGGCCGCCGACATCCGGGGCGTGGGCATCACCAACCAGCGCGAAACCACCCTGCTGTGGAACCGCCAGACCGGCGTGCCACTGCACAACGCCATCGTCTGGCAAGACCGGCGCACCGAAGCACTGTGCCAGCAATGGCGCGAACAAGGGGTGGAGCCACTCATTCAGCAGCGCACCGGCTTGCGCCTCGACGCCTATTTCTCGGCCACCAAACTGCGCTGGTTGCTCGACCACATTCCTGGTGCCCGTGCACAAGCACAAGCCGGTGAACTGGCTTTTGGCACCGTAGACACCTGGCTGATTTGGCAATTGACGGGGGGTCAAAGCCACCGCACCGACATCAGCAACGCCAGTCGCACCTTGCTGCTGAACATCCATACCGGGCAATGGGACGATGAATTGCTCGATTTGTTCGGCATCCCTCGGGCCGTGTTGCCCGAGGTGCATGCCTCTGTGGCCGATTTTGGTCGGGTGCAAACCGGCTTGCTTGGGCCTGGGCTGGGGCCGGTCATTGGCGGCGTGGCGGGCGACCAACAATCGGCCTTGCTGGGACAAGCTTGCTTGCAAGCAGGCGAGGTCAAAAACACCTACGGCACGGGCTGCTTCATGCTCATGCACACCGGGCACGCCGCACTGCACAGTCACAGTGGCCTCATCACCACCTGCGCCGCGCAGCTGCAGCCCAATGCCGCGCCCGGATACGCCCTGGAAGGCAGCGTGTTCATGGGCGGTGCGGTGGTGCAATGGCTGCGCGACGGCCTCAAAGCCATCACGCACAGCAGTGACGTGGAAGCGCTGGCCGCAAGCGTGAACGACAGCGATGGCGTGGTGCTTGTGCCGGCATTTGCCGGTTTGGGTGCGCCCTATTGGCTGCCCCATGCACGCGGCAGCATTCAGGGCTTGACCCGTGGCAGCGGTGTGGCCCACATTGCCCGCGCTGCGCTCGAAAGCATTGCACTGCAAAGCACCGTGCTGCTGCACGCCATGCAACAAGACGCCAAACACCTGCCGCACCTGCAAGTCAAGGCCCTGCGCGTGGACGGGGGTGCCTGCAGCAACAACTTGCTGATGCAAATGCAAGCCGACCTGATGGGCTTGCCCGTGGTCAGGCCTCAAACCACCGAAACCACCGCCCTGGGGGCGGCTTTGCTGGCAGGACTACAGCAAGGCGTGTTCAGCGAACCGGGTGAGCTGCGCGAGCGGCTGGCCACCGAACGTGTTTTCGAGCCGCAATGGAGCCGAGACCAAGCCGAGGCCAAACTGGCCGCTTGGGCGACCGCCGTTCAGCGCAGTTGAAAACCAGTCACCAAACTTCAACAGCCAACGGCCAACAGCCAACAGCCAACAGCCAAAGCGTCTTTCACCCAAACCAACGGCCGCTTAAATGGCGTCCATCTGGATGCCTTGCTGGCGCACCACTTTCTTCCAGCCATCCAAATCGCTGCGAATGAACCTGTCCATGTGCGCCACACCTTGCGGGGCGGGTTCCAGGGCATCGGCCTTGAAACGCGCTTGCACATCGGGCATGGCCGTGATGCGGCCAATCGCCTGACCCAAACGCTCCACCACATCGGCGGGCGTGCCTTTGGGCGCCACCAAACCAAAGTAATTCAAGGCACTCAAATCGGCCAAACCCTGCTCGGCCAGTCCCGGCACTTGCGGTAAAGACGGGTGACGCTGCGCGGTGGTCACCGCCAAGGGCTTGATGCGGCCATCGCGCACAAAAGGGGCCAAGGCCGGGATCGTGCCTGTGAGCAAGTGGATTTGTCCGCCGATCATGTCCAGTGTGGCGGGGGCGATGCCGCGGTAAGGAATGTGCACGATCGACACCCCTTTTTTCGCCTTCAGCTGCTCCAGCACCAAGTGGTTGATGCCACCTGCGCCCGCAGAGCCGTAATTGAGCTGCCCAGGTCGGGTTTGGGCATAGGCCACCAATTCGGCCAGCGTGTTGAAAGGCAAATCCTTGTTGCAAGCCCACATCAAAGGCCCTTGGGCCACCATGCTGATCGGCGCAAAACTGGCCACCGGGTCATAGCCCGCGTTGGGCAACACCGCAGGCACGGTGGTAAAAGGTGCCGCGACCAGCAAAAGCGTGTGCCCGTCAGCCGGGCTTTGCGCCACATGCTGGGTGCCAATCGCCCCCGAAGCACCGGTGCGGTTCTCGACCACCACGCTGGCACCCCACAAATCGCCCAACTTCTGCGCCAACAAACGCCCCATGGCATCGGTGCCCGCGCCTGCGGCAAATGGCACCACGATGCGCACCGTTTTATCAGGGTAAGTGGCCGCTTGCGCACCCAGTGCGTGCACAAAACTGCCGGCTGCAGCCGAAGCCAGCCACTGGCGGCGAGAAAAATGAGGCAAGGTCATGGGGTACAAAAATGTCAAAAACAATGGCCAGATTGTGATCTGCAGACATGTCGGCTGAATGACAAAAACCCACCTGAACGCAGCGCAAGCCATAAAAAAACCCACCGTGTTGCCACGGTGGGTTTTTTAGTCTTTTAAACCTCAACTGGCTTGCGCCAGCGGGGGATTAGAAGGAGTGAGCCAACTGAACGCGTGTGTTGGTGTTAGTACCAGCAACGTTAGCTGTCTTGGCGGACTGACCTTGCAAAGCCACGTAAGTGCGCTTGCTCAGGTTGTACTGAACAGCGAAGTCATAACCCGTGTTGTTGCCGGCAACGCCATCAGTCTTGCTGGTAGCGTAGATCATGCCAACGTTGAATGCGCCGAAAGGAGCAGACACGCTAACAGCGGTTTCGTTTTTCTTGATGCCGGCTGTTGTCTTGGCAGTCTGGTAGCCAGCGCCCACAATGGCAACGCCCAGGTTGTAGTTAGCGCTCATGCGTGTACGGCTGTCAGCACCAGCTGTCAAAGAGTTCAAACCGTAGTTGGTCATGTCAATAGCAGCAGACAGAGGGCCGTTGGCGTAGTTCAAACCAACCACGGTAGCGTCTTGGGATGTAGAAGTAGCTTGAGCACCGCCAGCGCCGACCGAGTCGATCATCAGGGCTTTCACGGAGAAACCGTTCATTGCAGGCGATGTGTATTGCAGCAAGTCAACGTTGGAAGCAGCGGCCAATTGCACGCCGTTATCCAAGCCGATGTATGTTGGGCCGCCAGCAGTGACCAAGCCCAGAATGCCGTTGCCGGCTTCAACTGCGCCAACAGTCACAGTACCGAAACCACCTGTCAGGTACATGCTGGAGTCACGTGGACGTGCGCCGTTGCTTTGAGCGCCATCAACGGCAACATCACGGCCGCGCAAACGCAGGGCCATGTTAGCGCCGGCCTTCAAGCCACCGCCCAAGTCTTCCACAGCAGCGATGTTCCAGTCACCGTCGGTAACACCAACACCAGTTGTCTTAACACCAGCAGAAGTCTTGGCATCGCCGTAAGCAAAACGCAGCTTACCTGTCAAAGACACAGAAGATTGAGCGAAAGCAGCGCCCGAAGCGGCCACAACAGCCAGAGCAACAAAAGCTTAATTTTTCCTTAGAGCATCCGAAAAGTTTACAAGAGCACGCCAAGGTTTTTCCAACCTAAAAGTGACGCTTGTTGCAAACCTGCAGGTCTACAACTTGCGAGTGTGCTGCATGTCTTTTTATCAACGTGGATACGCACGGTGCAGCACGGCAACAACACGGCAAGACTGCGCCTGTAAAACGCACCAACCGTTTTTGTGCGCGGTTGCATTTGCGATGTACAACAGTACGCTTGAGTGATGCATACCGTTTTTACCGCAGCCGCAGCCAACGACCCAGTGCTGCGCACTCAAGCACGTGAGCGCACAGTGCCCATTCCTGCGACCATCACACCAGTGCCAGGTTATCCACGCAAACTATCAGTGTTCAAAATAGCTGCCAGCAAGTTTTGGCAAGTGCGCTGCTGGATTGCGGGACGTACACACAGACGCAGCACACAAACGCAAAGCCTGCGCATGGCACAAAGCTTTGCACGTGACTTTTATGAACAACTGCTAGCGCAGTCTGCCAGTTTGCGGTAAGCGTCCGGCCATCCCATCTGGTTTTTTGATTTTCCCGCCCGCTTAGCAGATACGTGTCCACGCCAAGATCGTGGACACGTACACACTATCCCGCCGACCACCGGTGCGGCAGCAACTCATCTATTCGGTTGTTCATGTGCATCGGCAGCCTCGTCAGCACATCTTTCAAGTACGCATGCGGGTCGTGTCCATTCAGTTTGGCCGACTGAATCAAACTCATCACCGCCGCCGCCCTTTGGCCAGCACGCAGCGAGCCCGCAAACAACCAATTGTTCCTGCCAATCGCGATCGGCCTGATTTGGTTCTCGATCCAGTTGTTGTCCACCGGCAATTGACCGTCTTCCAGGAAACGTGTCAACGCCCTCCAGCGCCGCAGGCTGTAGTCGATCGCTTTGGCCGTGGCCGAACCTTCGGGCACCTTTTGCCGGTTGAGCACCAGCCACTCGTACAAGGTCTGCACCAACGGCTGGCTTTTGTCTTGCCGTATTCCCAGTCGCTCTTCGCAACTGAGATCTTTGACCTCCCGCTCCACCGCATAGATTTGCGCCATTTGCCTGACGGCTTGCTCGGCAATCTGGCTTTGGTTGGCCAGCTGCAAGTCATGGAACTTGCGCCGGGCGTGCGCCCAGCAGCCGACCTCGGTGATCTGACCCGATGCATCGCCCATGAGTTGCTTGTAGCCACTGAAGTCATCGACCACCAATGATCCTCGCCATTCATCCAAGAACGCTTTGGCGTTCGCCCCCGCTCGGCTTTCGCAAAAGTCGTACACCACAGCTTTGATGTCTTCATGCGCTCCGGCTGCATACGCCCACAAATACGCTCGGTGCGTTTTGCCTTTGCCCGGTTTGAGCATTTGCACCGGGGTTTCATCGGCGTGGACCACGCTTCGGCTCAGAATGTCTCGCTTCAAAGCGTCCACCAACGGTTGCAGCTCCACCCCGCAGCTGCCCACCCATTGGGCAAGTGTCGAGCGGGACAGCGCCACACCCGCGCGCCCAAAGATCGCTTCCTGGCGGTACAGCGGCAGGTGGTCGGCAAACTTGTTCACCAGCACCTGGGCCAGCAAACCCGGTGTGGGGATGCCTTTGTCGATGACGTGTGGCTCGACCGGCACCTGCACCAAAGTTTGGCAGCAAGCGCAGGCCCATTTGCCACGCACATGACGGTGCACGCAAAACACGCCGGGCACATAGTCCAACTTCTCGGACACGTCCTCACCAATGCGCTTCATCTGGCTGCCGCAGCCGGGGGCTGTGCACACAGTGGACTCGGGCTCGTGGGCAAAGGTCTGGCGCGGCAACTCAGCGGGCAAGGCCTGGCGCTTAGGCGTTCTTTTTTCTTGAGCCGCAGCAGACTCAGGCACAGCCAGTGCGATCTCATCGGCCACAGCCTGCAAATCGGCGTCCAGTGTTTCATCGAGCAAGCTGCGCTGCTCGGCGTTCATCCGCTCGCTCTTGAGGCCAAACTTCAGGCGCTTGAGAACGGCATTCTCGTAGGTCAGCTTGTCGATCAGGGCTTGCTTGAATTGAATTTGCGCCGCATCAGCTTTGATTTTTTCGGTGTTGCTCGCCACCTTTTGCAGCAAACCCGTGACCATCTCACGCAGCTCATCTGCGTTCAAGTCTGCAAGTGCGGGCGGTGCGCTGTTCATGGGGTAGAAGTGTGCCCAACACTGCCGGTGTTGGGTATCCGAGGATGCCCCAATTGAACAACTCAAAGACCAGGGTCGATGATCACAAAACCGTGATCACGCCCGCATCACCCATGCGTTGCCAAGGCAAACCAAGCGCCAATGCGTTCAACTGCGCTGCGTTCATCGGCAACCGGGGCGACAGCCGAGCATCGCCCCAAACGAATTTACCGGTGTTCAACCTGCGCGCTGCCAGCCATACGCCGACCCCGTCATGCACGAGCACCTTCATGCGGTTGGCGCGCTGGTTGGCAAACAGATAGGCGTGATGCGGATGGGCTTGTTGACGCCGATCCAATATTGACCACCTGTGCCGATTGAATTTTGACCAGGGGCTTGAGCCAGCTTTTATCTCCGCTGGCTGTGGATAACTATAAGTTTAATTGTCGTCCCGCATCCCCTTTCTCTCCGCTTTTCTTGCCTGCTCCCTGGCTTTAATTCGGCCCCTCGCCTCATTGGAGCTGTGCCTGAATCGGTAGGACTCATTGCCCGTTTCCACAATGTGGCAGTGGTGCGTCAACCGGTCCAGCAGCGCCGTCGTCATCTTGGCATCCCCAAACACGCTAGACCATTCGGCAAACGTCAGGTTCGTCGTGATCAGCACGCTCACCCGTTCATACAGCTTGGACAGCAAGTGAAACAGCAGTGCCCCTCCGGCTTGGCTGAACGGCAAATACCCCAACTCATCGAGTACCACCAAGTCCATGCGCGACAAACTCAACGCAAGCCGACCTGCCTTGCCTTGAGCCTTCTCTTGTTCCAGCGCGTTGACCAGGTCCACCGTCGAGTAGAACCTGACCTTTTTGCCGTGTTGCGTCAGCCCCGAGATGCCCAGCGCCGTGGCCAGGTGCGTTTTGCCCGTCCCCGGCCCCCCTATGAGCACCACGTTTTGCGCATCCTGCGTGAACGACAGATCGGCCAGTTTGTGCACCAATGCCCGGTCCACTTGTGACGCCTCAAAGTTGAAGCCCGCCAAATCCCGGTGCACCGGGAACCGCGCGGCCTTGGTTTGATGCGCAATCGATCGCATATGGCGGTTGACTGCTTCGGCTTGCAGCAAGTGCTCGATCAGCCAGCGAGATGCCTGCAGCTCGGCATTGCCACCTTGCTCCACCAGATCCGCCCATGCCATGGCCATGCCGCTCAGTCTGAGCCCTTTAAGTTCGGCCTGGATGTCCCGCTGTGTTGGCTTGTACTCAGTCATGCGTCACCTCCACGCTGGACCGCAGGCCGTCGTAGCGCGCCGTGTTGGCCATCGGCACCTCACTGAGCTGCAGCGATGTTTCGGCTTGCTGCGGCATCGGTGGACTGCTCAAGCGCGCCAACACGTTGCGCACATGCTCCACGCTGATGCCACCGTTGGGGGTGGCGCCTTCCAGCAAAACCTCCACCGCCACCAATACAGCGTCCAGCCCCGCTTGCGGCACCACGGCCAGCACCTGGGCCATCACCCGGTCACCTCCAGCATGGCGCATCAGCGATTGCCGCAGCTTCAACAGCGCAGGCGGCAAGTCCAGAAACGGTGTGCCATTCCTCAGCGCCCCCGGCTTGCGTTGCACCAGGTCGATGTAATGCTGCCAGTCGTAGCTGATTTGCGCCCGGTTGGTCAGCCTTGCGTGACTGGCCACGATGGCGTCTTGGGCCACCACATCGACTCGGCCCGGATACAGCCTTGTACTGACCATCTGCCCAGCCCACTCGCACGGCACCGAATATTTGTTGCGCGCCACATTGACCAAACAGGTGCTGCTCACCCGGGCCGGATTCTCCACATACCCATCAAACGGCTCGGGCATGCTCATCAAGTGCTCATGCTCCAAATCCAGCATCTCGGCCAGCGTGAACTGCTTTTGCTCAGGGTGCGGTGTTTCGGCCCAGATCGAGCGGCAGCGCTCAGCCAACCAAGCATTGAGCTCAGCAAACGAGCCAAACCGCTTGGTGCCAGCCTCTATCCAGATACGCCTGCGGCTGTCCTGCACGTTCTTCTCCACCACCCCTTTCTCCCAACCCGAGGCCACGTTGCAAAAGTCCGGCTCGAACAGGTAGTGGCTGCACAGCGCATTGAAGCGGGCATTGACGATGCGACCTTTGCCTTTCTTGACCTTGTCCACCGCCGTCTTCATGTTGTCGTAAATGCCCCGGCGCGCCACACCGCCCAGCGCCGCAAAACTGCGGGTGTGCGCGTCAAACAACATCTCGTGTCCCTGGCTGGGGTAAGCCACCACCCAGAACGCCCGGCTGGCGCACAGCTTGAGATGTGAGACCTGCATGTGGTGGTACACCCCGCCAATGAGCAACCCTTCCTCGCTCCAGTCAAACTGAAACGCCTCGCCCAGCTCGAAACTCAAAGGCACATACGCCTTGGATGCCGCCTTGCCCTCTTGCTCGCGCCAACCCCGAATGAAATCCGTCAATCGGCTGTAGCCGCCCCGATAGCCCTGCGCCTGCAACTGCGCCAACAGCGCCCGCGCACTGCGCCGGGCATGTTTGGGTCGATGGGAATCGGCTTTGAGTGCCTGCACCAACGTCGCCTCAAACGCGCTGAGCTTGGTGAATCCGCTTTGCCTTTTGTACTTGGGAGCCTGGTCGCCAGGGGCTTTGAGCCATTTTTTGACCGTGTTGCGCGACAGTCCCGTGCGCTTGGCAATCTCGCTGTTGGAGAGTTGCTCGCGCAACTTCATGCGCCTGACCTTACCTATCATTTCCATGGTGATCACCTTCTATCTCTCCTGCTGAATATTTCAGCAGGCCAGTTGAACACCCTGGTCAATTTTGAGTCGGCACTCCTAGGTTTAGATGGTCAGTTTTCGGTCGGCGGCAACAATTGCCAACTCATTTCGTGTGCACCGCATCGCTGCAACTTGCGCCGATGCAATTGATTTTTCACATTCCTCTGCTGCACTTGTTTCATTCATTTTTTCTCAATCATTTTCTACCGCATCACGACGCACTGCGCTAGCACAACACCGCACAGCTAGCGCAGTCACCGCACTTGTGCCAGTGCGATAAATAATTGCATGAAGATCAGCGAAATTACTCAACCACTACTGTTATTCATCGCCAACGTTCGTGTTGTTCAAAACCACTTGACCATCACCGCTCGAATCGTGGCACTCGCTGATAACTTCATGCGTGCCAAAATCTTGCTCGCGGAAAAGTACGGAGCAGAAAATGTTCTGTCCCTGCTACCGTTTGCACACGAACAAGCGATTGACGAAACCACAGCGCCGTTGTCCGCTGCAGAGCTTCAAGTCAAATCCATGCGCGACCGTGCCAAACAACTCAACCAACAAGCCCAGCAAGTCAAAGCACGCAGCAAGCTGCAAAAAGCACAGCAAAATCTTTTCAAAGCACACCAACCACCACGCACCAACTGACACCATTGCGTGCACACATAAAAAAACAGCGTACACAAAGCGTGACGCTGTTTTTCTTTGAGCTGTTTTCCAACGCCTTTATGTGCTGCGCTTTTTTCTTGTCGCTGTTTTGCGTGGCGTTGTCTTGCGAGCGGGAGTTGATTTGATGAAGTCTTTTACATCTTTGTATTCGAATGCATGTGACTCATATAAACGCTTGATTGATTCCAAAGCTGCTTGCCGCGCAACTTCACGTTGCTGTTTGATTTGTTCTTCAAGTAATTTTTGAGCAGCAATCATCTCTTCAAGTTGCTGTTGCGGATCATTAGTAGCTGTCATTTGTGTCTCCAATGTGTTGTTGTCACATTTATCAATTTATCAGCAACATCACCAACACTGCACCAGTGTTTTCCCTTGAGTGCAGTTGTTTCGTCTCTGCAACGCACAGCGTGCAGTCGTAAAAAAACCCACCGTGTTGCCACGGTGGGTTTTTAGTCTTTTAACTCTCAGCTGGCTTGCGCCAGCGTCAAATTAGAAGGAGTGGCGAACGCCAGCCCAGTAAGTCTGGTTGGCATCGCCCTTGACTTTGTAAGTGTTGGCTTCCAAAGTAGTGCGCTTGCTCAAAGCGTAGTCAACACCAACGGATGTCTTGTCTTTGGTGGACAGTTGGTCGTTCAGGTAGCCCACTTTGCCAGTGAACGCACCGAATGGGATGCTGGCGGACACGGAAGTGCCTTTAGCCAACTCAGTACCGTTGACGGCGTCTTTCTGGTTACCAGAAATCAACATCAACTTGGCAACGCCCAGGTCGTAAGATGCACCGAAAGAGCTGATTTTCACGCCATTCACCACAGCAGCAGTCGCAGCAGCAGTAGGACTAGTTGCCAGCGCAGCAGGAGCCAAACCAACCACTTTTTCACTGACGTAGGCAACCGACACTGGGCCGTTTGCATATGTCAACAACACGTGTGTGGAGTCAGCGTTAGAACCAGCAGTGCTGTTGGTGTTGGCCTTCAGAGCGCCACCCAAAACTGCTTTGAAGCCGTTGAAAGAAGGGCTGGTGTAACGGAATTGACCGTTTTGTGTAGCACCAGCGTATGTTGTGGGGTTCACGTGAGCGCCGTTAGAACCGAATGGGTTGAAACCCCACACTTGGTCGAAACCGATGCGACCGAATTGCACACCACCGAAACCGCCTTCAATGCCCACAGCTGCCAAGTGGAAGCCAGCTTTGTCGCCAGTAACGCCAGATTCGTTACGCAATGCGCCGTTAGATGCATCAAAACGCAATTGAGTCATGGCTGTAGCCTTCAAGCCACCGCCCAGATCTTCGGTGACCTTGACGTTGATCGCGTTGCCGGAACCCTGGTCTGGGGTGATGGACTTGAGTGAAGCTGCATCAGACTTGTAACCAATACGGAAAGCGCCGTCGATGGTGGCAGTAGATTGAGCGAAAGCAGCGCCGGAAACTGTCAGAACAGCCAGAGCAATCAGAGTTTTTTTCATTGAGAGTTTCTCCAAAGTTTAAAAAAGAGCCTTGAATCCACCAGGTGAAGACCACCTGCCTGAACGCTTAGCCAACCTCCAAATTCGGAAGGTTGTGTGTATTCGACCAGAGCCGCGCTTCTTTTCCAAGAATTTCAAAGAATAAAGGGCTTTTTCGTTGCATCCCTGCAACAAACCAAGAATGGCGGCCTTTATTTGAATCACTTTCACTCTATTTTTATCAATGAATTCAACAACTTCCAGATACTGTCAAAAGTATCAGATGAGAAATAACAACCCTCTTCGTGGTGCCGCAATGCAGCAAGTACAAACCCTCAGCGCACGGTTAAGGCGCTATTTGCTAAGCTAGCCTTCATGAACACCCACGCTTTGATACTGGCCGCTGACAGCGCTTTGCGCACTTTGTGGGCCGAACCTCGCGCCAGCCGCCCGACCCCATTGGCCGCCACCTCCGAGCTGGAGCTGACAGATGCCGAGCGCCGCGAGTCTGCCGCGCTGATGCGCGTGAACCATGTGGGCGAGGTGTGTGCACAGGCGCTTTACACCGGACAAACGCTAGCCTGTCAAAACCCGGCCTTGCGCGCCCAGTTGGTCGAAGCCAGCCGCGAAGAAACCGATCACCTGGCCTGGACGCAGCAGCGGCTGACTGAGTTGAAGGGCCGCCCCTCGCTGCTCAACCCGCTTTGGTATGCCGGTGCCTTTGCCATTGGGTACGCCGCAGGCAAACTGGGCGGTGACAAAGTGAGTTTGGGCTTTGTGGTCGAGACCGAACGGCAGGTGGAAGCTCACCTGCAAAGTCACATGGACCTGTTGCCTGCAGCCGACAGCGCATCGCGTGCCATCGTGGCGCAAATGAAGACCGACGAAATCGCCCATGCTCAGATGGCCATGAAGGCCGGGTCGGTGGAACTGCCTGGCCCAGTCAAATCAGTGATGGCGCTGGCGGCCAAAGTGATGACGACGGTGGCACACCGGGTTTGACGGTCAAACTCTGGCCTACATCTTGAGTTGCGTCACGGTCACTCCGGCATCGATGCTGGCCACAAACGACTGTTTGCAGTGTTACCCGTCAGGCCAGACAAGCGTTGACGCTCGCCTGGGGAGAGTTTGTCTTTCAGGCTTTGTGAATTGGGGGTCATGTCAGCAAAACGCCTTCTGAAAGTGCCACCGTATCAACGGACAAAATATTCTGCGTCGCGTCCAGCAATCGGACATCCACTTTGCGTCCATCCAGCTGCCTCTGCAGTTGCGCTGCCAGCAATGAGGCTTCCCATATTGGGTTGTTAACTTTGCCTTGAACTTGTATGTGCAAGTCGATGTCCCCCCCCTTTGCCGAGTCATCCAATCGAGAGCCAAACAAACGCACCACAGCCAAGTCGCCCCAGCGAAGCGCGACAGCCTGTTGAATGATGGCTCGTGATTGGGGAGAAAGTCTCATGCTTTTGAGGATACTGGATTCAAGCCGCCTCCACCACCTCAAAACTGGTGGTGATCTCTGCGGTTTTGCCCAGCATGATGCTGGCCGAGCAGTATTTGTCGTGGCTCATGGCAATGGCCCGCTCCACCGCGCTGGCGGGCACGCCCTTGGCTGTGACGGTGAAGTGCATGTTGATGCGGGTGAAGACTTTGGGGTCCACCTCGGCACGTTCGCTGCTAATTTTGACGCTGCAGCCGCGCACGTCATGGCGACCTCGCTTCAAGATGAGCACGACGTCGTAAGCGGTACACCCGCCAGTGCCTGCCAACAGCATTTCCATAGGGCGGGGTGCCAGGTTTTGTCCGCCGTTTTCAGGCTTGGCCGCATCGGGTGCGCCATCCATGGCCACCACGTGGCCCGAGCCAGTTTCGGCCAAAAAGCCCATGCCTGAGCGGGTGCCGGCAGCGCCGGTCCAAGTGACTGTGCATTCCATGTTCATTTCCTTGGTGAGTGGCTTGCCCTGTGGGTCAAGTGATTTTGTGTGTGCCTATGGTACCCAAGCGCAGATGCTGCAATTGCCAGACCACGTCATAGCCAACGGGGAAATTTGCCATAGCCTGCGCTTAGATTTGTCATACCCGTCGCGTAAATTTTCCATAGCTTGCGCTTAGATTTGTCATATTCGGCTCATAACTTTGTCATACCCGGCTTGACCGGGTATCCATAACCACCGAAGGCATAGACCCCCGGTCAAGCAGGAGACAAGTGGGGCTGCACGGCCCCCGATCAAACCGGTGCTGACTGACGCCGCCACCCGCACCCAAACATTTGACGATTTTTTACAGTTTGTGAGGCTGCGCATGCTGCATCGCAACAAAAACACCCGTACAATTGCGAACAGTCGTGCTTTTTTGCACACACCAGTTGTCTCCTCCACCCTCTGAAAAGGTGGATTTGCCCCGATCCGCAAGGTTCGGGGCATTTTTTTTGCCTTGAAAATCAATTTTTGAATACTTTAATAGCATTAATGGTTTAATTTCACATCTCTTAACTTTGTTTGTCATCCTTCAAAAATGACAGAAAGGGCGGATCATGCGTTTCCATTCTGCTGGGCTCCCAAACGAAATCATCCGCTTGAAACTGCGATGGCATTCGTTGCTGGCATGTTGTGCCGTATGGGGTCTTGTGTTGCTGCCGCTACCGACTCGGGCGCAATACCAAGTCAACATCGTGGACAAAGCACCTGAGTACCGGCAATTCGAGCGGGTCGAGATCACTGGCTCCAGCGTGGTCCATCCACGTGGCCGCGAAGCATTGCCGGTGCGCGTCATTGACCGCAAAGAAATCGAACGAATGGGCGTTCAGTCGGTGCCCGAGCTGATTCAAGGCCTGTCGGCGATGCATTCGTACACCGAATCAGGTGGGACCAATATCAAGGGCGAAGGAGGCTACCGGTCGGCAGCAATTCATGGCTATGAAGCTGGCACATTGGTCTTGATCAACGGGCGCAGATCACCTTCTTTTGCCAAACAACGCCCTCAGGTGGACCGCACGGCTGTTGATTTGTCGATGGTTCCCCTGCGCGCCATTGACAGGGTCGAGATTTTGACCGACGGTGCCTCGTCGCTCTATGGCAGCGATGCGATTGCCGGAGTCGTGAACCTGATCACGCTTCAGCAAGCCCCCGGACTGAGCATGACTGCTGAAAAACTGACCACTCAAGGTGCTGGCGATGGGAGCAGCGCTGGCATCAGTTGGGGCAAAGGCAAATTGGATCTGGATGGGTATGCTTTGTCCATGCATCTGGAAACGCAACACCGTGATCCGGTGCGCATGCGTGACCGGGCTTACACAGACCTTCGCACACAGCTTTATGGGCACGACGCACAAGGCAAGCCTGTGTATTTTGTGCCGCAAAACATGTTTCCCCACAATGCGCCAGCGCAACTGCTGAGCAACAGCACCAATCCGTCGTTGTGCCCTGCTGGCTTTGATTACACCGTGACCCGCAGAGACACAAGCTGGCCTACGCCTTACCAGTGCCAGACCAGCCAGTTGCGAGACACTTACCTGTACCCGGCTTATGACAACACCACTTTGTGGATGGCGTTTGAAAAGCGCATCGATGCCACGCGGGCTGTTTTTTCCGAGATCGGTTATCAACAGCAGTTCAGTGACTATCGCCGCAACGTCAACGGACGCGCCACCCAGGACAACACCCTCTACGATGCGGAAGACTTCAACCCGGGTTTTGCCAAAGAAAAACAATACAACCACAGGGTCGTGATCGGTGTCCGTGGTGAATGGAACAACTGGTATTTCACTGCGAGCCACACCCGGGCCGAAAACCACTTTGAAACCGTCAACCGAGGGGGTTTTACCCAGGGCTCAAACTGGGGAACCATCCTGACCACCGCAGAGCGCCAACAAGACCCCGCCAGTTACTCTGATGCAACATGGGCCAAAATAAGAGCCCGTTTTGCAACGCCTACAAGCTCACAGGAATACCGCACGCGCCTGCAAGACACGCAACTGCAAGCTTCGCGCACGGTGGGCGAAACCGCGTGGGGTGACATCAAACTTGGGACGGTGCTGTTCAACACCCAATCGCAACTGATCAATGAACTGGCTGGGAACCGTGAGGACTACCCTTTCAAGCGGGACAACAGTGGTGCGGCCCTGGAGCTGCAGCTGCCCTTGTGGGACCGACTCGAGTTTGTCTCAAGTTTGCGAGTCGAACAGTACAGTGACTTTGACAGAGTCCTGACAGGCAAACTGGGGGCCAAACTGGAAGTGGCCGACAACACCCATTTGCGCATCAGCACAGGCACCGGCTTCCGGGCCCCAACCCTTGCCCAAACCAGCGCCAGCAATTACAGCCGTTTCGGCTTGACCAGCTCTACCGATTACTACTCGGTCGGCAACCCGGATCTGAAACCTGAAAAATCCAGGCAATGGAGTCTGGGCATCCTGTATCAACCAACACCGCAGTGGAGCGTAGGGCTGGATTATTGGGCTCTGGGTGTGCGAGATGTCTTTGGCACTTGGACCGACGATCAGATCTGGAACGACCCGACGCTCCGAGCGCTTTACTACACAAGCAATTACAACAGCGCAGGAAAAAACCGATACCTTTTCAAGCCGTTTAACCAGGGCATCATGACCAAGTCAGGTGTTGACTACCAAATGCGCTACCGCTGGCCTGTGCGCATGGGACGGGTTTGGAGCGGACTGGAAGGCACTTACAACATCAGGTCAAAGCGCAGCACTTACCCCGGCCAAACACCCATCTCCAATCTGGGCAATTACGATACGGCGACAGGCACGGTGGTGGCACGCAACATGCTGCGCCTGACGACGTCACTCGAATCCCGGGATTTCAGTGTCACGGCTCATGTCAACTACCACTCTGGCAACGATGAGCTCATGCCGGCCTTGATCGACTCAAAAGGCTACTTCGTGGGCGACCAATTCACGCACCGCGTACCGGATCATTGGACTCTGGATGTCTCCGGGGTGTACCGGTTGACACCTGCCATCAGCATGCGAGTGCATATTGCCAACCTGACCAACCGCACACCGCCCACTCGCTACAACAGCCCCTACCTTAGCTCGACGTTGTCAGACACGCGCTATGACGACTATTACGGCCGCACCATGCGTATCGCCATGGACATCAAGTTCTAAAAAGATGGCCAGGCCTGCACGCTATGATCAAACCATCGCCCACCTCTTGCGCGGGCCTGTGACATAGCCGACATGACCACATCCAAACTCCGCCCTGCCGATTACCTGATCAAAATCCTCAACGCCCGCGTGTACGACGTGGCCACCGAGTCGGCCCTGGAACCCGCAAAGAACTTGTCTCGCCGCTTGGGCAACCAGGTGCTTTTGAAGCGCGAAGACCAGCAACCCGTGCACAGCTTCAAGCTGCGTGGGGCTTACAACAAAATGGCGCACCTGACACCCGAGCAGCTCAAGAAGGGCGTGATTTGCGCCTCGGCCGGCAACCACGCGCAGGGCGTGGCACTCAGCGCCAGCAAACTGGGCACCCGCGCCGTGATCGTCATGCCGACCACCACGCCGCAGGTCAAGATCGACGCGGTCAAGAGTTTTGGGGGCGATGTGGTGTTGTTTGGCGACAGCTATTCCGACGCCTACAACCACGCGCTGACTTTGCAAAAGAAGCAGGGCCTGTCCTTTGTGCACCCCTTTGATGACCCGGATGTCATTGCCGGTCAAGGCACGATTGCCATGGAAATGCTGCGTCAACACCAAGGCCCGCTCGATGCCGTGTTTGTGGCCATTGGCGGCGGCGGCTTGATATCGGGCGTGGCCAACTACATCAAAGCGGTGCGCCCCGACGTGAAGGTGATCGGCGTGCAAATGAACGACTCCAACGCCATGATCCAGTCGGTGGCCGCTAAAAAACGCGTGACCTTGCCCGATGTGGGCTTGTTCTCGGACGGCACCGCGGTCAAATTGGTGGGCGAAGAAACCTTCCGCGTCGCACGCCATCTGGTGGACGAATACATGACCGTGGACACCGACGCCGTGTGTGCGGCCATCAAGGATGTGTTTGTGGACACCCGCTCGATCGTGGAGCCCGCAGGTGCCTTGGCCGTAGCCGCCATCAAGCAGTATGTGGCCACGCACAAAACCAAGGGCCAGACCTATGCCGCCATTTTGTGCGGTGCCAACATGAACTTTGACCGTCTGCGTTTTGTGGCCGAACGTGCCGATGTGGGCGAAGAAAAAGAAGCGCTTTTTGCGGTGACGATCCCTGAAGAGCGCGGCAGCTTCAAGCGCTTCCTTGAGCTGATTGGCAGCCTGCCCGGTGGCACACGCAACGTGACCGAGTTCAACTACCGCATGAGCGATTCGGACAAAGCCCATGTGTTTTTGGGCCTGAGTACTTCGGCCAAGGGCGAGAGCACCAAGATCACCGCCAACTTCAACAAGCACAAGTTCACGGCCATCGACCTGACACACGACGAGCTGGCCAAAGAGCACATCCGACACATGGTGGGCGGACATTCGGCCATGTCACAAGACGAACGCTTGCTGCGCTTTGAGTTTCCGGAGCGTCCAGGTGCCTTGCTCAAGTTTTTGAGCCTGATGCGCCCAGGCTGGAACATCAGCCTGTTTCACTACCGCAACCAGGGTGCCGACTACGGACGCATTCTGGTGGGTCTGCAGGTACCGCCTAAAGATGACAAAGCGTTTGCCAAGTTTCTGGGAGCATTGGGTTATCCGTATGCAGAAGAGACGAATAACCCGGTTTATCGCTTGTTTTTGCGCAACTAAAACCCAAACTGTCCACCATGCCCGCATCCCTAGAAGGCCAACTCGTCGTCGCGATTTCATCGCGGGCTTTGTTCGACTTTGAAGAAGAGAACCGCCTGTTCGAGCAAGGCGATGACCGGGCTTACATGAAACTGCAGCTGGAGCGGCTCGAGGAGCCCGCCAAGCCCGGTGTGGCCTTTTCTTTGGTGCGCAAGCTGCTGGCGTTCAACGATGCCGATGCGCAGCGGGTGGAGGTGGTCATCCTCTCGCGCAACGACCCGGTCTCGGGCATGCGCGTGTTCCGTTCGGCTCAGCACTACGGCCTGCCCATTCAGCGCGGCAGCTTCACACGGGGTCAACCGCCTTGGCGCTATCTGAAGCCCCTGAATGCCAATTTGTTTTTGTCCACACATTTGTCGGATGTGCGTGCAGCCTTGGGTGCGGGCGTGCCAGCCGCACAGGTGTACCCGCATTCGGCGCTGGCTTCTGAAGCACATCCCCACGAAGTGCGCATCGCTTTTGACGGTGATGCGGTGCTGTTTTCAGACGAGGCCGAGCGGGTATTTCAGGCCGAAGGCCTCTCGGCTTTTCAGGCACACGAGCGCGACAAAGCGGGCCAACCCTTGCTGGCAGGGCCTTTCAAACCTTTGCTGGCCGCCTTGCACCGCTTGCAACAAGAAGGCACGCCCGCCATGCGCATTCGCACCGCCTTGGTCACCGCCCGCAGCGCCCCGGCACACGAACGTGCCATTCGCACGCTGATGGACTGGAACATTGAGGTGGACGAAGCCATGTTTTTGGGGGGTTTGCCCAAGGGCGAATTCTTACGCGAATTCGAACCCGACTTTTTCTTCGATGACCAGACGGGGCACATCGAATCTGCAGCGCGGCATGTGCCATCCGGGCATGTGGCTTCTGGTGTGTCGAACCCTGATTGAAGGCAAGACCCTCAAGCTGCACGGTGCCGTCAGTATTCGCGAGCAGAGGTTCGCTCCTGCAAAGCTTCAATCAGAAACGACGGTGGGTCGTTTCCCCTCCCGGCGGGCAATCCACACGGTCGCCCACAAAATAACGAACGCGCCCAACCAGGTGGACTGACTGGGCACATCGCCGAACACGAGCCAGCCCAACACCGAGGCCCAGACCAAGTCCAGAAAACGCAGCGACTGGGTGGCCGAAATGTCGGCCAGGGCGAACGCCCGCGTCAGGCAATAGTGGGCCAGCGTGCCCAGCACGCCCGTGGCCGCAAAGCCCAGCCATTGCAAAGGCGTGGGCATTTGCCAATGGGGCAAGGCCATGGGCAGGCTGAGCACAGACACCGTGAGGGCTTGCCACAGCACGATGACGCCCGGTTTTTCGTAACGGGTCAGCGCTTTGGTGATGAGAAACGAGGCCGCAAACACGGGTGACGAGGCCAGCATGACCAGGTTGAACCAGCCACCATCGCCAGACATCTTGGGCAAAACCACCACCAACACCCCCGCAAAACCGACGATGGCCGCGATCCAGCGGTCTTTGCGCATGGGCTCACCCAAAAACCAGGCTGCCCCGATCATGATGAAAATCGGCCCGGTGAAGCCAATGGCCGTCATGTCGGCCAAAGGGATTTGCGGCAAGGCGGTGAACCACAAAATCAGGCCCACGGTGTGCACCCCACCGCGCCAGAACTGCCCCGCCATATTGACCGGCATGTAGGTGCGCCAACCGTCCCGAAAAACCCAGGGCAGGATCACCAACAGCCCAAACAGGTAACGCAAGAATTGTGACTGGTAGACATCCAGATGCAGCGTCAGTTGGCGTGCGATGGTGTTGAGCATCGAGAACAACAACCCGCCGCAAACCATCCAGACCATGCCGCGCACGGCCACCGGCCAGGCTGCAAAAGAGCGCCGACTGCGGTGGTGCGCAAGCAGCCACTGACGAGGAGGTGAGAAAAAGGCTTTGCGCGGTTTCATGCGCAAACACCAAGATAAATAAGATTCACCCTGCCATCTTAGGCCGAGTCATCGCCCAAGCGGGTCACTTGGGTTACGTGGCTTTGTGGGCTTTAACCGGCGCTGTTTTGCAGCGCGGCGATGCGCTCTTCAATCGGCGGATGGGTACTGAACAGCTGGCCGATGCCGCCGGCAATGCCCATCGCGGCCATGCTCTTAGGCAGCTCGGCCGTGTGTACCCCACCCAAGCGGGCCAGTGCGTTGATCATGGGTTGCTTGCGGCCCATGAGTTTGGCGGCACCCGCGTCAGCACGGAATTCGCGCTGGCGGCTGAACCAGGCCACGATGATGGCGGCGACAAAACCCAACAAGATGTCCATGACGATGGTGGTCACATAGTAGCCAATGCCGGGGCCGCTGCTTTCTTCGTCGTTCTTTCGCAAGAAGCTGTCCACGCCGTAACCCACCACGCGCGAGATAAACACCACAAAGGTGTTCATCACGCCCTGGATGAGGGTCATGGTGACCATGTCGCCGTTGGCGATGTGCGCGATTTCGTGGCCAATCACGGCTTCGATTTCTTCGTGCGTCATGTTTTGCAGCAAGCCAGTAGACACCGCCACCAGCGCCGAGTCGCGAAATGCGCCTGTGGCAAAGGCATTCGGGTCGCCTTCAAAAATACCCACCTCAGGCATGCCGATGCCGGATTTGTCGGCAAACTTGCGCACGGTTTCAACGATCCAGGCTTCATCGGCGTTGGCGGGCTGCGAGATGACTTTCACACCCGAGGTCCACTTGGCCATAGGTTTGCTGATCAGCAAGGAAATGATGGCACCACCAAAACCCATGATCAAAGCAAAGCCGAGCAAGGCGCCCAGGTTGAGCCCGTTGGCCGTCAGAAAGCGATTCACGCCAAGCAAGTTGGCAACGATGCCCAGCACGACCACAACAGCCAAGTTGGTCAAGACAAACAAGAAAATTCGTTTCATGGAAGGTTCACTTTCAACCCGAAAGACGCGGGCACGTTGGTGGGAATGTTAGGGGCTTGCCGAGCAAAATCAAGCGAGGGGAAGGATTTCCTGATTGGCGTACGGTTTTTATGCCGCCACTTTGACGCGGCGCGGGCGAAACACACGGGTGTCTTCGTAAAAAGCCGGATCTTGATTGGCATCCCACCAACCAGGCACGCCTAAAACAGGCAAGGGGCTGAAAGGTTTGCACGACAACTTCTCGGCCGTCAGGTCTTGCGCCAGCCAGGCATCGATGTCGGCAGGGGCGAGCGACAAGGGCACGCGCCACATGTGCACGGTGATGGATTTGTAGGGTTGGACCGCTTTTTCGAGCGCGGCATGGCCGAAAGTCCACAACCGGGTTTGAGGCCACTCGGCACGCAAGCCCACAAAAGCGTCCGCCCAGCGGTGCTCAGTCAAGGCGTCCCACAAGGCGTCCGAGGGCTGAATCAGCAAAGCGTTTTCGTCGAACACGGTAGCGGCATCGCGCACCGGGCCACGCACCTGACCTACCCCAGCGCGGGCAATTTCACGGGCCTGGAGCTGGTTCAAGCGCTTTTTAGCCAACGGAAAATGCATCCAGCACAAGGCATTGAAGAAGTCGTGCAGACCCTCGCGCGTGGGCACCTGGCCAGTGGCAAAAATGAAGTCTTCGTAGGCCTGACCATCCGGCAAGTCGCTTTGCGGCACGAAACGCACCGGCGCACGGCCTGCCTGGTTCAAGGCCTGCGCCTGGGGGATGCCCGCCACGATCTGGCGGGCAATGGGTTCGCCCACACCCCGCCAGTCATGCAGCCACGGGGCGGACCAGTCGATATCAGGTACGCCCAGGGCCGATGTACTTTCGCAACGGCAACCGGGTCGATTCGGGTCGGACTTCAGACACCCACCAGACGCCAAGGCAGGCTTTCCCCTGAACGCAGGGGTTTGAGTTCAGCCTCACCAAAAGCGAAGCTCTCGGCAGGTGTCCAGCTTTCGCGGCGCAGCGTGATGGTGCCGCTGTTGCGAGGCAGACCGTAAAAATCGGCACCGTTGAAACTGGCAAAAGCCTCAAGCTGCGCCAAGGCCCCCGCATGGTCAAAGGCCTCCGTATACATCTCGATGGCGGCATGCGCGGTATAGCAACCCGCACAGCCTGTGGCGTGTTCTTTCAGGTGCGCCGGGTGCGGTGCGCTGTCGGTGCCCAAAAAGAAACGGGCGTTGCCACTGGTCGCCGCTTGCACCAGCGCCAGCCGATGCGTCTCGCGCTTGAGCACGGGCAGGCAGTAGTAATGAGGGCGAATGCCGCCCGTGAAAAGGGCGTTGCGGTTGTACAGCAGGTGGTGCGCGGTGATGGTGGCACCCAGATTCGCATCGCCTTCGGCCACGTATTGGGCGGCTTCTTTCGTGGTGATGTGTTCCATCACGATTTTGAGGCCCGGAAAATCGCGGCGCAGCGGCTTGAGCTGCTGCTCGATGAACACCGCTTCGCGGTCAAACAGGTCGATGTCTGGCGAGGTGACTTCGCCGTGTACCAAGAGCAGCATGCCTTCACGCTGCATGGCTTCGAGCACGGGGTAGATTTTGCGCAGGTCGGTCACGCCAGCGTCGCTGTTGGTGGTGGCACCCGCTGGATAGAGCTTGCAAGCCACGACACCTGCAGCCTTGGCTCGGGCGATTTCTGCCGGGGCCAGGTTGTCCGTCAAGTACAGCGTCATGAGCGGCTCAAAGGCCAGGCCCTCAGGTACGGCATCCAGGATGCGCTGTTTGTAGGCCAGCGCCTGCTCAGCCGTGGTCACGGGCGGTTTGAGGTTGGGCATGATGACCGCGCGGCCAAACTGGGCGGCGGTGTGCGGCACCACCACACTCAGTGCAGCGCCATCGCGCACATGCAGGTGCCAGTCGTCGGGGCGGGTAAGGGTGATTTCTTGTGTCATGGAACGTATTGTCTCAAACCTGTGACCTGTGACCTGTGGTTTGTCTGTCTGCTACGGTCGCCGCTGGGTTCGAGGCCAGAGGTGCCACGCGGACCAAGGCTGTTTGCGCTGTGCCCGACTTGATCGGGCATGCGCAAGGGATCACCGGCGATGCAGGCACTTTGGATCACCGGAGATGCCGGCACTTCGGTTTGTCGTGATGGCTTGGATGGACACCCGGTCAAGCCGGGTGTGACATTCAAATGAAAAACGATTCGGCCCCAATTAACTAGGCCTCAATTAACTAGGCCTCAATTAAAACTAGGCCTCAATTAACTAGGTCCCAGTTAACGCGGCCTCACTTAACGCGGCCTCAATTTATGCGACTCCAAATAACAAGGCCCTGATTAACAGGGCCGTGATTAACGAGCGCCATTAAAAGGAGTCAGTGAGCTCAATGCCCCAGGATCTTGGACAAGAAGTCTTGCGCCCGGTCGGTTTGAGGCGAGTCAAAGAACTGTTGCGGCGGCGCTTGCTCGACCACTTGGCCTTGGTCCATGAAGATGACGCGGTCGGCCACGGCTTTGGCAAAACCCATTTCGTGCGTCACGCACAGCATGGTCATGCCTTGGCTGGTCAGCTCGATCATCACGTCCAGCACTTCCTTGATCATCTCCGGATCGAGCGCCGAGGTGGGCTCATCAAACAACATGATCTTGGGCGTGAGACACAGCGCCCGGGCGATGGCCACGCGCTGCTGTTGACCACCTGACAGCTGCAATGGGTATTTGTGGGCGTGTTCGACAATGCGCACACGCTCAAGCTGAACCATGGCTTTTTCTATGGCTTCCTTGCGCGGCATTTTGGCCACCCAGGTGGGCGACAAGATCAGGTTTTCCAGCACGGTCAGGTGCGGAAAAAGGTTGAACTGCTGGAACACCATGCCGACTTCGCGGCGCACTTTGTCGATGCCCTTGAGGTCATCGCCCAACACCGTGCCATCAACGGTAAGGGTGCCTTCCTGGTATTCCTCCAGGGCGTTGATACAGCGAATCAACGTGGACTTGCCCGAGCCGGATGGACCGCAAATGACGACTTTCTCGCCTTTGGCAAACTGCAAGTTCACATCGCGCAACACATGGTAGCCATTGCTGGCGTACCACTTGTTAACGCCTTTGAACTCGATAAGGGGGGTAGCGTTGGAGGTCATGGGAGTCTTTCGTTCAGCGAACTTTGCTCACGGCCGTGCGGTCTTCAATCCACAGGCTGTAACGAGACATGGCAAAGCAAAATGCGAAATAAATGAAGGTGATGAAGAGGTAGGCTTCGATCTTGAAAGGACGCCAGTCGGCATCCGAGTTCAGTGCCAGGCCCAATGCCCCGGTCAACTCATACAGCGACACGATGGTCACCAACGAGGTGTCTTTGAACAAGCCAATGAACGTGTTCATGATGGATGGCACCACAGTGGCCAAGGCCTGCGGCAACACAATCATGCGCTGCACTTGCCAGTAACTCAGGCCCAGTGTGGCGGCCGCTTCGGTCTGCCCCTTGGGCAGGGCTTGTAAGCCACCGCGAATCACCTCAGCCATGTAAGCAGCTGAAAACAGCGTGATGCCCACAACCACGCGCAGCAACACATCGATCTTGACGCCTTCCGGCATGAACAGCGGCAGCATGAACGAGGCCATGAACAACACCGTGATCAAAGGCACACCACGGATCAGCTCAACGTACAAGGTGCACAAAGTTCGGATGGCAGGCATGCTGGAGCGTCTGCCCAGCGCCACAAAAATGGCCAGCGGGAATGCCAACGTCATGGAGATCACCGTCAGCATGACCGTGAGCGGAAATCCACCCCACTGGTCGGTGTCCACCGCTGTCAGGCCCACAAAACCACCCTTCATCAACACAAAGTAGACCGCCAGCATGACGCCCCAGAGCAAGGGCAAAGCCTTGTTCCAAAACCTCGGCATGCAACTGAGCACCACCACGCCCAGCATCAAGGCGGTCGCGATCACAGGACGCCAGTGTTCGGCTTCAGGGTAACGGCCCATCACGATGAGACGGCCTTTTTCTGAAATCACGCCCCAGCAAGCACCCACACCCCGCAGTTCATTGCACGACTGCAGATTGGCATTGAAAACGGCATGCAAAACCGCCCAGTCCATGGACGCGACCAACACCCAAACGCCCAGCGCCAGCAAGCCCAAAGACAACAAACTGCTGCCTGCGCTGAAAAACAGGTTGACCCGCAGCCAAGCCAGCGGCCCGGACCTGCTGCCCGGCATGGGCCGGGCATCGATTGATTTAAAAATTGTGCTCATGTCAACGCTCCTGGATGGCGGCACTGGCATTGAACCAGTTCATGAGAGCCGACGTGATGAGAGACAAGGTCAGGTACACCAACATCACGATGGACAGCGCCTCGATGGCGCGGCCTGTCTGATTGAGTGTGGTGTTGGCAATCGAGACCAACTCAGGGTAGCCAATGGCCACCGCCAAAGAGGAGTTTTTGGTCAGGTTCAGGTATTGGCTGGTCAAGGGCGGAATGATCACGCGCAAGGCCTGCGGCAACACCACCAGACGCATCGACTGGCTTTTGGTCAAACCCAAAGACGCGGAAGCCTCGTGCTGCCCCAGTGAAACGGAGGCAATGCCCGATCGCACCACCTCGGCGATGAACGAAGCCGTGTAGAACACCAGTCCGCACAGCAACGCCATGAACTCGGGACTGAACACACCACCGTCTTCAATCTGGAAGTCACCCACTTTGGGCAGATTCCATTCAGAAGGGGCACCGCCCAACAGCCAACCGAGCACAGCCAGCGCCAAAGTGACCGCCATAGACACCCCCCAAACCGGGCGTGTCTGACCGGTCTGGTCAAAATGCGCCTTGGCTTTGCGACGGTAATAAATGGCAAAGACACCCCCCAGCGCAGCCCCCAGAAGGGCCAGCGTCTGCCCCATTTGCCACACAGGCCAGGGGAAGGAAACGCCGTTTTTGCTCAGGTAAAAATTGCCCAAGGTCCAGGCCTTGTCGAAATCAGGCAAGGCCTCCGTGAAGACCAGATACCAAATGAGCAATTGCAGATACACAGGCACGTTACGGAAAAACTCGACATAGCCGTAACAAATCTTGCGCACCAAGAAGTTGGCAGAAAAACGACCAACCCCAACCAACACGCCCAGAAGCGTGGCCAGTGCAATGCCGATCAATGCCACCTTGAGGGTGTTGAGCATGCCGATCAGAAAAGCCACCAAATAGGTGCTGTTGGGCGCGTATTCAATCAGCGTTTCGCTGATGTCAAAGCCAAATGGCTGAAACAAGAAGTCATACCCGCTTTGGATGCCGCGCAAACGCATATTGCTCAGCGTGTTGCTGACCAGCAAACCGACCAGCGCCAAGACTGACAGGATCGCGACGATCTGGTAAATGACCGAACGCCCTTCGCGGCTACGCCACGAGATGGATCGGTTTTTCTTGCCAGGCAATGGCCTGGCCTCGATCATGGAAAAATGGGACATGTGCAGGGCCTGAAGAAAACCACGGTTGCAAAAGATACGCCCCACGAAGGGGCGTATCCAGAGCCTTTACAGAAGGCTGAAAATCAACGCAGTGGAGATGCGTACATCAAACCGCCCTTGTTCCACTGGTTGTTCAGACCACGGGGCAAGTTGATGGCCGTTTTAGGACCGACGTTGCGCTCGAACATTTCGCCGTAGTTACCGGTCGTCTTGATGGCACGTGTCAACCACTCCTTGTCCAGACCCAGGTGCTTGCCCAGGTCTTCGGTGGCGCCCAACAAACGGCCCACTTGCGGGTTGTCGCTGCTCTTCATTTGTTCCACGTTGGCTTGAGTGATGCCGTACTCTTCGGCTTCAACCAAACCACTCAGAACCCACTTGTTGATGGCGAACCACTCGTCGTCACCACGGCGAACCATCGGGCCCAAAGGCTCTTTCGAGATCAAGTCCGACAGCACAACGTGTGCAGCAGGATCTTTGGCTTCCTTGGCGCGCACCGAGGCCAGGCCCGATGCGTCGGTGGTGTACGCCTGGCAACGGCCAGAGAAGTAAGCACCAGTTGCTGCTTCGACTTTTTCAAACACCACGGGCTTCAGATTGAGCTTGTTGGCGCGGGAGAAATCGGTCAGGTTTTTCTCGGTGGTGGTGCCGGATTGCACGCAAACTGTGGCGCCCTTGAGCTGCTTGGCGCTGGTGATTTTGCCCTTTGGCACCATGAAACCTTGGCCGTCATAGTAGTTGGCACCAATGAAGTGCAGACCCAAGGAGCCGTCACGGTTCAGGGTGTTGGTGGTGTTGCGGGCCAGAACGTCCACTTCGCCAGATTGCAAAGCGGTGAAACGCTGTTGCGCTGTCAGGGGAACATATTTGACCTTGCTGGCATCGCTCAACACGGCAGCGGCCACGGCGCGGCAGTGGTCAACATCCAAGCCAGACCAGTTGCCACTGGAATCGGCCGCAGAAAAACCTGCCAGACCGGTATTGACGCCGCAAACGACCTGTCCGCGCTGCTTGATCTGGTCAAGGGTTTTGCCAGCCATGGCAGATGTGCCGGCGAACAGACCTGCGGTAGCCAAGACGGCACCGATCACTGTTTGTGCATGTTTTTTCATGGTTCGTATCCTCTTTTTCAATTTTGAGTAGCAAAACGCCACCCGTTGATTAAATGCCAAATCCAAGTCCGGATCGCCTAGGAGCTTCCCTAGGGCTTGCCCTGACGAGGGTGATCACTTCTGCTGCACCACAACGATGCACAGCGACTGATCCACAGTTTCACTCAGCACAAAATGTGCCCGAAACAAAACGTGAGAGGAATGTAGTCTGTTTATGGTCTGCGACTCCTCCGTGAGTACCCTTGATTGTTATGCAAAAAATGCATGAATCAATGCGCTCAGCGGGATGAATGAACGGATGCCGCTCTTTGGGTCAAATGCAGCCACAACTGCTGAGCTGCCCCTGGGTCCACATGTTTGGCATTCGGTTTTTCACGGTAAGCCCGAACCTCCATGGTCAGCGCCAGGGCGTTGCCTTCTGGCAAACCCACCTCGACCAATGTGCCCGCCTGGACTTCTTTTTTAACGGCACTGCGCGGTAAAAAAGCGATGCCATGCCCCTCAAGTGCCATCACCTTCAAACCCTCGGCCATGTCAGTTTCGTACACCCGCTCCAGATGAATCGGTGTTTTGGACTGCTTCAAAATCCAGTCCGTGATGCCGCCCAAATAAGCCCCCGGGGCATAGCCCAAATAGGGCAAAGGCCAAGTCACCGTGCCGGGCAAATTGAAAACAGCCAGGCCATCCGGCCCCGCTTTGGCATAGGGCGCAATCACTTCTTGCCCCAAAACCACCATCTCGTAACGCTCGGCATCAAGTTGCAAGGGCTGCGAGGGATGGTGGTACGTGATCAAGAGATCACAACCGCCTTCGACCAAGCGCATGGCGGCATCGTGCACGTTCAAGGCGATCAAACGACTTTTGATCGGACCAAAACCTTCGCGCAAGCCAGCGACCCAAGATGGGAAAAAAGTAAACGCCAAGGTGTGCGGGACAGCGAACTCGATAAAGTCCTGCCCGGCCGAATTGTGGCCACGCAGCATGGCGCGGGTGTTCTGCAAAGACTGCAGCAACTCCAGCGCCTGGGCGTACAAGGTCTCACCCGCTGGGGTGAGTTTGGTGGGATAAGAGCTGCGGTCCACCAGATCGGCACCCGCCCAGGCCTCGAGCGACTGGATGCGACGGGAAAAGGCGGGTTGCGTCACATGCCGCAACTGAGCAGAGCGGCTGAAACTGCGGGTTTCAGCAAGGCTCACAAAATCTTCTAGCCATTTGGTTTCCATGCGGTGATTATGGCTTTGTGGCGCACAACGCAAACCTGCAGATCGGGGCTCAAGCCACCGACGTGCAAATCAGTTCACTCTGCCGACTGCTGCAGCGCCCACATGCTGGCGTAGCGCCCTTGCATTGCCAGCAAGGCGGCATGGTTGCCGCGCTCGATGATGTGCCCGGCGTCCATCACCAGAATTTCGTGCGCATCGACCACGGTGGACAAACGGTGCGCGATCACCAAAGTGGTTTTGTTTTGCGCCACACTGGCCAGCTCGGCCTGAATGGCCCGTTCGTTGGCCGAGTCCAGCGCCGAAGTGGCTTCGTCAAAGACCAAAATCGGCGGGTCTTTGAGCAAGGTGCGGGCAATGGCAACGCGTTGTTTTTCGCCGCCTGAGAGCTTGAGGCCTCGCTCGCCCACCGAGGTTTGGTAGCCCTTGGGCGTGGACGCGATGAAATCGTGGATGCGGGCAGCGCGAGCGGCGCTTTCGATGTCGGTCTGACTGGCACCGGGTCGGCCATAAGCGATGTTGTAGGCCACGCTGTCGTTGAACAACACCGTGTCTTGCGGCACGATGCCTAAAGCGCAGCGCACACTGGCTTGTGTGACCTGACGAATGTCTTGCCCCGCGATTCGGATGAAGCCTTGCTGCACGTCGTAAAAGCGGAACATCAATCGCGCCAACGTGGACTTGCCCGAACCCGAGGGGCCAACGACCGCCACAGTCTTGCCAGCCGGAATGGTGAAGCTGATGTCCTTCAGGATCGGGCGGTCGCTTTCGTAGGCAAAAGACACGCGGTCAAACACCACCTCGGGCGCACCTTGCAAGGCCAGCGCGGGCGCACCCGGCGCATCGGCCACTTCACGTTCGCGGTCCATCAGCACAAACATCTTGTCCAGGTCGGTCAGGCTTTGCTTGATCTCACGGTAGAGCACGCCCAAGAAGTTGAGCGGGATGTAAAGCTGGATCATGAACGCGTTGATCATGACCAGATCGCCCAAAGTCATGCGCCCGGCCACCACGCCTTCGGTGGCACGCCACAGCATGGCCACCAAGGCAGCCGCAATGATGAGCTGCTGCCCGGTATTGAGCACCGACAAGGTGGTTTGCGCCTTGAGCCTGGCCATGCGCAAACGCTCTAGGCTTTCGTCATAACGCCCGGCTTCAAACACCTCGTTGCCAAAGTATTTGACGGTTTCGTAATTCAAAAGCGAATCGATGGCCCGCGTGTGGGCTGCCGAGTCAAACTCGTTGGCCTGCTTGCGAAACTGGGTCCGCCACTCGGTGATGCGCACCGTGAAAAAGATGTACAAGGCCAGCGCCAGCAGCGTGATGCCCGCGAACCAGGCATCGAATTTGACCGCCAAAATGGTCAACACCAGGCCCACCTCGATCAGCGTCGGGATAATGCTGTAGAGCGAATAGGAAATCAGTGATTCGATGCCACGCACGCCGCGCTCGATGTCGCGGGTCATGCCTCCGGTCTGCCGTGCCAAGTGAAAACGCAGGCTCAAGGCGTGCAGGTGCTCGAAGGTTTGCAAGGCGATGCTGCGCGATGCACCTTGCGTGGCCTTGGCAAACACCAGCTCGCGCAACTCGGTGAAGGCCGAAGTCAGCAAGCGCAAAGCGCCATAGCCCACCAGCAAAGCCACGGGCACCACCAGCACCGCTTGCGGGTCACCGGGTTTCAGGCTCATGGCATCGACCAACTCCTTGAGCAGCAAAGGCACGCTGACGTTGGCCAGCTTGGCACCGACCATCAGGCTCAAGGCGATGACCACCCGCCACTTGTATTGCCAAAGGTAGGGCAACAGGCGCGACAGGGTTTGCCAATCGCCGCCCGCGGGTGGCTGAGGCACATTGCCTGAGACAGGCACAGGCTGAGGCGTGGCAGAAGAACCAGGGGCAGCAGGTTCGCCGTGGTGGCGCATAAGGGACAATCCGGTTTTTAGTTCACCCGATTGTGCCCATGTCTGAAACCCTCCGCCCCCACACCGTGGCTTTGCCCACAGACCAGGAATTGGTGCTCAAGGTCATTCCCATGCCCGCCGATTGCAATGCCAGTGGTGACATTTTTGGCGGCTGGGTCATGGCCCAAGTCGACTTGGCCGGAGCCGTGCTGCCTGCCCGGCGCGTACGGGGCCGCATGGTGACGGTGGCGGTGAACGAATTCATCTTCAAGCAACCGGTCAAAGTGGGCGACATTCTGTCGTTTTTTTCACGCATCGTGCGGGTGGGCCGCACATCGGTCACCGTGAAGGTCGAGGTGTTTGCCGAGCGCTTTCAGCTGCAAGGGCAGTACATCAAGGTGACCGAGGCCCACCTGACCTATGTGGCGGTGGACGACCAAGGCCAACCACGGGCCGTACCGGCAGAATAAAACGCTGAGCGGAAGTCTGAGCAAGCCTCGAGCCGAAACCAGGTCTTGGCTGCATTCAGACCACAGACACCGGAGGCAAGCGACTGCAACTGGGATCAGGACACGATGTAGGCGGCAGCGCCGGTCGACATCAAGATGCCATCCGGACCACAAAACTCCATGCGCGATGACCCCACTCGAGAGCCCACGCGCAGCGCGTTGGCCGTGATGGTGAAATGCTCGCCAATGCCAGGGCGCAGATAGTCCACCCGCAAGTCAATCGTGCCCAGCTTGGCGAAACGCTCCAATCGCTTGGCGGGCGTTTCATCCATGTGCTTGGCGGCCAGGGCCGCCATCACGGCCGCGCTGCCGATGGCGTCCAGCACCGCGCTGATGACGCCGCCATGGATGCGGTTGTAGGCATAGTGCCCCACCAACTCGGGGCGCATGTCGATGCGGGCCTCGACCCCTTCGGGTGTGACTTTCACCAGTTTCAGCCCCAGCGTCTTGTTGAAGACGATTTTTTCTTCGTAAATCTGGCGAAAGCCCTCAAGGTATTCGGGCTCAAGGACGACGGGTGAGTTGGTGCGATGGGGCATCTGGCGATTTTATCGACGACCCAAAAAGTGCCGGCGGGATGTGTTTTGCAGGTCGATGCTGCAGCGCTGTGCCCCAACTTAGAGCTTCGAAAAATCAGGCTTGCGCTTTTCCATGAAAGCCCCAAAGGCTTCTTTGGCGGCCGGCTCTTTCAGCATGCGGCCAAAGCTTTTGCCTTCTTCGTCCATTTTTTGCAGCACCTCTTGCTGGTAGCCGCCTTTCATCAAACGCTTGGTCTCAATGAGTGAGGACAAGGGTTTGGCAGCGAGCTTGCGTGCCTGCGCTTGGGCGTAGCCATTCACTTCGGTGGGCGGCACGACGCGGTTGACCAACCCGACTTCTTGAGCCCCCTCGGCAAAGAAGGGGTCACCCATGAGCAACGCTTCGGCTGCACGGTGGTAACCAAACATGCGCGGGGCCAGCAGGCTCGAAGCCGCTTCGGGGCAAAGACCCAAGTTCACAAAAGGCATGGAAAACGCAGCGTTGTCGCCTGCGTAAACCAGGTCGCAATGAAACAGCAGAGTGGTGCCAATGCCCACGGCAGGCCCGGCCACAGCGGCCAACAGCGGTTTTTCAAATGTCGCAATGCCACGCAAAAAGCGGAACACGGGCGAGTCTTGTGTGCTGGGCGGCTGGTTCAAAAAATCACCGATGTCATTGCCCGCACTGAAGACGCTTTCGTGACCCTGAAACAGCACCACCCGCACACGGGCATCCGCTGCAGCTTGGGCCACGGCGTCAGCCATGGCGGCGTACATGGCCGAGGTGATGGAGTTCTTTTTGTCCAGCCGGTTGAAGGTGATGGTCATCACCCCGGCGTCGATGTGGGTCAGGATGTCAGACATGGTGTTCCTCGTGTGTGGCGGTGAGTGTGGGCCTGTGCAAAAACCAGCTTATTGAACCCGAATCCAGGTTTGGGTGCGTCCCAACAGGGGCGTACCGATATAACCCCGGACCTCGAGCTTTTTGCCACCGTCAATCGGCGTCAAACGCAGGCTGTAGTTTTTGCCGTTCTCGGGATCGAGAATTTTCCCACCTTCCCACACCGTTTTGCCGTCGCCTTGTTGACCGCCCCGAATGATTTCCATGCCGATTTTCGGCTTGTCTTTGCGGTCATCGGTGCACAAATTGCAATGGGTCTCAGCGCTGGGCGTGGTCAACAACGATTTTTCGACCACCCCCGACAAGCTCCCGGCCGCGTTCTGGCTGATGCGAATTTCGGCTTTGGGCTGCTTGCTCTCGTCGTCAATGCTGCGCCACAAGCCCACCGGGCTCATTTGGGCGTGGGCGGCCAGGGTCAGCAAGCCGAGGCTCAGGGTCAATGCGGTTTTGATCATGGTGTTCTTTCTGTTCATATACCCGGCCTTCATGCCAGTGCCGCATCGGTGTCCATGAGCACATCGCTGCCCGCACGGATGCGGCGCATCAGGCTCGATGTCTCGGGCATCAGGCGGGTGAAGTAAAAACGCGCCGTCTGCAATTTAGCCTGGTAGAAAGGGTCGGGGCGTTGGGCTTCTTCTTCGGCTTCGGCCAGTTTCTTCAAGGCGATTTGTGCCGAGCGAGCCCAGAAGTAAGCCAGCACCAAGTGCCCCACCACGCGCAAGTAATCCACCGCAGCCGCACCCACTTCGTCGGCATTGCTCATGGCTTTCATGCCCACTTCACCCGTGAGCTGCGTGAGCTTTTGGCCCAGATCGGCCAGTGGTTTGATGAACTCGCCCATGGCTTCGTTGGCCATTTCGGCCTTGACCAGTTGCTCGACCAATTTGCCAAACTTTTTGAGCGATGCACCCTGGTTGCCCAGCACCTTGCGCCCCAGCAAGTCGAGCGACTGGATGGTGTTGGTGCCCTCATAGATCATGTTGATGCGGGCATCGCGCACAAACTGCTCCATGCCCCATTCCTTGATGTAGCCATGACCACCAAAGACCTGCTGGCAGGCGGACGTCGCCTCCCAGGCGTTGTCGGTGGTGAAGGCTTTGACGATGGGCGTCAGCAAGGCCACCAGCTCGGCCGCTTCGGCGCGTACCGCTTCGTCAGGGTGGTTAATTTCTTTGTCGAGCAGCAAGGCGCAATAGCAAGCCAGAGCGCGGCCACCTTCGGCATAAGCCTTGGCCGTCAACAGCATGCGACGCACATCGGGGTGCACGATGATCGGATCGGCCGGCTTGCCTGGTGCTTTCACGCCTGTCAGTGAACGCATCTGCACGCGGTCTTTGGCATAGGCCAAGGCATTTTGATAGGCCACCTCAGTCAGTCCCAGTGACTGGTTGCCCACGCCCAAACGGGCCGCGTTCATCATCACAAACATGGCGGCCAGGCCCTTGTTGGGCTGGCCCACCAGAGTGCCCACCGCATCGTCGAGCACCATCTGGCAGGTGGCGTTGCCATGAATGCCCATCTTGTGCTCAAGGCCACCGCAATAAATGCCGTTGCGCTCACCGATGGCGCCATCTGCGGCCACCTTGAACTTGGGCACCAGGAACAGACTGATGCCTTTGCTGCCGGGCGGCGCATCGGGCAGGCGGGCCAACACCAGGTGCACGATGTTGGCGGCCAAATCGTGCTCACCCGCGCTGATGAAAATCTTTTGACCGGTGATGCGGTAGGTGCCATCGGCTTGCGGCTCGGCCTTGCTGCGCAGCAGGCCCAAATCGGTCCCGCAGTGCGGTTCGGTCAGGCACATGGTGCCGGTCCACTCGCCACTGGTCAGCTTGGGCAAGTAAAGGGCTTTTTGCTCGGGCGTGCCGTGCGCGTGCAGAGCTTCATAAGCGCCATGCGACAGGCCGGGGTACATGGTCCAAGCCTGGTTGGACGAGTTGAGCATCTCGTAAAAGCACTGGTTGACCACAAACGGCAAGCCTTGCCCGCCAAATTCGGGGTCACAGCTGAGTGCAGGCCACCCCCCGGCGACATATTGTGCGTAAGCCGCTTTGAAACCATCTGGCGCCTTCACGTCATGGGTGTCGCGGTTCAATGTGCAGCCTTGGGTGTCGCCTGAAATATTGATCGGAAACACCACTTCGGCCGCAAACTTGCCGCCTTCTTCGAGCACCGCATTGATGGTGTCGACATCGGTCTCGGCATGCTTGGGCAAGGCCTTGAATTCGTCGGTAACGTTGAGCAACTCATGCAATACAAACTGCATGTCGCGAAGGGGCGGGTTGTAGACAGGCATGGAGACTCCTAGAAAATGAAGATCGGGGGGTTAAAAGCAAAAATCAGTGGTCGCTGTTCTTGCGCTGCGTCTTGGCCAACGACGCCCATTGAGCGGACGGGGCTGCACCGTCAGGGGTTTTGACTGGCGCCGGTGTTGGCTCTGTGGCGTAGCGCGCCAGAATGTGCGAGAACCCTCGCCTTGCGCGGTCGGTGGCAGCGGGGTTGCGCAAAAAACGCGCCTCGTAGTGCAAGGCCAAAATCAAGCCATGAATTTCGAAGGCAATCTGGTGGGCATCTGACTCCAGGCTCAATTGCCCTTCGGCCTGCGCCAGTTCGACGGCACGGCGCAAGGCCGTTTGCCAAGTGGTCACCGATGAGGCCAAAGCATCGCGGACAGGGCCCGTGCGGTCGTCAAACTCGACTGCGCCACTGATGTAAATACAGCCCGAATCAATTTCAGCGGAAGTCTGCACCATCCAGTTGTCGAACATGGCTTGCAGTCGCGCCACGCCTCGGGGTTTTTGCATGGCGGCGTAAAACACCTCTGCCTCGAAACGGTCGTGGTATTCGCGGATGACCGAAATTTGCAGCTCTTCACGCGAGCCAAAGTGCGCAAAAACGCCCGACTTGCTCATGCCCGTGACCTCAGCCACAGCCCCAATGGACAGCCCTTCCAGCCCAATTTGCGAGGCCAGGCCCAACGCGGCATCGATGATCACGGTCTTGGTTTGCTGACCTTTGATGAGCACGCGTCGACCCGCTTCTGGAACGGGCAAGCTTTCTACTTTGGGGGTTTTTTTGTGATCGGTCATGGTGCATCAAAAAAGAACGGTCGTTCTATTTTGCACCAAAATTCAGCAAAAGATCAAACCACTTGGGCAAGCAAGGGTAAATCAGGGGCATCAACCGCCACAGCAAGCCGCAAATGCGGGGGGCGCTATAGACCCCCGATCAGGTCGGGAGTGACAGACTTGATTGTCATGCCCGCGAATGCGGATATCCATGGCAGCCGAAGCCATGGACCCCCGATCGAGTCGGGGGTGACAAGCAAAAGCCCGAGTGACAAGCAAAAGCCCGAGTGACAAGCAAAAGCCCGAGTGACAAGCAAAGGCCAGGTGACAAACCCAATGTCATGCCCGGCTTGACCGGGTATCCATGCTCGCCAAGCAGGGTCTCCCAGGTCAAGTCAAAAAACATCAGGCTTTGAAAGCCACCACTTTCTGGCTTTGCTCACCCAGGCCATCAATGCCCAAGCGCATCACGTCGCCACGCTTCAAGAACACAGGTGCGGGCTTGCCGTCTTTTTTGATGCCCATGCCCACGCCTGGAGGTGTGCCGGTGGTGATGATGTCGCCGGCCTCGAGGGTCATGAACTGGCTCACATAGCTGACCAGTTTGGCCACGCCAAAAATCATGGTCTTGGTGGTGCCGGTTTGCATGCGCACGCCGTTCACGTCCAGCCACATGCCCAGGGCTTGCGGGTTAGGCACTTCGTCGCGCGTGACCAACCAAGGGCCGACGGGTCCGAAGGTGTCGCAACCCTTGCCCTTGTCCCATGTGGCACCGCGTTCGAGCTGGTATTCGCGCTCGCTCACGTCGTTGATGACGCAATAACCAGCCACGTGGTTCAAGGCGTCTTTTTGCGACACATAGCGTGTGCGGGTGCCAATGACGATGCCCAACTCGACCTCCCAGTCGGTCTTCTTGGAGCCTTTGGGCAGCATGACGTCATCGTCTGCACCCTGAATGCAAGAGATGGCCTTGGTGAACACAATTGGTTCAGCCGGAATGGGCATGCCGGATTCGGCCGCGTGATCGGCGTAGTTCAGGCCAATGGCAATGAACTTGCTGGTGTACGAGATGGGCGTGCCAAAGCGCTTTTTGCCGCGTACCAAAGGCAGCTTTTCGGTCTTGACTTTGGCCAACTTGGCCAGCGCCTTGTCGTTGAGCAACTCAGGGGAAATGTCTTTCACCACGCCACTCAGGTCGCGCAAGCGGCCATCGGCGTCGATCAGACCTGGTTTTTCTTTGCCGGGTTGGCCATAGCGAACGAGTTTCATAAAACCTCTCAGTGTGTAAAAAATCAATAAGTGGAACGGCCACCCGACAAGTCAAAGACCGCCCCGGTGGAGAAGGAACATTCTTCGGTGCTGAGCCACGTCACCATGGCGGCGACTTCTTCGGGCTCGCCAAAGCGGGCCATCGGAATCTTGGACAACATGAACTGGATGTGCTCTGGCGACATTTGATCAAAAATCGCCGTCTTGACAGCCGCCGGGGTGACACAGTTCACGCGCACACCCGTGTCGGCGAGCTCTTTGCCCAGCGATTTGGTGAGGCCAATGACGGCCGCCTTGCTGGCACTGTAAGCGCTGGCATTGGGGTTGCCGTCCTTGCCCGCAACCGAGGCGATATTGACGATGCGTCCGTAGTTGCGCGCCTTCATGTGGGCGCTGAGTTCGCGGCAGCAATAAAACAAACCATTCACGTTCACATCGAAAACCTGCTTCCATGCGTCAACCGGGTAATCCCACACTTTGACGTTGGGGCCGGTGATGCCAGCGCTGTTGACCAACACATCCACATCGGCCAAAGCGGTGGTTTGAGCAGTGGCTTGCACCACCGAATCGTGGCTCGTCACATCGACCTGCACCGTGTTGACGACAGCGCCTGCTTGTTGCTTTCGCAGTTGTTCGGCGGCGGCGATCATGCCCGCCGCATCGCGGTCCCAGACCGTCACTCGGGCACCCGAAGCCAGCATGCGCTGGGCAATGGCAAAACCCAAGCCAGTGGCTGCGCCCGTGATGACCGCGTGGCGGCCTTTCATGTCCAGCAAATTCATGTCGGTCTTTCTGAAACTCAAATGGTCATGCCACCATCGACCATGTAGGCATTGCCCGTGGCGAAGATGGATTCGTCAGAGGCCAAGAAGGTGACGATGGGCGCGATCTCTGCCGCCTGCGCCAGTCTGCCCATAGGCTGGCGGTTGATGAAGTCCTTGCGCGCCTGCACCGGATCGGCGTAGCTGTTGATGCGGTCTTGCAACGAGGGAGTGTCCACGGTGCCTGGGCAAATCGCATTGCAACGGATGCCCTGGCGCACAAAGTCAGCCGCCACACTCTTGGTGAGGCCTATCACTGCGGCCTTGCTGGTGCCGTAAATGAAGCGGTTGGGCAAGCCCTTGACGCTGGAACACACGCTGGCCATGTTGATGATGCTGCCGCCACGGCCGTCTTTCTCGAACTGCGCCACCATTTTGGGGATGGCCGCCTGAATCATCCAGAACTGCGAACGCACGTTCAGGTTGAACGCGAATTCCCACTCATCGTCTTTGGCCTCCACAATGCTGCCGTTGTGCACAAAGCCTGCGCAGTTGAAGATCACGTCGATGCGGTCCATGCTGGCCACCTGGGCGGCAATCGCGGCTTTGTCGAGCACGTTGAGCACGGCGGTGTGCACATTCGCCACACCTTGGTAAGACTTGAGTAACTCGGCGTTCACATCGGTGGCGTAAACGACGGCGCCTTCTGCGGCCATGGCCAGCGCCGCAGCCTGGCCAATGCCTTGCCCAGCGGCGGTCACCAGCGCGGTTTTTCCTTTGAGTCTCATAGTGCCTTGATCTCCAGATAAGTGGTTTGTCTTTGTGTGATGGCGGACCAGTCCCAGGCGATGCCCAGACCTGCGGTGTCGTGTGGGTGGGCGAAACCATCAGACACCCGCATGCGCGAAGTGGTGATGTCGTCCAGTTGCGGAATGTATTCGACCCAAGTGGCGTTGGGCACGGCGGCGCAAAGGCTCACATGCAACTCCATCAAAAAGTGAGGACACACCGCCACGTCAAAGGTCTCGGCCAAATGCGCCGTCTTGATCCAGGGCGTGATGCCGCCAATGCGGGCTACATCGGGCTGCACGATCGAGCAAGCGCCCTGCTCCAGATATTCACGGAACTGCATCGGGTGGTACATCGACTCGCCCACCGCCACCGGAATGGTCGTGTGCTCACGCAGCTGGCGGTGGCCCGACACATCTTCGGCAGGCAGCGGCTCTTCCATCCACGCCAGCCCCAAGCCATCAAATGCCCGAGCCCGGCGCACGGCCTCGGCGCGGTTGAAGCCCTGGTTGGCATCGGTCATCAGCTCAAACGCTGGCCCCACCGCATCGCGCACAGCGCTCAAGCGGGCCACGTCTTCGCTCACATGAGGGCGGCCGATCTTGATCTTGGCCCCTTTAAAGCCCTGGGCTTGCGCCTCCAGGGTCTGATCCACCAGCGCCTCAGGCGACAAATGCAACCAGCCTCCTTCGGTGGTGTAAAGCGGTACGCGTTTTTGTGCACCACCCAACAACTGCCACAGCGGCAGGCCCTGGCTTTGCGCACGCCAATCCCACAAGGCGGTGTCCACACAGGCCAACGCCAAGCTGGTCATCGCGCCCACTGCCGTGGCGTGGGTATGAAAAAACAAGTCTTTCCAGATGGCCTCGACCATCACCGGATCCCGACCGATCAAACGGGGGGCCAAGTGGTCCTTGAGCAAAGCAATAACAGAAGAGCCACCCGTGCCAATGGTGTAAGCGTAGCCCGTGGCCGCAATGCCGTCGCTGCAATGCAGGGTGAGCAAGATAGTTTCTTGCGTCACGAACGACTGAATCGCGTCGGTGCGCAGCACCTTCGGCGGCAAATTCACCTGCCGTAGGCTCACGCGGTCAATGGTGACTGAGGACATGCGACTGAGGGCCCTTGTATGAGGGTTTGTGCGGGTCTAAAAAAGCTTGACCGCTGAAATCTGAACATGTGATGATTGTGCAACTGGTCTGACCACTTGTCCAATTCACGTTATCCCTGATTCGCCAAATGCCCTTGCACACCGTAGCCCCGCAGCGCCTGTACCGCCAAATTGCCGAGCAACTCAGAACGCTCATGGTCTCAGGTGAGTTTGCTTTGGGCTCTCGATTGCCAGCCGAACGCGACTTGGCCTTGCAATTGGGCGTCAGTCGGCCTTCGGTGCGAGAAGCTCTGATCGCGCTGGAGGTCGAGGGGATGATCGAAGTACGCACCGGCTCCGGCATTTACGTGCAGCGCATCCAGCCGCTCGCCAAGGCAACGGCCGCATCCGAAGCCGACGCCAACACCCCCGCCGACTGGGGGCCGCTGGAGGTGATGAGCGCCCGCTTGTTGATCGAGGCCGAAGTGGCGGCGTTGGCAGCCACCCACGCAAAAAAGACAGACATAAAGGCCATCAAAAACGGCTTACAGCAGATGAAGCTCGAAGCCGCTCGCGATGAAGTGCCGCGCGAGGGCGACGAAGCTTTTCACGAAGCGATTGCCAAAGCCTGCGGCAACAGTGTCTTGCTGGACACCGTACAGCGTTACTGGCAAGCCCGCAACGGTCCGCTGTTTGAGCGACTGGGCGATTATTTTGAACACCCGGCATCTTGGCAAGCAGCCATTAGCGAGCACCAACAGGTGTTGCAGGCCATTGAGGCGCACGACCCAACAGCCGCCCGCAAGTCCATGCAAAAGCACCTGAAACAAGCCCACAAAAGGTACAGCGCGAGCTGGCGCCGCGCGCCTGCCCGTTAAGGGCAAGCAGTTTTTTCGCGTCAGCATTTTTAAAACCAATGAGGAGACTTTGATGAGCAAACGATTGACCCTGAAAACACTGGCCACCGTCGGCGCATTCGCCGTAGGTGCCTTGTCCGTGCTGAGCAGCACTGCCGTGCTGGCGCAGCAAAAAATCAAGTGGGCCCACGTCTACGAAACATCTGAGCCCTATCACACCGAATCGGTGTGGGCAGCTGAAGAAATCAAAAAACGCAGCAGCGGCAAGTACGACATCCAAGTCTTCCCTGCCTCCACACTGGGCAAAGAAACCGACATCAACCAAGGCCTGACGCTCGGCACCGTGGACATGATCATCAGCGGCCCTTCCTTTGCCGCCCGCTCCTACCCGCGCTTTGGCATTGCCTACTACCCCTTCATCTTCCGCGACGGTGATCACCTGGTGGCCTACTCCAAGAGCCCCGTCTTTCAGGAAATGGTCAACGAGTTTCGTGCCAAAACCGGCATTCAGGTCACGGCCTACACCTACTACGGCGCACGCCACACCACCGCACAAAAGCCATTCACCAACTGCGCAGGCATGAAGGGCCTGAAAATCCGCGTACCCGATGTGCCGGCTTACACCGCCACACCAAAATCTTGCGGTGCCAACCCTACCCCGATTGCCTTTGCCGAGGTGTACTTGGCCTTGCAAAACGGCACCGTGGAAGCGCAAGAAAACCCCTTGACCACGATCGAGGCCAAGAAGTTCTACGAAGTGCAAAAAGCCATCATGATGACCGGCCACATCGTGGACGGTTTGACCACCCAAATCGCACCGCATTTGTGGAACAAACTCAGCGATGCCGAGAAGAAGATGTTCACTGAAGTGACGCAAGAAGCTGCCGTGCGTGCCACAGCCAAGATCAAAGCCCGCGAAGCCGAGCTGGTGGGCGAGTTCAAGAAAAAAGGCCTGCAAATTGTGGAAGTGGACCGCAAGTCATTCCAGGATGCCGTGCTGAAAAACGCCCCACTGTCTTCGATGGGCTTTACACAGTCTGACTTCGACAAGATTCAAGCCGCCAAGTAAGCAGAAGACGCCGCAAGTCTGACTCTCCGAGTTCGACTTGCGCGTGCCATCTGGCCATCTCATCGAATTCAAGGACCTCCAATGAGCAACATCCCAGACCTCGACGCCATGCCCAAAGTCATGGGCGACGATGGCCAGTTTCATGCGACAGACGACGAGGTCGATTTATCCGGCACGCCCATCGAGGCCTGGGCCGCTCTGGCCTTCTTCTGGGCATTGGGCTTGACCGTTTTTTACCAATTTTTCACGCGTTACGTACTGAACAATTCGGCTTCGTGGACCGAAGAAATTGCCCGCTATTTACTGATCGCAACAGTCTTTACTGGCGCGACCATTGGCGTGGCCAAGAACAACCACATTCAAGTCGATTTCTTTTACCGATTCATGCCCACATGGCTGTCGCGCGTCATGGGCACCGTGGTCGACGTGATGCGCATCGCCTTTTTCGCCGCCGCCACCGTCCTGACGGGGCAAATGATGGAGAAACTGGGCAGCTACAAGATGACCATCATCGACCTGCCCATGAACCTGATTTATGGCGTGGTCATGGTCGGCTTTGCCGCCATGTGCCTGCGCGCCATCTGGGTGGCCCGCGTGCATTGGCAGCGCGGCTATACCGTGCTGCAACGCCCCGAGTCTGAAATGACCGACCGCTGAAACCGCCCCTCTAGAAAGTTCTCCCATGCTGAAGATCCTTTTTCTGATTCTCATGAGTGGCGGTATCCCGGTGGCGATTGCCATGGCGGGTGCGTCCTTGCTCTATTTGTTTTTTGTCGAAAGCTCTCCACCGTTTGTGGTCATTCACCGCATGGTCTCGGGCATCGACAGCTTTCCGCTGCTGGCAGTTCCCTTCTTTATTTTGGCCGGCAACCTGATGAACAACGCGGGCATCACCAACCGCATCTACAACTACGCACTGGCCCTGGTGGGCTGGCTTAAAGGTGGACTGGGTCACGTCAACGTGGTCGGCTCGGTCGTATTTGCCGGCATGAGCGGCACGGCCATTGCCGACGCGGCTGGTCTGGGCACCATCGAAATCAAAGCCATGAAAGACCATGGCTACAGCACCGAATTTGCGGTGGGCGTCACGGCTGCTTCGGCCACGCTCGGCCCCATCATTCCGCCGAGCTTGCCCTTTGTGATCTACGGCATGATGGCCAACGTTTCCGTCGGTGCCTTGTTTCTTGCAGGCATCCTGCCCGGCATTCTGATGGCCGTATTGATGATGCTCACTGTGGCTTTTTTTGCGCACAAAAACGGCTGGGGTGCGGACGTCAAATTCGAGTGGCCCAAAGTCATCAAGGCCCTGGCTGAGACGGCTGTGGTCGTAGGTTGGCCACTTTCCATCTGGTGGATGGTCACCGCCCTGGGCACGCCCGCGCAAATCACGGTGTTTGTGGCCTTGATCGTTTTATTTGCCGCCGACAAGTTCTTCAACTTCCAGGCCGTTTTGCCCATCATGACACCCGTGATTCTGATCGGCGGCATGACCACTGGCGTGTTCACCCCCACCGAAGGCGCGATTGCGGCTTGCGTCTGGGCCATTGCACTGGGGTTTTTCTGGTACCGCACGCTCAACTTCAAGATGTTCGTGAAGATTTGCCTCGACACAGTAGAGACAACGGCCACCGTGCTGTTCATCGTGGCTGCGGCCAGCATTTTTGGCTGGATGCTCACGGCCACGGGTGTGACCACCGCCATCAGCGAATGGGTTCTTGGCTTCACCAAAGAGCCTTGGGTGTTCTTGCTGCTGGCCAACGCGCTGATGCTGTTTGTCGGCTGCTTCCTAGAGCCCACTGCCGCCATCACCATTCTGGTGCCGATCCTCGTACCCATTTGCCAAAAGCTGGGCATTGACCTGGTGCACTTCGGTCTGGTCATGGTGCTGAACTTGATGATTGGCCTGCTGCACCCGCCTATGGGCATGGTGCTGTTTGTGTTGGCGCGTGTGGCCAAGCTCAGCGTCGAGCGCACGACCATGGCCATCCTGCCTTGGCTGTTCCCCTTGCTTGGCAGTCTGGCTGTCATTACCTACTTCCCCAGCTTGGTGCTGTGGTTGCCCAAGCAATTCTATTGACCTTGTAGGACAGCGCTTCAGCGCTGTCCCCAACCGATTAAAAACATGTCAAATCTCTTCATCCGACTGCACCCGGCCGATGACGTGGTCATCGCCCGCGCCCAACTCATGAGCGGCAGCGCCGTGGACGGTGTGGCTGTGCGTGGCCTGATACCGCCGGGCCACAAAATCGCCACTCGCGCCATTGCCGCAAACGAGCCCGTGCGGCGCTACAACCAGATCATCGGTTTCGCATCGCAAGCCATTGCGCCGGGCGAACATGTGCACACGCACAACCTCAACATGGGCGCCGAAAAAGGCAACTTCGAGCGCGACTACGCCATCGGGCAAGACGTCAAGCCCGAACCCGTGCGCAAGCAAGCCACCTTCATGGGCTACCAGCGTGCGGACGGCCGCGTGGCCACACGCAACTACATCGGGGTGCTGTCCAGCGTCAACTGTTCAGCCACCGCTGCACGCGCCATTGCCGACCACTTCTCCAAACGCAGCAACCCGCAAGCGCTGGCCAACTTCCCCCATGTGGATGGCGTGGTTGCCTTGACCCACGGCACCGGCTGCGGCATGGACACCGAAGGGCTGGGCATCCAGCTGCTCGAACGCACTTTGGCCGGTTACGCCACGCACGCCAACTTCTGGGGTGTGGTCGTCGTGGGCCTGGGCTGTGAAGCCAACCAACTCAACACCTGGCTGGCGCACAGCAGTCTGCGCGAGGGCGACACACTGAAAGTCTTCAATATCCAGGACACGGGCGGCACACGCCTGACTGTCGAAAAAGGCATCAAGCTGATCGAAGAAATGCTGCCCCGCGCCAATGCCATCACGCGCCAGCCTTGCAGTGCTGAACACATCACAGTGGGTTTGCAGTGCGGTGGATCAGACGGCTATTCGGGCATCAGCGCCAACCCGGCGCTGGGTGCGGCGGTAGACCTGCTGGTCCAGCACGGTGGCACCGCCATCCTGAGCGAAACTCCCGAGATTTATGGGGCCGAACATTTGCTCACACGCCGCGCCGTCAAACCCGAGGTAGCGCACAAACTGATCGAGCGCATCAAATGGTGGGAAAACTACACCGCCATCAACGGTGGCGAAATGAACAACAACCCTTCGCCCGGCAACAAGGCCGGTGGCCTGACCACCATCCTTGAAAAGTCGCTCGGCGCCGTGGCCAAAGGCGGCACCAGCAACCTGCAGGCGGTTTACGAATACGCCGAACCGGTGCAGGCCAAAGGCTTCGTCTACATGGACACGCCAGGTTACGACCCCGTCAGCGCCACCGGGCAAGTGGCGGGCGGTGCCAACCTGATCTGCTTTACCACCGGTCGCGGCAGCGCCTATGGCTGCGCGCCTTCGCCCAGCCTGAAGTTTTCGACCAACACCGCGCTGTGGAAAAAACAAGAAGAGGACATGGACCTGAACTGCGGTGAGATCGTGGACGGCGGCGTGAGCATCGCCGAGATGGGACAGCGTATTTTCGAAATGATCCTGGCCGCCGCCTCGGGCGAACCCACCAAGAGCGAACGCCACGGCTACGGGCAAAACGAGTTTGTGCCATGGCAAGTAGGCGCGGTGATGTGAGCGCCCCCTCGCTCGTCATTCCGGACTTGATCCGGGATCCATGTGGTCTAGCGCCATGACCCACCCTCAAGATGGACCCCGGGTCAAGCCCGGGGTGACAAGAGTAAATCAATGACTGACAAGGATCACCATGAGCCAACGCATCCAAGCCAACGATCTTCGCCAACACATCACCCGCATCATCGCCATGACGGGCAGCGCCCCGGCAGAGGCCGCGCAGGTGGCCGACAACTTGGTGATGGCCAACCTGAGCGGTCACGACTCGCACGGCGTCGGCATGGTGCCGCGCTATGTGGACGCCGTACTCGAAGGTGGCTTGAGTCCCAACACCGGCGTCAAGGTCTTGCTTGACACCGGCCCACTGTTGAACCTAGACGGCCAACGCGGCTATGGCCAGATCACTGGCGTGCAAGCCATGCAAATGGGCATCGAACGCGCCAAGCAACACGGCGTATGCACCGTGGCCCTGAGCCGCTCACACCACTTGGGGCGCATCGGCCACTTTGCCGAAATGGCCGTCGCCCAAGGTCTGGTGTCGGTTCATTTTGTCAACGTGCTTTCACGCCCCGTGGTCGCGCCTTTTGGCGGTGGCGATGGGCGCTTTGGCACCAACCCCTGCTGCATCGGCGTGCCCATGGGCAGCCGCGCACCCTTTGTGCTGGACTTTGCCACCAGCCGCGTGGCACAAGGCAAGATGCGCGTGGCCCACAACAAGGGCGAGCAAGTACCGCCCGGCTATTTGATTGACGAACATGGTCACCCCACCACCGACCCTGGCGTGGTGGTGGTGCCGCAGACCAACGGTCTGTTTGGCGCACTCATGACCTTTGGCGACCACAAAGGTTTTGGCATGGCCGTGGCCTGCGAACTGCTGGGCGGTGCACTGACCGGCAGTGGCACCTGGCACCGCGAAGCCGACCAGCAACGCGCCGTGCTGAATGGCATGCTGACCATGCTGATCGACCCGGTGCGCCTGGGCACGCAAGACATTTTTGAACAAGAAGCCCTGGCCTTTGCCGACTGGCTGCGCCAAAGCCCCGATGCCCCAGGCAGCGACGGTGTGCACATGGCAGGCGAACCCGAACGCGCTGCCCGCGCCGAGCGCGAACAAAACGGCATCTGGATCGACGACACCACCTGGGCCGAGATCGAGGCATCCGAACAAAAACTCCAACAGTCGCAAAAAACTTAACCAAACAACTGCGACGCTAAACATAACTTAACAACTGTCACCTCGGCCCAAGTTAACAACTGCCAGCCCGGCCCCAACTTATCAACTGTCACCCCGGACTTGATCCGGGGTCCATCCCCCCCCCCAATTCATGCAACTCTCAGCCCTCACCTTGGCATCGCTGCCCGCGGCCATCCAGACCCCGACGTACGACCGCACAACTGGCGCTCCGGGCGTGGTGCATTTGGGCCTAGGCGCTTTCCACCGGGCCCACCAAGCCATGGTGTTTGACCAACTGCTGGCCAGTGGCGACACGCGATGGGGCATCCACGGCGTGGGCATGACAAGACCCGACCTGGTGAACCAGCTCAAAGCGCAAGACGGCCTTTATGCGGTGCGCATCGCCGATGCGAACGGCGTGAAGTGGCAAGTGCCCGGTGCCCTGTGGCGCATGAACGTGGCCGCCACCGAACGCGATGCGGTGGTGCAAGCCATTGCAGCGCCCAGCACGCGCTGGGTCACACTTACCGTGACCGAAAAAGGCTACACCCCTGCGCTGGGCCAGTTGCTGCTGGACGGCTTGCGCCTGCGCCAACAAGCTGGCCTGCCCGGCCTCACCATCGCCTCATGCGACAACCTGCAAGGCAATGGCCACAAGCTGCAAGCCTTGGTCAAAGCCGCGATCCAAGCAAATGACACTGCACCGCAAGACGCTGAGCTGCTGCGCTGGCTCGACGCGCAATGCGCCTTTCCGTGCAGCATGGTCGACCGCATCGTGCCCGCCGCGACGCCCGAAGTGTTGGCCGCCGCACAAGAGGCACTGGGCCTGCAGGACGCCTGCGCCCTGAGCACCGAAGGGTTTTGGGAATGGGTGATCGAGGACCGGTTTGCCGACCCGCTAGATGCCACCCTGCTGCAAAGCGCGGGCGTGCGCGTGACGCGCGATGTGCACAGCTACGAAGAAGCCAAACTGCGCATGCTCAACGGCAGCCACACGGCCATGGCCTTGATGGGTGCCGTGACCGCGCGGCCCTATATTGCCAGCTGCATTGGCGCGGCACACATCCGGACATTTGTTCACAAACTGATGAGCAACGAAGTCGCGCCGCACCTGAGTCGCAGTGACTGGGCCGAGTATCGCGACGCCCTGATTGCCCGCTTTGGCAACCCGTATCTGAAGCACAGCGTGCACCAGATCGCCACCGACAACTCACAGAAAATTCCACAACGCTGGCCACCCTCGGTGCTGGGGCAAATCGCCAAGGGCGCTTCGTTTGACCACCACGCACTGGCAGCAGCGGTGTTTGTGCGCTACACATTGGGTGTAGACGAAAGCGGCCAGAACTATGTTCTGAACGACCCGCAAGCCGCAAGCCTGAGCGCCCTGGGTGCCGCCCAGCGCAGCGAAAGTGCCGCGTGCGTTCGCGCCTTGCTGGCCCGAGAAGACCTGTGGGGCAGCGCCCTGCCGAACAACTCCGCATGGATCAACCGCGTCATGCACTGGCACCAGCAAGTCCTGCAAAACGGTGTGGACCTCGCCATCCAGCAACTGCTCTCTCTTGAGGTCTGAGCCATGAAAATCACCGCCGCCCGCGTCATTGTCTGCAGCCCAGGCCGCAACTTCGTCACCCTCAAAATCGAAACCGACCAAGGCGTCACCGGCATTGGCGATGCCACGCTCAATGGCCGCGAACTGGCCGTGGTCAGCTACCTCGAAGACCACCTGATTCCCTGCCTGATCGGGCGTGACCCGCAGCAGATCGAGGACATCTGGCAATACCTTTACAAGGGCGCCTACTGGCGGCGTGGCCCGGTGACCATGAGCGCGATTGCCGCGGTAGACACGGCGCTGTGGGACATCAAGGCCAAGATGGCGAACATGCCGCTGTACCAGCTGCTGGGCGGGCGCAGCCGCACCGGGGTGATGGTCTATGGCCACGCCAACGGCCGCGACACGGCTGAGACAGTCGATGAGGTTTTGCGCCACAAAGAAGAAGGCTACTTGGCCATCCGCGCCCAAAGCGGCGTGCCGGGCCTGAACAAGGTTTATGGCGTCAGCGGTGCCAATCGAATGTACGAGCCTGCCGACGGCAACCTGCCCAGTGAGCACGACTGGAGCACCGAAAAGTATTTGCGCCACACGCCCGGCCTGTTTGAAGCCGTGCGCGAAGCCGTGGGCCCCGACATCCATTTGCTGCACGACGTACACCACCGGCTGACCCCGATTGAAGCAGGCCAGCTGGGCAAAGCGCTGGAGCCCGTGCGCATGTTCTGGATGGAAGACCCGACGCCTGCCGAAAACCAGGACGCGTTTCAGTGGATACGCCACCACACCACCACGCCGATTGCGGTGGGCGAGATTTTCAACAGCATCTGGGACTGCAAGACGCTGATCGAAAAACAACTGATCGACTACATCCGCACCACCGTGGTCCACGCTGGCGGCATCACCCACCTGCGGCGCATTGCCGACCTGGCCAGCCTCTACCAAGTGCGCACCGGCTGCCATGGTGCGACCGACCTGTCGCCCGTTTGCATGGGCGCTGCCCTGCACTTTGACACCTGGGTGCCCAACTTTGGCGTGCAAGAGTACATGCCGCACAGCGAAGAAATGCTGTCGGTCTTTCCGCACGACTGGCGCTTTGAGCGCGGCATGATGTACTGCGGCGAATCACCCGGCCACGGCGTGGACATTGACGAAAAGCTGGCAGCCAAGTACCCGTATCAAAGGGCCTATCTGCCGGTAAACCGGCTGCAGCACGATGGGACGTTGTGGAACTGGTGAGGTGCGTTGATCGTGCGTGGGCTGCTTTGCAGCGGTAGCAGTCGACCACAAAAAGCAGCTGACCTTCTGCTACCGGCCATAAGCAGTCATCAAAAGCAAATCGATCAATGTCCGTTTTCTGAATCCACACTGCCAAACGCCCCCATCAAATGAAGGTCAACAAGACCATCAAATGATCATTGTTCATGCACACCATGGTGACCATCGTCTTCTTCCGATTCAGGAATTTTTTGGTCAATCTTTTCCATGTTATCCAGTAGCTTCAAAAAGTAATGAAGCGTGTGGGCCATGTCGCCCATCGAGAAATCCTGCAGAGCCTGCTCGTAGTAGGCCTTGATTTTTGGTTGGGCCAGATCCATCCAGACATGCCGTCCTGACTCTGTCATCACGATCAACCGCGAACGGCGATCACGCCCGTCGGTGCTCATTTCAATGTGGCCATCTCGAGTCATCCGGGTGATCAAGCCAGACAAATTTTGTCGGCTGACCATCAGATAACGCGCCAACTCCCCAACTCCCATCCCCTGCGCCGCTTCGGGCCGTGACAGCGCCCCCAGCACCGCCCATTGCTGCGTGGTCAGGCCTTCGTCCTGCACCGCACGGCTACCCGTTTTGTGCAACATATTGGCACATTGGTAGAGCTTAAAGAAAATCCTGTTGGCTAGTTCCATGCGAGCATCTTTTGCTTGTGACATAGGGTAAACGATAGGTTATTGAACACGGAAAAGACTTGAAGCGGAATATGTGAAAACCCCATAATAAGACAACATGTTGACATATGTTCGATATCTAGAAATTTCCAAACCATTTCAAATCACGGAGAAAGACATGAAAGACCTCAAAGGCAAAACAGCGATTGTGACCGGTGGCGGCGGCGGTATTGGTGGGGCCACCAGCCGCCGCTTTGCCGAAGAAGGTGCCCAAGTTGCGGTGTTCGACATGAACCTGGAAGCCGCCCAGAAAGTAGCCGACGGCATCGTGGCCGCTGGTGGCAAGGCTCAGGCTTTTGCTTGCAACATCACCGACCGTGCCCAGGTCGATGCGGCCGTGGCGGCTGCTGAGGCTCAGCTCGGACCCATCGATATCCTGGTCAACAACGCCGGTTGGGACATCTTCAAACCCTTCACCAAAACCGTGCCCGCCGAGTGGGACAAACTGATCGCTATCAACCTCACAGGCGCTTTGCACATGCACCACGCTGTGCTGCCCGGCATGGTGGCCCGCGGCGGTGGCCGTATCGTCAACATCGCATCGGACGCAGCCCGTGGCGGCTCTTCGGGTGAAGCCGTTTACGCCGCTTGCAAGGGCGGCTTGGTTGCCTTGTCCAAGACACTGGCACGCGAACACGCCCGCCACAACATCACCGTCAACGTGGTTTGCCCTGGCCCAACCGACACCGCCTTGCTCGCAGGCTTTGCCGAAGGTGCAGCCAACCCCGAAAAACTCATGGACGCCTTCAAGAAGGCTATCCCCCTTGGCCGCATTGGTCAGCCTGATGACTTGGCCGGTGCCATCGTTTTCCTGAGCAGTAGCGACGCTTCCTTCATCACTGGACAGGTCATCAGCGTGTCTGGTGGCTTGACCATGCACGGCTGATCGGCCACCCCGAAACCTCTTGGAGAACCACATGCAATTCGAAGACATCCTGTACGAAAACCGCAACGGCGTGGCCTGGATCACGATCAACCGCCCCGAGAAAATGAACGCCTTTCGCGGCACCACCTGCGACGAGATCATCAAAGCCCTGAACAAGGCCGGTTACGACCGCGACATCGGCTGCATCGTGCTCGCCGGTGCTGGTGACCGTGCTTTCTGCACGGGCGGCGACCAGTCGGCCCACGATGGCAACTATGACGGTCGGGGCACCATCGGCCTGCCGATGGAAGAGCTGCACACCGCCATCCGCGACGTGCCCAAGCCTGTGATCGCCCGCGTGCAGGGTTTTGCGATTGGCGGCGGCAATGTGTTGTGCACCATCTGCGACCTGACCATCTGCTCGGACAAAGCCATCTTCGGCCAGGTCGGCCCCAAGATGGGTTCGGTCGATCCTGGCTACGGCACAGCCTTTTTGGCCCGTGTGGTCGGCGAGAAAAAAGCGCGCGAGATCTGGTACCTCAACAAACGCTACTCCGGCCAGGAAGCCGTGGACATGGGTCTGGCCAACATCTGCGTGCCACACGAGCAGCTCGACGCCACCGTGCAGGAGTGGGCCGAAACCATTTGCGAGCGCAGCCCTACAGCCATTGCCATTGCCAAGCGCAGCTTCAACATGGACACCGCCCACCAGTCGGGCATCGCGGGCATGGGCATGTACGCGCTCAAGCTGTACTACGACACCGAAGAGTCGCGCGAAGGCGTGAAGGCTTTGCAGGAAAAGCGCAAGCCCGACTTCCGCAAGTACGCCAAGTAAACACACAGACAGAGGACGTCAGATGAATCCCAATCCCTACATCAACGAAGACCTGCAGGCACTGGCCGAAACCGTTCGCCGCTTTGCCGATGAAAAAATCAAACCCGGTTTTCTGGAGCGCGACAAAACGCGTGAGTTTGACCTCGCCTTGCTTCGCGAGATGGGCGATTTGGGTTTCATCTGCCCCGAAGTGCCCGAGGAGTTCGGCGGCTTGGGCATGGGCTGTGTGGCCGCAGGCGTGATCCATGAGGAAATCGCCCGTGCCGACCTGAGCTTTTCTTACCTGAATCTGTTGGCATCACTGAACAGCCAGATCCTCTACAAGTACGGCAAACCCGAAGTGGTGCGCCCTTGGCTCGACAAAATCCGGGAGGGTCGCGCCATCTGTGCCATCGCCCTGACCGAGCCGAGAGGCGGATCAGACGCGGCCAACTTGCGTTTGCGGGTGGAGCGTGATGGTGACTTTTATGTCATCAACGGCGAAAAGACTTCGATCTCGGCGGCTGATCAAGCCGACATCACCGTCGTATTTGGCCGCACCGGCACACCCGAGTCGGGCGCCCATGGCGTCACCGCCTTGCTGGTGCCCATGGACACGCCTGGGCTGACCACCAGCCGCTTTGACTGCCACGGTCAGCGCTCCATCGGTCGCGGCTCCATCTTCTTTGAAAACGTTCGCATACCCGTCAGCCACCGCTTGGGCGACGAGAACAAAGGCTTTGTCCAAGTCATGCACGGCTTTGACTATTCGCGCTCTCTGATCGGACTGCAATGCCTAGCCGTAGCACGCGTGGCGCTCGAGGAAACCTGGGAGTACATCACCCAACGCCAGGCCTTTGGCCAGCCCTTGTCGGCTTTCCAAGGTGTCACTCACCCCTTGGCCCAATACGACACCGAGGTCGAAGGCGCACGCTTGGTCTGCTTGCAAGGCCTGTGGCTCAAAGACCAAGGCCTGCCGCACTCCGCCGAAGCGGGCATGGCCAAGTGGTGGGGACCCAAACTTGCCTATGACGTGATCCACCAATGCCTGCTCTGCTTCGGTCATGGTGGTTATGACCGAGGCCTGATGGAGCAACGCATGCGCGATGTGCTGGGCTTCCAGATCGGTGACGGGACCGCACAGATCATGAAAACCATCATCGCGCGTACCCGTGCAGGCCGCAAGAACGTGCCCGCCTGACATTTTGATCAACAAGAAAAACATTCAATCTCAAAGTAGACAACCATGGAATTCGATGCCGTATTACTGCCCGCACGCCGTGACGCCATGATCGAGCAAGGACTGTGGCATGACCGCACCATCAACCAAGATCTGGACGCTTGCGTCGCCGCTTGTCCCGACAAACTGGCACTGACTGCCTACCGTGTTGAAGCCGATGACGTGCGCCGATTCACCTACCGTGAACTGGCGCAGATGACCGACCGTGTGGCCGTGGGCCTGACCCGCCTGGGCGTGCAAAAAAACGACATCGTGGCCTGTCAGTTGCCCAACTGGTGGCAGTTCACGGTGACCTATCTGGCGTGTTCGCGCATCGGTGCGGTCATCAACCCACTGATGCACATCTTCCGTGAGCGTGAATTGAATTTCATGCTCAAGCATGGCGAGGCTAAGGTCATCATCACACCTAAGACGTTTCGGGGTTTTGACTTCGAGCAGATGATCACCGCGATCCAGCCTAGCCTGCCGCATCTGCAGCATGTGGTGGTGATCGATGGCCATGGCCCCAACAGCTTCGAAGCCTTGCTGAGCGGCCCAACCTGGGAAAACGAGCCCGATGCTGCAAGCATCCTGAGTGCGCACCGCCCTGGCCCGGACGACATCACCCAACTCATCTACACCTCAGGCACCACCGGCGAACCCAAGGGCGTGATGCACTCGGCCAACACCGTGATGGCCAACATCATTCCTTATGCCAAGCGCCTGCAGCTTGATGCCGAAGACGTGGTGCTGATGGCCTCGCCCATGGCACACCAAACCGGCTTCATGTACGGCCTGATGATGCCCATCATGCTCAAAGCCAGTGCGGTTTTGCAGGACATCTGGGAGCCCAAGAAGGCGGTCGAGGTGATCAACGCCGAAAAAGCCAGCTTCACGATGGCTTCCACGCCGTTTCTAACCGACTTGACCCGCGTGGTGACAGAAAACAAAACACCGGTGTCCAGCCTCAAGACTTTCTTGTGTGCTGGCGCCCCGATACCTGGCCCACTGGTCGAGCAAGCACGCGCCGCGTTGGGCACCAAAATCGTGTCGGCTTGGGGCATGAGTGAAAACGGGGCCGTCACACTGATACGGCTCGATGATGCCGATGAGCGCGCCTTCAACACCGATGGTCTGCCCCTGCCCGGGGTTGAGCTCAAGGTGGTGGAAGCCGACGCCTCGGGTCCTGCACTGCCTGCAGGCACGCAAGGCAAGTTGTATCTGCGTGCCTGCTCCAACTTTGGCGGATACCTCAAGCGACAGCACCTCAACGGCACCGACGCCGAAGGCTGGTTTGACACAGGCGATCTGGCCCGTATCGACCAGCAAGGCTACGTGCGCATCACCGGGCGCAGCAAGGACGTGATCATCCGAGGCGGCGAAAACATCCCAGTGGTCGAGATCGAGTCGCTGCTCTACAAGCACCCTGCAGTGGCCTTGGTCGCCATCGTGGCCTATCCCGACGAACGCCTAGGCGAACGGGCCTGCGCCGTGGTGGTGCCCAAGCCCGGTCAAACCTTCGACATGCCCACCCTGGTCGCTTACCTCAAAGAGCAGAAGGTTGCGATTCAGTACATCCCTGAACGCCTCGAAGTTCGGCAAAGCATGCCGTCCACGCCATCCGGAAAGATCCAGAAATTCAAGCTGCGCGAGGATTTGCGCGACGGTGCAGCTTAAGACAAAGCGCTCAACTTTCAACCACCCCATCAGGAGACAAACCATGACATCCACACCACGTTTTCAACTGCGTCGCACTTTGGCGGTCGCAGTTCTTTCACTTCTTGGGATTTGCGCCAGCGGCATCAGCCATGCACAAAGCTGGCCCAGCAAGCCCATTCGTATCGTTGTGGGATTCGCTCCCGGTGGAACCACCGATGCCATGGCGCGCATGGTTGCTCAGAGCTTGACCGAGAGTCTGGGCCAGTCCGTGGTCATTGATAACAAGCCCGGTGCCAGCGGCAACATTGCTGCATCAGAAGTGGCCCGTGCAACTCCAGATGGCCATACCCTGTTCATCTCCCCTACATCGGTTGAGACCGTCAATCCTCACCTTATCAAGTCCACTTTGCTGCCTTCGCGCGACCTCACGCCGGTCAGTGGCATTGGCAAGTCCCAAATGTATTTGGTGACCAAGCCTCAAAGCACTGCTAAGGATGTGCGTGAGCTGGTCGCACAAGCCAAATCCGGAAAAATGTCCTACGCATCCGCAGGTGCTGGCACCCCACCCCACTTGGCTTGCGAGCTCTTCAAACAAGCCACTGGCACCAACATCCTTCACGTGCCTTACAAAGGTGCTGCTCCAGCCTTGCAGGATGTACTGGCAGGGCAAGCCGACATGGTTTGCGACCCCGGTATTGCCTTCCCGCACATCCGCACCGGCAAGGTCAAGCTGCTGGCGGTGGTGAGTGAGAAGCGCTCCCCATTTTTCCCTGATGTACCCACCGTGGCCGAGCAGGGTTTCAAAGGAGCCAATTTGGACATTTGGTTTGGCATGTGGGCGCCCAATGGCACACCCGCTGAAGTTATTGCCCGTTTGAATCGTGAAGTTGTCAAAGCTTTGGCTTCGCCCACGCTGAAGGCCCGCTACGCCGATTTGGGCGGCGAAAACGTGGCGCTGGACACGGCTGAATTCAAGGCATTGCTGGCCAACGAAGGCAAAGTCTTGGGTGCCTTGATCCGCGATCAAAAGATCTCTGTCGAGTAAGCGGGAGCAAGCGATGTCCGAGTCCCCCATCCTGAGCAACCGGCAAGGCCGTGTCGGCGTCATCACCCTGAACCGGCCCGCCCAACTCAATGCATTGAACGATGCATTGATGGACGCGCTAGGACAGGCACTGATCAGCTTGGATGCTGACCCGGACATCGGCGCCATCGTCATCACCGGCAGCGACAAGGCTTTTGCCGCCGGTGCCGACATCGCCGTCATGGCGGACTGGAGCTACATGGATGTGTTCCAAAGTGGATTCATCACCCGCAACTGGGAAACCATCCGTCAAGTACGTAAGCCGGTGATTGCGGCTGTGGCGGGCTACGCCATGGGCGGCGGCTGCGAGTTGGCTCTGGCATGCGACATCGTGATCGCGGCCGAGTCGGCCCAGTTTGCACTGCCCGAGATCAAGCTGGCGATGCTACCCGGTGCCGGTGGCACCCAACGCCTGCCCCGCGCCATCGGCAAGGCCAAGGCCATGGACATGTGCCTGTCGGCCCGTATGCTGAACGCCGAAGAGGCCGACCGCTACGGCCTGGTATCGCGTGTGGTACCCGATGCCGAGTTGCAGGCCGTGACGCTGAAACTGGCCACACAGATTGCGGGTTACTCGCTGCCCGCGCTGATGGCCATCAAGGAATCGGTCAACCGCGCCCACGAGGCCAGCCTGAGCGAGGGCATCCTGTTCGAGCGCCGTGCACTGCATGCCCGGTTTGCCAGCGCCGACGCCCATGAAGGCATGCATGCTTTTTTAGACAAGCGTAAACCTGTTTTTCAGCACCGTTAACTCACCATCCACCATGGCTCTCGACACCGAATCCTTTGAACTCCTGCTGCCCACCCTCCAGCGCTTCATCCGCGAGCGCCTGATCCCGGCCGAAAACCACCTCGAAGAGCACGACGACGTGCCACTGGACATCGTTCAGGACATGAAGGACATGGGCCTGTTTGGTCTGACCGTGCCCGAGGAATTTGGTGGCATCGGTCTGTCGGTCCGTCAAGAGGTCCTGGTCAACTACGAGCTCGGCTGCACCGCGCCCGCCTTCCGCTCGGTCTTTGGCACGAACATCGGCATCGGCTCGCAAGGCATCCTGATGGACGGCACGCCCGAGCAAAAAGCCGCCTACCTGCCCCGCGTGGCCAGCGGCGAACTGATCATGTCCTTCGCTCTGACCGAACCCGATGTCGGTACCGACGCCGCCTCGCTCAAGACCCGCGCCGAACTTGACGGCGATCACTATGTGCTGAGCGGCACCAAGCGCTACATCACCAACGCGCCGCGTGCCGGTGCCTTCACCCTGATGGCGCGCACCGGCGGTCCTGGCGCCAGTGGCGTGTCGGCCTTCATCGTGCCGGCCGATCTGCCAGGCATCAAGCTGGGCAAGCCCGACAAGAAAATGGGCCAACGCGGCACCAAGACCTGCGACGTGATTCTGGAAAATGTGCGCGTGCCCGCCGCCAACATCATCGGCGGCGTGCCCGGCCAGGGTTTCAAGACCGCCATGAAAGTGCTTGACCGTGGACGCCTGAACATCTCGGCCGTCTCCTGCGGACTGGCCTCGCGCATCCTGGATGAAGCCCGCACCTACGCCCGCGACCGCAAACAGTTTGGCAAACCAATTGGCGAGTTCCAGCTGATCCAGGCCATGCTGGCTGACAGCCAAGCCGAGCTGCTGGCGGGTTGGTCGCTGGTCAAGGACGTGGCTGCACGCTTTGACCTCAAGCCGCCGCATGTGTCCAACCCTGAAATTTCCATGCAGGTGTCCTGCGCCAAATTGTTCTCTACCGAGATGGTGGGCCGCGTGGCCGACCGCGGCGTGCAGATCCACGGCGGTGCGGGTTACATGAACGAATACGCGGTGGAGCGCTTTTACCGCGACGCACGCTTGTTGCGCCTGTACGAAGGCACCACGCAGGTCCAACAAATCATCATCGGCCGCGAACTGTTGCGCACAGCCTGAAAGCTGTAGCTCTTCAGACCCCACATCCATTGGAGTTAAGTCATGAAAATTCTCGTTCCCGTCAAGCGGGTGGTGGACTACAACGTCAAGGTCCGTGTCAAGTCCGATGGTTCGGGTGTGGACATCGCCAACGTCAAGATGAGCATGAACCCCTTTGACGAAATCGCCGTCGAAGAAGCCGTGCGCCTGAAAGAAAAAGGTTTTGCCACCGAAGTCATCGCTGTCTCCTGTGGTGTGGCCCAGTGCCAGGAGACCCTGCGCACCGCCATGGCCATCGGTGCCGACCGCGGCATTTTGGTCGAGACCCCCGCTGACTTGGACTTGCAGCCTTTGGCCGTGGCCAAGCTGCTCAAGGCCCTGGTGGACAAAGAGCAACCCGGTCTGATCATCTTGGGCAAACAAGCCATTGACGATGACTGCAATCAGACCGGCCAGATGTTGGCCGCTTTGGCCGATCTGCCCCAAGCCACTTTTGCCTCCAAGGTCGAAATCGTGGACGGCAAGGCCCATGTGACCCGCGAGATCGACGGCGGTCTGGAAACCCTGGCCATCAATTTGCCTGCGGTGGTGACCACCGACCTGCGTCTGAACGAGCCACGCTACGTGACCTTGCCCAACATCATGAAGGCCAAGAAAAAACAGCTCGACACCTTCAAGCCAGAAGACCTGGGCGTCGATGTGGCCCCCCGCATCAAGACCCTGAAAGTGGCAGAGCCTGCCAAGCGCAGCGCCGGCATCAAGGTGCCCGATGTCGCCACGCTGGTGGACAAGCTCAAAAACGTGGCCAAGGTCATCTGACCATCCAAGGAAATCTCATGACTTCTCTCGTTATTGCCGAACACGACAACGCCTCCATCAAAGGCGCAACCCTCAACACCGTGACCGCTGCCGCTGCATGCGGTGGCGATGTGCACGTGCTGGTGGCTGGCCACAACGCCGCCGCCGCTGCACAAGCCGCCGCCCAAATCGCCGGTGTGTCCAAAGTGATCCACGCCGACAGCGACGCGCTGGCCCACGGTCTGGCCGAAAACGTCGCAGCACAAGTGCTGGCGATTGCTGCCCACTACAGCCACATCCTGTTCCCTGCCACCGCTGCGGGCAAAAACGTCGCGCCCCGCGTGGCCGCCAAACTGGATGTGGGTCAAATCAGCGACGTCACGCAAGTGTTCTCTGCCGACACCTTCGAGCGCCCCATTTATGCCGGCAACGCCATGGCCACCGTGCAAAGCACCGATGCGACCAAAGTCATCACCGTGCGCACCACCGGCTTTGACGCCGCAGCCGCCACGGGTGGCAGCGCCGCTATGGAAAACGCAGCCGCCCAAGCCGACAGCGGCAAGAGCAGCTTCACCCGCAGCGAAATCGCCAAGAACGACCGCCCAGAACTCACCGCCGCCAAGATCATCGTGTCGGGTGGCCGCGCTTTGGGCAGCTCAGAAAAGTTCAACGAAGTGATGACGCCCTTGGCCGACAAGCTGGGCGCGGCCATTGGTGCGAGCCGCGCTGCGGTCGATGCTGGTTACGCCGCCAACGACTTGCAAGTGGGCCAGACCGGCAAGATCGTGGCACCTCAGCTGTATGTCGCTTGCGGCATCTCGGGTGCGATCCAGCACTTGGCGGGCATGAAGGATTCGAAGGTGATCGTGGCGATCAACAAGGACCCCGAAGCGCCCATCTTCAGCGTGGCGGACTTTGGCCTTGAAGCCGATTTGTTCGCGGCTGTGCCTGAATTCGCGGAGCAGGTCTAAACCACGACGAAAGCGGTCATTGGCTATCTAACGATGAACTTCTACTGTGAGTAGGCTGCTGCCAGTCGGCAGGATTTTTGAAGGTCTGCTTTCAGCCTCTAGCGGCCAACCACCCCACGCGCTGCGATGTCCAAACAACCCCAGCACCAAGCCGATTCATGGCACCAACCACTCCGATAAGCCAGCGGGCGTGAGTCTGGCCCTGCGATGTCCGTCTGGGCTCAATGCCAACCAGTCCATCGAGGACACTTTGAAGTTCAAGATCGCCAAATGATGCTCACGCAGAGAGTCTTCGGGGGTTTCGGCCACGGGTTCGCTGGCAGATTGGATGTGACCGGGTGGCAAGGCACTCAAATAATCGGCAGAAGCGCGTGATTGCCGCATACGCTCCCAGGCGGCATTGACTTGCTCGCCTTCAAAGTCAACCGTTGCCAGCGCAGATACACGCAACTGCCAATTGAGGCGCTTGCTCCAAAAGGTCAGTTGCGCCAACGGTTGCGCCACAAGCTCTGAACATTTCGGAGAGCGCGCATCGGTGTAGACACGCAAGGTCCACAAGGGTGCATCGGCATGCCGGAGCACGACAGTCCGCGCTTGAGGGCCGCTGTGGTCGAGTCCCTGTGTGGCCAAAGTGGGCGTACGCCAATCGTGGTGCCGGTCATGTGGTGCACGCGTCAGTTCTTGCCACAAACGCACAGCCAAATGGTCGGGAGTTACTTCTAAGTTGTCTTGCGGCATAAAAAATATAAGTCGACGTTGGAGGTCGCGGGAGCAAGCCAGCCAGCCAGCCAGCACAACTTGATCAGATGCGTCTAAACGTTGGGCCGGGTTCGTTCGGGTCGCAGTGCATCGGTTGCAATTTCATCAAGCGACAGGCGAACGCCCAGCGATCCGTTGCCCGATCGCACGGGTGATTTTTTCAGGCTGATCTCCATGTGCTTGATGGCTGGGTATGCCGCACATACACTTGCAATGCGCGTGATGAGCCGCTCCTGCGTTTCATAGTGACCGTCTGCTGCGAGTCGGTCGATTTCTAGCACCAGCGGGTCGTAGTCGAATACATGCGCCATGCCATCTTGGGAAATGACCACTTGATTGACCGCAATCCCAAGTGTCAAATCGAGCAGATGGACATCTGGCCGGGTGTCGTTGGCACCATAAGTTCCGATGTCTGTTTTGAGGTGTAGATCTCTCAACTCAATGACCGCTGAGCTCGTGGGCTTCATGACTGGACCTTTTGAATGATGAATTTCATAAGGCCTTCGCTGGCTTCTTCGATCAAATCCAATACATGTTCAAACCCCTGCGCCCCACCGTAGTAGGGATCAGGTATGACCGATGCCTGTGTTGTTTGTAAAAATTCAGCCAAACCTCGGATCTTGTGAAGATGCAGTGCTGGGCATCGTTCCTCCAAGAGCGCACGGTTGTCCCAATCCATCGTCAAAAGCAAATCAAACTCTTCAAAGTCACTTTCAACAACCGATCTCGCCCTCAAGTTGGACAGGTCATAACCTCTTTTGAGCGCATGCGTCTGGCTGCGTTCATCGGGTGGCGCATTGGGATGGAAGTTGTGCGTTCCTGCTGAATCAATTTTGATCTTGTGCAAGAGGTCTCGATCAGACAGTCTCTTGAAAAAAACAGCTTCTGCTGTGGGGCTTCGACAGATATTGCCCATGCAGACAAACAGAATTTTGAAATCAGCTTCGTTCATTTCTTGCTTTGTGTAGTGGCTGCCGTCTGCATTCGATCAATACAGCTTATGGCAAGCGACCACAACGTGACCTTCAGTTCGGTGCTTTACCCCAATCAACACTGGGGCATTGGTGTTTGCAGGCACACTGCCTGCAAAGTTACACACCCCGTGTTTTTAAAAAACGTTTTTTCATCATGGAGCATCGCCGTGGAGACCAAATTCTCTCAACGACTTTCAAGCCTTTCCGATGGGGATATTTCGGCCATTATTCAGATGGCTTGGGAAGATCGGACGGCCTTTGAGACCATTCAGGAGCGCATGGGATGGTCAGAAGCGGATGTCATTCGCCTCATGCGGCACGAGCTTCAGCCCAACTCTTTTCGGTTGTGGCGCAAGCGCATGAAAGGGCGAACAACCAAGCATCGGGCCCTGAGAAGCCCGGAAATGAACTTCGATGACCGCTTGGTGGCAGATCATCGACGGGCTAATTGTTGAGGCAAGGCGCTTTCACAACATTTTGGTCAGCGCTGCCTGCAGGTGCTCAGAGGGCAAGCGTTTGAAGCCCGAACGCGCAAAGCGCTGCAAACGCCCTTGCATGAAAGCCACCAGCAAAGAGGCGGCAACTTGTGCATCGGCTGTCGGCGTGGGCGAATCACTGGTTTTAAGCGATTGACGCAACTGCGCTTCGATCTTGTCAAACAGCAGGTTGATGCGCTCTTGCAAGCGCTCATGCTCCAGCACCAGGGCATCGCCAATCATCACGCGGCTCATGCCCGGGTTTTTTTCGGCAAACTGCAACAACAAGGCCACGATGCGGCTCGCTTGCACAGGGCCTGCGGGCTCGCGATCTGTCACCTGCCGAATCAGGCCGATCACCGACTGGTCGACAAAATCAATCAGGCCCTCGAACATCTGCGCTTTGCTGGCAAAGTGCCGGTACAAAGCCGCTTCGCTCACGCCGATCTTGGCGGCCAGGCTGGCCGTGGTCACGCGTTCGGCTCCGGGTTGCTCCAGCATGGATGCCAGCGTTTGCAAAATCTGCAAGCGCCTCTCGCCCGGACGTGGGCGCTTGCGTGCAGGCGTGACGTCCTCGTCTAAAAAACGCTCACTGACTGTTTCTTGGTCGGCCATGTCTCTCCCTCTTTTTTAATTCTGATCGTGCTGCCGCACGAGTCGCCCTCAACGGCTGCGGATCATGGTGCCGAAGGCTTGCTCAGACAGCACCTCCAGCAGCATGGCATGGGGCACACGTCCGTCGATGATGTGGACCGCATTCACACCGCTCTTGGCGGCATCGAGCGCGCCCGCGATCTTGGGGATCATGCCGCCGCTGATGGTGCCGTCGGCGCACAACTCGTCGATGCGGCTGGGCGTCAGTTCGGTCAACAGTTCACCCTGCTTGTCCAGCACGCCTCGGATGTTGGTGAGCATGAGCAACTTTTCGGCTTGCAGCACGGTGGCCAGCTTGGCGGCCACCACATCGGCGTTGATGTTGTAGCTTTCGTTGTTGGCACCAAAACCGATGGGGCTGACCACGGGAATGAAAGCGTCGTCTTGCAAGCAAGTGAGGATTGAGGGGTCGATGCTTTCGATCTCGCCGACCTGACCCACATCGTGTTCTTTGGTCGGATCTTGGCTGTCCACCAAGCGCAGTTTTTTGGCGCGGATCAAGCCACCGTCACGGCCTGTCAGGCCCACGGCCTTGCCGCCTGCGCGGTTGATCATGCCCACGATGTCTTGCTGCACCTCGCCGCCCAAGACCCATTCGACCACTTCCATGGTCTCGGCATCGGTCACGCGCATGCCTTGAATGAACTCGCCTTTTTTACCCAAGCGCTTCAAGGCCGTTTCAATTTGCGGGCCACCGCCGTGCACCACCACCGGGTTCATGCCCACCAGCTTGAGCAGCACCACGTCTTCGGCAAATGCTTGCTGCAAAGCCGGGTCGGTCATGGCATTGCCGCCATATTTGATGACCAGCGTTTTGCCGTGGAACTTGCGGATGTAAGGCATGGCCTGCGCCAGGATCTGGGCTTGGTCATGCGGGGCAACAGTGGGGGCAACAGTGTGGTCGGTCATGGTGCGTAACGAAGTTTCAAAAGAGAGGTTCAACAGTCCAAAGGATTGTGCCGCAAGCCCGTGACGATTCAGAGTATCTCGGCCAGCATGCGGTCAACGCCTTGCTGCCAAGGGGGCAGCACCAAGCCAAAGGCATGTTGCAGTTTGTGGGTGTTCAAACGTGAGTTCAATGGGCGCTTGGCGGGTGTGGGGAAAGCCGTGGTGGGCACGGGTGCGATCTCACTGACTTTCAAACCGCCTCCGGGTTGAAGCTGCCGGGCTTGCGCGATCACATGACTGGCGTAGCCGTGCCATGTGGTTTCGCCAGCGGCCACCAAATGGTAAATACCCGCCAGCGCGGGCTGCTGGAGGGCGCTACGGATCGCGTGTGCCGTCACATCGGCAATCAAATCAGCGCCTGTGGGGGCACCGTGTTGGTCGTCGATCACCGTCAGGCGTTCGCGTTCACCGGCCAGGCGCAACATGGTTTTGGCAAAGTTACCGCCCCGCGCGGCATAGACCCAGCTGGTGCGAAAAATCAAATGCTTGCAGCCACTGGCGACGATGACCTGCTCGCCCTCCAGCTTGGTCTGGCCATACACGCTCAGCGGGCCGGTGGTGTCGCCTTCTTGCCAGGGCTGATCGCCCCGACCATTGAACACATAGTCGGTCGAGTAATGCACCAGCCAGGCACCGACTTGGGCAGCCGCTTGCGCCAGTGCGGCGGGCGCGGTGGCATTGAGGCATCTGACCAGTTCAGGTTCGCCCTCGGCTTTGTCCACCGCGGTGTGGGCCGCCGCATTGACGATCACATCGGGGCGGTAAGCCAAAACAGTTTGAGCCAAGCGCTCTGGCTGGCTCAAATCGCCGCAGAAATCGGTGCTGTGTCGGTCCAGCGCCAGCACCTCGCCCAGCGGGGCCAGGCTGCGTTGCAGCTCCCAGCCGACTTGGCCGTTTTTGCCCAACAGCAAGATTTTCATGAGGCGCTGTATTGTTTTTGCACCCACTCGCGGTAGGCCCCGCTTTGCACATGGGCCACCCAATCGGGGTTGGCCAGGTACCACTCCACCGTCTTGCGGATGCCGGTCTCAAAGGTCTCGGCAGGCTTCCAGCCCAACTCGGCTTCGAGCTTGCGGGCATCAATGGCGTAGCGGCGGTCATGGCCCGGGCGGTCGGTGACGTAGGTGATCTGGCTGGCGTAGCTGCCATCGGCCTTCGGGCGCATTTCGTCGAGCAGCTTGCAGATGGTTTGCACGATCTCGATATTGGGCTTTTCGTTCCAACCGCCCACGTTATAAACCTCGCCCAAGCGCCCGGCTTCGAGCACCCTGCGGATCGCGCTGCAGTGGTCTTGGACGTAAAGCCAGTCGCGAATTTGCATGCCGTCGCCATACACCGGCAAGGGCTTGCCTGCCAGGGCATTGACGATCATCAGCGGAATGAGTTTTTCTGGAAAGTGATACGGGCCGTAGTTGTTGCTGCAGTTGGTGGTGAGCACCGGCAGGCCGTAGGTGTGGTGCCAGGCGCGGACCAAATGGTCGGATGCGGCTTTGCTTGCGCTGTACGGGCTGTTGGGCTCGTAGCGGTGCGTTTCGGCAAAGGCGGGATCGCCTTTGGTCAGCGAGCCATACACCTCGTCGGTAGAGACGTGCAAAAAGCGAAATGCCGTTTGTGTCAGCGCTTTGTCATCCCCGCGAACGAGGGGATCCATCTCCCCTTTGGGCAAAGCCTGCCAATACCCACGCACCGACTCGAGCAACTTGAAGGTGCCCACGATGTTGGTCTCGATGAACTCGCCCGGGCCATGGATGGAGCGGTCCACATGGCTTTCGGCGGCAAAGTTGACAACGGCGCGGGGCCGGTGCTCGGCCAGCAAGCGGCTGACCAAGGCCGCATCGCCAATGTCGCCTTGTACCAACTGGTGGCGGGCATCGCCTTGCAGGCTGGCCAGGGTTTCGGGGTTGCCCGCGTAGGTGAGCTTGTCGAGGTTGATCACAGGCTCATCGCATGCGGCCAGCCAGTCAAGGACAAAGTTGGCACCAATGAAGCCGGCACCGCCGGTGACGAGAATGGTCATGAGGATGAGGAAAAGTGGGCACTACGGGACGTTGCGCCTCAATTTCGTGATTTTAGAAGCATTGCACAGGCACGCAGGTTAAAGTGGCAGCCTGTTCAGGAAGTTCACCATGGCCAAATCAGACGACTCTTCACGCGACAAAGCAACAACCAAGTCTCAACCAGACAGTCAGACCCCGCCTGCCCAGCATGTGTGGCTTGCGGGCTTGGGGGCCATGGCCAAAGCCCAAGAGCAAGGCAGCAAAGCCATTGAAGCGCTGGTGAACGACGGTCTGGCATTTCAGCGCAAAAGCCAGGCAGAAGCGCAGCAACGTCTGCATGAAGCCACCGAACGCTTGAGCCACATGGCGAGTGATTTTGGCCAGCAAACCTCGGGGCGTGTGGACAAACTAGAGCACCTGTTTGAAGACCGCGTGGCCAAGGCCTTGCACCGTTTGGGCATGCCCACCTTGCTGGACATCCAGATTCTGAACGACCGCATAGCGCAACTCGAAGCGCAGCTTGCGGCATTGTCCGGAGCCGCGACACGGAAGCCCGCTTCGGCTTCAGCTTCGGCCCCAGCCAAGACCAAAGCGGCAGCGCCCCGAAAATCGGCCACGGCCACTGCGCCAACCAAGGGCGCCAAGACGACCAAGTCTGCGAAGACTGCCAAAAAATCGGCTTGACTGACCCAAACAGCCCTCCGTCATGGCCAAAAAAGCACCCCGCCGCACCGCCGAGCGCATTGCCGAGGTCACGCTGGAGCTGTTCAACCGGTTTGGCGAACCCAATGTCTCAACGACGCTGATCTCGGCCGAACTCAACATCAGTCCTGGCAATTTGTACTACCACTTCGCGTCCAAAGACGCCCTGGTCAACCGCTTGTTTGACCAGTACGAAGTGGCCATGCTGGGGCTGCTGGATGCGGCGCCCGATGTGCAAGACATCGAAGACGCCTGGTTTTTTCTGCACTCCCTGTTTGAGCAGGTCTGGAACCACCGGTTTTTGTACCGCGATCTGAACAACCTGTTGTCGGGCAATCGGCATCTAGAGACGCATTTTCACGCGGTGCTGGAACGCAAAACCCATGCTTTCAGATTGATGCTGGAGTCCTTGGCCGCGGCGGAACTGATGCGCATCGACCCGGACAGCATCGAAACCCTCTCGGCAAGCATGTCGGTGATGGTCACGTATTGGCTGAGCTATGAATATGTGCGCAACCCACGGCAAGCCCTCGAACCCGCCAGCGCCGGGCTGGCCCTGACCCGTGGCGCACAGCATGTGCTGGCACTGTTAACGCCTTACATGGCCAGCCCCGATTTGCAAAGCCATCTGCAAGGTTTGACAGCCGCTTACAGCGCGGCTGAACGCTGAACGACACAAGCCGCTGTCAAGCGTAACGCTGGGCGGCCATGGCCAGCAGGCCGTCAAAAATCAGGTTGTCCACCAATTCAAATTGCAGCGACATGCTGGGCGCCATTTTCCAGCCCGCACCCCCCGTCATGATGCACACGGGCTCTTGCCCAGTGTGCTCGCGCAGGTGCTGCACCATGCGCTCGCATGCCCCGGCAATGGCGTAAGTGCCACCGCTGGTCAGGGCATCGCTGGTGTTGGTCGGGAAAGGTGTCACTTCTCCGGTCGGCACATGCAAGCCGGCCGTGCCGGACTCGAGCGCCCGCAGCATGATGCCGTGGCCCGGCAAGATCAAACCACCCAAGAATCGGCCCTCGGCATCGATCGCCTCGACCGTCACGGCCGTGCCCACCATGACCACCACCAAGGGGCGCAGCTCGCCACCGGCGGCCAACATGCGCTGGCGAGCGCCGATCATGGCCACCCAGCGGTCAGCGCCCAATCGGCTGGGGTGGTCGTAACCATTCGTCAGACCGGCCTCGGCAACACTGGGCACCACCCACTTGGGGCTAATGTCCCAAATCTCCAACTGCTCTTGCACCCGACGTTTGATGGCATCGCCCGCCACCACACAGCCCAGCATCTGATCCGGCTCAGCCAAACCAGCCCAAGGGCCTTCGGCCAAGCGGTCGATGTTTTCCAGAAACTCCGCGCCATGGGCCAGCAAAGCGGCATCTGGGTGGGGCCGCTCATAGAGCGCCCATTTGAGCCGGGTGTTGCCGACGTCAAGTGCTAAAAAAGTCATGGCAGCATGATAATGACTTTCATGCCCGCCCAACCTCATGACATTCCCCACCTGAGCGCTCAGGCGCTGTCCCAAGCCATCCACCAAAAACAGGTGTCCTGCCGCGAGGTCATGGCCGCCACGCTGACGCAGATTGACAGGCTCAACCCGGACAGCAACGCGATTGTCAGCCGCGTTCCGCACGACGTGCTGCTGCAACAAGCCGACGAACGCGATGCGCAATTGGCGCGTGGCGAGTCCATGGGCTGGATGCACGGCATGCCACAGGCCATCAAAGATCTGAGCAATGCACAAGGCCTGCGCACCACACTGGGTTCGCCGCTGATGAAAGATTTTGTGGCCAACGAAGACGGCCTCATGGCGCAGCGCATGAAAGCCGCAGGCGCCATCGTGATTGGCAAAACCAACACCCCCGAGTTTGGCCTGGGCTCGCACACCTTCAACGAAGTGTTTGGCGCCACCCGCAACGCTTGGGACCCGAGCAAATCAGCGGGGGGCAGCAGTGGCGGTGCAGCCGTTGCACTGGCCCAGCGCATGTTGCCTGTGGCCGATGGTTCTGACTTCATGGGCAGTTTGCGCAACCCCGCAGGCTGGAACCATGTGTTTGGCCTGCGCCCCTCTCAGGGCCGCGTGCCCATGTGGCCGGCACAAGATGTGTTCGTGGCCCAACTGGGCACCGAAGGCCCGATGGCGCGGCATGTGCGCGACCTGGCCCTGCTGCTGTCAACGCAAGCGGGCCCGCACGGCAAAAACCCCTTGAGCTTGACGCAAGACCCTGCCGTTTTTGCAGGCCCATTGAACAGCGACCCAACAGGCCAGCGCATCGGTTGGCTGGGCAACCTGCAGGGCTATTTGCCCATGGAAGAAGGCATTCTGGACCTGTGCCAATCGGCACTGAACAGTTTTTCGGGCATGGGCTGCACCGTGGACGAAGCGGTGCTGGGCATGCCCCCCGAGCAGATTTGGCAGGCCTGGCTGGTGTGGCGTCAGGCCCTGGTCGGGCCGCGTGTCGCGCCCTTTTTAGTCAAGCCGGCCAACCGCGCCCACATCAAACCCGAAGCCCTGTGGGAGCACGACCAGTCACTGACCCTCAGCGGCGCGCAATTCATGACGGCCAGTGCCAGCCGCACGCGCTTTTACCAAAGCATGTTGGCTTTGTTTGAAAAGTTCGATGTGCTGGCCATTCCGGTGGCGCAAGTTTGGCCGTTTGATGTGCACATGCGCTGGCCACAAAGCGTAGCGGGTCACGCCATGGACACCTACCACCGCTGGATGGAAGTGGTGATTTACGCCACCTTTGCGGGCTTGCCGTCGATCAGTGTGCCTGCAGGCTTTGGGGCCAATGGCTTGCCCATGGGGTTGGCCCTGATCGGCAAACCGCAAGGGGATCTGGACTTGCTAAAACTGGCCCACGCCTACGAAATGGCCAATCAGGACATGATCGCCATGCGACCCAAAGGCACTTAAGACATGGATCCCGGGTCTTCGCCCGGGATGACAAACCCATTCAGGCCACGCCCGTACAGTCACCCAGAACGTGATCCGTCTTTGTCATCCCAGCTGGCTTTCTTTTGCCACCCAGGCACTGTGCTCTTTCATCACCCCCGGCCCCCGTCTTTTGTCACCCACGCACCTTTTTTTGTCACCCACGCACCCCTTTTACCCACGCACCCCTTTTGTCACCCCCGACTAGATCGGGGGTCCATCTCCCCGACTTTCAGGTGGCGGCCATGCGGGTCCAGCCTGTCAAGTCCAGCGAAGCCAGCGCCATGATCTTGGCCGAATCGACCAGCTCCTGAATGCCCACATATTCGTCGGGCTGGTGCGCCAGGTCGAGGATGCCGGGGCCATAGGCGATGCAGTCTTGCAGCTTGCCCGTGCGCACGATGTGCTTTTGGTCATAGGTGCCGGGGCTGGCAATGTAGCTCGGCTCTCGCCCCAACACCCGCGCAATGGCACGGGCTGTGGCATCCACCACGGGCGCGTCTTTGGGCGTGGCGGTGGGCACAAAACTCATGATGTCGCGAATGCCGTAATCAAAGCCCGGCCGCGTGCGCTTGAGCTCGTCGAGCATGTCGATGATTTCCTGCTTGACGGCTTCCAAGTTCTCTTCGGCGATGAACCGGCGGTCCAGCACCGTGCGGCAACTGTGCGCCACCACCGGTGCGGGCGTTTGCGCCGTGGGCCAGCCACGCGCATCGTTGGCGTAGTGCTGCTCCACTTGGCCGCCGTGGATGCTGTTGATGTTGAGGGTGCTCACGCGTGCGCCCGGCGGCTCCACCGGTTCGGCTGTGTGGCGGCCTTGCAAGCGGGGCTGCAACTGCGTCTCCAGCAAATGGATGAAGGCGCTCATGTGGTTGATGGCACTGTCGCCCAAAAACGGCATGGAGCCATGCGCGATGCGGCCCCGCGTCTCCACCTCGCCCCACCACACACCCCGGTGCCCCAGGCAAATACGGTCCACCCCCAAAGGCTCGGGAATGATCACATGGTGCACACGCGGTTTGCTGAAGTAACCGCGCTCGGCCAAATAGCCCACGCCCGCAAAGCCGCCAGATTCTTCGTCCACGGTGCCGCTGATCTCCAGTACTCCGGGAATCGGCAGGCCAGACTCGATCAGGGCTTCGCAGGCAATGATGCTGGCCGCCAAACCACCTTTCATGTCGCAGCTGCCTCGGCCATACACGCGCCCGTGGGCCACTTGCCCGCCAAATGGCTCATAGGTCCAGCCCGGTCCGGCCTCAACCACGTCGATGTGGCTGTTGAAATGCACGCACTCGCCCGGCGCCTGCCCTTGCCAGCGCGCCACCACATTGGTGCGCGGGTGGCTGTCGCTGTCGCCCGGCGCGCCGATGGCCCGAACATATTCCACCGCAAAGCCTTTTTTTGCCAGCCGTTCGCCGATGAAATGGGCACACGCTTCATAAGCGTCACCCGGCGGGTTGACGGTGGGAATGCGCACCAAGTCTTGCGTGAGGGCGGTCACCTCTTCGCGTTTGGCTTCGATGCGGTCCAACAGCTTTTGAACAGGTGAATTCATGGCTTCAGTCGATCAGTTTTGCTGCCAAGGCAAGCCGCGAAAACGCCAACCGCCCGTCAAACCACGGTGCGCATTGCCATCCGGATCGCCCTCAAAACCTTCCAGAATGTTGTAAGCCTCTAGCCCCAACTCGGTGGCACGCTGCGCCGCAGCAATCGAGCGCACGCCGCTTCGGCACAACAGCACCAGCTTTTTGCCGCCCGCGCCCAGGGCCTGCACGCCCGCGTCAAACGACGGGTTCATCGCCATGCCGGGCCACTGCTTCCAAGCCAGCGCATGGCCACCGGGCACAAAGCCCACCCAAGCACGCTCGGCATCGCTGCGCACATCCACCAGTTCGGCCTCGCCCGACTGGACCCAGGCCCAGGCCAAATCAGGGCTGATGTCTCCGGCATAGCCAGTCGCAGGCTGCACGCCGGACGGGGATGGGGTTTGAGGCGCATTCATGGGCTTGTCCTGTCGGTTTGAATCGGGCTTGAATGATAGCTTTTTGGGTCTCTTCGCCCCGACAAGGGGCCGTCAGTGACAGGAAAGCCGCCAGCGGATAAGATGCGGGTCTTGATTGACGTTTACGTCAACGTCAACAGAACAAACCAAGAGACACCCATGACCGACCTGTCTGCTGAATTCAAAGCCCTGGCCGAATACCGCCCCACCAACAAGGTGCGTTTTGTCACCGCCGCCAGCCTGTTTGACGGGCACGACGCGGCCATCAACATCATGCGACGCATCCTGCAAAGCATGGGCACCGAAGTCATCCACCTGGGCCACAACCGCTCGGTGGACGAGGTGGTGACCGCCGCACTGCAAGAAGACGCGCAAGGCATCGCCATCAGCTCTTACCAGGGCGGGCACAACGAATACTTCAGCTACATGGTGGATTTGCTGAAGGCGCGGGGCGGCGAGCACATCAAGGTGTTTGGCGGCGGCGGCGGTGTGATCGTGCCGTCTGAAATTCGCGCACTGGCTGAAAAAGGCGTGCGCATTTTCAGCCCCGAAGACGGCCAGAAGATGGGCCTGGCCGGGATGATCGGCGAGATGGTGATGCGTTGCGACCAAGACGTGAGCCCGCTGGCACCGAAAGACGTGAGCGCCATTCAGGGCCACAGCGAGATGAATTGGCGTGCCCTGGCTCAGTTGATCACCGCTTTAGAAAACGACAAAGCCGACGCCAGCGTGGTCCAAGCCGTGCGCGAACAAGCGGTGCAAAAGCAGGTGCCCGTGCTGGGCATCACCGGCACGGGCGGTGCGGGCAAGTCTTCGCTCACCGACGAACTGATCCGCCGCCTGCGCCTGGACCAGAACGACGCGCTGCGCGTGGCCGTGATCTCTATCGACCCATCCCGCCGCAAGAGCGGTGGCGCGCTGCTGGGCGACCGCATCCGCATGAACGCCATCAGCCCTTGGTCTCAGGGCCCGCGTGTGTTCATGCGCTCACTGGCCACACGAGACTTTGGCAGCGAAATTTCAGCTGCCCTGCCCGATGTCATCGCGGCTTGCAAGGTGGCCGGGTTTGATGTGATCGTGGTTGAAACCTCGGGCATTGGCCAGGGCGACGCGGCCATCGTGCCGCACGTTGATGTGCCCATGTACGTGATGACGCCCGAGTTTGGCGCGGCCAGCCAGCTCGAAAAGATCGACATGCTGGACTTTGCCGAGTTTGTTGCCATCAACAAGTTCGACCGCAAAGGCGCCAGCGACGCCCTGCGCGATGTGGCCAAACAAGTGCAGCGCAACAAGGAAGCCTGGACCGTGCCGACCGAGCAGATGCCGGTGTTTGGCACCATGGCCGCCCGCTTCAACGACGACGGCGTGACGGCGCTTTATCAGGCACTCAAGACACGTCTGGCCGAGCTGGGCATGCAGACCACCGAAGGCCGCCTGCCCGTGGTCAAGGTGCGTCACAGCACCCACCAAAACCCGGTCGTGCCCTCGGCGCGCACACGCTATCTGGCCGAGATCAGCGACACGGTGCGCGGCTACAAAAAACGTGCCATTGACCAGTCGCGTTTGGCCCGTGAGATTCAGCAACTGCGCGCTGCAGCCCGCATGCTCGAAGCGGGCAAAGCCGGTCGCGCCAAGGCCGCCGAAGCGGCACTGGACTTGGCCGTGAGCCGCGAACAAACCCAAGACCCCACCGCCCGAAAACTGCTGGCCCAATGGCCCGACATGCAAAAAGCCTACGCGGGCGATGAGTATGTGGTGAAGATTCGCGACAAAGAAATTCGCACCGCGCTCACCACCAAGAGCCTCTCCGGCACCACCATCCGCAAGGTCGCACTGCCCCAATACGAAGACGACGGCGAAGTGCTCAAGTGGCTGATGCTGGACAACGTGCCCGGCAGCTACCCCTACACCGCAGGCACCTTTGCCTTCAAGCGCGAGGGCGAAGACCCGACCCGCATGTTTGCGGGTGAAGGCGACCCCTTCCGCACCAACCGCCGCTTCAAGCTGGTGAGCGAAGGCTTGCCCGCCAAGCGCCTGTCGACCGCTTTCGACTCGGTCACCCTTTACGGCAACGACCCCGACCTGCGCCCCGACATCTACGGCAAGATCGGCAACTCGGGCGTGAACGTGGCCACGCTGGACGACATGAAAGTGCTGTATTCGGGCTTTGACCTGTGCAACCCGACGACCAGCGTGTCGATGACGATCAATGGCCCTGCGCCCTCCATCCTGGCCATGTTCATGAACACGGCCATCGACCAGAACATCGACAAGTTCAAAACCGAAAATGGCCGCGAGCCCACCGACACAGAAATCGCCAAGATCAAGGAGTGGGTGCTGGCCAATGTGCGCGGCACCGTGCAAGCCGACATCTTGAAAGAAGACCAAGGCCAGAACACCTGCATCTTCAGCACCGAGTTTTCATTGAAGGTCATGGGCGACATCGCGCAGTACTTTGTGCACCACGACGTGCGCAACTTCTACTCGGTGTCCATCTCCGGTTACCACATCGCCGAAGCCGGGGCCAACCCGATCAGCCAACTGGCCTTCACGCTGTCCAACGGCTTCACTTTTGTGGAAGCGTATTTGGCGCGCAGCATGCACATCGACGATTTCGCGCCCAACCTGAGCTTCTTCTTCAGCAACGGCATGGACCCGGAGTACACCGTGCTGGGCCGCGTGGCGCGCCGCATCTGGGCCGTGGCCATGAAAGAAAAATACGGCGCGAACGAGCGCAGCCAAAAGCTCAAGTACCACATCCAGACCTCGGGCCGAAGCTTGCACGCGCAAGAGATCCAGTTCAACGACATTCGCACCACGCTGCAAGCGCTGATTGCGATTTATGACAACTGCAACAGCTTGCACACCAACGCCTTTGACGAAGCCATCACCACGCCCACCGAAGACTCGGTGCGTCGGGCGATGGCGATCCAGATGATCATCAACCGCGAATGGGGCTTGGCCAAAAACGAAAACCCGAGCCAGGGCGCTTTCATCATCGAAGAGCTGACCGAGTTGCTCGAAGAAGCCGTGCTGGCCGAGTTTGAAAAAATCGCCGAACGCGGCGGCGTGCTGGGTGCGATGGAAACCGGCTACCAGCGCGGCAAGATTCAAGACGAGTCCATGCACTACGAGATGCTCAAGCACACCGGCGAACTGCCCATCATTGGCGTCAACACTTTCCGCAACCCCAAGGGCGACGAAGTGCTCGAAAGCCTGGAGCTGGCCCGCTCGACCGAAGAAGAAAAGCAGTCGCAACTGCAACGCCTGACGGACTTCCACACCCTGCACGCCAAAGAATCCCCTGCGATGCTCAAACGCCTGCAACAAGCCGTGATCGACAACGGCAATGTGTTCGAGGTGCTGATGGACGCGGTGCGGGTGTGCTCGCTGGGTCAGATCACCAATGCACTGTTCGAGGTGGGTGGACAGTACCGGCGCAACATGTGAACGCCTTGTGTCTGGGCCGAAGCCACCAAGCGCTCAAGGCGTCTTGTCGGTCGGAGGCTTAGCCGCGGCGAGTCGAGGCTTGTACATCCATGTATTTACAAGCCACCGGCCATTTGTTAGGATGTACATGTACATCCTAACAAGGAAAGGACTGACATGGCCAACACCAAACTGTTCAAAAACGGCAACTCGCAAGCCGTACGCATTCCGGCCGAGCTGGCTTACGGGAGTTGGGACATCGAGCTCGACATCGAACGCATCGGTGACGAGTTGCGCATTCGACCAGCCCGTAAGCGCATGGGCGATGTCATGGGCAAGCTGGCCCAGTTCTCGCCTGACTTCATGAGCGAAGGTCGGGCACTCAACATCGAAGGCGAGCGCGAGGCCTTATGAAAGCCAAGTACATGCTGGACACCAACATCTGCATTTACCTGATGAAGCATCAGCCGCCGCAAGTTCAAGCGCGTTTTGCAGACTGTTTTGTCGGGGATGTGGTGATGTCGGCCATCACATTGGCCGAACTCGAGTTCGGCGTGGCTTGCTCGGGGGAGGCTCAAGCCCGAAACCAAGCGTTGCTTGACAGCTTGCTCGAGGACATCTTGGCAGTCCCTTTTGATGCCCGTGCAGCGCGCACCTACGGCCCGCTGCGTGCAGCCCACCGCGAGCGCAACAAAGATGCCCTGGACAAGCTGATCGCCTCTCACGCTATGTCGCTGGGGGTGACGCTGGTCACCAACAATGAAGCCGACTTCCGTGAATTTGCCGGACTGACCGTCGAAAACTGGGTCAACAACCACTGATCACCCGGGGACTGATGCACCCGGCCACAACCGGAAAAACCGTCATGCGGCTTGTGCACAATGGGGCCATGCAAAGACCCACTCCTTTCATCGCCCCCGAAGTGTTTGACTCTGCCGATGCCGCATTGGCGCGGGTCCAGGCCATCTACGAACAAAGTTTGAACCACTTGCGTGCTGCCATGCGCCGCTATGTGGCCGGTGAACCGATGGCCGACAAGGTGCGCGCCTGCTACCCCTTTGTGCGACTACAGACCACCACCGGCTGGGTGCCCCCCAAGAGCCTAGAGGCCGAATGGCTGAGCTACGGTTTTGTAGCGACCGCTGGGCGTTACGAAACCACGTTGACGCGCCCAGACCTGTTTGCCGTGTACCTGCGCCAGCAGTTCGCCTTGTTGCTGGCCAACCATGGCGTGGCGCTTGAAGTGGGCACCAGCCAGTTGCCGATTCCGGTGCATTTTTCCTTTGCCGAAAACGACCACATCGAGGGCGAGATGAGCGCCGAGCGCCGCACCCAAATGCGCGAAGTGTTTGACCTGCCCGATCTGACGGCCATGGACGATGGCATTGCCAACGGCACCTACGAGCCTGCGCCCGGCCAGCCCGCGCCACTGTCGCTGTTCACCGCGCCGCGCATCGACTATTCGCTGCACCGGCTGCGCCACTACTGCGGCACCAACCCGGTGCACTTCCAGAACTTTGTGCTGTTCACCAACTACCAGTTTTACATCGACGAATTCATTGCGCTGGGCCATGCCGAAATGGCCAAAGCAGACAGCCCTTATGTGGCATTTGTGGAGCCGGGCAATGTGGTCACGCGCCGCGTGGGCCTGCCTGCCGAGGCTGACGATGCGCTTGGCCAAACACCGCCACGCCTACCCCAGATGCCCGGCTACCACTTGGTGCGCGAAGACCACAGCGGCATCACCATGGTCAACATCGGCGTGGGGCCGGCCAATGCCAAAACCATCACCGATCACATCGCTGTGCTGCGCCCGCACAGCTGGCTGATGCTGGGCCATTGCGCCGGGCTGCGCACCACGCAAGAGCTGGGCGACTATGTGCTGGCCCACGCCTATGTGCGCGAAGACCATGTGCTGGACGAGGAGCTGCCCTTGTGGGTGCCGATCCCTGCCTTGGCCGAAATTCAGGTGGCACTCGAACGTGCCGTGTCCGAGGTCACGGGTTGTCATGGGGCAGACCTCAAACGCCTGATGCGCACCGGCACTGTGGCCAGCACCGACAACCGCAACTGGGAGCTGTTGCCAGACAACACGCCCCAGCGCCGCTTCAGCCAGAGCCGTGCCGTCGCGCTCGACATGGAAAGCGCCACCATCGCAGCCAATGGCTTTCGCTTTCGGGTGCCCTACGGCACCTTGCTGTGCGTGAGCGACAAGCCGCTGCACGGCGAGATCAAGCTGCCCGGCATGGCCAACCACTTTTACCGCGAACGGGTGAACCAGCACTTGCAAATTGGCATCCGCGCCCTCGAATTGCTGCGTGCGGCAGGCCCGGCCCAACTGCACAGCCGCAAACTGCGCAGCTTTGCCGAAGTGGCGTTCCAGTAAAGCGTGCCAATCACCCCTGCAACAGACACCTGAAAGACCGCAGGGACAAAGCCTCAACCCTAAAATGACATGATGAAAATACTGTTTGTTGCCGACCCCCTTGAATCGTTCAAGATTTACAAGGACACCACGTTCTCGATGATGCGCGAGGCGCAAAAACGCGGCCACCAAATCGTGGCCTGCGAGATGACCGATGTGCGTTGGCAACAAGGGGAAGCGGTATCAGCCCAAGTGCGTGAGATTCACCTGACGGGCGAGCCCACAGCTTGGTTCACCGAATCAGGCACAGGCCGCGCCGCACTGAAAGACTTTGACGCGGTGGTCATGCGCAAAGACCCGCCTTTTGACAGCGAATACTTTTACGCCACCCATTTGTTGAGTCAGGCCGAACGCGAAGGGGCCAAGGTCTTCAACAGCCCGGCGGCGCTGCGCAACCACCCCGAGAAGCTGGCCATCTTGGAGTTCCCTCAGTTCATTGCGCCCACACTGGTCACCCGCAACGAGGCCGACATCCGCGCTTTCCACGCCAGCCACGGCGAGATCATCTTGAAGCCCTTGGACGGCATGGGCGGCATGGGCATTTTCAAGGTCGGCGCAGACGGCTTGAACCTGGGCGCGATCATCGAAACACTGAATCGTGATGGCCAGCAAACCGTGATGGTGCAAAAGTTTTTGCCCGGCATTGCCCAAGGCGACAAGCGGGTGTTGCTGATCGGTGGCAAGCCGGTGCCGTTTTGCCTGGCCCGCATTCCCCAAGGCGGCGAAGTGCGCGGCAATTTGGCCGCCGGCGGCAAAGGTGTGGCGCAACCGATTTCGGCACGCGACCGCGAAATTGCCGAGGCCCTCGGCCCGATCCTGTTCGCGCGGGGCCTGATGCTGGTGGGCTTGGACATCATCGGCGACAGCCTCACCGAGATCAACGTGACCAGCCCGACCTGCTTTCAGGAAATCACTGACCAGATGGGCTGCGATGTGGCGGCCCTGTTCATGGACGCAGTGGAAGCAGCGCTGTAAGCGCTGCGCTCGAAAGTCATGCCCGACCCCGACTGTCATCCCGACACCGACTGTCATCCCGACACCGACTGTCATCCCGACCCCGACAGTCATGCCTGTCCCCTACTGTCATGCCCGGCTTGACCGGGTATCCATCCCCGCCGAAGTCATGGCCCCCCGATCAAGTCGGGGGTGACAGAGTTGCAGTCACGGTGACAGGGCTCAGTCACGGTGACTGGGCTCAGTCATGGTGACAGGGCTCAGTCACGGTGACTGGGCTCAGTCATGGTGACAGGGCTGCAGTCAAGGTAACAAAGTCAAGTCGGGTATCACAGGAATCGGCTCAGGTGGTCATATCAACTATTGGCCAAACCCCCATCCAAAAACGTGTAAACCCGGCCCGGCTCAAACGCGACCCAGGCTTCATCGGTGGTCAGCGGGGCGGTCACCACCACCGCCACCCGATCGCTGTCTCGGGTGTGGTCGGCAAAATTCACACTCAAGTCCTCGTCACTCAAAGTCGCGTGCGTGAAGGGGTGGCGGCGCAGCACGTAATGCAGGTGGGTGCTGGCATGCGCCCACAGCGCTTGCCCGTTCGACAACAAAAAGTTGAAGGTGCCAAACCGGGCGATTTGAGGCACCAACTCACGCAGTGTCAATGTCAACTCCGCCACACTGGGCACACTGGCGTGCGACTTGGCCAGCTCTTGCATGAGCCAGCAAAACGCGCGTTCGCTGTCGGTCTGACCCACCGGCTTAAAGCTGCCATGCAAATGCGGCGCGTAGTTCACCAGATTGCCGTTGTGCGCAAAGACCCAATAACGGCCCCACAGCTCACGCACAAACGGGTGGCAATTTTCCAGGCTCACCTCGCCTTGCGTGGCTTTGCGGATGTGGGCAATGACGTTGCGGCTTTGGATGGGGTAACGGCGAATCAACTCGGCAATGGGTGAGCTGCTGGCGCTTTGGTGGTCCACAAAATGGCGCACGCCCTGCCCTTCAAAAAAGGCAATGCCCCAGCCGTCACCGTGGTGGTCGGTGATGCCGCCGCGCTGGGCAAACCCGCTGAAGCTGAAGGTCACGTCGGTGGGGGTGTTGCAGTTCATGCCGAGCAGTTGGCACATGGTTCAGTCTTTCTTGAGGGCGGTGCTGGACTCGCCCATTTTCCAGGCAGCCAACGGAGCACACAGCTTGCAAAGGCCTTGGGGCCAGCTCATGCGTTGTCACCATCGAATTTACCTTTTGACGCCCTTGCACACGCCGCGCAAATGCAGGCCTTGTTGCGCGCCGCTTCGGGCACCTGCTTCAGCACATCGGCACTGAAGTGCACGCGCGTGCACCAGCACGGGCCGGGCGCTGTGGCACCGGCACCGACTGTGGTCGCAGGCGTGGCCATGGCGCAGGCGTTGGACTGTCCGCACAAAGGACATCGGCAAGGGTCAACGGCAGGCAGCGAAAAGTTCATGGGATGGGGTCAGCATTTTGGGTCATATGAGGGCTGATGCAAGGATTCATGGCCGGACGCAAAGGGAAGGCTCAGTCTGGGCGCTGCCTGCGACGCTGCGCATCACGCCACAGGCGAATGGCCAGCACCCCCATGGGCGCGTTGTGCAAGAAAAAATCAAAGATGTCGATGGGCTTGCCCAAATGGCCCTCGGTGAGCATGCGCCACTTTTCGACCAAGTGCGGCTCGGGCACAAAAGGTGCGCCCGCCAGGTAAACGGCGATGGCCACCAACCACAGCATGGGAATTCGGTCTATCCAGCGCATCGCACTCTCCAAAAACCCCTATTTTCAGGCATGCCCGGCACAGCAAGGCATGACCCACAGCAAAACGGCTCCCGAAGGAGCCGTTTTTTCAAGTGTCAGACCGTGTCCGGTCTGGCCCATTTCAGGCGGCCTTGACCTTCAAGCGCCAGGCGTGCAGCAGTGGCTCGGTGTAACCGCTCGGTTGCGCTTTGCCTTTGAAGACCAGATCGCAAGCGGCTTTGTAGGCCGCTGACTTGGCAAAGTTGCCTGCCATGGGCTGGTAAGCCGCATCACCGGCGTTTTGCGCGTCCACCACGGCGGCCATGCGCTCCATGGTTTGTTTGACTTGCTTTTCGCTCACCACGCCATGGTGCATCCAGTTGGCCATGTGTTGGCTCGAAATGCGCAAGGTGGCGCGGTCTTCCATCAGGCCCACGCCATTGATGTCGGGTACTTTCGAGCAACCCACGCCTTGGTCCACCCAGCGCACCACATAACCCAAGATGCCTTGGGCGTTGTTGTCGAGTTCCTTTTGCTTGTCTTCTTCAGACCAGTTGGCGGCGTCTTTTGCCACCACAGGGAACTGCAGCAACTGGTTCAGGGTTTCGTCGCGCAGCACTTTGGCGTCTTGCTTTGCCACCGCCTTTTCCATTTGCTTTTGCAACGCGGGCACGTCCACCTGGTGGTAGTGCATGGCGTGCAGTGTGGCGGCCGTCGGGCTTGGCACCCAAGCGGTGTTGGCACCGGCCAAGGGGTGACCAATCTTGGCCTTGAGCATGTCGGCCATCAGGTCGGGCATGGCCCACATGCCTTTGCCAATCTGAGCGCGTCCGCGCAGACCGCAAGCCAGGCCCACGTTGACGTTGTTCTTTTCATAGGCACCCAGCCACACGCTGTTTTTGATGTCGCCCTTGCGCATCACGGGGCCGGCCAGCATGCAGGTGTGCATTTCGTCGCCGGTGCGGTCGAGGAAGCCGGTGTTGATGAAGGCCACGCGGCTCTTGGCTGCGGCAATGCAGGCCTTGAGGTTGGCGCTGGTGCGGCGCTCTTCGTCCATGATGCCCAGTTTGACGGTCGACGGCTTCATGCCGATCACCTTTTCAACGCGGCCAAACAGCTCGTCGGCAAAGGCCACTTCGGCGGGGCCGTGCATTTTGGGCTTGACGATGTAGACGCTGCCTGTGCGGCTGTTGCGCAGCGGGTGCGACGATTTTTTCTGCAAGTCGATCAAGGCGCAGGTCACAGTGACCATGGCGTCAAGGATGCCCTCGGGGATCTCTTTCATGCTGCCGTCAGCAGCTTTGTAAAGGATGGCGGGGTTGGTCATCAAGTGGCCGACGTTGCGCACAAACATGAGCGAGCGGCCATGCAAAGACACCGTGCCTTTGCCTGCGGGCTTGGTGTACTCGCGGTCAGCGTTCATGGTGCGGGTGAAGGTCTTGCCGCCCTTTTGCACTTCTTCGCTCAAGGTGCCTTGCAAGATGCCCAGCCAGTTGGCGTAGGCCAGCACTTTGTCGTCGGCGTCCACAGCGGCCACGGAATCTTCCAGGTCAAGAATGGTGGACAGCGCGCTTTCGGCGATCAGGTCGGACACGCCCGCAGCATCGGTCTTGCCGATGGCCGTGGTTTTGTTGATTTGCAAGTCGAGGTGAATGCCGTTGTGCACGAACAGCACCGAAGCGGGGGCCTTGGCATCGCCGGTGTAACCCACGAATTGCTTGGCATCGGCCAAGGTGGTGTTCTTGCCGTTGGCCAGCGTCACCACCAGTTTGCCGGCCTTGACCGCGTAGCCTTGGCTGCCCACGTGCGAGCCGGTCTTCAGGGGTGCGGTGCGGTCGAGCACGTTGCGGCAGTAGTCGATGACTTTGGCGCCGCGCTTGGGGTTGTAGCCCGTGCCTTTTTCGCAACCATCGGCCTCAGAAATGGCGTCGGTGCCGTACAGCGCGTCGTACAAGCTGCCCCAACGGGCGTTGGCAGCGTTCAGGGCGTAGCGGGCGTTCAAAATCGGCACCACCAGCTGAGGGCCAGCCAGCTTGGCCAGCTCGGCGTCCACATGGGCGGTGGTGGCCTGAGCGTTGCGCGGCTCGGGCACCAGGTAGCCGATCTGGCTCAGGTATTTGCGGTAGGCCTTCATGGCCTTGCCCTCAAGCACCGGGCCGGGGTTGGCGCTGTGCCACTGGTCCATGGCGGTCTGGATGCGGTCACGCTCGGCCAGCAACGCGATGTTTTTCGGTGCCAGATCGGCCACGATGTCGTTGAAGCCTTTCCAGAACTTGTCTTGGTCCACGCCTGTGGCGGGCAGCATTTGGTCGTTGATGAAACTCAGCAAGGGATTGGCCACTTGCAGGTGATGGATCGCGGTGCGTGCAGTCATGAAAACCTCTGGGGTCTGGTCAAAAAATCGGGGCTGGCCGCTTGCAAAGCTGTCAAGCTGCAGATTGGCCAAAGTGAGAAAGCACTCTATTCTAAATTTAGACACCGATAAACCCGCCCAAACTTCATAGACCCATGACTTTTAGACACAAATGCGCCCCTCCAGCGTGAGGTTTGGCGCCTTGCCGCACTGCGGTTTAATTCAGGCATGACACGCCCCAACACCCCGCAAGTTCTGATCAGCGAAGTCGGTCCACGCGATGGCCTGCAATCGGTCAAGGCCACCATGCCCACGGCCGACAAGCTGCGTTGGATCGACGCGCTGGCGGCAGCGGGCCTGCGCGAGATCGAAGTGGCCTCGTTCGTGCCCGCCAAGCTGCTGCCTCAAATGGCCGATGCCGCGCAAGTGGTGCAGCACGCGCTGCGCCACAGCCATGTGCGGGTGATGGCGCTGGTGCCCAACCTGCGCGGCGCACAAGCGGCCTTGCAAGCGGGCGCACAAAAGCTCACTTTGCCGGTCTCGGCCAGCCCAGCACATTCGATGGCCAATGTGCGCAAATCGCCCGAGGCCATGGTGGAAGAAGTGCGAACCGTATTGCAGTTGCGTGACGAACTCGCCCCCAATGTGCCTGTCGAAATCGGCATGTCCACCGCCTTTGGCTGCACCTTGCAAGGGGCAGTCCCAGAGGACGATGTGGTGCGCCTGGCGCTGCTGCTGGCCGAAGCGGGCGTGGACGAGATCGGCCTGTCGGACACCACCGGCATGGGCAACCCGGCGCAAGTGACCCGCTTGTTCAAGCGCTTGTTTCAAGAGATCGGCCCGCTCACCGGCTCGGCCCACATGCACAACACCCGAGGCCTGGGCTTGGCCAATTGCCTGGCCGCTTACGAATCAGGTGTGCGCACCTTTGACAGCTCGCTGGGTGGTTTGGGGGGCTGCCCTTATGCACCGGGCGCTTCGGGCAATGTGGTCACCGAAGACCTGGTCTTCATGTTCGAGGCCATGGGTGTGTCGACAGGCATCGACCTGACCCAACTCATGGAGGCTCGCCTGCCGCTGCAAGCCGGACTGCCCGGCGAGCCGATTTACGGCATGACGCCCGAAGCGGGACTGCCCAAGGGCTGGCTCGGCCATTGACCACCTCTTTGAGCGCCAATCACCCGCAACCGGACCTGCATTGCAACCCTGAACCCGCATAATCGGGCCGCATGGACAAGTTCAAAGCCTTCGAAACCTTTGTCTCGGTTGCCACCAAAGGCAGCCTGACCGCTGCAGCCCGGGCTGAGGGCGTGGCCCCGGCCATCATTGGCAGGCGACTCGATGCGCTGGAAGAAAACCTGGGCGTGAAGCTGCTGGTGCGCACCACGCGCCGCATCACGCTCACCCACGAAGGCAGTGCTTTTCTGGAAGATTGTCAGCGCCTGCTCTCTGAAGTGGCCAATGCCGAGGCCAGTGTCTCGGCAGGCGGCGTGAAGGCCAGCGGGCATTTGCGCATCACCGCACCAGCCGGGTTTGGCCGTCGCCATGTGGCCCCGCTGGTGCCGCGCTTTCGCGAACTGCATCCCGATGTGTCGATCTCGCTGAACCTGAGCGACCGGGTAGTGGACTTGGCCGCCGAGGGCTTTGATTGCGCGGTGCGGGTGGGCGACCTGCCCGACTCGTCGCTGGTGAGCGTGCGCATGGCCGACAACCGCCGCCTGTGCGTGGCCACCCCGGCTTATCTGGCGCGGCGCGGCACACCTTTGCAACCCTCAGACTTGCTGCAGCACGACTGCCTCACCTTGTCGAGCGACGCCTCACAAACCCGGGGTTGGGCTTTTCGCACCCCAGCCGACAGCGGCCACGACGTGGTCCACCTGCGCCCCGGCGGGCCACTGGACTGCTCGGACGGGCAGGTGTTACACGACTGGTGCCTGGCCGGCTACGGCATCGCTTGGCGCAGCACCTGGGAAGTCGAAAGCGAAATCCAATCGGGCCAGTTGGTGGCCGTGCTGGAAGACTTTGCCGCTTCCCCGAACGGAATTTTTGTGGTTTTCCCCCAGCGCAAGCACCTGCCATTGCGGGTGCGACTGTGGATTGACTACCTGAAACACCACTACGCGCAACCCGGCTATTGGCAAACCGCGTCAGACTGAGTCGCTCGGCAACGTGAACACCTCAGGACCACAAAAAAGCCCGGGCATGCCCGGGCTTTTTGATGTCGGGAAGGGTGAACCACCAGGCTCACCGCACCGGTGACATCACTTCTTCAGGCATTCAGACATGAAGGCCTTGCGTTCGTCGCCTTTTTTACCCGTGGCTTCGGTGTTGCAGGTTTTCATCTTGCTTTGCTGGGTAGCAGGCTTTTTGGCGCTCAAGCACGTCTTCATGAAGGCTTTGCGCTCATCGCCCTTTTTGCCGTCGGCGTCTTTGTTGCACATGGCCATTTTGCTTTGTTGTGGGGTTTTATCAGCAGCAGGGGCGGCTGGCGTCGCAGGCATGGCGGGAGCGGCGGCAGGAGCAGCAACAGCAGCCACGGGCGCAGCAGCGGCCGCTGGCTTGACAGGGTCAGCCGCGAAAGCCACGCCAGAAATCAAGGCAAAACCGAGTGCAGCAATAGAGATGGAATGACGCATGAATGAACTCCCAAAAAATAATCAACAGTCAAAAAAGCCTGCACAGAGGTGCAGGTCGCTCATTAACGCTCAAAAGCCCACAGCTGTTGACGCCAGTTGTGACCAACTGTAATTTGCTGCATATAAAAACGCCCCGCAAGCTTGTCCACCGCGTGATCCCTGGCCCAGCCCCGTAAAATCGCGCCCTATGCTCTTAGCCAAACAACATTTGCTCACGGCCCTGGCCACCGAGCTTGAAAAACTCCAAACCGGCGCGGGTGCGCGTGCGGCCTTTGAATCGCCCAAAGTGGCCGCCCACGGCGACCTGGCCTGCACAGCCGCTATGCAGCTGGCCAAAGCCCTCAAGCAAAACCCACGTCAACTGTCCGAAACCCTGCGCACCGCCTTGTTGAGCACCCCTGCTTTCGAGCGTTGGGTCGATGCGATCGAGATCGCTGGCCCGGGCTTCATCAACATCCGCCTGAAAGACGCGGCCAAACAAGCGGTGGTGCACGAGGTTTTGCAAGCGGCCGAATGCTTTGGCGACCAAGCTGCCCAGCCCAACAAGGTGCTGGTCGAATTCGTTTCAGCCAACCCCACTGGCCCGCTGCACGTGGGCCACGGCCGCCAAGCGGCTTTGGGCGACGCGATTTGCAATTTGCTCGCCACACAAGGCCAGCAGGTCTACCGCGAGTTTTATTACAACGACGCGGGCGTGCAAATTGGCACCCTGGCCAACTCCACCCAATTGCGCGCCAAGGGCTTCAAGCCAGGCGATGCCGAGTGGCCCGAAGCGGCCTACAACGGCGACTACATCCAGGACATCGCGAACGATTTTCTGGCCAAAAAGACCGTCAAGTCCGATGACCGCGAGTTCACAGGCAGCGGCGATGTGAATGACCTGGACGGCATGCGCCTGTTTGCCGTGGCCTATCTGCGCCACGAACAAGATCTGGACTTGAAGGCCTTTGACGTTCAATTCGACAACTACTACCTTGAGTCCAGCCTGTACACCAGCGGCAAGGTCGACGCTGCCGTGCAAAAACTGCGCGATGCCGGCAAGACCTACGAACACGATGGCGCGCTGTGGCTCAAATCCACCGATTACGGCGACGACAAAGACCGCGTCATGCGCAAAGGCGACGGCAGCTACACCTACTTTGTGCCCGATGTGGCCTACCACATCACCAAGTGGGAGCGCGGCTTTGGCCGTGTGGTCAACATCCAAGGCACCGACCACCACGGCACCATCGCCCGCGTGCGTGCAGGCTTGCAAGCGGCCGCTGTGGGCATCCCCGAGGGCTACCCCGACTACGTGCTGCACACCATGGTGCGCGTGATGCGCGGCGGCGAAGAGGTCAAGATCTCCAAGCGTGCGGGCAGCTACGTCACGCTGCGCGATCTGATCGAGTGGACCAGCAAAGACGCGGTGCGTTTCTTCTTGCTGTCACGCAAGCCCGACACCGAATACATCTTCGACATCGACCTGGCGCTGGCGCAAAACAACGACAACCCGGTGTACTACGTGCAATACGCCCACGCCCGCATCTGCTCGGTGCTGGCTGCCTGGAAAGACAAAGACGGTGGCGACCCCGCCACACTGGCCAAGGTCGATTTGTCGCCACTGCAAAGCCCGCAGGCCCACGCCCTGATGTTGGCCCTGGCCAAGTACCCCGAGATGCTGACGGCGGCCGCCACCGACTTTGCGCCGCACGACGTGACGTTTTACCTGCGTGATTTGGCCTCGCTGTACCACAGCTACTACGATGCCGAGCGCATTTTGGTGGACGACGAAGCCGTCAAAAAAGCCCGCTTGGCGCTGGTTGCGGCCACTGCGCAGGTGCTTCGCAATGGCCTCAAAGTGCTGGGCGTATCGGCTCCGCAAAAAATGTAAACAGGGATCACAACATGCAACTCCACCCCCAACGCGGCGGTACTTTCCTCGGTTTCATCATTGGACTGGTGCTGGGCTTGGGCGTGGCATTGGCCGTGGCCATTTACGTGACCAAAGTGCCGACCCCTTTTTCCAACAAAAACCAGCCTCGCACCAACGACCAGGACGTGCAGGAGACCGCGAAAAACAAGGACTGGAATCCGAACGGTGTGTTGCAGCCCAAAGCACCCGCAGAAGTACCGGCACCACCCGCAACGCCTACTGCGCCACTGTCACCGTCTGTGCCAGCCGCCAACACAGCCGCAGACAAAGCCGCCCCCAGCGGACACGGCAAAAGCGCGGCTGAAGCGCCCAAGACCGAGCAACGCCCAGCGGTCACGGCCGACCCTTTGGGCGATTTGGCCAAAACCAAATCCGGCCTCTCTACCCCTGCGGCTGCCAGCGCCAGCGCCGATCCGTTTGATTACGTCATTCAGGTGGGCGCTTACCGAACCAGCAACGATGCCGACGCCCAAAAAGCCAAATTGGCCATGATGGGCCTGGACGCCAAGGTCTCTGAACGGGATCAAGCCGGGCGCACGGTGTTCCGTGTACGCTTGGGGCCCTTTGCAGACAAAGCTGCCGCTGAAAAAATTCGCACCCGCCTGGAAAGCGGCGGCATTGACAACACGCTGGTGCGTGTTCAACGCTGAACCCACACCGTACTCAAGACTCATGAGGGACCCACACATGGACCGCCGTTTCTTCTCTTCTGCCTTGGTCACTGCCGCTGCCTGGCTCAGCACCTCTGCCGCCTGGGCTCAAGCCGCCCTCTTCAAGTCAGGCAAAGACTTCCTGACGCTGGACCGCCCTGTGGCCACCGAAGCAGGCGCAGGCAAGGTCGAAGTCATCGAGTTCTTCTGGTACAGCTGCTCGCACTGCAACGCGTTTGAACCGACATTTGCCCAATGGGTCAAGAATGCCCCGAAAGACGTGGTGGTGCGCCGCATTCCGGTCTCGTTCCGCGAAGACTTTGCGCCGCAGCAGCGCCTGTTTTTCACCATCGAAGCCATGAATTTGCTGGACACGCTCCACCCCAAGGTGTTTGCGGCGATCCATGTGGGCAAGTTGGCCCTGAACACCGATTCCAGCGTGCTGGCCTGGGCAGAACAGCAAGGCGTGGACAAAGTCAAATTCAACGAAATCTACAAATCGTTCGGCGTGGCCAGCAAGCTCAAGCGTGCCGTCCAGTTGCAAAACGACTTCAAGGTGGAAGGTGTGCCATCCTTGGGCGTGGCGGGTCGTTATTACATTGACGGCAGCCTGGCTGGCGGCATGGACCGCGCCTTGAAAATCACCGAATCCCTGATCGCCCAGTCTCGCCCCGCCCAAACCAGCACGCAAGCCGTCAAGCCAAAAAGCTGAGTCTGCGCCAGCAGCCCCAACCCAAGCCCGCTGGTGAGCCACCTGAGCGGGCTTTTTTTATGCCTTGGCACGCGCGGCAAGGCCGATCTGCTCACTCTTGCCTCTACAATCAAAATTCGTCACCAGCAAGATTCATGCCCCCATGACAATTCTCCGTACCATCAGCCTCGTCGCCGCAGCGCTCAGCGTGCTTTGCACGCCTGCGTGGGCCGAAAAAGCCGACCGCGACAAGCCCATGCTGATTGAGGCGGATGCCATGCGCCACGACGAAAACAAACTGCTCACCCATTTCACAGGCAAGGTGGTTGCGTTCAAAGGCACCATGGTTTTGCGCGGCGATCGCATGGAAGTGCAACAAGACAAAAACGGCCAACAAGTGGCGCACGTTTGGGCCGCACCGAACGAACGCGTCTTTTTTCGGCAAAAACGCGAAGGCGTCGATGAATTCACCGAAGGTGAAGGCGAAATGGCCATCTACGACAGCCAGGCCGATGTCGTGACACTGAGTCAGCGGGCAGAAGTTCGAATTTTGCGCGGCACCGAGCTGGCCGACCAACTCAATGGTCAAAAAATCATTTTCAACAACACCACCGAAGTCATGACCGTGGACGGTCTGCCCAAAGGCACCCAAGCCACGGACCCGCGAGATCAACGCGTACGCGCCGTGCTGACGCCCAGAAAAACAAGCCCGGCGACCACGCCCCCCGCTCCGAAAACGGCCATCCCTGCCCTGCGGATCAGCCCCAATACAGGCGAAAGCAAAAAACAATGAGTGAGCCACTCGTGCCCAGCCGACTGGAAGCGCACCACCTGAAAAAGGCCTACGGCAGCCGCAAAGTGGTGCACGACGTGTCCGTGCAAGTAGACAAGGGCGAAGTGGTGGGCTTGCTCGGCCCCAACGGCGCAGGCAAAACCACCTCTTTTTACATGATCGTGGGCTTGGTGCGTGGTGATGGCGGCCAGATCATGATTGATGGGCAAGACGTCACGCGCATGCCCATTCACAAGCGCTCGCGCATGGGCCTGTCGTATCTGCCGCAAGAGGCCTCGATTTTTCGCAAACTGTCGGTGGCAGACAACGTGCGCGCCATTCTGGAGCTGCAAACCGACGCCCAGGGTCATGCACTCTCATCGGCTGACATTGAACAACGCCTGAGCGAGTTGCTGGCCGACCTGCGCGTCGACCACCTGCGCGATTCCCCTGCGGTCGCGCTGTCAGGGGGTGAACGCCGCCGCGTAGAGATTGCCCGCGCCTTGGCCACCAACCCGCGTTTTATCTTGCTGGACGAGCCTTTTGCTGGCATTGACCCGATCGCCGTGATCGAGATCCAGCGCATCATTGCCTTCCTCAAGCAGCGCGGCATTGGCGTGCTGATCACCGACCACAACGTGCGCGAGACCTTGGGCATTTGCGACCACGCCTACATCATCAGCGAAGGCCGCGTGCTGGCTGCAGGCACCCCCGACGAAATCGTGTCCAACGCCGAGGTGCGACGGGTGTACCTGGGCGAACACTTCCGGATGTGATGAACAAATCCAAGGTCCACGCCATGAAAGCACAGCCATGAAACCCGGTCTGTCGCTGCGCATGTCCCAGCACCTGGCGCTCACGCCCCAGTTGCAACAATCGATCCGCCTGCTGCAACTGTCCACGCTGGAGCTGTCGCAAGAGGTCGACCAGATGCTGGACGAAAACCCATTTCTTGAGCGCAGCGAAGAAGAAGCGGCCTCCGAGGCCTTTGGCCTGGACCAAACCGACACCCACGTCAGCCTGGGCGATCGGGTGAGCGAAAGCGCCAGCACATCCAGCAGCAGCGACGACAGCGCCAGCGAAAACAGCGACGAAGCCGTGACCGATGTGGCCGAAAGCTGGGACGGCGACGGCAGCGTGGACATGCGCCCTGACGACAGCGAATGGGGTGGCGATGCCGGACCGCGCCAGAACAATGGCGAAGAAACCGCTGACGCCATCGACCTGGCCCGCAGCAGCGGCTCGCTCACCGACTTTTTGCACCGCCAGGCCTTGTCGCTGCGCTTGTCCGAGATCGACCGTGCTGCCCTGCGCTTTTTGATCGAGTCGCTCAACGACGACGGCTACCTGACCGACACCCTGCCTGAATTGGCCGCCAGCTTGGCTGGCAGCGACGATTTTGAACAACTGGACGAGCTGGTGCACCGCTTCACCGTGGCGCTGGGTTTGCTGCAATCGCTCGAGCCCGTGGGTGTGGGCGCACGCGATCTGGCCGAGTGCATGCGCATCCAGATCAAGGCATGGCTCAAGGACGCGCCAGACGACGAGGTCGCCCAAGCCGCTCTGGCCGTCTGCGCTCAACCCATGGAAATGCTGGCCAAACGCGACTTCAAACGCCTGGCTGTGGCCTGCGGTCTGGACGAGGCCGTGGTCAAAGCCGCTATCCCGTTCATTGCCCGGCTGGAGCCCAAACCCGGCCGCCCGTTTGCGCAGGCCGAACAAAACATCATCATCCCCGACGTGCTGGTGGTGAACACCAGTAAAACGGCCACGCCCAAATTCCGCATCCAGCTCAACCCCGACGTGATGCCCAAGCTGCGCGTGCACGACATTTATGCCAACGCCTTGCGCGGCAGCAAGGGTTCATCGCATGCCGGTTTGCAGCAGCGCCTGCAAGAAGCGCGCTGGTTCATCAAAAACATCCAGCAGCGTTTTGACACCATCTTGCGCGTATCCACCGCCATCGTGGAGCGGCAAAAAAACTTCCTCACCCACGGCGAGCTGGCCATGCGCCCGCTGGTGCTGCGCGAGATCGCCGACGAGCTGGGCATGCACGAGTCCACCATCAGCCGCGTGACCACGGCCAAATACATGTCCACGCCGCAAGGCACGTTTGAGCTGAAGTATTTCTTTGGCTCGGGCTTGGGCACCGACAGTGGCAGCGCCGCATCGAGCACCGCCGTGCGGGCACTGATCAAGCAGTTTGTGGCGGCTGAAAAACCCGCCAAACCCCTGTCGGACAACCAAATTTCAGAAATGCTGAAAGAGCAAGGCATCGACTGCGCACGCCGCACGGTGGCCAAATACCGCGAAGCCCTGAAGATCGCGCCTGCGAACCTGCGCAAAACCCTTTGAGAGTATTCGAGTGAATTCATTGAACCTGTTCATGCCTTGCGCCGCTGGCGTCGAGGGCTTTTTGGCCGACGAGGTGCACGCCATCACGGGCCTGACCGGCAACGACCTGATGACCGGACGCGGCGGCGTGATGGCCCGCGCCTCTTGGCGCGACGCGATGCGCATCAACCTGCACAGCCGCTTGACCCAGCGCGTGCTGGTGCAGCTGTCCGTCACCGACTACCGCAACGAAAACGACCTGTACCAAGCCGCCAGCGAAGTGGCCTGGGAAATTTGGTTCACGCCCAAGCAGACGTTCAAGATCGACATCACGGCGCAGCACAGCCCGCTGACCAGCCTGAACTTTGCCGCCCTCAAAATCAAAGACGCGGTGGCCGACCGCTTTCGCGCCAAGCGCGGCGAGCGCCCGAACGTGGACACCACCTGGCCCGATGTGCGCATTTATGCCCACGTCACACCCGAAACCCTCACGCTCTACATCGACACCTCGGGCGAACCGCTGTTCAAGCGCGGCTGGCGCACCGACAAGGGCGACGCGCCCCTGAAGGAAACCTTGGCGGCCGCCATGATCGCGGCCAGCGGCTGGGATGCGACAGTGCCTTTGTACGACCCCTGCTGCGGCAGCGGCACCATCCCGATTGAGGCGGCGCAAATCGCCTGTGGCATCGCCCCTGGCTTGCAACGCCGCTTTGGCTTTGAAAAGCTGTTGCCTTTCCAAAACCATGTCTGGCAAGGCTTGATCGAAGAAGCCCGCGACCACGAGCACGAACCCACCGCGCCCATTTTTGGCAGCGATGTGGCTTTCCGAATGGTCGACTTTGCCGAGCGCAACGCCGAACGCGCAGGCGTGTCGGGCGTGATCGAGTTCCGAGGCGGCGATGCCCTGCAACGCATGCCGCCCAGCGAGACCCCCGGCGTCATGCTGCTCAACCCGCCCTATGGCGAGCGCATTGCCGCTGCCGGTGTCGCCGGTCGTGGGCGTGACAGCTTCCAGCCCGGTGCCTTGGCCGATGCGCGTTCAAGTACCCGCGCAGCCGACCAAAGCCACCACCGCGAAACCGCGCAAACCAATGATGGCGACGACAGCGTCGACTTCTTTGCCCAACTGGCCAGCCACTGGAAGAAAAACTACAGCGGCTGGAGCGCTTGGATGCTCACACCCGACCTGAAGCTGCCCAGCAAAATGCGCCTGAAAGAATCGCGCCGCGTGCCCATGTGGAACGGCCCCATCGAATGCCGCTTGTTCCGCTTTGACATGATCAAAGGCAGCTTGAAGCGCACGCCAAGCGACAGCAGCAACAACCCAACAGTCACCTCAGGCCCCGACACATCGGGAACGTCTGCACCATGAGTTGGGAGCGGGGCGTTGAGGTGAACCTTGAGGTGGGCGCAATTCTGAGTGAAGGTCCGGGCGCAGATGGGGTTCAAACCCCGGCACGCCGCGTGCTGGACACCAACATCCTGCTCGACCTGTGGGTGTTTGACGAACCCAAGGCCGAAGCGCTGCGCGTGAGCGTCGAGACAGGCCGCACACACTGGCTGGCCACCGCCGCCATGCGCGAGGAACTGGCCCGCGTGCTGGCCTACCCGCAAATCGTGAAACGCCTCACACACCGCGAAATACCCGCTGACACTGTGCTCGGCCATTTTGACCGCTGGGCGCAGCTGCACCCCGATGCGCCCAAAGCCGAGTACGTCTGCAAAGACCCCGACGACCAAAAGTTCATCGACCTGGCCGTGACCCACACCGCCGCCTTGCACAGCAAAGACGCACAAGTGCTCTGCATGAAAAACCGCCTGGCGCGCTGCGGTGTGGCGTTGAATCCCGTCACGCCCTGACCCCATGGCAGGCCAACGCGCCTCCTACAATCGTGCCATTGAAAAGGAACACCCCATGAACACGACCGCTGGCTTGGAAGCCGAAGACTTTGACACCTTGGACAACATCCTCGACGACCTGCGCGAGCGTTTTGAAGAAACACCGCAGTGGGAATTTTGTGAGGGCTTCATGGCCGCCTTGGTCTGTAGCCGACGCGCCATTCCCGAAGACGAATGGCTGCCGATGCTGCTGGGCATTGACCCGGATGAGGCCGAAGGCGGCAGTTTTGCAGACGACGCCCAGCGCCAGCAGTTCATGGCTTTGTGGCAGCGCCGTTTTGACGAGATCAAGCTGGCGCTCGACACCCCGGTCGAAGCGCTGGACGATGACAAGGCCTATGCCCCGGAAGTAATGGACGTGCGCGGCGCGATCGCTTCGCTGCCCCCCGAAGAGCGCGAAGAAATCGAAGACAGCGAGATCCCCTCGTTTGCCCAGGTGTGGGCGCTGGGCTTCATGTTCGCGGTCGAAAACTGGGCCGACGAATGGGCCACCCCCAAAGACAAAGACGCAGCCAAGTGGCACGACTTGTCGCTCGAAGCCATCGTGGCACTGACCGAAGACGACACCGATGTGCCCACCTTGTCGGCCCTGTCAGAAGACGGCCCGCCCAGCGTGAGCGAAGAGCGCCTGAACGCCTACGGCGAAGCGCTGTGGGCGGTGTACGACCTGCGCGAAATCTGGCGCAACATCGGCCCGCGTGTGGCGCAGGTCATCAAAGCCGCCACGCCCGGCCGCAACGATGCGTGCTCGTGCGGCAGCGGCAAAAAATACAAGAAGTGCTGCGGGGCTTGAGTCAGTAGCAACGCTAGATCCCGGATCAAGTCCGGGATGACAGATGCTTAGTCGAGGTGACAGAAGCTTAGTCGAGGTGACAGATGCTTAGTCGGGGTGACAAATGACAGATGTCATACCCGCGAAGGCGGGTATCCATGACCGACGAAGGCATGGACCCCCGATCAAGTCCAAGATGACGAATGAGCTCAAACCATCCACTGCGCCAGCGCTTCGCTGGTCGCTTCGGACAGCTCTTCGGGGATGAAATGGCCCGAAGGCATGACCTGGCCACTGACACGTCCAGCACATTGCGCTTGCCACAGCTCGACCGGCTTGAACATGCGGTTGACTACGCCCCGATCACCCCACAAGACCAAGGTGTCGCAAGCGATTTTGTCGCCGTGCTCGCGGCCCTCGCGGTCATGCTGCAAGTCGATGCCTGCGCTGGCACGGTAGTCTTCGGCGGCGCTGTGGATGGCGGCTGACCAGCCTTGGTCATTGCGTGTCGGGTTGCAAAAAGCGCGCTCGTATTCACCCAAGGCTTCAGGCTCGATATAGCCCAGCCCTTGACTGCCCCAGCCGCCCAGCTTGGCGTGCAAATAAGCCTTGGGGTTGCCGCCAATCATGACCTCGGGCAAGGGCGCGGGCTGCGTCAGATGAAACCAGTGGTAGTAGGCTTGCGCAAAAGCAAAGTAGGGGTCGGCCACCGGGCCTGCGACTTCAGGGGCTTTTCCCCAATGGCCGCTGTACATGTCCAGCGTGGGGGCAATGTCGATGATGCAGAGCTTCTTCACCCTGGCGGCATGGTCCAGCGCCAAACGGTGCGCCACGCGTCCGCCCCGGTCGTGGCCGCACAAAAAGAATTCACCGACACCCAAAGCGTCGAGCAGGCCCACCACCTCTTGCGCCATGGCACGTTTGCTGTAGTGCAGGTGCAGCGCATCCCCCACGGCATGCGACGAATCGCCATAACCGCGCAGGTCAGGCATCACCAGTCGATAGCGACCGCGCAAATGCTGCGCAACGCGATGCCACATGACATGGGTTTGCGGAAAGCCATGCAGCAAAACCAGCACGGGCAAGTGCGCTTGCCCCGCCCAGTCGGCCGTGCGCCGAAAGCAGACGGGCAAACCCGCCACCGTGAGCGTTTGCCGCTCGAAGCCGTCAAACCAGGTCATCAGTCGACCTTGGCACCCGAGGCCTTAACCACTTCGGCCCATTTCTTGTGCTCGGCGTCAATCAGCGCCGCAAACTGCGCGGGCGTGTTGCCGCTGGGGATCGCGCCCAGGGTGGTCAGGCGCTCTTTCATGGCGGGACTGGCCAATGACTTGGCGACTTCTTGCTGGATGCGGCTGACCACATCAGCCGGGGTGCCAGCGGGTGCCAGCAAACCAAACCAGCTGCTGGCTTCGAAGCCTTTGAGCCCTGCCGCCTCTTCGACCGTGGGCAAGTCGGGCATGGCCGCTGAACGTTGGCCACTGGTCACGGCCAGCGCTTTGATTTTGCCCGCCTTGATGAGTGCCATGGCCGAGGGCAAGTTGTCGAACATGACGTCCATGCTGCCGCCCGCCAAATCGAGCAAGGCCGGGCCGGAGCCCCGGTAAGGGATATGCGCCATGAAGGTGCCTGTTTGCGACTTGAACAGCTCACCCGCCAAATGGATGGAGGTGCCGTTGCCGCTGGAGGCCATGTTCAGTTTGCCGGGGTTGGCAAGGGCGTACTTGATGAAATCGTTGACGCTGTTGATCTTGTTGGCCGCTGCCTTATCGGCGTTGACCACCATGACATTGGGCACGCCAGCGACCAAGGTGATGGGCGCGAAGTCTTTGATGGGGTCATACGGCAGCTTGCTGTACAGGGCGCGGTTGATGCCGTGCGTGCCCACGGTGCCCATGAGCAGGGTGTAGCCGTCGCCAGCCGATTTGGCCACTTGATCAGCGCCCAGATTGCCACCGGCACCGCCTTTGTTCTCGATCACAAAGGACTGGCCAAAGGCTTTGCTCAGGTCGGGCGCGATGGCGCGGGCCAAGATGTCTGTGGTGCCGCCGGGTGCGAAGGGCACAACGATCTTGACGGGCTTGTTGGGCCAGGCGGTTTGCGCCCAAGCCATCGAAGTGGTTGACAACAACACCGCAGCGGCCATGCCCAAGACTGGGCGGCGGGTGAGAGAACTTGAAAGCTTGCGTGAAAAATGAACCATGTTTGTCTCCTGGCAATGTGTGCAAAACATGATGCCACTCACCCACGGATACGCTGTCGCACAGGCGAAGAAAAGAGCCTGTTTTAAGGGTTTGTCCCGGTCAAAAGGGCCTGCAAGGCGGGCTTTTGCACTTTGCCCAAGGCGCTTTTGGGCAAGGTGTCCATGAAGACCACTCGCCGTGGCAACTTGAAGCGGGCGATGCGGCTTTGCAGGTGCAACAGCACCGCTTCGGGCGTGAGCCCTTGCCCCAAAGCATCGGCGCTGCGCACCAACACAGCCACCGGCACCTCGCCCCAACGGACATCGGCCAGACCAACCACGGCGCATTCGGCGACGCCCGGCAGGGTCACGAGCTGATTTTCAATTTCTGCCGGGTAAATGTTTTCGCCGCCCGAAATCACCATGTCTTTGCTGCGGCCCACGATGGTAATGCAGCCGTCTGGCGCACGCTGACCGAGGTCGCCGGAGTGGAACCAGCCGTCTTGCAGACCCACGCCACTTTGCCCGTTCGGATGCCAGTACCCGCGCATGAGATTGGGCGCGCGGACGCAGACTTCACCCGTCTCACCGGAGCCGACTTCTTGCCCCCGTGTGTCGATCAGTTTGACCTGCGCCTCGGGCTGCGGCCAACCCGAAGCACCCACGCGGGCCACAGCGTCTGGCAGTCGCAGCACGATGGACACAGGGCCCGTCTCGGTGGTGCCATAGACCTGCCCCACCGGCACACCGCGTGCGTGCAGTGTTTCGAGGTAGGCCACAGGCACAGTGGACGAACCGGTCATGATGCCGCGCAAACAGGCCAGCGATGTGCTGGCCCAGCGCGGGTGGTCAAACAGCGCACGCATGGTGGCGGGCACCAACAGCGACAACGTGGGTTGGCTGATGGCCATTTCATCCAACCAGGCCGAGGGGTCAAAGCGCGCGTGCAGCACCACCTCCACGCCCGACAGCAGCGCGGGCAAGGTCTGGATGCACAGCCCCCCCACATGGAACATGGGCAGCGTGGACAGCAACTTGTCGCCGGGCACATTGGGGTTCGCCCCCGCACGGCGAAAGTCATGCGCCCATGCACTGGCACGGGCATTGGCCATCAGGGCGGCTTGCGTGTGCACCGCCCCTTTGGGTTCGCCCGTGGTACCCGAGGTGTAGACCAAGAGCAAGGGCATGTCGCTGTGCATTTCGGACCGTGGCAGTGCGCGTGGCGATGCGGTGGCGATCAGCGTGTCATGTTGGGTGTGCTGTAGCCCAGGGGCATGCAGGGCCTGGGCCGTGTCGGCATGGTGGGTGTCGTGCACCAACAGGCGCGGCTGGGCGTCCTGCATGACTTGCTGCAACTCGGGCACCGCCAGGCGAAAGTTCAGCGGCAAAAAAATCGCCCCCAGTCGGGCACAGGCCACCAACGTGACCAGTTGCAACTCGTGGTTAAAGCCCAACCAGGCCACCCGCTCACCGCTTTGCACGCCCCAGGTGGACTGCAAGTGCGCGGTGACGCGTTCGACACGCCGCCAGAACTTGGCGAAGTCATAGGCCAAAGTGCCGTCAGGCTTGCGCGCGTCACCCCGAAAAGTCATGGCCGCCTGTGCGCCGTGCGTTTGCGCCAGTTGCGCAAATCGGGCCGCGATGGGGCTGGTCTCGTGGTCCGACATCATTCGTCTTTTTCGCCAGCTTCGTACAAGGCTTCGCGGCCGATGCGGTCCAAGCACAGCTCGGCCGTCCAGGGCAGCATGAGCGAACCGCAGCGTGCATCGCGGTACAAGCGCTCCAGCGGCAGGCTTTTGAGCATGGACTGACCGCCGCAAGTGCGGATCGCCAAACGGGCGATGTCTTGGGCGTTTTCCATGATGGTGTACTGCGCAGCGTAGGCCCTCAGTCGGGCGGATTTGCTGGGGTCGACCTTGGCATCTTCGATCGCGCGCAAAAAGAGATTGCGGGTTTGTTCGAGCTTGATGAACATCTCGGCCAAAGCAATCTGCTTGGTGGCAAACTGGCGGCGCTTGACAGGTCCGGTGCCCGCAATTTCGCCACGCAGGTAAGCCACCGTGAAGTCGTAAGCCGCTTGCGCGATGCCCATGTAAGTGGGCGAAAGCGTCATGAACATGTGCGGCCAGCGGCTGGCGGCCTGGAAGTACAAGCCCTGCGGCATGAGCGCCGCGTCGTCGGGCACGAACACGTCTTTGAACAGCAGGTTGCGCGACACCGTGGCACGCATGCCCAGCGGATCCCAGTCGCCCTCCACCGTAAGGCCCGGCGCGGTGCGGGGCACGGCCAGATAGAGTGTGTCGCGACGCGAGAGGTCGGCGCCCTCTTTTTTCTCGGTGCACAGCACACCAAAAAAGTCAGCCGCATCAGACAGGGATGCGAAGATTTTTTTGCCATTGATCTTCCAGCCGCCCTCGACCTTGACGGCGATGGTGCCAAATGGCTGAGCACCCGCCGCTGCGGCACCGCCTTCTGAAAAGGGCTGGGCATAAATCGCACCGTCTTTCACTACGCGGGCAAAGTGCGTGGCCTGGTGCATGCGGTGAATGGCGCGTTGCTCGGGTGTCATCTCCAGGTCTTCAGACAACAAGCCGCTCCAAAGCATGGTGCAGACATGCATGTTGAAGGTGAGCGCGGTGGCGCCGCAGTAACGCCCAATTTCGGCCGACACCATGGCATAAGTGGCGTAGTCGGCACCGTGGCCACCATGCGCTTCGGGCACGCACAGCGCCAGCAAACCTGCATCGCGCATGTCATCGTAGTTGGCAAAGGGGAACTGAGCATCGCGGTCGAGCTGCGCGGCACGCGGGGCAAATTTGTCGCGGCCCAGCTGACGGGCCAAGGCCATCAGCTTTTGCTGTTTCGCGGTCAGGGGATAGTCGTCGCCACAGATCGGCATGGCGGTTGACGGGGTTTTGTCTTGCTCTGCACTCATGGTTTCACGTCCTTCAGAAATTGTTCCAGTTCGGCGTTAAACGCCTCGGGCTGCTCGCAGTGCAACAAGTGCCCTGCGCCAGCCAGGCAGGCGTACCGCGCACCGGGGATCTTTTGCGCCATGCGTTCCATCACGGCGGGTGGGGCCGTGCGGTCGTGCGCTGCGGCCAGGCACAGCACGGGCACGGTGAGGGTGGGCAACGCAGCGCGTTGCTCAAACTGCACCAGCGCATGCAAAGCGGCGCGGTAGGTGGCAGGCGGCACGGCAGACATGCTTTGGTGCGCCGACTTCAGTTTGGCGGGAATCAAGTGGGCGGCATCGCCACCGGGTGCGGCCATGGTGGGGATCAGCATGTCTGCAATGTCGCCCATGGTTTTTCCGGCCTCCAAAGGGGCCAGGCGTTGCGCCAAAAACTGTTTTTGAAAATCACCGTCGCTGTGGCCAAACGCCGGGCTGCTGGCCGCCAGCATCAAGCCACTGATCCGCTCGGGTGCTTGCGTCCAAGCTTGCAGGGCCACCATGGCCCCCATGCTGTGGCCCACCAACACAGCTTGGTCGATGTGCGCTGCGTCCAGCATTTGCCACAGGGCTTGCGCCAAGTGCGCAAAGTCATATGGGCTGACCATGGCGCTGTCGCCATAACCGGGCATGTCCCAGGCCAAGCTGCGCCAACCCATTGCAGCCACATGCGATTGCTGCGCTGCCCAGCCGTGTCGGCCACCGCCCACGCCATGCAAGAACACCACGGCGGGCTGGGTGGGCAAGCCCCGATCGGTGAATGCAGGCGCGTTCATGCCAGTGCCGCGCTCACGACTTGGCCCGCATCGACCACCACCGTGTCGTCAAGCCGGATGGTGCAGCCGCGCATGGGCAAATCAAAGTGACCCAGCGTGTGGCGTCCCGCGACTTCGTTGGCCCCGGTCGAATACAAAAAGTTGCCCGCAAAAGCACGCAGCTCAGTGCCATTGCAGTCGCGCTTGTCATAAAAAGCCATGGCATCCCAACGCGCAGCGGGGTTCAGGCCAAAGCCCACATGCGAGACCGCATAGGCGGCGCGGTGGCCCTCTGCGTCCTCCCAAGCTTTCCAATAGCCGCGCATCATGTCCACATCCACCCCTTCGCCCTCGATCTGAATCACGCTGTCGTTTTCGATCGTCAGGCGGATCGTGTCGCGCAAATAGCTTTTGAAGGTCAGGTTCACATCGCCGGGGGCCATGACCAAGGTGCCATTGACACTGCCCGCCGCCGGGAAGGCTAGCGCCAGGCCCGCAGGCCAGTGCGAGACCATGCCCGGCTTGGGGCAAAAGCCCCACACGCCGCCGACCACGGCTTTGTTCAAACTGACGCGCAAATCGGTTCCGGCTTTGGAGGTGACGTGCATTTGCTGTGCGCTGCGCAGCTTCTTCATGGCCGAACGCACAACGCCTTCCAGCGCCGGGTCGGGCACGGTGCGCTCCAATATTTCAGGGTGCTCGTTGGACACCATCAGCAAGCGAGGCATGTGCCCATCAACGCCTTTCATGATGGTCGGTAACTCGGGCGCATGCAACAGGCCCTCCACTGTGCAATCAACCACCATATCGGCACGGGCCAGCGCGGCCACCACCGGGCTGAGCTGCGCAATGGCGTCGCTGGCCCCGGTGGAGCGGACGGGCGCAGGCGCGGTCAGCGCGGGCGTGGTGAGCGTGACTTCAAACACTTTGGCGCCCATGCCCTCCAAGGCCAGACGGGCAAGGTCGACGTTCACGCGCCGCGACTGCGTTTCGGCCAAAATGGCCACCACTTCGCCGGGCTGCACTTTGCACAAGGTGAAGGTGCGGACAAACGCCGCCAACCATTTGTGTTCGATCTTTTCCACCAACATGCAGGCCTCCTGAACAGACGGGTGGGGTGCACGACGCACCCGACCTCTTGCCAAACAGTTTATATGAATATTCATGTAAACTCATCCATAATGACCCTATGCGCCCCAATCCACCGCCGTCCATTCAGCCGCTGAGCCCTGACTTTGAAACGCCTCATTTCAGGCAAGCCCTGTCGCGCTTTGCCACTGGCGTGACCGTCATCACCACCTTTGCGCCAGGCGCACAAAAAGGCGACTCGGCCAGCAGCAGCTTTGTGGGCATCACGGCCAGCTCGTTCAATTCGGTGTCGCTCACGCCGCCGCTCGTGCTGTGGAGCCTGGGCCACCGGGCCAGCAGCCTGCCGCTGTTTCATGCGGGCACGCACTATGTGGTGAATGTGCTGGCCGCAGACCAGCTCGACTTGTGCAATCGCTTTGCCTATGGCAAAGGCGACCGGTTTGCCGACACCGCTTACACCTTGGGGCAAGCCGGACTGCCCATTTTGAAAGGCGCTCTGGCCTGGTTTGAATGCCACAACCGCAGCCGCCACGAAGAAGGCGACCATGTGATTTTTGTGGGCGAGGTAGAACGCTGCGGCTTCAGCGATAGCTCGGCCCCACTCGTTTACCAGGGCGGTCAGTTCAGCACCACCACACCTCTGCCCCACCCGCTGACATGACCCACTCGGCAGGCTTTGTAGACGACTACCTGGCCTATTTGTTGGCACGCGCCAGCCATTTGATTTCGAGCGAATTCCATGCCGTGGTCGAGGCCAGTGGCCTGAGCCTGATGGAATGGCGCGTGATGGCCAGCCTGTCGGGCAAAGACAGTTTGAGCATCAACGAACTCGCCAGCATCGTGCTGGCCAAACAACCCACCGTGACCAAGCTGGTGGGCCGCATGCAAGACGCCGGGTGGGTCAAGCGCTGCGACGCCGCACACGACAAACGCCAAAGCCTAGTCAGCCTCACTCCCGCAGGTCGGCGCAAAGTTCAGCCCTTGCTGAAGCAAGCCAAAGCGCACGAAGCGCAGGTGGTGTCAGCTTTGGGGTCGGACCCGGCGCATCAACTCAAGCTCATGTTGGAGAGCTTGATTGAGGCGCATACCGGTGCTGGCGAAAATCTGGTTTGAATCGCGAAAGGAAACACACATGAACAACGCATTCAAAAGCATCAAACAAGGCTTGACTGAAGCCATTGCACATGCCAAGACCAAAGACACAGAAACCACTGGCGCGAAGCCGTACCAGCCTTATGCCGTCAATGTATCGACCAGCGAAAGCGACTGAACATGACTCAAGAACAGTTTGCAGCTCACTTTGGTTTTTCAGTCACCACGCTGCGTGATTGGCAGCGTGGCGACCGCGCTCCCTGCGGCGCATCACTGATATTTTTCAACGTGATTGATCGCAATCCAACAGCGATGTTGCAAGCATTTCAATAAAACAACCTGCACAATTCTTCGGCAAGGCAACGGTTCAACTCTAAGCACCTCCCCGCGACCAAGCTGGTTAGCCTCATCACCACCAAGTACTGAACCAAGCTCGTTAAGGTGTAGGTCAATCGCTCTATCATGGTATTGGTAATGGCCTCGCCTTGCTGTTTGATACGTCAATGCCAGAAATGGATCTATCATCACAAAACTGAAAACATGGAACCTAACCAATGCGAAAAAATTTCCAATCGGTGAAATGTACTGTTTTACTTACAGCATCTGACTATATATCGATGCTAGAAGCTATCGACCTAGTACTGGCAGAAAATCATAAAAAACAATCTGATATTTTTATAAAGATTGGCACAGAATTACACGATATCGTTCACATCGAGAGCAGCAGATTTGATTTGTATAGATTTATTGTCAAGAAGAATTTAAAAAGAGTAAATTCAAAAATTGAAGATGGAAAAAATTCTCATGACGCAATTGAATCGATTATTCGAGAGGATCATAAAATTATTCCTCACAAATACACATACGAATCAAATTACTATTCAATAAAAATATTAATGTCTATATATGATGCCGTGCTTGAAAAACTGAGCGAAGAAGAATGGAAAGAGCTTGCCGCCGACGAATGGGCACCCCCAGAAAACTTTGCTCACGGAACTGATACCGAGCAAGAAATTTGGAATTCCCATCATGGCAAACCTGTTTGATTCTTCGCCTTTTGCGGCAATAAGCCGCCGGAGAATTTAAGGCTTTCGATTGACGTCTGTCAACTTGTTTTGAGCCACACGAACACACGCGATAGCTTTGGTCTCGCGTTCGTTTTTTACTACCCTATTGCCATTAGCCGTCGCCACTGCGAGGCGCCGGGTGAGTCAAGCGTAATTGGGCATTGGAATCACAAACCGTCAATTACCTACATTTAGCGTGAGCGGAGCAGCCCACCGATCAGCGACGCTTTCACTAACAATTCAGGCGCGAACCCACTCAATCCGGCACCACCGCCGTGACCTCGATCTCGACCAGCGCCCGGTCTTCGACCAGATCGGCCACCTGCACCAACGTCATGGCCGGGTAGTTTTTGCCAATGACTTCCTGATAGACCTTGCCCAGCTCGCGGCCGCGTGCGAGGTATTCTTTTTTGTCTTTGACGTACCAAGTCATGCGGGCCATGTGCTGGGGGCCAGCGCCAGCACAGGCCAGCGTGTCGACGATGTTTTGCAAGGCCTGCCGGCATTGCGCCACAAAGTCGTCGGTCTCGAATTGGGCTTGGCCGTTCCAACCGATCATGCCGGCCACAAACACCATGCGGCCACGCGCTTCGATGCCGTTGGCGTAGCCTTTGGCGGGAGCCCATCCTTCGGGTTGCAAAACATTGAACATGTGTTTTCCTTGGGTTCAGTGGGGGCTGTGCGAAAGGCCGGCCCCGCAAAATCAGTGGCTTGAGATTTGTCGCAACTTGAAGCGTTGCAGCTTGCCGGTTTCGGTGCGGGGCAGGGCCTCCATGAAGACCACTTTGCGCGGGTACTTGAAGGGGGCAATGCTTTGCTTGACGTGTTCCTGCAAGGCTTTTTCCATGGCGGCATCGCCTATGTGGCCGGGTTTGAGCACCACACAAGCGTGCACGATCTGGCCTCGGTCTTCGTCGGGCATGCCGACCACGCCGCATTCGGCCACGGCAGGGTGTTGCAGCAAAGCGCCTTCCACCTCGGGGCCGGCGATGTTGTAGCCCGCCGAGATGATCATGTCGTCGTTGCGGGCTTGGTAGCTGAAGTAGCCATCGGCATCCATGACGAAGGTGTCGCCGGGCAGGTTCCAGCCGTCTTTCACATAGTCTTGTTGGCGCGGGTCGGCCAGGTATTTGCAGCCTGTAGGGCCGCGCACGGCCAGGCGGCCCACGGTGCCCGGTGGCACGGGCTGCATGTCGTCGCCCACGATTTGCGCCTCATAACCGGGCACCACCTGGCCAATGCTGCCAGCACGCACCTGTTGGCCTGCGCTGGAGATGTAGATGTGGATCACCTCGGTGCCGCCAATGCCATCGGTCATCTCAAGGCCCGTGGCCTGCTTCCACAACTGGCGGGTGGCGTCGGGCAAGGCTTCACCCGCCGAGACAGGGTGCTTCAAGCTGCGCAGGTCGTGCTGCGCGGCCAAAGGGGCCATCTGGCGGTACATGGTGGGCGCGGTGTAGCACTGCGTGGCGCGGTACTTGGCAATGGTTTGCAGCAAGCTGTCTGGTGTGTGTTTTTCCAGCAGCACGGTGCTGGCACCCAATCGCAGCGGGAACGCCAACAGCCCTCCCAGCCCGAAGGTGAAGGCAATCGGCGGCGTGCCGCAGACCACATCGTTCTCGTTCATCTGCAAGATGTGGCGCGGGAACAGGTCGCACATGGCCAGCACATCGCGGTGGAAGTGCATGGTGCCCTTGGGCTTGCCCGTGGTTCCACTGGTGAACGCGATCAGGCACACATCGTCGCGGCTGGTGGGGTGGGCGGTGTACGCACCACTTTGCCGCGCCATGCGCTGCTCCAGGCCATCAGGGGCATCGCTGCGAAACTGCACCATCCGCTGCAAGCTGGCTGAGTGGCTGGCGTGGCCGGGCGTCATGCAGTGCTGCAGTTCGTCGGCCAGCAGGCTGTCGCACAGGGCGGCGCTGACCTGCGCTTTGTCGATGATCTGCGCCAACTCGCCCGCCCGCAGCAGCGGCATGGTGGGCACCGCCACCAGGCCCGCCTTGAGCGCGCCCAGCAAGCAAGCCGCCATCATGGGGCTGTTGCCGCCGCGCAGCAAAATGCGGTTGCCGGGCACCAGGCCCATGTCTTGGGTCAGCACCTGGGCGATGCGATGGCTCTTGTCTTGCAACTGCGCATAGGTCCAACTGAAGTCGCCACCGCCCTTGTTGAAGTCGCTCACCCCATGCAGCGCGATGCGATCGCCCCGGCCAGCTTGCACATGGCGATCCACCAGCTCCACCGCGCAGTTGATCTGGTCGGGGTAATCCAACTCGGGCCGGTCGGCGATGAACACAGGCCACTGGTCTTTGGGCGGCAGTCGGTCACGCGCAAAGGTGTCGGTGTGGCTGCTGGGCAGCAGTTCGTTCCAGTCCTTCATGTCCTTGTCTCCATTTTTTATTTCTGTTGTGAAGCCCTCGCTGCACCACGCTGTCGAGGGGCCCCGGGGGCGGGGGCCGATTTCTGCGTACCTCCGCAGCATGAGGCCCCCGCCCCCGGGGCGCCTCGACAGCTCACCAAGCCCCTTGGCCGCTCAACTGCTCAACAAGCTTGCAACTCAGCCCTTCAACAAGTCCTTGCCGATGATCAGTTGCTGAACTTCTGTCGCACCTTCGTAAATGCGCAGCGCCCGGATTTCGCGGTACAGCGACTCCACCATCACGCCTTTTTTGACCCCCATGCCGCCGTGCATCTGCACGGCCATGTCGATGATTTGCTGCGCGTTTTCGGTGGCGCACAGCTTGGCCATGGCCGCCTCGCGCGTGATGCGAGCACCTTGGTCACGCATCCAAGCAGCGCGGTAGGTCAAGAGCGTGGCCGCATCCAACATGGTGGCCATCTGGGCGATCTTGGTCTGGGTGATCTGAAAATCTCCCAAGCTCTGGCCAAACATCTGGCGTGAACGCGCCCAAGCGATGGACTCGTGCAGCGCACGCCGCGCAAAGCCCAAAGCGGCTGCAGCCACCGAGGTGCGAAACACATCGAGCGTGGCCATGGCCACTTTGAAACCTTGCCCCGCTTCGCCAATGCGTTGGTTCGCAGCCACTGGGCAGTTGTCAAAATTGAGCGTGGCCAAGGGGTGTGGGGCCACCACATCGATGCGCTCTTCGATCGTCAAACCCGGCGTATCCGCATCGACGATGAAGGCGCTGATACCGCGTGCGCCGGGCGCTTCACCCGTGCGGGCAAACACCACATAAAAGTCGGCAATGCCCCCGTTGCTGATCCAGGTCTTGCGACCGTTGAGCACATAGCCATCTGCCGTGGCCGTGGCGCTGCACTGCATGGCGGCCACATCGGAGCCCGCATCGGGCTCGCTCAGGGCAAAGGCCGACAGGGCTTGGCCGGATGCCACGCGCGGCAAATAACGCTGCTTTTGATCGGCTGTGCCCATCAGGCTGATGGCGCCTGTGCCCAAGCCTTGCATGGCAAAGGCAAAGTCCGACAGGCCGTTGTGAAAGGCAAGCGTTTCGCGCAGCAGGCACAGCTGACGGGTGTCGATCACATCGGACGCGGCACCATAGGCCACACCGGACACCGCATGTTTGAGCCAGCCGCCTGCGCCCAACAAGCGCACCAGCCGAATGCATTCGGCGTCCACCGCATCGCGACTTTCGTCGTGGTGCGCGTGGGCCAGGTGCGCGTTGCACCAAGCGTCCAGCCGCACTTTGAAGTCGCGGTGACTGTCGTCAAAAAAGGGCCAGTCAAGTTCAGCCGGGTGACTGGTTGCACGGTCGGTCATGGTTCAGTCCCCTTCAAACACGGGCGTTTGCTTGGCCACAAAGGCGTGATAGGCCCTGTGGAAATCGTTGGTGGCCATGCAGATGGCCTGGGCTTGGGCTTCGGCCTCAATGGCTTCGTCCACCCCCATGTTCCATTCTTGTTGCAACATTTTCTTGGTGATGCCATTGGCAAAGGTGGGGCCTGACACCAGCTGTGCGGCCATGGTCTGCGCTTGGCCCAACACATCGTCCGTGCTGCACACACGGTTGTAAAAACCCCAGCGCTCAGCCTCCAATGCGCCCAAGCCGCGACCGGTGAACAGCAGCTCACTGGCGCGTCCTTGCCCAATGATGCGCGGCAAGAGCGCGCAAGCGCCCATGTCGCAGCCCGCCAAGCCCACCTTGTTGAACAAGAAATAGGTTTTGCTGCGCTCAGTGCCGTAACGCAGATCCGAGGCCATGGCCAATATGGCGCCCGCGCCGGCGCACACGCCATCGATGGCGGCAATGATGGGCTGCGGACAAGCGCGCATGGCTTTGACCAAATCGCCCGTCATGCGGGTAAAGGCCAGCAGGCCCGGCATGTCCAGCTTGGTCAGCGGGCCAATGATTTCGTGCACATCGCCCCCCGAGCAAAAGTTGCCGCCCGCTCCGGTGATCACCACGGCGTGGATGTCGGGTGCGTAGGGCAATGCACGGAAGAAATCGCGCAACTCGGCATACGAATCAAACGACAAAGGGTTCTTGCGCTCCGGGCGGTTCAGGCTGATGGTGGCCACACCCTCTTTGACTGAGAGCAAAAAATGTTCAGGCAGATAGCCCGCCATGGGTTGGTTGTGGCGCGGCAGTTGATGCGGCTGGCCTGGCAGGTGACGTGGGCTCATGTGCTCTCCTGGGTGAGGACGGTGTGGTGGCTTTTGGCCTGCGGCTTGATGGGGCCTGTCTTGAGTGTCCCCAGCAGTTGGTGCAGTTGTTCTTGTTCAGACGCTGACAGCGGCGACATCAGTTCGACGACCCAGTTTTCGTGGGCGATCGCCATCGCGGCGAAAACGTCGCGGCCAGCGGGTGTCAGGTGCACGGCGTAGGCTCGCCGATCACCCGGCTGGGCTTGGCGTTGCACCAGTTGTTCTTTTTCGAGTTGGTCCACGATGCTGGTCACATTGCCGCCGGTGACCATCATGCGACGCGACAACTCGCTCATCGACAAGCCTTGTGGCTCGCGCTCGAGCTGCGCCATCAGGTCAAAGCGCGGCAAGGTGATGCCAAACTGCTCACGCAAGCGTTGCCGGATGGTGTCTTCCATGCGTGTGGTGGCCGACAAGAGGCGCAGCCACAGGCGCAGCGAGGCATGGTGGTCGGCGTGGGCTCGCACTTCCATGTCGGTGTGGGGGTGGGCACTCATCCCGCCATCTCCCCGCCATCGATGGCAATGGCTTGGCCGTTGATGGCATCACTGCCTTGTGCACACAACCACAGCACGCTTTGCGCCACTTCGTCTGCCTGCACCAGCCGCTGCTGTGGGTTGCTGGCCGCCAAGGTCTGCCGTGCTTGCGACTCGCTTTTGCCGGTTTTGTGGACGATGTTTTGCACCGCTTCGCGCACGATGTCGGTCTCGGTGTAGCCAGGGCAAATCGCGTTCACCGTCACGCCTTTGCGGGCCAGCTCCAAGGCCAAGGCTTTGGTCAAGCCGACCACGCCATGCTTGGCCGCCACATAGGCGCTCACATAGGCATAGCCTTTGAGTCCCGCTGTGCTGGCGATGTTGACGATGCGACCCGGCGTTCCTGTCTGCGCCGCTTCGAGCATGCCTGGCAAAACGGCCTGGATGCAGTGGTAGCTGCCGGTCAGGTTGACGTTCAGCATGTGTTGCCACAGCGCGGCATCGGTTTTGCCAAAGGGCTGGCTCAGCGCTTGCCCTGCGTTGTTGACCAAGACATTGACCGGGCCAAAACGGACCTGCGCCTGCTGCACTGCGACTTGCACGGACTTCTCGTCCGTGACATCCATGGGCGCGATCAGTATGGCCAGCTCAGGCACTTGCGCACGCAAAGTCTCGGCTTGCGATTGCAATTTGTCTTGTGATCGGCCACACAGGGTCAATCGGCAACCCGCACGCGCCAGTGCCATGGCGATGGCAGCGCCGATGCCAGCGCCTGCACCCGTGATCAGGGCATGGCGGTTTTGCATCTCAGTCTCCTTTGCTGGCTGTTTGTTGTGCACGTTCGCGGGCAAAGCCTGCTTCGAGTTGCGCCTTGCCCGAGACATAAGCACGCGGCCAAGCGATGTCTTTGAATCCGATGCGTGCCGCTTCGGTCAGTGTCCATGCCGGATTGGCCAGGTGCGGCCGGGCCACCGCACACAGGTCGGCGCGGCCTGCCGCCAAGATGCTGTTGACGTGGTCCGCCTCTGATATCGCGCCCACGGCGATGGTGGCGATGCCCGCTTCTTGGCGAATGCGATCTGCAAACGGGGTCTGGTACATGCGCCCGTAGGTCGGCTTTTGCTGTGCACTGACTTGCCCTGACGAGCAATCGATCATGTCGGCCCCAGCGGCTTTGAAGGCGCGCGCCACCTCGACCGCATCCGCGGGTGTGATGCCACCTTCGACCCAGTCGTGCGCTGAGATGCGCACCGACATGGGCAAATGCGCTGGCCATGCGGCACGCACGGCCTCAAATACCTCAAGTGGATAGCGCAGTCGCTTGTCCAGTGAGCCGCCATATTCATCCGCGCGGTGGTTGGTGAGCGGGCTGATGAAACTGGACAGCAAATAGCCGTGCGCACAGTGCAGCTCCAGCCAATCAAAGCCCGCCTGCGCAGCGCGCTGCGTGCTGGCCACAAAGTCCGCTTTGACCCGGTCCATGTCGGCTCGGTCCATGGCTCGGGGCAGTGCACTCTGCGGCAAATACGCGATCGCTGATGCGGCCATCAGCGGCCAGTTGCCTTCTGGGTCATCAGCGGGCACAGGCTGGTCCATGCCTGCACCTTGCCAGGGTCTGCAGCTTGAGCCTTTGGGGCCGGCGTGGCCCAGTTGCAAGCCGATTTTGGCGTCGGTTTTTTCGTGCACCCAGTCGGTGATGCGTTTGAAAGCGGCGGTTTGCGCCTCATTCCAGAGGCCGGGGCAGCCATGTGTGATGCGCCCATCCGCGCTGGGCGTGGTCATCTCCACCATCACAAGCCCGGCCCCTCCCATGGCCCGTGCGCCCAAGTGCACCAAATGGTCGTCACCCACCCGCCCCTCCTGCGCCATGTATTGCGCCATGGGCGACACCACAACACGGTTCTTCAGTGTGACTGAGCGCTGTGTATAGGGCGTGAACATCGGGGGTCGCACACCCGGCGTCTGTGTGCGCGCTGCAAACCAGGCTTCATAGCCTTCGAGCCAGGCCTTGTCGCGCAATCGCAAATTCTCGTGACTGATGCGCTGGCTCCGGGTCAGCATGGAATACATGAACTGCTCGGGCTCAAGTTGATCGCAATAGCGCTCACCACACACCTCAAACCATTCCATTGCATTCCAGGCTGCATTTTGGAGTCGGATCACATCGATCTCTCTGACGGCTTGGTATTGCTTGAGCACTTGGGGAACGCAGTCTGCCGTATCGCCAATCGCTTTGAACTGCCGCACCAATTCGATGGCATCTTCGAGCGCGAGTTTAGTGCCCGATCCAATCGCAAAGTGCGCCGTGTGTACCGCATCGCCCATCAACACCACATGACTGTTGCCATTGAAGTGCGACCAGTTGGCACACTTCACGCGTTGAAAATTCAGCCATGCTGAGCCCCGCAGGTGACGCGCATTGGTCATCAGCTTTTCGCCTTGCAGATTTTTAGCGAAAAGCTTTTCACAAAAGTCGATCGACGCGTCTTGATCGGCCTTGTCCAAACCATGCGCCAACCAAACATGCTCAGGACACTCCACGATGAAGGTCGAAGTCTGGTTGTCGAATTTGTAGACATGCGCCTGAAACCACCCATGTTCGGTCTTCTCGAACAAAAAGGTGAAGGCGTCGTACTGGCGATTGGTTCCAAGCCAGATAAAGCGGTTGGGCCTTGTCACGATGTCAGGCTGAAAGACTGCGGGCAATCGGCTACGAACACGCGAATTAATGCCGTCGCTGGCAATGACCAAATCGGCATCCGGAAAATCCAAGTCAGACTGCACATCCTGCTCGAACAGCAACTTGACACCCAGCTGTTCACATCGCGCCTGCAGGATATTGAGCAGCTTCTTGCGCCCTATGCCCACAAAACCGTGACCGCCGGATCTGATCACCTTGTCCTTGAAATGGAGCTCGATGTCGTCCCAATGGTTAAAGGCCTGCTGCACCTCATTGGCAGTCTCTACGTCCCACTCCCGCATGTTCACCAGCGTTTGGTCTGAAAACACCACACCCCATCCAAAGGTGTCGTAGGGCTTGTTGCGCTCAACCACCGTGATGTCGTGGTGGGGCCCCAGTTTCTTCATCAACAAGGCAAAGTACAAACCCGAGGGCCCACCCCCAATAGAAACAATTTTCATGTCCACACTCCCTGCTGTGAGAGCACAGCCTACTGGTTGACGTCAATATATTTGAAGCCTCAAGTATTTAAGCAAAATAAGATCACCGCAAGCCGGTGATAACCCTTGCTCGGTAGAAACAGAATGGTGGAGGGTGCAGATGGGTGCAGATGAAAATGCTTTGCACAAAGCAAAACGCCCCACCGAACGGTGAGGCGTTTTGGGCTGTTAGAAGCCTGACGATGACCTACTTTCACACGGGAATCCGCACTATCATCGGCGCTAAGTCGTTTCACGGTCCTGTTCGAGATGGGAAGGAGTGGTACCAACTTGCTATGGTCATCAGGCATAACTTGGTGTCATCTTGATCAAATCAAGACAACGAATTCATAGAGTTTCGAATCAGATTTCGGCTTTTCAGCCAGCCTTTCGGCCTTTTTTTGAATGCGTCAACTTGGCATAACTTCCTTGACCAATGCACATCTTGCGACGTGTGATCAAAGTTATAGGGTCAAGCCTCACGAGCAATTAGTATCAGTTAGCTTAACGCATTACTGCGCTTCCACACCTGACCTATCAACGTCCTGGTCTTGAACGACTCTTTAGGGGGCTCAAGGCCCCGGCAGATCTCATCTTGAAACGAGTTTCCCGCTTAGATGCTTTCAGCGGTTATCTCTTCCACACTTAGCTACTCGGCAATGCCACTGGCGTGACAACCGATACACCAGAGGTGTGTCCACTCCGGTCCTCTCGTACTAGGAGCAGGCTTCCTCAAATCTGCAGCGCCCACGGAAGATAGGGACCAAACTGTCTCACGACGTTTTAAACCCAGCTCACGTACCTCTTTAAATGGCGAACAGCCATACCCTTGGGACCGGCTACAGCCCCAGGATGAGATGAGCCGACATCGAGGTGCCAAACACCGCCGTCGATATGAACTCTTGGGCGGTATCAGCCTGTTATCCCCAGAGTACCTTTTATCCGTTGAGCGATGGCCCTTCCATACAGAACCACCGGATCACTATGTCCTACTTTCGTATCTGCTCGACTTGTCAGTCTCGCAGTTAAGCACGCTTATGCCATTGCACTATTATCACGATGTCCGACCGTAACTAGCGTACCTTCGAACTCCTCCGTTACGCTTTGGGAGGAGACCGCCCCAGTCAAACTGCCTACCATGCACTGTCCCCGATCCAGATAATGGACCTAGGTTAGAACCTCAAACACACCAGGGTGGTATTTCAACGTTGGCTCCATGCGATCTAGCGACCGCACTTCAAAGCCTCCCACCTATCCTACACAGATCTGTTCAAAGTCCAATACAAAGCTACAGTAAAGGTTCATGGGGTCTTTCCGTCTTTCCGCGGGGAGATTGCATCATCACAAACATTTCAACTTCGCTGAGTCTCAGGAGGAGACAGTGTGGCCATCGTTACGCCATTCGTGCAGGTCGGAACTTACCCGACAAGGAATTTCGCTACCTTAGGACCGTTATAGTTACGGCCGCCGTTTACTGGGACTTCAATCAAGAGCTTGCACCCCATCATTTAATCTTCCAGCACCGGGCAGGCGTCACACCCTATACGTCCACTTTCGTGTTTGCAGAGTGCTGTGTTTTTATTAAACAGTCGCAGCCACCGATTTTTTGCAACCCCGTTCGGCTCCCTTTGTTCAAGTTCACCTAATAGGGGCATACCTTCTCCCGAAGTTACGGTATCAATTTGCCGAGTTCCTTCTCCTGAGTTCTCTCAAGCGCCTTAGAATACTCATCTCGCGCACCAGTGTCGGTTTGCGGTACGGTCAATTACAAGCTGAAGCTTAGTGGCTTTTCCTGGAAGCAGGGTATCACTCAGTTCGTCTGCAAGCAGACTCCTTATCACCCCTCATCTTAGCCCGGCGGATTTGCCTACC
>NZ_AP029226.1:0-167500 GCF_055394835.1 Limnohabitans sp. TEGF005 | reverse complement strand
GATTGGTCGAAATGGCACGGGCAAATCGTCTCTGCTAAAGATTTTGGCGGGCATGGAGCGCCCGGATGATGGTGCATTGCACCTGCAGCAAGGCGTTCGCATTGCCTATGTCGCGCAGGAACCGCTCTTGGTCCCTGAGCACACGATCTTTGAGTCTGTGCGCGAAGGCTTGGCCGAAGTGGTGCAGTGGATCGATGATTACACGCACAGCCGTGGGGACCTGGACACTTTGCAGGGTCAAATCGAATCACGCGATGGCTGGGGCTGGGAACAACGGCTGGACGAGACGCTGCAACGCCTGCAGCTGGACCCTAACGCGGTGGTGCAATCGCTGTCCGGCGGTATGCGCAAGCGTGTGGCCTTGGCCCAGGCCTTGGTCACCCGTCCTGATGTGCTCTTATTAGACGAGCCCACCAACCACCTGGACCTGAACGCCATCACTTGGCTGGAAGACCTGTTGATTGACTTCAAGGGCAGCGTGATCGCCATCACGCACGACCGGGCGTTTCTGGACCGCATTGCGACCCGCATTGTGGAGTTGGACCGGGGCAAGCTTCGACCCTATCCCGGCAATTTTGCGCAATACCAAATTCAAAAAGAAGAGCAGTTGGCGCAAGAAGCCGTGATTCAGGCCAAGGCCGACAAGTTGCTGGCCCAAGAAGAAATCTGGATTCGCAAAGGCGTCGAAGCTCGACGCACCCGCAGCCAAAGCCGCATCACACGCCTGCAAAACTTACGTGGCGAACGTGCGGCGCGCCGCGAAAAAGTGGGCAATGTTCGGATGGAAGTGGCTTCAGGCGTGCCGAGCGGCAAGCTGGTGGCCGAGCTGACCGACGTCAGCAAAAGCTTCACCCAACCCGATGGCTCGGTGCGCACCGTGATCCAGAAGTTCACCGGCACCTTGCTGCGTGGCGACAAGATTGGCCTGCTGGGCCCCAACGGCGCGGGCAAAACCACCTTGCTCAAACTGATTTTGGGCGAACTCGAAGCAGACAGCGGCGAAGTGCGCCGTGGCACCAAACTCGAAGTGGCTTACTTTGACCAGATGCGCGATGCACTGGACCTGGACGCCACACTGGAGGACTTCATCAGCCCCGGCAGTGAGTGGATCGAGATCGGCAACAAACGCCAGCACGTCAAGAGCTACCTGGGCGACTTTTTGTTCTCGCCCGCACGCGGCACGTCGCCCGTGCGCTCCTTGTCGGGTGGTGAGCGCAACCGCTTGCTGCTGGCGAGGTTGTTTGCGCGGCCTGCCAACGTGTTGGTGCTGGACGAACCGACCAACGACTTGGACATCGAAACTTTGGAATTGCTGGAAGAACTGCTGCAAACCTACGAAGGCACCGTGTTCTTGGTCAGTCACGACCGCGCCTTCATGGACAACGTGGTCACCGGCATCATCGCCTGCGAAAGCGCACCAGACCAGCCCGGTTTCTGGCGCGAATACGAAGGCTCGGTGCAAGACTGGTTGGTGCAGTCCAAACGCGCCCAAGCCATTCGCGCTCAAACCGCGCAACGCAGTGCAAGCGCACCGCAGGCCACCACAGCCACAAGCACCGCTGCAACGCCCACACCTGCAGCGCCCGCAACCGCCGCACCGGCCCGCAGCAAGCTCAGCTACAAAGAGCAACGCGAACTGGCCGAGCTGCCCGGCAAGATCGAGGCACTGGAGAAAGAACAAGCCCTCACGCGTGCGCAACTGGCCGATGGCAGCGTTTACCAACGCGACCCTGGGCTGGCGCAACAACTGTTCAGGCGCGATACCGAGATCGACGATCTGCTGCTGACCGCGATGGAGCGCTGGGAAATCCTCTCTAACCGCTGAGAGCAAGCGCTGAAATCAGACGCTTAATTTCAGCGTCACAACAGGTCCGCACGCGTCTTGGCCAAGGCGCGCCAGAACCTGTCATCTTGCGTGCTGGCAAAGTTCACCCGCATGAACGAGCCCGGCCTGCGGTCAGCATGGAACAAGGAGCCGGGGGCCAGCAGGTAGCCGGCGTCGTGCATGCGCAAGGCCAGCAGATCGGTGTCCACGCCCACATCGACCCAGCCAAACAGGCCCTGGGGCGGTGCCACAAACTGGCAACCGTGCGCCAGCGCCAGCTTCACGCTGCGGCTGCGGGCGGCGTCCAGCAACTGCGACAAGCGCTCGGTGTGCCGCCGGATGGCACCCTGCTCCAGACACAGCGCCAGCGCCTTTTCAAACAACACGGGCGTGGTAAGCGTGGACAAGAGCTTGGTGTCCAAAAACGCATCCTTCAGATCAGCCGGAGCCGCCAGGTAGCCCACACGCCAACTGGGCGCGAGGATCTTGGCGTAGCCGCTGACGTAAATGGTTTTTTGCAGCCCATCGAGCACCGACAAGCGCACCGCATGCACCGGGGCCATGTGCCCGTAGGTATCGTCTTCAACCACATGAAAGTTGTAGCGGTGCGCCAGGTTCACCAACTGGTGCGCCACCGGCAAAGACAAGCCATAACCCGTGGGGTTGTGCAAAACCGACACGCTGACCATCATCTTGGGCGCATGCATCTGGGCATAGCGTTCCACCACTTCTAAATCGGGGCCCGTCTCGAGGCGCGGCACGGGCAGGATGCGAACACCCAGGTTTTGCAGCCGGGCAAACTCAATGGCCCAGCCAGGTTCTTCGACCATCACACAATCGCCCGGACGCAGCAAAGTCCGGCTGATGATGTCCAGCGCGTGGGTCGCGCCCACCGTGGTGATCAGCTGCCCCGGTGCGGCGTGCAAGCCCATGCTGGCCAGTTTTGTCGACAAGATGTCGCGCAAACCCGTATCCCCTTGCGGCTCGCCGTAGCGCAAAGAGGACTCACGCAAAGCCGGGCTGCTGACCACTTTGCGCAAAGCGGCCGACAAAAAATCGGCGTCCAGCCAGTCCGGCGGAAACACCCCCATGCCCGGCTGCGGCTCGGCACTGGGTTGGTGGAACATGCCCCGAATCAGGCTGGCGGCATTCACAGGCGGCGGATGGGATGCCGCGCCTGCGGCCAGGGACGCTGCAGGCGGCATGCGCTGCGTCCGGTCCCGTACAAAAAAACCCCGGTTCGGGCGCGCCTCGACCCAGCCCTGCGCCACCAGCCAGTCGTAAGCGGCCACCACGGTCGATGCGCTCACCCCGTGCATTTGGGCGCACTGCCGCACCGAAGGCAAACGCGCACCCGAGACCAGCAACTGATCTCGCATGCGCGCCACAAAGCGCTGGGCGAGCTGTTCGGTCAGAGGCTGGCTGGATTCACGGCTGAGCAAAGACATGGGCGGCATTCCAACAAGTGTGCGGTCAGGCAGGGCGATACAGTTTCCAAAATGATCTCACAAACTGTATTGGTACTGTACTCATTTCAGCACTACATTCAAAGCCATGACTTCTTCTGAACTCAGCGCCCTCTTGGTGCTCGCCACCGTGAGCAGCTTCACCCCCGGGCCAAACACCACCCTGTCGACTGCCATGGCCGCCAACCACGGCTTGCGGCACGCCATGCGCTTTGTGCTGGCCGTGCCGGTGGGCTGGGGCATTTTGTTCATCCTGTGCGCAACAGGCCTGGGCGGTTTGGTGGTGGCCTTTCCGCCCTTGCGTTGGGGCATCGTGGTGTTGGGCAATGCTTATTTGCTGTGGCTGGCCTCGCGTTTGTGGCGCAGCGGCAGCTTGCAACAGGCCGACAGCAGCAAACTGCAGGTGGGCTTTGTGCAGGGCGTGGGTTTGCAGTTTCTCAACATCAAGGCCTGGATGCTGGCCCTGGCCATCGTGGCCGGGTGGATCGCCGGTCGGGATGACGGTGCCGAGCGCACGCTGCTGCTTTTGCCCATCATGGTGGCCTATGGTTTTGTCAGCAACTTGGTCTATGCCGTGGCGGGGTCGATGCTGCGGCATTGGCTGGCGCATGGCCGCCGCTTGTTGATGTTCAACCGCTGCATGTCGGCGGCACTGGTGGCCACAGTGCTGTGGATCCTGAACGGCTTGCGCCAAAGCGCAGCCTGAATCGCACCACCACTCACGCCTTGAATCACATGACCGACGCACACACACAACGCGAAAATCGGGGGCTTTGGCTCGGTTTGCTGGGCGTGGTGATTTTTGCCCTCACCCTGCCCATGACCCGCTTGGCCACCGGCACGGTGGACGCACCGCAGCTGTCCCCCTGGTTTGTCACTTTCGGACGCGCGGCGCTGGCGGGTGGTTTGTCGGCGCTGTACCTGCTGGCCGTTCGCGCACCTTGGCCGAAAGCAGCACAACGCGGCTCTTTGTGGCTGTCGTTGGCTGGCAACGTGGTGGGCTATCCCTTGCTGCTGGGCTGGGCGCTGCGCCATGTGACCGCCAGCCACGCCGCCGTCATCACCGCCTTGCTGCCGCTGGCCACTGCAGCGGCAGCCGCCTGGCTCATGCACCAGCGGGCACGCTGGGGGTTTTGGGTGTTTGCCGGTTTGGGCAGCGCGCTGGTGGCGGTCTACAGCGTGTTGCGCGCCATGCAAATGGGCTACGGCGTTGGCCTGAGCTGGGCCGACACCCTGCTGCTGGGCGCGGTGGTGGCCGCATCGCTGGGTTATGTGGCCGGGGCCAAAGTCACGGCCAGTCTGGGGGCCGAAAAAGTCATCAGTTGGGTCTGCGTCATGGCTTTGCCCATCACCTTGCCCGGCGCTTGGCTCACCTGGCCCGAACACGCCATTGCCCCCACCGCGTGGCTGGCATTGCTGTATGTCGGCGTGTTCTCAATGTGGGCGGGCTTTTTTGCCTGGTTTCGCGGTCTGTCGCTGGGCGGGCCGCTGCGCGTCAGCCAGACCCAATTGCTGCAACCTTTCATATCCATCCTGGCCGCCGTCCCTTTGCTGGGAGAATCGCTGGATGCGATGACGCTGGGCTTTGCCCTGCTGGTGGTGTTGACCGTCTTCATGGGGCGGCGCATGGCCAGCACACCAGCCACACCAACAACCACAGTTTCAAGGAGCACAACATGAACTGGACCCTGGCCCAACGTGCCGAAAAAATGAACCCCTCGGTGATCCGCGAGATCCTCAAGGTCACCGAACTGCCCGGCATCATCAGCTTTGCAGGCGGCCTGCCATCGCCCCAGACCTTCCCTATTGATGCCATGCGCGAAGCCAGCGAACGCGTACTCAGCCAGGACGGCAAAGCCGCCTTGCAATATGCGGCCAGCGAGGGCTATGCGCCCTTGCGCGAATGGGTTGCACAAGACCTGCTCAAGCAAGGCATGAACGTCAGCCCCGACCAAGTGCTCATCACCACCGGCAGCCAACAAGGTCTGGACCTGGTGGCCAAGATCCTGATCGACGCAGGCAGCCGCATCTTGGTCGAAACCCCCACCTATTTGGGCGCCCTGCAAGCCTTCACCCCGATGGAGCCCACCGTGGTGAGCGTGGACAGCGACGAGCACGGTGTGGACGCCGCCGATCTGCGGGCCAAAGTCGGCACTGGGGCCGATAAAGCCCGTTTTGTGTATTTGCTGCCCAACTTCCAGAACCCCACCGGTCGCACCATGACCGAAGAGCGCCGCGCTGCCGTGGCCCAGTTGGCCATCGAAACCGGTCTGCCCATCATCGAAGACAACCCCTACGGCGACCTGTGGTTTGACGCACCGCCTGCGCCCTCGCTCAGCTCGCGCCACCCTGACGGCAGCGTGTACCTGGGCTCATTTTCGAAAATCCTGGCCCCCGGCCTGCGCCTGGGCTATCTGGTTGCGCCTAAAGCGCTCTACCCCAAACTGCTACAAGCCAAGCAAGCGGCCGACCTGCACACGCCCAGCTTCAACCAACGCGTGGTGGCAGAAGTCATCAAGGACGGCTTCATTGACCGCCATGTGCCCACCATCCGTGCGCTGTACAAACAGCAGTGCGAAGCCATGCTGGCCGCACTGGACCGGGAAATGGCGGGGCTGGGCCTGACATGGAACCGCCCAGCCGGCGGCATGTTCCTGTGGGTGCAATTGCCAGCAGGCCTGAAAGCCATTCCCTTGCTGGACAAAGCCGTCAAAAAGGGCGTCGCCTTTGTGCCCGGCTCGGCTTTCTACGCCACCCACGAAGAAGGCGGTGCCAACGAAAGCACCCTGCGCCTGTCCTTCGTGACCGCCACTGTGGACCAGATCAACACCGGTATGGCGGCACTGGCCGCTGCGATTCGCGAGTCGCTTTAAAGCGCTCGCCAGCCCAAGATCAACCCAAACCACCGCCATGAAACAACGCGCATTTCGACAAGTCGACGTCTTCACCGACACCGCCTTTCTGGGCAACCCGCTGGCCGTGGTGCTGGACGGTGAGGGGCTGAGCGACGCGCAGATGCAGGCCTTTGCCGCATGGACGCAACTGAGCGAAACCACTTTTGTCCTGCCGCCCACGCCCGAAGGGGCCGCAGGCGGTGCCGATTACCGGGTGCGCATCTTCACGCCCGGCGCCGAATTGCCTTTTGCCGGGCACCCCACACTGGGCACGGCCCACGCCTGGCGACAAGCTGGCGGCCAGCCCCGGCAAAGTGGTCAATTGGTGCAGGAGTGCGGCGTGGGTTTGGTCACCTTGAAATCGGTCGATGGGCGTTGGGCGTTTGCAGCGCCGACTTTGCAACGCCAGACACCCGCGCCAGCGCTGCTGGCCGATGTGCTGGTGGCACTGGGCCTGCATGCCAACGAAGTGCTGGCCGCGCAAGACCTGAACAACGGGCCGCACTGGATGGGCCTGTTGATCGACTCGGTGGACAGTTTGCTTGCACTGGAGCCAGACCATGCGGCGCTCAAACGCCTGAACACCAAGGTCGGCGTGGCGGCCAAGCGCGAAGCCGACGCAGGTGGCCTGATCCGCCGCGCCAACCGCGAAGCCCGCGCCTTTGCCGCTTCAACCCGCATCCCCAACGACCCGACCGGTCTGGAGGTGCGCGCCTTTGCTGCCCCTGTCGGGATCGCAGAAGACCCGGTGACAGGCAGCCTTAATGCATCGCTCGCGCAATGGCTGATCGCCGATGGCCACATGCCAGCGGCGTACAGCGCCCGCCAAGGTACGGTGCTGGGTCGCGCCGGGCAGGTGTTCTTGTCGCAAGACGCACAAGGGCAGGTTTGGGTGGGTGGCGATGTGGTCGGATGCATCGAGGGCTCGGTGACGATCTGATCACCCCAGCGACAGCCGAAAAGGCCCATGCTGCGCACAATGGCAGCCCATGGGAACACTCTATTTGGTCCGCCACGGACAAGCCTCTTTCGGGGCCGATGACTACGATCAACTCAGCCCGCTGGGCCACCAACAATCGGTGCGTCTGGGCGAATACCTGCGGGCCAAATTGCAAGGCCAGCCCATTGAGGCCGTGATGATGGGCAGCCTGAAGCGCCACCGCCAAACCTGGGAAGGCATTGCCGAAGGCGCAGGTCTGCACCACACGCCTTCGGTCTGGCCGGGTCTGAACGAATACGACAGCCACGCCCTCATCGAGGCCATCCACCCCGAACCCCTGGCCAAACCCGACACGCCCGAGCTGTACCGCCACCACTTTCGCCTGCTGCGCGACGCCCTGCAGGCCTGGATGGCCGGGCGCACGCAACCACGCGGCATGCCCAGCTATGCCCACTTTGTGGGCGGCATCGAAGCGGCGCTGGACCATGTGCGACAACACCATTCGGGCGCTGTGCTGATCGTTTCTAGCGGTGGCCCCATCTCGACCGCAGTGGGCCGTGTGCTGGGCACACCGCCCGAGACCACCATCGAGCTGAACCTGCGCATCCGCAACACGGCGCTGACTGAATTCGTGTTCACCCCCAAGCGCCACATGCTGCTGACCTACAACACCCTGCCGCATCTGGACAGCGACGCACACAAAGGCTGGATCACGTTCGCCTGAAACGTGGGGTGCGCTTGCGGCCAAGTGCCTTGCCACAGGTACATTCCCTAGGAAAAACCCCTTCGGTTTGCGGGCACAATAAATCGATGAACAGTTCGACCGCCTGGTTGGCCCTCAAGTCTTTGGAGGGTGGCATCCAGCTCACCACCACACAAGCTGCTGACGCCTACCAGCTGGCGGGTGAGTTGACGGCGCTGCTGGACAATTGGGCGCTGGCCTCGGCGGTTCAAACCTTGGTGGTGCCCATGCAAGGCACCCAAGTTGCCCTGATCTGCAACCTGCGGCCTGAATTTCGACAGCACTGCATGCCCGGGCACGACACCTTGGCCTTGCACGACCGACTCGGCCACAGCCAGAACACCGACAAAGCGTGGGCTTTAGAGCGAGAAATCTGGGTGGCCTTGCTGGGCTCGCCACACCGTTTTCAGTTTGCCAACCTGGCATCGCTGACATCGCACATCCGGGTGCGGCGCAACATGGCGCTGGCCGCCCGAAAAACCACGCTGGCCTTCAAGACCGAAGCGGCCGAACGGCCTCAGGCCTATTGGCAAGATGGCGGTGACGATGCGGGCTTCATTCTCCAACCCGGCCGCTGTTTGGTGGATGCGCTGACCGCAGCCACACAACCCGACGCCACGGGAAAACTCTACGATTTTTCTTGCTACCGGGCCACCGAGTACGTGATCTTGCTGGGCATCGCACAAGAGCTGAAAACAGCGCATCCCGAACTGCTGGCCCAGTTGCAAAGCCTCAATGAAGTCCATGCCGTGCGCTCGGGTCAATTCCATGAGGTCTATCTGATCGAGTACGGCAGCATGGATGCGCCTTTGCCCGCCCGCTTTTATGTACCCGGCGATCGGCTGTGGTTTCGCAACCCGGATGAGCGCTCATCCGACGTCACAGGCTACGAGGGCTCTTGGGTCATGTACATGGGCAGCGGCTTGTTCAGCAACTTCTGGAAGCGCGACACGCCCTTCACGCTAGAGTCCAAAGCCATCGAAATCTTCCACTGGAAAGACGGCGTTTACACCGATGCCCAAGGCGAGCTGCAAATGGATGAATCGGTGGTGGAGGCGCATGTGACCCAAACCCAGGCCAACCCCCAAGCCACCGCCAAAGTGTTGGAGCGCATGCTGCGCATGCGCGACCCTAAAGGGGTTTATGCACAAGGCGGTTGCATCGACACCACCCGCGAATACCCCAAAAGCGTGAGCCGCGACCACTGCGAACTGGTGCCGCCCACATTCTGAGCGCCCGACCCGCTCAGCCGGTCTGATCGGTCAGCGTGTCGGAAGGCAACCGATCAATTTCACCCAACAACTGCGCCAAGGCCCGGCCCGAGGCGTCCAACAATGCCTGGCCTTTTTGCACGGTGGCGGCGGCCGCATTGCCAGCAGCACCGTGGCGGTTGTAATCCTGCATTTGCCAGCCCAGCTTGGCACTTTTGCCGTTGCCCAGAATCTCGAAACGCTCAGCGCGGTCTTGCGAGGTGGAGCGGAAGTTTTGCGCTTGGTCCATGCGCACACACTCGGGGCGCAGCGCCAGCATCATCGAGGTTTCGGTATCCCCCGCGTGCACGCCAAAGCGGTGTTCGTCGGCGCTGAACAGCGCGTTCACATCGCCGCCCTGCGCATCTCGCAGCGGCAAATTGAACCAACTCACGCTGTAAACCAGCATGCCCAACCGGGCCCGCAGGTCACGCGCCACGATGTCCATGACGCTGACTTGTCCACCGTGGGCATTGAGCAAGACCAGTTTGCGGATACCGCTGGCCGCGACCGACTCACCGATGTCGGTCCACAGTCGGATGACGGTTTCGGCCTTCAGCGTCAAAGTGCCGGCAAAGCGGGCGTGCTCAGGACTCAGGCCTACCGTTTGGGTGGGCAAAAACAAGGCGGGCAAGTCGGAGGGCAAGTGCGGCAAGCAAGCCGCCACCACGCCGTTGACCAAGTCAGTGTCGACCGACAGCGGCAGGTGAGGGCCATGTTGCTCGGTCGCCGCGACGGGCAGCACGGCAATGGCCCGGTCCAGCGCCAGCGCTTGGAAATCGGTGGTGGTCCAGTCGGCCCAGAAACGCGAAGGGTTTTGCATGGGGCCATCTTAATTGAGCTTTGGTACGCCGGGGCGGTGTACAGTGCCCTTCTCAGGGCCCCCGCCTGCGGTGATGGGGGCTGAAATCAGGAGTTGATGTTGAAGGTTTTTGTGTTTTTTCGTGACTGGCCCGCTCGCCATGGGGTGGTCGCCTGGCTTGGCTTGACCTTGCTTTTTCTCTTGGCAGGTGCAACCCAGCCCAGCCTGGCTCAAACAAGTTCGCTGTTTTCGTCCAAAGCCGCGTCCTCCAGCGCCCCGGGCGTTTCGGCATTGCTGCCCAAGGCCAGCAACGTGGTCGTCACCGACCAGGTGCGGGCCGAGCTGTTGGTGCATGCACCCCAGGGCATTCAAGCCGGACAGACGTTCTGGCTGGGCCTGCAGATTCAGCACCAACCGCATTGGCATACCTACTGGCAAAACCCCGGTGATTCGGGCTTGCCCACACGTTTGCAGTGGCAGCTGCCTGCGGGCTTGCAGGCGGGCGAGATCGCCTGGCCTTTGCCTAAAAAAATCCCGATTGGCACGCTGGCCAACTACGGCTACGAAGGCAAGCTGCTGCTCGCCGTGCCCGTGACGGTGAGCGCAGACTTCCAGTTTCCGAGCCAGGGTCAGCTGCCGATTCAGCTGCAAGCCGAATGGCTGGTGTGCCGCCAGGAATGCATTCCTCAAGAAGGGCAATTTGCACTGAACCTGCCCTCTGCCGCCTCCCAAGCGCAGCAAGCAGCGCTGTTTGAAGCCACCCGAAAGCTCAGCCCCCAGAGGCTACCCCAGCTGCAACAAGGCAGCACCTGGATCACGGGCGGACAAACCACCGTGTCTGACAACGGCCAGCAACTCAACTTGCGCGTGCACGGCCTGCCAGCGCAATGGCGCGGCCAGCAACTCAGCGCTTTTGCGGTCACGGCCAGCGTGGTGCACAACGCCGCAACGCAGGGCAAAGGCTGGACACAAAGCTGGCAAGGCGCGGTCTGGAACGCCAAAATCCCGGTTTCTGAAGAACGCGGCGACAACCCGCAAACCATGCGCTGGGTGATCGCGCAAGGCCCGGAATCTGCACCCCAGGCCCCGGCTTTTGAGATTGACACGCCCGTGCAAGGCACTTGGCCTGCACGGCCGCCATTGGCGCCTGTCGAAATATCACCTGCGCTGGCCAAAGCCCTGGCCGACAACGCCCGCATCGCCGACAAACCCCTGGCCAGCCAGCCCGCCAACGCGCTCAGCCTGACGCTGGCCATTTTGGGTGCCCTGCTGGGCGGTTTGTTGCTCAACCTCATGCCATGCGTGTTTCCGGTGCTGGCCATCAAGGTGCTGGGCTTTGCACAAACCAACGCATCACCAGACACCGCGCATGCCCAACACCGCGCCGCCGGGTTGGCTTACACAGCGGGCGTGGTGCTGTCTTTCATGCTGCTGGGGGGCCTGATGCTGGGCCTGCGGGCAGCGGGCGAGCAACTGGGCTGGGGTTTTCAATTGCAATCGCCGCCTGTGGTGGCTGGTTTGGCCCTGTTGTTCACCCTGTTGGGCTTGAACCTGGCGGGCGTTTTCGAGTTTGGTCAGATGCTGCCCAGCAGCTTGGCGTCCCTGCAAAGCCGCCACCCCACGGTGAACGCCGGTTTGTCGGGCGTGCTGGCCGTGGCCGTGGCTTCGCCCTGCACCGCGCCGTTCATGGGCGCCTCTTTGGGCTTGGCCATTGCGCTGCCCGTGTGGCAAGCGCTCATGGTGTTTGCCGCCATGGGTGTGGGCATGGCTTTGCCCTATCTGGCGGCCAGCGTGTGGCCTGGCATCGCCCGCGCACTGCCACGCCCCGGAGCCTGGATGGTGGTGTTCCGTCAGGCCATGGCGTTTCCGATGTTCGCCACGGTCATCTGGCTGCTGTGGGTGCTGGGACAACAAACCGGCATTGATGGTGCCAGCGGCCTGTTGGCTTTGTTGCTGACCGTGGCCTGGCTGGCCTGGGCCTTGGGTTTGGCGGGCCGCACCCGCTGGGTCATGGGCGGGCTGGCTTTGAGTGTCTTGGTCTGGCTTGGCAGCAGTTGGTTGCCCTTAGCTTTGCGTGAATCCCCGGTCAGCGCCCTTGAAAGCACTGGGGCGAATACCAGCGCCAGCGCCAGCGTGAACAAACTGGACAACAACACCAGCCCATGGCAAGCCTGGAGCGCCTCGCAACAACAAGCCCACCTGGCCGCGGGTCGCTCCGTGTTTGTGGACTTCACAGCCGCTTGGTGTGTGACCTGCCAGTACAACAAAAAAACCACCCTGGCCCATGCGCCCTTGTTGGCCGACTTTGCGGCCCGCAAGGTGGTGCTGTTGCGGGCCGACTGGACGCGACGCGACCCGGCCATCACCCAAGCATTGACAGACTTGGGCCGAAGCGGCGTGCCGGTGTATGCCTTGTACTCGCCAGACCGAGCCGTTGTGCTGTTCTCTGAGTTGCCCAGCGTGGACGAGGTGCAGGCGGCACTGCAAAAGCTGCCCCAATAGCCGCGCACAGCTGCTGTGGGTGGGGGATGCTCGCGAATGCCCGCGCAGACCTCTGTCCACAGCCTGCGACAATCGGGGCATGAGCACCTCTTCTTTTGCCCCCCTCCAGAACGACACCTTTTTGCGCGCCTGCCTGCGCCAGTCGACCGACTACACCCCCTTGTGGCTGATGCGCCAGGCCGGTCGCTACCTGCCTGAATACCGTGACACCCGCGCCAAAGCAGGCAGTTTCATGGGCTTGGCCACCAATGTCGACTACGCCACCGAAGTCACGCTGCAGCCACTCGAGCGCTACCCGCTCGATGCCGCCATTTTGTTCAGCGACATCCTCACCGTGCCTGACGCCATGGGCCTGGGTCTGAGCTTCGCCCTGGGCGAAGGCCCCAAGTTCGCCAAAAACGTGCGCGACGAAGCCGCTGTGGCCCAACTGGCTGTGCCTGACATGGACAAGCTGCGCTACGTGTTTGATGCCGTCACCAACATCCGCAAAGCACTGAATGGCCGCGTGCCGCTGATTGGCTTTTCGGGCAGCCCCTGGACGCTGGCGTGCTACATGGTCGAAGGCGCGGGCTCGGACGACTACCGTCAGGTCAAGAGCCTGATGTACAGCCGCCCTGACCTGATGCACCGCATTCTGGAAATCAACGCCGACTCGGTCGCGCAATACCTGAACGCGCAGATCGAAGCCGGTGCCCAGGCCGTGATGATTTTTGACAGCTGGGGGGGCGTGCTGGCCGATGGCGCATTCCAGCAGTTCAGCTTGGCCTACACCGCCCGCGTGCTGGCCCAACTCAAGACCGAGCACGAAGGCCAACGCATCCCCAGCATCGTTTTCACCAAAGGCGGTGGCCTGTGGCTGCCCGAAATGGCGGGCCTGAACTGCGACGTGCTCGGCCTGGACTGGACCATGAACCTGGGTCGCGCCCGCGCACAAGTGGGCGGCCAGGTGGGCGGGCCGGGCAAAGCGTTGCAAGGCAACATCGACCCCAACGTGCTCTTTGCGCCGCCCGAGCACATTGCCCAAGAAACCCGCCGTGTGCTGGACAGCTTTGGCGCACCGCACACCGACCCGACCACTACCGGGCCTACGCACATCTTCAATCTGGGCCACGGCATCAGCCAATTCACACCGCCAGAGCATGTGTCGGCCTTGGTCGAGACGGTGCACAGCCATTCACGGGCTTTGCGCCAAAAGTGAGCATGTGGGCTTGACGGCTTCAGGCCCCGCTAGCATAGAAAACCAGCACCTTAGCCCTTTTTTTTGCAAAATAAATGACTTCGGGTGCTTGACTTATGCACAAAAGTGAATCCTCCCCTTTGCCGGCCCGGCATGCTGCACCGTAGCAAAACAGGTGTATTCATGATTTTGCAAGTTGTTGATTTTATTGAACTTTTTATCTTGCCCATTGGATGGGCAATTTGACGGAAGGCTTGATTTTCAAGGCTTCCAGGGCATCCAGATCGAGTTTTCCCCAAAGTTATCCACAGATTTTCTGGATCAAGGCCAAAGTACTGATAAATCAACGACTTACACCTTGTTTCAAGAATTCAGCTAACTTTTGACACCCTCAATTTCATCTAAAACACCGAGAAAAATGTGAGCACCCACCACTGGATCGACGTCGCCGTCCAGACCCCGGCCCACAGCCAAGTGGGGGGGCTATTGAGCTACCGCAGCCCCTTTTTGGTGCAAGCAGGGCAACTGGTGCGCGTGCCTTTTGGCAAACGAGACGTGTTGGGCGTGGTCTGGGCTGTGCTGGACAGCGCGCCGAGCAACATGCCCGCCTCGGCTGTGCGCGACGTGCTGGGGGTACTGGACGGTCTGGCCCCGCTGGACCCGAACTGGCGGCAGCTGGTGCAGTTTTCGGCACAGTATTACCAGCGCTCGTTGGGCGAGGTGGCGTTGTCGGCCTTGCCGCCACAGCTGCGCGACCTGACCCACGAACAACTGGCCCGTCGCTTGAAAAAGCAAAACACCGAACGCGCGGTGCAAACGACGCCCGGACCAGCCCTGTCCGACGAACAGCGCCATGTGCTGGACCAAATGGCCGCAGGCACGGGGCCTTTTTTGCTGTTTGGCAGCACCGGCAGCGGCAAGACCGAGGTGTATCTGCAAGCCGTGGCGCGCATGCTGGCCGCCGATCCGCAAGCCCAGGCGCTGCTGATGGTGCCCGAGATCAACCTCACACCCCAGCTCGAAGAACGTGTGCAAGCGCGTTTTGGCGCAGACGCCGTGGTGTCCATGCACAGCGGCATGACGCCCGCTCAGCGCCTGAAAGGCTGGCTGGCCGCCCACGCAGGCCACGCCCGCATCGTGCTGGGCACGCGCATGGCCATTTTTGCGTCCATGCCGAACCTCAAGCTCATCGTGGTCGACGAAGAACACGACCCCAGCTACAAACAACAAGAAGGCGCGCGCTACTCGGCCCGCGACCTGGCGGTGTACCGGGGCCGTTTGCAAAACGCGCCGGTGTTGCTGGCATCGGCCACGCCCTCGCTCGAAAGCTGGCACCTGAGCCGCCCCGCAGAAGAAGGTGGGCGCTACCTGCGGCTGCACATGCCCTCGCGCATTGGCACCGGCCAGCTGCCCAAGGTGCGCAGGGTCGACATGAACAAACAAGCACGTCATGCCGTGCTGTCTAGCCAATTGGTGGCCGCATTGCAAGAGCGGGTGGAGCGCGGCGAGCAGTGCATGTTGCTGCTCAATCGGCGGGGTTATGCCCCGGTGCTGCATTGCGCCGACTGCGGCTGGAAAAGCGAATGCAAACACTGCAGCGCGTTTCGGGTATTTCACAAAATCGACCGCACCTTGCGCTGCCACCACTGCGGCCTGACCGAGCGCGTGCCGCGAGCCTGCCCCGAGTGCGGCAACGCCGACATCGCCCCGATAGGCCGAGGCACCGAACAGCTTGAAGAGCATTTAGGCGAACTGCTGGCCCATGTGAAGCGACCCGATGGCGGCCCTGTCCGCATCGCCCGCATCGACGCCGACACCACGCGCCTGAAAGGGGCGCTGGAAAGCCAACTGGCCTCGGTGCATTCTGGCGAAGTGGACATCTTGGTGGGCACGCAGATGATTGCCAAAGGGCACGACTTTCGGCGCATCACCCTGGTGGCTGCCGTCAACCCCGACACCGCGCTGTTTTCGAGTGACTTCAGGGCACCTGAGCGCCTGTTTGCCCTGCTCATGCAAGCGGCTGGCCGCGCCGGACGCGACGCCGCCCAAAGCGCCACCAGCGAAATGTGGGTGCAAACCTTTCACCCCCAACATGCGCTGTTTGAAGCGCTCAAAAAACACGACTATCCGGCCTTTGCCGCCAGCGAACTGGCCGAGCGCACCGCCGCCGATCTGCCCCCCATCAGCCACCAGGCCCTGCTGCGCGCCGATGCCCGCACCCAAGAGGCCGCCCAAGCGCTGCTGAACGCGGCGCGTGAAGCACTTGAACTGCAACTGAGCGCCGACCCCGCCACCGCAGATCTGGTCATGCAAGTCAGCCTGTACCCGGCCGTGCCCATGAGCATGCAGCGCGTGGCTGATGTGGAACGTGCCCAGATGCTGCTGGAAAGCCCCACTCGCATGGGGCTGCAAAAAGTGCTGTGGCACCTGCACGGGGTGCTGCACCAGGTGCGCAGCCAGCCGGAACATAAAGGGGTGATTCGGTGGTTGGTCGACGTGGACCCGCAGGCGATCTGATCCACCCTGCCGACGAAACTGGGGCTCAGGGCTTGAGCAAGGCCACTGCCCCTGAAAAGGTCAAAAATGCGGCCGAGGTGGTGACCAAAATGATGCGGGCAATGCGGCCGTTGTCGGCCCCCAAGCGCTCAGCCAACAGCGACACATTGCTGGCGCTGGGCAAAGCCGCCACCAACACCATCACCATCAAGGCAAACGGCGCAATCGGCACCCCCATTTGCACAGCCGTGCCCGCCACCAACAACACCAACACCGGGTGCAACAGCAGCTTGGTCAAAGACACCGGCACATAGTCCGCCCACTTCAACGGGCCATGCGGGCGTTGATGGGCCAGCATTTGTGACCGGGCCAACACCGCGCCAATGGTGAACAAAGCCACGGGCGAGGCCGCATCGGCCAGCAAACCCACGGTTTTGGCCACGGGGCCGATCAACTCAAGGTTCCAGAAAGAAAAAGCGCCGCCCAAAGAAATCGCCCAAGGCATGGGGTTGCGCACCACACCAGCCAAGGCTTTGCGGGCCGCACCGGCCACGCCGTGCTCGCCCGCCGCATCCATGCGTGACAAGGCGACGCACAGCGACGACGTGATCACCATGTCCACCAAAATGGTGACGATGGCCGGGCCAGCGGCCTCAGGTCCCAACAAGGCCACCAACAAGGGCACGCCCATGAAGCCGGTGTTGGGAAAAGCCGCCACCAAGGCCCCCAACGAAGCATCGTTCCAGCGGATGCGTTCATTCAGGCTGATGGCCACACTGAACGCCACCATCAGCAAGGCGCACAACAAATAGGTGAAAAACACCCCGGCATCGAGCAGCTGGGCAATCGGCGTGCTCGCGCCAAACCGGAACAACATGCACGGCAGCGCAAAAAACAGCACAAAACCATTCAGGCCCGGAATGGCCTCCAAAGGCAACAGGCCTTTGCGGGCGGCCGCGTAGCCGCACAAAACCAAGGCGAAAAACGGAAAGGTGACGCGCAAAACTTCAAGCATGTGCCAATTGTCGGGGCATTTGAGGCGGGCTTCGGGTCGCAAGGCTGACAAGCGTTGCATGGGGAGCGCGCCAACTGGCCCGATTGACGGTCACACCATCTCAGGCCGCTATGATGGCCCGCTTTGCTTCGCTTCCTCGATTGCCCCACCCATCCCCATGTCAGCCGGACTCAACAACGCTCAACTCGAAGCCGTGAACTTTGTCTCTGGCCCCTGCCTGGTGCTGGCCGGTGCGGGCTCGGGCAAGACGCGGGTGATCACGCACAAGATCGGGCGTCTGATCGAAGCCGGTCTCGAGCCCAAGCGCATCGCGGCCATCACCTTCACCAACAAGGCCGCCGCCGAAATGCGCGAGCGGGCCAAACAACTGATTGGCCGGGCGGCCAAGGATGTGCTGATTTGCACCTTTCACGCCTTGGGCGTGCGCATCATGCGCGAAGACGGCGCGGTATTGGGCCTGAAACCCCAGTTCAGCATCATGGACGCGGACGACGTGACCAGCATTCTGAAAGACTGCGGCGGCACCACCGATGCGGCCACAGCCCGCCAGTGGCAGTGGACCATCAGCCTGTGGAAAAACATGGGGCTGAACGCCGAACAGGCCGCCGCCCAAGCCCCTGACGACAACGCGCGGGTGATCGCCCGCATCATGGCGCTTTACCAAGAGCGGCTCACGGCCTACCAAAGTGTGGACTTTGACGACCTGATCGGCATGCCTTTGAAGCTGCTGGCCGAGTTTCCCGAGGTGCGCGAGCGCTGGCAGGCCAAGATGGGCCATGTGCTGGTGGACGAATACCAGGACACCAACGCCACGCAATATGAAGTGCTGAAACACCTGGTGGGCGAACGGGCTCGCTTCACGGCGGTGGGCGACGACGACCAGTCGATTTACGGCTGGCGTGGCGCGACGCTCGACAACCTCAAGCGGCTGCCGGTGGATTTTCCGAATCTGAAGGTGATCAAGCTGGAGCAAAACTACCGCTCCACCAGCGCGATATTGCGGGCCGCCAACAACGTGATCCAGCCCAACCCCAAGCTGTTTCCCAAAACGCTGTTTTCAGAGTTGGGCGAGGGCGAGCCGGTGCGCGTGGTTGATGCCGTGAACGAAGAGCACGAGGCCGACCGGGCCATTGCCCGCATCCAGTCGATACGGGGTGGGCAAATCAACCCGTCCAAGCACCGCGAGTTCAAGGACTTTGCCATCCTGTACCGCGCCAACCACATGGCCCGGCCGTTTGAACAAGCGCTGCGCCGCGCCAACATCCCCTACAAAGTCTCAGGCGGGCAGAGCTTTTTCGACAAATCCGAAATCAAGGACCTGTGCGCCTGGTTTCGCCTGTGGATCAACAACGACGACGACCCGGCTTTTTTGCGCTCGGTGACCAGCCCCAAACGCGGCATCGGCCACCAGACACTGGGTCAGCTGGGCACGTTTGCCACCCAGTACAAACTGAGCCTGTTTGAGGCGCTTTTTGCTGGCAGCTTGCCCAGTGCGGTGAACGCACGGGCGGTGGCGGGCCTGCACGAATTTGGCCGCTACATCAATGACCTGGAACACCGCGCCCGCCAAACGCTGGGCAAAGTGGACGCACTGGCGTTTTTGCTGGAGTGGCTGAAAGAAATCGGCTACGAGCAGCATCTCTACGACGGCGAAGAAAACGAAAAAGTGGCATCGGCCCGCTGGACCAATGTACTGGAGTTCTGCGACTGGATGGCCGGGCGTTGCGGCGGCGAGATCGATGACACCACGGGGGCACAAAGCACCGAGACCAAAAACCTGCTCGACGTGGCACAAACTATTTCCCTGATCTCAACCCTGAGCGAGCGCGAAAAAGACCAGAACGTGGTCACGCTGTCGACCTTGCACGCCTCCAAAGGGCTGGAATGGCCGCATGTGACCTTGGTGGGGGTGAACGAAGGTTTGCTGCCCTTCAAGCTGGGCGATGATGACTCGCACTCGGCCCGCAGCGAGGGCCCAATGAGCGAAGGCATTTTGCTGCGCCTGCAAGAAGAACGCCGCCTGATGTACGTGGGCATCACACGCGCCCAACGCAGCCTGGCCGTGAGCTGGACCAAGCGACGCAAAAAGGGCCGTGAAACCGTGGCGGCCTTGCCCAGCCGCTTCATCGCCGAAATGCGACTGGATGAAAACACCATCAAGGAAGACCCGCGCGAAAAACTCAAGGCGCTGCGGGCCGAATTTGCCAAGCGCGCAGCCGACGCGGCGGCAGAGGCCAAACCATGACACCCACACCGCATTCACCGCCCTCTCAGCGCATCGCTGCCCTGACGCATCGCGCCTTCGCCAAGTCGACCCTGTGCATGCCCCTGTATATGGGCCTGTGTGGCGCCCTCAGTTTGGTCCTGAGCGCCTGCCAGCAGCTGCCCACGCGCAACGCCTGCCCAACGGGTCAAGACCTCACGCCCGAGATGCTGCACGGCCAATGGACCGCGCAAATCGCTGGCGAAGCGCCCTGGACATTGACCCTGGGGCCACACCCAGAGCATGCGGGCAGCCTGCGTGGTGAACTGACGCAAGGCCCGCAGCGCCATGCGGTGGTGGCCGACCTGGACGATGGCGAATTCACGCTGGAAGAAACACACGATGGACAACGCATTGCCGCCACCTGGTTGGGCAGCCTGACAGCGTCAAGTTGTGGACGCCAAATTCAAGGGCAAAGGGCCTTGATGGGCCAGAGCAGCCGCGACTTCCTGATCAGCCGCACCCCTTGAGCACCCGGCTGGCCCGGGTGAATTGCCCGGTCGAAGCCGTGAACACCGCTTTTCTCACGCAAAATACAGACCTCCACTTTCAGGCCATTTGACCGATGAACGCGTCCACTTATCTTCAAGCACCACCGAAGCGAAAGCTCATCGGTCTGGCTGGGGTGGTGGTTTTGCATGCCCTGCTGTTTTGGGCCATTCAAGCGGGACTGACCCGCACGGTCTTGCAAAAAATGCCCACGGTGGTGCAAGCCCTGTTGCTCGAAGAAAAGCGGCCTGAATTGCCGACCGTGTTGCCCGCAGCACCCCGGCCACCGGCAACGCCAGCGCCCCCCAAAATGCCGCCTGCGGTCTATGTGCCGCCCGCCGACACCCCCGTCGTTTCTGCCCCCCCCAACGCCATCGCGGCGGTCAGTGCCACACCGCCGCCAACAACGGCCACCACTTCGCCTGCGCCCACAGCAACCGCAGCACCTGCCGCGGTGCCGCGTGCATCGGCCCCGGTGCGCACAACAGCAGGCGTCAACATCGCACAATGCGACAAGCCCGAATACCCCCGCGCCTCTCGGAGCATGGAAGAAGAAGGCACCGTGGCCTTGCGCTTTTTGGTCGGGACGGATGGCAAAGTCTTGCAATCCGAAGTCGAAAAAAGCTCCGGATTCAAGCGTCTTGACGAGGCAGCACGGGCCGGTTTGTCAAAATGCCAATTCCGTCCGGCCACGGTCGACGGCAAGCCTGAACAAGCCTGGACAACCATCCGATACGTCTGGCGTCTGGAATGACACGACTCGCTCTGCCCTTCTCGCCACGGCACCGGCCCACGACCCAACACACAGAAAGTTCTTTCATGTTCAACGCTCTCAAAAAGTCCCTGATGGGCGCCGTTTTGCTGATCAGCCTGGCCCTCACCAGCCACAGCCTGGCAGCCCCCGCCAACGAGGCCCCCCCTGCGCCAGTGACCGCCTTGGCCACGGCCACAGCGGCCGAAGACAACCCCTACGGTCTGGGCGCTTTGTGGGCACAAGGCGATGCCGTGGCCAAAGGCACCCTGCTGATTTTGGTGCTCATGAGCATGGGCAGCTGGTACGTGATCTTCAGCAAATTCACGGCGCAAGCCAAGATGCAAAAATTTGCCAAGGCCGCACAGGCGGACTTCTGGAACTCCGGCTCGGTGCGCCAAGCCACCGATGCACTGGACCCCGCAAGCCCTTTCCGGTTCATTGCCGAAAAAGGCCTAGAGGGCGCTTCCAAACATGGGGGTTTGCTGGGCTCGGTGGACTTCAACACCTGGGTCACCATGAGCATCCAGCGGGCCATGGGCACGGTGCAAAGTCGCCTGCAAGACGGCTTGGCGGTGCTGGCCACCGTGGGATCGACCGCGCCCTTTGTGGGCTTGTTCGGCACCGTGTGGGGCATCTACCATGCCTTGGTCAAGATCGGCATGTCGGGCCAAGCCAGCATCGACAAAGTGGCTGGCCCGGTGGGCGAGGCGCTGATCATGACCGCCATAGGTTTGGCCGTGGCCGTGCCTGCGGTGTTGGGCTACAACTGGCTGGTGCGCCGCAACAAAGCGGTGATGGAAGAGGTCAACGCCTTTGGCGCTGACTTGCACGCCGTGCTGCTGGCTTCGGCCCCCAAATAATGGCCATGAACCTCGGCCCCACGCTGGGCACCCAAGACGATGACGAGGTGATTGGCACCATCAACACCACGCCGCTGGTGGACGTGATGCTGGTGCTGCTCATCATTTTCTTGATCACCATCCCCGTGGTCACCACCTCCGTCAAAGTGGACCTGCCCAAAGAACAAAATGTGGTGCGCCAAGCCAAGCCCGAGACCGTGGTCATCTCGGTCAACCAAGCTGGGCAGATTTACCTGTACGACACGCCGGTCAAAAGCCCGGCAGAACTGATCGAACGGCTGAAGAAGTTTGCCGCCATGAAGCCGCAGCCCGATGTGCAAATCCGGGGCGACGCCCAAAGCGCTTTCGAGTCTGTGGGGCGCGTCATGTACGCGGTGCAACGTGCGGGCATCACCCAGGTCGGTTTCATCACCGACCCGGCCCGCTGAAACCGCCAAGGAGCCCAACATGGCCATGCACCTGAACACCGGCAGCAGCGACGAACCCGAAGTGATGATGGACATCAACACCACGCCCCTGATCGACGTGATGCTGGTGCTGATCATCATGCTGATCATCACCATCCCGGCGCAATTGCACTCGGTCAATCTGGACATGCCGGTGGCCACGAATGCGGCGAAAAACACCGAACCCATGGTCGTCAAAATCGACATCGAAGCCGACGCCCGTGTGCTCTGGAACGGACAGGCGCTGGCCAATCGGCAAGCGCTGGACGCCAAGCTCTCCGAGGCCGCCGCCTTGCAACCACAACCCGAGCTGCACATCCGCTCGCACGCCAAAGCCAAGTACGAAGCGGCCGCTGCCGTGTTGGCCGGGGCGCAGCGCGCGGGCTTGACCAAGCTGGGCATCGTGGGCAGCGAACGGTTCGCTCACTGAAAAAGGCACCGCTGCCACGGCAGGCGGCTCAAACGGCCTTTTTTCGGCGCATCGTTCGCAGGGTTTGGCTGGCATGCGTGAGCCAGCCACGGCGATGCCAGCGCCACCACATCAAACCGCCGCGCAAACATTCATCGACGATGTAGGCCAGCCAAATGCCGCTCAGGCCCCAGTGCCGCCCCATCCAATACGAGCCCCCACCCAAGATCAAGAGCAAAGACAATGCGCTGGCCAACACAGGGTAATGCACATCGCCGCTGGCCCGCAAAGCGCCAATCACCACCAGATTGAAGACACGCCCCAACTCCAGGGCCACCGACATCCACAGCAAGGTGCTGGCCATCGCGATGATGACCGGGTCGCGTGTGAAAACCCGCATCAACCACGGCGCACTCGCAGCGGCCAAGACCGCCAAGCCGCCACTGGCCAACAAGCCCACGCGCACCCCTTTGCGAACCACCGCATCGGCCTGCGCCAATTGCCCAGCCCCCACCAAGCGACCGACCATGATTTCGCAGGCCCAGCCCACCGACAAGCTGATGAGCAGCACGTACTTGAGGATTTGCAACAAATAGGAATGCGTGGCCAAGGCCTCGACCCCTAAACGCGCTGTGGCCGCCAAGGAGACCATGAAGCCCATGCGGTAACAAAACTCCAAGGCCGCGCCGGGCAAACCAATGCGCAGCACCGGCGTCATCACCCGCACCGGCACACGCCACCAATGCCGCCACTGGGGCCTGAGCCCCAGGCGCAAGCGCCAAAACCGCAAATGCAAAGCCACGCCTACAGCGCGGCTGAAAAACCAGGCCACCGCATAACCATTGAGGCCCCAACCGGCCCAATCGCCCAAGCCGCGCATCAGCAACCAAGCCCCCGCCAAATGGCTGCCATGCATGACGAGCATCACCATCAGGGATTCGCGGGCCAACAAATGCGCCCGCAGTGTGGCCGCCATGCTGAGGTTGTACACCTCCAGCACCATCGCCGGGGCCAACAGCATCATGTAGACCGTGGCGATGGGCCGCACCGCTTCAGGGGCATTGAGCCCGTCGAGGGTGATCTGCGGGCCCGCCAGCAACCACAACGCCGCCAGCACCCCGACCCAGGTGCTGGCCCCCAAGCCCGCAAAGGCGGTTTCACGGGCCTCGTCGTGCCGCTGACCACCCAGATACTGGGTCAGCAGCACGCCCAAACCGATGGCCAAGATGCGGAACAAAACAGCCAAACTCTCTTGCACCTGCTGCGCGAGGCCAAAGGCCCCCGCAGCCGCATCGGAGGTATGCGAGGCCAAATACAGGCCCGCCATCGCCACGCTGATGCCCAGCAAGAACTCGCCCACGATGGGCAATGCCACCTTGTTCAAACTGGGCCGAGAAGGGCTGTGGCTGTCGTTCATGGTGCTCCCCTCAAAGGCCCAAGCGGCTCATGTGCAAAGCAGCATCAAGGCCTCGAACGGCTGCAAGTGCAGCGCCCTGCCCCACACATGATCGGCATGGTCCAGGTTGGACAGCAGGCACTGCACCTGCGTGCAGGGCAGGCCCTCGGGCCATGGGGCTGTGGCGCTTTGGCCGCTCATATTGCTGACCACCAGCAAAGTCTGCGCTGCGCCAAGCCGCGCATAGCCGCACACCTGCGGGTCTTCGGCCCAGAGCAATTGGAAACGCCCATCGCGCAACACCGGCCATTGCTGCCGCAATGCGATCAATTGCCGGTAGTGGTGAAAAACAGAATTCGGGTCGGCCTGCGCCGCTTCGGCGTTCACCTGCGGATAGTCGGGGTTCAAGCCGATCCAGGGCTGGCCAGTGCTGAAGCCCGCTTGCGGGCCGCTGTTCCAGGGCATGGGCGTGCGGGCATTGTCACGGCCCACCGAATGGATGGAGGCCATGACGTCGGCGTGGCTTTGGCCGCTTGCAGTGGCCACGCGGTGGTAGTTCAGAATTTCAATGTCGCGATAGTCTTCAATGCGGTCAAACGCGACATTGCCCATGCCCAGTTCTTCGCCTTGGTAGATGTAGGGCGTGCCCTGCATGCCGTGCAACCAAGTTGCCAAGGCTTTGGCCGACCTTTCGCGCAGCGCACCCATGGCGCCAAACCGAGAGACCGAACGGGGCTGATCGTGGTTGCAAAAATACAGGCTGTTCCAGCCCGTGTCGTGCAAGGCTTCTTGCCAACGGGCCATGCACGCTTTCATGTCGCGCCAGTCAAGCGCTTTGCGAGCCCATTTGCCATTGACATGACCGCCCACGCTGTCCAAGTCCATGTGTTCAAACTGAAACAGCATGTTGAGCGAACCGGTTTGCGGGTGCGTGATGTCGCGCCCTTGCTGCACCGTGGCCAGCGGGGCCTCGCCCACGGTGAGGGTGTCGTAATGGTCCAGCACTTGGCTGCGCATTTCACGCAAAAATTCGTTCAGGCGAGGCCCGTTGCAGGTCATGGCAAATGAGGGCTGCAAAAACCCATCGCGCACCACCGGGGCCTGCGGCAAACGGCCCTGGGCATCCCAGGGCTTGCTGATCATGTTGATCACGTCCATGCGGAAACCATCAACGCCTTTGTCCAGCCAAAAGCGCATCAGCGCATGGACTTCTTGGCGCACTTTGGGGTTTTCCCAATTCAGATCGGGTTGCTTGACGCTGAACATGTGCAGGTAGTACTCGCCCGTGGGCTCATTCCATGTCCAGACCGAGCCCTGAAAAGCGGCTTCCCAATTGGTGGGGGGAGAACCATCGGGCAAAGGGTCTGCCCAAATGTAATGGTCGTGAAAGGGGTTGCTTCGGCTGCTGCGGGCCTGCACAAACCAAGGGTGTTCGTCAGAGGTGTGGTTGACCACCAAATCCATCATCAAGCGAATGCCTTTGGCATGCATGCCCGCCAACATGACATCGAAGTCGGCCATGGTGCCGAACTCGGCCATGATCTGGCGGTAGTCGCTGATGTCGTAGCCGTTGTCGTCGTTGGGCGAGGCGTAAATCGGCGACAACCAAACCACTTGCACGCCCAGCGCCTGCAAATAATCCAGGCGCGAGGTGATGCCGGGCAGATCCCCCACGCCATCGCCATTGCTGTCGCAAAAGCTGCGCGGGTAAATTTGGTAAACGACGGCGTTGCGCCAGTCGGCTCGTTCAGCAGCGAAGTACATGGTGTCAGCAGCTTGGGGATGGGCCAAGGGGAGAAGGGGTCAAGAAACTCAAACTGGCAGCGTCACCGTCCGCTCGTAGGCATCGCCCTGGGCATTGAACAGGTGCAGCAATTCAGGCGCTATGTGCACGCACACCGCGGTACCGGTTTGCTCGGTGGTGGTGCCTTCGACCTTCAGGGTCACCAGCTCGTTGTGCCCTTCGGGTTGGATGTAGAGCATGGACGACTCGCCCAGTTTTTCGATGTGCGCGATGGTGCCTGCGAAGGTGTTCGCTTGCTGGCAGTTGGACACCAAGCGCATGTCTTCGGGGCGCAGCCCCAGATGAACCGCTTGCCCGGCATTGCCTGTGGCGGCATCGACCGCTGCGCTGAACACTCGGCCCGCCACCGACACCTCGGTGCGCTGCCCGTCTGACGACACCCACTGCGCGGGCAGGATGTTCATCTTGGGCGAGCCAATGAATTCGGCCACAAACAGGCTGTTGGGACGGTAGTACAGCGCCATGGGCGAACCCACTTGCGCCACGCTGCCGTGCGTGGCAATGCGGTCACCGGTGTTGAGCAAGACGATCTTGTCCGCCAAGGTCATGGCCTCCACTTGGTCGTGCGTCACATAAATCATGCTGGCCGTGCCGATGTCGTGGTGCAGCTTGGCGATCTCAAGGCGGGTCTGTACGCGCAGCGCAGCGTCCAGGTTGGACAACGGCTCATCGAACAAAAACACGCGTGGCTCTTTGACGATGGCACGGCCAATGGCCACACGCTGGCGCTGACCACCCGAGAGGGCTTTGGGCAAGCGGTCGAGCAAGGGCGTGAGCTGCAAAATTTCGGCCGCTGCACGCACCTTTTTGTCGATCTCGGCGGCATTGGAGCCCAACACCTTGAGGCCAAAGGCCATGTTCTCGCGCACTGTCATGTGCGGGTACAGCGCATAACTTTGGAACACCATAGCCACCCCACGGCGTGCAGGCGGCAAGTCGTTGACGCGTTCGCCACCGATGAACAAATCACCCGAAGTGATGTCTTCCAAGCCAGCCACCATGCGCAGCAAAGTCGATTTGCCGCAACCTGAGGGGCCGACGAAGACGCAGAACTCACCGTCTTCGATGACGAGGTTGGCGTTGTTGATGGTCAAAGCGGCAGCGGCGTTGTAGCGTTTGCTGACGTTGCGAAATTCAATTTTGGACATGTCAGGCCTTGGGTCGTGTCGGTGAAGTGGGTTTCAAAGGCCCTTGGATGGGCTCAAGAAGGCGCAGCCCCAAGGTTCAAAGCGCAGACGCTGGGCATCGGTGTGCACGCCGCTGGTGCCGCTGTCGGTCAAGGCTTGGGCACCCACCCAGTCTGCGGGCAGACTCAGCTCGGCAGCGCGATCGCTGAAGTTGAAGGCACACAGCACCCGCTGGCCCGCGTGCTCGCGCACAAAGACCAAGGTTTGTGCGTGTGCGTCCCACAGATGCATGTCGCCGTGGATGAGTGCGGGCTGGGTTTTGCGCCAAGCAATGATTTGCTTGAAATAGCCCAACAAACTGTCTGGGCCAGCTTGTTGATCCACCGCCAAGGCGGTGTGGCGTGCGTCCACGGGCAGCCAGGTTTTGGCCGCACTGGAAAAGCCCGCGTGCGGCGCAGCGGCTTGCCAAGGCATGGGGGTGCGGCAACCGTCACGGCCTTTGAATTCGGGCCACATGGTGATGCCATACGGGTCTTGCAAATCCTCAAAGGCCACTTGGGCTTCGGGCAAGCCCAGCTCTTCGCCTTGGTACAGGCAGACGGTCCCGCGCAAGCCCATTTGAAAGGCCGCCGCCAAACGCAGCAAGCGGGCATCGGGCTGGGCACCGGCCCAACGCGTGGCCGAGCGCACACAGTCGTGGTTGGACAAAGCCCAGCAAGGCCAGCCATCGCCCACCACTTGGTTGAAACGTTGCAGCACACCGTGCAAGAACGGGGCGCTGTGGGCTTCGCCCAAGAAGTCAAAGCAGTACGCCATGTGCAAACGGCGCTGCCCTTGCGGGCCGCTGCTGGTGTATTCGGCCACACGGGCCAAACCGTCGTCGTCACCGATCTCGCCGACCATGGTGGTGTCGGGGTATTGGTCGAGCAAAGCACGCAAGGCTTCCAGAAAGGGCAGGTTTTCCGGGCGGCTTTTGTCGTAGACGTGGGCTTGCCACGCGTAGGGGTTGAAGGGGTTGACCGCCGGGTCGGGGTTGTCGCGGCCAGGGGCGCCCTTGCCCGGGTTATCCCGCAGCAAAGCGTCGTGGAAGTAAAAGTTGGCGGTGTCCAGACGGTAACCGTCCACACCCATGTCGAGCCAGAATTTCACGGTTTGCAGCAATGCCGCTTGCACCTCCGGGTGGTGAAAGTTCAGATCGGGTTGGCTGCTCAAGAAGTTGTGCAGGTAGTACTGGCAGCGACGCGTGTCCCATTGCCATGCGCTGCCCCCAAAGATGGACAACCAGTTGTTGGGGGGCGTGCCGTCTTCGCGTGCATCGGCCCAGACAAACCAGTCGGCCTTGTGGTTGTCGCGGCTGGCGCGGCTTTCCACGAACCAAGGGTGCTGGTCGCTGGCGTGCGAGAGCACTTGGTCGATCATGACCTTCAGGCCCAAGCTGTGCGCGCGTGCGAGCAAGGCTTTGAAGTCGGCGATGGTGCCAAACATCGGATCGACGTCGCAGTAATCGCTCACGTCGTAGCCGAAGTCTTTCATCGGGCTTTTGAAGAAAGGCGAGAGCCAAATGCCGTCGGCCCCCAGCTCGGCCACATGGGTCAGGCGCTCGGTGATGCCGGGCAAATCGCCAATGCCGTCCCCGTTGCTGTCTTGAAAGCTGCGAGGGTAGATTTGATAAATGACGCCACCGCGCCACCAGCCATTGTTGATTGCTTTTTCAGTCATGGGTATGAACAAAGAGGGTTTAACCTTTGACCGCACCGGCCGTCAGGCCAGAGACGATCTTTTTCTGGAACGCCAGCACCAAGGCCAGCAGTGGCAAGGTCACGAGCACCGAAGCGGCCATGATGTTGCCCCAAGGGATTTCGTATTTGCTAGCACCCGAAATCAATGAGATTGACACCGGCACCGTGCGCTCGTTGTTGTCGAGCACAAAGGTCAGTGCGAACAAAAATTCGTTCCACGCGGCAATGAAAGCCAGCAAACCTGTCGACACCAAGGCGGGCCACAGCAGCGGCATGAACACGTCTTTGATGATGCGCCACGGGCTGCAACCGTCCATGATGGCGGCCTCTTCCAGCTCTTTGGGCAATTGCTTCATGAAGGTGGTCAGCACCCAGACGGTGAAGGGCAGCGTAAAGATCATGTAGGGCAGCACCAAGCCCAGCGCCTTGTTGTACAGGCCCAAAAACCGGATCAACTCAAACATGCCGGCCAGCACCGCCACTTGCGGGAACATCGACACACCCAAGATGGCGGTCAGCAAAAGGCCACGCCCTTTGAAGGTGATGCGGCCCAGGGCATACGCGGCCGAGATGCCCAAAAACAACGAGAGCGTGACCACCACGATCGAGACCATCACCGAGTTCAAGATGTGGCGGCCAAAGGGTTGTTCGGCCAGCGTGAACAGCGAGCTGTAGTTGCGCCAAGACACGCTGCTGGGCAGCAAGCTGCTGTCAAACAGCGAAGCGCCGGTTTTGAACGAGGTGGCCAAGGCGTACAAAAAGGGGAACACCGAGACCAACACCAGCACGGTGGCGGCTGCGTAGAGCGCAATGCGCCCGAGCAATGGGGTTTTCATCAATCGTCTCCCAACTTCATGCGACTGGCTTTGATGGCCAACACAGTGCACAGGCCAATGATGAGGAACAGCGCGGTCGAAGCGGCAGAGCCGTAGCCCATATACCCGTTATCGATCATTTCGCGGCGCACAAAGCCCGACATGGAAATGGTGGTGTTGTTGTTCGAGGTCAGCACATAGATCAGGTCGAACACGCGCAAGGCATCGAGCAAGCGGAAGATCATGGCGACCATCAACGCGGGCTTGATCAGCGGCAGTGTGACTTTCCAAAACACGCGCAAGGGGTGCACACCATCAACTTGCGCAGCTTCGTAGCAGTCTTTGGGCAAGGTTTGCAATGCAGCCAAGATCAGCAGGGCCATGAAGGGCGTGGTTTTCCACACGTCCACCGCCACCACGGTCCACATGGCGTATTCGGGTTGGGCGGTCCATGCGATTTTTTCGGCAATCCAGCCCAGGTCAACCAGCCACTGGTTGATCACGCCAAACTGGTCGTGAAGCATCCAGCCCCACATCTTGGCCGAGACGATGGTGGGAATGGCCCAAGGCACCAGCACGGCGGTGCGCACCAAGGTGCGGCCTTTGAATTCTTGGTTGAGCAGCATGGCCACAGCCAGGCCCAACAGGGTCTCAAGGGTCACCGAGACGATGGAGAACTTCAAGGTATTGAGTATGGAGATACCCCAATCGCCGGCAAAAAATCCATCGGTGTTGTTGGGGTTGGCAAACAGGCCAAACTCACCAAAGTAGTTTTCTAGGCCAATGAATTGGCTGGCTTCGAGGTTGTTGATGTTGGCGTCGGTGAAGCTGAACCAAATGGTTCGCCCCAAAGGCCAAACAGCCACCAACAACAGCACCACCAACATGGGGGCCAAGAACAGCCAGGCTGTGCGCGTCTTGTTGTTCATGAGGTTCCAAGAGGGGTCGTCAAACGATAAGGTCCGGATGCAAAGCACCCGGACCTTGGCGGGCGCTCAGGTCAAATTACCACTGGTTGCGCTTGACTTGCTTGAGCTTGCCGTCCAGGCGCTTCAGGCTGTCTTCGGCGGTGGCTTTGCCCGACAACACGTCGTGCGTAGCGTTCCAAAAGGCAGCGCTGACTTCGGGGTACTTCAGGCCAGTGGCGGTTGCCGGACGGGGCACCGCACTGGTGAACACATCAAACAAGCTGCCAAAGAAGGGGTTGGCGGCCAACACTTCTTTGTCTTTGTACAAAGCAGCGATGGTGGGGTTGTAAGAGCCTTTGATGGCGCGCTCTTTTTGCACTTCAGGGCTGGTCATGTACATCACCAAAGAAGCGGCGGCATCAGGGTTCTTGGAGTACTTGGAAACAGCCAACTGCCAGCCACCCAAGGTGGCGGCGTTTTGACCGTCAGCGCCACCTTTAGGCAGTGCAGCCACACCGATCTTGTCTTTGATCTTGGAGTCGGCGCCATTGCCCAGCGACCAGGCGTAAGGCCAGTTGCGCATGAAAGCGGCATTGCCGTTTTGGAACACGCCACGGGCTTCTTCTTCGGCGTAGTTCAACACGCCTTGAGGTGCGATGGTGCCAATCCAAGAGGCAGCGGTCTTCAGTGCCTTGACAGCATTGGGGTTGTTGACGGTGATGTTGCCTTTGTCGTCAACGATGTTGCCGCCTTTGTAGCTGTGGATCCACTCCACGGCGTCGCAGGTCAGGCCTTCGTAGGCTTTGGCTTGGAAAACAAAACCTTGGAAATCTTTGTTGCCAGCGGCACGCTCGCCGTCTTGGATTTTCTTGGCAGTCGCGGCCAGATCTTCCCAAGTGGCAGGGGCTTTAGCGCCGTATTTTTCGACCAAGTCTTTGCGGTAGAACAGCAAGCCGGCATCGGTGAACCAAGGCATGGCCAGCAGTTTGCCGTCAGCGCTGTTGTTGGCAACGATGGCAGGGAAGTGGGCCTTTTCCGCGCCTTTGCTGTAGGGCTTGAGGTCCAGCAAGTGGTCTTTGATCACACCAGGCCAGACCACGTCAACGTTGATGACGTCGAGGTCAGTCGATTTGGCGGCGAACATTTGGCGGAACAAAGCCAAGATGTCGGTGGTGCTGTTGGGGATGGTGAAGAGCTTGACTTCGTTGCCGGTTTTCTGAGCCCACTCGGCTGTGTGCTTTTTGCAGAATTCAAAGTCTTGACCGACTGAACCGCAAGAAATGGTGATGGTCGCTGCTTGAGCCGAAACGGCCATCAAGGGCGCTGCGACCAATGCAGCAGCCAATTTAACCGCTGTGCTTCGTGATGTGAATGTCATCTGATTGCCTCTGTAAATTTGGGTTGTACACATCGCCCCCGTTCCCTTTCAGCGGTGAGCGCAAGCGTATTTGAACATTCGTGCAATCGATTGCATTAGCGGGTTTTCCCTAAAAGGTAGTCATTTGATTGCGGTACGTAACTTCGGCGCGTGCGGTCGCGCTGGATCTGTTCAGCGCGTGCTCTCGCGTTCGATCAGCTCGGTAGGCAAAATCACCGAGCGTTTCGGCATGCCCGCTTGCGCCTCGTTGAGCAATGACACCAGCGCATGGCCGGCCAGTTTGGTCGGCTGCCTGATGGAGGTGAGGCTAGGAAAAACGTGCCCCGCCATGTCGATGTCGTCATAGCCGACCACCTTGACGTCTCGCGGCACATCGATCCCGCGGGCATTGAGCGCGCTGATCAAGGTAATGGCAGCCACATCACTGGTGGCAAAAACACCATCGAACGCCAAATCTTGCGACAGCCACTCTTGCACCACATGGAGCAACCTGGGCTCGCCAAACAACACCGATTGCCGCAGCCGCTCGTCGGGCGTGACACCCGCCTCACGGTGCGCACGCAAATAACCGGCGAAGCGCAAACCCGCCTCTGGGTGGTTGATGTCGCCGAAGAAGGCAATCTTTTTGCAGCCTCGCGCAAGCAAGTGCGAAGCCGCCAAGTAGCCGCCTTGCTCGTTGTCGCCCCCCACCACAGGGTAAGCGGCATCGGGCAAAGCAGCCCCCCAGACCGAGAACTTCAGACCCGAATGCTGCAAGCGGTTGAGGTGTTCGTGCCAGGTAAGCTGGCCAATCACCACCAAGCCAGAAACTTGTCCGCTTGTGACCAAGGTTTGCATGCTGGCGTTGCGTGTTTCGTGCAGCCTTGTCAGCAGAACACTGCTGCCCTGTTCATCCAGCGCATCGGCCACGCTGCCAAACAGATTCAAAATAAAAGGGTCCGAAATGGATTGCATGCTGTCGCCCAGCACCACCACACCCACCGTTTGCACCGAGCGTTTGCGCAAATTGGCCGCCCCCACATTGACCTGGTAGTTCAGCGAGCGCGCCAACTCCAAGATGCGCTCACGCGTGGCTTCGGGGATCAAGGTGCTGCCACTCAAGGCCCGCGAAACGGTGGATGAGGACACCCCGGCCATGCGGGCAATGTCGATCATTTGGGTGCGGCGCGGGACAGATGAAGCGGGACTCATGGCTTTGATTATTTCACGCGCGCTGGCGCTGTCATGGCCAACAGGAGACAGCCATCAAAAACCCATAAAAAAACCGCCCAAAGCTTTGCAGCTCTGGGCGGTGTCAATGAAACTTTGAAGAAACGATTACAACGTTCAGAAAGCGTAGTTCAAACGCACTTTGAATGCATTCAGGTTGTCCACGCCAGTGGCTTTGGATGTGCTGAGAGCAGGGGTGATGGTTGCACCCTTGACGCCCAACAAGGGGAAGCTGTAAGCCGCGTAGTAAGTCGTGGCTTTGTTGGCGCCTGTTTTGTCTTGGACCATGCCAACGCCTGCATCACCGAAAACGGCGTTCAGACCCACCGAGGTAGAGTCCAGATCGCTGTTTTTGCCGTAGTTCGCATTCACCGAAGCGCTGCTGCTCAATGCATAACCCACCGACACGCCGGTACCGGAGTAGCTGACGTTGTTCTTTTTGTAAGACTCAACACCAGCACGCACAGTCAGGGCACCCGCGGTGTAGACCAAGGTGGGGCGCAGGCCATAAGCATCGGTTGTAGAACCCGATTTTTCAGTCACCAAACCCAATTCAACGCGCAAACCAGGGGCTGCATTCAAACCAGCCACTGCATGCAACTGGCCTGTCTTGAAGCGACCGCGCAAGGCATTGGTACGGTAGCCGTAGGCACCTGCAGCTTCAACCACCACATCTTTGCCCAGTGGGAACAAATCGGCGGCTTCGTGGCGGCCAATTTTCAGATCGGCGGCACTGTTGCCAAACTGAATCCAGGCGTCATCAATGCCGACGCTGTCGCCACTGCCTGTGGGCACGATCAAACTGGCTTTGGCGTTGACAAAATTGTCACCCTACTTGACCAAGGCGGCATTGGCATTCAATTCCACACGGCCACTGTTGGATGTCGCGCTGCTGGTAGCGCCTTGCTTTCCCTTGAACAAAACATCGTGTTCCAGGTTGGCATCAAAAGACACACCAGCTTGTGCTGCACCAGCGGCAAGCAATGCAGCAGCAACGGCCACGAGACGAATTTGAGTTTGCATGTTTTTCTCCAAAAATTGAGGATGTGATCAGGTTTGATTGACCCGCTCCGATGGACTCTTCACGGTGTTCAACGCCTCCAATTAAACAAATCATGCAAACGTTTGCAGACTATGGAAAACCCTATTTTTGGTTACCAAACAAGAACGAAACATGTTTTTTGGCGCAAAAACAACAAATCCCCCAAACGCTAGCAAATTAAAAACTGATTTTTTGCGTTGCGCCGTCCAGCAAGGCGTCCCTTGCAAGGTCCAGACGGGCATGAAAAAAACCCGATGGGTCACATCGGGCTTTCATCGCAGCCTTGATCTTTGGTCATATCGGCGGCCTCAGACTGCTTGTGATGAGTCGAATTGCTGTGGTTGTCCGTCACCACCATACAAAGAAGCCGCGGCCGTGTTGGCCGGAGCCCAACGCGTGGGCTTGACCAAGCTAGACCTTGTGAGCAGCGAAGGTTTTACGCATTGATCTCACCCTCTGTCTACAACCTAAGTTCCATTGAAATTAACCCTCACAAGAGTAATATTCAACGCATATGAATGCTTCAGCCACAAGTCAACATGCATTGCTCATCATTGACGATCACCCTGTGTACCGCGAAGCATTAGGCGAAGCCCTTGCCAAAGAGTTCAGCACTTTGGGTGTGGCCGTGAAAACCGCCAGCAACGCCAGTGAAGGCATGACTTTGGTCGACGAATCCAACCATTCCTGGATTGTTTTATTGGACATGCTGATGCCGGGCTTGAGCGGATTGGCCGGCATCAAAGTGTTCAGTAGCAAACCCAACGTTGCGCACGTCGTGTCCATTTCTGGGCTGGACTCCGATGCATGGGAACCACGGTCCGTCTCCGCAGGCGCTGCCCTGTTTTTATCAAAGAACAATACGTCAGCGGCCATCTTCAAAAGAATCAAAACGCTTTACAACGAAACCCAATGGCATGAACCCCAAAGCCCATTGAATACCACCAGTGAATACCGGCTAACACAGCGGCAACTGGAAGTTTTGACTTTGATTTCGATGGGGCACCCTAACAAGATCATTGCCGATCTTTTGGAAATCAAAGAGCAAACGGTCAAAATACACATCAATCAAATTTTCAAAGAGTTGCGGGTTTTTAACCGAACCCAAGCCGTCTTGAAGGCTCAAAAACTCTTGATTCCGACCGTTACCCCTCACGACTCATGATGGCATGAACCCTTCTGAGCATGGCCGTATACCGATGAATGAAGGGCATCGTGAGCAGCAATTGATTGCCATTGAAAAATTGCAATACATGCTCGATTACTCCAAATCCAGCACGATTGCGACGGTATTGGCGCCGCTGTTGTGCATCCCTTTGTATTTGGACGTCACAGAACTACTTCGCTTCAGCGCATGGTTTGCGGCCATGACCGTGGCAGTCATCACACGGTATGTCTTACTCCGATCGATCCGCGCTTTATCTAACCCACCCCAAAATGCGAACGTCCTGAACATCGCCATTGGCTTGGTCACGCTCATGTGGGGAATGGGTTGGTTTGTTTTTGTGGAGCCCGCCGACATGGTGAGCTATTTGCTCTATCAAATTATCAGTCTCACTGTCCTGTTTGTCGGGATGGTCGGCTATTGCATCAACTGGAAAACCTTTTTTGCTTTTGTCGTGCCCCTCAAGGCGCCTGAACTCATTTTTATAGCTCTGAATTTCAGCCAAATCGTTTGGCCAATTGCCCTGGGCTCCATGGTTGCTTTTTATTTGGCTTTGAAAATGGCTTTTCTGTTTTCTAAGTCTTGGGAAAAATCATTTGCACTGCGGATGAAAAACGATGCCCTCATTGACCAGTTAACCGAAGAGAAAAATGCCTCCTTGGCAGCCAACGTCGCCAAGTCAGAGTTCATCGCTACCGCCAGTCATGACTTACGCCAACCGATGCAGTCCATCAACATTTTTATTGAAATGATTGACGCCGGGCAGCTGAACGAAAGCTACAGCGCCATATTCTGTTGCCGCCGACCGAAAACTGACCATCTAAACCTAGGAGTGCCGACTCAAAATTGACCAGGGTGTTCAACTGGCCTGCTGAAATATTCAGCAGGAGAGATAGAAGGTGATCACCATGGAAATGATAGGTAAGGTCAGGCGCATGAAGTTGCGCGAGCAACTCTCCAACAGCGAGATTGCCAAGCGCACGGGACTGTCGCGCAACACGGTCAAAAAATGGCTCAAAGCCCCTGGCGACCAGGCTCCCAAGTACAAAAGGCAAAGCGGATTCACCAAGCTCAGCGCGTTTGAGGCGACGTTGGTGCAGGCACTCAAAGCCGATTCCCATCGACCCAAACATGCCCGGCGCAGTGCGCGGGCGCTGTTGGCGCAGTTGCAGGCGCAGGGCTATCGGGGCGGCTACAGCCGATTGACGGATTTCATTCGGGGTTGGCGCGAGCAAGAGGGCAAGGCGGCATCCAAGGCGTATGTGCCTTTGAGTTTCGAGCTGGGCGAGGCGTTTCAGTTTGACTGGAGCGAGGAAGGGTTGCTCATTGGCGGGGTGTACCACCACATGCAGGTCTCACATCTCAAGCTGTGCGCCAGCCGGGCGTTCTGGGTGGTGGCTTACCCCAGCCAGGGACACGAGATGTTGTTTGACGCGCACACCCGCAGTTTTGCGGCGCTGGGCGGTGTGGCGCGCCGGGGCATTTACGACAACATGAAGACGGCGGTGGACAAGGTCAAGAAAGGCAAAGGTCGCATCGTCAATGCCCGCTTCAATGCGCTGTGCAGCCACTACCTGTTCGAGCCGGACTTTTGCAACGTGGCCTCGGGTTGGGAGAAAGGGGTGGTGGAGAAGAACGTGCAGGACAGCCGCAGGCGTATCTGGATAGAGGCTGGCACCAAGCGGTTTGGCTCGTTTGCTGAGCTCAATGCTTGGTTGGCTGAGCGCTGCCGCTCGATCTGGGCCGAAACACCGCACCCTGAGCAAAAGCAGTTCACGCTGGCCGAGATGCTGGATTTGGAGCATGAGCACTTGATGAGCATGCCCGAGCCGTTTGATGGGTATGTGGAGAATCCGGCCCGGGTGAGCAGCACCTGTTTGGTCAATGTGGCGCGCAACAAATATTCGGTGCCGTGCGAGTGGGCTGGGCAGATGGTCAGTACAAGGCTGTATCCGGGCCGAGTCGATGTGGTGGCCCAAGACGCCATCGTGGCCAGTCACGCAAGGCTGACCAACCGGGCGCAAATCAGCTACGACTGGCAGCATTACATCGACCTGGTGCAACGCAAGCCGGGGGCGCTGAGGAATGGCACACCGTTTCTGGACTTGCCGCCTGCGCTGTTGAAGCTGCGGCAATCGCTGATGCGCCATGCTGGAGGTGACCGGGTGATGGCCCAGGTGCTGGCCGTGGTGCCGCAAGCGGGGCTGGACGCTGTATTGGTGGCGGTGGAGGTTTTGCTGGAAGGCGCCACCCCCAACGGTGGCATCAGCGTGGAGCATGTGCGCAACGTGTTGGCGCGCTTGAGCAGTCCACCGATGCCGCAGCAAGCCGAAACATCGCTGCAGCTCAGTGAGGTGCCGATGGCCAACACGGCGCGCTACGACGGCCTGCGGTCCAGCGTGGAGGTGACGCATGACTGAGTACAAGCCAACACAGCGGGACATCCAGGCCGAACTTAAAGGGCTCAGACTGAGCGGCATGGCCATGGCATGGGCGGATCTGGTGGAGCAAGGTGGCAATGCCGAGCTGCAGGCATCTCGCTGGCTGATCGAGCACTTGCTGCAAGCCGAAGCAGTCAACCGCCATATGCGATCGATTGCGCATCAAACCAAGGCCGCGCGGTTCCCGGTGCACCGGGATTTGGCGGGCTTCAACTTTGAGGCGTCACAAGTGGACCGGGCATTGGTGCACAAACTGGCCGATCTGTCGTTCACGCAGGATGCGCAAAACGTGGTGCTCATAGGGGGGCCGGGGACGGGCAAAACGCACCTGGCCACGGCGCTGGGCATCTCGGGGCTGACGCAACACGGCAAAAAGGTCAGGTTCTACTCGACGGTGGACCTGGTCAACGCGCTGGAACAAGAGAAGGCTCAAGGCAAGGCAGGTCGGCTTGCGTTGAGTTTGTCGCGCATGGACTTGGTGGTACTCGATGAGTTGGGGTATTTGCCGTTCAGCCAAGCCGGAGGGGCACTGCTGTTTCACTTGCTGTCCAAGCTGTATGAACGGGTGAGCGTGCTGATCACGACGAACCTGACGTTTGCCGAATGGTCTAGCGTGTTTGGGGATGCCAAGATGACGACGGCGCTGCTGGACCGGTTGACGCACCACTGCCACATTGTGGAAACGGGCAATGAGTCCTACCGATTCAGGCACAGCTCCAATGAGGCGAGGGGCCGAATTAAAGCCAGGGAGCAGGCAAGAAAAGCGGAGAGAAAGGGGATGCGGGACGACAATTAAACTTATAGTTATCCACAGCCAGCGGAGATAAAAGCTGGCTCAAGCCCCTGGTCAAAATTCAATCGGCACAGGTGGTCAATATTGGATCGGCGTCAACAATCCAGCAATTGCGCGAAGAATTTAATCACGACATCCCTGCGTGCATCGTCACAGCAGACACGTCTCCTCAACATTTGGAATTATTCAGTCAGCACAACATCGATGTCATGTACAAACCCATTGATATACAAACCGTTGAGAAATTCATTGCAACCCACATGTGACCATGTGACGGACTGCCTGACTTCTACACTTGTGCAGTGCGTTAATGCTCATCACTTGCAATTTCGGCCAAGGCAATGCATACCCGGCTGGCCATAACTTTGGGGACTGTTTTTGTTTTGACCGTGCCCGCCCCGACAGGTCCTTGGTAGTCATAAAAGGACTTCCACAACCCACTCACCTGTTTTTCATAGGAAACCAGGCGAAAAGCATCTCCATTACGGCATAACCCCGTCATAGTGATGCCCCCATCTGAATGGGTGGATACCTTCTCGACAGAATCGCCAATCTGTGAAGCAGCCAATGACGTAGCGGCCATAACCAAGAACAGGGCTGTCATCCCATAGCGAGCGGGTGAATGGTTCAAAATGTTGCGCATGGTGTTTGTTGAGTTGATCCAAATCCTGCTCAATCAGAACAAGTGCGCTTATCCTAGGGTTGCCACAGCGCCTGTTCAATAACAAATTGGGCCTAGAACAAAAGATCAAACGATGCAAACTTGACGGGTGCGTGGCGTTACAGCCAAAGAAAAAGCCGCTACATGGAGCGGCTTTTTCATGGGGCTGACTGATGGTCAGTCGGCGTACTTGCCTGCTGCATCCACGGCAGCCTTGATCTTGATCATCTCGGCGGCCACAAACTTCTTGTGTTCAGCCGGATCGGTGCGGTTGTCTGTCACCACCAAAGCGCCCAAGCCTTCGTTCTTTTTGATGAACTCAGGATCTTTCAAGGCTTTCTTCAAGGCATCGTTCAGTGTCTTGGTGATCGCAGCTGGAGTGCCTTTGGGGGCATACAAACCGTGCCAGATGGTCAGGTTGAAGCCCTTCAAACCCATCTCTTGCAAGCTAGGGTAATGTTTGAGCACAGGGTGACCTGCCAACGGCTTGGCCGTGGTCACGGCAAAAGCCTTGACACGACCGCTTTCGATCTGGGATGTGGTGTTGGTGGTCTGGTCACACATAACGTCGACCTGACCGCCGATCAGGGCAGTCATGGCAGGCGCAGTACCGCCGAACGGGATGGTGGTCATCGCGTCTTTGGTCTGCAAGGTGGACTGCCACAGCAAGCCGCAGATGTGCGACGCAGAACCCAAGCCTGCGTGGGCAATGTTCAACTTGCCCGCGTTGGTACGGATGTAGTTTTCAAAATCGCGGTAAGTGTTGGCGGGCAACTGGGGCTTGCCGATCAAGGTCATGGGGACATCGTTGACCATGCCCAAGAACTCGAAGTCTTCGAGTGGCTTGTAAGCGATTTTGCGGTACAGCGCAGGCGTCGCGGCCATGCCGATGTGGAACAGCAAGAGCGAGTGGCCATCGGGGTTGGCTTTGGCCACTTTGGTGGCACCGATCGTGCCGCCAGCACCTGCGGCGTTTTCGACCACAAAATTGCTGCCAGGAATTTGCTTGCGCATGGCTTCAGCCAAGTCGCGGGCCACGCGGTCGGTAGGCCCACCGGCCGTGAAGGGCACGACGATGGAAATCGGCTTGCTGCCGGGGAAAGTCTGGGCCTGAGCCCCCAACGATACGGCAGTCAATGCAGCCAAGACAAACAATTTTTTCATTTCTAAACCCCAAAAGTGACTTCTAGTCTAGAACCAAAGTTGAGGCTTGCCATGGCGGAAAATACTTAGACGATTTCCCTAATTTCCCCGACTAAAACAAGGTCATAGGCCAACTTCAAGGCCCAATCACCCTTTACTGGTAACTGCGAGCGTCCTCGATCACCTTGCCATCATTGGCCAAGCTGCCGGGCACCAGCAAATGCACCTCGCCGCGCAACTTGGTGACATCGCGCACGGCATCAGACAAACGCGTCTTCAGGCCCACATCCGTCAAGGCCGTGGTTTCGACGTGCAAAGCCATCTGGTCGTTGGCCATCTCTCCGGTCACGACCAAACGCGCTTTGGTCACTTCAGGAAACCGTTTGACGATCTCGGCCACCTGACCGGGGTGCACAAACATGCCCCGGATTTTGGTGGTCTGATCGGCCCGGCCCATCCAGCCTTTGATGCGCTGACCGGTGCGGCCTGTAGGGCAGGTGCCAGGCAAGATGGCCGACAGGTCGCCTGTGCCAAAACGGATCAGCGGGTAGTCGGGGTTGAGCGAGGTGATGACCAGCTCGCCGACCTCGCCTTCGGGCACCGGGTCTCCGGTGCCAGGGCGCACGATCTCGACAATCACGCCTTCGTCAAGCACCAGGCCTTCACGCGCCGCGGTCTCATAAGCAATCAACCCCACATCGGCCGTGGCATAGCACTGATAAGCATCCACCCCCTTCGCCGTCATCCAGTCGCGCAAGCTGGGCGGAAACGCCTCACCCGAGACCAGCGCCTTGCGCAGACTGGGCAGGGCCACACCCATCTCGGCGGCTTTTTCGATGATGATTTTCAAGAAACTGGGCGTGCCAATGTAGCCTGCAGGCTGCAACTCGGCCATCGCGCCCACTTGCTGCTCGGTCTGTCCAATGCCCCCCGGAAACACGGTGCAACCCAAGGCATGGGCACCGGTTTCCATCATGGAGCCCGCGGGCGTGAAGTGGTAGCTGAAGCAGTTGTGAATCAATTCGCCCGGGCGAAAGCCAGCCGCAAACATGGTGCGCGCCATGCGCCAGTAATCAGGACGGGTGCCTTCGGGCTCGTAAATGGTGCCGGGGCTGGCAAACACGCGAGGCATCGCTTTGCCAAAGCCCAGGGTACTGAAACCACCAAACACATTGCCACCTGCCGCACGCGAAGCCTTTTGGCGCTCCAGCAACTCGTATTTGCGAATCACCGGCAGCTTGGCCAGCGCGGCGCGGCTGTTGACACTGGCCGCATCCACGTCTTGAAGCGACTCGGAAAAGGCGGGCGCATGGGCTTTGGCATGTGCAACTTGCGCGGGCAAGGCGGCCATCAAGGCGGCTTCGCGGACTTCAGGGGCACGTGTTTCGAGGGCGTCGTAGTGCTTCATGGGTGGTGGACTGATCGATGAGGACGCGCGCCCCTGCGCACGAAAAACGGGTGTGAGGGTGACTCATTCGCGTGCAGGGGCAAGCGACCACCCTGATCAAGCTTTGGCTGGTTGGCCTTCAAGCCAACCAGCGCTTGCGGCGCTTGTAGCTTTTCACATCCTTGAAGCTCTTGCGCTCGCCGCCACCCATGCCCAGATAAAACTCTTTCACGTCTTCGTTGGTGCGCAGGTCTTCAGCCGCACCGTCCATCACGATGCGGCCCGACTCCATGATGTAGCCGTAGTCGGCGTACTTCAGGGCCATATTGGTGTTTTGCTCGGCAATCAAGAAGGTGACTTTTTCCTTCTCGTTCAAGTCCTTGACGATGTTGAACACCTCTTCAACAATCTGCGGAGCCAAGCCCATCGACGGCTCGTCGAGCAACACCATATTGGGGTTGGTCATCAGGGCACGGCCAATCGCGCACATCTGCTGCTCACCGCCCGAGGTGTAGGCTGCCTGCGAGGTGCGGCGGGTTTTGAGGCGAGGGAAATAGGTGTAAACCTTGTCCAAATTGGCCGCCACCTCGCCCTTGTCGGTGCGGGTGTAGCTGCCGGTCATCAGGTTTTCTTCGATGGTCAAGTGGGCAAAGCAGTGCCGCCCTTCCATCACCTGCACCACACCCCGGTTGACCAAGTCGGCGGGCGAGAGCTTTTCGATGCGCTCACCGCGCAGCTCGATGCTGCCCTTGGTGACTTCACCGCGCTCGCCCTGCAGCAAGTTGGAGATGGCACGCAATGTGGTGGTTTTGCCCGCCCCGTTACCGCCCAGCAAAGCCACGATGCCTTGCTCAGGCACCTGCAGGGAAACCCCTTTGAGCACCAAGATGACGTGGTTGTAAATGACCTCGATGCCGTTGACGTTCAGAACAATGTTTTTGTCGCTCATGGACTTTGCCTTTTAAAACTCTGGGTTCAAGCCAAACCAAACCGCTGCACGCAAGGGTTTGATTTGACCGCTGCAGACGGGCCGTGGCCCGTTGCAGCGACAGCCCACCGCTTGCGCGGCAGGCTTGGCAACGATCAGGACTGGCAATCCGCAGCGGAGCGGCGTGTCAGTTTCTTCTCGGCGGCGTACTTGTCGGCAGCCGCTTTGACCATGGGCTTGATGATCTGCTCATCGGCCTGGTACCAGTCGCTGGAGAACTCCCACTTGCTGCCGCTCCATGTGTGGATACGGGCCCAGTTGGCACCCATGTGGTCAGCGCACGAAGTGGACACTGGACGCAACACACCCTTGAAGCCCAGAGCATCGAGCTTGGGTTGGGTCAGGTTCAGGTTTTCATAACCCCAGCGCGCTTGCTCGCCAGTCATGACTTTGCCCTTGCCGTATTTTTCTTGCGCTTGGCGCACGCCTTCAACGGCAAACATGGCGCTGAACAAGCCGCGCATGTAAAGCACTTCGCCCACTTCGTCCTTAGGACCTGTGCCCTGGCCTTTGGCGTGCAACTTGTCCAACACTTCCTTCACGACAGCAGAACCTTTTTCGACACCATGCTGCATGGTGATGGCGTTGTAGCCTTTGGCGCCCATGCCCACGTCTTTCACGTCAGGCTCGGCACCGGCCCACCACACGCCATAAATGTTTTCGCGGGGATAGCCTGTGGCTTGTGCTTCCTTGAGCAAGGTGGAGTTCATCACGCCCCAGCCCCAATTGACCACGTAGTCAGGGCGGTCGCGGCGAATTTGCAGCCAAGTGGACTTTTGCTCCACACCAGGGTGCGTCACAGGCAGCAGGCTCAGCTTGAAACCGTGCATGGCCGCACGCTCTTGCAAAATGGGGATGGCTTCTTTGCCGAATGGACTGTCGTGGTAGACCAGCGCGATGTGCTTGCCCTTGAGCTTGTCAGCACCACCGGCTTTTTTGGCGATGTCCTGGATGATGACGTCACCAGCCACCCAGTAAGTGCCTGCCAAGGGGAAGTTCCACTTGAACACGCCGCCGTCAGCCGATTCGCTGCGGCCATAGCCTGCGGTGATCAATGGAATTTTGTCACCGGGTGCTTTTTCGGTCAGCGCAAAAGTGATGCCCGTCGACAAGGGCTGGAACACGGTCGCGCCGCCGTTCTTGCCCTTCAGGCGCTCATAGCACTCCACGCCGCGATCGGTGGCGTAGCCGGTTTCGCACTCTTCAAAGCTGAGCTTGACGCCGTTGACGCCACCACGCGCATTGACCAGCTTGAGGTAGTCGACATAGCCGTTGGCAAAGGGCACGCCATTGGGGGCGTAAGCGCCTGTGCGGTAAACCAGAACAGGGAAAAACTGTTCTTTGGTTTGAGCCGTGGCCATGGTGCTGACCAAGGCGCTGGCAAGGCCGGCAGCAGCCACTGTCGTGGCGAGTGCAAGTTGACGAAGTTTCATGGTTTGTCTCCTGTTAAAAATAGTTGAAAGCACTTGGGAAAATCGATTTGACATCAATGCGGGAAGGGCCACAGACGCAGCTTTTGCTTGGCCACCGACCAGAGCTTGGCCAGGCCGTGCGGCTCCACGATCAGGAACCACACAATCAGGGCGCCAAAGATCATGAATTCGGTGTGCGAGACCGTCGCAGTCGAAATAGGGACACCGACCAGATCACCCGCCCAGGGCAGGAACTGATTCAGAAAAATGGGCAAGATCACGATGAAAGCAGCGCCAAAAAAGCTGCCCATGATGGAGCCCATGCCGCCAATGATCACCATGAACAGCAGCTGGAACGAGCGGTCGATCGAGAACGCAGCGGGCTCCCACGAACCGAGGTGCACAAAGCCCCACAGGCCACCGGCCACGCCCACAATGAAAGAGCTAACTGCGAAAGCGCTGAGCTTGGCGTACATCGGGCGAATGCCGATCACGGCTGCTGCCACGTCCATGTCGCGAATGGCCATCCACTCACGGCCAACGGCCGAGCGCACGAGGTTTTTAGCCAACAAGCCAAACACCAGCAGAAAAGCCAAACAGAACAGGTATTTTTGCAGCGGCGTGTCGATGGACCAGCCAAAGACATTCAGGTTGGACACCGAGACGGAGCCCGAGGCGTTGTTGTTGGTGAACCAGCCGATGCGCAGAAAAGCCCAGTCGCAAAAGAACTGCGCCGCCAAAGTGGCCACCGCCAGATACAGACCTTTGACCCGCAAACTTGGAATACCGAAAAACACCCCCACCAGGGTCGCAAAAAAGCCACCCGCCAGCAGTGCAACGATCAAGGGCATGCCCTCGATGCGGATGTAGGTGTTGTAAGCCATGTAGGCCCCCACCGCCATGAACGCGCCCGAACCCAGTGAAATCTGGCCGCAATAACCCACCAAGATGTTCACACCCAAAGCTGCGAGGGCCAGTATCAGGAAAGGAATCAGGATGGCGCGGAACATGTATTCATCGGCCAGCAGGGGCACACCGATGGCGGCGAAGGCGATGAGTGCAAGGATGGCCCAACGGTCTTGCGCAATGGCGAAGATTTGCTGGTCACTGCGGTAAGAGGTCTTGAATTGACCGTTTTCTCTGTAAAACATGTTTTATCTCCTTACACGCGGTCGATGATTTTTTCGCCGAACAGACCCTGTGGCCGGAACAACAGGAACACCAGCGCCAGCACGTAAGCAAACCAGATTTCGATGCCGCCGCCCACATAAGGGCCCAGATACACCTCTGACAACTTCTCACCCACACCGATGATCAGGCCGCCGATGATGGCACCGGGCACCGAGGTCAGTCCGCCCAAAATAATCACAGGCAAAGCCCGCAAAGCCACCGTGGTCAGCGAAAACTGCACACCCATCTTGGAGCCCCAAATGATGCCGGCCACCAAGGCTGTGATGCCCGCCACAAACCACACGATCACCCAAATGCGGTTGAGCGGAATGCCAATCGACTGGGCGGCCTGATGGTCATCGGCCACCGCACGCAAAGCCCGACCGGTGCTGGTTTTCTGGAAAAACAGCGACAGCACCACCACCAGCAAGGCCGCAATGCACGCGGCATACACGTCTTCCAGATTGACCAAAACACCACCAGGAAAAATCGAGTCAAGCAAGAACACAGGATCCTTGGGCATGCCCACATCGATCTTGTAAATGTCGCTGCCAAAAATCGTTTGACCCAACCCGTCCAGAAAGTAGGTGATGCCCAGCGTGGCCATCAGCAAGGTCACGCCCTCTTGGTTGACCAGGTGGCGCAACACCAAGCGTTCGATCAGCCAGGCCAGCACAAACATGACGCTGGCCGACAGCGCAAAGGCCAACAGGTTGCCCAAAAACTTGTCCTCCAGACCCAACCAGCCAGGAATCCATTCTGAAAAACGCGCCATGGCCAGAGCGGCAAACAGCACCATCGCGCCTTGCGCAAAGTTGAACACGCCAGACGCCTTGTAAATCAGCACAAAGCCCAACGCCACCAGCGCGTAAAGCATGCCGGCCATCAGTCCACCCAAAAGAGCTTCCAGGAAAAATGCCATGTCTTTTTCTCCTTAGTGACTGGTGCCCAGATAGGCACTGATCACTTCTTCGTTGTTGCGCACTTCTTCGGGAGTCCCGTCGCCGATTTTTTTGCCGTAGTCCAGCACCACCACGCGGTCCGAGATGTCCATCACCACGCCCATGTCGTGCTCGATCAACACGATGGTCGAGCCAAATTCATCGTTCACGTCCAGGATGAAGCGGCACATGTCCTGCTTTTCTTCCATGTTCATGCCGGCCATGGGCTCGTCGAGCAACAGCACTTGCGGCTCCATGGCCAAAGCGCGGCCCAAGTCGACGCGCTTTTGCAAGCCATAAGGCAGCTGGCCCACAGGCGTCTTGCGGAACGCCTGGATCTCCAAAAAGTCGATGATGTGTTCGACGAATTCGCGGTGCTCTTCTTCCTCGCGTTGGGCCGGGCCAAGGCGCAAGGCCTGCATGAACAAATTGCTTTTGATGCGCAGATTGCGACCGGTCATGATGTTGTCGATCACGCTCATGCCCTTGAACAGCGCCAAGTTCTGGAACGTACGGGCAATGCCCATCTCGGCCACTTGGCGGCTGTTCATGTGGTCAAACTTTTGGCCACGGAAAGTGATGCTGCCTTCTTGCGGCTGGTACACACCGTTGATGCAGTTGAGCATCGAGCTTTTACCTGCACCGTTGGGGCCGATGATGGCGCGGACCTCGTGTTCGCGCACGTTGAATGAAATGTCGGTCAGCGCCTTCACGCCACCAAACCGCAAACTGATGTTGCTGACGTCCAGAATGACGTCGCCGATTTTTTTGGTCATGCTGCTGCCTTCACGGGTGTGAATGTTTTGGCGTCGGAAATTTTGAGCGTGGCGCTCACGCTGCCGGTGCGGCCGTCTTCGAACTTGACCACCGTCTCAATGAACTGCTCGGTTCGGCCTTCGTAGAGGCCATCGACCAACGGTTTGTATTTGTCGGCAATGAAGCCACGGCGGACTTTGTTGGTGCGGGTCAACTCGCCATCGTCGGCGTCCAGCTCTTTGTGCAGGATCAGGAAACGGGACACTTGGCTGCCGGCCAACATGCTGTCTTCGGCCAGATCGGCGTTGACCTTTTCCACGCACTCTTTGACCAGTTGGTACACCTCGGGCTTTTGCGCCAGGTCGGTGTAACCGGCATACGGCAGGTTGCGGCGCTCGGCCCAGTTGCCCACGGCGTCAAAGTCGATGTTGATCATCACGCACACTTTTTCGCGCTGGTCGCCATAGGCCACCACCTCTTTGATGTGTGGGAAAAACTTGAGCTTGTTTTCAACGTATTTGGGCGCGAACATCGCGCCATCGTTGGCACCGCCCTGAATACGGCCCACGTCTTTCACGCGGTCGATGATCTTGAGGTGGCCATGGCTGTCAATGAAGCCTGCATCACTGGTGTGGTACCAGCCATCGGCCGTCAGCACTTCGTCGGTGGCCTTTTGGTTTTTGTAATAGCCCTTGAGCAAACCCGGTGACTTGACCATGATTTCGCCGTTGTCGGCGACCTTGATTTCCACACCCTTGCAAGGCACACCCACGGTGTCGGCACGCGCTTCGTTGTCGGGCTGCAGGCACACAAACACAGCGGTTTCTGTGGAACCGTAGAGCTGTTTGATGTTCACGCCAATGGACCGGAAGAAGGTGAACAAGTCGGGCCCAATGGCCTCGCCTGCGGTGTACGCCACACGCACGCGGCTGAATCCCATGTTGTTGCGCAAGGGGCCATAGACCATCAAATTGCCCAAGGCGTAGCTCAAGCGGTCTTTCAAGCCCACCGATTGGCTGTCCATCAAGGCTGGGCCCACTTTTTTGGCCACACCCATGAAGTAGTGAAACAGCTTGCGCTTGAAGCTGCCCGCGTCTTCCATGCGGATCATCACGCTGGTCAGCATGCCCTCGAACACGCGGGGCGGCGCGAAATAATACGTCGGGCCAATCTCTTTCAAATCGATGGTCACGGTGGCCGCCGACTCGGGGCAGTTGACCACGTAGCCACACACCAACCATTGGGCGTAGCTGAAGATGTTCTGACCAATCCAGGCGGGCGGCATGTAGGCCAGCACGTCCTCGGCGCTGGTCAGCTTGTCAAACTCGGCCCCGGCATCGGCCCGGTCAATCAAGGAGCTGTGGGTGTGCACGACACCCTTGGGGTTGCCCGTGGTGCCCGAGGTGAAAAACATCGCCGCCACATCGGTGTACTGCGCTTTGGCGACCTCTTCGCTGAAAAACTGGGGATGCTGCTGGGCGAACACGCCCCCAGTGGCGATCAGCTCTTCGAGCGAACCCAAGCCATCTTCGATGTACTTGCGCAGACCGCGCGGGTCGTCATAAAAAATATGGGTCAACTGCGGGCACTGCTCGCGCACTTCCAGCATCTTGTCGACCTGCTCCTGGTCTTCCACTACGGCAAACCGCACTTCGGCGTTGGTAATGGGGAAGACGCATTCGGCCGCAGCCGCATCTTGGTACAACGGCACCGGAATTGCACCCAAGGACTGGGCTGCCAGCATGGTGGCATACAGCCGTGGCCGGTTGGAGCCCACCACGATCAGGTGCTCACCTCGCTGCAAGCCGGCCTGGTGCAAACCGCAAGCCACGGACTGGACCAAGCGGGCCAGATCAGACCAGGTGGTGGTCTGCCAAATGCCATATTCTTTCTCTCGCAATGCGGGCGCTGTGGGGCGCTCGGCAGCGTGCGTGAGCATCAAACGGGGAAACGTTGTTTGCATGACCTGACCTGTCTCCAAAACGGTGCATTGAATGCAATGCGACTGAACTTGGGCAGATCGTAGGGAGTCATTTGACGTTGAGTTGTCATTTGGACGACAATTCAGGGAAGACCCCTAGCGTGACTGACCGCAGCCTGACAAGCCCCCAACACCCCATGCCCAAAGAAATCAGCGTTCACCAACGCCGCCGCGCCCCCACCGGAGCCGAGCTGCAAGAGATTCCGTGGTTGGGCTTGTTGAGCGATTCAGAACGTCAGCAAATCGTGCCGCAACTGGTGGTGAGTGACCCCCAAACAGGCGACTATGTTTGCCGCGTCGGACGGCCCGTGACCTATTGGTTTGGGGTGATTTCGGGCTTGCTCAAAATGAGCAGCGACAACGAAAGCGGCCAGACCATGACCTTCACCGGCGTGCCGCCCGGTGGCTGGTTTGGCGAGGGCACCGCGCTCAAACGCGAGATCTACCGCTACAACATCCAGGCCCTCAGGCCCAGCGTGGTGGCGGGCATGCCGCTGGACACTTTTCACTGGCTCATTGACCACTCGCTGGGCTTCAACCGCTTCGTCATGCAGCAGCTCAACGAGCGGCTGGGCCAGTTCATCGCGGCGCGAGAGATGGACCGCATGACCAACCCCGAACTGCGCCTGGCCAGGCACCTGGCTGCGCTGTTCAACCCGGTGCTGTTTTCGGGTGTGGGCGAAGTGCTGCGCATCACCCAGCAAGAGCTGGCGTATCTGGTGGGGCTGTCACGCCAACGGGTAAACGAGGCGCTCAAAGTATTGCAAGCTCAACAACTGATTCGCATCGAATACGGCGGCCTGCGCATCCTGGATTTGCAGGGCCTGCGCACCGTGCAATTCAAGTGAGGCACTTGCGGACCTTGGACGCCTGTCGGAGCGGAAGCCACCGACCCACCTTGCCAAATGACGCGCCAAGGAACAAAAACAGCGGACAATTGGGCAACTTCTTTTCACCCCCTGAACCCATGACCCAGCCCCCGGCTTTCAAACGTGCCCCCCGCCCCGAAGGCAAAGGCGATGCCGCCACACCCAGCGGCACCTCGCGCCTGAACAAACGCATGGCCGAGCTGCGCATGTGCTCGCGCCGCGAAGCCGACGCCTGGATCGAGCAAGGCTGGGTCCAGGTCAACGGCCTGCCCGCCAGCATGGGCCAGCAAGTCACGCTGTCTGACCGCATCACCATCGACAAAGCGGCCGAACAGCAACAAGACCGCCAAGTGACCATCTTGCTGCACAAGCCCATGGGCTATGTGAGCGGCCAGGCCGAAGACGGGCACGAGCCCGCCATCACCCTCATCAACCCGCGCAGCCACTGGATGGGCGATCCGTCCAAAATGCGCTTCACGCCACCGCACCTGCGCGGCCTGGCCCCAGCAGGGCGGCTCGACATCGACTCCACAGGTCTGTTGGTGCTGACGCAAGACGGCCGCGTGGCGCGTCAGCTGATCGGCGAAGACTCGGAGATGGAAAAAGAGTACCTGGTGCGCGTGGCCTACACCGGCCACGAAAACACCGCCGCCGCCTCTGCCGCATCGGCCACCTATGGCGGCAAAGCCAACCAACTGACCGTGATTGGCGACTTTGACCGGGTGAGTGCCAACGTCCAAGCCGTGTTCCCGGCAGCCCAACTGGCGCGCTTGCGCCATGGCCTGAGCCTGGACGGCAAACCGCTCAAGCCCGCCAAGGTGGAGTGGCAAAACCCTGAGCAGCTGCGCTTTGTGTTGACCGAAGGCAAAAAACGCCAGATCCGCCGCATGTGCGAGCAGGTCGGCCTGAAGGTGGTCGGCCTCAAACGCATCCGCATGGGCGGCGTGCAACTGGGGCAAATGCCTGCGGGGCAATGGCGCTATCTGGGGCCTAACGAATCGTTTTGACAGCGATAGCTGCATGTCGTAGTTGAAACCTCCGACAAGCTCACCCATCAACTCTGGAGACGCCAAATGCCCCTGAAGTTCACAGTCAATTTTGTCATGGCAGCCGCTCTGGCTGCCGGTGCCGCATCGGCCCAAACAGGCAGCCTCAACGCGATTTGCAGCACCGACCAAAGCTGGTGCGAAATGGCCGCCCAAGAATTCACCAAGGCAACTGGCGTCACCGTCAACCAAACCCGCAAAGCGACCGGTGAAGCCCTGGCCCAATTGCGTGCCGAAGCAGCCAACCCCAAGACCGATATCTGGTGGGGAGGCACAGGTGACCCGTTTTTGCAGGCCGCAGAAATCGGCCTGTTGGCCCCTTACCGACCCGACTACCTGAACGACCTGCACAGCTGGAGCGTGCGCCAATACGCCATGACACAAAACATGGTGGGCGGCTTTTACACCAGTGCCATCGGCTTTGGCTGGAACACCGAGCTGCTCAAGAAAAAGAAATTGCCCGAGCCCAAGTGCTGGTCGGATGTGGTCAAGCCCATCTATAAGGGCGAAGTCGAAATTTCGCACCCCGCATCCAGCGGCACGGCTTACACCATCCTGGCTGGGCTGGTGCAGATGATGGGCGAAGACGCGGCCTTTGATTACATGAAGGCCCTGCACAAAAACGTGACCCAATACACCCGCAGCGGCACCGCGCAAGCGCCCAACGTCGCCAAGGGCGAAGTGGCGGTAGGCATCAGCTTTATTTTTGGTTTTGACGGCTGGCGACACAACAAATACCCGGTGGCCACCGCAGCACCTTGTGAAGGCACCAGCTATGAAATCGGTGGCATTGCGCTGGTCAAAGGCGCACGCAACACGGCCAACGCCAAGCGCTATTACGACTGGCTCATGAGCCCTGCAGGCCAAAGCATTGGCGCCAAAGCCGACAGCCTGCAGAGCCCGGCCAACAAGACCTTCAAGCCTGATCCACGCATCCCGTCCATGGACAACGTGCGCCTGATCAAATATGACTTTGAAAAATACGGCAAATCCGCCGAGCGCCGGCGTTTGCTGGAGCGCTGGAACAAAGAAGTCGGCAGCTTGTCAAAATAAACCCCCTCTTGAAATCCCGCCTCAACGCCCCAAACTGTGGGGCGTTGTTGTTTTTTGATCTTTTTTACACCTCGAATCGATATGAGCAAGCAAACCCATGCCTTTCAGGCCGAAGTCGCACAACTGCTGCACCTGGTCACCCACTCGCTGTATTCCAACCAAGAGATTTTCCTGCGCGAGCTGATCTCCAACGCCTCTGACGCCTGCGACAAGCTGCGCTTTGAAGCACTCAACAACACCGCCCTCTACGAAGACGCGCCTGAATTGCAAGTGCGTTTGTCGTTCGACAAAACGGCCAAGACACTGACCATCACCGACAACGGCATCGGCATGACGGCGCAAGAAGCGATTGACCACTTGGGCACGATCGCCAAGAGCGGCACCAAAGACTTCATGAACAAGTTGAGCGGCGACCAAAAGTCAGATGCCCAGCTGATTGGCCAGTTCGGCGTGGGCTTTTACTCTGGCTTCATCGTGGCCGAAAAAATCACTGTCGAAACCCGCCGCGCAGGCGCACCAGCCGTAGAAGGCGTGCGCTGGATCAGCGGCGGCACAGGCGACTTTGAAGTCGAGACCATCAACCGCGCCGAACGTGGCACCAGCGTGATCCTGCACCTGCGCGAAGAAGCGCTGGATTACGCCAACAGCTGGAAATTGAAAGAAATTGTCGGCAAATACTCCGACCACATCAGCCTGCCCATCCTGATGGAAAAGGAAGAGTGGAAAGACGGCGAACTGATCGAGCCGAACAACGAAGAAGGCGGCCGCCAGCCCGGCGCCATGGTCAAGACCGGCGAGTGGGAAACCATCAACAAGGCCAGCGCCCTGTGGACCCGCCCCAAGAAAGACATCACCGACGAGCAATACGCCGACTTCTACAAACAAATCAGCCGCGACTTTGAAGCCCCGCTGACCTGGACGCACAACCGCGTCGAAGGCAGCACCGAATACACCCAGCTGCTCTACATCCCCAGCAAAGCCCCGCAAGACCTGTGGAACCGCGACAAAAAAGCTGGCATAAAGCTGTACGTCAAGCGCGTGTTCATCATGGACGAGGCCGAAGCGCTGATGCCCAGCTACCTGCGATTTGTCAAAGGCGTGGTGGACTCGGCCGACCTGCCCTTGAACGTGAGCCGCGAGCTGCTGCAAGAAAGCCGCGACGTCAAAGCCATCCGCGAAGGCTGCACCAAGCGCGTGCTGTCGATGCTCGAAGACCTGGCCAAACACGACAAAGCGCCTGAAGCCAGCGAAGGGGCTAGCGACGCGACGACCGAAGGGGTCTCTGATGTCTTGAGCGAGGAAGACAAAGCCAAAATCGGCCAGTATTCCAAGTTCTATGCCGAGTTCGGCGCGGTGCTGAAAGAAGGCCTGGGCGAAGACTTTGGCAACCAAGGCCGCTTGTCCAAGCTGCTGCGTTTCGCGTCCACCACCAGCGACACCGTGAGTGTGAGCTTTGCCGACTACAAAGCCCGCATGAAAGAAGGCCAAGACGCCATCTACTACATCACCGCAGACACTCTGGCCGCCGCCAAAAACAGTCCACAACTCGAAGTCTTCAAGAAAAAAGGCATCGAGGTTTTGCTGATGACCGACCGCGTGGACGAGTGGGCACTGAACTTTGTGCACGAGTTCGACAGCACCCCGCTGCAAAGCGTGGCCAAAGGCGCGTTTGACCTGGGCAAACTGCAAGACGAAGAAGAAAAGAAAGCCGCCGAAGAAGCCGCCGAAACCTTCAAGCCGGTGCTGGCCAAACTGAAAGAAGCGCTGAAAGACAAAGCCGAAGACGTGCGCGTGACCAGCCGCCTGGTGGACAGCCCCGCCTGCCTGGTGGTGACCGACGACGGCATGAGCATGCAACTGGCCCGCATGCTCAAGCAAGCCGGGCAGCAAGCCCCTGAAGTCAAGCCCGTGCTCGAAGTCAACCCCGAACACGCGCTGGTCAAAAAGCTCGACGGCTCGGTCCACTTCCACGACCTGGCCCACATCCTGTTTGACCAAGCCCTGCTGGCCGAAGGCGGCTTGCCCGCCGACCCCGCGGCCTATGTGAAACGGGTCAATGCGCTGCTGAGCTAAGCCAGCCAGCAACCCCGGACCTTTCACCTTGGTCATCCCGGACCTTTCAATCTGGGTCATCTTGGACCTTTCACTCTTGGTCATCCCGGACTTAATCCGGGATCCATGACCCCAGCAAAAGCCCCGCCAGACTTGCGTTTGGCGGGGCTTTTTTGACTTGAATGCCCGCGAAGCCTTGCGAAACACGCCACCCCACACCAGTAACCCACAAGACAAGCCAACACCACGACATCGGCTAGATTGAGCCCGATGAAAACCCTTCCCGCCGACCCGTCCCTCATCGATTCTCGCCAAGCCGCCTGGCGTTTGCTTGTCACACTGGGTTTGGTGGTGTTGGGCAACAGCAGCATGTACATCGTCTCGGTCGTGCTGCCTGTGGTGCAGACCGAGTTTGGCGTGGGCCGGGCTGATGCTTCACTGCCTTACACGCTGATGATGATCAGCCTAGGCTTGGGCGGTCTGGTGACCGGGCGCATGGCCGACCGCCATGGTTTGATGCCCGTGCTGTGGGTGGGTGCGCTGGCCGTGTTCGGCGGCTTTGTGTGGGCGGGCATGTCGGGCAGCATCTGGGCTTTTGGCCTAGCGCATGCGCTGATGGGTTTTGTGGGCAGTTCGTCCACCTTTGCACCCTTGATGGCCGACACCGCCTTGTGGTGGAACCGCCGACGCGGCATTGCCGTGGCCATTTGCGCCAGCGGCAACTACATCGCGGGCACGATCTGGCCACCACTGGTGCAACGCGGTGTTGAAACTTTAGGCTGGCGACAGACCTATATTTTGCTGGGCATTTTTTGCGGGTTGGGCATGTTTTTATTGGCCCTGCGAATGCGCCAGCGCCCACCGCTGGTGACGCTCGCACCCGCCAACACCAACGCGGCCGCCCCCGTGCTGGACCGTAACCGGCCCTTTGGCCTCAAGCCCGCGCAAGCGCAGAGCTTGCTGTGCGTGGCGGGTGTGGCGTGTTGTGTGGCCATGTCCATGCCGCAGGTGCACATCGTGGCCTATTGCACCGACCTGGGTTTTGGCGCGGCACGCGGCGCAGAAATGCTCTCGCTCATGCTGGCCAGCGGCATCGTCAGCCGCCTGGTGTTTGGCCTGATCAGCGACCGCATTGGCGGCATTCGCACCTTGCTGCTGGGCTCGTTTTTGCAAGGCGTGGCGCTGCTGATGTTTTTGCCCTTTGATGGCATGGTGCCGCTGTACCTGGTGTCGGCCATGTTCGGCTTGTTCCAGGGCGGCATCGTTCCGTCCTACGCGATCATCGTGCGCGAACACTTCGCCCCCCAAGAAGCCGGTGCCCGCGTGGGTGCCGTCATCATGGCCACCTTGCTGGGCATGGCCTTGGGCGGCTGGATGTCGGGCTGGGTGTTTGATGTGACGGGCAGTTACCACGCCGCCTTTTTAAATGGCATTGCGTGGAACTTGCTGAACCTGTGCATTGCCAGCTGGCTGTTTTGGCGGGTGCGCAAGGCTGAACGCCTCGGCACACCCTGATCAGGAGAGGGCGGTTAGCCGCGCTGGCTGACCCGCAATCCGTCAACCATTTAGCCCACCCGCACCCCACTGGCGCGGTCAAACAAATGCGACTGCTCGGCCGACCATTGCAGGTGCACCGCGTCGCCCACTGCCGCTTGCAAAACGCCGGGTACGCGGGCTGTTAGCTTGCCTGCGGCGGTGTCGACCGTGGCATAGGTTTCAGGGCCGGTCGGCTCGATCATGCTGAGCTTGCCGGGCAAGCCCGTGGCGGCAAAGCCGATGCTTTCGGGACGCAAGCCATAGACCAGCTCGGCGCTGCCGTGCGCTTGCACCGCAGAGCGTTGCGCGTCGGTGGTGGCCAGTTCCACACCCTGGGCCGTCAATGCAGCTCCAAGCCATTGCGCGTCCACCATGTTCATGGCGGGTGAACCGATGAACTCGGCCACAAAGCGGTTGGCGGGGTGGTTGTAAATCTCGTTGGGCGTGCCGAACTGTTGCACCAAACCGTCTTTCATCACGGCGATACGGTCGCCCAGCGTCATGGCTTCGACTTGGTCGTGCGTGACGTACACCGTGGTGGTTTGGGTGCGCTGGTGCAGCAGTTTGATTTCGGCGCGCATTTCCACGCGCAGCTTGGCGTCGAGGTTGGACAGCGGTTCGTCAAACAAGAACAGCTTGGGGTCACGCGCCAAAGCACGGCCCATGGCCACGCGCTGACGCTGGCCGCCCGACAGTTGGCCCGGCTTGCGATCGAGCAGGTGCCCGATTTGCAACATGGCCGACACGCGGTCGACAGCCGCTTTGCGCTCAGCCTTGGGCACCTTGCGGATCTCCAGGCCAAAGGCGATGTTTTGCGCCACCGTCATATTGGGGTAGAGCGCGTAGCTCTGGAACACCATGGCGATGTCGCGGTCCTTGCTGGGCAAGTTCGTCACATCGCGGTCACCAATGTGGATGCTGCCGCTGGTTGGGTGGTCCAGGCCAGCGATCATCGACAACAAGGTCGATTTACCGCAGCCGGACGGGCCAACCAAGATCAAAAATTCGCCGGCTTCGATTTCGAGGTCGATGCCCTTGAGGATGTGGACCGTCTCGTTGTAGGTCTTGTGGATGTTGCGAATGGCGAGTGCGCCCATGATTTACCCCTTGACTGCGCCAGCCGTCAGGCCGCGCACAAAATATTTACCAGCCACCACGTACACAAACAGGGTGGGCAATGCCGCGATCAGCGCGGCGGCCATGTCCACGTTGTATTCCTTGACGGCGCTTGAGGTGTTGGCCAAGTTGTTCAAACCAACGGTGATCGGTTTGCTGTCGGCACCCGAGAACACCACGCCGTACAAAAAGTCGTTCCAAATGTTGGTGAACTGCCAGATCAGCGTGACTACCAAAATCGGCAAAGACAGTGGCAGCACAATGCGGCGAAAGATCATCCAGAAACCCGCTCCATCCAGCTGCGCGGCCTTGATCAATTCATCCGGCAGGCCGATGTAGTAGTTGCGAAAGAACAGCGTAGTCGATGGAATGCCCGCCACGACGTGCACCAACATCAGGCCCCAGATCGAGCTGGCCACGCCCAACCAACCCAGCACTTGGCTCATGGGCAGCAGCACCACTTGCATGGGCATGAACACGCCAAACAGCATGAAGGCAAACAGGGTTTCACTGCCGCGAAATTTCCACTTGCTCAAGACATAGCCGTTGAGCGAGCCGATCAGGGTGGACAACAGCACCGCAGGCACGACCATGACCATCGAGTTCCAGAAAAAGGGCTTCAAGCCCTCGCACTGCACCCCCGTACAGGCACTGCCCCAGGCCTTGAACCACGCGTCCAGCGTGGGGGCGGTGGGCAGGCTCAGCAGGTTGCCCGCGCGCAGCTGTTCTGCGTCTTTCAACGACGTGGTCAGCATCACATACAAGGGCACCAGAAACCAGGCCGCAAACAACAGCAACATGCTCCACAGGATCAGGCGATGAAAGTTCAGGCGGTTCATCGTTTGCCTCGCAATTCAGAATAAAGGTAAGGCACCACGATGGCGGCCACGGTGGCCAGCATCACGGTGGCGCTGGCCGCGCCCACGCCAATCTGGCCGCGTGTGAATGCGGTGGCATACATGAAGGTGGCGGGCAAGTCAGTGGCATAACCAGGGCCGCCCGCAGTCAAGGCCATCACCAAGTCAAAGCTCTTGATGGCCAAGTGCGACACCACCAGCAAGGTGCTGAAAAACACCGGACCCAAGCTGGGCAAAATGATGCGCCAGTAAATGGTCGGCAAGCTCGCGCCGTCCACTTGGGCGGCTTTGATGATCGAGTCGTCAATGCCGCGCAGCGCGGCCAAAAACAGTGCCATAACAAAGCCCGCGCTTTGCCACACACCGGCAATGACGACGCAATAAATGGCCATGTCTTGCTGCACCAGCCAGTCAAAACTGAAGCTGGTGAAACCCCAGCTTCGCATCAGGTGTTCAAGCCCGAGGCCGGGGTTCAAAATCCACTTCCAGGCGGTACCGGTGACGATGAAAGAAATCGCCATCGGGTACAAATAAATGGTGCGCAAAACGCCTTCGCCGCGCACCTTTTGGTCCAGCAGGATGGCCAGCAACACGCCCAGTGCCATGGCACCGCCAATGAACAAAACGCCAAACACGGCCATATTGGTCATGGCCACTTGAAAGCGATCGCTTTCCATCAAGGCAGCGTAGTGCTGCAGGCCGACAAATTCGTAGTTGGGCAAGATCCGCGAGGCGGACATGGACAGGTAGCCGTTCCAGGCCATCAGGCCATAAATGAACAGCAGAGACACCACAAAGCTGGGTGCAATGACCAGCTTGGGTAGCCACGCAGCTTGCTGGGGGGATGATGCAGACATGGGTGATCCAATCAGAGGCCGACGCGGGCTGCAAGCTTGTGACCTGCAGCCCGGTGGCAAAAGAGACAACAAACCCCAAGGGTTTGTTATAGCCACCTTAAAGGTGGCTCAAAGACTTACTTGACCTTGGCTGCCGAAGCGATCTTGGCCTGAGCGTCTTTGCTGCTCATCTTGTCGTCGTTCCAGAACTGGCTGACGGCGTCCTGGATCGCACCCGAAGTGGCCGAACCGATGGCCATGCCGTGGGCGACCGATGGCACCAGGCCACCGTTTTTGGCCGTGGCCACGAAGTCGTTGGCGCTGAGCTTGGCGCAGTCGTCAAACTTGGCCAGGTTCATGTTCAGACGAACAGGGATAGAGCCCTTGTTCAGGTTGAACACTTCTTGGAAATCGGTCGACATGATGGCGGTCGCCAAGTCTTTTTGGGCCTGGCTGTTGGCTTCGTTTTTCAGCTTGAACATGGCAAAAGAGTCCACGTTGAAAGTGAAGGACTTGGCGGTGCCCGGTGCTGCAGCGCAGGTGAAGTCAGCGCCTGGCTTTTTGCCAGCAGCGACGAATTCGCCTTTGGCCCAGTCACCCATCAACTGCATACCAGCTTCGCCCTTGATGACCATGGCAGTGGCCAGGTTCCAGTCACGGCCAGGTGCGTTTTTGTCGGTGTAGGTCTTAACCTTCTTGAAGGTGTCGAGCACCTTGGTCATGGTCGCGCCGGTCAAAGCGGCTTGGTCCAATTGCACCAAAGCTTGTTTGTAGAAGTCAGCACCGCCAACACCCAGAGCCACGCTCTCGAAGGTGGTGAAGTCTTGCCAGTTCTGACCACCGTGGGCCACGGGAATGATGCCGGCTTTTTTCAGGGCTTCAGCGGCCACAAAGAACTCGTCCCAGTTGGTCGGCACTTTGGCGCCGGCCTTCTTGAACGCGGCGTTGCTGGCCCACAGCCAGTTCACGCGGTGCACGTTCACAGGGGCGGCAATGTAGTTGCCCTTGTATTTCATGACGTTGGCGACCACGGGAGGCAGCAGGCTGTCCCACTTCTCGGCCTTGGCCACATCGTCGATGTTGGCCAACACGCCTTCACCAGCCCACTCTTGCAAAGCAGGGCCTTTGATTTGTGCAGCGGCTGGGGCATTGCCCGAAACCACGCGCGACTTGAGCACGGTCATGGCGTTGTCACCACCGCCACCGGCCACGGCGAAGTCTTTCCAGACATGGCCTTTGGCTTGCAAAGTGGCTTTCAGGGCTGCGGCCGATTTGGCTTCGCCGCCGCTGGTCCAGTAATGCAGCACTTCGACTTCGCCAGCATGGGCGGCAAAGGCCAGCACTGCGGCGGTGGCGAGAATCGAACGTTGGAACAATTGAGCAGATTTCAAGAGAGTCTCCTTGTAAGGGCCACTGAGGACCTGAGTGGATGTGCGAGGCGGCGAAATAGCCACATGAACCTCGACGGATCGAATATTAATATTCCGTTAATTAATTAACATCAGGTTAAACCCTAAGCCCGAATTTGCCGATTTGAAGGCCAAAGACTGAACAATCCATTAAGCTTCGGGCATGAAATTGCTGCTTGCCGAAGACGATGCCATGCTCGCCGACGCCCTGACCACCCAACTGGGCGGCGCTGGTTTTGAGGTGGAACACGCCCCCAACGGGGCCGTGGCCGACTATCTGCTCCAAAAGCAGCATTTCGACATCGCCGTGCTGGACATCGGTTTGCCCATGATGGACGGCTTGGCCGTGTTGCAGCATGTCCGCCAAACCCACCCCACCTTGCCCGTGCTGCTGCTGTCGGCCCGCGATGCGCTGGACGACCGGGTGGCCGGTCTGCAAGCTGGCGCGGACGACTACGTGACAAAACCCTTTGACTTTCCCGAGCTGCTGGCCCGCCTGCAAGCCCTGCTGCGGCGCACGCAACCGGCCAGCGCCTCAGCCCCCTTTGGTCGCCTGTCGCTGGATGCCACATCACGCCGCGCAGTGGTGGGTGGCGAGCCACTGGAGCTGAGCGGCCGCGAATGGACGCTGCTGGAACTGCTGGTCAACCAGCGCGACAAAGTGGTCACCAAAGAACAGATCAACCAGGCCTGGAGCGACGAGGGCGGCGAAACCGGTGGCGGCAACTCGATCGAGGTCTACATTCACCGCTTGCGCCGCAAGCTGGAAGATGCGGGGCTGGTCATTCGCACGGTGCGCGGCCTGGGCTACTTGCTGGAAGCCCAAGCGTGACAGACCGCCCCACATGCTGAGCCATCGCGCATGACCGCCAAGGCCAATGAACCCTCGACCCATGCGGGGCAAGCGGGCGTCTCGCTGGCTCGCCAGCTGCTGCTGTGGCTGTTGCTGCCCCAACTGGTGTTGTGGATGGCGGGCGGTGTGGCCACCTACCGATTTGCAGCGGGTTACGCCAACCAGGCGATCGACGCCAGCTTGTTGCAGGCCAGCCGCTCGCTGGCACGGCAGCTCAAACCCATTGGCAACGGTTTGCTGATCGACTTTCCGCGTGCCGCGCAAGATGTGCTCGAGGCCGACCCGGCCGACAAACTGCTCTACATGGTCAGCTCGCCGCCGGGTCAGTTCATTTTGGGCAACCAGTCTTTGCCGGCCCCGGTCTTGCCCACACAGGATGCAGCGCCCGTCGAGCCCGCACTGAATACCCCTTATTTTTACGATGGCACCATGCCGATGCAGGGCCGCGCTGCGCTGAACGCGACCACGGGCCAGCCCCTGCGACTGGTGGCCTTGTACCTGCGCTTTGGCGACGAAGTCAACGCCCCACAAACCATGCTGGTGCAAGTGGCCCGCAGCAGCGCCAACCGCGAAGAATTGGCCCAACGCATTTTGGTGGACATGCTGCTGCCCATGTCCAGCCTGGTGCTGTTGATGACGCTGATCGTTTGGCTGGGCATTCGCGCAGGCTTGTCGCCCTTGGCCCGTTTGCGCCAACAGGTCGAAGGCCGCGCCCCGACCGATCTGGCCCCCTTGCAACTGGCCTCGGCCCCGCGCGAGTTGTGGTCGCTGGCCACGGCCATCAACACCTTGCTGGCCGCCGTGCAAAACACCGTGGCCACGCAAAAGCGCTTCATTGGCGATGCGGCACACCAGCTGCGCACGCCTTTGGCGGGCCTCAAAAGCCAGACCGAAATCGCCCTGCAATCGACCTCTGACCCCGAACTGCGGGCCCGCCTGCAGCGCGTGCACGACAGCGCCACCCGCAGCGCCCACCTGGTCAACCAGCTGCTGACGCTGGCACGGGCCGAGCCCGAGTCTGTGATGGCGCAAGACCGCAAACGCTTTGACCTGCAACGCCTGGCCCAAACACTGACGGCCGAGTGGGTGCCGCGTGCGCTGCGTGCCCAAATTGATTTGGGCCTGGACGACAGCGCCACGGTGCCGGTTTGGATCGAAGCCAACGAACTGCTGGTGCGCGAGTCACTGACCAACCTGATCGACAACGCGCTGCATTACGCCGGAGCCGGCAGCCAGGTCACCGTGCGGGTGATGGCCGACTGGGCCAGCGCCACGCCACAGGCCTTGTTGCAAGTCTCGGACACCGGGCCGGGCCTGTCCCCGGCCGATCGCGAACGCGTGTTCGGGCGTTTTGTGCGGGCCAGCGATGTGGGCCAAGGTTGCGGCCTGGGCCTGGCCATCGTCAAGGAAATCGTGGAGCGCCACCATGGCGAGGTGCAGCTCGATGCCGTTCAGCCCCATGGCCTTTGCGTGTCGATCCGCCTGCCGCTGTCACCGGCCCCTGCAAATTGAACCCTGTTGGTAACTCGGCCCGCCCCACAGGCACGCTCAGGCTGATACCCTCGCGTGCGTTGACTTCCTCTGCCACCGGCCTGACCCCATGAACACACCCCACGCTCAAACCCCTCGCCTGCTGGGCGACATTGGCGGCACCAATGCGCGCTTTGCGCTGGTGCACGGCGACGGCACGCCCATCACCCAAGAGATCACCTTGCCCACCGGCCAGTTTGCCGACTTGGCGGCAGCGGCGGCGGCTTATTTGCAGCAAGTGGGCCAGCCCCGTGTGCAGCAAGCGTGCATCGCCATTGCCAACCCCATCGACGGCGATGTGCTGAAGATGACCAACAACCACTGGCAGTTTTCCATCGAGGCCACGCGCCAAGCACTGGGGATGGACAGCCTCTTGATGCTCAACGACTGGGAAGCCATGGCCATGGCCGCCCCGGCCTTGCAAGGCAGCGACCTGCAACAAATCGGTTCGGGCCAGCCCGTGGCCGATGCCCCCAAAGGCCTGATCGGACCGGGCACGGGCTTGGGCGTGTCGTCGCTGGTGCGTTCGCGCAGGGGCGACTGGGTGCCCATTGCGGGCGAAGGCGGGCATGTGAGCATGTCGCCCACTTGCGAGCGCGAGGCCGACATCTTGCGCATCTTGTGGCGCAGCCACCCCCACGTTTCTGTCGAACGCGTGGTCTCGGGCATGGGCCTGGAAAATTTGTACCGCGCCATTTGTGAGCTGAACGGCACCGAGGCCGAAGCCCTGGTGGCCGCGCAAGTGACCGAACGCGCACTGGCCGCCAAAGACGTGGCATGCGAAGAAGCGCTGGAGCGCATGTGCCGTTTGCTGGGCAACGCGGCGGCCAACCTGGCCGTGACGCTGGGCGCACGCGGCGGCATCTACATTGGCGGCGGGGTGATCGGGCGCTTGGGCGACTACTTTGCGCAGTCGGGCTTCAGGGCGGCGTTTGAGGCCAAAGGCCGCTTCGAGCCCTACATGAAGCGCATCCCCACCTACGTGATCCGCGCCGAACAACCTGCGCTGATCGGCTGCGCCATGGCGCTGGGCGCGCAGCCTGCGCGGCGCTGAGCCCACACGCTCAGCTCACACGCTGAGCGGCGCTTCCTGCATTTGCTCCACCTGCTCTTGCAGCATGAGCACCTGCCCGCGCCAATAGTCGGGCGTGCCAAACCACGGAAAGTTGATCGGGAAAATCGGGTCTTCCCAACGCCGCGCCAGCCAGGCGCTGTAATGGATCAAGCGCAAAGTGCGCAGCGCCTCGATCAACTGCAACTCAGCACGGTCAAAGTCGCGCACTTGTTCATAACCGTCTAACAGCGCCGACAGCTGCTGCGTGCGCTGACGGCGGTCGCCCGACAAGAGCATCCACAAATCCTGCACCGCGGGGCCCATGCGGGCATCGTCCAAGTCCACAAAGTGCGGGCCACCTCCGGGCAGCTCGGCAGGTGTCCACAAAATATTGCCGGGGTGGCAGTCGCCATGCAGGCGCAGCAAGCGCCGATCTGACGCGCCTTGCGCAAACGCGGCTTCGATCAAGGCCAGCGCGGGCACCAGCGCATCGCGCCATTCGCGCTCGACTTCCAGCGGAATCATCTGATGGGTTTGCAGCCATTGGGCAGGCTCCAGCGCAAAGGTCTGCACATCAAGCGTGGGCCGGTGCGCAAAGGGCTTGGCCGCGCCCACGGTGTGGATGCGGGCCAAAAAGCGGCCAATCCACTCCAACACCTCGAAATCATCCAGCTCCGGCGGGCGACCACCGCGCAAAGGGCTGACCGAAAAATCAAAGCCTGCCGTTGGGTGCAAGGTCTGCCCATTCAGGGTCATCGGCGCCACCACAGGCACCTCGGCGGCCACCAGTTCGGCGGCAAAGTCGTGCTCTTCCTGAATCTGCACACGACTCCAGCGGCCAGGCCTGTAAAACTTGAGCACCACCGCCGACGCGCCTTGCACCGGCTCATCCAAATGGGCGCGGTACACGCGGTTTTCGTAAGAGCTGAGCGCCAGCAAACGGCCATCGGGCCAAAGGCCCAAATCGGTCAAAGCGTCCATCACCCGGTCCGGGGTGAGTTCAGCGTAAGGGTGCAAAGCGTTCGTGTCGGTCATGCGCCGATTGTGGCGCACGACCGAAGCCGCAGCCCGAGGCTTCGGGCCAAGGCATCAGTAGCTGTAAACGCCCTGTCCTGTCTTGCGGCCCAAACGCCCGGCAGCGACCATTTCTTTCAGCAAGGGGCAAGGGCGGTATTTGCTGTCGCCGAACTCCTTGAGGTAGACCTCCATTACGGCAAGGCAAACGTCCAGGCCAATCATGTCGGCCAGCGCCAAGGGGCCGATCGGCTGGTTGCAGCCGAGCTTCATGCCCGCATCGATGTCTTCGGGCGTGGCCAGGCCTTCGGCCAGCACAAACAGCGCTTCGTTGATCATGGGCACCAAAATGCGGTTGACCACAAAGCCGGGCGCGTTCTTGACGGTGATCGGGGTCTTGCCCAAAGCGGTGGCCAGTGCGTGCACCGCGTCGTGGGTGGCGTCGCTGGTTTGCAGGCCGCGAATGATCTCGACCAAGGCCATCATGGGCACGGGGTTGAAAAAGTGCATGCCAATGAAACGGTCGGCACGCTGGGTGGCAGCGGCCAGCTGGGTGATCGAGATCGACGAGGTGTTGGAAGCGATGATCACGTCGGCAGGCAGCATGCCATCGAGCTGCTTGAGGATTTTGACCTTGAGGTCCTGGTTCTCGGTGGCGGCCTCAATGACCAACTGGGTGGCCTTCAGGTCGTCATAAGAAGTGCTGCCCTTGATCAGGCCCAACGCCTTGGCCTTGTCGGCTTCGGTGATCTTTTCTTTTTTGACCAAGCGGTCCAGACTGCCCGATACGGTGGCAATGCCCTTGGCCACGGCCGCATCAGAAATGTCCACCATCACCACCGGAATGCCCGACACAGCACACGCCTGTGCGATGCCATTGCCCATGGTGCCTGCGCCAATGATGCCTACGGTTTGGATGCTCATGTTCTGTCCTTCAAAACGGGTAAATGGGTTTTGCAACCATCTTAACGGGGCTGTTTCACACGGGCCTGACGGCATGACTGCGTTGTGAGGCTGGATGTATGGCATCACAACAAAAAGGGCGGCGGCAGCTTGCCAAAGCGGGCGGTGGCGCGCCATGCACAAGGCAAGCGCCGCGCCACAAAAATAATAAATTAGAAACACTCATTACTTAGTGTAATAATTGCTACATGACACATTGGCTCATTTTGACAGCAACTCTCCCCACATCACCCAGTGGCCTGCGGGTTCGTATTTGGCGCAAGCTCAAATCCAGCCACTGCGCCACCTTGCGTGAGGGGGTTTACATCCTGCCTGCCTCGGCCACGACGGCGCCATCGTTTTGGGAGATGGATGAGGCCATACGCAGTGCGGGCGCTGAGTCGCACCTGTTGGAGGTGCAGGCTCGTGACGCGGCACAAGAGTCTGGATTTCGCGCACTGTTTGACCGCCATGATCTGTACGCTGAATTCGCCCAGACCTTGAAAGAGGCACGCAAAGCCTTCAAATCAGCAAGCGAGGCCGACGTGCGCAAGGCCCTCAGGACGCAGGAGGTGCAACTTCAGGCCATTCAAAGTGCCGACTTCTTTCCGGGCAAAGCCGCAGAATCTGCCGTGTCCGGCCTGCAAACCCTGCGACAAGAAACGGAACGCTTGCTGTCGCCGGGAGAACCTGCCTCCGTGACTGCGCCAATCGCGCTGCTGGACATCCATGAATACCAAGGTCGAACTTGGGCCACTCGTGCAAGGCCATGGGTGGACCGTTTGGCCACTGCTTGGTTGGTGCAACGCTTTGTCGACCAAGCGCCCACCTTCTTGTGGTTGGTAAACGCCAAGAAGTGCCCCAAGACCGCTTTGGGTTTTGACTTTGATGGTGCGGCGTTCACGCATGTGGGCGAACGTGTGACTTTTGAAGTGGTCGCAGCTTCATTTGGTCTGCACACCGACCCGGCGCTGGCACGGCTTGGGGAGTTGGTGCACTTCATCGATGCAGGCGGCATCGCGGTGGACGAAGCGCCCGGATTGGAAATGCTGGTTCGTGGTCTTCATGCACAACACGCAGATGACGATGCCCTGCTGGCCGCAGCGCTGGCGCTTTTTGACACCCTCTACGCCGCCTTTCGGAGCGCACCATGAGCACGCCAACGCCGACACTTACGGCACCCCACCCACCCACCTTCTGGGCGGCTTTCGCCTACTGGCTCAAGCTGGGCTTCGTCTCTTTTGGCGGGCCTGCGGGCCAGATTGCCATCATGCATGAGGACTTGGTTGTGCGTCAGCGCTGGATTTCTGAAAAGCGCTATCTGCACGCGATGAACTACTGCATGGTGCTGCCCGGGCCAGAAGCACAGCAGTTGGCCACCTACATCGGCTGGCTCATGCACAAGACTTGGGGCGGCATTGTGGCCGGGGGGCTTTTTGTGCTTCCTTCGCTGTTGATATTGATGGGCCTGTCCTGGGTGTACATGGTGTATGGCGATGTGCCGGCTGTGGCCGGTGTGCTCTATGGCATCAAACCGGCGGTGACGGCCATCGTGGTGTCTGCGACCTACCGCATCGGCTCGCGAGTGCTCAAGAACGGCGTGCTTTGGGGCATTGCCGTGGCTTCATTCACCGCCATTTTTGCCTTGAATCTGCCATTCCCGCTGATTGTGTTGGCCGCTGGCTTGGCTGGCCATTGGGGCGGTCGCTTTGCGCCCGAGAAATTCGCAATCGGCGGAGGCCACGGTACACGGGCTGAGCGCATGGGCGCCGCCGTCATCGATGACCACACGCCCACGCCGCCGCATGCGATCTTCACTTGGAAAAGATTTTGGCAAGTTCTAGCGGCTTTCGCAGGTCTGTGGTTGGCCGCGATGGGCGCTTTGGTCGCCCTGTATGGATGGGACGCGGCGCTCACACAAATGGCTTGGTTTTTCACCAAAGCCGCACTCCTGACTTTTGGGGGAGCTTATGCGGTGCTGCCGTATGTTCATCAGGGCGCGGTTGAGCACTACCAGTGGCTGACCGCGTCGCAGATGATGGACGGTTTGGCACTGGGCGAGACCACCCCTGGCCCGCTCATCATGGTGGTGGCATTCGTGGGATTTGTCGGCGGCTGGACTCAGACCGTGATGGGGACAGACTCGCTCTTCTTGGGGGCTGTGGTGGCAGCCTGCATCGTGACTTTCTTCACTTTCTTACCCTCGTTCTTTTTCATCTTTTTGGGGGGCCCGTTCATCGAGTCCACCCACGGCAATCTCAAATTCACAGCGCCATTGACGGCCATCACCGCCGCTGTCGTGGGTGTCATTGCCAATTTGGCGGTGTTTTTCGCCTTGCATGTCTTGTGGCCCACGGGGCTGTCTGGCCTGTTGGAGTGGCCTGCCGCACTCATTGGTATCGCGGCGGTGACGGCCTTGTTTCGCTACAAATTGGGGGTCATTCCCGTGCTCATTGCCAGTGGCCTTGCTGGGCTGGTTTGGGTTTTTCTTCGACCTTTGATTCATTGAGGAAACGACCATGGACTGCCACATTCAGAACTTGCCTTTCGACCCGACCGCCCTGCATGGCCTTTCAGAAAAATTGCTGCTCAGTCACCACCAGAACGACTATGGCGGTGCTGTCCATCGGCTCAATGCCATCCGAATGCACTTGACCACTCTGTCACCGAGCACCGCACCCGGTTACGTCTGGAATGGACTCAAGCGAGAGGAACTGATGGCCACCAACGCCATGCTGCTTCACGAGCTTTACTTTGGGTGTCTGGGTGGAAATGGCTCGGAAATGAGCCCCGCCATGGCGCTGGCGCTGAGCGCCAGTTTTGGCAGCGTGGCTTTGTGGCGCGATGAGTTTGCCGCCATGGGTCGAGCAATGGGTAGTGGCTCTGGCTGGGCGTTATTGGTCTATCAGCCCAGAGAGGGCCACTTGGTCAACCAATGGGCCGCTGACCACACGCAAGCACTGGTCGGAGGGATTCCACTGCTGGCCTTGGACATGTATGAACACGCCTACCACTTGGACTATGGCCCGGCGGCTGGCCCCTATGTGGAGGCCTTCATGGCGAATATCGCCTGGAACACGGTGTACGCGCGTTACCAGCAAGCCATCTATGGGGTCAGCGAGTCTCTAGGCGCAAACCATGCTGAGGTGGAGGGAGCCCTGCTGGTGGATGTGCGCCGTGAAGGGGTCTACAAGACTGCACTGACGCGCATTGCGGGCGCTCAGTGGAAAGACCCTTCGGACATTGAGCGCTGGGCCAAAGAACTTCCCCAAGACCGGGCCATCGTTGTTTACTGCGTCTATGGACACGAAGTGAGTCGCTCAGCCGCCATGCGCTTGCGTGCGGCAGGTCTGAATGTGCGATTTTTGCGTGGCGGCATTGACGCGTGGGAAGCGGCAGGTCAACGCATTGAACACAAGGCGACGGCCACTTGAGGGCCCTCAACAGCAAGCGCGTCGGCCGATAAATTCAACTCCGAAACCGCTTCCTGGTCAGCGCCAGTGCCACCCAAAACGACACCACCGCAAACACCGCCAGCACCAGCACATGGCGCAGCGGCTGGTCGGGCCAACGGTCCATGAAGAGGGGGCGCACCAAGTCGACCGCCACCGACAACGGCAGCCAATCGGCGATCACACGCACAAAGCCGGGCAGTTGTTCACGCGGAAAAAAGATGCCCGAGAGGAACATCATGGGCGTGAGGAACAGGGTGAAGTAATAGGTGAAGAAGTCGTAGCCTTTGGCCAGTGCGTTGAAGATCAGCGCCATGCAGCTGAAGGTGATGCCCACGCCCAACAGCACGGGCCAGGCGACCAGCAGCTTCCAGCTGTGGCTGATGCCCAAAGCGAGCATCACGCCCAAAATGGCGGTGACGGTGAACAGCGCTTTGAACGCGGCCCACAGCATTTCGGCCAGCACCACGTCATCGAGCCGTACCGGGGCGTTCATGATGCCGTCCCAGGTTTTCTGCACATGCATGCGCGAGAAGGCCGAATACAGCGCCTCAAAGGTGGCCGCGTTCATGGCGCTCATGCAGATGCTGCCGCTGGCCAAATACAGGATGTAGGGCACTTTTTCGCCCCCCAGTTCAATTTGCCCGACCAAAGAGCCCAGGCCGTAACCGAAGGCCACCAGCCACATCAGCGGTTCGGCGATGTTGCCCACCAGGCTGGGGATGGCCAGCTTTTTCCAGACCAACCAGTTGCGCAAAAATACAGGCCACCAGCGCATGGACAGTTGCGGCGCGGCCCAGATGTTGTTTTGGATCTGACTCATGGCTCAACCTTCTTCGCGGATTTGGCGTCCGGTCAATTTCAAAAACAGGTCTTCCAAATTGGAAGGACGGTGCAGCGTGCGCAGCGCAGGCCAAGCTTGCAGTGCCGCCAGCAGCGACCGGCTGTCGTGGGTGTAAAAGAACACGGTTTCACCGCTGACTTCGATGCGGCCCGCCAGCGCTTTCAGGTGGGCTTCTTGCGCCAGCGCCACCGCGCCTTGGCCAAACACCTCGACCACTTCGGGCTCCAGGTGCTCGGCGATCAGGTCGCGAGGTTTGCCTTCGGCGATCTTGCGGCCTTGGTCCAGCACCAACAGGCGTGAACACAGGCGTTCGGCCTCGTCCATGAAGTGGGTGGTGAGCAAGATGGATTTGCCTTCTTGCAGCAGCACTTGCAGGCGCTCCCACATGAGGTGCCGCGCTTGCGGGTCCAGGCCGGTGGTGGGCTCGTCCAGCATGAGCAGTTGCGGGTGGTTGATAAGGGCGCGGGCCAGGCTCAGGCGTCGCTTCATGCCGCCCGACAATTCGCCGGGTTTGGCTTTGGCCTTGTGGGTGAGTGCGGCAAACTCCAACAGCTTGGGAATGCGCTCGCGGATGGTGGCGTCGGGCAGGCCAAAGTAGCGGCCAAAGACCAGCAGGTTTTCTTCCGATGTGAAGTCGGGGTCCAGCGTGTCCATCTGCGCGACCACGCCCAGCTGCGACTTGATAGCCAGCGCGTCGCGCGGCATTTGCTGGCCACCAAAGTAGACGATGTCGCCGCCATCGGGCTGCGACAAGCCCAGGCACATGCGCAGCGTGGTGGTTTTGCCCGCACCGTTGGGGCCGATCACACCCAGGCATTCGCCGGGCTCGATGTGGAAAGACAGGTCATTGACCACGGTGGCGTCGCCGTAGCGCTTGACCAAATGATCGACCGAAAGCAAAGGGGTGTTCATGCTGGGATTGTGCCTGCTGCCCCACGGGGAAACCCGTGGCCATCGCCCGATAAAATCAGGGCCTTCTCTTGAACCACCCCGGCGGCCTCTTCATGTCCCCTTCTTTTTCTGACCGCTTGGCGGTCTTGCCGCAATACCTGATTCCCAAACAAGCCCTGACCGCTTTTGCGGGTTGGGTGGCGGGCAGCCAGTGGGGGGGCGCGACCACGCGCATCATCGACTGGTTCGTCAAGCGCTACAACGTGAACATGGCCGAAGCAGTCAACCCCGACACAGCCAGCTACAAGAGCTTCAACGAATTTTTCACCCGCCCGCTCCAAGCCAGCGCACGCCCCTTGGCGGCGGCGGCTTTTGTCAGCCCGGTTGACGGGGCCATCAGCCAGTGCGGCCCCATCGCGGGCGATCAGGTGTTTCAGGCCAAAGGCCACAGCTACAGCACGCAAGCGCTGGTGGGCGGCGACGCGGCCTTGGCGGCGCAGTTTCAAGATGGCGAATTCGCCACGCTGTACCTGAGCCCCCGCGACTACCACCGCATCCACATGCCTTGCGCGGGCCGCTTGACGCGCATGATTTATGTGCCGGGCGATTTGTTTTCGGTCAACCCGACCACGGCACGCGGCGTGCCCGGCCTGTTTGCGCGCAATGAACGGGTGGTGTGTGTGTTTGAAGGCGAGCACGGCCCCTTTGTGATGGTGCTGGTGGGCGCGACCATTGTGGGCAGCATGGCCACGGTGTGGCACGGCGTGGTCAACCCACCGCGCCCAGGCACGGTGCGCGAATGGGCTTATGAAATGGGCAACATCAGCCTGGCGCAGGGCGAAGAGATGGGCCGCTTTTTGCTAGGCTCCACCGTGGTGATGTTGTTCCCCCAAGGCGTGATGCAGTTCAACAAGGACTGGACGCCCACCCGCCCGATCGTGATGGGCGAGGCGATGGGCTTGTTGGATTAATCAGGGGGTTAAATCAGCAGCCCGTTCAATGCGGCATGGGGCTTGTGCGCAATGACCTGCTGCTGAATGGCAGCAGGGGTGACTTCAAACACCCGCTCGATCACTTTCGCATAAACCGCCGCCACGTCGATCGTTGGCGGCAGGTCGCGGCCTTCGAACAATTGGTCTTTGTGCAAGCCTCGCCAGTCGGCATAGACCTTCGAGCGACCGATCAAGCCGCCCGCCAGTACGCAGCAAGTGCCCACGCCATGGTCGGTGCCTGTGGTGCCGTTTTCAGCCACTGTTCGGCCAAACTCGGTCACGGTCACCACCAGGGCGTTGGCCCACATGGGCCCCATCGCGGCTTGAAAGTTCTGGACCAATTGATCGACCTTGAGCAGTTGGTCAGCGTGCCCGCCTTGGTCTGCACCCTGGCTGGCGTGCGTGTCAAACCCGTGTGTGAAATCAATGAGGCCCACACGGGGGCCCTGTGGTTGACTCATTTCTTGTCCGGCCAGGCGGCCCAGCTCTGGCAAAGAGCGTGCGTTGGCGAAATTCTGTCGATTCATGGCACCTTGCCGCTGGGTTGCCGCCTCGGCTCGGATGATGGCCGCATAGGGTGACATCAGTCCGTCTTTCGACCACAAAGCGGCCAGAGAGTCTGCGACGGTCGGCGTCAAGGGCGGCATCCAGTTGGGAAATTTCGTGGACGATTCTGGGTTGCCTCGGAGAATCAAAGGCATGGGTATTGAAATAGAAACGCCGCCCGCCACCCGCGCCACCTGCATCGCCCGACCCAGCCATCCTGACGCCGAGGTGTAGGGCTTTGGCATGCCAGATTGCATCACGTCCTGACCCTCGAAATGCGACCGCCCGGCATAAGCAAAGCCTGTGCTGTGAACCACCGCCAGTTGCTCTTGCCCCCACAACTGGTGCAGGTGCTTGAGCGATGGGTGCAGGCCAAACGAGCCATCCAACCGCAAACTGTTCTGGACAGCGATGGTGGGCCGAATGGCGGCGTAGTTGGCATCGCCGATAGGCGGCACAGCGGCCAATCCGTCCATGCCACCTCGCAGCAGCACGACCAGCAGCCGAGGCGCAGTGGCAGCGCCATTGGCCCACGCAGACGGGATGCCTGCAAAACTCAGTGCAGCCGCACCAGCACCTTTCAACCATTGTCTTCTTTGCATGGTGATCAACTCCAAAGCAGTGTGGGACTGGCGTGGAACAAGGTGTGTGCAGAGCGCACATCGCCCTTGGCCATGACGTTTTGAATCAAAGCGAGCTCTGGGTTGTCAGGTGCGAAATGCTTTTCGCACAATTGATTCAGGGTTTGACGGGGTTGTGCCGCCTGTTGCAACCAATCCCTGGTGACCACTGACATGAAGCGCACCCGACGGTCCAGCATTTCCTTGGAGATCCAGTCGACCGAACGAATGGGCCATCCGTTGGGTTGTGGGCAACGTGGCAATGGTTGCCCCAAGTCACCCAATACATTTGGGGTTTTGAGACCGCCACGCTCATCCAAAGGTGCTGTTCTGGGTGGGGCAATGCCCATCAAATTCCAAGTCTGTAAAAGCCATGTTTCTGGCGACAAAAATTTGCGCGTGGTCTCCAGATGCGCCCAACACATCTCGAGCACGGCATCGTGAACGGCAGGCAGATGTCCTTTGGTTTGCAAGAAAACTTGCTCAACGTGGCGAATCGCCGCAGCAGGTGGGTCGTCGTCAAGAAAGTAAACGCACAGCTTTCGGGCCAAATGCCTTGCTGTTGCTGGATGGACGGCCAAGTCAGCAATCAAATCTTCCAACTTGGCAGACGGACGAAACAAGGCCGAGTAGGTTTTACCCATCACCACTTGAGAGCCCGGTTCGTGGTAATTGAAATCAAAAAATGTACCCAGCGGCACACCGGCCTTGTGGTGCTTGTCAGGCCGCATGTCGCGCCACCCGGTCAATATCAGGGTGACCGCCTCCACATCTTTTTGGGTATAGCCGCTGTCAGGGCTCAATGTGAACAGTTCCAACAGCTCACGCCCCAGGTTTTCGTTGATGCTGTGGGTGGTCCATTTTTCGCGTGCGGCACGCGAACGGGGCCCCGTGTTGTTGTTGTTGTCCAGATAGACCAACATGCCGGGGTGGGTCGTGGCATGCCAAAGCAGGGTCTGAAAGTCCCCCGTCATTTTTTCTCGCAGACTGCGTTGGAAAGGCCCCACCAAGGTGTCGTTGTTCTGGTTGCCTGGCGCCACCATGAAGTGGTTGGACCAAAAATGCCAAAACCTTTCAAAGACAGGTGCTTCGCCATACAAGGCGGTGGTCGCGCGGGCTTGGACTTCTTTCCAGTGTTCCATCTGCCAATACGGTGTCCCGATATCGCGCTTGCGCTCGGCTTCGTACTGCTCTTTGGACATGCGCTTGGCCTTGTCAAAAGATTCGACTTCAAGTCGACGGTGCTTTTCAAACGCCTGCATCACATCGTCCATGCGCCAGAGCAATTGAACCCAAGTGGGCAGATCGGTGCGCCGTGTGCCATCCCGCTCCAGAATGTCCATCGGCGGCACACGTTTCAACTGGGCTTTTGCCCATGCCAAAGGGTCATCCGGCAGGGCTGCATCGTGCGGCAGGCCAAACGCCACACGTCGCGTGAATTGATGGGCTAAATGCAAGGACCGCTGCATGACACTCCCTTCTCGTATTCAACACGGCGGTGCTTGAGGTATCCGCATACCGCACCGCACAGGCACTGCTTGCGCTTAAATTTCGATTTTCGAGCCCAACTCGACCACCGCGTTGGTGGGCAGGTTCAAAAACTCGGCCGCTGCGCTGGCGTTGTGGTGCATCTGGGCAAAGAGTTTTTCGCGCCAGGTGGCCATACCGCCGCCGATGGTAGGAATCACGATGTCGCGTGACAGGAAATAACTGGTCATCATCGGGTCGAGCTTACAGCCCTCGCCCTCGATGGCAGCCAAGGCCGAAGGCAAATCGGGGTTGTCCTTGAAGCCGTAATTGACGATCACTTGCCAGCAGTCGTGGCCCAGCGACTCGATTTCGAGGCGATTGTCTGCTTCCATGCGCGGAATTTCGTGGCTGCGCACCGTGACAAACAGGTTTTGCGCGTGCAGCACCTTGTTGTGTTTGAGGTTGTGCAGCAGCGCGTTGGGCACCGCACCCGTTTCGGCCGTCAAAAACACGGCTGTGCCTTCCACGCGGGTGGGGGGTGCGATGAAAACCGCTTCCAGAAAATCGTTCAACTTCAGCGCATCCGAGCGCAAGGAATCGTTGAGCAAGCGGCGGCCATCGTGCCAGGTCAGCATGAGGGTGAACACGGCCGCACCGATGAGCAATGGGAACCAGCCACCGTCAAACAGCTTGAACATGTTGGACGCCCAAAAGGCCAGATCAACGACAAAGAAGAAGCCTGTTGCACCGATGCACAGCGCCAGTGGGAGCTTCCAGGCGTAACGGATCACGAAGAAGGTGAGCACCGTGGTGATCAGCATGTCGGTACACACGGCGATGCCGTAGGCCGCCGCCAGGTTGCTGGACGACTTGAACATGATCACCGCCAAAACGATGGCCACAAACAGGCCCCAGTTCACAAAGGGCATGTAGATTTGGCCGGTATCGGTTTCGCTGGTGTGCATGACCTGCAAGCGCGGCAAATACCCCAGCTGAATCACTTGTTTGGTCACGCTGAAAGCACCTGAAATCAAAGCCTGCGAGGCGATGACCGTGGCCATGGTGGCCAAGCCGACCAGCGGCACCAGAGCCCAGTCAGGGGCCATCATGTAAAACGGATTTTTCACGGCCTCGGGCTGAGACAGCAACAAGGCACCTTGACCAAAATAATTCAACACAAGACAGGGCATGACCACGCTGAACCAGGCCAGGCGGATCGGTTTTTTGCCAAAGTGGCCCATGTCGGCATACAAGGCCTCGCCGCCTGTGACGCACAAGACCACCGCACCCAAGATGATGAACGTGGTGCCCGGCTCGTGCCACATGAAGCTCAAGGCGTAATGCGGGCTGATGGCGAACAAAATTTCAGGGCGCTGAACAATGTGGGAGACCCCCAGCACCGCGATGGCGGCAAACCAGACCAAGGTGATGGGGCCAAAGAACTTGCCGATGCCTGCCGTGCCGCGCTTTTGCACCCAGAACAGCAGGAACAGGATCACCAAGGTCAGCGGAATCACTGATTTTTTGAAGGCTGGCGAGATGATCTCCAGGCCCTCCACCGCCGAGAGCACCGAGATGGCGGGGGTGATGACACCGTCGCCATAAAACAGGCAGGTGCCAAAGATGCCGACCACCAGCAAGACTTTGCGCAACTGGGGTCGGTCTTTGACCGATTGCGAGGCCAGCGCCAGCATGGCCACCAGACCGCCCTCACCATGGTTGTCTGCACGCAGCACCAACACCACATACTTGACCGACACGATGGTGGTCAGGGTCCAGAAAAAGATGGAGAGGATGCCGTAGACGTTGTCGGGCGTAAAAGGCACATGGCCGGAGCCAAAAACCTCTTTCATCGCATACAGCACACTGGTGCCGATGTCGCCATAAACCACGCCAATGGCGCCCAAAGTCAATGCGACGAGTGAAGAACGGTTGGAAGACACGGGCTGGGACCTGACTGACGTCAAATCGGGTAAGAAACAAGTGGGCTATTTTGCGCCCGATTTCAGCCCCGTGTCACCGTCCTTTTGGGGATTTTGTTGCAGTGCAGCAACTTTAGTCGTAAACCTCGGCTTCGGGGTCGGTTGCTTCCAGCTCGTAACTGGCCGCCAGCATGGCCAAGCGGCCAATCACGCCATACATATAGAAGCGGTTGGGCACGCTGGCACCAGGTTTGACACCGGGCTGAGGCAAGTGCGGGGTATCGGCGAAGGCCAAAGGCACAAAACTGGCGCCGGGGGCGTTCAGGTTCTCGTCGACCCCGCGCTCGGCGTGCACGCGGTAAAAACCACCCACCACATAGCGGTCCATCATGTAGACCACCGGCTCGGCCACCGCGTCGTTGATGCGTTCGTTGGTCAGCACGCCCTCCTGGATGATCACGTCATTCACGGTCTGGCCGTCCTTGATGACGTTCATCTTGTTGCGGGTCTTGCGGTTCAGAGCGTCCAGATCGGCCACATCGCGCACGGTCATGATGCCCATGCCGTAAGTGCCGTTGTCGGCCTTGACCACCACAAACGGCTTCTCGTTGATGCCGTATTCCTTGTATTTGCGCTTGATTTTGGTCAGCAGCGCGTCCACGTTGCTGCGCAGGCATTCCATGCCCGTGCCTTCGGCAAAGTTCACGTCGCCGCACTGGCTGAACATCGGGTTGATGAGCCAAGGATCGATGCCCAGCAGCTTGCCAAAACGCTTAGCCACCTCTTCGTAGCTCTGAAAGTGCTTGGTTTTGCGGCGCACGCTCCAGCCTGCGTGCAGCGGTGGCAGCAGGTATTGCTCGTGCAGGTCTTCCAGAATGCCCGGGGCACCCGCCGACAAGTCGTTGTTGAGCAAGATGGTGCAGGGATCGAAGTCTTTCAGGCCCAGACGGTGCTTGCTGCGCACCACCGGCTCCAGGGTCACGCTTTCGCCATTGGGCAGCTCAATGGTCGTCGTTTCCTTGATCTCGGGGTTGATCGAGCCGATGCGCACATTCAGGCCCGCCATGTGAAAGATGCGCTGCAACTGCGCCACGTTCGTCAGATAGAAGGTGTTGCGCGTGTGGTTCTCGGGAATGATCAGCAGGTTTTTGGCCTCGGGGCAGATCTTTTCGATGGCAGCCTGGGCCGCCTGTACGGCCAAAGGCAGCATTTCAGGCGTCAGGTTGTTCCAGCCGCCTGGATAAAGGTTGGTGTCCACCGGGGCCAGCTTGAAGCCCGCGTTGCGAATGTCAACCGAGGTGTAAAACGGCGGTGTGTGCTCCATCCATTCCAGACGAAACCAGCGTTCAATCGCGGGCATGGAATCAAGGATGCGCTGCTCCAGCTCATTGATGGGGCCGGTCAGGGCAGTGACAAGATGGGGAACCATGGGCGACCTTTATGGGGCTGAAATGACAAAAACAAGATAATCATATGGGGCCGGTCAGCGCGTTTGCAAGCACTGACCCGACAGAAGCCAAGGGCATGTGAACCCGGCCACCCCAGACAAGCAGATCAGGTGCGGACTTCGCCTTCACCCAACACCACATATTTGAGCGAGGTCAGACCTTCGATACCGACCGGGCCCCGGGCGTGGAATTTGTCGGTGCTGATGCCGATCTCGGCACCCAAACCAAACTCAAAACCATCCGCAAAACGGGTGCTGGCGTTGACCATGACACTGGCCGAGTCCACCTCGCGCAAGAAGCGCTGGGCGTGCATGTGGTCGCGGGTCAGAATGGCATCGGTGTGGTGGCTGCTGTAGTGGTTGATGTGGGCAATCGCTTCGTCCAGCCCCTCAACCACCTTGATGCTGATGATGGGCGCGAGGTATTCCTCGAACCAATCTTGCTCGGTGGCGTCCTTCAGCTGAGCCCCGACAACTTGACTCAGAATGGCCTTGGCCTTGGGGCAGCAGCGCATCTCGACGCCTTTGGCGGCATAAATGGCACCGATTCTGGGCAAAAACTCGGCGGCCACGCCCTGTGCGACCAGCAAGCCTTCGCTGGCATTGCAGGGGCTGTATTTGTTGGTTTTGGCGTTGTCGGCCACCTTCACCGCCATGTCGATGTCGCACGGATCGTCCACATACGTGTGGCAATTGCCGTCCAGGTGCTTGATGACGGGCACCTTGGCCTCGGCGCTGATGCGCTCAATCAGGCCCTTGCCGCCGCGCGGAATGATCACGTCCACAAACTGCGGCATGGTGATCAGTTGGCCCACGGCAGCGCGGTCGGTGGTTTGTACCAATTGCACCGCGTCGATGGGCAAACCGCTGACCGTCAGCGCCTGCTGAACCAGCTTGGCCAAGGCCTTGTTCGACTCGATGGCTTCGGAGCCACCGCGCAAGATGCAGGCGTTGCCGCTCTTGATGGACAGGCTGGCCGCCTCGATCGTCACATTGGGACGGCTTTCGAAGATCATGCCGAACACGCCAATCGGCACGCGCATCTGGCCCACACGGATGCCGCTGGGCACTTGCTTCATGCCGATGATCTCGCCGATCACGTCGGGCATGGCCGCCAACTGCTCGCAGCCTAGCGCACAAGTTTCCAGCACTTTGGGCGTGAGTTTCAGGCGGTCCACCATCGGTTCGGCCAGCCCGGCAGCGCGGGCACGCTCCAGGTCTTTGGCGTTGTCCAGTTGCAAAGCGTCGGTGTTCTCGCGCAACAAGGCAGCCAAATGGCGCAAAGCCTTGTTTTTGGTAGCAGCCGATGCCTTGGCCATCAGGGCCGAGGCTTTTTTGGCCTGCTGGCCCAATGCTTGGACGTGTGCGGCGGTGTTCAATTCAGTCATTCAAACATTTTCGCAGATGCGGATAACGGTTTTTGTCACCCCCGAGGCGATTGAGGGTCAATGCCTTCAGCCGTGATGGATACCCGGTCAAGCCGGGCTTGACAATGATAGGCCGGGCACGGCCGCGGCGGGCCGAATCAGCGGACGATGCAAAAGCGCGAGAAGCGCACGGCCAGACGCTGCAAGGCCTGCCAGCCGTCGGTGGGCCATTCAGGCACTTTCAGGCCCTTGACAATGCCGTCCACTTGGTGCGCCGCTTGCAGCAAGCCATTCAGACGGGCTTCGGTCATGCGGGGCAACACGCGTTCAAACAGGCGTTCACGCGGGCCCCACACACGCTGTTCGCGCAAGGCCATGGGCATGGGCTTGCCGCTGGCAATAGCGTCTTTCACACGTTTCAACGCGCGGATGTCTTCGGCCAAGGTGTAGTGCACCAACACAGCGGCCTCGCCTTCGGCTTGCAGACCGTCGAGCATGCGCTGCACCCGCGCCACCTGCCCCGACAACACGGCCTCTGACAACTTGAACACGTCGTAACGGGCCACGTTGACCACCGCCGACTCCACCTGTTCCTGGCTGAGTTCGCCTGGCGGGTGGAGCAGCCCGAGTTTTTGAATCTCTTGGTGTGCCGCCAGCAGGTTGCCTTCTACGCGGTCGGCAAAAAACTGCAGCGTGCGCTGACCTTCTTCGCCCGCCACCACGCGCTGACCTTGCTGTTGCAAGCGCTGCGCGATCCACTGAGGCAAGGCATTGCGGTCAACGGGATCGACCTGAATTGAAACGCCCCCATTTTCCAATGCCCCAAACCAAGCCCCTTTGCGGGTGACGGCATCCAGGCGCGGCAGCAAAAACAAGGTCAAGGTCGTGTCATTGCCTTGGGCAGATGCGGCCAGTTGCTGAATGGCCGTGCTGCCTTCCTTGCCTGGCTTGCCAGAGGGCACGCGCACTTCCACGATTTGTTTGTCGGCAAACAGACTGAGCGAGCCGCCTGCGGCCAGCACTTCGCTCCAGTCAAAATGTGCCCCCGAGACGGTGTGCACGCTGCGCTCGGTGTAGCCCTGGGCACGGGCGGTGGCGCGGATGGCATCGGCCGCCTCCTGGATCAGCAAGGCCTCGTCGCCATGCAACACATACAGGCTGCGCAAGCCCTTTTGCAGGTGTGCCGCCAACTGTGGAAGGGCCAATTGCATGTGCGCGTTCAGGCAGGTTGCGGTGTATTGCGCGGCTTGACGGCTGACAAACGGCGCATGATCTGCTGCACGATGTCGGTCTGCATGTCACGGTACAAAATGCCTTGCTCGATCTCTTTGGACAGCGCCGCAGTTTCGGTAAAGCTCAAGTCACGCTGCTGAAACAACGCCACTGGCTCGATCAGCTCCACACCTTGTGGCGTGCGCAGGCGAAAGCGCACACGCAGCCGCAATTGCAGCTCGCGCACCTGGCCTGTCGCGCTCACGCCCACGGCCACCTGCTGGCGCTCTTCGCCCAGAATGTCAAGAATCGCATCGGCCTTGAGCATCTGCTTGGGATCGGTCCATAACTCAATACGGCCCGAGCCCAGCAAATTGCGCCGAAGCTCCACACCCAAAGGCGATGTGGTCGAGAAATTGGCATACAGGGTTTTGAACGCAAAGTCCTTGGTTTGCCGCAGCTGAAACCCACAGCCCGCGAGCCACACAGGCACAGTGCCCAAGCCCAAAGCGGTCAAAAAGAGTCGGCGTGAGGAGGTCATCGGGCGCGTTCTCAGATCACCACGTTGACCAAGCGGCCAGGCACCACGATGACCTTTTTGGGTGCAGCACCTTCGGCTTGCTTGACAAACGCCTCGCTGGCCAGCGCGGCAGCTTCGATCTGCGCCTTGTCTGCCGCAGCAGGCACCAAGATGGCCCCACGCAACTTGCCATTGATTTGCAGCATCAGCTCGATCTGGTCGCGCTCAAGTGCCGACTCGTCGACGATGGGCCACGGGGCATCCAGCAATTCGCCCACAGCCTTGGCATAACCCAGCTGCTGCCAGACTTCGTCCGTGATGTGCGGGCAGGCGGGGTAAAGCATGCGCGTCAAAAGCGACACGCCTTCGCACAGGGCGGCGGTGTCACCCGCGCCGCCATCGGGCTTAAAGTCTTCCAGCGCGTTCAACAGCTTCATGCAGCCGGACACCACGGTGTTGTATTGCATGCGCTCGTAGTCGTAGCCCACTTGCTTGAGCACCAGGTGCATTTCGCGGCGCAAGGTCTTGGCCGAATCGCCCAAAGCCGCTTGGCTCAGGTCCTGGCCCGTGGCCGTGCGCAGCAGCGCGTGGTGCTTGAAAGCGAAGTTCCAGACCCGGCGCAAAAAGCGGTAGCTGCCCTCCACGGCCGAGTCGTTCCATTCCAGCGTCACCTCGGGCGGCGCGGTGAACATGGTGTACAGACGCGCCGTGTCAGCGCCGTATTTTTCGATCAGGTCTTGCGGGTCCACGCCGTTGTTTTTCGACTTGGACATGGTGCCCACGCCTTCGTAGTCGATGGCGGTGCCCACGGGCAACTTGCCATCGCCACTGTCAGCTTCGTTCTTGAGCTTTGCACCGACGACTTTGCCGGTGTCGTCGAGCACATGCTCCACGTCGTGCGGCCAGAAGTAATCTTTGCCGCCTTTGGCGGTGCGGCGCGAATAGATGTGGTTGAGCACCATGCCCTGCGTCAGCAGTTTGGTGAAGGGCTCATCGACCTTGACCAGCCCCAGATCACGCATGACCTTGGTCCAAAAGCGCGCGTACAACAGGTGCAGGATCGCATGCTCGATGCCGCCAATGTATTGGTCCATGCCGCTGCCGCCCGTGGCCTTGTGCTGGTCCCGCATCCAGTAGTCAGTGCCGTCGGCCACCATCTTTTCGGTGTTGGTCGGGTCGCAATAGCGCATGAAGTACCAAGACGAGTCCACAAAGGTGTCCATGGTGTCGGTCTCGCGGCGGGCGGGTTTGCCGCACACCGGGCAGGTCACGCCCGCATGGAAGCCTTCGTGTTTGTGCAGTGGGTTGCCCGAGCCGTCAGGGATGCAGTCTTGCGGCAAAACCACGGGCAGGTCTTTTTCGGGCACGGGCACGGCACCGTGTTCTTCACAATGGATGATCGGGATCGGCGTGCCCCAATAGCGCTGGCGGCTCACGCCCCAGTCGCGCAAACGCCAGGTGATTTTCTTCTCGCCCAGGCTCACCCCGTTGTGGGTTTTTGCAGCCAACAGCTCGGCCACTTTGTTGACGGCGGCTTTTTGGGCCAGGCCATCGAGTTCGCCGGAGTTGACACACACACCGTCTTTGGTGGCATACCACTCGGACCATGCGGTCGCATCAAACACCCGAGCTTCGGCTGGGGCAGAGACGGAGGCTGTTGGGGGCTTGGCCGCCGGTGAGGAATCGGAGCCTGCGACTGACGAACCGGGGGCCAAGCCCCCAACAGCCGGCACCAAGCCCACGACCTGTCGAATCGGCAAGTCGTATTTCAAGGCAAACGCAAAATCACGCTCGTCATGCGCAGGCACGCCCATCACGGCACCGTCGCCGTAGCTGATCAGCACGTAGTTGCCCACCCACACCTCAACCTGCGCACCGGTCAATGGGTGCGTGACGAACAGGCCGGTGGCCATGCCCTTTTTCTCTTGCGTGGCCAGCTCGGCCTCGGTGGTGCCGCCGCTCTTGCATTCGTCCAAAAACGCCGCCAAAGCGGGATTGTTCGCCGCCGCATGCAAGGCCAGCGGGTGCTCAGCGGCCACCGCGCAAAAGGTCACGCCCATGATGGTGTCGGCGCGGGTGGTGAAGACGTACATCTTGCCGCCGCCGATCAACTGGCCAGAGGCATCGCGGATGTCGTGGGGGAACGCAAAGCGCACGCCTTCGCTCTTGCCGATCCAGTTTTCCTGCATCAAGCGCACTTTGTCGGGCCAGCCGTTGAGCGTGGCCTTGTCGTTGCCGATCTGCACATGGTCCAGCAACTCTTGCGCGTACGACGTGATGTTCAGGTAGTAGCCCGGAATCTCACGCTTTTCGACCGGGGCACCGGTGCGCCAGCCTTTGCCGTCGATGACCTGCTCGTTGGCCAGCACGGTCTGGTCCACCGGGTCCCAGTTGACGACCTGGGTCTTGCGGTAAGCGATGCCTTTTTCGAGCATCTTGAGGAACAACCACTGGTTCCATTTGTAGTAAGTGGGGTCGCAGGTGGCCACTTCGCGCGACCAGTCCACCGCCAAACCCATCGCCTGCATCTGCTTTTTCATGTAAGCGATGTTTTCATGCGTCCACTTGGCCGGCGGCACGCCGTTTTTCAAGGCCGCGTTTTCGGCAGGCAAACCAAAAGCGTCCCAGCCCATGGGCATCAAGACGTTGTAGCCCTTCATGCGCAGGCTGCGCGTGAGCATGTCGTTGATGGTGTAGTTGCGCACATGGCCCATGTGCAGCTTGCCGCTGGGGTAGGGCAGCATGGAGCAGGCGTAGAACTTCTTTTTGCTGGCGTCTTCGGCGACGCGGTAGGCATCGCGGGCCGTCCAGCGGGACTGTGCTGCGGGTTCGACTTCGAGGTGGTTGTACTTGTCTTGCATAGCCTGCGATTGTAGGCTGGCGCGGCTGTTGTTCTGGGTGGATTGACCCGTCAGCGCTTGGTGGTGGACGGGGTTTGCGCCACAAAACCGATGCGCGTCAGCCCCGCTTTTTGGGCCAAGCCCATGGCCTCGACCACGCGCCCATAGGGCACCGATTGATCGGCGCGAAGTTCCAGCTCAGTTTGGGGGTTGCGCTTGGCCGCCTCAGACAGGCGCTGACGCAGGGCTTCAGGACTGATGGGTTTGTCGTTCAAAAACAAGGCGCCTTGGGCATCGACCACCAATGACACGGCTTGCGGAGCAGCCCCGGCCTCAGTGCCTTCGCTTTGGGGCAAGTCCAGCCGAATGGCGCTGGTCATCAAGGGGGCGGTGAGGATGAAAATGACCAGCAAAACCAGCATCACGTCGACCATGGGAGTGACATTGATCTCGCTCATGGGGGCGTCCGGCTTGCGCGATTCCAAGCGACCGAAGGCCATGGCTCAGTCCTGCGGATCGGCCAGCAAGCCACGCAGATCGTGGGCAAAGCCTTCGAGTTCGGCCTCGATCTGGTTCACTTTGCGGCCTAAAACGTTGTAGCCCAGCACCGCCGGTATGGCCACGGCCAAGCCCGCGGCGGTCATGATCAGGGCCTCACCCACCGGGCCGGCGACCTTGTCGATGGTCAGCTGCCCGGCTTCGGCCATGCCCGTCAAGGCATTGAAAATGCCCCACACCGTGCCCAAAAGTCCGACAAATGGCGAGATGGAACCCGCCGTGGCCAACCACACCTGGCCCCACTGCAAGCGCCGCACCACGCCATGAAGGGCATCGCGCAACACCCGCGTCAGCTGGGGGTGGCGGTCTCCGGCCGAGGCCAAGGTGCCGCCCACGGGCAGCAAGGTGGCTTCAAGCAAAGGGGTGATGCACGCGTCGCGGTCAAACTGGGCCACGCGCTGGCGGGCATCGTCAAAGGCGGGGGCTTGCCAAAACGCCGCGATGCTGCGGCGCATGTCCAGGCCGACGCGTGACAGCAAACGCCATTTCCAAACCATCACCACCCAGCTGCCCACCGACAGCACCAACAAGACCAGCGCCAGAACGCGGCTGACGAAGTCGCTGTGCAGTAAAAAGTCGTTGAGGCTCATGGCAACGGGCTAGGGGCCGTTAGCGCAGGTTCAACACGTCAAACATGTCAAACAGGCCGCGCTGCTGGGTGGCCAAATAACGCACGGCCCGCAGGCTGCCCTGGGCGTAAGTGGATCGGCTGGAGGATTTGTGGGTCACTTCGATGCGTTCGCCAATGCCGGCAAACAACACGGTGTGGTCGCCCACAATGTCGCCGCCACGGATGGTGGCAAAACCGATGCTGGATGGATCGCGCTCGCCCGTGTGACCGTAGCGCTCATAAACTGCGCAGTCTTTCAAGTCGCGCCCCATGGCCTCGGCAATGACTTCGCCCATCTTGAGGGCCGTACCCGAAGGCGCGTCCACTTTGTGGCGATGGTGGGCTTCGATGATCTCGATGTCGTAGCCGGTTGACATGGCTTGCGCCGCCATTTGCAGCAGCTTGAGCGTGACGTTGACGCCCACGCTCATATTGGGGGCCATCACAATGGCGATGTCTTTGGCAATTTCAGCGATTTCGGCTTTTTGCTCGTCCGTGAAACCGGTCGTGCCGATCACGGCTTTGACACCCAGTTCTCGGCAAACCTTCAGGTGCGCCAAGGTGCCTTCGGGGCGTGTGAAATCGATCAGGCAAGCCGCATTCTTCAAGCCAGCATGCAAGTCCGACGTGACCAGAACGCCACTGGATTTGCCCAAAGGGGCTGCGGCATCCAGGCCCAGTGCAGGGCTGGCCGCGATGTCGAGCGCACCCGCCAGGTGGCAGTCGTCCGAGGCCATGATGGCTTCGATCAGCATATGCCCCATGCGGCCAGAAGCCCCGGCAACGGTGATGGGCAAGTCGGTCAATTGAGTCATGTCGTGTTCAAAATGAAAAGTACGCACGCCATCGGGCAAAGGGCCCGAACAGGACACCCGTTAGCGGGGTGTTGGCTCCAAGGGAGGGTAATTGGCTGGCAACGGCGCTGCGCGCTCGGCACCGCCTTGTGCTTTTTGCACAGGGAACTTCTTCAGGTCTTCTTCGCTGGCCTGCAAGTTGGGCACGCTGGCGGCCTTGCGCTGAATGACCAAGCGCTCCACGAACTCGGACTCGCTGGGCAAGTCGCCCCCTTCAATGGATTGCAGCACATCGCCTTTGAAAAACACCGTGAGCTGGAAAGTCTGGGGGGGCACGCCTTGGCGGCGGATGCTGAAGGCGTAATCCCAACGGTCTGCGTGAAAAAGACTGGTCACCAAGGGTGTGCCCAGAATGTCACGAACCTGTGCACGCGCCATGCCCGGGGTGAGCGCCTGGCGCTGCTCTTTAGAAACGAAGTTGCCTTGAACCACATCAGGCACGTAAGGCTTGAACGTGTCGCCGGTGAAGCTGGTCATGCTCCCGCACCCCGCCAAAATGGCGCACACAAAGAGCATGGCCAGGCGGTTGCCTGTCAAGGGGAAAGTCAGGAAAGCTGTCATGGTTGAAGGCAGGCCGATATGATCGGGTCATTGTAGCGGCAGCTTCATGCCTGCCCCGGTTTTGCATACCCAGATACCCTTGACCATGACCCAAATCGACGAACTGAAAAACAATGGTCTGAAAGCCACCCTGCCCCGACTGAAAATTCTCGAAGTTTTTCAAAGCGGCGCACAACGCCACATGACGGCTGAAGATGTGTTTCGCCATTTGCTGCTGGAGCACACGGACATTGGTTTGGCCACGGTGTATCGGGTTTTGACCCAGTTTGAGCAAGCCGGCATTTTGAGCCGCAACCACTTCGAAAGCGGTAAAGCAGTTTATGAACTCAACGAAGGCCAACACCATGACCATGTGGTGTGTCTGGACTGCGGCCGGGTTGAAGAGTTTTATGACCCGGAAATCGAGGCCCGCCAGCAAGCCGTGGCCGAAGCCAAGGGTTTTGTGATCGCAGACCACGCTTTGAGTCTGTATGCGCACTGCACGCAAACCCCTTGCCCCCACCGTCAGCGTTGAGCTGAAACGAGGACTTACTCCATGGCTCGCCGCTGTCGATCGATGAAGTCCTGGTAGGTGTCAATGCCCCGCATGTGCAAAATGGTGTTGCGCACCGCCGCCTCCACCAACACAGCGATGTTGCGACCCGCCACCACCTGAATCACGACTTTGCGCACCGGAATGCCCAGCACATCCTGCACCAAGGGTTCTGAAGGCAAACGTTCGTAGTCACGCTCAAGCGTTTCACGGCGCACCAAGTGAACAATCAGCTTCAGGCGCATCTTGCGACGCACCGCCGTTTCACCAAAAATGGCCCGAATATCGAGCAAGCCAATGCCGCGCACTTCCAGCAGGTTTTGCAACAAGTCAGGGCACCGCGCCTCAATGGTGGTCTGGTTGATGCGGTACAAATCAACGGCATCGTCGGCGACCAAACCGTTGCCACGAGAAATCAGCTCCAAGCCCAATTCGCTCTTGCCCAGCCCGGACTCGCCTGTGATCAACACGCCCATACCCAGAATGTCCATGAACACGCCGTGCATGGTGATGCGATCGGCAAAATGCTTGGACAAATAAGCACGCAAGACGTCAATGACAAACGCCGACGACTGATCGGTCGAGAACATCGGAATCTGGGCACGTTCACACATCGACAGCAAGGCATCCGGTGCGACCTGGCCATCGGCCAACACCAGAACGGGCGGCTCGAGTGTGACAATGCGTGCGATCCTGCGAGCGCAGTCTTCTGGCGTGGCATTGCTGAGGTAAGTCACCTCACGCGGACCCAGAATTTGAACCCGATAAGGATGAATGTAGTTAAGGTAGCCCACCAGATCAGCACCGGAGCGGGCTTCACGCACGGCGACTTCGTCAAACCTGCGCTCTGAAGCGCCCAAGCCAGCAACCCACTGCCACTTCAGCTTGCTGCGGTGGTCCTCAAACAGGACATCGGCGCTGATAACGGAAGGTTTCATCGCTAAAACACCGGTTTTCGCTAACTCAGGCGGTTTGGGCCGATTGCCACTGGGCAATCAGTTGGTGCAAGTTTTCCTGGACCGTGCTGTTCTTGATGTTTTCCCTGAGAGCCGTGTCACTCAGCAACTCGGCGATCTCGGACAAGATTTCCAGATGCTTTTGGGTAGCGGCCTCAGGGACCAGCAAGAAAATCAACAAGCTGACAGCTTGTTCATCGGGTGCGTCAAAACCAATCGGTTGGGCCAACTGGAAGACGGCGGCCATGGGGGCTTTCAAGCCCTTGATGCGGCCATGCGGAATGGCCACGCCATGCCCTAAGCCCGTAGAACCCAGTCGCTCACGGGCAAACAAGCTGTCGGTCACCAAGGCGCGGGAAAGCCCGTGCAGGTTCTCAAAGAGAAGTCCGGCTTCTTCGAATGCGCGTTTCTTGCTGGTGGCTTCCACCCCGACAAGAACTTGGGCAACAGGCAATATGGATGAGAGGCGATTCATGGTCGAGGCCGGATTATGCACCTTGCGCGAGCACACGCGTCTTTGCCCCGTCCGGCGGCCTGTCAAGGGTCTTCTGGCCTGGCAATGTCGGACACAGCACGGCCATGAAAAAGGGCCACTTGAAGTGGCCCCGCTTTGTACAAAAAACAAACCCGATCACATCATGCGCTTGGGCGCACTGTGGTGGTGGTCGGTGATGCGGTCTTTGTGTTTGACCACTTGGCGGTCCAATTTGTCGACCAACTCATCAACGGCGGCATACAAATCTTCGTGAGCGCTTTCTGCAAACAGGTCATTGCCTTTGACATGGATATTGCATTCTGCCCGCTGGCGTTTTTCTTTCTCTTTCTGCTTTTCGACAGTCAGCAGCACTTTGACATCGACCACCTGATCAAAATGTCGCGTGATGCGATCGAGCTTCCCCGTGACGTACTGACGCAAGGCCGGGGTCACTTCCAGATGGTGTCCGCTGATGGTTAAATTCATAGTCGTCGCCTCCATAGATGCAGGGTAGAAAAAGCCCCACCGAAGCGGGACTCCGAAACCACCTTTCCGGGTGATTCAGCTCCACTATGCGCCGCCAAGAATTGAAAAGCAAGGCACCACAAGGTAAACCCCGATTGGCTTGGACAATTGCCTCAAAACAGACTTTTCAGTGCTATCGTTCTGGTTGAAATCAGTTCGAGGCGCTTGGTGCGCCATGCAGGCGCAAGCGTCCGGCCAGCCAGGCGCTGAGCAAACTGGCAAGCACCCCCAACAAACCCGCCACCCAGTAAAAGGTGAGGTGCCCTTGGTCATCGCGCCCGATGATCAAGCCCGCCAGCAAGGCCGCCAGGCCCATGCCCGCCGACTGCACCGCCGAATTGAGGGTCATGAAGGTGCCGCGCAAACGCGGCTCCACCGCCGATGAAATCATCGCCATGCCAGGGATCATGCGCCCGCTCATGACCGTGAAGAGCAAGGTCGAGATCACCAGCAAGCCCCACAAGGGCAATCCTTGCGAGAGCGTGGTGGCCATCAATGGCACCGCCACGGCCAAAGCCAGGCGCTGGAACACCCTAACTTTGCCCACCCGGTCCGTCAATCGCCCAAAATAACGCGCACTCAGCAAGGTGGCCAGGCCACCGCACAGGTAGATCCAGGGCACTTCAGCGGTTTGCATGCCTGCATTGGACTGCAGGTAAATGGTGATGTACGGAATGACCGTGAAACCGGCGAACATCATCAAACCCGACACGCCGAAGGCTTTGAGGTGGTTGCCCTCGGACAGCACCTGCCCAATGCCGCGCCAGACGCCCGTCCGTTCCGGGTGATGCAGGTGCGCATCGAGCCGGGGCAAGGTTTGCCAAGCGCCGAGCGCCAAGAGCCCCACCAGCAAGGCAATGCCAAAAAAGGGCGCATGCCAACTCGCGTGCGCTGCCAAAAACAAGCCCAAGGGCACCCCCGCCACGGTGGACACGGAAAACGAGGTCATCACCACGCTCATGGCCCGGCCCCGGCGCTCGAAAGGCACGACATCGGCCACGATGGTCTGGGACAATGCAGACAAAACACCGCCAAACAAGCCTGCAACCACACGCGCTGCCATCAGCCAAAAATAGTCTGGGGCCAAGCCACAGGCCAGCGTGGCCAGTCCAAACAAGGTGTACATCACGAGCAGCAGGCGTTTGCGGCTGAAACGGTCGATGTAAGTGGCCGCCATCAGCCCAGACAGGCCGGCCGATAAGGTGTAGGCCGAAACCAACAAACCAAACTGGGCATTGCTGATGCCAAACAAGGCCGTGAACTGCGGCCCCAGCGGCATCATGATCATGAAATCAAGGATGTGGGTGAACTGGATGCCGGCCAGTGTAAAAAGCAGCCAGCGTTCACGCCGAGGGGTCAAATGGGGTGTCATGGAACAATGCAATGAAGTTGCCTGAATCTAACACTCCCCCACCCAACATCCGGTGCGATAATCCGCCGATTCATTCTGGAGACACACTGTCGTGGAAACTACCCCGAGTCGGTAGCTTTCGAACGTCTTGAGCACCCTGCCCATTGTTCGAAAGCTGCAAAAACACTTCGCCGCCCCTTTGAACTTTTGGCACTTGGCCATTTTTGGATTCGCCATGCTCAACATCTTCACTCTCGCCAACGGCCGCCTCTTTCAAGAAGAGATCGAGTCGCTGGAAGAACTCTCCCGCTTTCAGCCCATCTGGGTCGACCTGGAGTCGCCCACACTGGATGAAAAGCGTTGGATCAAACAGTACTTTGGCCTGTCCATCCCGGAAGATGCGATGGACGAGGACATTGAGGAATCGGCCCGTTTCTACGAAGAAGACAACGGCGAGCTGCACATTCGCTCTGACTTTTTAATTGCCGACGAAGACGAGCCACGCACCGTGCGCTGCGCCTTTATTTTGAACCAGCACAACGCCAACCTGAAAAGCCAAGGCGTGCTGTTTTCCATCCACGACGAAGACGTGCCGGTGTTTCGCCTGTTGCGCATGCGCGCGCGACGCGCCCCGGGCCTGATCGAAGACGCCAAAGAAGTGCTGCTCAAGCTGTTTGACGCTGACGCCGAATACTCGGCCGACACGCTGGAAGGCATTTACGACAAACTCGAAATCGCAGGCAAAAAAGTGTTGTCGGGCGATGTGACCGATGCCATGGCCGGCGAAGTGCTGGGCGCGATTGCCAGGCAAGAAGATTTGAATGGCCGCATCCGCCGCAATGTGATGGACACCCGCCGCGCCGTGAGCTTCATGATGCGCTCCAAGATGCTCAACGCCGAGCAGTTTGAAGAAGCCCGCCAGATTCTGCGCGACATCGACTCGCTGGACTCGCACACGGCCTTTTTGTTCGACAAGATCAACTTCTTGATGGACGCCACGGTCGGTTTCATCAACATCAACCAGAACAAGATCATCAAGATTTTCTCGGTGGCCAGCGTGGCCTTGCTGCCGCCCACCTTGATTGCCAGCCTCTACGGGATGAACTTCCAGTACATGCCCGAGCTGTCGCAAAAGTGGGGCTACCCCTACGCACTGACCCTGATGGTGGCCAGTGCCGTGGTACCCATGTGGTATTTCCGACGTCGCGGCTGGCTCAAGTAAGCCGCCATCAATCGGGGGGCCTGTTGGTCAACCATTGCGACAAAATCGCCAGACTGTAGCGGCTGGCGACTTCGCGGATGAAACGGTTGAAGTCGGTGTGAGCGGCATCGTCAGCCCGGTCTGAGATGGTGCGCACTGCGGCAAAAGGCACTGCGTAATCGTGGCACACCTGCGCCACTGCCGCACCTTCCATTTCCACAGCCAAAGCATCGGGCAAAGCCAGACGCAGCGCTTGACTCTCGGTCGAGGTCGCAACAAATCGGTCGCCACTGATGACCAGTCCCTGGTGCACGCGGGGTGAATCCAATTGAAAATCGGCCAAAGTGCCCGCACCCAAGTGCTGCGCAGCTTTCGCCAGCACCTGTTGGCCAGCCTCCGCCAGTTGTGCCGAGAGGTTTACATCGGTCTCAAAACGGGCTCGACCATACAGCGGCACTTCATGACGGGGAAACAGCGGGGAAGCGTCCATGTCGTGCTGCACAAACCCGTTGGCCACCACCACATCGCCCACACGCACACCCGAGCCCATACCACCAGCCACACCCGTGAACACGAGGGTGTCAACCTGAAAGCGTTCGAGCAACACCGTGGCCGTTGTGGCCGCTGCCACCTTGCCAATGCGTGACAGCACGGCCACCACCGCATGCCCTTGCCAGTGGCCCACCCAAAAGTCCCGCCCGGCCACCGTAACGCGCTGCTCGTCTGGCATGCGCGCCAGCACAGCCGCCAATTCTTCGTGCATAGCGCTCATGATGCCGATCACGGCCATGGATCACCCCTTGTGCAATGCGTCAAAAAGAAAAACGGCCACAAGTGAACTGTGTGGCCGCTTGGCAGTGTGTCGGGTACAAACCCCGGAGACGGGCGATCAGGCCTTGTTGCGCAACTCGCGCCGCAAGATTTTGCCGACTGGCGTTTTGGGCAACTCGTCGCGAAACTCGACCAAACGGGGTTGCTTGTAACCGGTCATGTTCTCGCGGCAATAGGCGATGACTTGCGCATCGGTCAACGCAGGGTCTTTTCTGACCACCACCAACTTGACCGCCTCGCCGGTTTTCTCATCAGGCACACCAATGGCTGCACACTCCATCACGCCAGGACAAGCAGAAGCGACTTCTTCCACTTCATTGGGGTAGACATTGAAACCACTGACCAGAATCATGTCTTTCTTACGATCGACGATCTTGAAATAACCCCGCTCGTCCACGATGCCGACATCACCCGATTTGAAGTACCCGTCAGCGGTCATGACCTTGGCCGTTTCATCGGGACGCTGCCAATAACCCGCCATGACTTGGGGGCCCTTGATGGCGATTTCGCCGGGCATGCCGGGCGTGGTCACATCGTGGCCTTCATCGTCAAGCAGCTTCATGAAAGTGCCGGGAATCGGCACGCCAATCGTGCCCGTGAACTCGGTGCTGGTGGTCGGGTTGCAGCTGGCCGAAGGACTGGTTTCAGACAAACCGTAGCCCTCGCAAATCGGGCAGCCGGTTTTCTCGAGCCAGAGCTTGGCCACGTTGGGCGTCACGGCCATGCCACCCCCCAGCGACACCTTGAGGTTGGACCAGTTAACGGTGTTGAAATCCGGGTGATTGGCCAAGCCATTGAACAAGGTGTTCACCGCCGGAAAGCTGTGAAACGTGTGCTTGGACAACTCTTTGAGCACGGCAGGCAAATCGCGCGGATTGGGAATCAGGATGGTCTTGCCGCCCGAACGCATGGACAGCATCATGTTCACCGTGAAAGCGAAGATGTGGTACAGCGGCAAAGCGCACACTGAGGTGGATTGTTGACCCGCAGGGATGCGTTTCATCACCGGCTCATTCCAGGCATCGGATTGCAAGACATTGGCAATCAGGTTGCGGTGCAGCAAGACCGCCCCTTTGGACACACCCGTGGTGCCACCGGTATATTGCAGCACGGCAATATCGTCTGCCAACAACTCGGGCCGAAGGAACGCCATCTGCTTGCCTTGGGTCAAGGCATCGTTGAAGCGGACCGCCTGGGGCAGGTTAAATGCAGGCACCATCTTCTTAATGTTGCGCACCACATAGTTGACCAAGCTGCCCTTGAGCAAACCCAGACGGTCCCCCATAGAAGCCAACACCACATGCTGAACCGAGGTTTGAGCGATGCATTTCTCGAGCGTGGCAGCAAAATTTTCGACAATCACAATCGCTTTGGCGCCGGAGTCTTTGAGCTGGTGCTCAAGTTCACGCGGGGTGTACAACGGGTTCACGTTGACGACCACAAAACCTGCACGCAAGATGGCCGCAACGGCCACCGGATACTGCGGCACGTTGGGCATCATGATCGCAATGCGATCGCCTTTGTTGAGTCTCAAAGATTGCAGATACGCCGCCAAGGCCAAGCTTTCCCGGTCGGTCTGGGCATAGCTGATGTCCTTGCCCATGAAGCTGTAGGCCGTACGGTCTGCGTACTTGGCAAAGCCCTCCTCAAGCAAAGCCACCAAGGAGCTGTATTGGGTCGTATCAATGTCGGCTGGGACGCCTTCGGGGTAACTTTTCAGCCAAACGGGATTCAAGTTCATATCGAGTTCTCCTGAGAGTCAGTCTACCGTAGATCTGACGGCAGACTGACATGCAAGGTCTCAGGGTTTACGCGAAAAATGCACCTTGGCGCGGGTCATCCGCCCCTTCTTTCTGCCCAAGAAAAAAGGGCGGAAGAATTGATTCTTCCGCCCTCTTGACGCAAAGCGTCCGCCCTGTAGGCGACCTTATGCTTTCAATGCGACCAGCACCTCATCGAGCATTTTCTTGGCATCGCCAAACAGCATGCGGTTGTTGTCTTTGTAAAACAGCGGATTGTCCACACCCGCGTAGCCGCTGCCCATGGAACGCTTCATGACAATGCTGGCACGGGCCTTCCAGACTTCGAGCACAGGCATGCCGGCGATCGGACTGGTCGGATCATCCTGCGCGGACGGGTTAACAATGTCGTTGGCACCAATGACCATGACCACATCTGTGTCGGGGAAATCGTCGTTGATTTCATCCATCTCAAGCACGATGTCGTAGGGCACTCGGGCCTCGGCCAGCAGCACGTTCATGTGGCCGGGCATGCGACCCGCCACAGGGTGGATGCCGAAACGCACGTTGATGCCCTTGTCACGCAAGGTTTTGGTGATTTCGTTGACGGTATGCTGGGCCTGCGCCACAGCCATGCCATAACCCGGCACGATGATCACGCTATTGGCATCGCGCAGCAGCTCGGCTGTTTCGGTGGCGCTCACGGGCACCACTTCGCCCTGCGGCTCAGCGGCCGCGCCATCGGCCTTGGGCGCGGGCTTTGCCGCTCCTCCAAAACCACCAGCGATCACGCTGATGAAATTGCGGTTCATCGCGTTGCACATGATGTAAGACAGGATGGCCCCGCTGGAGCCCACCAAGGCACCCGTCACGATCAACAAGTCGTTGCTGAGCATGAAACCGGTGGCCGCTGCGGCCCAACCGGAATAGCTGTTGAGCATGGACACCACCACCGGCATATCGGCACCGCCAATGGCCATGACCATGTGGATGCCAAACAGCAGCGCGATCGCGGTCATCACGATCAGCGGCGTCATGCCGCTTTGCACATCGTGTGCGTTCACAAACTCACGACCAAACCAAATCACGACCAAGAGGCCCAACAGGTTGAGCCAGTGCCGTGCAGGCAACAGCAAGGGTTTGCCGCCGATCTTGCCATTGAGCTTGCCAAAGGCGATCAATGACCCTGAGAAGGTCACTGCGCCAATCAGGATGCCGATGTAGATTTCCACTTCGTGGATGACCTTCTCGGCGCCGGTGTACTGGATCGAGGTGTCGACGTAGCTGGCAAAACCCACCAGGCAAGCCGCAAGACCCACCAAGCTGTGCATGAGCGCCACGAGTTCGGGCATCTGGGTCATCTTGACCGTTTTGGCGGCATACAAACCGACACTGCCACCAATGAGCAGGGCACCGACGATCCACGGAATTCCCGCGGCGGCTACACGGGGGCCAAAAATGGTGGCAAGCACCGCCAGCGTCATGCCGATGATGCCGTAGAGGTTGCCGCGACGCGACGTTTCTGGGTTGGACAAGCCCCCCAGGCTGAGGATGAAGAGAATGGCGGCACCGAGGTAGGCGACCGTGGCCAGGCTAAAGGACATGAGTGACTCTTTTCTTATTCGGTCGGGGACAGCGCTGTAAATCTGTCCCCGAAGTCATTACTTTCGAAACATGGCGAGCATGCGATGGGTGACCGCAAAGCCACCAAACATGTTGATGGCCGTCAGCACAATCCCGGCAAAGGCCAACCACTGGATGAGCTGATCCGAGCGACCATTGGTGCCGGCTTCTGGCGGCAAAATTTGCACCAGTGCGCCGATCACGATGATGCTGGAGATGGCGTTGGTGACGCTCATCAGCGGCGTGTGCAGCGCGGGGGTCACGTTCCACACCACCATGTTGCCGATGAAACAGGCCAACACAAACACCGTGAAGTGACCCAAAAAGGCAGCCGGAGCGTAGGCACCGATGGCCCAAAACGCCAGTGCACCCAAACCAAATACCAAGGCGAGGGTTTTGACGGGCATCGGGCCGCTGCTGCCGTGGCCATGACCGCTTTTCTTCTCGGCCACCGCTGCCGTAGGCTTCGGCGCAGGTTTGGGGGCCACGACCAGCGGGGGGGCGGGCCAGGTGATTTCGCCATCCTTGATGACCGTCAGACCCCGAATGGCGTCATCTTGCATGTTGACGTTGATGACGCCATCTTTGGTTTTGCACAGCTCTTCGGTCAAGCGGAACAAGTTGGTGCCGTACAGCGTGGACGACTGGCGTGCCATGCGCGAGGCCAGGTCGGTGTACCCGACGATGGTCACGCCGTGTTTGACGACGGCCTTGCCGGGTTCGGTCAGTTCGCAGTTGCCGCCTTGTTCGGCGGCCATGTCGACGATGACGCTGCCAGGCTTCATGCTCATGACCATCTCTGCGGTGATCAGCTTGGGCGCAGGTTTTCCGGGAATGAGCGCCGTGGTGATGATGATGTCCACCTCGCGGGCCTGCTGCGCATACATCTCGCGCTGCGCGGCCTGAAAGCCCTCACTCATGACCTTGGCATATCCGCCGCCGCCCGAGCCTTCTTCTTCGTAATCCACTTTGACGAATTCCCCGCCCAGCGACACGACCTGGTCGGCCACTTCGGCACGGGTGTCGTTGGCGCGCACGATGGCGCCTAGGCTGGCCGCAGCACCGATCGCAGCCAAACCGGCCACCCCGGCGCCAGCGATGAACACCTTGGCGGGTGGCACTTTGCCTGCGGCCGTGATCTGGCCGTTGAAGAAACGGCCAAAGGCATTCGCTGCCTCCACCACAGCGCGGTAGCCACTGACGCCGGCCATGGAGGTCAGCGCGTCCATCTTCTGGGCTCGGCTGAGCGTGCGGGGCAGGGCGTCGATCGACAACGCCGTGACCTTTTTCGCTGCCAACTGCTGCATCAAATCGGGGTTTTGGGCGGGCCACAGAAAGCCGATGAGCGTCTGGCCTTCGTGCATCAGCGCCACCTCGTCCGACGTGGGCGCACGCACTTTGAAGACGATGTCGCTGCCGCTCCAGAGGGCTGCGGCGCTCGGCGCGATGGTCGCACCGGCCTCGATGTAAGCACCATCGGACAGGTCTGCGAGCTCGCCTGCACCCTGCTCCACCACCACGGCAAAGCCGAGTTTGACCAACTTGGTCACCGCATCGGGCACCGTAGCAACCCGTTTTTCGCCAGAAAAAATCTCTCGTGGCACGCCAATTCGCTGAGGCGTGGGGGCGTTTTCGCCTGTCTGCATGAATGTCTCCTCACTCAATTCACAAAAAATAGCCGATGCGTCAGCTTAACCCAAGTCAACATTATCAAAACCCGTACAAGCCCTGCCTCAAAGTAACTGACGGGCCCAAAAGCAAAATATCAGCAACCTCTTATATTAAACGAAACAGGCCATTTGTTTGCCGGCAAAAGTCCCGTCAAGCCCGCCCATGTCCAGCGGGCACTTCATAATCTCAGGCATGGACAAACGCTGGAAACCCAATGTCACCGTCGCCGCCATCATTGAAAAAGAAGGCCGCTACCTGTTGATCGAAGAACACACCCAAGAAGGTTTGCGCTTGAACAACCCGGCCGGTCATCTGGACGAGGGCGAATCACCCGCCGATGGCTGCGCACGCGAAACCCTGGAAGAAACGGCACACCCGTTCACACCAACGGCATTGGTTGGCATCTATTTGTCGCGTTTTCAGCGCCCGACCACTGGGGAAGACATCACTTACGTGCGCATGGCTTTTTGCGGCGACATCGGTGAATTGCAGCCCCACCTGAGCCTGGACGAAGGCATTGTCCGCACTTTGTGGATGACGCCTGAAGAAGTGCGCAACAGTGCAGCTCGTCACCGCAGCCCGCTTGTCTTGCGTTGCATCGAAGACCATCTGGCCGGGCAACGCTATCCGCTGGAGGTGATCTACACCGATCTGGCCGTCACTCAGCGCCCGGTTTTGCCAACCTGAGCGTTCAGAGGCCTGCGGATGGCTGCAAGGGCTCAGGAAACCCTCATTGAACAGGCGGTTTTTGGCCTGCGGCGACCAGGTCCAACTGCGCCTGCTCGGCAAACACTTTGGCCACATAGCCCCCATCCTCGGTCAAGCCATAGCCACCCAGATAGAACTTCAAACCCTCTTCTTGAGAGCCGTCGCGCAGCTTGATGGCGTCAGACAACACCGCCACGCCCACCCGCAAATTGGAAATGGGGTCAAACGCGGCAAGGCGCCCCCCATAAACCTCATAGCGCTTGACGTGAATATCGGTCATCACCTGCATCAAGCCCTGAGCCCCCGCCTGGCTTTGCACGTAAGGATGGAAATTGGACTCAATGGCCATCACTGCCAAAATGAAATGCGGTGCCAACTTGGTTTTTTTCGACAAGACATGAGATTCGACCACCAAAGCCGCCAAAGGCTCTGGTGCAACCTTGTATTTGCGCCCCAACCACTCGGCCACTGCGGCCTGAGAAGGGGGCAAATCCTGCAAGTTCACGGCTGTTGCCCGTTCCGCCGTGTTTTCGGGCAACCATGCAAACAAAACCCTGCGCTCCCGCAGCCAGTTGAACACTTCACCTTCGGCGCTGTGCAGCCAATGCGGGTTCAGCCACAAAGCCAATACCAGACTGACCGCAGTCAAGCCCACCATGGCCAGACCACTGTGGGTGATGATGAACATCCCATGCGCGACATCGTGCAGAAATGTTCTGAAGTGTTGGCACCAAGTGCAGGCTCGATTCATGAATTTTGACCCATTTGGCATTATAAATTCATGACCTCGGCAGGCATCGCAGGCAGTCACGGGATAATTACGGCATGTCCCAACTCCCTCGTGTGGTCGTCGGCTTGTCCGGCGGCGTCGACTCCGCTGTCACCGCCTATTTGCTCAAGCAACAAGGCTATGACGTCATTGGCATCTTCATGAAAAATTGGGAAGATGACGATGACAGCGAATATTGCTCTTCCAACATTGACTTTGTCGATGCCGCCGCCGTGGCCGATGTGCTGGGCATCGAGATTGAGCACGTCAATTTCGCGGCCGATTACAAAGACCGCGTTTTCTCTGAATTCCTGCGTGAATACCAAGCCGGGCGCACCCCCAACCCCGACATCTTGTGCAACGCCGAAATCAAGTTCAAGTCATTCTTGGACCACGCCATGCGGCTGGGGGCCGAAAAAATCGCCACCGGCCACTACGCCCGCGTGCGCCTGAACAGCGCAACAGGCCGGCACGAACTCCTCAAGGGCTTGGACGCGTCCAAAGACCAAAGCTATTTCTTGCACCGACTGAATCAAGCGCAATTGTCCAAAACATTGTTCCCTGTCGGCGAGTTGCACAAGACCGAAGTGCGCCGCATTGCCGAAGAAATTGGCCTGCCCAACGCCAAAAAGAAAGACTCCACAGGCATCTGCTTCATTGGTGAGCGACCTTTTAGAGACTTTTTGAACCGCTACATCTCCAAAGAACCAGGCCCCATCAAAGACCCTTCGGGCCGCACCATCGGGCAACATGTGGGGCTGAGTTTTTACACCCTGGGCCAACGCCAAGGCTTGGGCATTGGCGGCATCAAAGCCAAAGGCGCACAACGCGGCGGTGGCGAACACACCCCCTGGTTTGTGGCACGCAAAGACGCCGAGAAAAACACGCTGTGGGTGGTGCAAGGCCATGAGCACCCTTGGCTGCAATCACCCACACTGCAAGCGACCGACGTGAGCTGGTGCGCTGGCACCGCGCCCGAGCCTGGCCGCTATGCCGCCAAAACGCGCTACCGGCAAGCGGATGCCCCCTGCGATTTGCAAACGCTGAGCATGGCCGATGGGCAAGCCGGTTTCGAACTTCACTTCAGCGAAAACCAGTGGGCCGTCACACCCGGCCAAAGCGCCGTGGTCTATGACGGCGAGGTGTGCCTGGGCGGCGGCGTGATCCACTCCGCGCCCACCATGCCCATGGCCTGAACCCTGAAGCGCCACCTCAGGAGCTGCTTTATTCGCCGCCCAGACCCAAGCGGTTGGGCTCGCGCTTTTCGACCGCGAAACGCAACAAGGCCGCCGTGCGGAAAATGCCGTGGGCAAACTTGCCATAAGGCAAAGTCAAAAACAAGGCCATCACCGCCCCCAGGTGGACAGCCAGCAGCACGGGCATGGCGGCGGTCGCACCCCACCACCACAACAACAGGCCACTCAAACTGATCAAGGCCAGCAAGGCCATGAAGCCCAGGTCCATTGGCTTTTGTGCACGGTCACCATGGTCGGGGTGCCGCTGGATGTTCAGCCAAGCCAGCCCGCACGTACCGCACAGCAAACTCACTCCTCCCACCACCCCCAACAACTTGGGCAAACTGGACAAGGCGTAAGGGGCCGGCCAACCCAACAGGTAGTGATAAACGGTGGCCACGCTGGTGGCCGCAAAGCACAACATGAAACCGTAAAACGTGAGGTGGTGAAAACGCCGGCGGGCATGCGTCCAGGCATCGTCTTCGTTGTGGCAACCTTCGCCATGTCCGCCATCCAGGTATTTCAAACGCAATGCGGCACCGGTCGCTTCTGCGGCTGCTGGCGCACTCAATGGTGCCCCGCTGGTAGCCGGGGTCACTTCTCGCCAAAAGCGCTGCACACCGAGGCCCAAAGCCAGAACGGCAAACAGAAAAATCGGGGCGAACAAGCTGACCATCAGGTTGTGCGGGAACACGGCATAAAACCCACCCGCGACCGGCGCACCCCACAGCGTGCCTTGCTTGAGCATGGCCAGCACCAAAAACAGGCCCAAGCCCAGCGCCAGCATCAAAGAGATCGTCAGGCCATTGCGCTGGTAAAGCCGCCCCAATGCAGGAGGCCAGGCGTAGTCGACATAAGTCTGGCCACGCACCTGCGCCATGGCTTTGGGCACATTGATGGCAAATTCATGCGGCGGCGCGTACTGGCATGCATGCAGGCAGGCACCGCAGTTGTGGCAAAGGTTCGCCATGTAATGGATGTCGGCCTTGCCGAACTCCAGACGCCGCGTCATCGCAGGGAACACCGCACAAAAACCCTCGCAGTAACGGCAGCCATTGCAAATCTGCATTTGCCGCGCCACTTCGGCCTCGGGTACCGTCATCTCACCACGCGCCAGAGCGCGGGCGTCACGGGTCAGGGCTTCAAGCGTTTGCATGGCCTGCTCCTTCTTTTTGTGCTTTGACGGCCTTGGCTGCCTGCTCGCCTGCGATGCGACCAAATGCGGTGCCGATCGTCATGCCCACCCCAGCGGTGTAGCCCTTGCCCAGCACATTGCCCGCCATCATTTCGCCCGCCACAAACAGGTTGGGGCTGGGTCGGTTGTTGAAACGCACAGCGGTGGTGTCATCGGTTTTGAGGCCCAGATAAGTAAAGGTCACGCCAGGCCGCACGGCATAGGCGTAATAGGGTGCGGTATCCAGGGGCCTGGCCCAATGGGTTTTGGCGGGGCTCACGCCTTCGGTATGACAGTCGTCCAGCGCCGTGTGGTCAAAAGAGCCTTCTCGGCAGGCGCCGTTGTAGTCGTTCAGAGTCTGCATGAAAGTAGCTTCGTCCAGCCCCAGCTTGCGGGCCAGCTCGGGCAAGCTGTCCGCCTGGGTGCCTTCAAACACGGGCGGCATGAAGCGGCCCACGGCTTTGGCGTCGATGATGGAATACGACACCTGCCCCGGCTGCTGCGCCACCAATCGGCCCCAAATGGCATAGCGTTTGGGCCAGAAGTCTTCACCTTCGTCGTAAAAACGACGGGCTTCGCGGTTGACCACCACGCCCAAAGACACGCAGTCAATGCGCGTGCAAATGCCACCGTCGTAAAGTGGCGCACGGGCGTCAATCGCCACCATATGGGCTTGGGTCGGGTCACCGATGCGGTCGGCACCTTGGTCCAGCATATGCTTGAGCAGCACGCCCTGGTTGTAACGCGTGCCACGGATCAAAAACTGATCAGCCGGGTATTCACCGCGCTCGTTTTGGCCCCAGGCTTCGCGCAGCCATTCGCGGTTGGACTCAAAGCCTCCTGCAGCCAGCACACAGGCGCTGGCCTCAATGCGTTCACGCCGCACCGAACCATCGGGGCTTTTGTGCATGACCGACGCCGCCACAAAGCGGCCCGCGTCCAACTCGATCTGATCGACCTCGGCGTTGTAATCGATCTGCACACCGAGTCTCTCGGCGCTGCGGTAATAAGCGTTCATGAGGGCTTTGCCACCCCCCATGAAAAAAGCGTTGGTGCGGGCCGTGTGCAAAGCCCCCGACAGCGACGGCTGAAAGCGCACGCCGTGCTTGAACATCCAGGGCCTGCAGGTCGCCGAGTGGCGAATGACCAGACGCGCCAGATGCTCATCGGTCAGGCCCCCCGTCACTTTGAGCAGGTCTTGCCAGAACTCTTCTTCGGGGTAGGCATCTACCAGCACATCCTGCGGTGCATCGTGCATGCAACGCAGGTTGCGGGTGTGGCCCGAATTGCCGCCGCGCCATTCGCGCGGCGCCGACTCGAGCACCCGCACGCTGGCACCGGCTTCACGGGCCATCAGCGCCGCGCACAAGGCGGCATTGCCCCCGCCGATCACCAAAACATCCACGGTCATTGTTTCAAATTCCTGTTTATGACACGGCGTCAACTGTATCGGAAACATGAAATGCCGACATGACACCGGCCCATCGCTCAAGCTCCGCTGTGACATGCTGGCGTAGTTGATCAGGGCTACTGGCCTGAACCTGCGCGCCGTCTTGCAGCATCCTGCTCACGATTTCTGGATCACAGAGCACCCGATTCAGCGCCGCGTTCAAATGCGCAATGATGTGATCCGGCGTCTTTGCAGGCGCAAACAAGCCATACCACTGAGTCAAATCAAGCGCATCCAAACCCAACTCCCCGAACGTTGGCACCTCAGGCCAATCCGGTAAGCGATGCAGCCCTGCCACCGCCAATGGACGCAACTTCCCCGTCTTCAGATAGGGTAAAGCACTGAACAAGCTGGGAAACATCCATTGCGTCTGACCTCGAACAATGGAGTTGATGGCCGGCGCTGCCCCTGCATGCGTCACACCTTCCACCACCAAGCCATGGTGGTTCAGGAACATTTCAGCGGCCAAATGCGGAACCGTGCCTTCACCTGCCGAGGCATACATCATGGATTCCGGGTGCAGGCGGATGTGCTCAATCAACTCATAAACTGATGCGACCTTCAGACCGGCACTCACCACCAACATGCTCGGCGAATAGCCGATCAGTCCGACAGGACGGAAATCATTCAATGGGTCATAACGAACCTCTTGCATGACCGGATTGATGCCATGCGTAGCGATGTAGCCAAACATCAATGTGTAGCCGTCCGGCCTTGCTGCGGCGACAAATTCTGCAGCCACACTTCCGTTGGCGCCAGCACGGTTGTCCACCTGTATGGACTGCCCCAGATCCGGCCCCAATTTGCGCGTCAAAATTCTGGCCATGGTGTCATTGCCACCGCCCGCAGTGGTCGGCACGATGATGGTGATTTCTTCACTCGGATATCCCGATACGGTGGCTGCCGCCGGTTCACGTTCATCGGATGGGAAAACATAGTCCGGCAAATACAACTCACCTTGCATGATTTTCCGTACCGTGCGCACCAAAGCGGCTTTCTGTACAACGCCGTTCAGGCCCTCACCCACCAACTCAACATCCAGATCAATCTTGCCCTGAGGGTGCACCACTGACATTAAGTGCCGCCCGGCTGTCCGCAATCCTCCAGACGCCACGGTTCCAGGCAACGCAAAAGCGGTTCCCACTCCAATCGCCCCCGTCACGGCATGGGAAACATGGCACCGATGCGGCGTGAAATACCTGGACACGATGCTGCCAGCGTCATCGCCCGGGCTGACCACCACCGGCTTAGGCACAACGCTGCCAGAAACATCGCCCAACCCCATGCGCAGACCGGCCTGAAGCCGCATGGATTCGAGCTTCAAAAGCAGCCCACTGTTGGCATCCAGTTCCGCTGGGCGTTCACGCCCAGTCAAACCCAGATCCTTGGCCCGCACGATCATCAGCGGCATGGCGGCATCAATGCAAGTCACCTCGACATCATCGATCTTTTCAATGCGATTACCGGTGGGAAACAACTGCCCAGTGACCGCCCCCCGGGCATCCAAAAAATTCAGCAAAACAGGTGCGGCCGTTCCAGCCACGCCGTCAATTCGAGCAGACCCCTCGTAAGTTACCCGCCCATTAGGCGTTTGAACGGTGGCCTCTATCTTGGCGCCCGTATTGACATTGTGGATACGCACAGTCGTCGTGCCTGGCTGTGCCTCAATCAAGCCCTGCTCAATGGCAAATGGGGCCACCCCCGACAACATGTTGCCGCAATTGGGCCGTGTATCCACAGATTGATGACCGACACCTACTTGGGCAAACAAGTAGTCCAAATCACAATCAGGCAAAGATGAGCGCGATACGATCGCCACCTTGCTGTTGAGGGTGCTGTTCCCCCCCAGACCATCCAGCTGTAGCGGATCTGATGCACCAATGGCACCAATCAAAGCCTGATCACGCAAGGCCGGATCGGAGGGCAACCATTCCTTGAGAAAGAAGGGCCCACGCGATGTCCCAGCACGCATCAGAACGCAGGGAATTGTTCGATTCACAGTCTGCATTTCAGTCAGCCTGTAATTTGGCACGTTGCACCACCTGGCGCCACTTGACCAAATCCTTGCGAACCATGTCGCCCAGCTGTTCTGGTGTACTGGTTTCAACATCGGCGCCATGCCCCTCAATGCGTTTGATGATTTCTTTGTCATTCAGGACCTTGTTCAAAGCCTGATTCAGTTTGACAACGACATCTTTAGGCGTTTTAGCCGGCGCAAAAATCGCATACCACTGATCCACCTCAACGCCGTCGATGCCTTGCTCTTTCAAGGTCGGAACATCTGGGAGCAGCGCTGAGCGTTTATTTCCGGCTATGGCCAGTGCTTGCAATCGCCCTGCCTTCACAAAAGGTGCCCCCGTGAACAAACTGGGGAACATCACATGTGTCTGCCCGCCGATGGTGTCATTGACAGCTGGCGCGGAACCTTTGTAAGGCACATGGAGCAACGACGTTTGTGTCGACAATTTGAACAATTCAGCGGCGAAATGCGGCGCAGTTCCGTTGCCAGCAGAGGCGACGCTGAACTGATCCGGCTTTTCCTTCAAGACACGGACCAAGTCCTTGACATCTTTGACTTTTAACGCAGGGTTGACAACCATGAGCGTGGGCGAATACCCGACCAGTCCGACAGGCTCAAAGTCCTTCACGGGGTCATAACGCAACTTTTGCAAAGCCGGATTCATGGCGTGTGTAGCGATGTAACCGAACATGAGGGTGTTGCCATCAGGCGCAGCCTTGGCCACAAACTCTGCCGCCAATGCGCCATTTGCGCCAGCCTTGTTGTCCACAATCACAGTCCGATTGAGCAGCAGACCCAATTTTTGTCCAATGGTCCTGGCCATGGCGTCATTGCCCCCGCCTGCCGCCGTAGGAACAACGATGGTCAGTGGTTTCTCCGACTGCGCCACACTCAAATTGCAAGTCATCGCCAAGGCCAAACCTGCCACCCATGCCACATTCAACTTCATACCGAACCTTTCAATGTTTCGTGCTTGTTTTCAAAGTTTGCGAATGGTGCAGGAATTTCAACTTTTGTTGAATTGCAATTTTTAATATGATTGATGCATGACACGCATTAATTTTGATTTGCAACAACTGCAGGCATTCATTGCTGTAGCCGAGCGCGGCAGCTTTAGGGCTGCGGCAGAACACATCCACTTGTCACCGCCAGCGTTGAGTCGACGCATCGAAAAACTGGAGTCTATTATTGAGACCCGGCTATTCAATCGGACAACGCGCGAAGTAGAGCTGACCAGCGTCGGCCGCATATTTCTCGAAAGGGCGCGTGCAGCCATAGATGATTTGGAATCGGCCATTTTGGGCATCTCCGACATCGCAGCAACACGCAGTGGACGCGTCACTGTGGCCTGTGTGCCCTCCGCAGCTTTGTATTTTTTACCGCATGTCATCAGTAGCTTTTCTGTCAACTACCCGTCCATCCGGATTCGGGTGATCGACGAGTCCATGAACCAGACCTTGCAAAGCGTATTGACCGGTGAATCAGACTTTGGCATTGGTTTCATGAACACACTGATGCCGGAAATCACTTTCGAAGGCATCCATAACGATCCATTTGTCGTCGCCATGCGACGCGATCACCCGCTTGCAAGTCGAAAAAGCGTTACCTGGTCACAAATTGAAAGCGAACGTCTCATTTCCGTTGCGCGCAGCAGCGGCAATCGCCAATTGCTGGACGATGTCATGAGCAAGGTCGGCTTGATTCCAAACTATGCCTTTGAAGTCAGCCACATAGGCACACTGCTGGGCATGGTGGAAGCTGGGCTGGGCATCGCCGCAGTGCCCCGGACGGCATTGCCGACCAATCACCCCGCTGTGATTGGCCTGCCCCTGAAAAGCCCCACGATTTCGCGCAGCCTGGGCTTGCTTCGCAAACAAGGAAGCACGTTACGCCCTGCTGCGGCCATGTTTCATGACCATTTGTTCGAGGCTTTGCGCAAACGCAAAATCACCGGTCGCTAATCCGCCCATCGGCCTTGACCCTGCGCGCTGCAAGCTGACGCAACAGCTGCAATGCGCAGGTCCCGATTCCACAAGACATCAAAATTGGTATTTGCGCAGGCCCCCATCGACCGGGATCACAGCCCCGGTGATGTAGCTGGCCAAGGGTGATGCCAAAAACGTCACCAGATTGGCCATATCTTCAGGTTCGCCGTAACGGCCCACCGGGATTTCGTTGTCACACTGCCACTGGCGGTATTCAGGTGTGTAGTTGCGAAAAATCTGCTCGGAGTGGATGCGCCCGGGCGGCACACAGTTCACCGTCACACCGTGCTTGCCCACCATGCGCGACAAACCCTTGGCCCAGCTGTGCATGCCGGCCTTGGCGCAAAACGCGCCATTGGTATGTTCTGGTTCGCTCTTGCCCGTGATGTTAATGATGCGCCCCCATTGCCGCGCGATCATCTGATCAATCAGTGCATCGGCCACCTGACGTGGCCGGTGAAAGTTCAAGGTGATGGCTTCTTGCCAGGCCTCTTCGCTCACATGCAGCTCTTTGAAACTGCGCGAGCCACCGGCGTTGTTGACCAAAATATCGACACTCCCCAACCCAGCCAAGGCCGCCTGCGACAAACGGGCGGCCGCATCTTCGGCGTACAGATCGGACTCGATGATCACCGGCGCATGGCCACCGGCCGCCACAATTTCGGCGGCCAACTCTTGGAGCTTGTCCACGCGCCTGGCCGACACGGCCACCCGCACCCCTTCGGCCGCCAGGGCTTTGGCGATGCCACGGCCAATGCCCACACTGGCACCCGTCACCAAGGCCGTTTTTCCATTAAGTTGAAGGTCCATATCCCATCCTTTTGAATGCATAGCCACCCCGTGTGGCGAGTCTTTAATTTCAGCTTAGCACACCCAGAACGACATAAATTTGCCTGCGCAACCGCCGTTCGAACACTTTAATTGACGCGCAAAACACGGTTGCTCGGTGCCCAACATTTCAAAATTCTTCTGCTCCACGGAGGAGGATCATTTTGAACCGGCTCAATCGAGGCGGATTGTCATGTTCCGGAGTGGTGGATGCGTGCATGAATCCGTTGCACCGTCTTCCACACCCCCCACAGCACCAAGGGGATTGACAGGCCTGCAGCCATTTCAGGGTTCACCGGCATACCCAGCTTGTCCAGGGCCTTGGCGCCATACAGCACCAAGCTGACCACGTAATAAGAAATCGCCGCAATCGACAAACCCTCCACCGTGCTTTGCAGACGCAGTTGCAGGTCCTGCCCACGGGTGAGTTTTTCCAGCAAGACCTGGTTTTGAGTCTCGGTGGCAATATCAACACGGGTCCGCAGCAACGCACTGGTGCGCGACACCCGCTCTGACAGGGCCGACAGGCGCTGCGACGTGGCCGCCACCGTGGCCATGGCGGGCGACAAACGGCGCTGCATGAATTCACCCACCGTCTGGGTGCCGGCAATCGGTCGTTCACGCAACTCGGCAATGCGCTGGCTCACCAAAGTGTCATAAGCCCGTGTGGCCGAAAAACGGTAACCGTGTTCCGCTGTGGCCCGTTCGATGCGGGCAGCCAAAGACACCAGCACATCCAGCAAAGCCTGGTCACTGTCTTCTTTGCGTTCCAGCCGAGCCGTGATTTCGGCCAGTTGGGCTTCGGCGTCAGACAGCACGGGCGACAAGGCTTTGGCCACTGGCAAGCCCCGCAAGGCCATCAGGCGATAGGTTTCCAGCTCCAGCAAACGCTGCGAAATGCGCCCGGCACGGGCCTCGCTGGTGTCCGCCGGCGCCAGCACCAACATGCGCTCAAAGCCATCGGCCCCCAGTCTGAAATGGGTCAACACACAAGAGTGTGGCAAGCCCTCGGTGGTGTTGCCCATGCGCGAGCCCACCACTGCACCCTCGCCCAACCAAGCCTGCGCCTGGGCGACGGTGTCGGGCGCATCCACCGGGGCGGCCAGCATGCCCAAATGGATGGCGGCCACGGTCTTGCCCGGAATGGCGCGCAACCACGCCGTGCCCGTCACAACTTGCGATGCCAGCTCGGGCGAAACCGATCCCCACCCGGCGTGCGCAGGCAAGGGCTGAACGATCGAATAGCGCGTGAACTCGGTGTGGCGCTCCCATTTGACGGTGAAACCGTCGCAGCGCAGGCGTAAAAAATTGCCATTCAAGCGGTCCAGCGCCAAGTCGGCATGACCGGGCAGGTCTTTCAGGTGCTGCCACTCTTGCTCACGGCCCACCCCCTCGTTCAGCACGGCCACATACACAATCAATGCGGGCAATCGAACCCGGGCCGATGGCCGGGCATGCACTTCGTTGTGAAGTTGACGCCGCTGCTCATCGTCCAGCGGCAAATAACGGGCGTTCATTTCATTCATCAGTACATTGTGAATTAAGAAGCTCCGGACTTGTCATTTGAAAATGGCCTGAGCCCATGAAAAAAGCCCACGGCACATGTGCGGTGGGCTCGAATTTCGACATCTGCGCTGGATCAGAACGGAATATCGTCGTCCATGTCGTCAAAACTGCTGGCCGCTGGCTTGGGTGCAGCAGCTGGCCGCTGGGCTGGTGCCGCCGCAGGGCGTGCAGCCGGTGCCGACGGGCGAGGCGCATAACCGCCGCCGCCACCGCCGTCATCGGACGGACCGCCCATGCCTTGACGGCCACCCAACATTTGCATGGTTTCGCCACGGATTTCGGTGGCAAATTTTTCGACGCCGTCTTTGTCTGTGTACTTGCGGGTGCGCAAACTGCCTTCCACATAGACTTGCGAGCCCTTTTTCAGGTACTGGCCTGCAATTTCGGCCAATTTGCCGAAAAAGCTGATGCGGTGCCACTCGGTGGCCTCTTTCATCTCGCCGGTCGCTTTGTCCTTGTAGCGGTCGGTGGTCGCCACGTTGATGTTGCTCACAGCATCGCCAGAAGGCAAGTAGCGGGTTTCGGGATCGCGGCCCAGATTGCCGACGATGATGACTTTGTTGACGGATGCCATGAAAACTCCTCGATAAGACCCGGATTATGCGGCTTTTACTCAGCAAGCTGGACGGGTGCAGCCCGCCCCGGCGTCTGCATGGGCAGCGCGACCAAGCACCAGACCAACATGGCCACGGCGCAGCAGGCAAACAAGGCAGGACTGCCCCAGGTTTTCACCAACCAACCGCCCAACCAGCCACCGACAAAGAAGCCCAGCGACTGCAAAGTGTTGTAAACGCCCAATGCCGTGCCACGAACCGCAGGGGGCGCCATGCGGGAGGCCATGCTGGGTTGCGTGGCTTCCAGCACATTGAAACCACAGAAAAAAGCAAACAACAGCCAGGCCATGACCAGCACGCTGGACGTGCCGGATGACTGGACCAGCAAGCCAACTTGAACCAGCGCGATCAGGGCAATCGCAGCCAAAAACGCTTTTTTGAGATGCCCCCGCCGCTCCAGAGCAAAAACACCGCCCATCAAAACAAACGACCCCAGCACGGCGGGCAAATAAACCTGCCAATGCGCGGCCTTGGGCAAACCCGATTGCACCAGCAAAGCGGGCACCGCCACCCACATGGCCAGTTGCACTGCATGCAGCACGAAAACCCCAAAATTCAGGCGCATCAAGCCCGCATGGCGCAGCACATCCTTCAGGCTCCCCCGGGCTTGCCCCTTCATCTGGGCCGGTGCCGGGGGCGCACCCCAAACCACCACCGCAATGCCGAACAGGGCCAACACGCCGGTCAAGCCGAACAGGCCCGACAAACCCATGACGGCGACCAGCACTGGCGCCACCACCAAAGACAAGGCAAACATCAAGCCGATGCTGGCACCCACCAAGGCCATGGCTTTGGTGCGGACTTCGTCGCGGGTCAAATCAGCCAGCAAAGCCGTCACGGCGGCCGAAACAGCACCAGCGCCTTGCAAGCTGCGCCCCACCAGCAAACCTGTCAAATCGGTCGCGCCCGCAGCCCAAAAACTGCCCAAGGCAAAAATGACCAGGCCCAAAACAATCACGCGCTTGCGCCCAAAGCGGTCTGAGGCCATGCCAAAAGGCAACTGCAACAGACCTTGCGTCAAGCCATAAATGCCCATGGCCAGGCCCAGCAGGGCAGGGTCATCTCCGCCCGGGTATTTGCGCGCCTCCAGGGCAAACACGGGCAACACCAAAAACAAACCCAACATGCGCAGCGCAAAAATGCCGGCCAACGAGGCACTGGCGCGGCGCTCCATGGGTGTCATGGACACAGACGAGGAAGCAGATTGCTTTTCAGGGATTTCGGTCACGCGGAACAGCCAGGGGCAGAGAGTCAGGGAAAAGGGGTGATTGTCCCTGATTGGCCCGCCCCGGTGCCAAAAACAGCGCCGACGGGGATAATCAAAGGTTTTGCTGATCTGGCCGTCCACCGTGAACCTTGTTGACTCCCCTTACTTGCCCGACGAACCCGAACAAGCGCGGTATCTGGCGTCAGCCCTGCGGCAAACCCACATCAGTGTGCGCGGTGCCCGCACCCACAACCTGAAAAACATCGACCTCGACATCCCGCGTAACCAGCTGGTGGTGATCACCGGGCTGTCGGGCTCAGGCAAGTCCAGCCTGGCTTTTGACACGCTCTACGCCGAAGGCCAGCGCCGCTATGTCGAAAGCCTGTCGGCCTATGCACGGCAGTTTTTGCAGCTGATGGACAAACCCGATGTGGACCTGATCGAGGGCCTGTCGCCCGCCATCAGCATCGAGCAAAAAGCCACCAGCCACAACCCACGCTCCACTGTGGGCACGGTCACCGAGATCCACGATTACCTGCGCCTGTTGTATGCCCGCGCAGGCACGCCTTATTGCCCTGACCACGATCTGCCGCTGCAAGCGCAGACCGTGAGCCAGATGGTGGACGCCGTACTGGCCCTGCCCGAAGACACCAAGCTGATGATCCTCGCGCCCATTGCGCGTGAGAAAAAAGGTGAATTTGAAAAAGTCTTTGAGCAAATGCAGGCGCTGGGCTATGTGCGCTTTCGCATCAATGGCCAGACGGTGGAAGTGGAAGACCTGCCCACGCTCAAGAAAACCGAGAAACACAACATCGACGTGGTGGTGGACCGCATCAAGGTTCGGTCGGAAGAAGACGAGAAAGTCAAAGGGAGTGCCCGTGATGCCCTGCGCCAGCGCTTGGCCGAGAGCTTTGAGGCGGCGCTGCACCTGGCCGAACACCGTGCCGTGGCCCTAGAGATGGACACGGGGAGAGAACACCTGTTCAACGCCAAGTTCTCCTGCCCGGTGTGCACGTATTCCATCAGCGAGCTGGAGCCCAGGCTGTTCTCCTTCAACTCACCCATGGGCGCTTGCCCGACCTGCGACGGCATTGGCACCATGGCCTTTTTTGACCCCGAGCGGGTGGTGGCTTTCCCTTCGCTCAGTCTGGCCAGCGGGGCCATCAAGGGCTGGGACCGACGCAACGGCTTTTACTTCAGCATGCTCGAAAGCCTGGCCAAGCATTACCAGTTCGACATCGAAACCCCATTTGAAAAGCTTCCCGCCAGCGCACAACAGGTGTTGCTGAACGGCTCGGGTGACGAAGAAATCAAGTTCAGCTACGTCATGGAATCCGGTGCCTCGCAGGGCAAAAAGGTCAGCAAGAAACACCCGTTTGAGGGAATCATCCCCAACATGACGCGGCGCTACCGCGAGACCGACTCGGCCTTGGTGCGCGAAGACCTGGCCCGTTACCGCAACACCCAGCCCTGCACCAGCTGCCACGGCACCCGGCTGCGGCGCGAGGCCCGTCATGTGCGCATTGGCGAAGGTGCGCAGTCGCGCGCCATTTACGACATCAGCCACATCACTTTGGGCGAATCACAGCAGTATTTTCAGAGCCTGAAGATGCACGGGGCCAAGGCCGAGATTGCCGACAAAGTGGTGCGCGAAATCGCCTTGCGTTTGAAGTTCCTGAACGACGTGGGCCTGAACTATTTGAGCCTAGACCGCAGCGCCGAAACGCTGTCGGGCGGCGAGTCGCAGCGCATCCGACTGGCCAGCCAGATCGGCTCGGGCCTGACGGGCGTGATGTATGTGCTGGACGAGCCCAGCATCGGCCTGCATCAGCGCGACAACGACCGCCTGATCGGCACGCTGCAACACCTGCGCGACATCGGCAACAGCGTGCTGGTGGTCGAGCACGACGAAGACATGATCCGCGTGGCCGACCATGTGATTGACATGGGGCCGGGCGCTGGCGTGCACGGCGGGCGCGTGATGGCTCAAGGCACTTGCGCCGACATTTTGGCTGCGCCCGACTCGGTCACTGGCCAGTACATGTCGGGCCGTAAAAAAATCGAGATCCCCAAACGCCACAAAGCAGGCAAGGACTTCATCGAGATCGTGGGCGCATCGGGCAACAACCTGAAAAACGTGAACGTCAAATTCCCCGTGGGCTTGCTGACCTGTGTGACCGGCGTATCCGGCTCGGGCAAATCCACGCTGGTCAACGACACGCTTTACACCGCTGCGGCACACCAGATTCACCGGGCACACGATGAAGCCGCCACCCACGAAGAAATCAAAGGGCTGGAGCACTTTGACAAGGTCATCAACGTCGACCAATCGCCCATTGGCCGCACGCCGCGCAGCAACCCCGCCACCTACACCGGACTGTTCACCCACATCCGCGAACTGATGGCCGAAGTGCCTGCGGCACGCGAGCGCGGCTATGGCCCCGGGCGCTTCAGCTTCAACGTGACCGGGGGGCGCTGCGAGGCCTGCCAGGGCGACGGCGTGGTCAAAGTGGAGATGCACTTTTTGCCCGACGTGTACGTGCCTTGTGACGTGTGCCACGGCATGCGCTACAACCGCGAAACGCTGGAAGTGCAATACAAGGGTCAGAACATCGCGCAGATCCTGAACATGACGGTGGAAGTAGCACACCAGTTCTTCAGCGCCGTGCCCAACATTGCACGCAAGCTGCAAACGCTGCTGGACGTTGGCCTGACCTACATCCGTCTGGGCCAAAGCGCCACCACCTTGTCGGGCGGTGAAGCGCAACGCGTCAAGTTGGCGCTGGAGTTGTCCAAGCGCGACACCGGGCGCACGCTCTACATCCTGGACGAACCCACGACCGGCCTGCACTTTGCCGACATCGACCTGCTGCTCAAAGTGCTGCACCAGCTGCGCGATGCGGGCAACACCATCGTCATCATCGAGCACAACCTCGATGTGATCAAAACCGCCGACTGGCTGATTGACATGGGGCCAGAGGGCGGTGCGGGTGGCGGCACGGTACTGGGCGAAGGGACGCCCGAGCAGCTGGCCAAGAACAAGGCGAGCTTCACGGGCCAATATTTGGCGCGTTTGCTGTGACGGTGTCGGACTGCGCCGACCAACCTTGGCCTGTCCAAGCCTGACCCCAACCCATTTCACGCCCACCTCATCTCCACCCAATTTTTTGATTTTTTGAAGACTCTATGAAAACAGTGATCCGTGCCTTTTTTCGAACCCTGCGCATCGTGCTCGGCCCAGTCATGCTGCTCAAAGAGCGCCTGACCCAACCGGCTGGCATGCAACGCACAACCGCAGCGCAAGCCTCGGTCGACCAGCAATGCCAAAGCCTGGCGCTGTACCAGTTCGGCACCTGCCCGTTTTGCATCAAGGTGCGACAGGAAATGCGCCGCTTGTCGCTGCCCATCGAAAAGCGCGATGCGCAGCACAACAGCGCCAACCGCGAACAGCTGCTGCAGGGCAGCGGTACGGCCCAAGTGCCCTGCCTGAGCATCACCGATGCCGACGGGCAGACGCGCTGGCTCAAAGACTCGGGCGCGATCGTTACTTACCTGCGCGAGCGCTTTGCGGCTCCCGCAGCCTGAAGCAGGCAACTGAGCTCGCATTCGCAACCGCGACCCGGTTGCTTTAGGTGATACCGCATCTCGTTGGGCTGGTGTACAAAACACCCTTCTTCTGGAGCGCCCGATGACCCCCCATTCCCCTTTGCCCCACGCCAAGCCTGCCGATGTGGGCCTGTGCCCTGACCGCACACAGCGTCTGATGGACGTGTTGCGCCGCGAAGTGGAAAGCGGCAGATTGCCAGGTGCGGTCGCCATGGTGGCCCGGCGCGGCCAGATCGGCTTGTTCGAGGCCGTGGGCCAGCAAGACCCCGCCACAGGCAAGCCCATGCAGACCGACAGCATCTTCCGCATCTATTCGATGACCAAGCCGGTGGTGTCCGTGGCGGTGATGATGTTGGTCGAGCGCGGCCAGTTGTTGTTGAGTGACCCGGTCAGCCGCTGGTTGCCTGAATACGCCACACAACAAGTAGCCACGGACCATGGGCTGGAGCCGGTGCGCAATCCGGCCACGGTGCAAGACCTGCTGCGCCACACAGCCGGACTGACCTACGAATTTCTGGGCACGTCGTCGGTGCAACAGCAGTACGGGCAAGTCAAGATCGCCTCGCGCGAACGCAGCAATGCCGAGTTCTCTCAAACGCTGGCGGCGCTGCCTCTGCAGTTTCAACCCGGCAGCGTGTGGGCCTACAGCCGCGCCACCGATGTGCTGGGGCGATTGGTCGAGGTGGTCAGCGGACAAGACCTGGGCGCTTTCCTGCAAACCGAGATTTTTGGCCCATTGGGCATGGTGGACACCGGCTTTGCCGTACCGCCCGCGCAGCACCACCGCATTGCCGAGCCCTTTGCGCACGACCCCGACGGCGGCGTGCCGATGAAGGTGCTTGAACCCCGCGAAGTGCCCGCCATGGAGGGCGGCGGCGGAGGCCTGATGTCCACCGCCATGGACTACGCCCGATTTTTGCAATGCCTGCGCAACCGGGGTGAGCTCAATGGCGTGCGCTTGCTCGGCGCCCACACGGTGGACTTCATGACCGCAGACCATTTGGGCGGCATCCCAGTCGACGGCACCTTGCTGCCACCGGGCCACGGCTTTGGTCTGGGCTTTGCCGTGCGCACGCATTTGGGCCTGTCGCCCGTGCCAGGTTCTGTTGGGCTGTATTACTGGGGCGGCATTGCGGGCACCACCTTCTTTGTCGACCCGGCACTTGACATGGTCGCGATGCTGATGATCCAGGCACCCAACCAGCGGGATTACTATCGCCCCCTGTTTCGCGACATGGTGTACGCGGCCTTGCTGTAAGAAACTCAAAAACACTGGAGACAAAACATGCCCCAAACCGGCCTCATGATGAACCGCCCACTGCTCATTTCGGGCATCCTCGAACACGGCGCAGCGCAGTTTGGCGATCAAGAAATCGTCTCGCGCGAGACGCATGGCCCGTTGCACCGCTACACCTATGCCGATGCGGCCAAACGCGCCCGCCAGTTGGCCCATGCGCTGGCCCAGATGGGCCTGAAGGCGGGCAGCGCGGTCGGCTCGATTGCGTGGAACAACCACCGCCACCTGGAGGCCTATTACGCCGTCTCGGGCAGTGGCATGGTCATGCACACCTGCAACCCGCGCCTGCACCCGCAGCAGCTGATCTATGTGATCAACCACGCCGAAGACGAGGTGGTGTTGTTTGACGCCACCTTCGCGCCGCTGGTCAAAGGCATTGCCGCGCATTGCCCCCAAGTCCGTGCTTGGGTCTGCCTGGCCGATGCGGCCAACACGCCCACCATCGAAGGCGTGGCCAATGTGATGAACTACGAGGGCCTGATCACCGGTCACAGCGACCGCTTTGATTGGCCGGAGTTCGACGAAAACACCGGCGCGGCCCTGTGCTACACCTCGGGCACCACCGGCAACCCCAAAGGCGTGCTGTACACGCACCGCGCCATCGTCATGAACGCCACCACCGCGGGCTTGCCCGATGTGCTGGGCCTGTCCACACAAGAGACCATCTTGCCCGTGGTGCCCATGTTCCACATCAACGCCTGGTGCATCCCCTACGCCGCGCTGGTGGCGGGCACCAAGCTGGTCTTGCCCGGCCCCAAACTCGACGGCCCCAGTCTGTTTGAGTTGATGGACAGCGAACAAGTCACCATCAGTGCGGGCGTGCCCACCATCTGGATGGGACTGATCCAACACGTCGAGCAAAACAACTTGCGCTTTGCCCACATGAAACGCACCTGCGTGGGCGGCTCGGCCATGCCCATGGCGCTGATCGCCAAGTTCATGGACACCTATGGCGTCGAAGTGCGCCACGGCTGGGGCATGACCGAGACCACGGCTGTGGCCACCATGAGCAACCTGAGCCGCGCCGACCGCAACAAGCCCGCCGCCGAGCAGCACGCCATCGTGGCCAAACAAGGCAAAACCGTCTCGGGCATCGAGATCAAGATCGTCGATGAAAACGGCGTCACCTTGCCCCGCGATGGCACATCGCAAGGCGAGTTGATGGTACGCGGCCAGTGGATCGTGGAGCGCTACTTCAAGGCCGAGAAAACCGCGCTGGTGGACGGCTGGTTTCCCACGGGTGACATCGCCACCATCGACGCGCACGGCACCATGCAAATCCGTGACCGCACCAAAGACGTGATCAAAACCGGTGGCGAGTGGATCAGCTCGATTGACCTGGAAAACGCCGCCATCGGCCACCCCGCCGTGGCCATGGCCGCTGTCATCGGCATCAAGCACCCCAAGTGGGACGAGCGCCCGCTGCTGTTTGTCGTGCGCAAGCCGGGGCAGACGCTTGAGAAACAAGAGATCCTCGACTTCCTGGCCACCAAGGTCGCCAAGTGGTGGGTGCCCGACGATGTGGTCTTCCTCGAATCGCTGCCCGTGGGCGGCACCGGCAAGGTGCAAAAAAACGACCTGCGCAAGGAATACGGCGGCGTGTTCAGCTGAAGCGTGTCATGCCGGACTTGATCCGGCATTGAACCCCGTCATGCCGAACTTGATTGGTCTTTAACCCTGTCATGCCGGACTTGATCCGGCATCCATGGTTGAACTGGCATGGACCCCGGATCAAGTCCGGGGTGACAGATGGGAGCGAGGGGCATATGGGAGCAGGGGCATATGGGAGCGAGGGGCATATGGGAGCGGGGTGACATCCATCCCTAAACCTTGGCGCTGGGCCGCTCATCGACCCGGTTGCGCCAGGCCTGCAAGGCGCTCATGCCTTCGTCGCCGGGCACAAACTTCATCAGGCCGCGTGCGAACTCCAGTGCGCAAAACGCGGTGATGTCGGCAATGCTGAAGCGCTCGCCTGCGATCCAAGGCTGGCTTTGCAAGCGCAGGTCAAAGCTACGGGCCACGTCGCGCACCTTCTGGGCTTGCGACCGGCCAAACTCGGGGAACTGCGGCTTTTCCAAAGCGGCCAGCCCGGGATGGCTGTGGCGAATGGCATTGGCAATGCCGCCCAGCAAATACAGCTCCACCTGCCGGTCGGCCATCTCAATGAAGCCCCGCTCATCGCCGTCCACGCCCATCAGGTTCGGCTCGGGATAACGGCCCTCCAGCAGGGTGCAAATGGCGCGGGTCTCGGTGATCACGCGGCCGTCGTCCAGCTCCAAAGCAGGCACTTTGGCCAGCGGGCTCTTGGCCAAATAGTGCGGCTGACGGTGCTCACCACCGTTCAAGTCCAGGTTGACCATCTCGATGCCGGTGATGTTTTTCTCGACCAAAAACATCAGCACCCGGCGGGGGCTCGGGGCACGGTGAGCGGTGTAAAGCTTCATGGCTTGTCCTTGTGGTTTTTAAGCTGCTTGCCTTGGCGGCATAGCGACAAACAGCATCGCAGCCAGCCCATATGTTCAGCACAGACTATCACCTCACCCTTGATCAGACAGCCTCGCAGATGACAGATCTGCACTCAGCTTCGCACGCAACTCACCCGAATGCGACAGTGAGTCACAGGCCGGACAGCGCAAGCATGTTCCCGCCTTTCCAATTGGTGCATGGCCATTGGTTCCACCCTTTTTTCAGAATCACCTATTCCATGAACTTTGACATCCCCCCAGACTTGCAAGCACTGCGCGAGCGCACCCGTCAATTCATCGCCGAACAGGTGATCCCTCTGGAAAACGACCCACGCCACGGTGTGCACGGCCCGTCCGAAGCGCTGCGTCGCGAGTTGGTGGCACGCGCACGCGCTGCGGGTCTGCTCACCCCGCATGCCTCGGTCGAGATGGGCGGGCTGGGCCTGAGCCACATCGCCAAGGCCGTGGTGTTTGAAGAGGCCGGTTATTCCAATCTGGGTCCGACCGCACTCAACATTCACGCGCCCGACGAGGGCAACATCCACTTGATGGAAGAGGTGGCCACCCCAGCGCAAAAAGAGCGTTGGCTGCGCCCACAGGTGGCCGGACTCACCCGCTCATGTTTTGCCATGACCGAGCCCGACCCGGGCGCGGGGGCCGACCCGTCAATGCTGACCACCACCGCCGTGCGCGATGGTGATGACTACCTGATCAGTGGCCGCAAATGGTTCATCACCGGGGCCGAAGGGGCCGATTACGCCATCGTGATGGCCCGCATGGAAGATGGCACGGCCACCATGTTTTTGACCGACATGGACCGACCGGGCATTCGGCTCGAACGCAGCATGGACGCGATGGACAACTGCTTTACCGGTGGCCATGGCGTGCTGTGCTTTGACGATTTGCGCGTGCCGGCCAGCCATGTATTGGGCGAGGTGGGTCAGGGCTTTCGGTATGCCCAAGTGCGGCTGGCCCCGGCACGGTTGACGCACTGCATGCGCTGGTTGGGCCAGGCACGCCGGGCGCATGACATCGCGGTGGATTACGCCAGCCGCCGCAAGGCGTTTGGCAAGCCGCTGGCCGAACACGAGGGCGTGGGCTTCATGCTGGCCGACAACGACATCGACCTGCACACCGCCCGCCTGCACATCTGGCACACCGCCTGGCTGTTGGACCAGGGTCAAAAAGGCGGCTTTGAATCGAGCCGCGCCAAAGTGGCCTGCTCAGAAGCCGAGTGGCGCGTGGTGGACCGCTGCGTGCAAATTTTGGGCGGCCAAGGCGTGACAGCCGAGACACCGGTGATGCGCATCTTCATGGACATGCGCGCCTTCCGGATTTATGACGGCCCAAGCGAAGTGCACCGCTGGAGCATGGCACGCAAGATCGTGCACAAGGCGCAAAAAGCGGCAGAGGGCTGAGGCTCTTTGCCGCCAAGCTTCAAGCTTTGGCCGCTTGCAGTTGTTCCCGCGTTTGCATCGCGACCTTGCGGGCCGCCGCGGCAAAGTCTTCACCGCTCGATGCATACAGCACCGCCCGCGACGAGTTGACGATGATCGGGCCAGCGCTGGAACCGTCGGCGTTGGCACGCCAACCCGCCTTGACAGTGGCTGCTGCATCGCCGCCTTGTGCGCCCACGCCGGGGATCAACAAGGGCACCGTGGGGGCGAGTTCGCGCACACGTTCAATTTCTTTGGGGTAGGTTGCACCGACCACCAAGCCCAGCTGACCGTTCAGGTTCCAGGGGCCTTGGGCCAAACGCGCCACATGCTCGTACAACAGTGGCTGGCCTTCGACCGAAGCCAAGCGCTGGTTTTGCAGATCGTCACCACCGGGGTTAGAGGTGCGGCACAGCAAAAACGCGCCTTTGCCGTGGTACTTCAAATAAGGGGCCACCGAGTCCCAGCCCATGAAGGGCGAGAGGGTCACGGCATCGGCACCATAGCGCTCAAAGGCTTCGATGGCGTATTGCTCGGCGGTTGAGCCAATGTCACCGCGCTTGGCGTCCAAAATGATCGGCACATGGGGGGCCACGCGGCGCATGTGTTCCATCAGGCGTTCCAACTGGCCTTCGGCGCGGTGGGCTGCAAAGTAGGCGATTTGGGGCTTGAAGCTGCTGACCAGATCGGCTGTGGCGTCCACGATGGCGGCGCAAAAGTCGTAAATTTTGTTCGAGTCGCCCTTGATGCGATCCGGGAACTTGGTGGGCTCAGGGTCCAGGCCAACACAAAGCATGGAGCCGTTTTGGCGCTCGGCGGTGCGCAACATGTCGAGAAAGGTCATGCGGACATTTTAAGCGGCGACAGAGCAGGTCGGCGCAGGCGCTGGCGGCGACACCCAGACACACAGGGCCACAGCTAAGATGGCCGCCATGCACAAACTCTCATCCCGGCAATGGACTGTTTTGATCTTGCTCACTCTGGTCTGGGGCATCAACTGGCCGATCATGAAAATCGGGGTCACGGGGTTTCCGCCGCTGACCTTCCGCGCGCTGTGCATGTGGCTGGGCACGCCCGTGCTGGCTTTGGTTTTGGTGGTGCAGCGGGTGCCGTTTCGAATTGGTCGCGCGCATTGGCGCGAGTTGCTCTTGTTGGCGACCTTCAATATGTTTTTCTGGCACGGTCTGATCATCGTGGCGGTGCAGTCGCTGTCCAGCGGACGGGCGGCGATTTTGGGCTACACCATGCCGATGTTTTCGGCCGTTCTGGGGGCCTTGGTGTTTGGAGACCGTCTGGCCAAGCGCGCCTGGGGCGGCGTGGCGGCCGCGTCCATCGGCGTGGTCTTGCTGCTCTGGCACGAACTGTCCAACCTGAGCGGCAAACCCATGGGCGTGCTGCTGGCCTTGGGTGCAGCCAGCACCTGGGCCTTGGGCACACAGCTGTTGCGCCGCACAACAATGCCCGTGCCCACCTTGGCCATTTCTTTCTGGATGGCGTTTTTGACCACCGGGGTCATGACTGTGCTTGCGGTCTTGTTGGAACGCGACCAGTGGCATGCCCCGTCTGAGGCCACTTGGGGCGCCATCGCCTTCAATGCGGTGCTGGTCTTTGGTTTTGCCCAAGCCGCGTGGTTTTATCTGGCCCGCAGCCTGCCGCCCGTGGCCTCTACCCTGAGCGTGATGCTGATCCCGGTGCTGGGTGTTTTCAGCGGTGCAGTGGGCTTGGGGGAGGTCTTGCACTGGCAAGACTGGGCTGCCGTGGCTTTGATGATGTTGTCGATCGCAGCCGTGCTCTGGCCCACGCGCCAGACGAACTGAGGCTTCAACATTCGGCCACAGGGGCGACCTGCCACAACGACGGTTCAAACCTGTCTGCGCGGGAGCAAGCCCCTGCTCGCGAATGGCTGCTCAGCCTTGAACCGTCTTGAGCGCCAGCACCAGATCAGCCCAGGCTTTGGCCTTGTCAGCCGGGCTGCGCAGCAAATAAGAAGGGTGATACGTCACCACCACAGGCACCCCTTGGTAGCTGTGCAATTGCCCGCGCAGCTTGCCAATGGGCTCGGTCGTCTGCAAGACCGACTGCACGGCAAAGCGGCCCATCGCCAAAATCACCTTCGGCTGCACCAGTGAGACCTGCCGCATCAAGTAGGGGGCACAAGTGGCCAACTCTTCGGCCGTCGGGTTGCGGTTGCCCGGAGGGCGGCACTTGAGCGTGTTGGTGATGTAGACGCCACCCTCGCCCTGCGCCTTGCGGTTCAGGCCCACGGCCTTGAGCATGTTGTCGAGCAACTGGCCTGACGGACCCACAAAAGGCTCACCCTGCGCGTCTTCGTCTTCGCCTGGGGCTTCGCCGATCACCATCCAGTCGGCTTGCACATCGCCCACACCAAACACCGACTTTTTGCGATGACCGCACAAATCGCAGGCTTGGCATGCGGCGGCTGTGTCTTGCAGCGTGGTCCAGTCCATGCGGTCCACGCCATCGGCCAAGGGCTTGGCGGTCACCGCCACGGTGGTCTGCAAAGGTGCCACAGGGGCGGGGCGCGAGGCGGGTGGCGAAACGCTTGGCGGGGCAGCGTGTGGCGCGGCAACAGGCAACTCGGCTGACGCGGCAAGGGCCAAAACGGGTGCAGCTGGGGCGACAAGAGCCGCCGCCTGCGGCAAGGGCTCCGGTGCGGCCGCGGCCTGTGGCCACCACACGCGCACGCCCATTTCGGCCAGCATGGCGCGTTGGCGGTCGTCCAGGTCAAATCGGGTGGGGTCGCTCATGTTCGGGCTCACAGTTTCAAACTCATCACCACCGCATGCTCACGCTGCTGGCGGTCTGCCGGATAGTAATCCTTGCGGATGCTGACTTGCCGAAAGCCATAGCGCTCGTACACCTGCAAGGCGCGCAGGTTGCTTTGGCGCACCTCCAACCAAAGCCACTGAGCGCCCTCGTGGCGCGACATGAGCGACAAAGCGTCCAGCATCATGTGGCCCCAACCTTGGCCCTGCCGGGCGGGTGCCACGGTGATGTTGAGCAGGTGCATCTCTTCAAAGCCGCGCATGGCCAAAAAGTAACCCAGCAATTCGCCTTCGAGCCACAGGCATTGAGCGTCGAAAAGCGGGTTCAGTGAGTCGCGAAAATTGCCCCGCGACCAAGGGTGGCTGTAGGCCGTTTGCTCGATGGCCATGACGGCGTCCAGATGGTCCAAGGTCATGGGGGCCAGGGTGACCGCATTGCGCACCGCTTCGGAGGGTTGGACGCGTGCAGTGGTATCGGACTTCGTGGTCAAACCGGTCATGGCTGAACTGCCGCCTTCGCCAGCGCGGCCTGGGCTTTCAGGGCCTCGCGTTCGGCGGTGGTGTTGGCCACTTTGTCACGGATATACAGCGGCATGGCCTGATCGGCCGACACCGCCAGCCCCTGCGCCCACAAGGCCGGTGCCAAACGCAGCAAGGCCGCTGCGGTGGGCAAGGCAAGGCAAGGTTCACCAGCAGGCAGGCGCTCGCCGTAGGCGGCAAACGCATTGCCGGCCAGCAGCACCCGCGCCCCCTCGGGCATGGCCATCTTTTCAGGCGCACCGACCTGCAAAGGTGCCACCTCTTGCCAGCCCCCCTCGGTTTGACCGGGTGCCACCTGCCAGCGGTAGGCAGCGCTGTACACCTCGTCCATGCGGGCATCCAGCAGCGCCAGCACGGTCACATCGGTACCGGCATCGATCAGTCCCGTTTGTACCTGCGCCCAACGCGCCTCTTCGGCGACGGCCATCAATGTGTCCACCGGCAATACGGGCAAATCGGCACCCAAGGCGAGGCCTTGCGCCACAGCACAGGCCGTGCGCAAACCCGTGAAAGAGCCCGGCCCACGGCCAAACACAATCGCGTCCAATGAGGCGAGGGCCATGTCGGCTTCGGCCAACATGGCCAGCACCGCCGGGATCAGGCCACTGGAAGCCTGAGCGCCACCGGGCAGGGTTTGAGTCCAGACCCGATCACCTCGGGCCACGGCCAAAGACAACACATCGGTGCTGGTGTCAAAAGCCAACCAACGCCATTCTTTTGCGACAACGCTCATGGCTTGCCTCCGGCTGTGGCCACGTTGGGCAAAACGACCACCGGCTTGGCCTGGCGAACACCCAACAAAATGCCGCCGGTCACCAGCGCCAGCCCCGCCAGCAAATTCCAATGCATCGGCTCAGCCAAAAACCAGACCGCGCCCAAGGCCGACAAACCCGGCACCAAGGCCGTGATCATGGTCGAGCGCACAGGGCCAAAGTGGCGCACCATTTGCGTGAAGGTGATGCCTGATATGACCACCGAGCCCACCCCCTGAAAAACGGCTTGGAACAGGATCTCGGTCCACGGCACCTGCATCAAATGGGTGGGCAAAACACCGGTGCCGATCAAGAGCAGATACACCGGCACAAAACTCACAAAAGCAAAGGCGGTGATGGCCATGGTGGCGCGCACCGCGTCCAGGCCATGGCGACGCACGGTCACGCTGTAACCCGCCCAGCAACAAGCCGCCGTCATGAAGAGCAAATCGCCTTTCCAGACCTCGCCGCCTTCAAACGCTTTGAGCAAACTCGCGCCCCCCACCAGCACATCGCCCAACACAATGAATGCCAAACCCATCGCGCGGGCCGACGAGACTTTTTCGCGCAACACCAGCCAGGCCAGCAAGGTGGTCCACAAGGGCAAGCTGCCGGGCATCAGCACCGAAGCGTGCGTTGCGGGTGCAAAAAAGAAACCGTTGTAGGCCAGCACGGCATACAGCATGCCGCCCAAAAAACCCGCCTGCACCGTGGGTGTCAAGGGCAAGGGCGACAAGCCGCAAAGCGAGCCCACCTTTTGACCCGCTTGCCGGGCTGGGCGCATGAGCCACCAAGCCCAGGGCAGCAAGATGGCGCTGGCCCCCAAAACGCGCGCCAACGCGATGTCCAAAGGCAGCAAGCCCCGAGACGCCGACGCACGCGCAATAACGATGAAGCCCGTCCAGATGAGCACCGTGATGACCGCCGAGGCCAAGCCCACGGTTTTTGAAGAAAATCGCATGGCCCGAATGATACGGCCCCGCCGTGCCAGGCTCTGGCCATTAGACTCACTGAATGAGCTTGTCACGCGCAACGCGCCTCCTTTTTCCTGTGTGGTCGATGGCCGTGTGCGCTGCGTTGACGTTGGCCTTGACCAGCACACTGCCGACACCCGCCAGCGCACAAACCGCGCCCACAACACACAAACAAGACCCCTTGGCGCAGGCCCACCCCAACGCGCTGCCCCCTGCCGTGCTGAAAACCCTGCGCCAAGCGCAAGTGCCCGCCTCGGCCTTGAGTGTGCTGATCGCCCCTTTGCCTGCCTCGGACACACCGGGCAAGCGGGCCGATGCCCAGCCCCCGCGCCTGTCGCATCGCCCACAAGCTGCCAGCAACCCGGCCTCGGTCATGAAACTGTTCACCACCTATGCGGGCTTGAGCTTGCTGGGTCCAGACCACGTCTGGCGCAACCGTGTTTATGCCGATGGCCCGGTGCGTGACGGCGTGCTGCAAGGCAACTTGGTGGTGCGCGGCAGCGGCGATCCCAAATTGGTGCTGGAGCGCCTGCAAGATCTGTTGGGCCAAGTGCTCGCCGCAGGCGTGCGCGAGGTGCGCGGTGACATCGTGCTCGACCGCAGCGTGTTTGATGTGCGCGAACGCAGCGAGCCCTTTGACGACGAACCACTGCGCCCTTACAACGTGTCTCCAGACGGGCTTCTGCTCAACTTCAAAGCGGTGGTTTACAAGTTCACACCCGACGCGGCCAACGGGCCAGTGCAGGTGCGCTTCGAGCCGCCATTGGCGGGCATGGACGCGCCCACACAAGTGACCGCCAGCACCGCGCCTTGCAACGATTGGCGCAGCCAGCTCAAAGCCGACTTCAGCCAGCCTTTGCAAGTGCGTTTTACGGGCAGCTACCCCGCACGCTGTGGTGAACGCGAATGGCCCGTGGCCTATTCGGACCCCGAACAATATGCGCCCCGCGTCATGCAAGCGATGTGGCTGGCCGCAGGCGGGCGTCTGAGTGGTCAGGTGCGCTACGGGCTGCGTCCTGCATCGGCACGCTTGCTGGTGGACGCCCCCTCGTTGACCTTGGCCGAAGTCATTCAGGACATCAACAAGTTTTCCAACAACGTGATGGCGCAGCAGTTGTTTTTGACGCTGTCCAGCGAATTGGGCGCACCCGGTCGCTTTGAAGCCTCGCGTTTGCGCATGTCCCGTTGGTGGCGCGAGGGCTTCAGCGGATTCGACGAGCCCGCGCTGGACAACGGCTCGGGCCTGTCGCGCACCGAGCGCAGCAGCGCGGCGTCTTTGACGGCTTTGCTGCAAGCGGCCCACAGTGGCCCGCACGCCCAGGCTTTTGCCCAATCGCTCTCACTGGCCGGGGTCGATGGCACCACCGCCCGACTGAAAGAGCGCAACCCGCAGTCCCCCGTGATCGGCAAGGCCTGGCTCAAAACCGGCTCGCTGCGCGACGTGGTATCGGTTGCGGGTTATGTGCAAGGCCAAAGCGGCCAGCGCTACACCGTTGTCGCCATCGTCAACCACCCCAACGCCAACCAAGCCCGCCCCGCCATCGACCAGTTGCTGGAATGGGCGGTACGTGACCAGAACAACTTTGAAAATGCGCGAACAGCCGTTCGACCCAGCACCAAAGGCCAACGACAATAAGCCCATGACCTTGATTGACTGGATCGGCTCCTTCGCCGCATTGATCACCACCGCCAGCTTCATTCCGCAAGCTTGGCAAACCTTCCGCACACGCGATGTGAGCGGCATTTCGCTGGGCATGTACAGCCTGTTCACCGTGGGCGTGGCGCTGTGGCTGGTCTATGGCATTTTGTTGATGGCTTGGCCCATCATCATCGCCAACACCATCACCACCAGCTTGGCGCTGATGATTTTGGTGATGAAGCTGCGCTACCGCTGAAACCCTTTTCAGGCCGCAGCGCGTTGCAAGCGATCACGCACACCTTCCCATTCGGGGGTGTCGGGCGGCAGTTGCACCCAGATTTGCTGCACGCCACGGGCATCCAGATCGCGCAACACGCTGAACAGCGCGTGTGCAGCCTGATCGGCGGCTTGTGGCTGGGCGCGCCACACCACACCGGCTCCGGCATCAGGGCGCACAGCCGACCACACCCCCAGATTGTTGGCATGCGGCCCCAGGGCCTGCAGCTTGGCCGCGATGTCATGCGCTGACATCAAGCGCACTTTGGCGCGAGGCGCGTAGTGTGATTCGAGCGTGCCCGAGGCGCGGGGCGCGGCTTGAGCCACAGCGTCTTTGTCACGCAGGGCGCGGGCGCAGGCCGCCTCGATTTGGGGCCGGGTGATGTGTCCGGGACGCAGCAACACCGGCTCACCACGCGTGCAGTCGATGATGGTGGACTCAATGCCCACATCGCATTCGCCGCCGTCCAAAATCAACAAGTCAGGCCCCAGCTCAGACTGCACATGCGCCGCCGTGGTTGGGCTGACGCGGCCAAAGCGGTTGGCACTGGGGGCCGAAACGCCTTGCACGCCGAGCGCCAAGCCCGCCTTGAGCAGCGCCTGGGCCACCGGGTGCGATGGGCAGCGCAAACCGATCGAATCTTGCCCCCCGGCGGAAGCCGTGGCCACACCGGGCTGGCGCGGCAGAATCAAGGTCAGGGGACCGGGCCAAAAAGCCTGGATCAGGCTCTGCGCAAAATCCGGCACCTGCGCGGCAAACACAGGCACTTGGTCAGCGCTGGCCACATGCACGATGAGTGGGTGGTCGGCGGGGCGACCTTTGGCCACAAAGATGCGGGCCACGGCGGCGTCGTCGGTGGCGTTGGCCGCCAAGCCGTACACGGTTTCGGTGGGCAAGCCGACCAGCTGGCCGCCTTGCAAGGCTTGCGCCGCGCGGGCAATGGCCGCGTCGTTGGCACTCAGGATCATGGTCGCCTTGCTGCTGAAGTCAGAACGCTTCAATGCCCAGCAGCGCCGCCGCTTGCAAGGCGGTGGCCCGCACGGCCTCGGGCGTGGCCCCTGTGATGTTCAGGTGCCCCATCTTGCGACCGGGCCGGGCTGACAACTTGCCGTACAGGTGCAAATGCGTGCCGGGCAAAGCCAGCACACGCTCCCAAGCAGGGCTGGCACCTTGGGGCCACAGGTCGCCCAGCAGGTTGAGCATGATGGCGGGCGAATGCTGGCGCGGTGGGGTCAGCGGCAAACCGGCCAAGGTGCGCACTTGCAGCTCAAACTGCGACTGGTCGCACGCGTTCATGGTGTAGTGGCCGCTGTTGTGCGGACGCGGCGCCATTTCGTTGACAACCAGCTGGCCGCCTTTGAGGATGAAGAACTCCACGCACAGCACGCCCACGTAGTGGATGCCTTCGGCAATCGCGCGTGTCGCGGCCACGGCTTGTGCAGCCAACTCGGCAGGCACGGCGCCTTCGTACACGCTGGTCACTGCCAAGATGCCTTCGCGGTGCAGATTCAGCTGCACCGGAAAGTTGACGATCTGGCCATCGACCCCACGCGCCACGATGACCGAGCACTCGGCCTGCAAAGGCAGCATTTTTTCGAGCACGCAGGGCACGTTCTTGAGCTGGTCCCAGCCCGCCGCCAGCTCTGCGCGTGTTTTGACGCGGATCTGGCCTTTGCCGTCGTAGCCCATGCGGGCGGTCTTCAAAATGCCGGGCAACAGCTCATCGCCCACGGCCGCCAGTTGTGCGGGCGTGGCAATGACCGCGTGCGGGGCCACCGGCACACCGCAACGCACAAAGTGGGCTTTTTCTGCCGCGCGGTCTTGCGCGATGGCCACGGCGTCGGCGCTGGGTGCCACAGGGCGTTGAGCGCCTAGGGTCATGAGGGCGGGCGCGGGTACGTTTTCAAATTCGGTGGTGATGGCCGCGCAGCACTGCACCAACTGCGCCAGACCCTGCTCGTCCACATAGTCGGTCTGCACATGGTGGTGGCTGACTAAGCCCGCTGGGCTGGCCGGGTCGGGGTCGAGCACGGCGGTGAAATAACCCATGGCTTGCGCCGCGTGCACAAACATGCGGCCCAACTGGCCACCACCCATCACGCCCAGCGTGGCGGGCTGGCCATTGACCGTGGCCCCCGGCAAGATGGCCCGGCTCATGCGCTGCCCACAGGTGGCAAGGTCATGGCGCGTGCCGCTTCGGTCTGCGCGGCGCGGAAGGCTTCGAGCTTTTGGCGCAGCGCCGCGTCGTGGTTGGCCAGCATGGCGACGGCAAACAGGGCGGCGTTGGCCGCACCCGCCGCACCGATCGCAAAGGTGGCCACCGGCACGCCCTTGGGCATTTGCACAATGCTGTGCAGCGAATCCACGCCCGACAAAGCCTTGGTCTGCACGGGCACACCCAGCACAGGCACCACGGTTTTGGCCGCGATCATGCCGGGCAAATGGGCGGCACCGCCCGCGCCCGCGATGATGGCCTGCAGGCCCCGTTCGGCGGCGCTCTGTGCATAGGCGAACATGTCGTCCGGCATTCTGTGGGCCGAAACCACACGGGCATCGTGAGGGATGCCAAACTGTTGGAGAATCTGGACTGCGTGCTGCATGGTGTCCCAGTCGGAGCTGGAACCCATAACGACGCCGATGAGCGCTTGAGTCATTGGGTGCTTTTCGTGATCAATGTCGAATTTTAAGGTTTCACCCAAACGGGTCCGAAACACAACCCGGAACACTGCCTGCCATGATGGACGTCACGATACAAAATTTTGAAGCCGAGGTCATCGAAGCCTCCATGACCACGCCCGTGCTGGTGGACTTTTGGGCTCCGTGGTGCGGCCCCTGCAAATCGCTCGGCCCCGTCCTCGAAAAGGTAGAAGCCGCCTACGAAGGCCGCTTCAAACTGGTCAAGATCAACTCCGACGAAGAACAACAACTGGCCCAGGCCTTTGGCATCAAAAGCATCCCGACTTGCGTCTTGCTGATGAATGGCCAACCGGTCGATGGTTTCATGGGCGCTTTGCCCGAAGGCCAAGTTAAGCAATTTCTGGACAAACACCTGCCCGCAGCCGAAGCACTGCAGGCCCAAGCTGCCACCGAAGAAGCACAAGAGCCTGAGCAAGCGGGCGACGCGCCCAGCGCCCGCACCACCTTGGAGCAAGCCCTGGCCACTGACCCCGGCAACGACGATGCCCGCTTTGACTTGGTCAAACTGCTGATCGGACTGGGTGAGCTGGCCGAAGCCGCTGCCTTGCTGGCCCCGACCATGAGTCGCATCCCGGTGCCCTTGCGCTTTGAGGCGCAAACCCAGTGGCTCAACGCCTTGGAATTCGTGACCAACGACCCACGCGGCCAATGGGAACTGGCGAAGTTCGACGAACTCATCGGCCAAAACAAGCGCGACTTTGAAACCCGCTTTGCCAAAAGCCGCCTGCTGATCGCCGTGGGCCAGTGGGAAGCGGCCATGGACGAGTTGCTGGAAATCATCATGCGCGACAAAAAGTGGGACGGCGAAGCGCCGCGTAAAACCTTTGTTGCCCTGCTGGAGCTGATGACCCCACCCAAATCCAAGGCACAAGACGCCACGGGCAAATCGGCAGGGGGCATCGAGCTGATGGGCAAAGCCGCCCTGCAAGAAGACCCGCTGCTGGCCATGATCTCCAGCTACCGGCGCAAGCTGAGCATGATGCTCAACTGACGATCCGCGTTTTCGCGCCACAAAGGCTCGGACAAGCTGCACGCTGTGCAGGCTTTCCGGGCCTTTTTCATCGCCGTCGACTGTGACGCATGACTCAAAACGTCAATGCGAATTGACTTAAATGGCATTTTCAATCGCCATGTAATACCTGGCGTTACAGACACTTACGGATTTGCAAGGCCATCAACCCATGCCAAAGACAGTCCAAGGAGCTACGCACCTAGAATCCAGAACACCACTTTGTGATTCATTTTCATATGCCACGCACTCAACCCTTGATCACCCCTGAAGAGCTGCAATGCCTGCTGGGTTCTGCGCCTGCGCGTGGTGCGGGTTGGGGTGCCCGCCTCTGGCTGCATGTGCTGCATGTGGGTGCAGCGCTTTGGTTGGTCAAAGGCATTTTTCTGTATGGCGTGCTCATGAGCCCAGAAACCGCCAGCTTGGTGGGCAGCAGCCGCTACTTTTGGCTGCGCGGCAGCCTGGAGCTGGTGTGCCTGTCGGCCTTCTGGGGGGCCGCACTGCACCCACGCGGCCGTTCTGTCGCCTTCGCCAGCATGCTGGTGGCCAGCACCACTTTGCTCATGGACGCCATGACCCTGCTGGCCTTGGCTGGCTGATTTCGCATTCCCCCATGTCAAAGGCGCTGCCATGCAGCGCCTTTTCTCTGGGTTTCAGAATGCCTGAGTTGGTTCAGGCCATCAGCTTGTTCATGGCTTCTTCGTATTTGGCGGCCGTTTTCTCAATCACCTCACGCGGCAAACGGGGTGCAGGTGGGGTTTTGTCCCAAGGCTTGCCATTGACCTGCGCCGTTTCCAGCCAGTCGCGCAAAAACTGCTTGTCGTAGCTGGGGGGGTTGGCCCCTTCCACATAGCTTTCGGCAGGCCAGTAACGCGAAGAGTCGGGTGTCAGCACCTCGTCCATCAAGACCAGCGTGCCGTCGGCGTCCAGACCAAATTCGAATTTGGTATCGGCAATGATGATGCCTTTGGTCGCCGCGATGTCGCGGGCCGCCTTGTACAACTGGATGCTGATGTCGCGGATACGGCCTGCCAAATCGGCGCCAATCATGTCCACCGTTTGCTCGAAGGTGATGTTTTCATCGTGCTCGCCCACGGCGGCTTTGGCAGCAGGGGTGTAAATCGGTTCGGGCAAGAGGCTGGCATTTTTCAGGCCTGCAGGCAACTTCACGCCGCACACCGCCTGGTTGTCCTGATATTCCTTCCAACCGCTGCCGGCCAGGTAGCCGCGTACCACCGCTTCGACCGGAATGGGCTTGAGGCGCTTGACCAGCATGGAGCGGCCTTGCACCTGCGACACCTCATCGGCCGACACCACGCTCTCAGGGGCATCGCCCGTCAGGTGGATGGGGCAAATGTTCAAGCCCTTGGGGCCAAGCTGGTCAAACCAAAACAGCGCCATTTGCGTCAACAGCACGCCTTTGCCGGGAATCGGCTCGCCCATGATCACGTCGAACGCGCTGATGCGGTCAGACGCCACCATCAGAATGCGGTCGTCGCCCACGGCATAGTTGTCGCGCACCTTGCCACGGGCCAGCAGGGGCAAGGAAGTCAGGGCCGAGGTGTGGAGGGCAGAGGTCATGGCAAAAACAGTCAAGCAACAACAAAAAAGAAAAAGGCCCGTTGAACAGGCAACGGGCCATTCGGGTCAATTATCGCAGGACCGGCAGCACACTATTGGTACTGCAGGGCACACGCATCAACGGACCACTTGGGCCAGTTCGCCCTTGGCGTAGCGGGCAGCGACCACTTGCAGGGTCTCGCCCTTGATCTTGGGGGCCTGGCCTTCGCAGCCGAACTCCAAGTAACGCTGCTTGCACAACTGTTTGGCCGCTTCGCGGGCGGGCTTGAGCCATTCGCGGGCGTCAAATTTCTCAGGGTTTTCAAACAAAAACTTGCGGCAAGCGGCCGTCATGGCCAAGCGGATGTCGGTGTCGATGTTGATTTTGCGCACACCAAACTTGATGGCTTCCTGGATTTCCTCGACCGGCACGCCGTAGGTTTGCTTCATCTGACCACCGTACTGGTTGATCATGGCCAGCAACTCTTGCGGCACGCTGGACGAGCCATGCATCACCAGATGGGTGTTGGGGATGCGGGCGTGGATTTCTTTGACCCGCGAGATGGCCAGAATGTCGCCCGTGGGCTTGCGGCTGAACTTGTAAGCCCCGTGGCTGGTGCCAATGGCAATGGCCAAAGCATCCAGGCCTGTGGCCTTGACGAACTGCGCGGCTTCTTCGGGGTCGGTCAGCATCTGGCTGTGGTCCAGTTTGCCCACCGCGCCAATGCCGTCTTCTTCACCGGCCTCGCCGGTTTCGAGGTTGCCCAGACAGCCCAGCTCGCCCTCGACCGACACGCCCAGCTTGTGGGCCATTTCGACCACGCGGCGGGTCACATCAACGTTGTACGCAAAATCGGCTGGGGTTTTGCCGTCTTCGAGCAAGGAACCGTCCATCATCACCGAAGAAAAACCGAGGTTCATGGCGCCTTGGCAAACCGCCGGGCTTTGGGCGTGGTCCTGGTGCATGACCAGTGGAATGTGCGGCCACTGCTCGGTCGCGGCTTGAATCAAATGTTTGATGAAAGGCTCACCCGCGTATTTGCGAGCGCCCGCGCTGGCCTGCAGGATGACCGGCGCACCGACCTCGTCGGCAGCGGTCATGACGGCCTGGACTTGCTCTAGGTTGTTGACGTTGAAAGCTGGAATGCCGTAGCCGTTGACGGCTGCGTGGTCCAGCAGCTCGCGCATTGAAACGAGTGCCATGGTGGTGATGTCCCGGGAAGTTGAAAATTCAGGCGAGCTGGGATGTACCCGGCTTGTAACTGGACATGATTTTATAGGTTTCGATCTGACACAGGCCTGAACCACTCGCCCGCCAGCAGACCATCGGCTGGCGAGTCCAGGGTCTGCGCGAACCGCCCGAAGGGCCGCCCGCTTGGCGGGCGTGCCCCTCAAGAGGGGCCGTTTGAGGCCCTCGCTGTCAGGCGACTTTGCAGATTTTGAGCATGTTGGTGCCACCGGGCGAGCCCATGGGCTCACCGCAGGTGATGGCGTACACATCGCCCGAACCCACAATGCCCCGGCTTTTCAGGTGCGTTTCGGCTTCGGCCAGGGCCGTGTCACGGTCGGCGCTGGTGTCCATCAACAAAGGCCGCACGTTGCGAAACAAGGCCATCTTGCGCTGCGAGGTCAATTTGGTGGTCAGGGCGTAGATCGGGATGTGCACCCGGTGACGGCTCATCCACAGTGCGGTAGAACCCGATTCGGTCATGGCCACGATGGCTTTGGCACCCAAGTGGTGGGCTGTGAACAAGGCCCCCATGGCGATCGACTGGTCAATGCGGCTGAAAGACTGGCCCCGGAAATCGGCGTCCAGCAACACGTCCTCAGCGCCTTCGGCAGCCAAACAAATCTTGGCCATTTCTTCCACGGTTTCCAGCGGGTATTTGCCCGCTGCGGTCTCGGCGCTCAGCATCACGGCGTCGGTGCCGTCCAGCACGGCGTTGGCCACATCGGACACCTCGGCGCGGGTGGGCACCGGGTTGGTGATCATGCTTTCCATCATCTGGGTGGCGGTGATAACGACCTTGTCGTGCACCTTGGCCAGCTTGATCATGCGTTTTTGCAGTGCAGGCACGGCGGCGTTGCCCACCTCGACGGCCAAATCACCCCGGGCGACCATGATGCCGTCGCTGGCCTTGAGGATCGCTTCGAGGTGGGGAATGGCTTCGGCACGTTCGATCTTGGCGATCAAACCGGGCTTGTGGCCGTATTCGGCCCCCGCCACGTTGCACAGCTGGCGGGCCATTTCCATGTCGGTGGCGTTTTTGGGAAAGCTCACCGCCACATAGTCGGCACGCAGGCTCATGGCGGTCTTGATGTCGTCCATGTCCTTGGCAGTCAGGGCTGGTGCCGTCAGGCCGCCACCTTGTTTGTTGATGCCCTTGTTGTTGGACAGCTCGCCACCGAGCTTGACGGTGGTGTGCACCTGCTCGCCCTTGACGGCGTTGACCGTCAGCACGATCAGGCCGTCGTTGAGCAAGAGCACATCGCCCGCTTTCACGTCACGGGGCAGTTCCTTGTAGTCCAGGCCAACACCTTGCAAGTCACCGGGTTCGGTGCGCGAGGCGTCCAGCACAAAAGGCTCGCCCGGCTCCAGCATCACTTTGCCTTCGGCAAACTTGCCCACGCGGATCTTGGGGCCTTGCAGGTCGGCCATGATGGCCACTTCGCGACCAGCACGCTGAGATGCTGCACGCACCAGAATGGCGCGGTCCACATGGTCTTGTGCCTTGCCGTGGCTGAAGTTCAGGCGCACCACGTTGACCCCGGCGCGGATCATGGCTTCGAGCAGGGCAGGATCGCTGGAAGCAGGGCCTAAGGTGGCAACAATTTTGGTGGCACGACGTGTCATTCGAGAGATCTCCATGTAATTTGGTTTCAATTTTCACACGAAATCGGTTACATCACGGGTTCTTTTGGCTGCGCTACCCTGGACGCCGGGCAGCAAGGGTGAGGCGACGCCCCCGCCCAGAGGTCCAGGGATATATGCCGATTCCCCCCCTCTGAGGCCCCTCAATTGATCCTTGTCAGCCCAACAAGATGTCAGGGCGACTAAACTTATGCCCAAGCTACCTACACAGAATCGTCATGACCGCATTGCACACACCGACTACTGACCAGCCCATTTCTTTGGACCAGCCTCTGCCGCACCGCAAAACTTTGCGCGAATGGCTGATCCCCTTGTCTGAGCGCAGCACCGTCCGGGCCTTTGTGCTGTTGATCCTGGACTACGCCCTGTTTTTCAGCCTGATCACAGGCACCATCGCCCTGGATGCCGTCTGGGCCAAAGTGATTTGCGCGCTGGCCGCCGGCTTCGTGATCGGCCGTTTGTTCATCATCGGCCACGACGCTTGCCACCAGAGCCTGACGCCCCGCCGCGAACTCAACAAGGTGCTGGGCCGCATCGCGTTTTTGCCCTCGCTCACGCCCTACAGCCTGTGGGACACCGGCCACAACGTGGTGCACCACGGCTACACCAATCTGAAGGGCGTGGACTTTGTCTGGACACCCCTGACAGCGACAGAGTTTGAGGCCCTCAGCCCCATGCAACGCCTGCTGCAGCGCGCCTACCGCAGCGGCTGGGCTCCTGGTTTGTATTACATGATCGAGATCTGGTGGAAGCGCGAGTTCTTTCCAAATAAGAGCCACATGCCTACACGCCGTCCGATTTTCTTCAAGGACAGCTTGCTGGTCACCCTGTTTGCCGCCTTCTGGATCGCCACCCTCGCGGCGGCGGCCGTCTACACCGGCCAATCGGTTTGGCTGTCGGTTTTGCTGGGTTTTGCCGTGCCGTTCTTCTTTTGGAACACCATGATCGGTTTTGTGGTGTATGTGCACCACACGCACGTCAAAGTGTCTTGGCACGACAACAAAGCCGCCTGGACCAAGGCCGCGCCCTTTGTGTCCACCACCGTGCACCTGACCTTCCCGTTCAACATCGGCGCACTGATGCACCACATCATGGAGCACACCGCACACCATGTGGACATGAGCATCCCGCTGTACCGTTTGAAGCAAGCGCAGGCCAAGCTCGAAGAGATGTTGCCTGGCCGCATCATCGTGCAGCGCTTCTCTTGGAAGTGGTACTTCGAGACCGCTAAGAACTGCAAGATGTACGACTTCACACGCGAGTGCTGGACCGACTTCAAGGGCAACATGACCAGCCCGGTACGGGGCAACCTGCCCGCCACAGCGCAAGCCTGAACGATCATTCGTTTGAAACCACAAAAAACCCCGCCATGCGGGGTTTTTTGTTGGGCGCAAGCAGCTCATGTCCAGCTTGGTCAGGGGCACCTGGTCTTGTCATGCCAGCGAACGCGGGTATCCATGGCCACCAAAGGCATGGACCCCCGATCAAGTCGGGGGTGACAAAAAGATCCATGGACCCACTTGGAGATCCATGGACCCACTTGGCTCCTGGCTGTCCCGACGGCAACTTCAACCCGCAGCGCGCTTGGCCAGAATCTCGAACGCGGGCAAGGTCTTGCCTTCGAGGATTTCGAGGAACGCGCCGCCACCTGTCGAGATGTAACCCACCTGCTTTTCAATGCCGTATTTGGCAATCGCGGCCAGGGTGTCACCACCGCCTGCAATGCTGAAAGCACTCGACTCGGCAATCGCTTGCGCGATGACCTTGGTGCCGTTTTCAAAGGCGGCGAACTCGAACACGCCCACCGGGCCATTCCAGACAATGGTGCCCGCCTGCTTGAGCTGAGCGGCCAATTTGGCGGCTGTCTCGGGGCCGATGTCCAGAATCAGGTCGTCGTCTTCCACTTCGGTGGCTTTTTTCACCGTGGCCACTGCGTCAGCCGCAAAGGTCTTGGCCGTGACCACATCGGTCGGGATCGGCACTTCGGCACCACGGGCTTTCATGGCGTCGATCACCGCCTTGGCCTCGTCCACCAAGTCGGCTTCGGCCAGGCTTTTGCCAATGTTCAGGCCTGCGGCCAGCATGAAGGTGTTGGCAATGCCGCCGCCCACGATCAGTTGGTCCACGTTTTGCGACAGGCTTTTGAGGATGGTCAGCTTGGTGCTGACTTTGCTGCCCGCCACGATGGCCGCCAGCGGGCGCTTCGGGTTGGCCAGGGCTTTGCCGATGGCGTCGATCTCGGCGGCCAGCAGGGGGCCAGCGCAAGCGATGGGGGCGAACTGGGCAATGCCGTAGGTGGTGCCTTCGGCGCGGTGGGCGGTGCCAAAAGCGTCGTTCACGTAGATGTCGCACAGCGCGGCCATCTTGCGGGCCAGTTCTTCGTTGTTCTTTTTCTCGCCCTTGTTGACGCGGCAGTTCTCGAGCAGCACAACCTGGCCAGGGGCCACGGTCACGCCATCGACCCAGTTGGCCACCAGCGGCACATCACGGCCGAGCAACTCACCCAGACGCTTGGCCACCGGGGCCAACGAGTCTTCGGGCTTGAACTCGCCTTCGGTGGGGCGACCCAAGTGGCTGGTCACCATGACGGCCGCGCCAGCGGCCAGCGCCATCTGGATGCAGGGCACGCTGGCCCGCACACGGGTGTCTTCGGTGATGCTGCCATCGTCGGCTTGCGGCACGTTCAGGTCGGCACGGATGAAAACGCGTTGGCCTGCGGCTTGGCCGTTGGCACACAGATCAGAAAAGCGGATGACGTTCATGATGGGGCTCGGTTGAGAAAGTGACTTTTTGTGATTTTAAAAGCGGGCATGAACAGCGGCTGACACCTTGGCCGGTACGAACCCCGAACAACGCCGGGATGGCCCATGAATCACCAGCCTAGGCCAAGATGCAAAGGCAGGTACACGGCCATGCCCGCGATGATGGTGAACAGCACATCGCGCCGCCAGAAAAAGACAGCCGTACCGACCACGGCCGAAAACAAGCGCGCGTCTTGCCAGGTGGTGATCAGCACGCCTTGCACGGTGACGATTTCGGGCACCACCACCGCCGACAAAGCGGCAATGGGTGCGTATTGCAAGCCGCGCTGTGCCCAGTGGGGCAACTGCCAGCTCTTGCTAGAGATGAAAAAGAAACTGCGCGTGAGCACCGTCACCAGTGTCAGCCCGACGATGACCGCCAAAGTCCAAAGATCGGTGCCACCCCATTGCAGGCTCATGCGGGAGCTCCCGGGCTAGGCCGAATTTTTTCGACCGTCAGGCACAAAACCACGGCCACGGCAATCGCCACCACGATGTTGAGCTTGAGTGGCAAGCTGTAGGCCACCACCGCCGCCACACCCGCCACCGCAGCCGACAACATGCGCATGCGCGAACTGGCCAAGGAACACTGGATGCCCAGCAGGCACAAAATGCCCGCAAAGCCCAAGCCCCAGCTGGGCGGGATCAGGTTGGCCAATGCGATGCCCACAAAACTCGCCACGATCCAAGACAACCAGTTGAGGAAATCGTTGCCCGCCAAGTAAGCCTCTTGCTCGTGCCGCTCTTGCGCGGTCTGGCCCGGTTGCGCGTATTTGCGGGTGAACAGCACGTAACTGATGTCGGCCGTCAGGTAGGCGTGGAACATGCGCTGCCAACGCGGCAGGTGGATGAGGAAAGGCCGCAGGTGCAGGCTGAACACGACAAAGCGCAAATTGACGCAAAACCCCGTGGCCAAAATCACCCAGGCGGGCGCACCCGCCACGATGAGCGGAATCGATGCCAGCTGCGAGCTGCCCGCAAAGACCAACAGCGTCATGGCGCTGGCTTCGAACACACTCATGCCCGACTTGACCATGGCCACGCCGGTCATCAGGCCCCAAGCGGCAATGCCCGGCGACTGCGGCGACACCTCGCGCATGCCCACCACAAAGGCGGGGTGACGGTACAGGCGCGAAAGGAAAAACATCAGGCCACCACCAGGCGCTGACCGGTCTGCAAGGGGCAACCGCGCAAGAAGTCGGCGGCACTCAATCGCTTGCCGCCTGGGCGCTGCAACTGCGTCAGGCACAGCTGGCCTTGCCCGCAGGCCACTCGCACGCCGCTGGCATCGGCCTGCACCACCGTACCGGGCTCGGCCAAGGTCTGCAATGGCTCGGCCACAGCCTGCCAGAGCTTGAGGGTTTCTGTGCCGGATGCCGTCGTCAAAGGCGCTGTCATGCCCGGGAAGGGATCGAACGCGCGGATGCGCCTGGCCAACACCTCGGCACTCAAGGCCCAATCCAGAGCCGCTTCGGCTTTTTCGATCTTGTGCGCGTAGGTCACGCCCTCCAGCGCTTGGGTTTCGTGCGTCAAGGCATCGAGCGAGGCCACCGCCTGCACGATGGCCTCGCCGCCCAAAGCAGCCAGGCGGTCGTGCAGCACGGCGGTGGTGTCGGTCGGCAAGATGGCCTCGGGGCGCACCAGCAGCATGTCGCCCGTGTCCAGTCCCGCGTCCATCTGCATGATGGTGATGCCGGTTTGCGTGTCACCAGCCTCAATGGCGCGGTGTATGGGCGCAGCACCGCGCCAGCGTGGCAGCAGCGAAGCGTGGATGTTGAGGCAGCCACGGGGTGGCAAGTCCAAGGTCCACTGCGGCAAGATCAAGCCATAAGCGGCCACGACCATGGCCTCGGCCTGCTTGTCGACTTTGGCGGCCAGCAAGGCCTCGCGGGCGGCGGCGGCGTCTTCGGGGTATTTGCCATCCAGGCGCAAGCTGCGGGGCTGGGCCACGGGCACCGCGTGGTCCAAAGCCCATTGTTTAACGGGCGAAGGCTGGAGTTTCATGCCGCGCCCAGCAGGGCGGTCGGGTTGGGTCAGCACCAGCACGATCTCGTGCCCTGCGGCGTGCAAGGCGGCCATGGCCACTTGGGCAAATTCGGGCGTGCCCGCAAAAATCAAACGCATGCCGTGCTCAGCGCTCGGCTTTTTGGGCTTTGACCAGTTTGGTCTTGATGCGGCCTTGCTTGAGCGGCGACAGGTATTCGACAAACACTTTGCCCAGCAGGTGGTCCAGCTCGTGCTGAATGCAAATGGCCAGCATGCCCTCGGCCTCCAGGCTTTGCGACTTGCCGTGGCGGTCCAGCGCCGTGACCTTGACCGCGGTGGCGCGTTCCACGCCGTCGTAAATGCCCGGCACCGACAAGCAACCTTCTTCGCCTTTGACGCGCTCGTCGCTCATCCAGGTGATTTCGGGGTTGATCAGCACCAAGGGCTGATTGCGCTCTTCAGACACATCGATCACCACCAAACGCTCATGCACGTCGATCTGCGTCGCCGCCAGGCCAATGCCGCTGGCGTCGTACATGGTGGCCAGCATGTCGTCGATCAGGGCGCGAATGCGGTCATCGACCGTTTGCACGGGCTGGGCCACCTTGTGCAGGCGGGCATCGGGGTAGCAAAGAATGGGAAGCAGGGCCATGGGGTGCTCAAAACGGAGAGGAAATCAGGGCCGTATTGTCCCCAATTTCCAAAGCATCTGCCAAAGTCGGCCATCTCAGTGGCTGCGTGCAAGCTCAGCGGGTGACTGCACAGGTCGAAAAGATGTCCAACTCCGGCTTGGCCAGACTGGTTTTAACTTGGGTCAAGCCCAACACCGAGTGAAACAGGTTGTCGTGCGACAAGGCCTTGCCGCTTTGCGCCTGCAAGCACGACATGCTCCAGCCACGTTGACGCTGCATGGGCTTGGACAGCCACACCACCATGGGCACATGGGTTTGCTCTTTCGGGGCCATGCTGTAGGGCATGCCATGCAGATAAAGCCCTTTTTCGCCCAAAGACTCGCCATGGTCAGACATGTACATCAAGGCGGTGGGGCGTGATTGGGCTTGCAGCCAGTGCACGGTCTTGGCGATGAAATGGTCGGCGTAAAGAATCGAGTTGTCGTAGGCATTGACGATCTGCTCGGGTGGGCAGTTTTGCAAAGCGTGGCTGCTGCACTCGGGCTTGAACTGTTTGATCGCGTCTGGCGAGCGCTTGTAATACGCCGGGCCGTGGCTGCCCATCTGGTGCATCACCACCACCGTGCCTTTGGCCCGCTTGAGCGGGTCCAGCGCGGCCAGCTGTTTGGGCAACTCGTGCAGCATCACCTCGTCCAAACATTCACCGTCTTTGCAAAACTCGGCCACCTTCAGCGCTGTGGTGGACACCGTCGGCACGCGTTCACACACGCCTTTGCAACCGGACTGGTTGTCCAGCCAAAGCACCGCCAAACCGGCCCGCTGCAAGACATCGAGCACACTCTCAAAACGCTGGTTGCTGCCCTCATAAGCCGCCTTGCCCAAATGCGAGAACATGCACGGCACCGAAGCTTGCGTGCTGGTGCCACAGGATTTCACATCCGAGAAATACGTCAGGTCACCCTGCGCCTGCAATTGGCGCAACTGTGGCGTGGTATCGCGGGCATAACCACTCAAGCCAAAGTTGGCGGCTCGGGCCGTCTCGCCCAAGACAAACACCACCAAGGGCGCTTGGTCTGGCGTCGAAACGGGGGCCACCAGTTGGGCGTCTTCACCAATCGTCTGCAATGGCTGGCTGGCCTGAGCCGCTTGCCCCACAAACAGCCGGGCGATGGCGTACACGCTGTTAAAAGGGTTGATCATGTAGCGCAAATGCTTGTGGTTGCGCGTCAGTGAGGCGATGTCCTGGAAGGACATCCAGAACAAGCCCAAGGCCACCAGCAAGGCCAGCAAGGACACGCCCAATTGCCGCAAGATCAGCGGCTTGGCGTTCACGGCACGAACAGGCTGACGCCACAACCAGATGGCGGGAACCACCACCCCGACCACCAAGGCCGCCAGCATGGTCCACGACAACAGGTCGCGCACCTCGCGCACATCGGTTTGCACCACGTTGGCCAACATACTGGGGTCGATGACCACCCCATAAGTGAGCATGAAATAACTGCTGGAAGTCGCCGTCAGCAACATCACCATGGCCGCAGGCTTGAGCCAGCGTGGCCAGACCCACAGGCACAAAAACCAGCCGACCAAGCCCACCAAAATCAGCCACAGGCTGGTCATGGTGGTCAGCGCACGAAAACCCTGTGTTTCAGGCAGCTTCCAGATGGCCATCCAGAACGGGAAATTGCCCACGGTGCACAACCAGACGGTCAAGACCGCCAGCAAGGTCGTGGGGTGCCAGGCAGAACGCGCAGAAATAAGCTTTATGGGGGCCGTCACAAGATAGATCCAAGATACAAATGGGCTCGATTCTAGACACGGCCTATGAAGTTGCGCTGAAGCGCCTGGCATTGTCATGACAAAACCCGGCTGTCTGGCCCCACACAGTGCAAAGCCCATTACATTCTGGGCTCCAGCTTTTCTCGCGCTTCAAGACACATGACCCCAGCAACCGCTTACGCCACCCCGGGCGACCTCAGCCCTTCCAGGCGCCTGGGACAGTTCACCTGGGTCACTTTGATGTGCTTGTTGGCTTGGGATTTTTCCGGCCTAGACAGGACGGTGATGCACTGGATTGCCGACGGCAGCGGCTTTGGCCTGCGCGACAACTGGTGGATGGAAGAAATTTTGCACACCCGGGCCAAACAACTGGCCATCTGGGTCTACCTCGGCCTTCTGGTCATGGTCTGGTGGCCGCAAGGCGCGATGCGCCAGTTGACCCGCTTGCAACGCAGCGAAATCATGACGGGCATCACGCTGGGGCTCATCACCATCAGCACCCTCAAGCGCTTCAGCCTGACCAGTTGTCCATGGGATTTGCAAGATTTTGGCGGTGCAGCAAGCTATGTATCGCACTGGCATTGGGGCGTGCTGGATGGTGGCGCAGGCCATTGTTTCCCTGGCGGACACGCTTCATCGGCCCTTGCCTTTGTCGGCTTGGCTTTGCCGTGGCTCGGTTCAGGGTTAGCGGCTCAACGCGCACTGGGGCGACGCATCCTGGTCGGCGTGCTTGTGACCGGCCTGGTTTTAGGCCTCACACAAACCTTGCGTGGCGCGCACTACCCCAGCCACACCTTCTGGACAGGCTTCATCTGCTGGGCGGTGGCTGTGGCCAACCACTTGTTGTTTGGCTGGCTGGCTCACCAACGGCAAAGCCGCCACCCTTAAGCCCGCGACCACGCTAGCGCCCTCAGCTAGAACCCTAGGCAGCACACCGGGTTTGGCCCACAATGCCTGCACAGACAGCCAACAAGGCTGCGCAGGGAGACATGATGGTGAACACCCCCCAAGCATTGGGCTCTTGGCTGCGCCTTGCGCTCACGCCCGGCATCGGGCCTGACGCCGCCAGGCGCTTGCTGGCCGCATTTGGCGAACCCGATGCGATCTTTGGTCAAGCCGAGTCAGGCTTGCGCCAAGTTGTATCGGCACTGCAAGCCAAGGCGCTGCGTGAAACGCCCCTGGGCTGGCCCGAACTGACCGACGAAACCTGGCGCTGGCTCCAAGCCACCCCAGAAGCAGGCATTGGCCGGGCCGTGGTCACGCTCGGCGATGCCGACTACCCCGGCGCTTTGCTGGACATCCCCGATCCACCGATGATGCTGTACGCCATGGGCCAGACCCACGCCCTGTCGAAGCTGCAAGCGACGCGCACGGTGGCCATGGTCGGCAGCCGCAACCCGACGCCCCAAGGCCTGATCAATGCCCGCGAATTTGCCCGCAGCCTGGCCGGCAGCGGACTGACCGTCATCTCCGGCATGGCGCTGGGTGTGGATGGCGCGGCACATGAAGGTGCGCTGTTGGGTGCGCATGAGGTGAGCGCACTGGACGGCCACCTGCCCACCATCGCCGTGGTCGGCACTGGGCTGGACCGGGTTTATCCGCGCCAGCACCGCGACCTGGCGCACCAGATTGCCCAAAGGGGGCTGATCCTCAGCGAATACCCTCTGGGCACACCCCCACTGGCCCCTAATTTTCCGCGCCGCAACCGGCTGATTTCGGGCTTGGCGCAAGCCACACTGGTGGTTGAGGCGGCCTTGCAATCGGGCTCACTCATCACCGCCAAGCAAGCACTCGAGCAAGGCCGCGATGTGATGGCCATCCCGGGCTCCATTCACTCGGCCCAATCCAAAGGCTGTCATTGGCTCATCAAGCAAGGGGCCAAACTGGTGGAGTCCGCACAAGACGTACTGGAAGAACTGCACCTGCCCGACCCGATGCGGGCAGTACCCTTGGCACTGGACAGCGCTGCGGACGGCGCTGTGGACGGCGAAACGCGGGGCACATATTCCGACGAATCCGACGATGCGCTGCTCCGCGCTTTGGGCCACGACCCGGTGAGTCTGGACGCCCTGCAAGCCCGCTGCGGCTGGAGCACCGCACAGCTGCAAGCGCAATTGCTGGAGCTGGAACTGCTGGGACAAGTGGGGCGCTTGCCGGGTGGGCTGTTTCAGCGGGTAGGGGCGGGATAGGCTGACTGGCTTCGTCACTCCCGACTTATGACGTTGTCACCCGCGACTTATTGACGCCGTCACCCGCGACGACGTTGTCACCCCTGACTTGCGACGTTGTCACCCGCGACGATGTTGTCACCCCTGACTTGTGACGTTGTCACCCGCGACTTGTGACGTTGTCACCCCCGACTTGATCGGGGGTCCATGCCTTCGTTGCAGATAGATACCCGGTCAGGCCGGGCATGACAGCATTGATGACAGCTGCGGCAACAACACTGCGGGGAATGACAGCTGCGCCAACAACACTGCAGGGCATAACGACATTGAGGCCAGGTGCGGCACAAGGCTGTAGGGTGTGAAGACATTTACGCCGGGCATGCCGGCAATCAAGCCCGGCTTGGGAGGGTCAGACCACTGCGCCCGAATTTTCGTCGCCGGGGTCGTTGTCTTTCTTGAGCGGCTTGATCAGGTCTTCGCGCTGAATGCCCAGCCACATGGCAATGGCGGCCGCCACAAACACCGACGAGTAAATGCCGAACAGAATGCCGATGGTCAAGGCCATGGCGAAGTAGTGCAGCGTCTCGCCACCGAACAGCAGCATCGACAGCACCATGATCTGGGTCGAACCATGGGTGATGATGGTGCGGCTGATGGTCGATGTGATCGCGTTGTCGATGATCTCGACGGTGTTCATCTTGCGGTAACGGCGGAAGTTCTCGCGGATCCGGTCAAAAATCACCACCGATTCGTTGACCGAGTAACCCAGCACCGCCAGCACCGCCGCCAACACCGCCAGTGAAAACTCCCACTGGAAGAAGGCAAAAAAGCCCAAGATGATGATCACGTCGTGCAAGTTGGCGATGATGGCCGAGACCGCGAACTTCCACTCGAAGCGGATGGCCAAGTAAATCATGATGCCCAGCACCACAAAGCCCAGCGCCTTCAAGCCGTCTTCGGCCAGCTCGTCGCCCACTTGGGGACCCACAAACTCGGTGCGGCGCAGCGTGACATCGGGGCTATCAGCCTTCAAGGCCGCCAACACCTTGTCGCTTTGCTGTGCCGAGCTCACGCCTTTTTGCGCGGGCAAACGGATCATCACATCGCGTGCCGAACCAAAGTTTTGCACCTGCACTTCAGAAAATCCCAGCGTGCTCACCGTGCCGCGCACCTTTTGCAAGTCTGCGGGCTGGCTGTAACTGACTTCCATCAGCGTGCCACCCGTGAACTCCACCGACAGGTGCAGGCCACGGCTGAACAAAAAGAACACCGCCAGCGCAAAAGTGACGAAGGAGATCGCGTTGAACACCAACGCGTTCTTCATGAACGGGATGTCTTTTTTGATTTTGAATAATTCCATGGTCCTGTCCCCTTAATCGGCCTTCACCGCAGTGCCAGCGTCAGGCCGCCACACGGTGCCAATCGACACCGATTTGAGTTTCTTTTTGCCGCCGTACCAGAGGTTGACCAGGCCGCGCGAAAAGAACACGGCCGAGAACATGCTGGTCAAAATGCCGATGCAGTGCACCACCGCAAAGCCGCGCACCGGGCCAGAACCAAAGGCCAACAAGGCCACGCCCGCGATCAAGGTGGTGATGTTGGAGTCAAAAATCGTGGCCCAAGCGCGGTCGTAACCGGCATGAATGGCCGCTTGCGGGCTGACCCCGTTGCGCAGCTCTTCACGCACACGCTCGTTGATCAACACGTTCGAGTCGATCGCCATGCCCAAAGCCAGCGCCATCGCGGCCATGCCGGGCAAGGTCAAGGTCGCTTGCAGCATCGACAAAATGGCCACCAAGAACAGCAAGTTCACGCCCAGCGCAATGCCCGAGAACAGGCCGAACATGGCGTAATAAACCACCATGAAAGCCACGATCACCAAGAAACCCCAGGTCACGCTGTTGAAACCTTTGGCGATGTTTTCGGCACCCAGGCTGGGGCCAATGGTGCGCTCTTCAATGATCTCCATCGGCGCAGCCAAAGAACCTGCACGCAAAAGCAGCGCCGTGTCGTTGGCTTCGGCGGTGGTCATGCGGCCAGAAATCTGCACACGGCCGCCACCGATTTCGGCGCGAATCACCGGTGCCGTCACCACTTCGCCCTTGCCCTTTTCGAACAAGATGATGGCCATGCGCTTGCCCACGTTGTCGCGCGTCACGTCCTTGAAGATGCGTGCGCCCTTGGCGTCCAGCGTCAGGTTGACGACCGGCTCTTGGGTCTGTCCATCAAAACCCGGTTGCGCATCGGTCAGGTTGTCACCGGTGAGCACCACTTGTTTTTTGACGATCAAGGGGCGACCATCGCGCTCCAAGTAGCGTTCAGCGCCAAACGGCACGATGCCGCCCGCTTGCTCTGCACCACGCGCTTCGGTGCTCTCGTCCACCATGCGCACTTCGAGCGTGGCGGTGCGGCCCAAAATGTCTTTGGCCTTGGCCGTGTCCTGCACACCGGGCAACTGCACCACGATGCGGTCCAGACCTTGCTGCTGAATCACCGGCTCGGCCACGCCCAGCTCGTTGATCCGGTTGTGCAGCGTGGTGATGTTTTGCTTCAAAGCCTGCTCTTGCACCTTGCGGGCCGCTTCGGGCTTGATGCTGGCGGTCAGGCGGAACTCGCTGCCGTCTGCCGCGTCTTGCGTCTGCAAATCCGGAAATTGGGCCGACAACACGCGCTTGGCGGCTTCAAGCTGTTGCGCATCGCGCAGACGGACTTCGATGGTTTGGCCATTGCGACTGATACCGCCATGGCGCACGTCTTTTTCGCGCAGCAGGCTGCGCAGGTCACCCGTGATGGCCTCCACCTTTTGCGTCAACGCGGCCTGCATGTCGACCTGCAACATGAAGTGCACGCCCCCGCGCAAGTCCAAGCCCAAATACATGGGCGAAGCGTGCAAGGCCGTCAACCAGGCGGGTGAGCGCGACACCAAATTCAAAGCCACCACAAACTGGGGATCGGCCCCGTCAGGGATCAAGGCCTTTTGAATCGCGTCTTTGGCCTTGAGTTGCTGGTCGGTGTTCTCGAAGCGGGCCCGGATCGAGCCACCCTCCAGACTCACTGTTTGGGGGATGACCGAAGCGGCCTTCAGGGCGTCTTCGACCTTTTGCAGAGCCTGGGTGTCAACCTTGATGGTCGCTTTGGCCGACGAGACCTGCACCGCAGGGGCTTCACCAAAAAAGTTGGGCAGGGTGTAGACCACCCCCAGCAACATGGCGATCACGATGATCGCGTATTTCCAGACCGGGTAACGGTTCATAGTGACTCGCGTGCAGGATGAAAAATCGGGGCCGGCAACGGCCAAAGCCCCATGGATGAGCCCGGGTAAATTACTTCAGGGTGCCTTTAGGCAAGACCTGAACCACCGCGCTGCGCTGCATTTGCACTTCGACGCCAGCCGTCAATTCCACACCAATGTAGGCGTCACCGATCTTGCTGACTTTGCCCAGCAAACCACCAGCGGTCACGATTTCGTCGCCTTTAGCCAAGGCATCGATCATGCTGCGGTGCTCTTTTTGCTTTTTCATTTGGGGGCGGATCATGACGAAATACAAGACCGCAAACATCAACAGCAAAGGCAACATGCTCATCAAAGTGGACTGCATGTCGCCACCAGCGGCAGCGGCTGGAGCGGTTTGGGCAAAAGCGGAAGAAATGAACATGGAAGCTCCACAAAAAGGCAAATTCGGGTTTGATCGGGTGACGCGTGCGCGCCCCGCGGACGAAGCCGCCATTGTATGCGGCGCTATGATGCCGCCCAAAAGCCTTTTGACACGACGGAATGCCCTCGCAAACCGCGCCCCACGGAAAGAAACACCCCCTTGAATTCGCGTTTGTGGGCCATGCTGGCCTTGATGGGCAGCTTGGTGTCTTTGTCGGTTGGCACCTCGTTTGCCAAAAGCCTGTTTCCCGCCTTAGGGGCCGAGGGCACCACGGCTTATCGCCTCGTGTTTGCCATGCTGATGCTGATGGCCGTGTTCCGACCCTGGCGTCGCCGCTGGGTCTGGGCCGACGCCCTGCCGCTGGGCCTGTATGGCGTCACTTTGGGTGTCATGAACTTGCTGTTTTACAGCGCCATCAAGACCATTCCGTTTGGGGTGGCGATTGCCATCGAGTTCACCGGCCCCCTGGCCGTTGCCGTCTGGACCTCGCAAAAGGCCAGCGACTGGCTGTGGGTGGCGCTGGCGGCGCTGGGTTTGGGACTGTTGCTGCCTTTGCCCGGCGCCCAAGCGGCCACAGCACTTGACCCGCAGGGCATGGGGCTGGCGTTGGCAGCAGGCATTTGTTGGGCGCTTTACATCGTCTTTGGCCAGCGTGTAGCCATGCGCTACGGCGGCATGGCCACGCCGCTGGGCATGTTGGCCGCCGCGCTGGTGGTGGCCCCCATTGGGGTGCTCCACGCAGGCAGCGCCTTGTTCGATCCGCAGTGGCTGATGGCAGGCCTGGCCGTGGCGCTGCTGTCGAGCGCCATTCCTTATGCGCTGGAAATGTTTGCGCTGAACCACCTGCCCAAAAACACCTTCAGCATCTTGCTCAGCCTAGAGCCCGCCGTGGGCGCACTGGCCGGTTGGCTGGTGCTGTCCGAGCGCTTGACGCTGTTCCAGGGTTTGGCCATCGCGATGGTGATGGCCGCCTCGATGGGCACGGCATGGTCAGCAGGGCGCTCGGCCTCAACATCCAATTAACAGGCATTCGCAAGCGGGGGCTCGCTCCTGCACGCGGCGCACCTTATTTGGGCTTGGGCTCTTCGGGCTTCACGTCGCTGGCAGCCGCATCCTTCGGCTTGACCTGTTCAGGCTTGGCTTCGGGCTTGGCGTCTGATTTGACATCCCCCTTGGCGTCCCCCTTCCCGTCAGGCTTGGCGTCTGATTTGGCGTCGGCCTTTGGGTCACTCTTGAGCTTTTCCAGCTGCTTGAGCATCCAGCTGCGTTTTTCCAGGCGCTCTTGCTCGCGCCGTTCCAGTTCTTGCAAACGCCGGGCGTGGTCAGCCTCGGCCTTGGCTTTGCGTTCACGGGCTTGAGCCGCAATGGCCTCTATCGCCATTTGCTCTTCACGCTCTCGCGCTTCGATGGCCGCCTTCACTTTGGCTTGTTCTTCGGCCAACTGCTGGTCTTTCAGGGCTTGCTCTTGCTTTTGACGGGCCACTTTGGCACCCGCAGTTTCTCTCACGCCCGTGCCCCAAGGCTGCTTGTCCAGCTGCCTGCGAATGGCCGCCTCAGCACTGATGGGCCGGGTTTTGCCGTTTTCGGTCACGCTGTAAAAACCCTCGCACCGGGTCTTCACACCGGATTGCACACAAGCAAAGCTCTTGGGGTTTTGCTCGCCCCATGCTTTTTTCTGTGCCAAAAAGGCATCGCATTGGCCCATCGCACGCTGGATTTTCCAATCCTCGGGGCTCGACTCTTGGCTGTTCATGTCGAACCACTCGATGCGCACACGGTCCAACTGCAAAGCCGTTCGCACGCATTCGGCTTTGGCCTGCCCCATGGCGGCTAAACCACTGAGCCACGCGGCACGCAAAGCCACGTTGTCATTCACGACTTGAAACTGGGTGCGGCCCAGCGTGGGGCAGGCGTTGACCACCTCGTCGTTGACCCGCTTGGATTTGCCGCGCCAAGTGACAACGACCGATTCGGCGTCTTGCGGCGTGATGTCGATGCGGGCCTCGAAGTAAGGGGCACGCACTTCGCGCTCCAAACTGGCTTGACCCTGGATCGAAATTTCCAGATTGCACACTTGCTCGGCGTTTTGCACACGCGCAGCTACGACCACGGTGTTGGCTTGCTCTGCCAACAACTGGTATTGCCCAGCCTTGACCGGCACAGCCAAGGCCAGCCCCCCCAAAAGGGCGGCCACAAAGCCCCCGAGCTTCAGGGCGCGTTCACAGATTGAATTTGATTGCATGACAGATAAGAATCGGCTCGAGCCGCCTGTTCTTGAGCGCCCCATGACGGCCCCATCACCGCCCCACAAAAACCGGCTTGCGACGCTCGGCAAACGCAGCACGCCCCTCGGCAAAGTCGGCGCTGCGGCTGGTCATGTGCTCGCGCTCGCGCAAACGGGCGGTGTCGGCCTGGCCGGTTTCGATCTCGCGCAGCGACTTTTTGGTTTCCTGAACGGCCAGCGGGGCCAGGGCCAAAATGTCCTGCACCAGCGCCAGCAAAGTGGTGCGCCATTCTTCTGGCGTCGCCAGAGCTTCAAACAGGCCCATGGCATCCAGCTGGCTGGCAGTGAAAGGCCGCGCCGTCAAAAACGCGCGTCTGGCCCCCGCCAGCCCAAACCGACTCACATAACGCTGCAAACCGCTGGGGTAGTAATGCAGGCCCAGCGCCGTGGCGGGCATGCGCCACTCGATGCCCTGCAGACCGATGCGCAGATCACACGCCAGCACCACATCGGTGGCACCGCCATACACACTGCCGTTCAGGGCGCAAATGGTGACGGGGCGCAGCGCAGCCAACGCATCGGGAATTTCTTCAAAGAACGACGACCCATGACCGGGCTCGTCAAAACCGCCAATGTCATAACCCGCGCAAAACACCGGCTTGGGCTGACCCGCCGTGTTGGCGGTCAGCACCAGCACACGCACATCAGGCTGGTGGTTGACGCTTTCAAAATGCGCCAACAAAGCCTTGAGGTCACCGTTTTCCAGACGATTGCGCTGGGCTGGACGGTTCAAGGTGATGGTGGCCACGCCGCCTTCGATGTGCAAAACAGGGGCAGAGGCTTGGGCCAAGGCAGATGACATGGGTGAATTCCAAAACAAAAAGGGTGCCCGAAGACACCCTGATTGTAGAAAGCGAGCGGCGAGCGCCCACTTATTGAGCAGAAGCTCAGGCTTTGACTTTGGCCTTGGACATGGCGGCTTTGACCGAAGCTTCGGCTTGGGCTGTGGCGGCCTTGAGGTTGGTCTCGGCTGTGTCAGCGGCTTGCTTTGCCACTTTTTTCAGGCTCTCAGCAGCAGTCTGGCTGGCTTCGAAAGCAGTCTTGAAGACGGCAACAGCAGCGTCAGAACCGGCTGGGGCGTTTTTCAGGCTGGTCTCGACCAAGCTTTTGACCGCTTTTTCGGATTCGGCCATTTTGCTTTCGACAGCTTTGGTGAACTCGGCACCTGTGCTGTTGGCGATGTCAGACAGGTGACGGCCATAAGACACCGACTTTTCGAAAGCAGGCTGCACCAAAGCGGCTTGCACGGCCATCATGTCTTGAGGTGTTTTGGCACCCATCAAAGCTTGCATGTTGGACAGTGTTTCGCCCACAGCGGCTTTGCCAGCGGCCATGTTCAGCTCAACCAGACGCTCGAAACCAGCGAAAGCGGTTTGCGACAGGTCGGCAGCAGAAGTCAGGTTGGCTTGCTGGGCGGCGGCGAATTGTTCGGCATTGAAGTTCATGGTGTGTTCCTTGGAAAGGTTTGTTGCAATGCAGCAATTTGAACAGTTCACCGTGACCAACACAAGGGAAAACCCTCTCTTTAGAGTCCCCTCTCCAATTGGCCCCCAAATGGCCATGTGTGTGCAACAGCGCCCAGACAAAGCGGGCAGCAGGTGTTTCAAGCCCCGCTTGGCGACGCGGCACCCGACCTCACTACACTTGGCACAACGGCCATCCCGGCCAAGACACTTTGCATGTATGGAATTTCTCAGTCTGCTGTTCTTATTGGCCACGGCCATCCACTGGCTCAACACCCAAGGCCAGCGCAAACGCACCGCCCTGCTGGCCGAGCAATTGCGCCCGTACCAAATTGAAAAGCACATGGAGCAACTCACGGGTGCTTACATGCGGGCACTGGGCGAAGCGGAGCCCGAGCGTCAGTTGCAGATTTTGCAACTGCAAGAAGCCGCCGAGCAGCAACTGGCCACCGAGTTCCAGAATTTGGCCCTCGAATTTGCCAAGCTACCGGCGCCTGTGACACGGGGCCTCAAGCTGGCGCTGCCCTTCCTTGACCAACTCTCGCCTAAGGCCTGCTTTGACATGCGCCGCATGCTGACGGTGCACGCCCAAGGCATTGAGCGCACCGTGACCAACCGTCAAGGCCTGGCCCCCAAAGCGCGCGCCTTCCGCATGATGGGCGAGATGTTCCTGATGCAGCACAGCTGCCACTGGTTTTGCAAATCCAAAACCATCGCCTCGGCCCGCATGTTGACGCAACACCAAACCCGCCATGAGCAAGCGCTGGATGCGGTCAGCCCCGAAACGCGCGAAGCGTATCTGGATGTGGTTCAGGCCTGACGCACGCCGCCATGCGACGGCATGGGCATCAAGCTTGCGCCTCGGCCTCTGGCCACAAACTCGGAAAATAAAAGCGCAGCGCGTGTTGGGGCACACCTAAACGCAGCTTGCCATGGGGCGAGTCACTTTCCAGCAAGCCCCTTTTCAGCAGGGCTGACACCTGCGCCGTGGCCAAGCGATCGCCCAATCCCAACATGGCCTTGAAGTCGGCCCTGTCCAGCTCAGCTTGCGAAGCAAACGAGTAATGCAGCGCCCTCAAAGCTTCGGAGCGCACGCCTTGCTTGACCACGTTTTCTTCGTAGGCCAGGCATGCCGCCATGCGGTCCTTCATGCCATCGAGTGAAAGCAAACCGGCCATGAAGTCGACTTGATCAGTGCACACCCCCAACACGTAATCAATCCAGCGAATCAAGCCTGACTCGCTCAGGTTGCCCCGGCCATCCAGATCGCCGGCACGGGGTTCATCGGCTGCGGCCAAGTTGGCGTCATACGCCTCATGCGTACGCGCAAAGCCCCGCAACGGCGACCACAAACCGTGGGTCAGCCCCATCTGCCCCAAAACCAGATGGCTGTGCAGCCGCACCACACGTCCATTGCCATCTGCAAAAGGATGAATCCAGGCCAGCCGCTGGTGCGCCGCGGCCATGGCCACCAACTGAAGCTCGCCGCGGCGCAGCCCCGAATACCCAGAAGACCACCGCGCCAAAAAAGCAGGCAAAGCCGCCGCAGCGGGTGCGACATGACGCCCCACACTCACCTCGCACTCACGAAGGACACCCGGCTGCAAGGTTTGAAAGCCAGCAGACGAATCGATCTGGCGATCGGCTTCGGGCAAACGGGCAAACAAATCCTGATGGATATTGCACACAGCCTGCACCGACCAGACTTGGGCGGTGTTCCATACGGGCCACTGCGCCTCCAGTTGTGCCTCGGTGGCCATGTGGGCCAACGCCATGCGTTGGCGACGGGCCTTGTCAGCATCCTGCGCGTAGTCGTTGCGCAGGGCTTGTTCGATCTCCAGCGGCAAGGTGTGCTGCCCCTCGATCTTGTTGGAGTAGTACGAGTTCATGGCCCGCAACGATGAGCGCAGCCCCGGCAGTGCCCCACGCGGGCACCAGCCCGACAAACGGTCTGCCTTGCGGATCAGGTCATGCGCACGCTCCAGCAATGGGCCCATTCGGTGCTCAGCAGGCAACAAGGGCTCCATCTGTGCGGGATGGTCATAAAGCTGGAATTTTTGCGACTTTGACATAACACGTAAGTCTATGTCATATATGAATATTTAACAAAGCATGAAATAATTTTTGCGACTTTGAATGCGGCTTTCATTAAGCCCCCGCCCGCTGCTTCAAATAACTGCCGACCATGTGGCGACTGGTGCGCTGAAGGCCCATCAGCAAAGCGTGGTCTGTTTGGGTGCAGCCATAGCGGGTTTTCAGGTCATGCTGCATCTGCGCCAGCAAATGGGCGGCCATTTCGGCATCGGCCAGTGCCCGGTGGGCACGACCCGACGCGGGCAAATGGTGCAGCGCCGCCAGCGTGCCCAGCTTGTGGTTGAGCGCTTGCGGGTACAGGCGGCGCGACAGCAGCAAAGTGCAGGCAAAGGCGTGTGAACCGTCTTGACCGCAACGGGCCAGCTCGGCCTGCCAAAACTTTTTGTCAAACGCCGCGTTGTGCGCCACCATGGGCCGCCCGCCCACAAAGCGGGCCGCCTCGCGCATCACCTGCTCGGCCGGGGGCGCGGCCTGCACCATCTCGTTGGTGATGCCCGTGAGCTGGGTAATGAAACTGTTGACCCGCACCCCGGCGTTCATCAGGCTCTGATAGCGGTCCACCACCTGCCCGCCTTCGAGCATGACGATGGCCACCTCGGTGGCGCGGTCACCCATATTGGGCGAGATGCCCGTGGTTTCGAAGTCGATGATGGCGATGGGGGTCATGGGTGGCGCAGCGGCAAGCATTCAAGGGAACGGTTCAAGCTTATCCGAAGGCCTTGCCAGCAGCGCCGCAAAGGCCTGCACAATGCGAAAGAAACTTCTTTCACGCGCCCCCATGCACCCTGGCCCCATCCTTTTCTGCGGCGACCCGCACGGCCAATGGCAGCACATCATCGATGCCGCCTTGCAAACCCAAGCCCGCGCCGTCATCTTGCTGGGCGACCTAGAGCCAGCACGGCCGCTGCACATCGAACTGGAAGCCATTTGGGAGCGCGTCTGGTTCATCCACGGCAACCACGACACCGACCATGCAAGCCACTTTGCCAACGTCTGGCACCCTGAGCTGGCCGAACGGAGCCTGCATGGCCGCGTGGTCACGCTGCCATGCGGCACGCGGGTGGCCGGGCTGGGCGGTGTGTTTCGCGGTGCGGTGTGGTACCCCAAAGACGCACAAGCGCCCAGGTTTCACAACCGCCAAGCGCACGCCCGCATCACCCCACACCAAGACCGCTGGCAAAACGGCGTGCAGCTGAAACACTGGTCCAGCATCTACCCCGACGAAGTCGAACAACTGGCCAGCCAACAAGCCGACATCCTCATCACCCACGAAGCGCCGGGCTACCACGAACACGGATTCAAAGAGCTGGACACACTGGCCCGCCGCATGGGCGTGCGCATGACGGTGCACGGCCACCAGCACGACTGCATTGACAGCAGCGCCCACTGGGCAGCGCAAGGCTTTCAGAGTTATGGGGTGGGGCTGCGGGGGATGATGGCGGTGGGGGGTGAATTGACCGTCAACTGACATCAACAGTACAATAAATTGGTTAAATATATACAATGCAAAGATCAAAATTTGCATTCAGCGATACAAATGCTCGACCCTAACGATGCAATCATCCTCGCTTGTGCCGCCCAAGGCGGGGCCATGGCCAGTGTGGCGACCGAGCAAACCGGCCTGACGCGGGTGGCCGTGTCGCGTCGCATCAAGAAGCTGGCCGACAGTGGCTATTTGCAGCGGCACGGCACAGGCACGCGGCAAACCTACAGCCTGGGCAACAAGCGCTTTTGGCTGGGCCTGCAGCAGCGCGAAAGCATTTTGCAGCGCGGCGGCGAAATGGCCGTTTGGGAGCAGCGCCTTGCGCCCCTGCTGACCGACCTCAAGCCCAACGTCAAAAGCCTGGTGAACACCGCATTCACCGAAATGCTCAACAACGCGCTGGACCACTCCAACGGTTTGCAGGTGCTCATGGGCATGCACATGCAAGACGGACAGTTGGAAATGTTGGTGGCCGATGACGGCGAAGGGATCTTTTACAAAATCGCCGGATCGGCACACCTTTTTGATGAGCGCTTGGCCATTTTGGAGTTGGCCAAAGGCAAGTTCACCACGGCTGCCCAAGGCCATTCGGGCATGGGCATTTTTGTGTCGTCCCGCATGATGGACGGCTTCGTCATCGAATCGTGTGGCCTGCGTTTTGACCCCAACGAGGCCAGCACCCCCTTGGCCCGTTTTGACTGGATCGACGTGAACGCCGCTCTGAAGCCGTCACAGGTGCAAACCGTGGTGCGCATGTCGCTGGCGGTGGACAGCACCCGCACCTGCAACGATGTGTATTTCAAATACTTTGAAGCCAGCAACGTGGGCGAGGCAGAACCCGGTGAAGCCTTTCACACCACAGAAATCCCGGTGCGTCTGGCCCAACTGAGCAGCGAGCTGGTCTCGCGCTCGCAAGCCAAATGGGTCATGAACCGCGCCACACAGTTCAAGACCGTGGTGCTTGACTTTGAAGGCGTGGCCCACGTCGGCCAAGCCTTTGTGGATGAAGTTTTTCGCGTCTTTGCCACCGCACACCCCCATGTTCGGCTCAAGACCATGGGCATGACACCCGAGGTGGCCAAGCTCGTGAGCTTGTTTGGAGGGGCCTGATTCCACAGGCCTCGTGCCCGTGGCTCAATCGATTGACGCCATCCCGCACCGAAGCCAGATCTTGTTGCCCCACCTGCCGCGTGGAAATCATCAGGACAACAGAGTCGATCACGCCTTTGCGCAGGTCGCGTCTGGGAGGAAGCATGGGCAGGTATTTGGACGCATGCTGGCACGTCAACCCAGGCAAAGCCCTGGTGCACAAACGCGTCGCCAATTTTTATGCTGAACGCCTTCTTCCACTGGAGGCAGCATGCACACCGCACCCGACCCAAGCACCACACCCATTTATGGCGTTCGCCCCAGCAAGCCCGGCTTGTATCTGGGCTTGTTTCATGGCCGCGACACGCCCAATGAAGCCATGAACGACTGGGGCTTTGATAGCCCGACCATTGGGCCGCTCAGGTACTTTCACACCACCTATGCCTGTTCGGTGAATATGGAATTTGTCTGCCCCACAGATGCCCAACTGCTCACAGGCACCCACGACACGCTCATGGACTTGGCCATCAATGGCGACCTGCTGTGCTTTGACGGCAAGCTGTACGGCGACTGGACGGTGTATTGGGTCTCGCCCGAAGAGTGCTTCAGGCCACCCGACACCTTTCGCCAAAACAACAGGCCCAATGATTTGCGCAGGCAAGCAAAACCGGTCCCGTGGGACGAGGACAGCTAACATCCGCGATCAGGGAGAACAACACATGCCACGATCCACCGACTGGACGCGCAACGAAACATTGGCGGCGTTTCACATTTACCTGCAGCTGCCATTTGGGCAGCTGCACCGCAACCAACCGCGCATCGTGCAGTTGTCGCAGTGGATCGGGCGCACCGCCGACGCAATAGCCATGAAGCTGGGAAACTTGGCCAGCCTCGACCCTCAAATTGTGGCCAGTGGTCGGCGTGGCATGGGCCATGCGTCTAAGCTTGACGAGAAAATTTGGGATGAATTTTTGGCGACGAATGACACTGTGGTCGCCGAAGCGGCCATGTCCTTTGGCCACTATGCAGAACAAAACGGCCTGCCACCGTTTGTGGACGTGCTGGACGAAGTGCCCGAGATTGCAGAAGGCAAAACCACCACGGCCATCGTGCAGGTACGCGTCAACCAAGCCCGGTTTCGCCGCGCCATCTTGGCCAGCTACAACGCCACCTGCTGCATGAGCGGCCTGCGCGTGCCCAAGCTGCTGGTGGCCAGCCACATCGTGCCGTGGAGCATGGACACCCAAAACCGCCTGAACCCCAGCAACGGCCTGTGCCTATCAGCCCTGCACGACCGGGCCTATGACCAAGGGCTGATCACGGTGTTACCGGACTTCACCATCGGCGTGGGCGAAGCACTGCGTCACGCCGAGTTGGATCCGTTTGCACAAAGCAGCTTGGCGCAATGCCAAGGCCAAGCCATCCGCCTGCCCGAACGCTTTCGGCCTGCGCCTGCGTTTTTGGAAGCGCATGCGCGGAGGTTTGGGTTTTTGTGAGGAAGCGTGAAACCGAGTAATTTGAAGACTTTTACTCAAAAAAGAAACGACAATCAGTTTCAATACTTATTTCGCCTGTCTGCTTGCACACCCCATGACCGAAAAGAACGAGCCAACGTCCATCGTTGACTATTACAACGACCGCGCCGAGCAATTTTTCAGCTCCACTTTGCGGGTGGACATGGGTCCAATTTACAAGCGTTTTCTTGACGGTCTTGCCCCAGGCGCAAGCATCTTGGATGCGGGTTGCGGTTCGGGGCGTGATGCGCGTGCATTTGCTGACCGTGGCTTCATCGTCAGTGCTTTTGATGCGTCTGTTGAACTGGCCAAGCGGGCCAGTGAGCACTGTGGCTTTGCGGTGGATGTTCGGCGCTTTGAAGATGTGGATGAGGTCGCCCAATACGATGCGATCTGGTGCTGCGCCAGTTTGCTGCATGTGCCGCTTTGGAACATGCCGGGGGTGTTGTCAAAACTGTGGGCAGCGCTGAAAGCTGGTGGCCGCATTTATGTGAGCTACAAGCTTGGCAGCGGCGAGCGTGAACACGACGGTCGACGGTTTACAGATGCCGACGAAGACGCCGTGCGTGCTTGGTTGGGGGCCATGCCCGAGCTGCTGCGCATGGAGTTTTGGCAAACCCAAGACCAGCGGCCCGACCGAACTGAAAGCTGGACCAATGCTTTGGCCCACCGTTCGACTGGGCCAGACAAGCGACTGGTCACGGGCGGCGACGACCATTTTTTGCCGCACCTGTCAGCCGCTTTTGCGCGGTCCAATCAGGCTGATTTGGCGGTGTCCTTTGTCAAGACCTCGGGGCTGCGTTTGCTACTGCCCGATTTGCAAGGCATGGCCCAAGCAGGTGACACCCATCGCGTTCGGGTGTTGACCAGCGACTATTTGGACATCACCGACCCAGAGGCTTTGCGCTTGCTGCTCTTGCTGCAAGAAAGCGGTGCCGAGGTGCGCGTGTACGCCACGCAAAATCAAGACAGCTTCCACCTCAAAGCCTATGTGTTCGCCCGCTTCGAAGCCGGGCAGTTGGAGTCTGGCACCGCCTTCATTGGGTCCAGCAACATCAGCAGCAAAGCCCTGCGCGATGGGCTGGAGTGGAACTACCGCGTGGTGTTTCCGCAAGATACCGGTTATCTGGAAGCACGCGAACGGTTTGAAGAACTTTTTGCGCATCCCAAAACCATGGCCTTGTCCGACAGTTGGATCGAGGCCTATGAGCAGCGGCGCTTGCCGCCCACGCGCTCGGTGGCGCCCGGCAGCCACGAACAAGAAGCGCCACCACTGCCCAACGACATTCAGCAAGAAGCCCTGACCGCACTGGCCTACACCCGCGAAAACGGTTATCGGCGCGGCCTAGTGGTTTTGGCAACGGGTCTTGGCAAGACATGGCTGGCCGCTTTTGATGCGGTGCGCATGGGGGCACGGCGCATTTTGTTTGTGGCGCATCGCGAAGAAATTTTGAGCCAAGCGGCGGCCACCTTCATCCGCATCTTGCCCGGCAAGCGTGTGGGTTATTACACCGGGCGCAGCCGCGATGGCGATGTGGACGTGCTGTGTGCATCGGTGCAAACGCTGGGCAAGGCGGCGCACCTGGAGCGCTTTGCACCGCAGCACTTTGATTACATCGTGGTGGACGAATTCCACCACGCCGCTGCGGCCACTTACAAACGCTTGCTGGCGCACTTTGCGCCCTCGTTTTTGTTGGGCTTAACGGCCACACCCGACCGCACAGACCAGTCGGACATCTTGACTTTGTGTGACGACAACCTGGTCTTCGGCTGCAACCTGTTTGCGGGAATCACCAGCGGCTTGTTGGCCCCGTTTCATTACTACGGCGTTCACGACGAATCGGTCGATTACAAGGAAGTGCCTTGGCGCAATGGACGCTTTGATCCTGAAGAACTTTCGAACAAATTGGCCACCTTGGCGCGTGCGCGTCATGCCCTAGCGCAGTGGCGTGCCAAGGCCCAGCAGCGCACGCTGGCGTTTTGTGTGTCCACCCGACATGCCGATTTCATGGCCGAGCATTTCACGCGTGCTGGCGTGTCGGCCGCTGCGGTGTATTCGGGCTCTGTGCTGGGGCGTGCACAGGCGCTCGAAAAACTGGAAGACGGCAGTTTGCAAGTTTTGTTCTCGGTGGACTTGTTCAATGAGGGCGTGGACTTGCCCAGCATTGACACGGTGCTGATGCTCCGGCCCACCGAATCCAAGATTTTGTTTTTGCAGCAGTTGGGGCGCGGCCTGCGGCGGCACGAAGGCAAGCAGCAGTTGGTGGTGCTGGACTTCATTGGCAATCACCAAGCCTTTTTGGGCAAACCGCAAGCCTTGTTTGGTGTGGGCGCCACGTACAAAGCCTTGGCGGAATTTGGGCGCAAGGCAGAAAAGAACGCACTGGAGTTGCCAAACGGTTGTTACGTCAATTACGACCTGTCGATCATCGAGTTTCTGAAATCGCTCGATGGCGCTGGAACGCAAAAAGATTACGAGGCGCTTCGGGCTGTGCTGGGCCGCAGGCCCACCCTCACTGAGTTTTACCACTCGGGCAGCAGCATGCAGGACATGCGTCGGCGCGAAGGCCATTGGTTTGCATTGGTCCAAAGCATGGGTGATTTGTCTGCAGACGAAGCCGCCGTTGCCGAGCTATTCCAAATGGTCTTGCGCGAAGTCGAAACCACGGCCATGACCAAAAGCTTCAAGGCTGTCACGCTAGAGGCGTGGCTGGAACTGGGTGGCCTGCGACAGCCTGTTGCGCTGGGCGCATTGGCAGCCCATTCGCGTGCGGTACTCGACCGCCGTCGTCCTTTGTTGTCTGACCTCGATGCGAAGATGCTGACCACCCCGGGCACCGATGCCGCATGGGCGCGGTATTGGCTGGACAACCCCATCAAAGCCTGGACGGGCGGCAACCTCAAAAACCCGGCATCGGTGCCGTTCGAGGTGCGTGATGGCTGCTTTGGGTTCAAACAAGCCGTTGCGGATTCTGACGCGGCAACACTTGCAGACATGCTGCAAGAACTGGTCGATTACAGGCTGGCCGCTTACGAGGTGCGCAGGGTTGCTGTGGAGCCCGCCAGCAATGTGATTCCCTTCCCCGTCAAGCGGCGCGAGACGGTGGAGTTGCCGTATTTCCCCAACCTCAAAATTGCGTGCGGCCATTTCAAAACCGGACGGGCTGACGCCGAAGAGCACCGGGCCTTGCCCCTAGCCTATGGCACTTTGGACCCCAGTCGCCACTTCATTGCCCGCGCATCGGGCAACTCGATGAACGGTGGCAAAAACCCGGTGTTGGACGGTGACTATTTGCTGCTGGAGTTGATCACGCCCAGTCGTGCAGGCTCGATCACGGGCAACGTCGTGGCCATCGAGCGGCAAGACGACAGCGGCGACAACCAGTACCTGCTACGGGTGGTCACCAAGGGCCGCGATGGCCAATACATTCTGAAAGCCAACAACCCGGACTACGAAGACCTGACGGCCACCGACGACATGCGCACGCTCGCTCGCCTGCGCAACATCATCGATCCACTGGATCTGGCGCTCGGTGAGTCTTTCATGCGCGAAGACATTCCGGCGCTGTTTGGCGAGGCCTACAACCCCGGTAATTGGCATGCCAGCCATGTGGTGCTGGCCCAGAAAAAGGCGCACATCTTGCTAGTCACGCTCAACAAACAAGGCCGGGCTGACGAGCACAAGTACATGGACCACTGGATCGATGACACGCACTTTCACTGGCAAAGCCAGAACGCCACCGACCCGACCCGCAAACGCGGCGACGAAATCATCCGTCACGCCGCTTTAGGCATCGACATCCACCTCTTTGTGCGCGACGCCAAGCTGGCCGCTGGCAAGGCGGCTCCCTTCACGTATCACGGCTGCGTGCGCTACCAGTCGCACCAGGGCAGCAGGCCCATGAGCATCGTGTTTGGGCTTGATGCGGCGCGGGGTAATTTGCAGGGCTAGATTTGCAGGCACGGCTCACAGGCTCAACTTCGGACAAACGCAAGCAGAAGCTGGTAGTCACCTTGGTCTGCAGCTCGCAGGGCTGCCAGGTACCGTGCCCGAACATCGTTGGCGGCAACCAGACTGCCGCCGCTTCCCCATGTGAACGCAGTTTGGCCAAGGCTTCTCAGCAATGCGTCGGCCATCATGCGTGAATGTCGTCCATTGCCATTGGGGAAGGGGTGAATCCAGACCAGATCGCGGTGAAAGCGTGCTGCGATTTCGTCAGGGGGAAACGTGGCGTTATCGACCCACCAACGCGTGTTGTCGAACAGGTTCTTGAGCCGCACCGCGACCTGCGTCCAATCGCAGCCTATGTTCTTGTCCGATTTGCGAAACGTGCCCGCCCACGCCCACGTCTTCCCGAACATCTGCTCGTGCAGCTCTCGGCAGAACCCTTCGCTCAGCACTTGCGGTGCTTTGACCCGCTTGAGCCAGCGCACGGCGCGCAGGATGTTTTCCTGCTCCCAGTCGTTCAGGTCGCCCTTGGTGGCCAGGTACTCCGGAATGAGCCCGGCTTTCTCGTCGGGGTCCAGGGGTGTCTGGCCGTCCTGTTCGTCGAGGTCTATCGCCATAGGTCTGACCAACGGCCGCGAAGCAATTCTTCGGTCCTGCGTTCCACCTGTTTGCGAAGCCGTTCTGCGCCGGGGCGCTGGTCTTCAAGACCCATGGTGTGGGCCACGCTTGCAACCTCTTCCATCGCGATGGTGCGAGCGCGTTCCTGAACCACGTCCGTGAGCGGGCGTCTTGGAACCAGTGCGTAGACCAGTTCGCAATCCAGTCCATCAGCAAGTTTGCGCAGTTGTCCGAGCGAGATTCGGTCATCCGCTTCGGATTGTTCGGACTTGTGCAGCGTTGCCCCCGAGACGCCCAGCCGCTCAGCCTGCTGGCGTTCCGTTCGACCCAGGGCTTCTCGGATGAGCTTCAGCCATCCCCGAGACGGTGGCTGCCGCTTCACCAAGTCCGCGTAGCCTGAAAGGGTGGACTGCACTTGTTCGAGTCGAAGCTGGTTCAGTTCAGAAGACATTGCTAGCCTATAGGCTGGTTAATTTGATTTTAATGATAGCCTAATTAGAAGCAAGTTTCAATTAATTGCTTCCTTAAAGAGAATCAGTCAAAGTCATTTTGCTGCACTTTTAGCAAGCATACAAGGCCACGTTGGGCGCACCAAAGCAAAGGGCCCATAAGTTTTTCAACTTATGGGCCCCTTTTTCTCAGCTTATGGGTACGGCTACAAGATCGATCAAATATCAATGTTCCCCGCCCGCAGCGCATTGCTCTCGATGAAGTGGCGGCGTGGTTCGACCTCGTCGCCCATGAGCATGGTGAACACGCGGTCGGCTTCGATGGCGTCGTCGATCTGCACGCGCAGCAGGCGGCGCACGGTCGGGTCCATGGTGGTTTCCCACAGTTGGGCGGGGTTCATTTCGCCCAAGCCCTTGTAACGCTGGCGGCTGGTGGTGCGTTCGGCTTCGCTGATGAGCCAATGCATGGCCTGGCGGAAGTCGCCCACTTTTTCTTCTTTCTGGCGCTCGCCTTCACCGCGGCTGGCTTTGGCACCTTCGCTCAACAAGCCACGGAAAGTTTCGGCCGCTTCGGCCAGTGCGCCATAGTCGGCGCCGTGCACAAAGTCTTGCGTGATGATGCTGCTCTTGATGTTGCCGTGGTGACGGCGGCTGATGCGCAGAATGGGCTTGTCGGTGCGCACGTCGAACTCGGCGGCCACTTCGGCCGGAATGCCTGTGGTGTTGAGTTCACGCAGTTTGGCTTGCAGCGCGGGGGCGCAGGCTGCGGCTTGGTCCAGCGTGTCCAGATTCAACGATACGCCGTCGGCCATGGCACGCAGGGCTTCGGCGTCCATGAAGTTGGACAGGCGGGCAATGACGTGTTCAGCCACTTGGTGTTTACGGGCCAGCGCTTCGAGTGTTTCACCCGTCAGCACTTGCGGCGCAGCGCCACCGGTTGTGATGCTGGCGTCTTTGAGCGCGATGCGCAGCAAGAAGCCGTCAAGCGCCGGGCCGTCTTTGAGGTACAGCTCTTCTTTGCCGGCCTTGACTTTGTAAAGCGGTGGCTGGGCAATGTAGATGTGGCCACGTTCGACCAGGTCGGGCATTTGGCGATAGAAGAAGGTCAGCAACAAGGTGCGGATGTGCGCGCCGTCCACGTCGGCATCGGTCATGATGATGATGCGGTGGTAGCGCAGTTTGTCGACGTTGAAGTCGTCGGTGCCGCTCTTGCCGGATTCGGCGCTGGCCTTGCCAATGCCGGTGCCCAAGGCGGTGATGAGCGTGATGATTTCGTTGCTGGTCAGCAATTTTTCGTAACGGGCTTTTTCGACGTTCAGGATCTTGCCGCGCAGGGGCAGGATGGCCTGGAATTTACGGTCGCGACCTTGCTTGGCCGAGCCTCCGGCGGAGTCGCCCTCGACGATGTAGATTTCGCACAGGGCCGGGTCTTTTTCTTGGCAGTCGGCCAGTTTGCCGGGCAAACCCATGCCGTCCAGCACGCCTTTGCGGCGCGTCATTTCGCGGGCTTTGCGGGCGGCTTCACGGGCGCGGGCAGCTTCGACAATTTTGCCGCAGATGATCTTGGCGTCGTTCGGGCGCTCTTCCAGATAGTCATTCAGCGCCTTGGCCACGATGTCTTCCACCGGGGCACGCACTTCGCTGGACACCAGCTTGTCTTTGGTCTGGCTAGAGAATTTGGGCTCGGGCACTTTGACGCTCAAAACACAGCACAGGCCTTCGCGCATGTCGTCGCCGCTGACTTCGACTTTTTGCTTTTTGGCGATCTCGTTTTTCTCGATGTACTTGCTGATGACACGGGTCATCGCAGCACGCAGGCCGGTCAGGTGGGTGCCACCGTCACGCTGCGGGATGTTGTTGGTGAAGCAGAGCACCGATTCGTTGTAGCCGTCGTTCCATTGCATGGCCACTTCGACACCGATGCTGGTGCCAGGAATGCCGCCGTAGCTGTCGGCCGGGCGTTCGCCGTTGGCATGGAAGGCGTTGGGGTGCAACACTTTTTTGTTGGCATTGATGAAGTCAACAAATCCCTTGACGCCACCAGCACCCGAAAAGTCGTCTTCTTTGCCGCTGCGCTCGTCTTTCAGGCGAATGCGCACGCCGTTGTTGAGGAAGGACAGTTCACGCAAACGCTTGGCCAGAATTTCGTAATGGAAATCGGTGTTTTGCGTGAAGATCTCGGTGTCGGGCAAGAAGTGAACTTCGGTGCCGCGCTTGTCGGTGGCGCCGGTCACACGCATGGGCGAGACTTCAACGCCGCTGACGGTTTCGAGCAAGCGGTTTTGCACAAAGCCTTTGGCAAAGTCGATCTGGTGGACTTTGCCCTCGCGACGCACGGTCAGGCGCAGCCATTTGCTCAAGGCGTTCACGCACGACACACCCACGCCGTGCAAACCGCCCGAGACCTTGTAGCTGTTCTGGTTGAACTTGCCGCCTGCGTGCAGCTCGGTCAGTGCGATCTCTGACGCACTGCGCTTGGGCTCGTGCTTGTCGTCCATCTTCACGCCCGTAGGGATGCCGCGGCCGTTGTCGGTCACGCTGATGGAGTTGTCCGAGTGGATGGTGACGACGATGTCATCGCAATGACCCGCCAGCGCTTCGTCGATCGAGTTGTCCACGACCTCGAACACCAAGTGGTGCAAACCGGTGCCATCGGACGTGTCGCCGATGTACATGCCGGGGCGTTTGCGCACCGCTTCCAGACCTTCCAGAATCTGGATGGAGCCTTCGCCGTAGCCTTCGGATGCACCCGCCTGATGGGCGTCGATCTTGGGTTGAGCGGTGGTGAACGCTTCTTCGCTGGGGTTGATTTCGTCGGTCATGTGAATTTTTCTCTGTCGCTTGAATGGCCGAAACCCGCGAGAGGTCGCGGGTTTCGATAAGGTCTATCGCCTGCTGGCTCGGGCCTCAAATGCGCATCGGCATCACCACGTATTTGAAGTTGTCGTTTTCGGGGATCGTGATCAGCGCCGAGCTGTTGGCATCGGCCAGATCGATGCGGACCATGTCTTGGCCCATGTTGCTGAGCACGTCGATGATGTAGGTGACGTTGAAGCCAATTTCGATGCTGTCGCCACCGTAGTCGATGTCGAGTTCGTCCACGGCTTCTTCTTGTTCAGCGTTGGTCGAGGCCACGCGCAGGCTGCCGGGATCAAGGTTCAGGCGCACGCCCTTGAATTTGTCGCTGGTCAGTATGGCGGTGCGCTGCAGGCAAGACAACAGGGCTTGACGGCCCAGCGTCAGGTTGTTGCTGTGGCCTTTGGGGATCACGCGGTTGTAGTCGGGGAACTTGCCCTCGACCAGCTTGGTCACGAACTCCATGCCGTCAAAACTGAACTTGGCTTGGTTGTTGGCAAACTGCATGTCGATCGCACCATCGGTGTCGGACAGCAAACGCTGCAACTCGAGCACGGTCTTGCGCGGCAAGATGACTTCTTGTTTGGTGGGCACTTCCACGTCGAGCGTGGCGGCTGTGAAGGCCAGGCGGTGGCCATCGGTGGCGACCAAGCTCAGGCGATTGCCTTCGGCCACAAACAAGATGCCGTTGAGGTAATAACGGATGTCGTGCACAGCCATGGCAAATGAAACTTGCCCCAGCAATTGCTTGAGGGTTTTTTGCGGCACGCTGAACACGGGGCCAAAGCTGGCGGCTTCTTGCACCAGCGGAAAGTCTTCTGCGGGCAAGGTCTGCAAGGTGAACTTGGATTTGCCGCCTTTCAGGATCAATTTGGCTTGCGAAGACTCCAGGCTCACGGTCTGGTCTGCAGGCATGGTGCGCAGGATGTCGATGAGTTTGCGGGCCCCCACGGTGGTGGTGAAGTCGCCCGGGTCGCCTTCCATCTCGGCCGTGGTGCGAATCTGGATTTCCAGATCGCTGGTGGTCAGCTGCACAGCGTGGCCCGTTTTGCGGATCAGCACGTTGGCCAACACGGGCAGTGTGTGACGGCGCTCGACAATGCCGGACACGGATTGCAGGACCGACAACAATTTGTCTTGGGTGGCCTTCAGGACGATCATGGGTGTCTACCTTTGGTGGTTCTTTTGAGGCGTCAGCCCGCGATGGGCAGATGGATGCAAACAGAGTACATTTTCGCCGTTTTTTAGCTGTTTTTCCGGCCGCAGACCCGTGATTGGGCATTCTTTTGCAGGGAATCGGGCTTGGACTTTGCAGGGGCGAGCTCCTGCTGAAAAAACACGGGCGCTCATCAGCCCTTCAGGGTCTGTTCCAGCACATGCAGTTGCTGGTTGAGTTCGGTCAGCTGCAGACGCTCGGCGTTGATTTTGCGCACGGCGTGCAGAACGGTGGTGTGGTCACGCCCGCCAAACAGCTCGCCGATCTCGGGCAGGCTTTTTTGGGTCATTTCCTTGGCCAAGTACATGGCGATCTGGCGCGGCCGGGCAATGCTGGCGGGCCGCTTTTTGCTGTACATGTCGGCGACCTTGATCTTGTAATAGTCGGCTACCGTTTTCTGGATATTTTCGACGCTGATCTGGCGGTTTTGAATGGACAGCAGATCGCGCAAGGCATCTCGGGCCAGCTGGATGGAGATTTCTTTCTGGTTGAAACGCGAATACGCCAGAATTTTGCGCAAAGCACCTTCGAGCTCGCGCACGTTGGAACGCACGTTTTTGGCCACGAAAAATGCCACTTCTTCGGGCATTTCGCTGCCCTCACTGATGGCCTTGTTGATCAGAATGGCCACTCGCATCTCGAGTTCGGGCGGCTCCATGGCCACCGTCAGACCAGAATCAAAGCGCGACACCAAGCGCTCGTGAATGTCGGCCAGCCCCTTGGGGTAGGTGTCGCTGGTCATCACGATGTGGGACTTTTTGGCCAGCAAGGCCTCGAACGCGTTGAAGAATTCTTCTTGGGTGCGGTCTTTGTTGGCAAAAAACTGAACATCGTCGATCAGCAGCAAATCGAGCGAGTGATAGTGGTGCTTGAACTCGTCAAAAGTCTTGCGCTGATAGGCTTTAACCACATCCGACACAAACTGTTCTGCGTGGATGTAGAGAACCTTGGATTCAGGACGGTCCGCCAACAACTTGTTGCCGATGGCGTGCATCAAGTGGGTCTTGCCCAGACCCACGCCGCCGTAGATGAAAAGCGGGTTGTACAAGTGCCCGGGCGAACCCGACACATGCATGGCCGCCGCACGCGCCATCCGGTTGGCCGTGCCCTCGACAAGGGTGTCAAAAGTCAGGGCGGTGTTGAGCCGACTGCGGAAGGTGTTGGTGGCGGGCTCTTCGGGCAAGTCGATCGGCTCGGGGCCATTTTCCATGGACGATGGCGTGGACTGACGCACAGACCTTATGCCGCCATCACGAGGAGTAAGCACTAACTCGATTTGAACTGGGTGCCCTTGCAGGCTTTCCAGCATGGCGGCCAGACGGCCTGCGTATTGGGCACGGATCCAGTCGAGCTTGAAGCGGTTGGCCACAAACAAAGTGAGGCGTTGCTGGTCGTCCGAGATCTGTGCTGTCAGGGGTTTGATCCAGGTGTTGAACTGCTGCTCGGGCAGCTCGCGGGACAGCTCGTCCACGCAAGCCTGCCACAAAGCCTGACCGGCATCCATCGAAAATTCTGGGGTGAGTCCCTCGGACATGTTGTATTTATTTTTTGTGGACAGTTGAGAGAAAAAACGGTAGCGGAATCCGGCTTATCAAGAGCTTATCCACATGCCAGTTCGCATTCGAAGCGGGATC